>NZ_CP188191.1:0-3938024 GCF_049949095.1 Acinetobacter sp. KB005 | reverse complement strand
ATGATGATTCGACTATTTATGGTCCTTCATATGTGCCAGATACAATTACTGGAACAACAGTAGTGTCTACTGTTGTGGGTGAGCAAGTAGGTGCAATACCAACATCTATTGGCTCTTCAACAGCAGTAATTGGAGCTTACGGAACACTTACTATCTCTGCAAATGGTTCATATAGCTACACACCAACTGCTAATGCTGCAAACATTGGTAAAGTAGATAGCTTCACTTACACCATTACTGATCCTGTATCAGGTGGAACGAGTACAGCGGTATTGCACATACAGATTGGATCACCTGATGTCAGCATTACTTGGAATACTGCTAGTCCTGGAACGGATGGTACGACTCAAATCGTTGCCAATGCAGACCAAGCTGTTGCAACGGTTGATTTTAGTAACTCAACTGATACACCGGTTGATGTTGCGAGTCCGAACATATCAATTAACTTGATTGGTTCGACTTCTGTAGTTTCTGATAGCTTTGTGGTTGCGGCAGGAGACCTAGTCGATGTGCAAGTAGCAGCAACTTATGCTAACCAGCCATTGTTAAGTGCTTTACCAACAGTGAGCTATGTTGTTCAGCAATTCGTTGGTGGAGTATGGGTTGATACTACTTATACTGGTTCGGCGACTGCGCTTGCGAGTGTGGGTGGTATTAGTCTCGGAACTGTAGCTTTCCAAGATGCTGTTCTGCACTTAGGAGCAGGTACATACCGTGTTGAATATACGTTGACAGCGATAACACTTGGTACAACAACGTTGGATACCCAAGTAACGACTACAACAACGCACTTGAACAATTACTCATCTGATTGGATTCATGGAAACATTGTAGACGGCGACACGATAGGTGGGGTTGCAGACACTGGTACCTTTACTGCTGATGGCGTTAAGCTCTATGTTGAAACAAGTCCTGGTGTGTATGTTGAGGCTACTGGACAATCTATCACTACTGCGAATGGTACATTTGTGATCAATTCGAATGGTGACTATGATTACCGTGCCAATACTTCATCATTAACATTGGCTAACCCAACCGATACTATTAACTATAAGTTAGTGGCAGCGAATGGCGACGAGTCTTTATCATCATTGACGGTTAACCTGACTACTTCTGATTACAATACTCATGTAGTTAGTACAGCAGCGAATGACACGTTCAATACGGATACTGGCACGATTGGTTTTGGTTCAGATACATTGATCTACCACGTGTTGAATGGAAGTGCTGCAACAGCTAGCAATGGTGCAACTACTGGTGGTAATGGTGTAGATACTTGGACTAACTTCCATGTAGGTAATGTTGCTACAGATCAGCAAGCTGATCTGATTGATATCAGAGCATTATTAGATGGAGCCCAAACAGACCTTACTATTGGACAATATCTAAATGTCACTGTAAGTGGTGGTAATACAACAATTCAGATTGACCGTGATGGTTTAACTGGAGTGATTTTACCTTCAAATAACTTTACGAATTTGTTGGTTTTACAAGGTGTTACTACTAGTGAGGCAGAGTTACTTGCTAATGGTCAAATTATCTATTAATAGATAATTAACCAAATAAAAAAAGAGCCTTCGGGCTCTTTTTTTATGTTTAAACAATACGTTAATCTAGCTTTTAGCTTGTCCGTGCTATGATGTATTCAAAATTTTATAGAACAACAATTAACGAATAGGGACTGAATTCGAGTGACGGCATTTTTAAATTTCCAAAGACAACTTAACCTTTGGTTAGAACAAGTTGTTCAGCACGTTCCGAGTCTTAAACAGGATATTATTTTATTTTTATCTTATGGCCCTAAAGACCAAAGATGTAGCGTATGGCACAGTGAGAAAACCAATTTAGAGCAGGCTAAAAAACAATTATTAGATTTTATTGATGACCAATTTGCACAAGAACAACTGGCTGATTATATAAAAATCGATATCGCATATAATTTAATGCAACAGGTGTGGAAAGAAGTAGAACAACAGGTCCACCATCAATTTCACAACAACCATTACCGTAAAGGCATTGGCTTTGATGAACACTGTTCAGTGGCTTTTCTTGAACAGGAGATTTATGGAAAAGCAATTATTCGAGGCTTGAGCTACGATAAGCCGAACTTCTTTGATGAAACCAATCTGAATTATGCAATTAAGCAAAAATATAACGCTACAAAACCACAGATTAAACTACAAGAGCTACAAGAAATTTGGACTTTTGATACCTACGGAGCATTTTATGAAAATGGGCAATTCATTAATTTAGCGAGTCGCTATGATGTAAATGGTATTAGAGGCATTTCAAACAATAAGAAACAGCATTTTCAGCAGTTAATAGAACAAAATTCGGTGTTTCTTCATGACCAGATTCAAGAAAATGGCAAATTTATTTATGGTTATTTCTCTGCCTATGATCGGGACATTCGTAACTACAATACGGTACGCCACTGTACCTCGGTGTATGCCTTACTAGAAACATTTGAGGTGCAAAATAAGCCTGAATATTGGTCTAAAATTCATGCCGCGATTCACTATGCACTGACCAATTTTTATAAAGAAAAAGATTCATCAACTGCTTTTATGATTGATGGTAAAGAAGGGGAGTTGGAAATTAAACTGGGTGCTAATGCGGCAGCTATTTTAATGCTAACAAAATATCAAGAAATTACTCAAAAAACTGATTATCAAAAATATGCAGAGAAACTCGCAAATGGTATTTTAAAGCTAGTAGATTCAAATGGATCAACGACTCATGTATTAAATTACCCTAACTATGATTTAAAAGAAAAATTCAGAATTATTTATTATGATGGTGAAGCTGCTTTAGCTTTATTAAGGTTATATCAAATTAACCAAGATTCTAGATTATTAGAAACTGTTAAATTAATGTTTGAATGTTTTATTGAAAAGAGATATGAAAAATATCATGATCATTGGTTAAGTTATTGTACCAATGAACTCACTAAAATATGCCCAGAAGATAAATATTTTATTTTTGGTTTAAATAATTATTTAAAACATTTTATTTTTATTAAAAATCGAAAAACCACATATGCAACTTTGTTAGAGATGTTAATGGCTGCTTATAAAATGGTGAGCCGTTTAAAAGAGCAGGGGCGTACAACACTTTTTGAACAGGCTTATATGTCTGAGCTTCAAAAGCTAATTGAGTTTAGAGCAGATTTTCAAACTACAGGATTTTTTTATCCGGAAATGGCCATGTATATGGCACGGCCAGATAAAATCTTGCATGCATTTTATATTCGACATGACCGTTTTCGAGTACGGATTGATGACCAAGAACATAATTTGTCGGGTTATATCGCCTATGTAAAAGATTACAAGGGTGATGAGCCATGAAATATCAACCCGTTGAGATTAAATTATTAGCACATGTCGACACTACAAGTTTTGATGAAGCTTTGTGGCAATTCGAATTTGATGATGATATTTCAACGCTCTTACTCATCGACTATGCCCTAGAGCAATTTCAGCAAAACAACATACAGGCTCAAGATGTCTATGTCGTGCCTGAGCACCTATCTGAACAAGTAGGTCAGCACAATCTAGGCCTAAAGCCTTCTGAAAATTACACCTTTATTGAACTATTGCAGTTCTTAATTTTTACCCAAGCAGCAGATGTAAAAAATGCCTTAAGCAATATGCTTTACGGTACAAGTGAAAAAGCACATTTAATTTTGTCCGAAAGAGCTGATATCTATCACTTAAATTTAAAAAAAGAAGGTATACGAAATCAGCTAAAACATTTGTTTTTATTAGTCAAAAATATTTATACCTATCCAGCTGAAATTAGAAATCTGTTCTTTGTAAAGGAGCTAAATTTTAAGGGTAAAGCCTATCATCCACAGACGCCATTAATGGCTCAATCAGTCGTAACGGTCTTATACCTATCTAATTCGTTTAGAAAAATTTATCTCACGTTTTTTGAAGAAAACCAGACCGTTGGTTTCTTTTCATTTTTAGATGATATTCATCGAATTGAACATTTGGTTCCTTACTATCACTGCTTTCAAGAGCAGAACGTAAAACCTAAAGTTTGTACTACTCGAAGTGGCATGATCAACATTTTGGGAGATACTTATTTTGGGGAGATCTATACAGAAAAGCGTAAGTCTAAGGAGCAAAAAGATGCCCTACAACAATATGGATACAGCTATTCATTTGAAAAAATAAAAGCTTTTTTAGGTGAAAATGACTTAAATATCGCTAACTTTGAAGCAGTATTTTCTTTAGAAGATCAATCACCATTAGCGCGTAAAAAGCCGTTTATTCTTAAAGCTGAGGCTGAAAAAACATTAGCGGAATTTAAGAATATTCACCTTAATCATGTTGTGTTGGCCAATAACCATCTAAAAGATCATGGCAGTAGTGGAATAACTTATACATTACAGCAATTTGATCAGGCTAATATTTCTTATATTGGCGCAGGATTGAACCAAAAAGATGCCCATAGCTATTTTGAAATCACGTTTAATAACAAGTATTACGCTATTTTTAATGGCTATTGGCACAGAGATACGGCTTATTTAGATTATGATTTTTACGCTTTAGGGCACAAGAGTGGAGTAGCCTGTCTAAATGGAGTTTTAATTGAACAAATAAGCCGTTATAAGTTGGCTAATCCTCACCATAAAGTCATCGTTATTTGTCATTGGGGCGTTGATTTTAAACCTATTACGAAAGAACAAAGTAAACTCGCCAATATTTTAACCCAAGCTGGGGCCGACCTTGTGATTGGACATGGTGCGCACACTGTTCAGCCTATTCAATCCATTCATCAAAAGCCTGTAGTATTTGGTATTGGCAATGCAGTTTTTAATAGTAATGGTGAATATGAAGAGCACAATGCTTTACCGTATGGGTGTATAGCACGGCTAGATTTGTCAAAAGATCGACTGCGTTTATATCCCATCTATACCAATAATTTAAAAACATTTTGGCAGCCGTATCCAGTCAATGAGGAAGAATTTTCAAAGGTCAGCAGTTATATGACTTCATTACTGACCCAAGAAAATTATAGTTTGGCTCAAGATAAATTAGGTTTTTATATCGAGCTTGGTTTTTAAAATATGTTAAGGATAACTTTGATAATTCGATAAAATTGTTTGAAGTTGTACAGGTGTAAAGCCTAAATTCCTTAAGCCGCCACTACCGCGTTTACATTCAGCACTCGCCATAATATTCGTTGGAGTCCGTTTTGTAGCATTCGGTGCGCAAACATGTTTTAGACCAAATACATGCCCCATTTCATGAACGCTTCCTGCCTGAATATTATAATTTAAACGATTCCAGTCTAATAAAATAAAGGGTTCGCCATTGTTGCGAAAAGCTCTGCTTGTAACGTCTTCAAATTTCCATTTAGGTGAGTATGCATCGTAAATAAAAATAATGACTTCTTTACTTGCTGTGCGTTTTGGAAAACAGGTCTTTACGCTTGCTGGTATCGTTTCGAGGGAAATAGGATAGGGTTGATTAATTTGCTGCTTTAAATCGCAATGTAATTTTGAAAACTCTTCGTAAGAGATATAACGGTTTAATTTGAACTTAAAGATTTTATTGTTTTTATCATCTACATAATATTTATTTAATATTTTAATTTCTTTGCGCATTTGGTGATGATTATCAAACTTTACAGCTTCTGGAGAATCGGTGGTAAAAACGAAAGTGACTGGAACAATAGGGCGGCCATCTGTAGCTACCTTAGGTGTTTCCCGTGAAGGAAGAATAGGGGGGCGAGTAGTACAAGAAATACATAGTAAAGTCCCAGTGACTACCAGTATGGTTTTTTTCATGCAAATGTCCCTCAAACCTAACTTGGATTATATTTAATTTTAGTCAAATTTTTTTATATGATATGAATAATGTCAATTTTTATGGAGTCCATTTTGACAACTCAGTATGAACTACATCGGCAGATTTTAGAAGTCATTGCTTTGATTCCTTATGGAAAAGTTGCAACTTATGGGCAAGTTGCACGTATGGCAGGATTACCTAAACATGCGAGATTAGTTGGTTATGTTCTTAAGCATCTTGAAGCAGATCATCAAGTTCCGTGGTATCGCGTTATTAACTCTCAAGGCAAAATTAGCCTAAGCAAATTTAATGAAAAGGGTGAAAATGTTCAACAGTTAAAGCTCGAAGCTGAAGGCGTCTATTTGTTAAATGGCAAAGTAAACTTAAAGCAATTTGCTTGGCAGCCATAAAAGTTGAAAAAGGCTATTTATTTAAAATAATTGCCTAAATCATTAAAATTAACAAGATAGGCAATATGGAAGTTATCGAACAATTAAAACAGGAATATGACTTTCGCCTAAGACTTTTTGTGCAACGCTACCCAGCACCAGTTTTCGTACTCCTGTACGGCCATGAGAACCCATTACGATCAAATCTGCATTTAACTCTTGAGCAGCCTCAATAATTTCTTCATGCACTACAAAACCTTCAAGCAGTTTAGTTTCAACCGTAATGCCTTCTTCGGCAAATTTTTGTTTTGCTTGTTCTAAAATGTCGAGTAAATAAGTGCGTGTGCGTTCAATCAACTCATTAGTTTGACCAGTTTTTACATAGACATCTGCAATAAACGGGTCAAGTGCCATAACTTGTACAACCGTAATTTTGCTGTTTAGCGCTTTTCCCAGTTTGATCGCCTCTTTCATGGCAATCATAGAAGTTTCAGAACCGTCAATTGGTACAAGAATATGTTGATATAACATGAGTGTTTTCCTTATTGTAATGATGCTTATTTATTCAATACTTTATACTTATTTTTTGACGATTTAAATTCAAGCACGTAATCATTTGTGACTTTATAATAATAAATTTTTCTAGATAAACTTTTATAGATTTCGCAAATTTTCTATATGTGTAGATAAAGCATCTATATCATCAGTTTGCAAATATTCACGTATTTTCAGAATCTGCTTTTCATCTAAATCATACAGTTTTAAAGCAAGCAGTTTATCGATTTGTTCTTGAGGAAAGCGATATTTAATAATTTTCGCAGGCACGCCACCTACAATTGCATAGGATGGAACATCTTTAGTTACTACAGCTCCAGTTGCAACGACTGCACCTTCACCAAGTTTGACACCTTGCATAATCATTGCGCGACTGCCAATCCAACACCCATCAGCAATAACTGTGTCACCAGCTGCTACAAAACTACGGGTATCAAAAGGAAAAGTCGAAATCCAGTCTGGTCTATGAAGTTGGTTGCCACCCATCATGATGACGCATTCAGCGCCAAAGCAAACAAAATTACCTATATAAAGTTGGTCAATTGGTTTGTCCGGTGTCGAGGCTTTGTCATGTAAATAACGTACAACACAACGTTCAAAACCTTGGTCCCAATAGGCTGAATAATATGAATAATGACCTTTAATATGGATATTCGGGTTTTTAACAGTTTTGGAAATAAACTCAAATTCACACCAATGACGGACTGGGGTGTTAATTAAAGAAGTATCCATTTGTGATTTCCCAAAAATATATCAATGGTATTAAATAAAAACCCCTCATAAAGAGGGGCTAGTTGTGTATTATCTTAGAGATATTCTACACTTACGATTTCATATTCGACTTCGCCTTGAGGAGTCACGATTTTTACTTCATCGCCTTCACTCTTACTCAAAAGACCACGTGCGATTGGTGAGTTCACAGAAATTTTATTAATTTTAAAATCTGCTTCGTCATCGCCTACAATTTTATAAGTCTTACGTTCTTCAGTATCAAGATTTTCAATGGTGACAGTCACACCAAATACAACACGACCATTTTGCTCAAGTGTTTTGACATCAATTTCTTGAACTGCACCGAGTTTACCTTCGATATCCTGAATACGGCCTTCACAGAAACCTTGCTGTTCACGAGCAGCGTGGTATTCTGCGTTTTCTTTTAAATCGCCATGTTCACGCGCTTCAGCAATCGCTTGGATAATACGTGGGCGTTCAACAGATTTTAAATGTTGTAATTCTTTCTCTAAGGCAATTTTACCTTCAGGGGTCATTGGATAGCGTTGCATTTTGGTCCCTCTTAAGTTGAGAAAACACAGTTAAAAAAATGAAAAAATCCCGCCACCGATAAGGTGACGGGACTTATCGGTAACAAATTAACCTACAGTTAAATCTTGCAAGCGGTATACATCCATTGGCAATTTCACAGCAAAGGCTTGGCAAACAGCTTCTGCACCATTGATAGTCGTTGTGTAATACACTTTGCCTTGTAGGGCAGCACGACGAATCATTGCAGAGTCATATTGAGCCTGTTTACCTTCAGTGGTATTGACAATAAGGTGTATTTCACCATTTTTCAAGCGGTCAACAATATGTGGACGACCTTCAGTTACTTTATTCACAGATTCACATTCTAAACCTGCTTCTTTAAGCACTTGGTATGTACCACCTGTTGCAATAAGCTTGAAGCCATATGCAGCTAATTTCTTAGCGATATCTGCAATATATTTCTTGTCAGATTCACGTACTGATAAGAAAGCATGTTTTACTTCGCCTTCAGTTGGTAAACCTGGTAAGCGTTCATTTGAGCCTAAAACAGCTTTATAGAATGCTTCACCAAATGTTTTACCTACACCCATTACTTCACCTGTAGATTTCATCTCAGGTCCAAGCATTGGATCTACGCCTTGGAATTTAGCGAATGGGAAAACAGCTTCTTTCACAGCAAAGTGTGTTGGAATGATTTCTTTAGTAAATCCTTGAGATTCAAGTGATTGACCAGCCATACAGCGTGCAGCTACTTTTGCTAAAGAATCACCAATACATTTCGATACGAATGGAACTGTACGTGAAGCACGTGGGTTAACTTCAAGAATGTAAACATCATCGCCTTTAACTGCGAACTGAACATTCATCAAACCAACCACACCAAGTTCTTTTGCCATCGCAACAGTTTGACGACGCATTTCATCCTGAATTTCTTTTGATAAAGAATAAGGAGGAATTGAACATGCTGAGTCACCTGAGTGAATACCAGCTTGTTCGATGTGCTGCATAATACCGCCGATCACAACGTCTTTACCGTCAGATACACAGTCAACATCAACTTCAGTTGCATCATCTAGGAAACGGTCAAGAAGAACAGGGGCTTCGTTAGATGCCTGAACTGCTTCACGAAGGTAACGTTTAAGTTCTTCTTCGTTATATACGATTTCCATTGCACGACCACCTAATACATAAGATGGGCGAACAACTAACGGATAACCTACTTTTGCAGCTTCAGAGATACCTTCTTCAGCAGATTTTACAATGCTGTTGTTTGGTTGACGAAGCTGTAAACGTTGGATCATTTGCTGGAAACGTTCACGGTCTTCTGCACGGTCAATTGCATCTGGTGATGTACCAATAATTGGTGTACCAGCTTCTTCTAAAGCACGTGCCAATTTAAGAGGAGTTTGACCACCGTACTGTACGATTACACCTTTAGGCTTCTCTGTACGTACAATTTCAAGCACATCTTCAAGTGTTACAGGTTCGAAGTATAGACGGTCAGATGTGTCATAGTCGGTAGAAACAGTTTCAGGGTTACAGTTAACCATGATTGTTTCATAACCATCTTCACGCATAGCAAGCGCCGCGTGTACACAGCAGTAGTCAAATTCGATACCTTGACCAATACGGTTTGGACCACCACCAATCACCATGATCTTGTCACGATTTGATGGGTTTGCTTCACACTCTTCATCGTAAGTTGAATACATGTATGCAGTACCAGATTCAAACTCGGCAGCACATGTATCAACACGTTTGTAAACTGGGTAAACACCCAAATTCCAACGTTGTTTACGGAATTGCTTTTGTGAAATACCCATGAGGTCAGCAATACGCAGGTCAGATAAACCTTTGCGTTTGAAAGCACGGATATTGTCAGCGTTTAAGTCACCAAAACCTAAAGCTTTTACTTCAGCTTCAGTTTTAACGATGTCTTGAATTTGAATGAGGAACCAACGGTCAATTTTGGTTGCTTCAAACACTTCATCTAAAGAGAAGCCATGACGGAAAGCATCTGCTACATACCAGATACGCTCAGGGCCTGGAACTTTAAGCTCTTTTAAAATGGTTTCTTTTGCATTTGTTGCGCCAGCTTCGATTTTTTCATCAAAACCGCTTACACCAACTTCAAGACCACGTAATGCTTTTTGTACAGATTCCTGGAAGTTACGGCCAATAGCCATTACTTCACCAACAGATTTCATCTGAGTGGTTAATACAGGTTCTGCTTGTGGGAATTTCTCGAAGTTAAAACGAGGAATCTTCGTTACAACATAGTCAATCGATGGTTCAAAGCTTGCAGGAGTCACGCCACCAGTGATGTCATTTTTCAATTCATCAAGGGTATAACCAACAGCAAGTTTTGCTGCGATTTTTGCGATTGGGAAACCTGTTGCTTTAGAAGCAAGAGCAGATGAACGAGATACACGAGGGTTCATCTCAATGACAACCATACGTCCATCTTTCGGGTTAATACCGAATTGAACGTTAGAACCACCTGTTTCAACACCAATTTCACGAAGAACTGCAACCGAAGCATTACGCATCAATTGATATTCTTTGTCTGTTAATGTTTGAGCAGGAGCAACGGTAATTGAGTCACCAGTGTGAACGCCCATTGGGTCGAAGTTTTCGATAGCACATACGATAATACAGTTGTCGTTTTTGTCACGAACAACTTCCATTTCGTACTCTTTCCAGCCAATTAAAGATTCATCGATCAATAACTGGTGAGTAGGAGAGAGGTCAAAACCACGTTCACAAATTTCAAGGAATTCTTCGCGGTTATATGCAATACCACCGCCCGAACCACCCATTGTAAATGATGGACGAATAATTACAGGAAAACCAAAGCGTGACTGGATTGTTAAAGCTTCTTCCATTGTTTCAGCAATGGCAGCTTTTGGACATTCCAAGCCAATTTTGCGCATAGCGATATCGAAGAGTTTACGATCTTCGGCTTTCTCAATCGCTTCTTTGCTTGCACCAATTAATTCAACATTATATTTAGCAAGAACGCCGTGCTCATCAAGTGCGAGGGCACAGTTCAATGCAGTTTGACCACCCATAGTTGGCAATACTGCATCTGGACGTTCTTTTTCAATAATCTGTGCAACTGTTTGCCAAGTAATCGGCTCAATATAAGTTGCATCAGCCATTGAAGGATCTGTCATGATGGTTGCTGGATTAGAGTTAACCAAAATAACACGATAGCCTTCTTCACGAAGTGCTTTACACGCTTGAGCACCTGAGTAGTCAAACTCACATGCTTGTCCAATCACAATCGGGCCAGCACCAATAATTAAGATGCTTTTAATATCCGTACGTTTAGGCATTATTCGCTCCGTAATTACTGTTTAGATGCTTCGATAAGTTCGATGAAATGATCGAACAAAGGTGCACAATCATGTGGACCAGGGCTTGCTTCAGGGTGACCTTGGAAGCTGAAAGCTGGTTTGTCTGTACGGTGGATACCTTGTAAGGTGCCATCGAACAATGATTTATGCGTTGCTTTTAAGTTAGCCGGTAAAGTTTCTGCATCTACAGCAAAACCATGGTTCTGTGAAGTAATCATCACTGTACCATCTTCAAGATTTTGTACAGGATGGTTAGCGCCGTGGTGACCATGGTTCATTTTTACAGTTTTTGCGCCAGAAGCGAGTGCCAGAATTTGGTGACCTAAGCAGATACCAAATACAGGTAATGTTGTGGTTTCAACAATAGTTTTTACAGATTCGATCGCGTAATCACAAGCAGCTGGGTCGCCAGGACCATTTGAGAGGAATACGCCATCCGGATTAAGTGCCAATACTTTTTCAGCCGGAGTTTCTGCAGGAACAACGGTTAGTTTGCAACCGCGGTCTGCAAGCATACGCAAGATGTTGGTTTTGACACCGTAATCGTATGCAACTACATGGTATTTTAATTCAGGTTGAGAGAAGCCTTTGCCTAAGGTCCATGAACCTTCCGACCATTCAAAACCTGTTGGATCACAACATTCTTTTGCAAGGTCTAAACCGTTTAAGCCACCAAAAGCACGTGCTTTTGCAATTGCTTCTTCTTCTGTAATATTTTCGCCAGCAAGGATACATCCGTTTTGGGCGCCAGTCTGACGTAAAATACGAGTCAGTTTACGAGTATCGATATCTGCGATAGCAACAACATTATGCGCTTGCAAATATTCACTCAGCGACTGCTCAGCACGGAAATTACTGTGTAGTAGTGGAAGGTCACGAATAATTAAACCATTCGCCCATACTTTATGGATACGACCAGATTCAACGTCTTCCGAGTTGCAACCAGTGTTGCCAATATGAGGGTAAGTTAATGTCACAATTTGTTGTGCATAACTTGGGTCAGTCAAAATTTCTTGATAGCCTGTCATGGCTGTGTTAAAAACGACTTCTCCAGTCGTACTTCCCGGTGCGCCGATTGACGTTCCTTTAAAGATCGTTCCATCTGCGAGGGCTAAAATGGCGGGGATGCTCAAACCAAAGCTCCTGAATTTCGGCTGTAAAAAAGCGAGTAGACCCAAAAAAGATCGGCGATGTTTGGATAAAACATGCCCTCCCTATCGGTCTGCCCGCTTGTAACTTAACAGCGCATTATACGCATGGAACCCCCTAAAGTCTATTTCTTTTCTGCTAAAAAATATAATTCATTGCTTGCTTTTTACAAAAAAATATCCGCTTATCTGAATTAGATACTTTTGATAAATTGTCTAACAATTTGGAAGGGGAATTCTTGGAACTAGATTTATTGTATTGCTAGTTAAAAAATAAACAATATGAGGAAATAGTATGAGCAATAATGAAGTTTCAAAAGATGTGAGCGAAAAAGCTCAAGCGGTAGTTGAGTCGGTAAAAGCTGAGGTTAATGAAGTGAAAGAAACCATAGCTGCTACTACAACTAAGGCTAAAAAAACAGTAACTGCTAAAACTGCACAGGTAAAAGAAGCTGTTGCCGAAAAAACTGAGCAAGTTAAAGAAGTTGCTACAGAAGCAACAACTCAGGTAAAAGAGGCAATTACTGAGACTCAAGAACAAGTTAAAGAAGTTTTAAGCGAGACTCAAGAGAAAATTGAAGCTGAAACTCACGAATTAAATAAGAACATTCAAAATCAATTTGTTCAAATTAAACAAGATATTCTACAGCGTCTGGATGTGATTAAAGCTCAGTTTAGTACTTCACAAGAAGGCTTATCTGACCTTAAAAATGCTTTGAAAGCAGAAATTAATGCACTTATTGAAGATTTAACGAAAGTGAGCAAAGAGCTTAAGGGTGATATTAGCCAGATTTCTTTGAAACACAAAGATTCTCTAAGTGAAAGTATTAAGCGTACTAAAAGTAATGCAGTCGAAGCTTGGAATAAAGCACGAGACAATTAATGATCTCTGCTTTGATCCAGCTATAAAAAAGCGAGAATTAATTTCTCGCTTTTTTATTTTTAGAACTGATGTAACCAGTCACGTTTATTATGGAAATCTGCACTTTTTCCACTATGCTGCATTGCATAGTACTGCATACCTTCTTTGGTCTTTAAAACTGTAGTCAAACCTAAATAAAGGTTTGCCCATTTCAAGCGATGCTGTTGCATAAATTGTCCTAAATCAAGACTAACATTTAAGCCATAGTGAGTACGCTTGAGATGATTCAGTTCAATATCGTAAGCAGCAAGGGGAGGTATACTTTCTGGATAGCGATATTCTTCAAACTGATATGACTGCCATGCTTGAGAAGGGGAAAGATTAATTTCCCGATAATAATCTTCACCATGCACGCCAACAAAAATTTCGAAACAAGTTTCTTCCCACAAAAAATCTTGACGAGGATGAGCCGCGACTTCTTGAGGCCAGATAATAAGTTGATTTGGATCACGAATCCAAAAACCGATATTTAAGGTATAGGGTGCTTGCTGTTCAATTGCGCCAACAACGGAAACAGCTTGAAAACGATCAAAAGCTGAAAGTTCGTAACTTGCCATAGTTTGTCAAATTAAATTAGTTTGCTAGATGAGCGTGACGAACAAGATTAGATAAATGCTGGTTTTGTTTAGCTGCTTTTTTGTAAAGCAAAACAATTTTACCAATTTTTTGCACAGCTTGAGCACCTGTAGCTTCTACAATTGCGTCAATTGTTGCAGTACGCGCTTCACGGTCTTCACCAGCAATCTTAACTTTAATAAGCTCATGGTCATTTAAAGCACGAAGCGTTTCTTCGATTACCGCGTCTGTTAAGCCTTGTCCACCAATCATGACAACCGGATTAAGCACATGACCAATTTGACGTAAACGTTTACGTTCATGGATAGATAAAGCGGCCATTAAAAATACCTGATTTTAAAAACGGCTTAGTATAGCAAAAAACTTAAAACCAGATGTACGAAAAACTGTATAAATAATCGATCAACATTATTGGAAAAAAACTGTAAAACTTAGTGAGATTACGCTACATCCGTACTGTAATGAGAGTAATTTTCACGTACAATGAACGATCAGAAGTTTTTTTGATATTTAGTGAGTTATGGCAACACGCATTACAAACCAGAAATTGTCGAAAAGTAGTCGTGTATGGATGAGGGAACATCTGGACGATCCTTTTGTAAAAAAAGCACAAAAGGAAGGATATCGTGCTCGAGCAGCCTATAAACTTCTTGAAATCCAAGAAAAATATAAGTTGATCAAGCCAGGCATGACTGTAGTGGATTTAGGCGCGGCTCCTGGTAGTTGGTCTCAAATCGCTGGGAAACTCGTTGGTAGCAAAGGTTTAGTGGTTGCTTCCGACATTTTGCCTATGGATGCTTTGCCTGATGTCACTTTCTTACAAGGCGACTTTAGAGAAGAAGATGTATTTGAAAAATTGTTAAATATTTTAAATGGGCGACAAGTAGACATTGTAATTTCTGATATGGCCCCCAATACATCAGGTAATAGGGCCGTTGATCAACCTAGACAGATTTACTTATGTGAATTGGCTTTAGATTTCGCTCAAAAGGTTCTGGGTCCTAATGGACAGTTTGTTGTTAAAGTGTTCCAGGGCACAGGATTCGATGAGTTTCGTAAACAAGTAGTTGATAGTTTTGATGTGTTAAAGACAGCAAAACCAGCAGCTTCTCGGGCGCGGTCTAAAGAGGTTTTTTTGATTGGACAAGGGCGTAAGAAAGCATTGCAATAAAGTTTACTTGCCAAGCTCCTAAAAATTGTGCATTTTGTACTTTTAGGTTATCCGCAAGCAATACAGTTGCTGCTTTTATGACGATCGGCCAAGATTGGGCATGATCAAATTAGATCGATATGGGAATAAAGCTTTGAGCGATTACTTCAAGAATGCCGTATTGTGGCTAATAATACTTGGTGTTCTGATTTTAATTTTCAGTAATATCAGTGACCGCAATAAGCCTACTGCGATGAAATATTCAGATTTCGTTGCAGCGGTGAATAGTGGCCAAATTAAGCAAGTCACAATTGACGGTTTAAATATTAATGGTGAAAAAACTAACGGATCGCAGTTTGAAACTGTTCGTCCGCAAGTTGAAGACACTGAGCTTATGCCAAGCTTAAATAAACAAAATGTTGTTGTAGAGGGAACAGCTCCACAACGTCAAGGCATTTTGATGCAACTTCTCATTGCTAGTTTCCCTGTACTGTTAATCATTTTGTTATTCATGTTCTTTATGCGTAACATGGGTGGTGGTGCAGGCGGAAAGAATGGACCGATGAGTTTTGGTAAATCAAAGGCAAAAATGCTTTCTGAAGACCAGATCAAAGTCAATTTTTCTGACGTCGCCGGCTGTGATGAGGCAAAACAAGAAGTTGTTGAAATTGTAGATTTCTTAAAAGACCCAGCAAAATTCAAACGTTTGGGCGCTACTATTCCTCGTGGCGTACTTATGGTTGGTCCTCCGGGTACTGGTAAAACGTTATTAGCTAAAGCAATTGCTGGTGAAGCGAAGGTTCCTTTCTTCAGCATTTCAGGTTCTGACTTTGTAGAAATGTTCGTGGGTGTGGGTGCGTCCCGTGTCCGTGACATGTTTGAGCAAGCGAAGCGTCACGCGCCATGTATCATCTTTATTGATGAGATTGATGCAGTGGGTCGTCACCGTGGTTCAGGTACAGGTGGTGGTCATGATGAGCGTGAACAAACCCTAAACCAAATGCTTGTAGAGATGGACGGTTTTGAAGGTAATGAAGGCGTAATTGTTATTGCTGCAACTAACCGTGTTGATGTGCTTGATAAAGCATTATTGCGTCCGGGTCGTTTTGACCGTCAAGTAATGGTTGGTTTACCTGATATTCGTGGTCGTGAGCAAATTCTGAATGTACATTTGAAAAAGTTACCTTCAGTCACGGGTGTGGACATGCAAGTCTTAGCGCGTGGTACACCAGGTTTCTCTGGTGCACAGTTGGCAAATCTTGTTAACGAAGCTGCATTATTTGCTGCACGTCGTAATAAGAATACTGTTGATATGCATGACTTTGAAGATGCAAAAGACAAAATCTACATGGGTCCAGAGCGTAAGTCGATGGTTCTACGTGAAGAAGAGCGTCGTGCTACTGCTTATCATGAAGCTGGTCATGCAATTGTTGCAGAGATTTTGCCTGGTACAGATCCTGTTCATAAAGTAACAATCATGCCACGTGGTTGGGCTTTGGGTGTAACTTGGCAGTTACCTGAACAAGACCAGATTAGCCATTATAAAGACAAGATGCTAAACGAAATTGCGATTTTGTTTGGTGGTCGTATTGCTGAAGAAGTGTTTATCCAACAGCAATCTACTGGTGCTTCAAATGACTTTGAGCGAGCTACTAAAATGGCGCGTGCAATGGTTACTAAGTACGGTATGTCTGACAAAATGGGCGTAATGGTTTACGAAGACGAAAACCAGAATGGTTTCTTTGGAAATGTAGGTAGTCGTACTATCTCTGAAGCAACTCAACAGTTGGTTGACGAAGAAGTACGCCGTATTCTTGATGAGCAATATAAAGTTGCGCGTAATATCTTAGAAGGTAATAAAGATATTGCACACGCAATGGTAAAAGCTTTGATGGAGTGGGAAACCATTGATCGTGATCAAATTCGTGACATTATGGAAGGTCGTGAACCACAACCACCTAAGGTCTATGTTGCTGAAAATCCAGTGGCTGCATTTGAACCACCAAAAGATGGTCCATCTACACCACCACCATTACCAGCAATGAACTAAACCAGTTAAAAAAAGAGCCACTATCATGTGGCTCTTTTTTTATGTGTGTATTTCAGACAAAGCCGAAAAGAAATCAACAGTATATCGAGCAGAGACTTGTTAAAATGTTGCCGAATATTAAATTGGAGCTTGTCATGCAGTTAATGCCTTTACCTCAGCAAATTCTACAATGTGGACAGCTTCAGTTAGATTTATCACGGCCTCAAGTTATGGGTATTTTAAATGTCACACCAGACTCTTTTAGTGATGGTGGAAAGCATAATCAGTTAGATCAAGCTGTGGCGTATGCATTAAATATGATTGAACAAGGCGCCACAATTATAGATGTTGGCGGGGAATCTACTCGACCAGGTGCATCAGAAGTAAGTGTAGAAGAAGAGGTACGACGAGTTGTTCCTGTGGTTGAAGCTTTAGCTAAACATGATGTGGTTCTATCGATTGATACAAGTCAGCCTGATGTTATTCGTGCAGCGAAAGAAGCGGGTGCGCATATTTGGAATGATGTGCGTGCGCTTACTCGACCAGATGCATTAAAAACGGCAGCAGAGTTAGATATACCTGTAGTGATTATGCATATGCGTGGGGAGCCCACCACAATGAATCAGCTAGATCAGTATACGGATGTAACGTTAGATGTAATGCAAGAGCTTCAGCAGCGTATTAATGAGGCTCTAGCCGCTGGTGTGAAAAAGCATAATATTATTATCGATCCGGGATTTGGTTTTGCAAAAAATGCACAGCAAAATTTAAAACTATTAAAAGAGTTTTGGAAACTTAATGATATGGGTTATCCAATTTTATCGGGTCTTTCTCGTAAACGGTTTATTGGTGAAGCTTTAAAGGGTGTAGTCGCAGATCAGCGTGCGGTAGGAAGCGTTACTGGGCATTTGCTTAGTATTCAGCAAGGAGCATCCATTGTTCGTGCACATGATGTAAAAGCTATGCATGATGCAATTCTCGTTTGGAAAGCGATGGAACAAGCTTGAAGAAACAGGCTTTTATACTCAGATTGTGATTAATTAATTTCATGGATTGGATGATTGAGTCAGGGAAAATTGTCGTTATTATTTTGAAAATATGTTATAAGCGGCAGGTTTCTGCTGCTGTGTAAACTTTTGTATGTTCGAAGACTTACTTCTCCCAATGTTTGATGACGAGTATTATCCAGATATTTTAGTCGCTGAACTCAAGCAGTTAATTGAACAATTTGCCAAAAAAGTTCAAAAGTCTGCTTTAGCTGATCAGGATATCTATCGATATGCTCATCAAACTGTTATTGAAATTAATGAAATGAAACCACAGTTCGAAGATCTGGATTCTTCACTAGATGATAGTGCTGCTGACTATATTGCTGAGGCAATGATGATGGTGGCGCAGGGTGCAGGATATTTAGATCTTGAGATGGAAGAGCTGGTTATGAATCGAGAGTGGTGATTACTCTCGATTCTCAATATTTTCAAATGCATCTAATAAATGACAAGATGCCTTTGAATGAATTTCGTTTATTTCTTTAATTTTTAACACTAAAACACCATTCTCTTGATAATCGGCATCTGCTAATAAACTGATCCAATAAGTTTCTCGTTTTTGTTGTAATGCTTTGAATTTATCTATGATCTGCTCAGGTGCTTTAATTAAGTAATCATCTTTGGTAATAGAGCAGCGTGAAAAGTACCAGTTGTCATCTTTGAAAGAAATAGTGCCAGAAAAAAGATCTGTAGCGTAAACCTTGGATATAGAAAGGATGCTACACAGAAGTAATAATATTCTTATCATAAAATTCATTTTAATTAGGCATAAAAAAACCAGCTTACGCTGGATTCTTTGTAACACCAAATTCAATATTTGAAAATGGTGCCCGGGGCCGGACTCGAACCGGCACGCTTTGTGGGCGGGGGATTTTAAATCCCCTGTGTCTACCTATTTCACCACCCGGGCATGTGCGCAATAATAGATGACAAGACGGCGATTGGCAAGAGAAAATCGGATAGTTTGCTTTATTTTCAATCAGTTCGTACATGTATTTAAAAATAAGATCTACTTAAGTCATAATTTCTTCATCAAATTGAGATCAGTTGTTCATCTTATCTACTTAAGTTTAAGGCACTCATTGCTTAAAACTTAGGTAGTTGTATGTCAGAGAAAATTTCACGCCGAGAATTAATTCAAAAAAGTCTATTCGGTTTTGGGGCGCTGTCTTTGCCCGTAGCTTTTACGGGTTGTAATGATGGCTCAGATGATGAAAGTGCAGAGGTACAAGCAGATTTTTTACATGGAGTTGCGAGCGGTGACCCTTTGCAAGATAAAGTGATTTTATGGACGCGATTAACACCAGTAGATCTTGGTGCACGCCTTAAAGTTACTTGGGAAATTGCCACTGATAATCAATTTAAGCAGAATTTAAAGACGGGGATGGTTGAAACGACCAAGACTGACGACTTTACGGTGAAGGTGGATGCAGTAGGACTACAGGCGAATACCATTTATTATTATCGTTTCCGTTTTGGGAATAAAATTTCATCTGTCGGTCAAACTAAAACATTACCAATAACTACTAATAAAGTTACTTTTGCCGTATGTTCTTGCTCGAACTATCCGGCAGGTTACTTTTATGTTTACCGTGAAATGGCAAAGCAGAATGTCGATGTCATTATTCATTTAGGTGATTATATTTATGAGTATGGGGCAGATGGCTATGCGGCGGAAGATGCAGCAAAACTTGGTCGAACCTTACCAGCAGATAATAATAAAGAAATTATCAAACTAGATGATTATCGCAAACGTTATGCACTTTATCGTCAAGATAAAGACTTGCAAGCAGCTCACCAGCGTCATCCTTTTATTGTAATTTGGGATGACCATGAGTTAGCAAATGATACTTGGCGTGATGGGGCCGAAAATCATCAAAGTGATGAAGGGTCTTTTTCTGATCGTAAATTAGCTGCTTTACAAGCTTATTTTGAATGGATGCCTATTCGACCAGTTACTAGCACAGATCATTTAAATATTTATCGACAGTTTAATTTTGGTTCATTGGTTGAGCTGACGATGTTGGATACGCGTATTATTGCGCGTGATAAACAGCTTGAATATGCTGATTATATGACAGCTGCTGGTTTGAATGCTCAAAAGTTTCAGACCGACTTAACTGATCCAAAGCGTACTTTAATGGGCTATACACAAAGGGATTGGTTGGTTGATAAATTGAAGCAATCTACAGCAACATGGAATGTGATTGGTCAGCAAGTTCTAATGAGTAAGATGTGGATTCCTGCCGAGTTATTGTTGTCTTTAGGGCAAATTACTTCAGGTGGGGCTTCGGCTGAAACCTTGGCTAAAATGAATGCGCAAATTACAGAGCTAGTCACCTTGAAATTGCGATTAGAACAGGGTGATCCAACATTAACTGCTCAAGAGAAAACGCGAGTCACAACAGTAGTGCCATATAACCTCGATGCTTGGGATGGTTATTATGCTGAACGTGAAACCGTATATGAAAACTTAGCGAGTTTGAATAAGAAAGTTATTGTTCTGGCAGGCGACACTCATAATGCATGGGCATCTTATTTGTATAGCCAAAAAGGTCAATATGTTGGGGTTGAATTGGCGACGAGTTCAGTTTCTTCACCAGGCCTCGAAAAATATTTAAGTATTCCAATGGCTCAACTACAGCAGTTTGAATTTGCCTTTACTACGCTTATTGATGAATTAGCTTATTGTAATTTAAATCAGCGGGGCTATTTATTGGTTATGCTGGATCAAACACAGGTGCAGTCGAACTGGATTTTTGTAGATTCAATTAAAAATGCAGAATATAAAGTAGATACAAGTCGACAATATCAATTGGTATTAGATATGAATTTGACACCTGAAAAAGATAAGCAAAAAACCGCTTAGATATATTGGGTAGGGTAAGGGGTGCTAAGTAGCATCCTTTATTTTTTATAGGCATAAAAAAACCAGCTTACGCTGGATTCTTTATGGCACCATTTTCAATATTAGAAAATGGTGCCCGGGGCCGGACTCGAACCGGCACGCTTTGTGGGCGGGGGATTTTAAATCCCCTGTGTCTACCTATTTCACCACCCGGGCTTTACCAAATTTGGAGGCGGAGGTCGGAATCGAACCGGCGTCCACGGAGTTGCAGTCCGCTGCATGACCACTCTGCCACCCCGCCTACATTTGGTGATGCACATATTAGCAACCTTTACAGAAAAAACAATACTGTTTTTAGTGAAGATGAACATAAAAGCAACATCTAGAATAAAATTGTCCAAATAATCATGTATTATTGGCATATTAAATTCATGTCTACCTTGGAGATGTGCTGTGGCATTGGTTTTAGACGGTCGCGCATTAGCAAAGCAAATTGAAGAAAATTTGTCGGTACGTGTTGAAGCTTTAAAAGCTAAAACAGGTCGTACCCCGATTTTGGCGACTATTTTGGTTGGGGATGATGGCGCATCTGCAACTTATGTACGCATGAAAGGAAATGCCTGCCGTCGAGTAGGGATGGATTCTTTAAAAATTGAATTATCACAAGAAACTACAACAGAACAATTATTAGCTGAAATCGAAAAGCTAAATGCCAATCCAGATGTTCACGGTATTCTTTTACAACATCCAGTACCTGCACAGATTGATGAACGCGCATGTTTTGATGCGATTTCGTTAGCTAAAGACGTAGATGGCGTGACTTGCCTCGGTTTTGGCCGTATGGCAATGGGTGAAGCTGCATATGGTTCAGCAACTCCAGCTGGCATTATGACTATCCTAAAAGAGAACAACATTGAAATTGCGGGCAAACATGCAGTTGTGGTTGGTCGTTCAGCAATTTTAGGTAAACCAATGGCAATGATGCTTTTGCAAGCCAATGCAACGGTAACGATTTGTCATTCACGCACACAAAACTTACCTGAGCTTGTGAAACAGGCTGACATTATTGTTGGTGCTGTAGGTAAGGCGGAACTTATTCAAAAAGATTGGATTAAACAAGGTGCAGTGGTTGTCGATGCTGGTTTCCATCCTCGTGATGGCGGTGGTGTAGGTGACATCCAGCTACAAGGTATCGAAGAAATTGCTTCTGCATATACACCAGTACCAGGTGGTGTAGGTCCAATGACAATTACAACTTTGATTCGTCAAACTGTAGAAGCTGCTGAAAAAGCTTTAGGTTAATTTAATTAACGTTAGGCTGTTATTGATACGCGTAACCGTCATCCGCAATTGTTTGAGGCAGAAATACATTGAAAAATTAATGTTTCTGCGATGCTTTCGATTCTAGAGAGTATCTGCCGAGTTTTGCGGATGACAATGGTTTTGCCTACTTTTCCCGAAAGAAAAGTAGGTCCAACCGAAGGTTATTCTAAAAATTCAAATCATAATGGAATGACTCTGTTATGCTTGTTATAAAAATGAATTAAAAGAAATCTGATGAGCTGCACCTTTCAATTTACCAAAGCCCCTGAACATTTACTTCAAGCCTTGCATGAAGTCATCCCTCATTGTGAATTAATAGCACAGCAGTTGCCGGAAACACCTATTTCTTTATGGTTGATTCCGCCAGTTTTTCCAACTGATCGCTTAGATGATGAGGTGATTCGCCGTATCTGGAATGACACGCCGTATTGGATCTTTTGTTGGGCATCTGGTTTGGCGATGGCGCAGTGGATACTTGCAGAGCCGCATCATGTTAAAGATAAAGTAGTATTAGATTTTGGTGCGGGTTCTGGCGTGGTCGCTATAGCTGCAAAAATGGCTGGAGCAAAACGGGTAATCTGCTGTGATATTGATCAGGTTAGTCTAAATGCTTGCCGTGAAAATGCATTGCTTAATGGTGTAGAGCTGGAATATTTAGACGATTTATATAAAGCAGAGCAAGTTGATATTTTATTGGCAGCCGATGTGTTATATGACCAGTGCAACCGTTTCTTCTTAGATGAATTTTTAAAGTTTGCGCCAGAAGTCTGGGTCGCAGATAGCCGTGTTAAAAACTTTAGCCATCCTAAATATCAAAAGATTGATGAAAGAAGTGCATCAACATGGCCAGACCTTGATGAAGCTAAAGAATTTAGAAATGTAAGTTTTTATAAGACGCTGTAAAAACAGCGTCTTTTTTTTATATTATGAGCAGGTATAACGAACGACTTTTAGCGTACTCGGGCGTGCTTCAAGCGCTTGACGAGTCGCATAATCTTCACCATTATTTAAGCTCGGTGTATTAGATAAACCAAATGAGGCACGAGTTTCACCCAATTGAACACCATAATGTTCTTGTTGAGCCGGATTTGAAATCTCATTAATGCTAAGAACTGACAATTTATAAACTTTTTGAGCACCCAATACATTTTGACAAGCACGTTGCAATTTACGTTCATCTAATTGCTGATTGGTACGGCTAGCCAATGTATAAGCTAAAGTTGCGGAAGTTTTTGTTTGGTTTTCAATCTGATAGCCAGTTGAACCATTATATTGTCGAGGGGTGGTCTGGCAAGCAGTTAAAATAAACATGCTGCTTAATGCCAAACATAAAATACTTCTATTCATCAGTATCATCCTTATATTCTTATCTCTAGTATCTCATAAACACAACGATTGTTGGGGCTTAATCGCACGATTTAAGCTAACATCGGCTGGCGATATTAGCGCTTATTGGTAAAATATTAATGTTCTTTAATTTTTGAATGATGTTTAGTATCTTTCATAAAAATATAAATAATGAGTGAAATGAAGATCATAATAGTTACATAAATAAAGTACCAAGATTCATGACCAGCCTCTTTAAAACTCAAAGCAAAGAACTCTGCTGTACCGCCAAACAAGGTATTGGCAATCGCGTAGGGTAAAGCTACCCCTAAAGCCCGAATATGAGCAGGGAAAAGTTCAGCTTTAACCACGGCATTAATTGATGTATATCCCGTTACCATGACTAGACCTGCCAAACATAACCAGAAAGCAGTCCAATAATTATGTGTGGTTGCAAGGGTATTAAATAAAATATAAGTAAATAAAACCCCAGTTACACCAAAAGTGATCATGAGTGGTTTACGTCCGATACGGTCTGACAAAGCACCAGCTACAGGTTGTAAGCACATGAAAATAAATAGCGCTAAAGTGGTAATTTGAGTGGCTTCGGGTTTTGTAAATCCGGAAGTATTCACTAAATATTTTTGTAGGTAAGTGGTGTAAGTATAAAAAGCTAAAGTTCCGCCAGCTGTTAAAAATAATACTGTAAAAGCTTCTTTTGGGTAGTGCTTGAATAAAGCAAACATGCCTGATTGTGGCTGGTCTTTTTCAGCTTGAGCATTTTTAAAAGATTGTGTTTCTAATAAGCCACGACGAATACGGAACACAACAATGGCAAGTAAAGCACCAATAAAGAATGGAATGCGCCATCCCCAATCATGCAACTGTTGTTCAGTTAATACGATTTGTAATATTAAAAGAACACATAGAGCCGTCAATTGTCCTGCAATTAAGGTTACATATTGAAAGCTTGAAAAAAAACCACGCCGATTTCTTTCAGCCATTTCACTTAAATAGGTAGCGCTTGCACCATATTCACCGCCTACACTTAAACCTTGAATTAAACGTGCGACAACCAAAAGTAGTGGAGCGAATACGCCAATGCTTTCATAGGAAGGGGTGACTGCAATGAGTAGAGAACCCACACACATTAAAGTGACGGAAAGCGTAAGACCTGCTTTACGCCCTTTACGGTCTGAATAGATTCCCATAATCCATGCACCGATTGGGCGCATTAAGAAACCTACAGCAAAAATAGCGGCTGCTTGTAGCAACTGTGCAGTTTGGCTACCTTTTGGGAAAAAAGCATGAGCAAAATAGAGGGTAAATGCGGCATATACATACCAGTCGTACCATTCGACAAGGTTACCAGCAGAACCACCTAAAATTGATTTTAGGCGAGTTTTTGTATCTAAATGAGGTTGTGGAGTTGTTGCTGTAGAGGGTTGATCAACCATGGGTCGCTCCATGTTTCGCTTGGGTTGAATGCTAAAAAAGAGAGAATTTATTCCGTTTTTACATATTATCCAGAGGAGTATTTCACTTTATTTTTTTTATGTCTGTAAAACAATGTTTATTATTTAAGCAAAGGGATAGGTTGAATATTTATGTGATTTCAAATTAGACAATTCGCATGTTCTTATAGCTAAATTTTGACTTACTGCACATTATTTTCCCATAAAGATAAGAAAATTGATCAAGAATGACCAATGTTTAGTTTAAGAAGCAATATATGCGTTAAAAACAATGATATATTCCAAAGAAAATTTTGAATAATGCAGTTAGACATGATGTTTTATCGTCATGAGCTAGTGTGTGTAAATAATGAAAGGGACGTTCAGATGTCAAATTGCCCGAAAAAATATATTGTCGCTTTCGATCAGGGAACAACAAGCTCAAGAGCAATTGTTTTAGATCGTGATGCTAACGTTGTAAGTATTGCTCAAAAAGAATTTACCCAGATTTATCCTCAACCAGGTTGGGTGGAGCATGATCCTATGGAAATTTGGGCGACACAAAGTGCGGTATGGGTAGAGGCATTGGCTCAAGCTGGCATTAAGAGTGAGCAAGTTGCAGCAATTGGGATTACAAACCAGCGAGAAACCACAATTGTATGGGATGAGAAAACAGGAAAACCTATTTACAATGCAATTGTTTGGCAAAGCCGTCAAACGACAGAGATATGTAATCAATTACAAAAGGCGGGTTGGCAAGATCACGTCCGTAAAGTGACAGGTTTAGTAATTGACCCTTATTTTTCTGCCACCAAAATAAAATGGATTCTAGACCATGTAGAAGGAAGCCGTGAACGGGCCGAGCGAGGGGAGTTATTATTTGGTACGGTCGATACATGGTTAATCTGGAAATTAACCAATGGCGCAGCCCATGTCACTGATTTCACCAATGCTTCGCGAACAATGCTTTTTGATATTGAAAAGCTTGAATGGGATGAGAAACTTTTACAAGCTTTAGATATTCCTAAAGCAATGCTACCAGAGGTACGTAGTTCATCGGAGGTGTATGGTTATACACATACAATTAGTGGGCAAGAGGTTGGAATTCCAATTGCAGGTATAGCAGGGGATCAACAAGCTGCACTGTTTGGGCAAATGTGCGTAGAACCTGGACAAGCAAAAAATACTTATGGTACAGGCTGTTTTCTTTTAATGAACACGGGTAAAAAGATTGTCCGTTCAGAGCATGGCTTACTGACGACGATTGCTTGTGGTGCAAATGGTGAAGTGAACTATGCCTTAGAGGGCGCCGTGTTTAATGGAGGCTCTTGTGTACAGTGGCTTCGTGATGAGCTGAAGGTGATTAATAACGCTAAAGACTCGGAGCTTTATGCAACACGTGTAAAGGACAGTAATGGCGTATATGTAGTACCTGCCTTTACAGGTTTAGGTGCTCCATATTGGGACCCGACCGCTCGCGGAGCAATTTTTGGACTCACTCGTGGAGCGAGTATAGAGCATATTATTCGTGCAACTTTAGAGTCAATTGCTTACCAGACAAGAGACGTACTTGACGCGATGCAGCAAGATGCAGAAGAAGAGCTTCGAACACTCCGAGTTGATGGGGGAGTAACTGCTAATAATTTCTTAATGCAATTTCAGGCTGATATTTTAGCCACTCCAGTTGAAAGACCCACCATGAAAGAAACAACGGCTTTAGGTGCTGCTTTCCTTGCTGGACTGGCAACAGGTTTCTGGCAAGATTTAAATGAATTAAGGAATAAGTCTGCAATAGAAAAAGTTTTCGAGCCACGTACCAGTCTTGAAGAAACTGAAGTTATGTATAAGGGATGGTTGAAGGCAGTTCAACGTAGTCAAAATTGGGCAGAGGATTGATTTCCTTTAAACTAATTAAATCGTAGAGTAATCAATGACGAGCTAACCTGATAGGTATTTAAAATTGATTATTCTGCTTTTTTGATTGTTGTTTCATCAATTTGATGTTTTAATTTTTAATAACATAAACAATAAAAAGAAAATGAGAAATGACAGTACAAGCTAATGATTATTCAAAAATATATGATATTGCTGTGATTGGTGGCGGTATTAATGGTGTCGGTATTGCTAATGATGCGGCAGGCCGCGGATTATCCGTATTTTTATGTGAAAAAGACGATTTAGCTAGTCATACCTCATCTGCGAGCAGTAAATTAATTCACGGTGGTTTACGCTATTTAGAACATAAAGAATTTCGGTTGGTTAGAGAAGCTTTAGCAGAGCGTGAAGTCTTGTTGGCTAAAGCCCCTCATATTATTAAACCAATGCGTTTTATTATGCCTCATCGACCACATTTACGTCCTGCATGGTTAATTCGGGCAGGCCTATTTTTTTATGATCATTTAGGAAAACGAGAAAAATTATTAGGATCAAATCTCATTTATTTCAAAGAAGATAGTCCCTTAAAACCAGCTATAACCCGTGGCTTTGAATATTCTGACTGTACTGTAGATGATGCACGTCTTGTCGTATTAAACGCACTACAAGCGAAAGAGAACGGGGCCAAAGTTGTAACACGAACACGATGTATTAAGGCTTATAGACAACAAGAATTGTGGCATCTGGAATTACAAAGCGGGACTGAGTCTTATCAAATACGAGCAAAAGCTTTAGTGAATGCAGCAGGCCCTTGGGTCGAAGAAATTATTAGTGAAAACCTACAATTAAAATCGCCATATCAAATTCGGCTGATACAAGGAAGTCATATTGTTGTGCCTAAACTCTATGATTGTCATAAAGCTTTTATCATGCAAAATGAAGATCGACGGATTGTGTTTGCTATTCCTTATTTAGAAAAATACACATTAATTGGTACCACAGATCAGGAATATACAGGTGATCCACAAAAGGTGGAGATTACAGAAGTAGAAATTGATTACCTTTTAGCAGTGACAAATTCACATTTTAAAAAGCAGCTCACCCGCGCAGATATTGTAAGTCAGTTTTCTGGAGTGCGAGCTTTATGTGATGATGAGTCAGATAATCCTTCAGCAGTGACCCGTGACTATACTGTGGCGTTGCAAGTGGAAGATAAAACCACTCCATTACTGTCCGTATTTGGTGGAAAGATTACGACCTACCGAAAATTAGCGGAATCTGCTTTGGAGCAACTTAGCCCATTTTTCATAGAGATGGGAGAGGAGTGGACCGCAAATGAAGTATTACCTGGCGCAGAGAATTGGACCACACTTGAAGATTTAGTTATAAGAATTCAAAACCAAGTGGAAGGGGTAACTGAGCAGCTTGCTACGCGCTGGGCAAATGCGTATGGCTCTAGAGTTTGGAATATTTTGCATGAGCAAAAAACTCTTGAGCAGTTAGGACAAGATTTTGGTCACGGTTTATTTGAATCTGAAGTTCAGTATTTATGTGAAAATGAATGGGCAAATACGGCAGAAGATATATTGTGGCGTAGAACTAAGCTAGGTTTGGCATTTGATGAAAAACAAGTAAAAAATTTGGAAAGCTATTTGACTGGACGTCGACAAAAAGATGATGCCGCATAATAAAAAAGGTCGCATATAGCGACCTTTTTTATATTTAGCAATTAGAAGCCAGTTTTTACAGCTTCAAGTAAAGCTGTTTGACGTTCTTTTAATGCTTTTGGTAAGCGTTCACCAAGTTTATTGAATAACTCAGTGTGGCTTTCAATTTCAGTAACCCACTGATCTTTATTTTGAGCTGTGATAAGGTCAAATTCTTCTTTAGAGAAATCAGTACCTTCCCAGTTCAAGTCATCGTAAGTTGGAACAAGACCAATTGGTGTTTCAACAGCGTTTGCACGACCTTCACAGCGGTCAATGATCCACTCAAGAACACGCATGTTTTGACCAAAACCAGGCCATACGAAGTTGCCTTCAGCATCACGACGGAACCAGTTTACGTTGAAGATTTTTGGTAATTTATTACCAGCAGCTTCAGCTTTTGTACTTACTTCTTCACCAAGGCTTAACCAGTGATCGAAGTAGTCAGCCATGTTGTAGCCAGCAAATGGAAGCATCGCGAATGGGTCACGACGAACGATACCTTGTTGACCAACAGCAGCAGCAGTGGTTTCTGAACCCATAGTTGCAGCTTTATAAACGCCATCAACCCAATCAAAAGCTTCAGATACTAAAGGAACCGTATCTGCACGGCGACCACCGAAGATAAATGCAGAAATCGGAACACCTGCTGGATTTTCCCAGTCAGCATCGATAGAAGGGCATTGACCAGCAGCAACAGTGAAGCGCGCATTTGGATGAGCAGCTTTTTCACCATTTACGTGAGGTTGACCTTTCCAGTTAGTTAAGTTAGTTGGAATTTCTTTAGAAAGACCTTCCCACCATACTTCACCATCATTAGTCACCGCAACGTTTGTATAGATAACATCTTTGTGAAGAGTTGCCATACAGTTAGGGTTAGTTTTGGTATTTGTACCAGGAGCAACACCAAAGAAACCAGCTTCTGGATTGATTGCGTATAGACGACCATCTTCACCTGGTTTGATCCAAGCAATATCGTCACCTACAGTCTCAATTTTCCAGCCTTCATAGCCTGCTGGTGGAATTAACATTGCGAAGTTTGTTTTACCACATGCAGATGGGAATGCTGCAGCGATATAGTGTTTTTCACCTTGTGGGTTAGTTACACCAAGAATAAGCATATGTTCAGCTAACCAACCTTGTTCGCGTCCCATAACAGAAGCAATACGAAGTGCTAAACACTTCTTACCAAGTAATGCGTTACCGCCATAACCAGAACCATAAGACCAGATTTCACGAGTTTCTGGGTAATGAACGATGTATTTTTCAGGGTTGCAAGGCCATGCAACGTCTTTTTGCCCTTCAGCGAGTGGAGCACCTACGGTATGAATACAAGGAATAAATTCGCCGTCTGTACCTAACACGTCATAAACTGCTTTACCCATACGTGCCATTTTGCGCATGCTAACAGCAACGTAAGGAGAGTCAGTTAACTCAATGCCGATATGAGCAATATGGCTTCCAAGTGGACCCATAGAGAAAGGCACAACGTACATTGTACGACCTTCCATTGACCCTTCAAACAAACCATTTAACTTTTCACGCATAACAGCTGGTTCTTCCCAGTTGTTTGTCGCACCAGCATCTTCTTTCTTTTGAGAGCAAATGTAGGTACGATCTTCAACACGCGCAACATCAGATGGATCAGAATTTGCAAGATAAGAACCAGGATGTTTTTCTTGGTTTAATTTCTGCATGGTGCCGTTAGCGATCATCAAGTCGATTAGACGTTGATACTCTTCTTCGCTTCCGTCACACCATTCGATTTTTGCTGGTTTGGTTAAGTTTGCAATTTCTTCAACCCATGCGATAAGCTTAGGATGACGAACGAATTCTGGTGCGTTCACTGTGGTCATGGTGAGGCCTATTCAAAATATGTACAACAATGTACAAGTCATTCATTGAGGTACAATGAAAGATCAAATAAAAAAGTGGCTGTATTAAAGCATAAAATCATAAAAAAAATAAGACTAAAGAATAAGAAATAGATATTTTGATTTTTTAGTTTTTTTTATTAAAATCATCGGCTTATTGTTTTTTGGTGTATTTTATCCTTTACATTTTTATGTTGTATGTGTGTTATTTATATTATTTATTTATTTTAAAATCAATAACTTGATGTTTAAATTTTTCTTGAGAATTATTATTGATTAAACAAATGATCATCATTCGAAATTTACATAAAGAGACTTTTATTAGGCGATTTTCTATACAAAATATAGGGTAAATCCTCTCTAAGATAATAAAAATGCGGACTTTAAAACCCCTCTCTATCATCTATAACCAGAAATCAGGTTTTCATGCTTCGAAACATGAAGATATGTATGAACAATTAATGACTGTACTTACTGAATTTGGTTTTGAAATACAAGTTTTTGAATTAGCAGAGGGCGTCACCTTTGATGATTTGATGAATAAAGTTATCCATCGGCATAGTCAAAGTGCAAATTTAGGCGTTGTTGTTGCAGCTGGTGGGGATGGGACGTTAAATGCAGTCGCTTCAAAACTTCGACATACCAATATCCCTATGGGAATTTTACCTTTGGGGACTTTTAATTATGTCGCTAAAGTTTTAGATATTCCTTTAGATTTGTTAGAAGCTGCTGAAGTCATCGCTACAGGTACACCACGTTCTGTACATATTGCGACGATTAACGATCATATTTATTTGAACAATGCGAGCTTAGGCCTTTATCCATTGTTTATAAAAAAACGCGAGCTCTACAATAAATACTTAGGTCGTTTGCCTTTACATGCCTATACCTCGGCTTTGGACGTTTTATTAAGAGAAAATAAATCAATGAAACTCTCCGTCACGGTTGATGGTAAGAAATATCCAGTCAAAACACCTCTAATTTTCTTTGGTAATAATCAATTGCAACTATGTGATATGAAACTAAGAATTGCGGATTGTGCTGCACAAGGGCGAGTCGCTGGAGTGGTCATTACAAAAAGTGATAGGCTTAGTTTATTAAACATGTTGTGGCAGTGGATTCAAGGCAAAGTAGAAGAGGCACAAGATGTTTATAGTTTTTGTGCAGACCATGTGATGGTAGATTGTGCAAAAAGATCAAAACTTACCGTGGCTTTAGATGGTGAAATATTAGAGATGAAAACACCATTAAATTTCACTGTAGAAAAGAATGCTTTAAATATTATGGTGCCAAATGTTACTACATCTGTCTGATTTGCATTTTGGAACAGAAATTGAGGCCTGTTTAGATGCGATTCGGCTTTTTTGTACCCAACATAGACCTGAAGTTATTGTTGTGAGTGGAGATATTACTCAGCGTGCCCGATATCAACAGTTTTATAATTGTCGCCAATTTTTAGATAGTCTTAATATTCCTTATCTTATTGTACCGGGTAATCACGATATTCCTTTGTATCATGTCTGGAATCGTTTTTTTTCTCCATTTACTCGCTATCAATATTTTTTTGGTCAGCTTGAGCCAACTTTAGAAACTGAGCATTTTTATATCGTTGGCGTGAATAGTATACGCCGCCGTTATCATACACGTGGGCATATTTCTATTGAGCAAATTCAAACTACATATGAGCGATTACAGCAAGGACCCGCGAATAAAATCAAATTAGTGGTTTTTCATCAGCCTTTTTATACTCCGCCTGATGACGAGCATGGTATTAAAGATTGTCCTGTATTAGGAAAAATGGCACTCGAAAAATGGAGCACAACAGGGCTATTCGGTATGTTACATGGGCATCTACATAAAACGGCTGTATATGATTTAACGCAGATCTATCATTTAGAAATAGATCATCCTATTTATGACATTCATGCAGGGACAGCGACATCTAGCCGTTTGCATTATCATGTTCCGAATAGTTTTAATGTCATTTCAAATGAGGGGAAAATTGATCATTATTGGTTTAATTACGATTTAAAGATTTTTCAATTAATTTAATTTATAAAAATTCTATAAGACATTTAACTTAAGAGTAGATTGATAAAATTTTATCCATTACAATGCCTAAGCTTTAAATTCTATATATGGGGAATAGAAAAACATTCTAAATGTTTTATCATTTTAAAATAATATTAATGGATACATAAAAATTTTTAACTATATAAAAAGCCGTAATTTTTATGCAGCTATAATAAGGGTTTAGTGTTTTATGATCTTTAATAATATTTTATAAAAATGAGTGTCTATTTTACTTAATATTTTAGAAAAACTTAATAATTATTTAAAATTTCATGGTGGAAAAATGGTACAAGTATCATTAATGGCAAATACTGCTTCAAAAAATAATACAGTTGATATTAATGTAGGCCAGACAAAAACTATTGTAGTAGATCCTAAAGAAATCGCAAAAATTGATATAAGTCCAGAAAAAATTGCCTCAATAACAAGAGAGGGAAATAATGCAATTATTCATCTAAAAGATGGAACTGAAATTGTTTTAGAAAACTATTTTATTAGCGAAAATCCGCAAATTCTTTTAAATGAAGGGCAGAGTTATTGGACTGCTAGTTTAGGTGAAGATGCTACCGGACAGACTACTGTTAATTATTTAGAAGTAAAAGATGCAGCAAAGTTTATAGACTCATCATCTTCTGTACCTCTCTGGACTGGGGTGGTCAGTGTTTTGGCTGGTGCAGGAACTATTGCTTTATTGTCACGGAAAGATCCTAAAGACACGACCCCTCCTGAGCCAGATAATTTGATTCTCAAAAATCTTTTGGACTCAGGTGCCTCAACAACGGACCAGATCACTCAAGATAAAAACTTCAATTTAAAGATTGAAGGGCAGGAAAGTGGCACCCGAGTAACGTATTTGGTTTCTACTGATGAAGGAAAGACTTGGCAAGAAACGACAGTAGCTCAAAAAGATTTAGCTGACGGAAGTTATTTTTACAAAGCTGTAGTGACAGACCGAGCTGGAAATGCTTCGGAAACTGCTATACAAAAAGTCATTGTGGATACTACAGCGCCGCAAGCAGGTGAATTGACTTTATCTGATTTAAGCGATACAGGTGCCTCAACAACGGACCAGATCACTCAAGATAAAAACTTCAATTTAAAGATTGAAGGGCAGGAAAGTGGCACCCGAGTAACGTATTTGGTTTCTACTGATGAAGGAAAGACTTGGCAAGAAACGACAGTAGCTCAAAAAGATTTAGCTGACGGAAGTTATTTTTACAAAGCTGTAGTGACAGACCGAGCTGGAAATGCTTCGGAAACTGCTATACAAAAAGTCATTGTGGATACTACAGCGCCGAAAGCAGGTGAACTGACTTTATCTGATTTGTCCGATACAGGTGTTTCGGCAACAGACCAGATCACACAAGATAAAACTTTTAACTTAATAATTAGCGGACAAGAAGTGAATAGCCAAATCACTTACTGGATATCGAAAGATGAAGGGAAGACTTGGCAGGAAACAATAGTAGCTCAGAAAGATTTGATTGATGGAAGTTATCTTTATAAAGCTGTGGTGACAGACGTTGCAGGGAATACATCAGAAACTGCTGTCCAAAAAGTAGTTGTTGATACAACGGCGCCGAAAGCAGGTGAACTAACTTTATCTGATTTGTCCGATACAGGTGTTTCAGCAGCAGACCAAATCACACAAGATAATAGTTTTACTTTGAAGTTAGCCCAACCGGTTGTTATCGGCGAACAAGCAGCTTTACTAGATCATTATGAAATTTCTAAAGATGACGGAAAGACTTGGCAGGAAACAACAGCTGATCAAAAAGATTTAGCTGATGGTGTTTACCAATATAAAACTGTAGTGACAGATCTTGCAGGTAATACATCTGAAACCGCTGTACAAAAAGTGGTGGTAGATAATTCTTTAAATATTCAAGAAAGTACAGTAACTGTTAAATCAATTACTGAAGATAATAAGATAAGTCTAGTTGAAAAAGATCAGATTATTTCGATAAAACTAGAAATCGATAATTTACCAACAGATTTAAACAGCGCGTTGACTACAGTAAATACTACCTTAAATGATGTTCTTTATAACTTTCATTTTGATGAGCTAACCCAAGAATGGGTTGCTGAAATTCCAGCAGAGTTCTTGTGGTCAGAAGAATCGCAAACCAATATATCAATTGATATTAGCCTTACTGATCAAGCTGGCAATACAGCGATTATTAAACAGATTCAAAATTATAATGTAGATCATACTCCGAATTCACCAATACTAGATTCTCTAACTTTTAATAATATAGATGGAGCTATCATTTCGGGTAGCGCATATAAAGGAAGTAAAGTCGATATCTACAATAAAAATGGTGATTGGCTTGCAAGTACAATAACTAATGATGAGGGTAAATTTACTCTACAAGACCTTTCAATTAGTTCAAATGAAGAAGTTTATGCAGTTGCTACTTATAATGGATACAGCAGCGAAAATTCATCAATTGGACTAGTTACTGAAGTTCCAGCTCTTAGTATTTTACGAATTAGTCCAGAAGGTGTGATCACTGGTTATGCGACAGAAGGTAGTCATTTTATTGTAAAAGATCAGAATGGAAATATTCTACAAGAGTTTAACTCTATTGCATTTGAGGGCTCAGGTATTACGCCTTTTAGTGTAATGGAATTAGGTGAAGTCAGACCATTTACTTTATCCCTTGACCAACCTTTGAAGGAAGGTACTCAAATTATTATCTCTACAGATAAAGATAATGTTTCAGGCCATCCGCAATATATTACCGCAGACTATACGCCCGCAGTATTTTTAGAAACTCCACAATTTGATATCAGTGGCGAAACTTTATCAGTACATGTCAATGAACCTAACAGCCTTATTCTTGTGTTTTCCGGAACAGGAAATCTAATCGCTAACGGTGTTACAGATGAACAAGGCTTTGCAAGTTTACCTGTGTTCCAATTTTTAAAAGAAGGTGAGTCGGTTACCGTACAAGTAGTAGATAAAAATCAAAATACGAGTGAAGCCCTAATCGAAGTTCCAAACTTTGCTTATATTCCACATGTTGAACGTATTACACAAGAAGGCTTAATTTCTGGTTTTGCTGAAGATAATAGTACGGTAATTATGCGTGATGCTGAGGGAAATGAATTAGGAAAAGTTACAATAGGTGATGACAATAGTGGGAATGAATTTAGTCATTTTAGCTTGAGTGTAAACCGACCTTTAATTGATGGAGAGCAAATTTCCGTTCAAATTATTGATAATAAAGGTTTGATAAGCCCTGAGCAGAATATTGTTGTAGATCTGACTCCTCCACCTGTTCCAACAGATTTAAATTTCAATGATGCTGGCGATTTAGTTTATGGTCATGCAGAACCTTTCTCTGAAATTTTGGTTAAAGATGGACAAGGAAACATTCTTAATAAATGGTTTTGGAATAACTGGACCGACGAGAGTGGAAGTTTCTCGATAGAATTAGGTATGTTTTTAACCAATGCTGAGACAGTTTATGTCACGGCTACAGATGTAAATGGAAATGTAAGTTTAGCTGCTCAGATGCAGGCGCCTAACTATGCTTTTGCCCCATATGTAGATAGCTTTACTTCAGACGGAGTGATAAGTGGGCAAGCTGAAAATAATAGTACTCTCATTGTTAAAGATGCCAAAGGTGAAGTCGTAGCTGAAATTAAAGTCGGTGAAGATAACGGCTGGAATGGATCAAGTTATTTTAAACTCCAGCTTGACCGCCCTCTTGTTGATGGTGAGCAGTTGTTCTTATCAATTAAGGATGCTCGTGGACAAATAAGCACCGATACTGTAATTACCGCTGATACAGTTCCTCCTACACCAGCCAGTAATTTAGTTTTCTCAGAAGACGGTTCATATCTTACGGGTGTAGCAGAACTGAATACTACGATTCAGGTTTTTGATCATAATGGTCAGCCATTGAATATATGGAATAATACCGTCAACTCGGACGGTACATTTACTGTTTTCTTAGGTAGCAATAATTTACATGGAGAGGCGTTCACGGTCACTGTTAAAGACCAAGCTGGAAATGTGAGTGAAGCTGTTTCAATAAACGCTCCACTTGATGATATTGCGCCGAATCCAATTAAAAATATTTTACTTGATGCAAACGGTCAAAACTTTACAGCACAAGCAGAAGCAAATAGTCAGATCGAAGTTTTTGACTCATTGGGTAATCAGACGGGTTGGGGCTCTACAGATAGTGCTGGTAATGTCTCAGGCTTTTTCAATCAAATCTATTTACATGGTGAAGAGCTTACTTTTGTTGTTATAGATCGAGTTGGTAACCGCAGTGTCGAATTTAAGCAAAATGCTTTAATTGATACCATTGCACCAAATCCGATTGAAAATATCATCTTCAATGAAGATGGCCAAAGCTTTACAGCTCAGGCAGAAGCTGGAAGCTCTATTGAAATATTAGATCAGGCTGGAAATAAGATTACTACTAGTTATACCGATAGCTTAGGTAATGTATTTGGTTATTTCCTGCAAGTTTACTTACATGGTGAGGAACTTACTTTTGTTGTAGTTGACCGAGCGGGTAACCGTAGTACAGAAGTTAAGCAGAATGCTTTGATTGATGATATTGCACCAAATCCGATTGAAAATATTGTACTTGACTCAAACGGTCAAAACTTTACAGCACAAGCGGAAGCAAATACTCAAGTTGAAGTTAGAAATGCTGCAGGTGAGGTCGTAGGTTCTGGTTATGTAGATGACGCTGGTAATGTGTCAGGTTATTTATATCAAGTCTTTTTACATGGAGAAGAACTCACTTTTGTTGTCGTTGACCGAGCGGGTAACCGCAGTGCAGAGATCAAGCAAAACGCTTTAACTGATGATGTTGCACCAAATGCAATTGAAAATATTGTACTTGATGCGAACGGACAGAACTTTACAGCTCAGGCAGAAGCAAATACTCAAATTGAAATCAAAAATGCTGCTGGTGAAGTCATAGGATATGGTTCAACCGATAGTATGGGCAATGTTTCAGGCTACTTATATCAGGTTCATTTACATGGAGAAGAAATTACTTTTGTTGTAATTGACCGAGCTGGTAACCGCAGTGCAGAGGTTAAACAAAATGCTTTAAATGATGACATTGCTCCGAATGCGATTGAAAACATCATTTTCAATGAAAATGGTCAAAACTTTACAGCGCAAGCAGAAGCAAATAGCCAAGTTGAAGTTAAAAATGCTGCGGGTGAGGTTGTAGGTTCAGGTTATGTAGATAGTGCTGGTAATGTCTCAGGATACTTGAATCAAATTTACTTAAAAGGTGAGGAACTTACTTTTGTTGTGATTGATCAAGCTGGTAATCGCAGTGTTGAAGTAAAACAAACAGCCTTTCTTGATAATACTGCACCAGAAAATGCGACTAATTTAGTATTTAGTGAAGATGGCTCATATCTAACTGGTATGGCTGAGCCAAATGCTACGATTCAAATGTTTGATCAGAATGGTCAATTTGTCACCCAGTGGAATAAGAATGTTAATTGGGATGGAACATTTAGCATCCATTTAGACAGCAACTACTTGCATGGTGAAGAGTTTAAAGTAGTTGTAGTTGATCTGGTAGGTAATATGAGTGGTGGGGTTACTATAAAAGCACCGCTTGATGATATTGCTCCTGTAGCTGCAAGTAATCTAGTATTCAATGAAGATGGCTCATCCCTTTCTGGTGTAGCTGAGTTAAATACCACCATCCAGATTTTTGATCAAAATGGTCAACAAATAAATACATGGGTTAATAGCATAAATGCTGATGGTGAATTCACTATTTCCTTTGCTACTTACAATTTACGAGGGGAAGAATTTACAGTCATTGTTAAAGACCGAGCAGGAAATGTGAGTGATGCTGTTTCGATTAAGGCTCCATTTGATGATATTGCGCCAAATCCAATTAAAAACATTTTACTTGATGCAAATGGTCAAAACTTTACAGCATTAGCAGAAGTAAATAGTCAGATCGAAGTTTTTGACTCATTTGGTAATCAGATAGGTTGGGGGGCTACAGATAGTGTTGGTAATGTCTCGGGCTCTTTCAATCAGACCTATTTACATGGAGAAGAACTCACTTTCGTCGTCATGGATCGAGTAGGTAATCGTAGTGGAGATGTCAAGAAAAATGCTTTAATTGATGATATTGCGCCCAATCCAATTGAAAATATTGTGCTTGATATCAATGGTCAAAGCTTTACAGCCCAAGCTGAAGCGAATAGTTTTATTGGCGTCAAAAATGTTGCGGGGGAGTTTGTCGGTTATGGTTATGTCGATAGCACTGGTAATGTGACAGGTCACTTCAATCAGGTTCATTTAAAAGGTGAGGAACTCACTTTTATTGTTATAGATAAAGCAGGTAATCAAAGTGTTGAAGTTAAGCAAAATGCTTTGATTGATAATGTTGCGCCCAATCCAATTGAAAATATCATCTTCGACCAAAATGGTCAGGACTTTACAGCACAAGCAGAAGCAGATAGTCGAATCGAAGTTAAAAATGCTGCAAGTGAGGTTGTAGGTGCTGGTTATGTAGATGCTGCTGGTAATGTGTCAGGTTATTTGAATCAGATTTACTTACATGGTGAGGAACTTACTTTTGTCGTTGTAGATAGAGCTGGTAATCGCAGTGAGGAAGTGAAACGAAATGCTTTAAATGATGGCATTGTACCCAATCCAATCGAAAATCTTCTCCTCAACGAAAATGGTCAAAACTTTACAGCACAAGCAGAAGCAAATACTCGGATTGAAGTCAAAAATGCTATTGGTGAGGTCATAGGGTCTGGTTCAGCTGATCACACCGGCCATGTGTCAGGCTATTTTAATCAAGTCTATTTACATGGAGAAGAGCTTACTTTTGTTGTAATTGATCGAGCAAGTAATCAAAGTATTGAGGTTAAGAAAAATGCTTTAATTGATGATGTTGCACCATCAGTAGCTGTGAATTTTACTTTAACTTCAGACGGATTCTTTTCTGGTCAGGCTGAGCCAAATGCAACGATTGAAATTATTGATCAATATGGTGCAGTTATTACAAAAACTTATGTTGGAAATGATGGAATTTTTAATCTACAGATAGATCTAAGCCAATATCAAACACAAAATTTAAGTATTGTTGTCAAAGATAAAGCTGGTAATCGCAGTGAAGTTACTCATGAATTAGTACCAGTATTTACCAACTCACCAATTGCTGCAACAGAGCTAAAACTGGATGTGGATGGTCATATTTTGACAGGTAAAGCAACGGCTGGAATGATGATGGCTGTTACATCCACCGATGGTCAAAGTCTTAATTGGGTGGGGAACAGTATAGTTAATGAAGATGGTAATTTTAATATTCAGTTAAATGACTATTATCTACAAGGGCAGGTATTACTAGTTCGAGTTTATGATCAGAATACCAATCAATTTAGCATAATCACTGAAATTACTGCGCCTTTAGACAATACTGCTCCAGTGATTGATGAAGTGGTGATTAGGAATGACGGTTATGGCATTACTGGACAAACTGATCCAAAAGTAATTATTAAAGTAATAGATGCGGATGGAGATTTACGAGCAGAATTTCAATCGGATGAAGCTGGATATTTCAATGCTAATATTTATCCACCTCTATTACGTGGAGAGCAATTATTTATCACGGCAACGGATTTAGCTAAAAATATAAGTACTCCATTTAATATTACTTTTAATGCTGACACTAATGCACCGCCATCAGCAGATCATGTTGTTGTTTCTGAAAATGGTTTCTTTATTGAAGGGACTGCTATAGCAAGTAGTTATGTATATGTTTTTGATGTGCATAGTAATTATATTGGTGATGGTTCTGCAGATGAAACGGGGCATTTTAATATTCAGTTATACTCCCCTCAGGCGAATGGACAGACTTTACGTATTGTTGTGGAACAAAATGGCTATCAAAGTGCTTATACCGAAATTACCGCACCTATAGACACTGTCGCGCCAAATGCAGCAACACAGCTTGTCTTAGAAGATGGAAATGTACTTTCAGGGCAGGCGGAAGCATATTTAACTGTTAATATTTTTGATGCTAATAATAATCAGGTTGGTCAAACCACTGTCGGAAGTGATGGAACCTTCACAATACACTTATGGTCACAATATTGGCATGGCGAAACATTGACGGTAAAAGTAGTTGATGCCAATCAAAATGAGAGTGGGGGTACAACGATTGTTGCTACAAATGATACAACAGCACCGAAGATAGCCACACAGCTTGCCATGAATGGATGGGGCGAACTCACGGGACATGCAGAAAGTAAGGCTACTCTTGAAGTTACATATCATTTTGCTGATCAAGAGCCTTTTATAACAAATACTACGGTCATGGCAGATGGAACTTTCTCTATTTATATGTATGAGAATGCAACAACATTTGACCTTACCGTTGTTGATCGAGCTGGAAATCGTAGTGAAACTATCAGTAAAACGGTTAATGATTTACCTATAATCACTGTTGATCAGTTTATAGGTGATGCTACAGATAATATTTATATTGTTGATCATATAAGTGATTTTGTTCAAGAGTATGGGGTTGCTGTTGTTGATGTATTTCAGGATGTCTGGATAGATACAAGTCATTATGAGGAGCAATGGGTAGCTTCTGGTTATACTGATAATATATGGGTAGATACAAGCCATTTTGAAAATGTTTGGATTGACACAAGTTACTCCCAAGATATTTGGATTGATACAAGCTATTATCAAGATACATGGGTCGTTGATGGCGTAATAGACGTCTACATGGACTCAAATGGCATAAATTACTATTCAGATGATGGTTCGTATAATCAATATGTGAATACCTACTATGATTATAATTTAAATCAATGGCAGTCAGGATATGAACTATCAGGTCCTAATACTCTAGAGGTTGGACATCTTGAACAACAACTCGTTCAAGATGGGCACTATGAATCTCAATGGATTGAACAAGGTTATTATGAGCAACAATATGTGTTTGATGGTCATAATGAAGAGGCTTGGGTAGATACGAGTCATTACGAAAGTGTTTGGGTTCAAAGTGGTTATTCGGAAACACAAATAGTTGGGTCTGAACTTAAAGATACGGATTTTGGTGGACACGATAAAATAATTAGCTCTGTGAGTTATAGTCTGGTTGGATATTCTGATTGGTCGACAAATATAGAAAGTGGTCGTTATGTTGAAGACTTGGAGTTGGTTGGTTCTGCTCATCTAAATGCAACAGGCAATACTTTAGATAACCTTTTAACAGGTAACTCTGGTAATAACATTTTGAATGGGCGTGAAGGTAACGATACCTATATGACTAATGATGGTGCTGATACTATTTTGTTTCAATTGCTAAATAGCCAAGATGCGACTGGCGGGAATGGACATGATACGGTATTAGACTTTACTTTAGGTGATGTAAGAACTGACCTCCAAGCTGACAAAATCGATTTAAGTGAACTATTAATTGACTATTCTAAAGATGTGAGCACATTGGCGAAATTTATTAGCGTAGAACAATACGCTGGAAACACAACTATTAGTCTTGACCGAGACGGTGAAGGTACAATGTTTAGTAGTATTTCATTGATTACTTTGAATCATGTAAATACAACATTGGATGAATTGTTAAATAACCAACAACTTGTTGTTTAATATTGTTATTTTTTTTAATAAAAGGGGCTATGAAAATAGTCCCTTTTATTTTGTGCTTTAAATTTAATAAAAACTCTTCACAACCTGTTAAAAAACGACCAAAAAAGATAAGTTTTTTTTCATTTTCCCCTTGAAGCGTTTTTTTTCATCCCCACAAAAGTGACATCTAAATATTTTGTTATTGCTCTGGATTATGGCAATAACGATTAATCAAAAAGACTTAGTCTGGTGGAGTTAATTATGAGCAACATTCGTCCATTACATGATCGCGTTGTAATTCGTCGCGTAGAAGAAGAAACCAAAACTGCTGGTGGTATTTTACTTCCAGGTTCTGCTGCAGAGAAACCTTCGCAAGGTGAAGTAATTGCAGTAGGTAATGGTCAAATCACTGAGAATGGCGTACGTGCTTTGGATGTTAAAGTTGGTGACAAAGTATTGTTTGGTACTTATGCAGGTACAACAGTGAAAGTAAGTGGTGAAGAACTCTTAATCATGAAAGAGTCAGATATTTTAGCTGTGTTGGAAGGCTAATCAATCCATAACTCAATCCATTATCAGATTCAGTATTTAAAAAGATTCGGAGTTTAATATGTCAGCTAAAGACGTAAAATTTGGTGATTCAGCTCGCTCAAAAATGATTGCAGGCGTAAACGTACTTGCAGATGCTGTTAAAGTAACTTTAGGCCCTAAAGGTCGTAACGTTGTTATTGACCGTTCTTTCGGCGCTCCACACATCACTAAAGATGGTGTAACTGTTGCTAAAGAAATTTCATTAAAAGACAAGTTTGAAAACATGGGTGCTCAACTTGTTCGTGAAGTTTCTAGCAAAACTAACGACATCGCTGGTGACGGTACGACTACTGCAACTGTACTTGCTCAAGCAATTTTGAATGAAGGGATCAAATCTGTAACTGCAGGTATGAACCCAATGGATTTAAAACGTGGTATCGATATCGCAGTAAGAACTGTAGTTGAAAATATCCGTTCAAATGCAAAACCTGCTGATGATTTTAAAGCGATCGAACAAGTTGGTTCTATCTCTGCAAACTCTGATACTACTGTTGGTAAACTTATCGCTCAAGCGATGGAAAAAGTAGGTAAAGAAGGCGTAATCACTGTAGAAGAAGGTTCTGGCTTCGAAGACGCATTAGACGTTGTAGAAGGTATGCAGTTTGACCGTGGTTATATCTCTCCGTACTTTGCAAACAAGCAAGATACATTAACGGCTGAACTTGAAAACCCGTTCATTCTCCTTGTTGACAAAAAAATCGGTAACATTCGTGAATTGATTTCTGTTTTAGAAGCAGTTGCGAAAACTGGTAAACCACTTCTTATCATCGCTGAAGATGTTGAAGGCGAAGCACTTGCTACGCTTGTTGTAAACAACATGCGCGGTATTATCAAAGTATGTGCTGTTAAAGCTCCTGGCTTTGGTGACCGTCGTAAAGCAATGCTTCAAGACATCGCGATCTTGACTGGCGCAACTGTTATTTCTGAAGAAGTTGGTATGTCTTTAGAACAAGCGACTCTTCAAGATTTAGGTACTGCACACAAGATCACTGTTTCTAAAGAAAACACTGTGATTGTTGATGGTGCTGGTGATGCAGCTGCAATCGCTGAGCGTGTTCAACAAATCCGTGCTCAAATTGAAGAATCTTCTTCAGAATATGACCGTGAAAAATTACAAGAACGTGTTGCTAAATTAGCTGGCGGTGTTGCTGTAATTAAAATCGGTGCGGCAACTGAAGTTGAAATGAAAGAGAAGAAAGACCGTGTAGACGACGCACTTCATGCAACTCGCGCAGCAGTTGAAGAAGGTGTTGTTGCTGGTGGTGGTGTTGCGCTAGTACGTGCTGTAAATGTATTAGACAACCTAAAAGGTGCTAACGAAGATCAAACTGCGGGTATCAACATTTTACGCCGTGCGATCGAAGCTCCACTTCGTCAAATCGTTTCAAACGCAGGTGATGAGCCATCTGTAGTGATTAATGCAGTTAAAGCTGGTGAAGGTAACTTCGGTTATAACGCTGCAACTGGCGAATATGGCGATATGTTAGAAATGGGTATTCTTGACCCTGCTAAAGTAACTCGTTCTGCACTTGAACACGCTGCTTCTGTAGCTGGTTTAATGTTAACTACAGAATGTATGATTACTGACATTCCAGAAGATAAACCAGCTGTTCCAGATATGGGCGGTATGGGTGGTATGGGCGGCATGATGTAATAACACATCAGCGCTTTAACTAAAAAAATCCCTGCAAATGCAGGGATTTTTTATTTTACGTGATTTTAAGAAATCGTTAAGTTCAATGACTTATATTAAAAAACAGGAACAGCAGCTAGAAGTTCCTCTTTGTTACAGCCATGCTTATTTACTTATAAGCATGGTTTTTTTTATCCTAATAAAATGAACAACCATGTAATGGCAATAATAGAAAGTGCAACAAATTGAGCAGCACTTCCCATATCTTTTGCATTTTTAGAAAGTTGATGTTTTTCAAGAGAAACTCGATCAACCACTGCTTCAATAGCTGAATTGAACAGTTCAACGATCATTGCAAACAAACATACAATAATGAGTAAGACATGTTCACTGCGGGTTACATCAAGAAAAAAACTGACTGGAATTAAAATAAGATTAATAAAAACAATTTGACGGAAAGCTGCCTCATTTTTATACGCTGCTTTAAATCCGGAAATAGAGTAGCCCGTTGCATTTAATATACGCTTAAGACCAGTTTTGCCCTTATAAGGAGAATAGCTATTCATTTACTTATATTTCTGACACATTTCATGCATTATACAATTTGGGTCTTAAAAAATTATTAAATCTTTTTTAAAGATTTTGACTTTATAACTGAATAGAGAAGAAGAGATGAAAAAATTATGTGTAGCTTTGGGTCTTGCATTTTGTAGCATGCATGCAACGTATGCAGAGCAAGCTCCCACCCAACAAGTACCGGGTTATTATAAGCATCAATTTGGCAAATACCGTGTAACCTCTTTACTTGATGGCACGATTTATCTGAATCCTAACTTGTTTAAAAACTTAAATCAGACTCAGAAAACTAAAATATTAACTAAATATGCTGCTGTGAATGAGAAGGGGATTCAAACTTCAGTCAATGCATTTTTAGTAGACGATGGTAAAAGTTTGACGCTTGTAGACAGTGGCGCAGCAAGCTGCTTTGGTCCACAGCTTGGCTCGATTGCAAAAAATATTGAATTGGCAGGTTATCAACTTGCAAATGTAAAAACAGTATTGCTCACACATTTACACCCAGACCATGTATGCGGTATTGCTCAAAATGGAAAAGCTGTATTTCCAAATGCAACCGTTTATGCACATGAACGCGAGGCTGATTATTGGTTAAATCCAGCTTCTGAAAAAACAGTGCCAACAGATAAAAAAGAAAGCTATTTAGGTACTGTGAAAAACGTAAAAACTGCTCTTGCTCCATATCAAGCAAAAAAAGCATTCAAGACATTTAAAGATGGTGATGTTATTCAAGGCTTTGAAGTGATCGATACGCGTGGCCATACGCCTGGTCATCACAGCTTTCGCTTAAAGAGTAATGATCAGCAAATCATTTTTGTTGGAGACATCGTTCACTCACATTCTTTGCAGTTTGATGCTCCAAAAACAGGAGTGGATTTTGATGTGAATTCTGAGCAGGCGATTAATACCCGTTTAAAAATGTTCGCTGAAATTTCAAATAAACAGCAGTGGGTCGCAGCACCACATTTACCATTCCCAGGCATTGGTCATGTTTATAAAGTGAATGCTGAGCAATATCAGTGGATCCCGCTCTATTTTGATAATGTCGTAGAGAAATAAAAAAACAGGGCATTTATTGCCCTGTTTTTTTATTAAAAACTTTAATTATTTTGCGGCTTTTTCATAATTAATAACAGCTTCACGGCCCAATGCTGGGTCATCTGTAAAGACGCCATCAACGCCCGCTTTGAAATATGCTTCAAACTCTTTTAAAGCACCAGTTGGACAGCGCTCAGCTGGTTTATCTTGACTGCATTTTAAAGATGTTGGTAGAAAGTTATTTTCTGGACGGAAAGTATAAGGATGTACTTTTAAGCCAGCCGTATGTGCATCAGAAATAAATGAAGTCTTTTGAACTGAGCCATTGTTATTAAAGTTAAGAATATAGCCTTTACTTGGTCCTACACCGTTTGCGTATTTAGCCACGTCTTTTAAACCTTGTGCTGTGGCTAAATCGGCATAAGTTTTAGTTTCTCCAGATTCAACAAAGTCGGCTGGTTGTGAAGTCTTAGCATCATATAGTTGAATGATTTGTGCGTGTTTAATCGTTTTATGAAGGTCGAGCTGATCTTTTAAATATTTTAAATTACTCACTTCAAAAGACTGTAAATAAACAGGCGCAATATCACGCGTATATTTATATTTGGCTAATGTTTTAAGAAGGGCATCTTCCATTGCCAGATTATGATTTTTAAAGTAAGTAGGATGTTTGGTTTCAATATATAAACCAATAATTTTTCCCGTTTTCTTATAATTTGCTTCAGCCAGCTCAATCACTTGTTCTAGAGTTGGGACAGGGTAAAGGTCATTATAAGCTGTGTTTGCCGGTCGGAACTCAGGAATACGTTCACGCGCTTTAAGTTGCTGTAATTCACTTAAAGTGAAGTCTTCTGTAAACCAACCAGTTAAGTCTTTACCATCAATATTTTTTGTTATTTTACGGTCTGCAAACTGGCTTAAGGTACTTACATTGGTTGTGCCGCCAATCTCATTTTCATGGCGAGTAACCAATACACCATCTTTTGTGGATACTAGATCTGGTTCAATAAAATCTGCACCATCATCTATGGCTTTTTGATATGAAGCTAAAGTGTGTTCTGGACGTAAAGCGCTAGCGCCACGGTGTCCTACTACTAGAATTTTAGGAAGTTGATATTCTGGCGTAGTTGGTGTGTTTTCAGTTTTATCATCGTCATTACAACCAACTAAGCTAATTAAACTTAAGCATAAAATTGCTTTTTTAAACATAATTCTACTCATATTGTTTTAGTCTAAACGAAACTAGTCTCCCGATTGAACTTGACATGATCATGAAGAATTCATGAATTTTTAGTGACACTTGTTAAAACCTTGTTTATGGGTTTGTAGGAAATGCCCATTCTGGCTTTGTTTTTGTCTTAATTGCATTTATTGTGTTAATTCTACTTGTCTTTTATATATCGCTCGTTGATGATCAAGATGCCGAATTCGGTATTGCCACCTGTTAATTGACGACTTAATTCTGAGCAGCCATGCTATCTAAATTCTTTATTCAGCGCCCTATTTTTGCCAGTGTACTAGCAATTATTGTTATGGCATTTGGTATTTTCTCGGTGCTGAATTTACCCGTAGAACGTTATCCTGATATTGCCCCTCCAAAAATTACAGTATCGGCAAGTTATAGTGGGGCAGATGCACAAACGGTTGAGCAAAGTGTTACTCAGATTTTAGAACAGCAAATACAGGGTATAGATCACTTACTTTATTTCAGTTCGACCAGTGACTCATCTGGACGTAGCCGAATTACGATTAGTTTTGATAATGGAACAAATCCTGATACGGCACAGGTACAAGTACAAAATAGTATTAGTGGCGTCATAAGACGTTTGCCCGATGAAGTGCAACGCCAAGGGGTGACGGTAAGTAAGTCACTCGGCGATACTTTTATGGTGGTAGGTTTATATGACTCGACAGGTAAATCAGGCAATATTGAGCTATCGGATTACTTAACTACGCATGTGGTAGATGACCTGAACCGTATTGAAGGGGTAGGCGAGTCGGATGTTTTTGGTTCGCAATATGCAATGCGAATCTGGCTAAACCCCGATAAATTAAAACAATATAATTTAATGCCAAGTGATGTTGCCAGTGCAATCACCGCTCAAAATACACAGGTGGCCGCAGGTGCGATTGGTGATTTACCTGTTATCGATGGGCAATATTTAAATACGAAAGTTACAGCCGGTTCTCGACTAAAAACAGTTGAAGAGTTTAAAAATATTGTAGTAAAAGCAAATCAAACAGCGAGCTATGTCTATTTAAAAGATATTGCCAGAGTTGAGTTGGGTGCAGAAAATTATCAGTCTTTTAATACCATTAATGGCTATCCTGCTGCTGGTTTAGGTATTTCGTTATCTTCAGGTGCGAATGCAATTCAAACCTCTAAGCTTATTCATCAAACTCTAGATCAGGTTACAAGCAAGTTACCAGCCGGATATAAAATTGTTTATCCACGAGATAACACGCCGTTTGTTCAAGAGTCGATTAAGGAAGTAGTGAAGACGCTTATTGAAGCGATTATTCTCGTTATTTTGGTGATGTTCCTATTTTTACAAAGCTGGCGCGCTACACTCATTCCGAGTATTACTGTGCCGGTTGTTATTTTAGGAACTTTTGCTGTCTTATATGTGCTTGGTTTTAGTATTAACACCTTAACTTTATTTGCACTGGTGCTCGCCATCGGCTTGTTAGTTGATGATGCAATTGTAGTCGTGGAAAACGTTGAACGGCTCATGCATGAACAGCACTTAACACCGAAAGAAGCAGCCATTGAGTCGATGGGAGAAATTAGTGGTGCCTTAATTGGGATTACATTGGTTTTAACTGCGGTTTTTATTCCAATGTCTTTTTTAGGTGGTTCAATTGGGGTTATTTACCGCCAGTTTTCTATTACTTTAGTTGCCGCTATGGCGTTATCGCTCGTCGTTGCCCTAGTCCTAACACCTGCTTTGTGTGCCCTAATTTTAAAACCTAACCCTGAGCCTATGCGTTGGGCGGTTTGGTTTAACCAAAAAATTGATCAACTTAAAAATCAATATATCAAGATCGTACAAACAAGCATTCGTTACAGTAAATCGGTTGTTGTGATTTTTGTGGCTTTGATTGCTGTTTTCGCACTGTTCTATAGTGGTTTAAAAAGTGGATTTATTCCTAAAGAAGATCAAGGCATTTTAAGTGTTCAAATTAAGCTTGTGGATAGTGCCCCAATTTCTCAAAGTCAGAAAATTGGTGAACAAGTTCGTCAATATTTCCTGACTCAAGAAGATAAAAATGTCGACTTAGTTTTAATCCGTTATGGCCGAAATTACTCGGGTACAGGACAGAACTTGGCACAAGGATTTATTGCTTTAAAACCATGGGATGTGCGTACAGGAAAAGATGATTCGGCAGACGCTATACAAAAGCGTGCGATGAAATATTTTAGCCGTTTTAATAATGCTCAAATCAATGTGACTTTACCTGCTTCGGTCAATGGTCTAGGTCAAACTGATGGTATGGATTTATGGATTCAAGATTTAAATGGGCAGGGGCAAGATTTTCTAGATAGCACCTTCCGTCAGTTGCAAACACAGAGCAAAAGCTACTCAAGTTTTGAAAACTTTGATAAGCAATCAACCAATAGTAAAGCAAACCTAAATATCAAAATTGACCAGAAACAAGCATTAGCAAATGGCTTAGAACTCCCTGCGATTAATAACACTCTGTCGAGTGCGTGGGGTGGGACTTACGTGAATGACTTTATTGACCGTGGTCGTATTAAGCGTGTCATGATTCAAGGTGATGCTGAGTTCAGATCGAAACCAGAAGATTTATATAACTGGTCTGTACGTAATAACCAAAATGAAATGGTGCCTTTTAGTTCATTTGCTAACTTTAGCTGGGGCGGAGCTCCTGAAATCGTAAAACGCTATATGGGATATAGTGCTTTACAGCTACAGGCAGATGTTGCGAGTGGCAGCAGTTCAGGTCAGGCAATGAAAGATGTTGAACAACTCGTAAATCAGCAAAAGGATGTGGGTTTAGCGTGGACAGGTTTATCTTTTGAAGAACAGAAGTCGACTAATCAGGCCGTCTGGTTATATTTAATTTCAGCGGGCTTTATTTTCTTGTGTTTAGCAGCTCTATATGAAAGCTTGAGCATTCCAGCCGCTGTGATGACATCAATTCCGCTTGGCGTAGGGGGAAGTGTAATTTTCTCTTATATTTTTGGACTGCCAAATGACGTGTATTTCCAAATCGCAATGTTAACCACGATTGGCTTATCGTGCAAAAACGCAATTTTGATTGTTGAGTTTGCAGCCTTGGCTCAAGAAAAGGGTAAGAACGCGATTCAAGCGGCTTTAGAAGGTGCTAGCTTGCGTTTAAGACCCATTCTAATGACTTCCTTAGCCTTTGGTGCTGGAGTAATCCCTTTGGTCTTTGCTCAAGGCGCAGGGGCTGTGAGTCGCCAAGAAATCGGTATTAGTATTTTAGGTGGTGTTATGTTTGGTACTGTGCTGGTTTTATTCTTTATTCCAGTGATGTACGTGTTGCTTCGTTCATTGTTTAGATCGAAAGCTTCTAGTTAAAAGCAAACTATTTTAAAAAGAGGCATTAAATCAAGTATATTAAGTTTAACTTTCCTTAGTGTATTTGATTTAGATGCCTCAAGAAAAAAAATTAACAGAGCAGCAGGTCATCGCACTAGAACGAGACCTTGCCAAGTTTGCCACCATGATGGACAGCGCAGTTCGCATTCCTTTTACAAAGCAGGGTATTGGTGCCGATGCTGCATTAAGTACGATTCCAATTGCTGGTGATGTTGCTGGTTTCGCGCTGACGTGCTATGCCATTTATAAGGCTAAACAGATTGGTGTACCCCAATATAAATTAACTCCAGTCATTAAACTGGCAGTTGTAGATGCTGTAGTGGGCTTTGTTCCAGTTGCAGGAACTATTTTTGATATATTTATACGACCTAGTAGAAAAGCATTAGATGTGGTGCATACGCACATACGTGAAGAATATGCGATTCAAAGTGATATTCATGTCGTTCATCCATATTTACATGAAAAGCTTGAAAAGAAGCAGCAGCACTCAGCCTTCTGGCGTAATCCTGTGGTGAGTTGGATATGGTTACATATACCCGATTTATTAGGTGCTTTTGTACTACTATTAATTGGCTTGGCTGTTTGGTGGGGAGCAAGTTATCTGTGGAGCTTTTATCAATCAATGTAATAAAAATAAAGCCTCCGATTGGAGGCTTTATTTCTTCACGTTAAACGTTTTATGGGCAATCTAATTGATGTAAAGCTGCCACACGTTGTTCAATTGTTGGGTGGGTTTGGAACAAAGCAGCTAAGCTGAAACCTTGTTCTTTACCTTCCGCAATCGCGAAAGCTTTCATTTCTTTTGGCATTTGATCTGGCATTTCTGTCTCAGCTTGTAGACGTAATAATGCAGAAATCATTGCTTGTTTACCTGCTAAACGCGCACCGGCTTCATCAGCACGATATTCACGATAACGAGAGAACCACATCACAATCGCAGAAGCGAGAATACCAAAGACAATATCTAATACCATGGTAATAACGAAGTAACCCATACCCGGTGCTTCATCATCTTGACGACCAAAAACATTACGGTCGATAAAGTCACCGACTACACGAGCAAAGAACATAACAAAGGCGTTCACGACACCTTGGATGAGTGCTAGGGTAACCATGTCACCATTCGCAACGTGACCAATCTCATGCGCAAGCACAGCACGGAGCTCATCTTTATTCATACGCTCAAGTAGACCAGATGAAACGGCAACTAAGGCATCATTTTTATTCCAGCCTGTTGCAAAGGCATTGGATTGATATGATGGAAAAATACCAACCTCTGGCATATTAATACCAGAACGCTGAGAAAGTTCAGCGACTGTTTGCAATAACCAGCTTTCAGCTTGGTTACGAGGAGCATTCGGGTCGATCAGTTCTGTACCGGTCGTTTTCTTAGCCATCCATTTTGACATGAATAACGAGATTAAAGATCCCACCATACCAAACACAAAACAGATCACTAAAAGGTTGCCTAGATTCAAGCCACCCGCGCCATGGTAACTACCGACACCGAAGAGTGACAAAATAATGCCAGCTACAACCAGTACCGCGAGGTTGGTAAGCAAAAACAAACCAATCCGCATCATTGAGAAAACCCTCTTATAAATAAAATGTTATCTGATTTACAAATTCTAAATCATGCAGCTAATATGCGGGGCTTAAGGGAAAAATTCAAGAAAAAAATAAGGAATTGATACATTCTTTCACGAAGTAGAATGTACCTAAATTTAAAGAATTATTGGCTAAATTCGCCTAAATGGTAAGGATCAGGTAATAGATCTTTACAATTTAAAGCACAGAAATTTGACGAAATAGATCCGTCAGTAAAAGTTTTTATTCAATTCGAATATGTGCAATAGCAGTGGCGTTGTTCGTGACATAAGTACCCGTAGGCGCATCAGTAAATGTCCCATTAGATAAAGTCACAATTTGACGAGAAGAAGAATATTTAGGTGCTGGCGCAGCTATTTGAGCTGTTGTGTTTTCCGTTAAATTAGAAGACTGAGAAGATACTTGCGCTGAAGTATTAGAAGAATTAGTAAAAGATGAAAAACCTGAACCAGATGAATACAAGTTTTGATATCGACTGGTTACACGGCGCACGTAATCTTGTGTTTCACGAAAAGGTGGAATACCGCCGTATTTATCAACATTACCTTCACCTGCATTATAAGCAGCAAGAGCCATTTGTGTATTGCCACGAAAACGCTTGAGCAACCAGCTTAAATATTTTGCACCTGCAAAAATATTTTGTTGAGCATCGAAGGCATTGGTCACGTTAAATCGACGTGCAGTCGCAGGCATAAGCTGCATAAGACCTTGCGCCCCGACTGGAGAGCGAGCATTTACATTAAATCCTGACTCGGTATGCATGACGGCCTTAATTAAGCCTTCTGATACGCCGTGTTGCTGTGCAGCCTGTTTAATAATGTGGTCAAAAGCATTTTTATTTTTATTGTAGCTTGGTAGAACAGAGGCCTCTGAAGCTCCCCAGTTCGTATAACTATGAATATTACTGTCAGGGTAATAGGTCACTTTTACTTTTTTAAGTGATTGATCATAACTTTTTCGATTCGTCAGCAATGTACTACCATTTTTATCTTGGTAAATATACATTTGGCCTGCTGAAGTCGACGTTATGCCGACCGAAAAAGTGGTCATCCCCAGTAAACAAGAAAAAAGAAATTGAACCGGTTTTTTCATTTTATGTTATTCACAATTTTAAGATATTCAAAACTTGTCGAAGAGTTTATCAAAAAATATTACAGAAAGAACTTTTGTGTAATTTTTTTTATTTCGACTCTTTCAAAAAATCAAGCTGTTTTGTTCGAATGCTCATCAAAAAAAATTAAAAATTATTTTTAAAATGATTCTATTGACTTGACTAACATGTTGATATTTAAAGGTAAAAAACATTGGTTAAAAAATGATCAATTTAAATAAAACCCTTAACAGAAGGTCTAAACAGTTTGTCAAGTACGAAGAAATCCACAATTTTATCCACAGGTTTTGTGGAAAACTGTGGAAAAGTCCAAAAAGTAAGCACTTTGCACAAATTTTGAACGCGCTAGTCAAAATAGAACACGACTTTTGCATCATGCAGGAGCAATGTGACGACTTCAAGAATTGAAACTATTCTTTTGATGCGATTCTCGTCCGAATCATATAAAATTGCGCGGTATTTTTATTTATGGGTATATCTCGTCTATGTACGCGCCAGTTGAGTCTAATCAGGGATTTAATTTTAAGCCTGAACTTCCAACAAGCTCGGCCTATTACCGTTTGCTCAAGAAGCTTCGCCGTCAAGTTGGGCATGCTATTCGTGACTTCAATATGCTTGAAGAGGGCGATAAGGTCATGGTGTGTGTGTCTGGTGGTAAAGACAGTTATACCTTGCTCGATATCATGTTGCAGTTTAAACGTATTGCACCAATCAATTTTGATGTTGTTGCGGTTAACCTTGACCAAAAGCAACCAGGCTTTCCTGAAGATGTCTTACCTCGTTATATGGAAGAAAATAACATTCCATATTACATTTTAGAAAAAGACACCTATACCATTACTAAGCGTTTAACACCGGAAGGTAAAACCTACTGTGCAGTATGTTCCCGTTTACGCCGTGGTTCTTTGTATGGCTTTGCACAAGAAATTGGTGCGACTAAAGTTGCTTTAGGACATCACCGCGATGACATTCTTGCAACGTTCTTCTTAAATCTGTTTCATGGTGGTAGTTTAAAGGCGATGCCTCCAAAGCTTTTATCATCAGATAAAAAGAATATTCTGATTCGTCCATTGGCATATGTTGAAGAAAAAGACATCATCAAATATGCCGAGTTGCGTCAGTTCCCAATCATTCCATGTAACCTTTGTGGTTCGCAGGAAAACTTACAGCGTGCCATGCTGAATGAAATGCTACGTGACTGGGATAAACAATATCCGAAACGCTTACACAGCATTTTTGGTGCGTTACAAAACGTATCTCCGTCTCAATTAGCGGACCGTGAACTGTTTGACTTCGAAGCCCTAGATTCTCAGCGCGAGCTGGATTTTAAAGATCCAGAAGAGCTTAAGAATCGCTTAGATGTTGTGAACTTAAGTTTTGCTGCTGAGTAAAACTACTTGATAAGTCAATTAAAGGCACTTTATAAACAAGTGCCTTTAATGTATCAAAATACTAAAAAATGAATGTTCCGTACAAAAAGTCATAGCCCTAAATTTAAATTACATGCTATAACAACGCTCAAGCAGAATTGCTTCACATGATGTTGTCTGGATAGGCAACTAGAGAAATTGAACAAATAAATTTGAGGAAGAATCATGCCTGCATTTTTAACTGAAGATTGGTTTGCTACTGTCGAAAAATTAACTGCTGAAGCAGGGGATCTTAATTTGCCACCTGCTCTTGCTAATTTGGCAATTAATTTAGTAGTTACAGATGCTTCTGGAAATACCGAATTAGCTTTAGATGGGGGTAAAATCAAAAAAGGTTTGTCTTCAAATGCCAAAACAACTTTAAACATGGATGCTGAAACTTTACGTAAAGTATTCTTAGAGTTTGATATGGCTGCTGCTATGCAGGCATTCATGACTGGTAAAATTAAAGTTCAAGGCGATATGTCTCAATTGATGGCTTTACAAACAGCAAAGCCAAGCCAAGAACAAAAAGATTTATTTAAGAAAGTATTAGAGCAAACAGCTTAAATTTCAAAGAATTCATATAAAAAGCTTACCCATAGAGGTAAGCTTTTTATTTATACAAACAATGAGTTTATCAACTTTTAAACAATAAAAATTAGATATTGATTCGTGTTTGCGCCGTTTTGATATGTTCAAGATAAGCACGAATACGAGTGACATATTGAACCGCTTGCTTATATCGACCATTACGCGCTTTATTACTTTGCAAATAATTGTAGAGATTAACCCACTGATTTGGATCTTTCCCTTGTGCTTGCAAGCGCTTCTGAATCTGGTTTACCGCACCAGGTCCCATATTATAGGCTACAAGTGCATACCAGTTCCGATCAGGGAAGGGAATATCATCATATTCACTTAGCATCTGGTCGTAATACTTCGCGCCACCTTGAATGCTTTGAGCTGGATCACTACGATTGCTTACACCCATTGCTCGAGCAGTGCTATTGGTCAGCATCATTAAGCCACGAACACCTGTGGGAGAAACAGATTCTGGCTTTAAGTATGATTCTTGATAACCAATGGCAGCAAGTAAATGCCAGTCAAGATCATATTTAGCTGCACTTTGTTTAAAGCTCGCTTTATAAATCGGTAAACGCGTCGTTAAGTCACGCTGAATGGTTGACCAAGCTTCTGGTTTCACCACATTACGATTATAGAAAGAAGCAAGTTGCTGGGTTACACCATTTTGCTTACTTTGGCATACAAAGCCACTAGCAGTTTGGGTAAGAGGGTCATCAGCTTGTTTAAACACCCAGCTTAACTCAGGATTTAACCCATTTTTTTGCAAATCGACTGTGTCACCACAACTTGCAGAAAAGGACATTAAACCTTTGTTCTCGATGGTACTTAAACCTGCGGTCGTCATTGCAAAGTTTGCTTTACCTTGCTGAACCCATCTAAGTGCAGTGGCATTGTCTGCCACGATTTTAAAGTCCAGCTTTACATTAAGGCTTTGTGCATAGTTACGTGCTAAGTCGTAACCAAAACCATGTAAAAACTGATCTTCTTTGAAAACGGTTGTCGGGCTTTCTACCGCAACAACAGTTAGAGTGTTTGTATTTACTACAGTATTGTACTGTAGGGTTTTTCCTGCATTAATACTATGAAATGGAAAAAGCATAGTACTGAGTGCAAGTGCTTTTAACGGGAGAGAAGAAAATAAAGAGTTAAGGCAAAGCCTCGACCCTGAACTTGAATTACTGTGCATGTTGTCTCCGCTACAGATAATTTATGCCCAAAAAGTCAGACAATAAGCTGCCATAACTTTTAAAAGTTGATAAATTCAATAAGGGGTGGGCAGTCATGACGTCATTCAAAATGACATGAAATGAAAAAAACAAACTGTGTAGAAAATCTACATAGTTTTCTAAAAGGTTAAAAAATGCTCAACATTTAATCTGCGCGCATCATAGTATTGAAAAAAAGTATTGTCAAATTTCGTACAATTAAATCTTCGATATATCATCATAAACACATGAATTTCTTAAGGAAGAAAATTTATACACTTCTGATATGAGAAAATAGGGTATAAAATGCTACATCTTGTAAGCGATATGTTGTTGAACAGTGGTTTTTAATCATGAAATCTAACTTAATCACCCGATCAGGGCATGACAAATTAGTTGCTGAATTAAAACAACTTTGGCATGAAGAAAGACCAGAAATCACAAAGAAAGTGAATTGGGCTGCAAGCTTGGGTGATCGCAGTGAAAATGCAGATTATCAATACAACAAGCAGCTACTTAGAAAAATTGATCGACGAGTACGCTATTTAGGAAAACGTTTAGAAGAATTAAAAATCATTGATTACTCCCCTGAGCAAGCCGGTAAAGTTTATTTTGGCGCTTGGGTCGAGATTGAAAACGAAGAAGGTGAGCAAAAAACTTTACGTATTGTGGGGATTGATGAAATTTATGATCATCACCCGCAGCATATTTCGATTGAATCGCCGATGGCCCGTGCACTGCTCGGCAAAGAAGTCGATGATGAGATTGAAGTGCATACGCCATCTGGGAAAAAGCTTTGGTATATCAATACAATTCGCTATGAAAAGAGTGAAAACCCAGAAAACTAAAGCAATTTGTATTTATTTTGAGCGTTTGAATTAAAAGTTAAATAAAAGATTTGCCAACTTGTGTTTTTGTTTATATTATAGCGCTCGTTGGAAGCGTGGCAGAGCGGTTTAATGCACCGGTCTTGAAAACCGACGAGGGTGTGAGTCCTCCGTGAGTTCGAATCTCACCGCTTCCGCCAAATTCTTAAAAAGCCCTTGTTAATGACGAGGGCTTTTTTTTATGCCTATTTTTTTATTTTCTTGGCTTATATCAATTTTGAATAACGCTATTTAATTTTTATAAAAATACGTGCCTATATTTTTCCTTGTTGTCATTCCCGTTTGATTTATAAGTCATAAAAATCGATTGTTCTTCTAAGTTAATAACTCACTCTCTACGCTTAAAATAAAATCTTTAATCTTCATTTAAGTTCAACTCTTTAATTTGTTGCCTAACAATTGATTTCTTTAATAAGTCATAAAAATCCAAACGTGACTGTATTTAAGTTAAATCAAAAACTTAAAGAGAGTTATAAAAATGAACCAATGCGTAACAAGCTCGAAAAATATTATTCGTGGTAAATTTCATCCCGAATTTTTGCAAGATGAAGTACTCGCCGATATTTTTATTCAAACTGCTCAAAATCTCTCAGATAAAACAGCTTTAATTGAAGCAAATAAAACGTTGACGTATGGGGAGTTATATCAGCAAGCCTTAATTATGGCTCAACATTTGACGATAAGAGGGATAAAACCAGGTCATATTGTTGGGTTATGGGTACCTCGTGGTATTGAGCTTTTAAAAGCCCAATTGGCGATTTGTTTGAGTGGCGCAGCGTGGCTTCCTTTTGATATGGATACACCTGCCGACCGTATTGCAGTTTGTCTTGAAGATGCTGAAGCTGTGGGGATGATTACTACCGATGAATGGTATGAACACTTAGCTGACGTGCCACAAACCAAATGGACAAATACTGAACTTCAAAAGCCACTCAGTGAAAATATTCCTTTAGCTAGAACGACCTCCGATCAACCTGCTTATATTATTTATACTTCAGGCTCAACTGGAAAGCCGAAAGGTATTGTGATTACCCAGAAAAATATTTGTCACTTTCTACGTAGTGAAAATAATATTTTAGATATTCAAGAGCAAGATAAAGTCTATCAAGGCTTTTCTGTCGCTTTTGATATGTCATTTGAAGAAATCTGGCTTTCTTATTTGGTTGGGGCAACATTATGGATTGCTCCAAAAAACTTGGTGAGTGACCCTGAACGTTTATGCCAAACATTAAAGCAGGAACAAATTACAGTATTGCATGCTGTACCAACATTACTGGCTTTATTCCCTGAAGATGTACCGAATTTACGTATTATCAACTTAGGCGGGGAAATGTGCCCAGATTCACTCGTTGACCGTTGGGCATTACCTCACCATCAAATGTTTAATACCTATGGTCCAACTGAGACTACGGTTACTGCAAGCCTTGAGCCGTTAGAACGTGGTAAACCTGTCACGATTGGGAAACCTTTACCAAACTATGGCATGTTAGTCATTAACGCTGAAAGAGAATTACTGCCTCAAGGTGAAACAGGTGAGCTCTGTATTTTCGGTCCGAGTGTGGCACCAGGCTATTTAGGGCGACCGGATTTAACGGCTGATAAGTTTATTGAAAACCCTTGGGCAATGAGTGCGGATGAAGAGTTGCTTTACCGTACTGGGGATTTGGCAAAAATTGATGAATTTGGTCAAGTACACTGCCTAGGCCGTGCTGATGATCAGGTGAAAATCCGTGGTTTCCGTGTTGAACTCGGTGAAATTGAAGCGGCACTTTGTGATATTGATGGCATTGGCACAGCAGCAGTAATTCTACGTCAAGAAGACGGAATTGATCAGCTTATTGCTTTTATTGCACCTGAGCTTGATGCTAAACAACCGATAGAAATTAAGCAGCTTCGTCATACTCTAGCTCAACGTTTACCACCTTATATGGTACCGAATCGTTTTGAGATTATTGAAGAAGTACCACGTTTATTATCTGGGAAAATTGACCGTAAGGCATTAAAAGCAAGACCGCTTACTAGTGTGATTGACCGTAGTGAATCTGATCAGCCGCAAAATCCAGCCGAAGAAATTTTATTTGAAATTTTGAACCGCTTGTTTCCGAACATGCCGATTAAACTAGATTCGGATTTCTTTGATGATTTAGGTGGGCATTCACTTTTAGCCGCTGTTTTAGTTTCAAATCTGCGTGAACATCAAGAATATAGCCATCTTACAATTCAAAGCTTATATCAAGCCCGAAGAGTGGGGGCTATTGCAGCTTTAATGTTGGAGCAACCAGAGCCAACGTTATTTGATAGCCAGATTGGGCAAGACAACCCGCGTAATCAAACTTATAAATGGTTATGTGGTATTGCACAGCTTGCGACCATTCCAGTTTTAATTTCGATTAATATTTTGCAATGGTTGGCACCATTCTTTACCTATCACTATTTTACAGGTGGAACCCGAGACAGCATCCCGTATGCGATCTTGTTGTCTCTATTGGTTTATATCAGCGTTATTATTAGTAGTTTTGTACTTTCAATTATGGTGAAACGATTATTAATGCTGGGCATTGGTGCAGGACGTTATCCACTTTGGGGAATGACGTATTTCCGTTGGTGGTTAGCAGACCGTATTAGCAATATTTCACCAGTTTATTTATTGTCAGGTTCAACTTTACTTAACCTCTATTTAAAAGCACTGGGCGCAAAAATTGGACATGATGTCACCATTAGTTCAGTTCATATTCGTATGCCATCGTTATTAACTGTTGAAGATGGTGTGAGTATTGGCTCTCAAGTGAATTTAGAAAATGCCAAAGTCGAACATGGTCATTTGGTGTTGGGTTCAATTCATCTTAAAGAAGATAGTTATGTGGGTTCATATGCTGTATTAGAAGAAAATACAGTGTTAGAAAAACAAGCTCATGTAAATGCCTTAACTTCAATTGAATATGACACGGTTGTACCAGCCGGAGAAATTTGGGATGGTACGCCAGCTAAGAAAATAGGGCATGTAGATGAACACGCTAAAATGCCAGAACGTCCTAAATTATCGTTTATTCGTAAGATTGCTGAATATGGATATTATGGTGTTAGTGCATTAATCATTGCTTGTCTTTTCTTTATTCCAATTTTCCCAAGTTTCCTTTTGGTCGATTGGTTAGATGTAAACGTATTTAATATCAATCCGAATAACCACCTGCAAATCGCACTTTATTATTTTGCTTTAGCGATTCCAGCTAGTGCAATGATGATGATGATTACTGCTGTTATTTCTTCAGCAATACGCAAAATTGCATTGCCTCGTCTTGAGACTGGAACGTACGCTGTTCATGGCAGCACCTATTATCGTAAATGGTTTGCGTCTCAAATTTTAGAAACAAGCTTACAAACATTGCACGGCCTGTTTGCTACGATTTATGCGCCAACATGGTTCCGTATGTTAGGGGCGAAAGTAGGTAAAAATACCGAAATTTCTACTGCAAATGGTGTTATTCCTGAAATGCTGACTTTGGGGGAAGAAAGCTTTATTGCCGATGCGGTAATGTTGGGTGATGAAGAGATCAAAGGCGGTTGGATGACATTAAAATCGACCAAAATCGGTAACCGTAGCTTTGTCGGAAACAGTGCTTATATTGCTGATGGAACTGTTTTACCAGATAACGTTTTAATTGGCGTACAATCAAAAACACCAGATAACCTTGAAATGTATGATGGTCAAACTTGGTTTGGTTCTCCGCCATTATTATTACCTGCACGTGAAGCTGCTGAAAAATATCCTGACCATTTAACGTTTAAACCTAGTGCCAAGCGCCGTTTCATGCGTGGTTTTATTGAAGGCCTTCGCGTTGTATTGCCAGCTGCACTCGCAATTGGCGTAGGTTATATGATTGTATTAGACGTTATTGATGTTATTAATAACTACGGCATAGCGAAAGGACTATTAGCATTAACCATTGCAGGACTGCTCTATGGTGTCGGCTGTTTCATTATTGTTGCATTGATGAAGTGGACTTTAATTGGTCGTTATCAACCGCGTTCAGCGCCAATGTGGACCATGTTTGTATGGTTAAGTGAAGGAGTCACGAGCTTATATGAATCAGTTGCGATTCCAAACTTCTTAAACTACTTAAGAGGAACGCCAATGTTGCCATTCTTCTTGCGTATTTTAGGTGTTCAAATTGGTAAAGATGTCTATATGGATACGGCTGATATTACTGAGTTTGACTGTGTAAGCATTGGTGACCGTGCTGAATTTAATAGCTTTTCAGGTCCACAAACTCACTTGTTTGAAGATCGTATTATGAAAATTGGACAAGTGAATATTGGAAATGATGTAGTCGTAAATTCACGTAGTATTATTTTATATAACGCCAATGTTAGCCACCATGCAGTGTTAGGACCTTTAACTTTAGTGATGAAAGGTGAAAATATTCCTGCTAAATCTGCGTGGATTGGCTCACCAGCTGTGCCTTGGGTTCATAAGTAATTGAAACTGAGCTTAACTAACTAATTTAAAAAGCCTTTGTGAAAACAGGGGCTTTTTTTATGCATAGCCTATAAATTAGCGCCATAGTTAGCTTAAATATTGCTAACAAATCCTGAAAATTTCATATAAATCAAATAAGTACATATTTTAATCAAAACTGTTTTATTTATATAATATGTTTTTTATTATCAGTGCCTTACCAAGAGCGTGTCTATATATCAAAATCGAACAAGTTATTTGTAGAATATTCACTTATTGATATATGATGATCCAATATTTAGAAACTGATTCAAAACATAAGTCTATTGTTCAGCGAGCAATATCAAGGAAGAAATTAGGCTGAATTCAGGCTTCTAAACCCTTATATATCTGGAAATTACTTCCAGCCAAATATTGCATTTCGACCCAATGGTTGGGAATGCCTCGCTCTTTTGTAGAGTAGGCGTTTCCCATTTTAGGATGTATCTATGAAAAAATTATTTAGTGTCCTGTTCAGCGCATCTGTACTCACACTGACTGCATGTAATAAACAACCTGCACAAACTGAAAATACAGCACCAGCTAATGACAAAACTGAGTCAGTACGCACAATTAAACTTGTTTCAACAGGTTCAGACACTGACGTATGGAAATATGTTGCAACGCTTCCTGAGACTAAAGAAGCGGGTATTAAACTTGAAGTGACTAACTTGACTGACTACGTTGTGTTGAACACATCTGTAGCAAGTGGCGAACAAGACGTAAATGCGTTTCAGTCATTTAACTATTTAGCAGCCTATAACGCTTCAAATACTGCTAAAGTTGCTGCTATTGCGACAACTTACTTGGAACCAATGGGTCTTTATGCAAATAAAGTTAAAACTGTTGATGAGTTCCAACAAGGCGCTACAATCGCGATTCCAAACGATACTGCTAACGAAGCGCGTGCATTAACATTATTACAGTCTGCTAAACTCATTAAACTTAAACCAGACTTTGACCCTGTAAAAGGGACGACCAATGACATTGCTGAAAACCCTAAAGGTTTAAAATTAAAACCAATTCAAATGACAACAGCAGTTCGTGTTAAAAACGACGTTGATGCAATTGTATTGGGTAATACATTGGCACTTGAAGGCGGCTTAAACGTTCTGAAAGATTCTATCTTCCGTGAGCCAATTGATCAGTCTACAAAGCTTTATGTAAACTTATTAGGTGTGGCTGAAGCGAATAAAAATGACCCGATCTATACGAAATTGGGTGAACTTTACCACTTACCTAAAGTACAAAAGTTTGTGAGCGAAAAATTTGCAGGTACAAAAGTTGAAGTCAACAAACCTGTTTCTGAGTTTACAGACATCAAATAAGTAATTTTTAATTTAAAATTATTTTAAAGCTAAGTCTCGGTAATCGGGGCTTAGCTTTTTCTATAGTATGTTCTATTTCAGAGTAATGAGCTCTTAACAGATTTAAGAGCCTCTAGAAAATACGCTATTCAGATGCAAATAATGTAATAAATAGATCAAAAGAAATGGCTAAAATATATGAAAATGGGGTTCTTATGATCCAATAATAATTTTAGAGCCATACATAAGCTTATCAATATTAACAAAGGCTTAATCACTCTTGATCCAAATCTTACCGCAAATTTTGCGCCAATCGAAGCCCCAATAAAAGCCCCACCAGCCATTACTAAAGCGATTGGAAAAATGACATATCCTTTAATGATGAAAATAGATAAAGAACCTAAGTTACAAGCCACATTTGCTAACTTGGTATAAGATAAGGCACTCACCAACTTAAAACCTAATAATAGTACAAATGCAACTATGAAAAATGAACCGACCCCAGGACCAAAAACTCCATCATAAAACCCTAGTAACGGTGCGACTAGAAGTGCAAATAGAAAATAAGGAATAAGAGGTTTCTTATCTACATCGCTTAGTTTTGGTGAAAAAATAAAATATAAGGCTACTAAAATTAAAAGTATTGGAACGATAATTAAAAGTACATTTTTAGGCATGAGGGTAACTGAAAGTGCCCCTAATATTCCACCTAAAAAAGACATACAAGCTATAGGGATTGCTTTACGCCACTCGATGAGTCCTTTTCTTGCGAAACTAATGGTTGCTGAAAGTGTTGCAGAGGCAGCTTGCAATTTATTGGTTGCTATTGCAGCTACAGGAGGAACCCCTGATAAAAGCAAAGCAGGCAGAGTTATTAAGCCACCCCCACCTGCAATAGCATCAATAAATCCAGCTACCATAGCCACTAAGCCTAAGATAAGTAGGAGTTCAAAATTCAATTCATTAGCCTTTAACAATAAGAGGATTTTTTTGCAGTACAATATAGTCAAGATTTTTTCTATAACCAAATAAACGAACTAATGTTCTTCGGTTATCTTTAATAGTATCTCGACAATGTAAGCATAAACTATTATTAATAATTAAAACGGTATTAGGATTTAAATTAATAGAATCAATAATACTAGTTTTTCGAACAATTGATTCAAATTTATAAAAAGCATTTTTGATTTTTATAGAGGTATTCTCATTTGGAGTGAATCTATAGGAGTTGTATTTCATGGCTTTATAACCATATTTATCTACTTCTAGGATAGAAACATTTTCTCCTCCAGATCCTTGGCCCTCGTTAAATGTTTCACTTCTTGTAAAATTAAAACTTTCCGTTGTTAGAGCCAGTATCTCTTCAATAGTTAACTGGCTTAATACTCTTGATATTGGAATTAAACTTGTAGGTTCATTTAAGGGATTCCATCTTGCTGTCAAAATTAAGGAAGAAGGAGCTGGTGAATGATTGTTAACAACTTTAGTAACTGTATGGTAAGGAGCTTCGGTATGTGCAGTTAATTCTATACCTGAATGTGAACTCTTATCAGGATTCTCATTTTCAATTTTTGTAGCTCCACCGCCTTTTAAGTTTGCAACAACTCTAACGATTTTACCCACATTATCAATATCAAATGCAAAAGCATCTTCCTCAAGGAGTGCCAATATTATTTGTTCAGAAGAAGCTAATGTTAATATATCTATATCTTTTTCGAGTATTTCAAGGGGTGGTAGTTGAGTTGATTGAGTAATATCAATTTTACTACGATCTAATTTTTTAATATTTAACCCTTCAAGTACTAGGTAAGGTATTTCTCTATGAATATATTTTTCTATCATACTTTTTTCATATGAATTTAACTTTGCACTTAGTATTTCCTTAAAAGCCAGAATCTTTTCTTGAACATATAAAGAATCTGGGCCTCCTAATAACGCCAACTCATATGACATTTCACTAATTAAATGAGAAATCTCGGAAGAAAGGTGAAGATGATAAGTTTCTAAGTTCTTAACTATTTGATTCATGGATAATTTATTATGCTTGAAAATTCCGCTACAGACTAGTCTGTCTTTTTTGAGAAATCAATATTTTTTTTAATATTATAAGTTTTTATATTTTTTAAGAGGTAATGATCTTTATTTTTCTCAATTATTAAATTAAAGTTAGCTTTTCGGATAGAAATTTTTTTAAATGTTTGGACTATCTCATAGGGAATTGGAGAATACTGAGTCATACCATTAATTTCATAAAATCCTTTCGACTTTCCATCATCCGTTTTTACTCCATCCAATTCTCCATATACTATTAATACTTCTCTTTTATACTCCATTAAAAAATGCCAAATTGATGATGAATAAAAACTATAAGGTTTAGAAATTTCATTCTTAAACTCATTTCCATAAATTTTGTTTACTGCTTGATCTGAATATATAGCTGGACATAATAAAATTAATTGATCTATTTGAAATTTTTTTGCTAAATTTATTGCAATATAACCACCCAAACTATATCCAATAACAATATCCACCTTTTTTAAGAGACTGTAAAAAGCAATACTTTCATTTATATTTTGAGATAACGATGATTTTGTTTTACTGGTACTATTTAACCCACTTAAATTAAATGAAAGAGTTCCAATATTTTCCCTTCTAAGTAGATATTCTAAAGGACCTAAAGAGCTTAAGTCAGAGTTGCCTCCATGTATAAGTAAAGCTATTTTTTCTGGAAAACCATCACAATAATTGAATTTGGCTTCTAATTCATAAGTACCAAAATCATGTACAAAGAAGAAAGAGTTTTCATTTTCGACAGGATTATTGTTTTTTAGCTCATGTGTGGGCTGGTTTGTTACTTTAGAAATGGTATTAGAAAGATATCTATGAGCAATTGATATATTATCTTGTTTTTCCATGACTCATTGTTCCTGATAGAAGTGTTAAGGAGTTTATTGTTTATAAAATAAAATTTAAATAAAAAACTTTAACAGCATTCTTAAATTTAATTTTTTGCAAGTTTATATAAGCTTTTAATTATATATTTAATATATTTTTAAACATCAAAAAGATTTATCTTTTTCGTATTGTAACAACTTAATTTGTTGACTAATCATTTCTATTTTTTAATATACATATATACAATTTTCTTAGCGGCCCGCCTAAGAAAAATATGAAATTAAAGATTTAAAAATTATGATACCTGTACAACCATTCTCTCTTTTTGCAATTTTTCTGTTATTTATTACTCCATTGATTGGTGTTGTACTAACACTAGGCCTATTGGTGAAAGCACTATTCTTTTGGCGAGATAAGGCTCAAAAGCCTGTGAGGTTTTTTTCTAAAAAGACATTATTCATTATGCTATTGGCATTGATATGTGACCTATGGGCAGGTTATTTATTTTATATGACTGCATCGGTAAAGTATGAGATCGCACTTAAAGAGCATTACAAGGAAAGTCGTAGTCATTTCGTTTTATCTCAAGATGCACAATATGGCGAACTGTTGATTCCCAAAGGGAGCTTAATTAGTCGTTACGATGCTTTTGACAACGGTGAGCCACAATTACCCCTGAGTTTACGTGGATTACAGGCTGTACGTTTCCCTCATCCTGTACAAGTCGCAGGAATGTGGGTAACTGCGATGGAGCCTCCTCGAATGGAATTGGCGTGGGATCAGCAAATAGGTCCAGTCATGCGCTTTGATCCTAATGAAGAAAATGGTTATGGTAAATGGGTTTACGACACAAAGCGTCCTAAAATCGCCTGTGCTCGTGGAGACATAGTGTTACTTGAAATTCCACTAATTGATTATGATATTGGAAAAGAATTTGGTAAACCTGAACCCGATGGACCAAATGCGCGTTTTCGCCCTAGTGAGTGGGGTGTTCAAGAATGTGAAAAAGGTCAGGAACCAATTAAAGTTAGTCCTGCATATATTGGGGCTAAGCCAAAGAAGCCTTGGTTTCAACTTTACTGAAAAGCTCTTAATGTATCCTTATAAAATTCTAGTAATTTGAGTAAATTTATGTGGGACACGGTCATTTCTATTTCTATTTTTGATCATTGGCTTTCAGAAGTAGAAGCTGATCAATCGAATATCATTTGCTATGACATCTCATTGAAAAATAATAGCTTGGATAAATATTTAAATGGAGAAGAAAAATTCTTAAACTTTTACTATCAACTTTTTGATGAGTATTCTTTTAAAGATAATAAAAAAATAGATTTTGATGAATATAAAGCCACAGTTATACAAAGTCTAAGAGAACATCGGTTAATGGATATTTATGTTCAAAATGGAAGAATAAGGTTACAAGGTGGATTTGATAGGACTGATCAGCTCTTTTTAGCTAATAGATCTTTGATTCCAGATACTATGAAAAAACTAGAAATAAGTAAATTACACGTTTTAGAGATAATGAGTTATGAAGATTATTTAAAATTAACATGATACACCTTATATGAAATCTTTTTAGCTTAAATAAAACAGCCTTTCTAGGCTGTTTTTAACCCTCCTTTATAAACCCTCATTTAATAATAACTCACTCATTATTTATCCTTACTTTTTAATGATCTAATTTAAAACAAATGTCATTTTGTGTGCTTGACTGGAAAAGGGCAGAGCACTATCCTTTGCCTGCTGGCCTACATTGCCAGTCGGTTTTAGCAGACCGTACTCAAGAGCATTGAAAAAACTCGTTTTTTTAATGTGAACTCGTTCGTCTCCCTTTTGTTGCGGTAGGACGGAAGGGGGACACCTTCGGGTGTGCTGGGTCTTGAGCCAGTCTGCTAACCCCCTTTCGTTCTGCCACCATAATTCTTAATTAATGTTCTGGCAGAACTCCCTATAAAAAGGAGTTGGCTTTGCACATTCTTAATTTCTTGGCAGCCTTTGCCAAAGTCTATATCGACACAACTTAAACTTTTAAAGCAGTTTGATGGCCACTAGGCTTTTCAGGCTTTAAATCAATTTGTCTAAAAAACTTAGCAACAATAAAACTTGAGATGTGCCAAGCACAGTCTTTATGGCTTTGCTATGCCTTTTTTCTCCCAAAAAAGGCAGCGGTTTTTATATCTCATTTATATACAACAAAAATTTAATTTATAACGGTAAAACTATGCCACATTCAGATCTTCCATTTCGTGCTTTAAGTGTGCTTCATACCTCCCGATTTCTTTTTAATAAATATGGCTTTCATAAAGTCGGGGTAGACCGCATTATTGAATCTTCGAAAACTCCGAAAGCAACTTTTTATAACTACTTTCACTCAAAAGAACGTCTTATTGAAATGAGCCTGACTTTCCAAAAAGATGGTCTTAAACAAGAGGTCATTTCAATCATCTATGTTCAAAAAGAGTTAACTCTGCTTGAAAAGCTTCGTAAAATTTACTTTTTACATGCAGATTTAGATGGACTTTACCATTTGCCTTTCAAAGCTATTTTTGAGATTTCAAAAACACATCCCAAAGCGTATCAGGTGGTCGTTGAATATCGAAAGTGGTTCATTAATGAAATCTATAATTTACTTTTAACAACCAATGTAAATGCTTCAAAACAAGATGCTCACATGTTCTTGTTTGTGATTGATGGGGCCATGGTTCAACTTTTAGACCCAAATAAGGTAGGGGAAAGGGAGAGATTATTAGATTATTTTCTGATCCAGTTTAAATAGGACTCAAAATCAGATTTATTCTGAATGCCAAATTAAAGGCTTCCAACGATTCATATTAAAATTAAGAAATAGTATGGAAGCCTAAAATCTGACTAAAACCTTAGAATGTATTTTGAATAATTACATCATCAAAAGGAAGTTTGCCCACACGTGGGTAGGGTTGAGTCGCTGATTTACCAACTGCAATCATCAAACACACCACATGATCTTCAGGTAAGTTAATTAACTTCGCCATCGCATCAAAGTCAAAACCATCCATTGGGCAACTGTCTAAACCATGCTCTTGAGCAAGCAACATTAAAGTTTGAGCAAAAATACCTGCACTACGCATCACTTCGTCACGTTGTGTTTGTGGGCGGTCACGGTAATATTGGTCAATTGCACCAACCATAATATTTTGAACTTCCGGAGAAGCTCCATCCCATACACGCTTAGCATCGACTTCCCACGAGCTTACTTTTGCGCATAACACAATGAGTAATGATGCTTCGGTAACTTGAGGTTGGTCCCATGCAATAGTACGAATTTTTTGTCTTAGTTCAGCATCTTCAATCACAACAGGGCGCCAGTGCTGCAAATTAAATGCACTTGGTGCATTTGCTAAAACTTCATGTAATAACTGTTGTTTATTTTCTTCAGATATTTGAAATGAAGGGTCGAAGCGCTTAATAGCACGACGTTTCTGAATGGCATCAATAACGTTCATAAGGCATTCCTATTTGTTGGTTTGACTGTTTTAAAAATAACTAAGTAATTTTTAGCGGTTGTTCATATTAAACTGAATTAATCTCGCAATATCGATTGTTCTTTCGAAAATGAGTTCTGCTGCTGTTTCGCAGGCTTGTTCTAATGTGATTGGACCATTTGTTAGTGAAAAAGCAGCTGTAACACCGTGCTCATAAAGCGCTTGGTAGCCTTCGCCTAAAGTACCTGCAATCACAATAACAGGTACATTTTTCATTTTTGCGACTCGACTCACACCAAAAACTGTTTTGCCATTTAATGTTTGTCGGTCAAATTTGCCTTCACCTGTAATGACCCAATCTGCGTTAGACATCTTATGAGCAAGTTGATTGAGCTCAGCTACAACTTCAACCCCAGCTTTAAACTCTGCATTTAAATAACTTTTTGCTGCAAAGCCTAAACCGCCAGCTGCGCCAGAGCCAGTTTCATCTCTTTTATCGAAACCAAGAAGTTGGGCAGAGACATCGGAAAAATGGGCAAGGGCTGCGTCAAGTGATTTTACTTGAGCAGGGGTGGCACCTTTTTGTGGACCAAAAATATAAGATGCCCCGTTTGGGCCACAGAGTGGATTTGTTACATCGGCAGCCAATAAAAAACGTGTCTGCTGAATACGCGGGTCGAAATGAGTTAAATCAATTTTTGACAGGTTACTTAGAGCGAGGCCACCTGCGGGTAAAACGTTTTGGTTAGCATCGAGTAAAACAGCACCTAAAGCACTGAGTAACCCTGTGCCGCCATCATTAGTTGCACTACCGCCCACGGTTAAAATAATGTCTTTTGCACCTGCGTCTAAAGCATCTAAAATAAGCTGGCATGTTCCAAAAGTTGTGCTTTGGCAGGCATCACGTTCTGAAGGTGGCACTAACTGTATGCCGCTGGCTTGAGCCATTTCAATCATGGCTATTTTTTGTGTTTCTAACCATCCCCATTTTGCCTGAACAGGTTTACCTAAGGGTCCAATTACGGTTTTTTCACGCCATTCACCTTTGCAGACTTCTAACACTGCTTCAAGTGTGCCTTCACCCCCATCTGCCATAGGGCATAGAATTGTTTCGGCCTCAGGAAAAACCTCTTGCCATGCTTGAGCAATTGCCTGTGCTACGCCCAAAGCCGACAGGCTGTCTTTAAAAGAATCTGGCGCAATCACAACCTTCATACGTTCTCTAAATCTGTTTTTTTCAATTAATTTATACTGCTTAAACCAATAAAAACCTACTTAAAATGACGTAAATTTCAGTTCATCACACCATTTCTATTTGTGAAAAATATAAAGTGAATTATGTTTTTATCTGTAAAAAATAGATCTTTCTGATATTAAGTTATTGTTATTATTTAATTTAAATGATTTTTTAGATTTGGCTAAATTATTGTAATTATAAAAAATATGGCACATATTATAAGAATGATTGAGCCAGCTTTTAAAATATTGGGAATAGCATAAAAAGCGGACTCTACCCATAAGCTAGACAGCAGATAGCGTAGATATAACCATAATTAAATTGTGAATTTATTGCATCTGTTGAATGTGTAAAAAGAAATAAGAGGATGACAAAGTGGATAATTCTGAAGAACAAAAGCATATACAAGAAAATAACGGCTTTGCGCGAATTGAACCCTACACTCATCCTGCTGGGGGATGGGGGGCACTACTGAGTGTCGCTCGAAATCTAAAACGACAAGATATTTTAAAAAAAGGTTCAATTACCTTACTCAATATTAACCAGCCTACAGGCTTTGATTGTCCGGGATGCGCATGGCCTGAAAAGAAAAATGCTCATGCGTTTAATTTCTGTGAAAACGGAGCAAAAGCGGTTGCTTTTGAAGCAACCAGTAAAACAGTTACTCCTGAATATTTTGCAGGTCATACAGTCAGTTGGTTGTCTGAACAAAGTGATTTTTTTCTTGAAGATTTAGGTCGCTTAACTGACCCAGTCCGCTACGATGCGGCAACTGATAAATATGTACCCATTTCATGGGATGAAGCTTTTCAGATTATTGCTAAACATCTTCATGCGCTAGACAATCCAGACCAAGCGGCATTTTATACGTCTGGTCGCGCTAGCAACGAAGCGGCATTTCTATATCAACTGTTTGTGCGAAGCTTTGGTACAAATAACTTTCCAGATTGTTCGAACATGTGCCATGAAACGACAAGCGTTGGACTGCTTGATTCGATTGGTTTAGGAAAGGGCACAGTCACCCTAGAAGACTTTGATTTAGTCGATGCAATTTTTAGTTTTGGGCATAATCCCGGAACCAATCACCCACGTATGTTAGGCACTTTGCGTGAAGTGTCTAAACGTGGCGGCAACATTGTTGCGATTAACCCAATTAAAGAACGAGGACTTGAACGTTTCCAAGATCCGCAAGCACCGCTTGAAATGATGACCAATGGCAGTACACCTATTAGCCGTTATTATTTCCAACCTAAAATTGGTGGTGACTACGCACTGATGTTAGGTATTTTAAAGCACTTAAATGAGTGGGATAAAAAAGCCCTTGCCTCAGGAAAACCAAGCGTTTTTGACCGAAACTTTATAGCGGTCAATACTATTGGTTTTGATGAAATGATTGCTGAAGTTGAAAAAACTGAATGGGCAGATATTTATAAGCATTCAGGTTTGTCTGCTGAACATTTAGAAAAACTAGCCAAACTCTTTTTAGATTCTGAACGTTCAATTTTTTGTTGGGGTATGGGAATTACCCAGCACCGCCACGGAACTGCCAATGTACATATGTTAGCGAATTTATTGTTGGCACGTGGTCAAATTGGCAGGCCAGGTGCAGGGCTTTGTCCAGTTCGTGGGCATAGTAATGTGCAAGGCGACCGAACCATGGGCATTAATGAGTTACCTAGCCCTAAATTACTCGACAACATTGACCGCGTGTTTGGAATTAAATCCCCTAGAAAAAATGGACATGGTGTCGTCGAAACCATTAAAGCGATGGCTGAAGGTGAGGTTAAAGTCTTTATTGGTCTAGGCGGAAACTTTGCAGTTGCAACTCCTGATACACCGTATACCCAAGAAGCACTTAGAAAGTGTAATTTAACCGTTCATGTTGCAACCAAGTTAAACCGTAGTCATTTGGTGTGTGGTAAAGAGGCACTCATTTTGCCATGTTTAGGCCGTACTGAAATTGATGAGCAACTTCATGGTCCGCAGGCGATTTCAGTCGAAGATTCGATGAGTAATATTCATTTGTCGGCTGGGCGTAATACCCCAATTTCTGAAAATATTTTATCGGAACCAGACATTGTGGCAAGAATGGCAGAGGCAGTGTTACCAGATAGCCAAATTAAATGGAAATGGTACATCGAAAGCTATGACCGTATTCGTGATTCAATTGCCGATGTCTTTGATGAATTCCATGATTTTAATTTACGGGTCTATGAACCGGGTGGATTCCATTTAGAGCATCCAGCCAATCAGCACATCTGGAATACAAAAAGTGGTAAAGCACAGTTTATGATTACGCCACTTAATGAAGTCTATGGCGATAAAGAAAATCAATATGCTGCTGCCTATACCGAGAGTAAAGTTTATACCTTAATGACGACTCGTTCTCACGATCAGTACAACACGACGCTATATGGTCTTGATGACCGTTACCGTGGGGTCTTTGGTCAACGCCGTGTATTGTTTATGAATCAGGCCGATATTGATGAAGCTGGCTTCGAAGCAAACCAGTGGGTCGATATTGAAAGTGTTTTCTCGGATGGCGTTAAACGTATTGTGCATAGTTTCCGAATTGTGCCTTACAACATTCCACGGGGTAGCTTAGCCGCTTACTATCCGGAAACCAATCCTTTAGTGGCCTTAAGCAGTCATGATAAATATGCCAAGATTCCGGCTTCAAAAAGTGTTCCTGTTATTTTGCATGCCGGTGATGCACCTGAACACTTTAATTTGGCAACAGCAGTTGACCCTGAAGATGCAGATAGAAAAGTAAGCAGCCTTTAAATCAAAGGTGATATTAGAAATGTAATTGAAACAGATGGCGCTCCCAAAAGGCGCCATTCCAATATAAAGGAAATTATTTTGACACCACATTCTTATGGGGTTGAAACATTACAAGTACAGCGGTTTAACAAAACCGAATCTGAAAGTGTTTTAGATAATATTGTTCAAGAGTATCCAATTGCTTTGGTATATAACGGTATTTCTCATGCAGTGATGATGGCAACACCTACTGATGTGAGTTTGTTTGCTAAAGGTTTTAGTCTGTCCGAAGGAATTTTAACAAGCTTAAAAGAACTGTATGCCATTGAGGTGCATCAAAGTGAATTGGGCATTACGGTGGAGATGACCATTTCATCTAGAGCATTTGCCACATTAAAAGAACGTAGACGAATGATGGTTGGGCGTACGGGCTGTGGTTTATGTGGTATTGAGAGCTTAGAGCAATTTCATCTCGATGTTCCTAAAATTACCACCGAACCTTCTAAAGAATGGCTTGCGCAAATTCCGATGGCGATTGCTCATTTAAAGAATCGGCAAGAAATTACTGCTTTAACTGGAGGCGCTCATGCAGCAGCTTGGGTTGTTGATGGCCAAATTGTCGCTTTATTTGAAGATGTGGGACGTCACAATGCTTTAGACAAATTACTCGGTTATTTAGCACAAGAAAACTATGATACCAGTTCTGGTTTTGTTGTCATGACCAGTCGTGCAAGCTATGAATTAATTCGTAAATGTGCTCAGTTAAATATAGGTTTATTGGCTTCAATTTCTGCTCCAACCAGCATGGCTATTCGGTTGGCAAAAATATCGGGTCTAACTTTGGCTAGTTTTTGTCGTGGTGATGGCTTTGTTTTATATACCAAAGTATGAAGCCTTAAAATAGCCATTAAATAAACACTCTCATTAAAAGAATGATCAAAAAGATAGAAATTTACATTTCTATTTTTTCTAATTTTAAGCTAGGCATGAGTTTTATACTTTATTATCAGACTTCGGTAGGTCGGAGTGTGTCCCAATGTCTTGGTTGCAGTCTCTAAAAGATTGGGCAAAACATCTAAAAAAACAAATTATTATGCTGTGGTTTGCGTCGAAGCACCCGCAAATGCCGTGTTTACCAAAAATTATTGCTGTTGTGGCGGTAGCTTATGCTTTTAGCCCCATTGATTTAATTCCAGATTTTATTCCTATTTGGGGTTTGCTTGATGAAGCTTTAATTTTACCCATACTCATTTGGTTAGCTGTTCGCTTTACACCCAAACACGTCATTTTAGAGGCGGAACAACAAGCTGAAGAATGGCTTGAACAACAAGAACGCCGTCCTCAAAATTATTTGGTTGCTGTGTTGATTATTCTAGTTTGGATAACTTTGGCTGTGATGACTTATTTCTATTTTAGTGGTGGTTTATAAGTTCTAAAGGTTCAAGATATAGAGTACTAATTTAAAGGCATTAACATTGTACTTTGCTACAACTCAAAGGATAATAACGTTTTTATAAGCTATGAGTTGCAGACAATGAAAATCGTCGCAGATGAAAATTTGGCATTTACCGATTACTTTTTTTCAGAGTTTGGCGATATTCAACACCATGCGGGACGTACCTTAACTCATGCAGATGTAAAAGATGCAGAGGCTTTACTGGTTCGCTCGGTAACAGCAGTTAACGAGAGTTTAATTCGAGACACTTCAATAAAATATGTAGGTAGTGCCACAATTGGTACCGATCATTTAGATATTCCAGCTTTAGAAAAACAAGGAATTACGTGGGCAAATGCGGCAGGTTGTAATGCCCAAGCAGTTGCTGAATATGTAATTACTGCTTTACTGCATTTAGATGCTAACCTTTTAGAACAACAAGAAAAATTTACCCTAGGCATTGTTGGGCTTGGAAACGTGGGTAAACGTTTAGCATATATGGCTCAGTTGCTTGGCTGGCGTGTGATTGGCTTTGACCCATATGTACAGTTAGATTCAATTGAAAATGTAAGCTTAGAAACGCTCTTGCGACAAGCAAATGCAATTTCAATTCATGTGCCTTTAACCAAAAGTGGTGAGCATGCGACGTATCATCTTTTTGATGAGCAAGCGTTTGCAGCACTTCAACCTAATACAATTTTAATTAATAGTGCGCGTGGTCCAGTCGTTAAAGAAGCGGCTTTAATCGAAGATATTCAGCGTACAAAACGTAAAGTTGTGCTCGATGTATTTGAACATGAGCCAGTCATCTCAGCAGAGCTTATAGACATGTTGGCTTTGGCGACACCGCATATTGCTGGTTATAGCCTCGAAGGGAAGGCCCGCGGTACACAAATGATTTATGAAGCGTTTTGCCAAAAGTTTGGGTTCGATATAAATAAGCGTTTCGAGACACAATTGCCTGCATGTGACGACTATTTTTCAGGTAATGATTTAAAGGCTGTATTAAAGCAAAAATTAACTCAAATTTATGATATTGCACAAGACGATGCCAACATACGTGCTTGCATTAAAGACGGCAAAGTAGAGCAAAAAGCATTTGATTTATTACGTAAGAACTATCCGCTGCGTCGCGAGTGGGCAGCACATGGAGGGCCGCAGGCATGAGTTTAAGTTATCAACCTACTTGTTCAATTGATGCCTTAAAAGCTCGTGCCAAGCTCTACACCCAAATCCGTCAGTTTTTTGCAGAACGAGATGTTATGGAAGTTGAGACACCGATTGTTTCACAAGCAGGTGTCACCGATGTGCATTTAGCTTCTGTTCAAGCTTTGCGTCATATCAATGGCAAATTGCAAACTCAATATTTACAGACTTCACCTGAGTTTGCCATGAAACGTTTACTGGCGAGTGGTAGTGGGCCGATTTACCAGATTTGTAAGGTTTTTCGAGATGATGAACACGGGCGTAAACACAATAGTGAATTTACGATGCTTGAATGGTACCGCCCGAGTTTTGATCTAAAAGCTTTAATGCATGAAACCGCCGATTTATTGCAAAGCTGTTTGCAGCATCGTTTTGGTGAGGTTCGTCCGTTTATTCTAAGTTATAAACATGCCTTTCAGGACCGTTTAGATATTAACCCATTACAAGCAACTTTGAAGCAACTCAAAGATACGGCAAATCGTGTGGGATTAAACCTTGATTTAGGTGACGACCGTTTAGCTTATATCGATTTATTATTCTCGCATTTTGTTGAACCAAGTTTGGGGTTTGATGCACCTGTCTTTTTAACTGACTTTCCACCAGAGATGGCATCTTTGGCAAAGGTAAAACTCGATGAAGATGGAGAAGAGGTTGCTGCCCGTTTTGAGGTTTATATTGAAGGTCTAGAACTTGCCAATGCTTACGATGAATTGCTCGATGCAGACGTGTTACGTTCACGCTTTGAAGCAGATAATGCAGAACGGGTTAAGCAAGGCCTTCATGTCATGCCTTTAGATGAACATCTATTAGCTGCTTTACCTCATATGCCAGAATGCTCAGGAATTGCTTTAGGGGTGGACCGTCTATTAATGGTTGCAATGGATCAGGTCAAAATTGAAAAAGTCATTACATTTCCAGCAGACATTGCTTAAAAACTAACAAATAAAAAAGCCACAATATTGTGGCTTTTTTATTTAGAGCTTATTCAATTTAAGCTTGTTGAATACCTGCAACAACCCAGTCTTGCTGAGAGCCAGCAGGTTTAACAAAGTGCCAGATTTCAGTAAATGGTTGTGGCAAGCTGTTTAAATCTTCACTCACATTACCTGTGAAGCGTACGCTCACAACGTATTGACCATTTTCAGTCGCACTGTCTACAACCATCGCATTAAGATTGCTAAATTCAGCAACGTCTTGATCTTGGTTTTCCATGATGTCGTTATACATAGAAGTATAAAGTTCTGGTGTTAAGTAACGGCGAATTTCTTCAATGTTACTTGCAGTATTCATCGATTGGATGTGATTAAAACGTTGACGTGCAATACGCAAGAACGCCGCTGGTTCACTACCGTCTGGAAGTTGGTTGCCATTGCTGGTTGTTACACCGCCAAAAGGAGCTTGGGTTGCAGCACCACCAGTCACAGACTGACCAAAGATATTTGTATTATCTCCAGCATTACGTGGTGTCGCTTGTGGTGCAGCAGAACGGCCAAATGGGTTTTGACCGCCGTTGTTTGGTGCGTAAGGATTATTACCCGCTAATTTTTTTTTTGCGCCCAATTTGCGGAATACAAAAAAGGCTAAAGCTGCTGCAAGTAATACCCAAAGCCAGCTAGGAATTCCGCCTTTCTTCTCTTCTTGTGCTTGAGCAGCTTGGTCTGTTCCAGCTTGAGTTGCTTGATGTTCAGTTGATGTTGGTTTGTCATCAGCTAAAGCATTTGCTGCAACAGCACCTACGGCAGCACCAGCCACACCAGCTGCAACCATTGAACCAACGCCTGGACCAGATCTTTGAGGTGCAGTAGCAGGTTGTTGAGCAGGAGTCACTTGACGAGGTTGTTGATAAGACTGGCTTGAAGTAGTCGAGCGTGCCATACCGTGGCTTTTACCACCACCTGCACGTTTAGCTTCAGCAAGAGGCGAAATTGCTAAAGCAGCCATTAAAATACCGGTAATCAAGCCACGCTGGTGTACTTCCATAGGAAATTCCTGTTTAAAATTAATTTGTAATAGTATTTATGAAGGTATTTGCGCTAAATTTCAACTATAAAAGTATGTTTTTTTATGTCAATTCCTCACTAAGTTGCATTGCTTCGGTCAATGCTTCATGCAGACGGGCAACCGCAATGACTTGTACGCCTGGAATTGCTTTTTGCGGCGCATTACCTCTTGGTAAAATGACATATTTAAAGCCATGTTTTGCAGCTTCTTTTAAACGTTCTTGACCATTAGGGACGGGGCGAATTTCACCAGAAAGACCAACTTCTCCAAAAACTGCAAGTTGTTGGGGTAAAGCTTTAGTACGTAGACTTGAAGCACATGCTAACAAAACCGCTAAATCGGAACCTGTTTCGGTAATTTTTAAGCCACCCACAATATTGACATAGACGTCTTGTCCTGTGGTTTGAACACCGCCATGACGGTGCATTACAGCAAGCAGCATGTTCAAACGGTTTTGTTCCAGACCCAATGCGACACGTCGTGGTTGGCCTTGTGCATCGTCAACTAAAGCTTGTACTTCGACTAAAAGAGGACGAGTCCCTTCACGGCTAATCATGACAATTGAACCGGGGATCGCTTCATCATAACGACTCAAGAAAATGGCAGAAGGGTTAGCAACTTCACGTAACCCTTTATCTGTCATGGCAAATACACCAAGTTCATTGACCGCACCAAAACGGTTTTTAACAGCACGAATCATTCGATAGCGTGAGTCGGATTGACCTTCAAAGTAAAGTACACAATCCACCATGTGCTCTAAAACACGAGGGCCAGCAAGTGCACCTTCTTTGGTCACATGACCAACAAGAAATAGCGCCGTGCCACTATTTTTTGCATAGCGTGTAAGTAATGCAGCAGATTCACGAATTTGAGAAACACCACCTGGTGCCGATTGAAGTGTTTCGGTGTAAAGCGTCTGAATAGAATCTAAAATAGCCACCGCAGGCTTTTCTTGTTCTAAAACCTCACAAATTCGTTCTACACAAGTTTCGGCCATGGCCTTTAATTTGTCAGTAGGCAAATCAAGACGTTGAGCACGAAGAGCAACCTGAGATAAAGATTCTTCACCCGTAATATAAAGTGCAGAGCTTTTCGCGCTTGCCATGTGAGTCGCTGTTTGTAACAGAATGGTCGATTTACCAATACCGGGGTCACCGCCGATTAGCACAACTGAACCAGTAACTAAGCCTCCGCCAAGTACACGATCAAATTCGCTAATCCCTGTCTGTAATCGGGTTTCATGGGAAACTGAGACTTTGTTGAGTGTTGTAATATTGGCCGCTTGGCCTGCATAGCCCCCAGTTTTGGGACGTGCTCGGTGTGCAGTGGTAGGCTCAAGTTTGACTTCAGTCAAAGAATTCCATTCACCACACTCTGAACATTGACCTGCCCATTTAAGATGATCAGCACCACATTGTTCGCAACGGTAAACAGTTTTGACTTTGCTCATATTCGACTTCAGTTAAAAACTTCTTAATTAATAGTAGAAACGGAGTATAACAAAACCAAAATAGAGAATCAGTTTTGAGGTGGAATACATTTTGCTTAATTTAAAACAACGAAAATATCAGGTCATTGTCATGTGTTAAATAAATTGAAAGATTAAGGTCGAGAAGGGGTGTTTTTAATAAACAGATGAATGACTGAAATGAAATTGAATATTAGAAAAACGGTCAATTGAGTCGTCTTTTTAATTTAAAAATCAGACAAGTTCAAGTCATGTTTTTAGACCGTAAAGTGCGTTGTATTGCTATGGGCTTGTGCGTATTATCAGATTTAATTGTATGTAGCTTGAAATCATCAGCAATACAGATAAAAATCGGTTAGCTGAAAAGTTATCAAAAAATATACATTTAAAAGATACCTGCAAATGGTGCGATATCGTCTTTTTGATTTTAGCTAACGGACTAAAAAAAATTACTGGAGTGTATTGATAAGATGTCGAATCAAAATCTGAGTGAGTCTCATGAACAAGGTGAGCTCCATCGTAGCCTCTCAAATCGGCATTTACAGCTGATCGCGATTGGCGGTGCAATTGGTACGGGATTGTTTATGGGATCGGGCAAAACAATTAGTCTTGCTGGCCCATCAATCTTATTCATTTACCTGATCATTGGTGTGATGGTGTTTTTTGTCATGCGTGCGCTTGGCGAACTACTTCTTTCAAATTTGGCCTACAAATCATTTATTGATTTCACAACAGATTTAATTGGCCCATGGGCAGGTTATTTTGTAGGCTGGACGTATTGGCTATGCTGGATCACAATTGGTATTGCCGATCTGTCTGCAATTATCTATTACTTACAATTCTTTAATAATGGTCTACCTTTCTCGCCTGTCGAAGGTGCCATGATCAGTGTTGCGGCCATCGTATTCATTATGGGCTTGAACTTGTTAACAGTTCGCTTGTTTGGTGAATTGGAGTTTTGGTTTGCGCTCATTAAGATCCTTGCAATTATCATTTTAATTGCTGTGGGTTTATGGATGATCTTTACGGGCTTTACCTCGACTACAGGTGAAGTTGCTTCATTTACTCATCTTTGGGCTAATGGTGGTTTCTTCCCAACAGGGGTGCATGGTTTCTTGGCAGGCTTCCAGATTGCAATCTTTGCTTTCGTTGGTGTAGAGCTGGTTGGAACAACGGCTGCGGAAACTAAAGATCCTGAACGTAATTTGCCTAAAGCAATTAACTCAATTCCAATTCGTATCATTATTTTCTATGTGTTCGCATTAATTATTGTAATGTCTGTAACACCATGGAATCGAATTGATCCAGCCATCAGTCCATTTGTAAATTTGTTTAGTCAAGCAGGTGTTGCAGCAGCAGCAATCTTGATGAACTTAGTCGTATTGTCATCAGTGATGTCATCAATGAACAGTGGCGTGTTTTCAACAAGTCGTATGTTATTTGGTCTATCACGTGAAGACCAAGGACCTAAAGCTTTTGGTAAATTGAACAAACGTGCAGTACCTGCAAATGCATTGTATTTCTCTGCTGCGTGTTTATTGTTAGGTGCGGCTTTACAGTATTTTGTTCCAAATACCGTTGAGGCGTTTACGCTTGCAACAACACTTTCAACGATTCTGTTCATTTGTGTGTGGTTGTTAATTATCTGGAGTTACATCCGCTATTACACTACGCGCCCTGAACTACATGCCAAATCAACATTTAAATTACCGGGTGGTTTATTTACCTGTTGGATCACCATTATTTTCTTTGTTGGCATGATTTATGTGTTGTCTTTAGAGCCAGATACGTTTAAAGCGCTTAAGGTAAGTCCAATCTGGTTTATTATCTTGCTCATTGGTTATTTCTTCTTCTATAAACCACGCAATAAAAAATAATTAAACTTATTTGGTTATGACTAAACGCCGGCTGGAAAGCTGGCGTTTTTTATGCATATTGTTTTTCTCTTTAAGTTTACTCTTTAGCCGCTTGCATGATCACGGTATACTGCATCGAATTGTTTAAATCAGGTGCTCAGATGCGTCGTGTCATTTGCCTCATCAGTTTATTGAGCAGCAGTGTTTTGCTTAGTGCTTGTGGTCAGTCAGGAGTATTACAACTACCTTCTGATCCAAATTATGACAAACGTGCAAAATACTTGCTCTATCGTAATAAAGAACCAAAACAAGTTGTGCAAAACGATGAAAAGGCTGAACAGTCAGCCGAATCTTCAACAGCTCCAACCCAAACAACATCACCTTAAGCTTTGAAATAAGGACACATTCATGAGTTTCACCCGCATTAATGGAGTATTGCACGCAGAGCAATGTTCTCTGGAGCAGCTTGCGCAGCAATTTGGCACACCGTTGTATGTTTATTCAAAAACAGCTTTTGAAAAACATTATCTAGATATGGATCGTGCTTTTGACTTTATTGATCATCAAATCTGTTTTGCGGTGAAATCTAACTCAAATTTAGCTGTTCTTAATGTATTGGCAAAACTTGGTGCGGGTTTTGATATCGTATCTGGTGGTGAGCTTGCACGTGTTTTAAAAGCGGGTGGGGATGCATCTAAAATTGTTTTCTCGGGTTTAGGTAAAACCGAAGTTGATATTGAAACATCGTTAAATGTAGGTATTGCTTGCTTTAACGTAGAGTCATACGCAGAACTAGACCGTCTTCAAAAAGTTGCGGCTCGTTTGGGTAAGAAAGCTCCGATTTCTTTACGTGTAAATCCTGATGTAGATGCAAAAACACATCCTTATATTTCAACAGGTCTTAAAGAAAATAAATTTGGTATTCCAAGTGATACCGTTTATGAAACTTATCAATATGCTGCATCTTTACCCAACCTTGAAATTATTGGGATTGACTGCCACATCGGTTCGCAATTAACCGAGACTAAGCCATTTGTTGATGCTTTAGATCGTGTCATGTTGATGATTGATGAATTAAAAAAACTTGGCATCAATCTTAAACATATTGATATTGGCGGTGGTTTAGGTGTTTGTTATAAAGATGAGACGCCACCAAGTGTTGAAGAATATGCCAACTCAATGAAACCTGCTTTAGAAAAGTTAGGTCTCAAGGTTTATATGGAGCCGGGCCGTAGCATTAGCGCAAATGCAGGCGTGCTTTTAACAAAAGTTGATTTGCTTAAACCAACGAGCCACCGTAACTTTGCCATTATTGATGTCGCAATGAACGATTTGATTCGCCCTGCATTATATGAAGCGTGGATGGATATCCAACCTGTGGTACCAAGTTCAGATACTGAAGAAAAAACTTGGGATCTTGTTGGTGCAATCTGTGAGACAGGTGACTTCATTGGTAAAGATCGTTCATTGGCTTTAAAAGAAAATGACTTGTTAGCTGTTCTCGGTGCTGGTGCTTATGGTTTTGTAATGAGTTCAAATTACAACACACGTGGACGTGCCGCTGAAGTAATGGTATCAGGCGATAAAGCTCATTTGATTCGTGAACGTGAAACAGTTGAATCCCTTTGGGAAAAAGAACGTTTATTGCCTGAGGAGTAAATGAGATGTTATTAGAATTTACTAAAATGCATGGCTTAGGCAATGACTTTATGGTGGTTGATCTGATTAGCCAGCGTGCTTATTTAGATACAGAAACAATTCAACGCTTAGCTGACCGTCATTTTGGGATTGGTTTTGATCAGCTTTTAATTGTTGAACCACCAGATTTACCAGAAGCAGATTTTAAATATCGTATTTTTAATGCTGATGGTTCTGAAGTTGAACAGTGTGGTAACGGTGTCCGTTGTTTTGCTCGTTTTGTACATGAGCGTCATTTAACGAGCAAAACCAATATTACTGTTCAAACCAAAGCCGGTATTGTAAAGCCAGAACTGGGGCAAAATGGTTGGGTACGCGTGAATATGGGTTACCCGAAATTTTTACCAAATGAAATTCCATTTGTTGCTGAACAACCAGAAGCTTTATATACACTTGAGTTAGCCAATGACCAAAACATTAGTATTGATGTGGTCAATATGGGCAATCCTCATGCCGTAACGATTGTTCCTGATGTACTCACGGCAGATGTCGCTGGTATTGGTCCACAAGTTGAGTCACATAAACGTTTTCCTGAGCGTGTGAATGCTGGTTTTATGCAAGTAATTGATGAAAACCATGTGCGCCTTCGTGTATTTGAACGTGGTGTAGGTGAAACACTTGCATGTGGTACAGGTGCTTGTGCTGCTGCGGTAAGTGGCATGCGCCGTGGCTTACTTGCTAATTCTGTAGAAGTTGAATTGGCTGGCGGTAAATTGCAAATCGAATGGCAAGAAGGCGATGTGGTCTGGATGACTGGTCCAACAACCCATGTGTATGATGGGCGTTTGGATTTACGTTATTTCCAAGGCTAATAGCGTTACCTAAATAGAAGCCTCTTTTCATCAACTAAACTGATAAAAGAGGCTTTCTTTTATATGTACAATAATATTTGATTTAACTACTTTATAAGAAATATGAATAATTTAATTTTCCTTCCCGGTGCTTCAGGAAGTATTAGTTTTTGGCATCCATTAATTGAAAAACTACCTCAGCAGTATCATACAAAAATTATTGGTTATCCGGGCTTTGGAGATACACCAGAATCTGTAGAGGTTAAAAATTTTAAAGACTTAACAAACTATGTTCTTAATCAAATTAATGATGAGTCTGTAATTATTGCTCAATCTATGGGAGGAATTTTTGCTGTTGCCGCAGCGTTGCAAAAACCTCAACTGGTTAAAGGGCTGGTCTTGATTGCAACTTCTGGTGGAATCAATCTTGAAAGATTCAATGTACAAGATTGGCGTGAAGCATATCGCCAAGCATTTTTAAAATATCCAGATTGGTTTGTTACTACCAATATTAACTATGAAGAATTTTTGTCAGATATAAGCATCGAAACTTTACTAATTTGGGGCGACCAAGATCCAGTGAGTCCAGTAGTGGGGACATACTTAAATCAGATATTTAAAAGTTCAACATTGCATATTGTTAAAGGGGGAGATCATCAGTTGGCAGAAAAATATGCAGATGAAGTTGTAATCCAAATAAAAGACTATTTAAAAAAGCTGAAGTAACTCTTTAAGTTATATTAAGCGTGCTAGGTGCCAGCACGCTTTTTAGGTTTACTTTTTGCTCAAAGCCAATTTCAAAGCAAACAACACAAAAATACTGCCTGTAATACGGTCCATATATTTCACAAATTTAGGTTGCTTTAGATAACGCGACAGTGGTTGCATAGCCAAAATTAATAGAGTTGACCATAACATTCCAATTACTACATGAATCATCACTAGCCCCATGACCCAAGTGACAGCCGATGCTTGCGGTGGAATAAATTGGGGAAGAAATGAAATATAAAAAATGCCGACTTTAGGATTAAGTAAATTACCCAAAAAACCTTTAATGAACCAATTTTGTGAAGTGGGTATATTTGAATTACTCCCTTGCATATCTGTAAGTTGACTACGCGGTTTTAAAATCATATTCAAACCCAGCCATGCAAGATAAGCGGCCCCCATCCATTTCAATATATTAAAAGCTAAATCAGAAGCCATGAGCAAAGCACCCAGACCGCAAGCAACCACGATTCCCCACGCAATACAACCAAGGCTAATGCCTACTGCTGCTTGGAATGCTTTGGATTTACCTTCAAGTGTAGCAGTACGAATAATTAAAGTCGTATCTAGACCCGGGGTAAGCGTAAGTAAGGTAATTGCAAGTAGATAGGGTATGAGTATGGTGGTCATGGCAGCAAGGTTCCGACAAATACTTGAGCTAAAGTGTAATACATATATAAGGTAGTTAGTTATTATGCTGTAAGATCTCAATTTTCCTGATCAACTACTTTTTGGTACACTGAAAAAAATAAAATGAGCAAATAAATGGAGAGCAATTTGGATTTTGCATTACAACTGCTCTCAATGTGGTTAAAAGAAAGAAAAATTCAGAACCAGTCTGAGCACACGATTACGGCTTATGAAAGAGATGTTAAAAGCTTTCTTGAGTTTTGTGATCTCAAACAAATTGATTTAAGAAATGTTGAAGCTTCAGATTTACGTGAATATTTAGCCCAGCGTGTTGAGCAGGACCAGTTAAGTTCAAGCAGTATGCAGCGTCATCTCACTTCCATTCGCCAGTTCATGAAATGGGCAGAACAAGGAAAATATCTAGAAATTAATCCTACTGATGATTTTAAGCTAAAACGTCAGCCTAGACCTTTGCCCGGTATGATCGACATAGAAACGGTTAATCAGATTTTAGATCAACCTATGCCTGAAAAACCGATTGATCAGCAACTGTGGTTACGTGATAAAGCCATGCTCGAGTTACTTTACTCAAGTGGTTTACGTCTGGCTGAGCTGCAAGGTTTAACAATTAAAGATATAGATTTTAATCGGCAACTGGTCCGTATTACCGGTAAAGGAAATAAAACCCGTATTGTACCATTTGGGAAAAAGGCGAAAGAAAGCCTATTGAATTGGCTAAAAATTTACAAAATCTGGAAAGGCCATTTTGATCAAAATGCTTTTGTTTTTATTTCTCAAAGAGGTGGAGTGTTAACCCCGCGACAAATCGAAAAACGTGTAAAGCTTCAGGCGCAAAGAGCAGGTGTAAATGTGGATTTACATCCTCATTTATTAAGACATTGTTTTGCTAGCCACATGTTATCAAGTAGTGGTGATTTACGCTCAGTTCAAGAAATGTTAGGTCATAGTAATTTGTCTACGACACAAATTTATACGCATATTGATTTTGATCATTTGGCACAAGTCTATGATCGAGCTCACCCAAGAGCACAAAAGAACGAATAGATTTAAAAACTATCTTAATAATAAAGTTGACCAAAATGGCAAGTCTTATACGAATGTAGACATCATTTGTATTTTTTTAGAAATTTGTTTAAGAGAAATAGGGAAAATAGTCAAATTGACCATTTTGATCTTTGGATATTTTGTAGGTACCCCTGAGTCAAAAACATCTAATCTCGATTATTTAAAGGCGATCTTATGTTTCTGGCTAATAAGCTAAATAAGATAAAAAGATAATAAAAATCAATATATAAAATAGAGTGTAAAAAGAATGAAATAGCACCTAATAAGGCATAATATTTTTTTTATGAACTGATGGTTTCATTTTTTTTGTGCTGTTCTGGAAAATTGTGACTTGACCGAAATGCCAAACACATTGCAAGATAGGGTACCTAAAAAATTTTAATTGAAGAGTTAATATACTTTTCTCAACATTTACTTTTGCTAGAACAGCCGAGGATTACATGAAGGCTCTTGTTGCTGTAAAACGCGTGGTTGATGCCAACGTCAAAGTTCGTGTTAAGCCGGACAATAGTGGGGTTGACCTAACTAACGTTAAAATGTCAATTAACCCATTTTGTGAAATCGCAGTGGAAGAAGCGGTTCGCTTAAAAGAAAAAGGAACAGTAACAGAAATCGTTGTTGTTTCTGTGGGTCCTAAAGAAGCTCAAGAACAAATCCGTTCTGCAATGGCTTTGGGTGCAGACCGCGGTATTTTAGTTGAAACTGCTGATGAAATTGGTGCTCTAGAAGTTGCTAAAATCCTCAAAGGCGTTGTTGATGCTGAGAAACCAGAACTTATTCTTCTTGGTAAACAAGCAATTGATGACGACTCTAACCAAGTAGGTCAAATGCTTGGCGCTTTACTTGGTGCTGGTCAAGGTACTTTTGCATCTGAAGTTAAAGTTGACGGCGGTAAAGTTCAAGTTACTCGTGAAATCGACGGTGGTTTACAAACTGTTGAGCTTGCACTTCCTGCAATCATCACAACTGACTTACGTTTGAATGAGCCACGTTATGCTGCTCTTCCAAACATTATGAAAGCTCGTAAGAAGCCGCTTGATACTAAATCTCCTGCTGATTATGGCGTTGCAACTGGTACTAAACTTAAAACTGTTAAAGTTGAAGCACCTGCTGAACGTAAAGCTGGCGTACAAGTGAAGTCTGTAGACGAGCTTGTTGAAAAATTGAAAAATGAAGCGAAAGTGATCTAATACAGAAGGATACAATCATGAGTATTTTAGTTATCGCTGATCACAACAACCAGACACTTAACGGTGCAACTTTAAACGTTGTTGCGGCAGCTCAAAAAATCGGTGGTGATATTACTGTATTAGTAGCTGGTTCTGGCGCTCAAGCAGTTGCTGATGCTGCTGCTAAAGTTGCTGGTGTGAGCAAAGTATTACTTGCTGACAATGCTGCTTATGCAAACCAATTGGCTGAAAACGTAGCTGCTTTAGTTGCGGATTTAGCGAAAGGTTACAAATACGTATTAGCTGCTTCTACAACAACTGGTAAGAACATTCTTCCACGTGTTGCTGCTCTTCTTGATGTAAGCATGATCACAGATATTATTTCTGTTGAATCTGCGAATACATTCAAGCGTCCGATCTATGCAGGTAACGCGATTGCTACTGTTCAATCTGACGAAGCAATCATTGTTGGTACAGTTCGTGGTACAGCATTTGATCCAGTAGCTGCTGAAGGTGGTTCTGCTACCGTTGAAGCAGTAAGTGAAGCGAAAGATGCAGGTATTTCTAATTTTGTATCTGAAGAAATCGTGAAACTTGACCGTCCTGAATTGACAGCTGCTCGCATCGTTGTTTCTGGTGGTCGTGGTGTAGGTTCTGGTGAGAACTACCATAAAGTACTTGATCCATTAGCTGATAAGCTTGGTGCAGCACAAGGTGCTTCACGTGCGGCAGTTGATGCAGGCTTCGTACCTAACGACTTCCAGGTTGGACAAACTGGTAAGATCGTTGCACCTGACCTTTATGTTGCTGTAGGTATTTCTGGTGCGATCCAGCATTTGGCTGGTATGAAAGATTCTAAAGTTATTGTTGCAATCAACAAAGACGAAGAAGCGCCAATCAACAGTGTTGCTGACTACTGGTTAGTTGGTGATTTGAACACTGTAGTACCAGAGTTGGTATCTAAACTTTAATCTTTACTGGTTAAAGTCAAAAACCCTTAGTTTTTACTAAGGGTTTTTTTATTGTAGAGATGGATGTTAAAGACTAAATTGGATTTGTTATCTGATTTTGGGTTTGATTTTTATAGAATAAAAATCACATAGTTTTAATAAGGTGAACCTATGCCCATTACAGCGATATGATAAGAATAATATGCAATTAAATTATACAAATATCACCAGATTGACCATGTAGATTCCGTACATTCCAAAGCGCTTTTGTGCTATAGTATACAGCTATATTTTTTTCGACTTTAGTTCAGTTTTCGGAACTAAATTTTTTGCAAGATCAAGACATATAAGCAGATGGAAATTTCTATCTGTAAGAAGGAGTATGCATGAGCGTATCGGAAATCCGACCGATTGCCATTGAGGATGAACTCAAGCATTCATATTTAGATTACGCGATGAGTGTAATCGTATCTCGTGCATTGCCGGATGTGAGAGACGGTCTAAAACCTGTTCACCGTCGTGTACTATTTGCCATGCACGAATTGGGCAATGACTATAACAAAGCCTACAAGAAATCTGCACGTGTTGTTGGGGACGTAATCGGTAAATATCACCCTCATGGTGACTCAGCTGTTTATGAAACCATTGTACGTATGGCTCAGGACTTTAGCTTACGTTATTTATTGGTAGATGGTCAGGGTAACTTCGGTTCGATTGATGGCGATAGCGCAGCTGCAATGCGTTATACCGAAGTCCGTATGACAAAGTTAGCGCACGAACTTCTTGCAGATCTAGAAAAAGACACTGTTGACTGGGAAGATAACTACGACGGATCTGAGCGTATTCCTCAGGTGGTTCCGACACGTGTTCCAAACTTGCTAATTAATGGTGCTGCCGGTATTGCTGTTGGTATGGCAACAAACATGGCACCACACAACATGACAGAAGTTGTGAATGCATGTTTAGCCTATGCCGACAATCCGAATATCTCGATTGAAGGATTGATGGAATATATTAGTGGTCCTGATTTCCCTACAGGCGGTATTATTTACGGTAAATCAGGTATTGTTGATGCATACCGTACAGGTAAAGGCCGACTACACATTCGTGGTAAGTACCATTTCGAAGAAGATGAAAAGACAGGTCGTATAACCATCGTCTTTACTGAAATTCCATATCAAGTCAACAAAGCAAGAGTCATTGAGCGTATTGCCGAGTTAGTTAAAGAGAAAAAACTTGAAGGTATTTCAGAGCTTCGTGATGAGTCTGATAAAGACGGTATGCGTATTGCGATTGACTTGAAACGCGGTGAAAACGCAGAAGTCATTGTAAATAACTTATTCTTAAATACACAGCTTGAAAACTCATTCAGCATCAACATGGTTTGTCTTGACAATGGACAACCAAAATTGATGAATCTGAAAGATATTATTGCGGCATTTATTCGTCACCGCCAAGAAGTAGTGACACGCCGTACCATGTTCGAATTGCGTAAAGCACGTGAACGTGGTCATATCTTGGAAGGCTTAACCGTTGCCTTAGCCAATATTGATGAAATTATCGAAACCATTAAAACTTCTGCTAACCCAGCTGAAGCGCGTGAGCGTTTACTAGCAGGTGAGTGGGCTGGCGGTGGTGTCGTTTCTTTACTCGAAAAAGCTGGCGCTATTTCTGTTCGCCCAGATGAAATTGAAGGTGAAAACCCAGATCGTCCATTTGGCTTATCTGAATCGATTTATCGTCTATCTCCAACGCAAGTAGGTGCAATTTTAGAATTGCGTTTACATCGTTTAACGGGTCTTGAGCAAGATAAATTACATGCTGAATATACTGAAATTTTAGGTCAAATTGCTGAACTTACTGCAATTCTTAATGATTTCAATTTATTGATGGCTGTGATTCGTGAAGAATTAGCACAAGTTTTACAACAGTATGGTGATGGACGTCGTACGGAAATTATTGAATCGCGTATTGATTTTAGTCGTGAAGATTTAATTCCAGAAGAACAAGTTGTATTAACGGTTTCACAAACAGGCTACGCAAAAACTCAACCGCTTTCTGACTATCAGGCTCAGCGCCGTGGTGGACGTGGTAAGTCTGCAACTTCAATGAAGAGTGATGACTTTATTCAACATCTCATTGTAGCTTCAAACCATGCGACTGTGCTGTGTTTTACTAACGTAGGTAAAGTATATCGCCTTCGCGTATTTGAAGTGCCTCAAGCATCACGTGGTGCAAAAGGCCGCCCGATTATAAACTTGTTACCTTTAGATGCGAACGAAACAGTAACTGCGATCTTGCCGTTAACAGAGTTCCTAGAAAACCATTACGTATTTATGGCAACAGCTTCAGGTACAGTTAAACGTGTTGATTTGGAGCAGTTCTCTAACATTCGTTCAAATGGCTTACGTGCAATTGAACTTAATGAAGAGGATACCTTAATTGGTGTTGCGATTACTGATGGTAATCAGCAAATCATGTTGTTCTCGAATGAAGGTAAGGCAATTCGTTTTGCTGAAACCGATGTGCGTTCAATGGGTCGTACTGCTAAAGGCGTCCGTGGTATGCGCGTTAGCATTGCAAGCAACACTTTAAGTGAAGAAGATGCGGAAATTGAAAATGATGAATCTGATGATAATGAAGATTCAGCAGAGTTAAGTGTAGTAAGTCGCATCGTATCACTTGTTGTTGTTCCTGAAACGGGTGAAGTGCTGTGTGCGAGTGCCAATGGTTATGGTAAACGTACTCCTGTAAATGACTTCCCAACCAAAAAACGTGGTGGTAAGGGTGTTATTGCAATTAAGACAAGTGAACGTAATGGTGAGCTTGTGGGTGCGGTATCTATTGATGAAAGCAAAGAACTGTTGCTTATTTCTGATGGCGGTACATTAGTTCGTACTCGTGCAGCAGAAGTTGCAATGACTGGTCGTAATGCACAAGGTGTACGTCTAATTCGTTTAAGCGAAGAAGAAACCTTGGTGGGTGTTGTGTCTATTGAAGCGGTTGAAGATGAAGAAGAGTTTCTCGAAGGAGAAGTGGATACTTCAGAATTAGATACCGAAGATGCGGTGTCTACGAATGACGATGCATCAGAAGAGTAAATAGAAATTAAATAAAAAAGGAAGCGTAAGCTTCCTTTTTTATTTTATGAAGAAGATTTTTTAACAAGTCGATAATAAGCTAAGCACATTAATATTAATCCGGCTGTCGCAAGAAATATCAATTTTGGTACAACCGTTGCTAAAGGAACACCCATCTGATTAAGTTGTACAAACATTTGTACGGCATGTGTAGAGGGTAAACACCAAGCAAACCATTGTAACCACTCGGGCATGGCTTGATGAGGCCATGCAGCTCCAGTTAATAAGAATAAAGGTATAGAGCTAAACACAATAATATGTCCAGCACGTTCTGGCATATCTAAAAGTGAGCCAATCAGCATGCCTAATCCAATCACACAACTAATAAAAGTAGGAACGGCGACTAGCAAGCCAGTAAAGTTCCCACCGTGTGGATAGTCATTGAACCACAAGGTAAAACCGAAAAGATAAAAACATCCTAAACAGCCAATGGTAAATATACTTGCAAAAATTCCAGCGAAGCGAACACCTGTAATTTTTTGGTGTTGTTCACGGTAGCTTGCGATTAGCATTGCTAAACCTAACACAATCGTTTGATGGATAATTAAACCTGCAACAGCTGGAAAAATATAACTTCCATATCCTGAAAGCGGGTTAAATAACGGGACTTGATGAATAGAAAGGGCCGGTTGGAAATGTGTGCGCTCTCCAAATCTTTCAATATATTCTTTTAATGTGGCTTCAATGGATGTGGCTAAACCTAAACCAATTTCTTTAGTTTTTAAAAAGTTTGTTGTGCTCAGATATAAGCCAATTCCACCCGTTTCTCCTCGACGCAAGCTTTGTGTTAAGTTGCTTGGTAAAAGTAAAATACCATCGGCCTTTTGTTCACGAACCATTTGTTCAGCTTGTAAAAAATTACTTGTAACGGTAACAATATGAACATGTGGACTATTTGCACTTTGGCCGATTAATTGAGAGGTTAATAGGCTTTGTTCTTCATCGACAATCACGATTGGAATTGATTCTGCGCGCTCAGCTTTATAGGCGGTAGGATAAAAAAAGCTATAAAGAATAACCGATAAAATCAGAGTTGTTAAAACCGAGCTATTACTAACAATATCTTTAAAAGTTTGCCCATAAGCCTTTAAAAACTCTTTCATGGAGTTGCTCCCCGAATTAATTTTTTAAGCAGCAGAGAGCTTAAAAAGAAGTAAATAAGGCAGTAACCCAGAAGTATTAAAAAGGGAATCATTGAAATGAAAAGTGGACTACCAATCACCCATTGCTCGGTTTGCAGCTTGGCATAAGGTGTATAGGGAATAATGAGGGACCAAAATTTAGTGAAAATCGGTGCATTATTTAAAGGCAAAGTAACGCCTGCAAAACTTAAAGATGAGCCACCATAGACGGCAATAAAGCCAAAAGTTTTGCTCAAATTTTTAGTGGCAAGAATGACCGTACTGCTAATTAAAGCATAGGCAAAATAAAGTAAGAACTGTGCGACCAGCAATAAACTTAAGGAACCCGCTACGAACCAGCCACGGATTTCAACTAGCCAAAACATCCACAACCATGTCCAAAAACAGAAAATAAGGCTATAGAGCAAATTTTTAGCCAATAAGCCTTGAATAAAATTTTCTCGGTTTACCCATTGAGTGAGGGTATTACGTTTTAGTTCTTGTCCAATTGCAAAAGCAACACAGCAGCATAGCAACAGATGCAATACGGCAGGAACCATAAATGGCTCTAAATAAAACTCATAGCTCATGCTCGGGTTGTAAAGCGTTGATACTTTTACATGAGCTGTAGGTACATCTAAATAGGGAATATTATTTGCAAGATAACTTTGGCCTGCATAGTCTGCTAAAGCATTGAGGGTACTTACCAACATTGCTGAAGAAATCGTATTTCCCACACTAAAGAAAGACTGGTTAAAAGCAATGCTGATTTGAGCATCTTGCGCTTTCACAAAACGCTTTTCAGCGCCGTCCGGAATAAAAACATAACCCCAGATTTTGGTTTCATTCAGTAACTGTTCAGCTTCAGTAGAGCTTGCCGTAATTGTTTTAATATCTACCGTATGATTCAACGAAAGATACTTTTCAATATTACGGCTGAGTTCACTTTGGTCTTGGTCAATAATGGCAATGGGTAAATGTTCAGCTTTACCTGCGTAAAACATGCTGCTAAACATAAAAATGATAAAAGCGGGGATGAGTGTCACCATACACAAATCCCATTTGTTGCTTTTTAGATAGTTTAGTTCACGTAATATACTGGCAAACATACTTTATTTTTCTTCTTTAATTTTAAAGAGAACACTCATACCCACTTTTAAATCTTGCACTGGTTTTTCAGGTACAAGATGAAGTTTAAAGCTACGAATATCATAGCCTCCAGTTTGACGAGTAGTTTTAATCGTCGCAAATTCACCTTCAGCATCAATATTTTTAATTTTAAAAGTCACATTTTGATTCAGTGCAGGAATAAAACCTTCAAGGGTTTTATTTCTATAAACAGAGGCATATTGATTTTCACCCACATTTAAACTCACCCATAAATCATCATCTTCTAGAATGCTGACAACAGGTACACCCATAGCGACTAACTCAGAAGGCTTGCCGTAAGTTTTTGAAACTGTACCTGAAATAGGGGAGAATAAACGTGTCTCAGCTTCAAGTGCTTTTGCTTCACCTACAGCTGCTTTTGCAATTTCAACCTGTGCATCTGCTGTAGATTTTTGCTGGCTAGTACTACCTCGTTTTGCACGAGCATATTGTTGATAAGAGGCTTCACTTAATTCTTGCGCAGAAGTTTGAGCCGCTAGCATCTCATCTCGTCTTTGGCGTGAAATAACACCTTGTCTATATAAATTTTCACCGCGTTGGTAAGTGGTTTTTGCAAGGTTTGCTTGTGCTTTTGTGCTTTGCCAGTTGGCATAAAGAGTATCGATATTTTCTTGCTGAGAACCACGGTCTACCGTAGATTGAAATGCTAAAGCTGATTGTAAAGCTGCCAAGGCTTGTTGCTTTTTAGCTTCTATTTCTGGGCTAACCAAGCGAACAAGTGGCTGGCCTTTGGAAATTTTCTGGCCTTCTTGTACATAAATTTCTTCAATACGGCTTGGAACTTTCGTACTCACGTGAATAGTTTCGGCTTCAACCCGACCTTGTAGTTCAATAGGCTTTGGCTGATAACTTTTCCACAAACCAAAAATAATTAAACCTAATAGCGCAATAATTACTAAGCCAATAATTAGTTTAAGCTTGGAGTTTTTAGGTGGTTGAGAGTCACCATTATTTATGTTTGATTCAGGGGTGTCACTCGCTTGATCGTTTTTTTGAGATTGGTTAATTTCTACCGTATCCGCAGCAAGAGAATCCTGTTCTGAATGAGATGATTCTTGATTCATTTTATACTCCTATTAACGGATATAGTCGGTATGTGGTTGATTGACATAAGCTTTAAATTGATCAATTGAACCATGACTTTGCAATAGAGTCGCGAGTGACATGACATATTTATAGGCGTTTAAAGCCATTTCAGTTTTTAACGCGCTTAATGCATTTTGTGCATCAATGACTTGGGTTGCTGTACCCATTCCTTCACGGAAAGAAAGCTCTTGGATACGCAAGTTTTCTTGAGCGGCATTTACGTTTCTTTGTAAGAGTTGATGGCTTTGCTGAGCAGAACTGAGTTCGTTATATGACTTATTCAAAAGAGCTTCAATCTCTTGCTTAGTGCGTTCGGTCATAAGTTCAGAAGCATAACGCTTTAATTCGGCAGCATGGATATTCTTATTTTTATCTACACCAGAGAATAGGTTGTATTTTGCCATTACACCTACAATCCAGTTTTCATTTTCATCAAGGGCATATTCACCAAATGCAAAAAGACTTGGTTTTTTTGCGGCTTGTTGAGCTTGAATATTTACATTAGCCAGTTGGGTATCCATCTGCATTTTTTGTACAAGGCTAGATTTTTGCGAATAACTGGTTAAAAGTGATTCTAGAGACTGGCTTGGAGTGTTATTTACAAATAAGGGTGTACTTAAATCTACATTATTTTGTTGATGTAAAAGATTATTAAGGCTAAAGCGACTGGCATTTAAGTTGGCTTGAGTACTTTGTAAAGTACGTTCCGCATTATTACGCGCGACTTCAAACTGCATGCGTTGCCCTTTACTAATAAATCCTTGCTGTTCGAGCTTTAGGGCATTGCTGTAATGTTTTTGCATGGCATTAAAGTTGAATAAACTACTTGCTACCAGTTGCTGCTGTAATTGAACATTAAAATAACTTTGTACCACTTCAAACCGCTGTACATCTTGTTGCTGTTGACTTGAAAGTTCAGAACGCTGTGCTTGAATGTTGGCTATTTTTTTTGCACTGCTGGTTAAGCCGCCTGTATATAGGGGCATAACGACCGAAATAGAAGGGCGTACAACCTGATCTTCTATAGTCAGATTCGCATAGTCGGGAAAGCGATTTATACCATCATGAATGGTTTGATTTGCACCTTCTTGAACTTGTCCAAGAACATCCGATGGAATGACATTGTTCCACTGTGAAAGTTTATCGTTGAATCCCTGACTTAAATCATTTTCAAGCTTTTGTTTAAAAGAGGCGAGGGGTACGTCTGTTTCGCTATGAAAGGCATATGCTCTGACATTTAAATCAACTCGAGGTAATCCGAGTCCTTTCACTGCTTCAGCTTCTAGTTGAGATGCTTGCTGCAAAGCTTGATTAGCTTGAGTGCTATAAGAACTTTTCAAAGCTTGTTGTTCCGCTTCAGCATAGCTTAAGCTTTGAGCATATAAATGATTTGTGAAAAAAAGTCCTAAGGCCAAAGCAAGATGCTTGGGTTTAAAGAAAAAGGGGCAAATAGACTGTCTATATCGATGTACTGGCATTTTAAATAACAATTTCTGGCATCCCTTATAGTTTAAATTTCTTGTTATTAAATTCAATTATCATCTTGTTTCTTATACATTTGTATAAAAACCTTGTAGTTTTAACCTCCCTTTAATTATTGAATATGACGAAGCCTATATATTTGTAATCCCTATCAAAGTATGTGAAATCATAATCACAAGTCAAGCTGATCTTGATTGAATAAAAAATGTTTTAAATCGATAAAATTGGAAGTCAAAGCAAAGAAATAAATAGAACAATAATTGAAAAAATAAACCTAAATGTAGTCCAGCATTGAAATATTTACTTGAGAAGCTGCTGCAAGCTTAAGCAATCTGTGGTTAAATGCCATTTTTATTGTGTTTGACTTTATACAAGGGAAAAATCATGCGCGCGTACAATTTCTGTGCTGGTCCTGCTGCATTACCTACTGCCGTTTTAGAAAAAGCTCAACAAGAAATGTTGGATTGGCATGGTAAAGGTCTATCCATCATGGAAATGAGTCATCGTAGTGCTGACTATGTTGCTATGGCTGAAAAAGCTGAAGCAGATTTACGTAAGTTAATGAATATTCCAGAAAACTATAAAGTACTGTTTTTACAAGGCGGTGCGTCATTACAATTTTCTGCGATTCCTTTAAACCTTTTGGGTAAGAACAATAAAGCTGATTATATTGATACAGGCATTTGGTCTGAAAAAGCGTTAAAAGAAGCAAAACGTTATGGCGACATTAATGTTGTAGACGCTGGTATTAAAGTAGATGGTAAGTTCGCAATTTCTGAACAAAGCGAATGGAATTTATCTGACGATGCAGCCTATGTACATTATGCAGATAATGAAACGATTGGTGGCTTACAGTTTGCAGGAATTCCTGATGTAAAAGCGCCACTCGTTTGTGACTATTCATCAAGTATTTTATCTGCTCCATTAGATGTGACCAAGTTTGGTTTGATCTATGCTGGCGCACAAAAAAATATTGGTCCTGCTGGTTTAACAATTGTCATTATTCGTGATGACTTACTTGATCAAGCTAAACCAGAAATTCCAAGCATCTTGAAATATGGTGACCAAGCGAAAAATGGTTCTATGGTGAATACACCATCGACTTATGCTTGGTACTTGTCTGGTTTGGTATTTGAGTGGTTGCTAGAGCAGGGTGGGGTAGATGCTATCCATAAAGTTAACCTTGCAAAAGCTCAGTCATTATATGGTTATATCGACTCAAGCGATTTCTACAATAACCCGATTGCAATTCCAAACCGTTCAATTATGAATGTACCGTTTACCTTGGCAGATGAAGCTTTAGAAAAGCAATTCTTAAAAGAAGCGGAAGCAAACCATTTATTAAACTTAGCTGGACATCGCTCTGTCGGTGGTATGCGTGCAAGTATTTATAATGCCGTACCATTAGAAGGCGTACAGGCTTTAATCAACTTTATGGATGATTTTGCAAAGCGTAATGGTTAAGCAAATCAAATAAATAAAGCCCTCAAATGAGGGCTTTATTTTTGAATAAATTTTATAAACTAAAAAGGAACTAAACCAAACTGGTGCATGAATATGGCAGCTAAAAACATACCCAATACAAAAAAGCAAAACGCACCAGTATCGACCTTTACGCGCAGGCTACTAGATTGAATGAGGCTGGTAGTTTGTTCGGGTATAATCTTCATTCAATAACCTAATTATTAAAATATTAGTGAAATTCAATTAGTTTCACCCTTTTTAGCACAAATAGTCGCCTGAATCCAGATATTACCGCGAATATATTCGCCAATATTAAAGTTTTTATACAAATCGTTTTTGGTTGCAATGCGCACTAATATGGCAGGAAGATCATCTTCTAAAACCAAAGTAACATCATAAAGGCTATATTCTGCCCCCATAAATGTCATAGAAGTTTTGCCAACAATATTACCTTGGAACCATGCTTCATCTTCTTGACCAAGATTTTCACCATATAAATAAGCAACCATTTTAGAAAAATCAACGGTTACAGGTTCTTGATCTTCTGGAGTTTTTGGTTGCCATTCATTAATGAGTTCCTGTAAATTTTCAGGAGCAACACCATTATGTTCAGTCAAAATCGCATTTAATGCACGGTGATGTTTAATTGAGGCTGGGTCATCGACAACGATTTTTTCGCCTGCTGGAACCGGTTCTAATTCATAAGCCCATGCATTAAATTGAACTTGATAGTCTTTAGTTTTGTCATATTGACATGAGTTAACGCTAAATAAATTATCAAATGCATAAACCGTTGTATCTTTATTTAGTTTTAAACTTAAAACAGCTTGTGTCGCAGAGTCACAAGTAATGATACGTTCAATTTTCGCATTATATTGATATGGACTTTCAAAACTTGGAAAGGCTGTTTTGAGTGCGCGAGGTTTCTGATTTTCAACCGCAATAATCTGGTTGATTGTAACTTTTTGGTTTTGTGGGCCTTGAATCAACCAAAAAGATTGATCCATCTCTTCTTCATGTTCACATAAGCCCATTGGCATTACAGGTGCATCAAGTGCTAGTCCTAACCATTTTGGTACATCTGTTTCAGGATGGGACGTCAATAGATTCCAATGTTCGCCATGACTACCAAAATTTTGGTCATTTACTTTAATAACTTCTGGACTGTTTTGATTTTTCATAAGCATGATGCTGTTGGGTTCACATTACTTGTTATATTAAATCGAGGGTGTTTGCTATTTTTCAAGTCACCATATGTAAATTCTCTTGTAAAAGCACATATTTAGTCATTGAAAGATAGATATTGCTGCTAATTATAAAATAAAAGGTAGATCTGGCTCTTAAAAAAACTTAAACACTAAATTAAAAATAAGTTTAATGTTTATTACTATTCACCTTAGAAAAGCATCTGTTAGACTTATATTTTTAATGGAAATAGAGAATAACTTGCTGCCATTTAAGCTATGGGTAGATGCAGATGCTTTACCAAGAATATTACGTGAAGTGATTTTGCGCGCATCAGATCGTTATCAGTTAGAAGTCATCTTTGTTGCTAATCAAAATGTTGGGATTACGCCTTCTGTCCGCATCAAGTCAATACAGGTTTTAAGTGGTGCAGATCAGGCCGACAAAGAAATAGTTGATCGTATGATTGAAAATGACATTGTCATTACGCAAGATATTCCACTAGCAGCTCAAGTAATTGAAAAGGGTGGCGTTGCTATTCACCCCCGAGGTGAGGTTTATACAACCGCGAATGTTAAAGCGCGGTTACATCTACGTGACTTCATGGATACGCTTCGTGGCGCGGGTGTGCAAACTGGTGGACCGCCACCTATTTCCGAGCGGGATAAGCGTGAATTTTCGAGTGCATTAGATCAAACAATTTTAAAGCAAAAACGTAAAACAGCTAAGTGAGCATCGCATGCCATCGCAAACCAATTTGGCTTTAACCTATGCCTTGTTAGTGTTTATATGGGCAACAACTCCATTAGCCATTGTTTGGAGTGTGTCCGATTTACATCTTATGTGGGCATTGTTGTTACGCTTTTTTATTGCATTGCCTTTGGCCGTGACCATATTACTGATTTTAAAAACGCCTTTTCCAACTCATCGACAAGCTATTCATAGTTACATTGCCGGATCTTTTAGCTTAATTGGTTCTCAAATTTTCACATATGCCGCTACCCAATATTTAAGTTCAGGCATGATTGCACTTATGTTTGGCTTAGCACCTATTATGGCTGGGCTGATTGGCCGTTTTGCATTTGGTCAGCAACTTTATAAGTTGCAATGGTTAGGTATGGCTATTGCCGTAAGTGGTTTAGCGATTATTTGCTTGAATGGATCGAATCAGCATGTGCATCCATTTGGCATTGTTCTTATGCTGATCAGTGTTTTTGTCTATTCTTTTTCAATTTTCTGGGTTAAGAAAGTTAATGCACAAATTCAGCCTATGGCTCAGGCAACAGGCTCTATTTTAGTTTCTTCGATTTTGGCAAGTTGTCTTATTCCATTTATTTGGCAATATGCACCGACACATTTACCAGAGACCAAATCTTTATTTGCCTTAATTTATACGGTACTGATGGCTTCATTAGTCGCCATGTTTTGTTATTTCAAACTTATACAAAATATTCAGCCAACGACTTTATCTTTAACCACCGTAATTACACCAATGTTAGCTATGATGATTGGAGCTGCCTTAAATCATGAACAACTTTCGATTATGGTTTTTGTAGGGGCTTTAATCATCTTGTCTGGACTCTTTTTATATTTCTATAAAGACATTCAAGCAAATCGAAATTTTGCTCGGCATATTAAGTCTAAATAGGAGAATATTTGGGTAATTTGTTGAGCTTATTCATTAAATTGTTCTAATTCGTAGCGAAATGCATGATCAAATTGATCTCCCAACTTAAGTAGTAGAAAATAGCGCAGCAATATAATATTAGGATTGTTAAGGAAAGATCAGAACTTACTGATTTTTAATCCTTAATACAGCATCTAACGATATGGTCAAATAGTAGATGTGGATGCGATTTGACATGAGCATCTGCTATTTCCCATCAATCACCTTGGATTTAGAAGGTATGTTTAAACCAATCTCACTGTATATAGGGTTGAGATATACTCGCGCAAGACGCAGTAATCATTTTATTTCTTTTATTGCATTGGTTTCGATGATCGGTTTGACACTAGGTGTCGCTGTGCTGATTACGGTACTTTCTGTGATGAACGGTTTCGATCGAGAACTAAAAAACCGTGTTTTGGGAATGGTTCCGCAAGCGACAGTTTCATCTACACAAATCCTCACGGATTGGCCTGAACTGGTAAAACGAGTTGAACATCATCCACATGTAACTGGGGTTGCACCTTTTACCCAATTGCAAGGTATGTTAACCGCGCAAGGGCAAGTCGCAGGTATTATGGTGACGGGTATTGACCCAAAATATGAAAAGAATGTGTCTATTATTCAAAATCATATTGTTGCTGGTAGCTTAGATTCACTTAAAAAGGGTGAGTTTGGTATTGTCCTTGGTAAAGATATGGCTGACTCATTAGGCTTACGTCTAAATGACAGTGTGACATTGGTTTTACCTGAGGCAACGCCATCTCCAGCCGGTGTTGTACCTCGTTTCAAGCGTTTTAAAGTGGTGGGTATTTTTAGTGTAGGCGCTGAAGTCGACTCTATGGTGGGTTATATCGCCCTATATGATGCTTCAACCTTATTACGCTTACCAGATGGTGCTCAAGGTGTTCGTTTAAAACTAGACGATATTTTTGCCGCGCCACAAGTTGCAGACGACTTGGTAAAAAGTTTGCCAAGCAATTTCTACGCGACGAACTGGACCTATACGCATGGCAATCTGTTTAATGCCATTCAAATGGAAAAAACACTAGTTGGTTTGTTACTTGTACTTATCATTGTGGTTGCAGCATTTAATATCGTTTCGTCTTTAGTGATGGTTGTTACTGATAAAAAATCTGATATCGCCATTTTACGTACATTAGGCACGTCACCATCGATGATTACTAAAATATTTATGGTGCAAGGCACAGTGATTGGTGTGATTGGTACAGTTGCGGGTACGGTTTTAGGTGTAATTTTGGCTTTAACCATTAGTGATATCATTTCATGGTTTAACAATGTGTTGGGCTTAAATCTATTTGATGCTTACTTTGTGCATTACCTACCTTCTTATTTAAGATGGCAAGATGTGACGATTATTGTGATTGTATCTTTACTTCTAAGCTTCTTGGCAACTATCTATCCGGCGCTTCGTGCTGCCAAAGTTCAACCTGCCGAGGCACTGCGCTATGAGTAAAATTGTTTTAGAAGCGAAAGATATCTATAAACATTTTGATGATGGTAAATCTAAGGTTGAAGTCATTAAAGGTCTTTCTTTACAAGTTGAAGCAGGGCAGTTTGTTTCGATTGTTGGTGCGAGTGGTTCAGGTAAAAGTACTTTACTTCATGCGCTAGGCGGTCTAGAGCAACCAACGCAAGGACAAGTATTTTTAAATGGTCAGCGTTTTGATAATTTAGGTGAAGCCGAGCGTGGTTTTCAACGTAACAAATACCTTGGTTTTGTTTATCAATTTCACCATTTGTTACCTGAGTTTACTGCGCTTGAAAATGTGGCAATGCCTCTTATGCTTCGCCCAGATAGCCAATACAAATCGGTAAAAGCACAAGCTGAATATTTACTAGACCGAGTGGGTTTATCTCATCGTATGGATCATCAGCCAGGTGAGCTTTCAGGCGGTGAGCGCCAACGTGTCGCTTTGGCTCGTGCTTTGGTCACTCAACCTGCGGTTGTTTTGGCTGATGAACCAACAGGAAACCTAGATCGTAAAACAGCTTTAGGCATTTTTGAATTATTGACCGATCTTAAGAAAGAACTCAACATGGCCATGCTCATTGTGACTCATGATGAACAATTGGCGCAGGCAGCAGATTCAATCTTGCATATGGAAGATGGTCTTTGGGTGAGCGGTTCTTAAAAAAATGTCATTAAATCACATTGTTAAAGCCCACTTAGTTGGGCTTTAATTTTGCCCCTAAAAAGATAACGATATGATTTTAAATGTTAAAGCTTATTTTAGTGGGGTGGGTTGTAGGTATTGCATTCATGGGAATAGATCTTCCTTTAATAATGCAATATGGTTGGATTGGTAAAGTTGTCCTCTTTATCAGCTTTATTTTTTATATTTTTAAGCAGCACATCGTTGTAAATCGTCCTCTATTAAAGGCAGGTTACTGTTTAATCTGTGGTCTAAGCCTTTTTATTATAGGTCATCAATATGCTCAGCATGCCTTAAATGAAAGACTACAACTACGGGAGATGCAACCTGAGTCTTTAGACATTGTTGTTTATATAGATCGAATAAGTGAAGAAAAAGATAATAAGACACAGCAACTCGCTCAGGTTCTAGGGCGGTCATCCCATGTAGTCAATTGGCTATTATATTTAAAAAATGAAAATGAGAATGCATTGATAGAGGGGCCAAAATTACAATTAGGTCACTACTATCGGATTTCGGGTAAAACCAGACCAGCTCATAGTTACGCAGTATCAGGTGCTTTTGATCAAGAACAATGGTTCATTCAACGAAACATAATGTCAGGTTTCAGTGTTCAGCATATTGAGTCTTTAAACTCTAATGAAATTTATCGGTTGGGTTATCAAAATCACTTAAAACAGCAACAAAATTTTTTGACTAGACAACAATTAAATATAGAAAAACTCCGTCTAAAATTTAGATTAATGCTAAAAAAATCTCCATTTCAGAACAAAGGATTGTTATTAGCACTTCTAACAGGAGATGAAAGTCTTTTAAATGAACAGATTAAAAATCAATTTAAACAGTTAGGAATCTCTCATTTGTTGGCCATTTCAGGGCCTCATGTCCTTATTTTTTCCATCATGTTGTCGTGGAGTTTACATCAATTAGTACGACGTTATTATCCACAGATTTATTTGTGGCAACCCAAACAAATATTGGCAATGATTCCATTATGTTTCGGTGTTTTGATTTATACTGCATTTGTAGGCTTTGAAATTCCAGCCTTAAGAGCTTTACTTTCAGTATTTTTATTTGCCTTTTTATTGTTGGTCAAACTGCCTATTAAGCCATTTACACTCTTGGTTTATAGCGCAAGTCTACTTTTACTTTTTGATCCATTTAGTGTTTTATCGGCAGGTTTTTGGCTCTCTTATGGTTCTTGCTTTATTTTATTACGCATTTATCAAACCATAGTACAGACTCCAAATCTTGCCTCATTGAGCTTGCTATCTAGAATAATTTTTTTAACTAAAACCCTAATTGAATCTCAGGGCAAAATATTTATCGCCCTATGTCCTTTAATGCTGATTTTCTTTCAACAAATTTCATGGGTCGCACCTCTCACAAATATTATTGCAGTTCCTTTGCTAGGAGGAATTATTGTTCCTTTGAATATTTTTGCTGCTTGTGTGTGGCTTATTTTTAATTCAATTGGAAGTGCACTCTTTCAGATTAACGATATTTTGCTCAGTATAGTGCTGACATGTTTTAGTTTTTTAGAGAAGTTATCTCTACCGTTGCAAGGTTTTAGCCTGACACCACTTGCTTTGTTAGGCTTAAGCTGTGCAATTATTATTTTATTTTTACCGCGTGGTGTTTTACCGAAATCTTGGAGTCTTATATGTTGTTTACCCTTAGTCATTCCGAATAAAACCTCTCAGCAAATTCAATTAAATATTATAGACGTTGGCCAGGGCCAAGCGATTTTTTTACAACATCCAGAGCAGACATGGTTAATTGATACAGGTGGTTCTTATGATGAGAAGGCTTTTAGTATTGGTCAAAATGTAGTGATCCCATATTTACGTCAGAAAGGTATTAAACAATTAGATCATGTGGTGTTATCTCATCTTGACCAAGATCATAGTGGTGCATTTCCTTTTATCGCTCAGGCTTTTCCTATCAAACAAGTCATATCAAATGAGCTATGGGCAGAGAAGGTGAAAGAACCATTTACCTATTGTCATCAAGGGCAAAAATGGCAGTACCCCCAGTTAGATATTGAGATACTTTGGCCTAAAGAAAATGATTTAAATTTAGTTTCTTCAAATCAAAATCAATACTCTTGTGTCGTTTATATTCATTTAAAACAAGTAAGGGGTTATCAAAATTATTTAATTATGGGGGATGCAGGATGGGAAGCAGAATATCAATTGATAAAAGAATATCCTGATTTAAAAGTAGATGTTTTGGTATTAGGTCATCATGGTAGTAAACATAGTTCTGCCTATGACTTCTTAGCGACTTTAAATCCCAAGCTTGTTGTTGCCTCTGCCGGTTTTAATAACCGATACGGTCATCCAAGCAAAGAGGTGATAGCGAGAATACAAGCACTTAATATTCCTTTTAAAAGTACAATTGAGCAAGGAACATTAAGTTTTGTATCTCAGAATCATCAAATGATTTTATACACTCGACGTTTTGAGCGCACTTGGCTTCACAGAACTTTGTGAAGCTTCGGCTTTAAGTCTATCTACAATTTGAAGTGCTTCATTTGGATCAATATTGTAAATATTATCTAAAGCAGGATTTGCCTTAAAACGTTTATAGCTCCAGTGATAGTGTTCTGGATAACGCTGGATGAGTTGTTCAATAGCCTGATGAATCACATAAGTTCCATCATCCGCACTACCTTGGTAGATCTTCTCATCCATAGGTTCAACGTGCATCGTAAAGCCGTCATTTTCGTTACGAATCGCGTAAAGGAATAAAGCTTTTGCTTTAGTTTTTTGAATAAGCTTGGTACTTAAATTACTTGAGGCAAGGGGAACACCAAAATAATTGATCATACTGCCGCCGACGTTAGGCGTATGGTCAGGCAAAATTACGGTAGTTTCACCTTGTTTTAAAGCTTTAAAAATTTGTCTTACACCAGTTTCGTCAGTAGGAACCAAGTGGGCTTGTTCACGACTACGTGCTTCTCGAACAAAACGGTCTGCATCTTCATTTTTTACTGGCTTGTATAAAATTGTCATTGAAGTGAATTGTGAACACCAAGCATTCAGGACTTCCCATGTACCAAAATGTGGAACAATCAAAACTACACCTTTTTTTGCTGCAAGTGCTTCGTGAAAGTAATGTTCACCTTCAATATGATGAATTCTTTCGATATTCTTACTATTTGATGAACCCCAAATACTTAAAAATTCAAAGTATGAGGTGACTTCATTACGAATAGCTTGTTGCGTAATTTCTATTCGCTGCTGTGGCGTTAAATGTGGAAGGGCGATTTGTAAGTTTAGTTCTATACTTTTTGATGTTTTAGTAATTTTTAAAGTATTGATTAACCCTGCCAACATACGAGCAAGAAAACGTCCAAATTGAATTGGCTGGCGGCTAAAAGTTTTGAGTAGGTAGTAGTTCATGCTTTTTGTATCTAATTTGGTCATCTATCGCGGGAAAAAGGAAGCAATAATTAAAAAAAGATAAAATTATTATAAATGAAATCATATTATTTAGACAGTTTTTATCAAATCAACGTATATAATGACATCATTTTAGATTAATTTGGATTGGAATTTTATGTCCGATTGGCCGCCAAAACCACAAAATGAACCTATAATCCCTAAACAAAATGGACCAGAATGGCAAATTCTCGAGAAGGCTGTGCTTGCCTCTGTAGAGGAACAGCGTCGAAGTCGCCGTTGGGGTATCTTCTTTAAAACATTAACTTTTATTTATTTATTATTTATTATTGTACTCATGGGTAAAGGCTGCTCAACCAGTAAAGAAGGATCTGCTGTAAGTAGCAGCAGTGCTCATCTGGCAGTGGTAGATATTATTGGAACTATTGATGCTTCAAGCAATCAATCTGTGAATAGTGAAGATACCAATAAAGCGCTTAAGCGTGCTTTTGAGGCATCAAACAGTAAAGCTGTTGCACTTAATATTAACTCACCAGGCGGTTCTCCAGTTCAGTCTGATGAAATCTGGCAGGAAATTCGTTATTTAAAAAAACAGCATCCTGATAAGAAAGTTTATGCTGTTATTGGTGATATGGGTGCATCGGGTGCGTACTATATTGCTTCTGCTGCAGATGAGATTATTGTTAATCCATCGAGTTTAGTGGGCTCAATTGGTGTCATCATGCCTAACTATGGGATTACTGGTTTAGCTCAGAAACTTGGTATCGAAGACCGCACTTTAACAGCAGGAACGAATAAAGACATTTTAAGTATGACAAAACCGATTGATCCTGCGCAAAAGCAGCACATTCAATCTGTTCTTGATAATGTTCATACTCACTTTATTACCGCAGTTAAAGAAGGACGTGGAAAGCGTTTGAAATCGAATGATCCAGCTATTTTTTCTGGTTTGTTCTGGACTGGTGACCAAGCAATCCAGTTAGGAGTTGCTGACCGTTCAGGTAACATTACGAGCTTGATGCGTGAACTAAACCTTGATAATAAAGTTGACTACACAATTGAGCGTAACCCATTACAATCAATTTTAGGTCGTATGGGTGCACAGATAGGGCAAGGGGTAAGTGAATCTATTGCTCAAGAAGTGCAGACTCGTCAAAGCGCAAAATTACAATAAAATCTGTTTTAGGATAGCGGTATGTCAATGAAACCAGTTATACACTTTGCTCATGCGAATGGCGTACCCTCAAAAGTGTATCAAAAACTGTTTGACCAGTTGAAAGGGGAATATGACATTATTTATGTTCCCCTGATTGGTCCTGATAAGCGTTATCCTGTGACTAACCATTGGCCTTCTTTGGTTGATCAGGTGATTGATAGTATTGTGCGGCAGGCGAAAGGACGTAAAGTCATTGGACTTGGGCATTCTCTTGGTTCAGTTTTAACTTTGATGGCCTCTTTTCAGCGTCCTGAACTCTTTTCTCAAGTGATTATGTTAGACCCGCCTCTTATTTTAGGACGATATTCATTTGCTTTTCATATGGCAAAATTATTTCGTCCTAAATTAGTTGATGCGATGACACCAGCAGGCTTATCTGCACGTCGTCGTGAACATTGGGAATCCAGAGAACAGGCGGCCGAATTACTGCGTCCTAAAGGCTTCTATAAAGATTTTGATGAAGATTGTTTTCAAGCTTACATTGACTATGCTTTAAAAGAAGACTCGGTCCGCGGTGGAGTTACTCTAACTATTTCTCGTGAAGATGAGGTTGCAATTTTCCGAAAAAATCCTTCTTGGTGGTGGCTACCTATGCCAAAACCTAAGATGCCTGTGCATTTAGTTGTAGGTAAAGGAAGTGATTTCTTAAAAAGAGGCTTTCCTCAAATGGCAAAGCGAAAAATGGGAATTCCGTTTACTGTGGTTGAAGGGGGGCATATGTTCCCTCTAGAACATCCGACTGATACAGTGAACTCTATAAAGAAATTGATTCATACTCACCCAAATTAATTTTTAAACTTATAAAAAAAGGACATGCTAGCATGTCCTTTTTTTTTATTTCTGCTTGTAAGTAAAATGCTTTACCAATTTGCAAAACGAATAGGGTGTTTAAGAACTTGATCACGGAAATAAGCTTGACCATTTTTCCATGTAAGTTGACCGTTACATAACCACTCTGCTACTTGTGGGTAAATAAAGTGCTCAAGTGTATGTACTCGATCTGCTAATGAAGCGGCAGTATCATGTTCTTTAACTGAAATAGCGGATTGGGCAATTGATTGACCAGAATCTAGTTCAGCAGTTACAAAGTGTACGGTACAACCATGTAAACGATCACCTGTATTTAAAACACGTTGATGAGTGTTCACGCCTTTGTAAGCTGGAAGAAGTGAAGGATGTATGTTCAGCATTTTCCCTTGCCATTTATTGACAAAGGTGGGAGTTAAAATGCGCATGAAGCCGGCTAAAATAACCACATCCACTTGCCAAGCCAAGAGTTGTTGATGCATTGCTTCATCAAACACTTCACGAGTTGGAAAGTCTTTATGGGAAATAACAGCCGTAGCAATATTAGCTTTTTGAGCACGCTCTAGGGCATAAGCATCTGCTTTATTAGACAGTACACCTACAATTTGCCCTGATAGATTTGCATCTATCAAGGCTTGTAAATTACTGCCGTTCCCAGAGATTAGAACAGCAATTTTTATCATGCAAAGATCACACGAATTTTTTCGTCTGCGCCTTCCACTGATTCAGCATTTTCTTGGATATGTCCGATTTTCCAAGCTTTTTCACCTTGAGCATTAAGCACTTCAATTGCTTTTTCTGCATCATTTGCATCAACAGCAATGACCATACCTACGCCACAGTTAAACGTACGGTACATTTCAAAGCGTTCTACATTGCCTTCGCGTTGTAGAAGTTGGAATAATTCAGACCATTCCCAAGAAGCTTCATCAATGACAGCTTGTGCACCATTTGGTAATACACGAGGTAAGTTACCTGGTAAACCGCCACCAGTGATGTGTGCCATAGCATGTACATCAACTTGTTTGCATAGCTCAAGAACTGGTTTTACATAAATACGAGTTGGCTCCATTGCTACATCAGCAAGAGGACGGCCATCAATCGTTTGAGTTAAATCAACATTTTTAACGTCTAAAATTTTACGTAATAATGAATAACCATTTGAGTGAGCACCACTTGATGCAACACCAATAAGCACATCACCAGACTTTACTTTAGAGCCATCAATAATTTTACTTTGCTCAACTACACCAACAGCAAAACCAGCAAGATCGTAATCTTCGCCTTCATACATGCCTGGCATTTCTGCGGTTTCCCCACCTACAAGTGCGCAACCTGCAAGCTCACAACCTTTACCAATACCAGTAACAACATTTGCAGCAACGTCAACATTTAAGTGACCAGTTGCATAATAATCAAGGAAGAATAATGGTTCTGCACCACAAACTAAAAGGTCATTTACACACATAGCCACAAGATCTTGGCCGATTGTGTCATGACGATTAAGATTAAGTGCCAAACGTAATTTAGTTCCTACACCATCGGTTCCAGAAACTAAAACAGGCTCTTCATAACCTTTAGGAATTTTGCATAGTGCACCAAAGCCACCAAGTCCGCCCATTACTTCAGGACGACTTGTACGTTTAGCGACTGACTTGATACGATCGACCAGTGCGTCGCCCGCTTCAATGTCGACACCCGCATCTTTATAGCTTAAACCGGTATTTGGGGTAGAAGTTGAGTTGCTCATAAATGAAGTCTCCGCATTGGCGGCAGATTATAACCTGAATATACGAAACTCTTATGTTATTTATGCTCGAAAATGCTATCTTTAATAAAAATATTTTTTCATTTATAACGATTAAATCAAAAAAGGCTAGATTTTATGCAAGATCGTATACTGCGCCGTATTTTTTTACTCGCAGGTATTGTATTGCTGGTATGGGTATTGTACTTACTCAAGCCTGTAGTCATTCCTTTTATCGGCGCTTTTTTCCTAGCTTATTTATTCAGTCCACTTGTTGATGTTCTGGTAAAAATCAAATTGCCTCGCTGGTTAGCAATTAGCGTGGTGTTTATAGGAATAGGTGTAACTCTAACCATCGCTTTGTGGTATTTGGTTCCTCTAATCTGGAAACAATTGGTTTATGCCCGAGATAGTATTCCAGCTGGTATTCACTGGATTAACGCTACCTTTTTGCCTTGGGTATCTTCAACTTTTAATCTCCAGGCAATGGAAATTGACACAGAGCAGATGTCAAAAGCTGTGATGGAATATGTTCAAACCAATTATAGTGCCGATAGTATTCAGTCAGTGTTATTAAAATTGGCCCAGTCTGGTTTGAATTTTATTCAGATTGGTGGAACAGTTGTTTTAATTCCAATTATTGCTTTTTATTTTTTACTAGACTGGGATCGTATGTTACAGAACTTACGTCGTCTCATTCCACGTCAATATGAAGCAACTACCTTGCAAATCGTTGGTGAATGTCATAGCGTTTTAGGGGCATTTGTTAAAGGTCAGTTTCTCGTCATGCTGTTGCTAGGCATAGTATATGCGGTTGGTTTGCAGCTCATTGGTTTGGAAGTTGGTCTTATTATTGGTATGGTGGCTGGCCTTGCCAGTATTATTCCTTATTTAGGGTTTGCAGTAGGTATTATTGCAGCGGTTATCGCAAGCTTGTTCCAGTTCGGATTGGACTGGATGCATTTATTACTCGTTGGTGTAGTTTTTATGATTGGCCAAGCGGTAGAGGGCTATATTCTACAGCCATTCTTACTGGGCGATAAAATTGGTCTATCTCCTGTAGCAGTTGTTTTTGCAGTATTGGCAGGCGCGCAACTTGCAGGATTCTTGGGAATGTTAATTGCATTGCCTGTTGCGGCTGTTATTGTAGTGTTGTTGAAACACTTAAGAGATAACTATGAAAGAAGCTCACTTTACGCTTCACCGTCTGCGTTAGTCATACAACAAGGTGATATTGAGCAAATTCATGTAGAAACCGAAAGCACTAAGCTTGATCTTGAGGTTAAAACACAGCAAGATACAGATAAACTGAAACCATCTGACCAGAAATAATTTCAAGGTTAATTCGATATATGCGTCAACTCCAACTGGATATAGAACCTCAACTTGATGCCCGAATCAGTGATTTCTCGGGACCAAGTTGGGGGAATGTAGTCGATGCTGTGCGTCAACTACATGCTGGTCTGGTCAGTAGGTTTTACATCTATGGTGGGGCGGGGACAGGTAAGAGTCATTTACTTTCCGCAATTTGCGACTCTTATTTAGAAATAGGCAAATCTGCAATTAAAGTTTCTTTGCTTGAACTCCTTGATGCTCCTATCGAAGCAATTACTTCTTTAGAACATTATGACCTTGTTGCTCTGGATGATATTGAATCGATTAGTGGTGTTCCTCATTGGCAAAAAGCTGTCTTTCATTTAATGAATAACCACGAAGGGCAGTTGGTATTTTCTTCGCGTGTAGCACCTATCGAATTAAAGTTGGAATTACCAGACTTACAATCACGACTTACCCAAGCTGTCAGTGTTAAGGTACCGAGTGGAAGTTTATATGCGGATCGCTATGCTTTGGTTACATCTGTAATGTCTAGACGTGGTATTCATTTTGATCAGCAAATTGTTGACTATTTATTGTTACATGGCCCTCATCAAGCTTCTCTTTTACTACAGACTGTTGCCCAATTAGAAAAATTACTCAAAGGCGAAAAAACAAAACTTTCGAATGCAACTTTAAGGCAAATTTATGCTTTGATTGATGAATATCAACAATAGATATTCTTTCATTCTGCTTTATTGCTTTGCCTAAATTTATAAAAACCTATTAAAAATAGAGTCTCTGGCACAAGATTTCTAATTTCAGAGTACTTGCATTTACATCTTTTTAAATTTCCTTCTAATTTTTAAATGAGTCAATTTTTGTATTTAAAAAAGTTTTTTGAATGTATGAAGCTTTTTGTAATCTGGTTCAAAAATGACTCTACAGACCGACCAAAATGTCTTGAGAAATTCTACTTGCTGTGACAAAGTACGCACAAAGGATGCGATTGCAAAAGTGAAAATTTTGCAATATTGACAAAAAAAATGAAAAAAGATGTAAGGAGATGGGTATGCTCAAACGGAGCATTGCTTTTGCTTTATTGGCTGCTGCTGGACACGCTTATTCTGCCGATATTCAAGTCACAACTACAATTGATGAAGACGTGGATAATACAGTCTGTTCATTACGTGAGGCTGTAGAGCTGTTAAATAAGCGTAACTCAAGTAATTCTACAGATGTTGATTCTGTAAAAGAGGGTTATCACGGATGTAAAGGTAGTGACTCAACAAACATTATTCTGCAAAGAGATAAAGAGTACACACTTAATGAAAAAATAAAGATCACAGCACCTTTAACAATTAGTACTGTTAAAAATGATTCTACGCTAGTTGATACCGATCAACCAGGTTCACATAACGCTACAATAAAAATGGTTGGTACAGATCAGTTATTTAAGGTTGATGATGCAAGTGTTGAAAAAGCATCGATTTCTGTTTCGTTAAATGATCTTAATTTACAGGGTGCAGGTTTAAAGTCTAAAGCCTTTACTGGTGGGTTGATCGATAATCATGAAATGTTAAGGATCCAAAATTCACGTTTAATCGATGGATACGCAGCTCAAGGAGGAGCTATTTATAATCGAGGGCTGGTCACGAAAAGTGGTCAGACTTATGGTTTCGTCACTATTACCAATACTCTTATTCAGAATAATAAAGCAACAGAAGGTGGAGTCATTTATAGCGAGCAGCCGTTGTATTTGGTCACTCAGTCTGTAATCCGAGATAATGAAGCTAGTTCAGTAGCTGGATCACTTTTTTTTAACGCAAATAGATTTGATGATGCAAGTACAGCTGGGTACTTAAGTCAGCGCGCTACTGGATTGAGTAACAGTACTTTTTTCCACAATAAAGTAGGTTTTATTGCAAATATTCGAGATGGAATGTTTGTTAATAACATTACCATGATCAAAAATGATAAAGGGCTATTTCTAGATGCCCCGCAAGGTAATGCTTCTATTTTAAATAGTATTTTAGTTGGGAATACAATCAATTGTCAGGCTAGTACTGCTGATAAAGCAATTATACAAAGTAATTTAGTTACAGCAGAATGTAATAGGAACGCGACCTCAAAACTTCCAAATATTATTTATCCTAATAATGAAAAATTAATTGCAGGAACTACAGATGAAGGTGTCTGTGATGTAACAGCAAAAGAAGGATTGTTATGCCCATTTAGCACGCCTAAAGATAGCTTCTTAGGTTTTTTTAAACCTCGACTGTTAGAAAGTTATAATACTTTAGCTGATTCTTTAATTATTAATAAAGGTCGTTTATATAGTGATGCCACTTCAATCGGATTAGTAACCTGTGAAAATGTTGATCAACGTGGGAAAAAACGTAGCGGTTATGATGAGCTGTGTGATCTTGGCGCAATCGAATATATTTTAAACACAGAGATGTCTTCAGTAGGTCAAGATATTAGATACGGCCAAGTTGCTAAATTTAATATTTTGGGTTCTTTAAGTGAAGCAGATCTAGTGACTCCAGCTACATGCAAACGTTTATTTGGAGAGCGTGCTGATGGAAAAGAATGGCAACCAGGATGTCTTCGAATTAAACAAAGTACGGATACTCCAGTTTCTAAAGGTACTATAACTCTAGATCAAAATGGGAATGTAGTTTATACCCCGAATGGTAACTGGCATGGTGCAGATATTTTTAGCATTCAGGTTATTACGAGTGTGTCTCGTTTTAATGAAGGCGTAGAGTTTCAATATATTACTATCCCAACAAGAATTGTTCAGGACCCTGTATCTGGAATTGAAGATAAATCTGTCAGTACTGGAGGAGGAGGTAGTGTTGGTGGTGGCTTTATTTTAAGTTTATTAGGTTTAATTGCTTTGCGCCGTTTCAAGTCATAATCAGGGATGAGGACTATGAAAAATTATAAAAAAGCATTATTAGCATTAGCTGTACTTGCAAATATGCCACTTTTTGCTGATACCACAAATCAAAGAATTGAGGTTACAACTTTTGCTGATGAAGATGGTGAAAATGCGAATGCATGTTCATTAAGAGAAGCTATTAAAGTTGCTGAAACCCGTAAATCGGCGTATGGATGTACTGTTTATAATCTCAATACAGATCAAGTAATTCAGCTAAAAGCAGGAACTTATACTCTAAATAAAGAATTAGTCCCAAATGCTAATATTTCTATTTATGGTTATGGTGAGCGGAATGAAGATCAGATTTGGTCAGAAAAGAATGTACTAACAAATAATTATCCTGCATTACCAAAACTTCAAACTCGTATTAATGCAGCAGGCAAGTCACGTATATTTAATACAGCAGAAAATCAAAAAGCATTATTTTTGCAAAATATTATTTTAGAAAATGGTATGGCTTCAAATCAAGGTGGGGCTATTTATGCGGGTGGTAATGTTACCTTATTAAATACACAAATTTTGAATTCGCAAGCACCGAAAGGTGGAGCGATCTTTCTTGGTGGCAATAAGGTAGACCTATCGATAAGTCATTCCTTGATACAAGGCAATCAGGCAACAACTGGTAGTGTGCTAGCAATGAGTTGTTTTAATGGTACTGAATATGCCAAACGAGACGTTACTTTTACATCTTCAAGTATTATCAATAATGGTTCAAATAATTCTGTTAGTACATTTGAATTTTGTGGCGAACCTACAGCTGAATTTACTATTAATACAATTGCTCAAAATATTGCAAGTACTGTAAATGGCAGCATTTTGAAATTTACAGGAGATGCGATTCCTGGTAGTACAACGAATTCATCAACCATTCTAAGTGGTAAAAGCCTTTTAAAATTAAAAAATAATACGATTGTCGAGAACAGTGCCCATACTACTTTTCTCTATGATAGTTTAACTGAAAAAGAATTAAATTTTAATATAATTGGATATAACCCAAATGGTTATGCATGCCGATATTTGGCAGGCTCAGCAGCTGACTTGAAAAACTCGGGTCTTAAATTATCCTTTAATGCACTAAATTTAAGTAATAATCCTGACAAATGCGATTTACCAACCGAAGTACTTTCTTCGGCCAATAAGACAATTGATATTTCAGATGTTCCATTTAACGCTTTACTTGAGCGCCATGAAGCAGCAGCAGTAACAGGCTTCTTACCACTTTATTTTCCATTAAATAATTCTCCTTTATTGCCACCTGGAAAGGAAGATCTGACAGATATAGATCCTGAGCGTAAAGCTGTATGTGCTGTTATAGACCAGCGTGGTTTAGTTCGACTTCCAACTAATAAACCATATTATGAGTCAGTAAATATTGCTCGTAATAGCTGTGATATAGGCTCGGTAGAATTAATGAAATTGACTGCTGGTGATTTAAAGGGGCTAGGTAATGAATCACTTACTGCTTTACTTAAGGGCTATCAAACACAATATGATACTGTAGAAAAAAATCTCACTAATCCACTTTATTCTTATTTGTGGGATGCTTTAAAAATAGATTTTGCCAATTATAAAAATCTTCTTGATCAAACTAAAGCAAATGCAAAATATCGAGCTATTTATGTTGATTTGAAAGCAAAGGGTTTACCTTTGCCAAATGAAGATAGTACCCATCTTCTAAAGTTTTTTAATAGCACAGACTACAATATTAAAGTTGAGACTATTGGGACTGGTCTAATCAATGATAAGCAATATTACATTAGAGATACGGAAAAAAAAGTACTTAAATGCGAGTGGAATGCGGCTTTACAACAGATTATTTTTTATAGATTAGATGATTTAATTACAACAAGTGGTGACAATCATTACTGTAAGTATACCGTAAGTACTAAGGATGGGACTATCCAGTCGACAGGTTTGTTAGAAGCCAAGTTTGATAATATTGCTCCAGTAGTAACTGATAGTAAGGTCGTATTTCAATATTTAGCAAATGAAGTAATTCCATTAAACTTACTTAAATATGCAAATGATGATGGGGATGGCCCAGCTAATACACTTATTACAAAGCCAAATAAACCTCAGTTTGCAGATTTGCCTATCTATTTACCAAGTAAAAGCTCAAAAGATGGAATTTTTACGGTCGTGAAGGCAGATAGAGAAGGTCCTTGTCCAGATGAGGATAAGGATAATACCTGTTATGGCGGCAATATTTATATTCAAGCTAAAAATAGTTTTAATAACTTCAATGATACATTAACTTATTACGTATATGACGCTGATAATAAAATTTCAAATGCTGGTACTCTAAGTTTGGTTAGCAGTAATACTGCTGCTGGGGGCAGTAGTGGAGGCGGTGGTGGTGGCTTAGGAATTTTGTCTTTATTCTCTTTACTTGGTTTAGCGGTCTATAGACGCTACCGTAAATAAGCGATATAAAATAAAAAAGCCTCCAATTGGAGGCTTTTTTATAGAAAATTATTAAGGTATTAAATCTACTACATACGAATTTTACAGAGTTGTATTTAATGTTCTAAATACTTATTCATATACTCTTCACGAATAGCTGTTCTTTCTTCGCCATTTGCTTTAAGCATACGCTGACGTAAATCATTACGCTCTTGTGTACTCATTTTTTGCCATGCTTCACGCATTTTTTCTTTTTCAGCATCGGGGAGCTGAGTAAACCAGTCCATACGTTGCTGTAGGTTCGTACTTTGATTCGCTGGTAACTCTTTTAAGCTCTGGTAACGTTTAATAACTGCACGTTGTTCCTCTTCAGAAAGGGCATTCCATGTGTCATCAACTTGTGTATTGGCATCTTTAGAAAAAATCCAAAATCGTTCAAAACCTGCAAAACTGGTTTGCAAGAAACTTAATGAACAAAGGATAAGAGCTAATTTTTTAGCTGCCATGTTGTACTTTATCCTCACCCAAGACCATTAGCATTTCTAAATCTTCCACCATTTGTGGAGATAATTTAGGATTTACAATTACTTGATTCTGCGGCTTATCAACAATATCTGCTGAATTAGGTAAAATTACAAAACCTGTGATCGCTGCTGCAAGTGCAAAACCAGACATTTTCCAGACACTATAAAAAGAGGCTGGTTTTTGTTGAATATGGTCAAGCACATGATTCATGACCACTGTTTTATTTTTATGGTGATGTGCCAAACTATCAAGTTTAGACGTCACCTTTTTAGTGAAATCATCATGATTCATCAGAACCTCCCAAGGGATTTAAATGGGCCAAGTATTCTCTAAGTCCCTGAATTGCTCGGTGATAATGGGTTTTTACACTACCTTCGGTACAGTTCATGATCTGAGCTGTTGTGTGTGTGTCAAAACCTTCCCACGCACGTAACATAAATGCCTGTTGTTGACGAACTGGTAGTTTTGAAATCGCTTCTCGAATTTCTTCGATAGTCACTGCTTGATCGAGAAAATCGGCAGGATTAATGGCTTTTTCATCAACTACATCAATAATTTCGTCGTCGTCATTGTCCAGACTAACTTTTTTGAAGAATGAAAATGGGTTTGCTCTACGAGATTCTTTACGGCGCCAATCCTGAAGTTTGTTGTTTAAAATCGTATAAAACAGGGGATACCATTCTTCTGTACTTTTATCGGCATAAGATTTGTGTAAAGCAATAAATGCTTCTTGAACCAAATCCATTGCAATACCTTGTTGACCTTGGGTAGCACTCTCCATCATCACCAAAGCACGACCAGTTACATCTTGCATGAAAACTTTCAGGCGTTGCTCAGCCGTGCTTGCATGAGCACTAGATGTTTCCGATCGAGACTTTTTCGGTGCTAAATCCATGGAGATGGAAAATCCTGTCATTGGACATACCCACCTTATCTTCAATATATCTCTTATATAACGCTGAAAAGAGGTGGGAGGTTGACAACAATCGGCTATTTTTTACTAGTGTAATTGATTTTTTTCACAAATATGTGAGATGTAAAATAAATTAACGTTTTATTGGCGTTGACGAACCATCTCAAAAAAACAAATAGATCCTGCAATTGCTACGTTTAATGACTCTTGTCCACCTGGTTGAGGAATAGTCACAGATTGTGCGTGATTTAATGCGTAATCACTTGCACCTTGACCTTCATTTCCTAAAATCCATACACAGGGTTTTGAAAGATCTTGTGAATAGAGGCTTGTTGAGCGATGTGAGCTTGTAACAAAAACTGGAATAGGAAATTTTGGAAGAATATCTGTGAGTTGGAAGTTTTCAAAACAATGTAAGCTAAAATGCGCTCCCATACCTGCTCTTAAAACTCGCGGAGACCAAAGTGATGCAGAGCCTTGTGTGCAAATAATTTGTTTAATATTTGCTGCTGCTGCTGAACGTAGCAATGTGCCTACGTTACCAGGATCTTGGATATTTTCTAAAATTAAAGTATCTACGTTGTAATCGATCGTTGATGCAGTTTTAGGTAAATCGATAATAGCTAAACAAGGCAGACTCGTACCTAATGTACTCAAATCTCTATATAAAACTTCACTAATAACAAAGATATGACCTTGATGCAGTTCGATTATTTCTTTTAAATCTTCGTGTTCTAATGCTTGTTCTGTCGTAAATAAAGAGAAAAGCTTCTTCTGTTGCTGTAACCAAGCTAAACAAAGATGAGTGCCTTCAAGGACTGTTTGCTGGTGTTTTTTTCGGGCGTTACTAAGTTCGATTAATCCACGCAAATGTTTAATTTTTGCATTGTCTTTTGATTCTAAAAAAATAACAGCCATAAGGAAATATCCAACAAAAGGGCACCATCATACTATGATGCCCTAAGTAATTAAAATTATTAATGATAGCTTGTTACGCGTTCAACTTCATTTTTAGAGCCAATAATCACAGGAACTCGTTGATGAAGTTCTGTTGGTTCGATGTCTAAAATGCGAACACGGCCTGTAGTTGATGCGCCACCAGCTTGTTCAATGAGCATACTCATTGGATTCGCCTCATACATTAAACGTAAGCGACCCGCTTTTTTCGGATCTTTTAAGTCGTATGGATAAAGGAAAATACCACTGCGGCATAAAATACGGTGAATATCACCCACCATACATGCTACCCAGCGCATGTTGAAATCTTTTTCACGAACAGAGGTTTTACCTGCAAGTAATTCATCAATATATTGTTTTACAGGATCTTCCCAATGACGCTGATTAGAAGCATTAATTGCAAACTCTTGAGTATCTGCTGCAACTTGAACATTGTCAGTAGTGAGCAAGAATGTTTGAGTTTCTGGGTCTAAAGTAAAGAATGCTACGCCATTTCCAACTGTTAAAGCCATCATGGTTGATGGGCCATAAAGTACGTAACCAGCAGCAACTTGCTGTGTACCAGCTTGCATGAAATCTTCTGCTTGTGTTACCGCATTTTTTGCAGGCAGGATAGAGAAAATTGTGCCTACACACATATTAATATCGATGTTACTTGAGCCATCTAATGGGTCAAACAAAACTAGATATTTACCATTTTCTTGGGCTGGTGTGAATTCATCAAGCTCTTCAGAAGCAAGACCACCTACTTGTGGATGAACTTTTAATGCATCGATTAAATAGTCATTAGAAATCACATCAAGTTTTTTCTGTGTTTCACCTTGAACATTTTCATTACCAGCACTTCCTAAAATACCAGCGAGCGCACCTTTTTGTAAGGCTTGATCGATAGTTTTACAGGTTGTGGCGATAGTATCGATGACTTGAGCCAACTCCGGTGTTAGATTCCCTTTTTGTTGTTCTAAAAATTGGGACAAGGTGAGGTTGGACATAGAAAATAGCTCCTGTGCTTCAAGCATCAAAATGAGTCAGATAAATACGTGGCATATTCTAGATGAGAATGTCACAAAATAAAAATTATCTTACTTTATTTGTGTTGGATTTATGCTTACAACCCCCATTTTAAGTGGTATGTTGATTATATAACAACGGACTGTATATTTTAGGAGAATCGAAATGACAACAAAGAAGTTTGATGCGACCCCAACAGCAGGTGAACCAATCAATCTAGATGAAATTTCGAAAGAGAATGTTCAGGATGCTTGGAAAGATTATGAGGCAAAACCTGAATATAAAGATTTTAATAAGCATGATTTGATTGAATCGATGCAACATTCTGAAGAAGAAAAGAAATCTTCCTAAGTTTTGTTGTTATAAAAAAACGCTCATAAAAATATGAGCGTTTTTTTATGCGTATTCTTTATTTTAATAAAGGGGGGACTGCTTCATAATTAATTTCAACGCGGCGGTTTTCTTTCCACGCAGATTCATCATGTCCTGCATTAACAGGAGCTTCTTTACCATAACTTACAGCTTCAAGTTGCTGTGGGTTTACGCCATTGGTAATTAAATAACTTTGCACAGCTTTAGCACGACGCTCACCTAAAGCCATATTGTACTCACGTGTACCACGTTCATCTGTATGACCAGTTAAAGCAACTTTTGAATTTGCATTTGCCATAAGAAATTGTGCGTGAGCTTGGAGAGTTTGATAGTCTTCAGTAGATAAGTCACTGCTGTCATAATCAAAATGAACAACGCGTTTAGCCAAAGCAGCTTTATTTGCCTCAGTTACACCTTTCGATGAAGCACCTGCCAAATTTTGAGCATTTAATGCTGCATCTTCACTTAAACCAGAAGTGTTTACCGTACTTGGATTTGTACCAGTTGTTGTAGTCGCTGCCGGTTTGCGGCTAGCACAACCTGTCATCACAAGTGCTACGCTAAGAAAGGGTAAAGCTAAATATTTGATTGATTTCATGATCATCTCCATCAATGGAATTAAAAGTTATTTTGGTGCCCATGCCGGTTCACGTACTTCACCTTGTTCACTTGGTAAATTCATACGGAAACGTCCATCAGTAGACATAATAGACAACAAGCCACGGTTGCCTTCACGAGTTGCGTAGACCACCATTTGCCCATTTGGTGAGAAACTTGGTGATTCATCTAAACTGGTTGGGGTAAGAATATTGGTGATGCCAGTATTAATGTCCTGAATTGCAACTTTATAACTGCTGCCACTTGGGCGATGAACAAGAGCAATCTTTTTGCCATCTGCACTCAGAGTTCCACGTGCATTAAATGAACCTTTAAACGTTAGACGTTTTACTGAGCCATCAGCAAAGGTATAACGATAGATTTGGGCAGAACCACCACGGTCAGAAGTAAAAATAAATGATTTTCCATCTGGTGTATAACGTGCTTCGGTATCAATTGCCGAGTCATTTGTCATACGTTTGACTTGGCGAGTTGATAAATCCATTTGATAGATTTCAGGGTTACCATTCATAGATGCTGTAAATAGCATTGATTGGCCATCAGGTGAAAAACTCGGTGCGCCATTTAGACCTTTAAAGCTTGTGAGTACTTCACGTGTCCCTGTAGATAAATCTTGTAAATAAATTGCTGGACGTTTGGTTTCAAATGAAACATAAGCAATTTTCTTAGCATCTGGTGTCCATGCTGGTGAAAGAATTGGATCACGAGATGACAAAACAGTTTTTGGTTGTTCACCATCCGTATCTGCAATTTGTAAAGTATAACGTTCTGCAGGAGTGGCCGGATTTCTGAGTACATACGCAATACGGCCACTAAAATCACCCGGAATTCCTGTAAGTGCTTGATAAATAGCATCACTTACCATATGCCCAGCTTGACGTATACGTGAAGCTGGTACATTTAAAAGTTCATTTAAAATGTATTGCTGCTTTTGTACATCATAAAGTTGGTAATGAACTTCAAAACCTGTAGCTGTTTGTTTAATTTGTCCAGTAACTACATATGGAATTCCGGCAGCTTGCCAGTCAGAAGCTTGAATCTGATTGATTGCAGCATTAGCAGGTAAATTTTTAGATGAGCTTGTAAAGCGTCCAGAACGATTTAAGTCAGTTTCAACAATAGGAGAGAGCCCATTGTCATTATTAAACGGGACAATAGCAATTTTAGGTGCCTGATCTGGTGCTTTAGCAATTTCCAGATATAACTGGGCAAAAGCAGTTGTAGGAGCTAGAGGGCTTAATGCGGTGATCAATGCTAAAGATAGCAGGTGTTTGCGGCTCGTATTCATAAGTTTAAAGTCATAGCTGGTATTTTTGTGACTGTTGATTTTGTAGCATAGTTACATGCCTTAAACTATTTAAAGCATGTAACTCTTTCAAAATTATTGCGCTCTAAATGTAGAGGTAACACTTCTTGCTTCGCGCCTTGCATCTGGGTCTGATGGCATAGGATATGGCGCAGAGGCTTGAATTGCGGCCTTAATACTTGCATCTAAAGCATCATCTCCGCTTGAACGCGTGATTACAATTGAATTGACACTTCCCGAATCTGAGAGGGTAAAACGAACACCAACTGTTTTACCACTACTGCCCGTCGGAACATCCCAAGAGCGTCGAATTTTTTGCTCAAAATCACGTCTAGCTGAAGAAGCAACTTTTTTAGCCTCAGCTTTCTTTTGAGCTGCCTCTTCTTGTGCTTTTTGAGCAGATGCAGCTTTTGCTTCAGCCTCTGCTTCAGCTTTACGTTTAGCATCGTCAGCAGCTTTTTGCTGCTTAGCTTTTGCATCGGCGTCAGCTTTACGTTTAGCATCGTCAGCAGCTTTTTGCTGCTTAGCTTTTGCATCGGCGTCAGCTTTACGTTTAGCGTCGTCATTGGCTTTTTGCTGTTTAGCTTTAGCATCGGCGTCAGCTTTACGTTTAGCATCTTCATTTGCTTTTTGTTGCTTAGCTTTAGCATCGGCGTCAGCTTTACGCTTAGCCTCTTCATTTAATTTTTGCTGCTTAGCTTTTGCATCGGCGTCAGCTTTACGTTTGGCATCTTCATTTGCTTTTTGTTGCTTAGCTTTTGCATCGGCATCGGCTTTGCGTTTAGCGTCGTCATTGGTTTTTTGCTGTTTAGCTTTTGCCTCTGCTTCAGTTTTACGTTTAGCTTCTTGCTGGGCTAAAAGTTTAGCATTTTCAGACTTTTGAGCCTTACGTTTCAGCTTTGCATCGGTCTCAGCTTTACGCTTAGCCTCTTCAGCGACTTTTTGTCTAGCCTTAGCATCTGCTTCAGCTTTCGCACTTTGTTCGGCTTTGCGTTTTTGTTCGGCTTCAGATTTTGTTTTAGCCTCAGCTTGCTGCTTTTGTATTTCTTCTATACGTTGCTGTTCTGCTGCTTGTTTAGCTTTTGCAGCCTCTTCAGCTTTACGCTTTTGTTCAGCTAACTTTGCTTGCTGTGCCTGTTCAGCTTTTTGCTTTTCAGCAGCAAGTTGTTGAGTTGTTGGAGGAGGGGGCGTAGCCGGAAGATTTTCAGGAAGCGTTTCATCCACAATAGGAGTTAACACCTCTTTTGCTTCATTTGTAGCTGTAGTCTCTTGTTCAACTTCTTTGGCTAAAGGAGGAGGTAAATCTTCTGGCTTAACTAAAATAGTTGTTAGCTTTTTTGGCTGTTCAGGTGGTTTACTCAAGCCTAAAAAAAGCAAGCCAACAATAGCAATTGCATGAACTCCAATTGTAAAGCTCAATGCAATCGCATTTTGTTTAAAGTGTGGCTTTTGATTTTTATTCATAGCTTATTTTAAAGGCTCTGTCAGAAGGCCAACTTGAGTTAAACCTGCTTCTTGTAAACTTGCCATCAGTGATACGACCTCTCCATAAGGACGAGACTTATCACCATTGACTAAAACTGTGAGTTGTTTATTTTCTTGTTCAGCTTGTTTTTGAGCATCGCTTAAAACTTCTTCAAGTTTTTCACGAGATAATGGCTCACTATCTTTGTAATCTTCATACTGAAGATAAATATTGCCATCTTTACCAATCGTTACCATAGCTGGCATATCTTTTGATTCGATTGGATGGTTATTTGCTTGAGGTAAATCGACTTTAATACCACTGGTAATCATGGGAGCAGTCACCATGAAAATAACCAAAAGTACGAGCATAACGTCAATATAAGGTACGACGTTCATATCACTTTTTAGTGGTTTTTTTATGCGCTCAAAGCGCCCTGAACGCTGAATTGCCATTATGCATCTTCCTGTGATGAACCCACAGACTGACGTTGCAATAAAGCAATCATCTCTTCAGCAAATAAAGCACGATCAGAGTAAACACTTTCGCTTTTAGACGTGAAATGGTTAAAAGCTAATACAGCAGGAATTGCAGCGAATAAACCAATTGCAGTTGCAATAAGTGCTTCGGCAATACCCGGTGCAACAGTTGCCAGAGTAACTTGATCAACAGCGGCTAAACCGATAAAGGCATTCATAATGCCCCAAACAGTACCGAATAGACCGATATAAGGAGCTACAGAACCGATACTTGCTAAACTACCTAAACCATATTCTAGGTGGCTCTGATCACGACTCAAACCAACACGTAAAATACGTTCAGTCCCTTCAATTGTTTGTGAAACAGGAGCCTGACGTTTTTTTAGTTTAAAAAATTCACTCAACCCTTGATAAAAAATATCTTCAAGACCTGAGCGTTTTGAGTTGAGTTGAGCATTGTTGTAAAGCGTATTGAGTTCAGCACCAGACCAGAACATTTTCTGGAAATGTTCATCTTCTTGATGTGCTTTTTTATAACTCATATGTAACTTGGCAATCAGATACCAACTAAAGATTGATGCTAATAATAAAATTAGCATGACCAACTGAACGACTGGACTTGCGTGTAAAATAAGGTCAGAAATATGCAGGGTTGATTCAATGTTTGTTGCCATAGTTACATATGCCGGTTGTTTTTTTAGTCTTGTTCCAATTCTTTACGAATAAGATCACGTATTTCTTCTGGAAGACGACGAGCTACAAGTTCTTTGCTTAAACATGCCAACTCAACCTCGCCAGAAGCAAGCAAGATTTCACCACGATAAATATTTTGTTGCAACACAAATGACGCAGCTTTACATGAAACTACACGTGCTGTAACAGTAATTAAATCATCCATTAAAATAGGACGCATGTATTTTACGTCAATTTTGTGTACGACAAAGTTGTAATCTTTTTGATGCCAGTAATGATCAACGCCAGAAGCACGGAGCCATTCAGTACGGGTACGTTCCATATAGCGAATGTGGTTGGCATGGTAAACAATACCACCTGCGTCCGTATCTTCAATATAAACACGAATGTTGAATTCAAAATGATTCGCCATGAGAGGATTCCGTTTTAGTTCACTATAGAGCTTTGCATTTAAAATATGACTGCTGAATAAAACATCAATTTTATTCGAAGCCACGTATATGCTTTAAATACGGGGCAGTTTAGCAGATTGCATACTAAGTCCTATGGCACAACCTTTCAATTGCGATTGCTGTATTTCTAGTCTAAAAACGGTACATCTCATGGCTAGCATGCTTTTAAATTATGACGGTTTCCATGTGGTTTGAACTTGTTTTGATATATTCGGATAATCTAATACGAACCTTATATGTAACTCGGTTCCTGTTTTTAAGGCCTTGTCATCTACAATAAAATAAGGATTGTGATTCGGTGCAGCCTGACTTAAATCTTGATTTTCTGGTGTAGCTCCTAAGAAAACAAAGAATGATGGCATCAGTTTGCCATAATATGCAAAATCTTCACTTGCACTCGCATTATGATCTAAAACATGTAATTTTGAATCTCCAGCAACTTTGGCTAAAGTTGGCTGAATAAGTTGAGTAAGAGTTTTATCATTCATGGCCACTGGTGCATAAGGTGCAATTTCAACTTTAGCAGTTACATCATTGGCTTGAGCATTATGCTCTATCATGACCGGTAAGCTTTTTAAGATATTATTTCTTATTTGTTCGTTATTGGAGCGAATGGTCCCGATCATATTGACCTGTTCAGGAATTACATTTCCTGCAGTGCCGCCTTGAATATTGCCGATACTGATTACGCCCATACCTTCAGTCAGATCTGTTCTTCGGCTAATAAGACTTTGTAAATTGTTAATCATGAGCGCAGATGCATAAATTGGATCTTTGCCTAACCATGGGGTAGAGCCATGGACCTGTTTGCCATTGACCTGAATACGTAAGTGATCTGCACTATTTAAAATGGCCCCATCTTTATAGTAAAGATGACCACTTTTCATGCCTGCCATGACATGCATTCCCAAAATAGCTTCTGGCTTATAGTCTTTAAAGGCGCCGTCTGCGATCATTTTTCTAGAACCGATTTGATCACCATGAGTAAAGTTATCTATATTTGCACCACCTTCTTCAGCAGGTTGGAAAACAAAAACAACTGTGCCCGATATTTTATCTTTATTAGCAGCCAGAATTTTTGCTGCGCCTAATAACATTGCAGTGTGTGCATCATGTCCACAAGCATGCATCACATAAGTTTCTTTGCCTTGATAAATTGCTTTTTGTTTACTTGCAAAGGGTAGGCCGCTTTTTTCTTCCATCGGCAGAGCATCCATATCCGCTCGAAGTGCGATGATAGGGCCGGGTTTGTCACCTTTTAAAATGCCGATTACGCCAGTTTTTGCATAACCAGTTTTGACCTGAATGCCATAAGATTTCAATTCTTTTTGAACAAGGGCAGATGTTTTAAACTCCATATTGCCCAGTTCAGGATGTTGGTGAATGTTTTGTCTTAGCTGAATAATCTGATTTTCATTTTGTTGAGCAGCATCATTGACCCAATCTGCTAGGCTTAGCTGACTTATGAGGGCGAGTGGCAAAAATAAAGCGGCTTTCTTATACATGTCCTTATCCTAAAAATATTATTGTTCATAAGATTTAATATCTTGATTTCTTATAATTCAGTTTTTAAAAATATTAAAAAATCAATAAGGTATAAAGAAAGACTTAAAAGGTATCGAGTTGCTAATTGATTGATAAAACAATTATTATTTTAGTTAAATAGAATAGTTAAATTAAAAAAAGGAAGAGAAAATTCTCTTCCTTTGGCTAGTTTTTAGGCTCAGGTGGCGTCAGTCCAAACTGTAAATAAGATTGATTGGTAGCAATACGACCTCGAGCAGTACGCATCACATAACCTTGTTGAATTAAATACGGTTCAATCACATCTTCAAGTGTGCCACTATCTTCAGCCATTGCTGCTGCAAGTGCTTCAACGCCAGCAGGACCACCATCAAAACGCTCTAGTAGCATGCTCAAATAACGTCGGTCTAGGGTGTCTAAGCCAGCTTTGTCAACATTGAGCATATCAAGCGCACGTTGTGCCATGTCATGGGTCACTTCACCTGTACCTTTTACTTGTGCATAGTCACGCACACGACGTAATAGACGATTGGCAATACGAGGTGTTCCACGTGCACGGCGTGCAACTTCTTCTGCACCCTCAACTGTAATTGGCACATTCATTAAGTTTGCAGAGCGCGACACGATGTGAGTTAGGTCTTCTACAGAGTAAAACTCAAGACGTTGCACAATCCCAAAACGGTCACGTAGTGGCGAGGTAAGCAAGCCCGCACGTGTAGTCGCAGCCACGAGTGTAAAAGGTGGTAAATCCAGTTTGATTGAACGAGCAGCAGGACCTTCACCAATCATGATATCCAGTTGGTAATCTTCCATCGCTGGGTAAAGAATTTCTTCAATAACTGGAGAAAGACGGTGAATTTCGTCAATGAACAAGACATCGCCTTCCTCAAGGTTGGTAAGCATTGCAGCTAAGTCGCCCGCTCGTTCCAAAACTGGTCCCGAAGTAGATTTAAGATTACCGCCCATTTCACGCGCAATAATGTTGGCAAGTGTGGTTTTACCCAAGCCGGGTGGACCAAAAATCAGCGTGTGATCGAGTGCTTCACCACGACCGCGAGCAGCGCCAATGAAAATCTCCATTTGTTCGCGTACTACAGGTTGCCCAATATAGTCGGCAAGTGAAGTTGGTCGAATCGCCCGATCAAAATGATCTTCTGGTTTTTCTGCTCCACTGATTAAACGGTCTTGCATAAGTGTTTTACTTCATCATTGATTTTAGAGCAGCGCGAATAATATCGGCTGATTCGGTGTAATCGGCTTTAACAGCAGCAACAGCTTTTTGTGCCTCAAGTGGCTTGTAACCTAAAGATTGCAAAGCCGCTTCTGCTTCTGCCACAGGTGAGTTTGCAGCAAACTGAATTTGAGGCAGGGTAGTCGTAGAAGAAGTTCCTTGAGCCAATGTTTTGAAACGGTCACGAAGTTCAATCATTAAACGTTCAGCAGTTTTTTTGCCAACGCCCGGGACTTTGACCAACGTGTTGATGTCGTCATGCTCAATTGTATGCACTAGTAGCTCAACACTTAAGGTCGATAGAATCCCTAATGCCATTTTCGGGCCGACACCATTTACTTTTAATAAGGTGCGGAAAATTATTTTTTCTTGAGCATCACTGAAACCGTAAAGCTGTTGAGCATCTTCACGGACAACCAAATGCGTCCATAACGTAACTTTTTGGCCTTTTTGTAATTGGCAAAATGTTGAAAGTGGCGTATCAATTTCATAACCCACACCATTTACATTCAGTAAGACAGTAGGGGCTTCCAGGGCAAACACTTCGCCAATTAAACATCCGATCATAGAGTAATTTCACTTATTCATAACTGTAAATCTGGTCGTTCTAACATTCATTGAAAACGACACAGGTTTTATTTCTTTCTATATCAAGCCAGCTTAAAACAAGCCAATTTTATTACCTTGTAACTCTTGAGCCAAGCTATATGCCTGATGATCTGAGAACTTACTGATAATATCGAGTACTTGCATAATATTACTGTAGTGATTATTGCTAAAGTTAGCACCATACAGATTAAGGATAGACATTAAACGTTGTTCTTTAAAGCTCAAAGATTTATGTGGCGTGGTCAAAGGTACAAATGCATCCAAAATTGTTTGCAAACTTTGATGTGCAATAATTTCTAAACCAGACTTTTGTGGATGTTCAAAAATTTTATCACGTGCCAGATTTTTGGCTGTTTCGATACCAATTGCAATATCGGGTGAGCAATATTGTAAAAGGTTGCCTTTAAGCTGACCGGTAATAATTTCATAATGATGTTTAGCAAAAGCTGTAGTAACTTCATCTACAAGCCGTTTCATGACGCGACCACGTAATGCTGAAATCTTTTGTTGCCACGTACTGTCTGGGTGTGACAATTCTTCAGGCTGACCATAATCGGCAATAAGATTTAAGAAAATTGGTTCAACTTCTTGGTAACTCAGCATATTTAAGATAATGCCATCTTCTAAGTCAATTAACGCATAGCAAATGTCGTCAGCGGCTTCTAGTAAGTAGGTCAATGGGTGACGGCAATAATGATATTCACCTAACTGAATAAGCCCGAGTTGTTCAGCAATCTGTTTTAAAATTTCTTTTTCAGACTGGTAACAACCAAACTTTGCTCGTTGATGGGAAGGGCGATCACCTTGAGACGCAATGGTTTTTGAAAGCCATGGATACTTTAAATAAGCGCCTAAGGTAGCGTAGGTTAAGCGCATCCCGCCATCATTTGGATGATAGTCAATGCGACTTAACAAACGTAATCCTTGGGCATTGCCTTCAAACTGACGAACATCGGCTTCTTCTTCTGGACTTAATTTTTTTAAAAAATCATCATGTGAGGCATCATCGAACCACTCACGAATTGCATATTCACCCGCATGTCCGAAAGGTGGGTTACCAATATCGTGAGCCAGACAGGCTGCTTGAATAATTGCACCGACATCGGCAGGAGAAATCCAGACAGGTAATTCATTTTTTATTTTTTCTGCTGCGAGCATGCCCATTGAGCGGCCAATACAGGAAACTTCAAGTGAGTGGGTTAGGCGAGTGTGAATGCCATCATGCTGTGCGAGTGGATGAACTTGCGTCTTACGATTTAGCTGACGAAAACTTTGAGAAAATATAATGCGGTCATAATCTTTATGGAATGGGCTACGAGCCAGTTCTGTACTGCTTTTTTTACTACCTAAACGAACTGCAGAAAGCAGCTCTAACCAACGCATTTGTTCCATTTATCATTATTCAAAACTGTAAAACCTGATCATGCCAAAAAAAAGTTAAAAGCACTAGCTTGGTGCGACATAGTTTGTCTTAGTTCAGGTTTTATTATGTTATTGAACAAACATGAAACAATTTATTTTTAGCTAGAATGCCTAAAAAAATGATTTTGAACAAAAAACTAATCACTTCTTGCAGAATTAGGTTACAGAATACTGATTCTACATCTAGCTGATTTTAGCAAGAAGCAGTAGAATATGCGCTCTCTCTAAAGTCACATTGCGGTAAGGTTCACAAGACCTGCCCGTGGAGCCAAAATCAACATGTTTATCGTGGCCGGTGCAGCAGCACATTCTTCTTTTAAGAAAGCTCAACTATTAACACGTTTATCGTCAATTAGTTCTGTTCAATCTTTTGACAGCCAATGGGTCTATTTGTTTGATCAAGCGCTCAACGAGCAGCAACATCAATCTGCTTTGCAATTATTGAATGACGGTGAGTCTTTTGAACTTCGTCAATCTGCAAGTGATGAGATTCAGATTTTAGTTACACCACGTGTGGGTACTATTTCACCTTGGTCTTCTAAAGCAACTGATATTTTCAAAAACTGTAATACGCCAGTGCATCGTTTAGAACGTGGCCTTTTATTTACGTTAAAAGGTGTTTCTGAACTTTCTAATGAAGTTAAACAAGTACTTCATGACCGTATGACAGAAACAGTTTTTGCTCAAATTGATGATGCAAAAGCATTATTTTCAGAAACGGCACCAAAACCATTAAATTCAATTGATATCTTGGGTCAAGGCAAAGAAGCTTTGGTTAAGGCGAATAATGAGTTTGGTTTTGCGCTATCTGAACAAGAAATTGATTACCTAACTGAAGCATTCGGTAAGCTTGGTCGTAATCCAAATGACATCGAGTTGATGATGTTTGCACAGGCAAACTCTGAGCACTGTCGTCATAAAATCTTTGGATCTGAATGGACAATTGATGGTGAAAAACAACCATTATCATTGTTCCAGATGATTAAAAACACTTATAAAGAATCTCCAACTGATGTGTTATCTGCTTATAAAGATAACGCTTCAGTGATTGTGGGTTATGACACGATGCGTTTTTATCCGAAAGCGGATGAAAATGGTCACTTTGTTTATAAATATAAGAGCCAAGCTGCTCATATTTTAATGAAGGTTGAAACTCATAACCACCCAACAGCAATTTCTCCATTTGCTGGTGCTGCAACTGGTTCAGGCGGTGAAATCCGTGATGAAGGTGCAACAGGCCGTGGTGGTAAACCAAAAGCTGGTTTAACAGGTTTCACAGTTTCGAACTTAAACATTCCTGGTTTTGAACAACCTTGGGAAGAAAACTACGGTAAACCTTCACGTATGGCATCGCCATTACAAATCATGATTGAAGGTCCATTAGGTGGCGCGGCATTTAACAATGAATTCGGCCGTCCTGCATTAAATGGTTATTTCCGTACTTTTGAACAGAATGTAAATGGTGAAGTGAAAGGCTTCCATAAGCCAATCATGATCGCTGGTGGTTACGGTAATATCCGTCCAGACCATGTAGAAAAAGATGCGATTCAACCAGGTGATTTACTCATTGTCTTGGGTGGCCCTGCAATGTTGATCGGTCTTGGTGGTGGTGCTGCATCTTCTGTAGATAGCGGTACAATGGGTGAAAGCCTTGATTTCGCATCTGTACAACGTGAAAACCCAGAAATGGAACGCCGTTGTCAAGAAGTGATTGATACTTGCTGGCGTTTAGAAGACTTCAACCCAATCGTTTCTGTACACGACGTTGGTGCTGGTGGTCTATCAAATGCTATGCCTGAACTTGTGAATGATCATGAGTTAGGTGCGGTACTTAATCTTCGTAAGATTCCTTCATTAGAGCCGGGCATGAGCCCAATGGAAATCTGGTCAAATGAAGCACAAGAACGTTATGTTCTCGCAATTCGCCCAGAATCTTTGGATCAGTTCGAAGCAATCTGTGCCCGTGAGCGTTGTCCATTTGCTGTGTTAGGTGAAGCAACAGAAGCGCGTCACTTAACAGTTGAAGATCCATTGTTCCAAAACGATGCTGTTGATATCCCAATGCAAGTAATGCTTGGTGGTACACCACGTATGCAACGTTCTTATGAAACTATTGAACGTAGTGGTGATGATTTCGACGCTTCAAAAGTTGATTTGAAAGATGCGATTTTCCGCGTATTGAAAAACCCTACAGTTGCGTCTAAATCATTCTTGATTACCATTGGTGACCGTTCAATTACAGGTATGGTTGCACGTGACCAAATGGTTGGTCGTTGGCAGGTTCCTGTTGCAGATGCAGCAGTAACAACAACAAGTTTGCAAGGTTTCACTGGTGAAGCAATGGCAATGGGCGAACGTCCACCAGTTGCATTGTTAAATCCAGCGGCATCTGCTCGTTTAGCAGTTGCTGAAGCAATTACCAATATTGCATGTGCGAACATTGAACAAATTAGCGATATCAAACTTTCTGCAAACTGGATGGCTGCTGCTGGTCAAAAAGGTGAAGACCAAGCATTGTTTGAAGGCGTGAAAGCAATTGGTATGGAAATGTGTCCTGCTTTGGGAATTGCGATTCCAGTAGGTAAAGACTCACTTTCAATGCGCACAACTTGGAATGACGACGGTGAAGATAAAGCCGTAACTTCTCCAATGACAGGTGTAATCACTGCGTTTGCTCCAGTGACAGATGTTCGTAAGACCTTAACACCTGAACTTAAAAATTTAGAAGATTCAGTACTTGTACGTATCGATTTATCTAAAGGTCAGTTCCGTTTAGGTGGTTCGATTCTTGCGCAAGTATATAAAGCAATCGGTTCAATCACTCCTGACGTTGATAGTTTTGATGATTTCAAAGCGTTCTTTGCTTTAATCCAAGACTGGAACAACCGTGGCTTGATTCAGGCTTATCATGACATCGGTGATGGTGGTTTATTAGCCTCTGTAGCTGAAATGATGTTTGCTGCGCGTTTAGGTGTTGCATTAGAAGACCAAACTCAAGCAAGTTTGTTTGCAGAAGAAATTGGTGCAGTACTTCAAATCAAAGCAACTGATTGGGAAGCTTTACAAGCAGAAATCGCTGCTTCTAGCTTGAAAGATGCAATTGCTGTAGTTGGTCGTGTAAACAACACAGATCAATTATCTGTAAATGGTTTAACTTTAGATCGTGCTGAATTACAACAAGCTTGGTCTGAGGTATCTCATCAGATCCAACGTCTACGTGATAACGTAGAAACTGCTGATCAGGAATTTTCATTAATTACTGATAATGCGCACCAAGGTTTGATTGCTAAACCAACATTCGACTTGAATGAGCCTGTTGAAGCGCCGTTTATCAACACACGTCGCCCAAATATGGCAATCTTGCGTGAGCAAGGTGTAAACGGTCATATTGAAATGGCGGCAGCCTTTGATAAGGTTGGTTTCAATACTGTTGATGTGCACATGAGTGATTTACTTGCTGGTCGTGTTAGCCTGAGTGATTTTGAAGGTTTGGTGACTTGTGGTGGTTTCTCTTACGGTGACGTAATGGGTGCTGGTGGTGGTTGGGCAAAATCAGTATTGTTCAATGCTAAATTACGTGATCAGTTTGAACAATTCTTCCATCGCGATGAAACGTTCAGCTTAGGTATCTGTAATGGTTGTCAAATGTTGTCACAATTAGCGCCACTTATTCCTGGTGCTGAACACTGGCCGCGTTTCCACCGCAATATGTCAGAAGTTTTTGAAGCTCGTAGCGTAAACGTTCGTGTTGAAAAATCTGTTTCTGTATTGCTTGATGGTATGGAAGGTTCAATCTTACCGATTGCTGTTGCACACGGTGAAGGTCGTGCTGTTGCAAGTGAAGCTAGCATTGCAAGCTTGAACGCAGCTAACCAAGTGGCATTACGCTATGTTGATAGCCTTGGTAACCCAACTCAGCACTATCCATTGAACCCAAATGGTTCACCTGAAGCGATTACTGGTGTGACTTCTAAAGACGGTCGTGCAACCATTATGATGCCACACCCAGAACGTACTTTCCGTGCGCTTCAGCATTCTTGGAAACCAGAAGAGTGGACTGAAGACGGTGCATGGTTGCGTATGTTCCGAAATGCGCGTAAGTTTATTGGTTAATGTAAAGATTGAAATAAGCCACCGTAAGGTGGCTTATTTATGTGTACTAGAATATTAAAAATAGTGGAGAAGAAAAATGAAATCAAAAATCCATTTTCGTGAGTTTGCGTTGCTCATGGCATTACTCATGTCGATTGTTTCTTTTTCTATTGATGCAGTTTTGCCTGCTTTAGGTGAGATTGGACGTATTTTTGAATTAAAAAATAATAACCAGTCGCAGTGGGTCATCATTGGTATTTTTTCTGGAATGACAATCGGGCAGCTCATTGCAGGTCCATTATCCGATGCGATCGGGCGTAAACGGATTTTATTCACAGGAATTATTATTTATTTTCTGGGAAGTTTATTGTGTTTTTCCACACAAAGTTTTGAGTGGTTTTTAGTTGGGCGCTTTATTCAAGGTATTGGAGTGTCAGGGCCTTACGTTGCTTCTATTTCAATCGTTAGAGATAAATACAGCGGAGCTCAAATGGCTCGCATCATGTCTTTAATTATGATGGTATTTATGGTTGCTCCAGCAATTGCACCGAGTTTAGGGCAACTCATTATTCATTTCTTTGGTTGGCGTGAAATCTTTGTTTTATATATGGTCTATGCCACAGTTGTGGGAGCATGGGTCGCTTTACGACTAGAAGAGACTTTACTTCCCGAAAATCGTTTGCCCATGCGTCTACATGCATTTAAGGAAGGCTTTAAAGAAGTTGTGAGTAATAAAACTACCATGAGCTATCTATTGTGTGCTGGATTCTGTTTTGGTGGATTTATTGGTTATTTAGGAACGTCACAGCAAATTTTTATGCAGCAATTTGGCAAAACAGGGCAAGAGTTTAGTGCTTACTTTGCTGTGCTTGCAGGTGTGATGGGAATCGCATCATTTACAAACTCTAAAATTGTCATGAAGTTTGGCATGCGTCCAATCTGTATTTATGGCTTTCTTGGACTGTGCTTAATTTCTTTGATTTTCTTGTTGATTCAACTTGCGGGTGTAGCGGTATCATTTTGGATGTTTATGCTTTATGCCTGTATTTTGTTTTTATTGTTTGGAACCCTCTTTGGTAATTTGAATGCGATTGCCATGGAGCCGATGGGGCATGTTGCTGGAATGGCATCGGCTATTATTGGTGCAGCTTCCTCTGTATTGTCACTTATTCTTGCTTCTATCATTGGGCAGTTATATAACGGTACATTAGTTCCAATGACCTGTGGTTTTGTGATTTTGTGTGGTTTAGCTTTTGCTATGACAATATATGAGAATAGATATTTAAAGAAATCGGATGCTTAAAATTATAAAGATGAAGATAGATTACTGAATTTTAAAATTTTCTTCAGACTAAGATTTGCATATGGATGAGTGCTGTTCTTTTAAGCGTTTTAGAAAACTTATGAGACTATAGACATAGAGCTATTTATCCCCGTATGCTTGGTTCGAGGTTGGTTCAATTTTTGCTTTCTCTGTAACAACGATAAAAATCGGAGATCAAAATGATGAAAAATGAAAATCATATAAAAACGTTTTATAAAAAAGATAAGGGCTGGCACTGGTTCGGTTTAGCGCTTGCCATTCAAATATTATTTATTGGAGCAAATTATTTAGCAATGATGAACTGATTTTGCTTGTTGGACTTTTAAAAGGGTATGATTTCAGCCCAACTCATAAAATCTTGAGTCATTTTTGTTATGTTAAAGCTGATTTATTACGTGCCTGAGTCACATCTTGAATTAACTAAACAAGCCATTTTTTCTGCTGGTGCAGGTGGTATCGGTAATTATGAACACTGCGCATGGCAAGTGAAAGGAATAGGGCAGTTTAAGCCAGTTAAAGGGGCTGCTCCCTATATTGGGCAGCTAGATGAACTTGAACAAGTTGATGAGTGGCGTGTTGAAACAATTGTGCTTGAAGAAAAAGCAAGTGCGGTAGCGAAAGCATTAAAGGCAAGCCATCCTTATGAAGAGCCTGCCTTTGAGTTTATTCAAATCATAGAAATTGATTTTAATTAAACTGAGAGAAATCTGGTTTACGTTTTTGCATAAATGCTTGAACAGCCTCTAGCATTTCAGGTGAGCGAACACGTTGCATAAAGATTTCAGCTTCATGATCAACACATTCGATAATCTGTTCTAAATTATGCTTCATGAGCGCTTTAGTTTGTTTTAAAGATGCAAGAGGCAAGGCCGTTAATTGTTGAGCAGTTTGTTGAGCTGAAACATAAGCATCTTCAACTACTTCATTGACTAAACCTGCTTGCACCGCAGTTTCTGCATTAAACTTTTTCGCAGTAAATAGCAGCTCAGCTGCTTTATGATAGCCAGCTTGTTGAACCAGTAATTGACTTGCGCCACCTTCTGGAGAAAGACCGAGGCTTACAAATGGAATTTGGAAAAGAGCGGTGTTGTCAGCAAAAACCAGATCTGCATGCAATAAAATTGTAACGCCAATACCAATTGCAACGCCTTTTACCGCAATGATAAGTGGTTTTGATAATGTGGCAGCGGCTTTAAGTAAAACGAATGGTGGGACTTCTCCTGCTGGGCCGATGTTAGGATTTTGTACAAAACCCATAAAATCTTTCATATCATTGCCAGCTGTAAAATCTTGTTCTACACCGCGTAGAACGACTACTCTAACTTCTTTATTGAGATCGGCTTCATTCAGTACTTTGGCAATCCATAAATAAAGTTCGCCGTACAATGCATTTTTTGCATCTGGGCGATTTATGGCTAAGGTGAGTACGCCACCTTCTAAATTTGCGTTTAAATGTTGATGAGGTTGTTGAATACAGCTAAGTGTCATCGTACTATCCTTGCTTTAAACCACGTTGTTAATTTTTAGGTTCTCATTATGGCGCATATTTTTTGTAATGAGCGTTACTGATGAGTTCATAAAAAGTGAAAATCTAATTATGTATAAATTTGACTATCTCGTTTTTATAGGTCGCTTTCAACCATTTCATTTGGCTCATATGCAGACAATTGAAATTGCCTTACAGCAAAGCCACTATGTGGTCTTGGCATTAGGCTCTGCGCAAATGGAACGTAATATTAAAAATCCATTTCTTGCGATTGAACGAGAGCAAATGATTTTATCTAATTTTTCATTAGATGAGCAAAAACGTATTAAATTTGTGCATGTGGTCGATGTTTATAATGATGAAAAATGGGTGAAGCAAGTCAAATCTTTAGTGAATGGCGTTATTGAACGGAACTCAAAAGTAGGGTTGATTGGACATTTTAAAGATGAGTCTTCTTACTATTTAAAACTTTTCCCTGAATGGATTATGGTTGAACTCGATAGTTTAAAAGATTCAATTTCGGCTACCCCGATGCGTGAAGCTTATTATCGTGGTGAAATCCAAACTGAATTTTTTCCTATAGGAACCATTCGATTTTTGGATGAATTTAAAAATACAGAAGTTTATGCTGAATTACAGCGCAAGTATCTTATAGATGATAAAACCAATCTAAATTAACTCAGCTTGTGCTTTTAATTCTTTAATCAGAAAATCGATAAAAACACGAATATGAAAAGATTCGTGTTTTTTGAGTGGGTAGAGTAGAGAAAAGGGACGTGAAGTTCCTGAAAATTTTGTAAGAATCTCAATCAATTCTCCATTTTTAAGCTCTTTTTCTACTATGAAACGATAGGTTTGTAATAATCCTGCACTATGTTTTGCTAGGGTAACTGTACCTAAAATATCATCTAAACAGCGGATCTTACCTGTGCTTTGATATTCAATAATTTGATGATTTGAATTGAAAAGCCACGGTACATTTTTTCCTGTGCTGGGTAGCACAAATTGAATGCATTGATGATGCTGTAAATCTTCAAGACTTTGCGGTGTGCCGAATTGTTTTAAGTACTGCGACGATGCCACCACAACTAGCTCGGCTTGTTCGAGTTGGCGTGCAATCAAATTTGAATCAGCAAATAGTCGCCCACGAATTGCTAAATCATATCCTTCTGCAATAAAGTCCACATTTTTATTAGTTAGTTGAACATCAACTTCGATGGCTGGATATTGCTGCGAGAATTTTGCTAATAAGGGCAGTATTCGGTAATGCCCATAAGGTGTGGGTACACTGATTCGAACTAAACCTGATGGTTGTTGTTTTTGGTTTTTGAGTTGTTGCTCAGCTTCTAAAATTTGATTTAATGCTTGTTTGCATTCTTTAAAGTACATTTTTCCTTGTGGTGTCAAACGTACTTGTCGAGTCGTTCTCACAAAAAGTGGTGTTGCTAAATGCTTTTCCAATCGTGCGATTGAACGGCTTACAGCAGCTGGACTGACCCCAGCATGAAGTGCAGCTTTAGAAAAGCTTTCATTTTCTGCAACTAAGCAAAATAGCTCTACGCTACTAAACATCATTCTTTTTAGCTGTTGAGCCATTTATTACACCATGTAAAAAATGATTTGATTTATGGGCTATTTAAGCACGTATAAGTAAACAATAAGATGATTTTCATACCTTGTATGGAGTTATTTTATGAAACTTTTTTATTCACCCAATGCCTGTTCTTTAGCTCCACATATTGTTTTAAGAGAGCTTGGATTTCCATTTGAATTGATCAAAGTAGATTTACACCAGCATTTAACGGAATTGGGTACAGACTTTTATCAACTCAATAAAAAAGGACAAGTGCCTTTATTGCAGTGCGATGATGGTTCATTGTTGACAGAAGGCGCTGTGATTAGCCAGTTTCTCGTTGACCAATCTTCTCGGAAAGATTTATTAGCTGAAATAAATACGGCCGACCGTTACAAGATTCTTTCATGGATGAACTTTATTGCTTCGGAAATTCATAAAGCCTATTCGCCATTTTTCAATGAGTCCTATAATAAGCAATGTAAAACCGTATATAGAACAACTCTCAATAAGCACTATACGTGGGTCGATCAACAATTAAATGGGCAAAATTACTTAACAGGAAGCAACTTTACGATTGCTGATGTTTATCTTTTTGTGGTGACACGCTGGGCTGATTTTATTGGTCTTGATTTAGCACACTTCATTCATTTAACAAGTTTTATGAAGAGAATTTCTGAGCGTCAAACGGTTCAAGATGCAATTTCAGCTGAAGCAGCCTAATTTTTCGTTATTAAAGAAAATTATAAAAGGGGGGAGATATGCCTTATATCTTAATTCAAATTACCAAAGAAAATGTTTCAATACAGCAAAAACAGCAATTAATTCAAGAAGCAACTGAGCTTATGGTTCGTGTGCTTAATAAAGATCCTGCTACTACATTTGTAGTAATTGATGAAGTTGAAACTGATAATTGGGGTGTTGCAGGTGAAACTGTTTCTACGATACGAAAAAGACAAAGTTTGAGTATATAAAAATGCAAGATAATCCTATTGCAGCGATTCAGTGCCAGCTAGATAAATACTTTGATGGTTTGTATTTTTGTGATGTACAACTTTTGAGTGATATTTTTCATCCTGATGCTGTGTATATGAATGTAACTGAACAGCCTATATTGCGACTTAGTATGGCTGAATATTTTCCGATTGTTGCGAGTCGGATTTCTCCAGCGTCAAAGCAACAATCACGACAGGATAAAATCAGTTCAATTAATTTGATTAATGAACAGTTGGCGATGGTACATGTTGAATGTGTTATTCACCCTAAATATTTTTATGATGCGCTTACATTTGTGCTTGAAGACGGTAAATGGAGGATTATATCGAAAGTATTTCATTATCAAATTTTAGCGGACTGAATGATTAAGCATCTGCCCAAAAGATAATTCGGTTGGAAAACGGATCGGTGATACTGAGTTCAAGTGTTTCCCAATCTGTTTTTTCAACCTGAGGTTTGGCGAACTTATAATCTTTTTGACTCAATTCGCTATGCAACTCATAAATAGGTTCCCAATAAATGCGGATTGCACTATGTGGGCTTGCATCTCCAAAATGCTCAGATAAATGAATAACGCAATTATCTTTGGAAATTTGTAGATATAACGGAAAGTTATCTTCAAATTGATGTTGCCAATCAAGTTGGAAACCTAAGAATTCAAGATAAAATGATTGGGCTAAATCAACATCAAAAATTCTTAAAATTGGGGTGATTGAACCTGATTGCATCATTTTTTCCTTTTAACGTGTACCAAATTGTTGAGTCCAATAGCTCTTTTGTTTTGCAGACTGATCGGAAGCACAAGCGATTGCGTAAGTTGTAAATTTGGGATTCATTAGATTACTACAATGTAGAGGACTCGGCAGCCATTTAGACATAACTTCACTCAAAGTTTTCTGGCCGCTAGCGACATTTTCACCATTGGCTTTACCGAGTGTATTATAAATTTTCAAACGTGACTTTAAGTCTAGTCCTGTTGAACTCACATGTCCCAGAAAGTTATGTTTTGCCATATCTTCACTATGAGAAAGTGCACCTTTATATAAATTATTATTCCAACTCAGCGGTTTAGCAGCAGGGAAAAATTGTTGACCACACTGGCGTGGTTGTTGGCGGATCTGGTTAATTGTATTAAGTATGGCCTGTTGATAAGCTGGGTTTTGTAAATCTTGGCAGCTTATTTCAATGGCAGTTTTCTGAATTTGAGCAATTGATGGGGTGGTGTCGGTTGGCATGGGTAATGTATTTGCACTACATGCACCGATAAAAAGAGTCAAAGGCAGTAAAGAGTAATTTTTGAGTAGACTCATGTGAACGCCTTAAAATAATTATTCTAATGTTTTTATCATACGCCAAAGTAAAATTATTGAGCAATTCTATGCAATAAAAAAGCGAGTTCGATACTCGCTTTTTTATTGCATAACTTTATCAACCCGATTGAAGGGCTTTTAGGTCTTCAAGTACTTGTTCAGCATGTCCTGCTGCTTTGACTTTACGGTAGCTTTTAACTAAGGTTTTGTTATGGAAAATGAAAGTAGAGCGTTCAATTCCCATAACTTTTTTGCCATACATGTTTTTTTCTTTAATGACATCAAAATGATTACAGAGCACTTCTTCTTTGTCGCTAATGAGGTCAATCGTGAGCGCTTGTTTTTCAGTAAAGTTTTGATGGGCTTTTACCGAGTCGCGTGAAACACCGAAAATACGTGTACCTAAAGCTTCAAATTGGTCTTTTAAACAAGAGAAACCGACTGCTTGTGTTGTACACCCTGGGGTTGAATCTTTTGGGTAGAAATAAATGATTAACCATTCATTCTCGACCTCGGCCAAGTTCACTTCACCGTGGGTAGTAGGAAAAACCTGATTTGGTAATTGAATATTTTCAGTCATTTTTCATCCTTCAAAAAGCTAAATTTGATCTAATTCAAGTGGTAAAAAAGCATATTCTTCATGATAAACAATATTGAGTTTTCTTACAGGAATTGCTTTGTTAAAAATTGGTCCATCAATCACAGTTGTATGAAATTCACCGCCTTCACCACATGGATCAATACCGCGATTCTCAAGTTCTTGGATATATTCTAAGGTTAAAGTTTTTCCTAAATCTTCAATGGTCATGCCTAATTTTAAGTTTACTGTTACAAGCACACTACGGAAACCAAGATTGATAAATTCTTCAACAACTTCACGATGTGGACGAAGCCAAAGAGGCATTCCTAATTTGAGTCCTACCTGTTGAGTTATTCGATCATGCCAACACCCATGTTCAGGCATATCAAGGTCACCTGTAACGAGTACCTCGGCACCTTGTTGTTTTGCCTGAATGAGTAATTCAATAAATTTAGCTTCATAGACATTCCAGCTTGATGAAGCCATAAATACTGGTAGGCCGATTGCTTCAGCTTGAGCTTGAATAATATCAAGTGGCATAGCATGTGAACGAGAGCGCTGGCCTTGTTCTTCTAGCATGACAATTAGTCCACTAACCGTACCAGTTTGCATTGCATGGTAGAGTGCAAGGGAGCTATCTTTACCTCCACTAAATGAGACAATAGACTGTTTGTTAATTGCGTTGTTTTTCCATTGTTCTTGCATGATTTATTTCAAATGAATTGGTCAAGATCGATTTCATTTTAACAGAGCTATAAAAAAGCCTGCATAAATGCAGGCTTAATTTGGAATAACAAAAGCTTATTTTTTAGGAGCTTGTTGTTGAGCTGCTTTCATTGCATCTTCAGTTAATTTTTCAAGCTTAGTTGTTAACTGAGGGCCGAAACATGCTTTTAGATCACGGTTTTGTTGTTGTACAAATCCTAGAGAGCTTGGGCTTTTCTTCGCATTGATTGCACTTTGGATTTCCCATTTTTGTGCTTCAGTGACTTTACCTTGTGCTTCAACTTGGCAGCTACAGAATTTGCTAACTTCAGATGAACTTAGCTTACCGCCTTTAGCTGTTTGATCTTTACAAACGTTAACTAATGCACCTTTAACGTTAGTACTTTTATATGCTGCTTGAACTGGGTTTTCCGCAGCATGTGCTGTACCAGCCATAAGAGCAACAGTTGAAAACAAAGATGAAAGAATAAGATTTGATTTTAACAACTTCATAAATTTTACCTACTTATTACGGTATATAGCGTGTTGGGTCGGCAACACCGGCCTCGATAAAGCCTTCTTTACGCAAACGGCAACTGTCACATTTGCCACACGCACGTCCTTGAGCATCTGCTTGGTAGCAAGATACCGTTTGACTATAGTCTACGCCATGTTCAATCCCTAAACGTATAATATTCGCTTTGGATAAATGTAACAGGGGTGTTTCAAATTTAAGTGGTTTTCCTTCCACGCCAGCTTTCGTTGCTAAACGTGCCATATTGGCAAAAGCGTCAATAAATTCAGGGCGACAATCAGGATATCCTGAATAATCAACGGCATTGATACCAATAACAATCGCTTCAGCATTGAATACTTCTGCTGCTGCTAACGCATATGAAAGAAAAATTGTGTTACGTGCTGGTACATAAGTTACAGGAATGCCTTCTTGTAATTGTTCTGGTACAGCAATGTTATGGTCTGTAAGTGCAGACCCACCTAAATTAGCCAAATCAATATTAATTACACGATGTTCAACACCTGCACGTTGAGTTAATGCTTTTGCTGCATCGAGTTCAGTGGTTGAGCGTTGACCATACATAAAACTAATAGCAATACATTCATAGCGTGCTTGTGCCCAAGCTAGGCAAGTGGTTGAGTCTAAGCCGCCTGAAAGTAAAACAATGGCACGAGGACGCATATTTTTCTCCATATTCGGAATGATTTATTTTATTGAGTGATTAGCGACCTGATTCGTCATTCCACAGCAGTTTATGTAACTGAAGTTGGAAACGAACGGGTAATTTATCATCCAGTATCCACTGTGCCAGATCACGTGCTAGACGTGGCAGGCCAACAGCACCTTTTTCAACTGCAAAGGCAGGAGAGAACCAAACGGTACTGACTTTTTTATGCAGTTGATATTTTTCAACTTGTTGCTTTGACCATTCATAATCTTCGCGGTTACAAATGACGAATTTAATTTGGTCATGCGCAGTCAAATGATCAAGATTGCTGATGAGGTTACGATGTTCCTCACCAGAAGTTGGAGTTTTTAAATCGAGAACTTTAGAAACACGCGAATCTACTTTTGAGACATCGAGCGCGCCACTGGTTTCTAAAGAAACATCAAAGCCAGCTTCACATAGACGTTGTAATAAAATCAAACAGTTTGGCTGTGCAAGAGGTTCACCACCAGTTACACAAATATAAGGCGTTTGAAATTGTGTAGCTGTTTCAATGATATGTTCAAGTGAAAAACGTTCACCACCTTCAAAAGAATAAGTGGTATCACAATAGCTACAACGTAATGGACAGCCCGTTAGACGAATAAATACAGTCGGTAGGCCAGAGGCATTTGCTTCACCCTGCAACGAGTAAAAAATCTCGGTAATGCGTAAACCGGACGCAGGGTCTGAGACAGGGATTGCAGAGGAACGTAAGGAAGCCATTCTAGAAATACCACACTATATAAAAAATAAAATCTCTACGATCAGTGTTGACCGTAGAGATGTTTGATCAAACTGAAATTAGTCAGCGCGTAACAAATCGTTCAAACTTGTTTTTGCACGTGTTTGCGCATCAACTTTTTTCACAATAATTGCAGCATATAAGCTGTATTTACCATCAGCAGACGGCAGGCTACCTGCTACAACAACTGAACCTGCTGGAACGCGACCATAATGGATTTCGCCAGTTGCGCGGTCATAAATTTTAGTCGATTGACCAATGAAAACGCCCATTGAAATGACTGAGCCTTCTTCAACAATAACGCCTTCAACGATTTCTGAACGCGCACCGATAAAGCAGTTGTCTTCAATAATGGTTGGGTTAGCTTGTAATGGTTCTAAAACACCACCGATACCTACACCACCAGACAAGTGAACATTTTTACCGATTTGAGCACATGAACCTACAGTTGCCCATGTATCAACCATTGTGCCTTCATCTACGTAAGCACCGATGTTGACATAAGAAGGCATTAACACTACGTTTTTAGCTTGGAAGCTACCACGACGTGCTACAGCAGGAGGAACAACACGAACACCTGCTGCTTTAAATTGTTCTTCAGTCCAACCAGAGAATTTAGTTTCAACTTTGTCGTAGAAACGAAGATCACATGACTCGATTGGTTTATTGTCATTTAGTTTAAATGATAATAAAACAGCTTTTTTTAACCATTGGTGAACAACCCATTCACCATTGATTTTTTCAGCAACTCGAAGTGTACCGTTATCTAAACCAGCAATTGCTTCTTCAACAGCTTGGCGGATTTCGCTTGGGCAATCTGCTGCAGTAAGGTTTGCGCGGTCTTCAAATGCTTGCTCAATGATCGTAGAAAGCTGAGACATGATCTTCCTTCCATAAAAAATTTTAAAGATTTTACACTAATTTGTGACAAGAATCTTTGAAAAAACGTGTTACGTTTAATCGAGGGTATAAATGAGGTAAATGAAATTAAGCTTATTAGATAATCAAGTGTTTTTTACACAAAAATGATTTGAAAATAAAAATTTAACTCAATTTGTATCAAAAAATAACAGAAATCTAGCATTTTTTGTATAAAAAAGACTCTAAGCTCTCTTTATTATGATTTCAGTCACAAGATGAATAAATTAAAAACAAAGCCTTTTTTGAGGAGAAAACTATGAAAGCATTACGTGTTTTAGTAACAACAACAGCTTTATTTGCTGCTGGTGCTGCAATGGCAGATGAAGCCGTTGTTCATGACAGCTACGCATTTGATCAAAAACAATTACTTCCTGTGGGAGTGCGTGCTGAGGTAGGTACAACTGGTTACGGTGGTGCTTTATTGTGGCAAGCAAACCCATATGTAGGTTTGGCTCTAGGTTATAACGGTGGTGACATTTCATGGACAGATGATGTTTCTGTAAATGGTACTAAATATGACCTAGATATGGATAATAACAATATCTATTTAAATGCTGAGATTCGTCCTTGGGGTGCTAGTTCTAATCCATGGGCTCAAGGTCTATATGTAGCTGCAGGTGCTGCTTATCTAGATAATGATTATGACTTAGCTAAACGTATTGGTAATGGTGAAACTTTGTCAATTGACGGTAAAAACTACCAACAAGCAGTTGCTGGTCAAGAGGGTGGCGTAAGAGGTAAAATGTCTTACAAAAACGATATCGCTCCATACTTAGGTTTTGGTTTTGCTCCAAAATTCAATAAAAACTGGGGTGTGTTTGGTGAGGTAGGTGCATATTATACTGGTAATCCATCAGTTCAGTTAACCCAGTACAATCTTGCTCCTGTAACTGGAAACCCAACATCTGCTCAAGATGCTGTTGATAAAGAAGCAAACGAAATTCGTAATGATAATAAATATGAATGGATGCCAGTTGGTAAAGTTGGTGTGAACTTCTACTGGTAAGATCTTAAAGAAAAAACGAGCTGCGGCTCGTTTTTTTTGTGTTTAATAAAAATAAAAGAGCTAAAAAGCTCTTTTATTTTGTTCTTAAGTTTTATTCATCTGGATAAGCAATTTTCTTAAGGGCTTTAATATCGGCATCGGGTGAGCATAAAGAAATAAACTCGTAACCATAACCGCGTAGTAGATGACCTTTACGAACCGCAATCCATGTCGTATTGACACCAAAAATATCAGTTTTAGTTTGTTTTAAACGATGATCACGCTCTGTGTCATAAGCTACATCATTGACAATTCCGACTCCCATGCCCAATTCGACATAAGTCTTGATAACGTCTGCATCAAGAGCTGACATGACGATATCTGCATCGAGGTGAGCTTCTTCGAAAGCTTTGTCAATTTTAGATCGACCTGTGAAACCGCCATGATAAGTAATGAGTGGATAGTCCGCTAAAAGTTCCAGCGTAATCTTGTCCGCCTTCACTAAAGGATGATTTTGCGGTGTGATAATGCTGTGTTGCCATTGATAGTAAGGAATACTCGCTAGATTTTCTTCAGTCGTTAAAGACTCTGTAGCAATTCCAATATCCGCCTCACCTTGTAAGAGCATTTCTGAAATTTCAACAGGGCTGGCTTGTTGTAAAATCAAATGAACTTTAGGAAATAACTTCTTAAATTGATTGACGATTGGAGGCAGTACATAACGTGCTTGAGTATGGGTCGTCGCGATCGTTAATGTCCCTTCATCAACTTTATTAAAGTCTTCCGCAAGACGTTTAATATTTTCAGCATCAACTAACATGCGTTCAACGATACCAAGAAGAGATTGTCCTGGTTCGGTTAAACCTAAAAGACGTTTACCTTTTCGTATAAAAAGTTGTACACCTAGCTCGTCTTCTAAATCTTTAATATGTTTACTTACGCCTGATTGGGACGTGTAGAGCGCAGCTGATGCTTCGGTTAAGTTAAAGTTTTGGCGTACAGTTTCTCGGATAATTCTTAATTGTTGAAAGTTCATTCACACTTTTCCTTACCAAATATATTTCTTAAGCAACTTGATCTGCAAATAAGTGCAGTTGAGATGCACTTACCCAAACGGTTTGATTCGGTTTAAACGCATGTAATTTTGCAGCTTCATTGCTTAGAGCAATCTCAATTAAACGTCCATTACGGTCTTGTAATTCCGCCACAACTTTTCCAGCAATCCAGATTTCACGTACAAAAGTCGCTTCAATAGTATTCGCCTGAGGTTGCGAGTGAATATGTAACTCATCTGGACGCGCAAAAGCAATCACTTTTCCTTGAGGCGCCTCAACTAACGTTGGTAATTGAATACGGTCATTGCCAATACGGATAATACCGCCTGTGTTTTCACCTTCAAAACGATTTGCCTGACCTAAGAAATCAAATACAAATGGTGTTGATGGTTTTTCATAAACTTCACGAGGCGAACCGATCTGCTCTACATTACCTTTATTCATTACAATAATCTGATCGGCAACTTCAAGTGCTTCTTCCTGATCGTGGGTCACGAAAATTGAAGTAATATGCAACTCATCATGTAAGTTGCGTAACCAGCGGCGTAATTCCTTACGGACTTTGGCATCTAGCGCACCAAATGGTTCATCAAGTAATAATACTCGTGGCTCTACTGCCAAGGCACGGGCTAAAGCAATACGTTGACGTTGTCCGCCCGAAAGCTGAGCAGGGTAGCGGTCTGCCAAAAATCCAAGTTGAACTAGATCAAGTAAACGAGTAACACGTTTTTTAATTTCAGCTTCTGAAGGGCGTGTTGCACGTGGACGAACACGTAAACCAAAGGCAATATTGTCAAATACAGTCATGTGACGGAATAAAGCATAGTGTTGAAATACAAAGCCAACCTGACGCTCACGCACATGTACATTGGTTGCATCTTCGCCTTCAAGTAACACTTGACCGCCATCAGCTGATTCTAGGCCCGCAATAATACGAAGTAGGGTTGTTTTACCGCAACCAGATGGGCCGAGTAGGGCAACCAGTTCACCTTCAGGAAAGTCTAGGGAAATATTTTTAAGCGCATGGAATGCACCAAAGTGTTTTTCAATATTTTTAACTTGAATACTCATGATTTCATTCCTTACGAATCAGTTGAATGCGGTTCTGGTTTGTCTTGATGTAGTTCTAACCACGTTTTCAATACCAGTGTTAATAGGGCTAAGAAAGCAAGTAATGAGGACACGGCAAACGCTGCGCTAAAAGTGTACTCGTTATATAAAATTTCGACATGAAGTGGCAGGGTATTAGTTTCACCACGGATGTGACCAGAAACTACAGATACTGCGCCGAACTCACCCATTGCACGAGCATTACATAGAATCACGCCGTAAATTAAACCCCATTTAATGTTTGGTAGAGTGACTTTCCAAAAGGTTTGCCATCCTGATGCACCGAGTACAATCGCTGCTTCTTCTTCTTCAGTTCCTTGAGCCTCCATGAGTGGAATTAACTCACGTGCGACAAATGGAACAGTAATAAAAATAGTGGCTAAAACAATTGCGGGTACGGCATATAAAACTTTGATGTCGTGTTCCATTAACCATCCGCCAAACCAGCCTTGCGCACCAAAAATCAATACAATCATTAAGCCTGCAATAACAGGTGAAACCGAAAAAGGCATATCAATGATGGTGGTTAAAATTGCCTTACCTTTAAACTGGAACTTAGAGACAGCCCATGCAGCGCCAACACCAAATATCACGTTAATTGGTACAGCAATTGCTGCGGTTAATAAGGTCAATTTCACTGCCGATAGCGTGTCTGGATCAATCAACGCTTGAACATAGACTTCAAGTCCTTGTTTAAATGCTTCTACAAAAACCAGAATGAGTGGCAACATTAGGCAGCTTAAGAAAAAAATCAGAGCCACGGTAATGAGTGTGTAACGTACCCAAGTTGGTTCACGTGTCGCATCTCGTGATTGCAATTTAAGCGCAAGCGCATTGCTGTCAGTATGTAGGTTCATGTGACATTTCTCCCTGTACGACGGTTTGCCCACGCTTGAAGTAAATTAATGGCAAATAAAATGATGAAAGAGAGAACTAACATGACCGCAGCAATCGTTGTTGCGCCTGCATAATCATATTCTTCAAGACGTGAAATGATCATGAGTGGAGCAATTTCTGTTTTAAACGGCTGGTTACCCGCAATAAAAATAACTGAACCATATTCACCCACACCGCGGGCAAATGCTAAAGCAAAACCTGTGAACAAAGCCGGTAGTAATATCGGTAAAATAATTTTAGTAATCGTCTGCCAGCGATTTGCGCCAAGTGCTGAAGCTGCTTCTTCAAGCTCAGTTTCGATATCACTGAGTACTGGTTGAACTGTTCTTACAATGAATGGAATACCAATGAAGACCAATGCCAACGTAATACCGATTGGGCTATATGCGACCTGAATGCCTAGAGGTTCGAGATATTGACCAATCCAGCCAGTAGGTGCATAGAGCGAAGTCAGTGCAATACCTGCAACTGCAGTTGGAAGAGCAAAAGGTAGGTCGACTAATGCATCAACCAGACGTTTCCCTGGGAAGTTGTAACGTACAAGACACCAAGCCAGAAGTAAGCCAAATACAACATTAATAAATGCTGCTATTAAAGCTGAACTAAAACTGAGTTGAAGCGATTTTAAAATACGTTCAGACGTTAAAATTTCCCATAATCCGTCCCATCCAATTCCAAATGATTTGATAAAGACTGCGGCTAATGGAATAAGCACAATAAAAGACACATAGGCGAGGGTGAAGCCCAAAGATAGACCAAACCCAGGCAGCACTCGGGATCGCTGCGACATGATATTTCCTCAAAGAGAAAAGCCTGCTGAAACCAGTAAGCGAATAAATAAAGATAAACGGTGCGATATAAAGATGGGTATTAAGCAAATTTCAAAGAGAAATGAGTTTTTACCGGGTCGATAGATGAGTGACTACACATCGAATCTTCTGGAATCAGATAATTCAGCAAATCTGGAAATGGTCCAAAACCTGAAGCAACATTAATATGGCCGACTTCACCAAGATTAACTGGATTTAATTTCCACGACTTAGCAAGTTGTAAAGCATCAAAAAAGCCGAGCCATGGATCATTTTCACTAATGAGCAGAGATGTTGGCACATCAATTTTTAACTGATGAAAATATGCTTTGTAGTCAGTCAAACTATGGCGGGCAAAACCAGCTTCCCCAAAGCGTGCTGGATTTGCTGGAGCAACCAAAATAAGTTTTTTAACTTGGCTCTTTAACTCTGGATATTCAGCTAAAGCAGCAACACTCGTTAAGCAACCAAAACTATGCGCAACAATTTGTACAGGAGCTTGCGCTACTTGAACTGTTTTAACGAATTGTTCAACCCATTCACTTAATACTGGTCTATCCCAGTTTTTTTGCTCAACACGAGAACTAGACACGAGTTGACGCTGCAACCAAGATTGCCAATGCTGATGTTCACTTCCACCTACACCCGGAACAATTACAGTGTGAATCATGTCTGTTCTCCTTATCTTTAGTACAAAGAATTACTTCTCTGTACTATTGATTTTCACGATTTGATCGAAAACACCACCATTGTCGAAGTGTTTCTTTTGTACCTTCGTCCAACCACCAAACTCTTTGTCGATAGTTACAAGCTTCAATGGCTTAAATACGTTGCTGTATTTCTTAAGAACGGCTGCATTGCGTGGACGGTAGAAGTTGCGTGCTGCAATTTCTTGGCCAGCTGGTGAATACAAGTAGTTGAGGTAACCTTTTGCAATCGTGAGGTTACCTTTTTTAGTCGCATTCTTTTCAACAATTGCAACTGGAGGTTCAGCTAGGATCGAAAGAGAAGGGGTAATAATTTCAAATTTGCCTGGCTGTTCGCGAAGCGCTAAATGTGCTTCATTTTCCCAAGCAAGTAAGACGTCACCAATGCCACGTTCAGCAAAAGTAGTGGTTGCGCCACGAGCACCCGAATCTAAAACTTTAGTATGTTTATAAATTTGGCGAACGTACTCTTGTGCTTTTGCATCATTACCACCTGGTTGATGTTTTGCCCAAGCCCAAGCTGCAAGATAATTCCAGCGAGCGCCACCAGAAGTTTTCGGGTTTGGTGTAATAATTTCTACACCTGGTTTGATTAAATCACCCCAGTCTTTAATTTGTTTAGGGTTACCCTTACGTACTAAAAACACAATTGTTGAGGTGTATGGGGTAGAGTTCTGCGGTAACTTTTTCTGCCAGTCAATTGGAAGTAATTTTGCTTTTTCAGCAATTTCATCGATATCTGCTGCAAGTGCTAATGTCACTACATCTGCATTTAAGCCATCGATAACAGCACGTGCCTGTTTACCAGAACCACCGTGTGATTGTTTAAACTCAATATCTTGACCAGTACGTTGTTTCCAGTAAGTACCGAACTGTTTATTGAAATCTGTATATAACTCACGAGTAGGGTCGTAAGAGACGTTTAAAAATTCTTGAGCTGCAAATGATGAAACTGAAAGAAGTGCAGCAATAACCCCGACTTTTAACTGAGAAAAACGCATGAGATAATCCCTCAAAAAATATGAAATGTTCAAAACATGAACGCAGAATAGCGCTAGTCTTTATTCTAAAAAAATAATAAAAAACGAATTTAATATGAAAAAAATGGAAATAGTAAAAACAGATAAGTTATTCTTAAATCTTGATATACAACAAGTTTCAAAAGTAGATACGAAATCGGTATAATTTTTTAAAATCAGTCATTTATTATTTAAATGAAAGGTGTTGTATTGTTGGATCGTTTTAAGCAAAGGGTGGATTAAACATGTGGTGTTTTAAAAATGGTCAACCTGTTGAAACCATTCCTTTACTGGATCGAGCATTTCATTATGGAGATGGGTGCTTCACCACAATTCGTATTTTTCAAAACCAGATTGAGCTTAAAGAAAGACATTGGGAACGCCTAAAACTTGCATGTCAAAAACTGTTTTTAACTGCAGATTTTGAATTAATAGAACAGAGTTTGCAGCAACTACAAAAACAGCATCTTGTGCTCAATGGCACTTTAAAAATTGTGATCAGTCGTGGGATAGGTGACCGTGGTTATAGTTTGCCAAAGCATCAGGCTGATATTTATATCTGGTTTTATCCGAAAGCTTTAGAGCCATTTCAGCCAGACTTTATTCAGTGTGGCGTTTTAAATCAGGCTTTAGGTTTAACCATGCCGAGCTTAGTCGGGCTTAAATCTTTAAACCGTCTTGAACAAGTATTGCTAAAAAAAGAAGCAGATCAACTAGGGTGGGCTGAAGCATTAGTTACTGATGTACAAGGTTATATTGTTGAAGGAGTCAGTAGTAATTGTTTTATTCGTTTAAATGATAGATGGATTACTCCCGAACTTCGCTATAATGGCGTCCACGGTGTAATGCGGGCGGAAATTTTAGCGCGTATGCAGCACCATGGAATTGCCTGTGAAGTACGTATAATTGAGCTAGATGAAGTATCTGAAATACAAAGTCTATTCTTTTGTAATGCTTTACATCCTATGCGAGTGGTCACTCATTTAGGAGCGAAAACGTTAGAAACACAGGCATGCATAGATTTATTTCATCTCCTTAACTTAAATCAGATTCATTAATATGCCGAAGCCACCTGTGAATGCGAAAGCAAAAAACGCCAAGAAAAATAACAAAAAACAAGCTCCAAAATTTTCTAAGCGATTGGTTCTAATTGGCCTGTTTATTGTTTTAATTTCTACTTGTGCCATTTTATGGTCGAGTCTATTTAAAGCTTATCCGATTGAAGGCAAAAAACAGATGTTATCCATTACATCGGGTGAAACCTATTCTGGTTTTATTGATCGGTTGGCGAAAGAAGGCAAAATTAGCTTTCCAGTGGTATTAAAGCTTTATCAGAAATTTATGATTCATGACAGCATGAAAGCTGGTGTGTATGAAATTGAACAGGGAATGAGTGTAAGAGAAGTATTAGAGATGTTATCTGATGCAGATAATGCTCAGATGAACCGTGTTTTGGTTATTGAAGGCACAACTTTTAAACAGCTTATTACTGCATTAAAAAATGATAAAAACGTAAAAAATACAATATTAGATTTACCCGATGATCAGCTGATGAAAGCGCTTGGCATTCCTTATGATCATCCAGAAGGTTTGTTTGCACCTAATACATATTTCTTTGCAAAAGGCGAGACTGACAAGAAAATTCTTACCGATTTATATCATCGTCAAATGAAAGCTCTAGATGCAGCTTGGGCAAATCGTGCGCCGAATTTACCTTATAAAGACAAATATGAAGCATTAATTATGGCTTCTATTGTTGAGAAAGAAACAAGTTTAGACAGTGAACTTACACAAGTTTCTGGCGTTTTTGTCCGCCGTTTAAAAATTGGTATGCGTTTACAAACGGATCCAACTGTTATTTACGGTATGGGCAATAACTATAAGGGAAATATTACCCGAGAAGACCTGCGTACCCCAACAGCATATAATACCTATACTATTAATGGCTTACCACCAACTCCAATTGCTTTGCCAAGCCAAAAAGCAATTGAAGCTGCGTTGCATCCAGATGACTCAAATAACATCTACTTTGTAGCGACTGGCAATGGTGGGCATAAATTTACGGCAAGCTTGCAAGCGCATAATCAAGCGGTGCAAGACTATTTATCCGTGTTGAGATCGAAGAAATAAGGAAAAGAGATGTTTATTAGCTTTGAAGGCACGGAAGGTGTAGGTAAAACTACGCTTATTCGAAAAATTCATCAGCATTTTGAAGAGCAAGGCAAACAAGTTGTTTTAACGCGAGAGCCGGGTGGTACACCGTTAGCAGAACAAATACGCTCTATGCTTTTGGCAGTCAATCATGATGAAAATATGAGTCATGATACCGAGCTATTACTCATTTATGCGGCACGTGCTCAACACTTACAACAGGTCATTTTGCCTGCTTTAGAATCTAATAAAATTGTATTAAGTGATCGTTTTACCGATGCAAGCTTTGCCTATCAATGTTCTGGTCGTGGTTTAAGCCAAGATAAATTACAGCTTTTAAATCAGAACTTTGTTTCACGCATGCCAGAGGTGACTTTCTGGTTAGATGCACCGATTGAACTGGGGATGGACCGTGCACGTGAACGTGGAGCTTTAGACCGTTTTGAACAAGAAAAGTTAAGTTTCTTTACTAAGGTTCGTGAAGGTTATGAAACCTTGTGGAAAGCTGAACCCGAACGAATTAAGCGATTAGATGCTACGCAAAACCCAGATCAGGTGTTTGAGCAAGCTTTGCAATATTTAGGATAAGCAATTGGATGGGGAGCCACTCTTATAAACTATGGGAGTGGTGCAAAATGACGTTAATTCTGATTTAAAACGTCATAGAAAATATCTGTTATTTTCTTATGCTATCTTACATATGATTTATAGATTGAAGAATAACAAGGATGAAAAGCTCAAAAGAAGAAATCGTGGCATTTCTTGAAAAGGAATTTCCACCAAGTCTTGAACATTGCACTATTGAATCAGTCACGCCCAAAGCTGCGGTTGTTTATTATCATGTCGATCAAAGACATCAACGTCCCGGTGGCACCATATCAGGTCCAACCATGATGACCTTAGCAGATTTTGCTTTATATATTGCTATCTTAGGTGAAATCGGAATTATTGGTTTAGCTGTGACGACTAACTTTAATATTAACTTTTTACGCAAACCTGCGGGTGATCAAGACTTACGCAGTGAGTGTAAGCTCATGAAAGTAGGAAAGAGCTTGGTGGTGGGTGAGGTTTGGATTTATTCAGTCGGTTTGGATGAACCCGTTGCACATGTGACCGCGACTTATTCAATTCCACCTAAATCATAAATATCAAAACAAAAAAAAGCACAGTCTGAACTGTGCTTTTTTTTGTTTTATAAGAATTACAGCTCTGTATTAACCAATGGCTGTTCTACTGCAAAGTTTGGAGGTGTTAAAACAGTTTTACGAATTTCACTCGAGGTTTCAGGATAATCGAGTGTGTAATGTAGACCACGTGATTCTTTACGTTGCATCGCACAACGAACAATCATTTCAGATACGAGAACAAGATTACGCAGTTCAATCAGGTTCTTGCTCACACGATAATCTTGATAGTATTCGGTAATTTCACGCTTTAACATTTCAATACGGTGTAAAGCACGTTCTAAACGTTTTGTGGTTCTTACAATACCAACGTAGTTCCACATGGTAGAACGTAACTCATCCCAGTTTTGTAAAATCACCACATCTTCATCTGGATTGGTGACTTGAGAGTCATCCCAACTTGGTACTTCTGGTAGTTTTAAATCTTTATCAAATTTATTTTCGATGTCTTTTGCTGCACTCATGCCATAGACGAAGCATTCAAGTAATGAGTTACTCGCCATACGGTTTGCGCCATGTAAACCCGTATAAGACGTTTCCCCAATAGCATATAAGCCTTCAATATCGGTCTGGCTATTTGAGTCAACGACAACACCACCACAAGTATAGTGAGCTGCTGGCACGACAGGAATCATATCTTTGGTAATGTCGATGCCCAATTCAAGCAATCGCGCGTAAAGTGTAGGGAAGTGTTCTTTAATAAACTCTGGTGATTTGTGCGTGATGTCTAACCACACATGGCGAATACCGAGGCGTTTGATTTCATGGTCAATGGTACGTGCCACAATATCGCGTGGAGCCAGTTCTGCACGATCGTCAAAACGTAGCATAAAACGTTCGCCGTCAGGTAAGCGCAAGTAAGCACCTTCACCACGCATCGCTTCGGTAATTAAAAATGAACGAGCTTGTGGATGGTACAGGCACGTTGGATGGAACTGATTAAATTCCATGTTGGCTACACGACAACCTGCGCGGTAGGCCATAGCAATACCATCACCAGTGGCAATATCTGGATTAGATGTGTAGAGGTAAGCTTTCATCGCACCGCCGCAAGCAAGCGCGGTAAATGGTGCAAGGAAGGTATGAACCTTTTCTGTGTTTTCATCTAATGCATATAAACCAATAGCGCGATTCGCTTGGTCAACATGGCCTAATTTTTGTGAAGTAATTAAATCAATCGCAATATAGTTTTCAAAAATAGTAATATTTTTACGTTCTTGGGCACGTTCAACCAAGGTGGTTGAAATAGCTTTACCTGTTGCATCCGCAGAATGGATAATACGGCGCTGTGAATGACCGCCTTCGCGGGTTAAATGAAGTTGTTCGTCTTCATCTAAGGTAAATTGCACGCCTTGCTTTAAAAGAAAATCTACAGAAGGGCGACCACCTTCTACGGTATGTTGTACCGCATCCATTTCACATAAATGGGCACCTGCAATCATAGTGTCATTAATGTGCTGTTGAATAGAGTCAGTCTCATCAAGAACAGCAGCAACACCACCTTGAGCGTAGAAGGTACTTGCTTCAGTTAAAGCAGCTTTTGCTAAAACTGCAATATTAAAATGATTTGGTAACGATAAAGCCAGACTCAAACCAGCGCCGCCGCTGCCCACAATAATCACGTCAAAGTGGTGAATTGTCTGTAAATTAGGCATGTCCATTCGCATCAATTTAAAACGTCCGCTAATGACACCGCTTTTTATCTAAAAAGGCAAGAGCTTAAGCGCTCTAACTCAGAGAAAAATTGCAATTGGCTTAAAAAGTTGCAATGCGTAAAATAATGATTGTAAGGTTGCCTTACAAATAAACATATTGTTACGCACAACTCCAAGGCGTTGTGATACAAAAGTTTTATTCTTATTCTCGTAGACCAATTGTGGGTGAGCACCGAATGAAAACTCGCTATTTACAACAAGGAATGTATGCAGCGGTATTTACAGTTGCTGCTGTTCAAGCAAATGCTACTGTTGATTTTTCAAACCTCGTTGAACAAGTTAGTCCAGCAGTGGTGAGTGTAAACGTCGTAAAAAAAATGACTCAGGATGAACTGTTGCAGCAGCAAGTTCCTGAAATTTTGAAACGTTTCTTTGGAAATCAGGTCATCATTCCGCAGCAACAAGGTCCACAAGAAAAAACCGCATATGGTAGTGCATTCTTTATTAGTAAAGATGGTTACCTACTCACCAACCACCATGTGATTGAAAATGCCTCACGTATTAGTATTACTTTAAATGACCGCCGTGAAATTGATGCAACTGTGGTTGGTAGTGATGAGCGTACAGACGTTGCATTGTTAAAAGTGACTGGAAATAGCTATCCAGCTTTACGCGTAGGAAATGTTGACCGCTTACGAGTAGGAGAGCCCGTTTTAGCAATTGGTTCGCCTTTTGGTTTTGACTACTCTGCGTCAGCAGGTATTGTGAGTGCTAAATCACGAAATATGAGTGGTGAAACGTCGGTACCATTTATTCAAACTGACGTTGCGCTAAACCCAGGTAACTCTGGTGGTCCATTGTTTAACCAAAATGGTGAAGTAGTCGGGGTAAACTCTCGAATATTTAGTGGTACTGGCGGCTATATGGGCTTGTCTTTCTCTATCCCGATTGACGTAGCGATGGATGTGGCCGAACAGCTTAAAACTAAAGGTAAGGTAACACGCTCTTATCTTGGTGTGATGATGCAAGACATTGACCGCAACCTTGCTGATGCTTACAAGTTACCAAAACCTGAAGGTGCTTTAATTACTCAAATTTCTCCGAACTCGCCTGCACAAAAAGCAGGCTTGCGAGCTGGAGATGTGATTTTGAAATATAACGGTAATCCGGTATCGCGCACTAGTGAATTACTCTACGCATTGAACAAAGTACAGCCGAATCAAATTGTTCAGTTTGAAGTTTTACGTGATGATAAAACCCGTAATATTTCAGCAACTTTAACAACTGCCCCAGATGAAACGCCTGCCACAGGAGCACAAAGTGCTGTATCTAAAGGACCAGTTTTAGGAATGAGCATTCGTGATTTAGCTGAGCCAGAAAAAAGTGCTTTAAGTGTAAAAGGTGGTATCTATGTACAAGATGTTCGCCGTGGTGGCTTAGCATCATTGTCAAATATCATTCCAGGTGATGTGATTGTTCAAGTCAACAATAACCAGATTTTAAATAGTCAGGATTTTGCAAAAGTCGTTTCTAACTTGCAAAAAAATACCGTAGCACGTGTCGCGATTATTCGTCAGGGACAACGCGCAATGCTCGGTTTACGTATCCAGTAAACTTAAAAAAGAAACAATGAGCCACCCTAAACATGGGTGGTTTTTTGTTATTTATCTTGAGCGTATAGTGATATCTACCTACACTTATTTCAGTTTGAAAGTTAATAAATAAGAGTGTGAACATTCGTGAGTAGTATTTTTGATTTACATATTCAGGTACAGCCACATCATATTGATGCGTTAGGACATGTGAATAATGTGATGTATGTACAGTGGATGCAGGATGTAGCTGCTGCTCATGTTGAAACCTTAGGAGTAGGGGTCACTAAATACCTCGAACTAAAACATGCAATGGTCGCGGTTGAGCATCATGTGCAATATCGTAAAGCTGCATTTGAAGGCGAACAAATTGTATTACGCACATGGTTAGATGATATCAATGCTCTTTATTCTTTCCGCCAGTATGTATTTTTCCGTCCATCAGATCAGGCTGTATTATTTGTTGGAAATACAAAATGGGCATGTATTGAAATTGCCACAGGGCGTCCAAAACGAATGTCTCCAACTTTTACCCATGCATACAAGCCACTTGATTCAAGCATAAACCCTTATGATTTTACTGTTTCATATGTTAGCTAGTAAAAAAGAGAGGCTGAAATTTGGAGTATTCATTTTCCATAGAAACTGATCGGTTGGTTTTAAGTGATCTTACAGATGATGATAAAGATTTTGTCTTTGAATTATTTTCAAATTCAAGCGTACTCGAATTTTATGATTTAAAAGCCTTTACTACATTAGAAGAAGCTCAGGCTCTAATTGAAAAAATGCATAAAAAATGGGACCAACGGCTAGGTTTTAGACATGCTATTCGTCTTAAACAAGATGCAACTATGTTGGGAACATGTGGAGTAAATGCTGTCAAACCGATTGGTGATGATTTTGCGGTAGTCATTGGTTATGAGCTTCATCCTCATGCATGGGGTTCGGGATATATGCATGAAGCTCTTACAGGGCTAATTCACTATTTGAAACAAGAGGGATTATTCCAACGAAAAATAAAATATGTTTGGGCTGAGATATTTGAGCCCAACATTAGATCCCAGCAAGTTGTTCACAAACTTGGATTCAAATTGATTGGAAAGATCGCTAATCATACTGGCAATAATTTATCTGCAAGCCTGCTTAGGTTTGAGCTAAAGCTGTACTGATTTACATACTCTTCCAAGAGAAATAGTTTGTTATGTTGAGAAGTTTAAAAAGCTTTTTTAAAAGAAAGAATTTATGTCTTTTTCATATCTGCAATCTGTTATAATCGCACGCAATTAATTTAACTGCTTTGGCTGTGTATTAAAACAAGCTACATAGCACTCTATATTTTCTCAAGGTAACCCATGGCGCAAGCTAAAAAATCCGTCGATATCAAAAATATACGAAATTTCTCGATTATTGCTCACATTGACCATGGTAAGTCTACATTGGCTGACCGCTTTATTCAGATGTGTGGTGGTCTACAAGATCGTGAAATGCAAGCCCAAGTCTTAGACTCAATGGAGCTTGAGCGTGAACGTGGGATTACCATTAAAGCCGCTTCTGTCACGCTGTATTACACTCATCCAAATGGTCAAGAATATCAACTTAACTTTATTGATACTCCTGGACACGTAGACTTCTCGTATGAAGTTTCTCGTTCATTAGCCGCATGTGAAGGTGCGCTATTGGTTGTAGATGCTGCACAAGGTGTAGAAGCACAATCAGTTGCAAACTGTTATACCGCAATTGAACAAGGTCTCGAAGTTCTTCCTATTTTAAATAAAATTGATTTACCACAGGCTGAACCTGAACGTGTAATTCATGAAATTGAAGAAATCATCGGGATTGAAGCGACAGATGCACCGACTTGTTCAGCAAAAACAGGTTTGGGTGTTGAAGGTGTTTTAGAACGTTTAGTCGATGTTATTCCAGCGCCTGAAGGCGATCGTGATGCTCCATTGCAAGCATTAATTATCGACTCATGGTTTGATAACTACTTAGGTGTAGTTTCTCTTGTACGTATTAAACAAGGTCGTATCCGTAAGGGCGACAAAATGTTGGTTAAATCGACAGGACAAACTCATCCGGTAACTTCAGTGGGTGTATTTAATCCTAAGCATACTGAAACAGATATTCTTGAAGCTGGTGAAGTAGGTTTTGTTATTGCGGGTATTAAAGATATTTTTGGTGCACCAGTAGGTGACACTATTACCCTTGCTGCTACACCTGATGTTGCAATTTTACCAGGTTTTAAAAAGGTTAAGCCACAGGTTTATGCTGGTCTTTTCCCGATTGATGCGAGTGACTTTGAGCCATTCCGTGAAGCGTTACAAAAATTGCAGATCAATGACTCGGCTTTATTCTTTGAACCAGAAAGTTCAGATGCATTAGGTTTTGGTTTCCGTTGTGGCTTCTTAGGAATGCTACACATGGAGATTGTACAAGAGCGTTTAGAGCGTGAATATGACCTTGATCTCATCAGTTCTGCACCTACCGTAATTTATGAAGCATTAACCAAGAAGGGCGAAACGATTTATATCGATAGTCCATCAAAAATGCCAGACGGATCTACTGTAGAAGATTTGCGTGAGCCGATTGCAGAGTGTCATATCCTTGTTCCTCAAGAGTACCTAGGGAATGTAATGACCCTATGTATTGAACGCCGTGGTGTTCAAAAAGATATGAAATTCTTGGGTAATCAAGTTTCTATTACCTTTGAAATCCCGATGGCTGAAGTCGTTATGGATTTCTTTGATAAATTAAAATCATGTTCTCGTGGTTTTGCATCGCTAGACTATAACTTTGTGCGTTTCGAAAGTTCAGCTTTAGTTAAGGTTGATGTATTAATTAATAGTGACAAGGTTGATGCCTTGGCTATGATTTGTCACCGTAATGACGCGCGTCATCGTGGTATTGCATTGGTTGAGAAAATGAAAGATTTGATTCCTCGCCAAATGTACGACGTTGCTATTCAAGCAGCTATCGGTGCACAAATTATTGCTCGTTCTACTGTAAAAGCGATGCGTAAAAACGTATTAGCGAAATGTTATGGTGGTGACGTTTCACGTAAGAAAAAACTACTTTCTAAACAAAAAGAAGGTAAGAAACGTATGAAACAAGTGGGAAGTGTTGAAATTCCACAAGAAGCGTTCTTGGCTGTATTGAAAGTAGAAAGATAAGAAATGAGGGGGGAGAAGTAAGATATTACTTTTCCCCCACTTTAAGACAAGCAGCTAGGCTGCGAGTGAGGTCGTGTGGATTTTGATTTTAATTTAATTCTTGTTCCAGTTACGCTGATTCTATTTGCAGTGTGGTTGTTAGATAAATTTGTATTCAAACAGCGTGCAAATAAAGGGCGCGGGAACGAAAATTTTGTTATTACATGGGCCTATGACTTTTGGCCAGTTTTAGCTGTAGTACTTGTACTTCGTTCATTTCTTTATGAACCATTTAATATTCCATCAGACTCTATGGTACCTACCCTAGAAACTGGTGATTTTATTCTGGTTAATAAATTTGATTATGGTGTGCGTTTACCTATCGTCAATAAGAAGATTATTGATGTGGGCGAACCAAAGCGTGGTGATGTGATTGTGTTCCGTTATCCACCTCAACCTACCATTAGTTATATTAAACGTGTAATCGGTTTGCCAGGTGATCATCTTGTTTATGATCATGGACAATTGATTATTAACGGACAAAAAGTACCGAAAGTATCAACACAGTTTAGTCGTGAAAAAGATGTGTTAGATACCCCAACGTCTATTTATCATAAAGAGACGATTGGTACGCACACCTTTACGATGCGTGAGCTTGAAGGCGTAAATGTGGCACGTCAAGCACCGTTTATCAACTATGTTGAAAATGGTAAATATGCAAACCAAGACGGTTTATATTGGGAAGTGACTGTTCCAAAAGGACATTACTTTGCAATGGGAGATAACCGTGATCAAAGTGCAGACAGTCGTTTCTGGGGCTTCGTTCCTGAAGAAAATTTAACAGGGCGAGCATTCTATGTCTGGATGCATAAAGAACCGGGTTTACATCTTCCTAACTTTGGCCGAAATGGAAAAATAGATTAAAAACAACCATTAGGAAAAAAAGAAATGCGTAAGGCACAACAAGGTACTTCGTATTTAGCAATTTTATTTGGGGTGGTTATATTTGCAGTTGCAGTAAAAGCTGTACTTGCAGTTTGGCCAGCATATTGGGATGATCGATTGATTAATAATCAAATAGAAGAGCTTTTACAAGAAAGCTCTTCTGAGATCACACCACAGAAGTTTGTGACGCAAATGGATCAGCGACTGGAAATGAACAATATTCGTGATCTCCACTTTAAAGAGATTGCGCAAGTGTTTAATCAGTCTGGTCTGACAGTCAAAAAGAAATATGAAGTAAGAAAACCTTTCTTATCAAATATTGATTTAGTTTTAACATTTGAGAAGAGTTTTGATAAAACATCAGTTCAAACTAAGTGATCCTCGCTTATTGAGTCGCATCGGATATCAATTCAAGCAGCTTGAGTTGTTACAGTTAGCTTTGACTCATCGTTCGGTGAGTCATAAATACAATTACGAGCGCTTGGAGTTTTTAGGCGATTCATTATTAGGCATGATTGTTGCTAATTATCTATATCATGCCTATCCAAATGAAAACGAAGGTCGTCTAACACGTATGCGAGCGACTTTAGTTCGTCAGGAAGCTTTAGGTAAGATTGCAACCGATTTGCAACTTAGTCGGTGTTTAATATTAAGTACGGGTGAATTGAAATCTGGTGGTCATCATCGTGAGTCAATATTAGCTGACACGGTAGAAGCGATTATTGGTGCAATTTATATTGATAGTGGTGATCTCAACTTACTTACAGATATTGTGCTAAAATGGTATGTACCCTATTTAGACCATATTGAACCTACAGATCAACTTAAAGACCCGAAATCACGTTTACAAGAGTATCTACAAGCACGTAAAAAACCTCTCCCTGTTTACGAGGTTGTAGATATTCAGGGTGATGCACCTCACCAGCACTTTAAAGTTGAATGTTTGATAGATGGTTTATCAAAGATTTATGGTGAGGGTTCAAGTCGTCGTTTTGCCGAGCAGGCAGCAGCGGCGGAAATTTTAAAGTTATTGGAGCAATAACCTGCATGTCGATGCATTCTGATCAAATCAATCCAGATTCAAATGATAACCAAGATCCTAATAATCTGATTGATCAATTTTTTAGTTCCAAAGGCGTAACAATTCCTTCGGATTTTAAGAGCGGATTTGTGGCGATTGTAGGACGTCCAAATGTGGGTAAATCTACCCTCATGAACCATTTATTAGGTCAAAAGCTCTCGATTACTTCGCGTAAACCTCAAACAACACGTCATAAAATTATTGGTATTGATTCGCGTGAAAAAATGCAGGCGGTATATGTAGATACCCCAGGTATGCATAAAAAAGAAGTGCGCGCTATTAATAAAATGATGAACCGTGCAGCGCATTCTGCATTACGTGATGTCAATTTGGTCTTATTTGTTATTGATGCTTATAAGTGGACCCCAAATGATGACTTAGTGCTTGAAAAACTCAAGAATGCTGAAATGCCAGTTATTTTGGTGATTAACAAGGCTGATACTTTTGAAGATAAAAGAGATATTCTTCCTTTAATTCAAGAGCGTGCCAAGCTTATGAATTTTGCCGAGATTGTTCCTGTATCTGCATTACGCGGAGCAAATCTGGAACACTTGAGTGAAACGATTGAGAAGTATCTTCCTTATCAAGCGCCTTTGTATTCATTTGATCAGATTACTGACCGTTCTGAACGCTTTTTAGCTAGCGAAATTATTCGTGAAAAAATCATGCGTCAGTTAGGTGAAGAACTACCTTATGATTTAACAGTACAAATTGAATCTTTCAAAACGGAAGAGGCTGCTGTTAATGAGAAAACTGGGCGTTTAAAACCAGCTTGTACCTATATTGATGCAACGATTTTTGTAGATCGTGCGGGCCAGAAAGCGATTGTGATTGGTGAAAAAGGTGCCAAGCTTAAAACAATCGGTATGGACGCTCGAAAAGACATGGAAAAAATGTTTGAGCAAAAAATTATGCTCACACTTTGGGTAAAAGTGAAGGGTGGCTGGTCTGATGATGAGCGTGCCTTAAAAAGCTTAGGGTATAGTGATATCTAAAGGATAAGGATACTGGTATGAAAACAATTACATCATTGGTCGCTATAATTGGATGTACATTGATGTTACAAGGTTGTGTATATAAGCTTGTAACCGTACCAGTAGGTATCGCTTATAAAACTACAAAAGGTGTTGTTAAAGGTACAGCGGCTGTTGTAGGGGCGGTAATTCCTGACGGTGATGATGAGGATGACAAAAAAGAAAAAGAATCTGAGGAATAGTTTCTTTTTATGATGCGCAATGAAGTCCTCCATGGATATATGATTCATCACCGTAAGTACCGTGAAAAAAGTCATATTGTGCATCTTTTTACTCAGGAGTATGGGCGAGTCGATGGTATTTTAAGACAGACTCCGCCCCCTCAGTATCAACCTATCCGATTACAAGCAACTGGTAAAAGTGAGCTGAAGAACTTTACTAAGTTAGAAATATTAAATCAGCCTGTTTTCTTTTTTGGTGACGCCTTTTTTGCCGGATTTTATTTAAGTGAAATCATTCTTCGGCTATGTCCACTAGAAGAGGCAATGCCTCAATCTTTTGAGCAATATCAGTTAACTCTATTGCAGTTACAGCAGCTCGCTTCTAATGATCAGCCCGATCTTTTTTTAAGACAGATATTACGCCAGTTCGAACATGTGCTTCTGCCTGAACTAGGGTACGCGCTTGATTTCTCAATTGATACTCAGCAGCAGCCGATTCAATCTCATCAGTTTTATCAATTTCAAGTGACCGAAGGTTTTGCTCCTGTTGCGCAGGCGAGTCGTTCATCTTTGTCAGGAAAAGCGATTTTGTCTATGGTGGATTATGAGCAAGGACAGGATTTTTCTCACGAACAACTGCAATTATTAGGTAAACTATACCGCCAAATGATTACATCGCTTTTAGGAGATCGTCCCCTAAAAAGTCGACAGTTGTGGATTCAAAATACTCAAACTCAATCGTAATTAGGATTTATTTATGGCTGCATTGCTTGGTGTAAACATAGACCATGTTGCTACTTTAAGACAGGCGCGCGGTACTACTTACCCAGACCCTGTAGAAGCTGCTCTCATTTGTGAACAAGCTGGTGCAGAGGGGATTACCTTGCATTTGCGTGAAGATCGTCGCCATATTCAGGATGATGACGTACGTCGTATGCGACCATTACTAAAAACACGCATGAATCTAGAGTTGGCTGTTACTGATGAAATGGTCGAGTTTGCGAAAGAAATTCAGCCACAGCATGTATGCTTCGTTCCTGAAAGACGCCAAGAAGTAACAACTGAAGGTGGTTTGGATGTAGTAGGTAACTTTGAAAAAGTTAAAGCTGCAACTCAGACTTTAGCTGCTATTGGCTGTGACGTATCATTATTTATTGATGCTGATCTAGCTCAAATTGATGCAGCAGTTGCATGTGGCGCACCTACGATTGAGTTGCACACGGGTGCATATGCAGATGCGGCAACGGAGCAAGATCAACAGGCTGAGTTGGCGCGTATTATTAAAGGTGTTGAATACGCAGCTTCAAAAGGTTTGGTAGTAAATGCGGGTCATGGCCTTAACCTTAAAAATATTGCTCCAATTGCTGCTATCTCACAAATTCATGAATTAAACATTGGACACTCAATTATTGCGGATAGCATTTTTGTAGGTCTTGTTCAAGCTGTCAAAGATATGAAAGCAGCAATTCAGGTGGCAGGATAATTGGTTATGTCGAGTATCAATTACGATGAGTTAATGCAACCTGTCTTGGCCTTTTTAGGATGTCAAACGCCAAAGGCATGGTTAGATGAAGCGATCAATAATTTAGATATCTTGATGCAAGATCATGCTAACTGCGAAAAAAAAGCAGCTAGTACAGCAATGAACTTAATGTTCCGCTATAGCTTTTTCCCTGATTTGCAAGTGAAGCTTGCACAACTGGTACGGGAAGAAATGCTCCATTATGAACAGGTGCTTGAGCTAATGGCCAAGCGTGGTCAGAAATGGGATGGCTTAAGTGCAGGGCGCTATGCAGGTGGGTTGCGTAAAGAGATTCGTACTTATGAGCCAGAAGCTTTAATTGATGTACTTGTGGTAGGTGCTTTTGTTGAGGCGCGCTCATGCGAACGTTTTCATGCACTTGCCCCACGTGTAGATGAAGAGTTAGGACGCTACTATCGCTATTTGCTTAAGTCAGAGTCTCGTCATTTTGAAGACTATTTGGCACTTGCACTTGATGTTGCAAACACTGCAAAAATGAAAAATCCTAAAGAGGATATTCAGCAGCGCATTGAGCATATTCGTGAGGTTGAAAAGAACCTGATTTTAACGCCTGACGATACCTTCCGCTTTCACAGCGGTGTACCTGCATAATCAAAAAAATTGTAAATAAAAAGTTTATCTTTCTAGGTAAACTTTTTATTTTAACCCTTTAATTTTTAATTGTTTTTATAAGCTATTTTAATTTGGGATATGCTGTATTGATTCTTGTACAGTTTTCATAAGTCATATTTATATAATTAATTTCCTTAAATATTGTTATCCATAATCAAATTTTTTATAAAATTCTTTTATTTTTTAAAGTAATAACGAATATTATGTAAATATAAAGATAGGTTTGTTCATAATCGGTTCAACTAAAGTAGTCGAATATTTTAAGGATATAAGAATGTTAGCATTAGTTACAGGCGCTTCTGCGGGTTTTGGTTATAGTATTTCAAAAAAACTGATTGATTTAGGTTATAAAGTTATTGGCTGTGGAAGACGGGCAGAAAAGCTAAAAGAATTACAACAAGAGCTCGGTGAAAAATTCTATCCACTCGTATTTGATATGACAGATACGGTGGAAAATATAAATAAAGCATTGGTTGATTTACCAGCCGAATTTCAAATTAGTCAAATTGATTTATTGGTTAACAATGCTGGATTAGCATTAGGCCTAGAGCCAGCAGATAAATCAGATTTGGATGATTGGTACACCATGGTAGATACCAATATTAAAGGGTTGATTACCGTTACGCGGCTAATTTTACCGAATATGGTGAAGAAAAAGTCCGGTTTAATCATCAATATGGGATCAATTGCAGGTACATACCCATATCCGGGTGGTAATGTTTATGGTGCAACCAAAGCATTTGTGGAGCAATTTAGTTTAAATCTTCGAGCTGATCTGTCAGGTACTGGCATCCGAGTGACTAATATTGAGCCAGGTCTTTGTGGTGGTACAGAATTTTCTTTGGTGCGTTTCAAGGGCGATCAGGATAAGGTAAATAGTTTGTATGATAAAAAGAACCCAATCTTGCCTGAAGATATTGCAAATACGGTAGCGTGGGTCGCATCACAGCCTCCACATATTAATATTAACCGTATTGAGATGATGCCAACCTCTCAGTCCTTTAATCCCTTAAAAGTTGTTGAAGTGGAATAATGAGTTTAAAAATGATCTAAGAAGAGGATTGAAGGTGATATTTCTTTTAGATTTAGATTGGGTCATTGAATGAAACTAGTAGATTAATCATTAAATCCTCTATGCCGTCACAGGGGATTTTTTATAGTTATGGGTAAATTTATGGCAAAAAAAAGCCCGCTTTAATGCTGCGGGCTTTTTAGTATTTGGCTCTCCCACCTGGGCTCGAACCAGGGACCTGCGGATTAACAGTCCGTCGCTCTACCGACTGAGCTATGGGAGAATCTGCATGCGATTATAAGGAGATTTTGAGAAGGGTCAAGTGAAAATCGCCATGTTTCCTTCATTTTTGTGTTGTATGCTTTTTATTTGACCAGTTGAGCGGTGAGCTGAGAAATTACTTGCGCTTTAAAAATTCAATTGCTAGATTTAAACAAGAACAAGCGTTTGAAGAAATTCAAACAGTGTGGATTTAAACCAACTTGCCAGCACTAAAATGGCTAAATCGGAGATAAGTATGAAAACACTTACTATTGCCTCTATTTTTTCTAATTTTGATTTTTATCAACGCAATTATCTCAATATCTTAAGTCGACCAGAATCTTATTATACACCTGTAGAGGGTGCGTCGATTGATGCTTATCCTTTTAAAAAGCAGGACTTGTACTTAGGTGATTTATTGCAGCTTTGGTTCAGTTCTAAATGGAATGTGCATAGTTCACTAAAAGTTTTAAAAAGTTCAAAACTATTAAATCCCTCTAAACCCTTATATATTTTTCAATTAGAAGGGGAGTTACTGTTGGGCAAAAATAAAGTTCTAGCTTGGTCTACTGAACATCAAGAAGTTATAGAACTTCAACTTAAAAATATTTGGGCACCTTATATAGTGGCGCAAACTTGTGATCGTCCAGATAATCCAGATTACTCAATAAAAAAGGCAGCGGTTTAAGGCTGCCTTTTATGACTATGAACGAATAATCATGCAGGTTGCTGTTGCATAGGCATAAAGTTTACCTTCTTCATCAATAATCTTTCCTTCGGAAATTCCTAAGTTTTTACTTATGTTAATGATTTTACCTGTTGCAATTAAAGGATGGTTCTTTGGAATAGGGCGGCACATTTTTACGTTAAGATCGATTGTTCCGTAACCTACACCAGCAGGTAACATCGTATGAACTGCACAGCCAGTCACAGAGTCTAAAACTGTAGCCGCAAAACCACCATGTACGCCCCCTAGCGGATTTAGATGATTATGATCTGCTTGCGCTTTAAAAGTAACAGAACCTTCTGAAATTTCAGTAGGTTGCATAGGTATGGTTTTACTAATACTTGCTGCTGGAATATGGCCATCAATCATCGCTTGTAAAAATTCAAGACCAGTCATTTCCATGGGATTTTTCATTTTTGAGTCCTTTAATTTTATAAGTTCTTAAATGGAACTTAATTTTAAATTATGATGTAAAAGTACTATTGTCAAGTTAGAAAAATGAAGTGATAAGTTCAGTTATAGTTTACAAACTTGTAAATTTTAATTAGACAGAATATTTTATGAAATTAAAAATATAAAACTTATCAATGGGAAATAATAATGAACGGTCAATGTTTATGTGGTAAGACTACATTTGAGGTAGAGCTAAAAAATCATGATGTGCATGTTTGCCATTGTTCGATGTGCCGCCGACAAACTAGTGGTGTCATTATGACAATTGATGTGGTCAAAGATAGTTTAAAGTTTATTCAGCAAAAGCATCTGAGTATTTTTAACTCTTCTGAATGGGGAGAACGAGGTTTTTGTAATGCTTGTGGAACAACAATTTTTTGGAGAACGAAAGATCAAAGTTACTGCAATATCAATGCATTTTCTTTAAATGAGCCAGTAGAAGATTTGAATTTGGATATGGAAATTTTTATTGATTCAAAACCCGATTTTTATACTTTTCAAAATGATACAAAGAAATTGACTGAGGCGCAGGTCGCCGCGTTATTTTAACCTATAATAATTTTAATTATAAAAAAGGGCCTCAATTTTGAGACCCTTTTAATTTTTACAGATTATTTCGCAGCTTTTTCAGCTTCGATTGAAGCGATAGCAGCATCTACACCTTCAATTGAGTCAGCAGCTTTTTTGATACGTGCTAACGCATCAACAAGTACTTCGTCAGCTGTTGCATATGAAATACGCATAAAACCGCCTAAACCAAATGCATCACCAGGTACTACTGCTACGCCTGTTTCTTCTAGTAACCATTCAGAGAATTCTGTGCAAGATTTTAAGCCTTTTGCACGAATAAGAGGGCGAATGTTTGCATAGGCATAGAAAGCACCATCAGCAGGCAAGCAAGAAATCCCTTTGATTTCATTCAAGCCGTTTACGACTAAGTCATGACGACGTTTGAACGCTTTAATCATTGGTTGAAGTACGTTTTGAGGACCATTCAATGCAGCTTCAGCAGCAACTTGTGAAATAGAAGTTGGGTTTGACGTTGATTGAGACTGGATTTTTTTCATTGCGCCAATGATTTTTGCTGGGCCGGCTGCATAGCCAATACGCCAACCTGTCATCGCATATGCTTTAGAAACACCATTTAAAACAATCGTACGATCATATAAATCTGGAGCAACAGTTGCGATGTTGTAGAACTCATCTTCCCAACGAATTGGTTCATACATATCGTCAGATGCAACAAACACTTGTGGATGGCGACGTAATACTTCAGCTAAAGCTTCTAATTCAGCTTTGCTATAGATCATACCTGTCGGGTTAGATGGGCTGTTTAATACAACTAAACGAGTGTTAGGAGTAATAGCCGCTTCTAATTGTTCAGGAGTAATTTTGAAACGTTGGTCTTCACCACATTTCACAATGACTGGAGTACCTTCAGCAATAATGACCATATCTGGATAGCTTACCCAGAAAGGTGCTGGAATGATAACTTCATCGCCTTTGTTTAATAGAGCAAGTGCCAAGTTAAAGAAGCTTTGCTTACCACCACATGAAACCAAAATCTGATTTGCTTGATAATCAAGATTATTATCGCGTTTAAATTTAGCAATAATTGCTTTTTTTAATCCAGAAGTACCATCTACAGCCGTATATTTGGTGAAACCATTATTAATCGCTTCAATTGCAGCATCTTTGATGTGTTGCGGGGTATCAAAGTCTGGTTCGCCAGCACCTAAACCAATCACATTCTTGCCAGCAGCTTTAAGTTCAGCAGCTTTGTTGGTTACAGCAAGTGTAGGGGACGGTTTGATGGCATTGACACGATCAGAAAGACGTACGTCCACGGCAATATTCCTCTTATGGGATTAAAAAATAAAAAGCATACTATCTTATCGCAAAAATTAAGTAATTTGCGGATGTGAACCTTTTCAGATGTAAAAAAGTTTAGTTTAGTAATCATCTTAAGCAATATTTATTCAATTGAAGCTTTTTTAGAAAGAAATGAGAAAATCATTTATAATAGGTCGCAATCGAAATTTCGAGAATGAATCATGACTGAGCAACAGCCAAAACAGAAAAAGGCTTTGGTGAAATTGCCATTCCCAATGCCGAATGATAGCAATGCAGCCGACGACGCGGTACACAACCAAGTGCGTCCAAAACCAGAGCAATACGCAGATAGAACGTGGATGCCTCCGCGTGGTACTCGTCGTTCTATGGGAAAACGCTAATCTCGAAAACAGGCAATATGCCTGTTTTTTTATTGATTAAATAAAATTTCCTGATAATAGCTTTTTTTCTTTTGGTACATGTGATGGTCAGCTCGCTTCAACATGTCCTCAATTTGTTCATTTGCTTGAGTTGTTGCATGTCCAATTGCAATGCTAATTGGGTGGCTTGAATAATATTGATTGTCGATATTAAAAAGCTCTTGAATGGTTTGAAGCATAATTAGAACATTCGCCTCATCTGCCCCCGGCATTAAAATCACGAATTCATCGCCACCTATTCTAGAAGCCGTATATGCTGTATTTAAAATAGCCTGACTTAAAATATTTCCGACGCGGCGCAATAAGCCATCCCCAATATCATGACCAAACTGATCATTTGTTTCTTTTAATCCATTCATATCTAAGAAAATTGAAGAAACAGGTCGAATAATGCTTCGGTTTAAACGGTTAAGCTCTTCTGTAAAAAAAGCGCGATTATATAGTTTGGTCAGGACATCGTGTTGCCCCAAATATTCAAGATAGTTTTCCGCTTTTTTTCGCGCCGTAATATCGGTAAGTGCAACCTGTACCAGTCCCCAAGTGTCTTCATAACCCGGAAAAACGGTAAATTGAAGCAATACATTTCTTATTTGCCCATCTAAGGCATAGTTAATCGCTTCACGCTTATGATGAATATTACCTTGCCATAATTCGATGAGTTGTTCCCGAAAGGTTTCAATCATCTCTTCAGCAAAAATTTTATGTGTATTTCTTAAAAGTGTCGACTTATCGGGAGCCTTAAATAAATCAAGAGTTGCCTGATTAACATCTAAAATCAGAATATCTTCTACACACTGACGGACAAACTCAGGATGGACATCTAGAAAAGTTCTAAAATCTTCAATACCTAATAACCTGAGTTGATCAATTCTATTTTTTATACGACTGAAATCTTCGACCCAAAGAGAGGTGGGTGAATAGATAAACATAGACTCAGCTAATCGACGATTTTTTGCTTCCTCACGAAGTGCATTTTGATAGGGCGTAATGTCTTCGGTGGTAATTAATACACGCTCAAAGGTCGATTCAGAGCCGGGTAAAATAGAACCTCTTAGCTGAACATCAATACGTTTGCCTGATAAGGTGTAATTTACAGTCGTACTTGAAAAGTGAGTTTTACCATTCCATAGTTCTTCAAGCTCAAAAATATGGGATTCGAACATTTCTTTTTTAAAAATAAGATTTAAATTCGAATATAGCTCTTCGTGAGTTTTGGCTTCAAAAAGTTCTAATGTTTTTTGATTAACACGAATGATTTTAATTTTATGTGCACATTCACTGATTAAGTTTTTATTTTTACTTAAAAATTCATGGAGGTTTTCAATACCTTGATTTCTCCATAAATCAAATTGTCGTTTAACTTCACTGAAATCCTCAATCCACATTGGAATTGGACTAAGGTCAAAAATTGAAGAATCTAAAGTTTCCATATGTTTCTTTAAGTATTCAGTTTGCCTTAAAGTATAATGAGAAAAATTAGGATTTGGGAAGCTAAAGAACTTAAATCTATTAGAATAATTAAAAATATAAAGATTAAATGTAAGTAAAAATAAAATAATGAGAAAGCAGATATTATCTGCTTAGCTCATAGATTTATAAGAAAAATTAACGATTAATAGGGTGGTCAATATTCTTTTCACCACGCCAGAGTTTGATAAAGTCTTGCTCGTCAAAATCGTAAAGTTCCATGAGTGCAACCACAGCACTTACAAAAATCATAGCACCCTCAGAGTTGCCGTGCAGGTCAAAAATTTTACCATTCAGCTTACCTAAAATATCGCTAAGCTCATGATCACGACCTCGGCCATAACGATCTCGAGGGTATAGCTCTTCATTTAAAACAATAAGAGCAATCGCTTTTTCAGCAGCCGATAAATCTGTTTTATCTAAGGCTTCTTCAAAAGATTCACTTCCATGATTGAAGTAAAAAATTACTTCATCATTAATGAAACTTTTCACCATCTTTTGGGTTAATGTCGGAAATTCAGAAACTGCATTATCTTCAACATAAGGTTTAAAAGATTCTGGAAAGATAACGTTGTGATGAATATCTTTAAATAGTGGTGCAATTTCAGAAACTTTATAACCTGCGATGCCACAACCTAAAGCCGTGACAAAATATTTCATTTTAGGATGATTTTTTGCATATATCTTAAAATCTTCAACATAGTGCTCAATTTGTGAAAGAGGCATTTGTTGAATATGTTCATTTAAGGTGGGAATTGCAAAGCTTTGACCAGCCCAGCCGCGACCTACACCTTCAACTGCTCCGAAGTGTTGACTGGCAACGCGTGCTGCACCGCTACCGTGCTGTCCAGCAAGGTTACTTCCAAACACAAAAACTGTATCTTCGGGAAGTTCGGTTACAATACTTTCATCATGATATTGATAGGTCATGGTTATGCTTTTTATTTAATGGATAGCTTCATGTTGCAACTGATTATGGTATTGGTCAAGTGTTAAGATGCTTAATCTTTTACATTGAATTTCCAACTCAATTTGCACTTTAAATTAAGATAAAAATCCCCATTAATGGGGGAGACGTTAAATTCAATTTTTCATAAAGAGAGATAACTTTGAACGAAAATCAACCTTTCGATTTGGTCACTCATTATCAGCCAGCAGGTGATCAGCCACAGGCAATTGAAAAGCTGGTCAATGGTATCGAGCATGGTTTTCGTAATCAGTTATTGCTAGGGGTAACGGGCTCAGGTAAGACCTATACCATGGCAAATGTGATCGCCCAAACACAGCGACCTACAATTGTGATGGCCCACAACAAAACTTTAGCTGCCCAGCTTTATGGTGAGTTTAAATCTTTCTTCCCCAATAATGCGGTTGAATATTTTGTAAGTTATTACGATTACTACCAACCAGAAGCTTACGTTCCATCTTCGGATACGTTTATTGAAAAAGATTCAGCCATTAATGATCACATTGACCAGATGCGCTTATCAGCAACACGAGCTTTATTAGAACGTCGTGATGCAATTATTGTGGCATCGGTTTCTGCAATTTATGGTTTGGGTGACCCGAATGCTTATATGCAAATGTTGCTGCATGTGGTTGAGGGCGATCGAGTAAGCCGCGATGAAATCATCCGCCGATTGGTTGAAATGCAATATACGCGTAATGAACTTGAATTTTTACGTGGTACTTATCGCATTCGCGGCGAAATTATTGATATTTTCCCAGCGGAATCTGATCAACATGCGATTCGTATTGAACTATTTGATGATGAAGTCGATTCAATCCGTTGGTTTGACCCGCTAACTGGTAAAATGGTTCGTAAAGTTTCTCGGATAACGATTTATCCGAAAAGCCACTATGTAACACCAAAAGATCATTTGACCCGTGCTATCGATACAATTAAAGATGAATTACAAGATCAGCTCAAATTCTTCCGTGAACATGACAAATTGCTGGAAGCACAACGTATTGAGCAACGGACACGTTACGATCTGGAAATGATGCAACAGTTGGGTTATACCAATGGTATCGAAAACTATTCGCGTCATTTGTCAGGACGTCCGTCTGGTGAAGCACCGCCGACTTTATTCGACTATATTCCAGAAGATGCTTTGCTCATTATTGACGAATCACACGTTACCGTTCCGCAAATTGGAGCGATGTATAAAGGTGACCGGTCACGTAAAGAAAACTTAGTGAATTATGGGTTCCGTTTGCCAAGTGCGCTTGATAACCGTCCAATGAAATTTGAAGAGTGGGAGCGTATTGTACCGACGACCATTTTTGTAAGTGCAACACCTGCTAAATATGAATTAGAAAAGTCAGATCAAATCGTTGAACAAGTGGTACGTCCAACAGGTCTAATCGACCCTGAAATTGAGATTCGTCCTGTCTTAACCCAAGTAGATGATGTTCTTTCTGAAATTAATATTCGTAAGAACTTGAATGAACGGGTATTAATTACCACTTTAACAAAGCGTATGGCAGAAGACCTGACTTCTTATTTAAAAGAATATGGCGTTAAGGTCGCTTATCTCCACTCAGATATTGATACAGTTGAACGTGTCAAAATTATTCATGAACTACGTACAGGTGTATTTGATGTTTTAGTCGGTATTAACCTGTTGCGTGAAGGTCTGGATATGCCGGAAGTTTCTTTGGTTGCTATTTTAGATGCAGATAAAGAGGGCTTTCTACGTTCGGAACGTTCACTCATTCAGACGATTGGTCGTGCTGCGCGTAATGTGAAAGGTAAAGCAATTTTATATGCTGACCGAATTACCGATTCTATGCAAAAAGCAATAGACGAGACTGATCGCCGTAGAGCCAAACAAATTGAATTTAATGAGCTGCATGGTATTACGCCACGTAGTGCTGTTCGTCAAGTTGTCAAAGAAATTGACTCGGGTGAGGTACTTTCAGACGATGAGATTGATGAAAAAGTACTTGAACAAGCACAAGCATTGAGTGCCGATGAAAGACATATTCTTTCAGATCCTAAACTGTTTAGTAAGCATATTACTAAGCTTGAAAAAGATATGTTAAAGGCCTCGAAAGATTTACAGTTCGAGCAAGCAGCGCGGATACGTGATGAAATCATTCGATTAAAAGCGCAAATGTTGCAATAAACGAATACATAACGCTACATAATGTGTTTAAAAAACAAGCTACTGTAGATGTTTGAGTTCTTTTGTATTCACAACTAATCGTTGAGGGCAACAATGGCATTTCGAAATAATGTTCCGCAAGCCAGTTGGCGTTTGGCTAAAATTGCGTTGGGCGGTGTTGTTTTGGCTGGTTTAGCTGTTGGAACGTATGTCTATGCTCAGCCGAAACCTTTGCAAACCGTTTATAAAGTTGAACTGGACCGATATTTAGGTGTCTGGTATGAGGTCGCCCGTAAGCCTGCTTTTTTTCAAAAAAAATGTGCTTACAACGTATCTGCAACTTACACCTTAAATGAAAATGGAAATGTGGTTGTAGATAATCGCTGTTATGACAATAGAAAACAATTACAGCAATCTATTGGTGAAGCCTTTGTCGTAAATCCGCCATACAACACGAAATTGAAGGTGAGTTTCTTACCTGAAGCTGTGAGATGGATTCCAGTCATTCGTGGAGATTACTGGATTTTAAAAATAGATGAAGACTATCAAACTGTTTTAGTAGGAGAACCTTCTCGTAAATATCTTTGGGTGTTATCAAGAACACCTCATCCTGAACAAGAAGTGGTTGATGAATATCTAAATTATGCAAAAACATTAGGTTTTGATATTCGCGATATTATTCGCACAGAACATAAAGAATAGCTGTAGATGTCTGATTAATAAAAAACCATGTTTTTACATGGTTTTTTCTTTTTTATAGTGGATAAATCAAGTATTGTGGTGAGCTGTTTTTACTAAAGTATAAGAGGGTGATGATGTTTAAGGGCGTGAGCTTGTCTGTCATGGCATCTATCACTTTTGGTGTACTTTATTTTTATACTCAGTTGTTAAGTCAGCTTGATAGTGAACAGACTTTTGGATGGCGGATTATTGCAACATTACCAGTTCTCACTTTGTTTATGTGGTGGAGCGGTGATTTAGGATATATAAAAAATATCTACCAACGTATTTTGGCAAAGCCATCTTTATTATTGTTATTAATCACAACCTCCATTTTAACTTCAGTACAACTTTGGCTGTTTTTATGGGGGCCAATGCATGGTCGAGGCCTACAAGTATCTTTAGGGTATTTTCTATTGCCGCTTGTTCTTGTCTTGGCTGGAAGTGTGCTGTATGGCGAAAAAATATCAAAATTTCAATGGGTCGCAATTATTCTTGCAGTCATTGGAGTGGGCCATGAGATCTGGCGTTTAGGAAGTATTGCTTGGGAAACTGCACTAGTTGCAGTTGGTTATTCTGCCTACTTTTTATTACGTAAGACCATTAAAACAGACAATTTAGGCGGTTTTTGGTGGGACTTAGTTATTATTCTACCGATTGCGATTTATTTGACCCATACAGGTTTACTCCCTTATAGCAAATTTATAGACCAACCGAGTCTTGCTTTGGTCATTGTTGGGCTTGGAATTTTAAGTGCTATTGGTTTAGGAAGTTATATTCTGGCAAGTCGCTTTTTACCATTAGTCGTGTTTGGACTTTTAGGATATTTAGAACCTGTATTACTTGCTCTCGCTTCTTTAGTTTTAGGGGAGAGTATTGGCCAAGAAGAATGGTTCACTTATATTCCGATTTGGTGCGCAGTATTTGTACTCGTTTTAGAAGGTGCAGTTCACCTTTATCAGCAACGTCAAAAAGCCAAAAATTTGCAGCTCAACATCGCGAAATATCAAAAAAGATTAAAAAATGATGAGTTTGATTAGAGGAGCAGAATCTAAAAAGTAAGAAAAAGCAAAAATTTAGCTGCTTTAAACAATAAAATAATAAAAAATAATTATAGGTATTTTATGAATTTATGATGAATTTTAGGAAAATCTAATCACTAACGTCAGCTTTTGATTCATTCTTGCCAATAATTCCATTACAATTACGGGGTTTAAAAAATCACGCCTAGATATAATTAATTAGAGGACGTATCTGTGAGCAAAGACACTATCATCGCCCTGCATGCTGAACACCAAGGCCGTTGGAAAAACCGTGAAGAAATCGCGGAACGTATGATTGCATTAATCGGACAATTATACCGTGAAAAAAATATTGTCGTATCTGTTTACGGTCGCTCTTTAATTAACCGTTCTGTTATCCAAATTTTGAAAACTCACCGCCGTACACGTGTTGTAGACGTTGAGCTTTCTGTTGTAAATACATTCCCAATTTTAGAAGCTTTAGCTAAGCTTGAAAATATTGGTTCTGCAGAAGTTGATATCGGTAAACTTGCTGTTGAATATAAAGAAAAAGGCGGTGATGTTGATGCTTTTGTTGCTCAAGCAGTTGAGTCAATCAAAGGTAGCGCAACTTCTGAACAACCTAAAGATGTCGTTCTTTATGGTTTTGGTCGTATTGGCCGTATCTTGGCTCGTTTAATTATTAGCCAATCAGGTCTAGGTCGTGGTCTAAGCCTTAAAGCAATTGTTGTGCGTAAATCTTCTGATGGCGATTTAGCAAAACGTGCTTCTTTACTTCGTCGTGACTCTATTCACGGTACTTTCGCTGGCACAATTGCTGTTGATGAAGAAAACGAAGCAATCATTGCTAATGGTAACTTCATTAAAGTGATTTATGCGTCTAGCCCAAGTGAAGTTGACTATACTGAATACGGTATTTCAAATGCACTTTTAATCGACAATACTGGTAAATGGCGTGATGCTGAAGGTCTAAGCCAACACTTGAAATGTCCAGGCGTTGCACGTGTTGTATTGACTGCACCAAGTAAAGGCGAAATGAAAAACGTTGTATTTGGCGTAAACAACACAGACATTTTAGATGAAGACAAAATCATCTCTGCTGCAAGTTGTACAACAAATGCAATTACTCCAATTCTTAAAGTATTGGATGACAAATATAAAGTTCTTAATGGTCATGTTGAAACCGTTCACTCATTTACAAATGACCAGAACTTGATTGATAACTACCATAAAGCAGATCGTCGTGGTCGTGCTGCTACTTTAAACATGGTAATTACAGAAACTGGTGCAGCTAAAGCAGTTGCTAAAGCATTACCTGCATTAAAAGGTAAATTAACTGGTAACTCTGTACGTGTTCCTACACCAAACGTATCTCTTGCTATCTTGAACTTGACGCTTGATAAAGAAATTGATCGTGAAGAAGTGAACGAATACATTCGTCAAATTTCAATTAACTCTAGCCTTCAAGGTCAAATTGGTTATACCAACTCGACTGAAGTTGTATCGAGTGACTTTATCGGTTCTCGTACTGCTGGTGTATATGATGCGCAAGCAACGATTACTTCTGGTAACCGTTTAACTGCTTATGTTTGGTACGATAACGAAGTAGGTTATAGCTGTCAGGTATTACGTATCGCTGAACAAATGTGCGGCGTAAGCTACAAAAAAATCCCAGCAGAATTGAATGCTTAAGATCATTTAACGATCTATAAAAGATTTTCACAAAAAGACCCAGTTTAGGCTGGGTTTTTTTACAACCGTACAAAATATATGCTGACTATTTTTTGTAAATAAATGAGAATATGAATTAAGGAAAAAAAGAAAATAGTAAGGGATTGGAATTGTCGCAGTTTAAACGTTTGTTGGTCGTTTTTATATTCATCATTATTGCCAATTTATGTGGTGTACTCATTGCAATATGGGTGTTTAAGCATTTTAATATTTATATTCCACTGAAGAATCAGGCAGTTGCTATTGACTTGCAAGAACCCCTACAGGTTAAAGTTAAAGTACAAGATGCTTTAAATGTGGATGTAAAAGGACGGGTAAATGCCAGTATTCCAATTGATGAGCAATTAAATATTCCATTAACACAAACGTTAACTCCACGTGTTTATTTCGATAATATGGTGCCCATTAGCACAACAATTCCTGTCAAAGAAGTATTAAAAGTTGAGCAAAATTTACCAATTGATACGAAGGTTCAAGTCAGAGTTTTGGGGCGTGATATTACCTTACCGTTAAAGGGATCAATTCCATTAAAACTTGATGTTCCGATTGATATTAATGTTCCGCTTGAGCAAAAGGTTCATTTGAAATTTGATGCGCCAGTGCGGACAGTATTAAAAGAAAATTTACATATTCCTCTAAAAGCAAGATTAGATACAAATATTCCAATTGAGGGCAATTTGAGTGTCCCAGTTAAAACAGCACTAAATGCTTCGGTTGATGTGAAAAATACTTTACCTGTGAAGATTGCAAATGGTGAGTTAAAAATTCCTCTGTCCAGTATGCGATTAAATCGGGTATTAGGTTCAGAAACTTCGCAGACGACAGCTGATCAATAGGGTGGATGGTAATGTTTCGTTCACTCAAGAGTATGCTCATCAGTTTCATTTTAATGATGATACTTGCCGCTGTTATGTTTTGGGTATATCTCAATATTCAGGCAAATGTAGTGGTTTCGGCTCATAACGCAGATATTAGTTTACCTGACTCTTTAGAAACAAAGATTCAAGTTGGTAACACTTTGCAAGTTCAATCTATTGGTAAACTTGATACAACATTGGATATAGACCGCCAACTGACTTTACCGCTGAAAGGGAAATATTTAGCAGATATCAGTTTTGCTATAGAGACGCCTGTTACAGTAAATGTTGATTACACAACGAATCTAAAAATTGATCAGGTCATGCCTCTTGAAACAACTACAGACTTGATCTATCAAAATAAGTTGTTACCTAAATTCCCACTTAAACTTGATATTCCCATAAAGTTAGATGTGCCTTTTCAGTTAAAGCGTAGTTATACCATTCCGATTAAAATTGTTTTTGATGGTCCTGTTTATTTTGAATTTGATGAGCCAGTAAATTTATCAGTTAAACATCAGTTTAAACCAAGTCTACAAGTGAATGATCCTATGGAAATGGGGAATGTCTCTTCATTTAACGCCATTATGTATAATTCGGTTCCAAAAACAAAAGCAAATCTTGATATGCAAATGACCTTACCTCTACGGAATGTTCATCCTTAAAAATTAAATAGTCATCCTGCATTTTATTTTCAATTTAGGCTGTATTTGTGGATCTAAAATGCTTCTGATGACTTAAATATAAAAACAGATCGTTATAAATAGGAATTGTCCCATTTTATATTCGAGAATTTTATGAAAATATGGCAGAATAAGCGGTTTTAGAGTTTTTAGAGGATTGGCAGATGCGCTTTGTTGATGAAGCAGTCATTACCGTAGAGGCTGGCGACGGTGGCAATGGCGTAGCCAGTTTTCGCCGTGAAAAATTTGTACCATTTGGTGGCCCAGATGGTGGTGATGGCGGACGTGGTGGAAGTATCTATATTCAAGCTGATGATGATACGAGTACGCTAGTCGATTACCGTTACACACGTAAGTTCCGTGCTGAGCGCGGAAAGAATGGTGCAGGCGCTAACTGTACCGGACGTGGTGGTGAAGATGTGGTTTTAAAAGTACCTGTTGGTACAACAATTGTTGATACAGATTCAGGCGATATTATTGGCGATTTGGTTGAAGATGGCCAAAGAATTCTGGTTGCAGGTGGTGGTGACGGTGGTTTGGGGAATACTCATTTTAAATCATCAACTAACCGTGCTCCGCGTAAATGTACGACTGGTATAAAAGGTGAATTTCGTGAAATTCGCCTTGAATTAAAAGTATTGGCAGATGTTGGTTTATTGGGCATGCCAAATGCTGGTAAATCAACCTTTATTCGTGCTGTAAGTGCTGCAAAACCAAAAGTGGCAGACTATCCATTTACAACCATGGTTCCAAATCTAGGTGTAGTAGATGCTGACCGTCATCGTTCATTTGTAATGGCCGATATTCCTGGGTTGATTGAAGGTGCAGCAGAAGGTGCAGGTTTGGGAATTCGTTTCCTTAAACATCTGGCACGTACGCGTATCCTTTTACACATTATTGATGTGCAGCCAATTGATGGTTCAGATCCGGCGCATAATGCAAAAGCAATTATGAACGAGTTAGTTAAGTTTTCACCTACTTTGGCTAAACTACCAGTTGTTTTAGTACTGAATAAACTTGATCAGATTGCTGAAGAAAGTCGTGAAGAGTGGTGTCAGCATATTCTAGATGAACTAGAGTGGACTGGACCTGTCTTTAAGACATCGGGCTTATTAAGTGAAGGAACGAAAGAGGTTGTCTATTACCTCATGGATCAGCTTGAACAACAACGTGAACGCGAAGTTGAAGATCCTGAATATGCAGCAGAAGTAAAAGCTTTCCGTGAACAACTAGAAGTTGAAACACGTGAACAAACCATTGCGGCAAAAGAAGCATATCGCGCTATGCGTCGAGCACAACGTCTTGAAGGCATGTTAGGCGATGATGATGATTTTGACGATGATGAAGACGACAATGATGTAGAAAGCGTCTACGTTCGTGACTAGAAAACCGAGGAAAACATGATAGAAGTGGTCGATGGGCAACGTCAGCTCAGTGAGTGTAAACGAATCGTTGTTAAAATCGGATCATCTTTACTCACAGCCAATGGGCAAGGTTTAGATTTGGATGCTATTTCGCATTGGGCGAAACAGATTGCAGATCTACACAATGCCGGACACGAAATTATTTTAGTGTCTTCTGGAGCAGTGGCTGAAGGTATGGTTCGTATGAAGCTTGCGAGTCGACCCACCGATCTACCCAGTCTACAAGCCTGTGCTGCGATTGGGCAGATGGGTTTAATTCATACTTGGTCTAGTGTGCTCGAAGAACATGGTATTCGTACTGCTCAGGTTTTACTGACACATGATGATCTGGCGGACCGCCGTCGTTATTTAAACTCATGTGATGCTTTACAAAACTTGATTGATTGGCGTGTGATTCCGGTCATTAATGAAAATGATACGGTATCTACCGATGAGATCCGTTTTGGTGATAACGATACTCTAGCTGCGATGGTTGCAGGACAGGTTCATGCAGAATTGCTGATCATTTTAACGGATCAGCAGGGTATGTTTGACTCAGATCCACGTCATAACCCTGATGCTAAACTACTCTCTACTGTTCGTGCCATGGACGATGTTTTATTCGAAATGGCTGGCGGTGGCGGTGTGCTTGGCAGAGGTGGTATGGTGACTAAGGTTCGTGCCGCACGTTTAGCTGCTAAGTCGGGTTGTCCAACGCTCATCGCAAGCGGTGAAAGTGATAATGTCTTATCACGTGCGATGTCGGGTGAAATGCTAGGTACGTTGTTTACTACAGATAAAGACCGTATGACTGCTCATCAACAGTGGCTCGCTGCTCATTTACAGACAGCAGGCCGTCTTGTAATTGATGATGGTGCTATTGAAGCGATTAAATTGAAACATCGCAGTTTACTCCCTGTTGGGGTTAAAACTGTTGAAGGACATTTTGATCGTGGTGATGTGGTTGAATGTGTCGATAAACAAGGTAAACGTATTGCAGTGGGTCGAGTGAATTTTAGCTCGCGATCTGCTGAGATTATTAAAGGCTTAGCCTCTGATAAGGTTTATCAAGTGCTTGGTGAAGCCCGTTCACTTGAAATGATTCATCGTGATCATATGGCAATTTATTAAGTTATGTTTAAATAAAAAAGCTCGCTTTATGCGAGCTTTTTTTCTGGCGTTAAACGAGGTAGAACGCGATCTTCACCCACCATGTACGGATGTGTGGCGAGACTCAACATGTCTAGGTCTTCCGAGCTATTACCGTAAGCATAAATTTGATGATAATGCTGTAGCGTATATTGTTGATGTACTCTTAATTTCTTTTGTTCACTACTACAATCTGGGGTGGAGTAATAACCCGTCACCATGCCATTTTTAATTTGAGTTTCAGTACAAATTAATTCGATATTTAGTAACTTGCACAGTGGGGCAAGGTAGACATCGATTGAAGCAGAAACCAGTACCACCCGATCACCACGTAACTGGTGGTGTTGTAACTGTGCGAAAAGTTCAGGTGAGAGGGTAGAGACTAGCTCTTGTGCGTATTCTTCACCTAATCTTTGTAGTTCAATTGCGGAGGTATCTTTGAACATGCTGCGAAATAACTTGGCACGCATTGCATGGGCTGGATAAAAGTTAAGATAGTAGGCTTGAATCCATGGCAGAATTTTCAAGCCTTGTTTAACAATGTGTCGCTTAGATAAAGCATAAAAGATGAACCCTGTAAAACTGTCTTTACTGCACAAGGTTCCATCAAAATCGAACAGGGCGAGACTTTTTATAGTCTTATTCGTTTCGCTCTTTGCATACATGTTTCATATCGTCCGTTTACTCGGGTTGCAAACCAGTTGGTATTATAGTCACGACTTAATTTTGGCCCAGAAATAGTAACTTGCGGCATAATTGCATAGATAGGTTCTTTACCTGTCTTCGCTTTATAAAGTTTCGTCAGAGCAATATAGGTTTGTGTACTTTCAAACTTTTTCTCTTTTTCTAATTTAAGATCATCACGAATTTGTCTTGGCGTAACTAATACATTATTTTTTGCAAATACAGTAATCAGTTCTTTTTCTGACTGGCTTTGAGTCGGACGCGGATCACCATCTTTTGTGTAAAGAAGTAGATCACCATCAAGACTGATTTCTGTATCGGTTAAGTCATTGAGCATACTTTGAAAAGCAGCATTACGGCTAGAATACATACCTGAGTTATAGTCTGCAAATCGATAAATGGCTTTATCATAGTCTGCTGGATAAACCATTAAACGATGAATACCATAATATAAACCGCCATATTCAGTATATAAGTCATCACGAAGCTCAGCGATATTCATGCTAGAGCGTTTGTTGGCTTTGGCGTAGTTAATGTGAACTTGCATAGAACCCAAAGTGGTAATTGGGTTCATTTTTTCACCAATATCTTGTCCGACCAGTTTGGCTGCACCTGTTAGAGCACTGACATGATAATGCTTCGCCATGAAATCGAAAATTTCTCGATAGAGTAAGTCTAGTTCACGTTCGGTTTTAACTTTACGCATCCGACTCATATAATTGTCATCTGGTGAAGGCTGTGTTTTAAGAACTTCTTCGAAGTAACCAGCAACTGTTCCACCAATTTTTTGACCCAGTTTTGCTTCAAATTTTTCTTGTAAACGCGTATTTACTTCTTGAACTGCTTTCGTGCCTAGACCCGGAACTGATGGGTCAGCTACAAAATTTGATTCCTGATCGACCACAGCAATAATACTGCATACATTTGTTTTAGTTTGAGCTATATCTAGCTCTTGCATAATGTCATTAATATCTTTTGCCCATGATTCACGGTCATTTACACGTGATGGGATTAAGCGTTTAATATGTTGGCTTTCTAGTTCAGGCTCATCATTGTTTGACCACCAAGCTTTATCACCACAAGCAGCTAAACTCATGCACACGGCGACCATACCGAATGATTTTAATAAAAAACGGGAAGACAACGGTTTGTTCATGGCGAGGAAAGCACCTGCATAAAAAGATGAGCCGATTAAGCGGATGAAGTATACTATGTTGATCATCAATTGTATGAATATATATGTATATTGGTCCCTATCAACTGTCAAATAATTTAATCGTTGCTCCTATGGCTGGAGTTACTGACCGCCCATTTAGAACGCTCTGTAAGTATTTTGGCGCAGGCCATGCAGTCAGTGAAATGATGACTGCCGATAAGACTTTGCAGATGAGCAAAAAAAGCCTCTACCGTGCAAATTTTGATGGGGAACTCGCACCGATTTCTGCACAAATTGCGGGTTCTGATCCTGAGCAGTTAGCTGAGGCTGCACGTCATCAAGTGGCAAATGGCGCCCAAATTGTTGATATTAATATGGGATGTCCTGCCAAAAAAGTATGTAATAAACTCGCAGGTTCAGCTTTATTACAAGATGAAGATTTGGTGGCACGAATTCTTGATACGGTGGTCGCTGCTGTTGATGTTCCTGTTACATTGAAAACCCGATTGGGATTTTTAAATGGTCAAGAAAATATTTTAAGGGTAGCAAAAAGGGCAGAAGAGGCTGGTATTGCAGCGTTAGCTTTACATGGCCGGACACGTGAAGACATGTATTTAAATACGGCACGTTATGAGCTGATTAAACAGGTGAAGGATTTTATTAATATTCCCCTCATTGCGAATGGTGATATTGATAGCCCTGAAAAAGCAAAATATGTACTCGATTACACTGGTGCAGATGCGATTATGATTGGTCGTGCTGCTCAAGGCCGACCATGGATTTTTCGTGAAATTGCTCATTATTTGAAAACAGGAGAGCATTTAGCAGCACCTAATATTGAAGAAGTGAAGCAGGTGTTATTGGGACATTTATCAGAACTTTATCAATTTTATGGTGAATATTCAGGCTGCCGTATTGCCCGTAAACACATTGCTTGGTACACAAAAGGATTACGTTCAAGTAACGAATTCCGCCAAAATATGTATAAAGTTGAAAGTACTGCTGAGCAAGCAATAGTGGTTGAAAACTATTTTAATCAGTTATTGGCTCAAGGTGATTTGATGAGTGATGTGCAAGTTGAGCAGATTAATTTATTGCAAACTCATTAAATAAAAAAGCCAGTATCTTCACTGGCTTTTTAAGGTCTTACTCATCTTCTAATATTTCTACCACTAACTGGTTAATCAGGTCAGCAGCATCTAGTTCTCTTATTTGCGATACATTACTACCTGCCCAAAAAGCACCATATCCATAGTCTTGATGTTTGCTTGCAATCGCATTTAACTGTTTCGCTAAATCATAGGCATATGGATATTCTGGTTGAGGAGGGCGATTTGGTAAATCAATTTGTGTATGCCAGTGGTTCAATAGACCACGGGCTGGACGACCGGAAAGACTCGCACTGATTTGTGTTACTGGTTCATTAAATAAAGCTTTACGATATTCAGTAGATGCATTGGATGATCTACATTGAACAAAAGCGGTCCCGAGTTGAACAGCCGCAGCACCTAAGCTCAACATATACCGCGCTTGTGCTCCATTCATAATCCCACCAGCAGCTACGACAGGCAAATTACAGTGTTTTACAATAAGTTGTACTAAATCGCTAGTTTTAATTGCTGCATCAAAGGTTTTATTAAAGATTCCACGATGACCACCTGCTTCAATACCTTGAGCAATAATAATATCGATGCCTGCAGCTTCAATGGCTTGTGCTTCAACCAAATTGGTAGCAGAAACCATCGTTAGAATTCCGGCATTCTTTAAAGCCTGAATTTGATGTGGATGGGGAATACCAAAATGAAAACTGACAGCTTTAGGTTTTGTTTCTAGTACGACATTTAAAAAGTCATCGTTATCAAGAAAACTTGGATAAATGCAGTTCAAATTTTGAGGAGGTTGCTCACCAAACTTTTCAAATTGTGGACGTAAATATTCAATCCATTGTGCTGAAGTTTGAGGATTAAGTTGCTCTGGTTGATGGCAGAAAAAATTAACCTGAAAGGATTTCTCTGTAAGTGTTTGGTTTTTTAAAATCTGTTCGCGCGCACTTTGTGCCGTGTTTGCTCCGAGTCCTAATGACCCAAGTCCACCTTGATTAGAAACTTCCGCGGCAAGTTCGGGGGTAGATACACCTGCCATGGGCGCAAGAAAAATTGGATGTTTAATTTCAAGTTGTTGTAACAGGGTCATTTTATTCACCTCATTTCTTTATGTTCACCATAACGTGGAATTTGAATCAAGAGCAAATAATATTGGCTATTTAGTTTTTAAATATTTAATTATTGAACGTTCATAAGTTCTATTTTTTTAAAGTGGAGTAACATTAAATAATGAGCCAATCCAACTTGAAAAAGCCATTGCTAGAATACCCCACAATGTAATGCGTAAACTGCCTTTAAGTTTAGATGTGCCTGCAAAATAACTTGAGAGGGCACCTAAGATAGCCAAAGCAAAAATCCCTGTAACGAGAACACTTTGCATAATTAAATGTTCAGGAGTGAATAAGATTGCGAGCATCGGAAAAAAAGCGCCAAAAGAAAACGATGCGGCGGATGAAAGAGCGGCTTGAATTGGATTTGCAGCTGTATTTTCATGAATACCTATTTCATCACGGGCATGCGCACCTAAAGCATCATGAGTTGTCAGCTGAACGGCAACTTCCTGTGCTAATTCTTTAGAAAGACCCCTAGAAATATAAATTTGGGTGAGTTCATCTAATTCTTTTTGAGGATGTTTTGTGAGTTCTTTTGCTTCAACAGCTAGATCTGCTTTTTCAATATCTTCTTGAGATTTAACGGAAATATACTCTCCGGCAGCCATTGAGGTTGCACCAGAAATTAATCCAGCAATACATGTAATTAATAGAGTGTGTGAGTTGGCTCCACTAGCTGCCATTCCCATAATTAAGCTAGTAACAGAAATAATTCCATCATTGGCCCCTAATACGGAAGCTCTTAACCAGCCTGAACGGTGAATAGCATGATGTTCTACATGATGTGGAAAAGCCATAATTTTTCCTTATAAATTCTTTATAGATGCTATGAAATTTTACAATTTATTGATCAAAAAATATGTCATTATTATAGGGAATCTAGGGATAAGACAGAATAGATTAATAACAAAAAATGGAGACTAAGTTATTTATATAAAACATCGTTAACCTAAATTAACGATGTAACTCATTATTTTTAATTATGATATTTATTGATCATTTAAAAAAACTACCCCTAATAACTCTAATTTACTGTAGAGGTGAAAATGAAAAATAGCAAAACAATAAAATTTCTAACTCGTTCCTTTATCGTTATCGGTTCGCTTTGTCCAACTTTAGGGTTCTTAACTATTGAAACTGCATTTGCCCAAGAAATCGTTAATCAAGAATATAAACCTGGTAACCCAATCTATGATAAATGGGACCAATTTTATAAAATTGAGAAGACTCAACCTGAAAATGCGGAGAAGTTATTATTAGAACTCGGAGAGATGACACCACAAGATATTAAGGTATGGAAAAGCTTAACCTATTTACAGATTAGATTAGGTAAGCAAGAGGCTGCTTTACAAAGTCTAAGAAAAGCAGAGGCATTAGATCCAGCAGATGACACTTTAAAATTACAAGAAGCATATCTGCTTAATTCTCAGAAAAATAATAAAGAAGCTTTGGTAGTTTTTAAAGAACTTACACAATCTAAAGATGCTGATATTGCCAATAAAGCCACACAAGCCGTAAAAAACCTAAGTGGAGGAGAGGTGAAAACTTACTTCCGTGATGTTTATTTTGCGCCTTCATATGAGTCACGTTATGACGATGTAATTTTCCCACTTAAAGCTCGTTATGGTAAGAACTTTGATAATGGTCGAGCACAAGTGTATGGCTTTTTAAACTTAAACCGTGACACTCAATCTCAAGGCGGGGTACGTCCTGAAATTATTGATGAAAACGCAGTGACGCTAGGCGTGGGTGCTAATTATCAACCTTGGACTTCAATCCCTGTGCGTGCATATCTAGAAGTTGGCGGAAGTTACGATCTGATTGACCGTAATAGAGATAAATTTCGTGAAAGTGTAGTGGGTGGCGTTACGGGTTACCAAGAGTGGAATTCTCAAAATAATTGTAATAATTCACTTTGCTTTAATGATTACTTCACTGATTTATATGGCAATGCTGCGACGTATTCTAGAGAAGATTATAATGTTATTGGGGATTTACGCTTACGTACGGGTTTAAATGTCTATAAAGGTGAGAATGGAACTGTCCAAGCTTATGTGAAATTGCATGGCTTAGCCGATAGTAAAGATGAATATTACAATAATTTATTTGAATATGGCCCCGGTATTTCGTGGCAGCCTTTTAATTATCAACCTATAAAATTACGTGTTGAACGACTATATGGCAATTACTTTAAAGATGTGCCAATAGATACAAAAGATCATTACAACAATACTCGAGTAGAACTCGTTTTTTATAAGGATTTTTAATAGTAGAGGTTTTTATTATTAGAGGAATTAGTCTATTGTTGCATTCTATTGATGGTGGTAGGAATACCACCATAAGTGAGGCGATACCACAAGCTCACAATATTGACGCACCATCTATTCATGTAGTGAGGACCATCAAAAATATAGACAGTTTTTCCTTCATATGCTTTCAGTTGAGAAATAATTTCCCAAGGATATGCGGCTCTAAATTGTCCATTCTTTTTAACTCTAAAGGCTTCTAGCACTATAATTACTTTATCTTTTCCAAGCTTTTGTTCAAGCTGGTCTAAAATATGTTTGGCTTGCTGAGGGGACCTTACACCTACGCCAACCCCGTCTTGGAAGAAAACACCGTTATTTTCTGGTAACCAGCTTTTAACCCATAAATCATAATGTTCGGGCTCGCTTTCACCACTATAAATACTTACCCAAACTGGTACTGGAAGTTTCGTTAAAACCTGACCTAAAGCACTGACTCTCAACCAAGTCGGATCTGCTTCCACCGGAAAATAATAGCCTTTAGGCACCGTTTTTTGCTCTTTTATAATTTCGGCAGATTTTTCCCCTAACTCAGTTACATTTGCCCGAGCTTTAGGTTCATTATATTCACCTGCTAAGCCCAAGATTAGATTTTTAGCCCAAGGTTCTTGTTTAATTTTTTCTAAATTAATTGCTTTTTCCCATTGAGGAAAGTTTGATTCTTTCCACCATGATTTAGACTCAACAACAGACCACTGAGGGACAAATGTGTTAACACCCAAATAGTGCCAGTTTCCCTCTGGTGGGGTCGTGTTATTGTCGGGCTGCCAGAAAATTCCTTCAATACGCGGGGCTTGCCCTTGATGTTTGAACAACCCCGCATAAGCTATAACACTACATATAATTAAAATAATAAAAGCAGCTATTTTAATTGGTATCTGTTTTTTCATTATTTCGTCTTAACCAGTACCACAAAAAGATAATTATTATCATAATTGCAGATATAATCACAACTAATAAGAAGAAAGAAGATTGTTGGACTAAAGGTGCTTTTTGATTTCCGACAATGAGTTTTTGTAAAACATAAATATTTCCATTTTCTGAAACCAACATTTTTGTCACGTTATTTGGAATTTTATGCTGTATTTTTCCCCAAAGATGCATAAAGCTTTGTGCACCACCTTCTGAGTCGGTAATCACATCAAAACGGTTATTGTTATAACTCACAATAAAACCATTAACAGCAGCAGGCGCATAAATAGTATCTTGATGCATTAATACCTGTTGTTGGTAAATATCTTTATTCACACGAACATTTATTGATTGAGGTGCGCTCGGTGTATAGCGAACTAGATTTAGAGGAATAGGGGCTTGTGTTAATAACATTTTTTTAGCAACTTGACCCATAATAATAGCAATATTTAAAGCACCAGATTGATCATCAATCGCAATGGTTGGGGTTGTTGCTAAAGTCATGGAAATTGCAGCTACACCATTTTTGAGTTTATGCGGTAGTTTTACAGTAGATTTGGCTGTATCAATCCAGAGTGAACCATGAGCATTAGGTAGACACTCAGAATTAGCAATTACTGAGTTTTCAAGTTTTAGGCTGAAATTGGTCGTATTTGAAATCGCTTTTGCAAAAATATTGAATTGTCGGTTTACTGGATCTGAAGCAAGGTCTGCTGTTTTCATACTTCCTGCGAGTCCTCCATCAATCCAAGCTGTAATATTTGAACCTTGTAATAAACCACTTTGAATGCGAAGAGCAATCTGTCCTTGCAAAATATCAGTGGGTTGCCATACAGCTGGAAAATCAAGAAATAAGTTTTTTTCAGCATGGTTCAATCTGAAATCTTCAATGCCTAAGTCTGCAAGTGTATTAATTTTTTTAAATTGGGCCCAAGCTGGATTAGAGATCGTGGTGGGGAAAGCAGCACTTCCTGTATTCAGTTGTTGTACATAATACGGATTAATGAGTCCATTTATGGCCGCAGTGAGTTCTTGTGGCGTGTGATAGGTAATTGAAAGAGTCGGCACGCCTTCTGCTGGTTTTGCAATTTGTACTAAGGCACCCCCTTTAAGTGGAGAGGGTGAGTGAATAACTTCAATAATAAAATTTGTTTCAGGGTTTAAGTTTATTTGACCTGAATCGACCCATTCAACTGGTGTTACAGAGCCCCATGAGCTTGCTAGTCGTGCAAGCATAGAAGCTTCTACAATTTCTTTACGGTTATATTTTAAAATCCCTACAAATGGTGTAGGGCGTCGAGCCTGTGGGTTAAATAAAGCATCTGGTAAGTACTTTAGCTGATAGTCTTTTCTAATAGGTGTGAAGTCGAGCTGGGAATTATTGAAGTACGTTAAATGATCAATATCTTCAGAGCAAAAAGAATCTTTAGTTTGATTTAGAGTGGTGGGTTTCGCATATTGCTGAATAATGAAATCTAAGCGATGGAAGCCACTTTGACTTGGTGGAATATCGAACTTCAGTAGTCCATTACCGCTTAAAGTGGTGTTATAGATGAGTTTATCATCATATTTTACGAGTAACGCTGTATCACTTTCAGTAGAGTAGTTACTTGAAAATTGAACATTTTGCCATTGGGCACCTTTTCCAATATAGAAAAAATGTGACTCAACCGTATATTTAGTGGAGGTACTAATATCGTCTAGTTCCCATGTGTTTGCATAACTAGAAGCCACAAACATGAAGCTGGTGCTGGCAAGGAGTGCTTGAACCATTTTGTAGAAATTAGAAGAGTATTTCATTTTTTTTTCTCCTTGCTACGTTCCGTTTTGTACCATTGAAGGGAGTTGCCCTGTATTTTATTTTTAAGCATGTCATATGCGGCTTTAAATACAATAAATAGAAATATTTGTGAGTAAGTTACATAAGATAAAACAGAGTAAAAATAGAGTTCTGGTTTGGCCCTTTCTAAAGATAAGGTAAACCACATTTGTGCAACGTACAGGCAAAACGAGAGGCCCCACAGTAATGTGAATGGACCAGGAACCGAAATACCTGCAATACCTAGTAACCCAAGGGCTAAAGTAATATGACTCCAGAATAACGCGGGTACGAAAAGTACGTAGCACATAATGTTATTCAGAATTTCAATTCCGATAGGAAAAGGCGTTCTTAACGCTACAGGTAAATATTTACGAGTCACATAAAAATTACCTTGAGTCCAACGTGAGCGCTGTTTAATAAATACACTCAAAGATGGGGGATCTTGCTGCCAACCAATTGCGTAAGGTACCCATTTAATTCGTTTTTGGCCGATAAAAATCCTAAAACTCATTTCAGTGTCATCGACCAATGACTTCTCATCAAAACCACCCAAGGTTTCTAATGCATCACGCCAAATAACATAGTTGGTACCCATTAATGTGGATAGTTCAAAACGTTGCCAACGTCCGCCTTGAAAAATCCATTGGAAAAAGATGAACTCAATGGCAATAAAGCGAGTCAAAATACTATCTTGCCAATTACGGGTTCTGACTTTGCCATTTACAGCTACTAATTTTTTATCGGCAAGTAAGGTTTGAGCTAATAACCTTACACAATCTGGTTCAGGTGTACTATCTGCATCATAGACAACAATCAGTTCACCCGTCGCATGCGGTAAGCCATTATTAAGTGTTCTAGATTTACCTTTGCCTCCCATTCCTTTGGGAACGTTGACAATTTTTATGCACGGATAAATCTGTGCTAGATTTTCGGCAATTTCTAGGGTGTTATCTTTAGAACCATCATTGATGAGTAATACTTCATAAGATTCCGCAGGATAGTCCTGCTGAGCGATTGCATGTAAAGTATCTTCAATCACTACGCCTTCATTATAGGCAGGAATCAAAACACTCAATACTGGCCATCTGTCTGGTATGGGAAGATTCTGTAACTCTTTTTCCGCCGTTTTTGAATATTTCCAAGCCTGATAGCTTAACCATGCCCAAAACGCCTGCGGAATCCAGATTCCCAAAAAACCAAATAGGAAGAGAATATCAATGGGAGCCATTTGATTTAACCCTCCTAATAATAGACGAGATCAGCAATAACAATAAAATTAGCCCAACGACCAAGGAGATCCATGAAATATAGCTGCCAAAGGTACCAAGAAGGTCTGGGTAGGTACTGGTTAAAATCAAATCGAGTGGAACTACGACTGTGCTTAAACCAATAAAAATGTATCCAATAAAACTAGTTTTTACATGTTCGGGCGTACTTATGTAATTGATATGATTAAATCGCCATGATATTCCGAGTTGAGGGTATCGAATATTTGTGGTTGGTAAATCAGCAGGAGGATTGATAATAATTTCATAACCGGAAATATGACCATCAAAACTTTTAGCCGAATAAAATAAGTGCTGTTTTTGTCTAATCTCTCTAGAGGGTAGGGGAAGTATCGAAGGATTGAACTGAACAATATAGCTGCCCGCAGTTTGTGAAATTAGATTTTCATCCCAACCTTTTGGAACAAAAGCAGCCATTGGTCGTAATCCAATTGCGGTCGAAAATGTCGCTTTTGCTGCAAAATATTTAGGCTGTTCTGGTTTGAAAAGTGCAATGGGAATTGCACCTTGGGTGACAGCTTCTTTTAATAAGAAATAATGAGAAAAGCTAAAAACTTCATCTGGTAATATGATGCCGGGCTTTATCCCTTTATGAATAAGCTTTTGAAAACTATCCGAACTGATCTGGTCAATTGTAAAGACAGGCCACCATGTGTCCTGTGATGGGAAAAACATGGAAAGGTCATTAATACTCTGAACTTCAGTTTTTGTTTGTTCAGCTTTAATTTCACAATGATAATATTGACGATAGAACTGCTGCAAAGTGCCATCTGGATATTGGCTAGATGCAATAATAATTCCACAAATATTAAGAAGATTAGACATTAAGTAATCTCCTCTTCAGGTGGAATCTGAATAATTTTATATTCGACTTCAAGCCGCAAGGTCATAATTTCTTTTAGCTTTTTAATAAATTCAGGGTCTTCTTCAGTTTTTTGCTTGCGAATAACAATGCTGTATATCGTTTCTAGATCATCATCAGCAAACTGGAAAACAATTTCTTGGGGATGATGCTGGCTCAAAATTTTAATCATTTCATTTTGAGTGGTTTTCCATACATCATCGCCTAACATTTCTTTAATTAAGCTTCGGTTGAGAATTCTAATTTCAAAGACTTCATAGTCTTGTATGTGATGATGATCAAGAAGCTTAAAGAAACTACGTTGAAAATACTTGAGTGCACTAAGCGGGAAAATATCACGGCGATAATTTCGATCATAACTCTGTATATCACGATATTTTTGAACGTTAATTTCAATATTGTGGCGTACAGCACTCAGGAAAAGTGGAATAAGGGGAATAATAAAAAGTAAAAGGAGTTGACGTTCAATATGTGTTTGCGCCCCTAGGTCGAGTAGAAAATATACTGCAACACCTACGAAAGCGATTAAACCAACAATTAAAGATGCGCCGACTTCTAAAAAAGCACCAGAAATTAAAAGAATAAGAATAAAAATCCAGCTTCCTCTAAAACTTACAGGCAACCACTCATATGCCACCATTCCCATAAAGAGGTGAGCTGCGATGATCCATAAGACGAGTGTTCTTCCTGGGTTCTTTTGTTGCATGTGCGCTCTGGCTACCTTTTTTGTAATGTTAATTTTTATACTTTTTTAATGAACTGTGATGTTTTTTGAATTTATTGTTGTGTTTGTCCTTTTATAAATCCCTTTAGAATTATTTTTAGAGTAAAGTCACAATATAGTCAAATTTCTAGTTTTTTTTTAATCAAAAATAAACACAAAAGACAGAAGTAGCGTCTAAATGTTCTTGAATGTTTCAATTGCTTTAATACGAGTTTCTTTTAAATCAACAATTGGTTTTGGATAATTCAATTGAAGATTAGTTTTAGTTGGGTATGGTTCATGAATCATTTTATTGTCTAGATGAGCTAATTCATTCACCCATTGACGAATATAATCTCCATTTGGGTCAAATTTCTTAGATTGAGCAATAGGGTTAAAAATTCGGAAATAGGGTACAGCATCAGTTCCGGTCGATGCACACCATTGCCAGCCACCATTATTCGCAGCTAAATCACCATCGATTAAATGCTGCATAAACCACTGTTCACCTACTCGCCAATCGATGAGTAAGTTTTTACACAAAAACATAGCGGTAATCATGCGAACACGATTATGCATCCATCCCATTTTTTGTAGCTGACGCATGCCAGCATCAATAATCGGTATGCCTGTTTGACCATTTTGCCATGCGACCAAATGCTCTTGATTATTTTCCCACTTAATATTTTGAGTATTTTTCTTAAAAGGATAGTGTTTAGAAACATGCGGGAAATCAAATAAAATATGTTGATAAAATTCGCGCCAAAGAAGCTCATCTAACCATGTTTGCTGGCCTTCGTTTGTCAGATGAAAGTTGCCATGTTCGGCTCGAAAAAGGGCTTGTAAACATTGACGGATAGATAAAATTCCAAGATTTAAATAGGGAGAAAGTTGGCTAGTTCCTTTTACATTTGGAAAGTCACGTTCTAATTTATAAGTAGATAAATGATCTTCAATAAATAAATCGAGCTTATCCAGAGCAAAATCTTCTCCAGTAGGCCATAAGTCTTGTTGCTCTTTCGAAATTGATGAGTCAAAAAAAGCTTCAACATCTTCTAGATCTAAACTTTTTATATTTGAAAAAGACTGCGGATAGGCATTTTGTTTCTCAGGAATTGGATAGCACTGAGGCAAACCACTTATATCTAGTTTTGAATAACATGCTTTTTTAAATGCGCTAAAAACTTGATACGGTTGCTGTGACTGATTGCGAATGGAACGTAAAGGGAAAATCGTGCGGTCATGAAATAAAAAAAGCTCTTTACTCTGCTGATTTAAAGCTTGTTGTACAGTTTTATCTCTTTTCAACTCATTCACGCCTACTTCTATATTTGAGTAAACATTTTCGATATGCAGTTGTTGAGCGAGCTTAGAAATATAGTCTGCAATATCTTTCCAGTAGGGAATGACTTGAATGATAAGTGGAATATTAAGCTGTTCTAATTCTTTTTTAAGTTGTTGAAGCTGACGTAAATAGAAATTAATTTTTATAGGCGCATCGTGATGTATTTTCCACTGTTCAGGCGACAAAATAATTAACCCAATCGAAGGGCCTTGCTGGCAGGCATGCCATAATGCAGCATGATCCCGAACTCTCAAATCCTGACGAAACCAAATAAGCTGATTTACGTTTGACATGAAAGATACCCTTATAAAGTTGAGTGAGTTAGAGGTTTGTTATCCAGATATTATATAAAAATAAATACATAAAAAAAGCAAAGCCGAAGCTTTGCTCTTATCATCTTTAAAGATGAATTAGTGGTGATGACCACCAGCACCGTGTACGTGACCGTGATCTAATTCTTCTTCAGAAGCTTCACGGATTTCTACGATTTCAACTTCAAAAGTTAAATCTTGACCAGCAAGTGGGAAGTTAGCATCAACAACAATGTTGTCGCCTTCAACCGCTTTAACAGTTACGATCTGAACGCCGTCATCTGTTTGCGCTTGGAATTGCATACCAGGTTGAATGTTCTCAACACCTTGGAACATTTGAGCTGGAACTTCTTGAACTAGGTCTGGGTTGTATTCGCCATAACCTTCAGCTGCTGGTACATTAACAGTAAATTTTTCACCAACAGTTTTACCTGTTAATGCATTTTCTAAACCAGGAATGATATTGCCTGCACCGTGCAAATAGGCAAGTGGTTCACCTTGAGATTGATCAAGTGTTTCACCCTCAGCGTTTGTTAATTTGTAGTGGAATGAAACCACGTGGTTATTTGCAATAGCAGTCATGTTTTTGATCCATTCAATCAATTAAAGCGTACATCATAAAGTGAAAAATAAATTTTGTAGACTACAAAATTTGAATCTTTAACACTTTTATATAATGCGTTTTTATCTAAATAGGGATGAACTTAAAAAATTCAACTCAATATAGTTTAATTTTTGGACGTACACGTCTTGTAAGTAAATCTTTCATTGTGAGTAGTCCAGCCTGTGTGTACCCGTGAATCGTTGCTTGATGTAAACGATATAAAGATACGTACATTGTTTTGGCAATATAACCTTGCACACTTACATCGCCAAGTAATTCTCCAACGGCTTTATTACGGCTTAAAGACACAAGCGAACCTTTGTCGTTAAAGCTAAACATGGGTTGTGATCGGCCATTAAGTCGAGCAGCCATAGCATCGACTAAAAAGCTCGCTTGTTGGCTTGCAACTTGAGCACGCGGGCCAAGTGGAGGGTGTCTTGCATCAAGTTGGCAACGGGCGCAATCACCAAAAGCAAATACATTTGGGTCGGAATAGGTTTGTAATGTTGCGTAGACCATCAGGCGGTTAATATTATCGCGTTCAAAATCATTGAAACTTTCTAAAACTTTAGGTGCTTTTACACCAGCAGCCCAGACGGTAATATCACTTTTTAATTGGTCACCATTACTAAAATAGATGGAATGCTCATCAATTTTTTCAACGCGATGTTTTGTTAAAACTTCAATGCCCATTTTTTTGAGCTGTTTTGCACTATGCTCAGCCGTTTTTTCACTTAGAGCAGGTAAAATGCGCTCAGAAGCCTCAATTAGGGTAATTTTAACTTGGTTGGGATGAATCTTCTTTAAACCATATCGATAAAAGTTTTTAGTCGTTTCAATGAGTTCGGCAGCAAGTTCTACACCTGTTGCACCCGCACCAACGATTCCAATATTTAAAGTCCGCTGATTTGGCTGATTTTGAGCTTCAATATACAGATGTAATAAATCTTGCTGGAAAATATCGGCTTGCTTTCTGCTGTCGAGGAAATGACAGTTTTCACGCACGCCTGCTGTATTAAAGTCATTTGACACAGAACCAAGCGCTAAAATAAGCGTGTCATAACTCAGTTGTTGCACATGGGTGCTTTGCTCTTTAGAAACTTGAGGGGGAATTAACTCAATTATTTTTTTATTTTTATTAACTCCAACTAATGTTCCAAGCACAAATTCATAGTGATGCTTTTCTGCATGGGCAAAATAGTTAGTTTGTTCTTCGTGTGGATTTAAAGATCCAGCAGCAATTTCATGAAGTAAAGGTTTCCAGATGTGCGTCAGGTTTTGGTCAATTAACGTAATCTTCGCTTTATGAGTTTTCCCAAAAGTTTCACCGAGTTGTGTCGCAAGTTCTAAGCCTCCAGCACCACCACCAACAATTACAATATGATGTAAATTTTGGGTCATTTTTATCACCTAATTATTTTTCTATAAAAAAAAGATGGCTGAATTATGCCATCTTTTATTTATAAAATTTATTGTGCATCTGTGCACAATTTGATGTTTTTAGTGCGAATCTAAAGGGTAGAGTTTTGCGGCACTATGTTCACTCGATGAAAAAATAGAGAAGAGGCTAGAAAACCACATCATGATTCTTTGGAAAATATTAGCTTCTTCAATATGTACGTTATCTTCAATTTGAAGACTACGGATCAGCTGGTTGTTTTGATAAATAGATACTGTTGCCAAACTCATGACTTTCATTAATGGCGCGGTTAATTGTTTTTCATTTAGTTCAATATTTACATGTGTTTGAGTCTTTTCGAGTGGAGTAATCACTTTTGGCTGTAAATTGCTATCAAGTACTTGAATGCGTTGAGTCACATTGTCAAAAGTATTTAAGTCAATTGGTGCTGGGTCTGCATATAGCGACGTCGTTACAATCGTCGGCTGCTTTGTTGCGACCTTAAACATTTTTAAAGTCGATTTTACAACAGGCAGTTCGGCAATTAATTTCTGCTCAGGAATAATGACTTCATCGCGTGTGTAAGCATAAGCAAGATTCATTAATTTATCTGCAATCTCAGCTCGTTTTACCGCACTTGGTGTACCTAAAACGATGACTAATAAACGTCTTTGAGCTAAGTCAGATGAAAATGAAGGGCGAGATGCCGTTAATGCCAAATTATAACCTGCTGCTTTAGTGTAGCCAGTTTTTAGACCATCAACAGATGGGTCATATTTCAGTGCAAGGTTTGTTGCATGATGGAAGCGTTGGTTGTAGCTAAAGCTTGGCATTTTTGAATAATGCAAATATTCAGGCGTTTCTTTAATTACGGCCTGACCTAATAAGCTTAAATCATGTGCTGTAGTGTAATGATCCGGCATCGTAATTCCAGGAGGGTTACTAAAATGGGTATCTTTCATACCCAAAGCCTGAGCTTCCTGATTCATACGTTGTACAAAATGGGGAACATCACCAGAAATTTTTTCAGCTAAGGTCACGGCTGCATCATTTGCAGACATCACAATTAAACCTGCCAATAACTGATCAACAGAAATTTGTTCACCAGCTTTAAGATACATTTGTGATTCATCCCACTGCACGACACTTACTACCGGTGTTGCAGTAATGATTTCTTCTTTTTTCAGCTTTCCAGCTTTAATCTCTTTTAAGGCAATATAAGCAACCATCATTTTAGTTAAAGATGCTGGTGCGCGCTGCACATGGCTATTGTGCTCGGCAATAATTTGACCCGATTGAGTATCTACAATGGTCCATGCAGCGGCTTCAACACTTTCAGGTGCAATATTGAGTAACGCAGCATTGGTTAGGGTAGTGCAGAAAATACTGAAGAGGGTAAAAAGAGATAGAAAAAATTTCACGGATGACCTTAACTTTTACTGGCAAATACGGGACACAGATGCACAGCATGCTATGCCTTTTTTTAATTGAAGGCTAGTGGAAATTGTTGCCAAAAAATACATGTACGCAAGACGATACAAAAAAGTGATAATCTAATGTGAAGCCGTTCTTATTTTTAAATTGAAGAATTTATGTTGCATTATCAAATTGAGTTCGATGATTACAAACAACACCTTGTTCACGTGACAATTCGTTTTTTAGCCAATCCGAATCAGGAACTTTGGCTACCAACGTGGATTCCGGGTAGTTATCTAATTCGAGAGTTTTCAAAACATATTGAATCCGTTAAAGCTTATGATGAAGCTGGGCGTATGCTGGACATTAAAAAAACGAGCAAGAATCGCTGGCGTTTATTTAATACAGATCACGAATTAATGACGATTGAATATGATGTGTATGCATATGATTTGTCTGTACGTGGTGCATATGTAGACCAGACGCGTCTATATATTAATCCAGCGTGTGTATGTCTAGCTTTGGAAGGTCAGGAGCAGTCTGCTTGTGAAGTCGAAGTTTTCTTGCCAGATGAGTTAAAGCATTTTCAGTTAGCAACCGGCTTAGCTTCAAAAAGTCTAGTCAAAGGGCGCTTTACTTTAAAAGCCGATCATTATGATCAATTGATTGATAGCCCGTTTGAACTGGCTGATCAAACACGCTTTGGCTTCGAAACACATGGCATTGAACATGAGTTTGTAATTTCTGGCTCACATAATGCCAATATTGATCGCTTAAAAGCCGATATTGAAAAGATTTGTGCAGCTGAAATAAATATGTTTGGTTCAGCGCCATTTAAAAACTATACCTTTATGACGATGGCAACAGGGAATAGTTATGGTGGATTAGAACATTGCAATAGTACAAGTCTGATTACGCCACGCGACGATTTACCAAAATCGAATGAACCAACTGAACCTTCTAAAGATTATCAACGCTTTTTAGGCTTATGTAGTCATGAATATTTTCATTCATGGTTAGTAAAGTTTATTCGTCCAGAAAACTTTGCAAATTATAATTTGCACCAAGAGGGCTACACCTCTTTACTTTGGATATTTGAAGGTTTTACTTCATATTACGATGACCTGATTTTATTACGTAGTGGCGTCATTTCTCAGAAGTCTTATCTTGATTTACTCAAAGCACAAATTGATCGCTATTTGCAAAACCCAGGTCGTTTTGTTCAAACAGTGGCCGAATCAAGTTTTGATGCTTGGATTAAATTTTATCGTCAAGATGAAAACTCAAATAATGCGGGTACCAGTTATTACAATAAAGGTGCTTTGGTTGCATTGTGCCTAGATTTAGGTTTACGCCTACGTGGTTCTAGTCTTGATGCTTTAATGCGTCGGTTATATGAAAATACTCAAAATGGTATGCAAGTAAATGAGCGAACCATTTTTGATTTATGTAAAGAACTGACGGGTGATAACTGGATTGAACAAATTAATCATCTGATTAACACGACTGATGAATTACCGCTTGATCAGTTGCTTCCTGAATTTGGCTTAAGCTATAGAGTTAAAACTGACAAATCTTTGCCATTAGGCTTGAAACTTGTCGATAAGCCAGAAGGCGTACTCGTGCAAAGTGCTCGCCGTGAAAGCGCTGGAGCAAAAGCAGGTATTTCTGCCAATGATGTGATTATTGCAATTGATGGTTTAAAAGCATCCACTAAGCTTATCGAGAAGTATGCAAAACAGGGCGGCACTTATACTGTATTTGCTTTCCGTCGTGATGAATTAATATCTTTTGCAGTCGATTGCGCTACATCTGATTTAACAGAAGTTGAACTTGTAGTTGAAGATCAAGCTAAAACTGAAAAATGGTTAAAAGCATAGATTAAAGCTAAATAGTTTATAAAAAACCGATGTTTTGCACATCGGTTTTTACTTTTAAGTACTTCTAAATGGTGAAATCCGTTTTACCTTTGAGTTTATTTTGAATGAAAAGTATAATAATTGTCAGAACACTGAAAGATATCTCATGTAAGTTAATCATGTTTAATGCCTGAAAAGTGATCTGAATGTGCGTATTACAATGACTTAGATATCAGAAAATTATCTATATATTTGAATTATGTATTATTTCGCTACGAAATGTCGTTATCACTGGATATTTCGTTGACTGGAAGGCAATGAGAGCCGATACTCTCAGGGTTTTATTTAAGCATATCGGTTCGTAGGCACTGGGCCAAAAGCTCGGTCCTCAACACTCAATCAAACGGAAGGGGCTATATATGGCTGGTGAAAAGTCAACTATTATTTACACACTGACTGACGAGGCGCCACTATTGGCGACCTATTCGCTACTGCCGATCATTGAGACCTTTACTAAGCCAGCTGGCATCGAGATTATTAAAAGTGACATCTCTGTAGCTGCACGTGTGCTCGCAGAATTCGCTGAATACCTAAGTGAAGAGCAAAAGGTAACTGACAACCTTGCAGAGCTAGGTCGTCTTACACAAGATCCAGATACTAACATTATCAAACTCCCGAATATCAGTGCGTCTGTTGCGCAATTAACTGCATGTATCAAAGAGCTTCAATCAAAAGGTTATGCAATTCCTGATTATCCGGAAAATCCTGCAACCGAAGAAGAAAAATCAATCAAAGCTCGTTATGGCAAGTGCCTTGGTTCAGCAGTAAACCCTGTCCTTCGTGAAGGTAACTCTGACCGTCGTGCTCCAGCAGCAGTTAAAAATTACGCAAAAAAACACCCTCATTCAATGAGCGAGTGGAAACAGTGGTCACAAACTCATGTTTCACATATGGAAGAAGGTGACTTCTACCATGGTGAAAAATCAATGACACTTGATCGCGCACGTAACGTGAAAATGGAACTTATCACGAACAGTGGTAAGAGCATTGTTCTTAAGCCAAAAGTTGCGCTACAAGACGGCGAAATCATTGATTCAATGTTCATGAGCAAGAAAGCACTTTGTGATTTCTATGAAAAAGAACTTGATGATTGTAAAGAAGCGGGTATTTTGTTCTCGCTACACGTAAAAGCGACAATGATGAAAGTTTCACACCCGATCGTTTTCGGTCACTGTGTGAAAATCTATTACAAAGAAGCTTTCGAAAAACACGGTAAGTTATTTGACGAATTAGGTATTAACGTCAATAACGGTATGGCTGGGTTATACGAGAAAATCGAAACTCTTCCAACATCATTACGTGAAGAAATCATTGAAGATTTACATGCTTGTCAAGAACACCGTCCTGCACTTGCAATGGTTGACTCGGCAAAAGGCATCACAAACTTCCATTCACCAAACGACATCATCGTTGATGCTTCTATGCCAGCTATGATCCGTGCTGGTGGTAAAATGTGGGGTGCTGATGGTAAGCAATATGATGCTAAAGCTGTTATGCCTGAATCAACATTTGCTCGTATTTACCAAGAAATGATCAACTTCTGTAAGTGGCATGGTAACTTCGATCCGAAGACTATGGGTACTGTACCGAACGTTGGTTTGATGGCTCAAAAAGCTGAAGAATACGGTTCTCACGACAAGACTTTTGAAATTTCAGAAGCTGGTATTGCAAACATTACCGATCTTGACACTGGTGAAGTGTTATTGACTCAAAATGTTGAAGAAGGCGATATCTGGCGTATGTGTCAGGTTAAAGATGCTCCGATTCGTGACTGGGTAAAACTTGCAGTAACTCGTGCACGTAACTCTGGCATGCCTGCGATCTTCTGGCTTGACCCATACCGTCCACACGAAAATGAATTGATCAAGAAAGTACAAAAGTACTTAAAAGATCATGACACGAATGGCTTGGATATTGAGATCATGTCTCAAGTTCGTGCAATGCGTTACACACTTGAGCGTGTAGTACGTGGTCTAGATACTATTTCTGTGACTGGTAACATCTTACGTGACTACTTAACAGATTTGTTCCCAATTATGGAACTTGGTACTTCTGCGAAAATGTTGTCTATCGTTCCGCTTATGGCGGGTGGTGGTATGTACGAAACTGGTGCGGGTGGTTCAGCGCCAAAACATGTACAGCAACTTGTTGAAGAAAACCACTTGCGTTGGGATTCGCTTGGTGAGTTCCTTGCTTTAGCAGCTTCTTTAGAAGAGATGGGTATTAAAGAAAATAATGCTCGTGCTAAGTTACTTGCGAAGACTCTTGATGAAGCGACTGACAAGTTACTTGACAATGGTAAGTCACCATCACGCCGTACGGGTGAGATTGACAACCGTGGTAGCCATTTCTACTTATCACTTTACTGGGCTCAAGCGCTTGCTGCACAGGACGAAGATGCTGAGTTGAAAGCTAAATTTGCTCCTCTTGCAAAAACTTTAGCTGAAGAAGAACCGAAGATTGTTGCTGAACTTGCTCAAGTGCAAGGTAAACCAGCTGACATCGGTGGTTACTATGCAATTGATAAAGCAAAAGTAGATGCTGTAATGCGTCCAAGTGCTACATTTAATGCAGCTCTTGCAACTGTTGAGGCTTAATTACTAATTCGTTAGTAAATAGCTTAAAGGCCGGTGCATATGCACCGGCTTTTTTATTTTTAGAAAAATAACAGGCATTAAAAAAGCCCACTGATGTGAGCTTTTAAAAGTTTAAATCTTATCGACTATTGCGGCCACGACCACGTGGTGCTTTAGCATTTGGACGAGTTGTACCATTGGTTTTACGACGAGGCTTTTCACCTTCATCCATTTGCCAAATACGTTTTGTACCAGACTTTTTCGTAGAACCATCTTTGTTTTTACGAACCATCGGTTTGCCACCAGTACCACCTGGTTTTTTTACGTATGAACGTGAACGATAAGGTTCTTCAGCTGGAACATCTTTAAAGTCAGGGTAAAGCAGAGGCTCAATTTCTTTAACATCACCAGGTTTTAAACCGAGTTGAACTAAATCAATTGAACCAATTTTAGTACGAATTAAACGTAAAGTTGGAAAACCTACCGCAGAAGTCATACGACGAACTTGACGGTTACGGCCTTCGCAAATTGAAATTTCGATCCAAGATGTTGGAATATTTGCACGAAAACGTACAGGCGGGTTACGTTCCCATAACCATTCAGGTTCACTGACTTTAATGGCTGTAGCAGGAAGCGTCATACCATCGTTAAGTTCTACACCTTTACGAAGCTGCTCAAGCGCTTCTTCAGTTACATCGCCATCAACTTGAACTAAATACGTTTTGTATTTTTTATTTGCAGGGTTAGTAATGAACTGATTCAGACCACCATGATCAGTTAAAAAAACTAAACCCTCAGAGTCCATATCAAGACGGCCTGCCAAACGCAAAGTCGGGTCATCAACAAAGTCAGAGACGGTCATATGCGCTTCGTCTTTACGAAACTGGGAGAGAACGTCATATGGTTTGTTGAGAATGACAATTTTCATAAAAAATGACTTCTTCTTTCAAATAACTAGAGAAAACATTGAGGTTTATTTAAGTGAGAAATCTTATTATTTCTCATATAAATCCCAAAAATGATTAATTTCAATTAAGCTATTATGCGTTAAGAAGAGTTGAAAGTATTGTGTATCGATAATTATTTTTAGTTAATTAAGTATTATAAAAGGGAGAATTCACATAATGGGTTATCAGAAGATCGTGGTTCCTGCAGATGGCGACAAAATTAAAGTAAATGCAGACCTGTCACTGAATGTACCAAATCATCCAATTATTCCTTTCATTGAAGGTGATGGTATTGGTGTGGATATTACACCAACCATGAAAGCAGTCGTAGATGCTGCTATTTTAAAAGCTTACGGCGGCAAGCGCTCAATCGAATGGATGGAAGTGTATTGCGGTGAAAAAGCCAATAAAATTTATGGCAGCTATATGCCGGAAGAAACTTTTGAAGCACTTCGTGAGTTCGTTGTCTCAATCAAAGGTCCTTTAACGACACCAGTGGGTGGCGGTATTCGTTCACTCAACGTTGCCTTACGCCAAGAATTAGATTTATATGTTTGCGTACGTCCAGTGCGTTGGTTTGAAGGCGTACCTTCACCAGTTCAACACCCAGAATTAACAGACATGGTCATCTTCCGTGAGAATTCGGAAGATATCTATGCAGGGATTGAATGGAAAGCCGATTCTGAAGAGGCTAAGAAAGTCATTAGATTCCTTCAAGAAGAAATGGGTGTGACAAAAATCCGTTTCCCAGAAGGCTGTGGTATTGGAATTAAACCTGTATCGAAAGAAGGTTCACAGCGTTTAGTACGCAAAGCCATTCAGTTTGCGATCGAAAATGATAAGTCTTCGGTGACGCTTGTTCACAAGGGTAATATCATGAAATATACCGAAGGGGCGTTCAAAGAGTGGGGCTATGAGCTGGCGCTTGATCGTTTTGGTGGAGAACTGATTGATGGCGGTCCATGGGTTAAAATTAAAAACCCAAGAACTGGTAAAGATATCATTATTAAAGATGTGATTGCAGATGCGTTTTTACAACAGATCCTAATGCGCCCAGCTGATTACTCTGTTATCGCAACCCTTAATTTAAATGGTGACTATATTTCCGATGCGCTCGCAGCAGAAGTAGGCGGCATTGGTATTGCACCGGGTGCAAATATTGGTGGTGCAATTGCTGTTTATGAAGCAACTCATGGCACTGCGCCTAAATATGCTGGTCAGGATAAGGTAAACCCAGGTTCTATCATTTTATCTGCGGAAATGATGTTACGTGATATGGGCTGGACAGAAGCTGCTGATCTGATCATTAAAGGAATTTCTGGAGCGATTGCAGCTAAAACCGTAACTTACGATTTTGAACGCCTAATGCCGGGTGCAACTTTATTACGTTGTTCTGAATTCGGTGATGCGATTATCAAACATATGGGAGAGTAGTCTTCTATTAAAAAGCCCTCAGTTGAGGGCTTTTTTTATTGCAAAAATTCAGGGTGCTTAGTGGTCTTCGTGATGCCGACTTTCTTTTGATAACTCTGATCTATGGCCTGAATAATCAGAACAAAGGCAATTAAAAATAGGGGGAAGAACAGAGATTTCATGATTCGGTTTCTCCGAGAGTTGAGATGTAAGTAGGGCGTACAGGAAGTAAAAGGCAAACTGCAAAGAGTAGAACGATTCCACCCAGAAGAAAGAGATGTGCGTAAGACCAATGCAAATGATGCAAAGTACTAATGACGACACCACCTAAAAGCTGAGTGCTAGCAAATCCAATCGTGGCTAGACTCCATAGCTTTTGATAACGCTGTTCATAAATCTGTAGCAGACTATAAGAGCTAATAAACACTGTCGCGGGAGTAAGTAATCCTGTAAGAAGGGAAGATAAAGCGAGCAAAGAAGTGGTCTGGGAAAAGAAAGGTAAAACAACAGCTAGACAATAAATGGCATATAACCATTTAATGGTGTGTAAATATCCTATTATTCTGCTTAAGCAATAAGCGACAAATGCACCAATGCAGCTTCCTGCTCCATAGAGAACCCAAAATAAATTCCTTTGCTCTAATGAGAAATGCAAAGTTCCAGATAAATAATCCATCCAGAATAGAGAGTGAGGAATATAAGCAAAGGCACTGCACATATAGGCAATAATAATGACAAGACCTAAACGTGATTTTTGTGAGGCTTGCAGGTTGGTAGAATGCGGTTTAATCACCTGAGCCGTATTACGGCTTAATAATTGATAGAGCAGTACGCTTCCTAATATGGAGATACCCGCAAAAATATCCCAAACATAATGCACAGGTATATTTTTAAGTACAGGAATAATAATGGTGGCAGATAACACACCCACGCCAATCCCGCTAAATCCTAAAAAATTAACTTTTAATCTTTGCGTGATGGGAATGTATTTCATGGCAAAGCTTGGGGCTAAAATCATAAGTAAGCCGCCAGCAATACCAGAAACCGTACGCCAGAAAATGAACCATGCCAGAGGCATATCCATGAATGAGCAGCATAGTAGGCTGAGGCTACCGGCAATAGTTGAGAGTACGATCATGGATGGGATGTACTTTTCTTTAATACTCAATAACGCCAATAAGGCACCAATGAGATATCCCAATAAATTTGCACTCCCTAAGAAGCTGGCAAAATCATGGGTCCAGTGATATTGCTCAATCATGATGGGCATGAGTGCAGTATAGGAAAATCTAAACACTCCAATACCCAAACAAGTTGCCAAAAAGACAAGTAAGCTCATTCGATAAAACGTAGACATGAGAAGACTCTCAATTTTTTTATTATTAAAAGCTAGTTTTTTAATCATTAAAAATGATTTAATAAGATGATAGTTATCTTATTTTGAGATAGTGTAATGTTATTAAAGTCACTAGAGTTTTTCTTGGCGGTCGCAGAGAGTGGAAGCTTTTCATTGGCTGCACAAAAAATGTATACCGTTCAATCGAATATCACGAGCCATATAAAAAAACTTGAAGAAGAGTTGGGGGTGATTTTATTAAATCGTCATAACCCAGTGACGCTAACCAATGCAGGACAACAGCTACATAGTTATGCCGTTCAAATGCTTGCACTACACCATAAAGCTAAAAAAATCTTTCAAGAAGGTGGAATTGATCCTGCTGAATCAATCCGACTTGGAAGTATGGAGACCACTGCTGCGATACGTTTGCCGCAGTTACTTAATCAATGTATGCAGCAATATCCTACTTTACCTATTGAGCTCCAAACTCATCCGACACGTTATTTATTAAATGCTGTACATCAGGGTGAATTGGACTGTGCTTTTGTAGCATCTAAACATTCCATCCCTGAGTTATATAGTTTTCCAGTGTGGCATGAAGAGCTGGTTCTGGTTTGCCCTAAGCAACAAGAGAGCTTTCCAGACATGGCAACCCTTGCAAAAACAAGGTTTATAGCATTTCGACAAGGTTGTTCATATCGACATGCAATAGAGCTTTTCTTGAATGACTTTAGTATTCCACCTTCGCAAATTATGGAAATGGGAAGTCTGGACGGTATTGTGAGTTGTGTAGAATTGGGTGTTGGTTTTGCTTTATTACCTAAGTCTTATCTGGCAAAAGTTGCAGATAAAGTGTCCGTCAATTGTTTTGGACTAAATACGGAATCTGCTTTTTTCACTACATATTTAGTTGCCCAGTTACCCGAAACATGGGGAACCAATTTAAAGCAGTTTATTTATTTTATTGAGCAACAATTTCAATTAAAGGTTGCTTAGGTAGAGGCTGATTTTTATACATAAATATCTTACGTAATTTATAAATTAAAAGTGATATATATGTATTTAAAAGTCATTTTATATTCTCACGCAGGTTTGTAATCATCTTGATGCTATAAAATTGTTGAAAAGGGTAGTTTATATAGGCCGGCTATGGTCAAATATGCCCCCTTGAAAGATGAAACAAGCAATAATTTGGAGTTTGGGAATGAATATACCCTTAATCATCAATATTGTGGTTTTTGTCGGGTTAATATTTTTACTCGCCCAAACACGTAAAACGGACTGGAGCTTATCGAAAAAAGTTCTGGCTGGCTTAATTCTCGGTGTGGTGTTTGGCTTAGGACTACATTTGATTTATGGCGGTGGCCATCCGATTCTTGCTGAATCTATTAGCTGGTTTAATATCGTTGGAAATGGCTATGTAAAACTTTTACAAATGGTCGTCATGCCTTTGGTATTTGTGTCTATTTTGGGAGCGGTTGCAAAATTACACCAAGCATCGTCTTTAGGCAAAATCAGTTTTTACACGATTGGTACTTTACTATTTACAACACTGATTGCTGCGCTCGTAGGGGTATTTGTTACTAACCTGTTTGGCTTAACGGCAAAAGGCTTGGTGCAAGGTGCTGCGGAAACTGCACGCTTAACTGCCATTAATACAGATTATGTAGGCAAAGTTACCGATTTAAGTGTGCCGCAATTTATTCTTTCCTTTATTCCAAGTAATCCATTTGCTGAATTAACTGGTGCCAACCCAACTTCAATTATTAGTGTGGTTATCTTTGCCGTGTTCTTAGGTATAGCAGCGCTAAACTTAATGAAAGATGATGAAGAAAAAGGTCAGCGTATTTTAACTGCAATCCAGACTTTACAGTCTTGGGTAATGAAGCTTGTTCGTTTAGTGATGACGCTTACACCTTATGGTGTTTTTGCGCTCATGACTAAAGTTGTGGCAAGTTCTAACGTAGCAGATATCTTAAACTTAGGCGGTTTCTTGGTGGCGTCTTATTTAGGCTTGGCGATTATGTTTGTCGTACATGCCATTATTTTGACGCTTACAGGTGTTTCTCCACTTAAATTCTTTAAGAAAGTTGCTCCAGTTTTAACGTTTGCATTTACCAGCCGTTCAAGCGCTGCAAGCATTCCACTAAGCATTGAAGCACAAACTCGTCGTTTAGGTATTCCTGAATCTATTGCAAGTTTCTCTGCTTCTTTTGGTGCGACAATTGGCCAAAATGGTTGTGCTGGTTTATATCCTGCAATGCTAGCGGTAATGGTTGCGCCAACGATGGGAATTAACACGCTAGACCCAATGTGGATTGCATCGTTAGTCGGTATTGTGACTTTAAGTTCAATTGGTGTGGCTGGAGTAGGTGGCGGTGCGACTTTTGCTGCACTGATCGTACTTCCTGCAATGGGTTTACCTGTAACTTTGGTTGCGCTTCTTATTTCAATTGAACCATTAATTGATATGGGGCGTACTGCGTTAAACGTAAATGGCTCAATGACTGCGGGTGTTGTTACCAGTCAATTTATGGGCCAGACAGATAAAGAAATATTAAACAGTGAAGATGAAATTGAATTAACACATCATTAATAAACTGTAAAAGACGACTCAATCTTATTGGATTGGGTCGTTTTTTTATGTGTGAATGATTGCTGTAATGCTAATTTTTAAAAATCTGTGTCTGTTTATATTTAAAAAAATTGAAGACAATGAGTTAATTTAAAAGAGTTGAATATCATGAAAATGTATCAAGTCGATGCTTTTACAAAAGAGTTATTTCGTGGAAATCCCGCCGCTGTAGTTGTTGAAAAAGAATGGCTAGATGCAGATTTAATGCAGAAGATAGCATTTGAAAATAACTTGTCTGAAACTGCTTTTGTCAAAATCATAGACTCTGAAAATTATGAAATCCGTTGGTTTACTCCAACAGTTGAAGCTGATTTTTGTGGGCATGCCACCCTTGCCAGTGCTTTTGTAATATTTAAAGATTTTACTAAGAAAAAGACGATTAATTTTCATGTCCGAAACTTAGGACTTTTTATCGTTCACCAAGATGAAGATGGCAAAATTAGAATGAATTTTCCAATTTGTAAAGCTCATCAAGTTGAAGATTATCCGGCTATTTTACGTCAAGCTTTAAGCAAACCTTTTAAAGCGGTTTATCAAAATCCTTACGCCTACGTCATTGAATATGAGTCAGTTCAAGATGTATTAGATGAACAGCCAGACATGAATTTGCTCAAAACTTTAGGTAAGTTACGTACTGCTGTTACAGCAAATGATGTGGATGTTGCAATAACATCAAAAACAGACCAGCAATATGATTGTGTCTCTCGCTATTTTGCACCTGTCGCAGGTATTGATGAAGACCCCGTAACAGGCTCAATTCATACTGCAATAGCGCCGTTATGGGCAGAAAAGCTTGGGAAAAATAATATTGTGGCTTATCAGGCTTCTAGTCGTGGAGGCATTTTATATTGCAATATTCTGTCTAAAGAACGTATTGAAATTTCAGGATATGGGAAACTTTATATGCAAGCTGAAATTTTTCTTTAAAATATAAGGCCGTTTAAATAAACGGCTTTTTTTTCAAAACTTTACTATGAAAGTCAGCTTAAATTTCCTACTATAGTCCCACAACTATTGATTTTTTATTATTCAAATTAATTGGTATTTATATGTTTATGCAGTTTAAACAACTGACTCTCTCCCTATGTATTCTTAGTTTAAGTGCTGCGTCTTGGGCACAAACCACACTAGTAAAAAGCAAGCAAAATATTGAGGAATATAAATTAGATAATGGTTTTCGGATTGTACTTGCACCGAATGACAAAGAAAATAAAATCTTTATTAATACCATTTATTTAACAGGTTCATTAAATGATCCGCAAGGCAAAAGTGGGTTAGCTCACTTGCTTGAACACTTGGCTTTTAAGGGGACAAAGAATGTTAAAGGGGAAGAATTCCAGCGTCGTTTAGATCAATATACGTTAATGACGAATGCGAGTACGGATTATTACTCGACCAAATATACCAATATCGTTCGTCCAGAAAAAACTGCACTCAATGAAGTGTTGTACCTTGAATCTGAGCGTATGGATAAATTGGTTCTACAAGAAAAATTTGTTCCTTCTGAAATTGAAATCGTAAAGCGTGAACGTGAAGTCCGTATGGATCAGCCTTTTGCTGTTTTAATGGACCAAATGTGGAAATCGGCTTATGGCAATCAATATTTAGGTCGTTTACCGATTGGTGATTTGCCTGAGCTTAAATCTATTAAAATGCCTGAATTGAACCAGTTTTATCGTAGCTGGTATGCACCGAATAATGCAGTAATGGTTGTTTCCGGTAAGTTTGATAAAACAGATGTCTTAAAAACAATTGATCAATATTTTAGTCCAATCGCGGCACGAGAAGTTCCGAAGGCTGTACAGATTCCTGTACTCGACTCTACAAAAATAAAAAATCGTCAGTTTGTAGTAAAAAAGGGCAGTGATCTGGCGAAGTTCCATATTTATATGAATGGAAAAAATACCAAAATTCAGCCGACACTCGCTTTAGCTCCTTTGCTATATACCATGCAACCAAGTGGTCATTTATATCAGAACATGGTTGAAACTGGCATTACCACAAATGTTGATGCCAGCACGTGGTTAGACCAAGATTTTAATGTGGTATTTCTAGGTGCTATTTATGCACCAAGTAATGACCCTAAAAAAGTTGAAAGCTCTTTGCTAGCGGGTATTGAAAAAGGAAAGCCTTTTACTGAAGTTGAATTAAATCGTGTTAAGAGTTTAATGAAAACTCAAGGCGACTTAATCACTAAAGATGCGGTAGCACTTGGTTCACGTTTGAGTGATTACACGGTCGCTGGTGGGCAATGGGATCAATATTTTAAAGACCTAGATTCGGTAAAAAACGTTAAGCTAGATGAAGTAAATCAAACTTTAAAACAGTTCCTTGTTGCTGAGCATCGTATTGACGGTGATATTTTGCCAACACCTGAAGACCAGAAGAAAGCTCAACAACAAAACTCAAAAGATGCGCCTAAAACCTTAGATCAGGTGGAAGCAAAGGCTGAGCCTTTAAAAGATCCGAAGGTGTATCAACAAGAAGTCGCTGAGTTTTTAAAAACTTCTAAGCAATATGTTGAAAGTAATGAGAAAAAGATTATTCGTGGAAAGCTGAAAAATGGAATGAAGTATGCTTTATTCCCAGTTGAAACACGCGATGATCGTACTTATGCCACAATTACGATGGACTTCGGAACAGAGAAATCTTTATTTAATAAAGGTACGGTAGTCGATTTAACCTCATATTTATTACTACGTGGTTCTGATAAATACAGCTTGCAGGATATTGCCGATAAGTCGATTGATGCGGGTGGGGCCGCTTATGCGAGCGCTGATGGTAATGGCATGACCATTAATATTCAGTCTAAATCAGAAAAATTTGATGAATTCTTTAAGTTTGCTCTCGATGTGATGAAAAATCCAAAATTTGAGCAATCTCAATTTGATTTGATTAAATCGCAGAGCTTATCTAGTTTAGATCGTCCGTATACTGAGCCGGATGTTGTAGCAGGTTTAACACTTTCCCGTTTACTGGAAGAATATCAACCGGGAGATTTGCGTTACCACTTTGAACCAGAGTTGGCAAAGCAGCAATTGAAAAGTGCTACTCAAGAACAAGTGAAAGAGTTGTACGAGCGCTTCTTTGCTATGAACCACGCTCAGATTGCGATTACGGGCGGGTTTGATCCGAAAAAAATGCAGAAATTACTTAATCAGGAATTTGGTCGTTGGAATGGTAAACAGCCTTATCAAAAAATCTTGATTGATCATGTTGATTTTCCAGCTCAGCAAGTTCATGTTTTATCTGAGCAGCGCGAATTTGGTAGCTACCAAAGTGTGCTCGCTCTACCAGTCGGAAAAAATCATCCTGATGCATCTGCTTTAATTTTACTTAACTATATTTTAGGTGAGTCTCAAATTTCATCACGTTTGGCCCAAGAGCTTCGTGAGAAAAATGCATTGGTTTATGGTTTTGGAAGTGGGTTACAGCTTGATCGTGATACTAACGTAGGTGCTTTAAGCATTAGTGCAAATTACACTTCGGGCCGCTCAGCGCAGGTTTCTGCATCAATACATAAAGTGTTGAATGACTTGTTGAAAAATGGTGTGACAGAGCAAGAGCTTGAAGCTGCAAAAGCAGATATCATGAAGAAACGCGTTACGGCATTAGAAGATGAACGTAATATTCATGGGATGTTAAATCTCCAGCTTGAGTCAGGTAAAACATTAATGGACCGTGTAAAACATGATCAAAATCTGACTAAACTGACTGTTGCTGATGTAAATGCAGCAATTAAAAAATATATTAAACCTGAACATTTAGTTGAGGTTATGGCTGATCAATATGGTCAGGCAGCAAAAAAATAAAGTCTTCTTTTAAATAAAAAGCCACTTAATTGTGGCTTTTTATTTGGGTTGTTAAATCATTTTAATGATCATGTTTATGCGCGTGAAAATCTTCATTTTTGCGGAAACGTAAATAATTTTCGAACTGTTCACAATATTCATCGAAATTATCTTCAAGCATCATTTGAAATTGTTGCACAAGATAAGACATGACCTGATCTTTAGCATCACGCATTTCATCGCCATCTTTAAAGTTATTTGCCGCTACCCATGTATTAAAACGGGCACTAGCAAATAACATTGCCGCACTCACTTGACCACGCAGCTCAGCTGGATCTGGTTTTTCACCTTTTGGCGGGCGACAAAAATCATTCGCTTGTTTGATAAATTCATCCGCACGCTCAAAGAAAACCGCATTTAAAGCTTCTTCTTCAGTAACATCTGTTGCATTGATCTTTTGAGACATGACTTATTCCCGCAAAAATAGAGTTGCTTATTATAGGCAAAGCCTTGCGGAAACAAAACCTTTGCCTTAGTCTGTAAATAGCCTAAGTATCGGGAGGTTTAATATGCAAGATGCAATTGCTATTCAAAGTTTAAAAACGGATATCGCTTTATTACGACAGCATATTTTCCCGCCTCAATATTTAGAACATGTGGAAGGGCTGCCGATCTATTATGGTTTACAACAAGAAGTCGAAATCTATTACCAACAATGGCAAGGTCTAATTGAAAGGGCACAAGAACTTTTTCAACCCTTTATGGAAGATGAATTACCAGATGCGATTCATTTGCCAAGTCATTTAAATTTACCGTTGTTTTTTTTTCATGTAGACCGAATTCGGATTAATAAAACACGTGCGAAAGAGTCTAAAACTTTCCGTGGTGTTGCAAGTCTTATTGAAAAATGCGGGCAGTTCGAAACAGATCAGATTTTTACAATGCAAGAATGGTTGCAGAGTGACGATACTGCTGCGCTGGTGGCTCATCGTGAGTTTATCGATTTAAGAACTTATGTATTCCAACATGGCCAAAGTGAATATACCCGTTCACGTTTTTATACCAATGGTATTGTGTTAGGGGTTGAGCCACATTTTAAATTGGTCGATGCTCGTGATAAGCCAAGAAAGCAACGTAGTGATAGCTATAATGACCCATTAGCAGATAACGGTGTATGGAAAGTATTTGGTAAGTATAGATAAAAAGTCGCTGCACGTTTACAGCGACTTTTTATAAATTACCAGAACGTTTCAGCCTGACTAAAAGTTTGTAAAGCTTTGGCGGACCGCTTTTGTAAGTGAGGCTGTTTGGCTTTTACCCAGCCTAATGCAAACCAGAAAGACGAGTCATTTTCGACGGCTTTATTGAAAATACCTTCAGCAATAAACAAATCGTTATATTGACCTAAAGTATTTTGTACAGGTTGTAGCTGTTTTAAATATTGCTGTACTTTTTTGTCAGGATAAAGACTTGAAATAAACTCAACACAATAACGTAACTGCTTAGCTGTCTTGCGTATTTTATGCTGTTCAGCAACTTCAAGTTCAGAGAAATGTTCAGCATTGCTGATCACTTTATGATGTAACTTATCTAAACTCTTTTTAATATGTTTTTTTAACCCACCTGTTTTGTTCTTTGAATCTTCTTCTGAATACGCAAATGCTAATAAATCGAGTAATAGTTTAATTGTTTCCGAAGAGGTAAAGAGTATTGAGAGCTCTTTTAATGGCTGTGTCGAAACGGGTAGTAAAAGCTCAGGTGAGCCGTGTTGCTTAATGATTGGTAACACTTCGGTGCGAATAGCATCTTCATCACGAGTGTCTCCAAGCTGGCGGAAAAGCTCAGCAATTTGTTCTTCCCAAAGAGGATTGACCTCGTTTGACCAGCTAGAAAAATGTTTAAGTGCGCTACGTAAACGGCGCAAACTTACACGTGCCTGATGAATATGTTCAGCTTCGGCAACGCCATCAGCAATTGCAGCCATATTTGGTAAAAATTGTCCTAAACAGTTTTCGACAATCTTTTTAAGGGCCTGTTCAGCAGTAATATCTTTATTTAATGTTAGCGCTTTGGCATGAACAGCGGGTGAAGCCGCTTGCCCCAGCGCTAATAAATTACCACGCTCGGCTTTACTTCTTACATCGAGCCAAAGGGTATAACGATTAATCCATTGCTGTGCAAACTGAATAAGTGTTTTAACTGCGCCTTGTTTAAGTTCAAATTCAACTTCGCAAATTATGCTTTGAGCAGTTGCGGTTTTTACTACACCGTCATCAAGGCAAACTTCAATCGCTGTATTATCTGCTTCAAACACATGATAAGTACGCTGTACATCAGTCTCAAATTGCAAACTTAATTTTTTAGCTTCTTTGCCTAGGGCTGTATTAAGTAAATCAGTTACTACTTTATTGTCTTGATATAACTCAAGGTTTAAATCAGGTTCTTGGTCACATTTGCCTAAAAAAACTTCTTCTTCAACACGGTGTAAATGGCTTTGACCAGCAGCTTTAAAGGTTTGGACCCAAAGATCATTTTCTTTACGCAAACGTATCGCCATGCCATTTTTTGCGAGTAAGCGATCGGGGGTGTCGTAATATTTTGCCTGTAGATGAATCTGTTGTGCTTTATGCTTTTTTAAGTATTGTTGAACAGATTTTTTCTTCGATTCAGGTAACTGAAACTTAAGCTCAACTTCAACCATAACGTATCTCCCTGAATCAGTTATTTAAACTATCTTGAATGAGTATAATAGCTTAGTACTAAAAGTAGTGGTTTTGATAGAGAAAGTTACAATCAAACATATGACGCTATGCTTTTATTTCGGTGTACAATCAGGTGACGTTTTGATCAAATAAAAATCAGGAAGATGATCGTGAATGCACCCATAAACTTTAATCATGAAGCTCAGCCAGAGTTTGAATTGCCGATTAAAAACTATCAGGAATTTTATCGTTTTTACTTAACTGAACACCGTAACATCATGAGCAGACGCTTACATGTGGTGGGTAGTAGTATAGGCATATACTTTTTTTCGAAAGCAATTCGTAAAAAACAAGCCAAATATGTAGTCTATGGTTTGGTAGCGGGTTACGCAAACGCTTGGGTTGGACATTTTGTGTTTGAAAAAAATAAACCTGCGAGTTTTAAACAACCTTTCTATAGCTTTATTTCTGATTGGCGAATGCTATCTGATGTTGCACGTGGTCGTTTGAGTTTGACTGATCGCAAACACGATAAAATTCCAAGTTAATTTTTATTTCTATTCTTAATAGACCGATTGGTACTGGTAAGCCCATATCAATCGGTACTTATGATGATCTATAAATCCGTTATACTAGCGAAGTTTTTTAAAGCAAGAGTAGAGTATGCGCGGTTTATATCTGATTACCAATGATGACCCAATCCAATTATTATTAGAAAAACTAGATGCTGCGCTCGCAACTAAACAGGTCGCAATTTTACAGTACCGCCGTAAAAAAATAGAAAAAACTGACCAGCCTACTGAAGTTGAACAAATCAAACTGTTGTGTGAAAAATACCAAGTTCCTTTTGTGATTAATGATGACCTAAAACTGGCTGCTCAGTTTGGTCTAGGTGTGCATTTAGGGCAAAGTGACGGTGAAATTACCGATGCCAAATCTCAGTTACCACAAAATGTCATTATTGGTCGTACTTGTTTGAACTCTTTAGAGCTTGCCCAAAAAGCAATTGCAGATGGCGCGACTTATATTGCATTTGGTGCAGTCTATGCGACCTCTACAAAACCTGAAGCAGGTAATGTGGGCATAGAAGTGATTAAGCAAGCAGCGGCTCAATATGATTTACCAATTTGTGCCATTGGTGGTTTAACTGTTGAAAACTCAAAACCTGTGATTGAGGCTGGGGCTGACCTGTGTGCCGTCATTAGTGATATATTAGGCCGATCAACTGCTGAAATTCCTGCCCGTGTACAAGCATGGGCACAATTATTTTCTTAAGCTTTCAAAATTATTTTTTAGATATTTAAGACGAGCATTTCCATGAGTTTATCTCCAAAGCAAGAACAGTTATTTAAACAAGCCAGCAAACACATTCCAGGTGGTGTGAACTCTCCTGTACGTGCCTTTAATGGCGTTGGAGGAACACCTGTTTTCATCGAGAAAGCCAAAGGTGCATATTTGTGGGATGTGGATGGTAAGCGTTATGTTGACTATGTTGGTTCTTGGGGGCCAATGATTTTGGGTCATGCTCATCCAGAAATTATTAAAGCAGTACAAACAGCCGCAGAAGATGGTTTAAGTTTTGGTGCACCAACCGTACACGAAACAACGTTGGCAGATATTATCTGTGAAATCATGCCATCAATTGAATTGGTGCGTATGACTAACTCTGGCACAGAAGCGACCATGACGGCTATTCGTTTAGCGCGTGGTTATACTGGCCGTGACAAAATTGTGAAGTTTGAAGGTTGCTACCATGGGCATTCTGACTCGCTGTTAGTAAAAGCAGGTTCGGGCTTACTCACTTTAGGTGAAGGTGAACCAACTTCAAAAGGTGTTCCAGTTGACTTTGCTAAACACACTTTAACGCTGCCTTACAATGATATTGCTGCATTAAAAGAGTGCTTTGCTAAATTTGGTCATGAAATTGCTGGCGTCATTATTGAGCCTGTGGCGGGTAACATGAATATGGTGAAACCAATCGACGGTTTCTTACAAGCTATTCGTGATGTGTGTGATGAATATAAATCTGTCTTTATTATTGATGAAGTCATGACAGGTTTCCGTGTTGCTTTGGGTGGCGCTCAATCAGTTTATAACGTTAAGCCAGACTTAACGACCTTAGGTAAAATTATTGGTGCTGGCTTACCCGTAGGTGCATTTGGCGGTAAACGCGAAATCATGGAATGTATCGCGCCTTTAGGTGGCGTATACCAAGCAGGTACTTTATCTGGTAATCCACTCGCTATGCGTGCTGGTATTGAGATGTTCAAACATTTACGTCAACCAGACTTTTACAGCAACTTATCAGCTCAACTTGAAAAGTTACTTGCAGGTTTACAAGCAGCAGCTGATGAAGCGGGGATTCCATTTAAAACTCAGCAAGCTGGTGCAATGTTCGGTCTTTACTTTACCGATCAAGAAGACATTACAAGTTTCGACTCTATGCTGGCATGTGATATTGAAGCTTTCAAAAAGTTCTTCCATGGTATGTTAAAGCGTGGTGTAAACTTGGCACCGTCAGCATTTGAAGCAGGTTTTATTTCATCTGCTCATTCTGATGAAGATATCGAATATACGATTCAGGCTGCAAAAGAAACATTCGCTGAAATGAAGTAAGCAAAAAGGCCCGTTTAAAACGGGCTTTTTAATTTGAGCTATTTTTTATTTGTAGAGAACAATGTTTTATCCTTTACCTCGAAAAATCCAATTAGCAGCAAATACTTCAAATTGGTCAATTGAGTCTACGCAAAGTATTTTGCTCATGATTGGACTAAATGAACTTAAAGTTTTACCGGATTGGGCAGGGCAGCCATTAGCCGATCATTTAGAATTGCTAAGTAAAAGAGCGCAAGCGCTCGAAATTCCAGTCATTTTTATTGATGCATCTCAGCTTCAACAAACCATGTTGCAGTTGGGGCAGCGACTGTCATCAAATAGCAAAGCCCAAGTTGTGATGGCAGGTGATTTGTCACCTCTTTTTAAACAGGTCATGCAGCTTGTTTTATCTATTACCGATTATGTAGCTATTGTAAATGATGCGTTCTTGGCGGCTAATCTAGAGCAGCATATTCAATGGGTTGAAAAGATCAGTTTTGACCATATAAAACATTTAAATACACAGACCTTAATGCGCCTATGGTCTTTAAGTGCGCCGTCTGAATATATCTTGTCGGATAAAGGAATTTTATTGGCCATTGCTGAACAGGTTGGGCGACATCCTATGGAAGTTCACCCTGAAATTGATTTAAGAAACTACGGATTAAATCAATCTGCTGTGAATTATCTAGTCGACCTATGGCGTGCGAACGGTGCAAGCCTGAGCACTGAAGAGGTGATGCAAGCACCTACCATGCAACATATTATGCAGTTATTGAAGCATTGACTCACCATAGACCCAACGTGCGCCATAATATTTGCAAATTATGCTGTTAATTTACCCGAACGGCATTGTAATTCGGACGTAAGCTTTTTATTATTGCCCGCTTGTTTTTCATCTTGCCTTGGGAATACAACTTTGAGTGATTTTCTAAGTGAACATCTGATCTATCGTGATGATGATTTTATGGTGATTCATAAACCTTCGGACATCTTGAGTGTTCCGGGTAAGGGTGATTTACATGATAGCGTTCTGACAAGGTTGGTTGCGATTGAGCCTAAAACTTTGCTCATTCACCGTCTAGATCGAGACACTTCAGGTATTTTGGTATTTGGTTTATCCAAACGTGGTCAAAGTGCGATTGCGCGTCAATTCCAAGACCGTCAAACTTCAAAAATATATGAAGCAGTAGTTGCTGGTCATTTAGAGGGTGAGGGGACTGTAGATATTCCTGTTATCTATGATCCAAGTCGACCACCTTTACATATTGTCGATGCTTCTCACAATAAGCCTGCTTTAACCCATTGGCAGGTTCTAGAAAATTTTCAGATTCAGGGACAACCTGTAACGCGTGTGAAATTAACACCAATTACGGGTCGATCCCATCAACTCCGTGTACACATGCAATATCTTGGGCATCCAATTGTAGGTGACACGCTGTATGCAACACCGGAGCAGCAACTTGTTCCGCGTTTGTGTTTGCATGCCAAACAGTTAAGTTTTAATCATCCTGTCACAGCAGAAACATTAACTTTTGACTGTCCTGTACCGTTTTAATGTAAAAAATTTTAATGCGTGATTTTTTGTAGCAAAACGATTTAATTGGTTTTTGCTTCAAAATTTTGCTTTAAAGACTACATAAAAAGATGCAAAAATAAGCTAATTTGCATCGTACAATATGTAGTGCGAACTTGAGAGAAAGGTGGAAAAATTGCAGCAGTATGCTATTGGTCAACGTTGGCTATCAGACACAGAGACTGAGCTCGGTTTAGGTGTACTTATTGATGTAGATGAAAGATCTGTCAGCATTTTATTCCCCAAAAGTGATGAGACACGTGTATATGCACGTAATAACGCTCCACTATCTCGTATCATCTTTAACACAAATGATGAAGTTCAAGATCAAGAAGGCAAGAAGTGGATTGTTGAATCTGTTGAAGACCGACATGGCGTTTTGCGTTACAACGTTGTTCGTACCTTAGAAAATGGCGAGCAAGATCGTAAAGCGTTGAACGAAACACGTATCGGTGCGCAAATTCAGTTGTCGAAACCTTTAGATCGTTTGCTTGCAAGTCAGGTTGACTATAAAGAGTGGTATGACCTGCGTATTGAAGCGATGCTTATGCAAGCACAAATGCAGAATAGCCCTCTACGCGGTATGATTGGTGCGCGTGTTGGTTTAATTCCACATCAGCTTTATATCGCACACGAAGTTGGTAAACGTTTTGCACCTCGTGTTTTACTTGCCGATGAAGTGGGTTTGGGTAAAACAATTGAAGCTGGCTTAATTATCCACCAACAGCTTAAAACCGGTCGCTCAGAACGAATTCTTATTTTAGTCCCTGACTCTCTACAGTATCAGTGGATGATTGAAATGCGCCGTCGTTTTAACTTGCAATTCTCTCTGTTTGATTTAACACGTACCGCATCTATTAAAGAACATGACCCAGAACTTAACCCGTTCTTGACTGAGCAATGCATTATTGCCAGCGTTGATTTAATGGTTGACCATGATGATTTGCGCGAGCAAGCCATCGAAGCTGGGTTTGATTTGCTCGTGGTTGATGAAGCACATCATTTGATGTGGAGCGAAGAAGAAGGCGGTAATGACCGCTACGATTTAATTGAAGAGCTCGCTGAAAATACGGCTGGGGTGTTATTGCTTACTGCAACACCTGAACAGCTGGGTGTAGAAAGTCATTTCGCACGTTTACGTTTACTTGATCCGCAGCGTTTTAGTAGTTTAGAGCGCTTCTTAGATGAAGAAACTCAGTACCAGCAGACTGCAAAAATTGCTGAAGTGCTTATGTCTGATCAACCTTTAGCTCCTGAGCATTTATCTGCTTTAGAGGGCTTGTTAGGGCATAGTATTGAAGACCAGCCTGAACAGCGCTTTAGAGCAATTCACGAATTATTAGACCGTCACGGTACTGGACGTATTTTATTCCGTAATACACGTGAAGCCATTCAAGGCTTCCCAGGGCGTGATTGTCAGCCAGCACCATTACCAGCACCAGAAGATTGGTCAAAAGATGGAAAACTGCGTGAGCAGATGTGGCCTGAAGAAGCACAAATTGATGGTTCATGGATGCAAAATGACCCACGTGTGTTATGGGTAATGGAAGTTCTACGCAAAGATCTCAAACATAAAAAAGTGCTTTTAATTGCGCGTAGTGGGCCAGTTGTTGAAGCTTTAGAAAATGTATTGCGTTTGCATGCAGGCATCCGTACTGCCATGTTCCATGAAGGCATGAGCTTACTTGAACGTGACCAAGCGGCTGCTTATTTTGCTGAAGAAAGCTATGGTGCACAAATTCTACTGTGTTCGGAAATTGGTTCGGAAGGCCGTAATTTCCAATTTGCTAGTGATCTAATTTTATTTGATCTGCCAGCTAATCCAGATGTTTTAGAGCAACGTATCGGACGTCTAGACCGTATTGGTCAAGAAAACCGTATTCAGATTCATGTGCCATATCTTGTTGGAACAGCTCAAGAGCGTATGTTCCGTTGGTACAATGAAGCACTTAATATTTTCAGCAATATTTCGCCAACAGCACAAACGTTGCAAGAAAACTTTATTGTTGAATTAAAAGACTGTTTGCTTGCAGACCAAGGTCAAACATTTGAAGATTTGCTTGAAGAAGTGAATGTTCAACGTCAAGCTTTAGAAGCTGAACTTCAAGCAGGCCGAGATCGTTTACTTGAATATAACTCATGTCGTCCAATCGTGGCGCAAGAGATTGTTCAGGCCTTAGAAGATTATGATGACAATACGACGCTCCCAATGTTTGTGAAGCGTTTCATGTCATCAACCAATATCGACTTTGATGAGCAAAGTAACGGTACTGTGATTATTCGTCCAACAGACCAAATGCAAGTGCAAGGTTTGGCGCTAGACGAAGAGGGCATGACAGCAACGTTCTATCGCGATCAAGCACAGCTTCGTGAAGATGCTCAATATTTAACTTTAGAGCATCCATTCATTGAAAGTGTAATGGAAATGATCCGTACGCAATCATTTGGTAGTACCAATGTTGCTGTACTCAAATCAAATGCGTTAAAGCAGGGTTCAGTATTAATCGAAGTGTGGTTTAAAGTCGATGTGGTGGCACCTAAGGCGTTAAATCTACCATCAAGCTTACCTAAGCAATTAATTCGTGTGCTATTAAGTGAAAATGGTCAAGATTTGTCTGAGAAAATTGATCCGACTATCTTAAAACCATATTTACACCATTTAGATGGCAATAGCTGTCGTCAAGTGGTTAAAGCTCGCCGTGATATCATTGAGGAACGTTATAAACAAGCGTTAGATATCGCAAAAGTTGATTTGCCACAGCTTCAGCAGCAAGCAAAAGAACACTATGGTAATAAATGGCAATATGAAATTGACCGTTTAACCTATCTAAAACAGTTCAACCCAAGTATTCGTCAAGATGAAATTGAACGCTTACAAAAGTTGCAAAAAGAAGGCTTGAGCTTGCTTGATGGTTTAACTGTTACACCAGAAGCAATTCAAGTATTAGTTGTGGTTAAGCCATAACTCACTCAAAATGAAAAAAGCGCCTAGAGGGCGCTTTTTTTATAGATCGATTTTGAATTAGATGAGACCGGCATCTTTTAGTTCTAGCTTTAAATATGCATAGAAAATTGGAGCTGCGATTAAACCACCTAAGCCAAAAATTGACTCAAATACTAGCATTGCTAATAAAATTTCCCATGCATTTGCATTGATTTTATGTCCAATAATTTTAGCGTTAACAAAATATTCAAGTTTATGAACCAGAACGAGATAAAGTAATGCTGCTCCTGCTAGTCCGAGTGAAACAGTAAGAGCGGCAATGAACGTTAATGTGTTGGAAATAAGATTACCTAAAATTGGAATCAGTCCAAACATAAAGGTCAAAATAGTGAGGGTTTTAGCAAAAGGCAGGTGGACTCCCCAAAGCGGTAACAAAATAAAAGCGAATAAAATAAAGAGCAGGGTATTAATGGCTGAAATTTGTATTTGTGCAAAAACAACGTTTTTAAATGAAATTGATAATTTTTGAATACGTTGAATCAGAAGAGATTTAAAAACAGGCTGAGGGGTTCGGCGGTGAAAACCATGTATTGCCACCAAAATCCCAATGATTAATCCCATCACCATAGTCACGAAGTTATGCAAAATATCTGAACTGGCATTTTTTAATGTGGTCACGTTATTCTTCATAAATGCAAAGATTTCGTCTTTTAAATCTGTAACGCTATCGGGAATATAACCCGGAAGATATTTGCTAATTTCAGCTTGTAAATGCAGTAGGGTTTGATCAACTTTTGTATTAATACTATGTAATCCAACGCCTTTTAAATCATATACAACAAAGCTAATCAGACTCGTAATGAAAAAACCAATAAGTGAAATAGTGACAATACTTAGTAAAATACTAATAAAAATACGGGCTCTTTGACCATCAATATAACGTTCTACAACCGAACTTAAGCTAATAATAATTTCATAAATAAGAAAGCCTGCAAAAAAACTTGCTAATAGGTGTAATGGGATAACCGAAAGCAAAAAGATGCCCATAAGAATGTAGCTTGCAATCAGGCTTTGACGATTATTCAAATTTTGCATGTTGATCCCTGAGATCGTTGGGAATGTAGGAGAAAGAAAAAATGGGGTAATTATTTATACTCTCGCAAGCTATTCGCTTCAATCGATGAATTATATTTTTATTGGAAAATAGAGGAGTTAGATGTAAAAATGGCCTGTTCATCAACAAGCCATTCATTAGATAATTTTAACGAATTTTTGCTTCATCCAAATGACGTGCGCCCTCTAAAATCATTCGAATCATAATCATGGTTTGCTCAGCAAGTTCTGACCTTTGCTCAATAGGAAGGTCAATCGCTTTTGCCCCCATGTGAAACACAAGTTGAGTAATTGCTTTTGCAACAAGTTCAGGGTGGTAGAGGTGATTGTTATTTAAGCGCTCCAGCCGAATTAAATCTTCTTGTAGCTCTTGTTGAAAGAAATTTAATTGACGTTCAACTGCGGCTTTATAAGAGGCAGAGCCTGTAAAGCCTTCACGTAGTAATAAACTTAAGTTACCCTCATCAGCATCGAGCTGCTGAAGAAAAATATCGACAGAACTACGAATAATACTTTCTTGTAAGGATGCGCGTAGGCGAGCGTGGCGAATAATTTTACGTAAGACAATACCAGCACGGTCAATTAAAGAAATCGCTAACTCATCAATATCTTTAAAATGTCGATAGAAACTGTTTGGCGCAATACCAGCTTCTCTTGCTACTTCACGTAAACTTAATGAAGCAATACTCTTTTGTGGGCCAATCAGATTTAGAGCAGCCTGAAAAAGTTCTTCTTTAGTAATTGTCGCTTTTCTTCCTACAGAACGCGTAGCTGTTTTAATTTCAATGACATCTTGTTGTCGAGGCGTGTCATTCAGGTTCTGAGAAAGTGAAGATTGGGTCATGCTGTTCAATATATTTGTAAACTGTCAGGATTATAGCCTTAGAAGCTGAACTTGTGAAATTGTAATTAAAAGTACAGGTGTATATACAAATATATATACATGTGTATAATAATTAAAAAAGAGCGATAGAGCCTCCAGCTATGCACGTAATCGAAAAGAGAAATTCTCTATTCAATTCATTGACACAAGCCATCTTTGATAGAGATACGGCTAACTTCTGGCTACAAAAAGTTAATCCTTTATGGTCTGTAAAACATGGGCTTGTTCAAATTGTAAAAAAAGAATTTGTCGCTCATGACATGGTGAGTCTTACACTAAAATGTAACCGTTTAGTGAAAATAGGTGTTGCTGGTCAGCATCATCCTGTCATTGTTGAAATTGCTGGTCGTCGTTATGAACGTACGTATAGCTTGACGCAAATTGACGAACAACATTTACGTTTAACGATTAAAAAAGTGGCTGATGGTATCGTCAGTAACTGGTTTATGACTGAAAGCCAAATTGGCGATGTTTTTGAGCTTGGTCAACCTTATGGCGACATGCAACAAAATATCAAAACGCCAAAATTAATTATGCTGGCTGCGGGTAGTGGTATTACTCCAATGTTGAGCTTAATCACTGCAATTAAACAGAGTCAGCAGTTAGATAAAGTTCAAGTACAACTTCTATATTGGGTAAAACAGCGTTCTGATGTCGCTTTTATTGAATATTTTGAACAAGTTGCACAGCAATTCCCAAATTTTAGTTATCAGATTTTTTATACACAAGAAACACCAAACGATGAACGTTTAAATGCAGAGCATTTAGCATTAGTAGACGATTTAGAAAACAGCACCGTATATGCGTGTGGGCCTTCAGGTTTTGTTTCGACAGTGGAACAGCTTTTTGAAAAAGCACCGACTGTATTAACAGAAGCTTTTAGCCTAACTCGTGATAGTACGGCTGAAGTTGGTTATGTAAATGTCACATTAACCCAGTCTAATAAGGTCATTGCAATTCCAAAAGGCGAATCAATTTTGGTGAGTCTGGAACATGAAGGCCTTAAGCCAACACATGGTTGCCGTATGGGAATTTGTAATAAGTGCGTTTGTAGTAAAGCCCAAGGGTCTACACGTAACTTACTCAATGGTAGCGAAAATACCGAACCAAGCCAATTACTCAAAATTTGTGTGAACTCCGCACAATCTGATCTAGTTATTGATCTTTAAGAGAGAACTTTTATGAATATGCCAGTGAAAGTCGAATATTTTAAAAATCCTAAAAATCGAGATTTGACGCCTACAGAACTTGACGCATTTGCAAAAGAGCTCGATCAGATCAAACAAGAAGTATTGGATGATTTAGGTGAGAAAGATGCTAAATATATCCGCCGTGTCTATGCTGCAATTCGTTACAGTAGCTTTTTAGGGCGCGCATGTTTGTTTGCAGGTTGGTTCCCACCAGCATGGATTTTAGGAACAGGCCTTTTAGGCTTCTCTAAAATTATGGAGAACATGGAATTGGGTCATAATGTCATGCATGGTCAATACGACTGGATGAACGACCCTAAATTTAATGGTCAAACTTACGAATGGGATACCGTTGGTACTTCTGATAACTGGCGTCAAACTCATAACTATAAACATCACACTTATACCAACATTAAAGGTATAGATGATGACATTGGTTATGGTTTGCTTCGCTTATTCCCAGAGCAACGTTGGAAACCAGGTTTCTTACTTCAACCAGTTTATAGCATTCCATTTTGCTTATTGTTCCAATGGGGCGTAGCCATTCAGAACCTTGAAATTGGTCGTGTCCTTTATAAACGTAAGAGCATGGCAAAATTCTTGGAAGAGTTAAAACCTGTTAATAAAAAGATTGGTACTCAGCTCTTCAAAGATTACGTTTTTTTCCCATTAATTGCAGGCCCAGCAGCTTTACCTGTATTTACGGGAAATCTGGTTGCGAATGGCCTTCGTAATATTTGGACATTTACGATTATTTTCTGTGGTCACTTTACAAAAGATGCAGAAGTATTTCCAAAGTCTGTTTTACAGGACGAAAGCCGCGGCCACTGGTATATGCGCCAGATTCGTGGTTCTTCAAACTTAAAAGGTTCAGAAGCACTACATATCTTAAGTGGACATTTGAGCCATCAGATTGAGCATCATTTATATCCTGATGTTCCAGCACGCCGTTATCGCCAGATGGCTCCAAAAGTTGAAGCTGTATGTAAGAAATATGGTCTGAACTATAACAATGCAAGTTTGACTAAACAGTTTGGTCAGGTGGTTGGCCGTATCTTGAAATATGCCTTACCATTTAAAAAATAAATAAAAAAAGCCCTGATCAGTTCAGGGCTTTTTTATTACTTCTTTTTAGAAATCCACATGGTAATCGTAGCTTGGAAGACTTTCTCTTTCTGAGAATCAAAGACTTCTACATTCACTAAATATTCTCCAGCTTTATCCCAGTCATAATTTTTTTCTACAGGCGTTGCAACTGCAATTAAGTCTGTTTCTGCCTTTTTTAAATATTCGACAGTCATACCTTTGGGAATCCAGCGATGTGTGGAAGGCACCGTAACTTCTGTCATTGTGCCACCTGCAAGTTCAGCCATATTACACATCGCAATCGCATGAACTGTTCCAATATGGTTGAGAACAGAACGCTTTTTCTTAATCGCTATTTCACAATAATTAGGTTTTAAATCGATAAAGAGCGGTGAAATACTGCCGAAATAAGGTGCTTTTAAACATAGCATGCGTGAGAAAGTCCATTTTCCTTTAGGAAAAGCAGACACTTTGTTCCAAAGTTCTAAAGTAGTTGCCATGGTTTAAAGCTCCATTATTAATAAAAAACAGAATTTTGTTCTGTTAAAGAATATAATTCTGTTTACAAAAACGAGTCAAGTCATTCAGAATATCTCCGATAACTGGTTAGGGAACAAACGATGAAATCTGCACAAGAGCTATTAGAACGTTTATATCCAGGCAGAAGGGCTGCTTTAAAAAGACAGATTTTATTAGATGCTTTGTCTTGTTTCTTAGAAAATGGAATTGAAACTACAAGCATTGAGATGATTCGTGCGAAGTCTGACAGTAGTGTAGGGGCTATTTATCATCACTTTAAAAATAAAGAAGGGATTGTTGCGACTCTATTCTTTGCAGCTTTAGATGACCAAGCTGCACGAAGAGATGACTATCTGGAGGGCACAGAATCCCTTCAAGAGGTTTTATATGCTTTTATTCATAGTTACATTGATTGGGTAAGTGAACAGCCAGAGTTTGCTAAATTTTTAATATCTGCTCGTTTTAGTGTGATGCAAGGTGAAGACCAAGAACGTCTTGTTCAGAAAAATAAATCAAGAAATCAAAAGATCTTTAGCGAAATTTCAAATTATGCAGATTCTGAGTTTTTAAAATCTATACCTCATGAGCTATTACTTTCATTGGTGATTGGGTCTACAGAAAATTATTGCCGTGCGTGGTTATCACAACGTGTTCCTTCCAACCCTAAAATTTATAAAGATATTTTGGCAAAAGCTGCTTGGGATTCTTTGCAAAATTTGAGTTGAATATCTTGATCAGTAATAAAAAAAGCCGCATCTTTCATGCGGCTTCTTTTGATGAAAAGAAATTATTTAAATTGAATTGAACCGTTTGCATTTACAGTAATTTTAGATTCACCAGCCGCCATGTCTTGAGCAGGAGCCGCTTCGGCAGTAGCAAACTTAGCCATGCTTGCACGCATTACAGGCTGCGGGAAATAGTTGTTAGTGTTTAAGTTTAAGTTAACGAGCGTGTATTGGCTTTTATTCCATGCTTGCGTCAACATTTGAGCACGTTGTTGAAAGTTTTTAGAAGCTTCGATCATCAACTCGTTTTCAACTTTTTTACGTTGTTCATCTGAAACTGTAAAATTAATTGATTGAGTTTGGAAGCCTTGCTGTAATTCATTTACTAACTGGCTTGCTGCTTTAAAGTCTTTACTTTCAAGACGAATTTCAGCGCGGCCACGCCATTCTTTTAGCTTGTTACTGTCATTATCGTAAATTGGATAAGTACTTTGTGCACCTGTTTCCACTTTTACTTGTGGATATTTGCGGGAAACGGCAAGTGCCTGATTCATGAGTTGATTAATTTGATTTGAAAGTTCGGCTGGTTGTTTATTACTTTTTTCAATATATAAAGTTGCATGCATTTCATCATTAGAAACTTGACGAGAAGCTTCAGCTTGCACATTCACAATATTATAGTTCAAAGCGTTATCATCCTGAGCAAAAACTAAAGGGCTAAGGAGAGAACCTAAAAGAAGGGTTGAGACAGCTAAAGTACGCATAATTTTTTCCTTTAAAAATTAATATAAATTTAATTTTTTTCATTAAGAAATGTTAAACATAAGTTATGCATAACTTTTGCAGATTTTGTGGCGTATTTGTAATATTTAGATCAGTTTTTTTAAATTTTGGTAAATATAAATTATTTTAAAAACAAAGTCTTAAAATTAAAGTGTGTCAATGTAACTTAAAAAATCAAAGTAATATAAAAAAAGAATATTTTCTTTAGGTTGTCACATAGTATGATGATAATTCATCGTAACTATTGGGATGATACATTTTTTCAATAAGATTAGATGAGTAAAGTACATAAAAGACGTTTTTTTTCTTGTAAAATTAGGTATCATCGCGCTCCTAGTTACAAGATATAAAATAAGTGTCTTTACTAGTTCTATAAAGCACCGAGTCAAAGGACCCATCGTCACCAGACTTATTTCTTTCTACCCCTATCAGAGATGGTAATCCGATATGAGCGTTACTTCCGTTAACCCTGCCACTAATGCTACTAACGAATATTATTTGACTCGCCAAAGTCAAATGGAATCAAATGTTCGTAGCTATCCACGTAAATTACCGTTAGCGATAGCGAAAGCACAAGGATGCTGGGTTACTGATGTTGAAGGTACACAGTACCTTGATTGTTTAGCTGGGGCAGGTACATTGGCTTTAGGTCATAATCATCCTGCGGTGATTCAAAGTATTCAAGATACATTGGCAAGTGGTTTGCCATTGCATACTTTAGACTTAACCACACCTTTAAAAGATGCATTCACTGAAGCATTGTTAGCATATTTACCTGGTGGTAAAGAAGAATATTGCTTGCAGTTCTGTGGTCCTGCTGGTGCAGACGCAACTGAAGCAGCAATTAAACTTGCTAAGACTTACACTGGCCGTAGTTCAGTGATCAGTTTCTCTGGCGGTTATCATGGTATGACCCATGGTGCACTTGCTATGACTGGTAATTTAAGTGCGAAAAATGCAGTTAACGGTTTAATGCCAGGCGTACAATTCATGCCATATCCGCATGAATACCGCTGCCCACTTGGTTTAGGTGGTGAAGCTGGCGTTGACGCTTTAACTTACTACTTTGAAAACTTTATCGAAGATGTTGAAAGCGGTGTAACAAAACCGGCTGCTGTTATTCTTGAAGCGATTCAAGGTGAAGGTGGCGTAGTTACAGCTCCAGTAAAATGGTTGCAAAAAATCCGTGAAGTGACTGAAAAGCACAACATCGTTTTGATTTTAGACGAAGTTCAAGCTGGCTTTGCACGTTCAGGCAAAATGTTTGCATTTGAACACGCAGGTATTGAACCTGATGTTGTTGTAATGTCTAAAGCAGTAGGTGGTGGTTTACCACTTGCAGTATTAGGTATTAAACGTAAATTTGATGCTTGGCAGCCTGCAGGTCACACGGGTACTTTCCGTGGTAACCAACTTGCTATGGGTACAGGCCTTGTCGTATTAAAAACGATTACTGAACAAAATCTTGCTCAAAATGCACAAGAACGTGGTGACTATCTTCAAGCTGAATTTAAAAAATTAGCTCAAGAATTCCCATGTATCGGTAACGTACGTGGTCGCGGTTTAATGATCGGTGTTGAGATTGTTGACGAGCGTAAACCAGCTGATCGTATTGGTTCGCATCCTGCTGACTCACAATTAGCTGCTGCAATTCAAACTGCTTGTTTCAACAATAAACTATTGCTTGAAAAAGGTGGCCGTAACGGTACAGTAATTCGTTTACTTTGCCCGCTTATCATCACTCAAGAAGAGTGTGTTGAAGTAGTTGCTCGCTTTAAGAAAGCAATTGCAGAAGCATTGGTTGCAGTACGAGGCGCATAAGTATGGTGGATTTTGCAGAACATCGTAAAGCGTTACTCTGCAATGATGCACAATCCATTGCTGACTATGAGTCAGCAATGGGCGAAGCGGTAAAAGCCGTTTCAGCATGGTTGCAAAATGAAAAGATGTACACAGGTGGTAGCATTAAAGAATTGCGTTCAGCGATTTCTTTCCAGCCTTCAAAAGAAGGTATGGGTGTACAAGAATCACTTCAACGTATGATTGAGCTTTTCTTAAATAAAAGCTTAAAAGTACATCATCCGCATTCATTAGCACATTTACACTGTCCAACGATGGTAATGAGCCAGATTGCGGAAGTCCTTATCAATGCGACTAACCAGTCTATGGACTCGTGGGATCAAAGCCCAGCCGGTTCATTAATGGAAGTTCAGCTTATTGATTGGTTACGCCAAAAAGTAGGTTATGGTTCTGGTCAAGCGGGTGTTTTCACCTCTGGCGGTACTCAATCTAACTTAATGGGTGTATTGCTTGCTCGTGACTGGTGCATTTCGAAAAACTGGAAAGACGAAAACGGTAATCCGTGGTCTGTACAGCGTGATGGTATTCCAGCTGATGCAATGAAAAACGTCAAAGTCATTTGTTCTGAAAATGCGCATTTCTCTGTGCAAAAGAACATGGCAATGATGGGCATGGGCTTCCAGTCAGTTGTTACTGTTCCTGTGAATGAAAATGCACAGATGGATGTAGATGCGCTTGAAAAAACAATGGCACATTTGCAATCAGAAGGCAAAGTAGTTGCTTGTGTCGTTGCGACAGCAGGTACAACTGATGCTGGTGCAATTGATCCATTGAAGAAAATCCGTGAAATTACCAATAAATATGGTTCATGGATGCATATCGATGCGGCATGGGGCGGTGCACTGATTTTGTCAACAGACTATCGTGCAATGCTTGATGGTATTGAGTTGTCTGACTCGATTACCCTCGACTTCCATAAGCACTATTTCCAAAGCATTAGCTGTGGCGCGTTCTTGTTAAAAGACGAAGCGAACTATCGCTTTATGCACTACGAAGCTGAATATTTGAACTCTGCTTATGACGAAGAACATGGTGTACCAAACCTTGTTTCTAAGTCATTACAAACGACTCGTCGTTTTGATGCATTGAAATTGTGGATGACAATCGAATCACTTGGTGAAGACCTATATGGTTCAATGATTGACCATGGTGTAAAACTTACTCGTGAAGTTGCAGATTACATCAAGGCAACGACAGGTTTAGAGCTTTTAGTTGAACCACAATTTGCTTCTGTATTGTTCCGTGTTGTACCACAAGGCTATCCAGCTGAGTTGATCGATAGCTTAAACCAAAACGTAGCGGACGAATTGTTTGCTCGTGGTGAAGCAAATATCGGTGTAACAAAAGTTGGTAATGTACAGTCATTGAAAATGACAACATTAAGCCCGGTTGTAACATTCGAAAACGTTAAAAACCTTTTAGGTCAAGTATTGGCTGAAGCTGACCGCATTAAAGATGCGATTGCTTCTGGTAACTATGTACCACCAATCGACTAATTGAGTTGATAACAAAAAAAGCCCGGTTTATTACCGGGCTTTTTTATTACATATTATTTTTATTAAAAGTGTGTATCAGAAGAGTGATATATGCACAAACCATGCATATTTTCAAAAAACAAAAATAATTATGCATGATTTATGGGGAGCAAATTTCTTATTGTATTGGTATGTTCCCGATATTTTTGGTCGCATTGATATATCTATATCGTACTTACTTTAAATAATCCTGCTTTAACTGAAAATAAAGTAAGTGGCTGTAATTACAATTAAGACAAGGAAGAAGAAATGCAACAAGCGAATATGCTCAATGAATTTAAGCTCATTATTGGCGGTCAACTTTGTTCAGGTGAACAAGGTGAACTAGAAATTATTAACCCTGCTACTGGCTTAACGGCTGCACATTGTGCAAAAGCATCGGTTGAGCAAGTGAATCAAGCAGTGAGTGCGGCTAAACAGGCATCTAAAGCATGGCAAATGGTGTCGCACGATGAACGTAAATCAATTTTAAACAAGATAGCTGACGGTATTGAGAAGCACGCTGAAATGCTCGCAGAGCTGGTTGTGCTTGAACAGGGTAAGCCATTGGCACTCGCGCAAATGGAAGTGCAGGGCGCAATTGGTTGGACTCGTTATGCAGCTGCTATGGATTTACCTGTTGAAATTATCGAAGACAGTGAAGTTAAGCGTATTGAACGTCATCGTCAACCATTAGGTGTAGTGGCTTCAATTACCCCTTGGAACTGGCCACTCATGATTGCGGTCTGGCATATCATGCCTGCATTGCGCGCGGGTAACGTTGTGATTAGCAAACCTTCTGAATACACACCACTATCGACTTTGCGTTTATGTGAAATCATTCAGCAAGAAGTTCCGGCTGGTGTTATTTCAATTGTGGTGGGTGCTGGCGAGATTGGCGAAGCATTATCTTCCCATCCTGATGTACAAAAAGTTGTGTTTACGGGTTCAACCAGAACTGGGCAGCACATCATGACGGGTGCAACTCAACAACTAAAACATTTAACTTTAGAGCTGGGTGGTAATGATGCGGGTATTGTATTACCTGATGCAAATATAGATGAAATTGCAGCTAAGATTTTCAATACTGCATTTTTAAATGCGGGTCAAACGTGTGCTGCGTTAAAACGTTTATATGTACATGAAAGTCAATACGATGCTTTATCGCAAAAATTAGCTGACATTGCCAATGCTCAGATTGTTGGCGATGGAATGGAGCCTTCTACAACATTTGGTCCAGTACAAAACCAAATGCAATATAACAAGGTGAAAACTCTTATTGCAGAAGCAATTGAACAAGGTGCAAAAGCACTTTCAGGTCAACAGCAATTACCAGAGCAGGGCTACTTTATTGCGCCTACTATTTTGACTGAAGTTTCTGAATCTTGCCGTGTGGTCCAAGAAGAGCAATTTGGTCCAGTGTTACCTATCTTAAAATATACAGATATCAACGATGCGATTGCACGCGCTAATGATAGTGAGTTTGGTTTAGGTGGTTCAATTTGGTCTTCTGATATTCAAGCTGCTCAAACTTATGCGACTCAGCTTCAATGTGGTACTGTTTGGGTCAATACCCATGCGGAAGTTCTGCCTCATGCACCTTTTGGTGGCTGGAAAATGTCAGGCTTAGGTGCTGAGTTTGGTTTGGAAGGTTTGCTTGAAAATACGATTGGGCAAACACTACATATTAGTAAAGTTTAAATATTAATTTTAAGGCGGATGATAGATCCGCCTTTTTATTCTAAATTATTTTATTAAATACTAACTTGCTTAAGTCGTGTGATGGTAGCCGTGACTTTTTGGTTTTATTAAAAAATGATTCTGTTCTTTGATTTTTTTTAGAACAATGTAAGACTTTATATGTCCTATAAAATTATAAGAAAGCAATCTTTCAGTCACAAATTGAGAAAGCTGTTCTAAATTCTCTGCAACTACTTTTAAAATAAAATCAGCATCGCCACTAATTGAAAATGCATCCTGAATGTTGTCTTCAGCTTCAATTAACTCTTGAAAAGCCTGCTGCGATTTAGCTTCGTGTGTTCTTAAATTAATATGAATCATCGCTGTGACTTCCAGTCCTAGCGCTTGTTGCTGGATGCGGGCAGTGTAACCTAAAATTATGCCTTTTTGCTCAAGCAGCTGTCTTCTTCTAGAACATTGGGAAGCAGATAAACCGATTAAATCTCCAACTTCCTGATTGGTGAGCCGTCCATTCTTTTGTAATGCCTGAATGATTTGCCAGTCGAACTTATCCATTGCATAAAATCCTTTTATGATACACAAATCATGTATTTTTATTAAAATGCGTTTTCATTATGCACGAAATTTAAAAGGTAGATGAAATATTATTTTTCTATGGAATAAAAATTGGTCTCAAAGGATATAGAGCAATGTTCATAGAAATCGGTGACTTTTTAAATCTTCGTCTAAAACAAATGGGTATCCAACATCTGTTTGGTGTACCTGGTGATTTTAACCTCTCATATCTAGAACAAGTTGAAGCAGATCCAGAACTCGAATTTATTGGAAATTGTAATGAATTAAATGCTGCCTATGCAGCAGATGGTTATGCACGAATTAACGGTTTTTCTGCCTTGGCAACCACATATGGTGTAGGTGACTTAAGTGCGATTAATGGCATTGCTGGTGCCTATGCAGAAAATGTACCTCTTATCCATATTTCTGGTATTCCACCTTTACATGCAGTGCAAAAAGGTACTTTGATTCACCATACGTTGGTTGATGGTAACTACGACAATATTATGAACTGTATGAAAGAGTTCACAGTTGCTCAAACACGTTTAACTCCGGCAAATGCAGCCTTTGAAATTGACCGTGTATTACGTCAGTGTTTTCTTGATCGCCGCCCTGTACACATTCAATTACCTGGAGATATTACTCACGTTAAAATTGAAGTGTCTGAGCGTCCACTCGACCTAAGTTATCCAGCTGTTGAACCTGAATTATTGCAAACTGTGGTGAGCAAACTCTGTGACATTATTGCGAATGCTCAAAGCCCAGCGCTTCTTATTGATAATGAAGCTTCAGTTTTTGGTGTAACTTCACTTTTAAATGATTTATCTCAAAAGTGCTCAATTCCATTTGCCGGTATGAATACTGCAAAAAATATTATGGATGAAGGCTCACCTCGTTACATCGGTACTTATGTTGGTGGGGCAAGCCAGCCACATGTTAAAAATATCATTGAGCAGTCTGACTGCCTAATTGGTATTGGCGCACGTTTTACAGATGTCGGTTCAGCTGTATTTACTCATCAAATTGCGACTAAGAACTATATTGAAATTAAATCTTATGGTCTGAATATTTTTGGTCAGGATTTTCCAGGCATTGAAATTGGACAATTACTTGTTGAGTTAAATAAAAAAGTTGCACCGCGTAAAGCAACTAAACCTGTTCTTGAAAAACAACCTCAGAAAGCCTTTGAAGCCCCAGCACAACAAAAGCTAAGCCAAGATGTACTTTGGAACTATATTGCAGGTTTCTTAAAAGAAGACGATGTGATTATTGGAGAGGTTGGAACTTCAAACTCAGCTTTGTCTGGTTTAAAACTTCCTGCTACGGCTAAATATATTGCTCAGCCACTTTGGGGTTCAATCGGTTATACCTTACCGGCTTTACTTGGTAGTTTGCTGGCTGCTCCTGAACGCCGTCAAATTCTATTTATTGGTGATGGTTCATTCCAGCTTACGGTACAAGAACTCTCTACAATTATTCGCCATGGTTTAAAACCAATCATTTTCTTGCTGAACAATGGCGGTTACACCATTGAGCGATTAATCATGGGCGAAAACGCTGCCTATAACGATGTACAAAACTGGAAATATACTGAAATTCCAGCCGTATTTAACGGTAAAAAAGGCCATACCACCTATGTGGTTGAAACTGCTGGACAGCTAAAGAGTGTTTTAGACAATGTTCATCAGAATGATCAATTAACTTTTATTGAATTAAAACTACCAGCAATGGATGCACCGGTGAGTTTGAAAAAATTTGCTTCTGTGATTGCTCGTTTTGATTACGGTGATCGCGGTTACGAAATTTTAAAGGAGCGTTCCCAGCCTATTAAATGTAAGGATGCAAGCTCGTTTTAAATAGAAGACAGGACAAGTCTTCTCAAAAATTAAATGGACTCATATTAAAGCAAACTTATGTCCGAAGGTCGGTTTCTGGCCTTCGGATATGGTGCTGAATAAAGGTGTACAGGAAGTGACACCAACATTGGAGATAATGTTATGGATGCAAACAATAAGCACGAGTTAAAACAAGGCTTATCCAATCGGCATATTCAACTCATCGCACTCGGAGGGGCGATCGGAACAGGGTTATTCTTAGGTCTTTCTCAAACGATTAAACTGGCAGGTCCTTCAATTTTATTGGGATATGCAATTGCTGGAATTATCGCTTTCTTAATTATGCGTCATTTAGGTGAAATGGTTGTTGAAGAACCAGTAAGCGGTTCATTCAGTTATTTTGCCAATAAGTACTGGGGCAAAATGGCTGGTTTTATGTCTGGCTGGAACTACTGGGTGTTGTATGTACTGGTAAGCATGGCTGAACTCAGTGCAATTGGAACCTTCATTCAGTTTTGGTGGCCTGAAATTCCCACTTGGCTGACTGCTTTATTTTTCTTTATTTTAATTAACGGCATTAACTTGGTAAATGTCCGCTTTTTTGGGGAATCCGAATTCTTATTTTCCTGCATTAAGATTGTTGCAATTTTAAGCATGATTGGTTTTGGTACCTATCTCTTATTTACAGGTTCTGCTGGTCCGCAAGCAGGTATTGCAAATTTATGGCAACACGGTGGTTTCTTCCCACACGGAATTCACGGTTTTGTCATGGCTTTGGCTGTTATTATGTTTGCATTTGGTGGCTTAGAATTAATTGGTATTGCTGCGGCTGAAACTAAAAAACCTGAAACGACTATTCCAAAAGCAGTGAACCAGATTGTTTACCGTATTTTAATTTTCTATATCGGTGCGATTGGAATTTTACTATGCCTTTATCCTTGGAATATGGTTGCAGAAGGCGGTAGCCCATTTGTAATGATTTTCCAGTCATTAAATAGTAATGGCGTTGCGAACGTTTTAAACTTTGTGGTCTTGATTGCTGCCATTTCAGTTTATAACAGCTGTATTTACTGTAATAGCCGTATGTTGCATGGTTTAGCAGAGCAGGGTAATGCCCCAGCTATCTTGAAGAAAGTAAACAGTCGTGGCATTCCAGTTCCAGCAGCAGTGGTATCTGCATCGATTACAGCAATATGTGTGGTCGTAAATTACCTAATTCCAGGTCAAGCTTTTCAGCTCTTTATGATGCTTGTTGTGGCTGCACTTGTCATTAACTGGCTTATGATTTCAGTGACTCATTTGAAATTCACTAAAGCAATGAAATTGCAAAAACGTCAAACCAAATTCCAAAGCATTCTTAGCCCATGGAGTAATTATTTAACCATTAGCTTTGTATGCTTTATTCTTATTATTATGGCAATGACGCCAGATATGAGACTTGCCGTTATTTTAGGTCCAATTTGGTTGGCTGTTTTAGCGCTTACGTATTTCTTAAAATATCGTAAAAAAATGGTTGCGATGCCAGAAGTACAATCGAGTTGATCGTTTAAATTGACAATAATATTGCGGTTACCTGACGTAAAACAGGTAACCCTTTATCTTTTGTAATATTATTTTCATGTTACAAAGAAATTATTATTTTTAGAAATATTTTAATAAAAACTTCCTTAATCAAAAAATATTTTAATCATTAAACTAAAGATAACTAAATTATCGGTTTTTAAAACATTTATAACACTTTTGTTTTTTATATTTTATAAATACAAAAATCTTATATTTTTAACGAGTGTAATAATACAGACTAATATACAAGGTAAAATATCTACTAGGATTGAATTAAATATTTGATAGTAGGCAAAAAATAATAATGTGACAATTAACAATATTGAAATCATTAAAGCGTCATCATACTGTAACTTAATTGTCATATTTTCTATTCACAATGCAGCTATCGAAGAGCGTACAAGCACTCAACAAAAAGTGACGTACAACCTATTGCATTAATGAGAGAGAACAGAATGCGCTTAAATCCACGTCAAATCGCAATTGCGTTAGCAGTAACTGGGGCAGCTGTAACAACGACTGCAAATGCAGCTCGTGATACGATTCAAATTGCTGGTTCTTCAACTGTACTACCATTTGCCAGCGTTGTAGCTGAAGAGTTTGGTAATACATTCCCTCAATTTAAAACTCCTGTAGTTGGTTCTGGCGGTTCTTCTGCTGGTTTGAAACAATTCTGTCAAGGCGTTGGCGATAACACAATCGACGTTGCAAACTCTTCTCGTAAAATTAAAAGTACTGAGATTGAAGCTTGTAACAAAGCTGGCGTAAAACAAATTCAAGAAATCAAAATTGGTTACGACGGTATTGTATTCGCGTCTAACTCAAACAAAGCAGCTTATAAATTAAAACCTTACCATGTGTTTGCTGCTTTAGCTGCACAGTTACCTTCAAAGGGTAAATTGGTTCCAAACCCATATACAAACTGGAACCAGATTGATAAATCTCTTCCAAATGAACCAATTACACTTGTAATTCCTGCGTCTAACCATGGTACTCGTGAAGTTTTCCAAGAGAAAATGGTTGAAGCTGGTTGCGAATCGTATGAATACTTCAAGAATCTAGATAAAGATGCTCAGAAGAAAGCATGTTCTACTTTCCGTAAAGATGGTCGTGTAATTGAAATTGCTGGTGACTACACAGAAACATTGGCTCGTTTAAAGACCTCTCCAAGTGCAGTAGGCGTGTTTGGTTTAAGTTTCTATGATATGAACCGTGACAAGTTACGTGTAGCGACAGTAAACAATGTTGTTCCTTCTGAGAAAACAGTATTGAACGGTACATACCCTGTATCTCGTCCATTGTTCTTCTACGTGAAAGGCGAGCACTTAAAATCAGTTAAAGGCTTACCGCAATATGTAGAATATTTCGTAAGCAAAAAAGCAACAGGTAAAGGTTCTAAAGCTGAGCGTGATGGCTTAATCGCAATGTCTGATGCTGAACGTGCAAAAGTTTTGGCTGACTTTAAAGCAGGTAAAACTGTTAAATAAGTTAGTTTGAATGAGGGCTGGTGATCTTGAAAGTTCATCAGCCTTTTTGTCTAACTTGTTTTTTCCAAATTATGACAATTGAGAAAACAGTGGAGAGTACATGAATCTGCTACTTATCGGTGTGTTGTTAGCCCTTGTGGCAATCGCATATCAACTTGGGCTGAGAAAAAGCCGTAACCTAGCAGGTAAGGGAAGCAACTCGGCGACGTTACATTCTCGTCCTGGTTATTATGGTGCACTGGTTGGACTTTGGTGCGGTATCCCTGCTTTTTTAATTTTGATCATTTGGAGCTTGGTTGAACCAAGTATTTTAAATCATATTATTTTTAATAATATTCCGGCATCTGTAAGTGCTTCGCTTGATGAAGCGGGCAGAAGTGTACTGGTTGATCGTGTTCAATCCATTGCTTCAGGTTTTGGGGTAAGTGATAAACCGGCAGCCTATGAATTAGCTGCTGCTCAACAGTTCGCAAAATTTCAAACCATTGGCTCTTTTGCCAAGTTTGCTGTTGTCGTTTGCGCAGCTTTATTAGGTTTAGTTTGGGCAAAGAAAAAAATTAATCAACAATATCGTGCGCGTAACCAAGTTGAACGTGCCATTAATGTTGCGTTGATTTTATGTTCTGGCGTTGCGATTTTAACAACCATCGGTATTGTGATGTCGATGTTTGGCGAAGCGATGCACTTCTTCCGTTTTGTAAGCCCACTTGATTTCTTCTTTGGGACAGAGTGGAACCCAGGCTTTAGTACCTCCGGTAATGCTGAAGGTAGTTATGGTTTATTGCCATTACTTTGGGGCACACTCATGGTCAGCGGCATCGCCTTATTGGTTGCTGTACCTGTAGGACTCATGATTGCTATTTATTTAGCTGAATATGCTTCACCATGGTTACGTTCATGGGCAAAACCAACAATTGAAGTTTTAGCGGGTATTCCAACAATTGTTTATGGTGTTTTTGCCATGATGGTTATTGGACCATTTTTCAAGACAGCTGGTGCTTATGTAGGTCTTGAAATTAACGCGACTAGTGCTTTAACTGCTGGTTTCGTGATGGGGATTATGATTATCCCGTTTGTTTCTTCTTTATCAGACGACATTATTACCCAAGTACCTCGTGCATTACGTGACGGTTCTTTAGGACTTGGAGCAACTAAGTCTGAAACAATTCGTCAAGTCGTTTTACCCGCTGCGTTACCAGGTATTACGGGCGCCTTTTTATTAGCTGTCTCTCGTGCCGTAGGGGAAACCATGATTGTGGTTTTGGCCGCAGGGAACAGTCCACTTTTACATGCAAATCCATTTGAAGCTGTTTCGACAGTGACCGTTACGATCGTAAAACAGTTAACTGGTGATACTGACTTTGCCAGCCCACAAGCTTTGGTTGCATTCGCGTTAGGTCTAACACTATTTGTGATTACCTTATGTTTAAACATTGTTGCACTGTACATTGTGCGTAAATACCGTGAGCAATACGAATGAGTACATCAAATACATCGTCTCCTATGGATCAGAACGTATTTGATCCAAAAGTTGCTGCTGAATTAAGTGAACGACGTAAACAAGTCATCGAAAAATCTTTGGCTAAACGTCATCGTAAAGAAAAAGCTTTTCGTTATGCTGGGTTCTCGGCCGTCGTAATTGGACTTGCATTCGTTGCACTATTGTTTAGCAGTATTTTGGCAAAAGGTTTACCTGCTTTTTGGCAAACGAGTATGAATGTTCCAATTTACTTTGATCCGAAAGTGATTGATGCAGGTCCGGTACCTGTTCGTGGGCAGGGGGAAACACCTGCACATTATCAAGAGCGTTATATCGACTGGCAAACCAAAATGGGTATGGTGGATTGGGATGGCATTATTGTAAATGGAATGATTGCCAAAGACCCTGCACTTGCTAGCCAGCGTGATTACTTAAGTAGTCTTTATGCGAGCTCAGAAGCTTATCGTTTGCGTGATATGGTTTTTGCGGACCCATCACTCATTGGTAAAAAAGAAAATCTTAATTTCTTGGGCGATGCCAATGTTGATGTCTGGTTAAAAGGTAATATTGACCGTTCATTGCCAGATGATCAGCAACAGCTTGATCCCGAAGTGCGTAAACTTGCAGATGAACTAAAAGCAAAAGGTGTTCTTGAAAGTACATTTAATATGAACTTATTTAAGAACCCTGACTCTCGTAGTTCACCAGCAATTAGTGGTCTTGCAGGTGCATTCATGGGTTCATTATTCATGATGCTGATTGTGATCATTATTGCAATTCCGATTGGTGTTGCCAGCGCAATCTATCTTGAAGAATTTGCTCCAAAGAATTTTATTACAGACATTATTGAAGTCAACATCAATAACCTTGCTGCGGTTCCTTCAATTGTGTTTGGTTTACTCGGTGCGGCAATTTTTATTGGCTGGATGCATTTGCCTTTATCTGCTCCGTTAGTGGGTGGTTTAGTTCTTAGTTTGATGACATTACCAACAGTCATTATTACTACTCGTGCTTCATTAAAAGCAGTACCACCTTCTATTCGACAAGCTGCACTTGGTTTGGGAGCTTCTAAATTTCAGACCATTTTCCACCATGTTCTACCATTAGCGTTACCAGGCATTATGACTGGCGCAATTATTGGCGTTGCTCACGCACTTGGTGAAACAGCACCTTTACTTTTAATTGGAATGAGTGCATTCGTTGCAAGTATTCCAACAACTCCATTTGATCAAGCAACAGCTTTACCTGTCCAAGTTTATTTATGGCAAGGTAATGAGTTGCGTAACTTCTTCGAAGGCCGTACTGCCGCTGCGATTATCGTACTCCTTGCATTAATGATTGGTTTAAACAGTCTTGCAATTTGGTTACGTAAAAAGTTCGAAGTGCGTTGGTAATAGAGGATAAATGATGAATACTATTGATATTACGAATTCCTTAGAAAAGGATAAGTTAGTGAACACTGAACAATCTCAATTTACAGATAAATCGCAAAATCATGGCACTTCGTATGTTTCGCATTTTGAACCACATACTTCAAAAAAGCAGAACTCAACCGAAATCAAAATTAGTGCACAAGATGCCCATGTTTATTATGGTGATTTTGAAGCGATTAAGGGTATTGACCTCGATATTTACCAAAACGAAGTTATTGCTTTTATTGGACCGTCAGGTTGCGGTAAATCTACCTTTCTTCGTACGATAAACCGTATGAATGACACCATTGATGGCTGTCGTGTAACAGGTAAGATTACACTTGATAACCACAATATTTATGACCCAAACCTTGATGTCGTATTATTGCGTGCTCAGGTTGGTATGGTGTTCCAGAAGCCAAACCCGTTCCCTAAAACTATTTTTGATAACGTGGCTTATGGTCCTAAACTTCATGGTCTAGCACGTGATAAATATGATCTTGAAGAAATTGTTGAAAATAGTTTGCGTAAAGCGGGTTTATGGGACGAAGTGAAAGATCGTTTGAATCAACCGGGTACTGGTTTGTCAGGTGGTCAGCAGCAACGTTTATGTATTGCACGTACGATTGCAGTAAGTCCAGAAGTCATTTTAATGGATGAGCCATGTTCTGCACTTGACCCAATTGCCACAGCAAAAATTGAAGAATTGATTTCTGAGTTGTCGAATCAATATACAATTGTAATTGTGACTCACTCTATGCAACAAGCAGCACGTGTTTCAGATCGTACAGCCTATTTCCATTTAGGTGATTTGATCGAAGTCAACTCAACTGAAAAAGTCTTTACTCAACCTGACCATCAGTTGACGGAAGCCTATATTACTGGACGCTTCGGTTAAGTTAGTTATTCATACAAAAAAAGAGCCATGTGCTCTTTTTTTTATTTTATAAATGAAAATGACTCTATTTTGCGAAATCGCTATTGAATTTTAATCAAAAGGACCACATCTTAAGGCTATAAAAGATAACTTATGAGCTTAGAATTTTATGTTATTCCATTTGCCTAAACTCCCTGCAGAAATACGTGTTAGTCATTTAAATGCACGTGTAAATGAACAGAGAAAAAAAATTGCACAAACTACTGCAAGTCGTTTAGAACTTTTACAATTGGTTCAACAACTTGCTAAAGAAGCTAAAATCCGTCGTAAAAATAATCAGAAAATCTTTGTGTTGGATTTTAAAGGTGATATTCAAGCTTCAGCAGTTGAAAACATACGAGAAGAAATTACTCTCATTTTAGCAACTGCTAAAGCAGGGCGTGATCGCGTTGTCGTTCGCCTTGAAAGTCCAGGAGGCATGGTACATGGTTATGGTCTAGCAGCAGCTCAATTGGTGCGCTTACGCGATGCAGGTTTCCATCTGACCATCTGTGTAGACAAAGTGGCAGCGAGTGGCGGCTATATGATGGCATGTATCGCAAATGAAATTATTACTGCACCATTTGCTATTGTGGGTTCAATTGGTGTTGTTGCTCAAGTTCCAAACTTTAATCGCCTTTTAAAAGAACATAATGTTGATTTTGAGCTTTATACAGCAGGGCAATATAAACGTACCGTAACGATGTTTGGCGAAAACACCCCAGAAGGTAAAGCAAAGTTTGAAGAAGAGCTTCAACAGACTCATGTGTTATTTAAGCACTTTGTAGAAAAGTATCGACCACAGCTTAATGTTGATAAAGTCGCTACAGGTGAACATTGGTATGGTGAAGATGCGCTTAATCTTAACCTTGTTGATAAATTACAAACATCTGATGAGTATCTATTAGCTTTATTAGCACAGCATGATGTCTATGTGATTAACACTCGTAGAAAAGCGACCTTAGGTGAAAAGTTGGGTTTGCAAGCGGCACAAATGGCAGATAGTTTGATTCCAGCTGTAATGAATAAAGTGGTAGATAGCTTGGCGAAAGCTAATTCAACTTTAGTTCAACTACGCGATAGTAGATTTTAATTAAGCTAAATTTTTTGAAATAGAGAGTACCTGAATGGGTGCTCTTTTTTTTATGTGAGTGATGAAAGAAATTTGATTAATATTTGTTTAAGTTTCAATTGTAAAAGTTATAGTTAACTTTTCACTTTTGAGCTTTTGTGATGTCAAAAACATGGTCACACATAGATATTCTAATACGCATTTTACATATAATTATTATGCTTGGCTTTATTGGTGCTTATTTTACAGGAGATAATGAAGATCTACACCAAGTCCACATGATGTTTGGTTACATACTTCTGATTAGTATTACCGCACGAGTGATCTGGCATTTTGTGAGTCCACGTATTTCAAGTACCACACCGTTTGGTATTAAAAAGCGGAGTAATGTGGCAACGAATGCAATCAAAAAATCTTTGAGTCATGCAAATTTAAAGAGTATTTTTTCTAAAAATTCAATTCATTCAATCAGTGTTGCACTTTTTCAAGTTTCAATTGTACTTATTTTTCTCGTGATTCCAATTGTGGTGGGACTAGGGTATGCGACTGAGCATTTTTACTATTCTTTAAAAGGCTTACACGAATTTTTTGCAAACTTGTTTTTAGCTTTGGTTTTATTGCATGTTTCAACTCTTATTCTAAATAGCATTTTTGCAAAACGTTTTCAGGGCTGGAGTATGCTAAAAATGACCTTGTCAGATGCGAAAATAACTAAATTCGCTGCTTTATGTCTTTTGATTCTGATAGCTACTTTTAGCTTCTTTTACTTACAAATGTAAATGATGGCCTTAATATATGAGAAATTTAGTAAATACTCGAACAGGGTGATATTTAAGGTTGATATGAATTTTATGAGAAATAGATATTTTAATTAAAAGTCAAAAATAATTATTGATAAATATGCTTTTTGAATTGTGATAAACACATGGTTTTGATATTTTAAACAGCAATAAAATAGCTTTTAGATGAATCATTTAAAAAGTTAGACATTTAAAAATATAACTGAAATTCAGGATAGGAAATAATGACAAGAATAATTGTGGCATCCAAAGAGGGTTTGGACGTTCTGCAAGATGGTCAGTTCAATAAGGTAGTTTTAAGCAAACCTACTATTATTCAAATTGGTGTAAGTCAAAAAGATATAGCATCGATGGAAAAGCAGGGGGGAAGTCTCGTCATTCATTTAAAAAATGGAGAGACCATTGTCTTAGAAAATTTCTTTAATGAAGCAACGAATACAACAGACCATTCACTTGTTTTTCCAACTGAACATGGAAAATTTGTTGAAGCACAATTCGATGCACAAGGTAAGGTGATCGACTATACAGGTCTAAACCATGTCACAGATTTAGCCTATACAAGCACTAGTCAACCAGCTTCATCAATGGCAGTTGATGATTCCCCAACGTTTTCGATGGGCAATGTTTTAAAAGCAGGCTTAGCAGTTTTAGCCGCTGAAGGTTTATATTTGTGGGCTTTTGATAAAGATGACAAAGATGATTCACCTGTTGATGTCCCAAACACTGCGAAACCAACAGAACTAAAACTTGCGGATGATGCTGTTACGGTCACTGGTAAGGCAGAAGCTAATGCCAAAATTTATATTAAAGATTTAAATGGAAATGTGGTTGCTTCTGGTAACACAGATGCAAGTGGTAATTTTACTATCAAGTTAGACAAGCCTTTGACAGATGGAAATAAATTAAATGTTTTCGCTCAAAATGGAGGTGGTAAAGAGTCTACTGGTGCTGCTATTACAGGTACAAAAGATACAATTGCTCCCGATGCTCCACAAGCTCAATTAAATGAAGATGGTTCAATATTAGATGGTAAGACTGAACCCGATGCAATGGTTTTCATTTATGATGCCAGTGGTAAATTCATAGATACTACAAAAGCAAATTCAGATGGGAAGTTTTCTTACAAATTTACTCCGCCTTTGACCAGTGAAGCGGGTGGTAAAGTGGTTGCTGTAGATAAAGCTGGAAATGAATCTGAGCCAACTAAAATCATTGCTGGAAAGGACACTTTCGCTCCAGATATTCCTTTAGTTGAAGTGAATAAAGAAGGAACAGTAGTTGACGGAATCGCAGAGGCTAATACCAAAGTACAAATTAAAGATGCTAATGGCAAAGTGATTGGAACGGGTACGGCCAATGCCCAAGGTGAATTTCAAATTACGCTTTCTCCAGCATTAAAAGAATCACAAAAGGCGACAGTCATTGTTGAAGATGCAGCGGGTAATACCTCTAAGCCTTTAGAAATTAAATCTGGCTATGACACTATAGCGCCAGATAAACCTACAGCTCAAATTAATGCTGATGGAACCACGGTAACAGGAACTGCCGAAGCTAATGCTAAAATACAAATAACAATAGGTACTAAGGTAATTGGTACGGGAACGGCAGATGCAAATGGAAAATTTACAATCGCGATTTCACCTGCTTTAACAGATAATAATAAAGCGAAAGTTACCGCAATAGATGGCGCAGGTAATAGTTCTGTAGCATTTGAGGTAACAGGTACAAAGGATACAACCCCTCCTGATAAACCTACATTTAATAGAGTGGATAATGATAATGGTACTACTGTAAAACAAATCACTCCTAACTCAGAAACTGATGATTCAACTCCAAAATTTACTGTTAAAGTTGAACCCAATGCAACCTTAACTATTTATGATAATGGAGTCGCAATTTCGGTTCTTAAAGTTGGTCAAGTAGATGCAAATAGTTATTGGTCATTTACACTTGATAAAAATTTGGCTATTGGAAAACATACAATTACTTTAATTCAAAAAGATGCAGCAGGTCTTCCTAGTGAAGAGAGTGCATCATTCACCTTTTATGTCGTCGCGCCAAAAGTGGCGAGTACGAGTGAAGAAGTTGTCAGTAGTGATGTAAATGAACTTGTTCCTTCTGTTGCTGATAGTGTCGGGTTAAATACATTAAAGTTAGCGCAAACTACATCCAATGAAACGACTAGTCCGCAGCAAAAATCTGTGTCATTGGATGATTTATTAAAAAGTTCTTCAACGGATGCTTCTGACCCAATCGCAAAAATTTTATCTGCAACAGATTCTAAACCTGTAGTGAATGAGCAGAGTGAAGTAAATAATACAGCTAGTGATGTCACAACTAATCTAGAACAGCTTCTACCAAATACGACTTCTTCGGCTTTATCAAATCTGTTAGATCAAACTTATTCAGTCGTCTAAAGAACTCTTAAAAAAAGCGCTTATTAAGCGCTTTTTTTATTTATGAATTATTTATTTTAGGTTTTTTTATAAGAGCAGCAACTCCATAAATTATTGCCCCAATAGTTGCTAACAGCATATCTTTATGGGCATCCCACATGTCGCCTTGTTGACCATTATAATTCTCAGCTTCTTCTGGAGATAAACCAATTGCAATCGCCCATTCAATGAGTTCATAAAAAACGCTAGATGCCATCACGAACTGGATCACAAGTAAAAACAGAGTAAAAGGCCGTGCTGTAGGCAACCAAACTTGAAAAACTCGATAAATAAGAGGGTAGAGTAAAACACCATATGCAAGATGAACTAAACGATCATACATATTACGGGACCACCCCATGTATTGATCTAGACTAAAATGGAACACCTGTTGAATCCAGTCATTGTAAGGAACATATGAATACAAGTAATGTGCACCGATAATGTGAATCAGTAAAAATAGTAAGTAGAGAATAAAGCTTAAAAAATCGAGTCCAATCTTTTTAAAAATAATAAATAGTAGAACCAACATAAAAACAGTCCCTACCTGATGAAGTAAATAAGCTTCAAATTCAAGGGGGTGAATGCTTGATAGTAAGATGGCAATAAATATGAGGACTAGAGCAACATAGTGTTTAAGTTTGAATTTTTTTTCGATCATTTTATAAATAGGGCTTTATTGTGCTTTATATCAGTGTAATAAAAAAGCGAAGCCGAAGCTTCGCTTTTTTAACTTTTCAATTAGATTTTTCTAATTAAGTCATTGATCTGTTTTGCTTGTTCAGCAGCATTACCTGTGTAAGTTGCAGGAGTAAGTTCTGCTAAACGTGCACGCTCTTCGCTTGGCACTTGAAGAAGTTCATCACCATTTACGAAGTTAACCATCATGTCGCGAGTCATTGCTTGACCACGAGTTAATGCTTTTAACTTTTCATATGGCTTTTCAACGTTATAACGGCGCATAACAGTTTGGATTGGCTCTGCTAAAACTTCTTGAGCTTGGTCAAGATCTTCAAGTAAACGAGCAGCATTAAGCTCAAGTTTACCAACACCTTTTAAACACGCATCAAAAGCAATTAAACTTTGCGCAAAACCAACACCCATATTACGAAGTACAGTCGAGTCAGTTAAGTCACGCTGCCAGCGAGAAATTGGTAATTTTTCGCCTAAGTGAGCTAATACGGCATTCGCAATACCTAAGTTACCTTCAGAGTTTTCAAAGTCAATTGGGTTAACTTTGTGTGGCATAGTTGAAGAACCAACTTCACCATCTTTTAATCTTTGTTTGAAGTAACCTAAAGAGATGTAACCCCATACGTCACGGTTAAAGTCGATTAAAATCGTGTTGAAGCGACGTAACGCATCAAACAACTCTGCCATGTAGTCATGTGGCTCGATTTGTGTCGTATACGGGTTGAATGCTAAACCTAAAGATTCAACAAAAGCTTGAGCATGCGCAGCCCAGTCAACATCTGGGTAAGCAGAAAGGTGAGCATTGTAGTTACCTACAGCGCCGTTGATTTTGCCTAGTAGCTCAACATTTTCAAATTGTTTGATTTGGCGAGCTAAACGGTATGCAACGTTTGCCATTTCTTTACCCAAAGTTGTTGGGCTGGCAGTTTGACCGTGTGTACGAGACAACATTGGTTGTTCAGCGTGAGCTGTTGCTAAAGTAGAGATCGCATTTAAAATTTGCTTCATGCTTGATACTAAAACTTCGCGGCCGTTTTTAAGCATCAGTGCATGAGACAAGTTGTTAATGTCTTCTGAAGTACATGCAAAGTGAATGAATTCACCTGCATTTTGTAATTCAACGATACCTGAGATTTTCTCTTTTAAGAAATATTCAACAGCTTTTACATCATGGTTAGTTGTGCGCTCAATTTCTTTAATGCGGTTAGCATCTTCTTCAGAAAAGTTGCTAACAATGGCATCTAAAGCTGCATTTGTTTCATTTGAAAAAGGAGCAACTTCAACAATTTCTGGACGGTTAGAAAGCGCTTGTAACCAACGCACTTCTACAGTGACACGAGCATGAATTAAACCAAACTCAGAAAGAAAAGGACGTAGCGCATCACATTTGCTGGCATAACGTCCATCTAATGGTGATAGTGCGGTTAAAGCGTTCATAACGATTCCTTAATGTTGGAATAAACATAAAACAAAAAATAATCTCTTTACAGCCTTAGATGACTTGGTACTGTAAACGAGCAAGTGCCTGAATATCTTGTAGCAACTTACGTTTGCTAAAAATCATGTTCCACGAACTACCACCGAGTTGTCGCCATAAATGGGCCATTTGTAAGCCAGTAAACAGACAAGCACGGATGCGGTTAGTGTGGTTGGTATCTTTAAATGCTTCTGCATTACCACGAACGAGAATGCGGGGGTTAATCTGCCCAGCAGTATCGACATAAGTTTGAGCCAAATTGGCTAAAATGCTTGGGTGTAAATAGTTATTATCAAAAAAAGAAAGCTGTTTTAAAATCTTTTGCTGAGCTTTTTCAATGATTGCGACATATTCAGGATTGCTATAGACCTTCTTTTCTAATTGCAAAAGGGACATCGCATATGACATTGGAAGCTTGGCAGTGCCCATTTTCGGAAGGCGAGATTTGGGCATATTTGTAAAAGGTTGAGTAATACAATTTTCGAGGGTCTTAAGCCCTAAAGAAATATCTGCCAACTGATTAAAAAAATCTAATGTTTGAACACCATTGTTGACTGTAGGGCGAATATTTAAACTCGCTTTGATTAACAGCTCAAAATAGAAGTTACCACTTTCACCAATACTCTGCTGACCAGTTAAAGCTGTCATGTGCGTGAGCTGGGTAGCCTGAAATACCCCAGCCAAGGCAAGGGCACGGTTTTGGCGAACATTCAAGGCTTGTGATTGTTGAAATGGTAACTCCACCATGTCATTCATTCCCTTAAATAAAATTTGGTGTAGGGGCATTTGTATGGTGAATTACACCCCCGCCTAAGCAAACTTCATCTGAATAAAATACAACGCTTTGACCCGGTGTAACAGCACGCTGAGGTTCATCAAACTCAACTCGTACACCGTGTTCACTATTTTCATCATTAAAAACTGTACATGCCTGATCAGGTTGGCGATAGCGTGTTTTAGCTGTACAGCGTATACCTTCAACAGGAATATTCTGTTCGCCTGCCACCCAGTCGATTGACTCACTCCAAAGCTGTGTGCTTTGCATGAGTGGGTGTTCATGCCCCTGACCAATAACTAGGCGGTTATTGGCAATATCTTTGTGGAGTACGAACCATGCACCTTCAGCTGCACCTTTCAAACCACCTAGACCAATTCCGCCACGTTGACCGAGCGTATAGTACATCAGACCGTGATGTTCACCAACTTCTTTACCTGTATCAAGTACAATTTTTCCAGGTTGAGCGGGCAAATATTGTTTAAGGAAGTCATTAAATCGACGTTCACCAATAAAACAGATTCCTGTAGAGTCTTTTTTCTTAGCTGTAGCAAGATCAAGCTCTTCAGCAATTCTGCGAACTTCTGGCTTTTCAATCTCACCCACTGGAAATAGGGTTTTGTTAATTTCTTTACCATGAACAGCATGTAAGAAATAAGTTTGGTCTTTGTTATTATCTACACCACGTAATAATGGTGCGTATGCTTCGCCTTTCGAGTTATATGCGGTTTCGCCGCGACGTGCATAATGACCAGTTGCGATAAAGTCTGCACCTAAAGTCATGGCATGATCTAAAAATGCACGGAACTTAATTTCTTTATTACATAAAATATCTGGGTTCGGGGTGCGTCCAGCTGCATATTCAGCTAAGAAAAGTTCAAATACGCGATCCCAATATTCCATAGCAAAGTTTGCTGTATGGAGTTTAATACCGATTTTATCCGCTACTGCTTGAGCATCGGCTAAATCTTCCATTGCCGTACAGTATTCCGTGCCGTCGTCTTCCTCCCAGTTCTTCATGAAAAGACCTTCAACTTGATATCCTTGTTGAAGTAAAAGTGCTGCAGAAACAGAAGAGTCTACACCACCAGACATACCGACGATGACACGTTGTTGCATAGGACTAGGCATCCAAATGAGAAGTTAATGAGGGAGAGAAAGGGTGCTCATAAATAAGCGATAAAGGATAATGGTGGCCTTTCATGGCATCTTCAACTGCTTTAAGTACGAGTGGACTACGAGCACGAGCAGATTCTTTGAGCTCATCTGGTGTCATCCACACAGCCGCTACAATACCAGTATCAAGTTGAGGATTATTTTCAACCTGAGTCACATGCGCAAGAAAACAGAAGCGGTAATAGGTCCGATCCGGAAACATAGGCGGGGTATACGTATAAATACCGAGCAAGGCATCAATTTCAACATGATGACCCGTTTCTTCAAGTGTTTCACGAATGGCTGCTTCTGTTAATGACTCACCGCATTCCACATGACCAGCAGGTTGGTTAAATACGGTGTGTACAAAACCTTCGCTATGCTCTTCAACAAATAGATAGCGTCCGTCTTTTTCTACGACTGTAGCAACGGTGACATGAGGAGTCCATGCGGCCATAAAAAAGCACCATGATTTAAAAGACGTATAATACGAAATTTAGGGGTTTTTGGCTACGGTGATCTGCTAAACGATATGAGCAATACTACAAAACCATATCGTTTAAAAAATCAGAATTTTATTGCTGATATTTCATAGAGCTAATTAATCTTGTTCTGCTTGAGCTGCTTTATGATTATTTTGTACTTTCACATAATGTCTTGCCGAATAGGGAAGAAATGCTAATTCTTTTTCGGTAAGAGGGCGTACTTGCTGTACAGGGCTTCCTACATACAGATAACCACTTTTTAAGACTTTACGCGGTGGAACAAGACTTCCCGCGCCAATCATCACATCATCTTCAATAATCACGTCATCTAAAATAACAGTATTAATTCCGATTAAAACTCGGTTACCGATGGTGCAACCATGCAAAGTGACATGATGTCCAACCGTCACATCTTCACCAATAACAAGAGGTGAGCCATTAGGTTTTGCATCATTTTTGTGGCTAACGTGTAACATACAATGGTCTTGTACGTTACTGTTTTTACCAATTTGAATACTATTTACATCACCACGAATGACAGCAAAAGGCCAGACAGAAACATTTTCAGCTAAGCTCACTTCACCGACTACAACAGCCATTTCATCGATATAACAGGTTGTATCAACTTGAGGACGATGTTCAAGATAAGGACGGATGTTCTTTGCCATGAGAGGTATCAACATAGAATTTAGATGAATTATAAAATAAAAAAGCACTCAGGCTAAATAGCATGAGTGCTTAATTCAACTATTCAAAAATTAGAATAAGTTGCTGAAGAATTGTTTAACATGGTCGATTAAGCGTGCAAAGAATCCTGCTTCTTCAACTGGCTTTAATGCAACTAATGGCTTTTCAGCAATTACTTTGCCATCTAAGCTAGCAACAAGTTTTCCAACCACTTGGCCTTTTTGAAGCGGTGCATTTAAGTTAGGTTGAACAACTAACTGTGTTTTAATGCCATTAGCTTTACCTTTAGGCATCGTCACACTAAAGTTTTCAGCTAAACCAATTTGCACTTCATCTTCTTTACCAAACCAAACTTTTGCTTTTGCAAGAACTTGATTCGCTGGTTGAATATTTACCGTTTCAAAGTTTGCAAAGCCCCAAGCCAATAATGTACGCGTTTGGTTGGCACGTTCATTAACGCTATCCGTTCCGAAAATAACGGAAATGAGACGCATCGGACCACGTTTGCTTGAAGTTGTTAAGCAGTAACCTGCTTCATCAGTATGGCCTGTTTTTAAACCATCTACACTTGGGTCTGTGTAAAGCAAGGCATTACGGTTACCTTGTTTAATACCGTTAAATGTAAATTCTTTTTCAGAGTAGATTGGGTAATATCTTGAGCTATCTTTAATAATATGTTGTGCTAAGACAGCCATATCTTTGGCACTTGAATAATGTCCTTCTGCTGGTAAACCAGTTGAGTTCATAAACTGGGTATTTGTCATACCGATACGTTTTGCTTCCTGATTCATCATATGAGCAAAAGTGCCTTCATTTCCGGCAATATGTTCAGCCATTGCTTTTGATGCATCATTACCTGACTGGATAATAATACCGCGAAGCATTTCTAGAACAGTTGCTGTACCATTTAAAGGAACATACATACATGATTCAGAGCTACTTCCTTTACACCACGCAGATTCGTTCATACGAACCTTTTCATTCTCGGTAAGCTCACCTTTTAATAGTTTTTGTTCAATGATGTAGCTTGTCATCATTTTAGTCATAGAAGCAGGTGCAAGCTTTTCGTTTTCATTTTTAGAAGCAAGAATTTGTCCTGTCTCGTAATCCATTAATACATAAGACTTATTATTTAATTCTGGCGGAGCTGATAAGACAGTTGCTGCATAAGAAAAGCTTGGCAAGAGGAGTAGTGCAGCAATAGCGCTTTTTCGAGTCATTCTATGTAATTCCAATATCTTGTATGAAGCAGAAGAGCCTAGCATTTTAGGATAAAGCAAAGCCGACTTCTATGGGGGAAATCGGCTTTTTCTAACAGTATTGTAACTCAAGAGTTTTTTGCTAATTTAGTTTTGCGATTGATATGCTTTCACGTCTTGGCAAACTAATGTGTTTTGCTCATCGCCTGCTGCTTTCGCATCTTGACGCGCTTCTTTTAAGTATTTTTTGAAGCCTTTGTCTTTGCTACGTTTTTCTAACGCAGAGACAGCATCAGTTTCATTTGGTAGATAGTCTTTAACTAAACGTTCATAACCTTGAGCAAAATCAGCATCTTTTTTGCCAATAAGATCTGGGCAAATTTCAGAAAGTACTTGAATCGCAGCTAATTCTTCAGGGGTTATACCTTGTTGTGGAGTGACTTCAACAACATTTTCATTTTCGGTTTTCTTTTCAGTTGTTTTCTTCTTATCAGCAGCAAAACCAACTGTTGCCATGCTCATAAGTAAAACCAAAGAGAGCGATTGAACTAAGCTTTTCTTCATAAACATCGATAACCCGAAATAAAAATTTTAAATATCTCGATAGCTTAACCAATTTGTAGATTAAGAAAATGGAAAAAATGTATTGTTATGTTGGTTTTCTGCTTAATGCCAAACAGAAAACCAAAATTAATAAATCTCTATTCTAAAAAGATTAAGACCTATTCCTTATAATTAACCATCTCTTCACAAAGCTCATGTTGTTCATGATGGTCCATTTGTTTTGCAGCCTGACGTGCTTCATTTAATAAAGTTTTAAATTCAGCATCGTTTTGCAGATTTGCTAAGGACATTGATTTATTTGAATAACCGTTGAGATACATCGCAATAATTTTTTGAGTATTTGACTCAAGTTTTTTATTTGTTCCCACAAAAGCTGGGCAGATTTCCTGCAAAACTTGTGTTGCGGCAATGTCATCTTTAATTAAGCTATCAGCCTCTTGTGTTGAAATATCCTCATCTGCAAAAACTGCTTGCGTACACAATGTGATACTGATCCCCAATACTTGAAAAAAAGGAGCGAAAGTTTTCATTTTTTCACAATTTTATAATGCTATGGAGGCATAAATATATATAATTCAACAAATAATTCAATTGTGAAAACCTTTAGGTTTATTTGTCGAGAAAGATTTTAGTGAATATTTTGATAGCGAATGATGACGGTGTTTTTGCACCAGGTATACAGGCTTTAGCTGAAGCATTAAGACCACTTGGACGCGTGGTTGTAGTTGCACCAGAAAGCGAAAGAAGTGGTTTTTCAAGTGCATTGACATTGGATCGACCATTACGCCCAATTCAAATTGCGGAAGATGTTTGGGCAGTGAATGGTACGCCAGCAGATTGTGTTTATTTATCAATGAATGGTTTGTTCGATTTTGAATTTGACTTGGTCGTGAGTGGAATCAATAGCGGAGCAAACTTAGGTGATGATGTTTTATATTCTGGAACAGTAGGTGCAGCATTTGAAGGCCGTTTAATGAAGCAACCTGCAATTGCAGTGTCTTTAGCTGGTTCTGATGTACGCGCTTATAACAATAAAGAAGATTATGCTCAGGCTGCTCAGTGGGTTCATGATTTTATTGCAAGTGGACTGCCATCTTTGCCTCCAAGACATATCTTGAATATTAATATTCCAGACGTGCCACAGTTAAAAGGAGCACAAATTACTTATCAGGGACGCCGTGCCCAATCTAAGCCAATTACCAGTCATGTCGACCCACGAGGGCGTCAAGTTTACTGGATTGGATTAGCAGGTGAGGCTGTTACAGATCCACAGCGTGATTTAAGCCAGATTCAGTCTGACTTTTTTGCAGTGGCCAATGGATATGTAAGTGTTACCCCAATTCAGATGGACGCAACAAATTATGCTGTTTTAGAAGACCTACAGCTAAGTTTGAGTCAATAATTTGCCTCGAATGTTATAACTTTGTGAATAAAGAAAAAGAGGAACGTGTTTCCTCTTACTTTTTTGGTACTCTTAGCCGAAATGATTTGTAGCATTTAGTGAGGGAGATCAATGCATTTAATTGGGCAACAAAGCAGAGTGAATATCCAAAAAGACAAAATAATGAAAATTATGCTGTTGTCTGTAGCTGTAGGTTTTACCGTGGCTATGGCTGGATGTGCTTCTAAACCGCAAATTAATAATAGTTCTCGCTATGCAATGGCTCCTAACTATTACACAGTTCGTTCAGGTGATACTTTAAGTGGTATTGCAATGCGTTATGGTCTGGACTATATCAGTATTGCCGAAATGAATGATATTCCCGCACCATATCGTATTTATGTTAATCAATCGTTGCGTTTGAAGAAAGGTTCTTCACCAAGAACAGTTTCTACGCAAGTCATGGCGCAACCTGAACAAATTAAGCGTCAAACCATTGCTTTACCAACAACACAGCCTGTTACACCAGTAACTCAGCCAGCAACTAGCGTACCATCAACAAATACGACAGTAGCTTCGGTTGCACCAAATTCGAGCTTACGTTGGATAAAACCGACCAATGGGCCAGTGATTCAAGGGTTTAATTTGGCAAATAATGTCAAGGGAATCCGTTATGGTGGAAATCAGGGTGACCCTATTTATGCCGCAGCTGATGGTCAAGTTGTGTATGCAGCAGATGGCTTAAAAGAATACGGAAATCTGGTTTTAATTAAGCATATTGACGGTTACATCAGTGCGTATGCCCACAATAGCAAGATGTTTGTGAAAAGCGGTGATAATATAACTGCTGGGCAAAAAATTGCCGAAATGGGATCTACTGGAGCGTCTCAGGTCATGCTCGAGTTCCAGATTCGTTTGGATGGAAAACCGATTAATCCTATAAATCTTTTACCAAAATAGCTAATGCAAAAAACTTAGGTTTCCTCGTATAATGTAATTGGTTGCTTTCATTACAACAATAAGCATTTTTTATAAATTTAAAATTAGATTTGAGGAAACCTATGTTAGATCAGCTTCGTGCGATGGGTGTTTTTGCTTGTGTGGTCGAAAAAAGTTCATTTAGTGGTGCGGCACGTGAATTAGGGATTACAACAAGTGCGGTGAGCCAACAGATTCGCTCCCTTGAGAATGAAATGGATGTAATTTTATTACATCGCTCCACTCGTAAACTTAGTTTAACAGAAGCCGGACAGGCTTTTTTTTCAAGCTGTCAAGAGATGTTGGCGGCTGCTGAAAGGGGAAAAATCAGAATTAATGAATTGAGGGATGATTTAATCGGAGATTTGCGTATTGCAACGACTCCTGATTTAGCAGTTCAACACCTCATTCCTGCATTATCTCACTGGATGTCAGCTCATCGCGGTTTATCTGTGCATTTTGAAGTTGGGCATCGCTATATCGATTTAATTGAAGAGCGAATTGATATCGCAGTACGCATGAGCTCCACTCCGGTAGAAGAGAGTAGCTCTATCATTCCAATGGCTTTTGTAGATCAAATTTTGGTAGCTTCTCCCAGTTATCTGAACCAATCTAGTCCAATTGTGCATCCTAATGATTTAAGAGATCATGAATTGTTGTCGATTAATGTTATGAATGATTCGCGCCATTTCAATTTTCAACATGTAAAAACAGGTGAAACACTTAATATTGAAATGCAAAGCCGTTTGCAGAGCAATAATTTACAAGTTGCAAAAGCGTTATGTCAGCAAGGACATGGTATTGCACGAATTTTATATTTGGATGCTCAGAAAGAATTAAAAAATGGTTCTTTGATTGAACTCATGCCAGATTGGAAATTACCAGCTTTTACATTGTATGCAGAAGTTGCCAAGCATGATCAACAACCAATGAAAATTCAACGTTGTGTTGAAGCACTTAAACAATATTTTAGCCAGTTAGCAGGAGGGCGAGCGATTCAGATCGTCCGTTAATTTTGAAGTCTAAAAGTAAAAAGGGCCTGTATTTTTCAGGCCCTTTTTTATTACTTCTGTTTTAATGTTGCAACTTCTTCTGCATTTTCTTGTGGCAGATCGTTAGCAGTAAGTTCTTCATGCTTCTTAATTTTTTTCTTATTTTTCTTTTTCTTTTTTGGCTCTTCTTCAATTTCAGCACCATCCTCAATGGCTTGCCAATATTCAAGTTGTTCCATCACTGCTGCATAAATTGAATTTTTGCTGTATTTACCCTTTTTATCGAGTGCACCAACCGGACGAGCCATTAAAATTTCAAGTGCCTGATCAATCGTATCAATTGCATGAATATGGAATTGACCGCTGCGAACAGCATCAATAACATCCTGACGTATCATTAAATGCTGCATGTTTTGACGAGGAATAATGACACCTTGCTTACCTGTGAAACCTTGTAATTTACATGCATCATAAAAGCCTTCAATTTTTGCATTTACGCCACCAATTGGCTGAACTTGTCCTAATTGGTTCATAGAGCCAGTAATTGCCCATGATTGATCAATTGGTATCTGGCTAATAGCAGAAATCAATGCTGAAAGCTCAGCAACAGTGGCACTATCGCCATCGACTTGACCATAGCTCTGTTCAAATGCAAGTGCAGCGGAGAAATGTAAAATCTGTTCGCGACCAAAGTGAGCTTTCAAGAAGCTAGACATCAGCAACACGCCTTTAGCATGAAGTGAACCACCAAGTTCTACACTACGTTCAATATCAAGAATATCACCGCCACCTTGATAAACAGACGCTGTCAAACGTGAAGGCAAACCAAACTCAACATCTGCATAATGAATAACGGAAAGGGCATTGATCTGACCTAAACGGTATCCCGACGTTTCGATTAATTGTGTACCACGTGAAAGATCTTGCCAGTAAAGTTCTCTTAAATAGCCTAAACGGTATTGTCGATGTTGTAGAGCTAAATTGATATGCTGTTCAGTGACGATCTTATCTTCGGCTTTAAACGCGTGGTGGTGCGCTTCTCGAATGAGGTCACCTAAAGTCGACGCATGTAATGATAACGAGCTTTGATCTTCTGCTTGGCGGCTCGAATCAGTTAATAAAGCTGCTAAAGCGCTACGATCAAATGGTAGTAATTTATCGGCTTGTACATAGTCAGCAATCAACTGCATATAAGCCTGTTCATTCGTTTCATTACGTTGCAGAGTATCGGTAAAATCTGCACGAATTTTAAAGACGCTGCCAAGTTCTGGTTCAATCTCTAAAATTTCATAATAAATTTCAGGCTCAGCCATTAAGATCACTTTAATATCGAGCGGAATTGCAGCAGGTTCAATCGAAATGCTGCCAGTTAAAGTCAGCATGTGTTCAAGTGAAGACAATTTAAGCTGCCCAGATTTAAGCGCGCGTTTTAAACCTTGCCAAGCATATGGTTGTTCTAGTAACTGTTCAGCTTCAAGCATTAAAAAGCCGCCATTGGCTTGATGCAAAGAACCCGGACGAATTAAGGTGAAATCTGTGATAATTGTGCCGTTATGGGTAAGCTGTTCAACGTGACCAAGTAAATTATAGTGTGTTGGAAAGTCTTCAAAAATAACAGGAGCACCGCTATTTGGTTTATTAGCCACAATAACATTAGCTTGATAACGTGCAGGAACACGGTTGAACATTGATGGAGCATAATCATCTTCATCTTGTTCTAAGATCAGTTCAACATTGTCAATAATATCTTGGGCATATTGTTTTAAGTAATCTTCGAGTCCTTTAACTTGACCATATTTATTTAAAATAAGCTCCATTCTTGGCATAACGACTTGCGTTGCAATATCTCGATTTAACACAGACACTTTGTCACGTGCGTCATCTTCTAAATCACCTAAATGTAAACCAAGGCGATCCAGCTTTTTATCCATATAGCGAATATTGGCAGCAATTTCAGCGCGTTGTTTACTATTTAAAGCATCAATATCGTTTTGGGTAAGTTCTTGAACTTGATCATCTTTAACTTGTACAGGTACAAAACCATGTTTCTCATTACGAGAAATGAGTTTTAAGTCGAGTTCTTCACCTTCTTTGGTCAGTTCAACAAGCGCTTGCTGTTGCACATCGCCTGTTTCCTGACGGATGCGCTCAATACGGTTATGATAAGTCTCTGCACTAAAACGGCGTTCAAGTTGTTTTAAAATTATTTGCCAAGTTTGTTCATGTGCTTGTTGAAACTTAGTGCCTTGACCTGCTGGGAAACGTAGGGCAATAGGTTGACGTGCTTGTTTGAAATTATAGACATACACCCAGTCATCAGGCGTTGGCATTGTTTTGGCGTGCTGCTGTAACAAACGTTTGATCATGGTACGTTTGCCTAAACCAGCAGTTCCTACGGCAAAAATATTATAGCCTGAGTAGGGTAAAGAAATTCCCGCCTCTACAGATGCTTTGGCACGATCTTGACCCAAAAAGTTATTAAGCGGTTTGATGCGTTTGGTTGAAGCTGGAATTTTTTCAAAATCTGGGATATGTGTAAGTTGTTCAGGTTTTAAAACGGTCTTGTCTAAGGTCATTTTTATATCAGGTTGCTCAAAAGCTGAAGGAAATGCATTTACTGTGACGTTTGTGGTGGTTGTTTTAGCGAGTGATAAAGTTGAAATAGTCACTTGATCAAGTTTTTGTGTCACTGTTGATATCCAGCAAAAGAAAACGAAGGTTGAAGGCTAAAGGTATACAGGTTTAGCATAAAATATCAAGCAAACTTGCGGTTTTTATCGCCAAATCCAAAATGTTTGCATAAAGAATCTTGAAAGCAATTGTAAGAAGGGTTTGAATAGGCACATTTATAATTTATGGAAAATAAAAAACGAATGACCACACAAGCTTCGGGTTGGGTCTCGGCTTTTAAAGCATTTTTAGATCGCCGTGCATTAATTATGCTGTTCCTTGGTTTTTCTGCCGGAATTCCAATTTTATTAATTTTCTCTAGTCTCTCTTTATGGCTTGGAGAGGCAGGCATTGATAAAAGTGCAGTCACTTTTTTTAGTTGGGCGGCTCTAGGTTACTCTTTTAAGTTTGTTTGGGCTCCTCTCATTGATGAGTTACCAGTACCTGTTTTAACTAAAATGTTAGGCCGAAGACGTGCTTGGTTGTTAATCGCACAGTGTTTGATTGTCCTTGCTATTTGTATTATGGCTTTTTCTGATCCAGCTTTAGGTCAGAGTTATCTGGTTCAAATGGCAGTAGGTGCGGTGTTGCTTGGTTTTTCAGCAGCAACACAAGATATTGTGATTGATGCCTACCGTATTGAATTAGCAGAAACAGAAATGCAAACAGTGTTGGCATCTACCTATAATGCTGGTTATCGAATCGGAATGATTGTGGCTGGAGCGGGGGCATTATTTCTAGCTGCATATTTGGGAACTGCTAAAGGTAATTACATTTACGAAGCTTGGAAAATGACTTACTTAACCATGGCAGCGGTTATGTTAGTCGGCATTGTAACGACTTTGCTCGTTCGTGAACCTCAGGTAAATCGTGTTTATAAAAACTATAAGAGTAGTGATTATTACCGTTTGGTGTTCGTGTTTTTTGTTGCCGTTATTTCATTTGTAGTCACCTATATTTATTCTGGACAGATAACAGATGCAATCTCGCAAGCTGGAAGTATAAAAGACAACGCAGCATTATTTGGTTTAGAAGCTTTAAGATTTTTAACGGCGACAGCTTGTGCCATTTTTGTGGGCTATTTACTGGTTAAATTTGGTGTAGTTAACCAACAAATGGCTAAAGAGACATGGATTGCACCAATCTTAGATTTCTTTAAACGTTATGGTGTCAAACTTGCATTAGTCTTATTACTCCTCATTGGTTTCTTCCGTATTTCAGACATTATTGCGGGTGTTATTTCCAATGTTTTTTATCAAGACCTTAACTTTAGCAAAGAACAAATTGCTGAAGCAGTCAAAATTTATGGGGTGATATTTAGTTTAATAGGTGGTTTCTTAGGTGGCCTTTTAGCACAGCGTATAAACATTATGAAGCTTATGTTTGTCGGTGCAGTTTTGGCAAGTTCTACTAATTTAATTTTTATTGGACTGGTAAAATCTGGACAGCCATTAGATTCAGTTGATGTAAAAGTTGGTGAGCAAAGCTATAAAGTTCAGCCCGATGAAGTAGGTTTATGGAAGCTTGCGGTACCAAGTTCTAGCTTCAATGGAGTGAAACAAATTGAGGTGAAAGCTGCTTATGCCACACAAAATGGTGTAGCACCTGTGACTCGTACTCAGCCATTACTCACTACTGAATTAGCCAAATCACCTCTACAAATTTTACCGATCATGGGTAATGATCAAATCTATTTGAAAGAGGGAGAAAGGAGTATTGTGATTCGAGGGCAATACTTCGGGCAAGCTTTAACTCCTACACAAAAAATCATAATTAGTCTTGATGGACAAAATTTTGATGCAAAAATGTCAGATGAAAAAGGTATTTTTAGTGCAGCAATTGATGCGAAAAAATTAGCTTCATCGGCAAGTAAAGAACTCAATGTAGCTGTAGTAGATGGTGAACGGAAAATACTTTCTGCATCTCATCCATATGCTGTTAGCTCAAATATAAAAGCAACAAGTGAATTAGATGTAAATATTGAACCCTTAGCTTACGTTGACCCGCTTTCAGGTCAATCAGTTGAAATCAGCGGTAAGGTGATTAAACCATATAGTTCTTTATGGCTTTATTTTGCCATTATTGTCGACAACTTGGCTTCTGGCTTGGCGGGCGCCGCATTTATTGCATTCCTTTCAAGTTTAACGAGTGTGTCGTTCACAGCTGTTCAATATGCGATCTTTAGTTCACTCATGACGCTTACACCAAAACTTTTGGGTGGATATTCAGGTACCATTGTCAGTAATATTGGATATCCAAAATTCTTTTTGATGACCACTCTTATTGGTATTCCAATCTTGATTTTAGTGGTTTGGGTTGGAAAACTGCTAAAAGATCATCAAACACATGAATCAGAAAAGGCAGGTGAATAAACATGCGAATGCTTCATACAATGTTGCGAGTAGGCAATTTAGAACAATCTTTAAAGTTCTATACCGAAGTATTAGGAATGAAGTTACTTCGTAAGCGTGATTATGAAGAAGGGCGCTTTACACTGGCATTTGTTGGTTATGGTGATGAAGAAACCAATACTGTGCTTGAACTCACTCATAACTGGGATACTTCAAGTTATGATGTAGGCAATGCATACGGCCATATTGCCATTGGCGTTGATGATGCTTATAAAGCATGTGAAGAAATTAAAGCACGTGGTGGTAAAGTCGTGCGTGAAGCTGGCCCAATGAAAGGCGGCGTAACGGTTATTGCATTTGTTGAAGATCCAGATGGTTATAAAATCGAGTTGATTCAACAAGATGCTGATGCCAGAAATAACTAAATAAATGACTTAGGTGATTTAAGATTTAGGTCTTAAAAGTCTAGCTTTATTTTTAGAGCCCAGTATGATGAATGTCCGACCGAATGGTCAATTTATCAACTGGGTTTTTTATTTATCTAAAATAATCATAGGATGTGGCTATGTTGAAGTTATTGGCACTTGATCGATTTACAATTTTGTTGGTTGGAATGGTACTTCTAGCAACATTTTTTCCAGTCAGTGGTCAAGCAGCGCAATATTTCAATACACTCACCACGGTCGCGATTGCAATATTATTTTTTTTGCATGGTGCGAAGCTGTCTCGTGAGGCTGTAATTGAAGGCATTTTGCATTGGAAAATGCATTTACTTGTATTCGCATTTACTTTTTTTGTTTTTCCAGTGATTGGTTTGTTGGCTAAGCCGATTCTGTTACCTCTACTAGGTCAGCAGCTGTACTGGGGTTTTCTGTTTATGTGCTTTTTACCCTCTACGGTTCAATCTTCTATTGCATTTACATCAGTTGCAAAAGGGAATGTGGCGGGAGCGGTCTGTAGTGCATCTTTTTCAAATTTGATTGGTATGTTTATTACACCAGTGTTGGTTAGCTTTTTTATTTTAGGCCAAAGCCAACATGGGTTCGATCCGACTGCTTCAATTATACAAATTACATTGTTACTGTTAGTGCCATTTATTTTAGGGCAAATATTACGTCCTTATATTTTTCCCTATATGGCAAAAGTTCCAAGTATTGTTAAAGCTTTCGATCAAGGTTCAATTTTGATGGTGGTGTATGGTGCATTCAGTGGCGCAGTGGTGGCAGGGCTTTGGCATCAGGTAAGCTGGAAAACCTTACTTATTTTAACGGTTGCTTGTTCAGTTCTTTTAACCATCATTATGCTATTAGCACTTTACCTACCTCGTGCTTTTGGATTTAACCGAGCAGACCAAGTTACGGTTTTCTTTTGTAGCTCAAAAAAGACACTGGCAAGTGGTGTGCCGATGGGACAAATCTTATTTATTGGTCAGCCTTTAGGCATGATTGTGTTACCTATTATGATCTTTCACCAAATCCAATTAATGGTTTGTGGGGTAATTGCAAATTACTGGGCTAAATCTAAAGATTAATTCGCAAATAAAAATTATTTGACGTATAATCTTGTCCACTTGTTGTGCTTAGCTCTAACCCTAGAGGTTTCGGTGGGCCAAAAGAATGGTCTGTTGTGGTGTTGATCTGCTCATTTGAGCCTGTCCTCAACTTAGTTGAGAGTGATCAATTGCGATGGCAGCTTAAGCCTTTCTAAATTAGGAGTAATCGACGATGCGCGCCGATATTCACCCAAAATATGCAACATTAGTAGCAACTTGTTCTTGCGGTAACGTAATCGAAACTCGTTCTGCTTTAGGTAAAGACACTATCTACCTTGACGTATGTTCAGCTTGCCACCCATTCTACACTGGTAAGCAAAAGAATGTAGACACTGGTGGTCGTATCGACAAATTCAAACAACGTTTTTCTGGTATGTCTCGCTCTATCAAGCGTTAATACTGCAAAACGAAACAAAAAACGGGCTTTATGCCCGTTTTTTGTTTGTGGACGACAAGACCATTATTGGTCTTGTACGTCTGTTAATCGATCAAGTTTTTTCTGGAAATAGCGACCTTGTAAGAAACGTGCTTCTACATTCCAAGCGTTTGCAAATAAGTTCATATCATTAAGATCGGCAAGTAAAATCCCTACTGGTTTTACAGTCAAATAGTTCAGAACCTTTTCTTGTAATTGCGCTAAACCAGCGTCTGAGTTTAATAGCTCTGTCTTCTTCGATTGTAATTTTAAATATTGAACATCAAGTTGTTGCAATATCGATTCACTATAAATAGAAGATGTGAAATCCCGAATTGAAATTTCTGCGCCGTGTTGACGTAGGCGAGCTATGTGTTGCTGCACAATTGTAAGATGTGGCTGAATCGCTTGTTCTGAAAATTGTAAAACCAATGGGCTTTCTTGCTTACTACCAATAATGGTGAGTAATTTCGAAATCAGCTCAGGGAATGATTTATCTTTGAGTAAGATATCAATATTCAAGTTAATAATCAGTTTAGCTTTCGGGTACTGCGTAATAAAATTATGTAGCTGCTTGCTAGCCTCAACCAAGATCCAACGGTCTAATTGAATAGAAAGTTCGCTATCATCTTTTAATGTGGCTAAATCGTTTAAGTCGTGCCACTGTTCATCTGCAATAAAACCGCTAGTAACTTCATAGTTATGGGTTTCTTGATCATGCTTATCATAAATCTGCTGATATTTTAAATGGATTTCACCCCGTGCTAACTGTTGCTTTAATTGTTGCAATAGAGAGGATTGCACAGGAGCATCAACATTCTGAAGGCTTAGATCAAGTGAGATAGAAGAACTAGTAGGCTCAGGAGAGATAATATCGATAGTTGGCACTAACTCAATTTCTGACTTCGCCTTAGGTAGCTCTTGCTGATTGGTTTGATCGAGTAGCTTTGCAAAACTAGCTTCATCTAAAGGTTCAGTAATTTGCGCATAACTCAGCTTAAACTGGATCGAGTAGTTAAGCTCATTAATCGGTAATAAATGCTCTTTTTGCAAACTTTGCAGACTAGCCAATTGGGAGTTAAGGACTGTACTGTTTTCAGCTTGCAAAACGCCAAGATATGCCCCAAGTTCAAGATTGAAAATCGGCATTTGTGCTTGTTCTTTCAGAAAACTTTGCAGCTGATTAAAATATTGTCCAGGAGTTTGCCAATCGAGTTGAAATACACGTTCTGGGCACTGACTTAATTTAAATAAAACCAATGCATTCGCTTGAGCAGGGTGGGTTGATAGTTGTCGATTAATCTGTTGCCAAGGGGTAATTAACCCATAACTCTTTTCAGAAAAAACTGTATTTGCGGGTGTTTGTAAATCCAGTTGATAGTCAATGGTTAACTGTACGGCGTCTTCTTCCTGACTGGGAATAAATTCAAGTTTTAAAGCATTATTACCTGAAATTGCTGCATGTTGACTCTGGATTTCAAAACGCGCCTGATCAAATTGACCTAATGAAATTTTCTTAAATCTTTGTTTAAAAATATTTAAATCATTGGGTTGTAAAACATCTAATATCGGCAGGCCAATAATCTCTTCTTCTTGCTTAAAGCCAAAAAGATTGAGATATTCTGTATTTGCCTTAACGTGCATGCCTTCTTGAAAAAGGGCAACTGCTTTATGACTGTTATTGACCAATGTTTGTGTATGAGAGTGAATAGTCTCTAGTTCACTGGTCAGGCGTTGCTCAGTTTGCAATAAATGGCTATACGACAAGGTTCGAATAAGCGTGATATAAAAATAATCTAATGGTTCTAATGGAACTACATCATAAATACCTTTATGAATATAAGCCTGATATTGCTGAGGTTGATAGTCTTCAGGTTGCAATAACAAAACAGGTAAATGTGGTTGCTCAGATGCTTGAATAAGGGAGAGGGTTTGTTCAATTTTTAGGTCATAAGCACGACCAAAAATAATAGCATCCCAAGGCGTATTTAACTGTTTTTCAAAACTTTTTAGGTCATCAAGCAATAATGCCTGAACTTGATAATCATTCCCCAATAATAAATTTAAAATCTGGTTATAACGTAGCTGGTTGTCATCAATAATGAGTAAACGTGTTTCAGTACGTTTTAACTTTTTAGATAATAAAGAGTTTCTCACTTTAGTGCTTCCCATAAATCTTGACTGCTAGAGTTGCTATTCTTTTTCATCATGAACTGATCAAGCAGATTTTGTTGCTGCTCATTCAGAAGTTCGAAATGAAATTGAATAAAACTTTGAGTAATGAGTTGTGCTTTGAGTAGATACACTTTGATTTCTTCTGTCCCCAATCGTAAATGAATTGTTTGCTGCTCTCTAAAAATTTGTGACCCCGGTAAAATCAGCGTATTTTGTATTTCTTCTAGGTTTTGTGTTTGTAGTAATAGTGCAGGATGATAATTGCGCGTATGACGCTCAGCTTGAATATGGACTGCGCAAGGGAACATGGCCTGTGACAAAATCTCTAAACCTAACTCTAGGCTTTTTTCTGTCGACTGTTTAATCCAGCGGATTACTCCACCACGCCATTGTCCATGCAAGGTTTCTTTAACTAAAATATATTCACCAGTTCTTAGATTTTTTGGTGCTTCTCCAGACCATTTAATACGATATCCATTGACACTAATATCGAGAACAGTGGTTTGATAAATGGTTTTGCTTTCACGACTTAAGCGTTGATAGGATGTCGTTTGTTGTTCTTTTTTCTCTAAATTGGATAGAACTTTAGATTCACTTTGTAAGTTGTAGTTATTGTTCAGTTGTAGCGTTTCTTCAAAGTTTTTTGCTTTCGAGAGATAGAAATGGGCTGTACTTAAACCGAAACAAATTTGTAGCTCGGCATTATATTCATAACGTTCATGACGACGTTGAGCCGTAGTACCTAAAATAGTTTGAACATGAAACTTTAAAGCTGGACTTAAATAAAACTTTTCATTTTTGGAAATATATTGCGCATTTTTATGCATGGTTGCAGTGACATGCTCAAGTAAAGCCTGTGTGCCTATAAAAATGTTTGGGCTAAAGTTAGAGCTGCGTTTGGTGTTATAAACCGGCGGATGATCTTTATTTGGGTCGACCACATATTTCGTTAAGGCTGTATCTTTCGGCAAAATATGAATCATTCTTGCCCAATCAAAGCTACATTGAAATAATGCCTGAATTTCTGACTGACGAATTTGGTTCGTATTTAAAATATCGAGCAAAATCAGCTGAGCATAAGCTTGAGTGATATTTGCTAGAGGGTGATGTACACCCTGAATATGGTTAATATTTACCAGATGATATTTATGCTGAACAGCAGTTTCATAGAGTTGATGCGCAATTAACCATTGCCCTTTGACCGGCTCACTATAGAGCATATGCTGCTGATATAAGAGACTGGTTAATTGTTGCAGCGCATGGAAAGTCGATAAAGTACGTGCCGTTTGCAAATTCTTTTTTTGTTTATAGGCAAACAGTGAAAATTTTTGATGTTGTAATTGCTCATGGCTATTTTTAGCAATATTTAAATAAATACTGGCAAAATAGCAACGCAGTAACATCGCTAATTCAATAATGTGTTCATTACGGTCTGTGCTAATAACGCCTTGGTTAAAAAAGTTTTTTTCTAGGCTTGCAAGAACGTTATTAATGGTGGGATGAAGCGTTTGTATGAGATCGAAACGCAAGGTCTCGCTACATTTTAATTCATTGAGTTCTAAAATGGCTGTGAATAATGCTTTTGACGTATCGCCGAGTTGCATAATAGAAAGGGTAGTGACCCATTGATTAAGATCTTTAATATTGGCTTCACAAAAGCTTAACCGTTCACGAGTGAGTGCGGTTTGATTGTGAAAAATGTCCGATAGTGCATTATTCATCATCACTTATTATATAACTCAAAATGTTGTAGCCCCAAAAAGCGGTGTTTTATTCTTTTCGCCCGCAATTTCCCTGACGAGTTTAGGAACCAAATACCCCGGTAGGTTCGCTAACACATCACGATATATATCATCTATCTCAGATGGTATTAAATCAAAATGTTGTGCACCTTTTACTTTATCTAAAACATGTAAGTAATAAGGCATAACGCGAGCTTCAAATAAACGATAACTTAAATCAATTAATGTCTGTGCAGAATCATTAACACCTTTAAGCAAAACTGCCTGATTAAGTACAGTAATGTGCTCGGCAGATAACTGCAACAATTTTGAACAGGTAAAGTCATCGAGTTCAGAAGCGTGGTTTGAGTGTACCACCAGAATAATACGCAGCCTACTGTTTTTTAATAAAGAAATAAGCTCTTCGTCGATACGGTTTGGAATAACAATTGGAACCCGTGAATGAATTCTCAGAATCTTAATTTGTTTGAGAGATGATAAACGTTCTAGCCAAAGTGCTAATTTACGATTAGAAAGTGTAAGGGGGTCGCCACCACTCAAAATGATTTCATTAATGTGCGGATTCGCTTCAATATAGTTTTTTATATTTGGCCAATCGTCATTTTTCGGTAAATTTTCTTGATAGGGAAAATGACGACGGAAACAATAACGGCAATGTACGGCACACGCACCCGTCAAAGTCAGTAAAAAACGTGATTGATATTTATGTAATACACCGGGTAATTGATTTGCTGCTTCTTCACCTAAAGGGTCAGTTACAAATTCAGGATGTTCCTCAAGTTCTAAATGATGAGGTAAAACCTGTAGTAAAAGCGGGTCAAAAGGGTTTTTAACGTTCATTTTTCCGACGAACGCGCGAGGAACCCGTAATTTAAACTGTTCAGAAGCCAGAATCGCACCTGATAATAGCTGATCGGTGGATAACTCGAGTAGGTTTAGCAACTCCAAAGGATCTGTAATAAGGTCACTCAGTTGCGATTGCCAGTTTTGCTCTTGGTATAAATAGTTTATCATTTGACACGATTAAGATAATGCAACAACGCATTATATCGCATAGTTGACTTGTTAAGTTTGGAGTGTGCCAGTCATGGCCAATTATTCTACAAATGATTTCAAGCCGGGCCTTAAGGTCATGCTTGACAGTAACCCATGTTCAATCATGGAAAATGAATACGTAAAACCAGGTAAAGGTCAAGCGTTCAACCGCGTAAAATTACGTAACCTTAGAACTGGTAAAGTTTTAGAAAAAACTTTTAAGTCTGGCGATACTGTAGAAGCGGCTGACATCGTAGAAGTAGAAATGGACTACTTATACAATGATGGCGAACTTTGGAACTTCATGGATCCTGTAACTTTTGAGCAAATCGCTGCAGACAAAACTGCAATGGGCGATGCAGCTAAATGGTTAAAAGACGATTCAAATGAAAAATGTACTATTATGTTGTTCAACGGCGTGCCTTTAACTGTAAGCGCACCGAACTTCGTAGTATTAAAAATTGTTGAAACTGATCCAGGTGTACGCGGTGATACATCTGGCGGTGGCGGTAAACCAGCTAAGCTTGAAACAGGTGCGGTTGTTCGTGTTCCGTTATTTGTTCAGCAAGAAGATAGCGTTCGTGTAGATACTCGTACTGGCGATTATTTAGAGCGTGCATAATAGTTAAAAAATAAACTATTATCGAAGGGATGATGTAAATCATCCCTTTTTTTATGCGAAAGTATAAGAGGAAAAAAATTAAAGGAGGAGTACAGTCACAAGGATTTGATAGAACAGTACATAACAATATAAAAATGCTGTAGTTATTTATTGAGAGGTTAAGAATGGACACAATGCAAGCGAAATCTACGCTTCCCTCCAAGCTGGTCTGGAGCCTAGTGGCAATTATAGGTGCAATTTCTTTTGGGATGCTGGCACTCAGTCGTGGTGAACATGTCAATGCGGTTTGGCTTGTACTTGCTGCAGCATGTGTATATAGCATCGCATATCGATTTTATAGTCTATTTATTGCAACTAAAGTATTTGAATTAAACCCAAGACGGTTAACCCCAGCACATCGTTTAGCCGATGGTCTGGATTATGTTCCCACCAATAAATATGTACTTTTTGGTCATCACTTTGCGGCAATTGCCGGAGCGGGACCATTAGTCGGGCCAATTTTGGCTGCACAAATGGGTTTTTTACCAGGGACAATCTGGCTACTGGTCGGTGTGGTTGTCGCGGGTGCAGTACAAGACTTCTTAGTTTTATTTATTTCAACGCGTCGAGACGGTCGTTCGCTTGGTGAAATGGCAAAACAGGAACTGGGTTCTTTTGCTGGTATCGTTGTAATGCTTGGCGCGCTTGGAGTAATGATTATTATCCTTGCGGTATTGGCCTTAGTTGTGGTTAAAGCACTTGCCCATAGTCCATGGGGTGTTTTTACTATTGCAGCGACTATTCCCATTGCATTATTTATGGGCGTTTACATGCGATTTATTCGCCCGGGACGTATTGCTGAAGTTTCTATTATTGGCTTCGTCTTAATGATGCTTGCCATCGTTTATGGTGGACATGTTGCAGCAGATCCATACTGGGGTGAGTTTTTCACCTTAACCGGAACACAGCTCACATGGTGCTTAATCATTTATGGCTTTATTGCTTCAGTATTACCTGTCTGGTTATTGTTAGCGCCACGTGATTATCTATCAACCTTCCTTAAAATCGGTGTCATTCTCGGTTTAGCAGTCGGTATTATCATTGCATTACCTGAATTGAAAATGCCAGCAGTGACCCATTTTATTGATGGTACTGGTCCTGTTTTCTCAGGTAGTTTATTTCCATTCCTATTTATTACTATTGCCTGTGGTGCTATTTCTGGTTTCCATGCGCTTGTATCAAGTGGTACTACACCAAAACTCATTGATAACGAAGCAGATATTCGCGTGATTGGTTATGGCGGCATGCTCATGGAGTCTTTCGTCGGTATTATGGCGATGATCTGTGCAACTGTCTTAGACCCAGGCGTGTACTTTGCAATTAATGCACCTGCGGCTGTACTTGGTACAACTGTAGAATCAGCGGCAGAAGCTGTTCGTAATTTAGGATTTGTTGTTACCCCTGAAATGTTAACGCTGTTGGCACAGGAAGTCGGAGAAACTTCGATTCTTTCACGTACAGGTGGTGCGCCTACCTTTGCGATTGGTATGGCACATATCATTTCGGAAATTTTCAATAGCCGTTCAATGATGGCATTTTGGTACCACTTTGCGATTTTATTTGAAGCATTATTCATCTTAACTGCTGTAGATGCCGGTACTCGTGCTTGTCGTTTTATGGTGCAAGACACAGTGGGTATTGTAATTCCTGCGGTTAAATCTTCTGGTTCATTCGTGGGTAACTTAGTGGGTACAGCAGTTGCAGTAGGTGGATGGGGATTCTTCGTCTATCAAGGTGTGATTGATCCATTGGGTGGTGTTAACTCCTTATGGCCTCTATTTGGTGTTGGTAACCAAATGCTGGCTTCAATGGCACTCATTTTGGGTACAGTCATTCTGTTTAAAATGAAAAAAGAAAAATATGTATGGGTGACGATCATTCCAACAATTTTCTTATTCGTAACCTGTATGACTGCGGGTTGGCAAAAGATTTTCCACGAAAATCCAAAAATTGGTTTCTTAGCGCAAGCAAATAGATTTTCAGATGCGATTGCTCGTGGTGAAATATTAAAACCAGCAAAAACACTTGAAGAAATGCAGACGATTGTGATGTCAAATCAAATCAATGCTGCACTTTGTGGCTTCTTTATGATTGTATCGATTGTCATGATTATTGCTTCAATTGGTATTGTACGCCGTGCTTTAGCAAGCCCAACACCGACTGTAAATGAATCCCCAGCTGTATATGCTGATCCTGAAGTGGTCACCACACGAGGAGAGTAATGATGAATTTTAAATTTGCAAAAAATGGAACTGTCATTATTGCGAAAATCATCAAAATGACGGTGCTCTCACAAAAAGAGCTATTGCTCTCTCCAAAGAACTGGTCGCGTATTGCAACACTGTGGCAGCGTTTGCAGCAAAGCTTTCGACTCATGGTCGGTGTACCAGATTATCAAACGTATCTGGAACATATGAAGCTTCATCATTCTGATTTAACACCAATGGATGCTAAAACTTTCTATCGCTATTGTGTCGATGCGCGTTATCCATCGGCTGGCGGTACTTTAAAGAAATGCCCTTGTTAAGTTGAGATTAATATTCAGCTAAAGAATCGGTATGTGGTTAAACCATGTACCGTTTTTCTTTTTTGGAAAATGAAAAAGAGTTTGCTTAAAGTCTGCTCATTTGTATTTTTTTCAATTGAAAATCACTTGTTTTGCTTTTGAAAAATGAATATTATGCTTTCCATCCTAGGTGTATAGCTCAGTTGGTTAGAGCGCTACGTTGACATCGTAGAGGTCTCCAGTTCGAGTCTGGATATACCTACCAAGACATTAAAATCATATAAACTCACATAGCTTTATATGACTTAGAAAAGCCCTAAATTATAATGATTTAGGGTTTTTTTATTGCTTTATATAAACTAACACAAACTCATATAGCAGATCGATTCTTGTATCATCGTGTGTATCATGATTCAATTACTGAACTCATGATACAAGCTTGTTTGCCATAATTTGTATGAAAAGAACCGCAATTAAGAAAAGACCTTTATCTGATACGACTTTGGCCAGCCTTGAGCCAGAAGATAAAGACTATAGGGAACTGGATAGTAATGGTCTGTATTTCCTCGTACAAAAGAAAGGAAATAAATCTTGGCAATTAAGATATAAAAAGCCTGATGGCAAATGGTCATGGATGGGGTTAGGAGCTTATCCAGCTATCAGTGGAGCATTAGCTAGAAAGAAGGCAAATGAAATATTAAATAAGCTCTCTAATGGCGAGATGATACAAACTAAGGCAGTTATAAAAAAACAGGCCACTGAGCAAAAAGCTCTGCTATTTAAAAATCTAATGTATGACTGGTTAAATACTAAAGAGCCAAATTGGGGATTCGATACTTTTGATAAGGCGAAGAAATCTATCGAAAGACATATTATTCCTAAATTTGGAAATAGAGACTTTACTGGTATTTCACCTAAAGAATGGTTTGATTTCTTCCAAAGTCTACAGCGTGATTTGGGTATTTATACTCAAACTGAGAAGCTGACGTCTTATTGTCGTAATGCATATGATTGGGCAAAGTTCCAAGAGAAAATAAAATTTAATCCGTTAGAAGGCATAACAAAACATCTTGATAAAAATCAGGGCGGGAATATGAAGTTTGTCGATATTGATGAATTTCCTGCTTTGATTAGAGCTATCAGAAGTTATCCTAAACGGGATAAAGCAATTGGTTTGGAATTGTTTGCTTTATTGTTTCCACGTCCTGTCGAATTAAGATATGCCACTTGGGATCAATTTGATCTTGATAAAGCTGTGTGGATTAAGCCAGCTGTAATCATGAAAAAAGATATTCCTCATGCTGTACCTTTGCCTCCTCAGGCTATAGTTCTTTTAAAAGAATTATTAACTTATAAAACTGAGTCTAATTTTCTGTTCCCAGGCAGAGGAAGCTTAAGCGAGCCGGTATCTGATAATACGTTTAATACCGCATTAAATCGATTGGGATATAAAGATAGACAAAATCCTCATGGCTTTAGACACATTGCTAGTACTCAGCTAAACAATAGATTTAGTGATAAAGAGCAGGTAGTAGAAGCCACACTGGCACATTTAAAAAAAGGTGTTAAAGGTGTCTATGATAAAGGAGCTCATTTTGAAGAGCGTATAGGAATGATGCAGTGGTGGGCAGATGAGATTGATAGGATAGTTGGAAATGGCTAAGGATTGGATGTTTAATGGCTTTCCAGGTGATGCAACACGTGATGATGAAATACGTGCTTGCATAAATCAAGGAAAGTTCATGATAGAAATTGCTGAAAAAATAAAAAATGATAAGCCTTTAACTAAAATGGAAAAGGAGTGGGCATATGGAATAGTGAGAGCTAGGGGAAAAGATCAAATAATAAATCCAACCAAATATATCTCCAAGGAAGAAAATGGAGCTCCAGCAGATCCAAGGAGATATGAAGCAGTTTTGACATATTATTGTTATCTAAGAGTTTTAAACGTAAAAAAGAGAGCAATTGAATTAGTCTGCTATGAATACGAGGAAATTACCTCAGATAATTTGAAAAGTTGGATAAAACAAGAGCGAGAAGCGGGGCAGCCAATTAAAAGACAAGCAGATGATATGATTATTAAAAATCCAGAAAGCATAATTATTAGTTATGAAAAAATTAAAGGGAAAAAGTAAAAAAAGTTTTTCCCTATTTTCTAAGGCTGCCATGTGAATAATTAAGTACATCCCTGTTAATTTTGAAAGGATGTATCTAGATGTCGAATAAAATTAATCAAACCAGAAAAATCACTTCAGGTTCAGTAAAGTCACATCATAAAATGCTGTTAGACGCGATAGATTTAATTCTGAATATCATTCGTCTTTTGCTTGAACTCATCAACATTTTATTTCTATAGATTTAAAACTAGAGCGCGACACAATTAGACGTATTACTTGGCTTTATATATTCATACATGAACTATTTTAGTTTAAATTCAATATGCTAAGTCTAGGGTAGCTCCCGAAAGTCAGATGCCCAGTCTGATTGGCTTAGCTGTTATTGATATGGGATTTCGTGCTGTGGGAGGCATCATGGGTTTATTGAATCTAATAAAAGAAGATGAGACTTATAAATATATTTCTTTGAAAGAAGCTATTAACTTACTAGCTGAGAAAACTACATCAAATATTTATGAAGTTGCAGTATACCTACTTAATAAGAGTGTTGAATCCTATATAGATTGTTATATACGAGGTATAGATCATAAAATTCATGTATCAAGTGCAGGGCGTTATGATGGGTCAGGGTGGAATGGTGAGAATTATGCCTTTGATATATTAAAGCGCATTATTAAAAATGGTGATGGGCAAGCGCCATCAAGTATTCATAACTTTTCTACATACAATAAAGAATGTGAAGAGGTTTTCTGGAATAGAACAGATTTTTTTAACTTGGACGGTATAAAAAGCCTTAATTTATTGGGATCTGAAGAAGTTACGAAAGATAGGCAACAACTATATATATGGGATCAAAAATATTTAACTATCCAAGAAAATGATGTTCCTCACTTTGAGTTATTTGAGGATCAATTCATATATGGTTTTGAATTCGGTATTATTAATGAAAGTGAGATTCCCCATGAGTTATGGGATTATGAGGAACAGACTAAAAAATATCCCTTATATTATAAAAATGATACTTTTACAGCTACTGAAGCAGCATGTTTAATTTCTGGATATGATCCTACTCTAATAGGGCATAAAGCTAATAAAGTTGTTTGGCGTAAAGAAAACCCAGTTTTTGATAAAGCTATAAATTTTATTTACTCGGCAGTAAGAGGGGATTTATTTGAGGAGGTCTCTTCTGGACTTTTCATAATTAAATCTGCTCAACTTAAAGATTTTTTAAAAAGTAAAAAGATTGTGATTGAAGGGTTTAATGATGTTGAAGAGGATTCATTTAGAAATGATGAAATTATATATGTTGATAATAATGATTTAGAAATGCTAATTAAAGAAAATGAACAGCTTCATGATAATCTTGCTAAGTTTGAAGAGATAAGAATGATTGCTCTTAATGCACAAAATGAAGTGGTCTCTTTAACAGAGGAAAATCAAGAGTTGGAAAGAAATGTTTCCAATTTAAAGAATGCTTTGTTATGGATAGAACATGAAAAATATGAACTAGAAGCTGAAGTAAAAATTTTACAAGAAAAAATTGAAAAAGAAGGCCAAATAAATCAAATCGATAAATGTGATCAACTTATTCATCCTTCACTTAACAAAAATACCGCAAGTTTTGCTCCTGAGCTCTTAATAGCCATTGAGGCTTGGGAAGCAAAGTATTTACATAATGAATATCCTTATCAAGAACATACTCCAGCTATAACTAATATTCTAAAGAAGCGGAATATTACTCAAGTAAATTTAGTGAAAAGAATTTGTGCAATTACTAATCCAAAAAAGTGATTTACTACAATTACTTGTTGAAAGGTGGCACCTTAAGATGTCACCTTTTTTTATCCAAGTGTCACTTGTATGTCACCTTATTTGATTTGCTTCACTAGCTCCATCAAACACAACTGTATGGAGTCAAATAAATGCAACCAATCCGAGTTACATATAACCAAGCATGCGAGTTATTGAGTATTAAGCGCAATGCTTTGCGTGAGCTCACCATAAATGATCCAACTTTCCCTAAAGCTTATAAAGCCGGTACAACTCGCCAGGCACCAGTCTATTTTGATTATGCACAACTAATTGAATGGCATAACAACCAAATCAAAAGCCAAACCAATGCAGAATTGGAGGCTTAATTCATGAATAAATTAGTTAATCCATCAATTCTTATGATGACTAGTTTGGAAATTTCTGAGCTGGTTCAATCTGAGCATAGAAATGTAAAAGTCTCAATTGAGAGACTTATGCAAAAAGGTGTTATTCGAAATACTCCAATGACGAATTTCGGAAGAATCAATAACTTAGGGTTTACTTCAAAAGTTGGTGTATATGTTTTTGAAGGCGAACAAGGCAAACGTGACAGCATTATTGTTGTTGCTCAGCTTTGCCCTGAGTTCACGGCGAGTTTAGTCGATCGCTGGCAAGAACTTGAATATAAAGTTAAGGATGAAGTGGTGGTAGATATTTCTAATCCTCATGCTTTACGCCGTGCTCTTTTGGACTATACAGAGCAAGTAATTCATCTTGAAACTCAGAACCAGTCTTTAGAACGAACAATCGATACCATTACTCAAACTCCTGCAGGTGTAAAGTTTCAACAAGCCTGCAAAATCTTAAATATTAAAAGAGAAGTATTGGCCAGCTGGTTACGTAAACATGGTTGGGATCGCAAGCTTAATGGGGTGCGTGCTTCAACCTACTATAGCCAAGAGCGTGGTTATTGCGAAACCAAGTATGAAGAAGTGGCTCGGATTCGACCTAATGGTGATCCATATACCTTTACTAAAATAGAGTTCTTCATCCTTCCTAAAGGTATGAATGTTCTAGCTAAACATTTTGGTAAGGAGGCTTAAAATGAAGAGTTTTGTTTTAGCTTCTTACGCTCCGCTTACTGAAGAAGATGATAAAGCAGATTTGGTTGTGAATGACCAAGCCATGAAGTTTATTGAAACCCTCGCCATAAATGGTGAGCTTCAAGAAGTTAAAGATACCCGAGAATTATTATTGCAAAAGCCTTCTGTGCAGGATGTCTTAGTGCTGCACGCTGGTAGCCTTCAGGTATTACTCACCAGTATTATGGGAGAGCCACCTTATGGAAAAGCATAAGAATCTGTTACCCATATTTTTAACAATACTTCTTGCAAGGTGTCATGTGCCTAGTTATGCTAGGGACGTTCATCAGAAAGCAGATGAGCTAACCTTGGCCGGTTATAAAAGTAACACAAGCGCACAGTCCGCTTATTGGACTTTTTTTGTGCGTAAAATCTCTATGCACCTGCATTTTATGGCGGGGCTGGAGAGGGACACCTTCGGGTGTGCAGGTTTCTTGTGTTGCCTGTCGGCCAACCCTTTTCAGCTTCGCCACCCTCACTTGGCCGTGAATGGTGAAGCTCCTGTACAACACAAGGAGTGCATTCATAATGCCTAGTAACAACTCGTCTTTTAAAAATTCTCATATAGAAATTGCTATAAAAACTTATGACGCCAGTGATGTGTCTGAAGGTTATGCGTTGGCCTATGAACAGGTTGCTGACCTCGCCGTAATGCTTGATTCCATTCGTAGTAAATATGAAAAAACAGCAGAGTACTTACAACAAGTCTATAGCGTGCCAGAAAGTGTATTTAAAGATTTAAAACGTCTCTTGAGTATTACAGACAGCATAATTGATGAAAATCTGGAGTTTTCCAAAGCACAAGAAGATAAGTTTCAAAAAGAATATGAGGAGTCACAAGCATGACTAAACGTGACACCTCAAACATGACGCCAAGTGAAGTTTTGACTCATTGTCAGGTATATACACCTGATCAAATTGAATATCTTCAGCATAAAATTATCCAGCGTTTTGGTGGACCTAATCAGCCTATTTATATTGATCAAAATAGAGTTGAGATAGATAACGTTGAATACTCTAATCCCTTAATTCTACCGATCTTTAACGGTGAATTAAGTGTGGTTCAATGCGCCGTTATTGAAAGTGGAAAAACTATTTCTATCTTTCCTGATGGATTAGCCCGTGGGTTTGCTTTTTATGGTGAGCTACAGCATGACAAGCCTGTAATTATTACTTATAGCCTCGAGTCTTTCTTTAAGATTGCTTCAAGTGGGTTATCTGTAGCTCTGGTCGTACTAAATAACTTATGTGCTTCTCGCTTAGCAAAAACGCTTAAGGCTTTTGATTTTGAGCAGATCCAGTTTGTCATTAATCAATTGGCACAAGCTGGTTTTAAAAAGCTTTACCTTCCTGTACGACCTGAATATTTCAAAAATGATGCCTTCCAGAAGCTCGAGCAGAATACTTGTGTTCGCCTAATTAACCAGTACCAGAAAATTGACGAGACTGAATTTCTGATTGAACTGACTAAAGATGAAGATCCGGAGGAAGTTTCTGCATTTTTAAAAGCAGCCATTGCCAGACTTCCTCATACTGAACCTTTACCAAAAGGCCATTTGGCCAAGCCATTTAAATGGGGGGATGGACGCTTTCATCTTTTAGAATCTGGATTGTACTTTTTAGAAACGAATAACAAGGGAGATGACTATAAGCGTTATATTTCTAGTCCAATTAAAGTCGTTGCTCTGACTCGAGATAATTCTAGTACCTCATGGGGACGGTTGCTCGAATGGTACGATCCAGATGGTATTAAGCATCTACAAGCTGTTTCTATGGAGTTCTTCCAGTCTGACGGCGTAGAACTACGCAAAGCACTTTCTTATCAAGGAATGACAATAGCACCGGATGCTAAAGCGAGAAGCTTATTACAAAGCTATTTGATGAGTTATCCAGTTGAGCAGAGGGCCTTATGTGTCGATCGCGTAGGCTGGCATGATGAGGTGTATGTATTGCCTCATTGTGAGGTTGGCCAAAGTAAAGATAATGATTTAATTGTTTATCAGGCTATTCACGGTTTAGATAATCGCTATCAACGCAACGGCACATTAATTCAATGGAGAGAAGAGGTATCTAAGCTCGCACAGAACCATAGCAAGTTAGTGTGTGCCATCAGTACGGCGTTTGCTGGCCAGCTTTTAGGTCCACTGGAACAACAGAATGGAGCAGGTGTTCACTTTGTTGGGAAGTCATCTAAAGGTAAATCAACGGCATTATTTTTAGGTTGTAGCGTATGGGGTAAACCAAGCCGTTTTTATCGTACATGGAGAGCAACCGGCAATGCTCTTGAGCATACAGCCTATATGCACAATGATAGCTTTTTGGCTTTAGATGAGATTGGAGAAATTGCCAATCCTAAAGAGCTAGGTAACATTGTTTATATGCTGGCCAATGGATTAGGTAAAGCTCGTTTAAACAAGCAAATCACAGCTAAACCTGCTTTTAACTGGAAACTTATCTTTCTGTCCAGTGGGGAAGAAGGGCTCAAAGATATTATGGCCAAGCATGGTCAAAAGGCCAAACTAGGACAAGAGATCCGATTAATCGATATTGATGTAGATCAGTCAGAGTATGGTGTGTTTGACAGTATTGATTTTGCTTCGGATGGTGCAATGCAATCCCGAATGTTAGTAGAGCATTCAAATATGTATTACGGTGAAGCAGGTATAGCGTGGCTTGAATTTCTTTGTAGCGATAAACATGAAATTATTAAACATGCTCGACAGTTATGGGAACAATACCGAGAACCAATGATTGATGGACATTCAGAAGGACATATTATTCGTGTAGCCAATACATTTGCTTTGATTGCTACAGCTGGTGAACTAGCAACACAAGCTGGAATAACAGGATGGAAAAGCGGTACCGCATTTAGTGCCATACAAGCTGTTTTTAAACAATGGTTAGCTAGCTTTGATCGGGTTGGCAACTATGAAGATCTGGAAATTCTGGCTCAGATTAAAGCTTTTTTTGAAGCACATGGTAATAGTCGTTTTGAATGTATGACACCAGATGCGGAACATCTGGATAAAGTCATTAATCGAGTAGGTTATTGGAAAATTGAGAACGGCGAAAAGAAATATCTGGTCTATCCGGAACAATTCAAAAAAGAGCTTTGCAAAGGGCTGAACCCTAAACGTGTCGGCAAGTTACTTATACAACGTGGATGGCTGGATCATCTAAATAATGGCAAGTCTACTAAGCTCACAAGAGGAATTGATGGCATGCCTAAAGCGATTCCTATGTATGTATTTAATGAAAAGGTACTTACAGATGATCTGGATGAACTCTAGGAATGGTGAAAAAACTGAGGTTACAAAGGTTACTGAGGTTACAGCCTTATGGGGCAAGGCTTTCAGGGTGTAACCTTTTAAAAAAGAGAAAAGGTTACAGATTTCTGAGGTTACATAGATTTATCTAATTCATTAATACGTGGACAATAAAATGACAATGAGTAGAAAAGAGTTTTTGAGGATACTTGAACAGCAAGAAGGATACGCCGTGAATGAGTGGAAGTCTCTTAAAAATGAGACTCCACCATATGGCCAAGCCATTATTACCTTAGGTAAAGATGAGGAAGGGTTCTTTTATCATATCAATAAGGAGTTCCTGAAAGGTGATGAGGAAATCCTTATTGAAATGGGAGTGACTGATTGGCAGATTGTTAAGTTTTCTAAATTAAAACTTGTAATAAATGCTTAACAATATCAACGTCTTTATGTATTGTTAAAGGGAAAGAGTCTGATGCAATGATTTTACTTTTAAGGTGAACTATTAAATTATCCTCATTTCTTTCAAGATCAAATATAGTTGCCTGTTCCTTTAAAAGAGTTTGAGCGAACTGGTTTAAATCTTCTTTGTTATTTGGATCTCGCATTTTGGCTATACAAGGAGAAACTATTGAAAGCACTAGATCTCTTAATGCTCGGGTTTCATTAATTGGGTCACTTGCAGAAGCAAATCTCAAGCATCTAATAATATCATTATACGTTGTCTCAATTAGACTTTCGCTCTCTTGATTAATAAACGTCAGCTCTTCAATTGCGGCATCAATTTTGCCTTCTGAAGTTACTTGATCTGAGATACAGTAATACGCTTCAATTGAGCCTTTTCTTAAAAAGAAGATTCCAACCTGTTCTAATAAATTTAATAAAGCTTCATATCTTCTTCTAATAGAAATCCATGCTGTTTTATTATTTAGTTCATCAATACTGGATGAGTCTAGGCTCATTAATGTTGAAAAAGCAGATCGTTTTTTTGCTTTAGTTTCATCATCATTATGTCCATTTATCCAATAGGCGTGCTGATGAGCTAAAGTTTCTATTTCAGTCCAATGTTCGTCGAGATGTCTCACAAAGTCAGTATTTAAATTTCTTGCCATTTCAAAAGCTTTGCCAAATCCTAGATGAGCTGCTAAATGATCTGCATCAGGAAAATGAGGTAATAACTGATTTAATAATTCGGTCCCATCAGAAATACTATCAGCATCTGCTAAAATGACTGGATCTTTACCTAAGAGTTTAAAAAGTTTAACCACTATAGGGAATTGATCCTTGCCGATTACTGGTAAAATCTGAGATCCTGAGGCCTCTAAAAAAATATTAGTTCTATTTGCTAAAGTGTTGCAAATCACTACATCAGATGGGCCTTCTACCAACAATGGTCTTTTTGAAAAGAGAGTTAATTTGTGTTCTTGACCTAATTTCGAAATTAAACTTTTAATTTTTTTATTTTTTAATATGTCTTCATCTGGTGAAATTTGAACTGGATCTTCATTCAAATCATAACAAAAAATTAGGGAAGCTAAATCTATCGGATTATTAATTTTTAGCATTTCAGTAGAGTGAGTGGCAATAACAATTATTTTTTTATAGCTATTTTCTTCTGGAATACCTGCAACTCCTAAAATTTCATTTAATAAGAAAGCTTGTAGTTGTGGATGCAGTGATACTTCTGGTTCGTCAATAAAAAGTGCACCTATCTCATCATCATATAAAGCTGCTAATATACCGACCAAATGCATTAATCCAGATGCTTCTCGACCAGAGGAATATGGTTTAGATCCATCCAATTTTGTAAACAGAATCTTAAGATATCCCGCATCCCAATTAATAATTAAATCTCTTTTGAAAAGTTTTTGTAGTCGCTCTCTTATTTTTAATAAAATATCTGGACGTGAAGCTAATCCTTGATATGTCCCCTCCAAGGTTTCAATACTATGATGACGAGCTAAAGAGTCTTTACTACCAAATTGAGCATTATCATACAAAATATAATTATTTCTATGTCCATCATAATCTGAACGATATTGTTCAAACATACCTATGCGTCCTGCTGAAATAAATTTTGTCTTTTTTTCATTTATAAAAGGATGAATAGTATTTTTAATACTTCTTAATAGATGTGTTTTTCCAGAGCCATTAGGGCCTAAAATACAAGTAAAGGGTTGGTTAATAGAAATACACTTTTCTAGTTTGCCGTTATGACTATCAATGGTACAAGTTAATTGGAGTGGAAATTCCATGTTAATACTCTGAAAAATAATAATTTTATATCTTTAATTTACCATTAAAATTTACTTTTGAAACACTAATCAGTTTTAATATTTCTCTTGTAGATAATTTTTCACTAACTCATTTAAGTATTTTTAATACTGCTATTATTAACTTCCATCTACCAAAATTAGTCTTACCGATTTCTTTCGTATAATAGGCTCTAACCTATATAGCACAAGCTTTACGTCTTTTTTGGAAAATACCATCTCGTAAGACTACGTAAGAGTAAATGTCTTTAAATTATCCATTAAAGGCTGGTTAAATTTTTCTATTCATTTTTTGATTTTGTATGACTATGTATAACAAAAGTGGCAACTTTAGCTCGAAATCACTTCTCATTTCCTTGATGGACAACTTATAGAAGGATTAATCAATTACTTTCAAAGGTCCATGAATAATAGATCTTATTAATTTTTGATAATCGAAATTTCATCAAGGGACATCAAGGAAACTTCTAGTTTTTACTTATACGAAGTGCTTACTATTTACCTTGACAGCCTGCTTTCCAAAAGCTGACTAGATTTTTTAAATCTCTTATTTAGCAAAACTTACAGGTTGATTTAGTCATTTATAAAAAAATATAAATTTTGATAGGTAAAACTGCCAAACGTAAATAAAGTAGCTGTCATGCGTGTATTAGGTTGTGCTTCTGAAACGAGCATTTCACCTAATGGACACCTAATTAAAAATAATTTTTGTATTTACTATTTAAGTATACGTAATTTAATAATTTTTATTGGTGGGTTGTATAAAAAAAAGTCAAGGGTATGCTAAAGTTAAAGTGCTATTCTTAAATTTAATTGGTAGGTTTAGCTTAAATTAATAAACACAACTTTTATATCAAGGTTAGCTATGTCAGAACAGCAATTAAGAAAAATTAAGGGAGTTTGGTGTAAATTTAACAATCAAAATAGAATGTCAACGATTACCCTGGATGAGGTACGTATATGTTGTATAAAAAGGGGGGTAGAGATAATTGAGATTGAAGAATGTACTTTTGGCTTTAACCTTAGCATTCCAGCAATTAAGATTACAATTGTAAACAATGTAACGACTTTATTACCTCGACAGAAACTATCAGAAATTCAAATTTATCAGAACAATATTATACCATTCCAAAAACAAGAAGAATTCTGGGCTAAAGTAGACTGGTTCCCGCCAGTCTTTATGAGTCGAGAACAAATAGGTGAAGGCTTCAAAGTAGCTAATTTGAAAATTGGTTACCACGAGTTTTTGCCTAAAGAGGACTTACAAAAACGGTTTCAAGAGTTTTTCCCAACTGTATACAATTTCTCCAACATTATTCCCATTACTGTACAAACTTTTTCAGACTCAATAGCTATATCAAAGCATGTACCATTAATTAAAGAATCAATTTTAGCTTTTTATAGTGGAATGAGAGTAGCTTCTATAGCATCCTTAATTCCGATGATCGAAGATATTTTAAATACTATCATTGAGGATTCCTTTGAGAATCTTGATTTAAAAACTAAAGTTGATCGATGCATAAAACGTGCTAAAGAGAATATAAAACATGATCATATATTAGGTGCAGATTGGATTCCCGAAGAGTATGTTCAAGATGATGTGCTGAAAGTAATGAATGAGCGTATTAGAATTATTGAATTAATAGGAAATTGGCTTAAAAATAGTTTTTATGAGAATACCGGAAACTACCAAAATACTTCAGGATTTAATCGACATTTTTTTGCTCATGCTAAATCTGAAATTTGGCAAAATCAGTCTAATTTTTTTCGCGCCATGGGCCTAATTCAAGCATTGGCATTTATTGAATGTTTTGCAATGAAAGAGTCTAAGTTATCAATTTTCTCACCAACTCCAGATATTAGATCAGAATCTTTTCGTAACGATGTTTTTGCTTGCTTAAATTTACAAGCCATCAAAAATACTCTTTTGCAGCAATTACAAATCAATGGGTGCTTACCTTTCAACCCAACAGCTTCAGATGATGGTTGGTTAAGATGCTCTGCAGTTTTATCAACTAAAATGAATGATGAAATAGTTAAAAGTCTTAGAGATAATGGATGGCAATGTCATTCTTTTGGGCAACCTGTTAAATCTGGTGGATATATAACAGTAAGAGCATCAAAGCTTGGCAAGGAAATTGGTATAGCTCTATTGTATAGTTGTGCTACAGATAATAAAGTTTATAAAGAGTTGGAAGTAACAAATGATTATATTCTCTATCAAGGAGCACCATATCAACAAGAATCATTTGCATATGGAATCAACAAGTATGTGGGCCCATTGAATGCCTGGTTAGCTCCGGATTAGAGAAATTCTCACGAGAAAAATTGTATTTGGATCTTAATACTGTACTTAAGCACCAGATTGGTAAGTAATAGAGATTAGGGCAGATATGTTGCAGTTGCTTTGATACTTATTAGCCCCTATAAAGGGGCATCATCTTTTAAATTCAGTCATTATTTAGTGCATTGAGGAGTCTTTGAAACTTATCACCGATAGTAGCAGAAGAAATTAATTCAGATAAATTACTTTCAAAAGACATTTTATCTAACGCAATCAACTTATTCCCATCTAGAAAAATTGTACAAGGGTATCCTTCGCTACCTATTTCGACGATCGAAAGTAATTCTTCATCACCTTCCGAATTGACAGCATATATAGCCTTATCTTTTGGCTTTTCATCCTTGGGTTTATCATTAATCTCTAAAGAACTGAGGGCACCACCTAAAACACCAAAGGCTGCTAAAGGATTTCGTTTTGCAGGTGATTTATATTGAATTGAGATCTTATTATCAGTAGCTTGAGATATTTCTAATTTTAATTTTTCAATAACCTCATTAATTGAAGATAAATTTTTTGATTTATTTTCTGAAGCTTGTAAACCAGCCTTTAAGGCTTGACCAAACAAACTATTCTCTAAAGAATTAGACATATTAATTTATCCTCGTAATTAAAGTGCTTAAAGGCCAATGGTCAGAAGGATTTTTAAATTCTTCATCCGGTTTAAATAGTGTATTTAAGTCAATAATAGAAGTTAGACTATCATCAAAAGACCACTGATTTTTCAAGAAAGAGCTTGAAATTAATATTTGATCTATTACACACCAAGTATGAAAATTACCTTCAGTGTAATTGTAAGTACCCTTAACTCTTGCATTTGCATCTAAAGGTAAGAACTTCCAGCATGGATTATAAAAGATATTTGGTTTTTTTAAGACAATATCTCTATCTCTTGATGATTGTAAATGATGAACCATCTCATCACTAAAAGGCTCAACATTGTAATCACCCATCATGATAACTTCCTTATTATTATCAAGATCTTTTTCAACTTCAAACCTTAAGCGCGCTGAAATTGTAGTTGTATTTAAACTGTTATCCTGTAATCTACTTGGCCAGTGAGACAAATACAGCGAGAGTAAATTACCAAATTCAGAATGTATGAACTCATATCTTTCAAAGATTTTTAAATTACGACTACCAAGCCCCATGGTTGCAAATTGACAATCATCCCTATTGTACTTAATCAATTGATGATTTTTTTTATAAAAAATAGCCGTATCAAAATATAAACGACCTTGTTTCTGTGCCCCAATAGCATAATTGTATTCAGTCTTTTTTAAATTCAAATAGCTTGAAATATAACTTATATCTTCGATGCTGACTTCACCTAAGCATATAAAGTCATATTTCATATCCATAAATTTTTTTAAAACAGTTGCAATACACTCTTTTTTAACTTGTGAAGCTAAATTCCGTTTTGAACTCATGGGCGGTGAAAGGCTAGTATTCCACCATATGATTGATAAATAATCTTTCATTAAAAATAGTTCACCTATTTTTCAAAACCATATTTATATCTAAAGGATTGGAATGTCATTCATACCAACTATCTGTATTAATGCCAACTCTATGCACTATTATCTCCTCCCCAAAAGGTTGTTGAATCATAACTGAAACTTTTGCCTGAAATGGAAATGATGGCTTTATCACTGTTCCATCACCTTCGTTCCATTCTTTTCTAGATCCATATTCGAAATGACAATTAGCTGTACCATTAACAATAAAGATTACTTTATTAGATAGTATCTTTATGTCATCAAAACCCTCAGCGTATAATTCTTCGATAGAAGCTCTATTTGCTAAAATTTCAATTTCTTCACAAGACTCAAAAATAGTGGATTCTAATAAGTGAGAATCTAGAGTATTTTCGATTTTTTCAAATACAGCTTGTTTGATTTGATCAATAATAGAAATGATTTCTATCACAGCCTCGATACATTCTTCAGCTAATTTTTCTGAATCGTCTAATGATATTCCAAATGTACTGGGTCCAATATGTGTGAAGGAATTTAACCTTTTTTGCTGGGATAGTAGATTATCACACGCATCATTAATTACTTGAGCTAAATCCAATTTTTGTAATAAATGTGCCCCTAAGCCTCCATGAATCATGTATTGAAGCCTATGTCTACGAGTTATTCCAGATTTAGATGTGGAGTCATATTTATACCAAGAACATTGAAGTATTTCTTCATCTGGTGCAGATCTATGTAATAGGTGAGTTATTAATTCTCGCATTGCATAGGCGAAATTATTGAAGGTTAAGGAGTGGTATTCCGCATCCAAGTTTTTCCTAGCTGCCAGGAATAAATCTTTCTCAAAATCATCTTTCAAAAAGTAATTAAGTTTTTCTATATATTTTTCATCAATCATTTTTAAACCCAATTGTCTACAGAACTCAATTAGTAGTGGAGGCGGTTATTAAGTCTTTGAAACTATTTTAAATTTCGAATAATCTGGTTTTTGGAATTCGAGTTTTTATGTTTAACTTCCCTCTCGATTTTTTCATTGATGTACATGTTCCAAAATTCTGTTCTTGATAACTCTCATTCTCATTAATAATGCTAACAATATATTGTTGCGCTTGTTTTTGCTTTTTCAAACAAAATCAACTCTTTTATATTGAAAAAAATCCTTTTTATAAAATTACGAATTTTAATAAATTAAAATTAAGTATGCAAAAAATAAAAGCTTAGGGCTATAAATCGTATCAAGACCAATGTGCTATTTCCACTAATTTGTCTACGTACGTCTAAGAAGAGTGGAAAGAATAGCTGTGTATATTGTTGTACAAGACAAGTGTAATTTACTTGGACGGCTCTATGTCTAAAACCTCGTTCAAATTCCCAAGCACTATCGGGCTTTTTAAAAGAATTGTGAAAATGAAGTTTTGTCCAAGTAAATCCATACAGCTACGTATATCAAAAGCACGTCAAAATTAATAAGCTTAAATTTTGATATAAAAGATACAAGCAATTTACCTTGACAGACCTCTATTTAAAAGCGTCTACCTATCTAACTAAAAACCTTATCAATAAGGCTTTACAGCCAATTTTAGCAAGGTTTTAAAAGTGATATTCCGTCAAGGTACGTCAAGGAAACTTCTACTTTTTTCGTATATGAGAGGATTGCAATTTAGGTTGACAGCATGTCTCCTGAAAACATATTAAATTTTCTTTAAATTATTTATATATTAATGCTTTATAGAGTTTTAATTAATTTTAAGAAACTGAGTTTGGTCAACCTACGTCAACCTAAATTTGAATTACATGTCAAAGTTTTATATTCAATTATTTATCTAGTAATAGTAAGAGCATTGAGCTGTACAGCAATATTTTTAAAAATAACTTCTATGCTAGGCAGTGCAATGGTTTCGGCTTTTTTATAATTTTGATTTCGTACAGCTACGTACAACAAAAACACGATTTATATTCAATTCTTTCTAAGTAAATTTGCTTTACGACCATTTATATAAAATACGCCTTACGCTATGCACCATAAGGGTTTTAGCTTTTTTTAAATATTCACCTCGTAAAGCTACGTAAAGCAAAAAAACATTATTTATATTCAAATCTATCTAAGTAATTACTTGGACGGCTTAGTCATGGATCATGATTTAAAATCCTTTACAAACTATGTATATCAATGGATACAGCAGATTTCTAGTAAGTCTGCTTATCTGAATCTGTCCAAGTACGTCCAAGTAAATTTTGTTTTACGGCGATTTATGAAAAATACGCCGTACGCTATGCACCATAAGGGTTTTTATCTTTTTTTAATTATCCATCTCGTAAAACTACGTAAAACAAAAACTAATTTTGTTGGACGGGGCTTACCTTTTGATTTGCCCAAAAGCCATATATAGAAAGGTATTGAGCGGATTTTAGAACCTTGAGTTTGTCCAACTATGTCCAACAAAAACTTAGAAGAGAAGGGTGTGATTTTGTTTTACAAGATCAGATGGGGAATTGGCTATATGCATTGAGAAATAAGCGTTTGGATATATTTGCTTTACTACTTTAATTTTGAATCCTTCAGGATATGGTTGACTAAAAATCAGCTTCTTATTGTTCCTAGATCTGACTATTCTGCTTTTATGAAATGAAGTTCAATAAAATCTTTTAAATTTTGTTTTCTGCCCATCTGCTGCTAATGATTTTTCGATTGACAGTACTAATCACAAGCGAATTGGATCTGGCCTGTGTGTACCGACTTATTAAAATGCGTTGAGCTGTTTTATTTTTGAGTATGTAAATTTTCGTATTGTATCAGTATGGATACTAATATAGTATCCATAAATAGCTTCTGCAAAGACTTCTCCTAAATGGCTTCTGTAAATACTCAATTTTCCATCGCTGTTCATGTACTTGCGGCAATTGCACATCACGAAGGTGTCTTCACGTCGGAAGTTCTCGCAGGTACGGTGAATGCGAACCCGGTTTTTGTTAAGAGAATTCTCGTTAAACTTTCGAAGGCTAAGTTAGTTAAGTCGACTGTTGGTAAGTCTGGTGGTTATGGCTTAGCCAAGAGCCCCAATAGTATTTCTCTCTTGGACATCTACTCTGCAGTTGATGCTCCAGATGCTTTCGCTATCCATACCTATCCCAAAAGGAGCGAGTGCATCATAAGCTGTAACATAAAAGAAGTCATGGGCGAAGTTCTGGCGAGCACTCAGGAGGCAGTCCGTAGGGATCTGGTTCAGACGTCATTGTCGGACGTGGTGTCCAAAATCAGGGCTAGGTCTAACTAGCTTTTTTTTACCCTAAATAGATACTTTTATAGGTACTAATACAAACCAAAAGGAAAATGAGATGATGAAATTTAAAGTAAAGAACCCTGTGAGTACCGAAAGCATTGCCGCAAAACAGGGCACGGATGCTCCCACCGCCGTTCTCATCGGAGCCACTGGAGGGCTTGGTAACGCTCTGGCCAAACTCCTCGTGGCTGAGGGTTTTCGGATTGTGCTCGCGGCACGGAGTGAGAACGATGCTACAGCGTTGACTGGCCGGAGTGATGGTTCGGCGATTTATTTGCGTGCAGATGTTACCGATCCAGCTAGTCTTGATAAGTTAGCTGCTGCTGCTTTTGATCATCTTGGGCGGATTGATGCAGTAGTGAACCTCGCAGGAATCTCACCGCGCAAACCTATTGAAGACTACACTACAGCCGACGTAGATGCGCTGATGGCGATCAATGTGAAGGGGCCGATCTTCGTGACCCAAGCTTTCCTGCCGATATTGCGAAAACAAGCTGCTGGTGGAGTGATAGTACATCTTGGTGGCGCTATGGATGGGCGTGTAGCGTTACCATTTATGAGCGCCTATGTGGCGACTCGCGGTGCGCTGGCAAGTTACGTTCAAGGCGTCAATCGCGAACTTGCCGGTACCAACGTAGTGCTTTCGTTCTTCGGACCTGTACCGTCTAACACGGAATCAGAGTCACCATATTTCGAAATGTGGCGTAAGATGGGCGTCGACCTCTGCGAACCCGAAGTAGTCGCGCGCGAAATACTTACAACCATCCGTCAACGACGTCAGGTCCATGTCATGGGAGGATGGTTGCTCAAAATGCTCACAGTTTCGAACGCCGTGTCGCCGTCCATTGCAGATGCGATCGGTCTGCGAAAGTTCGCGAAGCTCATTCAACAACATAGTCCACGCTGACATTTCTGTTGATACCGATGTTGTAAATGGTATTAGGATAAGCAGAAAAGAATAAAAGTTCTCAAGTTATACAAATTTAAGTAGAGAAGCTTACTTCTCTACTTGTACGAGAATTAGGATCTGTTGGTAGCCTACAATAAGCTATTAAGTAGCATGTTAGAATTTTAAATAAGGACTTCAGTTCCATTAATTTCTGCTGATTTGAATAATGCAGCTAGTAAGATTGAAATATTATGGGCCTGTTCGGCTGGTACTTGCGATGGCTTTCCATTCTTAAATGACTCTAAGAAGGCAGCGAGTTCTCTATCAAAATAAATGGGATTACCAATTTCTGCTATATCTGGCGAATATTCTGTTTTCTTCGTAGCCCAGATTTCTGGAAAACTAGTTTCATGCCATTCTGTCCAACCTTGAATAGTTCCCTCAATTTTTCCTGTTTGATACAGCTTATAAGATGAAGGTAGGGAGCGTGATGACATAATTCCCTCAGTACCATAGGCAGTCATATCCCAGCTTTCCGTCCAAGGCAAAACATCCCAAGACATAAAATCTACCACTACGATTTTATCGTCATAGTTGAGAATTGCCCCAGCAGCATCTTCACGTGATTCATCTCCCTTGAATCCATTAAACTTTGTAATACGTGCATTTACTGATTTGGGCATTCCAAAATGATAAAGCACTCGATCAAATAGATGGCATCCAATAACGAAGAATGCTCCACCGAGATCTCCAGATTGTCTCATATGTGCCGTTTCTGCCTCATTATGAGAACAGCCGGCATGAGCTCGAACTTGTAATACTTTCCCGATTTTTTCTTGCTTTAAACAATCTTGCATAGCATTGATAGAGGGTGCAAATCTCCAGCAATATCCTACTTGAACAAGACCATTGTTTTCTTGAACTGCTTCAACAATCCGTTGAGTGTCTTCAACACCACGACCTGCTGGCTTTTCTACTAATACAGCTTTACCCTTTTTTAATGCTTCGATCGTTAAATCAGCCATTTCATAGCTTTTAGAATGGACAAATACTATGTCGATTTCAGGATCACTTAATATTTCTTCCTTTGTAAGAGTATTAAGATTCATTGCAGTACAGAAAGGTTGTAGTAATTCACTATGATCCGCTGCCCCAATAATTTCAATGTCTGCTCGACGTTGGAGGGCTTTAACACGGCCTGAGGCATGGGGATGTGTAATCCCTAGTAATCCTACTTTTAATTTGTTCTGTACATCATTCATTGCATTATTCCTTGTTATCAATATCCCTATTAAAAATATATTTTAATTATTTGATATTAAAGTTCATTTAAGGAAAGGATTATTTCTAAAATGAAATAATAGATTGTCTCAATTATGTCTAAAAATGAAAAAGTGTTTTAATCTTTTATAGTTTTACATCAATAAATGGAATGGTAAGTTGTGCTTAATGCAACTGATACTGTAATAAAGGAAATATGATGAGTAATCAGAATATAGATCTAATAGCGGCTTATTTTACGATTTCTGGCGATGTGTATCCATTTGGTCCAACAGAAATTAGTCCTTTTTCATTTAAGGATCGAGTTGAAGCTGCTGCAGAGGCTGGTTATAAGGGTTTAGGCTTAGTCCATCCTGATTTGATGGCTACCGTGGACCGATATGGATATAAAGAAATTAGACGTATTTTAGATGCAAACGGTATTAAACATTTTGAGGTTGAATTCCTAACAGATTGGTATAAAACCGGTGAGAAATTAAGACTATCTCATAAAATGCGTGACGAGATGTTTGAGGTCGCTTCAGAAGTTGGATTGCATGCCATTAAAGTTGCACCAGGCGTTGGGGACGATACCGCAGATATTCCATTAATGGCTGAAAAGTTTGCAGAACTTGCAGATGGAGCTAAGGCTAATAATACTTCTCTTATGCTAGAAATCATGCCATTTAGTAATGTTAGAACAATTGATACAGCTCTAGGCATTGTTCAAGGCGCAGACCGTGATAATGCAGGTTTAATGTTAGATATTTGGCATTTGGCTCGAGGTAATGTTGATTTCAGTGAAATTTCAAAAGTTCCAGTGAAATTTATTAAAGGTATTGAGTTAGATGATGCCGATAAGTATGCGGTAGAACCTTTATGGATGGATACGATTAGCCGAAGAAGATTACCTGGTGAAGGGGTATTAGATATTAATCGCTTTATCACTGAAGTAAAAAAGACTGGTTATGAAGGTCCATGGGGCGTTGAAATTTTATCTGAAGCATTCCGTAAGTTGCCATTAGAACAAATGGCCAAAGAGTCTTTTGATAAAACGATTCGTTTCTTTTAATTCTTAATATTAAAAAAGGGAGCACATGCTCCCTTTTATTTTGAATATATATTCCAATAACGTTCGTATTCTTTTTCTTTGAAATCTTTCACAAGGAAGTCGATAAATAAACGATTTTTAAGAGGCATAAATTGACGGCTTTGAAAGGCGATATTCACAGTAAGTTCTGGAAGCTGCCAATCATTTAAAATTGGAATTAGACGTCCCTCAACAATGTCTTGATAAATAATATATAACGGTTGTATTAATATCCCTACGCCGTTTAATGCAGCAGCTCTTACAATTTGTCCATCATTGGTTTCTAGTATTGGATCAGTAACAAACTCGCAGCTTTGCCCATCTTTTGAAAAATTGAGAACACGTGGATTATTTGCATGACTGTACAGCAAAATATCGTGATCTTTTAATTCTTCAATAGTTTTAGGCTTTCCTTTCTTCTTAATGTAATCATATGAGGCAGCTAAAATTCTATGGGTTGTAGCTAATTTCTTAATAGTTAAGTTGGAGTCTGGTTCAAACTCTCGAGTACGTATAGCTAAATCAATATTACTATCGATAATGTCATGATAGCGATTTGCCCCAATAATATTAATTTTAATTTTGGGATATAGCTTATTGAACTCCGGTAATAACGGCGTTATGTGCATCATTGCAAAAGAAATAGATGAGGTAATCGTTACGGTACCTTCTGGTTCTAGTGCGGCAGATGTAATTTCTGATTCACTTTGATCGAGTTGGGCCAGAAAACACTTACATTTTTTATAATATTCTATTCCGATTGGGGTTAAAGCTAGTCGTCTAGTACTGCGCTCAATTAATCTTACATTCAGGCGATTTTCCAGTGCAGTTAAATGGCGACTTGCAGCAGCATTTGAAATTTCTAATTTTTCAGCTGCTTTATTCATCGTGCCAAGCTCAGCTACAGCGACAAATAATTCCATGCTAGTCAGTCTATCCATACTTCCTCATCCTTCATTATTCCTGAAATGAAATAAAGATTTTCTATTGTGAAGTTTTATTTCATTTTCGATCAGATTAGCATGAATTCAATGGGAATATTTTTATTAAAAGGAAAATTTATGAAGAATCTGGATGAGAGAACTATTACTCAAGCGGTAATAGAAAGGAACTCTACATCATCTAATGAACGCCTTGTAGATATTATGCATTCCTTAGTGAAACATTTACATTCCTTTGCCAGAGAAGTTCATTTAACTGAAGAAGAGTGGGAAATGGGAATTAAATTTTTAACAGAGGTGGGGCAAATTTGTAGTCCTACTCGTCAAGAATTCATTCTTCTTTCAGACACATTGGGACTGTCAACTTTAGTAATAGCTCAAAATCATAAAAAGCCTTTAGGGTGTACTGAAGCTACTGTTTTTGGTCCATTCCATGTCCAGAATGCTCCCCAATTAGAACTTGGTACGAATATTAGCGAAGGAGTTAAGGGTACTCCTTGGTTTGTAAGTGGGAACATCCGTGGAATAGACGGCGAACCCATACCAAATGCAGAAATAGAAGTTTGGCAGGCAGACGATGATGGCTACTATGATGTTCAAAAAGAAAATTTACAGGCATATCAAGGACGAGCTGTTTTAAAAGCGGATAACCAAGGCCATTATTATTTCCAAACTATTGTTCCCGAAGCTTATCCAATTCCACATGATGGGCCTGTTGGAAAAATGCTTGAAGCACTCAATCGCCATCCATGGAGACCTGCACATCTGCACTTCATGATTACGGCTCCCAATTATGAACGCTTAGTTACTCATATTTTTAAAGAGGGTGGTGAATATTTAGATTCAGATGCCGTTTTTGGAGTTCGTTCATCATTAATTGCTAATTGGCTTCGTCACGAAGAAGGTCTAGATCCAAATGGTAATTTTCAAGATACGCCTTTTTATACATTGAACTTTGACTTCATTTTGAATAAGCAAAAGATTGGTGTGGAATCATGATTAATAAAGTTTGTACATCACTTAGCGAAGTTCTATCGCAGATTAAAGATGGTGCCACCATCCTGATTGGTGGTTTTGGTACCGCAGGACAACCCGCTGAACTCATTGACGGACTGATTGAACTGGGTGTTAAAGACCTGACTATTGTCAGCAACAATGCCGGTAATGGCGATTATGGTCTGGCTAAACTGCTTAAGGCTGGTTCAGTTAAAAAAGTGATCTGTTCTTTCCCACGTCAGTCAGACTCTTATGTGTTTGATGAGCTGTACCGTGCCGGAAAAGTAGAGCTTGAAGTGGTACCGCAAGGTAATCTGGCTTGCCGTATTCAGGCAGCGGGTATGGGGCTTGGGGCTGTGTTTACCCCAACAGGCTTTGGAACACTTCTAGCTGAAGGCAAAGAAACCCGCCAGATCGATGGTAAAGACTACGTACTTGAATATCCAATTAAAGCAGATTTCGCACTCATTAAAGCCTACAAAGGCGACCGTTGGGGCAATCTGGTTTACCGTAAATCTGCACGTAACTTTGGCCCGATCATGGCAATGGCTGCGGATGTCACCATTGTTCAAGTCTCTGAGGTAGTAGAGTTAGGTGGATTAGACCCAGAGCACATCATTACCCCAGGTATTTTTGTACAGCACGTTGTTCAAGTACAGCCAGCACAGTAAGCAATAAGGAGAAATAACATGAGCTACCAAAAACTCAGCCGTGACCAGATTGCAAAACGTGTGGCACAAGACATTCCAGACGGCGCCTATGTGAACTTGGGTATTGGTTTGCCAACCAAGATTGCGAGCTATCTACCTAACGATAAAGATATTTTTCTTCATTCTGAAAATGGTTTATTGGCTTTTGGCCCACCACCAGCGGCAGGTGAAGAAGACCCTGAACTGATTAATGCGGGTAAAGAATTTGTGACTATGCTTGAAGGCGGCAGCTTTTTTCACCATGGCGACTCATTTGCCATGATGCGTGGTGGTCATCTTGATATTGCGGTGCTTGGCGCATTTCAGGTTGCAGCTAATGGTGACTTGGCGAACTGGCACACCGGTGCACCAGATGCGATTCCTGCGGTAGGTGGTGCGATGGATTTAGCTGTAGGTGCCAAGAAAGTATTTATCACCACGGACCACGTGACCAAGCAAGGTGAACCGAAAATTGTTGCTGAGCTGAGCTATCCGGTTACAGGTAAGCACTGTGTTGACCGTATTTACACTGATCTTTGTGTGATTGATGTGACCAAAGATGGTTTGAAAGTGATGGAGAAAGTGGAAGGCCTTAGCTTTGATGAGTTACAGGCTTTAACGGGTGCCACTTTGATTGATGCGACACAAGGATAAGGGAATAAAGACATGACATTAAAAAACGCTTATATCATCGATGCTATCCGTACTCCATTCGGCCGTTATGCCGGTGGCCTTGCCCCTGTTCGTGCCGATGACCTTGGCGCTTTGCCGATTAAAGCTCTCATGCAGCGTAACCCAAATGTAGATTGGGAACAGGTCGATGATGTGATCTATGGTTGTGCTAACCAAGCCGGTGAAGATAACCGTAACGTTGGCCGTATGTCTGCACTGCTTGCAGGTTTACCGTATCAGGTGCCGGCAACCACCATTAACCGTCTCTGTGGTTCATCACTCGATGCGATTGCCATTGCTGCCCGTGCTATTAAAGCAGGTGAAGCAAATCTAGTAATTGCAGGTGGTGTAGAAAGCATGAGCCGTGCACCCTATGTGATGGGTAAGTCAGACAGTGCTTTTGGCCGTAGCCAGAAGATTGAAGACACCACCATGGGCTGGCGTTTCATTAACCCTAAACTTAAAGAATTATATGGTGTTGACACCATGCCCCAGACTGCCGAAAACGTAGCGGAACAGTTCAACGTAAATCGTGCAGATCAGGACCAGTTTGCCTTGGCGAGCCAACAACGCACCGCAAGCGCGCAAGCCAAAGGCTTTTTTTCTAAAGAAATCGTGGCAGTTGAAATCCCTCAGCGTAAAGGTGATGCTGTTGTGATTGATACCGATGAACAACCACGTGCTTCAACCCTTGAAGGTTTAAGCAAGCTTAAACCAGTTGTCAAAGCGGATGGTACAGTCACTGCGGGTAATGCTTCGGGCATTAATGATGGTGCAGCAGCACTACTGATTGCTTCTGATGAGGCAGTTCAAGCTTATAACTTAAAACCACGTGCCAAGATCATTGCTTCAACCGCTGTAGGTGTAGAGCCACGCATTATGGGTTTTGCTCCGGCGCCAGCGATTAAAAAACTACTTAAACAAGCCAACCTGACTTTAGAGCAGATGGATGTGATTGAGTTGAATGAAGCTTTTGCTGCGCAAGCATTAGCAGTGACCCGTGATTTAGGTTTACCAGACGATAGCAACAAGGTCAATCCAAACGGTGGTGCAATTGCTTTGGGGCATCCGTTAGGTGCGTCAGGCGCACGCCTAGTGACCACAGCCTTAAACCAGCTTGAGCAAACAGGCGGTCGTTATGCCTTATGTTCAATGTGTATTGGTGTAGGGCTCGGTATTGCTTTGATTATCGAGAAAGTTTGAAGAAATTCATATAAGGAGGGGGAAGTTTATGGATGAGGATTTAATTAGAGATTTAGAGAATCAACGTTTCCAAGCGATCTTAAACAAAGACTACTTAACTTTTCGGAATTTATGTCATTCAAGTCTTCATTACATGCATAGTAATGGTATTGCAGATAACTTGGATAGTTATATTCAGAAGTGTGAGACAAATTTTTATCAATATCAATGGATAAAACATCCAATTGATAAAATTGAGTTTTTTAATAATTGTGCATTTGTATTTGGTGAGATGCAAGCTGAGTTATTAATCAACAGTATTCCTAAGCAGCTCGATAATAAAACTCTAACTATATGGATTAAAGATCAAACTTCTTGGAAATTTTATGCCTTTCAACCTACATCAAAAGCATAAAATTTATATATTGTTAAGGAAACTAGAAAATGGATATTTGTTTCAAAGACCAGAATGTTGTTATTACTGGCGCTGCACAAGGCATTGGTAAAGCAACAGCTCACCTATTTATCAAATTGAAAGCGAATGTTTTTCTTATAGATTTTGATTTGGATGGGCTACAGCAAATTAAAAATGAGGTTCATGGTTTTGAAGGGAAAATAGAAATTTTCCAATGTGATTTAACCAGCTCTGAACAAACTAATCGTGTTTTAGATAATGTCATTATGTTGGCTAACAACAGAGTTGATGTCTTAGTTAACAATGTTGGTTCTGGAGCTGTTCGGTTATTTGATGATTTAACCGATCAAGATTGGGAAAATACCATGAACTTAAATTTCATGAGTTATGTTCGCACGTGTCGTAAAATTTTGCCGGTAATGAGAGCACAAGAAAAAGGTGTAATTATTAACAATGCATCTGATCTTGCCCGTCAACCTGAAGCATGTCCTATAGACTATTCTGCTTCTAAAGCAGCTGTATTGGCTTTAACAAAAGGTCTAGCAAGAAGTGAAGGGCCTAAAATTAGAATTAATGCTGTAGCTCCTGGCCCTATATGGACTCCGTTTTGGACAAAGCCGGGGGGATTCGCTGATACATTAAGCACTATTCATAAACTCCCCCCACAGGAAGCTGTTGAGTTCGAAATGAGAAATCGTCACCTTCCTCTTGAGAGATTAGGCACTCCTGAGGAAGTCGCTAACGTGATTATATTCTTATCTTCAGAATATGCCTCTTTTGTGACCTCAAGTGTGTGGGGTGTTGATGGAGGTAGTATTAGATCTATTATTTAATACTCAATAAAATAAAGGCCAACTTAAAGTTGGCCTTTATTTTGAATTAATTAATAAACCAATGGGTTACCACCAATATTCTAACTGAACCCCAAAATTAGAACCGTTTGATTGATGCACAAATTCTCCATATGGATTTAAAACATCACGAGTTTTTTGTTCAGCATCATTCCACAAAGCATACGTATAATAGACTCTTAATTCTGGACGATCATAATATTTAGTGCCATTAAAAGACCAAGTTGGTGCAAAGGTAATTTTGGTAAGATTACGTGTTTCATTACCTTCTTTGATTTCATCATAACCAACCTCTGCCGAAATTTTGAAATGATCATGAAATATATAAGAAGCTCTAGATCCCACTGATAACCAATCGACATCATCTTGGTGATCAAATTTATTCTTTTGGTAGACCAATTGCGCTTGACCATTAAATAGCTGGTTATCTGACTCCCAATCCAAAATATCCATTACTCGAAAGGCATTATTGCTTTTATCTAAATCAGTCTTACCGGTATAGCTCAGTCCAGTTCCTGGTCCTTCCCCATATTGTAATACAAAAGTATTTTTGCCATTTAATATATGAGCGGTTGTATCTTGTAGTGTTAGTGCCCACCCATTTTGTTCAGCATCTATGACAGAAAGCCCTACATTTAATGTATTAGAGGGGGTAATCTTGATATCACCAATTGTTAGATCATGTCGATTAGCATATTCTTTTTGAAAGACATTATCTTTTCGAGAGAAGACATAGCTTAAAGAAAAGTCTTTAAGTTTATATTTATCAATTCCGAAACCAGTACCACTTTGATTCCAATAATAAAAATCGGTCATATGGCTATCATTACGATTATAGTAGCGACGACCAGCCCAAATATTACCACCATTCAAAAAAGAAATATTTTCCCATTCTAAATAAGCCTGATTAAGCCGTGTAAAGCCATTATCATTATTAAAGGTGAGGGATTGTCCATATGGATTGTATGCTTGCAGCATTCCATTGATACTTATTTTTGATTGATCACTTAATGTAATCAGTTTTTGTTTTGCAAAAATTTCGCCATATTGTTCACATTCATTTCCCAAGCGATATTTGGAAGGGGCTCCTGTTAATTGAAAGCATTCTTGTGTATTACCATTATCAGAGGAACCAATTCCTGTTCTGAGATATCCGTGGGTTTCAAGGGCCATGCTTGCTTGGCTTGAAATAAGTGTAAGTGTTCCTAATATCCATTTGATATTTTTCATAAAAAGTCCTTTTTATGGGTGAGTTTGGCTACCTCCATTTAAGATATAAAAATGGAGGTAGGTTTTTGGTTCTAAACTTAGTTAAACGTTAGTTGGGAGGATTTCCTTCATAGGCATTTTGCAGCAATGCACGAATTGCATTCTTTTCAATAGGCTTAGGATTCCAATAAGGATTTGCTAGAGCAATTTCTGTGGCTTTATCCAGATCTGGTTCGGTGAGGCCTAAATCTTTTAGTGAAAGTGGGCCTTCTAAAGTTTTAATTAACTCGAATAATGCGTTAGCGGCAGTACTGTCATTCGCTCCCAAAGCTCTTTTAATTCGATTCATTGCCTCTGGAGCAGATTCTTCGTTATAAGCAATTGCATGAGCGAGCACTACAGTATGAGTAGGGGCATGAGGCAAATTGAAACTTCCACCTAATGTATGGCAAAGCTTATGATGTATTGCCATTCCTACATTACCAAGGACATATCCGCACAGCCAAGCGCCATAAAGACATAGGCTACGTGCTTCAATATCTAGTGAATCATTTTTTAATTTTTTCAGACCTTCTGCTAGAGCGCGAATTCCTTCTTCTGCTAACAATGACATAATAGGATTGCCATTTTGGGCATAAAGTCCTTCAGCCGCGTGTGCAATAGCGTTGATACCACTAGTGATAGACATTTCTAATGGTAAGCTTAAGGTTAATTCAGGATCATAGATTACAGTTTTCGGTAGTACTCTTGGATCTTTGCCCGTTTTTTTAATCCCATTTTCAGTTATGCCATATACAGGAGTCATTTCTGAACCGGCATAAGTTGTTGGAATTGCTAAAATAGGGAGGTCATATTCTAATGCAATGGCTTTACCTAAGCCTGTAGTAGAGCCACCGCCTACAGCTATTGCGCAATCCGCTCCTAGTTTTTGAGCTACATCCCGTGCTTCTTTCGCAGATTCCACAGGTACATGCATTACCGCTTTTGCAAAAACTCCAACTGAGTTCTCACCTAAGATAGAAGAAATCTTTTCAGCTAATTCAACTTGTTCTGGAGTACAAAGTACCAATGCCTTTTTTGCGCCTAAAAGATCAATTTCTCGCTGAAGATATTGAATCGAACCTGCTCCAAAAATTACGCGACTTTGTGGAACATCATAGATAAATTCATTTTTCATATGGGTCATCCTTACGGTAATGGAGTGGGTTGATATGCATAAAATAGCCAACTATCATTTTCTTTAATCCAGACAGCTAACGATTTATTTTTAAGATTCTTTTCTGAGTTTCCTGCTCTAAGTTCTGAGTGCATTTCTCCAAATACAAGAGCTAAGTCACCAATAATCTTAATTTTATTAATTGGATGCTTAATCCACTTGTAGTCGTAATAACCGCCGAATAACTTTTCTAAATAAGTTTCTTTAGTATCGGTAATTCCACTTGTATGGGTATACGTCATTTCAGGATGTGCGAGTTTAGCGAAATCTTCATAACGCTTTTCAACGATTGATTGAAAGCGTTCATTCTCTAAGTTTTGGATTAAAATATCGTCCATAGCATCTATATTTTTCTAGAAAGATAGTTCAATCCTAAAGATATTTATAATTTTAAAAATAACGATAAGGAAAAATATATTTTCATAGATGAAAGAATAAATGGTATTTCGAAAGATTATTTCAAAATAGAAATACTGTTTTTTGATTGTTTCTATTTAACTTAATCATGCAGATTCCTATGATGAATGTAAGCAGTGATGTTTCACTAATCAAAGGATGATGAAAATGATTAACTTCGCAGTATTAGGTGTTGGCCGTATTGGCAAAATACATGCTCAAAATGTCCATCAGAATCCAAACTGTACTTTAAAGGTTGTTGCGGATCCATGGATAGAAGGGACTGATCAGTTAGCGAAAGAATTAAACTGCAGTACTGAATATGATTATTTCAAAGCTATTGAAAGAGATGATGTTGATGCAATCTTAATTGGTACACCAACAGAGTTCCATGTTTCTTTAATGTTGCATGCAGTTCGTCTTGGAAAACCAGTATTGTGTGAAAAACCGATTGATAAAGAATTTCAACTCGCACTAGATGCAGTTAAAGAAGTTGAAAAATATAAAGGCCAAGTGATGTTGGCATTTAACCGTCGATTTGACCCAGACACAATAGCGTTAAAAAATGCCATTAATGCGAATGAAATTGGTGATATTCGCCAAGTTATTATTACCAGTCGAGATCCTGGACTTCCTTCTAGAGAGTATTTGAAGAGTTCGGGTGGCATTCTAAAAGATATGACTATTCACGACTTTGATATGGCTAGATTTCTATTAGGAGAAGAGCCAGTTCAGGTTCAAGCAATCGCAAGCCGTTTAGTTGATCCGACTATTGAAGAGTTTGGTGATTATGATTCGGTCATGGTTCTTCTGAAAACTAAATCTGGAAAACAATGTGTGATTAATGGTTCACGCGAGGCTGTATATGGTTTTGATCAACGTCTAGAGGTCTTAGGTTCTAAAGGAATGCTTAGAACTGAAAATCACAAAGAAAATAGCTTACAACGATATTCTTCAACTTATACACAAGCGCAAGAACCCTTACTTAACTTCTTTCTTGAACGACATGCTCTTTCATACAAAATCGAATTAGATAAGTTTATTGATGCGGTAACTAACAATAATTCATTTTGTACAACACCTTTTGATGGTCTCATGGCTTTACATATCGCTCTCTGTGCAGAAGAAGCAGTGCGGACGGGACAAGTAGTTAAAATCAACGATTTAAGGGAAGAAATTAATAACAGTAATGTTGGACTAACTGTTGCCTAATCGGCATTAAAAAAGGATTTTAATCATGGATACAGATATCAGAACTTTTTCACAAATCGTGAAAGAGGAGAAGAAAGTCGTTTCAACAAAAATTGCTTTCTATCTTGTAACAAGCTTATTTTTTATGTGGGGGTTCTCACATAGTCTTTTAGATGTACTAAATAAACATTTTCAAGATCTATTGCATATTTCACATGGTGAATCAGCATTTATTCAAACAGCTTATTTTAGTGCATATTTTTTGATTGCTTTGCCGATCGGTATGTTTATGCAGCGTTTCGGATATAAGGCTGGTGTAATCGTAGGTTTGGCTTTATTTGCACTTGGCGCTCTATTATTTCTACCTGCTGGATATATTGGAACCTTTAGTGCATTTTTATCAGCTATTTTTGTTTTAGCTTGTGGTCTTGCCTGTTTGGAAGTTGGGGCAAATTTATATGCGGCAGAACTTGGTGATCCTTCTACTGCTGCTCAACGCCTGACGTTAGCCCAAGGGTTTAATGGTTTAGGAGGCTTTTTTGGACCAATCGTTGGTGGGGCAGTTTTCTTTGCTCCTACTGGCCATTTCTTGGGAATTGAACTGGAGCCAACTTCATTAACATATGTAGCTTTAGCAATTGTTGTTTTCATCTTATTACTAGTTTTTGTAAAAGCAAAACTTCCTGTAATTGAATACCAAAAAGATGAAACACAAATTAGTCCTACTTCTAACCTTCAATTATTTAAAGTTGGTAGTTTCCGAGGGGCATTGCTTGCACAATTCTGTTATGTAGGCGCTTATTTTGCGATTGGTGCATTCTTTATTAATTTCGCTCTTGATCATTGGCAAGGTTTAACTACCCAAAAAGCTGCCTATATTTTATCTATTGGAATGCTAGCTTATATGATTGGGCGTTTCGGTGGTTCATTAATAATGAGATTTATTGATGCACGTAAATTGATGGTCTTTAATTGCCTAATGAGTATTATCTTGTGTGGTATTGCAATGACTGGTACAGAAATGGTTTCTATATTCGCCGTTGTTTCAATCTACTTATTTATGTCGACCATGTATCCAACTATCTTTGCTATGGGAGTAAGAAACTTAGGAACTAAGACAAAGTTAGCAGGTTCAATTTTAGTAATGATGTTAATTGGTGGTGCTGTAATACCTGTTGTTATGGGATATATGTCAGATATGTTCGGTACAGCCATCGCATTTATTGTACCTCTTGTTTGCTTCTTAGTCATAGGTATGTATGGCATAAGCCAAAAAAGCAAATAATTACATTAAGTAAATTAGATAGTAAGGGCACTTTAATAAGTGCTCTTTTTATTTGACTAAAAAACATAAATTAATATGAGTTTTTATCTCTAGGAGAGCTATATATTTAAGCTTTTGTAGAATTTTTTTCTACAATTTGGCAATTTTTAGTGTGTTTATCCTACTCAAAAGTCTCCATACAATAACTTTATTCTAAATCTACATGGTGATAAAGATGAATACCCAAAATATTGAATTACTTGCTGCTTATTGGACAGTTGCTGGTGATATATACCCTATGGGACCAACAGAAGTTAGCCCATTTTCTTTTAAAGATCGTGTTGAGGCTGCTGCAAAAGCTGGTTTCAAAGGTATGGGGTTTGTGCATGGGGGGCTAATGCCGAATGTTGATGAATTGGGCTATGAGCAAATGCGTGAAATTTTAAGGCAGAATGGAATTCAACATATTGAATTAGAGTTTCTTGTCGATTGGTATCAAATAGGTGAGCGCCGTCGACAATCGGATAAAGTACGTAGAGAATTACTTGAAGCTGCAAAGAGTTTAGGTGCTCGTGCTATTAAAGTCGGCCCTGGGATTGGCGAAGATATTGCTGATGTAGAACTTATGGCACGTGAGTTAAAACAGTTAGCACAGGAAGCTGCTGAGCATAATACTTCTATCGTTTTAGAGATTATGCCTTTTAGTAATATTAGAACTATTGGAACTGCACTATCAATTATAGAGGCCACTAATGAACCAAACGCTGGACTTTTATTAGATATTTGGCACTTATCTCGTGGGGGGATTTCATATGATGAAATTGCAAATATTCCCCCACATTTTATTAAATCTATTGAATTGAATGATGCTGATCGTTATCCAATCCAACCATTATGGCAAGATACAATCCATCGAAGACGCTTACCAGGCGAAGGTTATTTAGATGTGCCTTCATTTATTAAGGCTGTACAGGCAACTGGTTATAATGGGCCTTGGGGCTTGGAAGTACTTTCGGAAGTACAACGTAAACTCCCACTAGATAAAATGGCAAATGATGCATTCAAAGCTACGATTGCTCAGTTCGGTTAGTTCTTAATAAAACTTAAGACGATATTACCTACTTTACTGGATTCCTTGATATCAAGATTTTGAGTACACAAAGAATAATTACCAGTGAATTTTTTATGTATTTAATATTTACCAATAGGAAAATTCATAAATATTGCTTTTATGAATTTTCCTTCGCGCCTGTAATGACCGTAATTTAAATGCAAAGATGCTAAAAGTTGTTAAGGCAACTTTTAGCAGAATAAATTAATATTAATAAAGTAGAAGTTTATTCTATTTATATATAATAAAAACAATGTGTTATGTCTTAATTATTTGCTTGGGAAAATAATATATTTATTGGTGAATTTTATTCTACAGATAGTCTACTTTAGGTTTGTTTATCAACTTTTATCTTAATAGTAGAGTTGTTTTTTTATTTTGTAGAACCTTCTTATGACTGCAATTTCGGTACTTGATCTGGTTATGATGGGAGAGGGCAAGAATTTTTCCGACTCATTAAATGATATTACTATGCTTGCTAAACATGTCGAGCAATGTGGCTACAATCGATTTTGGATTGCTGAACATCATAATATGCCTGGGATAGCTTCTTCTGCTACAACAATTATTATGAGCCATTTAGCTTCACAGACTTCTTCATTAAGAATTGGTTCGGGTGGCATTATGATGCCCAATCATTCACCGCTCATAATTGCTGAGCAATTTGCTACATTAAATACATTATTCCCCAATAGGATTGATCTAGGCTTAGGAAGAGCGCCTGGTACAAATAGCCTCACAGTCCAAGCGATTCGTGGAACAAATATAACTTCTCGTGAATTGCAAGATGACGTGGTTACTCTACAAGATTACTTATTAGACAATCGAGTGCAACCAGTGCGCTCAATTCCAGAAAAACAAAATATACCTATGTGGATATTAGGCTCTGGTTTATATGGTGCTGATCTGGCGGCCAAAATGGGATTGCCTTTTGCATTTGCTTCACATTTTGCACCCTTTTACCTTGAGCAGGCAATATCACATTATAAAGAAAACTTTAAACCAAGTGCTTACTTGGAAAAGCCTTATGTAATGGTTGGTGTTAATGTATTTGCAGCAGATACATATGAGGAAGCACAGTATATCGCTAGCTCGCATCGTCAGTGGGTAGTCAATCGTAATTCTGGACAATCAGGTTTATTACCTAAGCCAGTGGAAAACTATATAAGTAAAATATCAAAAGAACAGATCCACGCAATGGAAGCTGAACTTACCTATACAGCTATTGGTAATAAGGAAGAAGTAGGTGCTTGGTTACAGCGTTTCATTAATTTTACGGGGGCTGACGAATTGATGATTGATGCAAGAATTTATGATCCTGTTGCACGTTGTCGTTCGTATCAACTAGCTGCCGAGTCTATTAATTTAACGTAGAATTCCGAAATATCCTTCGGAAGCCTTTAGGATCAGTTCATCAACGATCATACGAACTTTAGGTATAAGATGCTTTGTTCTCGGCCAGAGAATATGAAGCTCTGAAGGTAGTGGACTATAGTCTTCTAATAATAGTTTTAGAGTACCATTAGCAAGATATGAATTGACCATGGTTTCTGGGAATTGGGCTATTCCTATGCTACCAATACATGATTGTAATAAAGCATCTCCATCACTCACCTGATGGGAGTTCTGCGAAATATATTTGATCTCATCACCAGTTGGAGAGCATAACTTCCAAGCTAAAGGGGAGCCTCTCCGATACCCCATAATACAATGATGATTTTTTAGATCATCAGGAGAAATAGGTTCTCCATATTTTTCTATGTATTCTGGGGTCGCACATAAATAAAGGCGTTGACTACTAAGATATCGAGAAATTAACTCATCTGTATCTTGTAGTTCACCTAAGCGCAGAACAAGATCAAGCCCTTCTTCAAGTGGATCAATAAAACGGTCATTGAAAGTAAGCGTAAAACGGAGATCTGGATATTTTTTTGCAATTTCAATTAATAGAGGCATCATAAGACCTCTACCAAATGATATCGGCATATCAATTCTTACTTCACCAGAAGGCTTATCTTGACGTCTACTCAAGCTGTTTTCAGCTGCATCAAGAATTTCTAAGGCAGAAAGACAACTGACTAAGTAGGCTTCTCCATCACTGGTTAAGCTAAGCTTTCTTGTTGAGCGATGGAATAGACGAGTACCAAGTCTATCTTCAAGGCGTGCGATACTTTTGCCTACAGCTGATTTGGTAATTCCAAGTTTATCTGCAGCCTCAGTGAAGCTTTTGGATTTAGCTGTAATAACAAAATTGGTAATCCCTTTTAAAGATTCAACTGAGACAAAATTAGACATATTGTTGACTCTTAATAGTTAAGTGAAGTTCTACCAATAAGAGCTTTATAGTACCAGTTCATATGTATTGAGGTTAATAACTAGCTTGTACATTCCGTCAAATATATGGTGATAAGATTGACATTGATATGTAACCTCAGAATTCTGTAACCTTTGCATTTTCTAAAAAGGTTACGCCTTGAAAGCCTTGCCCTGTAAGTTTGTAACCCCAGTAACCTTTGTAACCTCTAAAATTTAGCTGTTTCTTAAATTAAAGTGAGAAGATAGGTATTGATATAAAGCTACAACAAAGACAGTAGAAGTATTTTTGTATCATGGCTTGTATCATTAATATAATTTAATTTATTAAATAGTTGTTTATCAGTAAGTTATGATTATGTTTGGTATTGGATATACCTACCAAGACATTAAAGTCATATAAACTCGAATAGCTTTACATGACTGAAAAAGCCCTAAACTATAATGGTTTAGGGCTTTTTTTATTGGTTTGTATAAACTTATAAAAGCACTACAGGCATATTCAAGAAAGGTGTTAAAGGTGCTTAGAATAAAAGAGTGTATTTTGAATAGCGAATAGAGATAATACAGTGAACCGATGAGATTGATAGGATAGTTGAAAATGGCTAAAGACTGGATGTTCAAAGGTTTTCTTGGGGATGCTACACCGGATGACGAAATACGTGCTTGCATAAATCAGGGCAAGTTTATGATCGAAATTGCAGAAAAAATAAAAAATAATGAGTTGTTAACTGAGTGGGAAAGGGAGTGGGCTGTAGGTATTGTGAAGGCTAGAGGTAAGGACCAAATAATAAATCCAACAAAATATATTTCTAAAGAAGAGAATGGAGCTCCCGCAGATCCTAGGAGGTATGAGGCGGTTCTAAGATATTATTGCTATCTAAAAATTCTAAAGGTCCAAAGAAGAGCGATTGAATTAGTTTGTTATTCCTATGAAGATATAACACCAGATAATTTAAAAAGTTGGATAAAACAAGAACGAGAAGCTGGGCAGCCAATTAAAAGGCAAGCCGATGGTATGGTTATTAATAATCCAGAAAGTATCATCATTAGTTATGAAAAAATAAAAGGGAAAAAGTAAAAAAAGTTTTTCCCTATTTTCTAAAACTACTATGTGAATAATTAAGTACATCCCTGTTAAATTCTAAAGGATGTATTTAGATGTTGAATAAAATTAAACAACCCAGAAAAATTGCTTCAGACTCAGTAAAGCCAAACTTTAAAACACTGTTAGATTTGCTAAATTCAATTTTGAAAATCATTCGTATTTTGCTTGAACTCATCAACATTTTATTTCTTTGGATTTAAAATACTTTGCGACACAGTTAGACGTATTACTTAACTTAATATCTTTATATATGAACTATTTTAGTTTAAATTCAGGTAGCTAAGTCTAGGTTAGCTACCGAAAGTCAGATACCCAATCTGATTGACTTAGCTCTTTCTAAATGGGAATTTTGTGCTGTGGGAGGCATGATGTATAACGATCATAATAATTGTTCTAGCTATTCAGAATATGCTGAATGGCTAAGGCTATCTGATATTCTAAATGAATGGTGTAAAGCAGATAGAACATGCCGAGAAGTCAAGCAACTTGCTATTCTTGGGGCTTGTGAGAATGGTGAAATAGCGTATACAAGAAGTGATGGCAAAACCTTTGATGACCCAGTTATAGATCTTCAAGGACGTGGGATACTTTTAATTAATAAAAGCTCATTTAATGAGTGGAAAATGAAAATAGAACAAAAAGAAAAAGTACCAATTCAAAAAAAAGTTGGAACAAACTTATTAGATTTCATAAATAATTTAGATGATGAATATATAAGCGTCGGAGACACTATTGATGCTATACATAAACATATTGGTTTGGATCAAGATATTAGTAAAGCTGTACAAATTTTAAATCTTGCTATTGGACAAGCTTTTACTCCTCCAAGGATCTATAAAAAAGATGATTTTAAAGGATGGATGCCTGTAATTTTGAAAAATGAATACAGTGGTGATTTTTTAGAATCTCCTAATCCACATAACCAAGCTAAACTAGAAATTATCCATTATTTAGTTAATAAAAATATGGAAGAAAGGGAAAGAAATAAATGGGAGTTAGAAGATGATCTACTGTTCTAAAGGATTAAAAACAAAAGATAATAATACTTTTTCATTTAAGAAATCTGAATTATTAGTAGTGTTACAAGCAATTGATAGTAGCTTTAACTTTGATTGTGGGGAAAGTAATTATATTAAGGAGCCGGAGAGCAATAATTTATCGCTTAATAACCTGCCTCATCACATCAAAGTATTAGCAATGAATGACTATTTCACTGTTGTAGAGTCAGCTTGCTTTATATCATTGGATGAACCCGAGAAAATACAATCGTACCTTGATAATGATGATTACACATATAATGCATGGAACTATGGTGGGCATATTCAGGCTGTAAAAGTAATTGAAGGCGGTATTAAAGCAAAACAATTAATTATAGATAGTGACGGCTTGATACCAAGAGCTTTATTGCAAAAATTTCTATTTGATCGAGATTGTATTATTGATGGCTTTAATAAAGATTTAAAGGAAAGATCAAATACTAATTTTTCAGATCACAAAACTGAGGTGAAAAGTAATGAAATTCAAAGGCTCAAAGCAGAACTTAGTGAGAAAACTAAACAATTAGAATCAATTCTAATCCAAACTAATAAGGACGAATCCAAACTAAGCAGTACTAGAGCTGAGAATAATGTGGCTAAATTAATTCTTGTATTAGCAAAAATGGCTAATATTGATGTTAGTAAGCCTTATGCAAACTATGAATCATTAAAAGTCACTGCTGAATTGTTAGGTATTGAGCGATTTCCAAGTGATGAGAATGTTGCATCATGGCTAAAAAAGGCAAACGCTCAAAATCCTAACTAGGATATAACCTCATCCTAACTAGGATTAATAAATAAAATCATAAACATACTAGCTCTACAACATAAACCTATGTGGAGCTAAATAAATGCAATTAAACCGAGTTATCTGCCATCAAGTTGGTGAACTATCAAGTATTAAGCGTAATGCTTTAGGTAAGCCTATTTTAAATGATCCAATTTTCTCTAAAGGGGATAAAGTGGTGGTAGATATTTCAAACCCTCATGCTTTACGCCGTGCTCTTTTAGACTATACAGAACAAGTAATTCATCTTAAAACTCAGAATCAGTTTTTAGAGCGAACGATCGACACCATTACTCAAACACCTACAGGAGTGAAATTTCAGCAAGTATGCAAAATCTTGAATATTAAAAGACAAATATTAGCTAGCTGGCTGCGGGAACATAATTGGGATCGTCACCTTAACAATGTGCGTACTTCAACTTACTATAGTCAGTCACGTGGTTATTGTGAAACCAAATATGAGAAAGTTGTTCGGGTTCGCCCTAATGGTGATCAGTATACTTTCACTATGATAGAGTTTTTCATCCTTCCTAAGGGGATGAGTATCTTGGTTAAAGCTTTTAGTAAGGATGTCTAAGATAATGAGTTTTAAAGGTGCTTAATAATCAATATAAGGTACCGTGAATGAGTGGGAAACTCTTAAAAAAGAGTTTCCACCATTTAAAGATACGGAATAGCACTTTTGTCACAGCAATATTATTAATAAGAGTTAATTATTTCATTAAAATCATTAAAACTTTTTAATAGGGAGGTTTTTATCATATTAGCTTTTAAACCTTTTTCTTTATCAAAAATTCCTATAGCGTAATCTTGACCTATATAACCTTCTTCCTCATTGAGCAAAGAAATAATATAGTTTTTTGCTTTTTTAATCTGTTCAAATTGAAATATTTCTTTCATTTCAATAAATATTCTAGTTATTGAATTAATAAGTTCGTTCAATACCGTGAAAACACAAAATGTTTCCTCTTTTAAGGATAACCTTTCTTTAACGGGGCCCCAACTATCATAATTTTTAATTAGATCATCTCTATTGAAATGAAATTTTGAAGAAACAGTGGGTTCATCTGAATTATTCCTTGAATATTCTAAAGAGAATTTTAAGCTGGGTGTGCTGCAATGTTGAATATAGTTTCTTAATTTGTAGCAGAAAGAATATGAAAAATTATTATCGAATTCATCTTTCTGAATTTTTTTAAAGAAATTAATTTCATTTGATTCTTCACCAAACTCTCTTTTTATACTAGTTTCAAGATGTTCCAACATAGTTTTAAATGCCGCTAATATATTTATTAAACCTCTGTTAAATATCCTATTGATTTTTATAAAATTAATACTTGCAATGTGTGATTCCTCAATCTTTATATCTTTTACAAATGAAGAAAGATCATCATTAAAAGAATTATAATTTTCTTGAATGCAATAAAATAAAAAAAATCTTTCATCAAATTTTCTTAAAATATTTTCATAGTTTTCAATTAACTTGATACTTGTTGCATTTAGTTCTTTAATCTCACACATATCTTTATCTTTAAAACTATATAATTTTAAAGTTTTGTTCATGCCTAAACCCTTGTTTTAACGAATTTAAATTTATTATACATGATTTTTTATTGACATTATTCTTGTAATAGAATTTATAAATTTATTTATTTTTTCGAAATTTTTTATTAAAATGATTCCATCAACTCGATATCTTTAGAGAATATTAAAGAAAGTTTTAATATATCACTCAAAGTTTATATTATATTGGATAAAAGCAATTTATAAGACTAAATATCTTCAATCATCCCTTTAAAAAGAGCGAAATTTGTTCACTCATTTATAAATCCCTATTTAACAATCATTTATTCATTATTTATCCTTACTTTTTAATGATCTAATTTAAAACAAATTTCATTTGCTTGACTGCAAAAGGGTAGAGCACTGTCCTTTGCCTGCCTGCATTGAGCATCCCCCTTATAAACACCTAGAATCCAGAACTTCACCTTATTTTATAAATAAAATAAATATATATATTAGAAAACTTGATTAATTTTATTTTTCGTATACAATGAACTTAACTAGAAAAAGTCATGTTTGGTAAATCTTCTCTAAGTACCGCAGTATTAGTCATAATCCTTCGTTTTTTTCAGATTTTCAGCTCCATTCTTTATTATTTCGATGTTACTCATAACCAATAAAATGGTTTAAATTTTTAAAAAAACTAGGATGTATTATGTCTAATTCAAATATCATGAAAGGTACTGTTAAGTGGTTTAACGAAGCTAAAGGTTTCGGTTTTATCCAACCAGAATCAGGACCAGACGTTTTTGCTCATTTTAGCGAAATCGCTAACTCAGGTTTCAGAACTCTTGCTGAAGGTCAACGTGTTGAATTCAGTGTTGCACAAGGCCAAAAAGGCCCAAATGCTGTAAATATTGTTGCTCTATAAATAATTATAAGCAGTCATAAATGAAAAGCACTAATGAGTGCTTTTCACTTTAAATTAATTTTAAAATTATTTTAAGATTATAAGTAAATTTTAATTTAGGATATAAATTGTTAAAAATAAATGATTTAATTGCAAAATCTAAAAATGGTACAGAAATTTTAGTGTCTTTAATTCCTCTAAATAGAATACAAAATACACGTGAAGGTTTTAAAACTGTTGAAGTTGGTAAAAGAGTTCTTCTTTCCTCTGGAATTGAAGTTGATTTAAATTTAGATGGTCGCACCTTTTATGCGTCTATAAATCAACTATTTAAATTAGATTATAGAGTTAGTTAAAACTCAGCTTGCTATTGGATATTTAGGCGGGTCCATTATTTCTGCCATAATTTTATTAGGATATCGTCATGCTTAAACAAAATATCAGTGTCAAAGACCAGTTTGGAATTAAATACGTCATTCAGGCAACAGTAGATAATTATTTCGCTAATACTCAATGTTTTTCTAATTTAAAATACATTACAGTTGAAGGTGAAGATATACGACCGGGTTTTGAAATGTTTTTTCAAAGTACTCTAAGTGGTAAAATTTTTAAAATTGATAAAATAAATTAATCTATCAACGCAGTATATTTATCGTTGCAGGATAGCGTTCTTTTAAAAATAGAAAACCCTCATAGCTTTAGGGCATATTGCAAATACTCAATTACACAATAACTTTAATAATAAAGCGCAGGTGGCGGAAGCCGCACTAGCGCATTTCTAGTTTCCTAAACCCCTATATCTCAAAATTCCGCAACTTTATAAACCCCAATTTAACAATAACTTATTCATTATTTAACCTTACTTTTTAATGATCTAATTTAAAGCAAATGTCATTTTGTGTGCTTGACTGCAACAAATGTGAAGCTTATCCTTTGCCTGCTGGCCACATTGCCAGCCGGCTTTGACAGGCTGAATATTATCTCCCGCATCAGAGTTATTTCTTCTGAGGAATAGCCTTGTGTGGTGTACCACTCGTTCCCTCCCGTAGCGGTAGGACGGGAGAGGGACACTTTCGGGTGTGCTAGTTTGAGATAATACTAGTCTGTCAACCTTCTTCCGTTCTGCCACCATAATTCTATAAATGTCTGGCAGGACTCCCAATAAAAAGGAGTTGGCTTTGCACATTCTTAATTTCTTGGCAGCCTTTGCCAAAAGCTATAACGACACAACTTAAAAATTTAAAGCAGCTTGATGACCTTTAAGGTTCTCAGGCTTTAAGTCATTACGACTCAAAAAACTTGCATTAACAATAAAACTTGAGATGTGCCAAGCACAGTCTTTATGGCTTTGCTATGCCTTTTTTTCTCCCAAAAAAGGGTGGCGGATTTTGTATCTCATTCATATACAAAAAAATTTAATTTATAACGGTAAAACTATGCCAAATTTAGTTCTCCCAACGCGTGCTATTCAAGTCATTCATACGTCGATTCATTTATTTCACCATCACGGATTTCATACGGTTGGGGTCGACAGAATTGTGAAAGAGTCTGAAATTCCAAAAGCGACTTTTTATCATTATTTTCACTCTAAAGAGCGGTTTATTGAAATCTGTTTGACTGTGCAGAAAGAACGGCTAAAAGAAAAAGTGATTTCAATTGCTGAGTGCGCTAACCACACAAGCGCGATTGATAAACTCAAGGCACTTTATTTCTTACATACCGATTTAGAGGGGCACTACTATTTATTATTTAAAGCCATTTTTGAAACGAAACTGACCTATCCAAAAGCCTACCAAACCGCAGTGAGGTATAGAACTTGGCTAATCAATGAAATCTACAGTCAGCTTAGATTGCTAAAAACTGATGTTTCATTTCAAGATGCCAAACTATTTCTATATATGATTGAAGGCGCAATTATTCAGCTTTTAAGCTCAGATGTGGCAATCGAGCGAGAGAAGGTGCTAGATTGTTTTTTGATGGGGATGAAAAACGCATAGCAGCATGTGATTGAAAAACTAAATTATAAAGCTTCAGTGATCGTTAGAAAAATGTTGCTTTAACGAGTCTAAGAAAAGCTCAACCTTTTTTGGAATTTTTGATCCATAAGGGGTGGTTGCATAAAAATGAAGTTTTGATGAAAAGATGTCTTGTGAGCAATTAATAATAACTCCGTCGTCTTCATATTTCTTTGCTAAAAAATCAGGTATAAATAAAATACTTTGATTTTTCTTGCATAAATCTAACAGGATTTCGATATTGTTGCAGATCAGTTGAGGGTGTGAATTAATAATTTTGTTTTTTAAATCTGACCCTGAATATAATAATATATTATGTTTTCTTAATTCCTCTATACTTTTAGGTTTTCCATGCTTATTTAAAAAAGTAGATGTTGCATAGAAATTTCTTTTATAGGTGTCTAGAATAAAAATATTTTCTTCTTTAATGTCTTCTTCAATTTTTAAAACAATATCAAATTTACTTTCATTGATATCTATTGTTTTTTCTGAAAATAAGAGGTCAATTTCTATGTTCGGATATTGAATTAGAAAATTAGAAATAATATCTGAAAAGCAAGTTTGAATAAAAGCATGAGGAGCGTTGATTTTTAATATACCCTCAGGGTACTTTTGATCATATATAAAGTCATTAGCGGCTAAATCTAGCTCTTCAACAATGACTTTACAACGTTGATAGAACTTCTCTCCTGAGCGGGTGAGGTCCATTTTTCGGGTATTACGAGTAAACAATGATGTACTAAATAGACTTTCTAAATAAAAAATTCTTTTAGAAACCTGATCTCTGCTGATTCCTAAATTTCTAGAGGCATTACTAAAATTTCCATTTTCGACAACGCTGATAAAAGTATTAATACAGTCTAGTTTATCCATTAAATTTTGAAAGGCTAAGTTGGCGTGTCGCTAAACTATATTATGATCTTATGGTTATCAATCATTGTATCTTTTAAGGATACAGTTTGTATTTAAATAAATATCTAGTAGTTTACATTTATTTTTGATTTTATATAGCCTAATGGTTTGTTTTGTTTTTGGTGGTAAGTGATATAAATAATATTTTATATATTTAAATTAAAATTAACTATTCTTGAGAATATTAATATGCACTTTAAAGAGTTAATTTTATATTTTTTAATTGATATTTTTAGTGTTTTATAAATTCATTGGGTATTAGAAAATTGAAATATCAATGAGGTAAATAGATGAGTGACTTGATTAATAATAATCCTGTATGGGTGAAAAAGATTTTATCAATTCATGGGTTGCTTCCACTTCTAAGAGTTGCATTAGTTTCGGCTTATTTAGTGGGGGGGATTAATAAATTCATAGGGTTTCATCTGGCAATTGAGGAGCAAGCAAGTTTTGGTTTACAGCCTGCTTGGCTCTGGGCAGCTACAGCGATTGTTATTGAAATTGTTGGTTCGCTCTTGGTTATTTTTAATCGGTTTGTCTGGCTAGGGGCTGGAGCTTTAGGCTGTCTAACCGCAATAGCGATGCTTGTTGCAAACGATTTTTGGAATCATACAGGTCCAGCATTCTTTAGTACGTTTAATAGTTTCTTTGAACACCTTGGTCTCATCGCTGCATTGGTTATGGTCACCATTCTTTCTAATCAAAAAACGAAGTCACAATAAGTTATAGCACCCAAAATAAACAGGAGTCTTTTATGCGTAAATCCTTATCAGCCTTGCTTTTAAGCACAATGCTAGTGGGCACAAATGTTGCCTTTGTTCCTCAAGTTTTAGCCAAAACAACAACGAGTGTAAAAAGTGAAGCGCCCGGTGTAGCCCCTCAATACGATACAACGCATGTTTATGTGAACCCCGAAGACTTTGATAAATTTACCGATAGCTTAGTGGCGACTTTTGGGGGAACGAAATCTAAACAGGGCGTTTTTCAGGTGACTCCAACACCAAGCCAGACCATGTCTCAACTTGTCTTGACTCCAGTTGGAACACTGTCTGTATTTGGTTTTAAAACTCCGGTTCCATATCCTTTTGGTTTGGAGCGAACAGGCTATTTAGTCAAAGATATAGATGCAGCCGTACAAGCAGCTAAAGCAAACGGTGCAGATGTGATTGTAGATGCATTTCCAGACCCAATCGGGCGTGATGTGGTCATTCAATGGCCGGGTGGCGTGAATATGCAGCTTTATTGGCACACGACTAAACCTAACTATAACAAGTTAGAAACTGTTCCAGAAAATCGTATTTATATTTCAAAACAAAGTACTGACTCTTTTGTTAAAAAGTTCGTCAATTTCTCGCACGGTAAAGTGGTTTCAGATAATCCAAAGGCTGCTGGTGTAGAAATTGGACGACCAAATGAAACGTATAGACGTATTCGCGTTGAATCTGATTTTGGCAAAATGACAGTGTTGGTCACCGATGGTCATCTTCCTTATCCATATGGGCATGATATGACGGGTTATGAAGTCAAAAATTTATCTGAGACTTTAGATAAAGCGACAAAAGCTGGTGTGACAGTTCTGGTCAATGCCTATAAATCAGAGGGTCGTGAGGCAGCGATGGTGCAGTTCCCAGGTGGTTATATTGCCGAAATTCATGCACCCATAAAGTAATTTATTGGCTTAAATGTTGATAGAAAACAACGTTCATATTGTCCAAGGGCAATGTGAGCGAAAAAGACTAAGTCTCTGCAATGACCTATTTATTACCATGGATAACAAGATGGCCCCGCATATTTCTAATCATAGAAACTATCGAATTAAGTGCTCAGAAACTTACCTTAAAATAATTAAAATGAGTTTATTGCTAACGGGTAGTTTATTTCTTTATGAATTTGCTCATGCAGAAAATGAAGTTTCAAATACAAATGTATGTCCAACTCGTCCAAAAATCTCAAACAATCGTTGGCAAGAAAATTGGGATGTTTTAAAAAATCCGTGTGTACCAAAGAAAATAGGAGACGACTTCAAATATATACCTTTTGGCGATAATAATTATTTGTCATTGGGTGCAAATATTCGCGAGCGTTTTGAAGTCAATAATAATGCGAGATTTGGCAGTGGAAATAATCAAGCAGATCGTTATTTAATTCAAAGATTACAAGTTCATGCAGATGCACGTATTGGCGATCATTTACAATTATTTACTCAGCTAAGCGATGCACGAGCGTTTGATAAAAAGAATATTGCAAGTACAGATCAGAATAGACTTGATGTGGAACAAGCTTTTATTGCGTGGGTGAGTCCTCTAAATAATGGAACTTTTAAATTTAGAGTAGGGCGTCAAGAAATGGCTTTTGACTTACAGCGCTTTATTTCGAATCGAGAAGGTCCAAACGTTAGGCAAGCCTTTGATGGAATTTGGTCAGGTTATGAATATGGCGATTGGAGAGTTTTAGGTTATCTCACCAGACCCGTTCAAATTGAAAAAGATTCAAATTTTAATGACCACTCGAAACGAAATTTAAGTTTTAGCGGTTTTCGCGTTGATAAACAAAATGTGTGGGGCGGTGAGTTATCGGGTTACTACTCGCGTTATGAGCGAGATAATGCATCTTTTACAAGTGTTAAGGGTAATGAGATTCGAGACTTATATGATGTTCGTCATATGGGTAAACAGAACAATATCGATTGGGATGTTGAGGGTATGCTTCAACATGGAAGGATTGGAGCGCAATCTATTCAGGCATGGGGACTCAGTAGCATTACAGGATACACTTTTGCTGAGCAAGCTTGGTCGCCGCGTTTAGGCGTCCAGTTTGATATTGCCACAGGCGATAAAAGTGCCAACGATAATGAACTCAATACCTTTAACCAGCTTTTTGCAAATGGCTCATATTTTACTTTGGCGGGTTATAGTGGCTACAGCAATATTATTCATATCAAACCGTCTCTGACACTTAAGCCTTCCGATAAACTCACTCTGTTAAGTGCATTAGGTTTTCAATGGCGTGAAACCACCCACGATGCGATTTATTTCCAAGGTAATAACAGCATGGCGAACACCGCAGGACAAGGTTCAAGCTGGACGGGGGCATATATTCAACTAAGAGCAGATCAAAAAATAAATTCTAATTTGTCTGTGGCTGCCGAAGGAGTTCACTTTGAAGTTGGAGATACGATTAAGAGAGCAGGAGGCAAAGACTCAAATTATTTAGGACTTGAACTTAAATATGGCTGGTAAAACTAAAAGAGTAAAAATATGAGCACAGATTTAAAGCAAACTAAAATTGGACATTATCAAAATCTAGACATTGAACTCGTGACTTGGGATTGCACCACGGCCGAAGTTGATCTTTCTTGTGCTTGTATCTTTGAACATGAAATGAATAACCGTCCTTTTTCGGGCGGTTTGGCACATTTAGATGACGCTCTAAATGGAAGACTAAATGAAATACGGAAAAATAACTGGTTCAGCGCGAATTTGAATGATGCTCTTTTAATAAATCAAACTCCCTCAACAATACAAGCTTCTAAAGTTTTATTGATAGGAATGGGTGCGCCAGAAGATTTTACGTTAGAGAAAATAGGGGCTGCGATAAAAACTGCTGTGAAAACAGCGCATCAACTGGAACTAAAAAGTGTGGCATTTGCGCCGAGTATTTTAGATACAGGTCTTAACCCTCCCGCTGGTTTAAATGAACTCATGCTAAGAAGCTTAAAAGAAGAATTAGACAGACATAATCAGCTTTATTTGCAAAATTTAGTCAAAAAGTCTGAAATTGAAAGGTGGGTATTTGATGCGGGTTTTCAAAATTATGACGTTAAGGCTGAACAATATAGAACGTCTTTTGCCAAAATTTTTACTGAAGATTAATTCTTGTTTTTAAAGTGAATTCGGTAAAGAGGTATAAAAGAAACACGTTTTAACTTAACTGCATCAACCTGAATGATGCAGTTAAATGATAAATTTTAAGAAATTTCTAAAATTTTTTGGGCGATATATAAATCTTGTATAGATAACCCTGAGCTATCATAAATTGTGATTTGTTCCTGAGATTGCCTTCCTTGGGTGTTTGCTAAAAGTACATCACCGATATTTATTAAAGTTGCAGATTCAGGTGCATGCTGGAATTCACCAATGACTTTAGACTGAGTATTAAGATCACAGAATAAACCACTCTGTGAAAATAATTCTGGAGGAAGTTCTTGTTTGCCTTGTTTATCAGACCCCATCGATGAAATATGAGTACCAGCTTTGACCCATTCTGCTTTAAAAAGAGGGGTTTGAGAGGAAGTTGCTGTCACAATAATATCCGCTTGTTTACAGGCTTCTTTTGCACTCGTAATTTTAATCTCAATCCCTAACTTTTTTAGGTCTTCTGCCATTGTTTCAGCTTTATTTTGGTCGCGTCCTACAATCAAAACCTGATCGAAGTTTCTAATTCTCGCTAATGCCTCGCATTCATATTTGGCCTGATTTCCCGTACCAAATATGGCTAATACTTTTGAATCTTTTCTTGCTAGTAGATTGGTTGCAACAGCATTAGAAGCCGCTGTACGGAAGGCATTTACTTTGCCTGCTTCGATGGCTGCCGCCATTTTTCCATTGGCTTGATTAAATAATAAAATGAGCGCGTTATGGCGTGGTAAACCATTTTTAGGGTTATCTTCCCAAAAAGAACCGACTTTAAGACCAGCTAAGTGCTGATTAGCAGATGATTTAATACTAAAGGTATTTTTTGTATCAGACGCTTGACCATGAACCACAGGAAAACTTTTAGTGTCGGGTTGAGTTGCAGCAATTAAAGCTTCGTAAATTGCATCATAAGCGAGTTCATGATTGATGAGAGCAGAAGATTCAGACTCAGAAATAAATCTCATAGCCATCTCCAAAAGTTGATGTTTAAATTAAGACGTGAACAGTTCGAGAGACGAGTAGCTTGTAATGTCTATCCATGACGCTTTAACTGACATCATAGATAGACATCGACTTTTATTAAGCTGATAAAAACTCTACATATTTAGAAATATCGAGATTCCCACCACTAATAATGATGCCTATACGTTTGCCTTTTAACTCATGTTTCAAATTACGCGCAGCAGCAAATCCAAGGCATCCTGTCGGTTCAACCACCATCTTCATTCTTTCAGCAAAGAACTTCATACAGCTAATGAGGTCTTCATCTTCTACTGTCAAAATGTCATCTACATTCTTTTGAATAATAGGAAAAGTTAGTTTGCCTAAATATTGAGTTTGAGCACCGTCGGCAATGGTTTGGGGCGTATCAATATGAACAATTTCTCCTTTTCTAAAGGACATTTGCCCATCATTTCCTAGAGCAGGTTCAACACCATATATTTTACAGTTCGGAGAGAGTTGACGAGCAGATAAGGCAGAGCCAGCCAATAAGCCACCGCCACCTAAACATACAAAGAGGTAATCCAACTCACCAACCTCTTCAAATAGCTCTTTTGCAGCAGTTCCTTGACCTGCAATCACATGCGGATGGTCATAAGATGGAATTAATGTCAGACCATTTTTTTCGGCAATCTCTTTTCCAATTTGTTCTCGATCTTCTGTATAACGATCAAATTCAACAATATTGCCGCCGTATTCTCGTGTCGCTGCCATTTTTGCAGCAGGAGCATCTTTGGGCATGATGATTGTTGCAGGGATGCCAAGGATTTTTGCTGACAGTGCAATCGCTTGAGCATGATTTCCCGAAGAGAAAGCAACCACACCAGCTTTTTTTTGCGCCTCATCGAACTGTGCAAGCGCATTCATTGCACCACGAAATTTGAAAGCACCAACACGCTGAAAATTCTCACATTTAAAGAATACTTCTGCTTCAAATTCATTGTTAACAGTACGTGAAGTTAAAACAGGGGTTTTATTTGCAAAACCTTTAATACGCTCAGCAGCGGCTGCGACATCTTCATAAGTTGGAAGGGTTAAATTTTTCATAATTAAACCTAATTCTATTCAATGTTTTCGGATGCAAGATTTCGTATTGCTCAAGCAATTCACAATATATTGACCTTGTTTAGATAAAATATATATATTTAGATAAAATGTCTAATTTTATTTTCTGATGTTATAACAATGAGATATAAGATTTTGATTTACATTAAGTTTAAAATTAGATAAAAAGTCTAAATTACTATTACATACTTCACGCTAGGGTTTGAAATAGTAAGCAAGTCATTTGGAGGAAATACATTGGGAAATCGTGATAAACATTTACTCACTCAACTAGATACAATCGCGAAGGGGTTAAGTGAAACTCTATTTCCATTTTGCGAAGTTGTTGTCCATGACTTAACAAATCCTGAACATGCCATACTCTCAATACACAATAATTTATCTGGTCGAAAAATTGGAGATCCAGCAACAGAGTTAGGGCTGGCAAGAATTATGTCTCCAGAATTTCCAAATCTTATTTCAAACTATGCAAACCAGTTTGCAGATGGCCGCCCCGCAAAAAGTACTTCGATTGGTATTAAAGATGAAGAGGGCGAATATGTGGCCGCTTTATGTATGAATATTGATTTAACCCTATTTAGGGGCATGCAAAGCGCTTTAGACCAGTTTACTAAAATTGAAACTGACAACATTATTGAAAATTTGGAACCGAATGGGTCTGAAGCAATTCGAAGATATATCGATCAATTTGCATCAAAACATGCCACTACGCCGCGTATGTTAAAACTCAATGAGCGAAAACAATTAATACACGAGTTAAAGAATAATGGTTTATTAGACATTAAAAAGGCTGTAGAGACGGTTGCACAACATTTAGGTATATCAAGAGCGAGTGCCTATTTGTATGTGAAGGAAACTTAAAATAGTTTATTTTAATGTGTGTTTAGCTTGATCAAGGAGGTCATTATTTGAAGTTATTTATTATTGTGTTTATTGCGATTTTTTCCAGTATTGGTCTGATCTGTTTAATTGCACTGCTTAGAAATTTAAAAAATTCTTCGTCATCTGGCGAGCATGATTATTCATCTTCTTCAACCCATCATTTTCACGATAATAGCCCTAGTCATCATAGCTCTAGTTATTCAAATGACTGTTCATCATCATCTTCAGATTCGGGAGGATGTGATGGGGGCGGTGGTGGTGGAGATTAAAAAAGCCCTTTTGTTCAAAGGGCTTTTGATTAATTTAAGGTAAGTCGAACCAAATAAATTGACTATCTTCGTTTGCCTGAATCGTCGCTTTATCCTCAAATACGAAAGCATCGCCTGCTTTAACTTCTTGATCGCCAATGCGGATTACACCTGAAATAACGTGGATATAATTCACTTTTTTAACCGGATCAACACTTAACTCATGTCCTTTTTCCAATACGGCAGATTTTACTTCTGCATTTTGGCGAATATGCATTGGTGCATTTGCATCAGGTCCTGCAATTAAATGCCATTTATTTGGATCTTTACGTGGGTCAAGACTAATTTGTTGGTAATTGGGCTCTGCATCTCTTACATCTGGAATAATCCAGATCTGTAATAAATGTACAGGCGTATCAGTGTTGTTAACTTCACTGTGGGCAACACCTGTGCCAGCACTCATGAGTTGCCATTCACCTGCTTTAATTTGACCTTCATTTCCCATCGTGTCACGGTGTGAAATTGCACCATCTAGCACACAGGTTAAGATTTCCATATTGTCATGCGAGTGCGTACCGAAACCATTATGCGCATCAATTCTGTCGTCATTAATGACTCGTAAAGCACTGACACCCATATATTTAGGGTTGTACCAGCTACCAAATGAAAAGCTATGATATGACTCTAACCAACCCGCTTTTACATGACCTCGATCTTCACCACGATGTACGTAAGCATTCATGATCTAATCTCCCAAATTTTTATTTATCTCTTGAGAAATATATTAACGCTCTATATGGGGGAGAAAAATAGGATTACTGCAACATGTCGTTTCAAAATTGATATGATTCTTGGATTTTTTGTTTTAGTGTTGCATTTTTGATAATAAAAAAACCTGCCATAGAGGCAGGTCTTTTAAAGAATATATTGATTACTCAAGGAATTTAACAGTTACGCCAGAACGTACTTTATTTCCTAAATCGTTTGCATCCCAGTTTGTTAAACGGATACAACCGTGTGATGCTGTTTTAGAAATCAAAGATGGATTTGGTGTTCCGTGAATACCGAATGATTTTTTACTTAAACCAATCCAGATATTACCTACTGGAGCATTCGGGCCAGGTGGTAAAGAAAGAGGTTTTAAGTTTTTACCTTGTACGAAGTTCGAAGGTGAATAGCTGTACCAAGGGTTACGAGCCACACCAACTACCTTGTAAGTACCGGCCGGAGAAGGCGTATCAGTACTGCCAATTGTTGCAGGAAATGAGGCAATCATTTGGTTCCGGCTATTGAAGAGATACAATTGTTTTGCACCTTTATGGGCAATAATCAAATGAATGTCTTCTGGTAAATCATTGCGTACGTTTGGAACAATGATTTTTTCACCCGCTTTTTTGAATGTCGCAGTCGGGTTAATTTTCTTTAAGAAAGCTTCATCAATATGAAACTTCTCGCCCAACATTTCGGTTACACGGGTGTAGTACAAACCTTTCATTTTAGCTTGCAATGCGTAGTCAGAAGGAATCGACTCAGCATATGGGCCTTTTAGGTCAGCATCAGAAATTGTGTATTCAATAAATGCTGGCTTGGTTTGTTTAGCAACCAATGCATCCCAAGTTTCTTTGGTCAGGTCACCAGTAGGTGATAAACCATTCATTTGTTGGAATGAAGAAATTGCTTTTAATGTATTTTTACCGCTCATGCCGTCAATTGCACCAGGCGAAGCATGTGCATTATTGAGCATTACATGTGCACGCGCATAAACTGGAAGTTGGCCTTTACCAATATTTTCAGACCATTCTGCCGAGTTTAAGCTATCTAAAGTCCATGATGCAGCGGTTGTCGCAGGAGCCGTAGATGCAGCAGTGCTTTTAGCAACAGCTGGAGTAGACGCCGCGATGCCTGATTCAGCATTTGGATCTTCAGTTTTCTGTAAATTTTGTAATGTTGTTGACGCTCGATTTAAGTCGTTTTGTTCTTGAGCGGTAATTTGTGTCGAAGCTTGAGCTTTTACAGTTGAAGCTGCATCTACTGCTAAAGGATCAATCGGATCTTCTACAGGAGCTGATACCTTTTTAGGGTTCAGGGGTTGCTCAGTTGTTGAAGCAGCAAAAGCAACATTAGCAATAATACAACTTAAACTCATAGCGAGTAATGAGCGAACAAACATGTAATTCAACCTTAAGAATTTTCATATAAGCAATAGGGGATTGATCTAATCTCAAAGTGCATAAAACTACCAATAACTCATTTCTATGAGCCCAAGATTGGCAATTTAGTGATTAAAAGAATATCAATGACCCCAATGTAACATGTTGCAAGTATTGCAGAAAAGCCCACAGCTTGCAGTAGAGTTTTGTGTAAATATGCATTTTTTAGTAGATTGACGAGTTTTTTGTGTGAAATTGAAATTATAAAAATGTCTCTGTTTTTGATATGATGCTGCCACATAAAGAAGATAGAGATTGGTAATGACGACTTTGAAAAATGATCGTTTCCTCCGTGCTTTGTTACGCGAACCTGTAGATACCACTCCGGTATGGATGATGCGTCAAGCAGGGCGTTATTTGCCTGAATATCGTGAAACACGTTCAAAAGCAGGTGATTTCCTATCTTTATGTAAAAATACAGATTTTGCCTGTGAAGTGACCTTACAACCTTTGCGTCGCTATGATTTAGATGCAGCAATTTTATTTTCAGATATTCTAACAATTCCAGATGCACTGGGTTTAGGTCTTTATTTTGAAACAGGTGAAGGACCAAAATTTCATAAAACAGTGCGTACTGAACAAGATGTGGCGAATTTACCTAAGTTAAATGCAAAATCAGACCTTGATTATGTCATGAACGCTGTAAGTACAATTCGCTCTGCTTTAGGTGGTCAGGTTCCCCTGATTGGTTTTTCTGGTAGCCCTTGGACTCTAGCAACTTATATGGTTGAAGGTGGTTCAAGTAAAGAGTTCCGTTTTACCAAGCAAATGATGTACGCCCAACCTGAAGTTTTGCATGCTTTGCTTGATCATTTAGCAGACTCTGTAATTGACTATTTAAATGCTCAAATTGATGCAGGTGCTCAGGCGATCCAGATCTTTGATAGCTGGGGCGGGGCATTGGCACATCGTGAATATGTCGAATTCTCTTTAAACTATATGAATAAAATCATTGCTGGTTTGCAACGTGAAAAAGACGGTCGACGTATTCCTATCATTGTGTTCACTAAAGGTGGCGGTCAATGGTTGGAACCAATGATTAGCACAGGTGCAGATGCATTAGGTTTAGATTGGACTACGCGATTAGATACAGCTCGAACTACGGTGGCTGGACGCGTAGCTTTACAAGGGAATCTTGATCCGGCTGTTTTATATGGTTCGGCTGCTTCAATTGAAAAAGCAGTGAAAGCCATGTTGGATGACGCATACGCAAATGGTGAAAAGACGGGTTACATTGCTAACTTAGGCCATGGGATTACTCAGTGGGTAGACCCTGCACAACCAAAAATCTTTGTAGATACAGTGCATGAGTATAGTGCTAAATATCTAGGATAGTTTTTGTGCAATATCTAACTTTACCGTTTCAATTTATCGGCAAGGCTGTTTCGGCAGCCTTGTTTGGTATTTTGCTTTTAATTGCTTTTGCCTTAACAGCACCGATGGGAAGCCATGAATATATGGGGTTCTATCGTTATGATTATTTACTCATCTATGCTGTGCTGATCCAGATCTGTCTATTGTATTTAAAACTTGAATCATGGGCAGAAGCCAAAGTCATTGCTTTATTTCATGTCATGGCGATGGTCATGGAAATATTTTTGACTCATCCTGCAATTGCTTCATGGCAATATCCGCAGCCCGCCGTATTTAAAATTTTAACAGTGCCGTTATTTGCTGGTTTCATGTATTCGGCTGTAGGTAGCTTCTTCGCACGTTCAATACGACTGTTTCAAGTGTCTTTTGAAAAGCTTCCAAATTTTGGAACTATGCTATTACTGGCATTTTTCTCATATATAAATTTTATGAGTAAATTTTTTGTTCCCGATATTCGCTATATTTTATTCGCGATTAGTATTTTTATTTTCTGGAAAACAAAACTTTATTTTCAAATAAATGAACATAAATTTAAAATCCCGATGCTACCGATATTATTGACGCTCGCATTTATCATCTGGATTGCTGAAAATATAAGTACATTTTATAAAATTTGGCTCTATCCAAGTCAGGTTGATGCTTGGCATATGGTGGGGTGGGGCAAGCTTGGGTCGTGGTATTTATTATTACTTTTAAGCTTGGTATTGGTTCTTAAAATATTAGGTAATCGAGATAATCAAGGTAATTGGAATTTAAGGTAAATTTTTCTTTAGCACTTTTCATCATATTGTTTATTTTTTAATTGCTAAATCGTAGCCTTCTCGCTATCTTTAATATCGTGTAATAAAAATTACACATAACAATACAAGACATAAGAAACAATCAATAATGATTTTTGGAGATATACATCTATGTTAAAAAAAATAGCTTTAGCTGCATTGTTAGCAGCTGGTTCAAGTGTTGCAATGGCTGACAACGATGTGGGTTGTGGTGTGGGTACACAAGTATGGGCTGGCAAAAAAGGAGTAGCGCCTAAGATTCTTGCTGCAACAACAAACGGTATTTTTACTAACCAATTATTAGGGATCACTTTCGGTACTTTAGGCTGCCGTCAAGGCGGGACAGTAACAGCGCAAGTTGTAACATTCACAAATGAAAATGCAGAAGCTTTAGCACGTGATATGGCAGTAGGCCAAGGTGAAAGCCTGAACGTACTTGCTGAGTTAATGCAAATTAAACCTCAAGATAAAGACCGTTTCTTTAAAGTTTCAAAAGCAAACTTTGGTGAAATCTATTCAGCAAATAATCAAAATACCCTTCAAGTTTTAGCATCATTACAAACTGTAATGGCTAAAGACGACGTTTTAAAAGCTTACGTATAAGTTTGAAATTGAAAACCCTGTCGTATGGCAGGGTTTTTCTTATATTTAATGATAAAAATTGATGAGCTTAATGAAGTCAGTTGTTTTAGTTTTTGCCTCTTTGGCAGTTAATATTGCGTATTCAGCAGATATAAATCCATCTATTCAAAAATATTGGTCCATTGCAGAACAAAAAAATTTAGATCAAGACATCACATGGCAAAGGCTCATGTATGCGAATAAAAACCATAAAAGTGACGTCACTTATTCTGGTTATTTCATGTCAGAAAATGGGAAAAATAATTTAAAAGAAGAACTAAAAGCTGACATCTCGGCATTATTTATACCTGCTCAAGATAATCAGTCGATTCGTTGTAAGTTTCCGGCTCGAAGCCAATGGCTCATACAAAAAGTAGGTATTCAAGAAAATGAATTGCCTAAAGTTAAATGTTCAGAATTTGAAAACTGGATTGGACAGATTAAGCCTTATAAAGCCACATTAATTTATGCGACAGATTTTATGGGCAACCCTAGCTCAATGTTTGGTCATACTTTATTGCGTTTAGACCCCAAAGATCAGCAGCAATTAAATTTAGTCTCTTACGCCGTAAATTATGCAGCAACTGTGGCGGGGAATGACAACTGGTCATATGCATGGAAAGGTTTAACAGGGCAATATCCGGGTGAATATTCACTTATGCCTTATTATCGTAAGGTAAAAGAGTACGGTGATTTCGAAAGCCGTGATTTATGGGAATATGAGCTGAAACTTTCCCCTGAAGAAACGCGGTTTTTAGTAAGCCATATTTGGGAAATGCAGCATGTAAGTTTTCCTTATTATTTTGTCAGTGATAACTGTGCCTATAGGTTATTAGGCTTGGTCGATTTAGTAAAACCTGAGTCTAACTTACAAGAAAAGTTTACTTATGCATCTATTCCGATGGAAACCATTAAATCGATGCAACAGCAAGGGCTCACCAAAGCTCCTGTATATCGGCCTGCTTTAGAAACCCAGCTATTGGCCCAAGCTCATCAGCATGGTGCCTCACTCGCGAAGGTTGCACATCAAATTACGATGATGCCAATTAAGCAGTCTTCTGAGGTTTTGAAATCCTTTAGTGAGCAAGATCAGGCCAAAATTCTAGAGATGGCATATGATGATTTATATCTTCAATTTACCAGCCGTAAAATAGAAGAAAGCGTTGCTCAGCCACAGTTGCGCCAGCTTTTAGCACTCAGAAGCCAGATTGATTTAGACAAACAGCGTCAAGAACCTAAACGACCGACAAAAGAGCCCACTCAAGGCCATAATGCACGTAATATTTCAGTGAAAGTTGGTGAAGTCCAAGGCGATAAGTTTATCGAAATTGGTCATCGACAAGCCTATCACGACTTAATAGATCCTCAAGGGGGATACCGTGCTGGGACTCAATTACTTTTTTTAAATGGTAATGCGCAGTGGCGAGATGATCATTTAAAGCTAGAACGTCTTGATCTGTTAGAAGTAAATTCCTATAACCCGATTCAACCTTTTAAAGCACCGCTGAGTTGGGGATTTAACTTAGGCTGGCGTCAGGAAGCAATTCATGATGGAAGCTTTAGTGAAGAAAAACAACACGGTGTGGTAAATTTTAATGCTCAGGTTGGTTACAGTCTTGCAGACTATGAGCGCAAACATATTTGCTATGGGCAACTACAATCCTATCTACAAGCAGGCTCAAATCTAGATAAAGGATGGCGTGTGGGAATGGGCCCGACTTTAGGTTGTATGAATCAGTGGTTTGAACACTTCAACTCTGTGGTGCAAATTGAATTGCCTTATTGGGAAGACCAAAATCAATGGAATTTGAGAGTAAATACTCAATTGCAATATGTGATTAATAGCAATAATGCCGTTCGATTAAACTGGGATTATGAACAACAAAATCATCAAGACTGGATGAAATCTAGTTTAGGCTACGTTTGGTTCTTTTAAGTAGTATTAGCAAGAAAAAAGAGAAATGAGATTATTCATTTCTCTTTTTTGTTTTTCAGAAAAGACAATTATTTCTTAATCGCGTTTAGTACAGCATAAGCCGCTTTAATACGTTCTTCATTTGGAATGCGTTTATTGGTTAACATGACTAAACCAATATTTTCTTTGGGAATAAACACGACATAAGTTCCAAATCCGTTAGTTGAACCAGTTTTATGGAACATCTTGATTGAAGGTTCTTTTGAAATAGCAGTCACTTTATTAGGTTTCATCACGATTTGTTCAGAGTTACTGTCTAATAAAGTCTGTAAAGGTGCTGGATAAGAGAATTCTTCCCAGCCTAATGCTTGATACATCGTACCTACTTGGTAGAAACCTTGATGTGTCTCATTAATTGCCTGTTGAATATCAGTCGGATATTTTTGTGGATTTAGATTGGCACTAACGAAACTCAGCATATCAGGTAATGTAGATTTAACGCCGTATGCAGGAGCATCTAATGGTCCAGGGGTGACGCGAATCGGCTGATTTTCTTGGTTATAGCCAAATGCATAGTTTTGCATCTGGGTTTTAGGAACATTCACATAGCTATGTTTTAAGTGAAGAGACGGAAAAATTGTCTTTTCTAAAACCTGACTAAAAGGCTGGTTCATCGATAAGCCTACAACTTTTCCAAATAGGCCAATACTTGGGTTTGAATATTGTCTATATTCACCAATTTGGTTTTTAGGTTTCCAGTCTTTGAAAAAGGTTAAAACTTGTTGGTCTGTTTGAACTTCATCTGGAAACTGTAAGCCAAGGTTGCCACTCGTATAGGTTGCAAGTTGAAGTAGGTTCACTCGGTCAATCGGTGTATTTTTTAACTCTTTCCAGTATTTTCCTGGGGTGTCTTCAAAAGAGATTTTTCCTTTCGTTTTGGCATATCCACCTGCCGTGGCAGTAAATAATTTACTGACTGAACCTAGCTCAAAAATCGTATTGCTATTTACGGATTTTTTATCTTGAACCGATTGTAGGCCATAATACATTTCGTACTTTTTATTGTTTTGGATGATACCAACCGCCATACCGGGAACGTCATATTTTTCTAATAATGGTTTAAAGTTCTGATCAACAACTTTCTTGATATCTTGTTCTTTTGATGTGTTACCTGCATAAATTGAGGTATTAAAAATAAAAAGAGAAGGTAGAATTAAGTAAGAAACTTTTTTGAATCGCATTATCAACTCATCAAACATTTTAAAGTGAAGGGACGTACTTTTATAACAAAAATCACATAATTTAATTGTTATGTTTTATAGAATAAACGCTGTATTTAGATATAAAAAAACCCAACTAAGTTGGGCTTTTAAATTTATCACTAAAAAGAATTTAGTAACTTTCTGGTACTGCACTCAAGAACTCACGTCGTGATTCTTTATCGGTTTTAAAGTCTCCGATAAATGAAACTGTACGAGTAGTTGACTCTTGTTTGCCCACACCACGCATCATCATGCACATATGTGCTGAATCGATGACGACAGCAACACCTCGAGCACCAGTCACTTCAGCCACAGCTTCTGCGATTTGCTGAGTCAAGTTTTCCTGAATTTGCAAACGGCGTGCAAACATTTCAGTAATACGTGCAAATTTTGATAAGCCAAGAACCTTGCCTTCCGGTAGATAGGCAATATGAACACGGCCATAGAACGGGAGGAGATGATGTTCGCAAAGCGAATAGAATTCAATATTCTTCACCAATACCATTTCATGGTTATCTGATGGGAAAACAGCATTATTGGTGACTTCTTCTAAAGTTTTACTATAGCCAGAAGTTAAATATGAAAAAGCTTTAGCCGCACGCACAGGCGTATCTTTAAGGCCGGGACGATTAAGATCTTCACCGACGGCAGTCAGAATATTTGCGTACGATTGCTGCATTGACATAAGACGTATAAATTTACTCTATTAGACAAGCTCGGCATTGTATCAGAAACATAACCAGATGTTCATAACTCGACGCACTATATTTATTTTGGTTTTGCGCGCGTTTAATAAAAGATGAATAAATTTCATGTTTTTTATCGTTAATAGTCAAGAGTTTGAACATGAAATATGCATTTAATGTTGGTAAGTTCTAAATGAGCGCCTAGTGGCATCATATTTGCACAGATGCAGTGTTATAGAGCATAAGGATAAAACATGTCAGAACGTCCAATCACCTTTTTTTTCCGTGGTGGTCAGCAGCAAGTGGAAAATGTATTACCTACCATGACGGTTTTACAATTTCTGCGAGAATATACCCAAACTGGTAAGACTAGGCAGACCGGTACAAAAGAGGGCTGTGCTGAGGGCGATTGTGGTGCATGTACAGTCGTGATTGGTGAGTTGGTCAATGACAGCTTGCAATTGCGGAGTGTGAATGCCTGTATTCAGTTTTTACCGACTTTAGATGGTAAGGCCTTATTTACAGTAGAAGATCTTCATACGTTATTGCCTACTCAGGCTGGGACACTTCATCCAGTACAACAGGCGATGGTCGATTTGCATGGTTCACAATGCGGTTTTTGTACGCCCGGTTTTATCATGTCGTTATGGTCAATGTATGAAAATGAACAACATTCTCCGAGCAAAGATCAAATCAGCGATTATCTTTCTGGAAACTTGTGTCGATGTACAGGCTATCGACCTATTTTAGATGCAGCACAAAAAGCTTATGACTATCCACGTGTTGTATTAGAACGTCAAAAAGTACTTGATGTATTAAAAGAGATCAAAGCATTACCTGCATTGCATTTGAATGATCATGGCCAGCAATTTTTTGCACCAAAGACTTTACAGGATTTTGCCGCTTTACGTTTGCAATTGCCGCAAGCGCGTATTGTCGCTGGTAGCACAGATGTCGGTTTGTGGGTAACCAAGCAGGGCCGTGATTTAGGCGACATGCTTTATATCGGTCAGGTTGAAGAGCTGAAAAAGATTGTAGTTACCGAGCATGCTTTAACGATTGGGGCAAATGTAAGTTTGAGTGATGCACTTATCAAAATTTCAGATTTTTATCCTGACTTTCAAGAATTACAGCGCCGTTTTGCTTCTATGCCTATTAAAAATGCGGGAACCCTAGGTGGAAATATTGCTAATGGTTCACCTATTGGTGACTCAATGCCGGCATTAATTACGCTAGATACACGATTGATTTTACGTGTAGGTGAACAGACTCGTGAAATCGCCTTGGAAGATTTTTATCTAGATTATCAAAAAACAGCATTACAGCTTGGCGAGTTTGTTGAAGCGATTGTTATCCCACTTCGTGAAGGGCAGACACGCTTTAAATTTGCCAGCTATAAAATTGCCAAACGTTTTGAGCAAGATATTTCTGCGGTATGTGCGGCTATTTCATGCGAGTTAGATACTCATTACGTCGCTCACAATGTAAGAATTGCTTTTGGTGGCATGGCTGCTATTCCCAAACGTGCAAAATACGCAGAAGCCATATTGGAAGGTCGGCAACTTTCAGCGGAATTGATGGTTCAGGCACAGCAAGTGTTGTCGCAAGACTATCAGCCTCTAGATGATGGACGGGCTAGCTCGGCATATCGTTTACAAGTCGCGAAAAACTGTTTACAGCGGTTTTATGTAGAAAAAATCCTGTCTCAAGCGATCACTCGTGTGAATGACTTGATTGCTCTGGTGGAGATCTAACATGAATCAAACCATTGACTTAAGTGTTTCTAAAAAATCTGCTAAAGCAGGCGACTCGATTCCACACGAAAGTGCACATTTACATGTGACTGGGCAGGCAACCTATATCGACGATTTACCTGAGCTTGAAAATACATTACATCTAGCAGTCGGATTTTCAAGTTGTGCCAAAGGTAAAATCAGTAAGTTTGATTTGGATGCAGTACGTCAGGCCAATGGTGTCCATGCAGTTTTTTCAGCAAAGGATATTGAGGTTGAAAACAATTGGGGACCAATTGTTAAAGATGACCCGATTTTTGTTGAGGAGCAGGTCGAATTTTATGGACAAGCCTTGTTTGTGGTTGTTGCCGAGAGTTATCAGCAAGCCCGTCAGGCAGTTCGGTTGGCAAAAATTGAGTATGTGCCAGAAACCCCGATTTTAACAATTCAAGATGCGATTGAAAAAGAATCGTGGGTGTTACCGCCTGTTGAATTTAGTCATGGTGAAGTTGAACAGGCATTTCAAAATGCTGCACATCAACTTTCAGGTGCTATTGAGTTGGGTGGGCAAGAGCATTTTTACCTAGAGGGACAGATTTCCTATGCGATTCCACAAGAAAATCAGGGCCTAAAAGTCTATTGCTCGACACAACATCCAACAGAAATGCAGTTGCTGATTTGTCATGCATTAGGCATGAATATGCATCAGGTAAGTGTGGAAAGCCGCCGTATGGGTGGTGGTTTTGGCGGTAAAGAATCTCAGTCGGCACAATGGGCATGCATTGCATCATTGGCCGCAGAGAAAACAGGCCGTCCGTGTAAGTTACGTTTAGATCGTGATGATGACATGAGTGCCACAGGTAAACGTCACGGTTTTGCTTATGAGTGGTCTGTGGCTTTTGATGACACTGGTATTTTGCAAGCCTTAAAAGTGCAATTGGCTTCAAACTGCGGCTTTTCGGCTGATCTTTCTGGGCCAGTGAATGAACGAGCAATTTGCCATATTGGCAATGCCTATTATTTAAATGCAGTTGAGCTACGTAACTTACGTTGTAAAACCAACACTGTGTCCAATACCGCATATCGTGGTTTTGGTGGGCCGCAAGGCATGTTTGTCATTGAAAATATTATTGATGACATTGCTCGTTATTTAGATTGTGATCCGGTTGAAATTCGTCAGCGTAATTTCTTTGCCGAAGAGCCCGGTGCCGGACGTGATCGTATGCATTATGGGGCAGAAGTCCGTGATAATGTTGCTCCTCGACTGGTGGCCGAATTGTTGCAAAGTAGTGATTATGCGAAACGTAAACAGACCATTCATACCTTTAATCAGAATAATGACATCATTAAACGCGGTATTGCGTTAACACCATTAATGTTCGGTATTTCGTTTAACGCCGTGCATTACAATCAAGCTGGTGCATTGGTCTATGTGTATATGGATGGCACTGTCTCTATTACGCATGGCGGTACAGAAATGGGACAGGGGCTATATACCAAAGTACGGCAGATTGCTGCGCATGAGTTGGGTTTACCAATTGATAGTGTTCGCTTAATTGCAACCGATACTTCTCGTGTGCCAAATACTTCGGCAACTGCAGCATCGAGTGGAGCGGATTTAAATGGTAAAGCTGTGCAAAATGCCTGTATTAAAATTCGTGAGCGTCTGGCAAAACTTGCAGCAGAAATAAGTCAAAGTGATGCTGAGCAAGTCCAGTTTGAAGATAGTATGGTTTCAACAGCGAATGGACATTCATGGACATTTCCTGACTTAGTTCAACGGGCATATATGGCACGGGTGCAACTATGGGACAGTGGTTTTTATAAAACACCAGAAATTCACTACGATCAGGTCAACCATTTAGGGCGTCCATTTTTCTATTATGCCTATGGTGCAGCAGTCAGTGAGGTCGCAATAGATACCTTAACTGGGGAAATGAAAGTATTACGTGCTGACATTTTGCATGACGTTGGTCGGTCGATTAACCCTGCAATTGATATTGGGCAAATTGAAGGTGGCTTTGTTCAAGGGATGGGGTGGCTCACCACAGAAGAGTTGTATTGGCAGCCACAAGGCCCACATGTAGGACGCTTGTTTACGCATGCACCTTCAACTTACAAAATCCCGACCAGTTTTGATATTCCTCATATTTTTAACGTCAAACTGTTTAATAACCAAAATCAGGCAGACACCATCTATCGCTCCAAAGCGGTAGGTGAACCTCCATTTATGTTGGCATTATCTGTTTTCTCTGCAATTCGTCAGGCGGTACAGGCGGCTATTCCAGAAAATGCACCGCTCGTACTTAATGCGCCAGCAACTGCCGAAGAAATTTTAAGTGCAATTGCTATTGGACGGGGACAAACTTTGGCTGACCGCCCACAAGCTAAAATGTAGAAGATTATGCAACATTTACAATGGTGGACTGATTTTGTGGCGTGGCAAGCCGATGCTGTGCCTATGGTATTGGTCACAGTGGTACGCGCTGATGGGTCAACACCACGAGAAGTTGGTGCAACAATGTTATTGCGGCTCAATTTGCAACAACAATGGCAGCAGTCGGATACGATCGGGGGCGGGCATCTGGAGTTTCAGGCTATTGATATTGCGAAAGCAATGTTAAGAGAAACGGAAGCTTGTGTGAGGCGTGTTGAGCGATTTAACCTTAGTGCTCGGTTGGGGCAGTGTTGTGGTGGAGTAATGTGGTTATTGTTTGAAAAAATATCACCCGCTGTAATTACCTCAGATTTATCCAATTGTTTGCAAGCATGGCGAGCCGGACATCGTATATGGCGTACAGTCTCAGATCAACATGCATCCATTTGGCAGATTGTGGATATGAACAAGGAACAGCAACCATGTTTCGAGCTTCAGCCTGCCAGCAGTGACCAATGGCAATTTGACCAGCAGATTCAACCTTATCCCATGCAAGTGCTGATTTGTGGCGCGGGGCATGTGGGTGAAGCAATTGTCCGTTGTTTATTGCCTATTGGTGTTAGTGTGAAATGGATTGATCCGCGTGATGATATTTTCCCATCGGACTTACTGGAACAGGTGCAATGTTTAACGACAGATACATTGGATGTCGAGATTGAACATTTCGACCGTTCAGGTGCAGTTTTAATTTTAACCCATGATCATCAACTAGATCTGCAACTGTGCTTTGCAGCTTTAAAACCTGCGCCAAAGCCATTTGCTTATGTTGGGATGATTGGTTCAAAAAGTAAAAGGGCCATTTTTGAGAAACGTATGCTGACGCGTGGTTATACTTCAGAAGCATTACAATGTTTAGTTTGCCCGATCGGGATAGAAGGGATTTCATCGAAACAACCTGCAACGATCGCCGTTGCAGTGGTTGCTCAATTATTGCAGGTGTTTGATGTGAAGAAATGATCTTTTGGGATCATTTCTTTTGTTCGAACTTTGGATTTTTTTCTGCACGTTTAAGCAGTACGAGAACGGCACCTGTGCCGCCTTGATTTTCAGGTGCACTTACAAAAGCTAAAACATCGCGGTGCTGACGTAGCCATCCGTTGACATAGGTTTTTAAAACAGCTTCTGGGCCTTTACCATGTACAATCTTGACAACATTTTGATTTTCATCTTTTGCCATCTGGATAACTTGTAAAACTGCGTCACGTGCTTGCTCAATCGTACATCCGTGTAAATCTACAGCTTCAAACCAGCGCATTCTTCCAGCTTTTAAGTCTTCGAAAACTTTATGCTGAAGTGTGGCAATGCGATAGCTTAGCGTTGCTTGACTTGCTACAGGGTTTAGAGCGGCTTGAGTGTCTGATAACTCGGCATGTTCAGTTTCACGACCACCTTCTGCAGCTGCACGTTTAGCGAGTGTTTGAGCATCAATTTTTTTTGTGCGAGGCGTTCTTACATTAGCAATATTACTATTGTTGATGGGCTTAACGCCTGCTAGAGCACTTTGAAACAGGTTTGCATCTTCCAATTCTTCAGACTCAGCCTGAGGTTTTGGGGCCTCAGACTGACTTGCGATTTTGCTTGAATGAGGATTGGAGATTTGCTTTTTAAATTGCTTCAGTAACTTTTGTTGCTCTTTAGAAAGCGATGAATCTTTATTACTCATATATCTTCTATTAAACCGTTTGGGGTTGTCCAAAAAGGGCGGTAAAGGCTTGATCTGGTCTTGGTTGTTTCATAAAACTTTCGCCAACCAAGAAGGTGTGAATATCATTTTCTTGCATCATACGAACATCATCTGGAGTGGCAATACCACTTTCAGTCACAAGTAAACGTGATGATGGAAGCAAGTTTTTCAAACGAATTGAGGTATTTAAATCTACATCAAAGGTTTTTAAATTACGGTTATTCACACCTAATACACATTGCTCAGACAACTTTAAAGCACGTTCCAGTTCTTCTTCGTCGTGAACTTCAACCAATACATCAAGCTGATGTTCAAAAGCAGTTTTAGACATTTCTTCAAGTTGTTGATCTGACAAAGATGCAACAATCAATAAAATACAGTCAGCATGTAATGCACGTGCTTCAACTACATTATATGGATCAATCAGAAAGTCTTTACGTAAAGCAGGTAAAGCACAGTGGCTTCGTGCAATGGCAATATTCTCATCCGCACCTTGAAAAAAATCAACATCAGTTAAAACGGATAAACATGCTGCTCCAGCTTGTTCGTACTGCTCGGCAATTTCAGCAGGATTAAAATCTGCACGAATAATGCCTTTTGACGGAGACGCTTTTTTAATTTCAGCAATTACGGCAGGGCGTTTGTGCTGTAAAGCTTTTGCAAAGCCTCGTACCGGAGTTGCAGCTTTCGCTAGTTCTTCAACATCTTGCAAATTACGTTGTTTTAAACGTGCAGCAAGTTCCTCATGTTTACGGTCAACAATTTTACCTAAAATGGTATTTTGAATATTAATCATGAGAAGTCCTTAATCTGCCTGACATTGTTTTAATGTTTTGGTAAATTCCGCCAAAACACTCATTTTCTCTAATGCTTGTCCGCCATAGATAATATCTTGAGCGAATGTAACAGCTTGAGCATAGGTTTTGGTAATGCCTGAGACATAAATACCTGCACCCGCATTGAGAGCAATCATATTTGCTGCTTTTTCACCAATGTCAGATTTATTTTTACCTAATGCATCTTTAATCAGCTTTAAGCTTGCTGCGGCATCTGCTACCACTAAACCATTTAAGGTTTGTGATTCAATCCCGACATCTTCTGGATTAAGCGTCCATTCGGTAATTTCGCCGTCTTTAAGTTCAGCAATAGCAGTAGGAGCAGCAAGGCTAATTTCATCAAGTCCATCTCTTGAATGAACCACCATGACATGCTCAGCACCAAGTTGCTTCATAACCTCGGCAATTGGACGGCAAAGTTCATCTGAAAATACACCAATTACAAAGCGTTTTACGCCGGCCGGATTCGTAAGCGGGCCGAGTAAATTGAAAATGCTGCGAACACCAAGCTCACGACGTGGGCCAACTGCATATTTCATCGCTTTGTGATGGTTTGGGGCAAATAAAAAGCCTACACCCATCTCACGAATGCAGCGCTCAGTTTGTTCCATATCTAAATCAAGGTTAATACCTGCTTGTTCCAGTAGGTCAGATGAACCTGATTTACTTGAAACGCCTCGATTACCATGCTTTGCAATGGTTGCACCAGCTGCTGCAATCACAAAGCTTGAGGCTGTAGAGACGTTAAATAAATTTTGCCCATCGCCGCCAGTACCGACAATATCAACTAAATATTTGATATCGCTAACATCAATTTTAATAGCGAATTCACGCATAACACGCGCGGCAGCAGTAATTTCGTCAATACTTTCACCTTTCATGCGAAGGCCCATCATCAAAGCACCAATTTGTGCTTCGGTTGCCTCACCTTGCATGATGCTGCGCATAATGTCTTCCATTTGTGGCTGAGTCAGGTGAATATTTTTTGTAATATGGTTAAGTGCTTGTTGAATGTTCATAAATATCACTTATGCATAAATATCTAAAAAGTTTTTAAAGATTTGATGACCATGTTGGCTCAAGATTGATTCTGGATGGAACTGCACACCTTCAACAGGTAGTGTCTTATGTTTAACACCCATAATTTCTTCCATTGAGCCATCTGCTTCATTGGTCCAGCACGTTACTTCAAGGCAATCAGGCAGTGTTTGCTGATCTATGACCAATGAGTGATAACGGGTTGCTGAGAATGGGCTAGGGAGATTACTGAAAATACCTTTATTGCTATGGTACATATCAGATAAACGTCCGTGCATCACCGTTTTGGCTCTTACAATGTTTCCGCCAAAAGCTTGCCCAATACTTTGATGCCCTAAACACACGCCAAGCAAAGGAATTTTTCCGGCAAAGTGGTTAATTGCCGGAATAGAAATACCTGCTTCACTTGGAGAGCATGGGCCAGGACCAATAACCAGATATTTAGGTTGCCATCGTTCAATATCCTCTAATGTGACTTGATCATTGCGAACAACTTTTACTTCCTGATCCAACTCGCCAAAATACTGGACGATGTTGTAGGTAAAAGAGTCGTAATTGTCGATCATTAGAAGCATTTTGAGTCTAACCTCTTGATATATGATATTTATTTAAATAACTGTTTAAATTTTTACCTGTTTAATTACCCGTTTTGATTATCACACCAAAATCGTAGGCAAAAATAAAGCCGCTATCTAAGCGGCTAATATAACAAAAAATGAAGTGACCAGTTTAACTATTTCATTCGTTAGAAATTTGCTAAAAAAGTCAGCTTTAAATTGATATTAGATCTGTTAAGAAACAGAGATATGTGCAACTAGGGCAGAATCGGCTTTTTCATTAGAACTAAAAAGTATTCTGCCTTAGTTAGAAGAAAGGGTTAAATAGCTCTAGTGTTGTAAATTAGCCAGTCCAATACATCTCCAGATAAATGTTCAGCTAGTCTTTCTTGAACCATTTGGTGATAGGTATTTAGCCAGTCTTTCTCTTCATTAGTTAGCATATCAACAACAATACAATCTAAATGGATTGGGCAAAGCGTAAGTGTTTCGAACTCCAAAAATTCACCATAAGTTTTCTCAAACCCAGAGTGAAGACGGTTTGCCACCAGATTCTCAATGCGAATACCGTATTGTCTCTCATGGTATAAGCCCGGCTCGTTAGAAAGAATCATTCCTTCACGTAATTTGCTGTAAGCATGAACTGGCGCGTAATAAGAAAGTATTTGTGGCCCTTCATGTACGTTAAGCGCAAAGCCTACACCGTGACCTGTTCCGTGGCGATAATCTAAACCATGTTGCCATAAGGTATGGCGGCAAATTGAATCGAGTAGCGGTGCAGCTAAACCTTCTGGATAAATGGTTTTTGCCAAAGCAATATGACACTTTAAAACCAAGGTATAGTCACGTTTTTGTGGTTGCGTTGGCGTCCCTACAGGAACTACACGAGTAATATCTGTTGTTCCATTTACATATTGCCCACCCGAGTCAATCAGCAATAATCCATCGCCTTCAATAAATGAATAGTGCTCCTCAGTTGCGCGGTAGTGAGGTAGAGCGCCATTGGCATTAAAGCCAGCAATTGTAGAAAAACTTGGCCCTATAAACCCATCTTGCTGAGCACGGAAAGCTGTAATTTTTTCATCAATCGTTAGTTCTGAAATGTTTTCACGATGATGAAGTGCTTTTTCTAGCCAGTGGAAAAAGTGGCAAAGGGCAACACCATCTTTAACCATTGCATGTCGGATATGAGCTATTTCACTTTCATGCTTACGTGATTTAAATAGCGTACTTGGGTTGATGTCGTATACAACCTGAATATCTTTTGCGATGGCTTGTTCATGAAAAATCGATACTTTGGCTGGATCTAAAAGTATAGAGGCATCAGAAATATTCGCTAAAAATGTTGCTGTATCTTCGTAGTTGCGAATCTCAATACCATCAGCTTTAAAAGCTTGTTGAATGGCTATATCAACTTTGTCCGCATCAATGAAAAGAACAGCTTGTTTTTCACTAATATATAAATGAGACAGAAAAACAGGGTTGTATTCTACATCTTGTCCACGTGCATTTAGGACCCATGCAATATCATCTAAAGATGAAATGAAGTGACCCTTAATATTCTTGCTATGTAAAGTTTCACGAATAGCCTGAATTTTTTCTTTACGAGAGAGGGCGTTTAAACCTTCAGGCATTAAATGAATTTTATTTGATGGAAGCTCAGGGCGATCAGACCAGATGGCTCCAATTAAATCTTGTTGAGTTTCGAGTTTATAGTTGTTAAGTCTTGCAGTATGTTCGAGTGCCTTAAATTGTTGAATCGAAAGTGTTTGGCCGTTTACTGTAATTACTGAGGCTTTATTTAGATTTTTTTCAATCCAAGCTAGATGTGTTGATGATTCATCACTGGTCAGTTTTTGAAGTTCAAATCCCGTTCCGACAAGCTGTTGCTCGGCTTGTACCCAATAGCGTCCATCTGCCCATAGGCCTGCAAACTTTTGGGTTACCACAAGGGTACCAACAGAACCGCTAAAACCACTAAGCCATTGTCTTGCTTTCCAATAGTCTGGTAAATATTCTGACATGTGTGGATCGGCACTCATGATGACTAACGCATCAACATGCTGGTTAAGCATGAGTTCACGAAGTTTCTCTAGCTTTTCTTGAACAGTTAAATTGGTCATATGGTTTCCAAGTCAGGTTGAACTTTACTGGTACTTTTGTTCATTAATCTATAAATAGGTTTCTTTAATAAAAATAACACGATTGCGCCAATCACTAACGCCAAAACACATCTCATAAAGAGGGTAGGTAAATGATTAATGCCATCTGCCGATACATGTCCTCCAATCAACCCTGCTATCAGATTACCTAAAGCTGAACCAGTAAACCACAGACCCATAATTTGACTGCGGATGACATCAGGTGCAAGTTTAGTCATGGTTGATAAGCCAATCGGGCTTAGGCAAAGTTCACCTATGGTAAGAAAAAATAAAGTACCGACTAACCAAAATGGTGAAACTGCCCCGCCATTAATAGCAAAATGACTGGCAAGAGACATGAGCAAAAAGCCACCTGCTGCGAATAACAATGCAATAATAAATTTGCTGATATAGCTTGGGTCTTTATTTGATTTACCCAGTCTAGCCCATAGCCAAGCTGCAACTGGTGCAAAAACAATAATAAATAGGGCATTGATTGATTCAAACCATACAGTTGGGATCTCAAATCCGAAAACAATACGGTCCGTATAATCTTGTGCAAATAAAGTAAAAGTTGTGGGCTTTTGCTCAAAGGCAGACCAAAATAGCGCAGATGCTGCTAATAAAACAAAGCAAATAATAATTTTAAATTTGTCATGCTGCTCTAAATTCAGGAAAAGTAGTAAATATGCAAAATAAGCAATAATCCCAATACCAATCCCAACTGTTAAATAAGTTGCTACCGCGACTGGATTGATATGAATGACACCAAAGAAGGTCAGGGCAATAACGACTGCGACAGATAGTAAAAAGGAAAAAGCAATTTTTGGCGCATTTTTATTTTCAACAATTGGTTTATTCCAATTGTCATTTTCTTGACGCAACTGATTAAAAGCTTGTAGCTGTGGAATAGCGAATACACGAAAAATAAGTAATGCAACTAACATCCCAAGGCCACCTATGCCAAAACCTAAGTGCCAGTTATGATCACGTGCTAATAAGCCTGTAAGAAGAGGAGCAATAAAAGAACCTATATTAATTCCCATATAAAAAATGGAGAAGCCAGCATCGCGTCTATTATCTTGGGCTTTATATAATGTTCCGACAATCACTGAAATACAGGTTTTAAATAACCCCGAACCAATAACAATAAGAACTAAACCGAAATAAAAAAAGAATTGATCAAAGATAGGAGTAAGTGCAATCGATAAATGACCTAATGCAATAATGATGGAACCATACCAGACAGATCTTGCTTGGCCTAACCAGTTATCGGCAATCCAACCGCCTAAAACGGTCATTAAATACATAGAGCCGGCAAATAACCCTACAATTGCAGCTGCGGTAGGACGATCAAGCCCTAAACCACCATCATTGACCATCGCAACCATGTAAAGAACCAATAAGGGACGAATTCCATAGTAAGAAAACCGTTCCCACAGTTCAGTAAAAAATAAAGTTTTTAAGGGTTTTGGATGGCCGAAAAAAGCTGTGTCGCATTGTTCGAGTTCATGCTTCATTTCAAATCCTTTGAACATATTTGTAGTTAAATAAACCAAACTTTTAGTTTGTTTAATTATAAAAAAAAGTTATGTTTTATTTTTTAGTTTTTTTTAAATTGAAAAGCAAGTTGGTCATGTATAAAAAAGGTATATAACAAATGGTAAAAAATGAAAAAGTGAAAATTATATTGTGAAAAGCTAAGCTATCAGATTATTACGCACCAAAGCTGATCAAAACTTGCCTCATAGCAGAGAGCTCCATAAGGAAAATAAGAATTAAGTTGTTTTTAACGAGCCTTAAAAATAGAAGTGTTGTAAAAAAGAAAAATAATTTCAGAAAACCTCAGTATTTTAATGGGTAAGGTGTAACGTAAAAGATGACTTTTTTAATTTTTTTCAAAATTACTTTTCAAGGCAGTATTTACATTAAAACCTTTTTGGCAAAGGCATGAATAGGTGTGGGGTTCTGATCTAAAGGTTAGAATTTCATAAATCATCGTTTATTATTTTTTTATTCATTGTAATAAGAATGCCAGCTTGCTATATAAGAAAGTATTATGATCATGAATTACTGTTAGATATTGATGCGATGATTCATATTGGCGCAACAATTTTGCACTAAATTAGGGCGATTGCGGGCTATTCTTGTATGCCATAATTTGAAAATGTCTGAATATGGTGCATTTCACTATGCAAACAGTATAATGGGTTCAGGACAAGGGACCTAAATCATGGATAGTTATAAGCAATTCAATGTTTTAGGTAAGTCTTATAAAGTTGGTATGAGATTTGCTTTATAAATACCAGCAATTAACACGCACTTAACAAGTGCAACAAAATTTCATTGGAGCAAAATGAGCATGGCGAACAAGGTCCTTCAACTCATACAAGAAAGTGGCGCAAAATGGGTCGATTTTCGCTTTACTGATACTAAGGGTAAAGAACAGCACGTAACTTACCCAGCTGATTCTATTGATGAAGATACTTTTGAAGACGGTAAAATGTTTGATGGTTCTTCAATCGCTGGTTGGAAAGGCATTGAAGCATCTGACATGATTTTACGTCCAGATGCAGAAACTGGTTTTGTTGACCCGTTCTTTGCTGAACCAACTGTAGTTGTGACTTGTGACGTTATTGAACCTTCAACTGGTCAAGGTTATGAGCGTGACCCACGTTCGATTGCTCGCCGTGCAGAAGAATACTTAAAATCTACAGGTATCGGTGATACTGCATTCTTTGGTCCAGAACCAGAATTCTTTGTATTTGATGAAGTGAAGTGGGACATCGATATGTCTGGCGCTCGTCATACATTGATCGCTGAAGAAGCTGCTTGGTCTACTGGTAAAGATTACGAGTCTGGTAACTCTGGTCACCGTCCACGTGTTAAAGGCGGTTACTTCCCAGTTCCTCCAGTTGATTCTTCACAAGATATGCGTGCAGAAATGTGTGCAAAAATCGAAGACATCATGGGTCCTGGTCGTGTAGAAGTACACCACCATGAAGTTGCTTCTTGCCAATTAGAAATTGGTGTGAGCTTCAATACACTTGTACGTAAAGCTGACGAAGTTCAACAATTCAAATATGCTGTTTGGAACGTTGCGCACCAATATGCAAAAACTGCAACCTTTATGCCTAAACCAATGGTAGGCGATAATGGTTCAGGTATGCATGTTCATATGTCTATCTCTAAAGATGGCAAGAACTTGTTTGCTGGTGATGAATATGCAGGCCTTTCTGAAATGGCATTGTACTTCATCGGTGGTGTTATCAAGCACGCTCGTGCATTGAATGCGATCACAAACCCATCTACAAACTCATACAAGCGTTTGGTTCCTCATTTCGAAGCGCCAATCATGCTTGCTTACTCAGCGCGTAACCGCTCTGCGTCTATCCGTATTCCATACGTTTCTAGCCCTAAAGGTAAGCGTATCGAAGCTCGTTTCCCAGACCCAATGATGAACCCGTACTTAGGTTTCGCTGCATTGTTAATGGCTGGTATCGACGGTATCCAAAACAAGATCCATCCGGGCGAAGCTGCTGATAAGAACTTGTATGATCTTCCTCCAGAAGAAGAAGCAAAAATCCCAACAGTTGCTCATAGCTTAGATATGGCTCTTGAAGCACTTCAAGCAGATCACGAATTCTTGTTAAAAGGCGGCGTGTTCACTAAAGAAATGCTTGATGCATACATCGAACTTAAAACTGAAGATGTACGTCGTCTTAACACGACTACTCACCCAGTTGAGTTTGATATGTACTACAGCTTGTAATACGTATTTTCATAAAAAAGCCTGCTTATGCAGGCTTTTTTATTGCTTGGAATGTTGATTGAATTCTCTACGTTTTTTATCAAAAAATTGGGTTAAACTAAGTGCGAGTTTTCATGTGAGCAGATTATGCGTAAACGGCAACCAGTACTTAAACAGGAAAAGACTTTAAATCCTGAGTTGAAAAAATGGTTGTATGCGTCCGGTTCTCTGACTCAACAATTGACTGATCTTGGTGGTGGTCAATTCAGTGTAAAACCTTTTAAAGAACACTTTCAGCGTTTAACTTTTGCAGATAGCCAATGGATGAATATGCCTCATACTCACACCTCATGGGTGCGTGAGACTTATTTATATGGCAGTGAGGCAGAACCTTGGGTTAAAGCAAAAAGTATTTTCCCCATTCTAAGCCTACAAAAAAAAGCCCGCATATTTCAGCACATTGGTTCTACACCAATTGGATTTTTTCTATTTCAAAGAACGACACCTCTTTGTGACCGCCGTGTCATTCGTTTGCCAGAAGGGTGGACGCGACAAAGTTGCTATACTTGGCATGGGTGTAAATTTATAGTCCAAGAAACATTCTTACCAGCTTTCGAAGCTTTTCTACATCAGCAGCACGACAAGGAACTACTATGACGACTGCAACAGATACCACATGGCGTCAGCGTTTAGAAGCATACTATTATCTATGTCGATTTGATAAGCCAGTTGGAACAGAGCTGGTTTTTTGGCCAACTATGTGGGCACTTTGGGTTGCTGCAGAAGGAAGGCCACCATTGCATATTCTTTTGGCAATGGTCTTAGGTACAATTTTTATGCGTGCTGCTGGTTGTGCCATTAATGACTTTGCGGACCGTAAAGTAGATGCACATGTTGAACGCACTAAAACACGTCCATTAGCAACTGGGGTAATTCGTCCGAGAGAAGCAATATATGTATTTTTAGCTCTAGTATTTGCTAGCGCTTGTACCTTGTTCTTTTTACCTATAGCGACATTCTATTGTGCACTAGCTGGATTAGTTTTAGCGTTTATATATCCCTTTATGAAAAGATATACCCATTTACCACAAGTGGTTTTAGGTATGGCATTTTCTTGGGGAATTCCGATGTCATTTACTGCGATGGGTGAGCCTTTAGATATAACTTGCTGGCTTCTTTATTTTGGTAATCTAGCTTGGACAGTCGCTTATGACACTCAATACGCCATTACTGACCGTGAATATGATTTAAAGATTGGTGTGAAATCTACAGCTATTCTTTTTGGTCGATATGACATCCAGATTATTGCGCTTTTACAAGCAACCAGTCTTGTTTTGATTGGTTCGGCACTGTATTTAGAAAATATTTTATTTCCATGGGCGATCATTGCTTTGATTGTTGTTGCATTCGATTTTATATATCAAACAATTAAAACCAAAGACCGCAACCCTCAAGTCTGTTTTTGGGCATTCCGTCACAATCGCTGGGTTGGATTAATCATTTTTCTGGGAATATTTTTAAATTTCATATAGTAAAAATGACCGTAAGGTTGAAAAGTGTTCTATGCAGAGCACTTTTTTTATGTCTTAATATTTGTGCATAAAAATATGCGGAATAAATAACACATAACATAAAAAGGATATTTTATGAAACGGTCAAAAATTGCTTTAGCTATAACATTATCGGTTTCAACATTATTTCTTGCAGCATGTAATGACGATGATGATGACTATATTAGTGTGAACCCTAATAAAACTTATATTTCTGAAAAAGCCTATTCTAAGGATAGTTTAGACGGTGCTTCATCTATAAAAGTCATGACCTATAACATGGTCAATGTACAAGGGAAAACAGCAGAAGCAACCGCACTAGTAATGTTCCCTAAAATTGCTCAACCGAAAGATGGTTATCGCGTAGTGGTATGGGAACACGGCACTGTAGGTGTAGGAGACAGTTGTGCACCAAGCAATAATACGATTAATCCACGCTTCAAAATTTTAGCCGATACATTATTAGCTGCTGGATATGTGATTGTGGCACCAGATTACGAAGGTCTTGGTACAAAAGGAATCCATCCATATCTTAATTTAGCTAGTGAAGCTAAATCAGCATTAGCAGCTGTTAAAGCAGCAAAAGATCATTATGGTACTCAGTTAAATGGTGATTGGATGTCTGTAGGTCAGTCACAAGGAGGTCAGGCATCTATAGGTACTGCTGAATATGCAAATACAGATATAACATATAAAGGTGCGGTCGCAGGCGCACCTGCATCGAGCTTGGGTACAATTATTCTTGATGTGGCACCAAATGCATTAGCATTAATTGAGCAGCAAGAAATTGCAGGTAATGTAGCTTTAGATAAACGAGTATCTGTTGACTCTTATGCTACCCTGCTAGCTTATGCCGCTTTAACGGGTGTGGGTATTAAAGCGTATGAACCACGTTTTGAGTATAGAGATCTTTTCCAAACTAGAACAAAGTCTTTAGCTGAATTTGCGGAAGGAAGTACTGGAGAAAATGGTTTATGTTTAGATAGCGCTGATCCGAGTCTTAGTCTAATTAATAAATTTAAAGAAGATATTATTAGATTTATGACTGATAACCCAGATAAAAAAGTTATGGATTATCCTGGACTTGATGCTAATAGTTTTAAGTCAAATGAGACTGTTCAGAAATTTCTACTCGCAAGTCAGCCTGGTACAAAACGTTTAGATAAACCTGTATACATTGCTCAAGGTAAGCTTGATACCAATGTCCCTTATCCAATTACTCAAATGATGGTGGCTGGACTGGTAACTTTGGGTTCACCTAACATTAAACTAGATCTAGTAGAGAATGCGACACATACCCAAGCCATTGTTTGTAAAAATGCTGATATCTATCAATTTATACAAACGAATATGCCATCTAAGACAAATGCGGTTGTAGACCCATCGATAATTGATGCAAGTGGAAAACAAGAATGTACTGGAGTAGCACAATAATTTTTTGTATTTAAAATATTCAAGTTAAAAGGGTCCTAAAGAGGGCCCTTTTTTTGTTATATTGTTACACACCTTAAAATTGATGTCGTTCGAGTTTGAAGCATTTATGAGCCAGCAATCTGTTGAAAAAAAATCTGTTCCTTGGTTATTAATGGGATTAGGTTTACTTATTCCTTTTCTAATTATTGGTATTCTCTTCTTTGCTGCAAAAAGTGATGCTAAAACTAAAAAACAATATGAGCAGCAACGTCTAGAAATGGCAAAAAGAATAGCCGAGAAAGAAGTAGCAAATTCTGAAAAGAAATAACAGGAGCTTTTTAATGAATATCCTTTTGTAGCTGACGTACCGTTGGAATATTTGTGTAACGTCTTACAGTGTAACCTGCTTCTGTGAGCATTTGATCGCGAATACGATCTTCTTCCGCTTTTTCAAGATGAGAAGGGTCATCTAGTTCAATAATGGCAATCACTTCCATCTTGTCGTTGAGCACAACGAAGTCGGTAACTTTTCGGTTGAACTGACTACGAATTTTATAGTCCTTACTGGTAATTAAAGCGCTAAAAGCCACTTGTGCTAAAACATGATAACTTGGAAAACTTTGTTTTAAGCGGATAAACATTTGAGTTTCAAAGTTGGTAATGACAGGACGAGCAAAGAATTTTTGTTTTGGAAATAAATAAGGGCGTAAACAAACAGCAAGAAAAATGCAGGTGCTGATGCAACCTAAAACAATAAAAAATAAGTGACTCGATTCGAACATGTGAAGGCATCATACAAATAAAAACCCACTCATGATGAGTGGGTTTTTAAGAATCTTGGCTCTCCAACCTGGGCTCGAACCAGGGACCTGCGGATTAACAGTCCGTCGCTCTACCGACTGAGCTATTGGAGAATCTGGAAAAGGATTTTAGGCAGGAAAGGGGGCGGGGTCAAGTCTTAATAACGGAATTAGTGAGAATATCTAATCGTTTGGTTTAAAAATATTCGAAACATTGATTTTATTAACAATAATAGAAAATTATTAAATGATGAGAAAAGAAAAAACCCGCAATGAATGCGGGCTTTTAGAATCTTGGCTCTCCCACCTGGGCTCGAACCAGGGACCTGCGGATTAACAGTCCGTCGCTCTACCGACTGAGCTATGGGAGATTAGTAGATGGCTCTCCAACCTGGGCTCGAACCAGGGACCTGCGGATTAACAGTCCGTCGCTCTACCGACTGAGCTATTGGAGAATCTGATGCGCATTTTATGGATGAAATCTAAAGGCGTCAATAAGAATATTAAAGAAAATGAATCGTTTGCTTGATTAATATGCTTTTAAGGTACTAAAAATAAAAAAACCACCCAAAATAGGGTGGTTTTTTTATAAAGAAATAAAATTATTTCTCTACACCAGCTGGTTGGCCTGCAAGTTTTGCATTTGCATAGTCCCAGTTCACAAGGCTTTCTAAGAAAGTTGCGATGTATTTAGGACGTAGGTTACGGAAATCGATGTAGTAAGCATGTTCCCATACGTCAATTGTTAATACAGCAATTTGACCATGTGCAAGTGGAGTGTCTGCATTAGAAGTTTTAGTAATAGATAATTTACCGTTTACTTCATCAGCAACTAACCAAGCCCAGCCTGAACCGAATTGAGTTGTTGCAGCAGCAGCAAATTCTTCTGCAAATTTTTCGTAGCTACCAAAAGCTTCTTCAATTTTAGCAGCGATTGCGCCAGTAGGCTTACCACCACCATTTGGCTTCATAGAATTCCAATAGAATGTATGGTTCCAAACTTGAGCAGCGTTATTGAAAATACCAGCTTTAGATGCATCACCAGCAGTTGCTTTGATGATTTCTTCTAAAGTTTTACCTTCAAGGTCAGTCCCTTTGATTAAGTTGTTTAAGTTAACAACATAGGTATTGTGGTGTTTATCGTGATGGTATTCTAAAGTTTCTTTACTAATATGTGGCGCTAAATCATCATAGCCATATGGAAGTGCAGGTAAAGTAATGGTTGTCATGTTCCTATTCCTTGCATTTGCTGGGTTATACAATTAAGTGGCTCTATTGTAAATGATTCTGTTCACAATAGGGCATCGTTTTAAAGAACTATACACAATAAAGATCTAATTAATACGCATAACACAGATTGAAAAAAAGACTTAATTAAATCGGATTATTCAATTCAAAATATTCGGCTTCAATTGCAAACTGCTTTGAAATTGCTTGTGCTAAACGTTGAACTCCATAACGTTCAGTTGCATGATGACCACACGCAAAATAGTGAACTCCTAATTCTTTTGCTTCATAGAAAGTTCGTTCACTGACTTCGCCTGAAATATAAGCATCGCAATTTTGCAAAGCCGCTTTAGCAATAAAATCTTGAGCACCACCTGTACAAAAGCCTACTTTTTGAATGCTTTGTTTTCCTGCTGGTAAATGAATCACTTTAAAATCAAAGCTATCTTGTAATTTTGCTTTAAACTTTTCAACAGAAACAGCTTGCTCTAAATATCCAATATTTCCAATTGGATGTTTTTCGGCTAAATCGAGTGGTTCTAAATGGTGTAAGCCCAATTTTTCTGCAATGGCTACATTGTTACCCAAACTTGGATGTGCATCTAAAGGTAGGTGGTAAGCCACGAGTGAAATATTATTTTGAATGAGTTTTTTAATGCGGTTGCCTCGCATCCCTGTAATTGGGTACGGTTCGCCTTTCCAAAAATAACCATGATGTACGAGTAATAGATCGGCATCCTGAGCAATAGCTGCATCAATCGCATCTTCGGAAGCAGTAACGGCACAAACGATACGTTTTACTTCAGTTGAACCTTCAATTTGCAGGCCATTTGGTGCGTAATCTTTAAATTCTGCTGCTTTTAAGGTTTGGTCGCACCACTGAATAATTTCATGCAAATTCGCCATGATATTTCCTGAATTGAGTAGTAAATAATTGCTAAAGCTATAGAAACATATTTTGTTGTGTAACTAAAGCTAGACAAATCTTTTTTGAGTTTTTTATGTATATCGACATATTTAATTTAAAATGCTTAACTGAAAACTCTTTTTGTTCAATATATTAATTTAATTAAAAGCTTCTTTGCGTAGAGGATATGAACGTGCGCCGCACCTTTACATGGTTACCTTGGGTGTTACTTATTATTGTAATTGCCAGTTTTATTGCATGGCAAAAATACCATCAGCCGAAACCAACTGTTGCAGTTGATGGGGTGCAAATGCCTGCCGAAAAAGTTGAACCACTGGTTGATACTTCACGAGCGGGCGGGGTGGTGTCTTATAGTGCTGCGGTAAAAGTTGCAGCGCCGGCAGTTGTTAATATTTTTACGACCCAGAAAATTAAACAAAATCATCCATTGTTAAGTGATCCAGTATTCCGCGAATTTTTTGGAAATCAGGTTCCTGAACAACAACAGCAAAATGAAAATAGTTTAGGCTCTGGGGTTATTGTTCGTGCTGATGGTTATATTCTTACCAATAATCATGTGATTGCTCAGGCTGACCAAATTGTAGTTGCATTGCGTGACGGACGTCGTGCAGAAGCAACTATTGTTGGAACAGATCCTGATACGGATTTAGCCGTAATTAAAATCGATTTAGATAAATTACCCGTGTTGCCATTTAAGCTCAGCGGTAATGAAGTGGGTGATGTTGTCTTAGCGATTGGTAATCCATTTGGCGTAGGGCAAACGGTAACTCAAGGTATTATTTCTGCTACTGAGCGCTCTGATTTAGGCATCAATACCTATGAAGATTTCATTCAAACAGATGCTGCAATTAACCCAGGTAACTCAGGCGGAGCTTTAATTGATGTCGCTGGTAACCTAATTGGGGTAAATACCGCTATTTTCTCGCAGTCAGGCGGCTCTTTAGGTATTGGTTTCGCAATTCCAGCTAAAATTTGCCAACAAGTATTAAACTCGATTTTGAAAGATGGTCGTGTTGTACGTGGATGGTTGGGCATTAGTCTAGTACCGCCTACACAAGAAGATGTATTAGCACCAAAACAGCAAATTGGTGTAGTTGTTGCTGATGTTTTGAAAAACGGGCCAGCAGCATCTGCAGGAATTAAAGTTGGTGATAAAATTATTCAGGTGAATAATGAATCAATTACCTCAGCTTCTCATTTGATTAATTACGTTGCATTACAAGCGCCTAATAGCGAAATTAATGTGGTGGTTGAGCGAGCTGGGAAGCAAGAAAACTTTGTGGTAGCAGTTGGGGAAAGAAAAAACCAAAATACACAATCTCAATATATACCACTGCCTAAACAGTAAAAACAAAAAAGCCTCGTAATGAGGCTTTTTTATTGGCTTAAATTAAGAATGTGTGGGTGTTTGATGTTGATGTTTGAACTCAGTTAAAGCATCAATGCGACATTGAATTAACATTTCACCAATTTCAGCACCCTTAATGTTCTCGGGTAAGTCCTGAACTTTAATAGAGCGAACCACTTGCATTGCATCTAACATATACTGAGCTTGAGGATAGGGGCGATCTTCTAAACCTAGTCTTCCTCTAGCATCACACTCACACGCCTGTACAAAAGCTTCCACTCTCTCAGGGCGACGTAATACATCTAAACGCTGTAATAAACGCCATACCGTTCCGGGTTTTAACGACATAATCTGATGGCATTTTAGATGTTCTTTACAAACCGATAATGCCAACTGTCGAGTTTGAGTGGGAACCTTTAAACGTTCACATAATTCGGTAACGGGTTTCACTCCGCGTTCTTCATGCATGATATGGCGAGGAAGTTCGTTAACAGGCGTTAATGCTTTACCCAAATCATGTACTAAAACAGCAAACCGAACATCAAGCGAGTAGTTTGACTTACACGCTTGCTGTAAAGACATTAGGGTATGTATGCCGCAGTCTACTTCTGGGTGATATTCTGGGCGTTGTGGTACACCAAACAAGGCGTCAATTTCAGGGAAAAGATGTTTTAAGGCACCGCAATCACGTAGTGTCTGAAAATAAATATCTGCATGATCTTCTAAAAGCGCACGCGAAGTCTCTTTCCACACACGTTCTGGTGTTAATGCATCAAGTTCACCTGATTCAGCCATTGTTTGCATCAGTTGTAAGGTTTCAGATGCAATATGAAAACCATATGGAGAATATCGAGCTGCAAATCGCGCCACACGTAAAACACGTAAAGGATCTTCAGCAAAAGCTTCTGAAACATGTCGTAAGGTTTTATTTTCTAAATCAGTCTGACCACCATAGGGGTCATATATTTTGCCATCTTGATCCATTGCTATGGCATTGATGGTTAAATCACGGCGAATTAAATCTTCTTCTAAACTTACTGTGGTATCGGTAAAAAACTGGAAACCGTGATAGCCCTTACCGGACTTTCGCTCAGTACGTGCAAGTGCATATTCTTCTTTAGTTTTAGGATGAAGAAACACAGGAAAATCTTTGCCTACAGGTTGAAAACCTTGGGCGAGCATATGTTCAGGCGTTGCTCCGACCACAACATAATCTTTTTCTTGATAGGGATGCCCAAGTAGAGAATCTCGGACGGCACCGCCTACTAAATACACTTGCATGAAAAAACCTCTATTCTTCAAGCAATCATGCTACAGAATAGAGGTTTTCTCAAGTCATTAGACAGGCTTTTCGTAAAAAGCTCTTTCTAAATTACTTTTCTTGTTGTTGGATTTCCGCAACAGTTAAAGCAGTCATATTGATAAGACGACGAGTCGTTGCTGTCGGTGTCAAAATATGAACAGGTTTTGCTGCGCCAAGCAAAATTGGACCAATAGTAACGTTGTTACCAGAAGTCGCTTTCAACAAGTTAAATGAAATATTTGCTGCATCTAGGTTTGGCATAATGAGCAAGTTTGCAGAACCTTTAAAACGTGAACCAGGGAATGCAAATTGACGAATATTTTCGTCTAATGCTGCATCACCATGCATTTCACCTTCAACTTCAAGCTCAGGAGCTTGCTCAGATAAAATACGATAAACTTCACGCATTTTTTGAGCACTTGAATCAGTTTGGTCGCTACCAAAGCTTGAATGAGAAAGCAGTGCTACACGTGGAGTAATACCAAAACGACGTACTTCTTCAGCTGCCAAAATAGTCATTTCAGCAAGTTGTTCAGCAGTCGGGTTAGTGTTTACATAGGTATCTGCGATAAACAAGTTGCGATCTTCAAGCATTAATGCATTTAACGTGAAGAAGTTATTCATGCCTTCTTTAAGACCGATAACATTGCGTACAAAGTCAAGGTGAATGTTATAGCTACTGTAAGTACCACATAACATACCGTCTGCTTTACCGAATTTAACCAGTAGAGATGCAATTAACGTTGAACGGCGGCGAGCTTCACGTTGAGCATATTCAACAGTGATGCCTTTGCGTTGCATTGTTTGATAGTAATCTTTCCAAAACTCTTCATACATCGGGTTTTGTTCTTGATCTACAATCTCAATGTTTACGCCATGTTGTAAACGTAGGCCTAATTTTTTGATATTTGCTTCAATTACAGCAGTACGACCTACTAAAATTGGTTTAGCTAAATCTTCATCAACAGCAATTTGTACTGCACGTAATACGCGTTCGTCTTCACCTTCCGCATATGCAATGCGCTTTGGATCAGCTTTTGCTTGAGCAAAAATTGGCTTCATCAAGAATGCAGAGTTATATACAAACTCAGACAATTTTTGACGATACACAGCGAAATCTTCGATAGGACGAGTTGCTACACCTGAGTCCATTGCAGCTTTAGCAACAGCTGGTGCAATTTCTAAAATTAAACGTTGATCAAGTGGGCGTGGAATTAAATAGTCACGACCAAATGAAGCAGATTTTTCACCATATGTTGCGGCATCAGCTTCAACATGAGCCATACGTGCAATTGCATGTACACATGCAATTTTCATGTCTTCATTAATCGTAGTTGCGCCAACATCAAGTGCACCACGGAAAATGTATGGGAAACATAATGCGTTGTTTACTTGGTTTGGATAGTCAGAACGACCAGTTGCCATAATGACGTCAGAGCGTACTTCATGTGCATGTTCAGGTAAAATTTCTGGATCTGGGTTTGCCAAAGCAAAAATAATAGGGTTCTCAGCCATCTGTTTCACCATTTCTTTGGTGAGAATACCAGCAGCAGAAAGACCTAAGAACATATCAGCGCCAGCCATTACTTCATGAAGCTGAGATGCTGAAATATCTTGAACATAACGTTTTTTAGATTCGTCTAAGCCTTCACGTGAAGTGGTTAATAGACCACGAGAATCGGCAACAATGATATTTTCTTTTTTAGCACCAAGCGCACAAAGCAAGTCTAAACATGAAAGTGCTGCTGCACCTGCACCTGAAGCTACGATTTTGATTTCTTCAATTTTCTTATTTACAAGTTGCAATGCATTGAGCAAAGCTGAACCTACAATAATACTTGTACCATGTTGATCGTCATGGAATACAGGAATCTTCATACGTTCACGAAGTTTCTTTTCAATATAGAAACATTCAGGCGCTTTAATATCTTCGAGGTTGATACCACCGAAAGTTGGCTCAAGAGAGGCAACGATATCTACAATTTTATCTGGATCGTTTTCTGCAATTTCGATGTCAAATACATCTACACCAGCAAACTTCTTGAAGAGAACGCCTTTACCTTCCATTACAGGTTTAGAAGCCAATGGGCCAATATTACCTAAACCAAGAACAGCAGTACCGTTAGTGACTACAGCAACCAAGTTTCCGCGCGCTGTATATTTAGCAGCAGTTGATGGATCACGTTCAATCTCTAAACATGGCGCAGCAACTCCGGGTGAGTAGGCTAGAGCCAAATCTCGTTGGTTGACAAGTTGCTTACTTGGGGTGACGCTGATTTTCCCTGGGTTTGGATATTCATGGTAATTTAAAGCGGCCTGTTTTAAAGATTGATCGTCCATCTGAGTCTCTATTTGATACAAAAAAGCAAACTAGTCAAATCACTCATTCAGGGGAAGGCAACTCGGTTCTGTTACTATGCTTTAATTTTTATCAATTAAGAGAATAGTAGACGAATTGCCAATAGCCCTGTAGTGAGCTAAATGCTAAAGAATATAACACTACTTCTTTATTTCTCACAGTCAAAAACGCTCATTTTTGGAAAAAGCAGCATATGTAAAAATAGTCTGTGAGAACCATTAAGAAATAGGCGAATCTGTTTGTAGATAAGGGATAATCTGCTCAGCCGGGATAGGACGACTAAAGAAATAGCCTTGTAAAAAATCACATTGCTGTTTTTGTAGATAGGCAACTTGTTCCTCTGTTTCTACACCTTCGGCAACCAGTTTAAGACCCATACTTTTACCCATCGCAATCATGGCATTTACAATGGCTTCTTGCTTGTGATCACCAATTTTAGAAATAAAAGCACGGTCAATTTTTAATACATCAATTGGGTATTCTGTCAGATACGCTAAAGATGAATAGCCTGTACCAAAGTCATCAAGCGCAATTGAAATATCTCGTTGTTTTATTGCATGTAATAACGTTTTTACGTTATCGGTATTGTCCAAGAGGGCTGACTCAGTAATCTCAAGTTCAAGATCTGAACCTTGTATATTGTATTTCTGCAAAATTTCATCAATATCATTGAGTAATAAGCCTCGATGTATTTGCTGGGCAACAATATTTACAGAGACTTGAATGTTTGTATAGCCTTGGCTTTTCCATTCTTGTAATTGTTTTCCAACTTTATCTAAAACGACTTTACCAATATCCGAAATCAGGCTACTACGCTCAGCAAAAGGTATAAACATATTTGGCATGACTAATCCTTTTTCGGGATGTTGCCAGCGAATTAATGCTTCAAAACCTATAATTGATTGATCTTGTAGATTGATTTTTGGCTGGTAATAAATGACAAATTCATCATTTTGAATGGCTTTACGTAACTCTTGCTCTAAATCGGCAGATTTATACGAGTGAGTTGTTTGATTGCAATAGTAAGAAATGGTATTGCCTCCTAAGCGTTTTGCTTCTGAAAGTGCTTGTTCTGCATGATTGTTTAGATGATCAATTTGTCGTCCATGCTCAGGAAAGCATGCTACGCCAATAGATGCGGTAATGAAATATTCTTGATTATCAATATAAAAAGGGGCATTGAGTGCCTGCAAAATATTTTGGCAATATTGTTCAATATTTGGATGAATTGGGGAAATTTCATAAATAATTGCAAAATCGTCACTATTTAAATAGGCAACTAAAATTGCATTAATATTGATTAAGCGTAATCGTTGTGCAAACTGTTTAAGAAGTTCATCACCACTATCATTATTTAAAAATTCATTAAAAGCTCTGAAACGGTCAATGTTTACTCGTATTAATGCTAAGTTTTTAATGTTATATGATGGATTTACAAGGTATTGATGAAGTTGGTTATAATAGTAAAGACGATTAGGCAAGTGAGTGAGGCTATCGTAATTTTTTAAATAGGATAGATGCTGTTCCTGACGTTTTTGCTCAGAGAGGTCCCTTGCAAATCCAATATAATTTGTAATTTGATTGAACTCATCTTTGACTACATTGATGTGTAACCACAAATATACGCTTTTGCCAGAACTAAACTTTTCGTCAAATTGGCCCATATATTCTCCAGTTTCGAGGAGCTGTTGGGTAATTGAGCTATGAAATTGTTGTTGTAGTTCTTTTTGATTAATTGTAATGCTAAATAACTCTTTATTTAGGAGTTCTGATTTAGAAAATCCGGTTAATTTTTCGTAGTAAGGGTTAATATCAATATAGTTCAGGTGTTCATCTAAAATAAATATGCCTTCTGCAGCTTGCTCAAGCACAATTGCCGATAGTCTTAAGTGTTCTTGATCTTTTTTCTCTTGATGTATATCTCGGGTCATACCAACCATGCGAAGCGCTTTTTGTGTTTTAGGATCTCTTGTAATGACACGGCCTACATCATGAATCCATCGCCAAGAACCATCACGACGTAAAATTCGAAAATTGACATTAAAATGATCTGTAATTCCTTCCAAATGTTGTTTCAAGCGCTCGTCAAAAAGCTTTTTATCACTTGGATGTATGCGGTCTAAAATGGTATTGAGATGAATAATGGTCGTCTGAGTTTGTTTTTGTTGATCGAAAAACGTAATTTCTAATTTTTGATTTTCAATATCCCAGTCCCATGGCCGAATGCCAGCCGTTTCATGTGCAAAAGCTAAATTGTAGTGATGGCTTTCGAGTTGCTCATTCATTTTTGTGAGATCGTAAGTTCGTTCACGTACCTTTTGCTCAAGTAAATGGTTATTAAATTGGAGCTGGGCTTCAATATCTTTAGATTTATTCACTTCTTGTTGAAGTTGCACACATAATTCTTCAGCCCACTGAGTGTGTTGATCTGAAATTTGAACAAGCTGTTTATTTTTTAATAATAGTTTAGAAATCTTTTGATAGTTACGTTGAGTTGCGTATGCGCAGAGTACTGTAGCCACGAAAGCTATATTATAGGCGAAATAAAAAGGTAGCTGAGCAATGGGAGTATGTGTAAATTGAGCGATTAATAGGGGTAATGTACTGGGAATGAATAAAAGATAAAAGTATCGAGGTTGTTGCGTTAAAAAAGTCAGGCCAATGATATGGGCAGAAGTGATAAACAAAGCAATTAAAATATGAGCATCTGGTAACGAAACTAACTCTTGAGGAAGATAGAAGTGAATAACTGTAACGGTTATCCCTAATAAAATTCCTGAAATAAAACAAATACTTTGTAATATAAGATCAGCTTTTTTAATAAAATTAATAGTACGATAGTGGGTTAAAATATTTGGAACGAATAATAGACAGATAAAAGATGCAATAGTGAGGCCGATAGACCAGTTAAATATGGTTATTGAAGATGAAAAATAATAAGAAAAAATAGCATATGAGATCAGACATAACAGTATTAAGCTAATCAAATACCAGCGTATATATTGAATTGAAAGTTTTAGCTGCTCAATTTTTGTTTGATGCTGTAAATATTCTTCCTGAAGCCCGGACATAAGATTTTTCTATCCTATTTTTTTACATATATACAGAAAGAATCTGATTTATCAGTGATAAAGAATTTGAAATTTTATTCATACAATAAAAGTAAATTAACTTTAAATAACGATTTAATCAATGTTCAATGAACTTAGGTTGATAAAAACCGATAATTTAAAATAGATAAGGCAACGACAGGTGCGGTTTCTGTACGTAAGACACGGTCACCAATACACCAATTCATAAAACCAGCTTGATTGGCTTGAGTAATTTCATTTTCACTTAAACCGCCTTCTGGGCCAATCAATAAGGCAAGTTCAGGTTGTATGCCTGCTAATACATCTTTTTGTTCTTTTTCTGGCGCTAACACAAATTTTGAAGCGGGAAGCTGAGTAGAGCTTAACCATTCACTTAGAGAAATGGGCGCTAACACTTCTGGAACGATATTAAGACCACATTGTTCACAAGCAGCAATTGCAACAGCTTGCCAGTGATCTAATTTTTTTTGATCTCGGTCGTATTTTAAGCGCATTTCACAGCGCTCACTTGTAAGCAACTGAATTTGACTTACTCCAAGTTCAGTTGCTTTCTGAATGGCGTAATCCATTCGGTCACCTTTACTCATGACCTGACCCAGAACAGCTTTAAATGGGGCACTACGGTTAGTAGGGTTAAAACTCTCAATCGTGACAAACGCATTTTTTTTATTAATTTCGGTTAGTGTAGCGAGATATTCGCCATCTCGACCATTAAAGAGAGTGGCTTGTTCTTGTAATTGTGCACGTAAAACACGCACCCAATGATGAAATACTGTTTCTGTCAATTGAATTGTTGAGCCAACAGCAAGTTCAGTTTCGATAAAAAAACGATTCATTGGGTACGCCTTACAAAATTAATTTAAACCAAGATCAACGACGAGTTGACGAGTTGGTTCGACTTGATTCATTGAATAGAAATGTAAGCTTGGTGCACCACCTGCGATCAAGCGTTCACATAGCTTCACAACAACTTCATGACCAAAAGCTTTAATACTCTCACTGTCATCGCCATAGGCTTGTAATTGCTTACGGATCCAGCGAGGAATTTCTGCACCAGTACCATCAGCAAAGCGAATTAAGTTGCTGGCATTGGTAATAGGCATGATGCCAGGAGCTACCGGAATATTAACTCCAGCCTTTTCTAAGCGCTCAATAAAATAAAAGTATGAGTCTGGATTAAAGAAGAATTGAGTAATTCCTGCATTAGCACCAGCTTGTACTTTTTCGATAAAACGTTGGATATCTGAATCAAGGTTCTCAGCTTGAGGGTGCATTTCTGGATAAGCTGCAACTTCAATATGAAAATGATCACCTGAATGCTGACGAATGAAACGTACTAAATCTTGAGCATAAGGAAGTTCGCCAAGTCCGACTTGACCAGACGGCAAATCACCCCGTAAAGCGACAATACGGTTAATTCCTTGCGCTTTATAGAGGTCGAGTAACTCAGCAATACGCGCTTTATCATCACCAATGCACGAAAGGTGAGGTGCAACTGGCGTACCTTTGCCATTGAAATCGTCAATTGCAGCAAGAGTACGTTCGCGAGTAGAACCACCAGCACCATAAGTAATCGAGAAGAAATCTGGATTTAATAGTTGTAATTCTTGATGAACAATACGAAGTTTTTCAGCACCGGCATCAGTTTTTGGTGGGAAAAACTCAAAAGAAATGGGTATACATTTAGTCATGTCAAATCCTTGTAAACAGCGAAACAATATTTTTAGAAAAAAGGGCAGTCGGTTCACCGTCTGCCCTTAAGTTCTTAGTATTTGTAAGCGTCAGACTTGAATGGTCCCTCAACAGCAACACCTAAATAGCCAGCTTGCTCTTGAGTTAATTGAGTAAGTACACCACCAAAACCTGCAACCATTGCTGCAGCAACTTCTTCGTCAAGTTTCTTAGGAAGAACTTCTACACGAATTTTTGCAGCTTTTTCGTTTGCAGGAAGGTCAGCAAATTTCTCTTGGAATAAGTGAATTTGACCTAAAACTTGGTTAGCAAAAGAACCGTCCATCACGCGTGATGGGTGACCAGTTGCATTACCAAGATTTACAAGGCGACCTTCAGAAAGAAGAATGAGGTAGTTATTTTCATCTTCAGAACGATAAACTTGGTGAACTTGTGGCTTAACTTCAACCCACTTGTAACCACGTAAATAAGCAGTATCAATTTCTGTGTCGAAGTGACCGATGTTACATACAACTGCACCAGCTTTTAAGCTATCTAACATTGCAGCATCACATACGTGGTAGTTACCAGTAGTAGTTACAACAAGGTCAGTATTGCCAAGTAAGTCTTGGTTAATATCTTCTTTTTTGCCTGTTTGTACGCCGTTTTTGTATGGAGATACAACTTCATAGCCGTCCATACATGCTTGCATTGCACAAATTGGGTCAACTTCAGTTACACGAACGATCATGCCTTCTTGACGTAAAGATTGAGCTGAACCTTTACCAACGTCACCATAACCGATCACAAGCGCACGGCGGCCAGACAAAAGCATGTCAGTTGCGCGTTTGATTGCATCATTTAATGAGTGACGGCAACCATATTTGTTGTCGTTTTTAGACTTAGTAACAGAGTCATTTACGTTGATTGCAGGTACTTTCAAAGAACCGTCTTTCCACATTTCGATAAGACGTTGAACACCTGTTGTGGTTTCTTCAGTAATACCGTGAATACGTTCTAAAAGTGCAGGGTATTTGTCATGAACAAGAGCAGTTAAGTCACCGCCATCATCCAAGATCATGTTGGCATCCCAAGGTTGACCATTAACATTAATTTGTTGTTCAAGGCACCATACATATTCTTCTTCAGTTTCACCTTTCCAAGCGAAAACCGGAATACCACGAGCAGCAATTGCAGCAGCAGCATGGTCTTGAGTCGAGAAAATGTTACATGAAGTCCAACGAACTTCAGCACCTAATTCAATAAGCGTTTCAATAAGAACCGCTGTTTGAATGGTCATGTGGATACAACCAAGAATTTTTGCACCAGCAAGTGGTTTAGAGGCTGCATAACGTTTACGTAAACCAATTAGAGCTGGCATTTCTGCTTCAGCAAGTTTGATTTCTTTACGACCGTAGTCAGCAAGTGAGATGTCAGCAACTTTATAATCTGTAAATGAAGCATTAACCGCGTTCATCAGGATCTCCTAGGGAAAAAATAGTATGGATCGTTCTGTTCGCGGATGCCGTTGTTGGTTAAAAACGAGCGTTTAACCGATTGTCGAGCCTGGCAAATTGATCTTTAGTGCCGATCACTTGTCGCAGCATCCCTCGACTAGCGAAACATTGTACTTGGAAAAGCTTTTAGTGCCAATCGAGTTTTGTTTATTATCTGCTTAATTACGACTTTAGATTTAAATTATGGCCTTAAATATTCCCGAATCTTTGGCAAACCTCGAAGCGAATAGCGGTGTTTTTGCGGTTTGGATGGTACTTCGGCATCATGGGGTTCAAATTGATATTTCCGAGCTGATTCAAATTTGTCGATATGATGAAGACGGCACCTATACAATTGCCTTGGCTGTTGCTTTAAAAAAATTTGGGTTTGATGTGTCATTTTATTCGGATAAAGATCCAAATATTAGCCCAAGCGAACGTATGAGTTATAAAGAAGCAAATGTATTGAAAATACCAACGGGCCCAGCGTTAAGCTATCAGGATATTCAAGCTACAATTCAAAATGGAAAAATGGTGATTGTGTATTACGACACTTTAGAGGGTGTCGGAAATCAGTCACTCATTTATTCTATAGATCAAAATGAAATCTGCTTTTTTGATAGTTTTGAACCGATGTCAGCGGCAGTCTTTGAAAAACAACGTCAAGTGGAAGGAATTTGTCGTCAGGTTATCGTGATTGATGATCGTAATTTTCAGATGCATTCAATCAAATTGAATTAGATAAAAAAGAGCCAGTAGAGTGCTGGCTCATATTAAAGTTATTTTTGTTGGTATTCTTGGATCACTTCTAAAGCCGCTCGAAAGGCTTCTTGAGTAGCAGGGGCACCGCAATATGGCAGACTATGCAATAACGTTTCTTGAATTTCTTCAACTGTACAACCATTGTTGAGAGCACCACGAACATGGCCTTTGAGTTCAGTTGGTGACTTAAGTGCAGTTAACATTGCCAAAGTAATTAATGAACGATATTTACGCGGCAGCACACCTTCACGCTGCCAAGTAGAACCCCATGCATGTTCATTAATCCAGTCTTGTAAAGGCTGGGTAAAGGGTACGGTATTTTCTTGGGCACGTTTTACAAAAGATTCTCCCATCACTTCTGTGCGAACTTTTAATCCATTTTCGTAATCTTGCTTAGACATTAATTTCTCCTAAAAATAAAAGCGTCGATTGACGCTTTTATGGCTGTTTATTAATTAATGCGAATCAAAAGTGATTGCAATAGTGAATTAGTGGAGGCATCAGTCACTAAATTTGATGAGGGTTCGATAAAGGAAGATCTTTATTCAAATTTTCATCAAAAATATCTGTCAGCATGCTGTCGAATCGAATTGCGTTGTATTGCAATAATTGTTGAGCTTCGCTTTCAGAAATGAAACCTTCTTTTATCGCGTGTTCAATATTCTCTTCGAAAGTAAGTCCTTTAAATTTACCTTTAGATTCAGCTTTTTTAAACTTATCCCAAAGTGGTTCAAGGGTTCGTAGAATTTGGAATGTATGCTCTAAACGACCAGTCACATCATCGGCTTTGGTTGAATAAAATACGTGATGTTTAAGCTGTTCTCTAAAAGGATGCTCTTGCATCATGAGTTCAGCAACTTGCTGTTTTAACTCATCATCTGGTTTTGAAATGACACGACCAAAAGGGAAACAGATCCATTTCACAAATGCTGCGGGAAGTTTAGCTGGGAAGTTTTCAAATAAGCCCCAAAATGCTTCCTGAATATTCAAGAAAGCTTTTTGCAGAGCTAATTTAGCGTGAAGTTGTTCAGCTTCAGTTTTTTGACCAGCTTCATAAAACTTTAAAATTGCAGTAGAAATAAAAAGGTGAGCATGAATATCTGCCAAGCGTCCTGATAACATTTCTTTGCGTTTTAAGTCTCCTGCAAGTAAGCCAAGTGCCATATCTGCAACTAAAGCAAAGTTGGCACTAAAACGGTTAATCGTTTTATAGTAACTGGCAGTAAATTGATCTACTGACTGCGGAGCATCGCTTGAGCCACCTGTCCAACCATAAGCAAATGATTTTGCTCCGCGGTTAAAGGTATAGGCTAAATGTTTAAATAACAGATCATCGAATTTTTTGACTGAAGTGCTTTTATCTTCAGACTGAAGTAGTTGCAACTCTTCAAAAAGGTAAGGGTGACAACGCATTGAACCTTGACCAAAAATCATCAATGAACGGGTTAAAATATTTGCGCCTTCCACTGTAATTGCAATTGGAATTGCTTGATAGGTGAGTGCAAGGAAGTTACGTGGTCCAAGTTGAATTGCACGTCCTCCGGCAATATCCATTCCGTGATTAACCACTTTGCGCATCGTTTCAGTTGCATAATATTTTGCCATGGCGGTCATCACGGCGGGTGTTCCACCTTGATTTAGACCACACGTAACTAAATAACGGAATGCCTCAAGCATATAGGCATCACTTGCAATTTCACTCGTCGCTTCTTGTACACCTTCAAATTTGCCAACAGAGATATTAAATTGCTGGCGAATTTTCGCAAAAGCCCCTACGGTGAGATAGCTCATTTCACCTGCGGCTGTTGCTAAAGCTGGAAGTGAAATACCACGGCCAACACCTAAACATTCCATGAGCATACGCCAGCCTTTACCGGCATTTTCTTGTCCACCAATAATCCAGTCAATTGGAATAAAAACATCTTCTCCTTCTACGGTTCCATTCATAAATGGAGAACCTGGAAAATGACGCGCTCCTATTTTAATCCCCGTATGGCTTGCAGGAATGAGTGCACAGGTAATACCGTATTCTGTTTTATTTTTATCGCCGAGTAGACCCTCAGGGTCATACAGTTTAAATGCGAGGCCGACAACAGTGGCAATCGGAGCAAGGGTAATCCAGCGTTTAGAGAAATTCATGCGTAGACCAAGAACTTGAGCACCTTCATATTCGCCGTAACAAACAACCCCTGAATCTGGAATGGCACCTGCATCTGAACCCGCTTCTGGACTGGTTAAACCAAAACATGGAATCTCTTCACCTTTAGCAAGACCGGGTAAATATTGTTGTTTTTGAGCATCGGTACCGTAATGCATGAGCAGCTCACCCGGCCCCAATGAGTTAGGAACCATACAACTCACCGCGGTGGTGAGTGAGCGTGAAGCAATTTTGCTCATAATACGACTTTGTGCGAATGAGCTAAATTCTTTACCACCAAAAGACTTTGGAATAATGAGTCCTAAAAAACCTTTATCTTTAATAAATTGCCAAACTTCAGGGGGAAGATCTTTTAAGTGATGATGAATTTCCCATTCATTGAGCATGCTACAAAGTAGTTCAACTTCATTGTCTATAAAACTTTGCTCTTCTTCTGATAAAGTTGGGTAGGGATACTTTTCAAATTGAGACCAATCAGGTGCTCCCATGAATAACTCTTTTTCCCACCAACTGGTACCAGCCTCTAAAGCCTCTTGTTCTGTGGTACTAATGCTCGGCATTGAATTAGCTAAAGTCTTATAGGCTGGCTTGGTAATCAGGTTAAATCGTAATGGCTCAACTAAAATAATGATGCTGAGCGCAATAATTGGAATACCTAAAAGCAGAGACCATGGTGTTAGCAAGAATGCCGAAAGTATGGCAATAATAATGGCCACACCGCTACCAAGAACTTTATTTAAGTTAAAAAAGAAAATTGCCCATACTGCAATAAGCTGAATAATAAGACTTAATATAAAGAGTAGGAAAATCATACTTGCTCCTTGCTAGATAAGCCCTCAAGTTAGAAGTTACGAAAAAAGCGAGGAGAGATTTAAGGCTTAACTAGCTAATTTTAATGCTGTTTAAATTTAATTTTTTATATCGCAATTGATGTATATGCTAGAGCAGGGATATATCGTACTTTTAGGTATAAGATATTTTTGAGTGAAAGTGTAAGGGGTTATTTTATTGATTTGTCAAGAAATGTTATTGATTTTCTTATACAAATAAAAAGCCCTCTAATACAGAGGGCTTTTATAGATATTTAATTTATTAAGCTTCTACGACCTGAACAGCAATTTTCTTGGCAGGGTCTACTTTACGACGAACTTCTGGTACTGGTTCACCATGGTATTGACGATCAGCAAAGTAACTTGAACGAACCATTGGTGCAGACCAAATATTTCTAAAACCAAGTTTGCGGCCATGCTCTGCATAACGTTCAAACTCTTCTGGCGTTACAAAGCGGTCAATTGGTGCGTGTTGTTTAGAAGGCTGTAAATATTGACCAATAGTGACATAGTCAACATCGTGAGCGCGTAAGTCATCAAGTAATGCAATGACTTCTTCTTCAGTTTCACCAATACCCACCATCAAACCACATTTTGTTGGGATGTCAGGGCAATATTCTTTAAACATTTTGAGTAAGGTTAAAGAATGTTGATAGTCTGAACCTGGACGCATTGCTTTATATAAGCGAGGTACAGTCTCAATGTTGTGGTTAAATACGTCTGGCGGACATTCAGTCATAATGCGTAAAGCAATATCCATACGTCCACGGAAGTCAGGTACTAAAATCTCAAGCAATGTAGTTGGACTAAGCGCACGAGCTTCTTTAATACAGTCCACAAAGTGTTGTGCACCGCCGTCAAGCAAGTCATCACGGTCAACAGAAGTAATTACTGCGTACTTGAGTTTCAGATTGGAAATGGTTTCTGCCATGTGACGAGGTTCGTCAGCATCTAACGCATTTGGACGACCATGTGCAACATCACAGAAAGGACAACGGCGTGTACAAATATCGCCCATGATCATGAATGTTGCCGTACCGCCACCAAAACATTCTGGGAGGTTAGGACAAGCTGCTTCTTCACAAACGGTATGGAGTTTTTGAGCACGTAAAGTCGTTTTAATACGCTGAACTTCTTCTGGTGCCGTCATCTTGACACGAATCCAGTCAGGTTTACGCGGCACTTCAACCGTAGGTACAACTTTTACAGGAATTCTTGCGACTTTTTCTGCGCCACGAAGTTTTACACCCTGTTCAGGTTTACGGTGTTCTGACATATTTAACTTTTCCACTCGTTTATAGAGACATTGACATTGTATTATAGCGAAGTTCTTCAGTTAATAGCGGAAAATAACTATTCATATAATAAATGTGGTTATTCAGAAATATAGGGTTGAGAAATACATAAATTCACCGCATATTAGTCATAATCTATTATAAAATATGGTCATTCAAGAGAGGAAGGAGCTTTCAATGCCACGTAAAAAAGAGGTCGTTAGTGGGAATTTCGTTAAATACGATGCGGTAGTTCTCGGTTCTGGACCTGCAGGTGAAGGCGCGGCAATGAAGCTTGCAAAAGCGGGTAAGCGTGTTGCAATTGTAGATGTGCGTGATCAACTCGGTGGTAACTGTGCACATGTAGGAACAATTCCAAGTAAAGCATTACGTCAAACAGTTTCTAGTATCATTCGCTATCAGCGTGATCCAATGTTTCAAAAAGTAGGTGAATGGAAACAGTTCACCATGAAACAGGTTTTGCGTAATGCACATAAAGTGATTCAACAACAGGTTGATACACATACACGCTTTTATGACCGTAACAAGATTGGTGTATTCCACGGCCGTGCATATATTCAAGACAAAAATACAGTTTTAGTTTTTAGCCATGAAGGCATTAAAGAAACAATTATTTGTAAACAAGTTGTGATTGCTACAGGTAGTCGTCCTTATCATCCGCAAGGTCTCGACTTTGACCATCCTCGCGTATTTGATTCAGATAAAATTCTTGATCTTGATTACTCAATTCAAAAAATCATCATTTACGGCGCAGGTGTTATTGGTTGTGAATATGCCTCAATCTTTATTGGTCTAGACCATAAAGTTGACTTGATTAACACACAGCAAAAACTACTAAGCTATTTAGATGATGAAATTGCTGATGCTTTGTCTTATCACTTGCGTGAACAAGGTGTATTAATTCGTCACAATGAACAAATGGATCACCTAGAAACGTTTGATGACCATGTGGTTCTACATTTACAAAGTGGTAAAAAAATTAAAGCCGATGCCATTCTTTGGTGTAATGGCCGTTCTGGAAACACAGAAGGTTTAGGTCTTGAGAACGTTGGGTTAGTACCAAATAGCCGTGGTCAACTTTCAGTAAATGATCAGTACCAAACTGAAGTTGAAAATATCTATGCTGCTGGTGACGTGATTGGTTGGCCTTCATTAGCTTCGGCTGCTTATGACCAAGGGCGCTGTGCTGGCGCAAACATGAGTGGTGAAGATGCTAAACCAGTACGAGACATCCCAACTGGTATTTATACCATTCCGGAAATCTCATCAATTGGTAAAAATGAGCAGGAATTAACGGAAGAAAAAATTCCGTATGAAGTGGGTCAAGCTTCTTTCCGTCATTTAGCTCGTGCACAAATTACGGGTGATACAGTGGGTGAGTTAAAGATTCTTTTCCACCGTGACACTATGGAAATTTTAGGTATTCACTGTTTCGGTAATAACGCTGCTGAAATTATCCACATTGGGCAAGCAGTTATGCACAGCCCAAACAATACCTTGAAATATTTTGTTGAGACGACATTTAACTATCCAACAATGGCTGAAGCATATCGCGTAGCTGCGCTCAATGGTATGAATCGCTTGTTTTGATTTTAAATAAGTTTTCAATAAAAAAGCCCGCAAATCTGCGGGCTTTTTTATTTGCATTAGATCATACGATTTTTATATTTTTATGACAGTTCTGAGGAGTGATTTACGTGCTTTATATTTTAGTGGGTACAAAACGCTTGGTTAAAATATTCAAATAAATCTGGTGTTTGTTTCCATAAAATTATAGAAAGTACCAAAAACGCAGCTATGATAAAAGTCATAATTGTTTTCAATAGTAAGGCATTATGCGTCATGAATAACTGCCTCCTCATTAACAAAGAAGTGTACGATCACTCCTAGTATACTTAAGGCTATAGAACATAGCCAAATCGCATTGTAATTACCTGTTAAGTCATGGTTAACGCCGCCAAGCCATCCACCAAAGAAAGAACCGACTTGATGGGTGAAAAACACAATACCACTCAGCATCGATAGATATTTTACCCCAAACATATTTGCCACAATGCCATTTGTGAGCGGAACTGTAGAGAGCCATAAAAGGCCCATAATGACGCCAAAAGCATATACCGTATAAGTGCTTAAAGGTAATAGTAAAAAGGCAATGATCGCGATGCCACGGCTGCCGTAAAGTGCCATTAATAGTTTAGGCTTTGAGAAACGATCTCCTAACCAACCAGCACCGTAAGTTCCCACTACGTTAAATAGGCCCACCAATGCCAGAAATACAGTGCCAGTAGCCGCGTCAAATCCGTGGTCGATTAAATAGCCAGGCAAGTGAACGCCTAAGAAGACAACTTGGAATCCACAAACTAAAAAGCCTAAAGCTAACCACCAGAAGGGCTTATGTTTTCTGGCAATGTTAAGCACTTGTTTAAATGTGAGTTGAGGTTGAGCAATTGCTTTTGGTGTTTGATTGCTTGACCCTTTTAACATAAGCGCTAGCGGAATAATAAAAGCAATTAATAGCGCACTCACCATTAAGGCTGCTGACCATCCCACCGTTTTAAGTAAGAGCAGGGTAGATGGCAACATAATGAACTGACCGAAAGATCCAGCAGCACTCGCAATCCCCATTGCCATGCTTCTTTTTTCTGGTGGAGCAGCTCGACCTACTGCACTGAGTAAAACCGTAAATGAGGTTGCTGATAAAGCTAAGCCAATAATTAACCCCAGACTTAAATTTAAGATTAATACGCTTGAACTAAAAGCCATTAAGAGTAAGCCGAGGGCATAGAGCATGCCACCGACTGCGACAACAATTCGACTGCCATATTTGTCTGCGATTGCGCCGGTAAAAGGTTGAACGACTCCCCAGATCAGGTTTTGCATAGCAATAGCAAGGCTAAAAACATGTTGCCCCCAACCAAACTCATGACTCATCGGTACTAGATAGAGTCCGAAACCATGTCTGACTCCTAGAGAAAGAGCTAGAATAATTGCACTGCCAATCAACATATAGATGAGGGGCTGAGAAAATTGATTGCCAGTTTTAGTCATGATTAATGGAAAATTATAATAATGTGATGATTTATTGTAGAAGATATATCGAGTAATATCGATATATTTAGAGAGAATATTTAAGGCGAGCTAAAGAGTTAGTAGGGATTGTATTGCTTTATGCAAAAAGAGAAGAAGCAGAGCCAATTTGATCTCTGCTTCTTATAAAAATTAAGCTGCGGAATTACGTTCAAGTAATGCTTGTTCAAAAAGAACTTTTTCTTTTTCTTTATGTTCGGTGGTGAAGCGAATCAAAATTACACTACAGCCTGCGACCATAACCAGACCACCTAAAATAAACAGGCAAGTTTGAACATCAAGCAATCCTTTGAGTAAGAAACCAGCTGCGACAGCGCCAACGTTACCACCTGCACCAATAATTCCTGCAACGCCGCCTAATGCGTTACGGTCAATAAATGGTACGAGTGCATAAGTTGCACCACAAGCCATATGAGTAAACAATGCAAAAATGGTCATAGAGATGATTGCAAGAGCAACCACATTCATTTGTGAGAAGAGAATTAAGAATAAACCTTCACCTAAGATCATGAGTACGAGTACTTTTGTACGACCATCTAATCCTTTTTTGAGTGCAACTTTATCGGAGATGATCCCGCCAAGTGCACGAGCAAATAATGCCAGTAAACCAAATATCCCAGCAGTTAAACCAGCGGTTTTCAAATCCATTTTGAACTGATCGACATAGTACATTGCTGCAACGTTATGAATAAAAATTTCAATACCGAAGCATGCGCCGTAAGCTACAAATAAAATCCAGACACGGTAGTTGCGAGCGGCTTGCATTAAAATTGCTGTACCGCCTTTTTTACCACTACCAACATCCATGCCTTGCGCGCGAACTTCTTTAAAGTTCCCTTGAGGGCAATCTTGAGTTAATTTCCAGTAAAGGATGCCGACAATAACCATCATTATGCCGGGTACAATTAATGCCACACGCCATCCCATGGCTTGCTCAACACCAAACATCACAATGGCACCGAGCAATAAAGGCATTAATGCTTGAGTTGCACCCCCACCAGCATTTCCCCAACCAGCCGCCGCTGCATTTGCTGTGCCTACAACGTTAGGAGCAAACATAACGCTTGTATGGTATTGCGTAATTACGAAGCTTGCGCCAATTGCGCCAATGAGTAAGCGAAAGAACAGAAAAGATTCATAACTATTGGCAGCAGCTACACCAAATACTGGAATACTGCCAACTAATAGGAGGGTGGTGTACGTAATACGTGGACCATATTTGTCGCAGAGTGGCCCGACAATAAGCCGAACTAAAATCGTAATGGCAACAGCAGCAATATTAATATTGGCAATTTGATCTTTTGTTAAGCCAAACTCTCCTTTAATAACGGGCATTAATGGTGCACACGCAAACCATGCGAAGAAACATACAAAGAAAGCGAGCCATGTCATGTGGAAGGCACGCATTGCTGGAGTTGAAAAACTGAATAATTTAATCTCAGTTGCTTTTTTTGCATCTAGATTTACATTTGAAGACATACGCCGTCCCCCTGAACTGAACGAAATTTAATTTGCATGGCAATAAGTTGCCTATCTGCAGACCGATCAGAGCGGACATCGTTGGCCGTCTTGGTTTATTCATTGAATCAGCGTTGATTCATTATGCTATGAATAAAGCAAAGGGCGTGCCAAAAAATGAATTTTACTAAAAAGGAAAAATTACTTTCTAATTTTATTAAGTTAGTTTGTGAAGATAAAAATAACTAAAAAAAGAAGATCGAAACGAGAGGAGGGTTATAAGAGTATAGGGACTTAGTTTTATCTGTTGTGTTTATAAAAAATGCTCATTTTTTTAGCATTTTGATTTAAAAAGAAGCAATTTGTAGATGCTTATAGATTGAAAGAAAGCTATAAAAACGTGCATAAGTTTTTATAGCTTTATATAAAACAAAAGTTAGAAGCGGTAACCGACACCAACATATGAAATGAGTGGGTCAATATCAATTTTGGTATTCGCTTTAATTAGCTCTTTACCTGTATTTTGGTCAGTCACATAGATTTTTGCTTCACTATTCATTTTGGAATACGAAACTGAACCAACAGCAAACCAGTTTGGGTTAAAGTCATAAGTTGCACCTAAAGTTACAATAGGTGCAAAAGTATCCGTCGCCTCTAGTTTCACGATAGGATTCGCTGATGATGTTTTGCGATCTAATGCTGCCCCAGCTTTACCATCATGGATATTCTGGATCATGTGACCCGCTTGAATTAAATCAGCTTCAATACCGGAATTCATTTTTAAATCATTAAAGTATGCATACATCACGCCAGCTCCGATATAAGGACGGAACTTATTTACACCTGTTTTACCAAATTGATAATGTAGTTCAACGGCTGGTAACCATGCGCGTGCGGTCGCAGCCTTGCCTCCCTGAGAAAGATCAGTAATATGAAGGTCTTGTTTTAAAGGAATATCTCCACCCGCATTGGAAATTCCACCTCCTATGATTTCTCCAATCGAAGACCCATCTTTTAGTGGAGTCGCTTTTCCAGAAAGGGGAGCGTAAATATTACCTTTTCCATTAATATCTACTTTAGGGGGAATACCACCTTTAATTTCTAAAGATAAATTATCCGTAAAGTTGTAGTTAAACATAAGACCAACAGTATCAACATCACTAGCTTCTAAGCCAGAACCTTGTTGTTCCCATTGAGAAAGACCATTAACTTCTGCTGTACCTGCAAGTGAAGAGGGAAGAGTGTCTGTAAACTTATCAAGAAGGCTAATAGTGCTATACCAGAATTTTCCTGAAGTTTTACTTTGGTCGATTGCATCTAAAACGGCTTTTGTAGATACATCTCCAACTTTAGATTTTGTACCTTCTGCAACGCTAGTATTGATATTGACAGGGTTTCCTGAGCCTTGAGGCATTGCATGTAACCAGCCAGCGGAGACAGAAAAACGTTTGAAACCATCACCATCTTTTAAACTAAAATATGGGGAAGCGGCAGAGGTGATTGTTGGCAGAGCAAAAAAGGCAGCTGTCATACAAAATAATGACTTTTTCATCATAAAAGGACTCCATGTCCGGCATTTGTTTACTGATTTTTATTGAGCCCACCATACCGTGTTTTATTAAAAAGATTGTGTATTAAAAATTAATAATTGTAATTTTTTTGAAATAATTGTTTATATTTAGCAATATTTATTAATTAAAAATACATAATAAATAATAAAAGGCTACATAAAGTAGCCTTTTATTAAATGTAATTAAATGATTAGTTGAAGCGAGATAAGTCTTCTTCAGGGCGTGCAGTCAAGACTTCAATGCCCGTTTGAGTCACTAAAATAGTATGTTCATATTGAGCTGAAAGTTTATGGTCTTTCGTTACAACAGTCCATTTGTCGCCTAACAGTTTAGTTTGCCATACGCCTGCATTTACCATAGGTTCAATGGTAAAAGTCATACCTGCTTCCAGACGCATACCGGTACCAGCTTGACCATAATGTAATACTTGAGGCTCATCATGGAAAACAGTTCCAATACCGTGACCACAATATTCACGTACTACACTAAAACGTTCTGATTCGACATATTTTTGGATTGCATGGCCAATATCACCTAAATATGAACCATCTTTAACAGTTGCCATACCTCGGTACATGGCTTCTTGAGCAACCTTGCATAGACGGTTAGCTAAAATAGAAGTTTCGCCACCGATGACGTACATCATATTGGTATCACCGTGATAGCCATCTTTAATCACAGTTACGTCAATATTAAGAATGTCACCATTTTTTAAGATTTTATTTTCAGAGGGAATACCATGACAGACAACATGGTTAACCGAAGTACAAATAGAGTGCTGAAAAGCAGGGCGTCCAGGAGCGCCACCATAGCCGACACAGGCAGGAATAGCATGCTGTACATTTTCAATGTGGTTACGGCAAATGGTATCAAGTTCAAGTGTACTTACACCTGCCTTAATATAGGGCTTGATCATCTCTAGAACTTCAGCCGCCAGTCGTCCTGCAATGCGCATTTTTTCAATTTCATCTGGAGTTTTGATTAATCGACGTGGAGCTGTATAAGTACTGTTCATGATCTCTAAAAACTTTTGGTAATTTACAAGTGTCTATGGTATAAATAGCCGCCCATTTTATCAAATGCTTTTCGTGAATATCTTTTACGAACAATTTTGATAGATGGGGTAAAAAATCCGCACATATATCGTCACATTACTCTGGGTGCCTGTAAAAGGGTGGAGAATGCGGATATATGGAGGCCTAACCCAAACTTTAAGGTAAAGAAAATGGCAGATTACAACGTAAGCATGCGCGACCTTCTTCAAGCTGGCGCGCACTTTGGTCACCAAACACGTTTCTGGAACCCAAAAATGCGTCAATACATTTTTGGCGCGCGTAACAAAATTCACATCATCAACCTTGAGCACACTGTTCCTGCGTTAAATGATGCTTTGAACTTCGCTAACCAATTAGCAAGCAAAAAGAACAAAGTTTTGTTTGTTGGTACAAAACGTGCTGCTTCTAACATCATCCGTGAACAAGCTCAACGCGCTGGTCAACCATATGTAGATCACCGCTGGTTAGGTGGTATGTTGACGAACTGGAAAACACTTCGCCAATCTATCAACCGTTTAAAAGATCTTCAAACTCAATCTCAAGATGGTACTTTTGCTAAGCTTACTAAACGTGAAGCTTTAGAACGTGCTCGTGAGATGGAAAAACTTGAGCGCTCTTTAGGCGGCGTTAAAAACATGGGTGGTTTACCTGACGCATTATTTGTAATCGACGTTGATCACGAAGCGATTGCAATCAAAGAAGCGAAGAACTTAGGTATTCCTGTTATCGGTATCGTTGATACAAACTCTAACCCAGACAACGTTGATTATGTTATTCCGGGTAACGACGATGCGATCCGTGCAGTAACTCTATATGCTTCAGCTATGGCTGACGCAATTCTTGCTGGTAAAGAATACGCTCAATCTCAAGCGAACGCTCAAGCAAAAGGCGATGACGCTGCGAAAGACGCTTCTGAGGCTTAATGCGTTTTGACGCAGGCTTGTCATTTTTGCGACATGTAATGGTGGCAAATTAAGCGTCGAGAGTGCAAACGGCCCAGAGTTTCTTTGGGCCGTTTTTGTTTAAAAGATTTATTTTCTACCGATTTTAGGAGATCAACATGACTGCAATTACTGCAAGCATGGTAAAAGAATTACGTGACCGTACTGGTCTTGCAATGATGGAATGCAAAAAAGCATTAACAGAAGCGAACGGTGACATCGAGCTTGCTATTGATAACCTTCGTAAATCTGGTCAAGCTAAAGCTGCTAAAAAAGCAGGTAACATTGCTGCTGACGGTGCAATCACAATCGTTCAAGAAGGCAACAAAGCAATTTTAGTTGAAGTTAACTGTCAAACTGACTTCGTTGCTAAAGACGAAAACTTCTCTAACTTCTCAAAAGCTGTTGCTACTGCTGCATTAGCTGCTGGTGAAACTGATGCTGCTAAAATCGCTGAATTAAAATTAGCAGACGGTCAAACAGTTGAAGAAGCTCGTATTGCACTTGTTCAAAAAATCGGTGAAAACATCCAAGTTCGTCGCGCGAAAATCGTTGAAGGCGAAAACTTGGCTATCTACAAGCACGGTTTAAAAATTGGTGTTGTAGTTTCTTATACTGGTGATGCTGATACTGGTAAAGGTATTGCAATGCACGTTGCTGCATTCAACCCAGTAGCTGTAAATGCTGAAGCTGTTCCTGCTGACCTTATCGCTAAAGAAAAAGAAATTGCTGAAGCGAAAGCGTTAGAATCTGGCAAACCAGCTAATATCGTTGAAAAAATGGTAACTGGTTCTGTTGATAAATATTTGAACGAAGTTGCTCTTGATCGTCAAATGTACGTAATCGACAACGACAAAAAAGTTGCTGATGTATTAAAAGCAACTGGTACTACTGTTGCTAACTTCGTACGTTTCGAAGTTGGTGAAGGTATCGAGAAGAAAGTAGAACTTAGCTTCGCTGAAGAAGTTGCTGCTGCTCAAGCTGCTGCGAAGTAATTCGTATCACGATAAAAAAAGCCCCTTTGGGGCTTTTTTTATCTCAACTAAAATGAGGGCTTAGCATGATAAATAAAAAAAATCTTAGTATTGGCAGTGTCATTATTTTATTGGTTGCTGGATATTTTGGTCTAGATTTATCTGGGCATAAGCAAAATCAATTACCGTCAACAACCATACCCGAAGCCCAGCATACAGAAACTACATTACCAAGTAATGGAGTCGACAACATAAAAGCTGCTCATGAGCAGAGACAAAGTAATGTTCAAGTGCAGGGGAGTGGTCGGGTCAAAGCAATTTTAAGAGATGATAATGATGGGTCGAGACACCAGAAATTTATTCTTGTATTAAAAAATGGCCTTTCAATTTTAGTCGCACATAATATCGATTTAGCACCCAAAATTCCTAATTTAAAAAAAGGTGACGTGGTAGAGTTTTATGGCGAATATGAATACAACCCTAAAGGTGGTGTATTACACTGGACTCATCGTGATCCACAAAGTCGTCATGAAAGCGGTTGGCTCAAACATCATGGGCAAATCTATCAATAAAGCCGAATAAACGAATAAAGAGATTGTTTTTATAGAGCAATTTTATTCTATTCAGTTTTTTAAAACATGCTATGGTTTTTTTATTGAATGGATGAGACGTATTTATGCAGCGGGAGCAAGCCGATTATCTGCATGTGCGAGAGCTGGGCGGTTTAGAGTTATTAAAAGCACATTATCACCAAACGCAATTTTCGAAGCATACTCATGAAGGGTATTGTATTGGTGTGATTGAAGAGGGTGCACAGTCTTTTTTTAGGACAGGCCAGCTACATGTAGCTCCCAAAGGCGATATTATTTTAGTAAATGCTGACGAGATTCATACGGGTTCATCTGCTGTTGAGTCGGGTTGGCGATATCGGGCGATTTATCCCACACCTGAAATGTTGGCAGAAGTCAGTCAAGACTTTTTTGAAAATTCACGTGGGGCGCCGTGGTTTCCTCAAGCTGTGATTCATGACTTGGGTTTGGCCCAACAACTTTGTTTACTCTTTGATTTGTTAGAACAAAAAGATAATTTCTTACTCAAAGAAACAATGTATTTGTCTACTTTAGCCTGTCTAATGAAGCGACATGGTAAATCAAATCAGACTTTTTGTGAGCTGCCAGAGGCGTATTCAAAAATATTAAGAGTTAAAGAGTTACTGGTAGAAATGCCTGAAACGAATTTTTCTTTGCAAGATCTGGCTGACATGGTGGGCTTGAGCGCATGGCATTTCTTAAGACAATTTAAAAAATATGTGGGCTTGCCACCTCATGCTTGGCTTGTTCAAGCGCGCTTACAAAAAGCAAGACAATTATTAAAACAGGGTGACCAAATTGCGATGGTGGCACAGCAGTGTGGCTTTTCTGATCAAAGCCATTTTAATCGCCACTTTAAAAAAGCAATGGGAGTGACACCAACTCAATATGTAGCTAGTCTAAATAACTAAATTATTAAAAATTTATTTACAGCAATTTTATTCAATATAAGTCGGCTTTAATCAAGCATTTTATAGAGATGCTTCTTATATTGGATTCTATATATGAATATTCAGCTTAATCAGTCGGTTGAGTTTCCAAAAAATAAGCCATCCTATCTTTTTTTGCGCGGTGCAATGGATATTTTACCGTTGTCAATTTCTGTTATTCCATGGGCAATTTTAGCAGGCTCTATGGCAATTCATGCAGGTTTATCTTTCTATAAGGCGCTTGCGATGTCGGGAATTGTCTTTGCTGGAGCAGCGCAATTAGTTAGCTTAAGCATGGTAATGGAAGGTGCATCCACTTTTACAATTTATGTGACGATTTTCTTTTTAACAGCTCAGCATTTTATTTATGCATTAACTTTAAGAAATGACATTTCTATTTTGCCTCTTTCGAAACGATTAAGTTTGGGTTTTTTATTAACAGATGAATTATTTGCGGTGTGTGCATCCGGTGAAAAAAGGCAGCCAGAATATCTGTTGGGTGCAGGTCTATCTTTTTATTTATTCTGGGTAGTGTTTAGCTTGGTAGGAATACTTTTAGCAACAGTGATTCCTGATTTATTAAATTATCATTTAGATTTTTCAATTGTGGCTATTTTTGTTGCCATGATCGTACCGTTATGTAAGGGGTTGCCTGTACTTGCTGGTGTGCTAATGACCTGTTTTAGCGGATTTTTCTTTAAATTTTATCAGGTTGAAGGGGCGATTTTACTTTCAGGATTACTAGGGATGTTGGTTGCTGTGTTAACTGAAAAAATAGAGAAGGAGCGATAATATGTCCTGGTTCATGATTTTAGGCTTGGCAGCAATCATCTTTTTTAATCGTTATTATTTTTTAGAGCCTAACGTTAAAATTAAACTGCCTCTTATTATGAATAAGATGCTTAATTATTCTGCTCCCTGTTTATTAACAGCAATTTGTATTCCGGTTGTTTTTTTTGATGGCGATAATTTAAAAGGAGTTTTAGATAATTCTTATATTTATGCAGCAATCTTTTGTATTGTAATTTCCATTTATCTAAAAAGAGTACTTTTAAGTGTTATCGCTAGTTTAGTTTTTTTCTATTTTATAAATTTTCTAATAAATCAGTAAAATGTAAAAAGCTGAATCGAGATGATCCAGCTTTAATTTAATCATTAGGAAAGAGCGTGTTTTTGTCTGCTTTTCCATTTAGGTAAGATTTTTCCTAGATAGGCATCCATGCACCAAACTGGTCCAATCAGTAGAAATTGTAAATCTTTAAAGAAAGATGGCTTTTTGCCCTCGATTTTATGGCCATAAAACTGTCCGACCCAAGCAACTACAAAAATAGCGATATAAAATCCTACTCCTACAGGTAGGGTGTAAATAAGCCACGCCATAACCACCAGTAAAGCAGCCATTGCAACAGCAAGTACAAGATCTAAACGTGCATAAAATACGAGAGTCAGTACAAGTAATAGGGCTGTGAGTAAAGCGCTGAAATGGGCAATGATTCCAATAATAGAAAATAAAATAGCAGGAACGCAGAGCCAGTGAATTTGCTTGTTTGTTGGGTTTTGATGGCTTTCGCTATATTCATCAAACCATTCTGTAATGGATTTCATTAATGGCACACTCCTTGTTTTAGGTTTGATTTATTTTTTCTGAGTATATTTTATCCTGCTCTTAAGGTGGGCGACAAGAAACCGGTATTATTCAACTATAGGAACTTGGCAATAAAGATTTAAAAAGAACATGAGAAAAACGTAATGTCTGGGTGATAGAAAAAGTACTCAATGTAACCTTGAGAATGATGCAATATTTCAGAATATTTTTTATAGGTTGCTATATGATGAAATCATCAAAAAAAGTGTGATTTTGAGATAGGTGGGAAAATTGCATGAAAAAGCTCTAGTTATCTACTCTAAAAACGCCATAATTAGCCTTTATTTTATAAAAATGGTACTAGGGTAGCGGAAATTTAATAAAGTTGCTCTAAACGCAATTTAGAAGCAAAATAAGCTTGGATAAGATAAACGTACTTTTTTGTGTAAAAAATATTCAAATTTAAGGAGTGAGAAGGGCTAAAAAAGATAATTTTTTAAACCTAAGTTAGAAATTATTTTTATAGTTTAAAACATAAAAAAGCCGCAGAAAAAATTGCGGCTTTTTACATGAACTCTAGAGGCTATAACTTATGAAGTAGGACCATCAACACGTTCAATATTTACTTTTGCAGTTCCAGCATTGGTAATGCCAAGACGTTTAGCTGCACCGTATGATAGGTCAAGTACACGATTGCCATGGAAAGGACCACGGTCATTTACTTTTACAACCACACTTTTACCATTGTCTTTGTTGGTTACTCGGATGTAACAGTTCAATGGTAGGCTACGGTGAGCAGCAGTGAGAGCATTCATATCGAATGTTTCACCATTTGCTGTTTTACGACCATGGAATTGACGACCATACCATGAAGCCATGCCAGTTTGGCTAAACTTACGAACAGTGTTTGAAGCTACTGTGTTAAGTTTTTCAATCACTGAAGGCTCATCTTCAGGGATTTCAATTTTTGCTGCGATAGCTTGACGACGAATTTGGTCGCCAGAACGTTCAGTGATTGAAAGACTGTTAATATTAGAAAAACGAGAATTAAAATTTTGAGTATCTTTACTCAATACACGAGCTGCTAAATTAGAGCCATCTACATCACTATTTAATGATGAAGATTGCACCATTTCAGCGTGCAATGGGGCCATACTTAAACTAGCCGTCAGTGCAAGAACGTATTTCAGCGATAACTGCATTTGTATAAACTCCTGAGAACATGTACTTTTTTCTTTCAGCGATTGACTGAAATTTAAAGTGAACATGTCTGATTATTCACTTTTGCAATTGCTACATTGGGGTGGATAATATTCATCGCTTACGGAGAGTGTCTAGTCTTTAACGAGAAATCGTTACAAAAAGGGCAAAAACTTACAGTTCTGGGTTAAAAAATAATCAAAAGTGTAACAAAATATTAAATTTGTGCGTATTGTGATCTGTTTAACAAAAATATTTATTGACTTTTACATGACTCACAAAAAAGCTAGCCTATCGGCTAGCCACTTCAGTGCCTAATAACCATACAGCAGTCGCATACATACGGCTCTTATTATAGGTCGTAATCACTTGAAAATTCGGGTAAGTTAAATAGTAAATTGGACCGTTATAGTCTTGTAATTGAATAACATTCACCATATCCAGATCATCAATTTTAACTAAAGGATTTAATGGTGAGATGCCTAGTGTCTTTAATGCACCATATGGAAAAGGCTGAGTTAAATCTTTGGCAATAATACTTTCCGGATTTGACCCCGTGTAACGCGCCATAAATCCGATAGGCTGATCGCGTTGCCATCCTTGTTTTGCTAAGTAGTTTGCGATTGAACCAATTGCATCTTCTGCCGAGTTTCTTAAATCGATATGTCCATTACCGTCATAATCGACACCATATTTACTAATATTGCTCGGCATAAATTGTGGATAGCCAATTGCGCCTGCGTAGGAACCTACAATACTATTTGTTGGGTAGCCTTCTTTATAAGTCCATGCAATAAGGGCAGCTAACTCATCGCCAAAATATTCAGCACGGCGAGGGTAGCCAAAAGCAAGTGTAGCTAAGGCATCACGTGTAATAAAAGAACCTTTATTCGCGCCATAGCCTGTTTCAACACCCAAAATGCCCAAAATGACAGCTTGAGATACACCATATTGTTGTTCAGCGCGATTTAAAGCATCTGCATATTGGTTTTTGAAACGGACGCCACGTTGAATTGTCCCTTCAACCAAAAACATAGAACGGTAGTCATACCAAGGTTTGCTTTCCCCTGGACGAGTCATAATATTTAGAATGTTTGGTAAATTCTTTGCACCACTCATGGCTGCATCAACTTGATCGCCACTTAACCCATAAGCGCTCATCGTTTTTTGTTTAAAATTTACATAATCAGGATGTGTTGCAAAATCGTTGGCCTGAGCGAAGTGACTTGTACTGATTAAACCAGTACACAAAGCGAGCATTTTTAAAGTTTTATTTAAGTGTTGAGACAACATATCGTTTTAAAATTCCAGATTATCGATGTGTATGAATGGACATGACTAAACCAAAGGTGGCCATTAAAGTAATAATAGCTGTTCCGCCATAACTCATAAAAGGTAAAGGAACACCTACTACAGGTAAAATACCACTGACCATTCCCGCATTTACAAATACATAAACAAAAAAAGACAAACCAAAGGCGCCAGCAACTAAACGTCCATAGTTATGGAAGCTTTGTAAACCGATTTGGAATGTTCTAAAAATAATAGCAAAATAAAGAATAACTAAAATAAGTACACCGATGAGCCCAAATTCTTCGGAATACGCGGCAATAATAAAGTCGGTATGACCTTCGGGTAAAAAGTGCAAATGTGATTGGGTACCTTCAAGAAATCCTTTACCCGAAAAACCACCAGAACCAATCGCAGTTTTAGATTGAATAATATTCCAACCTGTACCGAGTGCATCCGCCTCTGGGTCAAGCAACGTTAAAACCCTTTGACGTTGATAGTCGTGTAAAAGAAATTCCCACGCAATTGGAATGATGACTGCAGCGCACGCTCCCGCAGCACCGATCATACGCCATGATAGTCCACTTAAAAATAAAACAAATATGCCACTTGCTAGCACTAACACTGATGTCCCTAAGTCGGGTTGTTCTGCAATTAGTAAAAAAGGAATACCAATTAACATTAAGGATAAAACAACTTGTGAAAAGCTAGGGGGAAGGGGTTTACGTGCTAAAAACCATGCAACCATCATGGGCATACCGATTTTCATGAACTCACTGGGTTGGACACTTCCGAAACCGGGAATATCAATCCAGCGCTGAGCACCCATTCGGACTTCGCCAAACACCATGACTGCCACAAGTGAAAATAAGCCAAACAAATAAAAATATGGAGAAAAAGCTTGATAGACCTTGGGCGGAATTTGGGCTAGACCAAACATAACTAAAAAGCCAATACCAAAACTCATGGCTTGTTTACTCACTAACCCCACATCCTGTGCAGAAGCACTATATAGTACGGTTAAACCTAATAAAGCATTTAAGAGCAGAAATAGGCATAACCAAGGGTCAACATGGAGTTGTTGCCACTTTGATGGTTGCATAGCGGTGCTAAGACCATCTCGCGGAGCTTGGCGTAAAAATTTATATTGTGGGCTAGGAGACATGCGGCGTTAACTAAGGTCAATCAGTGCTTGGCGCATGCTAACATAAACGTGGTGAATGGCAATGTATATCAATATTTTGCAATAAAAAAACCTAGCTCTCGCTAGGTTTCCGATAGTCTATTTTTTATTAGTTAAAGAATAAACCATCATGGTATTCAGCCATCGCTTTAAGTTCAGTGCGATTTAAGCTTGGAATCAGTTTGTCGATTGCAATGTGAACAGCTTTTGTTACAGCTGCTGCACCAATATCTGCTGCTTTACGCTTGATCATACCGAGATCTAATGTTTTATTAAAATCAGACATGAAGTGTTTGATCATCGCATCGCCGAACTGTTTATATAATTCAGCTAAAGCAGCTTTATTAATGTCATTTCCTGCTTCAAGCTCAGTAAAGTTATGCTTAAGGTTAGTCACTAAACCTGCATCTAAATTTACGCCTACTTTGTATTGACCTTGTGGGTCTTTAAATAAGCTTTTTTCAGAGAACTCAACTGACTGTTTAACTACATCGTTAGGTGCTTTGCTTAACAATTGCTTTAAAAGAACAGCAACGGTTGATTTGACATAACCTGCTAGTTTTTCGGCAGTATCGCGCTTTTCACTTGCAGGAAAATGCTGAACTAACTGAATCAAGACATTATCAATAATTTCTTCATTAAGTTGTAAAGCAATCTTATCGCGAAGTGGATATAAAGGTTCACTAGAATTTTTATTCGCAATTCCAGCCTGCATATCGTTCAATAAGCCTTCAGAAGGGGTAAAACCAAAAAACGGCATGGTATATCCTCAAATTATTCGTTTTATTGTCGTGCCAATCGAATCGGTTTTGGCATCCATGAAAGATCCGATACTCGGCAAGGGTTAATATCAAGTCCGCCGCGACGAGTATAAGTTGCATAAACCATCAGCTTTTCAGGCTGTAGATTTTGCCAAATATCGGCAAAGATCTGCTCAACACACTGTTCGTGAAAGCCGTTATGCTGACGGTACGAGATAATATAAGCTAAAACACTACGATAACAAGGTTTTTTGCCTTTAAAACGAATAAAAACTGTACCCCAATCCGGTTGTCCGGTGACTGGGCAGTTACTTCTTAAAAGATGAGAATACAATTCAACTTCGACTTCTTCACCAGAATCATCAAGTTTTAAAAGAGTGGCATCAGGATGCTGTTCTAAACGCTCTGGAGTGAGGTCATCAACACAAATGCCTTGAGGCTTAGAAATCTCTAAATCATCTACTTGAAATAGGGTTAACTCAACTTTTGCACCTGCCGCCGCCGAGAGGTCTTTTTCAACAGTTTCAATAAATGATTGTTTAGACTCAAACTGAGTGAAGTTAAGACTATTGAAGTAAAGTTTTAATGACTTAGATTCAATCAAATTCGGTGAAGATGCAGGTAGCGTAATTCTGCCAATAGCAACTTGCGGAATACCATGAGCGTTTAACCATGAAATTTCAAAAACATGCCACCAATCTTTACCTTGTGTGATGCCTTCAATATGCGAGTAGGCTTCACGAGACTGAGCACGAGCAATTGGAAATAAAACATCAGGTTGATAATTAGTTGGATATTGGGTTTCTTTACCCAACAAAGACTGTTCGACACTCATTCACGCATTCCTGAACCACGAGCAAGTAAATAGTAAGCAATTCCGTAAAGTACAACACAGCATGATGTCACAATGATTAAAGAGAATGAAACATTCACATCGCTATGACCTAAAATGCCAAAACGGAAAGCATTAACCATATAAACAATAGGGTTAATTAAAGAAAGTTTTTGCCAAAAAGGGCCAAGTGCACTAATGGCATAAAACACACCACCTAAATAAGTTAAGGGCGTAAGAACAAAGGTTGGAATAATAGAAATATCATCAAATGATTTTGCATAGACTGCATTAATAAAACCACCTAATGAGAAAAGAACCGAAGTAATTAAGACTGTATATATAGTTACGAACCAGTTGTGTATGAAAAGGTCAGTAAAGAACATGCTCATAGCAGTCACAATTGCACCTACTAATACACCACGGCAAATACCGCCAATTACATAGCCCCACAAAATAATATGTAGTGGCACAGGACTCATGATGAGTTCTTCAATGCTTTTTTGGAATTTTACACTAAAGAAACTTGAAGACACGTTGGCATAACTATTGGTAATGACAGCCATCATAATTAAGCCAGGCACAATAAATTGCATATAGCTCACGCCACCCATTTGTCCAATGCGTGAACCAACCAAATTACCAAAAATGACAAAGTACAAACTCATTGTAATTGCCGGTGGTAATAAAGTTTGTGGCCAAATGCGTAGAAAACGGCGTACTTCTTTACGAACGATGGTCCAGAGAGCAATTTGCAGTTGGCTAAAATTCATTTTGCCTCTCCTTCAAGATTTTTCTCGACCATTTTGACAAATAACTCTTCTAGACGATTCGATTTATTACGCATACTGTGAACACGAATACCTTGAGATTCTAATAACTGGAATAGGTCATTCAATGTATGCGCTCTATCCATCGTTACTTCTAAAGTATTACTATCAATTAAGTTGAACTTGACACCAATAATGTTTAACTGGAGCGGCCCAATCGGTTCGGCTAAATCGAAGATAAATGATTCTTCATTGAGCTGATTAAGGAAGCTCTTCATGCTGGTATCTTCTTTAATTACACCACGGTCAATGATCGCAATGCGACGACACAACATTTCTGCTTCTTCTAAATAGTGGGTCGTTAAAATAATAGAAGTACCGCTTTCGTTCATTTCGGTCAGAAAATCCCACATAGAACGGCGTAATTCAATATCTACACCCGCAGTAGGTTCATCTAGAATAAGAAGTTTAGGCTCATGCATCATGGCACGGGCAATCATCAGACGACGCTTCATACCGCCAGACAGCATACGTGCTTGTATATTACGTTTTTCCCACAAACCGAGTTTTTCTAAATAATGTTCGGCACGTTTTTCTGCAATCTTTTTATGGATACCGTAGTAGCCAGCTTGAGTGACTAAAATATCGAATGTTTTTTCAAACTGCCCGAAGTTAAATTCTTGAGGAACGACGCCAAGCTGCTGTTTTGCCAGAGAAGGATGGGTATCGAGGTTGTGCCCAAAAATCTCAACTGTTCCTGAGGTTTTTTTTGTGAGGGAGCTGATAATACCAATGGTTGTTGATTTGCCGGCACCATTTGGGCCTAACAACGCATAAAATTCACCTTCAGGCACAGTGAGGTTAATACCTTTTAACGCCTGAAAACCATTACGATATGTTTTGGACAAATCTCTTAAAACCAAAGCATCAGTCATGAAATTCTCACATTATGAAAGAGGGGTATATTTTGAGCGATAATGATTAATAAACCAAGTAAAATAGTCGGAATTTTATAAAATTAAGATAAATTGAGAAATTATTATATAAAAGCTGGTGCGCCCGGCGGGGATCGAACCCACGACCCCAGGTTTCGGAAACCTGTACTCTATCCAACTGAGCTACGAGCGCATGTGTGGGGCACATCATAGGAAAAAAACACTTGCAGGTAAAGCACGAAATACATGCCAAGTGATTTTAATGCTTAATTAAACAGCAAGTTGTTTAATATTTTATATGCTTTGTGAAAGAAGCTGAATTGAATAGTTAATTGTACGTAAAGCTCTTGCAAGTTCCTGAGGAGGAATACGTGATTCTTGCAAACTTGTAATCCATTGTACCTGACATAATTTAAGCTCTTGTATTGTTGTAGCTTTCTCTATTTTTTGAACAAGTGGTTTGGTCATTAGTCCGCAATAGCTGCTAAGTGTTTTTATCATTAACTGTTGTATTTCTTCGAAAGAAAGAGTCTGAGAAGGTATTAGTGGTTGAAAATATGTAGTACTGGGCTGATCTAAAGTTTTTTGCTCGGAAAGCTGGATTTCTCCAACAAGATGAGGGGAATGCAGTATAGAACTATCAACAGATTCTTTTTGATTTTCTTCTACTTTATTTATGGCTGATGTTTTTAAAATAATTTCTTCATTCGTAGATGTTTCGGTAGAGGCAATTGGGGCAATAAGTTCTAAGTCGATAAGCTGTTGAATCAGCTCTGGAGAAGCAATACGTTTTTTAAATTCACCATTTAAGTTTTGAAAATCTTCATGGTCTATTAAGAGTAATAAACGTCTTTGTTTTGCATTTAAAACAATATTGCGTTGTTGCAGCGCAAGTCTTCCCAAATTGGTTCTATAAAAACCAGCCATTGCTTTTCCCCAATATAAAAAATAAATCAGACTGTCCAATCTTCTGAGTCGAACAGTACTGTTTTTAATAAAATATAAATGGGGTTAATAATAAAACTTAAAAATGACAATATGATGAATAATCTATAAATATCATTTGGTTAAAATCTTAAAAGGCACTTTCTAATGCTTTGCGAAGATAGACATCAAGCTCATCTTGGCGTAATAGCCATTGAATATAGTCTTTAGGAAGTTCAGCAATTGCTGTGCCTTTATGCTTACCAAAGTTAACAGTAGTGGGGATACGTGCTTCTTCAGAAACTCGGTAGAGCTCTTCAATATTTTGAATATTTAAATGATAGACAATATGCATCAAGATATTAGCAGTCAAAATAATATCTGCATCGGCACGGTGAGCACCTTTAAGCATTTCTCGGGCTTTGCTGCTCCCTTGAGAAATCATATAGATCAGTGCTGAGATATTATGAGCCTCTGCATCTGCCCAAACTTTACGTGCCAAAGCCAAAGTACAAATCGGTTTAATATTTGATACATCAACACCGCAACGAGCAATCGCGGCAATATCGTAATCAATATTGTGACCAATAATATAAGTCGTACTCTCTGGTAATTTAAATGTTTTATAGTGAGGCTGGTTTTCTAAATCTGTTTCTAATATGTGGTGTACTGCCATCGCAGCATAAGAGATAGGCGCACCCACTTGATATAACTGATCAAACAATTTGCTTTTATCTAAGGTGAGTTTGCCTTCATTAAGTTCGATCGGAGCATACGCAATTTCAATAGGCAAACCATTTAGTGTATGAGTTTCTGTATCTAAAATAATGGCTTGCATATCTGGCCCTTTAAACAATCACGAGTAGCTATGAATGTTAACAGTTGACTATCTACTTTAAAACATGAAGTGAGGCTATAAAGTAGCTAGAACGTCAATTTATATTAAAAATAAAGTTTTCATAGATTAATTTCATCCAATAGAACTTGCGAAAAATAAAGATTAGGCGTAATTGTTTTTAAGACATTAGAAAATGTTGATTAAAAAACTAAAGCAAAATAAAAATGGAATTTAAGGGATATAGCAATGAAAATGAAACTGTTCATGACCAGTGTTCTTAGCACGAGTTTATTTTTAGTCGCTTGTGGAGGAGGGAGTAGTGATGATAACTCAGCCATTGTCGACCCATCAGGTACTCCAACCAATAATATTAAAAATCCAGTTGTTAAGGTAGATGCTTACACGAGCACCGACTTAGGATCAGTTGCTGCTGAAAGTAGTATTTTGACCTATAAAATGTTAGGTCAAAGTGACCAAGAAGTACAGGCAACCAGTTTGGTATTCACACCAAATACACCACCACCAGCAGGCGGTTGGCCAATTGTCGTTTGGGCACATGGCACTACGGGTGTGGCAGATGCCTGTGCGCCAAGTAAGGCAGCTTTAACAGACAGTACAAAAGATTTAATTAGTAAGTTACTTGCAGCTGGTTATGTTGTTGTCGCACCTGACTATGAAGGTTTAGGTACTCCAGGCATACATCCATTTTTAAATGTTAAAAGTGAGGCTTTCTCAATTACGGATGCTGTAGTTGCAACACGTAACTATTTATTACAGCGTAATTTATTAACTTCAAAAAAATGGCTTACAGTCGGACATTCCCAAGGGGGGAATGCTGCGTTAGGTGCTGCACAATATGCGAGTCGTGCGCAGCTAGACTATAAAGGTACGGTAGCGGTAGCACCTGCTTCTAATTTAGGGAATATTTTAGTGGCTGGAGAGGCACAAGTTGCGAATGCACCGATAGACATTAAAATTGGAGCCTATGCACAGCTTGATACATATACAGCTTTGGTTACAGCCGGTATTCGCAACACAAAGCCAAGCTTTGATTATGGACAAGTATTTACTTCACAAATTTCAGGTATTGCCGCACAAGCAGAAACAATTTGTGCTGGGCCTTTGGAAGATGCTTTTATAAAAGCTATGGATGATTATAAAAAAGCTAATGGTGGGACACTTGATGGTTACACACGTACACAACCTAACTTTATGGCAGTGCCGCTAGTTAAGACGTTTTTGGAAAAAGATTCACAGCCGTTACAAGTAAAAGTCACTACACCAATCATCATTTATCAAGGGATAGCTGATCCTACAGTACCTAAATTAGCAACTGATCTATTGATATTTAATGCCACTACCTTAGGCACTAAAATTAATAGTTATGTGACTGGTAACTGGGACCATAATACGGCAATGAGTAGTAATGTAGACAACATTGTTGGAAATGTTCAGACTTTGCTAACAGCACAATAGAGTTATTGATATTTAAAGTATTTTTAACCGCATTGTAAGCTAAAGTTAACGATGGAAAATTTTAAAATATAAGCTTTAAACCAGCTTTTTTATTGATTTATAAACAATGGCTCATTTTTTATAAAACTTGAGCCATTTTTATTTAAAACTGAGCTAACTTCATTCTGTTTAATTATAAAGTTCATGCTACAATATGTCGCAATCTTAGCACGGCTTAAAAGCCCTAATTTTATAGGACCCCCGCTAATGTTTGCCAATATTTCCATTTCTGAATTTGATCCAGAATTAGCTCAAGCAATTGCTTCTGAAGGTGAGCGTCAAGAAGCACATATCGAGTTAATTGCTTCTGAAAACTATTGCTCTCCTGCTGTGATGGAAGCGCAAGGATCAAAACTTACGAATAAATATGCAGAAGGTTATCCAGGTAAACGCTATTATGGCGGTTGCGAATATGTGGATATCATTGAGCAAATGGCGATTGATCGTGCTAAAGAACTTTTTGGTGCAGATTACGCAAACGTTCAACCACACGCTGGCTCACAAGCTAACTCTGCTGTTTATCTAGCGCTTCTTAATCCAGGCGATACTGTTTTAGGTATGAGCTTGGCTCACGGTGGTCACTTGACTCACGGTGCAAAAGTAAGCTTCTCTGGTAAAACTTATAATGCAGTTCAATACGGTTTAAACGCTGAAACTGGCGAGATCGATTATGAAGAAGTTGAACGCTTAGCATTAGAGCACAAGCCACGTATGATCGTTGCTGGTTTCTCTGCTTACAGCCGTGTTGTAGATTGGCAACGTTTCCGTGATATCGCGGACAAAGTTGGCGCTTACCTTTTTGTTGATATGGCTCACGTTGCAGGTTTAGTTGCTGCTGGTGTATATCCAAACCCAGTTCAAATTGCTGACGTAACCACAACTACGACTCACAAAACACTTCGTGGTCCACGTTCTGGTTTAATCCTTGCGAAAGCGAATGAAGAAATCGAGAAAAAACTTCAATCAGCTGTATTCCCTGGTAACCAAGGTGGTCCATTGATGCATGCGATTGCTGCTAAAGCAATCTGCTTCAAAGAAGCAATGTCTGATGACTTCAAAGCTTACCAACAACAAGTTGTGAAAAATGCTCAAGCTATGGCTGAAGTATTAATCGCTCGTGGTTATGATGTTGTTTCTGGTGGTACAGAAAATCACTTATTCTTGTTATCTTTAATTAAACAAGACGTAACTGGTAAAGAAGCAGATGCTTGGTTAGGTGCTGCTCACATTACTGTTAATAAAAACTCAGTTCCAAATGATCCACGCTCTCCATTTGTGACTTCTGGTATCCGTATCGGTACTCCAGCAGTAACAACTCGTGGTTTCGGTGAAGCTGAAGTACGTGAACTTGCTGGTTGGATCGCTGATGTGATTGACAGCAAAGGTGACGAAAAAGTTATTGCTGACGTAAAAGCGAAAGTTGAAACTGTTTGTGCAAAATTCCCTGTATACGCACAATAAGTTGTAGATATAAAAAAAGCGCCATATGGCGCTTTTTTTATATCTAGTTAATTACGTAAGAATTAACTTTTAGTTTTTACCGATGAATCTGCATCATGCCATCCACCACCCAATGCCCGAATTAAATCTACACTAGCCATCATTCTGCTGCCGTTAAGCTGAGCAGAAAGTTGCTCTTGTTGCAAAATAGTGCGGTCAGAATCAATTACATCAAGATAGCTAATAGCACCTTCTCGATAACGTAGATGAGAAAGCTGATTTGCGTGACGAGAAGAAGAGAGTGCTTGGTTTTGAGCTTGTATTTGTTGATCGAGAATACGTTGATCGGACAAACCATTTTCAACTTCACGGAATGCATTCAGCACTGTTTGGCGATAATTCGCAACGCTTTCTTCATAGGCAGCTCGCGCTTGAGCGACTCCTGCTTTACGTTGCCCACCATCAAACAAGGGTAAAGATAAAATAGTGCCTGCGACTGGACCAAGTAAGAATGTACGGCTCGACCATTTACCTAAATCACCTAAAGTTGATGATTCATAACCGAGTGCACCTGTCAGGTCTAGTTTCGGGAAGAAAGCAGCGCGTGCAATTCCAATACGTGCATTATCTGCTGCCATAGCACGCTCGGCGGCAGCAATATCAGGTCGTCTTTCAAGTAAAGCTGAAGGTAAGCCTGCTGGCAGACGGAGGCGGTGTGCAGTTAATGGTTGAGCTGCTAGATTGAAGTCAGCTGGCGTTTTTCCAAGTAAAACAGCAAGTGCATGTTCTGCACTGGCCCGATTGCGGGCAATCGTTAGTGCATTGGTTTGGGCTGTAGCCAGTTCAGTCTGTGCGCGAGAAACATCTAATTCACTGACTAAACCATTACGAAATCGAGTTTGAACTAGATCTCGAGTCTCACCAAGTAATTTAATAGTGCGATTATAAATTACTTGTTCAGCATCAAGCTGGCGAATTAGAAAATAGCCTTGTGCAACATCTGCTTGCAATGCTAAAAGTGCCGACTGGTATAGCGCTTCTTGTTGCTGTACATCGGCTGTTGCTGCATTGACACTACTAGCAATACGACCAAATAAATCGAGCTCATATGAAACACTAGCTTGAGCACGCCATAAGGTTTGTGCAGATGTATGGGCATTTTCATCTAAACCCAATGAAGCTGGAGAGGGTTTTTGACGAGTTGGGCCAAAGCCAGCATTAATACTTGGTAAACGTTCTGCTTGCGCTGCTGAACGTAATGCACGTGAAGCCTGAATATTGGCAGCAGCAGCTTTAAGGTTTTGATTACCAGCAATTGCTTGTTGCTCTAGTTCGTTTAACAGTGGGTCATTAAAAACACGCCACCATTCGCCACGTGATTGTGCATCGGCAGGTTGGGCAATTTTCCAGTTATTGTCCTCAAATTTAGGGTCAGACTCTTTAAATTTGACTGGAACTATTACCTTTGCAGGTTGATATTCCGGCGCCAAAGAGCAGCCTGCAAGCAGCAGGCTTCCCATGAGTGAGGACACTAACCATTTTTGTTTTGATGATGTCATCAAATGTCCTCCTTAGTGATCATGTGGGTTAGCTAATGGAGCTTCATGAACGGCTGCCGAATGCAGTTTATGTTTGCTGTTGAGAGTACGAATCAGGACATAAAAGGCAGGGGTGAGGAATAAACCAAACAACGTTACACCGATCATGCCGAAGAACACTGCAATACCCATGGCATGACGCATTTCAGAACCTGCACCTGTTGAGGTAACCAGTGGGACTACACCCATAATAAATGCAATTGATGTCATTAAAATTGGGCGTAAACGCAGGCGACTCGCTTCAACTGCGGCATTAAATGCAGTTGCGCCTTGCATTTCAAGTTCCCTTGCAAATTCGACAATTAAGATGGCATTTTTACAGGCCAGCCCGACTAGTACCATCAGACCAATTTGGGTAAAGATATTGTTATCTCCACCTGTCAGCCAAACACCGGTTAGAGCTGCCAGAATTCCCATTGGCACAATTAGAATTACAGCTAAAGGCAGAGTTAAGCTTTCGTATTGTGCTGCCAATACCAAGAACACCAGTAGTACACTGATTGGGAATACCCAGAGTCCTGCATTACCAGCCAAGATTTTTTGGTAGGTTAAATCAGTCCATTCAAACTTAATGCCGCGTGGTAAGGTTTGAGCAGCAATACGTTCAACAGCAGCTTCCGCTTGGCTAGATGAATAGCCCGGTGCAGGGCCGCCGTTAATGTCCGCTGAGGTATAGCCGTTATAACGCACCACCATTTCTGGACCATAGGTTTGAGTCACGTTCACCAATGAAGATAACGGCACCATTTGTCCGGCACTGTTGCGGGTTTTTAGCTGCAAAATATCTTCAGGGTTAGCACGGAAAGGTGCATCGGCTTGCGCTCGAACCTGATAAACACGTCCAAAGCGGTTAAAGTCGTTAACGTACTGAGAGCCTAAATAAATCTGCATGGTGTTGAAGACATCGGTTACAGCGACACCTTGCTGTTTAGCTTTTACACGGTCCAGATCTACGTTCAGTTGAGGTACATTAATTTGATAACTTGAGAACATTGGCCCTAGTTCAGGGGCTGACTGAGCTGCTTTCATAAAGTTTTGTGCAGCATCATTCAAGGCTGAATAGCCTAAGGCACCTCGGTCTTCAAGTTGGAGTTTAAAGCCGCCCATCGTACCTAAGCCCATCACTGGTGGTGGTGGGAAAACTGCAATATAGGCATCTTGAATGGCTGAATATTTCTGGTTGAGAGCCCCTGCAATTGCATTGGCAGATAAGTCTTTGGCCTTTCGTTCATCGAATGGCTTTAACGTCACAAAGACAATACCGGCGCTTGAGCTGTTGGTAAAACCGTTAATGGATAGGCCAGGGAAGGCAACCGCACTTTCTACACCAGGCTGTTTAAGCGCAGTGTCACTCATTTTACGAATGACTGCCTCGGTACGATCTAATGAAGCGCCGTTTGGTAATTGAGCAAAGCTAATTAAATATTGTTTGTCTTGGGCAGGAACGAAGCCACCCGGAACAATATAAGAAATACCAACGGTTAAGCCGAGAAGTGCTGCATAGACACCCATTGCCGATGCTTTATGAGATATGACACGACTTACGCCTTTACCATAGTTGTCTGACGCACGTGTAAATACGCGGTTAAACAGCGCAAAGAAACGTCCAAATATGCGGTTCATAATGCGTGTTAATGCATCAGGTTTAGCGTCATGTCCTTTCAGTAACATGGCTGCCAAAGCAGGAGATAGCGTAAGGGAATTAAATGCCGAAATAACAGTTGAAATGGCAATGGTCATGGCAAATTGTTTATAAAATTGCCCTGTTAAGCCCGTCATAAAGGCTAGCGGTACGAAGACCGCAACGAGAGTTAAGGCAATCGCAATAATTGGACCACTCACTTCTCGCATGGCGCGATAAGTTGCGTCTCTTGGGCTTAAACCTGCTTCAATATTCCTCTCGACATTTTCGACGACGACAATTGCGTCATCGACCACAATGCCGATGGCAAGTACCATCCCAAACAGTGATAGCGCATTGATGGAATACCCAAAGGCAAGCATAAGTGCAAATGTACCAATAATAGAAACCGGTACTGCAAGTAATGGAATAATCGACGCACGCCATGTTTGTAAGAATAAAATAACAACCACAACAACCAGTGCAATTGCTTCAAGTAAGGTATGAACGACTGCTTTAATACTAGAACGTACGAATTGAGTTGGGTCGTAAACAATGTCGTATTTAATTGAAGATGGGAAATCTTTTGAAAGCTCCTTCATTGTGCTACGCACTTGATCGGAAACTTGCAAAGCATTGGCACCCGGTGCTTGGAAAATTGGAATCGCTACAGCTTGTTTATTGTCAAGCAATGAACGTAGCCCATATTGTGAGGCTGCAAGTTCAACACGTGCAACATCGCCCAATCGGGTGACCGCGCCATCGGGTGCAGTTTTTAAAATAATGTCTGCAAATTCTTGCTCAGTCGTTAAACGACCTTGAGCATTCACTGAAAGTTGTACAGGTGAATTAGTTGGTGATGCACCAATTGTACCTGCCGCAACCTGAATATTTTGTTCACGGATTGCATTCACAATTTCAGTGGCTGTGAGGTTACGTTGCGCTACTTTTTGTGGGTCGAGCCACACCCGCATAGCGTAGTCGCCAGAACCAAATAAACCGACTTCACCTACACCTTGTAAACGTGCCAAACGATCTTTTACGTTCAGTACAGCGTAGTTACGTAAGTAAGTCATGTCATAGCGGTTATCTGGTGAAGTCAGATGTACCACCATGGTTAAAGTGGGAGAACTTTTTAAGGTGGTGACACCTAAACGCTGTACATCTTCAGGTAAACGAGGCATTGCCTGAGACACACGGTTTTGAACCAATTGTTGAGCTTTATCTGGGTCAATACCGAGTTTGAAGTTTACTGTAATGGTTAAGTTACCGTCGCTGTTTGCTTGAGATTGCATATACAGCATGTCTTCTACGCCGTTGATCGATTCTTCAAGCGGAGAGGCAACAGTTTCAGCAATTACTTTGGGGTTTGCACCCGGATATTGAGCACGCACAACCACAGATGGCGGTACAACTTCTGGATATTCGGAAATAGGTAACTGGAATACCGACAGTAGACCAGCGAGTAAAATCAGTACTGATAAAACACCAGCAAAGATTGGCCGATCAATAAAGAATTTAGAAATATTCATATGTGATTAACCTTTTGCCGGAGTTGACGTTTTTTCTGTTGGCTGAGGTTGAGGTGTGTTAGTACTTGCAGTGATTTGTGCATTCGGCATCGGGACGAGGTGTGGCGTAACGGGATCACCCGGACGAATACGCTGTAAACCATTCACCACAATACGGTCGCCCGCTTGTAATCCGCTATTCACGATTTGCAAGCCATCTTGTTGTGCCCCGATTTTTATTTCGCGGTAAGCAGTCTGATTTTTAGCATCGACAACAACGACAAAACGCTTATCTTGATCGACCCCAATGGCTGTTGGGCTAATGAGAATGGCTGAACGTGGTTGGCCGCCACCAAGACGAATTCGAGCATATAAACCCGGTAATAAAACTCCGTTTGGATTGTCGAAAGTCGCTCGAACACGAATCGTACCTGAGGTTGTATCTAGGTTATTGTCGATTGAGTTGATGGTTCCCTCACGAGAAAAACCAGTTTCATTGGCAAGTCCCATATAGACAGGAACCTGTGCTGAATTGCGCTGATTACTGATGTATTTGAGATAAGTTTGTTCATCAACATCAAAAGATGCATAGAGACGCGATACAGACACTAAACTCGTTAAAACTTGTGCTCCGTTACCCGCAGAAACCACATTACCCACGGTCACTTCAGCACGAGAAATTCTGCCGCTAACTGGTGCAGTAATACGGGTATATTCCAGATTTAAGCGTGCAGATTGAACGGCTGCTCTGGCTGCTTGTAGGTTGGCACTAGCTGAGCGTGCATCATTTTCTGCCAGATCAAGTTCTTGGCGTGATACAGCATTACTTTGAATTAGACGTTGAATACGGGAAAGATTGGTTGCGGTATAGGTGACTTGCGCTTCGGCTGAAGCAAGTTGAGCCTTGGCACGGTTGAGTTCTGCTTCAAATGGTCGAGGGTCAATTGTGAAAAGCAAATCACCTTTTTGAATTAGACTACCATCTTTAAAATGAACGGCAATTAACTTGCCCGAAACTTGAGGCCGAATGTCGACCTGATCAATCGCCTCTAGGCGACCGGAATATTCTTGCCAGTCGGTAATAGTTTTGCTGACGACAGGAGAGACATCAACAGTAGCAGCTTGTTGGGCTTGGGTCGGTGCAGCTTTTGCATCGGCATTTTCATGTAAGAAGATAAAACTGCCACCCGTTGCCAAAATGGCGACAAAGATAGCAGACAGTGCGAACTGTTTGCGGGAAAATGACATGTTGTGCTCCTACTTATTTGGATACCTGTTTTCAGACTTTTAGTTATGGTCCGTATGGGAGAAACAGGGTTTAGGCAATGTACGGAGCATAAAAGTTTGTCAATCACGAATAAATATATTAAATTTGATAACACTATTCGTATTTTTATAACAATTGATGTGTTTGAATTAGAAAATGCATTGATAGGAGTTTGCGTGTGGATCTATTTCATGCCATGAAAGTATTTAACAAAGTTGTCGAAACAAATAGTTTCAGTTTAGCGGCTGACAGTTTAGGCCTACCGCGTGCTTCTGTGACCACAACCATTCAGGGTTTAGAGAAACATTTACAAGTTCGCTTATTGAATCGAACCACCCGTAAACTCAGTTTGACACCCGATGGTGCGGTTTATTATGAACGTACTTCGCGAATTTTAGCCGATGTTGAAGATGTTGAATCGAATTTTCATGATTCGGAACGTGGACCAAGAGGCCGACTACGTATTGATGTTAAAGCCTCGATTGGGCGGCTGATCCTGATTCCGATGCTTTGTGATTTTCATGCCAAGTATCCCGATATTGATTTGGTGATTGGGATGAGTGATCGTCCAGTCGATTTGGTACAAGATGCAGTGGACTGTGTGATTCGTATTGGTCAGCTGAAAGATTCAAGTTTGGTTGCGCGTCGTATCGGAACAATTCAGTGCGTGACGGTTGCTGCACCTCGTTACTTGGCGGAACATGGCGAACCGGAAACTATTGATGACTTAAAAAAACATCAGGTCGTGCATTACTTTAATAGTCGTACCGGACGTAATATCGACTGGGATTTTATGGTTGATGGTGAGATTCATAGCGTTGGCGTGAAAGGGCGCGTTTCTGTCAACGATGGTGATTCATATGTTGATTTGGCTGTACAGGGTTTTGGCTTAATTCAATGCCCATATTATATGGTGGCAAAACATCTGGAGGATGGCTCACTTAAGGAAGTGCTGACTGAATGGTTGCCAGCACCCATGCCAATATCAGTCGTATATCTACAAAACCGTCATTTATCGCCTAAAGTTCGTGTGTTTGTTGATTGGGTGGCCGAATTATTTGCAGGTTGTCCATTGTTGAGTGGTTGCTCAATGGTATGGGATCAGAAATGTGAATTTGCCAGTGCCAAAGAACATAACCATGAATACACCATTCGGACATTGGTCGAAAATGAAAATATGGCAGAGGCTTACACACTCAAGAATTAACTTGTCAATTTGATTGATTTTTCAACATTTAATCAGTTAATACGATCTGCTGTTTTGACATCTTCCTGATTCTTTAACTTATGGTATAAAAATTGCAATTATTTCGGCAGAAGAGTAAGTTTGAAATACTCAAGTTTTTATCACCTTATTTTGATTTCAAGGAGAAGCTTCAAGATGGCAAGCTTTATGAAAAAAATGTTCGTTTCAACAACCTTAGTTCTGGCTGCTGTTGCGACTAATGTGCAAGCAAAGGATTGGAAGGTGATTCGTTTTGGTACTGAGTCCTCTTATGCACCGTTTGAATATAAAACACCGGATGGTAAGTTAACTGGTTTTGATGTTGATTTGGGTAATGCCATTTGTGCAAAACTCAAAGCCAAATGTGTTTGGGTTGAAAACTCTTTTGATGGGATGATTCCAGCACTTAAAGCGAAAAAATTTGACGGCATTCTTTCATCAATGACGGTCACTGATGAACGCGCAAAACAAATTTTGTTTAGTAGCAAAATCTACAACACACCAACACGTATGGTTGCAAAAAAAGGCTCACCGTTATTGCCTACAGCTGCCTCTTTGAAAGGTAAACGTGTAGGTGTACAACAGGGCACAATTCAAGAAACTTATGCTAAAACCTATTGGGCAACAAAAGGTGTAACCGTTGTACCTTATCCAGTCCAAGATTTGATTTATCAAGACATGATGTCAGGTCGTTTAGATGCAACTTTACAAGATGCAATCATGGTTGATGGTGCTTTCTTAAAACAACCAAAAGGCAAAAACTTCGCTTTTGTCGGTGGCAATGTAGTTGATGCAAAAACACTGGGTGTAGGCGCGGCTATTGGTTTACGCAAAGAAGATGCAGATTTGAAAGCGAATATTGACAAAGCACTCGCAGCAATCATTGCGGATGGTACATACAAGAAACTCGAGAAAAAATATTTCTCCTTTAACATTTACTAATGATGTGAAAAATGTCGGCTTAGTGCCGACATTTTTAAATCTATTCTCATCTCATCAATATTAGATATTGTTTTTAAGGAGAAGATGAGTCATGTTTTTATCTGGCTATGGGCCACTCCTTCTCAGCGGGACATGGATGACCCTCCAGCTTGCGCTGTTGTCACTTTTGCTTTCTGTCATTATTGGCTTAATTGGTGCGAGCTCAAAACTCTCTAGTTTTAAAGCCTTACGCTATATTGCGACCGCCTATACCACACTCATCCGTAGTGTGCCTGACTTGGTCATTATGCTGTTGTTATTTTATAGCTTGCAGTTGGGTCTAAACCAAATTACTGAATCACTGCAAATGGATCAAATTGATATCAATCCATTTGTGGCGGGTGTGATTACTTTAGCGTTCATTTATGGTGCATATTTTACCGAGACCTTTCGTGGTGCATTTCAATCGGTTCCAACGGGTCAAATTGAAGCAGCAATGGCCTATGGTATGACCCCTTGGCAGGTTTTTCGACGTGTATTATTCCCTCAAATGATGCGTTTTGCATTGCCAGGCATTGGTAACAACTGGCAAGTCTTGATTAAGGCAACCGCACTGGTTTCTATTATTGGCCTGACTGATATTGTAAAAATTACGCAAGATGCGGGTAGAAGTACCATGCAACTGTTCTTTTTCAGCATCGTGGCTGCCGCGATTTATTTGGCAATTACCACTGTGTCGAACCTCATTTTAATGTGGCTTGAGCGTCGTTATTCTGCCGGTGTGAGGAAGGGACAATTATGATTGAAATCCTTCAACAATATTGGCAGGCATACCTTTGGACCGATGGTTTGCAAATGACTGGAGTCGCGATGACTGCTTGGTTATTGGTGCTTTCTATTGGTATTGGCTTTGTGCTTGCTGTGCCTTTATCACTTGCACGAGTATCAGAAAATCTTTGGTTGCGTGGCCCAGTTTGGTTGTATACATATGTTTTTCGTGGCACACCACTGTACATCCAATTGCTGATTATTTACTCAGGCATTTACAGCTTTGATTACATCCATGAACATCAGACGCTTGATGCATTTTTTCGAGAGGGCATAAATTGCACCATTTTGGCATTCGCGCTCAATACTGGTGCATATACGACTGAAATCTTCGCTGGGGCGATCCGTTCTATTCCACATGGCGAGATTGAAGCTGCACAAGCTTTTGGAATGTCAAAATGGAAACGCTATACCCGCATTATTATTCCGTCGATGTTGCGCCGTGCTTTACCATTTTACGGTAATGAAGTCATTTTAATGTTGCACGCGACAACCATTGCATTTACAGCAACTGTTCCTGACATTTTAAAAATTGCGCGTGATGTAAATGCGGCAACCTATGACACCTTCAATGCTTTTGGAATTGCCGCGGTGTTGTATGCGATGCTGGCATTTATTTTGATTTGGCTATTTCGTAAGTTGGAAAAACGTTGGTTGGCATTTTTAAAGCCATCGAATCATTAGGAGACATAAATAATGGAACAAGTTGCAAAACTAGTGATTCGTGATTTACATAAGACATTTGGCGATCATGAAGTACTTAAAGGGATATCACTTGATGCAAATGCTGGCGATGTAATTAGTATCATCGGTTCATCTGGTTCAGGTAAAAGTACCTTGCTACGTTGTATTAACTTTTTAGAACAACCAAGCAATGGCACTATTAAACTTAATGGTGAAAAACTACGCACAGTCTTTGATAAAAAAGGCAATTTAAAAGTGGTTGAACCAAAGCAACTACAAAAAATGCGTACCCAGCTCATGATGGTGTTTCAGCATTTTAATTTATGGTCACACATGACAGTACTGGAAAATGTGATTGAAGGACCAATACATGTACTTGGGGTAAAACGTGCTGAGGCAGAAGAGCGTGCACGGAAATATCTACGCAAAGTTGGTTTGCCTGAAAGCGTTGAAAGTAAATATCCTGCATTTTTATCTGGTGGTCAGCAGCAACGTGTAGCGATTGCTCGTGCTTTGGCTATGGAACCAGAAGTTATGTTGTTTGATGAACCAACCAGCGCGCTTGATCCAGAGTTGGTGGGTGAAGTACTAAAAGTAATGCAGGGTTTGGCTGAAGAAGGGCGCACCATGATTGTGGTGACACATGAAATGGGCTTTGCGCGTCATGTGTCTAATCAAGTAATTTTTTTGCATCAAGGGAAAATTGAGGAGCAGGGCCATCCTGATGAAGTACTCAATAACCCGAAAAGTGAACGTTTAAAGCAGTTTTTAACGGGCAGTTTAAAATAAGCTGCTCATACCGAGTAGGGTGAAATTTTTTATAAAAGATTCTCACCATACTTGGTTGTTTTTTTAATTATATTTTATAGGTGAGTATTTTTAGAAAACACATTAATAATGATAATGCCTGCGATCATTAAAGTAAGACCAATGCAGGCTGCCAAGTCTAAATGCTGTTTGTAAAATATCCAGCCAATTGCAGAAATTAAAATAATACCTGCACCCGACCAAATAGCATATGCAATTCCGATCGGAATTGTTTTTAGCGTCAGAGACAATAAATAGAAAGCAATTGCATAACCCACAACAGTAATAATCGAAGGAATTGGAACAGTAAAACCTTGAGATGCTTTTAAAGCTGAAGTTGCAATGACTTCACAAGTAATCGCAATTGCTAAATAAAGATAAGACATGGGGAGCTACGCCAGAATGAGTTTTAATCAATCTATATGAAATGTTGAAATGGTTAGATCAGTTTTAACGATTGTTCAATTTCTTTGGTACACAAATACAAGTAAATTAAACTGAACTGATCATTTGATTTTATCACTTGCAAAGTGGTCTCAGCTATTTATTCGTTTATTTAATCATTGATCCGTGCAGTCATTTAGAGGATCAGCGACTTTAGCTTGATCCTCTATAAACTTTTTAAAAGATAGATTAGCCGAGCAAATTTAATCCCTTAAATTTCTCTAATAGTTGATCTTGGGTTTCAATATGTGCTGGATCTTGTTTTATACAATCGATTGGACAAACCGCCTTACATGTTGGCGCATCGTAAAAGCCTACACACTCGGTACAACGAAGTGGATCAATTTCATAAACTTTGCTCCCTTCAAAAATAGCGATGTTGGGGCATTCTGGTAAGCACATATCACAATTGATACAGTCATTCGTAATCAAAAGCGCCATTTTCAACTCGCTGAATAAGCTAATGTAGAGGCAGTAATGTTTTCCTTCGCGTGTGGTAAGTTGCGTACGAGTAGTGCATAACTGATATCAACATCTTGTGAAAGCGGAATTTCAACGAAATGGCCTGAACCTTTGGCATCTATAATTGGGTTACCTTTTAAATCGCGCATCTCGGTTAAGCTAAAGGTAATATTGCCTTGCGGTGTCATGAGTTCAAGTGAGTCCCCAACCACAAAACGGTTTTTAACCTCAATGCGAATATAGTCGCCGTGACGTTCTAAAACCTCTCCACAAAATTGTTGATAGTCAAAATGTGATGAGCCATCGGCATAGTTTTGATATTCACTGTGCACATGACGTCTTAAAAAGCCTTCGGTATAACCACGGTTTGCCAAACCTTCAAGCTGAGACATTAAGTTTGGGTCAAATGGTTTTCCTGCTAATGCATCATCAATCGCTTTTCGATAAATTTGAGCAGTACGGGCACAGTAAAAATATGATTTAGTACGGCCTTCAATTTTAAGCGAGGCTATGCCCATTTTTGTTAAACGATCTACATGTTGTACAGCACGTAAATCTTTCGAGTTCATAAAATAGGTACCGTGTTCATCTTCTTCGGCAGCAAACATTTCTTCATCATTACGTTGTACTAATAGGGTTTGAGCCGAGGCTGTTTCTGATTGTGCTGATGAGCAGCAAGACTTTTCTGACTCATTGAGCTGAGTGATTGGAATTACATCGCCGTTTGAATCTTCTTGAGCTTCATGCAGCTTATAGTCCCAACGGCAAGCATTGGTACAAGCACCTTGGTTGGCATCACGTTTGTTCATATATCCTGAAAGTAAGCAGCGACCTGAGTAGGCCATGCATAGTGCGCCATGCACAAAAACTTCAAGTTCAATATCGGGCACATTTTGCTGGATTTCTTCTATCTCTTCTAAAGATAACTCACGTGACAAAATGACTCGGCTTAAACCGTAATCTTTCCAGAATTTAACAGTGGCCCAGTTAATGGCGTTGGCTTGAACCGATAGATGAATTTGTACATCAGGAAAATGTTCACGCACCATCATAATTAAGCCCGGATCAGACATAATGAGTGCGTCTGGTTGCATAGCCACAATCGGTTCAAGGTCACGAATAAAGTTTTTTAATTTGCTGTTATGTGGCTGAATATTCACCACAACATAAAACTTTTTACCTAAAGCATGAGCTTCATCAATTCCGATTTTTAAGTTGTCATGATCAAAAGCATTATTACGCACACGTAAACTGTAACGTGGTTGGCCTGCATATACGGCATCTGCACCATAGGCAAATGCATAGCGCATGTTTTTAAGTGAACCTGCGGGAGAGAGAAGTTCAGTATTCATAAAATAAAAGGCATAAAAAATATATGGTTTTATTTTATTAACTCTGCATTTTTGATTCAACCTACTGAATTAGTAGGAATTTGGCCTATATCTTTTTGTACGGGTAGCATATTTTTTGCCAACTCTCCTAAACGCATCAAAGCATTTAACATTTTGGGATTTAACTCAAAACACGCTGCAATACGTAAACAATGACTAAAACGTTTATCAGCCGAACATAAAATTCCCGGCATACACAAGATTTTTTCATCCATTGCTTGATGAAACAGTTCTAATGTGTCGATAGATTCGGGTAACTCTAACCATAAAATAAACCCTGCTTGTGGGCGACTGACTCGAGTACCAAGTGGGAAATAACGACAAATATAAGATTTGATAGTATCAATTTGTTGTTGATAGCGTTTTTTGAGCTGCCGTAAATGCAGGTCATAACCACCATTTTCCAAGAAAAGTCCTAAGGTTTCAGTGAGCAAAGCAGGCTCGGCTACCGTTGTCGTAAATTTTAGTTGCTGCACAATATTACGGAAGCGTCCAGCTTCTAACCAACCGATTCGATAGTCCGGTGCTACAGTCTTGGTGTAGCTACTACATACCAACACCCATCCATTTTGATCAAATGCCTTAATGTTGGGTAAGAGAGGTTCGGCTAGTTGCAATTCGGCATACATCGCATCTTCAATAACAGGAACTTGAAAATGATTGGCTAGCTCTGCCAAGCGACGGCGGCTGTTTTCAGGCATGCTGAAACCGAGGGGATTATGTCCTGTCGGAATCGTTAATATGGCTTGTACACTTTGAGATTTTAAGAGTTCTTCAAGTGTATCTAGACACATGCCTGTATGTGGCGAAGTGGGAACTTCTACAATTTTTCGGCCTAAATTATGAAGGAGTGGGTACAAATTATGAAAAGTCGGGATCTCAAGGGCGATGGTGTCACCTGCTTGAGTTGTTGCCATAATTGCGAGACTTAAAGCCTCCATGGTGCCATGAGTGAGTACAATATCATCTGCTGAAAGAAACATGCCCAGTTGCAAGCTTCGTCTAGCAATTTGTGTGCGTAGTCGTACTGACCCAGGTGGTAAAGTATAGCTTTTAAAAATATCTGGTTGTGTCCGTAAAACTTGAGCAGTTAAGCGTTTTAGACGTTCAATTGGGTAGAAATTTTCTCCTGAGGGGCAAGCTAGGGCCAAATTAATATAGTTTGGGTCCATTTGCTTTTTAACGATTTGAGCGAGGAAGCAGCTAATGCCAGAAAGGGGAACTTTTTCTTCACTGACATAACGTTCTTCGAGTTCTAGCAAGTTTGAAGGTGCATGACAAACATAGTAACCAGATTGAGGACGAACGGAAATCAAACCTTGATCTTCAAGCTGACGATACGCTTCTTTTACGGTGTTAATGCTGACTTGATAATGGTTTGCACAGTCTCGTATTGAAGGTAGACGCGAACCAATAGGTTGCCTTCCATTATGGATTTGAAGTGTTAAGTCATCACTCACTTTTTTATATTTGTACATATCAATTCATTAAAAAGCCAAAGCAATGGGTACACTTTATAGTGATCTTCTATTTATCTCAAATATTGTGATTACTTTAGCTTGGTCCATTTAATCGAGTTTTACACTTAAGAACTGTGTCTATTATTTTTAATAAAAACTGATACTGTAACCATTAAAGATATCTCAGTAAGATCAAAAGCATGGTGAGGATTTAAAACCATAATTTTTTAATATCAAAATGAGTAGGAGTGGGTCTATGTCCGTTGTAGCATTTAAACAAGTTGATGTTTTTACTTCACAAGCATTTAAAGGAAATCCTGTCGCGGTGATTATAGACGCTAGTACCTTAACATCTGAGCAAATGCAGGCGATTGCCAATTGGACCAATCTCTCTGAAACTACATTTGTACTGCCTGCCACAGATTCGCAAGCCGATTATCAGGTTCGAATTTTTACTCCGCAAAATGAATTACCATTTGCCGGCCATCCTACAATCGGCACAGCCCATGCTTTACTTGAAGCTGGTCTAATTACTGCTAAAGAAGGAAAATTGGTACAGCAATGTGGTGCAGGTTTGGTTGCTCTTACGGTAAGTGAATTGAATCATATTTCTTTTGAACTACCACAACCTAAAATTACGCCATTAGATACTAAACAGACTCAAAAGTTGGCAGAGATTTTAAAATGTCAGATTGACACTCAATGGAATACTGCATTGGTTGATGTTGGGGCGCGTTGGGTTGTATTACAAGCTGTCAATGCCGAAGCTGTTTTAGCGACTCAACCAGACTTCGCTGCTTTAAAACAACATGATTTAGAGATGAAAGTTGGTGGAGCGACGGTTTATGGTTTTTATGAAAATAATGATGAACAAAAACACATAGAAGTCCGCTCATTTGCTCCTTCAATTGGAATAAATGAAGATCCAGTTTGTGGTAGTGGTAATGGTAGCGTAGCGTCTTTTATTCGTTACCATGGTATTTTGCCCGCACAAAATGATCAGGTACTTTCTTCACAAGGTCGCGTTTTAGGACGTGACGGACAGCTTCAACTAAATTTATATCAAGATAAAATTTTAGTGGGTGGAAGCGCTGTTACCTGTATCGATGGCACAATCAAGTTATAAAACAGATATAAAAAAACCGAGGACTTGGCCTCGGTTTTTTTAATTAGAAAAACTTATTTTTCTACGAACGCACGTTCAATTACGTAGTCGCCCATGACACCCATACGAGGTGATTCAACTAAACCGTGTTGGTCAAGTAACGCAGCAACATCTTTCAAGAAAGCAGGGCTACCGCAAAGCATTGCGCGGTCAGTTTCACGGTTAAATCGTGGTAAACCAACTTTTTCGAATAAAGCACCAGTTTCAATTGCAGTGGTAACACGGCCTTGAGTGTGGAAAGGTTCACGAGTTACAGTAGGGTAGTAAACAAGTTTGTCTTTAATGCCTAATTCTTCAAAGAACTCATGGTTTGGTAATTCGTTCAAGATAAGGTCTTGATAAGCTAATTCAGAAATATAACGTGTACCATGAACAACGATTACTTTTTCAAAACGTTCGTAAGTTTCTGGGTCACGAATAATTGATAAGAATGGTGCAAGGCCAGTACCAGAAGATAAAAGGTACAAGTTTTTACCTGGTAAAAGGTCATCATGAACCAATGTACCTGTCGGTTTTTTAGAAATTAAAATTTCATCGCCAACTTGTACTTTTTGCAAAATCGAAGTTAAAGGACCATCTTGTACTTTAATTGAGAAGAATTCTAACTCTTCTTCGTAGTTTGCACTTGCAATCGAATACGCACGCATTAACGGTTTGCCATTCACTTCAAGTCCGATCATTACGAACTGACCATTTTTAAAACGTAAGCTAGTGTCGCGTGTAGTTTTAAAACTGAAAAGGGTGTCATTCCAGTGGTGAACATGAGTAATGCGTTCGACGTTAAAAGCAGCCATTAAAGGTCTCGATCACGATTAAAAGAAAACAGATTGCTATTCTAATCTAAATTCATTCCCGATAAACTGAATATATTTAATTGTGTTTATAAGAAAAAGTGATGATCAATTCTGTCACCTTCCCGATAATCGGCCACATGTGCTCTCCATATCGAGAAAAATTCGGTATTCCACGCCAGCCAAATTTGGTAAATATCGAGTCATATATCGACATGGTAGAACCTTATAATGACTTGTTGGCTTTTGAGGGAATTGAACAATTTAGTCATCTCTGGCTAGTCTGGCAGTTTCATGACAATAAAAATCAGGGCAGTGCAGATAAATTCCGTCCGCAAGTTCGTCCTCCACGCTTAGGTGGCAATGAAAAAATTGGCGTATTTGCTACACGTAGCATGTATCGACCAGCACCGGTGGGCTTGTCCGTAGTGCGTTTAAAGAAAATTGAAAAAGTTGGAAAGTCAGTCCGAGTGTACGTCACTGGTAGCGATTTACTGAATGGAACTCCAATTCTAGATATCAAACCCTATATTCAATATTCTGATGCGATTGCTGATGCACAAAGTGGTTATGCACATGCAGAACCAGAGCGTAAATCAGTCCTTTGGTCTGAACCTGCTCTCACTGCTCAAAAATATTTTTTAAAAAACAAAGAAATGAATGATCAATACCTTGATGAGCTTGAGCAGGTATTGGCTTTAGACCCACGGCCTGCCTATCAAGAAGATCCAGACAGAATCTATAAAATGAAATTTTCAAACTTTGATATTCATTTTAAAGTCGGTCAGATTGAAGTTACTGTAGTGGATATGGTCAAAGCTTCTGCTGCGCAATAAATTCTATTTTAGAACCAATGGATGTTGAGCCAAAGTAAAGTAATGAATATAGCCATATGAATCAGTTGGGCGGGAACGAAAGCAAGTGCATAGGGCAGCCCGCCCGAAATTGCAGAGTTTATACTTTTGGCAATGGCATGCACTGCAAAGCCCCCCATAAAAGCAATTAATAAAGGGGACATATGAGCACTATCAGGTTCACCTTGTACAATTACTGCGATAATAGCCGCATGTATTTCAAATAAAGATGCGAGTAGGGTTCCCGCAATTAATCCGGCATCCCCTAAATATAAATTTAAGCCATAGACTCCCGACTGAATGATAGCGAGTGTTGACGCAATAATAATGGCTTCTTTAAGACTAAACATTCTTGAATCTAATTCTGGAGTCGAAGTGCTAGGTTCGGCTTTTCGTAATAAAATGAAGGCCCAGACAGCTAAAACAACTAATGCAATAAGTGTAGGAAATATAATTAGCTTAAACCAAGCAAAGCTAATACCGATCACAATAATTAAAGTTTGAATAAGCGTTGAAACGCAAGACATCAGAGCTGCCCCCGCGTTTGTTGTTGCATTTGCTCGACCAGAGCGTACTTCTAAACCTAAAGTGGCAATGGCCACTGTACTGGAAACAAAGCCTGAAGCCAAAGACGAAAGTAATAGCGCATTTTTAGAAGATAATAATCGTTTAGCAATATGAGCTAGTGCCTGTACAAATAAAATTAAAGTGAGCAATTTTAAAATAACATGAGGATTTAAAACTGGTCCCCAAAACGGCTTATTCGGGACTAAAGGTAAAGCAATTAAAAGTAGGGCGAGTAGAAAAATTCCATCGCGCAATTCTGCCTCGGTAATCCATTGGCTAGCAATACCATGCATAGACTGCTTAGCTATTAAGATAGCGGTCATGATGACTGCTAAACTTGCTGCTAATGAAATATTCCAAATACAGAGTGCTCCGATGAAATAAGTCATGATAAATGCAAGTTCGGTAGTAACGCCCGGATCATTTGGCTGGTTTTTGAGGGAAACGATGCTGATTGCACCGATGATTAAAGCTCCAACAATCCCAATTGAAATGCCGAATAAAAAACAGATCGCGCCTAATAAAGCACTAATTGCAAAAGATCTGAAACCAGCGAAAGTTTTATATTCGTGTTTGAGTTTACTGCGCTCTCGTTCTAAACCAATTAATAAGCCACAGCCAAGGGCAGCAGCAATTATAGTAATGAATTCCTCAAAGGATGCAGTTTGTAATGACATTGTCATTGGAAGTTCCATGTTACTTCCTCTTATGCTTATCGTTATATGTGGATTTTAATCATTTTAAAATCATGTGTTCGTTTCCAGTTTATGCTTTTTATTATAGTCAGCATAGTATCTTTTTTAGGCATAGCAACATACAGAATATTTTTATAAACATGACCTATGACGCAAAAAAATATCAAGTTGAGAATTGGTTTAATTATTTGAAGTTGAAGGATATTTAAATAATGGATTTAAAGATTTTGGGGTGAGCTAAATCTAAAACATCTCTGCTATATTATGAAAATATATTGGGGATAACGCATGAATGCACATGTAGAAATAGATACCTATTGGTGTCTAGAACAACTATTACAAGAAGGCCGTATCACAGAACGAGATAAATTACTGGTACAGTCAAGCCACCGCCAAAAAGATCAGTTGAAGTGGCATCCTTTACAGTGGATTGCACATTTTAATTTAAAAGATCAGCAGCACACACAGGCCCATTTAAGTTTAAACCGTTTGTGTTTATGGTTTGCAGATCGGGTTCAGCTACCTTTATTTGTCATTGATCCTTTAAAGGCAGATGTGAGTGCTTTAACTCAGGTAATGTCGCAAGAATTTGCTATTCGTAATCATATTTTAGCTGTTGAAATCCATGCCGATCGAATTGTGATTGGAACAGACCAGCCATTTCAAACAGATTGGCTCAATAATCTTGAACGAAGTCTAGCTCCTAAAAAAATTGAGCGGGTATTACTTAATCCCGAACAGTTGCAACGTTATTTACGAGAATATTATCAGGTCAGTCGAGCGGTAAACTCAGCTCAAAAAGATGCATCTCATGATCGTGATAATAAAAATGTTGAGGCTCTTTTACAACTTGGGGATAGTCAAAACCCAGATGCCAATGATCAGCATATTGTGAAATTAGTCGACTGGATTTTACAGTTTGCGTTTGAGCAGAGTGCCAGTGACATTCATATGGAACCGCGTAAGGACAATGGCAAAGTCAGGTTCCGTATCGATGGTGTTTTGCACACCATTTACAACATGCCTTCAAATACGCTAACCGCAGTGATTGCTCGTATTAAAATTTTAGGACGTTTAAATGTCGCCGAAAAGCGCAAACCGCAAGATGGTCGATTAAAAACTCGGACGCCAAAGGGGCAAGAAACAGAGCTACGTTTATCAACCTTGCCAACAGCCTTTGGTGAAAAACTGGTTATGCGTATTTTCGATCCCGATGTGCTGGTACGTTCTTTTCATCAACTGGGTTTTGAAGAGAGTTTATTACAACAGTGGCAACAGCTAACAAAAAATAGCCATGGCATTATTTTAGTCACTGGTCCTACAGGTTCAGGTAAAACGACCACGCTATATTCTTCGTTAAAGCAGCTCGCAACTGATCAGGTCAATGTCTGTACCATTGAAGATCCAATTGAAATGTTAGAGCCTAGTTTTAACCAGATGCAGGTCAACAATGCAATTGAATTAGGCTTTGCAGATGGTGTTCGTGCGCTCATGCGTCAAGACCCCGATATTATTATGATTGGGGAAATTCGTGATCAAGATACAGCGAATATGGCCATTCAGGCTGCATTAACAGGTCATTTGGTATTATCAACTTTACATACCAATGATGCGCCGTCTAGTTTAACTCGCTTGCATGATTTAGGCGTGCAGCCATTTTTAACAGCAGCCACAATTTTGGGTGTTCTCGCACAGCGTTTAGTACGACAGCTTTGTCCGCACTGCAAACAGCAAACTCATATTAATGAGGACGAGTGGCAACACCTCACATTCGATTACATTATGGACATGCCAGAAAAAGTTTATCAGGCAGTAGGTTGTGAACAATGTCGTCATACAGGCTATAAAGGGCGAGTCGGTATTTATGAATTTATGCCAGTCAGTCTTGAGCTTAAGCATCTGATTAGTAGCCATATGACCTTAAATGATTTAAGGACACAAACTAAAAAAGAAGGTATAGAACCCTTGAGAATTGCGGGTGCACGCAAAGTCATTGATGGTCTTACGACATTAGAAGAGGTATTACGGGTTGTGCCATTAAATTAACTTTTTCTTAAGATTCACCTCATTTATGCATGATGTACTTATGTTATTCCAAGATGTGATTAAAAAGGTAATCTTATGAAAATGCTTAAAGCAATGATAATAACTACAGGTCTAACAGCTGCTAGTGTCGCTATGGCGAATACACCTGTGAATCAGGCAGCAATTGCTCCAGTAGCTGTAACAACTGTTAAGCATGCATTAACGGCTAAAGATAATACACCGGTCAAAGTACATGGTCAGGTTGTAAAATCTTTAGGCGATGAAAAATACCAATTTCGTGACAAGACAGGTAGCATTACGGTTGATGTAGATGATGAACTTTGGCAAGGTCGTCCTATTTCACCAAATACAAATGTAACCTTAATTGGTGAAGTAGATATCGACTATAAGCCTTTAAAACGTGTAGAAATTGATGTGGATCAAGTTCAGTTCTAATGAATTGATCTCTAGATATACTACTTTTAGCCGCATTTAAATGATGCGGCTTTGCTTTTTTTATAAAGACTTGGCAAGATCAAATTAGGATATAACAGGAAAAATAGATGAGAATTTTGCTTGCAGAAGATGATCGCTCTCAAGCTGAAAGTATTCAATCGTGGTTAGAGTTAGACGGTTATCAGGTAGATTGGGTTGAAAGAGGTGATTATGCGCTTACAGCAATTGAACAGCATGATTATGACTGTATTTTGCTTGATCGGGGGTTACCTCAACTGGCTGGTGAAAAAGTTTTAACAACGATCCGCCATAAACAAAAAAATGTTCCTGTTATTTTCATTACAGCACGTGACAGTATTCATGACCGAGTAGAAGGACTAGATTTAGGTGCAAATGATTATTTGGTTAAGCCTTTTAGCTTAGAAGAGCTATCTGCTCGAATCCGCGCTCAATTACGCAAGCAAACGTTGAGTCAGCAATCGGTTTTAACATGGGGCGATCTGCAACTCGATACACAAGCAAAAGTTGTATCATGTGCTGGCAAGTCTATTGATTTAACAGCTAAAGAGTTCCAAATTTTACGTAAGCTTATGGTTCATCCTGAGCATATTATTACCCGTGATCAATTAGAAGAAGCGCTCTATGCATGGGGTGAAGAAATTGAAAGTAACGCGATAGAAGTATTTATTTATCAGCTCCGAAAAAAAATCGGAAGTAGCAGCATTAAAACCATACGGGGGTTAGGCTACCGTATGGGAGATTTAAAATGAAATCTAATCGCTCATCCTTGCAGTCGCAACTGGTTAAAACCACGATGTGGAGTAGTGTCGTGGTGGGCTTGCTGGCTTTAAGCTTACTCACCATATTTTCTGTTTATCACAACATGTCAGTGCAAGACGAAATCATGGATGAAATTTCAGATACTTTGCTGGTTTCTGATCTTTCTCAACACTCTATGAAACAGTTTGATGAGCTCAGTGACGAATTTGATATTCAGTATGAATTATTAAGTTCTGGGCAATTACTTACTCACTCTCATAGCTATCAGCACGAGCTTTTTGAACAAGGTAATTTATCAGAAGGTTTTTCATATTTTTGGTTTGATGGTCAATTATGGCGTAGTCTGGCTGCACAACAAGAAGACTCTCAACTACAGGTTGAAGTCTTTCAGCCAATCAGTACACGTATCGAAGAAGTACTTAAAGCACTTGCTGGGTATAGCGGCCTTATGGTGTTGTTCTGGCTATTGCAATGGGTCATTGTAAGTTGGCGTACCGAGCAACAATTGGCTGCGTTAAATTTACTCTCTAAACGTATTGCCCAAAAAACAGCATCAAATTTAGAACCTATTCAAGACCCAGATGTCATTACAGAAATTCAACCTGTGATTGATGCGCTAAACCAATTACTTGCAAGGTTGCAAAGGGCTCTCGTTGCTGAACAGCGTTTTACCGCAGATGCTTCACATGAGTTACGATCTCCATTATCTGCTATACAAATGCGTCTTCAGGTTTTACAGCGTAAATATCAACATGTTCCAGAGCTTCATCAGGACTTTGAGCGCATACAAGAAGACGTTTCAAGAAGTACAAAAATACTTGAAAACCTTCTCCTTCTGGCTCGCTTAGAACCCAATGAAGCAGAGCAGCCACAACTTCCCAAGACGATTATCGATTTAAATTATTTATTGGCTAGAGTCATTGAAACTGTAACTTTAGATGCGCAAGCTAAACAAATGTTGATAGAAACAAATACCTTGTCGACAGAAACTAAAACCCTTGCGAATGAAGAATTACTATTTATTGCTTTTAGAAATTTATTCGATAATGCCATTCGTTATAGCCCGACTTTAGGCTCTATTCATGTTGAGATTGGTCAGGATGAACAGCAAATTAAGGTCGCTATAGAAGATACAGGAAATGGTGTAGATGATGAGGTATTGCAACGTTTAGGACAGCGTTTTTTTCGAGTATTAGGTACTCAGCAGCAAGGTTCAGGGTTGGGAATTTCGATTACACGAAAAATTATTGAATTGCATAATGGTGAATTACATTTTATGCATGCTGAACAGGGTGGTTTGAGGGTGGAGGTTAATCTACCTTTATAAAAAATAGCATGGTTACCCATGCTATCCATTTTTTGTTTTCCCACGAATATTATTGAAACGCGAGTGTATTTTTATTTAGTTAAAATCAGACGATTATTGCGAGTGAGGCGTAAACGATATTCCTCGCCAGCATGCATAATGCGGATTTCACGGCCTAATGCAAAGAGGTTGTTAGAATGTAACATTGGTAAGGCATGAGCTGTTTCATTGTTACGAGTAAATAAGCTAAAAGGTGCGTTCATTTGTTGTGCTCCGTGGTATGTTCTTGAACGATTTAAATGATAATCATTATCGAATAGATCTGTCAATGAGATTTTTAAAATTTTATAAAATGATAAAATTTGCTTACACTTGAGAAAAGTTTTAGAGAGTAAAAAGATGCCCAAACCAATAGTCGATGTCGCTATAGCAATCTTGATCCATCGTGGAAAAATATTAGTAGGATGGCGCGAAGAGCAGCAGCATCAAGGTGGAAAGCATGAGTTTCCTGGAGGAAAGGTTGAGCAGGATGAAACACCAGAAGAAGCCTGCCGCCGTGAAATCTATGAAGAAGTGGGTATTGGTTTAAAAGATTGGCATCAATTTGATTATATTCACCATGAATATGATGACATTATTGTCAATTTACATTTATTCCATAGTTATGTGCCTGATGAACTATTAAATCTTATTCATCAGCCATGGGCATGGTACACAAGGGAACAATTACTTCACTTAAACTTTCCAAAAGCCAATAAAGACATCATAAAAAGATTGTATTGGCCTCATCTCATCAAAATCAGCAATATGCTTACACTTGTAGAAGGCAGTGATACTTTATTGTATTGGCGTATAGAAGAAGCTGATGCTGATCAGAGGTATTTAGAACAATTAAGTGCTTTAGATGAAAATCAGTTATCAAACTTAATTATTAATACAGATATTTGGCAGCAGTTGAGTCCTGAGTTAAAGAAACAGATTAAGACCGTTCATTTAAAACAATCTCAGCTCATGAACTTGCATAAGGGCGATTTAACAGTAGGCTTACGTTTTATTGCTGCTTGCCACGATGCAGTTTCTTTACAGCATGCTCAGCAAATTGGCTGTGATGCTGTTTTTATTAGTCCTGTAAAACCGACAACCACCCATCCAGAAGCCTTAGCATTAGGTTGGGAACGTTTTGCTGATCTAGCCCAAAAAAGCCAGATTCCGGTTTTTGCATTGGGAGGAGTGCATCCTGATGATTTAGCTACTGCACAAAAGCATGGTGCATATGGCTTAGCAGGTATTCGTAATTTCTAATAAGAAAATAGAAAAGCATTAAAAGCTAGAGGGCTTTTAATGCTTGTTGCGCTTCTTGAACAGTTTTTTGATTATTGCGTTGTTGTCCAGCTTTTAAGATGGTCAACCAAAGCTGCTTTTTCATGGCCTGACTTTGGGCAAAACTTAAACCACGTCGCGCTAGAGATTCGGCATTAGAATATTGCTGCTTATGATTTGCCGTAAGGGCAAGAAATAGATATGTTTCTGCGGCTTGAGGAGCTAAACGCTGTGCTTGAAGCGCATAGCGTTCAGCTTCTGACCATTGCTGGTTTTTGTAAGCCTGTTGGGTTTTTTGCATTAAGACTTTAAATGCAGGTAATTGACTTCCATCATCACTAAAATGTTGAGGCTTTTTTTGCTGCGGAACAATAACCTGTAAATTTTTGCGTTGAATTTCCGGATGTTCATAAGGTGTAATTTTTACACCCGATGGAGTTTCCGTATTCTTCTTCACTGGTGGGGCCGGTGTTTTTTCTTTGGAGTCGGAATGATCAGGCAAAGTTGTACAGCCGACCATAAGTACAGCACCAATATAAAAAACACCTTTCTTCAACATATCCTACTTTCCTGTTAACGCTTAGTTGTTATAACTACCACTTGAAATCACACGTGAGTTATTTGACAGATCTTGTTGCATCTGGCTTTCACTTTCACGAATATAACTGTCGGTATTATCATCCTGAGAGTCTGGAGTTGTGTTATCACTTTGTGGCGTATATGTTGGATCAACTTGATAATACGGTGCTGCACATGGCGTAGCACGATGTGGAACCGTATGCGTTAGCATCGGAATATACATAGCACCATCACAAGCCTGAGCAGATAAATCACCCGTTGCACGGTCAATCCACTGCCACTGTACAGTGTCTGGTTGACGTATATTCACAGGAGTTTGGCGTAACTGTTTCATCACGTTAGTCCATACTGGCAATGCACCAGATGAACCTGTTAGGCCAGTCACTTTGTTGTCATCTAAACCTAACCAAACTACAGCAACGTGATTACCTGAGTAACCCGCAAACCATGAGTCACGTGTATCGTTAGTCGTACCTGATTTACCAGCCAATTTTAAAGCTGGAGATAAGCTGCTATAGGCTGAACGACCAGTACCCGAAGACATGACCTGTTGTAAACCATAATTCATGATATAGCCAACAGCCGGATCAATCGTTTGTTGAACATTCAGGCCATAACGGTCAAGCAGACGACCATTGGCATCTACGACAGATCGAATCGCACGAGTTGGATATTTAAAACCGCCTGTAGCGAAGTTTTCATAAATTCCAAGTACTTCCATTGGTGACATATTGACTGCCCCAAGGAAAATAGAAGGGTAGGCAGGAATCGTTGACTCAACACCAAACTTTCTTAAATTATTGCTAAATGTAGATAGACCAAATTCTTGACCCAAGCGTACAGCAGATAGGTTGTATGAGTTTGCTAATGCCTCACTCAGACTGACTACACCATGTCCACCACCGCTATAGTTTTTAGGTGTCCAGCTCTTACCACCATCTACAGGAACACTGATCTGCGCATCTTCAATTTGGCTTGCCCAGTTATAACGTCCAGATTCAATAGCACTTAAATAAATCACAGGTTTCAATAAAGAACCGACTTGACGTTTCGCATCTAAAGCACGGTTAAAACCAGTAAAGTCTTGTGTAGAACCAACCGCTGCAACTAACTCACCATTTTCAGGATGTGCGATCAGTACAGCACCTTGTAGATTTTTCAAACGTGCTGGGTTGCTGTTGGCTAAGCGATCTACTGAAGCTTTAAACGCATTTTGAACTTGAGTTTGAGTAATTGGATCTAAGGTCGTAAAAATACGTAATCCCTGATTGGTTAAATCACTTTCTTGATACTCTGTACGTAATTGACGACGTACAATATCTAAAAAGTCTGGGAATTTTGCAGGGCCTAAACTTGGTTTACTTAACACATTTAAAGGACGTGCAATTTCATCTTCATATTCGGCTTGAGTTAAATAACCCATCACACGCATGTTATTTAACACTGTATCGCGGCGTTTTTTTGCCCCTTCAGGATTTTTCCAAGGGTTATATAAAGAAGGGCCTTGCACTAAACCGACTAAATAAGCTTGTTGTGCAACACTTAGCTCACGTAATGGCAAACCGAAATAAAATTGTGAAGCCAAACCATAACCATTAATTGAATAGCTACCATTTTGGCCCAGATTCACTTCATTTAAATACGCTTCTAAAATTTCATCTTTGCTGTAATGCAGTTCGATGAGTAAAGCCATTAATGCTTCATTGACTTTACGTTTTAGTGTGCGTTCAGGGGTGAGATAGAAGTTTTTAACTAATTGTTGGGTCAGGGTTGAGCCACCTTGACGTTTTCCACCAGTGACATTACTCACTAGTGCACGAGCCGTACCGCGAATTGAAATACCATGATGATGATAAAAATTACGGTCTTCTGTAGAAATTAAAGCTTCAATGAGTGGTTTAGGAACATTATTCAGTTTAATGAGTACACGGTCTTCATTGTGTTGAGGATAAATTCCTCCAATGAGTAGCGGTTCTAAGCGTGCAACGCCGGTTGAAGAAGGTTTAGTACTTCTAACTTCAACAACTTGATCATTTGCAAAACTTAACTCTAAGACTTGTTCAGGTTCAACACTATCACCGTAGTCAAAACCACGTGTGTGGATATACATATTGCTGCCTTGAGCAACATAGCTTCCAGACTTGTCATAATTACTTGAAGTTTTGTAACCCAATAACTTTAATTCTTGAGTGAAATTTGCTTGAGAAATAGGCGCGTTGTTATAAATTTCCAAAGGTCGTGCAAACACTTTGGCAGGAATATCCCACCGCTGTCCTTCAAATTTTTCACGGATAATATTATCTAAACGAATCAGATAGATACTAAGAGCAATAAAAGCACCAATGACCAAAATGGAAAAGATTAGTGCAAAGAAACCGATACCACGTTCAAACTTCATAAAAATGAGATAAAACCCTAACAATGCCTGTAATGATGCGATAGCTTGTCATCAATTTGCAATGATAAAACTGTGAATAATTGGAAAAGTTAGATTGAATTTTACAGCATCTTGTAGTTATGTTTTTTTAAATTAATCGGGTTAATGTTATTATAGCCGAGTATCGCAGCGGAGCTTACTCATTCGTGCAAATTTCACATAAGTCCTTCAGAAACGTCGGGTTAATCGGTCGACCAGATAAATCATCAGTTGTAGAAACACTATGTTTAATTCATGATCATTTGTTGAACTTAGGTTTGAACCCCATTTTTGATCAGGAAACAGCCGAATTAGTGCCTTATGATCATGCACAGATAGTAAGCCGTCATCTATTAGGTGAAGTTGCTGATTTAGTTATTGTGGTTGGAGGCGATGGTTCTCTACTCCATGCAGCGAGAGCATTGGTCCGTTATAATACCCCTGTTATTGGCATTAACCGTGGGCGATTAGGTTTTTTAACTGATATCAAACCTTCAGAAGCCATTTTTAAACTTGACCAAGTGCTTCAAGGGCATTTCCAGCTTGATCGCCGTTTCTTACTTGAAATGGAAGTACGAACAAATGGCGAAGTTATTTATGATGCAATCGCTTTAAATGATGTTGTTTTGCATTCGGGTAAGTCCGTCCATATGATTGACTTTGAACTCAACATTGATGGTCAATATGTCTATCGCCAGCATAGCGATGGTTTAATTGTTTCTACTCCAACAGGATCAACGGCTTATGCGTTGTCAGGTGGTGGACCAATTTTACATCCAAGTATGGATGCGATTGCATTAGTTCCAATGCATCCCCATACATTGTCATCACGTCCCATCGTAGTCGGCGGGCAAAGCGAAATTAAAATTGTTATTCGCGAAAATCGAGTTTTGCCGATGGTGAGTGCTGATGGACAACATAGTATATCGCTGAATGTCGGAGATAGTTTACACATTCGTAAACATCCATTTAAACTAAGTTTATTGCATCCACCAGGTTATGATTTCTATATGGCCTGCCGTACCAAACTTGGTTGGAACCAAGATTTTGAATCTTTTCAAAGAGATGAATCATGAATATTGAACAAATGCTATCTGTTTTAAACCCTGAAATTGTAGAGCGTTTAAAAACAGCAGTAGAAATTGGTAAATGGCCAAATGGCGTTGTTTTAACAAAAGAGCAGCGTGAGACTTGTATGCAAGCTGTCATTGCTTGGGAGTTGAAAAACTTACCAGAAGAACAGCGTAGCGGCTATATTGACCGTGGTACGAAAGAAGAAGGTGAAGAGTGTGATGATGATCATCACAAGCATGAGCCAGAATTTAAACCAATTCGTTTTGTTTAATTTAAGAAGCTCAGTGATTACTGGGCTTTTTTTATGTTTATCAAAATATAATAAAGAATCCTATGAAACGTTTAAAACCTATTTACGTACTATTATTTCTAATATTGTTTAGTGGTGCTGCATCAGCCAAACAGCCGATTGAATGTTTACTCAACGTGAAGGTTGTTGCGAGTCGGAAATACACTTCACCTCAGGCTAAATATACAAGTATAAAGAACGACGGTTATCCCATGTTATTGATTGGGATTCAGGTGCTGGAGTCGCAAACAATACGAAGCTCCCAAAAGATCAAAGCGCATCATTTATATTGTAAGACACTTATTGGTCAACAACGAGATGCTTATCTTTCGGGTTCCTACGATTCTAATAAGATTACAATCAAAATAGGTGATCACTTGAAACTAAGAAATATTCATTCTTCAGGTCAGGAATATCCATTTTGGCCAGATTTTTATTATATTGAATCTTAAAACCAAGGCTATCCGATATAACCTTGGTCATTCATATATTAGAAACGACTATTCCATAACGCTTTTGCTTTCAGCATTGCCTCTTCAAAACTAGGAACAACTCCCATGGTATATAGTGCAATTCCGATGGTTTCTGTTACTGCCATTTCACCGTATTCATGGTGCTGCTGACCTAACCATACTGCTTTAAAAGTTGCTAAATCTAATTCTTCTTCAGTTGGACTACGTTCAGGTGTGAGCTTTGGTAACTCATGTTCATAGAGTTCACCATTTTTAATACCGCAAATAAGTGTTTTTGCATCTGGATTTCGCTCAAATTCACCGCCTTCACCCTTAATGACTGCACTATTTTGATAGCCTAAGCGCAGTGCACTATGTTGATGGGAAGTTCTATAAGCTGGATGGAATATGGCTTGTAAGGTGGCTTTCGCATTAAAAGGATTTATTAAGCGGGCTAAAGTATGAATAGGTGAGCGTAATCCCATCACATTTCTTAAAGAAATCAGTTCACTTAAAACAGGTGAAATCACGTCTAAAGGTAAGTAAGCGAAATTTTGCTCTGCTAACTGAGTACGCACTTCTTGTTCTGAATGACAAATTGGATAACCAAGATATTCTAAAACCTGCTCGGTATAGACGCGGTTAAGGGTATGGCCTGATGCACCGTGCATAACAATTTTATAACCGTGTTGAGCAAGGGTGAGGACTGCTAACAAGAACCACGGATAATGTTTACGTTTACCTGCATAAGATGACCAGTCTAAATCAACTTCTAAAGGTTGGAAATTAAGCTGGTCTCTAGTCGCTTGAACAAATCCTGCGAGTTCATCAATAGATTCTTCTTTAACCCGAAGCAGCATTAAAAAAGCGCCTAACTGCACATCAAGCACTTCACCTTTTAAAATCATGGTAAATGCTTGATAAGCTTCTTCATAGCTTAAAGAGCGTGAACCACTTTTTCCTTTACCTAAAATACGGACATATTGAGCAAAGGGATGTTCAGCATCTTTATAGATATTACGTTTAGTATTCATCGTAGTTCAAAAACAATAAAAATGATGGGATGCAGGCAGCTCAAAATGAAATGTCCACAAGTATTTAATCAATATGACATAAAAAACTGTCGAAAAAATATCAAAAGTGTTTCTTATACTAAAGTCTTAGGGCCACATGAGTGTTTTTTGCGCGTATTAGCCAAAAATTTAATCGAATCATTATTTAATTCGAGTACACTTTCTCGTGCTTTTTTGAGCACTCATATCATAATTTTCTGTGATTCTCCTATATCTTCAGCTTTTTATTGAAAAAGTAAGAGGTTATTTCTAACTACTCAAAGTAGTTAGGAACTTCAGGTATTCTCCTGTTTTAGAAAACAACTTTTTTTGTTTTCATTGAGGTAGTAGGAAGGTTTTTTGTTTACAAAGAACCGTTTCCCTTTTGCGGTGTTCATGTGAAAGGTTAGGGCTGTGTATTCGTAAAGAATAGACGTTTCATTTTGGTATTTCCAACGGACTTGGAAATATAGATTGAAGTAAAGTTATGGCTAAAAAACCGATTTATAAATCACTTTATTTTCAAGTGATTATTGCGATTATTGCGGGTATCTTGGTAGGGCATTTTTCCCCAAGCTCAACGCAAATTGTCAATGGTGTCGAACAGCATATTCCAGGTTTAGGTGAAAAACTCAAGCCATTAGGTGATGCCTTTATTCGTTTGATCAAGATGATCATCGCTCCAGTTATTTTCTGTACCGTGGTGAGCGGTATTGCTGGCATGGAAAGCATGAAGTCAGTCGGAAAAACTGGCGGCGTTGCCTTGTTATACTTTGAAATTGTTTCAACAATTGCACTTCTAATTGGCCTTGTTGTAATTAACATCGCTAAACCGGGTGTAGGGATGAATGTTGACCCTACCACTCTTGATACTTCGGGCATTCAAAAATACGTCAGTTCTGGTGAGTCACAATCTACCATTGATTTCTTAATGCATATCATCCCTGATACGGTGGTTGGTGCATTTGCAAATGGTGAAATCTTACAAGTCCTTCTTTTTGCAATTCTCTTTGGTTTTGCTTTACATAAATTAGGTGATGCAGGACGTCCAGTTTTAAAATTTATTGATCAAGTTGCACATGTGTTCTTTAACATTGTGAACATGGTCATGAAACTCGCTCCGATTGGCGCATTTGGTGCGATGGCATTCACTATCGGTAAATATGGTGTTGGTTCACTCGTACAATTAGGGCAACTCATCATTTGCTTCTATATTACGTGTTTACTCTTTATCTTCTTGATCTTGGGTACAATCAGCCGTATTAGTGGATTTAGTATCCTCAAGATGATTCGCATGATTCGTGAAGAGTTATTAATTGTACTTGGTACATCTTCTTCTGAATCTGTTTTGCCGCGTATGTTGCGTAAACTCGAAATTGCAGGTTGTGAAAAATCTGTAGTCGGTTTAGTTATTCCAACAGGTTATTCATTTAACCTTGATGGAACATCAATCTATTTGACCATGGCTGCAATCTTTATTGCCCAAGCAACGAATACTCAGCTTGATATTCAACATCAGATCACTTTGTTATTGGTACTCTTAATCTCATCTAAGGGGGCGGCGGGTGTAACTGGCTCTGGCTTTATTGTTATGGCAGCAACTTTGTCTGCTGTAGGACATATTCCTGTTGCAGGCTTGGCATTAATCTTAGGTATTGACCGTTTCATGTCAGAAGCACGTGCTTTAACCAACCTTGTCGGTAACTCTTTAGCAACGATTGTGGTTGCTAAATGGGTGGGGGCTTTAGATAAAGATAAGCTGAATGAAGCGTTAAATAATCCGGATGAAGTCGACAGAAAAATGATGGAACAAAAAACTCCTCAAGTCGCTGAAGGTCTAGATTAATTCGAATAAACCTATATAAAAAAGGAAGCTGTGGCTTCCTTTTTTATTGGCTGACTGAAAAGTACAGTTTTAATGAGCAGCTATGCCATGACAGTTGCTTGAAAAATGATTAGCATGCACAACAACGAGATTCGATAAAACAATAAAGCTGAAGGAAAATATTATGTTGGCATACGATGCAGATTTAGAATTATTCCGTGATAATTTTAAACGTTTTATGAGTGAGCATATTGCACCACACTACGACCAATGGGAACGTGAAGGCATTATGCCTCGTTCTGTTTGGAACCAATTGGGCGAAAATGGCTATTTATGTGTGGATGTCCCTGAAGAATACGGTGGTTATGGGGTACCGACATACTATTCATTAATGTTGGTTGAAGAGTCTGCACGTGCTGGTTTTTGTGCATTATCGACAGCTATTTCTTGTCATTCTGAAATTGCTGCACCATATATTTTACATATCGGGACAGAAGAGCAGAAACAATATTGGTTGCCGAAAATGGTAACAGGTGAAGTGGTTGGTGCAATTGGTATGACTGAACCTGGAGCAGGCTCGGATTTGCAATCAATGCGTACTAGTGCCATTTTGCAAGATGACCATTATGTGTTAAATGGTTCAAAAACCTTTATTTCAAATGGCCAACATGCTGATCTTGTTGTGCTCGCAGTAAAAACTGATCCTCAAGCCCGTGCTAAAGGCGTGTCTTTATTATTGGCAGATACACATCTGGAAGGCTTCAAAAAAGGTACAAATTTAGACAAAATCGGCCTGCATTCTCAAGATACATCTGAGCTGTTTTTTGACAATGTGAAAGTGCCTAAAAACCAGCTACTTGGTCAAGCTGGGCAGGGTTTTGCTTATTTAATGCAAGAATTACCACGTGAACGTACTGCAATTGCATCCACTGCAATTGGTGCAATCCGTGGTGCAATTGATTTGACAACGGCTTATGTAAAAGAACGCCAAGCATTTGGTCAACCCATTTCACAATTCCAAAATACGCGTTTTGTTTTGGCGCAAGCGAAAATTGATGAACTTGCTACAGCGGCTTTTTATGAAAGAAATATTGCTCTATATCAAGAAGGTAAACTAGATGTAGAAACGGCTGCAGCATTGAAAAGTTTCAGTAGCGATATGCAAATGAAAGTTGCAGATAACTTGCTTCAGCTTTTTGGTGGTTATGGTTATATGACTGAATATCCAATTTCTCGTTTCTTTGTAGATGCCCGAATTCAGCGTATTTACGGTGGTACAAATGAAATTATGAAAGAAATCGTAGCGCGTGGATTAATTGGCAAAGCCTAATTAAGCAGAGTAAAAACAGCCTGTCCTAGAACAGGCTGTTTTGTTTTTAACTATTTGGTCTTTTGTTGAATGACAGGGTAGTCTTGTTGTTTCGGTAATTGCTGTAATGCATGATTCATCTTTTTTAAAAACTCATCGGCTTCATCTTGACGAAATGAGTCTTCGGTATACTCACTGCGTTTTTGAAAGACGACACCACAACCAGTTATTTCCATATTTTTAGGATTAAATGACCAGTCATTAGGATCCTTTAGGTTAATGTTTAAATCACTTTCACAACTTTCCCATAAACGTAAAAACTCATTTGATAATTCTGTTTTAAATCCTTTCGCAGGATAGACTGAAAATCCTTTCATTTCGGGATTATAAAACTGTATAAACATGTCTACTGGCATGCCTCCCCAAACGATTGCCGTATTTTCTGGTAACGCGATAGCTGTTAAATTTTTCTCTTTTAAGGCATGTATTTGCTGAAATTCCTGCCTAAAATGTTGTGACTTGTAGGTGAGTTTAGTCTGGGCTGGCACGGGAATGCCCCGAACTTGATTGCTGGCAGTAGTTGTATAGTACGGGGACGGATCAGTACCATTGCACCCCGCGATGAGGGGGCAGCCACCACAAGCCGTTAGACTGACACTAATTAAACTCAGTAGACCTAAAACAATAATTTTATTCATTCTATTTTACTGTTGTTATGACATCTTCAGACAGTATAACTAATTCTCTCGATTAAGAGCTTTGTCTTTAAGAGGAGTGAATGCTCCTCTTAAAATTTAAGTGGGTTTTATTCAGTTGTTTGCTCTGTAGGCTCATCAAATAAAGATTTGCAGTTTTCTAAATTTTGGCATGCGGCAAACATAAGTGCTTTCGGCAAACTCGCATACAAATTGGTAATATGTTGTTCAGCAGGATTGTAAAAATGCCAATAAACAAATTGGGCTGAGCGGCGGTTTTCCAAAGCTTTAAAGAAATCTTTCTCGTTAAAGTTATGAGCAGATTGAGTACGAGGTCCGCCTTGCTCATGGGTGCCGACTGTAGTCAAAAGCATAGGAGAATTAATTTGTTTTTGACTCTGCCAATAGGTTAATTTTTGAAATAGCATGCCTTGATCAAACCAGAGGGAAGGGCTGGCTGCGATGTAACGTTGAAATGCTTCAGGTTTTTGAAAAAATTGATAAAGCACAAATAACCCTCCAAATGAGTGGCCATAAATACTTTGCTGCTGGCTATTAATTGGAAACTGTTTTGCAATTTCAGGTTTGAGTTCGTTATTTAAAAATGCAATAAACTGATCAGCACCACCATATTTATATTTACCTTGAGCCTGAAATTCAGCAGAAGGTTTAGGGGTGTAGTCATAAGCACGTTTTTGTACATCAAAAGTTTTTTGTTTAGGGTAACCGACCGCGACGATCATGAGCGGGTCTAGACCTAATTTTGTAGAACCTGCCCCAATAGATTGAGCAATATTGACTGCACTTGGAAAGGTTGCATTTCCGTCTAATATATAAAGTACGGGATAACCATGTTGGGGTGGGGCAATGGGTGGTTTATAAATTTGAATAAGATAATCATGGCCTGTATTTTTAGAGTTAATTTGAAATTGTGCTTGATTGTTTTGAAAAACGATTTTTGATTGATTTTGTGTAGAAGTTTGAGCCAAAACAGAGCCACTTACTAATGAGCTCAAAAGAAAACTGCAAGATAAAAAGAAAAATGAGTTATGCATAATAAACAAGAATAAAATTTATTATGCAAATGATAAATGAAAATCATTATCAAATAAAGCGATCTGAGGAATCCGATCAAGATGGTTTAATGAAAAAAGCCAATACAGCCATATTGCCTAACAAATCAAAGCAGACTATTGTTATACTCTCGTTTAAAAGATGATTTTGCTGAGGCTGCATTCCAATGATCAACGATGATCAAAACAAAACGACTTCTCTTAGTTTAGAACAAATTCGCGAAGATATTGATAGCGTGGATCAACAGATTCAAGAATTATTAAATCGACGCGCAAGCCTTGCTGAAGCAGTTGCGAAAGCTAAATTTGCTTCCGAAGAGAATCCTTTGTTTTATCGTCCTGAACGTGAAGCACAAGTCTTACGTAAAGTCATGGAGCGCAATCAAGGTCCTTTGTCTGATGTAACCATGGCGCGTTTGTTCCGTGAAATTATGTCTGCTTGCCTTGCTTTAGAAGCGCCGCAAAGTATTGCATTTTTAGGGCCAGAAGGTACTTTTACTCAATCTGCTGTACTTAAGCATTTTGGTAAAGATGCGGTTGTACGCCCACTTCCAACAATTGATGAAGTCTTCCGTGAAGTAGAAGCAGGTAGTGCACATTACGGTGTAGTTCCAGTTGAAAACTCATCTGAAGGTGTTGTAAACCATACTTTAGATTGCTTTAAAACATCGAATTTAAACGTGATTGGTGAAGTTGAATTACGTATTCATCATCAATTCCTTGTTTCTGAAAATACACGTAAAGACAGTATTAAGCAGATTTATGCGCATCAACAAACTTTGGCTCAATGTCGCCAATGGTTAGATGCACATTATCCGGGTGTTGAGCGCGTTGCTTTAAACTCAAATGCAGAAGCTGCACGTCGTATTCGTAATGAATGGCATTCGGCAGCGATTGCATCTGATATTGCAGCAGGCATGTATAACCTTGAAATCTTACATAGCAATATTGAAGATAATCCGGAAAATACAACACGTTTCTTAGTGATCGGCCGTGAAAAAATTCCACAAAGTGGCAATGATAAAACCTCATTATTGATTTCAGCGCATGATCGTGCGGGTGCTTTATTAGAAATTTTAGCGCCATTTGCAAAACATAATATTAGCTTAACAAGTATTGAGACTCGTCCAGCATTACCTGAAAAGTGGGCATATGTATTCTTTATCGATTTAGAAGGTCATATCGAACAAGAGAATGTTGCTGCTGCGATTAATGATATTCGCCCAATGGTGAAAGAGATTCGTATTTTAGGTTCTTATCCTGCTGCTGTTCTGTAATCACTTATGTTGGAATAATGACATGCATTAAGATAAGCATGTCATTATGCTTAAAAACAAATTGCTCAATGATTTAAATATCTTTGAGCAAAAGCAAAGTTGAAGTTATGTCACAACCCCTATTTAAAAAAGTTGCATTTATTGGTTTAGGACTCATCGGGTCGAGTTTAGCTCGTGTTATTGTTGCAGAAAAGTTGGCGACAACTATTGTGGCATCTACACGCTCACAGAAAACTTTAGAAGATGCAAAATCACTTGGCTTAATACACGAAGGATTTTCTGATCCAGTTGAAGCCGTGAAAGGGGCAGATTTAGTCGTTTTAGCCTTGCCAGTGCGTGCTACGCAAAAAGTGCTTGAGCAAATTAAACCTTATTTGTCAGAAACCACAATTTTAACCGATGTGGGAAGTACAAAAGGTAATGTCGTTGATGCAGCAAAAGCTGTATTTGGTGAAGATTTACCAGAAGGTTTTGTGCCAGGGCATCCTATAGCGGGTAGTGAACATACAGGCATTCACGCGGGCAAAGTTGACTTATTTGCAAATCATAAAGTGATTTTAACGCCGTTACCAACAAGTGCAGAATGGGCTGTTGATAAACTGATTCAACTTTGGTCGGCAGCAAAAGCTGAAGTCATTTGTATGGATGTTGCCAAGCATGATGAAGTGCTGGCACATACGAGTCATCTACCACATTTAATGGCATTTAATCTGGTCGAGCAACTTGCGAATCGTGAAGATAATCTTGATATTTTCCGTTATGCAGCAGGTGGTTTTCGTGACTTTTCGCGAATTGCGGCTAGTGACCCCCAAATGTGGCATGACATTTTCTTTGCCAATAAAACAGCTATATTAAATGCTGTAGATGGCTTCGAAAAGCAGCTTACTGTACTTAGAAAATTGATTGAAAATGAAGACTCTCATGCATTAATGGGTTTGCTTGGCCATGCTCAGGCAGCCCGTCAGCATTTCAATCATATGTTAGCCAAAAAACCTTTAATGGAGAAAAATAAGGTGACACAGCAATTCAGTATCTTACCGGGAAATAAAACTTTTAAAGGTAAATTTACCGTACCGGGTGACAAATCTGTGTCACATCGCTCCATTATGTTTGGTGCTATTGCCGAAGGCACGACTCATGTAACTGGCTTCCTTGAAGGTGAAGATGCATTAGCAACTTTGCAAGCATTCCGTGATATGGGTGTAAGCATTGAAGGCCCTAAAAATGGTGAAGTGACCATTCACGGTGTAGGCATGCATGGTTTAAAAGCACCAGCAAGTGCATTGTATATGGGTAACTCTGGAACAAGTATGCGTTTGCTTTCAGGTATGTTATCTGCACAGAAATTTGATTCAGTCATGACAGGTGATGCTTCACTTTCTAAACGTCCAATGGAGCGTATTGCTAAACCATTGCGTTTAATGGGGGCGCAAATTCAAACTACAGGTGAAAAAGGTACACCACCTGTAAGTATTACTGGTGCTCAGCAATTAAAAGGTATTCAATACGATTTACCTATGGCATCGGCTCAAGTGAAGTCTGGTATTTTACTTGCGGGCTTATGGGCTGAAGGCGAAACTTCGGTAACTGAACCAGAGCCAACTCGTGATCATACTGAACGCATGCTTCGTGCATTTGGTTATGATGTTAAGACTGAAGGCAACAAAATTTCCCTTGTTGGTGGCGGTAAATTAGTGGGTACTGACATTCAAGTACCATCGGATATTTCATCTGCTGCTTTCTTTATGGTGGGTGCTGCAATTACTGAAGGCGCCGACGTTGTGCTTGAAGCGGTAGGGATTAACCCAACACGTACTGGTGTAATTGAAATTTTAAAACAGATGGGTGCTGACCTAACTGTTGAAAATGAGCGCATTGCTGGTGGTGAACCTATTGCTGATATTCATATTAAAGGCTCGCGTACACTTAAAGGCATTCATATGCCAGAAGACCAAGTGCCTTTAGCAATTGATGAATTCCCAGCATTATTTATTGCAGCAGCTTGTGCAGAAGGACAGACCGTATTAACTGGCGCAGCAGAGCTTCGTGTGAAAGAGTCTGACCGCATTCAAGTGATGGCAGATGGCTTAAAAATCATGGGTATTGACTGCACACCAACTGAAGATGGCATCATTATTGAAGGTAAGGGTAAGTCTGGCGATTGGTCACCAATTTTTACTGGCGGTGAAGTTGAATCACACCATGACCACCGTATTGCCATGAGCTTTAGTATGGCAGGCCTTCGTAATTCTGGTCCGATTACGATTCAGGGCACTGAAACAGTTGCGACAAGCTTCCCAACTTTTACTGAGTTGGCGAATCGTGCAGGCTTAACGATTGAAGTTAGCCAATAACTTTTTACCTAACACATTTTATAATTGCTAACACAATAGCAACGGCAGCAGCGGGCTAAAGGCTTGGCTGCTGTTTGTTTATTGCTTATGCTAAGCGCAGATAATGATAATAGTGTTAGGACAAAGGATGAAAAAATTACAATTTATTGCCAGTTGCCCACAACATGGGGTGCTTGATCATCCACCAAATGAATGCCATATCACTCAAGAATATGTAGCGGCTTTATTATTTAAACAATTGGGGCATTATGGTTTTGATGCACAACATATTGTGCATGAACATGAAAAAGTAGAAGTGAGTATTGATAATCATCTTTTACCCTTGTCTATTACTTGCCAAAAAACAGACCATGATGGGCATTTGATGTGTGAAATCTCTGCCAACCCAGATGAAGAACAAGACTGGTTTGAGAAAATTGAAACACAAAGCATTATTCGTCAGCTTGCACAGGCTGTTGAAAATAGTTTGAAAGCCGATCAAAGTTTTTCCGCATTTGAATGGAAAAGTTAAATAAAACGTTTCTTAAGACTCTTTCATTAAGTACGACTTTTAGAAAAGTCGTACTTTCTATTTAAATTAAATATAAAAATACAAAATCTTTACTCAAACCTCTACCTATCTTTAATGTGTTGTGTATATTGAAATTATTAAGATATTTACATAATTAGAGTGTGGTTTTCATGACACAAGTTGATATTGCAGCGTTATCTCCTCAAGTCGTTTGGCAGCATTTTCAAACACTTTGCACAATTCCTCGACCATCAAAGCATGAACAGCAACTTCGCGAGTTTTTGCAAAACTGGGCTGAAAGTCGGCATCTAGAAACTTACGTAGACGAAGTAGGAAATTTGATTATCCGTAAAAATGCGACTGCGGGTAAAGAACATGTATCTGGGGTCATTCTTCAAGGCCATTTAGATATGGTCACACAAGCCAATACGGGCACAGCACATGACTTTTTTAAAGACCCGATTCGCCCAATACTCGAAGATGGCTGGTTAATCGCTAAAGACACCACTTTAGGTGCTGATAATGGCATTGGGGTAGCCTTGGCTTTAGCAGTTTTAGATTCAAATGACATTGCTCATGGCCCTATTGAAGTTCTTTTAACAGTGGACGAAGAAGCAGGCATGAGTGGTGCGCGGCTTTTACAGGCAGGTGTGCTAAAAGGTAAATGGTTATTCAATATTGATACAGAAGAGTGGGGCGAGTTATATCTCGGATGTGCTGGAAGTATTGATGTTGAAGTCGAGCAGCCACTTAATTATGAAAAAATCCCTGAAAACTTGAGTGTTGTGAACATTCAGGTTGCTGGTCTTAAAGGTGGTCATTCTGGTGTAGATATTCATTTAGGACGTGGCAATGCCAACGTTATTTTAGCTCGCTTTTTAAATGAGTATTTAGCAAAGTTTGGTGGAAGGCTTGTCGAGTTTAGTGGTGGTTCAGCTCGTAATGCACTACCTCGCGAAGCTGTAGCAACCATTGCAATTTCATTTAACCAATTACCTGAACTAGAAAAATTACTTGCTGAATATCAAACGACATGGAAAAAACAGCTACAGGGTATTGATGACAATCTACAATTAACTATTCAACCGAATAGCGCTGACGTGACGGGAGTGATTGCTCAACAGCAGCAAAACGAATGGTTGCAAGCTTTGGCAACAAGCCCATACGGCGTTGCAAGTATGAGTCAAGCTCTTCCAGATGTGGTTGAGACTTCAAATAATATTGGGGTTGTAAAATTAAATCGAGAGGGTGGAAAAGCTGTCTTAATGGTCCGCTCCATGGTGAACCAAGAAGCTGAAGATTTTGCAAAGAAGATTCAGGCACATTTTAGTCAATTTAATATCGCCTCTACACTCACGCCGTTAGTTTCGGGGTGGACGCCAAATCCAGATTCGGCTGCTTTAAAGTGTTTACAACAAGCCTATCAAAAGGCGTTTAACATTGAGCCAAATCTTAAAGTGATTCATGCAGGCTTAGAGTGTGGGATTATTGCTGAGCATTATCCACATTTACAGATGGTTTCATTTGGACCTGATATTCAAGGTGCACATGCACCGGGTGAGCGAGTAAAAGTTGATACTGTAGATAATTGCTGGAAGTTGTTGGTGACGGCTTTGGCATCTGTAGAGTAATTTTTTAGAAATAAGAAGCTCATTAGTGAGCTTCTTAAACTTTGACCTTTACATGAAAATGATTTGTACCTAACTCGATAAATTCGATTTCACAATCAATAAATTTTTCAATCATAGCTGCTTGAGTACGCGTATGCTCGCTAATACATTGTGCGGTGAACTCACCACCTTGACCCAAGGCTAACGGCAATAACAACTGATCTGCTAAATACTCATCCACAGCAGCATTAGTTTCCATATAATGCTTCACTTGTTCAGCCAAATGATTGGCAATTTGTTCTGCACTTTTTCGCATTTCGCCTAAAGAGGTAAATAGCTGGGTATGATGTTTGTGTTCAAGTTTGACATACACCGTATTGCCTTGGCTGATTCCATTCAGCTGAAATTGCTTTTGTGTATCCAATTTCAGTCTTTTATTTAAAGTTGCTAATTCTCGTTGTGCAATTTGCGCTTCTTCTGAAAGATTTAATACTGCTGCAAAAGCCTCAGTACATTGCAAAGCACCACGATCTAATAAATTTAGTTTGTTGCGATGTTGCCACGGCTGAATCGTAACTTGAATTTCACCTGCACCAATAGGAAAGAAGCCTGCTTTATTTAATTTAAAGTCGACGTGAATTCCAATTTTTGTTAGAGCAGGTAAAAAGCACTGTTCAATAAAATCCGCCGTTGGTGCAAGCGGGTTATGTGTGCCACCTGAAATAGTAAGCTCAGAGACTTCATTTTGTAATAACAAAACAGGTAGAAGCGTTTGTAAAACCAGTGTTGTACTACCTGCGGAACCGATTTGAAATTGATATTTCCCACTTTGAACATGTTGAGGTGCGAAATATAACCGTTGGCTATGTAACTCAGTACCTTCAACATAAGCTTGGCTAATTTGTTGAGATGCCTGTACACAAACCAAATGTTGACGCATTAAACCTGGTTTTTTACGCCCAGCACGTATATTAATTAATTCAAACGGCTGGCCTGTAATCATTGAAAGGGCAAGGGCAGTTCTTAAAATCTGCCCACCGCCTTCACCTTGTGAGCCATCAATTTGAATGGTTGTTGGCATATTTGCCAAAGCTTTATTCACTTCTATTTTCCTTATTTTCTAATTTAATGAACATACTGTCAGTACATGGTGGTGCGAAGTAACGCGTGACTTTGCTTTCGACAAAGGTTTGCTAGGTGCATAGTGCTGAGCCTGATAAGTGAATATCGATGCACGGCTCACATGCTGCCATAGCCGCCTGAATTGTTTTCAATCCCTCAGATCGGAGTAACGCGGGATCTTGTACTCGCCCAGTATGCCCAAACTTTGATTGTGAAAATGATTCCACAAAATTTGTTGTTTAATCAACTAAATCGATCTGCCAATTGGCAGCTTGAATTTTGATATTTAAATCACGCAATTTCGCACTGATATCATCCGCCTGCTTTTGTAAGCTAGAAACAGGAATGACTTTCTTCCACTTAATTTCACGTGAGCTATAACGATCAGATTCACGATGTGTATTGGCAATCGCATCCATTAAGATCTTATGCTGTTCAGCATAACTATCTCTTAAGCTCAGTAGTGATAATAACGTTTTTCCATCTTCTAACTTTGCTTGAGCATTGGTTAGATGAATACGATAAATCAACTGATTGCTTTCTTGGGTTAAAGCAAACACCTGTTTGATGAGCTCATTTGGCTCTTCACTTGGTTCATCACCATCTTGTACCAATACATTGGCATTGATACGTTGTTTTAACGAAGCGAGCTTTTTTTGTTGATCGCTTCGCAGTAAAAGAGCTTCTGCGAGTTTCATTATTCTATTTCCTTAATATTAGAAATAACCACCTGAGGCCTCTTGCCACATTTTATAACCCTCAAGTTCTTCTTCACCTGTTATGCCGCTTTGAACAAAAAGTAATTTATAGGTCGCTAATGCTGAATAAGAAAGTGGTAAGTGCCCAATACTTAAAACTTCATTAGTTGTATTGTATTTTCCAAAAGTTAATGTCGTCTCATCTATATATTTGGGAAAATGCTTATATTGATTTTCATACATTGCAATATGAGCGCCATAGTCATCAAGTTTTAATATTTTGATGACTTGTAACTTGCCATTATCAGAAGGAGAGACATATAAGCTACCTTCTTCGAGTTTGATTGACTCTAGTTGCAAGGGGAAAAATAAATTTTTCATAATCACCCTTTAACACACACCACTTGTCTTAATGTATAAACCACTTCAACCAAATCGCTTTGGGCTTTCATTACATCTTCAATAGGCTTATATGCCGAAGGAATTTCATCAATGACTGCTGCATCTTTACGGCATTCCACACCTTCAGTTTGTGCAATTTGATCCTCAACAGTAAAGCGTCGTTTTGCTTCAGTACGGCTCATAACACGGCCTGCACCATGCGAACATGAACAGAAAGATTCCTGATTTCCAAGCCCACGGACAATAAACGACTTCGCTCCCATTGAACCTGGAATAATTCCATATTCACCTAGACGTGCACGGACAGCACCTTTACGGGTGACCATTACTTCTTCACCGTAGTGCTCTTCCTTTTCCACATAGTTATGGTGACAGTTCACTGCTTCCAAACGTGCTTGAAAAGGCTTCGGTACAATCGTAGCCAAGGCTTTAATTGCAGATTGCATCATGATTTCTCGGTTCTTCATGGCAAAGCGCTGAGCCCAACCTACAGCAAACCAGTAATCATCAAAGTGTTCAGTTCCTTCGACTAAATATGCTAAATCTTTATTTGGCAAATTAATAAAATGCTTCTGCATGTCTTTACGGGCAAGTTCGATAAAATGATTACCGATAGCATTTCCTACACCACGAGAACCTGAGTGCAACATAATCCACACATGTTCATGTTCATCTAAACAGATTTCGACAAAGTGGTTTCCTGTACCTAAAGTTCCCAAATGCTTGCGGTTATTGGTGTTTTTCAAACGTGGATGTTTGGCACAAATGTATTCAAAATCTGCAACCAAATCCGCCCAAGCTTGATCTACCATTTCTGGTGGAGTTTCCCATGACCCACGATCGCGTCCGCGTTTAGTCATTCCATGTGGAATTAAACGTTCAAGTTCAGTACGTAAAGAATGTAAGTTATCTGGTAAATCTGAGGCAGTTAAACTTGTACGGGTTGCCATCATTCCACACCCAATATCTACACCCACAGCAGCAGGAATAATTGCCCCTTTGGTTGGAATCACACTACCAATAGTTGCGCCTAAACCGAAGTGTACATCTGGCATTACAGCCATCCATTTATAAATAAAAGGCATTTGAGCAGTTTGCAATAATTGTTGTTTTGAGTTGTCATCAACAAGCACGCCTTTAGTCCACATTTTGACTGGCATAGTTTTTTCATTTTGCAGAACTTGGTAAGCACGTTCTTGCTGCTTTTGTTCAAACTGAGCTTGTTGGTTAATTTCTTCAACGACAGACATTTTCTTTTCCTTTCAAAGCCTGCCTGCCAAGCGTTTGCAGGCAGGTGTTATTCACAATATCCCAATGATGTTGTGTGCTTTGTACTATTGCACTGAGTGTGCCAACTTTTTGAAAAAGCACTTAATTAAAATATAAGTTATTGAAAATAATATATAAAAATAATTAATTTCTCTGTGTGATTAATTTTTATTGGAGATTTTAATTTTTAAAATGTATCTAAAAAGATATTTAAATATCTTTTTAGATATGTATTATTAATGGGCTTTACGATTTTTATCGACTTTTAAAAGCTGTCCAGCTTCGTTTAAGGTAAAATCATCAAAATCATTTGCTAAATAAAAATGACCTTTATAAAACTGGCGAACTTCTTCAATAATAGCTTGCTGTCCAGTTCTATCCTGATGTCTAGGGCTAAAATGCGTCAGAATTAAATTACCCAGAGATTGCTGTTCTGCAAATTCAGCCACCATTTTTGCTGAACTATGCATTGGACCTTTGCCGACTTTATCTAAAACCGTTTGCAAGTATGTTGATTCATGAATAAGGAGTTGAGCATCTTTGCAAGCGTCTGCTAACAGTTTAGGTTGGTCATTATCTCCACCTATAACTGCATGAATTTGCTGGTTTTGAACTTTGATAAGGTCTTGAGCTTTTAGAGTTTGTCCCTCAAATTCAACATTGTAGCCTCGTTTTAAATGGCCCCACATATCGCCTTGAGGTACGCCAAGCTGAGTTAGAGCTTGGGTATCTAACTTCTTCTGAATGGATTTGATATAAATGCTAAAAGCAAAACTTGGAACACGATGGCTTAGTGGGGGTGCTTGAACAATGAATTCATCGGTGATCTGTTGTGGTTGAGTTGCTTCATTCACATCAATAAAATGGAGTGAATAGGGTAAATGTAAATCTGTAAGTTGGGCAGTGATTTCAAACCATTGCTGAATTTCTTTCGGTGCAATCACGATTAAGGGTTTGCTACGGGCATTCATGCCTGCACTTGCAAGTAAACCAACTAGACCATAACAATGATCACCGTGAACGTGTGTAATACAAATGGCAACTAGGTTTTGTAAGGAAAGTTTGGCTTGTTGAATGCGGTGTTGTGTCCCTTCGCCTGCATCAATTAAAATCCAGTCCTTATTCTTGTTATTACGAACTGCTAATCCTGAAACATTACGTGTCAGGGTGGGTACACCTGAAGATGTGCCTAAAAAAGTAAAATGAAGCATATTCTTGGAATTTTTTGGTCAAATGCGTATTGTATATTATAGACACTTATAAAATTTTATAGAAATTATGGCGGATGCAAAGAAAACAGTCGTTATTGGCTTTGTCGGTTCTACACTTGATCAGGGAAGAAAGCCAGATCGCTGGCAGCGTTGGCGTCCTACAATTAGCCTGTTAATGCATGAAGATTTGCTTGTAGATGAATTGGTGTTGTTACATGATCGGCAACATCATAATTTAGTTAAATCTATAGCAGCAGACGCGAAAGAAATTTCTCCACAAACACAGATTTCTGGACATAAAGTCAGTATTAAAGATCCTTGGGATTTTGCTGAAGTTTATGGGGCACTTTATGATTTTGTAAAAACATATCCGTTTGATGTCGAAAAAAATAACTATTTATTGCATATCACTACGGGAACACATGTTGCTCAAATTTGTTGGTATTTATTGGTCGATGCACATTATTTGCCAGCTCAACTTATTCAGAGCTCTCCTAATGAACAAAAGACCTCAGAAGGTGAATATAGAATTATTGATCTGGATTTATCTCGATACGATGTTTTAAAACAGCGATTCGATGATGAACAAAAGCAAAATTGGCAACAACTTAAAGCAAATATTTCTACTCATAATAAAGCCTTTAATCAGCTTATTGAGGAGGTTGAATTAGTTGCAACTCGCTCTAGTGCGCCTATTTTAATTATGGGTGCAACAGGTGTTGGTAAGTCTCATTTGGCAAAACAGATTTTTCAGTTAAAGAAAGATAAATTTCAATTAAGCGGTCGTTTTATTGATGTTAACTGTGCGACTTTACGTGGTGATAGTGCCATGTCCACTTTATTTGGTCATATAAAAGGTGCATTCACAGGAGCAGCTGCTTCTCGTGCTGGTCTACTAAAAAGTGCTGACCAAGGCATTTTGTTTTTAGATGAAATTGGTGAGTTAGGGCTTGATGAACAAGCAATGCTTCTTAAAGCGCTTGAAGACAAAAGCTTCTTTCCAGTTGGAAGTGATAAGGAAATTCAGGCAGATTTTCAGCTGATAGCGGGTACCAACCGTGATTTACGTAATGAAGTTCAGGCTGGTCGTTTTCGTGAAGATTTATGGGCCCGTTTGAATACATGGACATTCTTTTTACCAAATTTAAAAGACCGTATAGAAGATATTGCCCCCAACATTGATTTTGAGCTACAACGTTTTGCAGCAATTCATCAAAGACAATTACGTTTTCAACGTGATGCTTTAGAAATGTATTTAAAATTTGCTAAGTCAGCAGATGCATCATGGCAAGGAAATTTTAGAGATCTAGCCGCGAGCGTGACTCGTTTAGCAACTTTATCGCAAGGTGAGTTAATTCGCCGTGAAACTGTAGAAAAAGAAATTCAACGGTTAAAGCAACTTTGGCTTATTCAGACCGCATCTTGCAATGATGGAAATAGAGATGTAGACATTCTATTGAACTATTTGAGTTCTGAACAACTAGAGCAAATAGATGAATTTGACCAGATTCAATTACGTGGGGTACTTGAGGTTTGTGAAAATTCAAAATCAATGGCAGAGGTGGGAAGACAACTCTTTTCGGTGTCTCGTCAACAACGTAATACAACGAACGATAGTGATCGAGTGAAAAAATATTTGGCCCGTTTTGGATTAAGTTGGAATAATTTTTAGTAGTTACAGGGCTTATGAAATGATGGACATAGACTCAATCTATGTCCATCAAACTACTGCTTATTTCATAATAATAAAGCGTGTAATGATTTGGCGAAGCTGTTTTAAATACCCTGTAAAGAAGTGGTTAGCGCCCGGTAAAATCGTAATTGGGTGCTTTTGTGGTTTTGCCCATGCAATTGCATCTGAAAGCAAGGTAATGTCATCTTGCTCACCATGAATGAGTAGAATATCACCTTGAATTTCTGGAGTTTTATAGTGGCGCAAACCCACTACGGTAGCCGTTGGTAAACCACACAAAATTAACTGTACAGGTCGTAATTCAGGATTAAGCTGTGCAAAGCATTTTGCCAAAACATGTGAGCCGAAGCTAAAGCCACCTGCATAAAATGGCAGACCTTCATGAAGCTTACGAACATGCTCAATTACAGCTAAGATATCTTCAGTTTCACCATGGCCTTCATCATGAATACCTTCACTGCCGCCTAAGCCACGGAAACTAGGGCGATAAACAATACAGCCATATTCATTAAAGATTTGGGTTAAAAGGGCAGGGACTTTATGTTGAGGGGTTCCACCTTGCAATGGGTGCGGATGACAAACAACCGCAAAGCCTTTGATTTCACCTTCAGGGCGGTCAACGAAAAGTTCAATTTTACCTACTGGACCCTGGATGAAAGTTTGCTCAGACATATAAGAACCGCTAAATAACAATACGTGATGCTATTTTACCGATAGTCGTCATTGAAAACACGAGTTAGCATTAAAAAATATCTACTGTTATAGTTGGGATTAAGAATAATTTTTTCAGGTTGTCTATGCTTGCTTTAATTTCTCCTGCAAAAACTTTAGATTATGAAACAGCTTTACCTACAGATGAGTTTACTCAGCCTCGCTTGTTAGAACACTCAGCACAATTAATTGAGGTTTGCCGAAAACTTTCTGCTTCCGAAATTGCCAATTTAATGAGTGTCAGTGAAAAAATTGCCACGCTAAATGCAGACCGATTTAGAGATTGGAAGCCTGAGTTTGATTTTTCAAATGCTCGTCAGGCAATTTATGCATTTAAAGGTGATGTGTATACAGGTTTAGATGCGTACCATTTAAAAGATAAAGATATTGATTTTGCACAGCAGCATTTGCGTATGCTATCTGGCTTATATGGTTTATTACGTCCTTTAGATTTAATGATGCCTTATCGTCTTGAGATGGGCACTAAATTAAAAAATTTACGTGGTCATAATTTGTATGAGTTCTGGGGGGGAATTATTACGAACCAGATTAATGAAGATTTGGCGGCAATTAAATCTGAATTACTCGTAAATCTTGCTTCAGATGAGTATTACAAATCAGTCAATGAGAAGAAAATTAAGGCTGAAATTGTTAAGCCTGTTTTCCTTGATCAGAAAAATGGCAAATATAAAGTCATTAGTTTCTATGCGAAAAAAGCACGTGGTTTAATGGCTCGTTTTATGATTGAAAACCAATTAAATAAAGCTGAGGATATTAAAGCCTTCAATACCGATGGATACTACTTTGATGCTGAAAACTCATCAGCAAAAGAGCTAGTATTTAAACGCGATGAGCAATAATCCTGAGCGTGGTTAATATATGATGATGCAGCTTTACTTATTAAAACTGGAACATGTTTGGTTTGAGCTGCATCAGCATTATCATTTTTCTGACCCACAAAAAATCTTAAATATACTCATCGCTGCCTATAGTGAAAAGCAGCGGGCCTATCATACTATTCAACATTTATATGAATGCTTGGCTTTACTCGAATCAGTTCGATCTGATTTGAATGATGCCTATGCGGTTGCATTGGCACTCTGGTTTCATGATGTTATCTATGATCCACAAGCTAAAGACAATGAGTTTAAAAGTGCTGAACTCTTTGAGCAATGTATGGCTCAAGATTTACCAGTAAATACGGTTCAGAAAATAAAACAGTGGATTCTTGCCACGCAAAAGCATATAGCGACTGATGAGTTAGATTTACAATTTTTATTGGATATCGATTTAGCCATTTTAGCAGCTACACCAGAACGTTTTATGCAATATGAACAGCAAATCCAGCAGGAATATGCTTGGGTCGATCCAGAAGTATATTCAATCAAAAGAAAAGAAGTTCTAGCGCATTTTTATCAGTCAGACCCACTTTATCAGACGACTTATTTTCAACAGAATTTTGAGTTAAGAGCAAAGCAAAATTTACAGAGGACATTAGGCATAGCCTAAGTAAATATAAGAATTTAGATCTGTTGATTTGAATAAAGCGATATAGATTTTAAAACTTTTAGAAAATTAAAAATGGTTATATGAGGGGGAGAGGAACCACTGAAAAATCAGTGATTCCTTAGAAATAAATTATTTAAAGAAATAACCTGTTTCTGGCGAGCTCGCATTTGCCATACGTTTACGTGGCATACGACCTGCTAAAAATGCTTCACGTCCTGCTTCAACAGCTTTTTTCATTGCAGAAGCCATCAAAATAGGATTCTGAGCAGCTGCAATCGCAGTATTCATTAATACGCCGTCACAACCGAGTTCCATAGCAATTGCGGCATCACTTGCTGTACCAACGCCTGCATCTACCAAAACTGGTACTTTCGCATTTTCTTTAATAATTGAAATGGTATGCGGGTTTAAAATTCCTAAACCTGAACCAATGAGACTGCCTAAAGGCATAATTGCAACACAGCCCATACTTTCAAGTTCTTGAGCAATGATCGGGTCATCAGAGGTGTAAACCATAATCTCAAAACCGTCATCAATCAAAGTACGTGCCGCTTTTAAAGTCTCGGTTACATTTGGATATAAGGTCTTTTCGTCACCCAAAACTTCAAGTTTTACCAAGTTGTGACCGTCTAGAAGTTCACGCGCTAACATGCAAGTACGAATTGCGCTGTCAGCATCAAAACAACCTGCGGTATTTGGTAAAATTGTATACTTTTCTGGCGGAATGACAGAGAGTAAATTTGGCTGATCTGGATGTTGTCCAATATTCACACGGCGGATTGCAACAGTAACGATTTCTGCACCACTCGCTTGAATGGCTAAATCTGTTTCATTTAAGTCTTTATATTTGCCAGTTCCTACCAATAAACGAGATTGAAAAGAACGTGAACCAATAATGAGAGGTGTGTCTTGCATGGATAACTCCGACTTAGCCGCCGCCAACAGCGTGAATAATTTCGATACGGTCATGTTGAGCGATAGAAATCTGCTCTAATTTGCTTTTTGGAATAATTTGCTGGTTGTATTCGACCGCAAATCTTTTTCCTTCAAGTGCCAAAGCCTGAATGAGCTGCATTAGGTTTTGACAAGGCGTGTCCGTTAATTCGCCATTTAAATAAATTTGCATGATCACATTCCAATTATTTTGCGTATTTGAGGGCATTCCAAGCCAAAACGAGCCATCCAGCTATCATAAATGCTCCACCAATTGGGGTAATTGCCCCTAAAATTCTCGGTAATCCAAGCGCCATGATATAGAGTGAACCACAGAAGAATAAAATACCAATCTGAATCAATATGAATGGCAATTTAATGGGGAACGTAAGGATAACTTTGCTTAAAATACCAAGTGCTAAGAGACCTAAAGCATGGTAAAAAAAGTAGTCGGTTGCAGTATGCCACCAAACAAGTTGCTCAGGACTCGCATGAGCTTTAAGACCATGTGCTCCAAAAGCACCCAACATGACTGCAAAGGCAAGATTAAGGGCTGAAATGGCAATCCACATAACAAAAAACGCAAATGAATAATGAAGGGCAACGTTATCATAGATTGGGTTGGCTAAACATAGCCAGATAAAACAAAAGGGCTAATCGCCCTTTTATTTTTAAACTTATTTTAGCTTGCAGACATGGCAATTTTAATTTTTTCCATTGCATTCTTTTCAAGCTGGCGAATACGTTCTGCTGATACATTATATTCGGCCGCTAACTCGTGGAGAGTAGATTTGTCATCATCTAACCAACGACGTTGTAAAATATTACGCGAACGGTCATCTAACTGATCCATTGCATTATGTAGGGCAGATGTACTTTGCTCTTCCCAGTCCTCATTTTCGACTAAACGGGCTGGATCATAGCGATTATCTTCAAGATACAATGCCGGTGCAGTATGTGGGGTGTCATCGTCGTCGTCGCCTTGAGCTTCGAAAGCAGCATCATAAGCGGTTAAACGACCTTCCATCTCCAGAACTTGTTCTGCAGTTACATTTAAGTCATTCGCAATCGATTGAGCTTCTTCGAGCGTTAATTTTTTACTCGATTTTTTTAAACTCCGTAAATTGAAAAATAATTTACGCTGTGCTTTGGTCGTTGCAATTTTGACAATACGCCAGTTACGGATAACGTATTCGTGAATTTCTGCCTTAATCCAGTGGACGGCAAAAGATACAAGACGCACGCCCATATTTGGGTCGAAACGCTTCACGGCTTTCATTAAGCCTAAATTACCTTCTTGAATAAGGTCGCCTTGTGGTAGGCCATAACCTGCATAGCTGCGCGCAATGTGAACGACGAAACGTAAATGCGACATTACCAGCATTTTTGCGGCATCAAGATCTTGGTCATAATAATAACGTTCAGCAAGTTCTTTTTCTTGCTCGGCCGTTAAAATAGGAATCTGATTGACAGTACTGATATATGCACCAAGGTTTACACCGGGCGCAGACAATGACAGGGGCATCAATTGATTGCTGCTGTCACTCATGATTTCTCCTTATAGGATCGGATGGGATAACCAATAAATTCATCTTAGTTTGAATCAGCTTCATAATTAAGGAAAATTGGGTAGAGAAATGTAAAATTTTATGCAATTTCTAATCTTTTAGTTTATCAAAGAATTATTGAGTTTCAATTAAATAGTGAAATTCTCTTTCGGATATATGTGTGGTTTGACACATAAAATGATGTAAACCACAGTAACGAGTTACATCTATTTCACTATGGGGGTCAGAAGATTTTAATAAAAATAGCTGTTTACCCGATACTTTTTTGAGTTCGCGTTTAAGCATTAATAAAGGCATCGGACAAGGTTGGCCCAAGGCATTAATTTCAATAAGTGCTGTAGTAGAGGAAGTGTTGGTCATTCATCATCAAAACAACTAAAAAGATTATTCTAACAAATTTTTTATAAACACCGCACATTTTATAAAAGAAGAAACAAGCAATTACCTATAAAAAATATTGTAATAAGCTGTTTAAAAAAAGGACTAAAAATAGGGGGAATAATTGAAAAAAATTCTATTAATTGTCATAAACCCGTGGTAAGCTCGAACCGTTTTAGGATTTACCACACACTTAAATTGGTTTAAAAATCTTATAACAAATGGATGTAACCGGAAATTGTTGATAGTTTCACAGAATGATTACAAGCTTTAAGATTATAAATATTTTAAAAACTTGTTTGCTCTGCTGTTTGCAACACCGGAAGGTCCTTTTTTCAACATCTGAGGATTGACTTATGACAGCTCGCGAACAAGGCGTAGTAAAGTGGTTTAACGACACTAAAGGTTTTGGCTTTATTCAACGTAACGGCGGTGACGACGTATTCGTTCATTTCCGTGCAATCGTTGGTGACGGTCACCGTTCTTTACGTGACGGCCAACGCGTAGAATTTAGTGTAGTACAAGGTCAAAAAGGTTTTCAAGCTGAGAACGTTCAGCCTTTAGACTAATTCATCTTTTGATGAATCACGGACGCTCCAATTTTTGAATTGGGGCGTTTTTGTTTATAATGATCTTCTCATTAGAGAGATTGTTTGTTAGAGCACGTATTTATGACATCTGGTTTTGAAACCTTGAATTTACATCCGCAACTTAAAAAGGCGATTGATGCTTTAGGGTTTAAGCAAATGACCCCGATTCAGCAAAAGGTTTTAAAATATACGTTGGGCGGGCATGATGCAATTGGTAGAGCACAAACAGGAACAGGTAAAACTGCTGCTTTCCTGATTAGTGTAATTAATGACTTGTTACATAACCCGATTCAAGAACAGCGCTTTCGTGGTGAGCCACGTGCCTTGATTTTGGCGCCTACTCGTGAATTGGCATTGCAAATTGAAAGCGATGCAAAGTTACTCACAAAATTTTCAGATTTACACGTCGTGACATTGTTAGGTGGTGTAGATTTTGATAAGCAAAAGAAACAGCTAGATGCTAATTTTGTCGATATCATGGTTGCAACACCTGGGCGTCTAATTGATTTTGTAGAACAAAAAGAAGTTTGGCTCGATCAAATTGAATTCCTTGTCATTGATGAAGCAGACCGCTTATTGGACATGGGTTTTATTCCGTCTGTAAAACGTATCGTGCGTTATTCCCCGCGTAAGGAAGAACGTCAAACCCTCATGTTCTCGGCTACTTTTAGTTATGACGTGCTTAATTTGGCGAGACAATGGTTGTTTGAGCCAATCACTGTTGAAATTGAGCCTGAGCAAAAAACCAATAACGATGTTGAGCAACGTGTTTATGTAGTAGCTAAACAAGATAAATATCGTTTGCTACAAGATATTTTGCGTGAAGAGCCTATCGATAAAGTCATGATTTTTGCTAATCGACGTGATCAAGTGCGCCGTCTTTATGACCATTTAAAGAGAGATGGGTATCGGGTCGGGATGCTTTCAGGTGAAATTGCTCAAGATAAACGTTTAAAAATGTTAGACCAGTTTAAGCAGGGTAAAAATAACATCATGATCGCAACTGATGTTGCTGGTCGTGGTATTCATGTTGATGGCGTATCTCATGTGGTTAACTATACCTTACCTGAGCAGTCAGACGACTATGTGCACCGTATTGGCCGTACAGGCCGTGCTGGGTCACAAGGTGTAAGTATTAGTTTTCTTTCAGAAGATGATGCTTTTTACTTGCCGGAAATTGAAAAAGCAATTGGTAAGAAATTGCCATTAACCCGTATAGAGGGTTATTGCTAATAAAAATCCCAATCATTTGATTGGGATTTTTTTTGATTAATTAATTTTGCAATAGAAGGTAAGTGTTGTTTGATAATCATCATCTTTTGCTAGAGATGCATTTTTACCAGTTAATGTGCCAATCACACCAGCTGCTGCTTCAACCATTTGGCCTGTTTTCTCGCTTACTACATCTTTTAATACACCGTTGTATGTTGTTTTTTCATCTACCACAACAGGGCTGGTGCTTTTTGAACAAGTTTTTTGAGCGGCAGTAATCGCATTATTTTTTGCAATTAGATTTGTTTTACCAATGCCTGTGACTTCAAATTGATTATTTTCTTTTTGAACCGCCAAGGTGTTTTTAGGGGTAGTGGCACAAGCTCCTAGTAATAAAACAACACTGCTCAACGCACTCGCTAAAATTATTTTTTTCATGTTTCACCTAATATCGTTAATCGTAAAAAGATCTCACTATTTGAACACAAGTTTTCTAATTGACTTTGAAGACGTTGTATTAGTTTTGATGTTTTGTCTTAAAAATATGTCAAAGCATGAGCTCGTTGTTTTTTATGTTCTAGATACAATGGTGGATTATCTGTAGATTATGCTAATCTATTTTGAATTTTTTGAGTTAGATCAATATTAATGACGGATTCAGCAACACATATAATTCATCAGAATATTCACCAACGTCAATCTATTGGTCAATTGATTGAGCCTGCACCAAATGCAGATCAATTAGAGTTGGCCTTTCAAGCTGCTTTAACTGCTCCTGACCATCATAGACTTAAACCAACACGTTTTGTCGTTATCGAGTCTGAACAACGTGCTGCATTTGGTGAGGTTTTAGCAAAAGCACTGGCTGATTTGGGTGAAACTGACTCAGCGCAACTTGAACGAGTTAAGCAACATCCTTTCCGCGCGCCTTTACTCATTTTAGCGCTTACGCAATTGCAAGACCATCCTAAGGTTCCGCATTTTGAACAGATTTTAAGTACAGGGGCTGCCGTACAGAACCTTTTATTGTCTTTACAAGTTCAAGGCTTTTCCACCATGTGGCGTAGTGGTGCGGTTGTTGAATCAAATTGGCTAAAGCAGCATTTAGGATTGCAACCACATGATTTAATTTCAGGTATTATTTATGTGGGCACGGCAGCTAAAGCGATTGCACCGCGCGCAGAGATTGAAAGTAAAGAATTTGTAAAAGTTTGGCAGGCTTAATGAGCCTCAAAAGTAAGAAATAGGATAATAAAGCATGGCTGAATTTAAGTTTACAGATTTAGTGGAACCTGTTGCTGTCGATAAAAAAACGGCATTACGTATTACCGTGTTGGGTGGAGGTAGCTTTGGTACGGCGATGGCCAATTTAGCTGCACGTAATGGTTGCGACACCATGATCTGGATTCGTGATGCCGAAACAGCAGAAGAAATCAATAAAACCCATATTAATAAACGTTATTTGCCAGACTTTGTTTTAGAGTCATCATTACGCGCTGTGTCTGATCTAGAACAAGCCGTGTGTGATCGAGATATTATTTTGGTGGCAATTCCTAGTCATTCATTTCGTGATGTATTAAAACAAATTGCGCCTTTTATTACTGCACAAGCGGTTGTTTCTCTAACGAAGGGCGTCGAGGCTAAAACTTTTAGCTTCATGAGCGATATTATTCGTGAAGAATTGCCAGAAGTTCCTTATGGGGTGTTATCTGGTCCAAATCTCGCTAAGGAGATTATGGCAGGTATGCCATCTGGTACTGTTATTGCCAGTGATTCTGAATTAGTTCGTTATGCTGTGCAGCATGCTCTTCATAGTGCCTTATTCCGAGTTTTCGGTAGTGATGATGTGCATGGTGTTGAACTAGGGGGCGCACTTAAAAATATTTATGCAGTTGCAATGGGAATTGGTGCTGCTTACAAGATTGGTGAAAACACCAAGAGTATGATTTTAACGCGTGCCTTGGCCGAAATGAGTCGTTTTGCAGTCAAACAAGGGGCAAATCCGCTAACGTTCTTAGGTTTATCTGGCGTTGGTGATTTATTTGCAACCTGTAATAGTCCTTTAAGCCGTAATTATCAGATTGGTTATGCTTTGGGTTCAGGTAAAACACTTGACCAAGCGAGTAAAGAGTTGGGGCAAACCGCTGAAGGAATTAATACCATTGTTCAGGTGCGTGGTAAAGCAGAAGAACTAGACGTATATATGCCTATTACCAATGCCTTATATGAGGTTATTTTTGAGGGTGCGCCACCTTTAAATATTGCTTTATCTCTTATGAAAAATGGACACCGTAGTGATGTTGAGTTTGTTTTACCTCATCATGAAGTCTGAAGAAGAAATGTCATAAATTACGGTTATAATGCAAGAATTATTAACAAGGAATATTTATGCAACTGACATTGGTTCGTCATGGGGAAGCCGCTCCTCCAGTGAATGGTAATGACACTAAACGTCCACTTACCGCTCGTGGGCATGCTCAAGCTGGGCAGACAGCAACATTTTTAAAAGATATTGTTAAGCCTGATATTTTTGTAGTTAGTCCTTTATTGCGTGCTCAAGAGACATTGGCGCATATTCAAGCTTATTTTAAAGATGTTCCTGTGCTGTTATGCGATAAAATTAAACCAGATGATAATGCGAAAGAAGCAGTTGAGTGGTTGTCTCAGATTCCTTATGAGTCAATTGTAGTCGTGTGTCATATGAACGTGGTAGGGCATATTGCTGAACTACTAACACATGAAAACTTTAATCCATTTGCACTTGCCGAAGCTCGAATTTATGATCAGGCTGTTATTGCAACTGGTTTATCAACACAAAAAAATAGTTTTATACCCACAATATAATTAAAAAGGTCATTTAGCCCATTATGCTGTATTTATGGATGCCTGAAACCAATGGAATATGGCATTGGTCTAACGGAGAAAACTGGTTGCAGGCAGCAAGTCTTGATCAATTAATACAAGACCTGCAATTACATCAAGGAAAAGAAGCTGTCATCTTTTTCCCTAGTCGCCATGCTCAGGTACTCCAGCAGCAGATGGCAAAGTCTCATTACAAGCAACTAGGGGCAGATGGTGTTAAATATTTGCTTGAAGAATTTGTAACTTTGCCTATTGATCATATGAAAGTAGTGCATCATTTTCATGCTGATCAATTAACCGTATTGGGAGTGGCAAAAACAACAGTTGAAACATGGCAGCATGCAATGGCTTTGCTGCCTATTAAACTCGTTGCTTTATTGCCAGACTTTCTGATTTTACCTGAACCTCAAGAGCAGCAAGTGGTTTTGTGTAATATTGACCAGAAATTACTTGTGCGTGAAAGTAAATGGGTGGGTAATTCGCTAGATGATTTAGCATTATTTTTAGAGTTTCAATCAGTCGAAACTCATTATCAATATAGTGGTTTGACAACAGAGCAACTCGAAAGCTTGGTGGCAGCCTCGGATGCAGAACATCATTCTGAATTTATTTATCAATTTCAGGGTTTAGATAAACCCAAACAGCATCCTTTTAATGTTCTGCCTAAAGCTAAAGGACAAGAGCATACTGTTTCTGGTTATTGGAAAGCGTGTGCCGCTATTGTTTTAGCAATTATAGTGGTTCAGTTTAGTTATGATTTTTTGCGTTGGATAAAGTTAAGAAATGTGGCTAATCAAACCGCCGAACAGACGGTCGAGCAATATAAATATTGGTTTGGCCCTTCTAGTCGGGTAAATGAGCAAAATATAAAAAGCCAGTTTGAAAGTCATTTACGCATGAGTAAGCAAGGTGATACACAAGCACTTTCTTTATTGAGCCGTGTTGGTCCTATTTTAATGCAAAGACAAATTTTAGCTCAGCAGTTAGCTTATGATGCTTCAACACTGACCATGGCATTAAAAGCAAAGTCAGCAGATGATTTGCAAGCTTTAACACAGCAACTTAACCAGCAGGGATTCAAAGCGGAGCTAGGTAATGTTCAAGCCGATGGTAGTGGGGCAATTGGGGTGGTGAAAATACAATAATGAAAATGATAACTCAATTGCAAAACCGCTTTGATCAGTGGATTGAACAAGTCACTCAATATTTAGACCGTTTGACTGTGCGTGAGCGGGTTATGGTGGTCTTTACTACAATTTTTGTTGTGGTTGTCATTGTGGGTGCTTCACTTTGGAAAATGCATTCCTTGGCAGAACAACAGCAAAAACGGTTAAATGATTTAAAAGATTTGATGGTATGGATGCAGAGTAATGCAGTTACCATGAAACCAGCGAATGAACTCGAATTAGGCCAATCGGAAAAAATACAACGAGTAGCTCAGCAACAAGGCTTAACGGTCACTTCTCAACAAAATGGTGAGCAGTTACAAATTATTGTTACTCATCAGAATTATGCAATTTTAGCGAACTTTTTAACCCAACTTGCGCAAATGGGCTTAAGTATTGAAAAAATGGAAATGGTTTCAAGTGATGGACAGATTAAATTAACAGCGACGGTTCAATAACATATTAAAATATGGTGTTCTTAAGCATGGTGTTTTGTGCTACCTGTGCCTATAATATGCCTACCTAAAATCAGTAGACTGTGATTGGTATGTTATATTCACTTGCTCGCCCGATGTTGTTTAGTTTAGCACCAGAGCGTGCCCATGAATTAACATTATCTATGCTTGATAAAGCGCATAAGTTCGGCCTGCTGCGCCAGAGCGTAGAATCAAAACCGACAACCTGTATGGGAATTGAATTTCCAAATCCGGTAGGTTTAGCGGCTGGGCTTGATAAGAATGGTGCACATATTGATTCTTTAGCCGGACTGGGTTTCGGTTTTATTGAAATTGGAACAATTACACCTCGTCCTCAGTCGGGTAATCCACAACCACGATTGTTCCGTATTCCTGAAGCGAAAGCCATTATTAACCGCATGGGTTTTAATAATGATGGTGTTGATAAACTTGTTGAGAATGTTAAAGCTTCAAAATTTAAAGGAATTCTAGGTATCAATATTGGTAAGAATGCAGATACGCCTGTAGAAAAGGCTGTTGATGATTACCTGATTTGCCTTGAGAAAGTTTATAACTACGCTTCTTATATTACCGTTAATATCTCATCTCCAAATACTAAGAACTTAAGAAGTTTACAAAGTGGTGATGCATTAACTGAATTATTGCAAACCTTAAAAGAAAGACAACTTGAGCTTGCCGAGCAATATAACCATTATGTTCCTTTAGTTTTAAAAGTTGCGCCTGATTTAACAGCAGAAGATGTTGAGTTTATTGCAGCGCAATTATTGCAATTTAAAATTGATGGTTTAATCGTTACCAATACGACTTTATCTAGAGAGGGTGTAGAAAATCTTCCTTATGGTAATGAGTCGGGTGGCTTATCAGGTGCGCCTGTTTTTGAAAAAAGTACCGAATGCTTACGTTTATTTGCCCAAACGTTAAAAGGACAAATCCCGTTAATTGGCGTGGGTGGAATTTTGTCGGGTGAACAAGCAGCAGCCAAACAGCAAGCTGGAGCAACACTAGTACAGATCTATAGCGGATTGATTTATACCGGTCCTATATTAGTGAAACAATGTGTTGCAGCCATGACTTAAGTGAATATGAACACAATTGATATCATTATTCTGATACTTTTGCTCATTGGGGGGCTAAACGGTTTGCGACAAGGATTTATCAAAGCCTTTGCGAACTTGGTAGGATGGATCATTGCATTAATTATGGGTGCAAAATATGCTGTCCTCCTTGCGCCGTCCATGTCGGGTTTAAGTCATGATCCGGTTGTTCAAAAAATTGCAGCTTTCGCATTTATAGCACTTATGATCATTGTTTTAACATGGATCGTCACTGCATTTTTAAATGGCCTCTTGAAAAGTCTAAAATTGGGGCCATTAAATCGTTTAGCAGGTGGTGCTTTTGGTTCCTTAAAAGGCTTGTTAGTTGTGTTGATTACAATGCAGGGCGTAGGGCCTTGGGTTGAAAGTTCACCAAACTGGAAACAGTCCATACTTATACAATTTTTACTGCCTTATGCACCTTTAGCGACTGAGTTGTCTAAAGATGCAGCGAGTGAGGCATTTCATCAAATAACATCTGGAGGTAGTGCATCAAGCACCCCTTCAAAAACAATGGACGAATCGGAAGATTTAGAAAACCGATCCGACCATTCGACAAAGAATCCTTTTTATTAATTCCTAGCTTGTCTGCGAGGTTGCTATGTGTGGAGTTGTTGGTATAGCCGGTAAATCGCCAGTGAACCAAATGTTGTTTGATGCTTTAACGATGTTGCAACATCGTGGGCAAGATGCAGCTGGAATAGTAACCTGCCATGAAGGCCGTCTTTTCCTTCGTAAGGATAACGGTATGGTGCGTGATGTTTTTCATACTCGTCATATGAGAGCATTACTTGGTAATTATGGTATTGGCCATGTACGTTACCCAACTGCTGGTTCTGCTAGCAGTGCTGAAGCACAACCATTTTATGTGAACTCACCTTACGGTATTACGCTTGCACATAATGGTAATTTAACCAATGCCGAAGATATTCATGATGACCTGTTTAAAACAGATTTACGTCATATGAATACTGATTCTGACTCAGAAGTTCTTTTGAACGTATTCGCGCATGAGTTGCAGAAGAACGGTACTTTAAACCCTACACCAGATGATATTTTCCATACAGTTACTCGTGTACACGAGCGCTGTCTAGGTGCATATGGCGTAGTGGCGATGATTACCGGTCATGGTTTGGTTGGTTTCCGCGATCCAAACGGTATCCGCCCACTCATTTATGGTTCACGTATGACTGAACAAGGTGAGATGGAATACATCATCGCTTCTGAATCAGTTGCTATTACAGCGCTTGGTTTTAAAATTGAGCGTGACATTGAACCTGGTGAAGCAATTTTTATCACTGCTGATGGTGAGTTGTTCACAAGACAATGTGCAGCTAATCCAAAATACCGTCCATGTATTTTTGAATATGTTTATTTTGCACGCCCTGATGCCATCATTGACGGAATTTCAGTTTATAAAGCCCGTTTAAAAATGGGTGAAAAGCTTGCTCATAAAATTTTACGTGACTGGGGTGAGGACCATGATATTGATGTGGTTATTCCAATTCCAGATACGAGCCGTACTTCAGCATTAGAACTTGCAAATATTCTAGGTGTTAAGTTCCGTGAAGGTTTTATGAAAAACCGTTATATCGGTCGTACCTTCATTATGCCAGGTCAGCAACAGCGTAAAAAATCTGTACGTCAGAAATTAAACCCTGTTGAGTTGGAATTTAAAGGCAAGAACGTTTTATTGGTTGATGACTCAATTGTTCGTGGTACAACCTGTAACGAAATCATCCAGATGGCCCGTGATTCTGGTGCAAAAAAAGTATACTTTGCATCAGCTGCACCTCAGGTTATGTATCCAAACGTTTACGGTATTGATATGCCTGCTAAAACTGAGCTAATTGCTTCAGAACGCAGCGTAGAAGAGATCCAAGAAATTATTGGTGCAGATCGTTTGGTTTTCCAAGAATTGGAAGACTTGAAAAATGCTGTACGTACCAGCAAAGTGCCTGATCTAACTGAGTTTGATTGCTCTGTATTTGATGGAATTTATGTAACAGGTGATATTGATGGTGCTTATCTAAATAATTTGGAGCAGAAGCGTAATGATTCTGCTAAAAAGAAAAAAGATGGTTACATTGATGTGAATGTTGATGCTGCTTCTGTAGATTTAACAGGCATTAAAGAAGAATAGGAATAGCTGAAAAAAGCGGGTGTTTCCCGCTTTTTTCTTTTATGATGAAACCTAACAATGTAATTGGGATTATTTACATTGAAAGAAGTAAGCCACTATCTAATCGAAAATAAGAATATGGCATGGTCCATCACTATGTGTTTGGTTGCTGTGCTGCTTACTATTTTTATTTTAAATTTAATTTTAGGTTTGCTCGTTCATTTTTTTGATTATAGTCAGCCAATTTGGTGGCACACTTTAAGTCCTTATTTTGTCGCACTATTACTTTTTATTATGGTTTGGTCTGTAGTTACCGAACTTTATATCCTGCGTAAAGGTGGGCATTCTTTAGCGAAACAACTTAAAGCACGTCGTTTGGTGAAAGAAGAAAGTACCCCAGAAGAACTTGCAGCATTAAAAATTACAGAAAATTTGGCGCAGAATTTCTCACTAAAAGTTCCAACCTTGTATGTTTTACCTGATGAGGTCGGGGTCAATGCACTCACAGCAGGTTTTCACCCTAAAGATATTGTGATTATTCTGACATGGGGAGCCTTGCAGAATCTGGATAAACTTGAACTATATGGCTTGTTGGGCCATGAGTTTAATCAGATTTTATCGGGTGAAGCTGTTGAAAACACTAAATTAAAGATTTTATATAGTGGTTTAACAACCTTTAGTCAGTGGGGTAGTAAATTAGCGAAACAGGGGTTTAAACGCTATAGCCCAGGTTATAAGCATAAGTTTGAAACCGTCTTTGTTGCGGTGGGTGGTGTAATTTGGTTAGCGGGTAGCCTTGGGGTATTGATCACTCGATTTATTAAATACTTAACTCTGAGTGGTCGCACATTTCGTAATGACCAAAAAACAGTACGATTATTAAAAAATAGTTCGAATACTCAGACTTTATTGCGTATTTATGTTCACCATTCGGGTTCTCAAATTCATAGTGCTTATTCAGAATCAATCGCACATATGTGTTTTGCAAACTCACTTAGCCCTCAAAGCTGGATGAATATTCATCCGAGTATTCGTGAACGCATTTATGAATTAAACCCGACTTTGCTTCAAGATTTACAATTAGAAAATTTGAAAAAACTACGTAACCGTCCGTTACTTAGCTTATTTCATTTTTTAGAAGAATCTGAAAAAGAGATTTATATTCCATGGTCATCTCCACAGCCCCTACCTTTACTAAGGTTGTCGCCTATTAGTTTTGCACTAAATGATGCCATCAAGCCTCTTAGTAGTGATGTGCGTCGCAATAAAAAGCGTCCTGAGTTAATTCAGCGTGCGCTACAAACAGCTACAGGGTCACGTGAAGTAATGGTGGCTATTTTGATGATTCGTCAATATCGAGAATTCATCCCTAAAGATGCGCCAGTTAGCCATGCCATTATTGATGCCTTATTAAATCTGGATGGTCGTATTCATATTCAGATATTTCATGATGCCTGTAAAAACATTGGACATATGCCGGCAAGCATTGCGCGGCAATTTCTCACAAAACTAGCACTCATTATTCAAGAAGATGGCGAGATTGGGTTGCTGGATGCGCTTTTGTTAGAGCGGGTTAAATATGAACTGAATTTGATGCCGCTGCATTTACCAACTGCATTTGAAGAAGTAAAACCCCAAATTGTTCGCTTGGTTGATGCTTTACTTCATGTTCAACAAATTAACAGCCCAAATCAGTTAGAAGTCCGTGATCGTATTTTACGTTCTTTGCTCAATCCTGATGAAATGAATATTTATGATGAAATTTCGGATGAGCCTTTAGATCTTGCTGAAATTTTAAATGATATTGCGGGTTTATTGTTACGTGACCGTCTGAGTATTTTAGCGATTGCGGAAATGTGCTTGTGGAGCGATCGCATTATTACTCAAGATGAGTTGGATGTACTTGAATTACTTTATTGGCGTTTCGGCTTTGAGACAGAAGAAATTGTTGAGCAAATGCAAAAAAGAAATAGTGTTATGATTATTTAAAAGACATCTACGATTATAAAAACAGCTGAACGAAATAAAAAACTGAAAAAAAAACTGAAGCCCGTTAGAATGTAGATTGAGTAGAGGTATTGATTCAAACATGATTGGGCAGCAAAGAAATATACTGGCAACTTTAGGAATTGATTTATGGATTCCTAAGACACAGGTGTGCCAAAAAAATAATGCTCAAAGCCTTTGGCGAGATCATGTTGTTGAAGAACCTGAACCGATTATATTGCCTTCTGTAGAACCAGTCGTTCTTGAGCAGCCTACAAAGCCACAAATCAACGATATTCCAAAAGTTGAACCTGAAATTGTGGCGCCAGTCTCAATAGATGTTCAGCCCGTTATAGCACCTCACAATGAAGTGCAAGCACCTGTAATTAAGATTGCATCATTTGAGTTGCAGGCTTTTTCTCTTGAAAAATGTGTTATTTTTTTAGATGTTACGAATTTAAGCGAAGAAGAAAAACAGCTTTGGAGTAACATACAAAAAGCAAAAATAGGGCAGTATGCTGAATTAAAATGGCCTTTTCCTTTAGCGACTTATCAAGATCAACGGGGCGCTGGTTCATATATACAAGGTTTTTTAGATGCTCTCGCAGCAGAGAAAAAGATATTGTGTCTTGGTGACTGTTCTTATATTCAACATGCGAATATTATTTATTTAGCAAGTTTAAAAGAAATGCTGGAGAAACCACTCCTTAAAAAAAGGTTATGGAAATTAATGCAAGATAACAACGAGTAGTAGGGATTTACATGAAAAAAGTTGTAGTATTTAGCCAAATTGATGAAGAAATTTTGTCTCGATTACAACAGAATTATCATGTTGTAGTTCTTAACCCAAAACTGGGTGATATTAATGAACAAATACGACAACACGTTGTAGATGCTGACGGGATGATTGGTGCAGGACGGTTACTCAATGAAAATAACCTTGCGCCAGCCCAAAAACTAAAAATTATTTCATCTGTAACGGTGGGCTATGACAATTATGATCTGGCTTATTTAAATCAAAGAAAAATCTGGTTATCAAATACGCCTCATGTTTTAACAGAAACAACAGCTGATCTTGCTTTTACATTATTACTAAGCGCTGCTAGAAAAGTTCCTTTTCTTGATCATTGGACAAAGCAAGGTGAATGGAAAAGAACTGTAGGGCCTCAGCAATTCGGTTTAGATGTTTTTGGAAAAACACTAGGAATTATTGGACTTGGCAATATTGGGGCTGCAATTGCTCGACGTGGTTTTTATGGATTTAACATGAATATTGTTTACCATAATCGTCGTGAAAAGCCTGAATTAGCTGAGCCATTAAACGCACAATATCTTGGTTTGGATCAATTACTACAACAGTCTGATTTTGTAGTAACCGCAGTTGATTTAAATAACGAATCGAAAGCTTTAATGGGCAAAGCTCAATTTGAGCTTATGCAAAAACACGCTATTTTTATTAATATTGCGCGCGGTTCGGTAGTTGATGAGCAAGCTTTGATTGAGGCTTTGCAGCAAAATCAGATCTTTGCTGCTGGTTTAGATGTGTATGAAAAAGAACCTTTACAAGATTCAGCACTTTTTAAATTGCCGAACGTAGTCACTTTACCTCATGTGGGTTCAGCTACTGCTGAAACCCGTAAAAAAATGGCAAATCTTGCCTATAAAAATCTGGTTGAGGCTTTAGAGGATAAAACACCTAGATATCTGGTAAACCCAAACTTTATATAAGTGATGAATAACACTTCATTGCAAAACTAGTCGATTTCCAGTGATATAGTAAAAGTCTATTGATTGAACATCATTTTTATGGTTCACATCAGTAGACTTTTTTTATGGTTTAATTTTAATAGAGAAAAATTTTTGAGATTTTTGCCAGTTATTTTAAGTGCGACTTTTATAGCAAATGCTGCGTATGCACAGTCTTTCGACCCTTGGTCATCTGCGAATCAGGTGGAAATTCCAAATATTGGAAGTGGGATAGGCTTGCTTGATCAACAAAAAGAAAAATTTATTGGTGAAAAAGTATTCCGTGAAGTTCATAAGCAAATGCCAGTTCTCCAAGATATTTGGCTCGAAGATCAATTTTTCCAAGTATTTTCAAGTATTTTGAGTGAGACTCAACTTGGTCAGCCTATTGGTCTAGTTGTAATTAAAGATCCACAAATCAATGCATTTGCTGTTCCGGGTGGCTTATTCGCGCTTAATACTGGCCTTATTGCTTCAGCTCGCAATATTGATGAAATTGCTGGGGTTATGGCGCATGAAATTGCACACGTATCTCAAAGACATTTTAGTCGTTCAGAGGAAGCCTTTAAGGGGCAAACTTTATTAAGTTTGGCTGGGCTTTTGGCAGGTGTGGCAATCGCTGCACAGGGCGGTGGAGATGCTGGGGCAGCAGTGATGTTGGGAACACAAGCTGCACTAATGGATAGCCAGTTAACATATAGTCGAAATCAGGAGCGTGAAGCAGACCGTATTGGCATGCAATATATGTATGCAGCGGGTTATAACCCTCAAAGTATGGCAGACTATTTTGAAACAATGCACCGTGCGACGAGTCGGGTAAGTTTTTTACCAGATTTCTGGTTGACTCATCCATTGACGACTGAGCGTATGAGTGAAGCTCGACTTCGTGCGAACCAGATGCCTAAAGTTAAAAATCGTATATATGATGCCGATTTTGAAATTTTAAAATGGTACACAATGGTGGTTTCAAATCAGGCTACTGAAAATCAACTACAGAGTTTGGCCTCTCAAAAAAATATTGCTGGTCTTATTGCTTTGGCGGCTTTTTACGTAAAACAAGGTGATTATGCACAGGCACAGTCCACCTTGGATCAAGCCAAATCTAGCGGAAAACCTCTTGTTGCGCTATTGCAGACAGATATTTATCTAGGGCAAAACAAGCTTGACCAAGCCTATTCCTCAATTGCTTCTACACAAATGACTATGCCTGAAAATAGAGCTTTTAGCTATAAATTGGCTGAAGTGCTATTACGTCAAGGAAAATTTGCACAAGTTCAAACTCTTGTTCAACGATTTATTAATAAAAACCCAAGAGATATACAAGGTTGGCAATTTTTACAGCAAGCTGCGAATTTGGACAAGGCAGGAAAGTTGAGAGCAGTTAATGTTTTGCGCTATCGAGCAGAAGCTGAATATTGGTCGGGGAGTGAAGAGAATGCAATTAAATCGATGTTGCATGCTCAACGATTAGCAAAAGACAATCAAGCAATGTCGGCTAGAATAGACAGTAGATTAAAACAAATGCAAGATGAGCGACGAATGAAAATCTAAAAATATATCTTTTAAAATTTTCAGATATGCAAATATGCACAAACTAAAAGGAATTTTGGTTTGAAGGAATATAAAATTTAAGAGAGGAAATTAAGCTAATTTAGCTTTAATTTTTGCTGAAACGATAGAAGGATCGGCACGCCCGGCTATGATCGGACGTAGAGAATTCATCACCTTACCCATATCTTTCATGCTAGTTGCTTCTTGAGCAGAAATCGTTTGCTCAATGAGAGAATCAAGCTCTTCCTCAGTCATAGCTTCTGGTAGAAACTGAGATAAAATCTCAGCTTCGGCTTGTTCTTTACTAGCTAAATCATCACGACCAGCACCTTCAAAGGCTTTGATCGATTCTTTACGTTGTTTAATTTGCTTTTCAATGACCGCAAGAACCTGAGCGTCGCCAAGCTCTATGCGCTCATCGACTTCGATTTGCTTAATTGCTGCTTGTAGACTACGCAAAACCGTCACTGTTGCCATATCTTTGGCACGCATAGAAGTTTTTAATGCATCAGTAATTTGGTTTTTTAAAGTAGTCATAATTCAGCAGTCAATCACAAATTAATTAGTAAAGGCGAGTAGTACGTACAGATTCGCGAGCCAATTTCTTTTGGTAGCGTTTAACTGCAGCAGCTTTTTTACGCTTACGTTCTTGAGTTGGTTTTTCGTAGAATTCGCGTTTACGAACGTCAGCTAAAACACCAGCTTTTTCGCATGAACGTTTGAAACGACGGATAGCTACGTCAACTGGTTCGCCTTCTTTCAACTTAACTTGTGGCATGTAAAATCCTCTAGATTATGGATAAGATCAAGCACACTATTGTGCCGGATCACAAGTGAAGGTCAGTATTTTACTCATTTACAACTCATATCACAAGTCTATAATAGCGATTGCAATATTTTGACTCATATAAAAGGCAGTTTTGATGATTGTTTTAGGCTTGGAAACTTCTTGTGATGAAACAGGGTTGGCACTTTATGATAGCGAACTCGGCTTGCGGGGACAGGTTCTTTATAGCCAGATTAAACTTCATGCCGAATATGGTGGGGTAGTACCTGAACTTGCTTCTCGTGACCATGTTCGTAAATTAATTCCTTTAATGAATCAATTGCTTGAGCAAAGCGGAATAAAAAAACAAGAGATTGATGCAGTTGCTTATACGCGTGGTCCTGGCTTAATGGGAGCCTTAATGACAGGGGCTTTATTTGGAAGAACTTTAGCTTTTTCTTTAAATAAACCTGCAATTGGTGTTCACCATATGGAGGGGCACATGTTGGCACCTCTACTTTCAAGTCAGCCACCCGAATTTCCATTTGTGGCTTTATTAGTTTCAGGTGGACATACACAATTAATGGCAGCTCACGGCATTGGTCAATATGAGCTTTTAGGTGAGTCTATTGATGATGCAGCTGGAGAAGCTTTTGATAAAGTTGCAAAAATGATGAGCTTGCCATACCCCGGTGGTCCCAATATTGCAAAATTAGCTTTAAGTGGTAATCCGTCAGCATTTGAATTTCCGCGACCAATGCTTCACCAAGGTTTAGATTTTTCTTTTAGTGGTTTAAAAACAGCAGTTTCTGTGCAATTGAAAAAATTGAATGGTGAAAACCGAGACGCGGATATTGCAGCTTCATTCCAAGAAGCAATTGTAGATACCTTGGTAAAAAAATCAGTAAAAGCTCTAAAGCAAACTGGACTGAAACGTTTAGTTATCGCAGGTGGCGTAAGCGCAAATTTACGATTACGTGAACAGTTGGAAACTTCATTGGGTAAAATTAAGGCACAAGTTTACTATGCTGAACCTGCCTTATGTACTGATAATGGGGCAATGATTGCTTTTGCGGGTTATCAACGGTTAAAAGCAGGACAACATGATGGTTTGGCTGTAACCACGACACCACGTTGGCCAATGACGGAACTCACTATTCCTGAGTAAAAGTATTCCTATTTAAAAGCTTCTTGGTTTTCGATATCAATGTATTCGATATAACCACGGCCTTGAACTTCATTGCCGAAGTAATTACCAGTAAATTTATAGCCACTAGCATAACCACGCCCATGACCATAGCGGAATGGGCAGTCAATTTCTGCCTGAATATTCAAAATAATTTGTTTATTCTCATTTCGAGCAATCCACGAAAAGTATTTCGGAAGTCGCATTTTTTCTCCAGTCGGTGAGATGTAGTCATCGACTTGATGAGAAATAACGTCAAAGCTAACATCTGTATAAATTTCAGCTGGCTGATCAAGATATCTAATATGCAGGGTATAAGCTACCGTCTGTCCCGCAATATCTGCTTTAGTAAGAAGAAGTTGAGTGGTCTCGTTTAAATTAATAATTTGATAAGTAAAAAAATCAAGCGGCAGTTTATAAGCGTCAGGAAGAAGTTTGTTGATGAAACTATGTGGGCCAGCCGCTCGTGCATATTCATACGTACAGAGTCCTTCACTTTCAATGCGTTCTGCTTGATAACTTAAAAAGCCTTTAAACTTTGCCAATAAACTAAAATGATCATAAATTGGTGTTTTTATAAACCATGAAGCATGTGTTGTAACATCAATATCAAAGTCGAAATCAAGCCCATCATAATGTCCATGGATATGAACTTGCGGGAACTTTCCTTGAATTGAAATTTCTTTGCCTAGTCCTATTAAGCTCCCATCTTTATTAATTTTCGTCTCTTTGGGAATGATATACGCCTTAAGCAAAGCTTGCTCAACCGCGGCAGTACTTGAAAAGAATGTGGCTGTTTTTCTGGGGTCTTCATTAATGATGTCATCATGATCAAAGGCTAGCGCACCGGGCGTGCCTAATAAAATCATAATGTTTAGATAACGATGCGGTTCGGGTAAAAGGGGAAAAAAGATACCGTAATGTGTCCAGCTATAATATTTTTCCTCAACTCGTGGGCGGATGATATGAGACTGAGTAAAAGGAAGCGTTGAGTATTTTTCTGCTTGATCCAAGGCACCTTGCGCGAGCAATAAGCTTTTACCAAGGACTTTGCTGCCTATGGAAATTTTTGGGAATTGTTTTTTCATATATAAACCTAAATAAGGATAGGACTATCTTTGTTTTAGGTTATGAAAAACAACTGCCAAATCTAAGCGGTTTTCAGGCCAAAGCCAAGGCTTTGCGGGACATTCGTCATTTAATTATTAGACAACTGTTTTAACCCATTTAAACCAATCCAATGCTTTGAGAACTGGTAAGCAGCACGGCCAGAGCGCTGACCACGCATTTGGCACCATCGTAAACTCTCGGCACGAACTTCATCATTAAAAGACATATTTGCCTTTTGAATATAATGTTCTACGATTTCTAAATATAAATTCTGATCCATTGGATAAAAAGATAACCACAAACCAAAACGATCTGACAAAGAGATCTTTTCTTCAATCGCTTCTTGAGGGTGTAGTTCAGTATATTGAGGAACATCGACCTTGGTTACAGGTGTATTTTCATGCATGAATTCGGGTAACAAATGGCGACGGTTACTGGTCGCATAAATAATAAAATTACTCGCACCAGATTGTAATGAGCCGTCCAATACGCTTTTTAAACTACGATAGTTTTCATCTTCAGCATTAAAAGCCAAGTCATCGCAATATACGATGTATTTTTCAGGTCGATTTTTAATGAGTTTTTGAATTTTAGGTAAATCTGCCAAGTCATCACGTTCAATTTCAATTAAACGTAACCCTTGAGGGGCATATTCAGTCAATAAAGCACGAACAATAGATGATTTACCTGTACCACGTGAGCCAGTTAGAAGAACATCATTTGCTGGCAAGCCATTTAAAAATTGCAAAGTATTTTGAATGATTTTTTCTTTTTGGCGTTCAATGCCTTTTAAGTCATCTAAATAAATATTCTTTGGAGTATAGATGGCTTTAAGTTGCTGATTTTCCCATCTAAAAGCAGGTGCAGTAAAATCTGTCTCTTGTTTAGGTTCAGGTAAGACCTGCTGTAACTGATTTAATACAAGTGATAATGTCTGAACTAAATTGTCTGGTAAATCAATGGTAGCCATGGTAAGTCAATCATGTTAAACAGTAATTTACTAGGATACTAACACCGAAATTAACAGGCTGACAAAAAAGTTGTTGCTATACAGTTTATCGGTTTTGCAATTGATTGAAATCTTCAGACCGCGCATAGTGTGGTCATGTCTATTCAGTAAAATCATCTGTGAAGATGAGGACGAAATATGTTTGAAAAAATACGAAGTGATATGAATCCGCATCAGGCTTACCGTATCAAAAAATTACAACGTCAATTAGACATGGCTGAATCTTATGAAGAGTGGAAGTCTTTTGCATTAAAACTAGATGAAGAAACAGGGGTGCAAGAGTGGAAATTCGATAATAGTTCACCTTATTTCGATGCAGAGCTCATTTCTTATCGATATACCTTACTGAAAAGATACCGCCAGCAACATCGAACGCTAGACCTCATTTATCTACTCAAAGAAGGCCTAACCTACGATATTGCAAATATTGGTCACCCTATGCTTTTTGCTGCAACTCATGTGGGCACAAAAAAACTAATTGAAGACTATATTGAAGAAGTTAGCCAAAGCTTGGCCTATATAGCTTCAAGTGAATGTATTACTTTCCAACGCAAAGAAAAAATTGAGTTTTTTGAAAATTGTGAAAAAGCATATGGACAACCGGCTCTTATGTTCTCGGGTGGAGCGACTTTAGGTCTTTTTCACACAGGGGTGTGTAAAGCTTTAATTGAACAGGATTTAATGCCTAAAGTGTTGTCTGGCTCAAGTGCAGGGGCAATTATGACAGGTATGCTTGGAACTTCTGCCAGTGAAGATGTTCAAAATTTATTAAATGGAGAACAATTCTTTAGTGATGCTTTTCATTTTAGAAAACTTCGTGAACTCATTAAAGGAAATGGTGGAATTGCCGATGTGCACTATTTGAAAAAATTCCTTGTTGAAAACTTAGGTGATCTTACTTTTGAGGAAGCTTTCAAAAAATCTGGTTTAAATATTAATGTTGCGGTTGCGCCCTATGATGCAACAGAAAACCCGCGAATTATGAATGCCATTATGACCCCTAACGTTTTGGTATGGAGTGCTGTATTGGCTTCATGTGCTGTACCTGTGTTATTTCCACCAGTGCGTTTAACTAGTAAACGTTATGACGGTGAACATACACCTTATATGGCAAATACAAAATGGGTTGATGGCAGTGTAAGAAATGATTTTCCGCAAGAAAGAATGGCGCGTCTATATAATTTGAACTACACCATCGCCAGTCAGGTTAACCCGCATATTGTGCCCTTTATGCAAAATGATGCTGACCGTTTTCGTAAGGATGTTTTAAGCTGGCCAGAACGTATTTTAAGACGTCAAGGTAAAGTACTGTCGATGGGACTTATGGATTTTACCCGTCAAAGACTTGGTTCTATATCTCCGATTAGGAGATTACTCGATCATGGATATGGCGTAATGGGGCAGCGTTATTATGGTGATGTTAATATTATTGCTAAATATGGCTTGAGTCACTATACCTATACTTTGCAAAACCCGCGTCCACATTTGTTTAAACGTTTGCAACGAGAAGGGGAACGCGCGACTTGGCCAAAAATTTCTTCGATTGAGACCCATGCTCGTATTGGCAAGACGATTCAGCATTGCTTAGAAGTTTTGCGTTTTGAAGAAAAGCAACAACAGCCAGAGTCGTACTATGCTGAAGCATGATTTTGCTTCTCATATAGAAAACTTAACATATGTTACAAAGCCCAGAAGTTCAGCTTTAGGACGGCATCTATGGACATGTTCTATAGATGCTAGAAATTACTGGTTAAAATATCACTTGTCTGAAACGCATGTTCAAAGTGAGCAAGACTTCATACATGAACAATTGTTTTACGAAGAAATTAATCACAAGAACCCTGCGTGGCTTTTACCCTATAAATTAATCGAAGTTACTGCACTTCCTCAATTAAACCATTCTTTAGGTCAGGTTTTAATTTTACCTGATACTGATTTGTGGTTTGGTTCATTGCCTCATGAAACTCATTTAACAGATGTGTACCATACGATTTGGTTCGCGCTAGATAAGCTCTCGGAACTTCATAGATTAGGTTGGATTCATGGAGATATTAAAAGAGAACACTTTCGAAAGTTTCAGCAAAAACCTTACTTGATTGATTTTGAGAAAGCCCGACTTTTGACGAGTTCAGATTCAGTGATGGATGCAACACCACGTTATATGGCACCTGAACTCTATCAAGGTCATGGCAAGAGTGTACAAAGCGATTTATATGCACTTGGAATTGTTTTGTATGAATGGTTAGCCCAAACTCGATTAGAAGCAGGGAATTACTATGATTGGGCAGTATTGCATTGCCAAAATTTAACCATTCAATTACCAACACAGTTTATGAATTTTTATCCATTACTTTCAGGTTTATTGCAAAAACAACAAAAAAATAGGTTTGCAAACGCGTTTGAAGCGCTCAATTGTTTAAAAGCAGTTTCAATCTGATAAAAATCATTGATCTAGTATCTGTATACAATTTACACGGTCAGTTTTTTTTAGAAAAAAAACACTTGTCACTGTTAGATCTTATCGCTAATATACACAGCCATCGGGGGCGTGGCGAAATTGGTAGACGCACTGGATTTAGGTTCCAGCGCCGCAAGGTGTAAGAGTTCGAGTCTCTTCGCCCCCACCACTTTAAGTTAAATCTTAAAGTTGATTTGGATGTTAAGTCATCTAGATCTTGGAAGAGGATTGGTGTAATGGTAGCATGACGGTCTCCAAAACCGTTCGTCAAGGTTCGAGTCCTTGATCCTCTGCCACATTTATTTTAAATAAATGTCCCAGATGGGGGCGTGGCGAAATTGGTAGACGCACTGGATTTAGGTTCCAGCGCCGCAAGGTGTAAGAGTTCGAGTCTCTTCGCCCCCACCATTAAAAGAAGCAAGACGATGTTCTTGCTTTTTTTATGATTAAATCATTAGTTATTTAATCATAAACATAGAGGATTGGTGTAATGGTAGCATGACGGTCTCCAAAACCGTTCGTCAAGGTTCGAGTCCTTGATCCTCTGCCAATGATTTAAAAATGAAGCTCCTTTTTAGGAGTTTTTTTATTGCCTGAATTTTTAAAGCTCAAATTATTTCAAGTATTCGTTCATATTTTCATCTGCCACTTGATAAGTTATAAGTAGTTATCTTTCTGTTCCTCGATATTTTATCTAATCAGACGTAAGGTGTTGGTTAAGTAGGGAATATACTAAATTTTTAGTTGCTTTATTAAGTTATTGTTTTTCTAATTTTTATTATAATTTATAAATTTTTTTTCATAAAAAGCTTGAATAGAAATTTATTTCATGTATCATGCTCTTAACTAGAAAAAAGTCTTGTTAGTAAATCTTCTTTAAAGTATCGTAGTTTTAGTCATAATCCTTCGTTTTTTAAGATCTTAACTCAATTTGTTATTCTTTTTTCAAAGTTATGTTAGTGTCATTATTAAATGATACTAAAATATTAGAAATCAGTAGGATATATCATGTCTAATACAGTAAGTGGTACAGTAAAATGGTTTAACGAAACTAAAGGTTTCGGTTTCATTCAACAAGATAATGGTCCAGATGTGTTTGCTCACTTCAAAGAAATTTCTGGTTCAGGTTTCAAAACTTTGCACGAAGGTCAACGTGTAACGTTTACTGTTACTCAAGGGCAAAAAGGCCCAAATGCTGTAAATATTATTCCACAATAATATTTCAGTAAGAAAAAAAGCACTTTTTAGTGCTTTTTTTTATTTTAGTCATTTAAAAGAAATTCTATTGTTCTTTTAAATGCTATAAAAGCCCTCTCTCTTATAGAGGGCTTTTTATTTCTATCCAGTATGTAAGTCTAATAATATCTCTTATCTCTTATCTCTTATCTCTTATCTCTTATCTCTTATCTCTTATCTCTTATCTCTTATCTCTTATCTCTTATCTCTTATCTCTTATCTCTTATCTCTTAAATTAGTCATTTGTTTAATGCTTAGCATAGGGAAGAAATATAAATTATCAGGAATAGATATATGTTAGATTGAAGAATCTTTAGATAAAGAAATTTTATATTTCACGGAATTGTTAATGAACGTTCGACTGTGTTATGCCAGCCAACGAAACGAAAAAAATGAAGACTTACTGCAAGATTTACGTGATATCTTGACAGAAGCTCGAAATTTCAATGATTTGAATCAAATTTGTGGTGTGCTCTATTATGCTGATAATGCTTTCTTTCAATGCCTAGAAGGTGAACAAGAGTTAGTAGAAAGATTATTTGAAAAGATTAAAAATGATCAAAGACATTACAATGTTAAATGGCTATGTACATATTCCATTGAGAAGAATTCTTTTCAGCGTTGGTCGATGAAATATGTACAGCGTAATACAAATATTGAATCTTTCTTTTTAAGTATGGGAGAAACTAGTTTTAATCCCATTCGTCTTGATGAGCAGAATTTAAAAATTTTCTTAAATGAATTATTGATTGCTGATCAAACCAAGATGAATACGGTTAAGAAAGTAGGAATGGTTAAGCGTGGGGTGAACCCTTTCTAGCTGTTTGACTATCACAAATATGGAGGGTCTTGAGTTTAGGAATGATTTTAGTCATAACAAGATAGACAATAATTGAACTTGCGAGCATCCATATCACTTCTAAACTTTGGCTGATAACAAACATTGCCCAGTAAAAAAAGCTAAATAAGGCAAGACATAGGCCGCTACCTTTGAAATACCAAGTAATAAATATTCCAAAAAGTGCAGAAGAGAGCAGAAGGTTGGTTGTTTCATTCATTCCTAGGTAGTTAAAGAAAATAATCAGTAAGCATAAAGCTAACATTGATAGTAAATATACAAATATATTTTTTGCAATAAACATTTTCTATATCCTATCTGATGACTAAAAAGTTATCTTTCCTCTGTTTCCAGAGGAAAGATAGTACATATTAATTTTTGAGATTCTTTTTCTATTATTAGGAGTTTTTATATTAATAAAGATAATGTTACCGATTCTCCAGATCTCTTCATTAATATTCAGCTTTCTATTTAATAGTAAAGAGTGCTTATATGTACTGAAATTAATTATAGGAAAAACAATTGCTTATGATGTAGGTTTTGGCTTACATAGTTGTGAGAAATTGCCTACATTTGTTCAAAAAATAGGCAAAATTTACAGAATAATATTTAATATAAAATTATATTTAACAATGGCTTATTTGGTTTTGCTGTTAAGTTGATTTTTACATAAATAACAAAAAGTAACATGTGTTTTAGGGAGCATGTTTCTCAAAATAAAAAATATTAGGTCATTAAATGAATATTCAGTAAAAATTTATTTTATGAAATTATAAGAATAAGTATTTTTTAATATAGAAAATTATTAATAAAAATTTATATGACCTAATTTATGCATTAAAAAGTAGATAGGGTTGGTAACCATACAGAGATGAGTAGTGTTAGCGCCATCATTTTATTAAAAATGTTCATATGCTTTGTTTGTGAAAATAATCGATTGCTTAGCCTGCCTGCTAAGGCCCATATGTAAAGGCAAGGAATAGCTATAACGAAAAAAATGAAGGATAAAATTGAGACATTCATCCAGATATCTTGCCCTTGTTTTGTGTAGACACTAATCACTGCAAAAGCCATCATCCATGTTTTAGGATTAATTGCTTGCATAAAAAAGCCAGTAATGAAACCAATCGGACCTTTTTCTTTGTCTTGTTGGAAATGAATAATAGGATTGTAGTTATATAATTTCCAAGCCAACGAGGTTAGCCAGATTAAACCAATGAGTGTCATTATTTTTTGAATAATTGGGTAAGCCAGAAGGGTTGAACCCAGTCCAATGCCAACAATGAGCACAAGTAGGGCAGCCCCGATGCAAGAACCTAAAATGACAGGAAACGTTTTAGAAATTTTATAACGGCTACTTAAATTTAAAATTATAAAATTAGTTGGACCGGGAGTAATTGAGGCAACAATAGCAAATAATGAAAATGCAGTGAGGTTTTCCATCTTGTCTACTTGAGTTAATAGGGAGAGATAAGATGAAATAATTAAGATTTTTAATCTTGAAGATTTGTGCAGATTTTTCTATAGGCAGCAGGTGTTAATCCATAGCAGCGCTTAAACCAGCGACTTAAATGACTTTGGTCAGCAAAGCATAAATCTGAAGCAACTTGTGCGGGAGATATGCTTCTGGCGAGTAAATCACGCGCTCGTGTAAGTCTGAGTTGAATGAGATATTGATGAGGTGCTAAGTGAAAAGTTGCTTTAAAAATGCGGTGAATATGGTATCGGTCTAAGCCTATCATGCGAGCGATGTCTTCAAGCCCTATATCTTCAAATAGATGATCATGCAAAATATCTCGGATTTGGTGTGCGATTCGAGGTGTGTGAGTAGAAGATGATTGGTGAGCTTTTTTTAACCATTTCCCTTGTGCGATATGATGAATAAGTAGGTCTAGACTATTATCTTTGACAATATTCATTTCTTTATAGTGCAGATGCTGGAATGCTTGAGAAGTAATAATAGCGAGCTGTTCATCTGACTTTAATGGTGCATCAATCACTAACTCGTAGTGATCAGGGCTATTATGAAATAAACCTTGGATACGTTGTTTCAACCAGTCTGGATGTAGGTAGAGCATTTGGTAGGTAAAGCCATCAGACGCAGGAGCATGTCCATCATGGATTTCTTCTGGTTCAAGCATAAAGACTTGTCCCGCATGACTATTGATTTGCTTTTTACGACAGTGAAATTGTTGAATGCCGGATTCAGTTACACCAATTAAATAGCTCGAATGCCAGTGGGGATCATAAGCATGACCAGTAAAATGGGCACGGATTGTTTCAATACCTGTATTGGTATCTTTTGAAATATCCACCCAGTTACCCATAACAATCCACCCATAAATTTTAAGTTTTGCCCTTAGAACGGTACAAAAGAGGTGAGTGTAGTTCTAGAAGATTTGTGCAAAATCTTTAAGAAAATTGAGCAATTTTTTGAACTCAATGCAATTTTATCTATGGATAAAATTTGCCAAGCAGGACACCAAACCAAATATCAAAGCACTCAGGCCAATAACTTAAAAGAAAGTTGATAAACTTGCATCAAAATATAGAACAGCGATACTTCCGAGGACAGCTGCAATAATCATTCTGATGGTACCAGCTAAGATAGGGCCTAATAATCGTTTTGAACCTTGGCCTGCAAAATAAAGTGCCATACCTATACCTATTGCTCCGTAAAAAGGCGCAACATGCTGCAAGTAATTTGTTCCAGTCTGAAGGACAGATGGATCATGACTGAAAAAACCAAGCCAAATGGAAGGGAAAATACTAAAGAAAAGTCCTATTGAGCCAGTAATAAGAAATGTAATAAAAACCCCGATCCATGTGATACGACGTGCTCTTTGAAATTGCCCAGCTCCATAATTAATACCTACCATGGTCATGATTGCTGAGCCGATACCGAACATAAGCGGAACTTGCACGTAGTCTAGTCGGGAAGCAATACCGTACCCCGCGATTGCATCAGAACCAAATTGACCAACTAAGGTTGTTACGATGACAACAGTTAAATTGAGTTGAATTATTCCAATAGCAGACAGTGAACCAATACCAAGAATATCTTTGAAGAACTGAAAATTGATAGGCTTGATCGATAATTTGATAATGCTATGCGTTGTTCGCATGTGCCTAATTAAGCATATGATGGCAAAAATATAATAACTTAAGACAGCGAGCCCAGCTCCAGCTACACCCAATGAGGGAATGAATCCCCAACCAAAAATGAAAATGGGTGATAGGGGTAAAAGTAGTACTCCACCTAGAAGTGTTATGCGGGCCGGAGTTTTTGTATCACCTGCACCACGTAATGCGGCTGAGAGTAGGGCTACAGCCCATATAAGGGGGGAACCTATAAAAATAATATTGGAATATTTTAGGGCTGCATCTAAAGCTAAGCCAGTAACGCCCATTAAGTGATATATCATCTGGGCTGAGGTGAACATAACAATACTAAAAACTCCTCCCAAAATGCCAGCAAGAATTACACCATGCCAGACAAGGGATTGGGCATCTTCTGATCGACCTGCTCCAGAAGCCCGAGCAATTGCTGAAGCTAGTCCTCCACCAAATCCACCATTCGCTAGCATTTGCATGAGCATAAGAATTGGAAACACTACGGCTACGCCAGCTATTACATCCGTTCCTAGAGAGCTAACAAAATATGTTTCTAGTAATCCAATCAGAGTTTGTACAAGCAAAACAGCTATGGTTGGTAACCCCAGTTTTAGCATTACTTGGGGAATTGGTCCGTTTAAGATCGCATGATTTAAATCATGTGTATTTAACGGCTGGCGTACTGATTGTTCCCGCATAATAATTCTCGCTTTATAAACTGCTACAGCAGTAAGGACTGAATCAGTTTGTACCTGTACTTTTCTATCCGTGAATTGCAAAGCATTAGCTCATATTGGTAAGACAACGAGAGTTTTAGACAATATATTTATCCAATGTTTTGAATAATTATTAATGGTGACTATATTATAATATGGTCACTATTTGTCAATAATAAATAGGTCGAGTTAAACTTTCATTTTCAAAAAAGGTCAAATAAAAATATGAATCGGGAAAAGAGTAGTTATCTTCTCCCGACGCGAGGACCAGAAGATCATGAGGTAAGAGATCAAATCCTAAGTGCTGCTACAGAGCACTTCAGTCGCTATGATTATGAGAAAACTACAGTTTCTAGTTTTGCAAAATCTATAGATTTTTCTGAGCTGATTTATATAATTTAATTAATTAATTATTTTTTAATCAGTAATTTATTATGAAATAGGGAGGCAAAAAATTATTACACGAAATGATGCAAAAACGATGTGGTTTTGTTTATTGTAAAAGAAATAATTGAGTTTCTAAAGCAGTCAAAGCGATTTTCCTAGTGATCAACTTATTTATATCCATTATTTTGCAATAGAGAATTAATCATCAATACGAATGTACTAAGGCTGTTTTTTGATCTTATATTAAGAAATTTATCGCCTTAATGGGTTTGTGACTTATGATTGATTTGGTTATTTTTAAATAGTTTCTTAAAAATTTTACAGGACGTCGGTTCTAATATGCTTTAGTGCCTTATTCCATATACTGCAATATATTTAATTCCATTATTTTCATTAAGTTGTGCTGATAATACTAAACAATACACAAGTGACCCACGAGCTTTCACTGATAAGATATAAGTAGGATTGGAGAGTTTTAAATACATAAATCTAAAGATTTCTAAGGCCAAGAATTAAAGCAATTAATAAACAGGACAAAACCGTGAAAGAACAAAGAATAAATTTAATAGACTGAGCCCCGTACGTTACAGAACTCAGTCCAAAAAGCCGTTAAATCAAGCCAACTAACTTTTGGGTTCAGGTCATCTAAATGTTTTTTTAATATCAATCATTAGAACTTATAGCCCATTTTTAATCCATATGCGATGGCATGATTATCTTTAAACTCCGCAACATAATTTGGTGTATTAAATTGCGCACTAGTTTGTAAGTTGGCATCACCTAACCAGAAATATTTTACCCCACCTGAAATGAACGTTTGTGGTGTTGGGCTGAATTGAGCACCTAAGCCAAGATTCCAATATCCTTCTGTCGGCCCTAATGCAGTCACAAGGTTACCTGCCCCAGAATCCCAACCTACAGAAATATTTCCTGTCCATTGGTCATTTAATTTACGGCCTATACCAATATTTGCTGACCATTGGTCATCACTATAGGCAGCTAGATCAAATCCATTTGGTTTGCCAACTGAGGGCCCTGCGATTTCTGAAGCTACACCGAACGCATAAGGGCGGATTGTGAAATCTTTCCAGTTCACCCAGCGCGCATTTGCAAATACAACTGTATTCGCCATGATACCTGTTTGAAAATCTAGATTAACGGATTGAGGCGTAGTAATTTTTGTTTGCTCCAAGCCATTATTCATATTAATAAAAGTGCCAATATTTTGCCCTAATGTTGCAATAGAGCTCTCATTAATTGTCATTTCATGATCAATTTCAGAGCGATAAGTAACAGATGCTTTTAATGCAATTTCTGGAATTTGATATGCAATACCAACCAACCAGCCAACACCGTCAGTTTCTTTAATGTTGAGATTATATCCACCAAAGCTGTTATTCCCACCAAATGCTAAGCCACGAAATTGAGCATCACCTTCAATTGTTTGGTAAACGGGACCTGCATAAAAATTAAAATTTTCATTTGGTTGGTAGCCAAGCAACATTGAAATACTTTGGGTTTTTACTTCAACTTCCAGTGACTCTGTACCATTGTGAAATAGTCCTAAGCCACCTGCAGCAGCTGATGCTGGGTCAGAGAGCGAGTAAGTAACATCTGCGCCAAATGGTCGGTCATAAATTAGACCAAAAGAGAAGTTGTCTGTTACTTGTAGTTTTAGCGCAGCGCTAGGGGAGTAATAATCATCCCCCATGTCACTAATATTTGTATTTTGTAAACCAATCACGCTTGGTGGAGTTGCATTTGGTGAATATTCATTACGCACTTTACCTGAAACGTTTGGATCTAATATAGAAATACCCGCTTCAAAGTAATTACCTGATTGCAAGAATGCAGAGATAGACTGACCTGAGCGGTCTAGAGATGCAGCCAAGGTCCCCGTCATTGGTAAAGTTACTAAAATAATTACTGTACCGAATGTTTTAAATTTCATTTGTGTCTTTCCTTGAAGTGAAAATGTTTGTCGGACATTTTGTGTTTATGTTTCCTAGAGAATTTGGTTAATCGAAATGAAATCATTGCTCCTGTAGGTATGAGGTAATCCACCATCTCATTCAGTGATTTTAAATTTTTGAAATTTCATATTAATAATCATTGGGTTGCCAGCCACCACCCAGGGATTTATAAACTGCTACGGCAGCAAGGGCTGAATCAGTTTGCACCTGTACTTTTCTATCCGTGAATTGCAAAGCACTTGAATCTGCTTGTAATACTTCTATTCGACTGTTAATTCCTTTTTTATAGGCAATTAGAGCGATTTTCTGTGCATGGTGTAGCGCATTTTTACCATCTTGAAGTGCTACGAGTTGTTCTTGTCTTTTAGATAAAGTTGATAATGAGTTCTCTACATCTTCCGCTGCATGTAAGACGGCTAACTGGTAGGCTGCAAGTTTTTCGGCTTCTTGTCCCTTAGCTAAGCGAATTTCTGCATTAATTCGACCAAAATCAAATAAACGCCAACGTAAGCCTAATAAGCCAGCAGCCTGATTGGCACCACTTGAAAATAAGTTTCCACTTGCTGTGGTTGCGCTACCTATCAAACCGCCTAAAGAAACCTTTGGGTAATACTCTGCAATCGCACTGCCAATACGTGCATTTGAAGCTGCCAGTTGCCTTTCAGCCATGATGAGATCTGGTCGTCTACGTAAAAGATCGTGAGGTGTTCCTGTTGCTGTAATGTTAGGAATAACTGGAATTGGTTTTAGTTCTGTTAGTTCTGCTCGGTGAGTTCCTGGTACGGTTCCAAGCATGACGTCGAGTGCATTCATGGCAATGTCTAGATTCATGCCAAGTGCGGGAACTACAGCTTGAACTTGAGCAACATTCGCTTTAGCTTGTTTGACCTGAAATTCAGATGCCAATCCTTTGCTATATAAAAGTTGAATAATTGAAAGAAGTTTCTGTTGCGTTTGTAATTGTTGCTGGGCAATGTCTAATCGAGATTGTAATCCTCGAATATTAATATAAAGATTTGCTGTTTGTGCTGCGACCATTAAACGAACTGCTGATGCTCCTGCATTCGAAGCCTGATAGTTTGCTAGAGCACTTTCACGGTCTCTTCGAAGGCCTCCGAAAATATCTAATTCCCAAGTGGCACTTAGGTTTGCCTCATAAGAACTACCATGTCGGTCAAAATTAGGCATTGAATTTAAAACTTGCCCCAGTGGAGTTTCAACGGATTGGTAAACTTTAGCTGCTTGCGCATCAACAGTACCTATTGGGCGTAAAGAAGCATTAACTGCCGATAAACCTGCTTGGGCTTGAGTCACACGGGTATATGCTTGGGCCAGATCAAGATTTTGTTTTAATGCTAATGTGACATATCGAGTAAGTTGAGGGTCATTAAAACTTTTCCACCATACTTCAATATCTGCTTTGGTTTCGTCAATTGGTGAGTTTAAGGGAGCGCCAAGATATTGCTCGGGTAGAGATATGCTAGGACGTTTATAATTAGGACCTACGGTACAAGCAGCAAGAATGCTGGTGAGTATTGGTAGGAGAACGATAGATCTAGATAACATATTTTCCCCAAGGCGAGATTTTGAACAATGGTTTAATTGTGACTATAATACAATTTAGTCACTTGTTGTCAATATCAGGGGCCAAGAGTTAAACTACTACTTTCACACAAAGGTTTAAATTGAAAATATGAATAAAGAAAAAAGTAGTTATCCTGTTTCAAAGCGAGGACCGGAAGATCATGAGGTAAGGGACCAAATCGTGGTTGCTGCTACAGAGCATTTCAGCCGCTATGGTTATGAGAAAACTACAGTTTCTGATCTTGCAAAATCTATAGGCTTTTCTAAAGCTTATATTTATAAATTTTTTGAATCTAAACAGGCAATTGGCGAGATGATTTGTGCCAATTGTTTGCGTGAAATTGAAGATGAAGTTAATGCTGCCATTCAAGAAGCTGAATATCCTGCTGAAAAATTGAGAGTGCTTTTTAAAGTAATTGTGGAAGGGAGCCTTCGTTTATTTTCTCAAGATCGTAAGCTCTATGAAATTGCAGTTTCTGCAGCCTCTGAGAAATGGGATGCTACGGTTGCTTATGAAAATCGAATTCTTAAAATGCTACAAAATATTATTCAAGAAGGTCGTCAAACTGGTGATTTTGAAAGAAAAACACCAATTGATGAAGCAGTTAAGGCTATTTATTTAGTTATGAGACCTTATCTACATCCATTACTTTTACAACATAGTATTTCATATAACGCTGATGCTCCAGTGTTGCTTTCTAGTCTTGTGCTGAGAAGTTTATCGCCATAATAAATTTGTGACTATTGACTAAATTGGTCACTTGATTAAAAATGAGTCTCCTGATTAATTTCTTCAAGGGGGGGACTCTAATATGCGTTATCGTCGCCTTATTCCATTTGCTGCAATATATTTATTTCCTTTTTTCTTGCTAGGTTGTGCTGAAAATACACAATCTGACCCCCGTACTTCGGCACCATTGGTACGAGTCGCAACTGTGCAAGAAGAAATTACTTCTGACTCAAGAGCATTTACAGGCACGATAGGCGCACGGGTAGAAAGTGATCTTGGTTTTCGTGTCTCTGGCAAAGTAATCAAACGGTTTGTTGAAGCCGGTCAGACGGTAAAACGCGGACAGTTACTGATGCGTATTGATCCGGTTGATTTAGAACTTGCTGCCAAAGCTCAGCAAGAAGCTGTAGGCGCAGCCAAAGCACGTGCTGAACAAGCAGAAAAAGACGAAGCTCGATATCGTGATTTGCGTGGAAGTGGTGCTATATCTGCTTCCGCCTATGATCAGATTAGGGCAGCAGCAGATACGGCGAGAGCACAGCTAAGTTCAACGCAAGCTCAAGCTAAAGTTGCATTAAACGCCAGTCACTATGCCGACTTAACAGCCGATGGTGATGGCACAATTATGGAAACACTGGTTGAACCGGGGCAAGTTGTAAGCGCGGGTCAAACAGTAATTCGTTTAGCTCATTCTGGTCAAAGAGAAGCAGTTATTCAGCTTCCCGAAACTTTACGCCCTGCAATAGGAGCTATTGGTCAAGCCACTCTCTTTGGTAAAGAAAATATCAGTGTCCCCGCTAAGCTTAGACAGTTATCAAATACAGCAGATCAGCTTACTCGTACTTTTGAAGCACGTTTTGTATTAGACGGAGATTTGGCAAACGCTCCTTTAGGTTCAACCGTTACTGTACGTATTGGAGCTCAAAATCAGAGTTCTCAACATTTTTTACAAGTACCGATTGGTTCACTACTTGATAAAGGAAAGGGAGCAGGAGTATGGGTAATTAATGGAAAAACTCAGAAAGTAACGTGGCGTTCTGTTGTTGTAAAACAGGTTGATGATGAATATGCGTATGTAACTGGCAATATTCAGAGTGGAGATCAAATTGTTGCTCTAGGTGCACATTTACTTCGAGAAGGCGAGTTAGTCCGTATTGCATCACAGGCAAATAATCCTTCAATTGGAAATGAAGGAGGACACTCATGAGTGAGAAAGGTTTTAACCTGTCAGCTCTTGCTGTTCGTGAACGGGGTATCACTCTATTCCTGATTTTTCTAATTTCAATTGCAGGCATTGTTGCATTTTTTAAGTTAGGTCGAGCTGAAGACCCAGCCTTTACAGTTAAGGTCATGACCATTGTGACTGCTTGGCCCGGTGCAACTGCACAAGAAATGCAAGATCAAGTTGCTGAAAAAATCGAAAAACGGATGCAGGAGCTACGTTGGTACGATCGAACAGAAACCTATACAAGGCCTGGGCTAGCTTTTACGACACTAACCTTACTTGATAGCACACCTCCATCTCAAGTTCAGGAGGAGTTTTATCAAGCGAGGAAGAAAGCAAATGATGAAATGAGCAATTTACCTTCAGGGGTAATTGGGCCACTTGTTAATGATGAATATGCGGATGTAACCTTTACTTTATATGCTTTGAAGGCAAAAAATGAAGCACAAAGATTGTTGGTGCGTGATGCAGAAACAATTAGACAGCAGCTACTTCATGTATCTGGGGTAAAAAAGGTCAATATTATTGGCGAGCAACCTGAACGTATCTATATTGAATTTTCACATGAGCGCTTGGCAACACTAGGCGTAAATCCACAAGATGTGTTTGCTGCACTTAATAATCAGAATGTACTTACTCCAGCTGGTTCTATTGAGACCAAAGGTCCTCAAGTTTTTGTCAGATTGGATGGTGCTTTTGATAAGTTACAAAAAATTCGAGACACACCTATAACTGCTCAAGGTCGTACCTTGAAATTGTCAGATATTGCGACTGTTAAACGTGGTTATGAAGATCCTGCAACATACATTATTCGTAATGATGGAGAACCTGCTTTATTGCTAGGTGTAGTCATGCGTGAAGGGTGGAATGGATTAGATCTTGGTAAAGCATTAGAGAACGAAGTTGGCTCAATCAATGAAGATTTACCCCTTGGTATCAGCTTAAATAAGGTGACCGATCAAGCGGTAAATATTAGCTCGTCGGTAAATGAGTTCATGATTAAGTTCTTTGCAGCATTACTTGTGGTGATGTTTGTAAGCTTTATCAGCATGGGGTGGCGAGTTGGACTTGTTGTTGCTATGGCTGTACCACTCACATTGGCTATTGTTTTTGTGGCGATGTTGGCAACGGGCAAAAACTTTGACCGAATTACACTGGGCTCTCTTATTCTTGCCTTAGGGCTCTTGGTTGATGATGCCATTATTGCCATTGAAATGATGGTCGTCAAAATGGAGGAGGGCTTTAGTCGAATAGCTGCATCTGCTTATGCATGGAGCCATACCGCAGCACCTATGCTTTCTGGAACATTAGTCACCGCTGTTGGATTTATGCCAAATGGCTTTGCCCGATCTACGGCTGGTGAATATACCAGCAATATGTTTTGGATTGTCGGCATAGCCCTTATTGCTTCATGGATTGTTGCAGTCGTTTTTACACCTTATTTAGGTGTGAAGATGTTACCTGATTTTAAAAAAGTCGAAGGTGGACACCATGCAATTTATGACACACCACGATATAACCGTTTCCGTCAAATTCTTGAACGTGTGATTGCGCGTAAATGGCTTGTTGCTGGTAGTGTTATCGGATTATTTGTTTTGGCAATAGGTGGAATGACATTGGTAAAAAAACAATTTTTTCCAATCTCTGACCGACCTGAAGTACTTGTTGAAGTACAAATGCCTTACGGTACATCGATTACGCAAACTAGCGCTGCTACAGCCAAAGTTGAAGCTTGGTTATCTAAGCAAAATGAAGCAAAGATTGTGACATCGTATATTGGCCAAGGCGCCCCTCGGTTTTATTTATCCATGGGACCTGAGTTACCAGACCCATCCTTTGCCAAGATTGTAATACGAACTGACAATCAAGAAGAACGGGAAGCCTTAAAACATCGCTTAAGACAAGCTGTTTCGAATGGGCTTGCTTCTGAGGCGCAGGTACGTGTTACACAACTGGTCTTTGGACCATATTCACCCTATCCAGTGGCTTACCGTGTGACAGGGCCAGACCCAGAAAAATTGCGTGTAATTGCAGCTCAGGTTCAGCATGTTATGAATGCTAGCCCAATGATGAGAACTGTAAATACCGATTGGGGAACTCGTACACCAGCCCTTCATTTCACATTACAGCAAGATCGCCTACAAGCAGTTGGTCTCACCTCAGCTTCAGTGGCACAGCAACTACAATTTTTGTTAACAGGTATTCCGATAACATCTGTGCGCGAAGATATTCGTACAGTACAAGTTGTTGCTCGTTCTGCGGGTGATATAAGACTGGATCCTGCAAAAATTGGTGATTTCACACTCACTGGGGCAAATGGACAACGTATTCCTCTGTCACAAATTGGCAAGATTGAAGTGCGGATGGAAGAGCCTGTTATACGCCGTCGAGATCGCGTACCAACAATAACCGTTCGTGGAGATATTGCTGAAGGATTGCAACCACCAGATGTATCTACAGCAATTACCAAACAGCTTCAGTCAGTTATAAAAAATCTACCGAAGGGTTATCGCATCGTTGAAGCAGGTTCTATTGAAGAATCGGGTAAAGCTACTAAAGCCATGCTTCCTATTTTCCCAATCATGTTGGCAATGACTTTGCTCATTATCATTCTTCAGGTGAGATCTATAGCTGCAATGATTATGGTGTTTCTCACCAGTCCATTGGGATTAATCGGTGTGGTACCGACGCTTCTATTATTCCAGCAGCCTTTTGGTATCAATGCCTTAGTTGGGTTGATTGCATTGTCTGGAATTTTAATGCGAAACACACTCATCTTGATTGGTCAAATTCAGCAAAACAAGCAAGCTGGACTTGATCCGTTGGATGCCGTTGTGGAGGCGACAGTACAACGTGCCAGACCCGTCATATTAACGGCTTTGGCTGCTATTTTGGCTTTTATTCCTCTGACTCATTCGGTGTTTTGGGGAACGCTAGCTTATACACTGATTGGTGGAACACTGGCTGGAACCATTTTAACTTTGGTTTTCTTGCCGGCTATGTACTCAATCTGGTTCAAAATTAGAGTCAAACCAACAGCTTAACCATCAGATTCTTAAGTTTAAAAATTATTCGGAGTTCATATGTCAAACTCACAAGTAGTGGTAATTACCGGTGTTTCATCAGGAATTGGTCAAGCCACAGCAGAAAAATTTGCTAAAAAAGGCCATAAAGTATTTGGAACAGTCAGAAATAAAGTAAAAGCCCAACCTATAGAAGGGGTTGAGCTCATTGAAATGGATGTGTCTGATGAGGACTCTGTCCAACTTGGGATTCATTCTATTATTGATAAGGCCGGGCGTATTGATATCTTAATTAATAATGCTGGAGCAAGCCTGACTGGGGCAATAGAAGAGACCTCTATAAAAGAAGCAGAATTTTTATTTAATACGAATGTATTTAGTATTCTTCGTACGATACAAGCGGTATTGCCATATATGCGAATACAACATTATGGAAGAATCATAAATATTAGTTCGGTATTGGGTTTTCTTCCTTCACCTTATATGGGGGTATATTCTGCAACTAAACATGCAGTTGAAGGATTATCCGAATCTTTAGATCACGAGCTTCGTCAATTTGGGATTCGCGTGACATTGGTACAACCTTCTTTCACCAAAACCAATCTAGATAAAAACGCACCTGTAGTAAGTTCTAAAATTCCTGAATATGACAATGAACGTAATTTAGCTACACAGGCCATATCGAATCAGATTAATCATGGATCCCAACCAGATGCTGTTGCAGATACGATCGTTACAGCGGCATTGAATGATTGGCAAATGCGTCGTACACCATCTGGACAGGCGTCTTTGTTAAGTAAGTTACGTCGTTTCATGCCAAGTGGCCCTGTTGATAAGAGCATTAGAAAGACTTTTGGGTTGAAATAACTTATTCATTATTTTTAATATTATAAAATCTAAGCATAAATTTTATGCTTAGATTTTAGTGTTTGTGCGAACCAATTTTTGAAACATTATTTAGTAAATATGATTGACTCATATTTTTTATTTTTAGCTTTATTGACTGAATCTAGGTGTGTGAAGTTAAAATTTTAAATATCAATTATTTTAGACAATATATAACTGAGTTACTTAAGAATAATGAACTTATTGGTAGTAAAGTTTTGAATAAATAAAGATTTTTTAAGAGGGCAGATTAATGCTCTTCGATTCATGATTCCATAAATTAAATATACATATTCTTGTGATGAACCAACTAATGCAAAAAGTTGATCTTGCTGATCAATACCAATAAGAATTTCATTGGTTAATTTTAACATATCAAAAGGTGAGGCGTTTTTCTTGGCCTCAACAGATATATTGAAATTTTCAAAAGTTTTCTTGATATCAAGTAATGAATAATAGAAATTTTGCTGATTTCGTTGAGCTTGTAAATAAACAGCAATACGTTCTATATCTATTGGTTTATTGTGTTTTGCAGCAACTGCTGAAGCAACAATAAAAGAAATGTTTGAAGTATTTGAGTCTATTGAGCCCACTTTAAGTTTAGAAATAGAACTCTGGATATTATCAGGTATATGTTTGACGGAAGCTGAGCACATATTTATTGACCTATAGACTGTGGTAGCTTGGGATGTATTCAGCCCTGCTAATAGTGGTATGAAAACCATGAGTTGTTTTAATTTAAGCGTCATATAAAAGCTTGTATAAAGTTTTTACTTAGCAAAACTTTAAGTTCCCGTAGCAGTTTTTGATGCCTATCTGTCCAGAGTCAATAGGATTAATAATTAACTCTCTACCCACTAATCCTCCTAATGCCTCGCCAAGTCCTACATCAATCCGCTGTTGTGTTTCGATATCAGTAAGTATAACTTTCGGTAAGGAAAGCCACCATCCAGGTTGAGCGGCAACAGTATTGTCGAAGCTACCAGAACTTATTTTTTGCCACTGGATAGCTTGTTTTTGTAAGGATAGTGATGTGTTACTAGTAGGAATTGTTCCTGCTGCATCTTGGGCTAGTAAAATTTCATGGAAACCAGACAGAGGATAATCTTTTAATGTGGCATTACTGAGAGTTAAACCTAAAGGTAGATCTAAGATACCTAATAGTTTTAGTGGACCAGTTTTAGCGACTACATTATCCAGCGTTGCTGTTGTAGAGCGGTTAAGAATAAGCGGTTTGTTATAATCATTAATATGTGCTTCTGTAGAGATCAATCCATTTTCAATCACTACATTCTTCAGAACAGTATTCGTAAGTGTTAAATTCAAATCACCAGATAAAGAGTTAATTCCTCCTGTGTCATCAGCTAATGTTGTTAAATCTATATTTGATCCCAATCCAAGTTTGCCTAATATGCCTAATGCCCCAAGGCGAAAACCAACAATTTCTCGAGTAGAAGCACTGTCCGGCGATTTTATAGCAAACTCGATAAAAGGATTAGTAATAACGGCATCTGATCCTGCATAGCTACCATTTACGGGGAGGACACCTGCTAAACTAATATTTTCAATATCAATGTCACAACCCACTCCTTTAGTCCCACCGCAACCTAACTGTAAACTTTTAATATTTGCATTTAACTCTACTTGTGCTTCCATTCCGAGACGATAAAACCCTACATCTGTATTTGGATTACCATTTTGATTAGCTGCAATATTGGTTAGATTAAATAATGCTTGACCAGTTACACCAGATAAACTCTTATCATCTAAGAGGTTGAGTTCTGCTTTCACAAGTGAACTGACCAACATCAATGGTATTGTAAATAACAAAGCCTGTTTTATACTTCTAAAATTGTTCATATCAGTTCCTTTGCTTAAAGATGATTTAGCTCAAAGGAAAGTTTGCATTTCTTTATAAGCTCAATACTCTTTTGTTTTCATAGGCCTAGTATTATTAATGTCCTTTCCTAGGCAATATGGATATTTATAAGCAGCTCTATTGAACGGGAATTATGATTTGCTCTTTTGTGTGAATTAAACAACAATAAAGCATAATGTGTTCAGTGCACACATTATGCTTATAATATGTGTGCGGTGTCAACATGTCTTCTATACAATCTCAAAAATCAAATTATCATCATGGAAATGTGCGTGAAGAATTATTAGATGCAGGATTAGCTCACCTAAAAAATAGTGATGCCGAGAGCCTTAGTTTTCGAGAAATGGCGAGACAAATTGGGGTAAGCGGAAATGCGGTATATCGGCATTTCGAAAATAAAGAGAGCTTTTTAGCAGCCTTGGCAGCAAAAGGATTTCAGCTCTTGCAAGAGGAGCAAAGCCAAACGTTGCAAGATGCTAATTCTCAGCCAGAGGCGTTAAAATTATTTGGTTTAGCCTATATTAACTTTGCAAAAAATAATCGAAATCTCTTTGCCTTGATGTTTAATCCTGACTTACAAAAGAATGAAGCACTTGAGTTAAAAGAGGCTGTGGGTAATACATATACTCAGTTACATCAATTAACTGCTTCAATATTAGGTGTGGATGAAAATGACGCTCAAGTTGAAGTATTAGCAATGTTGAGTTGTAGCCTTGTACATGGTCTATCTCATCTTTTATTAGAAGGGCGTTTAGCTGAATCAGAAGAAAAAGCGAATAATTTAGTCTTATTAATTATGAATTATGCTACGAGTTTGCTTATTGGAGCTGGCGTGGATAAGCATTAAAATATTAAATATAAATTTATTTTTGCCACCTAAAATTTCGGGGAGAAATGCCTTTCCAACGTTTAAAGGCTCTGGAAAATGCTGAAACTTCGGAATAACCCAATTGAATGGCAACTTCTTCAACTGTTAAATTGGTGGTTTTGAGTAAGTCTTCGGCTAAGTCTTTACGAATGTCATCTATAAGCTGTTCATAGGTAACTCCTTCAATTGCGAGATGACGTTGTAATGTTCTGAGGTTGACCTGAAGATGGGCTGCCATTTCATCAATTCTGGGCATGTGTGAGGGTTGATGGAGTAAAATATTTCTGACCTTTTGGCTATAGCTGCCTAGAGAACTTCTTCGCGTCCAAAGTTGTTGGCATTCTTCTTCATAACGTGCACGAATAAATGGGTCTGCTTGAGGTAACGGTAAATCAAGCAAACTGCTTTCAAAGATAATACAGCTACGTGGTTGATTAAATTGAATTGGATATCCCGTTAATTCGGGAAATTTATCGGCATACACAGGTGCAGGTAAAGCAATATTAATGCTCATTACAGGAAACTGTATAGGCAAGACATCTCGTTGAATTGATATAACAGTTATAAGATCTCTTTCAACCAGAAAACACGCTAAGTCATCAGGTAATTGACTATGATCAAAAATCAGTAATGTATATATATCTTCCTGAATAACTTCTAAATTGCAAAAAATAGAACTAAGTTGAAAGTATCGCATAGCAAAATGTAAGGCTTCTTTCATTGTCTGACTACTAAGAATGGCAAAACCCCATGCACCAAATGTGGTTGTATGGTGCCTTAGACCTGCTTCTATACTTAAGGGAAGTGTAGGATCTAGTAGTTTAAGTAAGTTTCGAATAACTAAAAATTCTTGTTCTGCTTTTACCTCAAAGTTAGGTTGCGACAAATCATCCAAAGAAATATGCGTGTTTTCAATACAACTTTCAGGTGTTAAACCATATTGCTGACCTATCATAAGCAATATGCGAATAGCACTGATACTGCGAGGAAAATCCCAATATAATTGTATAGACATGCTTTATGTGTCATGAAATGTCAAGTTTGGTAGTATAAAGTCATTCTGCTAATGTTCAAAACTTTATATCTTTTCGGATAGGATCAAATCCGATAGGGATATATAAAATGCTAAATAATAAAGACGGCAAGCACGAAAGTTTAACGGCAGCTTTAAAAGCTTTATATGATCAAACTAAAGCAAAAGTTGGTGATGCAGACCTGGAACATATCAGAAATGTTGCCGCTTACTCTCAAGCTATTAAAGCGCGTAGTAATGAGTTGATCCAACAAGGTGGAAAACCTAATGCCATAATGCGTGGTGCGATATTAGGTGCATTGCATACATTACTTGAGTTTTCTGAACTTGGTCATAACATCATGCATGGTAGTTATGATCATTTGCCAAATGCAGGTTCTTTCCATTCTGAACGTTGGGTTTGGAATTTTATGGTGGATCCTTATGAATGGCGTGTGATGCATCATCAAAATCACCATCCTTTTACTAATATCGTTGGCGTAGACCATGATTTGGGATATTCCTTTTTACGTATTAAGCCAGGTCAGCCATGGTATGGTCACCATACTTTGCAACTTCCACTGTTGTGGGTTTTATTATTAACAACACCTAATCTTGTATTTTCTTTATTTACTGGAGCATCAGCCGCTAAAACAGAAGGGCGTAAAGTACTTAGTCGAACAACCATTGAACAAACCTTAAAGCTGACAAAAAAATATATTGCCCAGCATTTTTGGAAAGATCCTCTTTCGGTCTCTCCTCATCGGATATTGCCGACATTTTTTGGTAATTATCTGAGTACAGTTTTGGGCTATGATTTGACTGTTGCAGTCTTATTTCTGGAACACCATTCACCCAATGTTGAGTTATTTAGTGACCCGGGATTGAGTGAAACAGAAGAAGAGTATTTTCGTCGTCAAATTTTAGCAACAAGTAATTTTACGCCTTATGCCCAACTTGATAATTATTTTAAAACATTGTTGGAAGAGGAAGTTGAATTCGATAATCCACCTGCATTTGATGTGTTTTATGGTGGATTGAACACCCACTTAGAGCATCATTTATTTCCAGACCTACCATGTAATCGTCAAAGAGAAATCCAGCCCTTTGTTAAAAAAATCTGTTTGCAGCATGGCTTACCTTACAATGTTATGTCTCTTGAAGATGTTGTGCCAGATATGATGGTCAATGTACTCAAATTGGCGAGTCCTGTAGGCGAGCAAGAAAGAGGAAATTTTTTTAAAATACTAAAAAAACCTAAGGAGTTATTACGTCGAGTCGTATATGGAGCCCAATATAAACTGCCAGATAATATGACGTATTTAAATAAGCCTCGTTTTTATAATGTACCTGTTAAGGTCCTTGCTGTTTTTCCGCAAGCAGGAAATCAGGCATTAATGATACGTTTTGAAAAACCTCAAGGATGGGAGAGCGTAATTTGGGAAGCTGGTGCATTTATTTCTGTACGGATTGAAGTCGAAGATGAAAGTCTGGTTCGACAATATAGTTTGTTAAGAGACAGTCACGAGGCTGATAATTGTTTGGAAATTGCCGTCAAACGTGTAGAGGGCGGACGTGTTTCAAATTATATCAATGATCATATTAAGAAAAATTCACATATGATTTTGGTAGGAGTACCGCAGGCCTCTCCCGATTTTATTCTGAAAGAAGTACCTAAACAGATCGTTTTCCTTGCGGGTGGTGTTGGTATTACACCAATTTTGAGTATGTTACGTAAGGCACGACGTGAAGCTCCACATAGCCAAGTTAAGTTACTTTATTTTAACCGTAATGAGAGATCTATTATTTTTGAACATGAATTACGTGAAGTTGCCAACTTATTTGGTTTTGATGTGCATTTTATATGTAATGAGATAGACCCTAATTATCCGATTTCAGGGCAGATGTATCAGGCGAAACTAAGTGCTGAATTACTAGCTAAAGTTGTTCCCGATATAACAGCACATGAAGTGTATGTTTGTGCTCCACCAGGATTTATTACTGCCTCAAAATCTATGTTACTGGATTTAGGATTACCTGAAATACAATTTCATACAGAGAGTTTTACCCCTCCGGTAGTAGAGCACCCAACTGATGGTAAAGATCATGTTATCCAGTTTGCACGGAGTGGTATTGAGATTGTGGTTGATGGCGGGACAACGCTATTAGAAGCTGCACGTTTAGCTGGCGTTAATATTCCATCGGGATGTGAAAGAGGGTTATGCCGTGCTTGCGTCTGTAATAAGCTACAAGGTGTTACTACTTTAGATCAATACAAGGCACAACCAGATTTACGAATTACCACCTGCAACAGTTTGCCTCGTTCGGATAAGTTAGTACTGGATATTTAACATCTTTGAATATGGAATTATTAATTTTTACTTTAAAGCTTAAGAGTTAATCACCGCAATAATACAAACCAGCGTATGGTTTGCTACGCTGGTTCCCAATATTGTTTAAACGAACTAACCTGAACGCTCAACTAACCAAGTACTTATTTCAGGCCAGGCCGCTGTAGGTGCTTGGCTTCCGGAAACGACACCCATGTGTCCACCCGGTACGACCTTAAACGTTTTATCTTGGCTGCTAATTAAATCCATGAGTGGCTTAACAGCATCAGCGGTCACAATAATGTCCGTACTACCCCCCAGTGCTAACACTGAACATTCAATATCTTTTAGATAGGCTGTAAGTTCACCGAATTTCACTACACCGTTGGATAATTCATTATCAATCCAGAAACGAAGGATGATGTCACGCATGACTCCACCCGGATACGCCAGCATATTGTCGATAAATGAACTAGAAGTTGCGTGGTCAACAATAAATTCTCGGTTATCGAGATTTTTAAAAAGTTCCCAATACGTTTTTAGATTTCCAATCGGGTCGGTTAATTTAAAGCCTAGCGTGTTTTGCCATCCATGAATATGAAATGCCTTACTTGGCACATGGTGGCGAATACGAAACGGCGTATGTTTGCGAACCCATTGGGCAGGTTTGGTTAAGCTGCCATAGAGTTTGCCCATATATCCAGCTTTATGCGTATCGATAGGGGAAGCTAAAATAATTAAGTTTTTAATATCTTTGTCTTTAAATAATGCGGTATAGCAGAGTGAAAGTGCACCGCCTAAACTCCAGCCATGTAAAGAAAGCTGTTGTTGACCACTGTGTACGCGGACCTGTTTTAACATTTCAGGCATAAAGACTTTAATGTAGGTGCCGAAATTGTATTTTGCTTGGTGTCGGGTGGGGACGCCCCAGTCAATCAGATATACATCAAAACCTTGTGCTAAAAAGAAGCGGACAAAGCTGCGAGTAGGAAACAAATCATAAATGAGCATGTTAACTGCTAGTGGCGGAACGATAACTAACGGTACGCGGTGTTTAGGTGTAGAAGTATTCGTCTCATTTCTATAATGCCGTAAGCTAATAATTTCATGCTTATAAATCACGTCAAATGGCGTTTTTCCTGACAAGGCAATTTGAGGACCTCTAAAAAATAGATCCGATGCATTGATCAGCATGTGAGGTATTTTTTGACCAGCACGTGTCTGAAGAGATTTTTTAATGGACTGTAGCTGTGGAACGTTCTGACGAACTTTAAGCAATAAACTCATTGAACATAAAACCTATAAAGATGTTGCCCAGAACAATAACGAGCTGGTCTTTTAAGGATATTAAAGGGAATGAGAGTGAAGTTCAGTGACTTAAAAGACAGGATTTTTTGCTTAAGGTATCAAGGGGTAATTATTTCTAATTAACAATATTTAATATTAAGGATTTGAAATTAAATAATTAAATTAATTGTATGGGATAATTTTGTATAAAATATTTAAAAATTTAAGTTTTTCTTAAGAATCGTGAAAATTGATTGCTAGGGTAATTTTGTAAAGTTTATTTGTGTTTTTTTTACATATTAAAAAATAAAATATAATTATTTTACAATCCGTTAGGAATGTAATTAGAAAGTAGTATATATGGAATTTGTTTTTAATGGTTTTTATACACTAATTTCGGCGGTCATCGTTCTATTATTGGGCCGCTTTCTTGTTAATCGAATTGATTTTTTAAAACGCTACAATATTCCCGAACCTGTAGCAGGCGGTTTGGTTGCTGCGGTCGTCTCGCTACTTGTCCATACCATATGGGGATATAGCATTGTTTTTAGTAGCGAATTACAAACCAGCTTTATGCTCGTATTCTTTGCTTCTATTGGTTTAAGTGCCAATTTTATGAAGCTTAAAGAAGGCGGTATGGCTTTGGTTATCTTCTTAGTCTGTGTAGCGTCTTTCATTGTTGTGCAAAATGCGGTAGGCATGAGTCTTGCGACGTTGCTTGGTCTTGACCCACTCATTGGCTTAATTGCGGGTTCAATTACCTTAACAGGTGGTCACGGTACAGCCGGAGCTTGGGGTGAAATTTTAGAAACTCAGCATGGTATTCAGGGTGCTCTAGCTTTAGGAATGGCGAGTGCGACTTTTGGTTTAATTATTGGTGGTGTGATTGGTGGCCCATTAGCAAAATTGCTTATCAATCGTTATAGCCTTGCTCAACCAAAAACTAATGCTGAAATCCAACAGCGTGATGGTCATGTTGAACAAAATTCTGATGATCTTGCGCCGTTTGAAAATCCTCATCAAGTTCGTTTAATTACAGCCGACAATGCAATTACTACATTGGGTATGTTCGCAGCGTGTTTGGCATTTGCTGAATTTATGACAGGCTTTAGTAAGGGAACTTGGTTTGAGTTACCAACCTTTGTTTGGGCGCTGGGTGGTGGTGTAATTTTAAGAAACATCTTAGAAAGTGTCTTAAAAATTGATATTTTTGACCGTGCAATCGATGTTTTTGGTAATGCATCATTATCACTTTATTTAGCAATGGCATTGCTTTCATTAAAGCTTTGGCAACTTGCAGATTTGGCTGGGCCACTTGTGGTGATTTTGGGTGCTCAAACTATTACGATGGCGTTATATGCTGCTTTTGTGACCTTCCGTGTTATGGGCAAAAACTATGATGCAGCAGTCTTGTCAGCAGGGCACTGTGGTTTTGGTATGGGTGCAACGCCAACAGCAGTTGCAAATATGCAGGCCATTACCAATATGTATGGTCCATCGCATAAGGCATTTTTAATTGTTCCGCTTTGTGGTGCATTCTTTGTCGATTTAATTAATGCAACAGTTATTCAGCTCATGTTGAAATTCGTTGTTTAATCAAAAAAAGCCCGTCAGGGCTTTTTTTATGGATTCTTTTTCTCAAAACTAATAATCGCCCTTAAACATAGTTTCACATAGAATAAATTGCAGATAAATAAAATGAGAAATGTATGAGCGCAGAAGCACATTCAATTAGCTTGGTTGCCCCTGTGGTTTTATTGGCGGCGGCTGTAATTGCAGTCCCTATTTTTAAACGTATTGGTTTAGGTTCAGTATTAGGTTATTTAATTGCGGGTCTGATTATTGGCCCATTCGGTTTTGCCTTTTTTCAAGATTCCACCGCAATTTTGCACATTGCCGAGTTAGGAATTGTGATGTACCTATTTCTGATTGGTTTGGAAATGCAGCCGTCACATTTATGGAGCCTTAGACGCGAGATTTTTGGCCTTGGCACACTACAGATCATCATTTGTGCACTGGCTTTGACTGGCGTCGGACTGTTATTTGGTTTTACATGGCAAGTTGCTTTTATTGGTGCAGCAGGGTTTGTATTAACGTCGACTGCTATTGTGATGCAGTTATTGGGCGATCGCGGTGACTTGACTCAGCCTCGTGGGCAAAAAATTGTAGCCATCTTATTATTTGAAGATTTACTGATTGTACCATTGCTCGCTATTGTTGCTTTTATGGCACCTAATCATGTGGTCGAAAGCACATCTGTACGTTTAGAAAATATAGGCATTGGTTTAATCGCAATTGCAGGTCTTATTGCGGCAGGTTATTGGTTACTTAATCCATTATTTAGACTCTTGGCGGCTGCTAAAGCCAGAGAGGTCATGACTGCCGCCGCCTTATTGGTTGTGTTGGGTGCAGCGTTGCTCATGCAAGTCAGCGGTTTGTCCATGGCGATGGGTGCTTTCTTAGCGGGTGTGCTTTTATCTGAATCAACCTTTAGACATCAAATTGAAGCTGATATTGAACCATTCCGAGGAATCTTGCTGGGCCTGTTTTTCCTTGGGGTTGGCATGTCATTGGATTTATCAGTGGTTGCTCAAAACTGGCAGCTCATTGTCAGTGGTGTAATTGCCCTCATGCTTGCCAAAGCACTCATGATTTATATTGTCGCCCGAATAACTAAAAGCCCTCATACTGAAGCGTTGGACCGTGCCTTACTCATGGCTCAGGGCGGAGAGTTTGCCTTTGTACTTTTCTCTGCTGCATTAAGTGCCCAAGTCATTGACGGTACAATTAAATCTAATCTTACCGCTATTGTTGTGCTTTCAATGGTGTTGACTCCAATTGTAGGTATTATTTTTAAACGGTTCACTCAATTTAAAGCGAATGTTTCGTTAGAAAACGTCAATATTGCCGAGGGCTTAAGCGGTAGCGTTTTAATGATTGGATTTGGACGCTTTGGACAGGTCACCAGTCAATTATTATTGGCAAGAGGGGTAGACGTCACCATTATTGATAATAATACGGACATGATTCGAAACGCTGAAAAATTTGGTTTTAAAATTTATTATGGCGATGGCTGCCGCTTAGATATTCTACATGCTTCTGGCGCTGCAACAGCACAAGCGATTGTGGTGTGTGTAGACAGTAAAGAGACAACCAATAGAATTGTAGAACTCGTCACACATGAATTTCCTTTAGCGAAATTATTAGTCCGTTCATATGACCGCGAGCACTCACTGCATTTAGTCAAACAAAAAGTAGACTTCATGATTCGTGAAACGTTTGAATCTGCGATTAAGTTTGGGGGAGTAATTTTACAAGAACTTGGTGTAGATGAAGACGAAGTAGAAAGAATTACTGAGGAAATTCGAGATCTTGATAATGAGCGCTTTGAAACTGAAATCGCAGCAGATGATGTAAATGCGGGAGTAGGTATGCAATATACACATACGCATCCACGACCAACAGCACCATTGATTCGACCAAAACGGGAAGGGCGGATTTTAAATAAAGAAGATAGCTCAGATAACGATTCTTGATAAGTATAAAGTTCAGTAAAAGCGCTCTTTAGAAGAACTTTTACTGAACAATAAACCTGATGCGCCTGCTAATCAAACCATCTTAACCGAGTGAGATTAAATTTTTAGTCATATTATAAGCCCGACTACAAATGCTCTAAAGCTGTGCCTTTCACTGGGTTTCTACGCCAGTAATAAGGTTGCAAAAATCTAAGGAAAAGCTTCCACGGCGTGATCCACGCGATGCGTCGGTTGGCTTTTTTATTTTGCATAATTTGCTTTGCTAAATATGCACAAACGACTTCTGGCGGGTCAATCACAAAGAAAAATAACCGTTTCATCTTTTTCCAGTTTTGAATGTTGCCATTGGTCCAAGAAGAAACTAATAAGTCGGTTGCGACCATGCCCGGGCTGAGTGTGCCAGTTAAAATTGGAGTCGATTTTGTCTCTTTATAAAGTGCTTTACTAAAATAACTTACGGCCCGTTTGGTGGTTGCATAAGGCGTCATGCCTGCACTCCATTCGCCGTTGCTTCCCCAACCTTCCATGTTAAAGATTTGACCATAACCTTGTTTGAGCATTCCCTTTAGAGCTACTTGTGAGCCAAGCATCGTGCCTAGAATATTGGTTGAAACGGCTGCGTTTAACTCTTCTGGCTGAAGGTCGATAAAGTCTTTAGTGGGGTGGCAGCTTCCTGCGTTATTAATCCACACATCGACTTGCCCGAAGCGCTCAATTGCACCATCCCATAGGGTTTGCACATCAGACACTTGAGTTACATCGCAACACAAGCCAATGAATTTTTCTTTATTGAAATGAGTTTCTAAATGAGAAAGAGCCTGCTTAAGATGCTCTGGGTTACGTCCAGCAATGACAACAGAACATCCAAGATCTAAAAAAGCATGGGCAAGGGCTAAACCAATACCTTTTGTACTGCCTGTAATGACCACACTGCAAACTTCAGTTTTGGGTAAACTCATTGCACTCTCTATATAAAATCTTTAAAAATAGTTAAATGAATGGCTATAAGTTAATTTTGCTCACTTAATAAGATGAGATAGACAATAGATAAACTTATCATTGAAAGATTCATTACGATAGGGTTGTAGGGCAAGATCAGGGTAGAGGGTATTAAGAAACCAATTAAAAGAAGCAGCCCAAGCAAACCCAAAATACTTAAATAATGAATATATTTATGTGCAGTAAAGAGAAAACATAAACCAAAAATTATTTCAGCTATTCCACTTGCATGGCCTGCAAGTTTTGCATGTTCAAGTGAGAGTCCTAGCCATTGCCATACAAAAATTTCATCAGAATTAAGAAATAGAAATTTCGGAACGAGACCTTGATAAAACCATAAAAAGGCCAGCACAAGGTTTATAAATTTGAAGATATTAATATTTTTCATGGAGGTACTCTAAAACTTTAAAATGTATATAATTCATATTCGTTATGGTAGGGCAGAAGAGGGACGCCTTGTGCGTGCTGGAGTCTAACCAGTCTGTCAACCCTCTTTTGCTCTACTATCATTTATTTAAAACCATCAAAATCAGCAATATGCTGCCCTGTAATAAATAAAAAATACAGTTAAATATGCATCTTAAAATAAATTTTTTTAAATGTTTAGCAGAACTATAATTCAGCTTAATTAATGATTAGTTAAAGTATCTAATTAAATGAAAAACAAATTAAAAAAATAGCGACACTAAAGTCGCTACTTTTATGAAAGAACTTTGCTTCAATCAGGCTATATCAGGGTGTTTATCTGCAAGCTTTTGACGTTTTTGCTGAAGCTCTTCAATTCTCTGATCAATATTTTCAATTTTTTGCTCAATAGTTTCATGAAATTCTTCAAGTAACTCCTGCGCTTCCTCTATGTTATGGGCAATAGGCACGCCACCAATTAAAGGCTTATTGGCTGTTTCCTTCAAATATATTGCAGTAGCAATACCCACCACACCACAAATCATCAAGTAATAGGCCGGAACCATCAGATTATGGGTAGTTTCAACCAGAGTTGCGGTAATAGTTGGGGTTAAACCAGCAATAACGACTGAGAAATTAAAGGCAATGCCTAAAGCGCTATAACGGATTTCAGTTGGAAATAGGGCGGGTAAAGTTGATGCCATCACTCCGATAGACATATTGAGGGATAAAGCAAGAATCAGTAAGCCTATAAAAATTTGATAACTTACCCCAGAGTTAAGTAATACAAAAGCAGGATATGCCAAGAAAACAAGGGAAAAGCTTCCAATAAAAATAAATGGGCGGCGACCAAACTTATCACTCAAATAACCAATCACGGGTTGTACAAATAACATCCCAACCATAACGGCAATGATAATAAGTGCACCATGTGCTTCTGAATAGCCTAAGTTATGCGAAAAATAGCTTGGTAAATAAGTTAGCAACATGTAGTAAGTGACGTTAGTGCTGATTACTAGACCAATGCACACCAATAAACTACGCTTATGTTTAACAAAAATTTCTTTGAAACTAAATTTTTGAGGTTTGCTTTTTAGTGCTTGTTGCTCTGCATGCTGTTGATACACAGGGGTTTCTTCAAGGCGGTTTCGTAAATATAAACCGATTATGCCCAGTGGTAGAGCAAGAAAGAAGGGAATACGCCAACCCCACTCGGCAAAGCTTGCTTCCCCCACGGCGTGTGTGATCAAAGCGACGGTTGCAGCACCAAGTACAAAGCCCGCTATCGATCCAAAATCAAGCCAGCTTCCCATAAAACCACGTTTTCGGTCTGGAGAATATTCAGCGACAAAAATCGCAGCACCTGAATATTCGCCCCCAATAGAGAAGCCTTGTACAATTTTTACAATGAGTAAAAGAATAGGTGCCCATAAACCGATTGTTTCATAAGATGGAATAAGGCCAATACCAAAGGTACTGATGGACATAATAATGATAGTAATGGCAAGAACTTTTTGACGCCCGTATTTATCACCTAAATGTCCAAAGTAAACACCACCTAATGGGCGAAAAATAAAAGGAACTGAAAATGTAGCAAGTGCGGCAATCATTTGCACGCTTGGTGAAGCATTTGGGAAAAATACTTTACCGAGAACGTATGCCACATAACCATAAACACCGAAATCAAACCACTCAATTGCATTACCTAATGCAGCCGCAGTAATCGCTTTTTTGGTTTTTTCGTTCTCGATGATATTGATATCATCAATCTCAATAGGTTTTACTTGTTTTTCAGATGTGCGCATATTTAGCCTAAGAATTGAATCTCAGTATTTAAAGTGAACATATACGGTTTTAAATACTGAATTAAAAAATTGCAGAATAAAGAGGCAGAATAACGATGAGTTATTCAAGAAAAGGAAATTAAGAGGTGTCCTCTTAATGATCAATAAGATAGCAAAATATTTTTAATTGTTTGTTTATGTTAAGGTTTTAAATTGTGAAGAAATTGTATGGATAAAGTTACATAACTTTACTTAGTGGTAAAACTGAATTATAGGGAAAATTTTTTATAGAAAAATTGATAAAAGACATGATATTAGCGTAAAAGTTAAGCGCTATTTTTTGAATTTAAGAGAGCAAATTTTTTACTTTTCATATACAAAATCTCAACTTGCCTTTAATTTTCACCATAATTTCAATGTTGGGGCAACACTCCAAATATAATGAAGTGGATTTATATTAGGTTTTGATTAATCGAACTTCTTTGCTTCTGGGATTAACTCTAAATAATCAAGAAATTGTTGTATCTGTTCTTCAGTTTTCCGCGCTGTAGAAATAGGAATAATTCATCTTTACCAAGGTAACCGACCTAGGGTGTTTCAATACTTATGTAACGATTGATAAGTATTTTATAAACCTAATTTAACAATAAGTTATTCATTATTTATCCTTACTTTTTAATGATCTATTTTAAAACAAATGTCATTTTGCATGCTTGACTGTAATAGGGTAGAGCACTATCCTTTGCCTGCTGGCCTACATTGCTAGCCGGTTTTAGCAGACCGAGAGCGTATAGCACATCAAAAAAGCAATTTTTTGGTGGCGAACTCGTTCGTCCCCCTTCGTAGCGGTAGGACGGAAGGGGGACGCCTTGTGCGTGCTGGTTCTATATGCCCAGTCTGCTAACCCCCTTTCGTTCTGCCACCATCATTTAGCAGTGATTGGCAGAAATTTTATGCATATAGGAGTTCGCTCATGCGTACTATTTCTTCTTATTTTTTGGCCTTTGCCAAGCTCTCTCTATCCATACCGCTTAAATGGTCTTTAAAACGGTTTAAACATTTATAGGTTTAACCTTTAGATCGTTACGACTAAAAAATCATATCAACAATAAAGTTTGAGATAGGTTAGCGCATCCTTTTTGTGCAGCTTTCGCATGCCTGTTTTTAGCACTCATTTTAAGAGTGAAGGCCTTTCTATCTCTTTTATATACAACAAAAAATTATCTTTGAGCAGAATATTTATGCCAAATTTAGAAAATTCATTTAGAGCATTAAGAGTGCTCCACGCGGCAAGAGATCTATTTAATCAACATGGTTTTCATAATGTAGGTGTCGACCGAATTATTGCTGAAGCCAGAATTTCCAAATCCACTTTTTATAATGATTTTCACTCCAAAGAAAAGCTCATCGAGATGTGCCTAACTTTTCAAAAAGATGCATTAAAAGACGAGGTGTTTTCAATTATCCATTCATATCGTGAACTCATGTTGTTCGATAAGCTCAAGAAAATTTTCTATTTACATGCAGATTTAGAGGGCTTTTACCATTTGCCATTTAAAGCCATTTTTGAAATTGAAAAGCTTTATCCAACCGCCTATAAGGTCGTAATTGACTATCGAAATTGGCTAATTCAAGAAATTTATAAACTACTTCTAACGCTAAAAGTTACGGCTTCAATTGAAGATGCTCATCTGTTTTTATTTGTGATTGATGGCGCTATGGTTCAGCTTTTAGGGGAAAATCAGGTAGATGACCGAGATAGATTACTAAATTATTTTTTGACTATGGTGCCTTAGGTCTAGCTTATATAAAGTGAGGCTACTAGAGCCTCACTTTATATAGGTGCTTATTTTCCTTTTTTGGTTTTTAAATACTCTGCATAAGCTTCATCCGCAAAGCGTCTTAAAGAGTCACCAATAGCAGCATATTGATATTCATTTAGGTTAGCTAATGATGCACGGGCAGAAGGGTGCTGGACACCGAAGCCAGAACCCGGTAATAAAACCACACCTGTTTCATCAGCAACTCTAAATAAAAGTTCGGTCGGATTTTTATTTTTCATTACCCAGTCCGCAAACTCATCTCCATAGAGAGTACGTGAGGTGTTTTCAAGGTTGACTAGAGTGTAGTAGTCCACGGCATTTGGATCGGTTGGAACATCGACGCCAAGTTGTCGATAAAGTGCTGCATCACGTTCACGTACAACAGACTTGACCGCTTTTTTATAGCTTTGGCGTGAGTCCATCAGATTAAACAATGCAAATAAAACCATTTGAACTTGCTGTGGTGTAGACAGACCAGCAGTATGGTTTAAAGCAACATTACGGCTATCTGCAACTAAACGATCAATAAATTTAATGCTTGCAGGGTCAGTCGTTAAAGATGAATAGCGCTCTTCAAGTTCTTTCTTCTCTTTTTTCGATAAGTTCGCAATTTGTTTATCAAGCACATTGTTATTTGAAAGTGCAATGACACCAAGTCGCCAACCGGTAGCACCGAAGTATTTAGAGAATGAGTAAACCAAAATTGTGTTATCTGGACAGATTGCGAAAAGCGATTTGAAGTTGTCGGCAAAAGTACCGTAAACGTCATCTGTTAAAATAATCAGATCAGGACGTTTTTTAACGATATCTTCCAAAATCGCAAGCCCTTCATCACTCATTTTTACAGATGGCGGATTACTTGGATTCACTAAAAAGAATGCTTTAATCGATGGATCTTCTAACTTTCTGAGTTCCGATTCTGGATATTGCCAACCGAGTTTAGGGTCGGCCTCAATGAGTACTTCTTCAAGTTGATAATCATTGAGTTTTGGAATTTCCAGATATGGCGTAAAAATTGGGCTACCAATTGCAATACGGTCACCGTTTTTAATAATTTTATTTTCTTTTAATGAGTTAAAGATATAGGCCATTGCTGCTGTTCCACCTTCAACCGCAAACAAGTCTAAATCTTTTTTCTGCATGCCTTGTACGCCCATTTCTCGTAAGACGTACTCTTTAATAATCGTTTCACTCACTCTGAGCATACGGTCTGGTACAGGATAATTACACCCTAAAATGCCTTCAACCATTTCAAGCAGAAAAAGATCTGGGTCTAAACCTAACTGATCTCGCACATAAGACACGGCTTTGCCTAAAAAGACGACGCCGGGTTTGTCACGGTTTTCCAAAATAAAATTATCAAATCGTGACTGGAGTCCAACGGGGCGAGGGAAGCCACCTAGACCTTCTGGCATGTAAGAAAATGAAAACTCAGATTCGGTCGCCGAAAACAAACCCAATTGAAAGAATGCTCTACGAGGAACGGTTGCGAGAAAGTTTGGATTACCTCGCCCAGCATTTAACATCATTCTGTCAGTTCTGCTTTGAGCTAACTCTATTAAATTATCTTTTAGTTCAAATGGGCTGAGTTTTGCATATTTAGAATAATCGACTTTCCCCATGGGACGTCTCCTTAATTATAGTGAGATGAATAAAATTTCTAATTCAATGTATAAAATCAGGCCAAGCCTATGATGAGTGGTCCGAGTAAGGTCAAGAACACATTTGCCAAGGCATAGGTGATTGCAAAAGGAACAGTCGGAATTGAGTTTCCTGCTTTATCTAAGATTGCCCCAAATGCAGGGTTTGCACTGCGTGAACCCGATAGCGCCCCTGCCATCACTGCAACGTTGTTATAACGCAGAACATAACGTGCAAAGAGCATAGAAAGTAGGAGAGGAACCAGTGTTACGACAACTCCAATCATAAAGAGTGAAAGGCCACTTTCTTTAATGGTTTGAATGGCTTGTAAACCTGATTGTAAGCCGACGGCAGCAACGAATCCTGCCAGACCTAAATCTTTAAGAAGCTGTGAAGCGGCTAGAGGCATATTGCCATGTACCTGATTTCTGCTTCGTATCCAGCCAAATAGAAGACCTGATAGTAAAGCTCCGCCACCTGCTCCGAGTGTTAATGGCACATCACCTAAACGAATTACGAAAAGACCAATCACTAAACCGACCACAAGGCCTGCACCATGAAAAATCCAGTCCGTTTTTAAGCTTTCAGGTAAGGCTTTACCAGCCTCTTTCACTAAACGTTCGAGATCGCTTTTTGTACCGTATACAGTGACCACATCACCTTGTCGTAAAAGAGTATCATCGCTTAACGGTTGTGATTCATCGTTATGTTTAATCGCAAGTACATAAATACCGTGCTTCAAATAAGCAGGCGTATTGGCTTTAATGTCTCCTAAAGTACGGTTAAGATATTTGGAATTTCTTAGGATGACATCGCTGGTATCCATAATCATTTCCATACCTTGCGATGACTGTAATTCGCTCCCGATTTGCTCGGCAACTGAAACTACATTGGCACGGCGCCCAACCAGTAATACGACATCATCAGTTTGTAAGGTTAGTTCGGGTGCAACATCAATAAACTGATCTTTACGTTTTAACCGTTCAATCGTAATACTCGGCTGTTTTGCTTCAATTTCCGCAATCGTGTGTCCATCGGCTTGTTTGACTTTATAAATACGGCCAACAATTTCCGGCATCGCAAGTTCTTGACCGGGTGCGAGTTCAAAAGCACCTTTGAGTCGTTCACTTTGAGCTTTTAAAGCATCGTCGTGGATTTCTTTACCCATAAATTTAGGCAAGATATTCACACAAACAATGATCGCTCCCAATGAACCAAAAATGTAGGTCACTGCATAGCCAATCGCGACATTTGCCTGAAGCCTCTGAATTTCAGCCAGTGGTAGATCGAGCCTAGAAATTGCATCTCCAGCAGTACCAATAATGGCAGATTGAGTCATGCCGCCAGCAGCGAGACCCGCAGCCAAGCCTTTATCGAGGTGAAAAATTTTAGCCATCACTAAGACGGTCACTAAACCACAAACCGCCATGAACACTGCTAAAAGAATTTCTTTTATGGACTGTGGCCCCAGCGATTTAAAAAACTGAGGACCACTTTCAAAGCCTACCGCGTAAATGAAGAGGGCAAATAAAATTGCTTTAACGCCGTTATCAACAGGTACGCCAATAAGACTTAAAATAACTGCGACGAGTAAGGAGCCTGCGACTCCGCCAAACTGAAATTTTCCAAATTGAAACTGTCCAATCCAGAAGCCTATTGCGAGTGATAAGAACAATAATATTTCGGGGCTGTGCTTTAAGACACTTTGTAACCATTCAATCATTTTGATCTCACTTTTATTATTAAATCTATCTTTAATATATAAATTTATTTATTTTTCATTTTTAAAATACTATATGAAAATTACTTAAGCAAACCTTCAAGACTGGTGCTTTTCTTGAATTTAATTATAAAAATAATGTGCTTAAATTGCTTGTGATCCCATGTGTATCAGTAATTCTGAGTGATTAAATCAACTTTTGTTTTTTAATATAAAGTAAAATTTTATTACAATAATATAAAGAATGTCTGGTAATCAATAATGTTAATGATTTATTAATCTATTGATATTAATCAATTTATTATTTTATTCTGAATATAATTTTTATAATTGAGCTAAACTGGAAATTAATTTACTTAAAATAATTTTTTTGTTAATTGGGTCTCATAATTATGGCGGTGTTCTAATTGTTAATTATTTCTTTATAATGTTTTTTATTTTAAATAAAATGTGAAAAAGAGGTTTTTGTCTTTGTGAATATTGAAGTTAATTAAACATTCTCTTTGTCATTAAAATTTTACATATAATGTGATAACCCTAAAAAATAAATAGTTAGGGTTATTTTTATTTTGAAATTACGCTGTTGAAGCTATTGTTTTCAAATAAAGATCGGCGCGCTGTGCATGCCCAAAACACCAATCTTCTGCACTATTTTGCACAATCACAAACATGACATCTTGTTCTGGGACATCAAAATTCTGTTTAAGCTGTGCTGTAACATGCAGCATTAAATCTGTTTTTTGTTGCGCCGATCGGGGCTTGCCTGAGGTGATATAAAGCAAGATGAACTTTTCAGTACGTGCGGTTTTAACCCAATAATGAGAGTCAACAAAAACCTGTCCTTGCGGTATTTGTTCAAAAATATGAAAACAATCATTTTTAGGCGTATCGAAATAGTTTTCCATACAAGTTTGCACAACTTTAGATATTTGCGCTTTTTCTAAATCGGTATATGGATAGCTGGTTGTAAAACGAATCATGGGCATGACCATATCTCCTCTGGCATATGTTCAAGTGCTGAAATAGCGGTGGGTAGTCCTGCATAGAAAGCAAGATGGGTAGTAACCTCAATAATTTGTTCCTTAGAGATCCCTTGGCTTAGGGCATTTTTGATATGCCATTCGAGCTGTGAATAGCGCCCCTGCAAAATGAGCGCCGAGATTGTAATGAAACAGCGTGTTTGAGTATCAAGGATTGGTCTTTGCCAGATATCTGCAAACAAATAATCTTTGCCGAGCTCATAAAGTTTGGGAGCGACAGTTTCTAAATTGTTGATATCAATTTTTCTAAACATCTTAAAACTCTGCGTTGGGGGATGTTGTAGTGACTATGGCAGTTTGTTATATTTTAAAAAATCAAAACTTTTTGAACCTATGGTTCAGTTTTTATGAATGATTATGCGAAAGTACCTACTAACCTTGATTTAGATGCCTTACGGGCATTTGTAAAAGGTATAGAGCTAGGCAGTTTTTATTTGGCTGCTCAAAACTTATGTCGTTCTCCAGCTGCAATTAGTGCTCAATTAAAAAAATTAGAGCATCAGACTGGGTGCCAATTATTAAGAAAAAACGGAAGATTGTTAGAGTTAACGCCGAGCGGTGAATTATTATTTAGCCATGCAAAAAGTGTGTTGGCAATGAATGATAGGGTACTTTTACAACTTCATCAGACTCAAGCGACAGGGGTTATTCGCTTTGGATTACAAGAAGATTTTGCTGAAGGCACGCTCCAACAATTAATAGCTCAGTTTATGTTGCAATATCCTAAAGTTCAGTTTCAAATTCAGGTCGATCGAAATCTTAATTTATTAGAAAAAGTACAAAAACAAGAGCTGGATTTAGCGCTTATCTGGCAACAAGATGAAGCCCGTGAAAATTTTTATGAATTGCAGAATGTAGATACAGAGTGGTTATTTTGCTCTCATCCACACATCCAGCAGATTCTTGAAACTGGAACTTCGATTCCATTGGTTGTATTACAGCAGCCTTGTATTTTAAGACAAATGGCAATTCAGGCGTTTGAAGAGAAGGGCTTGGAGTGGCACATTGCCTATGAGTGCAATTCTGTTCAAGCTTTGTGGCCTGCGGTACGTGCAGGCATTGGAATCAGTTTAAGATCATTGTTTCAAATACCTTCAGATATCAAGATCTTAAAAAGTACTGAATTACCTCTACTTAAATCTTTATCGTTTGGGCTATATTCTAGTTCAAAATTAGAATCTGGTTATATTGTTCAGCAATTTCAAAAATATATTGAACAGCATCTTCAATAATTTATCTGTCTAAAAAGTTGAATTTAATTAGATAGTCTTTGGTTTAATTTGTATTTTCATTTAACTTGGTAGCAAAGAGATTCTCTATAAATTATTTTGGGTAGCAGTAAAATAATCAAAATTTTCATTTTTCTTCTATCTTTCTTAACTTGAATGTTGATATACCAATGCTATAAGTTAAATTTTTGGAATGATATTTGCGTGTTAGGAGTCATTGTTTTTAGGTAAAACAAGCTCGTTGAAGAATGTAATCAAACTATAAATTTCAGAGTATCACTATGAAGCTTAAAGAATTAGCAGGTTGTGAGGAGTGCGATACAGTCTATCGTAGAGCTCCGCTTGCTTATGGAAAAAGAGCTTATTGTGTTTGCTGTGGTGCAGAACTTTATCGGCACACCAAACCTTTTTCAACGTTGTTAGCTTTGATTTTAACTGCCTTAATTGTATTTATTCTTGCCAATAGTTTTCCCATCGTAAAAATTGAATTACAAGGAAATACTTCCGAGACTACTTTACTAGGGGCAGTCTGGGTGATGTTTCACTTTGATCGGGCATTCGTTGGTGTACTCATCTTAATTACCACTTTTATTGTGCCGCTTTCCTATCTTTTATTACTTAGCTATGTGCTCGGTACAGTGAGTATATTGAAAAAGAGGCCAACGTTTTTGGTGATGGCCTTACGCACACTTTTCTTTATGAGAGTGTGGGGAATGGTTGAGGTGTTCTTAATCGGAATTTTGGTCACGCTTGTGAAGTTAATGGGAATGGTATTGGTGATTCCCGAAATTGCTTTATGGGCATTTGCGATCTTAAGTGTATTGTTGGTCTATATTACTTCCATAAAGGTAAGTGATATATGGAACGAAATTGATAGGTCACTGCCATGAAAACAATAAAAAATGTGACCTCAGAAAAAACCGTAAATACTGGTGTGAACTTAACTCAATATCCACGAGCTAAAGATCTCTCATTAATTGTGTGTCATTGCTGTGGGGTCGTAAATTCTGCTCAAAATGGAAAAAGACGACGAGATAAAAGCCATCAAGTTTTACGTTGTATTCGGTGTAATAGCGTGCTGCATTCACGTAAACCAGCGAGTTTAAATCGAACCTTTGCCTTAGTAGTAGCTGCAACAATTCTCTATATTCCAGCCAATGTACTTCCCATGACGGTGACTGACTCACTTTTGGGCAGTCAGCAAGATACGATCATGAGTGGGGTCATTTACTTCTGGCAAAGTGGAGACTATCTGGTTTCAGTCGTTATTTTCATGGCCAGTATTTTTATTCCCATGTTGAAACTGCTGATTTTGTATTTTTTATTATTTGCTGTATATCTACAGAAATCGGCAGGTTGGAAATTTTTACCCGAGCAATGCGTTAAATTATATCGAATTGTCGAGTTTATTGGACGCTGGTCAATGATTGATGTCTTTGTGGTGGCACTTTTAACAGCCCTCATTCAGATTCAATCGCTTGCTACGATTTTAGCTGGGCCAGGTTCGATTGCTTTTGGCGCAGTTGTGGTGTTAACCATGTTCGCATCACTTAGTTTTGACCCACGTATTATTTGGGATAATTTTTATGCATCTCAAAATACAAACAAACCGTCTTCTGTTGCTTCTGAAAAAACAACGATTATTCAGGCAGAACATTCGCCTTTGAATAATGATTCTATTAATCCCAGTCAATAAAAGAACAATGAGTATGTCTGAAAATGAAATAACCACTGGTAACTCAGATCATCGCAATGCAGATGTTGAACTGGATAGCATGAATGATTTACCAGAGCCCCAAGAAAAGAAGAGTCGGTGGAAGCCTTTATTAATTTGGCTTATTCCATTGATCGCGCTTTTAATCGCGCTTTCATTAGCTGTAAAAGCGCTATTGTCTCATGGCCCTACAATTGATGTGTCTTTTAGAACGGCTGAAGGGTTAGTCGCTGGTAAAACAACAGTCCGTTATAAACAGGTGGATATTGGTGTAGTACGGCAGATTGATCTTTCAGATGATCGTTCACACGTTATTGCCAGAATTGATTTGCGTAAAGGTGCGAGTAACTTTGCAGCAAAAGATTCACGATTTTGGGTTGTGCGACCACGTATTGGGACGAGTGGAGTTTCAGGAATAGACACCTTATTGTCAGGTTCATATATTGAAGTGGATGGCGGTAAATCAGCAGAAGATAAGTTTGAATTTACTGGATTAGAAGTGCCGCCAGTCATATCTTCAGATGTTCCCGGAAAAGTATTTTTCTTAAATGCAGATGATCTTGGTTCGTTAGATATAGGTTCTCCAATTTATTATCGTCGAATTAATGTAGGGCAAATTACAGCCTATAAATTGTCCGATGACGGTAAAAATGTTGAACTACAAACGTTTATCCGTGCGCCGTATGACAAGTTTGTAACCACCGATGCACGTTTTTGGCAGGCGAGTGGGATTGATGTGACCTTAAATGCTTCGGGCTTTAATTTAGATACTCAATCGCTGGCAAGTATTGTCGCAGGTGGTATTGCTTTTGGAATCCCTGAAAGCTCGCGTGCTACTACAGCGGCGAATCATAGTCGCTTTAATCTTTGGGATTCAAAAGGTGATGCATTAAAAGAGCCTGATGGGCAACCTCGTGGTGTGATTATGTATTTTGATCATTCATTACGCGGGCTTACTGTCGGTGCACCAATTGATTTCATGGGTATTGAAATTGGTAATGTTAAATCAGTAAATGCCGAGTTTTATGACCACTATAAACAGATTCGTATGCGTGTTGAGGCAGTCATCTATCCTTCACGAGTTGAAAATGGTCAGGCACTTAACCCGAACAGTGAAATTTTTAAAGATTTTATTGAACATGGATGGCGTGCTCAAATGCGAACAGGCAACCTTCTTACTGGACAAAACTATATTGCCCTAGATAAGTTCCCTAAAGCCAAACCAGCTACGTTACAGATTCTAGGTGATAACCGTGTGGTGATTCCGACAACGCCAACTGAACTGAGTGGCTTACAAGCACAGGTTTCTCAGATTGCAGACAAGTTAACGAAATTCCCGTTAGTTGAAATTGGCCAAGATGTGCGTAAAACGCTTAACAATATGAACACAGCGATTGAGTCTACCGACAAGCTGGTTAAACAGTTAGACGGTAAAGTTGCACCTGGTTTACAAGCAACTTTAGACGATGTTCGTAAAACTGTAAGATCATCTGAGTCTATTTTGTCGAGCGATGCGCCGTTGCAACAAGACGTACGCAAAGCATTGCAGCAAATGACACGTGCCGCTGCCTCTTTACAGTTAATGTCAGACTATATTGAACAACACCCTGAATCAATTATTCGTGGTAAGACACCAGAGACCGATGATGAAAAATAAAAACCATCTATCTTTTCAACATCCTAAAGCAGCCAAATGGCTGCTTGGGAGTGGCTTGTTTTTAACGGCAGTTGCCATGACAGCATGTTCGAGTTCGCCAACGCCAAACTACTATACGCTTACACCTAAAGTCACTCCGGTCACTAGCTCAACTGTGCAGGTGATTGAGGTGTTGCCAGTCGGGATTCCAGACCGATTAGACCGTGCGCCTTTGGTGCTCCAAGACAGTAGTGGTAAGTCTACGGTGCTAAACAATGAGCGGTGGACATCGACCATGGGTACGCAATTACGCGATACCTTGTCGGCGGGTTTACAACAAAAGCTAGGCGCAATTGACAGTTATAGCAGTGGGCTTGCTGGAAACAATCAGCCTTTATATCGAGTTTCTACAGACTTTTCTCATTTTGATATTGTAGATCACAGCAATATTAATATTGCTGTGTCTTGGGTGGTGAAGCGTCAAATACCGCCTACTCAATTAGAGTCAGCTAATGCAAAAGTAATCACTAATAGAGGAGCTCAGCTCAACTGTAGAATTGCTTTTAAACAGCCGATTGATCAAAAAGCTAAAAAAATGGAAGCCATTGTAAGTGCATCAAGTGAGGCGATGACCCAAATTATTAATACGGTTTCTTCTTCAATTGTGGCGCTAGATTCAAACAAAAAATCGGTGATTAGCAATGGGGTTTGTTCGTAAAACGAATCGCTTTGAATTAACCCCTTTATTTGTGCAAAACAGATAAAGGGGTTTTTATTTTAATTACCTCGATAGGTTGAATAGCCATAAGGGCTAAGTAGTAGAGGAATATGGTAGTGATTTACGCTTCCATCGACTTTAAAAATTACAGGTACTTCGGCAAAAAAAGTTTGTTGTTTATTCTTTTTGAACCAGTCTTCAGTTTTAAAAGTAACCTTATAAACACCTTGCTCTAATTTTTTATTTTCTGGATAGAGCGCAGTGATACGACCATTTGAATCGGTCACTTGCTGGTTGAGTTTAACCCACTGGTTATTGGTATTTTTTTCTAAAACGACTTCAACCTGAGAAGAGGGCAACCCCGTTTCTAGATTTAACACATGCACACTTAGCGGATTAGTTTGTGCAAACGTAGCCGAAGCAACAAATAAAGAAGATAAAGCAATAAATGATTTAGTCATGGTGAACTCCTTATGAATGAAAAATGGTTTCAATGGCTTTGCTTGCACATTGATTGTCATTTTGTGCGCCGCCAGCACCTGCAACACCAATCGCTCCGATCACTTGGTTCTCAAAACGAACAGGTAAACCGCCTCCTAACAACAATAAATTTGCCAGTGTGGTTAAATTTTTTGCATCGGGGTTTTGGTTACTGTTTTGGCTTAAAACCAAGGTCGATGTTTTTGTAGATAGTGCTGTATAGGCCTTTTTTTCAGCAGCAATTAAATTATGTGGACCAACCAACTCATGCCGTTCGGCAGTTAAAGGGTTACCACCACGGTCAACAACAACCACTGCAATGTTTTGATTTAATTTTTTGCATGCCTCTTTAGCACTGTCCGCTAGTAGGTGCGCAGTTTTAAGATCTAACGAATAAACTTGATTCAAAGCAGGGGGCTGTGCAAAAGTACTATTACCGAATAGCACGGCTGCTAACATCAGCCATTTCAATTTGTTCATAATGATTGCCTCTATGTTGCTTTGAAAATCTTAAACAAATTGCTTAATTTCAAGCATGACAATCCCATTACAAAGTTGTCATCTTTCAAATGAGTCTCTACAAAATGCGTATCCTTATTATTGAAGACGAGATCAAAATTGCCACTTATTTGGTCAAAGGATTAAAAGAATCTGGATATCAAGCGGAGTGTGTTCATTTAGGACTTCAAGGTTTGGAAATGCTAAAGAGAGATCAATACGACTTGCTTATTCTTGATGTGATGTTGCCTGACATAGACGGTTGGAGCGTATTACAAGTACTACGCCAGTTTTCAAAAATTCCGGTTATTTTCTTAACGGCAAAAGATCAGGTGATGGATAGAGTCAAAGGTTTAGAGTTGGGTGCAGACGATTACTTGGCTAAACCTTTTTCTTATATTGAATTGTTGGCACGTATTAAAAGCCTGTTAAGAAGACAGCAATATCTGCAAGAAAATGAGCTGTCTATCAGTGATTTAAAAATGGATTTGGTCGGACATAAAGTATGGCGTAATGGCAACTTAATTGAACTGAGCAAAACCGAATTTAATTTATTGCGCTATCTATTGATCAATAAAGAGCAAATCGTGACGCGCAGGCAAATTGGTTCCGAAGTGTGGAATATTAACTTTGACACCGATACCAACTTTATTGATGTCGCTGTACGCCGTTTACGAAGCAAAATTGATGAAGGATATGAATTAAAACTCATTCATACCATCCGTGGCTTGGGCTATAAAATTTCGGTTAGCTTATGAACTTTAAATTTCTGCGTTCTCTTGAAGTCCGTATTACATTACTGGTCACACTTTGTTCTGCCTTAATTTTATGTTCAGTCGGCTTTATGACCTATTTAGGCATTAACCAAATTTTATTAAAGCAACAAGATAAAGCTTTAGCAGACAGAATTAACCGTTTGGAAATTTTACTACAGGATAGCGAAAATGTAGAGCAAATCATTGCGCGGCCAAAGCTGTACCAAAACATGCTCGGCAACCAAGACAATTTGTTTCTGCTTATTCATAAAGACAAAGCTTTAATTAATATTAACCCGCTCCATATTCACTTACCTCAACTTGCACAGCGCAACAGTCTTCAATTTCAAGATTTAGCTAACAACCCATATCCAACGCGAATTGCATGGAAAAGCATAAAAATTAATGACGAGCCTTATCTGCTCATTGCAGGTAAACAGTGGTCGGAACGCATCAATATTCTTTTACCTTTTCAAGAAAGTCTCTTGATGTATGTGGTAGGAGGCGTGTTTGCAATCTTTGTGCTTTGCATTTTAGCGTGTCACCTAGGTTTAAGGTCGCTACAACAGCTTCGCAAGCAAACTCATTCTATTAACGTAAATCAGCTACAGAAACGATTAAACCTCTCAAATTCACCTTTAGAAGTTGAGCTACTTTCAAAAGATATAAATCACATGCTGGAGCGTATTGAAAAGGGTTATACACAGCTCAACCGTTTTTCTGAGGATATTGCTCATGAGTTCCGTACGCCTTTAAATAATCTGATTGGGCAAACCGAGATTGCTTTAACTGGCGAACGCTCAGTTGAGCAATATGAAGATTTGCTGGTGTCTCATTTGGATGATTACCACAGATTAAAACGCATGATTGATAGCATGCTTTTTTTAGCAAGAGCCGATCAGAAAATGGTTCTTGTAAACAAACAAGAAATAAACGTCCAAGATGTTATAGATGGGCTATGCCAGATTTTTGAATATCAGGCCGAGGAACAAGAGTGTTATTTTAGTTTTAACTTAGAAGCTCAAACCTTATTTGCAGATCCTGAGTTATTTCAAAGAGCAGTCTACAATCTCATTTTAAATGCGCTGGTACATGGTGGTGATAAGCGATCTATTTATATTGCCACTAGACATAAGATGATTGAGCATACGCAATGGGTGAGCCTGACTGTTGTAACAGGTGGTATTTCAATTGCTGACCATCAACTTGAGCATCTTTTTGAAAGATTTTACCAATGCCACTCAAGTCGAAGTGATGAGAACCAGACAGGTGGATTAGGGTTATCGATTGTCGCTTCAATTATGGATCTACATCATGGCCTATATCGGGTTTATAACACGCTCGATGGCGTATGTTTTGAGCTTGATTTTCCAATTGCAGATGTTCCAAAGAAATACAATTAAATCCTTATTAATGTTCTTTAATTTTTAAAATTCACACTTTGTTCACAACCCTCTGGCGTATGTTTAAACATATGAAATAAATAGAAGAGGGTCGTTATGAAATTATTATTTAAGTCACTTGTCATCAGCAGCAGTCTTGCAGCGGTTAGCTTAACGCTTCCTTTGAGCACCTTTGCTGACACAAATACGAAACCAGTCGCTGTTGAATCTATTGATATTAATAAATACGCAGGTAAGTGGTATGAGATTGCGCATTTACCTATGTTTTTTCAGCGTAATTGTGTAGCCAATACAACTGCAAACTATTCCATTAACGCGGACAAAACCGTTGGTGTTTTAAATAGTTGTACCAACAAAGATGGCAAAATGATTTCATCTGAAGGTGTGGCCTATTCGCAAAATGAGGGCAACAGTAAATTAAAAGTGAGCTTTTTGCCTTCAGGCCTAAGATGGATTCCTTTTACAAAAGGCGATTATTGGGTTTTAAGAGTTGACCAAGATTATCAGGTCGCTTTAGTGGGTGGCCCAAGTCAGAAATATTTATGGATTCTTTCTCGTAGTCCTCAAATTGATGAAGCGACATATCAGTCTTATCTGCAAACCGCAAAAAGCTATGGCTACGATGTTTCTAAACTTGTTAAGACAACACAGTCTAAATAGTGACGTTGCTGGTTATGTAGATTCTTATATTTATCTCTTAATCGTGTGAACTTCACATAAAATTCATTGCGCATTTTCTAAATTAGAACCAAAAGAAATGCTTTAGATCAGGAAGAATCAATGTCTAAATTTTTTCTGCGCTGGATCGATAGCTGGTCAGATTCAGAAAATGCGCAAGTGGGTACTTCTAGCGAATATGTCATTGAAAAGAAAATTCAATGGTTAAGAATAATTCCTTTTATTTTATTGCATATCGCTTGTTTAGCTGTGTTTTGGGTGGGCGTATCTTGGTTTGCAGTTGTCTTCATGCTGGGGTTTTACTTTCTTCGCATGTTTGCAATTACTGCTTTTTTTCACCGCTATCTTTCACATAAAACTTTTCAAACATCACGTATTGTCCAGTTCATTTTTATACTCATTGGAACCATGAGTGCACAGCGTGGACCGTTATGGTGGGCAGCGCATCACCGTTATCACCATCACTTTACCGACACCGATCAGGACCCGCATTCAGCGAAAGCAGGCTTTTGGTATTCCCATGTAGGCTGGTTTTTGAATGAGCAGAATTTTGCTATTCGAAAAAAAGTGATTAAAGACTGGTTGAAATATCCTGAGCTGATTTGGCTTGACCGATTTAGTTTGCCTATTGTGATTTTTACAGCTTTGGCAATTTATGGTTTTGGTTCGTGGCTTGCGCAACATTTCCCTGAGCTGGGAACTAATGGTTTACAGCTTTTGGTGTGGGGATTTGTGATTTCTACCGTTCTATTAACGCATGCAACCTTATGTATTAATTCACTCGCGCATCGTTATGGTTCACGAGAGTTTAATACCCCAGATGATAGCCGTAATAACTTCCTACTTTCTTTGATTACCCTAGGTGAGGGATGGCACAACAACCATCACTTTTACGCGGGTAGTGTGCGTCAAGGTTTTTATTGGTGGCAGATTGATATCACCTTTTATTTGCTCAAACTGATGTCTTTATTTGGTTTGGTGTGGGGGCTAAAGCCAGTACCAGCGAAGGTCTATCAATATAAAAAGATTAAAGATCTACCGATAGAAAAAATTGAAAATGGGGAAGTGTTATGAAAATTGCCATTGTGGGTTCGGGTATATCGGGACTTTATGCTGCATGGAAATTGTCAAAACAACATCAAGTTACCGTATATGAAAAAAATAACTATTTTGGTGGTCATACTGACACTCATGAGTTGGATATAGAGGGTTCTAAAGTTTCGGTAGATAGTGGTTTTATTGTGTTTAATGACTACAACTATCCCTTATTTACCGACATGCTTAAAAATTTGGGAGTTGAAACTCAAAGCAGCGACATGAGTTTTTCGGTGAATAATCTGGTCAGTGGGCTTCAATATAACCCCTCAAAAAAATGGTCGCTCTTTGCACGTCCACAGAACTTTCTAAACCGTAAATTTCTACAAATGCTCTCAGATCTGCTGCGTTTTTATGATGATAATAAAAATATTGATGTAGCAGATTTTGACCCTAATTTATCTATTGAAGACTATTTAGACCTACACAAATATAGCCATGAGTTCCGTTATGAGCATCTTTATCCGATGTGCGGGGCATTATGGTCGGCTCCGGTTGAGCAGGTAGGTCAGATTCCATATCGATTTGTCGTGAGCTTTTTTCAGCATCACCGCATGCTACAGCTAAAAGAGCGGCCACAATGGCAAACAGTCAAACACGGTTCAGCAAGTTATATACATGCTATTCAACAAAACTGTCCATCCATTGAGTGGAAGTTTGCAGAAGTAAAAGGTGTGAGCCGTTCACAAGAAACCGTGTTTATCGAAACGACTGAAGGGCAAGCCGAATATGACTGGGTGATTTTCGCAAGCCATGCGGACGATAGCCTAAGTTTAATTAAAGATGCTTCATCTCTTGAACGAGAAATACTAAGTCAATTTAGCTATCAAGATAATCACATGGTGGTTCACCGTGACACTTCAATTATGCCTAAAAGCCGTTTGCAATGGGCAAGTTGGCATGTACATGTAACGCCAACATTGCAAGTTCAAAGCAATGAGTCCGACATACATTATGGTTTTACCTACTGGATGAATAATTTGCAGAATTTACCCTGCAATACTCAAGTTTTTTCTACTTTAAATCCGAATATGAAAATTAAAGCCGAAGACATCTTGGTTGAACGCCAATATCGTCATCCTGTGTTTGATACTAAAGCGATTCAAACTCAATCTCGTTGGCAAGAAATTAACGGACAAAACAGAACTTCATTTTGTGGAGCGTATTGGGGCTGGGGTTTCCATGAGGATGGTGCCCGCAGTGCAGCACGTGTTGTAGAGCAAATTTTACACTTTTAAAAATAGGTAAGGAGCTTTTCAAATGTTATTAAATAAACTTGCTATAGCTCCTACACTTATTCGTCACCGACGCTATAGCCCCAAACAGCATCAATTCACATCGACCTTAAATTACTTATGGTTCGATCCAGATCAATTAAATGAGATTGCAAAAGATTGCTCACTTTGGTCAACCAATCATTGGAATGTCTTAGAACTATCCAAAAATGATTTTTTAAATATGTATCACGGGTCTATAAAGGAAAAAGTAGAAAAAGCGATACTGCAAAATAACAACTTACATATTAGACCAGACTGGCAAATCAGAGTATTGGCTTTACCTCGTTGTTTGGGTTTTCGGTTTAACTCTGTGGTCTTTTATTTTGTTTTAAATAAAGCCGGAAAACCGCTATTTATTCTTAGTGAAATCACCAATACCCCTTGGAATGAACGAAAAGTTTACATACACGACTGTATGAATCAACACAGCCATGTAGGTGGTTATGAAAGCTTTGATTTTAACTTTGAAAAATCATTTCACGTCTCGCCGTTTATGCCCATGCAGTTGACTTACCGTTGGCGATTTAGTTTTTCAGACCAGCAAAATGTCATTCACATGCAGCTCTTTGAAGAACAAAAACAAGTGTTTGATGCCACTATGCGGTTTGAACTTGTGCCCATCACATTTCCTTCACAGCAGTATCGATATGCTCTGATGAACAGCCTAGCCCCTTTTAAAATGGTGTTTTCAATATATTTAGAGGCATTTAAGTTGTGGCGAAAAAAAGTTCCATTTTATCGTCATCCTAAAAAGATCAAGGTAGATAAGACATGATAAAAACATTTCTTTATGGTGAAGATGACTCACTACCGTTACTGCTCAAGAGTCTTCTCAAACTACGTCATGGACAGATCACTTTTCAGGGCGCGTGGAGTGGTACGGTTGGTGAGGTTTCAGACTTACATGCTGTGATTGAAGTTCGCAATCCTTTGCTGATGGATCTCATTTTAAAAAATGGTGTTTTAGGAGCAGCTGAAGGCTATATCCGTGGTGATTGGAGCAGCGAACAACTTGTAGAGTTGGTTCAGATATTGGCACGTAATCGAGATGTATTAGACCAGTTTAACCAGAATGTTATTGCACAGGCGAGCCAGTTTTTTCTGAAGGGTTGGTATAAAAATAGAAAAAATTCTATAAGCGGGAGCCGTAAAAATATTGCTGAGCACTATGACTTAAGTAATGACTTTTTTAAATTATTTTTAGACCCGTCGTTAATGTATTCGAGCGCCGTTTTTGAAAGTGAAAACATGTCACTTGAAGATGCATCTGATTTTAAAAAAGAGCTTATCTGTAAAAAGTTAGATTTAAAACCGATGGATCATTTGGTTGAAATTGGAAGTGGGTGGGGTGGTTTTGCAATTTATGCAGCCCAACATTACGGCTGTAGAGTGACCACCATTACCATTTCACAAGCTCAATACGATGAAGCCGTTATTCGTGTAAGTGAAGCTGGGTTGGCACATAGAATTGATGTGCAATTAAAAGACTACCGCTTGCTCGAAGGAAAGTTCGATAAGTTGGTTTCAATTGAAATGGTTGAGGCCGTAGGTGCACAATATTTATCAACATATTTTGATCAGTGTAAAGCGCTGTTAAAACCGAAAGGTTTGGCATTTATTCAAGCCATTACCATTGAAGATTTCCGTTATAAAAAAGCATTAAATACAGTCGATTATATTAAGCGTTATATTTTCCCTGGTAGCTTTATTCCTAGTGTGAGTGTATTGACTCAAACCGCCTCTGAAAGTGGTTTAAGGCTAAAGCATTTAAATGACATCGGTTTAAGTTATGCAAAAACAATTCATCACTGGCGAGCACGGTTTTTAATCGCACGAGAGGAAGTATTGGCTCTGGGGTTCGATGAAAACTTCATTCGCATGTGGGATTTCTATTTATGTTATTGCGAGGGTGGTTTTAAAGAAGGCGTGATAAGCAATGTTCACTTGTTGTTTGAAAGTACCAGTTACTAACTCAAACACATCAAGCAAGGAGACTGCTCATGTTTTGGAATTTACTGATTCTAGATTTAATGATCATGTTGCTGAGCTGGCTACTTGCTACAGCAAATGGTCGAGCTGGAATTGTAGATGCTGCATGGAGTTTCTGTCTGGCAGTAAACATTATTGTGTCTTCTTTACTTATTTCAGTTGCTCCAGTTGAAGTGCGACTTTTTGTCGGTATTTTTAGCGGCTTATGGTTTTTAAGACTATTTTGGCACCTGTTAAGACGTTATCAATCCGAACAAAAAGAAGATGGTCGTTACGCGAACATGCGTCAAGCCATGGGTAAGTTCCAGCACTTTGGCTTTTTATTATTTTTTATTTTTCAAACCCTTTTGGTGCTTTTGTTCTTTTTTCCGATGTGGACGCTACTCAATGTAGAAGCAATTGAATGGAGTAGTGGATATAAAATTACCTTAGTGATTGCTGCTGTCATCATGGTGATTGCCTTTATTGGAGAGCAGCTCGCTGATCAGCAGTTATACCGATTTAAATTAAATCCGGAACATCATGGCAAAACGATGGATCAGGGTTTATGGCGTTATTCACGTCACCCAAATTATTTTTTTGAATGGTTACACTGGTTTGCCTATCCAATCATTGGTTTAGCTGCGGGCCAATATTTATTGTGGATTTATCCGTTACTGATGTGGCTATTTTTATACTACGTCACGGGTATTCCATTTAGTGAAAAACAAGCAATTAAAAGCCGCGGCCAAAATTATCTTGATTATCAACAAAAAACATCAATGTTTATTCCGCGAAAACCCAAAAAATAGGTGCGCATATGGATTTTATTGTTCATCAGTCTTTAAAAATTGTTGAAAGTGGTGTGATTCCAGATCATGCAATTCGGGCAGCAATCCGTGCTTTAAGCAAAAAGCGCTTAATTCAAGAAGGGCGTTATGACCCTGAACAAGGAGCACAGCGCTATATGGATGTGCTTAATATGCTGAAGAAGAGCGAAATCGCCGTTGAAACGGACAAGGCAAATGAGCAGCACTATGAATTGCCGACTGAGTTTTTTCAGGCAGTGCTTGGAAAAAGACTCAAATACAGTGCTTGCTATTTTCCGACTAAAACAACAACTTTAGATCAGGCAGAGGAGCTGGCACTTCAGCTTTATTGTGAACGTGCACAACTCAAAAACGGCCAACATATTTTAGAGCTAGGCTGTGGATGGGGTTCTCTAACATTATGGATGGCAGAAAACTATCCGCGCTCACAGATTACTGCTGTTTCAAACTCTGCAACCCAGAAAAAGCATATTCTTGGACAAGCAAAGTTGAAGGGTTTGAACAATATTGAAGTGCTTACATGTGATGTGAATGTGCTGGAATTAGACCAAGATCAATTTGATCGGGTTGTATCGGTTGAAATGTTTGAACACGTTCGTAACTATCAACGTCTTTTTGAGAAAATTCAGGGATGGTTGAAGGCAGATGGGCTACTTTGGTGTCATATTTTTTGCCATCGCTTTTTACATTATCCTTTTGAAGTAAAATCAGATTATGATTGGATGTCCAAGTATTTCTTTACTGGCGGTTTAATGCCTGCGACGTCAACTTTTTTGCATTTTCAAGAGCATTTAGAGTTGGCTCAACAGTGGCAGTGGTCGGGCGAGCACTATATGAGAACCGCAAATGCTTGGCTTGATAATATGGATAATCAAGAAGTTGAATTGAAGCCTCTGTTTAAAAAAATCTATGGAAAAGATGCCAATATTTGGTGGCAACGCTGGCGTATTTTCTTCATGGCTTGTGCTGAACTATTCGGTTTTGAACAAGGTCAAGAATGGGTCATTGGTCACTTTTTATTTAAAAAGAGAGCATTGTAATTTCTACAGCCTATCCCGGCGATAAAGATATGATAAGAACTCGACATGATGGCAAATCTAGTCATCCATTAGCCAAAATGTTCAATCGATATTATTGGTTGCAGATTGGTCTGATTGCATTATCGATCGTAGTCGGGTTGGCTTGTAGTGCATGGGTCATTAAAGGCTCTTTACTTAAAACCGCTTTAGAGCAGGAAATGGAGCATTACTGGTTACGCATAGAACGTGACCCAAATGCAGATTTACCGGATACGAAAAATTTATATGGATATCGTTGGAATACAGAGGTTGCACCTCAACCATTTCGGGGTATGCGTTTAGAAAGTGGGGTGCACCGAGTATTCGTTGATGGTAAAGAGCGAATGACAGTCTATGGTGAGCATAATGGTCAACATGTTCTGTTGGTATTTGGCGAGAGCAATGTCAATAAGCTGATCTGGCTATTTGGGCTGGCTCCGCTCATGTTTAGTTTGTCTGTGCTATATAGCTTTTTATGGTGGTCAAATCGAAAAGCCAGACGCTATTTTTCCCCAATTACACGCTTGGCAAATGCTTTAGAAAATATCGATTGGGCACATCAAGACACTCAAGCATCTCCTTTTAGAGATATTAATACCAATGGCAACATGGAAGCAGAATATCTCAAGCAAGCCTTGGAAAAATATCATCAAGTTTTAAGTGATTTTATTCGACGCGAAAGAGAATTTACGGGAGATGTGAGCCATGAGCTGCGTACTCCGCTAACCATTTTGAAAGGTAATGTGCAACTTTGTCAGGCGAGATATGGAGATGATAAAGCCTTAGTTCGTCTTCATAATACGATTGAGGATATGCAGTTATTAGTTGATACCTTACTGGCGATTGCACGTAATACAGTAAAAAGCTTACCGTCTGAGAAGAATTTTTTATCTAGAATTGTGAAGGATTTAGTCGAAAGTTTACAAGCAGTGAGTGAGAGTAAGGGAATACATATTCATATTCAACTCGACCTTTCTGAACAGCCGCGCTGGTTATATCCCTCTATGACTAAAATGGTTTTAAGCAATATTTTACGTAATGCATTGAACTATTCTCAAGGCTCACAAATCGACATTATTCAACAAAAAAACAGCCTGATTATTGCGGATAATGGAATTGGAATTTCTCTACCTAATGATGTGAAAGTACAAGAGCTCAGTGACTCCCAACTTTCTTTAAAAGTTAAAGGCCACGGAATTGGTTTGCAATTGGTGCAAAAGCTTTGCAAACAACTAGGATGGCGAGTGGAGTTGTTTGATCGACAGTACTATTTAGCTACTCATCCTGAGTTGGACTTAGAACAGGCAACAGGTTTAATTGTTGTGGTCTATTTGAGCTAACTTGCAGAACTTTCTAAAGCAATTTTTAAACCGACGCCTGCCACTGTATGTAATAGCTTAGGGTCAAAAGGTTTATCAACCATTTTTCTTAAATTATAGATGTGACTACGTAACGCATCACTTTCTGGTTCTTCATCGCCCCATAACTCCATCATCAGTTCTTGTTTGGTCACCACTTTTGGCGACTGACGCATCAAAATTTTTAATAATTTAAATTGAATAGGCGGCAATTCGATATTATTTCCGGCACGAATAACTGTTTGGGTTGCGCTATCAAGAATTAAGTCATGAATCTGAATTTTATGGTGAGTAACTTCGCCAGCTGCTCTTTTAATTAATGCACGAATCCGCATCACTAGTTCGTTAAAATCAAAGGGTTTTACTAAATAATCATCTGTTCCAGCGGTAAAACCTTTAAGTTTGTCATCTAAAGTATCTCTTGCTGTCAGCATAAGGACTGGAATATCAACACCTTGTTGGGTGCGCAGCCAGTTGCATAGGTCATAACCTGAGCCGTCGGGTAAGTTTATATCGAGCAGCAAAAGATGATAATGCTGCGATTTGAGAAAAGTCCGTGCAGCATCTAAATTACGCGCATGATCGATGATATAACCATGCACTTCAAGAAATTCGCAGACGGTTGCTGCAAGTTCAAAATGGTCCTCAACCATGAGGATAAAATGATTACCCATAAGATTTTATTAAGCCATTAATTTAATAATTGTTGTTTTAATTTAGCATTAAATGGTTCGCTACCAAACCAGATTTTAAAATATTGATTTGCATTCGGATTGTTTAAAGAACCGAGTAGCTTCTGGTTTAATTTGAGTTCTAGTTTTTGATTTTCGTGCTGGTAATACAAACTATATAAGTCTCCATTTTTGATGGGTCTATAAAGTTCATTAATATGATTAAGCGGAGATTTTGCATCAAATCCACTAATATTCTTTTTCAAATAATGGGTTGCTGCACGTTTAAAAGCCCACTCGGGAATATCGCGGTTATAGCTAAAGTCCATTTTGATGCTTTGACTCTGCCAATTTTTTAAGCAATCTTCAGCAAAGTAACTGACATTTCCCACTTTCTTACTGGTTACCATCAAAGGTGCTGAACTACATTTTTTCAGTTCAGCCGCGTTAGCTTGAGATATGATTAAGATTCCAAGAAATATTAAGACTCGACTTTTTTGAATGGTAATATCCATTTATAGACTCCTCCAAAGATTGGTAAAGAACGGTAGAGGCCATTCGCCGGATCCCAATAATCTTGCTGGAAAATAATTTTTTGCTGATCATTAATCTTAATTTGACTCATTCCATAAGAAGCCATAGTTTTTGAGCGGCCTAGCATTTTAAAGTCATAGGTCATGTACCAATGGATATAGGCGGTATCTTGATGGTGAGTTGCACTAATCAGTTTTACAGTGACATTACTTACTCGGGCATTCATGCCTTCAAAATGTTTGATCAGATCTTTTTTTTGAGAGAACTGCGAGAGTGTATCGTTGATATAGAGCTGATCAGCGTAGAGATTGCCAGCATTGCTTACAAAAGAAGGGGTGCCAAGCGTATTAAAGGCGGCAACAAAACGATTGCCGATATCTAACGCCTGTTGGTCATTTAATGTTATTCCAGTAATTTTTTGTTCGGCTTTGCCGTAGTCACCTGAGTAGCTAGGCACACTTTTACACGCTGTTAAACCTACCAAGGTAATCAGCCCTAGGGCTGTGGTTATAATTTTCATGTCTATATCCGAGCCAACTTTATAAGATTAAATTAAAGAGCTGGTCGTGAAGTTTGCGTGAATTCTTATGTTTTTAGATTGACGTTTAGAGGCTGTTTTTTAGAAAGGGTTAGATACCATCTCTCTCAAAATATCTTTGAAATAATGCTTTAAAAATTTACAGTTCTTTCCTGAAAAAGATAACATCCATATTCATGTAACTAGATGAATTTGTTTTTTCAAAACCAAGCTTATTTAATAGGTTGTGGGCAGGTAAATTATCTTTTTCTGAAAAAGCGATCACATGCTTAAAGTTTCGATTTTTCATGTCTTCTAGTAATTTAAGTGAAGCTTCAACAATATAGCCTTTATTTCGTTCACTTTTAATAAGTCTAAAACCTAGCTCAGTTTCTGTCTTGCCATCCACCTCACAAGTTTCAAAACCACAATAACCAATAATTTTATGGGTATCTCTTAAGACGATAGCCATTTTGCCAAAATTATGATTTTTATAATGTTCTAAAATTTCTAAAAATCGACGAGTTGCAGCTTCAGTAGACAAGGCACTGTAAGGCGAAAAGGCCATAAAATCTTTGTTTTGAAACATCTCGATCATGATGGGTAAGTCTTTATCGAGAAATGGTTTTAAAATTAAGCGATCTGTCTCTAACATAGTGTTCTTATTAAATGGTTTGAAAAGTATTTTTATCTATAAAGATTTTTTTGTATAGCTCAAATGCTATCTTTGAAGGTTCTTCATTTGTTAAAATCCTTTGGCATTTTAAGTTTATATATAAAGGAAATCTGTTTCTAATTTTCTTTTCTTCATTCCCTGAAGAGCAATTTAAATACTCTCTTTGTAGTTGTCTTCTTACAATTTCCTTCACGCAAATTTCAAGCTCGAAAGAAGGTAAAAGTAAAAAGGTCAAAGAACTTTCTTCAATCTGGGTCTTTATCTCCTCATAATTATCCATAAGTTCATTAGGGTAAGTCATAAATCCTGATGAACATACAATTACGTTTATAAGATCAGGGTTTATAGTTGTTATTAGACTTCTATATAACTCAATGTTTTTAATAGCATATTCTTTATAACTATATTTGGCTATAAATTGAGAAATATCTCCTATTTTAAGCATAAAGTGCTCATCTAAATCATAATAAATAGCACCGAAATCTATAGCAAATTGTTTAGCAAGACTTGTTTTTCCAGCTCCACCCGGACCTATGAAATGTATAAGCAAGAGGCAACTTCCTTTATTAATTCAGCATTATTTCACCAATAAATATAGTTTATGTTTTCACCAGAAATCTGTCTCATAGCCGCGATGAGCAATCTTTCCATTATCTTATCAAGAGCTAGATAATTTGGAGGAAAACTCTCTAACGTAATAACATCGGTACTTATTTCCCATAAGTTTTCTTTAACTCTCATACTCTCTTTTATTTGAATAGAATTTATTTTTTGTTGAAGTAAATCAATACAATCATTTATTGGAGCTTCTACAAATCCTACGATCTCATTATCTTTCGGCTTGAGCTCGGATAAATCAATATTTAAAGGCAATAAAAAGATATGTTGAAATTCATTTGCAATGTAATTTTCTGCTATATGGCAAGCCGTTTGTCGAATTCCAATAGAAATTAATTGATTAAATCTCACATCAATTCCTAATTCTTCTTGGCATTCTCTTATGCCATCTTCAATGGTTTCACCTGCCTCATAGTGGCCGCCCACAGAGATATCAAGAAAACTTTTTCTGTCGAAAGTATAGTTATCAGAATTTTTTAGCTGAAAATAAACATATTGAGTTGATGGGTTGTATACAAGGCAAGTAAAAACCCTATGCCATAGTCCCAATTGATGCGCTAATTTTTTATTAACAATACCCATGTATTCGTAATTATCATTAAATATATCAATATCCATGTTATTTTTTAATCGACTATAAAGTTTAAGAACATATTTTATGTGGTTTATAAGATAGAAATTAAAAGAAAGCAATTTTATTCTAGCTGCGCTTTACTCATAAGAGATATAGATTACATTTGAATAAATAGGAAGTTTAAATAATGAAAACAATTGGTTTATTAGGTGGAATGAGTTGGGAATCCACAGCGCTTTATTATCAACAAATTAATAAAATGGTTCACGGTAAATTAGGAAAATTGCATTCTGCTAAAGTGATTATTAATAGTGTTGATTTTGAAGAAATCGCAGCCTTGCAAGCGAAAGGTTTATGGCAAGAAGCGGGTGCATATTTAGCTGAGCAAGCACTAAATTTAGAGAAAGCAGGGGCAGAGTGTATTTTAGTGTGTACCAACACCATGCATAAAATTGCACCGCAGATTGAGAATGCTATTACGGTTCCTTTTATACACATTGCCGATGCGACAGCAAAAGAAATTGTGAGTCAAGACATTGGTAAAGTCGCACTCTTAGGGACAGCTTTCACCATGGAGCAAGATTTTTATAAAGCTCGATTACAGGATCATGGAATTGACGTGGTTATTCCAAATGAAGCCGACCGAAAGATAGTACATCGTATTATTTATGAAGAACTTTGTTTAGGTGTGATTAACCCAGATTCAAGGCAAAAATACGAAGCTATTGTAGAGGCGCTCATAGCTGAAGGTGCAGAAGGAATTATCTTGGGTTGTACTGAAATTTGTATGTTGATTGGTGAGCTTAAATTCTCGGTTCCTTTATTTGATACTACGACCATTCATGCAAAAGAGGCGGTGAGTTTTAGCTTAAACGAAAATACAAACTCTAAAAGCGCTAATCTACGCATGACTGCTGCGAATATTCTTTAGCAATATTTCGAATATCCTTTGTCATTAATCGTTAAGCCTGTGTCGTCAAATGTAAAGTGGCCCATATCCTTCTTATTGTAGTTTTAGTTATTGCTTTTATAGGCACTTAATAAAAAACCAAAATATGGGATAGGACATGACGTTGACGAAAGCTATACGTTTCTATGGAACAGGAACACCTGAAGTAATGCGCTATGAAGATGTAGAAGTAGGAGATCCAAAAGCTGGAGAAGTACGCCTACGTCATGTGGCAGTCGGCCTAAATTATGCCGATACATATTTTCGTAATGGAACCTATCAAATTCCAATGCCTAATGGCATGGGCGTCGAAGCTTCAGGTGTTATCGAAGCTTTAGGCGAAGGAGTGACTCAGCTCAAAGTAGGTGATCGCGTCACCTATACAGGGTTTTTAAATACGTTAGGTGCATATAGTACCCACCGTCTAATTCCAGCCAATGCTTTAATTAAATTACCCGAAGAAATTTCTTGTGAAACAGCGGCAGCCATGACTATGCGAGGGCTGACCGCTGCTTATCTGATGCGCCGCATTTATGATTTTAAAGCTGGCGATTCAATTTTATTACATGCAGCCGCAGGTGGTGTTGGCCTGATTGTTTCTCAGTGGGCCAAATTACTTGGCTTGACTGTTATCGGTACCACATCTTCAGAAGAAAAAGCTGCCGTAGCAAGAGCTCATGGTTGTGATCATGTCATTAACTATAGCCATGAAAATGTTGCTGAACGTGTACGTGAGTTAACAGGTGGCGTTGGTGTAAATGTCGTTTTCGATAGCGTTGGCCAAGCCACTTTTATGAGTTCATTAGACTCCCTTAAACGCCGTGGTTTGTTGGTCTGCGTAGGAACTGCTTCGGGTCCAATCCCTGCTTTTGATCCGGTATTACTTGCAGTCAAAGGTTCGCTATTTGTGACACGTCCAGCTTTAGCCGATTACATTGCAGATCCTGCCGAGAAGAAAGAACTGGCCAATGAATTATTTGATCATGTTCGACACGGACGAATCAAAATTGAAATTAATCAGCGTTATGAGCTAAAGGATGCCGTGCAAGCTCATCGTGATTTAGAAGCACGCAAAACAATAGGTTCATCAATTTTTGTAATTTGAAGGGATTTCTTATGCAAATTGAACAGTTAACTTGCAATATAGGTGCAGAGTTAAGTGGTGTAAAACTTGCTGATGCAATTTACGACGATGGTTTATTTTCTGAAATTCGCACTCAACTACTTAAACATCGTGTTTTGTTCTTGCGAGATCAGCATTTAACTCGTCAGGATCATGTCGCATTTGCAGAAAAATTTGGACAGTTAGAAGATCATCCAGCGGTCGGAAGTCACCCTGACCATCCGGGTTTAGTACAGATTTATAAACATCCAGAAAGTCCAATCGATCGTTATGAAAATGCTTGGCACAGTGATGCAAGCTGGCGCAAGGTTCCACCAATGGGGTGTGTACTACATTGTGTCGAATGCCCACCTGTGGGTGGTGATACGATGTGGACCAATATGGTCATGGCCTATGAATCTTTACCTGAAGATATTAAGGATAAGATTGCAGACTTACGTGCTTACCACAGCATAGAAGCAAGTTTTGGTGCTGCCATGCCGCTTGAAAAACGTTTGGACTTAAAAGCAAAATTCCCTGATGCTGAGCACCCAGTGGTACGTACTCATCCTGAAACGGGCGAGAAAATTTTATACGTCAACGCATTTACAACCCATTTCAGCAACTATCACACCAAAGAGAGAGTCAGATTCGGGCAAGATGCTAATCCTGGCTCAGCCGAACTTTTACGTTACTTAATTTCTCAAGCCTATATTCCAGAGTTTCAAGTGCGCTGGCGTTGGAAGCCTAATAGCATTGCCATCTGGGATAACCGTAGTACACAACACTATGCCGTGATGGACTATCCGCCATGTCATCGAAAAATGGAGCGGGCCGGCATTATTGGTGACGCAACCTATTAAATCTACAGATTAAAAATTCCTATCTGATTGAAAATTCTAAAAATATATGAGGAGATGCATATGCAATTCTTTGACGACTCATTGCACCCAGAAAATATGGAAAAAGTGGTAATCACGGTTGCGCCGTATGGACCGGAATGGATGCCTGAAGACTTTCCCGAAGATATTCCTGTGACCATGGATGAGCAAATACAAAAAGCGGTCGAGTGTTATGAAGCGGGTGCTACAGTACTGCATTTACATGTCCGTGAGCTTGATGGCAAAGGCTCTAAACGTCTCTCAAAATTTAATGAACTCATCGCAGGTGTTCGTGAAGCTGTACCTGACATGATTATTCAGGTGGGCGGTTCGATTTCATTTGCACCAGAGAGTGAGGGTGAGGCGGCACTATGGCTAAGTGATGACACCCGACATATGTTGGCTGAACTTACACCAAAGCCCGATCAGGTCACGGTGGCAATTAACACCACACAAATGAATATTATGGAATTGCTCTATCCTGAATATTTAGAAGGGACTTCATTGGCACATCCAGCGACTCAGGCGGCATATGCGGAGATGACTGTGCCAGCAGGGCCTGCATGGGTTGCTGAACATATTAAGCGCTTATGTAAAAATAATATTCAGCCGCACTTTCAATTAACAGGAATGCACGGACTTGAAACCCTAGAACGTATGGTGCGTAAAGGGTTGTATATGGGGCCGTTAAACTTAACTTGGATTGGAATTGGTGGTGGTTTTGATGGTCCAAACCCATTTAATTTCTTTAATTTTATTCATCGCGTACCTGATGGATGTACTTTGACATCCGAATCTCTGCTCAAAAATGTATTGCCTTTTAACACCATGTCGATGGCAATGGGTTTACATGCCCGTGTGGGTAACGAAGACACGATCATTGATCATCACGGACGCCGTTTTTCATCTGTAGAGCAAATTAAGCAAACTGTTCGAATTGCCCATGAATTAGGCCGTGAAATTGCCTCAGGAAAAGAAGCCCGTGAAATTTATCGTATTGGGGTGCAATACAATAGTATTGAAGAAACCCTAATCGCAAATGGTATGTCACCCAACCGTAAAGCAGGGCAAAAAGGCATTCCTCAACGTAACTAATGTGACAAGGTCTAACGGAGTTTAGACCTCAATTGTAGTGCAGCTTATTCGCTTTGATTTTAAAAGTGCGCTGCTGCACTAGCTAAATAGAAATTATAAAAAATACAAGGAGGTCTTATGAATGCGCATCAGTATTCAGATCAGATGAGCGATGTTGATACGTCAATCAGTATACCTCGTCGTTATGCATGGCTTGTTTTTGCTTTGACATTTGGCTTGCTCATTTCCGATTACATGTCACGCCAAGTATTAAACGCTGTCTTTCCATTGCTCAAAACGGAATGGTTACTCAGTGACAGCCAGCTAGGTTTGCTCAGTGGTATTGTCGCCTTAATGGTAGGTTTATTGACTCTGCCGTTATCTTTATTAGCAGACCGTTTTGGACGAGTTAAAAGCTTAGCCATTATGGCGGCATTATGGAGTTTGGCGACTTTAGGGTGTGCACTTGCTGAAAACTATGAGCAAATGTTTATTGCTCGTTTTATGGTTGGTGTAGGTGAGGCGGCCTATGGCAGTGTTGGTATTGCTGTGGTTGTAGCTGTTTTTCCAAGGGAAATGCGTGCAACACTCGCAAGTGCTTTTATGGCTGGCGGTGTATTCGGTTCATTTTTGGGTATGGCTCTAGGTGGTGTTCTGGCACAGCACTTTGGCTGGCGTTGGGCTTTTGGCGCCATTGCTTTATTTGGCCTCATTTTAGCTTTTCTATATCCAGTTCTAGTCAAAGAAAAAAGAATAGCTTCTTCACATCAAAATAAGAATCGTAGCAAAACCAAGCACATTCAAAGTCCTTTAAAAACTTTATATTCAAGTCGTTCAGTCATTGCCACTTACATTGGTAGTGGGTTGCAATTGTTTGTTGGCGGCACGGTGATTGTCTGGATGCCGAGTTATCTCAATCGCTATTACGGCATGAGTACCGACAAGGCTGGTGTAATGGCGGCAGTTATTGTGCTGTGTAGCGCTGTAGGCACAATTCTATGCGGCATCTTATGTGATTATTTGGGCCGTAATTGTCCTGATCGTAAGGTCAGTTTAGCCATTACATACTGCTTGGTTAGTTGTGTGCTTTTATTAATTGCTTTTGCTGTTCCTGCGGGACGCAGCCAGTTACTTCTAATTTGCCTTGGAATGTTTATTGCCTTAGGAACCAATGGTCCATCCAGTGCCATGGTGGCCAATCTCACACATAACTCAGTTCATGGCTCTGCGTTTGCAACGCTCACCTTGGCTAACAATTTTCTTGGCTTAGCTCTTGGTCCTTTGGTGGTCGGCAGAATATCTGATGTGATTGGTTTACACAGTGCATTTCAACTGATGCCATTGGTCAGTATTGCAGCCGCTGCCGTATTTTTTTATGCCAAACGTCATTATCACAAAGATATTGCACGCTTTGAGCAGCAAGGAATGACTGAACTGAAAAATCATTCAGATAACCAAATACAAAAATGCGGGATGAATAATAAATGATAATTCGGCAATTACACATTGATGTATTTTTTGACTTTATTTGTCCTTGGTGTTTGATCGGAAAACGTCAACTACTGATCGCTATAAATAGATTTTATCAGCTTCACCCTAGCGTCAAAGTTGTCGTGCATTGGCGAGGTGTTCAGCTCATACCGGACTTAGCAGTTGAAGGAGTGCCTTTTCAAACATTCTATTTGAAAAGATTAGGTAGCTTGACAGCAGTTCGCATGAGACAGGAACAAGTTAATAAAGCCGCAAATAAAGTTGGACTCAAGATCGATTTTGAACAAATTAAGCGCATGCCAAACACGGCTAAAGCTCATCGCTTATTTGATAAAGCTTTAAAGATAGGCACTCCTGAGCAGTGCAATGCGTTGTTAGAACAACTATTTGCCGCATATTTTTATGATGGCTTAGACATCGGAAATACCACCACTTTATACAAAATTGCAAAACGTTGTGGCTTCCCACCTGAGCTAATCAAAAATTTACTGATTCAAGATCATCAAGATTTTATCTCTGCAAGTACAGGAGGTAATGGTGTGCCTTACTTTATTTTTGATCGGGCTGCTGCCTTAGTTGGAGCGCAATCAGCAGATGCACTTTATCAAGTGATGCATGAGGCACTTGTTGTTCAGGGAGAATTAATGTGACTACTCGATTTGAAGTGCCCCTGGAAAAAATACCGAATGTAGGTGGACGGGCTTTTTTGAAAATTGGAGATAAAACTCTCGCGCTATTTAATATTGAGACTCAATTTTATGCAATCGATGACAGTTGTCCTCATCAGGGAGCATCACTATTTAGTGGACGTCTAGAAGGACGAGTAATTCAGTGTTGTGCCCATGGTCTACGCTTTGATTTAACAAATGGCTGTTTAGTTAATTCTTCTCAGCTCAAAGTTGCAACATATCCCATAGAAATTGTTAAGGAAAAGATATTTATTGTGATGAGCTCTGGGGAAAATCATGGCTAGCTTAGTTTTGAAAAATTTTACCCAGCGCACACGAGAATTAGTACCGGGTTTTGTGGTCAGTTCGGTCGTTGCTGCGGCTGCCTGTTTTTTATCTGAGCACTATGGTGCCCCAGTCATGTTATTTGCCTTACTGCTAGGTATCAGTCTAAATTTTTTAGCAGCCGAAAGTAAATGTAAGGCAGGTATTGAATTCACCGCACGTACTGTGCTTCGAATGGGTATTGCCTTACTCGGCATGCGTATAACTTTAGGACAAATCACTGCACTAGGGTGGCAGCCTGTAGCCTTAGTCATAACTCTGGTTATTGTCACAATTGCCGTTTCTGTCATTGCCGCTAAAATTTTAGGTTTCCAAAAACTATTTGGCATGCTCACTGGTGGATCAACGGCAATCTGTGGTGCTTCAGCTGCATTGGCGCTATCGGCTGCTTTTCCAAATCATCCCCAAAAAGAAAAAGCGACCTTGTTTACTGTCATTGGGGTCTCTGCACTTTCAACATTAGCAATGATCGTCTATCCAATGATTGCGAAGTGGTTAGAGTTATCGCCACAAGCTGCTGGCGTGTTTCTTGGTGCTACGATTCACGATGTGGCGCAAGTGGTAGGAGCTGGTTATAGCATGTCTACCGAAACAGGTGATACTGCGACTGTAGTTAAACTGATGCGTGTAGCAATGTTACTTCCAGTGATTGTTTGTGCAGCAATGATTACCCGCATGCAAGGTACAGATACAATGGGGGAGCGTCCACCATTACTACCTTGGTTTGCAGTTGGCTTTTTAATACTCGCTTGTATTAACAGTACAGGATGGGTACCAGTAATGATTCAAAATGGAATAAACGATTTATCACGCTGGTTTTTAGTCATCGCAATTAGTGCTTTGGGTATGAAAACTCAGTTGAAAGAATTGGCATCTGTCGGGATTAAACCAATTCTTCTCATGGTCGGTGAAAGCATATTTTTAGTGGTATTAGTCTTAGCATTAATGCACTTTTGGTTTTAACTTAATTTTAAATCTTTTGAGGAGGTTTTGGGTTATTCACAAAACTTCTTCTTTTATTTAAAGCTGTGTTTGAATCAATTCATCTTCTTTACTCTAAATACACCTGTGCTTAATTCAGTAGCGATTTGTTATGGCTACGCCACATGTTTGGTGACATCCCAAATTGACTAATGAACCAACGAGTAAAAGAACTTGGCATTGAGTAACCTAAAATATCAGACACTTGAGCGAGTGAATAATTTAGATTTTTTAAATAGCGAAATACGAGGTCTTTACGTACTTCATTGATTAAATCACTAAAACTCGTCTGTGCTTCTTCTAAGCGACGCTGTAAGGTCCGGACATGAATACCATGTGTTTGAGCGACTTGATCAATCGTAGCGCGACCCATTGGTAAAAGAAGATAAATACTTTTACGAATATCAAAAATCATGGTTGATTCATTACTATTCTGTAAAATATCTAAATAACGCTGCGCATGGTTGGCCATAGCCAGATTTGCTTGAGGATTTGTTGTATCAAGTTCGGCTGCGGTACAAACAATGCCATTAAAGTCACTGCCAAATTCTAAGGCACAGCCAAAAATCCTTCGGTGTATGCTTAGATCATTCGGTGGGTTATGGGTAAAGTGAACACTTAATGGTCGCCACTTTTGCATCAGTAACGCTGCACAAAAACGATGGGTAATTCCTAAAGCAAGTTCAGTGGCTTGGCGACTATATCCGCAAGTTGTGGTCACAACTTCTTCTCGAATAACCACCGTATCGTCAATTTCTTCTATATAAATCTCAAGTGAGTTATTGAGTAAATTCCTATAACGAACAATCGTTTGTAAGGCATCTCGTAAAGTGTGCTGATAATTTAACAAAAGGCTAATTTCACCAAAATCTGCAATTTCGCGTTGCTCTGCCATATGTAAACCGAAAACATCACAGCTACTCATTTGGGCTGAGTCTTCAAGCAAAGTAATTGCCTTATCTACAGGAATGCGTTGTTTAAGATCATTCAATTGAGCTTGACTAAGCCCAACACGTGATAATAAATGGTAGGGGTTTAGATCTAATTGTTGAGCAACTGCCAAATAATTTTTTAAAGAGGCCGTATGCGCAAGAGGTACCATTTTATTATCTCCTTGTTCTTAATCAGCCATATTCCTTACAGCCTATATCTAGTTATAACTAAAATATTCACATTACAAAAGCTTTTATTTAAGCGCCTCATCGTGATGTCTATTTAATTTTAAAGCTATTCTTTTGGCTCATTTGTAATTACAAAAACTATTTTAATTAATTTACGAAATTTTAAAAGGATGTGTCGTCAAATGAAAAGTCCGTGACGTCTTATGTACACCATTAACTGAAATGAGCCTTTATTGTGAATGGAGTTTTATAAAAATTCTTAAGCCTCCTAGATGGCAAAATTCACAGGCGTTGAAATGGAAAAAATACAAACCAAAGCAACAATTTTAATTATTCCGGGGTTACGCGATCATGTTCCCGAGCATTGGCAAACGATTTTAGAAACAAGACTAGCGAAGGTTCGTTCTGTACCACCTGTACAAACCAATCAACTCAATTGTGAAAATAGAGTTGCTGCCATACAAGCACAACTCGAACAAATACAAGGTCCTGTCATTTTAGTTACCCACAGTGCGGGTGTTCTGATGACTATACACTGGGCTGCCAAACATCAAAGATCAATTCAAGGTGCTCTACTTGTTGCTCCACCTGACTTAAACGAAAGTTGGCCTGAAAATTATCCGAGCCCAACTGTACTCCATCAAGAAGGATGGAGTCCTTTACCTCAGCAAAAGTTACCTTTCCCCAGCATTTTGGTTGCAAGCACCAATGACCATTTAGCTCGCTATGAAGCTGTAAGTGAAATGGCTGAAAAATGGGGTAGCCAACTCGTAAATTTAGGTGCGGTGGGACATTTAAACCCTGCATCAGGCTTTGGTTATTGGCCTTTAGCTGAGCAATTTATTCAACAGTTAGATCAGGTGGAACAACCCGCCTAGTACGAAAAAACATCTGCTTATATAAACCATTTAAAAGCCAATGGATGGCTTTGAGTAATAAGCAATAAATAAGAAAAATCATATTTATAGGGAGATAATATGATGAGGCATTACGTATATTTAAATCAAACAAACCAACATATTTTATATATTCAAAAAATAGGCATTTCATTAAGTCTGATTTTATTTATGTCTAAAGCGAATGCAGCTAGTTTTGATATTGATAAAGACTGGAAGTTCGATACAAAAACGACATTAAGCTTAGGTGCCAGTTGGAGTACACAAGATCCATCCGTTTCATTACTTTATCGGCCTGATGCAAACAAAATTGGTAAACAAGGCTCAAGCATTGATGTGAATGGTGATGATGGGCGCATGAATTTTAGTAAATATGATGCCATTTCACAGATCATTAGAGGCATAACAGAAGTTAAGCTAAATGAAAAACAACAAGGTGCAGTCATTAGCACTAAATACTGGTATGACCATGCCTATGAGACAGGAGAAGGAGACTTTAAACCCTTTAATGATTCAGCGTGGCCAAGGCTCGCAAAGTTCAAAGGAATTGATTTATGGAATGCCTATATATGGAAAGATTTTGAACTTAACGATGGACGAACCATAAATTTAAAATTAGGCAAACAGACTTTAAATTGGGGGAAATCTCAGTTTTTCCAAAACGGTTTAAATTCGGTGAGTGCATTTGATTTTGCTGCAATTAACCGACCGGCTGGTGATGCAAAAGAAAGAATCATTCCAACCGAAATGTTTTCATTCGATACAAGCATTAATAAAAATTTGAAAATAGAAGGGTTCTATCAATTTAAATTTAGACCTTCAGTTGTTGATGGTAGCGGAACTTTCTTTGAGATTTCAGACTTTGTGCCTGAAAACGCAGGTCCAGTTCTGATTGCTGGAGGTGGAGATAAGTTATCTGATACTGCAATTCGTTTACGTACCTATATTCCACGTGCAGAAAGTAGAAAAGCAAAGGACAATGGCCAATATGGTCTTGCTTTAAAACAGACTTTATCAAACCTCAATAATGCCGAACTGGGTATTTACTATGCTAACTACCATAGCCGCAATGCACACTTTGATGGCACAGCTGTAACAGCACGGGGGCCAGAGCACTTTAATACCGCAAGTTATTTTTCTATTTATCCTGAAAATATCAAAATGTTTGGATTAAGTCTGGCTGGTAAAGTTGGCACAACAACAGTTTTTAGTGAATTAACACACAAGCCCAATCAACCTTTGCAATTAAACGGTACAGATATTGTCTATGCTCAAGTGTTATCAGAAGGCACACCATTTGCACCGCCGGGGGAAACCGTTCAATTAGGTCAATATATTCAAGGTTATGTACGCTTACCTGTAACACAATTTTCGGTCGGAGCAACTGACAGCATATTTAATATTTTGGGCGCAAATTCGATGACATGGTCTACAGAGTTTGCCTTAAATCATATCGCAGATATTGCTAATCATCGGATTGGTCGGACAGGAGCATTTGGTCGTAGTGAGCTTTCAACAGGTGCTTATAATCCAGAGACAGGAGCATTTAAATGTACGCCGTACGGTACAGCTCATCTTACAAATGCAGAAATTGACAACTTAAATGAACGGTTTTGTAATAAAAAGGGATTTTTTAATGAATGGTCATTTGGTTACCGATTACGTGGCGCATTAAGCTATCAAGATATTTTACCTTCAACAGTTATTACTCCAAGTCTTAGTTTTAGACATGATGTTTATGGATATAGTCAAAACTTTCAAGAAGGGCAAATGAGTGTAAGTACAGCGTTATCTATGACTTATCAGAAAAAATATACAACTGAGATTGCCTATAATAACTTTTTTGGTTCTAATGAGTTTAGTACTATAGATGATCGAGATTTTATATCTTTAACATTTAAAGCTAATTTTTAGTTCAATTATTTTATTAAAAAAATTATACAAAGACCCGTTATAAATGAAATTTTAGAATGGAGGATAACTTTTGAAATTTAGATCAAAAATTGATTGGTGGCTTTTATTAATATTTATTGTTACTACGGCCATCATTGTTATGAAAATTTATGAAGCAAATCATAATTATTCTTTAGCTTCAAATTTTCCGCATCTCATTATTTATAGTTTAATTATTTTTGTCATTTGGCTTCCAATTTTTAACACTTATTACGTAGTAGAAAATAACACATTAATTATTAAGAGTTTGGTATTCCGATGGAAAATTAATATTAATGATATTACTCAAATAGAACCTACTCATAATCCACTTTCATCTCCAGCGCTCTCATTAGATCGACTCAAAATTTATTATATGAAGAATGGAGAAATTACTTCAGTGATGATTTCACCAAAAGATAAAGAACGTTTTTTTCAAGCCATAAACAAAAGACTCCATTAAAGTTGCTTGTTTAATTGCAAACATAAATTACGCTATTTCCATGACGACAAAAAATAAATGGAGATAAACCATGCTTACACGTTTTTTACTGCCAATTTTCGGCACTACGGTTTTAATTACATTAGCTGGATGTGCTTCATCCTCTCAATCTCCTATTACCGAGAGCTATGGGCCTGAACCAAAACTGCCTGAGCCTAAATCAAGTTTATTTCCAACTGTGAATATAGCACCAGCAGAAGGCTGGCCGAGTGGTGTTATGCCAACACCAGCAGAAGGTCTGAAGGTAAAAGCATTTGCAAAAGGGCTTGAACACCCGCGTTGGCTTTATGTGTTACCCAATGGTGATGTATTGGTTGCTGAAACAGATGCCCCACCTAAACCAGAAGACGGTAAAGGGATTAAGGGTAAAATTATGACTTTTGTGATGAAACGTGCAGGATCATCTCATCCGAGTGCCAACCGTATTAGCTTACTTCGTGACACCAATGGAGATGGCGTCGCTGACCAGAAAACGGTATTTCTTCAAAACTTGAATTCTCCGTTTGGTATGGCATTAGTAGGTAATAATTTATATATCGCCAATACGGATGCACTTGTGCGTTTTCCTTATCAAGAGGGCGAAACTCAAATTACAGCAAGTGGAACTAAAGTATTGGACTTACCGGGCGGTCCTTTAAATCACCACTGGACCAAAAATGTGATTGCTAACCCAGCAGGAAGTAAGCTGTACATTACTGTCGGTTCTAACAGTAATGTTGCTGAAAATGGTATGGATAAAGAAAAAGGTCGCGCACAAATTATGGAGTTTGATATTGCAAGTGGTCAGTCACGCCCATTTGCAACGGGACTGCGTAATCCGAATGGTATGGCTTGGCAACCTCAAAGCGGCAAACTTTGGACGGTTGTTAATGAGCGCGATGAAATTGGCAGTGATTTAGTACCTGACTATATGACGTCAGTTCAAGACGGTGCTTTTTATGGCTGGCCTTATAGCTACTATGGTCAACATGTGGATGTGCGAGTAAAACCACAAAATCCTGAACTGGTCGCACGTGCAATTAAACCTGACTATGCACTAGGTAATCACACAGCCTCTTTAGGTCTTGCATTCTATGCAGCTGAACTCATGCCACAATATCGTGGTGGCGCATTCATTGGTCAGCATGGTTCATGGAACCGTAAACCCCACAGTGGTTATAAAGTAGTTTATGTACCATTTAGAAGTGGTCAACCATCTGGTCCACCGCAAGATGTTTTAACAGGGTTTTTAAGTGACAAAGGCAAAGCTTATGGGCGCCCTGTAGGTGTAGCAGTTGATTTTTCAGGTGCTGTGTTAGTTGCAGATGATGTTGGCAATACGATTTGGCGTGTTTCACCAGTTGCGGAGACGACTTATGAAGCTCCAATGAAACGTCCTATTGGAACGCCATCCACTACAACTCCATAAGAGTGTATCGAAAATATCTTATAAGCATGGGCAGCCTTTAATATTTATTAAGGGCTTGCCTAAGTACCTATTATTTAATTTTTAAATAATTGAACGAAAAAAATACTAATTGGACTTTATAAGCCAACTTCTCAAAAATGGATATGTGAAAACAACAATGATGTTTAAGGATAAAACACATGAATACACATATTCGAATTGCCGTGGTTGGTGGCGGTATTGCTGGTCTAGCTTTAGCAAGTAATTTAAGTAAACACGCTCATTTAGATGTCCAAATGTTTGAATCCGCACCTCAGTTTTCTGAAATTGGGGCAGGGATTTCTTTTGGTGCCAATGCAGTCAAAGCGATTGAACTGCTAGGTTTAGCCAACGAATATCACGCAATTGCAGATAAGGTATCTGCACCATTTCAAGATGTTTGGTTTCAATGGCGCAATGGTTATACCGATGAATATTTATCTGCATCGGTAGCGACAGGTGTAGGGCAGTCTTCTGTTCATCGTGCAGACTTTCTAGATGCGATTATTCCTCACATGCCTACGCAAAATGTCCACTTTTCTAAACGACTTGAGTCTATTGAAGAACAAGAAGATCAAGTCATTTTACATTTCAATGATGGCAGTCGGCACGAATGTGATTATTTGATTGGGGCTGATGGTATTCGCTCTGTTGCTCGCCAATATGTTTTAGTTACACATGCTTTGCCGCCTATTCATCCACGCTTTTCAGGAACTTGGGCATATCGTGGCATCATTTCACATGCTTCATTTAAAGAAGCTTTGCAGCAAATAGATGGTGATACAGACCTAGCTGATATTCCACAAATGTTATTGGGTAAAGATAAGCATATTTTGACGTTCCCAATTCGTAAGGGTGAGCAAATCAATATTGTTGCCTTTTGCTCAAACCGTGAAGATACGGTATTACCAGCCGATACACCGTGGACTAAACCTGTCGATAAAGCTCAAATGCTTTCCGATTTTTCAGACTGGAGCGAAAGCTGCCAAACATTACTCGGTTTAATTGAAGAGCCTACCATTTGGGCCTTACATGAAATTGAGGAGCTTTCGAGTTATCAAAGTGCCTCGGGTCACGTGATTCTTATGGGTGATGCCGCACATGCCATGTTACCTCATCAAGGTGCTGGAGCAGGGCAAGGTCTTGAAGATGCTTTAGTTCTTGCTGCCTTACTGGCAGGGAAAAACTTACAAGTAGACCAGCTAACCGATGTGTCTTCAATTTATGAAAAGCTCCGTTTAAAACGCGCTTGTCGTGTTCAACAAACCTCTCGTGAGTCTGGCGAAATTTATGAGTGCTATTCAACTCAGTACTCAACGTTTGCAAAAATTGGCGAGCACCTTGAACATCGTTTTGACTGGTTGTGGCAACACGATTTAGAGCAGGATGTTGCAGAGGCACAGCAACAATTAAAACAGCTAGGAATGGCGACTATTTAAATCATGTGATGCTTTATAAACAATTTGCTAAGGAAAGCAATTATGGAAAAACTAAATGCAAATCAATTGATTGATGAAGCAAAATTAACGCCATTGCATTGGCGAGTGATTTTGCTGAGTGCACTTATTATTATTTTTGATGGGTATGATCTGGTCATTTACGGTGTTGCATTACCTAAGCTCATGCAGCACTGGCAGTTAGATAGTATGACTGCTGGGCTTTTAGGTAGTGTTGCACTATTTGGCATGATGTTTGGTGCAATGCTGTTTGGAAGTTTAGCGGACAAATTAGAATCTTATGGCTTTAGCCGTAAACGCCTTATTATGTTATGCATCATGATTTTCAGCGGTTTTACTGTGTTATGCGGTCTTGCCGATAGTCCAAAAGCGTTTGCAATATACCGTTTCATTGCGGGTTTAGGTTTAGGCGGCGTAATGCCCAACGTTATTGCCCTAATGACAGAATATGCCCCCAAAAAGTTAAGATCTACATTAGTTTCACTGATGTTTAGTGGCTACGCCATTGGGGGTATGGGCTCGGCACTTTTAGGCATGTGGTTGGTGCCTAGTTTTGGTTGGCAAATCATGTTTATTTTGGCAGGTATTCCGTTGGTTCTATTACCGATTATTTGGAAATATTTACCCGAATCGATTGATTATCTAATTCGCCAGAAGAAATGGGATGAGGTACGACATTTACTTCAACAATTGGCCCCAGAACAAAATATAAGTGTCCAGACCAATATTGTTTTACATCAGGAAAACCAACAAGTTGCTGCTCGTCCTTTGGTTGCTTTGTTTACTGAAAATCGTGCCCTAGTTACCATCTTTTTTTGGCTCAGTGTCTTTATGGCTTTACTTATGGTGTATGCCCTAGGTAATTGGATACCAAAGTTAATGGTAGAAGCAGGCTACGATCTATCAACCAGTTTGGTATTTTTACTGGCATTAAATTTAGGGGGAATGCTGGGCGCAATCGGTGGCGGTTTCTTTGCTGATCGTTTTCATCTCGGCAAGGTCATTTGTTCACTGTTCTTAGCAGGTGCAATTTCACTTTATTTATTAAGCTATGCGTTACCTATGGTGATTTTATATCTCTGCATTGCTGTTGCAGGTGCGGCTTCTATTGGAGGGCAAATTTTATTACTGGCTTATATGGCGCAGTTTTATCCTTCACCAATTCGAAGTACAGGCATTGGTATGGCCTTAGGTGTGGGGCGTATTGGCGCTATTCTGGGACCGATTTTATGTGGCTGGCTTTTAAGTTTGCATTTACCAATTGAATATAATTTTATCGCTCTAGCCATTCCTTGTGTGCTGGCAACCTTAAGTGTTATTGCCATAAGTATTTGCAGTCGAACCAAACGGGTCATGTTGAATTCAAGCATATCCCCATAAGTGTTAAGCATTTTTTATCCCGATAAAACAAACTAAACTCTAAACAAAGAAGTTAAGGTCTTTGTTTAGAGTATTTAAAGGATCAGAACCATGGATTTAGGTTTGATTAAAGTTTTTGTCTGTATTTATGAGTCTCGTCATATTAGTAAAGCTGCCGATAAATTAAATTTAAGCCAGCCTTCGGTGACTTATAATTTGAACCGATTACGCCGTCAGTTGAATGATGAGTTATTTACCCGAAGTCGAGGAGGAGTGGAGCCAACAAAAGTCGCTCATGAACTTTATCCAATTTTCCATCAAGCGATTTTTAATATTGAATCGGCGATTGCTCAAGCACAGGAATTTCATCCTGAAAACTCGAATAAAACGTTCAGAATTGGACTGTCAGATGCTGGTGAAATTTGTCTTTTGCCTAGCCTTATGGCTTTTTTACAAAAAGCAGCCCCACATATTCAAATTGAAATTGAAGAGATTCGATCAGATAAGGTTGAGCAGTGGCTCATTGACGGTTTTTTAGATCTGGCTGTCTTTAATAGTACGCAGACAATAATGCCGAAAATAGAAACACGTACACTATTTGAAGAAAGATATGTATGTATTGCTAGAGCTGACCATCCGAGGCTACAACAGCAACTGACTTTAGAACAGTATTTGCAAGAAGATCATGTTGCCATTAAATCATCGACAGGGCATATCCAAGTTGAGCAATATTTAAAAACAATGGATTTGAAGCGACGTATTCGTTTAGAAGTCCCGCATTTTAGTGTTTTGCAAGGCGTTTTACAGAGTTCAGATATGTTGGTGACATTACCGTCACGAGCAGCTCGGCATTATCTCGCTCATGGTAATGTTCAAATGTTTGAATTACCTTTCGCTATGGATTCTTTTAAAGTGAGCTTGAACTGGTTTAATCGTAGTGATGACATTATTGCCAGAAAATGGCTGATTCAATCTGTCGGTCAAATATTTGAAGTTTTATAAAGCTATTAATATCTAATATCTGTGTTGAAAATTATATTTAAAATTCAATTTTCAGATTAATGGATCTGATCTGAGAAGTTAAAGTTCTTTCCAATTTATTATTAAATTTTGATAGCATTCGCGGCATACACAATAAGAACTGTTGATACGAATTATGACCGATCAATTAAGAGCAAAATTTGAAAATTTAGAACTTAACGCAGGTTTAGGGAAAATCAGCGCCTTTATTTCAATGTCACTCAGCTTGCTTTGCTTATTTGGTGCTTTATGTTTTTTATTTCCCAGTGTATTAACCACCCCAGAACTTCGTCCTCTTTACGCAAAGCACTATAATCTTTTCTATTATGGTTTGATCACTGGCATTGTGATTAGTGTTGGTTTTGGTGCATTTAGCGCGATTGTTCGTCAAAACCGATATGGGTTCTACGGGCTATGTTTCTCACTTGTTGCAGCAGTTTTGGGTTGCGGCGTAATTGAAGCACCCGTTTTACCAAGTGTACCGTTTTATGCAGGTATCGATTATTTTGTACTGACCTTGTTCATTTTAGCGTTTGTCTTTATTCCTCTTGAAGGCTTTTTTGCTAAAAATCCTGAACAAAAAATATTAAGAGTCGGTTGGGTGACCGATATGAAGTATTTCATGGTCAGCCATGTTGGGATTCAACTATTCAGCTTTTTAACGGTTATGCCAATTCAATATTGGATTACGCACCTGCCTGATAACCCAATTGTGCCTTATGTACAAGCTCAACCAATTTGGCTTCAATTTATTGAGTTACTGATTGTGGTGGATTTTACGGTGTATTGGTTGCACCGTGCTATGCATGAAGTTAATTTCTTATGGCGCTTTCATGCGATTCATCATTCGACAGAATATATGGATTGGTTAGCATCTTCTCGTTTGCATGTCATAGAAGTATTAATGACTCGCTTTATTGCGACTTTACCGATTTTCCTGTTGGGTTTTCATACTTCAGCTGTTTTTGCTTATTTAGTTTTTATTTCATTTCACGCTATTTTTATTCATTCCAATGTACGTTTTCGCTTTCCATATTTACGCTGGATTATTGCAACACCAGAATTCCACCATTGGCATCATTCTTCAGAAAAACCAGCTATTGATAAAAATTACGCTGCTTTTATCCCACTCTATGATGTTATTTTTAAAACCGTCTATATGCCTAAACATTTGGCAAGTGTATATGGAACGGTTGGCTATAAAATCCCAAATAGTTTTGTGAAACAATTTACTTGGCCTTTTAAAAAGTATGTAAAGCGGTTTTTAAAACCTTGGCGTGATCAGTAAAGTTAAAAAAAGCCTCATTAGAGGCTTTTTTTAAATCATTATTTGCTTTTAATATTTTTAAAAATCATCACAAGGGCAATCAGAGCAAGGCCAATAATTAAACTCATATAAATATTAGCACTGTTCATAAGTCCAATTTTACCCACAAAATAACCTGCAAGAATTGCCGGAATACTAAAAGCCAAATAGCTTTCAACAAAAAATGCGGCCATAAGACCAGCACGTTCTTCTGGTAACGCAAGCGGCATGACTGTGCGAATTGCTCCCATAAAAGCGGTACCAAAACCTACTCCAGTAATAATAGAGCCTAAAAATAAAACCACTGCACTTGTAAAATTAATCGCTAAAAATAAAACGGTTGCCCCAATAATGATAGATAAGGTACCCGTGAGCAAAATACGAAAATTTGTAGATTTTCTTAGGGTTAATATGCCGGCTGCACCTGAAAGTGCAAGCGCCATAAACATAATTCCGTTTAGCCATGCAGAAGAGGTTTGAAAAATCTTTGCGAGTAAAGAGGGCATAAGTGATAAGAAAAAACCACTGACCATCCAAAGTGCAATGTTAATAGGGCTAATGCTTAATAAAGCACTTCTCGCTTGAGGAGGAATAGCCATGTTGGGTTTTAAAGAAGCAAGTGCACCCGATCTTTTTTGTGCAGTTTCAGGATTAAAAAAACTTAAAATGAGTTGAAATGCAAAGAGAACACATAAAAGCTCAAAAACGAGCTGCAAAGGTTGAGCTGAGAATTGCAAAATAGTACATGTAATAAAGATGCCAGCTGCCATGCCGACCATTGGAGCAATACTATTAATCAGAGATCCTTGATGCTTGCTGAAATCTAAAATTGCGGCGCCTATGGCAGAAACAGCAAGTCCGGTCGCGATGCCTTGCAGCCCACGAGCAATAAATAGCATAGAAACATCTGAGGCAAAAAGGAAAAAGCTCATTGAAACGATTTGTAGAAAAATCGCTGAAAGAATGACAGGTCGACGTCCAATATAATCAGATAAGGAACCAATAATGAGTAAAGAGGCAAGTAAGGTAAACGCGTAGGTCGCAAAAATTAAGGTTAATGTAACAGGCGAAAATTGCCATGCTTGCTGATACAAGCGATATAGAGGAGTCGGTGAGCTGGACGCGGCCATAAATGTCATGAGCGTGATCGTGTTTAAGGTCAACGCAACTCTTGAATCTAACAAAAAAACAGATCTAGACCGTTTCGAACTTGAATTGTTCATATAAGATGAATAACATAAAAGCGAATATTTAGCTTTTATACATTATTTTTAGACTAAAGCAAATCTTTAGCTTTAGCGTATTTTGTATATGCAAATAATATTTTAATTGTTTTTTATTGAAGTAGAGCTGATTAATGGCAAAAGTTGTTACTGGGTTACGACCGGGCGGCCGTAGTGAAAGAATTCAAACTGCGGTACACCAAGCAGTCAAAGAGCTTCAAAAAACATTGGAGCAAAGCCAAATCACCATACCCATGATCGCTCATGAGGCAGGAGTAACACCTTCAACAATTTATCGCCGCTGGGGAGACATTAATCAGTTATTTTCAGACGTTGCTCTAAATGAACTCAAACCCGATATGGAGCCAAAAGATTTAGGTTCATTTCAACTTGATGTTACCGCATGGGTCGAACAGTATTTTGAAGAGTATTCTTCTGAAGTGGGACAGGTCTTACTACGTGATGTGTTATATGCAGCTGAATCTTCAAATGCCCGACAATGCGAAACCTTAATTATTCAGCAACTCGATATTATTCAAGCTCGATCAAAACTACGTCATGAACCAACCATATCGAATCAAGAAATTATCGAAGCAGTCATTGCTCCAATGTTGTTTAGAATCTTATTCACTGACCGCACCTTATGCTTAGACTATGTCCATATTTTATTAGAGCGGTTATTTAAGGCTCACCCCAATTTTAGTTAATTTATAACGGCCTATTAGTCTAAATATTTAACAAGAAATAGACACGGTTTCTTATTAAAAAATCATATATCAGTTTTTCTTATTATTTTTAAAATAAATTTTCATAATTTATAATTCATATGTTTTACATAAAATCATTTATTTAATAAATGGTTGGCTTTGGGTGGATAAACAAGTACCCATGGCGGGTTTTATCACTTTTTATGGTGTAAAATTTTAATATAAATAACAACTTATTTAAAAAATTAACTATTTTTATGATATTTAAAGCTTAAAAATAAAAAGTATTCTATACAATTTAATGCATGATTTTTGAATTTAACATTTTTTAAATTTATGACACAGGGTGTTTTTTATTCTTTACAATGGCTTTTCCTTGTTAAAGCAGCTTGTGGTGCTTGCTTTATATTTTATTTTTTTATCCCCATCGAAAAGGTATTTAGATAATGGATTTCAATACCCTTGACCAAGAAGCAGTACAGAAAAAACAGAAATTTCACCAAATTTTGTATGTACAGGTCATTTTTGCAATTATTTTGGGCATTTTAATTGGTCATTTTTACCCAGAACTTGGCGAAAGTTTAAAACCACTTGGTGATGCATTCATCAAGATCGTTAAAATGATTATCGCTCCCGTCATCTTTTTAACTGTTGTTACAGGCATTGCCAGTATGACAAACATGAGCCGAGTCGGCCGTGTAACTGGTAAAGCTATGCTTTATTTCCTTACTTTCTCAAGCTTGGCGCTTGTGGTTGGTATGATTGTGGCAAATATTATCCAACCGGGTAAAGGCCTTAACATTGATCCAGCTACCTTAGTCAACGACAAAGTAAATACTTATGTTGAAAAGGCGCATGCAACAAATATTACCGACTTCTTCATGAATATTATCCCGCAAACATTGGTCAGTCCTTTGGCTGGTGGCGAGATTTTACAGGTGTTATTTGTAGCGGTGCTATTTGGTATTTCTTTGGCTGCTTTGGGTGACCGAGCACGTCCAATTACCGATTTCTTAAATAACTTAACAGCTCCAGTTTTCTACTTGGTTGGTATGTTAATGAAGCTCGCCCCAATCGGTGCTTTTGGTGCAATGGCTTTTACGATCGGTGCGTATGGAATCGAATCAATTGGTAATTTATTACTGTTAATCATGACGTTCTACATTACTGCTGTGTTATTTATTCTAGTAATTTTAGGTGCAGTAGCTCGTTATAACGGTTTTTCAATTATTCATTTAATTCGTTATATCAAAGATGAGCTTTGGTTGGTTTTGGGAACAAGTTCTTCTGAAGCAGCTTTGCCATCTTTAATGGACAAAATGCAAAAAGCAGGTTGTGAAAAATCAGTTGTAGGTTTAGTCATTCCAACAGGTTATTCATTTAACCTTGATGGTACAAATATCTATATGACTATGGCGGCTCTGTTTATTGCGCAAGCTTGTAATGTAGATTTATCAATTAGTGAGCAAATCGCATTGCTTTTAGTGGCAATGGTCAGTTCTAAAGGGGCAGCAGGGGTGACTGGTGCAGGCTTTATTACTCTGGCTGCAACTTTATCGGTTGTACCAGCTGTTCCTGTCGCAGGTATGGCTTTAATTCTTGGTATTGACCGCTTTATGTCTGAGTGCCGTGCTTTAACAAATCTAGTGGGTAATGCATGTGCAACAATTGTTGTGGCACGTTGGGATAAGGCTTTAGATAAAGATCTTCTTGATAAAGCATTAAAGAACCATAAAGCAGATTAATCTTACAAAATAAAAAAATCTGTAGCTAAGGGCAATTTGGGAGAGTAGCCCTGCTACAGATTTTTTATTTAATAACTAAAAAATATATTTTAATTAAGCCATTCTAAAGTTCTGCAACATTACTTGTCTTTTAACAAAGACAGTACTGTAATTAAAATCGAGTCGTGAAAAATTATGCTTTTAAGTGATCCTCAAACTCTTCACCTAATTGCATAGCTAATGAATTACCTGCTAACTCACAAGTCACCAAACCATATTCTTTTTTAAAACTAAAAGTAAAACCTTTCCCGTCAGCAAGATTTTTAACTGAATACCCTAACTTTTCTAACCAAATACGAAACGCAATCAAATTTTTAGCTTTAACAACCTTTTTCACGTGAGAACTCCTTCTATCCGTGGCATTACATCTTATTTATTAATAGGGTTTTAATTAGATTTTTTAAAGGGGTAAAAGTTTTTTTTATTTTTCAACTTGTAAAAAAGTAAGAAAAGATTTTATTTTTATAAAATCATAAGTGTGTTATGTTACTAAAAAATAATAACTTTTTATTTAAAGAGCTATTTTCTTGAGTGTTTTTAAAAAATATAAATTCAACGTTGTTTTTAGAATAATGAGCAAATAAAAAACAGAGTAAATGTAAAAAATAATTACAGGCAACAGGTAATAAGCAAAAAAGATACAGTTCTTAAATGAAACCATATCTTCTTTGAAAGCTTAATTTTAGAAATTATCTTTAAGAGCACGCAGGTGGGCGAAGTCTTCAACACTTTCTGCGCGAAGAAAGGGGTTGGTTGTTAATTCAAGTTCAATCGTGCTTGGTAGGGTGATTAATCCTTGTTTACGTAGCTCACGGACTTCTTCAGCTCGTTCTGATAAGGCATGGTTATGCGGTTCTACCGTTAAGGCAAATTCGGTATTTGAAAGCGTGTATTCGTGCGTGCAATATACTTTTGTATGTGTGGGTAGTGCTGCTAAACGGCTCAGTGAGTGATACATTTGTTCAGCTGTGCCTTCAAATAATCGACCACATCCCATTGCAAATAAGGTATCACCGCAAAATACAGCCTCTAATTCTTCAATAAAATAGACAATGTGCCCTAAGGTATGACCTGGGGTTGCAATAATCTCTACTTTTAAATCATTAAATTTTAGATGATCGTCATGTTGTAAGGGGTGGGTAATTCCCGGAATTTTTGTGAGCTCATCGCGTGGGCCATACACAGTAATATTTTGGGCAGCAGTTAAATCAGCAACACCACCTATATGGTCTTTGTGCCAATGAGTAAGCCAGATTTGTTTTAAATTTAACTGATTGTTCTGACAAAATTGAGTTACCAGTTCCGCTTCTGTTGGGTCGACTGCAACAGCTTCTTGGGTTTCAGTATCTTCTAAAATCCAGATATAGTTTTGGAGGGCATTCTGCACATCAATAAAATGAATTCTATAACGCATTGTTTTATCCTGAAACTAAATCCAAAGAGTAAATGAATAATGACTAATTCTGATCATACCAGAAAATGGTATTGAGCCATGCACTCAACTGTCTTTAAGAACAGGGTGATATAAAACAAAAAAAGCCCCCTAGAAGAGAGCTTTTTTGTATGGATGACTTAACGGAGCTTGGCGAGCCAGTTCCCTAGTGTCTGTACAATCTGTACTAATAGCAATAGGATAATAACTGTTAAAATCACAACGCTAGTATCAAAACGTTGATAACCATACGAAATTGCTAAATCACCAATACCACCTGCGCCAACTGCACCAGCCATGGCGGTTGCACCAATAAGGCTAATTGTCGCTGTGGTAAGGTTTAAAATGAGTGAACTACGTGCTTCAGGCAAAATAAAGCGATAGATAATTTGCCAAGGTGTAGCACCCATTGCTTGAGCAGACTCAATAATTCCTTCATTGACTTCAAGTAATGAAGTTTCAATCAGACGTCCCATATAAGGACCAACATAAATAGTCAATGGAACAATAGCTGCCCATGTACCAATTGAAGTACCTACTAATAGCTTAGTAAGAGGAATCACTGCAATAAGTAAAATAATAAAAGGAAGGGAGCGTAAAGCATTTACAATTGGATTAAGTAAATGATAAATCACTTTATTAGGTAAAATGCCTTCTGGACGGGTAACTAATAAAATAATTCCCTGAATAAATCCCCAAATACCGCCAAACAAAAGTGCGAAGAAAACCATATGAAAGGTTTCTTGCAAAGCTGTAACGAATTGATCAATAGAAAGGGAACTGTGCCAGAAAGGTTGAGTAAGTTCAGTTAACCACTGTACGATTAAATCTCTCATACTTGATCTCCTGATTGAACTACACCTACTTCATTTTGTTCTAAAAACTCAATAGCTTGTTTGATGAGCTGAGGGTCACCTAAAAGCTGCACAAACATTTGACCAATGACTGTGCCATTAATTTCAGTCATGTTGGCAAATAAAATATTTAAGCTAATATCGAATTTTTTAATCAGTGACTGAATTACAGGTTCTTGAGCAGAACGCCCTAAAAACTGTAAACAGTAAATACTATGATGATGTTGGTTTTCGAGCTGATTTAAAATATTCACAGGCAACTGTTGATGTAAAACAGTTTGAATGAAGTTTTTAGTGGTTGGATGTTGAGGTTTGCTAAAGATATCAATCGTTGAACCTTGTTCAATGACTTTACCTGCTTCCATTACAGCCACATGATCACAAATAGTTTCAATGACATCCATTTCATGGGTCACCATAACAATCGTGATTTTTTGCTCTTGATTAATTTTCTTTAGTAGTTCTAAAACTGACTTGGTTGTTTGCGGATCTAGGGCAGAGGTTGCTTCATCACATAAAAGAATTTTTGGATGATTTGCTAAAGCACGGGCAATACCAACACGTTGCTTTTGACCGCCAGAAAGCTCATCTGGGTAAGCATCTTTTTTATGCTTAAGATCAATGAATTCTAATAACTCATTTAAACGCTTTTCACGTTCTACCTTATTGTAATTCAGTAGACGCATTGGCATTTCAATATTTTCAGCAACCGTCTTGGTTTGTAGCAAATTGAAGTGCTGAAAAATCATACCAATATTTGCACGCTCCTGACGTAATGAGCGTGCATCCAAAGCGGTGAAATCTTTTTGATTAATAATAATCTGACCTTCATTTGGTCGTTCGAGTAAATTAATCAGGCGAATTAAAGTACTTTTACCTGCACCACTATAGCCAATAATGCCGAAAATACTGCCTTCTGGAATCTCTAAATTGATTTGATCGAGTGCGCGTATGGTTTGGCTTTTGAGCTGATAGTGCTTTGAAATGTTTTTAAATTGAATCATATCGTCAGAAACTATGCTTGAAAGAAAAAACAGGCAAATAGAATTTGCCTGTTTCACGTTTGGGCTATTATATTACTATTTAGCTTCTGAGAGATAGCTCATTGGTTTGTCTACGTCAACTTTTGTTCCACCAAAGTGTTCTTCAACGTATTTTTTAACAGCTGCATTGTGGTAAAGCTTACCAACTTTTTGCAAGACAGGATCATTTTTACGTGATTCAGTAGTTGCTAGAACGTTGACACTAAGTTTTGAGATTTGATCAATAGGTTCATAGAACATAGAATCTTTGAGTACGTTTAAACCTCCCTCGAGTGCTATGGTATTATTTAATACAACTGCATCAAATTCATTTTTAAGACGTAATGCAGTTTCCATTTTGATTGGTTTGATGTTGATCTTTTTGGGATTTTCGATAACATCAATTGGACTGCCCTGAACAGGATTAAAGTCAGCTTTAAGCTTGATTAAGCCAGCAGTTTGTAACAAGAGTAGCGCACGAGATTCGCTGGCAGCATCATCCGGGATTGAAATAATTGCACCTTCAGGAAGTTCTTCAATTTTTTTGTATTTACTTGAATAAATCCCCATTGGCTCAATATAAGTGGTAGAAACCGCTGCAATCTTATCCGGGTTTGAATTATTAAATGCAGTAAGATAAGAATAAGCTTGGAATGCGTTCAAATCTACTTCTTTATTTGCAATTGCTGTATTCATTGAAACGGAGTCTGTGAAGTTTTTCACTTCTAACTTTAAGCCAGCAGCTTGGGTTTCAGGTAAAGTTGCGATATAACGCCAAATATCAGCATCTGAACCTGTAGAGGCAATCACTACAGTTTGTACTTGTGAGCTATCATTGTTTTGTTCGGCTTGTTGAGCATTTTCTTGTTTGCTACATGCTGCCAATAATACTACTGACATGCTTAAAAAAAGGCTGATCAGCTTTTTCATTTAAAAAAGTCCTGATTAAGATATAGAACAATAAAGATTGATCTATGTCAATATGAAAAGAGAGGAGTTGAAATTACAACTAGTCTAAACTCTGTGATCTTTTTCTGGGGTTCCATAATTTGCTTGCATATTTTGGCTATAACAGAGGGTAATTGTTCAATAAACAAAAACTGTTTCCCCAAACAGTTCATCCCCAACAGTAGCCAAACGAGCATTCATAAATTTAGAACATTAAAAAACTCTCTACAGTCATAATGTGTAGAGCAAGTCTTTATGGAAATTATTAAAACAGCAGTGTCTGATGACAGTTACAACTATGTACTAATGATAGCAATAAAAGTATGCTTGATATAGGGGGCTTCTTTTTATTTGTTGATATCTTTAGCAAAATTTTAAAGATTTATACGATTTTCTTATATCATGATACGTAATAAAAAAGCCTCTATATAGAGACTTTTTTATTAGCATTTTAAACTTGTAGGTTTTTAAGCTTTTTCACGTGCGATTGCGCGGTAGCCAATGTCGCTACGATATTGCATACCCGTAAAGTTAACTTGTCCGCATACTTCTAGCGCGTTAATTTGTGCTTCCAGAACGCTGTCGCCTAATGCTGTTACACAAAGAACTCGACCACCAGAAGTCACAATGTGACCATCTTCACTAGTTGCAGTGCCTGCATGGAAAATTTTAGTATCTTCAGGTGATTGTCCGATACCTGAAATTACATCGCCTTTGCGTACACTATCAGGATAGCCTTCTGCTGCGAGTACAATACCGATTGACTTGCGTTCATCCCATTCAGCTTCTTTTGGTAAGTTACCAGCAATACCAGCTTCTACCAATTCAACAAGAGATGACTTTAAACGCATCATGATCGGTTGAGTTTCTGGGTCGCCAAAACGACAGTTAAACTCGATCACACGTGGTTGGCCTTGCTCATCAATCATTAGACCAGCATATAAGAAACCAGTATAAACATGTCCGTCAGCAGCCATACCTTCTACGGTTGGGCGCATGATTTCAGACATAACACGTTCGAAAATGTCAGAAGTTACAACTGGAGCAGGAGAGTATGCACCCATACCGCCAGTGTTAGGACCTTGATCACCTTCAAAAATACGCTTGTGATCTTGTGAAGTTGCCATTGGTAAAATATTTTTACCATCAATCATACAAATGAAAGAAGCTTCTTCACCTGCAAGGAACTGTTCAATCACAACGCGTGAACCAGCATCACCAAATTTGTTGCCTGCAAGCATGTCATCAATTGCTGCAAAAGCTTCTTCGTTGGTCATTGCAACGATTACACCTTTACCGGCAGCAAGGCCGTCAGCTTTAATTACAATTGGCGCACCATTTTTTTCAACATAAGCTTTGGCTGCATCTACTTCAGTGAAAACATCATAGAAAGCAGTTGGAATGTTATGACGCTTTAAAAAGTGTTTGGCAAATGCTTTTGAGCCTTCAAGCTGTGCTGCATATTGAGTAGGTCCCCAAATTTTTAAACCTGCTTCACGTGCAGCATCTACCACACCATTAACTAATGGTGCTTCTGGACCAACAATAATAAGATCAACATTATTTTCTTTAGCAAAAGCAATAATTGCTGGATTGTCTAAAATATCAAGCTGAACATTAAGACATTTGTCTTCTGTTGCAGTTCCAGCATTACCTGGTGCAACAAAAACTTGAGTAACATTGGTATCTTGCGCAATTTTCCATGCTAAAGCATGTTCACGACCACCACTACCTAAAACTAAAATATTCATTTTTAATTTGTTCCTTAACTTTAATCCTTTTCATCTCCCTCTATCCCTCAAGTTGGAGAGTTAGCTCCATTATTGTGGAAAACCCTCCTGAATAAAAGGAGGGTTAGGGAGGACTAAATTTAAATTAGTGGCGGAAATGGCGCATACCAGTGAAGACCATTGCAATACCAGCTTCATCAGCTGCTGCAATAACTTCCTCATCACGCATAGAGCCACCTGGTTGAATAATGCATTTAATGCCAGCTTTAGCCGCATTATCAATACCGTCACGGAACGGGAAGAATGCATCAGATGCCATTACAGCGCCTTCAACAACCAAACCAGCATGTTCAGCTTTAATGGCAGCAATACGAGCTGAGTTAACACGGCTCATTTGACCAGCACCTACACCAATAGTTTGGCGGTTTTTCGCATAAACAATTGCATTTGATTTTACATATTTCGCAACTTTCCAAGCAAAGATGAGGTCATCAATTTCTTGTTCAGTTGGTGCGCATTTGGTTACTACTTTAAGATCATCTTTAGTAATCATACCTAAGTCTTGATCTTGAACTAATAAACCGCCATTAACGCGTTTGTAGTCAAGTTGTGGTGCACGTGCGTCAATCGCAGGTAATTCGCCACAAACTAAAACACGTACGTTTTTCTTCGCGCCAGTAACTTCAAGCACGCCATCAGCAATACTTGGAGCAATGATTACTTCAACGAATTGACGCTCTACAATTGCTTGAGCAGTTGCAACATCTAACTCACGGTTAAATGCAATAATACCGCCGAAAGCAGATTCTGGGTCAGTCGCATAAGCTAAATCATAAGCAGCTTTAATGCCGTCTAAAGAAACAGCAACACCACAAGGATTAGCGTGTTTCACAATCACACAAGCAGGTTTTGCAAATGATTTCACACATTCAAGTGCCGCATCTGTATCTGCAATGTTGTTATAAGACAATTCTTTGCCTTGTAACTGTTTTGCTGTAGAAACTGACGCTTCTTTTGCATTTGCTTCAACGTAAAATGCAGCAGATTGATGTGGGTTTTCACCGTAACGTAAATCTTGTGCTTTGTTCAATTGAGTATTGAACGTACGAGGGAATAAATCAGCTTCACCTTCGGTCTTGCCAACACGAGCACCTAGGTAAGAAGCGATCATGCCGTCATATTGAGCTGTATGTTCAAATGCTTTAACCGCTAAATCGAAGCGTGTTTCATAAGAAAGTGAACCAGCAGCTTTTAATTCAGTAATAACTGTATCGTAATCTGAAGCATTTACAACAATACCGACAGAAGCATGGTTTTTAGCAGCAGCACGAACCATTGTTGGACCACCGATGTCGATATTTTCGATAGCATCAGCAAGTGAACAGTTAGGTTTTGCAACTGTTGCAGCGAATGGGTAAAGGTTCACAACAACAAGATCAATCGGATCGATGTTGTGTTCTTCCATTACTGCTTCGTCTAAACCGCGACGAGCGAGAATACCGCCATGAATTTTTGGATGTAATGTCTTAACACGACCATCCATCATTTCAGGGAAGCCAGTATGTTCAGATACTTCAACCACAGCGATATTATTATCTTTAAGCAACTTGTATGTGCCGCCTGTAGATAATAGTTCTACCCCTAAAGCTGCAAGGTTTTGAGCAAATTCGACAATTCCTGTCTTATCAGATACAGAAATCAAAGCACGTTTAATAGTCATGATGTTTAATTCAACAATTTCAAGTCTACGGATTAAAACCAATAAGCATAAAAAAATGCCCACGACGTCGTGAGCATTTTATCATTTATTCACTCATCAAACCGTGAGCTTTTAACTTTTTGCGTAAAGTGCCACGGTTGAGTCCAAGAATCTCTGCAGCACGGGTCTGATTACCACGTGTATATTCAAGAACTACAGATAAAAGAGGTTTCTCCATTTCTGCTAGCACCATGTCATATACCTGAGATGGCTGCTCACCTTGCAATTGTGCAAAATAATGACGAACTGCGCGATCCACGTGGATGCGAAGAGCAACATCAGATTGTGCAGTAAAAATAGGAGATTTGCTATTCATGCGAGTTAATCCGAAAATCAAATACTAGCTTGGATAAAGTAGTATATAAATGTGGTCTAAAAATACGGAGCCCTGTTTTAGATCCTAAAACAGTGACTCTAAAACATAAGAACAATTAGCTTGCCATATTTCTTCGTATTGAATAAAAAATAAGCGTAACAATAGTTAAATATTTGTTACAGCTCCCTCAAAAACAAAAAAAGTTAGGCTATGTGCTTAATGTAGAAAAGCACACATGCTTAACAGTATTTTTTTTGGATTGAGAGCGAGGAGTATACGAGTCAAAGCTTTCGTGGCGCGTATCATACCATTGTCTAGGAAAAAGTGAGCAAATTAACTGCATTTTTTTTTATTTTTTTTTCACTTTTTTTACATTTTAGGGGTGGACAATTTCTAATCGATAATTTAGTAGGCTTTTTTTGCTTCTGTTTAGCTCAAATTGGAATCGGAACGGGGTATTCGAGGGAATGCGCTGAATACCTCGTAAGTTTTCAACAAGATACTGTTGAGGAGTCAATATAATTTCTTCTTTTTTGTTTGACTCTGTTGCGAAACTCAACTTTAAGTTAGGAAGTTCAATACTTTTATCATTCTGATTAAGCAATATGCCTGAAAATTGCGTATGACTTGTGTCAACTTTGCGGAGTTTTAACTTTTCTATATAAATAAGTTGATATTGTTCAGCTGACTTATTGCAGTGCAGTATTTCACATACATAATTAAATGCATGGCTGACGGTTGGGCTTGCATGCATGAGCTTAGGGTTAAACCAGAGAATTTGAAAAGTGAAAACTAAAATTAAAATAAGGTTGGCAGAGCTCCAAAGCGTGTAGTACAGCCAACTATGCTTTTTATTATTGTCTTGTTCTTGTGAAGATGCTTGTTCAGCTAAATTAAGATTTGGTAGAGCGTTAATAGGTTCGTTGTGAAAATAATTTAAGTTGTTGAGATAGGTTAAAAGATCAATATTCGAATTCTCAACTTTTTGATCAAAGATATCTAACACGTGAGAGTGAGTCATATATCTAGTTTGCATTGAACCGTTGACTAATGTAGATGAGTTAACCATAACAGGCTGTTCAATATTAATCAGATGGGTGAGTGCATTAAAGCTCGAATCACATTTAGGGCAACAAACCATACCCTGAGCAACAGTCAATTGAGTAAGAGACACTTTATAGACTGTTAAGCATTTAGGGCAGCGGGTTTGTTTTTCATTCATGAGTTAAAAAATCTCAATTTATTGTTTTACGTTTTCCTGAAATGCGACACCAATTTTCTTCGCGTTTTTCCACATCTAATATATCAAAAAATTCAGAATAAACACGTGAAACATCAGCAACTTGCTCTTCAATTACACCTGCAAGTGCGAACTCGCCGTCAGATTTAAGTAAATTTGCAAACTCCGGCGCAAGTGCCATTAATGGACCCGCTAAAATGTTTGCAACTAAAACATCTGCCTGTTGAGGTTTGAACTCTTGATCAAACTCTTCAGGAAGACCTACATATAGTCGATCTAATACGCCATTAAGTTCAGCATTTTGTTTTGTTGCTAAAACAGCCTGAGGGTCAATATCAGTAGCATATACTTTTTTAGCGCCTAATAATAAAGCTGCTACACCTAAAATGCCTGAACCACAGCCATAATCAATGACGATCTTATCTTTAACGTCAGTTTTACCTAACCATTGTAAACATAAGAATGTACTTGCGTGGTTACCTGTACCAAACGCAAGACCTGGGTCTAGCTTAATATTCGTTGCATCAGCTTCTGGTGGCTCTAGCCATTCAGGTACGATCCAGAACTTTTCCCCAATTTGAATTGGCTCGTAATAGTCCATCCAAGCGCGTTCCCACACTTGATCTTCAAGTTCTTCATGACGGATAGGAGCTTCTGGAAGTTGAGCTTTTAAGAAAGCTTCTAAAGTGTCGACATCAATAGGGTCTTGTTCGTCTTGTTGATAAATGCCTGTCACAATCACTTTATTCCATAAAGGTGTTTCACCTGGTAATGGTTCAAGTAAAGCCTGATCTTCAGCATCATCCAGAGTTACGCTTACCGCACCTAGAGACATTAAAAGTGTTTCTGTGAACTCAACTTGTGCTTGATCAACGGTAATGTGTATTTGTAACCACTTCACGAAAAGGACCTAAAAATTTATTTAAAGGCGCATTGTAGCTGACTAGACAGTTTTAAAAAAGAAAGCGGCCCATCTTTAATGGACCGACTTTAAAAATACTGAGGAGGTATAGCGGAAAATAAATTGCTTCTTCTATACCTCATGTCGAAACAGATTAAGGAGCAGGGGCCTTAAATTGTAACTTACCATTTTCATTTGGTTGGCAAGTACCATTAAAGATTACGCCATTATGGTTGTAAGCTACCCATTCACCTTGACTTTTTTTAGTACAAGCTCTCAGCTGTTTTTGCATCTCTGATCTGCTTGACTCAGCAGCATGATGAGCTGTTTTGCTTGATTTAGCCATATGAGTCGATTTAGCAGTATGATTAGTCGCAGCGTGGGTCAACGTTACGCCTGAAAAACAAAGTAGAGATGCGGTTAAGATTTTTAACATAGTCGTTTTCATTTTGTATTCCTTCTTGTTGCGTTAATTTTAAAGTCATAGAAGTGCTGTACATTTTTTATTCTAAGATGAATTTGTTTTAATAACATTCACTTTGTATTGAGTTCATGAAACAAAATGTCAAATCATGTGGCGTACCGTAAATTATGTGAAGATGATTTTGTAATTATGTACATCAATAGACAGATAATTTTGCTATAATGTTCCGTCTTTTTTTTTCTGGTGTTTTGTACTCATGCACTACCCTAAAGTTTATGATGTTATCGTTATCGGTGGCGGTCACGCAGGTACGGAAGCGGCCCTTGCTGCTGCGCGTATGGGACGACAGACTTTGCTTTTGACCCATAACATTGAGACTTTGGGTCAAATGAGTTGTAACCCAGCAATCGGTGGTATTGGTAAATCACATTTAGTACGTGAAATTGATGCACTTGGCGGTGCAATGGCTTTAGCTGCCGATAAAGGTGGTATCCAGTTCCGTATTTTAAATTCACGTAAAGGTGCGGCAGTACGTGCAACACGTGCTCAAGCTGACCGCGTTCGCTATAAAGCTGCCATCCGCGATACTTTGGAAAATCAAGCAAATCTTGATATTTTCCAGCAAGCGGCTGATGACCTGATTGTTGAAGGTGATACGGTTAAAGGCGTTGTTACCCAAATGGGTATTCGCTTTGACGCTAAAACTGTTGTGTTGACTACGGGTACATTCTTGGGTGGGGTAATCCACGTTGGTTTAGAAAAATCAAGCGGTGGTCGTGCAGGTGATCCTCCTTCAATTGCACTTGCTCAGCGTCTACGTGAATTAAAATTACCTGTGGGGCGTTTAAAAACGGGTACACCACCACGTATTGATGCACGTTCGGTTGATTTTTCAGTCATGATTCCACAGCCGGGTGATTTCCCATCTCCGGTTATGTCATTCATGGGTGATGCTTCTATGCATCCTGAACAAGTAAATTGTTATATCACGCATACCAATGAAAAAACCCATGACATTATTCGTGGTGGTTTAGATCGTTCACCAATGTATACCGGTGTTATTGAAGGTGTGGGGCCACGTTACTGCCCATCAATCGAAGATAAAATTCACCGTTTCGCAGATAAAGATTCTCATCAGGTATTCTTGGAACCAGAAGGTTTAGATACACACGAACTTTATCCAAATGGTATTTCGACTTCGCTTCCATTTGATGTTCAGTTCGAACTGGTTCGTTCTATTCGTGGTATGGAAAATGCGCATATTTTGCGTCCAGGCTATGCGATTGAATACGATTATTTCAATCCGCAAGCTTTGAAATTCACTCTTGAAACTAAAGCTATTAACGGGTTGTATTTTGCTGGCCAAATTAACGGTACAACAGGTTACGAAGAAGCAGGTGCTCAAGGTTTACTTGCTGGTTTAAATGCCGCACGCCGTGCGTGGGAGCAAGAAGAGTGGACACCTAAGCGTGACCAAGCTTATATGGGTGTATTGGTTGATGACCTCATTACTTTAGGTACTAAAGAACCATACCGTATGTTTACCTCACGTGCTGAATACCGTTTGATGTTGCGTGAAGACAATGCAGATCAGCGTTTAACGACTGTTGGTCGTGAACTTGGTTTGGTTGATGATGTGCGTTGGGCTGCTTATTGTGAAAAAATGGAAGCGGTTGAGCGAGAAACTTCCCGTTTACAACATTTGTGGGCGGCACCAAATAACCCTATGGGTAAAAAATTCGTTGAGATGACTGGTGCTGACTTAAGTAAAGAGTGTAGTGCGATTGATTTGCTTAAACGCCCTAATATTAACTTTGGTCAAATTGCAGAACTTACTGGTTCTGAAGTTTCTGAGCAAGTTGGTGAGCAAATCGAAATTGCTGTGAAATATGAAGGTTATATTAACCGTCAGCATGAAGATGTGGCTCAGTTAAAGCGTCTTGAAGAAACTAAAATTCCTACCGATTTTAATTATGATGTAGTGTCTGGTTTATCTCGTGAAATTACTCAGAAATTAAAAACGGTTCTTCCGGAAACATTAGCTCAAGCAAGTCGTATTCCTGGTGTTACACCAGCAGCTGTTCAACTTGTAATGATCACAATTCGTAAAAATAATATGATTAAGAAAACAGCTTAATCTTTTAAATGCAAAAAAGCCCAGTTAAGACTGGGCTTTTTTATTTTTTGTTCAAAAATATATGAAAACTTCCTAAGGAAGAAAATAGATTTCGCTTCCTTTTTTTCTTATTTCACATATTTCAAGCAGCCAGTTATATTAAATTCACGTTCAAACAAGAGGGCTTTAACCATGACAATGAAATCAATTCGCTACAATAGAGATGAAATGGCATGCCAATGCTTATGTTCAAAATAGCGCAAAAGAAAGAGCAGGTCAGTTTTGTAGGGGGAGAACACATTGATCTGAAAACAAGTATAAATATAAGAGCCAATATAAAATTAAGAAAATTATAATTCAAAATCTAAAGAGAACCTTATGGTTCTCTTTTTTATATCTATTTATTCTCAGATTCAATTTCTCGTACAGCATTGTGTACTTGTATAGGCTCGATATGCAGTAACTTCTTGCCAAAACTACGCAACCACCACACCAGTTGAGATGTAAAAGGTACGGTCGCTGTAACTTCTACAATATTTTCTTCAAGTGGAATTATAGTTTGGTCTTTACTTAACTGACTTTCATAGAAAGTTCTAGCAGTTTGCTCTGTCATGGTTAATGTGAGTTGAATTGACTCAGTTGGCTGCTTGTAGTCCACTCTAAAGCCTAAAGCGCCTGAATCGATATAATAATCAATATCAAAATTGACAGGATGTAGTGCTCGACTATCTAAGACTTTTGCTGATTTAAAACGGTGCAAGGCAAATGTTTGAACTTCAGTTTTGTCATGTCGGGTGCAAATTAAATAAATTACCGCACCTTTTTGTACCAAAGCCAAAGGATTTAAAATATAGGTTTTGTCCTCGCCCTGATTAACTCGTGCCCGATAAATACATTCTATTTGTTTGTCTTGGAGTAGACCTTCATAAATTGCTTGTTGAGCATTTCGATCGACTACAGGCGGGATAAGAGGTTGGCTGGCTGGTACGATGCGTACTCGGTTAATCCATTGCCTAACATTATTTTGTGTAGAGAGACTGCGTTTAGCCAAATCAAACCAAGGCCCCATCTCATCAAGCAGACTTGGTGGAAGTAAGTGTTTAAGATGCTCCTCAACCATCATAAATGTTACTGCCTGAGAGCTAGTCATGTGAGGTAAGCTCTGAATAGGCGCATCGGATTGCCACCGCCAGCCCTGAGGTACAGCCTTATTACTTTCTATTGGAAAGCGCTGAGCAATTTGATTTAAATCACGCTGAATAGTCCTTAAACTGATATCAATACCTTCACGTTCAAGCATTTCCTGTAACTCCCGCGTCCCGATCCATTTACCGGTAGGGAGGCGAGATAAAATCTGCCATTGGCGATATAAACTATTTGAAGTTTCTTTTTCTATTACAGACATAAGCGTAATACATCTATATCCAACTGCTTTGGTGTCAACACAATAAAAAATCTTTACACATTTAGCAAGTTTGTCAGATTCGGTTTATAGGTCCTTTTACAATCGATGTTAAGATTTAGAAGAAGAAAGTTATAAAAAAGCATCGTAAAAATATTAAAGATATATAAATGGCACTGAAATTGCTTATTTAAAAATGAAATATAGATAAATGATAAGACGAGGTGGTTATGTCAGAACAAGAGCATGAATTACATATAGATAATGATTTTTTTATACAAGAGCAGACGACTAAGGCAATAATTAACCCAACCTCTTTTTTAGAACATATTTCCGTACAAACCAATCTATTTGAGCAGCTAAAATCACAGTTTTTTAATGAGATGCTTGATGATGTAACATCAAATGGTGCGGCTTCTAAAAAAATTGAGCAATGGTTGAGTATCCGTACTTTAGATGAATTAAAAGAATTGAATGCTCAAGCGAAGCAACATTTTCTTTATCACGGCATTACTTTTAACGTATATGCTGATAAAGAAGGTGCAGAGCGAACAATTCCTTTTGATTTAATTCCAAGGGTGATTGAAAAAAAACAGTGGGAGAAAATAGCTTCGGGCTGTGCACAGCGCGTTAAAGCTTTAAATTACTTTTTAGATGATATTTATCATGGACAACATATTTTAAAAGAACAGCTCGTTCCCGAAGAGCAAATTATGGGAAATGATGCTTTTCAGCCACATATGCTTAAACACTCTTTGAAAGGTAAAATTTATTCACAAATTAGCGGAATTGATATTATCCGTGATGGCGAGGGAGAATTTTTTGTATTGGAGGATAATTTAAGAACACCTTCTGGCGTGTCTTATATGATCGAAAGCCGAAAAATTAGCCAAGAATTGATGCCGGAACTATGTGCAACCAATAATTTACAGGGAATTGAACATTATCCAAAACTTTTAAAAGAAATATTGCAGGAGAATTCACCTGCGGACAGACCTTTTATTGTGGTGCTAACACCGGGACGTTTTAACAGTGCTTACTATGAGCATGCTTTTTTAGCACGTGAAATGGAGGTGCCACTGGTTACGAATCGGGATTTATTTGTAGAAAATGATCAAGTTTTTGTTAAAACGATTCGTGGGCGTCAAAAAGTAGACGTAATTTATCGCCGTTTAGATGATGATTTTCTGGATCCGTTAGCATTTCGACCAGACAGTGCTTTAGGTGTAGCAGGCCTTATGTCTGCTTATTTGCAAAAAAATGTTGTTATAGCAAATGCGCCTGGAACAGGTGTGGCTGATGATAAATCTATTTATCCTTATGTGGATCAAATGATTCAATATTATTTGGGTGAAACACCAATTCTAAAAAATGTACCTACTTACCAGTGCCGTAAAGATGAACACTTAGATTATGTACTTTCTAATCTGGACCAATTAGTTGTTAAAGAAGCACAGGGTTCAGGTGGTTATGGCATGTTAATTGGGCCTAAAGCAAGTTCGTGTGAAATTGATGACTTTAGAAAAAAATTGATCGCCACACCTCATATGTACATTGCACAACCTACCTTGGCCTTATCTGTTGCTCCAACTTTAACTACATCTGGGGTGGCTGAACGTCATATTGACTTACGTCCATTTGTATTGAGTTCACCTTATCGTACAGAAATAGTGCCGGGTGGCTTAACGCGAGTGGCCATGCAGGCTGGCTCTTTAGTCGTAAATTCGTCCCAAGGTGGCGGCATAAAAGATACATGGGTGGTTGAAACATTACATTCCTAATTGTGGGTTAAAGAGGAACTTTATGGTTTTACTCAATTCGAGTGCGCATCAAATATATTGGTTGGGTCGATATTTAATGCGAGTTAAATTTGCAGCCTCTCATTTACCCTTTACACAAGATGAGAAAGCAACAAAATTTGCAGCAGCATTTGGTTTGGTAATAGAAAATGCTGAATTACTAAATCACTATATGTTAGACAAGAAGCAAACATTTTCATTACTGAACCAGCTCGTTATTGCTAAAGATAATATTCAGGAACTAAGAGGTATATTGTCATCAAATGCTTATGCAGAATTAAATAATGTGATTAACACGCTTCAAGCCCAACCTGAGGCTCTGAGAAAAGCTGTTGAACAATGTACTCATATACTAGAAGCGGAGAATGAAGATGTTTGTTTATTTCTGCATTTAGGTCAAAAAATAGAGCAATTTGATATAGAACTACGTTTTGGGCAAGATTTATCAGGCCTCGTGTCAGAGCTAGATGTTGTGGTGCAACGGCTTGTTAGCTTAGGTTGGGAGAATATAGATCAAAATTGGCAAGTACTAAAGCATCAGCTAACGTGGGACGCTTATTATACTTTTACACAGCAGCTGGAAAATATGTTTGAGGTCTGATTATGAAATTGATGGTTAATCATCAAACGCATTATAGCTATACTGAAACTGCTCAAAACAGTATTCAGTATATTAAAATGATGCCTCAAACATCACCGCATCAACATGTTATGAATTGGGCGATTAGCGTGCCGGGTGACAAAACGATAAAAAGGGACATATTTAACAATGTATGGATGACAGCTAGCCAGCGTTATCAATACCAACATCTTACATTTATGGCTCAAGGAATCATTGAACTTCAAAATGTAGAGCTAGGTTGTGTAAATCTATCTACACCGACAAATTTGTTTTTGCAGATGACAAGTGCAACCCGATGTGATTTGGCAATGTTGGACTTTGCTAAAAATATTGTGGTGGTCAAAGACCGACAGCATATTGCATTATTAAGTGAACATATTTTGCAGAAAATACTCTATCAGCCTGAAAGTACTTCGGTTCAGACAACTGCAACTGAAGCATTTCATGCTGGACAGGGTGTATGCCAAGATCATGCTCATGTTTTAATTGCGATGTGTCGTGCGCTACAATTACCAGCACGTTATGTTTCTGGTTATCTATTTGATCAAAACTATCCGCACCTTGCCAGTCACGCTTGGGCGGAAGTATTTTTAGAAAATCAGTGGTATTGTTTTGATGTAAGCAATCAGTTGTTTACACCCAAACATCATATCTACCTTGCAGTAGGCCGTGACTATCTTGATGTGGCACCAATTCGTGGTGTAAGAGAGCAAGGTGGGGTGGAAAACATGATGTCTGTGGTTCAGGTGTTGGCATGTTGAATGTAAAGAGAATGAAATGACCTATTGTTGTGCGCTTAGATTGGAACAAGGTTTAGTGTTTATTAGTGACACGAGAACTAATGCAGGAGTTGATCATATTTCTGTGTTCCGAAAATTGCATACTTTCGGCGTTACCGGAGAGCGTTTCATGGCTTTACAAACAGCAGGTAATTTGGCGACCACACAAGCTGTTATAGGTCATTTGCAAAATGCTCTCACTTTGCAGCAAGAACCTAACTTATATAGTGTCAATACGATGTTTGAGGCGGCTGAACTGATTGGTAAAACCTTAAAAAGTGTTTTAGAGGATATTAGTTCAGACACTCAAGAACAAATGAATTATGCGTGTAGTATTTTAATAGGTGGGCAAATTAAAGGCGGTGAAATGCAGCTTTATAATGTCTATCCGCAAGGTAATTTTATTTGTGCAACTACGGATACACCCTATTTTCAAATAGGAGAAAGCAAATACGGAAAACCTATTTTGGATCGTGCCCTATATTATGCGATGCCGCTAGATGATGCATTACGTTGTAGCCTGATTTCTTTTGATTCAACCTTGCGCTCAAATGTTTCTGTTGGCTTGCCGCTTGATGCATTGGTTTACAATAAAGATAGTTTCATTATTCCGGTGGGTAAGCGAATTACCGAAGATGATCCGTATTTTTCACAAATTAGTAAGCAATGGTCCGATACTTTACGCCGTGGTTTGCAAGAATTGCCAAAACCGACTGATGATTACTGGCGATAAAATTTTTAAAAGCTGATAAAAAAAATCCAAGCATGCTTGGATTTTTTTATATTTTACTATTTAACTGCTTTTACGAATAGGGCGATTACTTAAGCGACAGAGTAATTCATATCCTATTGTTCCGTTTGCATCGGCGACATCATCAACTAGACGATGTGCTCCCCAAAGTTCGACTTGAGAACCTAATTTAACTTGAATAGCTGTAACGTCAATTGCAAGCATATCCATGCTGACTCTGCCGACTACAGGACATAATTGCCCATTAATCGCTACATAATTTTGTTTAATATAAGCTCTCGGATATCCGTCACCATAGCCAATAGAAACTATTGCAATATCCATTTTTTGTTGCGCACAGAAGGTTGAACCATAACCTACATGTTCTCCAGCTTGAATGTGATTCAATGCAATCACTTCTGCTGTAAAGGACATGACTGGTTTTAGCTCAAGATCATGTACTGTTTTATCTGCAAAAGGCGAAGCGCCGTAAAGCATAATGCCCGGGCGAACATAGTCAAAATGTAATTCTGGCCATTTATAAATAGCAGCAGAATTACAGCAAGATGCTAAAACAGGATCACAAGCTTGCTTAACCTGTAAAAATTGTTGTTTTTGTTGCTCATTGAGTGGATGGTCCACATCTGCATTTGCGAAATGCATCGCTAGTACACAGGTAAAGCCTTCAGATTTTAAAGTTTTAATGACTTCAATAATTTCAGGAACTTTAAATCCTAAACGGTTCATGCCGCTATTAAGCTTAACCCAGACTTTTAAGCCTTGAGCGATGTATTCTTGCTTATGTTTAATTAACCACTCAAACTGCTGTTGATGGTGAATCACACATTCAAATTTTTGCTCAATTGCAATAGGCATTTCATCTTCAGAAAATGCCCCTTCAATTAAAGTAACAGGTTGTTGAAATCCAAGTTCGCGAATTTCTAAACCTTCTTGTAGGCAGGCGACGCCAAAGGCATCTGAGGCATTTAAGGCTGCTAAACAGTCTTTGATTCCATGTCCGTAAGCATTAGCTTTCACCATACTTACAATTTTTGAATTTGCTGCGAGTTGTTTGACACGGTTTAAATTATATTGAAGCGCATGGCGATCAATATAAACTGTTGCTTGGCGCACCCTCATTTACTCCTTTGGGCTAGAGATAGAGTTTATTCTTCATCATCATATTGGCTGTAATACTCAGGAGAGAGATTACTAAATCGAGTATATTGACCTTCAAAGGCAAGACGAACTGAACCAATTGGGCCGTTACGCTGTTTACCAATAATAATCTCTGCGGTACCAGCTTCTTTCGACTCTTTGTTATAAACCTCATCACGGTAAATAAACATAATCAAGTCGGCATCCTGCTCAATCGCACCAGATTCACGTAAGTCTGACATTACTGGGCGTTTATTTGGTCGGTTTTCCAGACTTCGGTTAAGCTGGGAAAGTGCGATAACAGGGCAGTGCATTTCTTTTGCTAAGGCTTTCAAGCTACGTGAAATTTCTGAAATCTCACCCACACGGTTATCACCCATGCCAGGAACTTTCATGAGCTGTAAATAATCGACCATGATACAGCCGATTTTACCATCATGCATTTTGGCAATGCGTCGAGCACGGGCACGAAGTTCCGTTGGAGGTAGGGCAGATGAGTCATCAATATACAAATGCATTTGTTGAAGCTGCAAAATTGTACCAGTAACTTTGGTCCATTCATCAGCATCTAAGTTCCCCGAACGTAAATGCCCTTGGTGAACTTTACCCATTGCAGAAATAAGACGCATCGCAATTGAGTCTGCTGGCATCTCCATCGAGAATACTAGAGCGGGTAGCTTGTTATATTGTAGAACGCTTTCAACCAAATTCATGGCGAAAGTGGTTTTACCCATAGATGGACGTGCAGCAACAATAATTAAGTCACCAGCTTGCATACCAGATGTTTTATTATCCAGTTCTAAGAAACCTGTGGTTAAACCTGTAATATTGCCATCTAGTTTTGAGAGTTCATCAAGTTTACTAATTACATCGGCGGTAACAGAACTAATAGATTTGGGGCCTGCATCTTTTTTATTGTTATTGTGCTGTTCTGCTAAAGAGAAAATACTGGTTTCTGCTAGATCTAAAATTTCACTAACACCTCGACCTTTTGTGTCATAAGCATTTTGTAAAATTTCAGTACTGACTTTAATCATACTACGAAGCGTAGAGAACTCTTTAATTTTGGTGGCATAAGTTTCTAAGTTATAGAAGCTTGATGGGGAGTCAGCCATAAGCTGCATTAAATATTCTTCGCCACCAATAGCATCAAGTAAATTTTGTTTTAAAAGCCAATCGCTAACTAAGACCGCATCATAAGGTGAATTTTCTTGTGCGAGTTTTTCGATTGCACGGTAAATATATTTATGGCGAGTCGCATAGAAATCATTTTCTTTTAACATATCACTAACTTGCTCGAAAGATTCGGCAACTGTCATTAGTGCAGCAAGTACAGCTTGCTCAATGGCTAAATTGTGTGGGGGAGTGCGAAACTCTTTAAGTTGACCTGATTCACTCGTCTTATTTTCTGTTGGAGATGAACGGGTTAAAGAACTGGCATTCGCCTGAGACATAATTAGACCTGATGATAAAGAAAGGTGTACGCAAATAGCCTGTGAGGCCGAGAACTATCTTAAAACAAAATTAAATAAACTACCTAATTAAAAAACCAATTAAACTAAAGAACTGATCAGGAATTAATATATCTTATTTTAAAAATAGGGCACATAAAAAAAGAGCATGCAAAAGCATGCTCTTTTTTTGATGAGAAATTACTCAGATACGATAGTAACGAGAACTTCTGCAACAACATCATGATGCAATTGGATTGCGATGTTGAATTCACCAGTGTGACGAAGCGCGCCATTCGGTAAACGAACTTCTGCACGGTCAACTGTAAGACCAGCATTCGTTAAAGCGTCAGCGATGTCACGAGTACCGATAGAACCGAAGAGTTTACCTTCGTCACCAGCTTTAGCAGTGATAACGATGTTAACTTCATTCAATTGTTCAGCACGTGCTTGAGCAGCAGCTAAAATTTCAGCTTCTTGCTTTTCAAGTTCAGCGCGACGAGCTTCGAAAGCAGCAGTGTTAGCTTCAGTAGCTGCAACTGCTTTACCTTGAGGGATAAGGAAGTTACGGCCGTAACCAGCTTTAACTGATACTTTATCGCCTAATTTACCAAGGTTTTTAATGCGTTGTAATAAGATAACGTCCACAGATCACCTCACTTATGGTTGTCAGTGTACGGAATCAAAGACAAATAGCGAGCTTGTTTGATAGCAAGTGCTAATTGACGTTGATAACGAGCTTTAGTACCAGTGATACGGCTAGGAACAATCTTGCCGTTTTCAGTGATGTACTGTTTTAAAGTGTCGATATCTTTGTAGTCGATGTACACAACATTCTCAGCTGTAAAGCGGCAGAACTTGCGACGACGGTAAAAACGTGCCATTGATGTTCTCCTTATTCAGCTTCGTGAGTAACTTGCTGTGCTTCTTCGCGTTGAGCTTTACGCGCACGCTTTTCTTCAGCACTTTTAGCAAGCAATGACTCTTCAGTGATTGCGTGTTCACGACGGATGATAAGGTTACGAATGATCGCGTCGTTATAACGGAATAATTCTTCTAGCTCATCAAGCGTAGTTTGACCACATTCAACATTCATAAGAATGTAGTGTGCTTTGTGAATTTTGTTAATTGGGTAAGCCAATTGACGACGGCCCCAATCTTCTAAACGGTGAATTTGACCTTCAGCTTCTTTGATCTGAGAGATATAGCGTTCAACCATACCTACAACTTGATCGCTTTGATCTGGGTGTACTAAAAGTACGATTTCGTAATGACGCATTGTCAGCTCCTTACGGTTTAAACAGCCCCTAATAAATAAAAAATTAGAAGCAAGGAGTCATAACTTAATAAGTTATGTCGCAAAATTTGCGAAGGGTGAATTATAGGTAAAAATTCGACTAAAAACAAATTTTTTGATGAGAAAAGTAAAATTTCTTTACTATAAGGAGGAAATCCTCCCTTATTTAAAAGAGAGGAAGATTTGGAGCAGGGGATTGATAGGTAAAGCTAAAGCTCAAACTTAACAAGGTGATTAATATGACCGAGTAAAGGAAAAAACGTTTAGCCCAAAGTTGGTCATTTTCAGCTTTAAATCCAATAATTGATAAATATAACCAATATGCTGTTAATGCATTAAAGGTTATTAGGAAAAATATATTGGTATAGCCAAAACAATATAAACCATTCAATACGGCTGCAAACAACAGAATATAAATGACACACTCTACTTTCGTGCGATAAATAGAGCGTGCAACTGGCAGAATGGGGATTCCCGCATTTTTGTAATCGTCAAAACGATAAATAGCAATTGCCCATGAATGTGGCATTTGCCATAGCGCATAAGCCAAAAACAAAAGTAAGGCGGCTACATCAAAATGATGAGTTACTGCTGTATAACCAATAACAGGAGGACTCGCTCCGGAAATACTACCAATTACGGTTTGATGGATTGAGGTACGTTTTGTCCACAAACTATAAAAACCGACATAGACAATAAAACCAATTATTGCAAACAAGAAAGCGTAAGCATTTACACCGAACCACAAAATACTAAAACCGATAAATCCCAGAACAAATGCATATATCAGTGCAACAGTAGGAGAGATGGTTTTTTTGACCAATGCACGGTTTTGCGTGCGCTGCATTTTGATATCGATATCTTGGTCTATAACATTATTTACAACACAACCAGAAGCTACAACTAAAGTTGTTCCAAGTAAGGTGAGTAGTAGTAATAAGATGTCTATAGAGCCTTGGGCGGCTAAGAAAAAGCCGCCCAAGGTGGTAATGAAATTACCGAAGAGAATTCCTGGTTTAGTCAGGAATAGATATTTTTTCAACATGACAATCAGTTTAGATCATCATATTGTAGTGAAGGTAATTCATAATCCACACAGAACCGATTAAAAGTACAGCGATACATAAGATTGTGTAGATGAATGCAATCATATTCCAGCGTTGTTCAGATGATGTATTCATGTGTAGGAAGTACACAAGCTGTACAAGAACCTGAGCAACAGCAGTGATTGCAATTACTGTAACTAAGATGCCACGACTGAAACCACCAGCCATCACCATCCCGAACGGGATGATGGTGAGGATAACAGAAAGGATAAATCCAACAGTGTATTGCTTAAAGTTACCGTGTGACGCACCTGCAGCATTATGGTCATGACTACTCATTAGAGAACTCCCAGTAAGTAAACGACGCTGAATACACAGATCCAAACGATGTCAAGGAAGTGCCAGAACAAGCTTAAGCAAGCTAGACGACGTGTATTCGGTAATGTCAAACCTTTAGTTTTGATTTGATACATCAAGACCAACATCCACACTAAACCAGAAGTTACGTGGATACCGTGTGTACCAACCAAAGTAAAGAACGATGATAAGAATGCACTGTGAGTTGGACCATGACCTTCATGTACAAGGTGATGGAACTCATAAAGTTCCATTCCAATGAACGTTGCACCAAAAAGGAATGTAATAAATAACCAAGTGATGACTTGATTTACATTCTTTTTATAAGATGCAAGTACAGCAAAACCGAAAGTTACCGATGAAATCAATAGGGCAAATGTTTCAGTTAACACGTAGCCTAATGAGTCATGGAACAGGTCATATGCACTTGGAGTTCCTGGTGGAATATGACTGCTTAATACAGCGAACGCAATGAAGAGTGATCCGAAAAGAATCAAGTCACTCATCAAGTATGTCCAGAAACCAAAGACCGTTAAGTCGGTATCATCATGTTCATGATGACCATCGTGGCCGTGGTTGTCGTGATGAAGTACTTCAGCCATTTCCTTAGTCCTTCTTCAAGTGTTTTTCAAGTAAAGCATAGCGTTCGTTTTCAATACGCTCAACTTCAGCAGCCGGAACATAGTAATCAACATTCTTAGTGAATGAGCTTACGATCAAGCTAACAACAGCTGAAACGAATGAAACAACAACAAGCCACCAAATATGCCAAATGAGTGCAAAGCCAAGGATCGTAATGAACATTGCAATGACAAAACCAGCAGCACGATCAGTCGGCATGTGGATGTCTTCATATTTAGTGTTACGTGCGTATGCTACACCATTTTCTTTGTCAGTCCAGAAACGGTCAATACCGCTTGCATCTGGTTCATGCGCAAAGTTATAGAACGGAGCAGGGGAAGAAGTCGCCCATTCAAGCGTACGTGCATCCCATGGATCGCCTGTAAGGTCCATGTTGTCTTTGCGTTGTAAGAAACCAACAATGATTTGCATTAAGAAACATGCAATACCAATCGCAACGAGAACAGCACCAAATAATGCAATTGCAAGGTAAGGATCCCATTCTGGGTTGTCATATGTATTCAAACGACGAGTCATACCCATGAAACCAAGGATATAAAGTGGCATGAATGCAAAATAGAAACCGAAGAACCAGAACCAGAACGCAGCTTTACCCCATGCTTCATTGAGCTTCCAACCAAACATTTTTGGCCAGTAGTAAATGATGCCGGCAAACATACCAAACACCACACCACCGATAATTACGTTATGGAAGTGAGCGATCAAGAATAATGAGTTGTGTACAAGGAAGTCCGCAGGTGGAACAGCCATAAGTACACCAGTTAAACCACCGATACCAAATGTTATAAGGAAGCCAAGCGTCCACAACATTGGAGTAGTAAAGGTGATGCGACCTTTATACATGGTGAATAACCAAGAGAAGATTTTCACACCAGTAGGAATCGCAATAACCATGGTCATGATACCGAAGAACGCGTTAACGTTCGCACCAGCACCCATGGTAAAGAAGTGGTGAAGCCATACAACGAACGCAAGAACAGTAATCGCGATAGTTGCATACACCATAGACTTGTAACCGAACAACGCTTTACGAGAGAAGGTTGCAACGATTTCTGAGTATAGACCAAATGCTGGTAATACTAAGATATATACTTCAGGGTGACCCCATGTCCAGATCAAGTTCACATAAAGCATTGGGCTACCGCCAAGCTCATTTGTGAAGAAATGGAAGCCGAAGTAACGGTCTAGAGTTAACATTGCAAGTGTACCTGTTAATACAGGGAACGATGCAATGATTAATACAGCCGTACAAAGTGAAGTCCACGTAAAAATAGGCATATCCATCAATTTCATGCCAGGTGCACGCATTTTGATGATGGTAACGAAGAAGTTAACACCAGATAAAAGCGTACCTAGACCAGAAACCTGAAGTGCCCAGATATAGTAGTCAACACCTACACCAGGAGAATATTGAATGCCAGACAGAGGAGGGTAAGCCATCCAACCAGTCGCAGCAAATTCACCTAATACAAGTGAAAGCATCATCAAACCAGCAGCACCAGCGAATAACCAGAAGCTTAACGAGTTCAATAATGGGAATGCAACGTCACGAGCACCAATCTGTAAAGGTACAGAGATGTTCATCATACCAACAACGAGACCCATTGCTACGAAGAAGATCATGATTACACCGTGTGCGGTGAAGATCTGGTCGTAATGGTCTGGATGTAGATAACCTTCGCCGCCGCCTTTAGCGAGGAAAAGTTGTAGACGCATCATAATTGCATCGGCGAAACCACGCAAAAGCATGACCACAGATACAAGAATGTACATGATACCAATTTTTTTATGGTCTACCGTAATAAACCACTCATTCCACAAATATCCCCATTTTTTGAAATAGGTGATACCGCCAAGCACAACAATTGCACCAAGTGCCATAAGGACCATGGTGACAAGCACGATTGGCTCTGTCGGGATAGAGTCCCAACCCAGTTTACCAAAAATCATATCCATGTCTTATTCCCCTTGAGCAGCGTGTTCAGCTGTTGCATGCGCAGCAGAGTGGTCAACACCATGATAGTTACTCATATAATGGTTGATAATTGTTTCAAACAATTTTGGTTCAACTGAAGAGTAATAAGTCACAGGGTGTGGCTTAGTCGGGAACGGTTTCATAGCTTCAGCTTTAGCAAGCGCTTCTTCGTCACCAGCAGCTTTAGCACGATTTACTAAATGCTCGATTTGGTGTTTAGAACGATCGCCATCACGTAAGGTTGCTAATTCAGCTTGGTCAAGCGTAGTTTTTTGAACTGCTTCTGGATTAATAGTAGAACCATTACCCGCTTTTACAGCTGCTACCCATTCGTTGAATTGTTGCTCTGTAACACTATGCGCCTTGAAACGCATTTGAGAGAAACCATAACCTGAGTAGTTAGAAGAGAAACCACGATATACGCCAGTTTCATTTGCTAACAAATGAAGGTGAGTTTGCATACCTGCCATTGCATAAATCTGGCCGCCTAACTGTGGAATGAAGAATGAGTTCATTGTAAAGTTAGAGGTGATTTTAAAGCTTAACGGAGTTTTTTCAGGGAAACGTACTTCGTTAACTGTTGCAATGTTTTGTTCAGGATAAATGAAGATCCATTTAAACTGTTCAGCAACAACTTGAATAGTTAAAGGAGCTTTATCTGATTCTAAAGGACGGTATGGGTCATACTTGTGGGAACCCCACCAAGTTAACCAAGCTAAAATACCAATAATAATGACAGGGATACCCCATACTACAACTTCAATTGTAGTTGAGTGTGCCCATGTAGGTTTATAGTCTGCATCTTTATTTGACGCGCGATATTTCCAACCAAACCATAATGCCATGATGATTGAAGGAATCACCACAAGTAACATTAAATAGATCGCAGTCATCATAAGGTCACTTTGACCTTGACCAACTGGACCTTTAGAGTTTAGAAGTACCATATCACCACCACACCCAGTCAAAAGTGCGGCAAGCGTTGATAAAGACAATACAGCTAAAATCGTTTGTCTCATTTTACAACCTCGGTGAAGAGTCCCATTCCCTAATTAAATATGGGATAGCGATTAAAGTGTCGCATGATTGAGAACGCTAATCCTTAAATTTAGACTTCTCAATTATATGACACCGCTACGTTGTAGGGCATTATGCCTCATATCGACAAACTAAGCTATACATAAAGTAGCCTGAAATAATTGTTTTAAAACCCGATTTTTTTTGTAGGGTATCTAATCTCTATAGAGCTTTTATTTAAATATCAACTCTCTATAGAAAAAAGGAGGCGGGGTACCTCCTTTTTTTTTAGACCTTAAATGAATGAGTCATTCGCTATCATTTGATCACTTTTGTTCTTGCAATTTTGTCATGTAGCGCTTGTCGCTTTTGCCCTAATGCAAAAGCATAGTCAATAATTGTACTAATAGGCATAAACAGCAAGTTGAGTATGATGAAAACAATACTTCTTAATAAGAAGATGCGAGTTAAATTAACTTTACCATTGCTTTCGGCATCTACAATTTTAATTCCAACAATTTTCTTACCTATACTTTGTCCAAACTTTGTTAAAAGAAAGGCTTGAATTGCAAGCATGATTACGACGTAAACAAGCATAGAATGCCAAGCTTCAATAGGAATTAAAGTAAAAAGTTGATGTTGTAGCTCTGCTGCTTTAGTTGAAGCAACTTCAGTTGATTGCATTTGTTTTTGCAACTCAAATAATTGCTCATACTGAGATTCATTAAAGAAAAAAGAAGGAATTGCAGCTATTGGTAACCAAAGCAATAAATCAATAATTTTTGCCAAAGCTCGAGATGGAATAGAGGCAAGTTCGTGAATTTTAGGCTCTACACGAATTTGACGAATCGTTTCATTAGATGAGCTGTTTGTGTTTATGACAGGTGCAGAATAACCGATAGGTTGATATACAAGTTTACCTTGGGTTAATTCTCCTAAAGCTTTCCATTCTGTCATGCCTTCATGCCAAGCTAAATCAGTTAACAAAATTTGTTGGCTAGCCAACATTTGATTTACTTGCTCTAAGGTGTAAGGCCCAGCTTGTTGATTATTACGTGCCAAGTAAATTTGCATAAATAAAAATTCTCTGTTCTAAAGATGAAAAAAGACCCACGGATGGGCCTTTTTTTATAACATATTAGATTTGTTTGATTTTTTCTTCAGCAAGGAAGAACCATGTATCTAAAACTGAGTCTGGGTTAAGAGAAACAGACTCAATACCTTGTTCCATTAACCACTTTGCAAGATCGGGATGATCTGAAGGACCTTGACCACAGATACCTACATATTTACCCGCTTTACGGCAGGCATGGATTGCCATTGAAAGAAGTGCTTTAACTGCTGCATCACGCTCATCGAATAGGTGTGAAACAATACCTGAGTCACGGTCAAGACCTAGTGTTAACTGAGTTAAATCATTCGAACCGATAGAGAAACCATCGAAATGCTCTAGGAATTGTTCAGCTAATAGGGCGTTAGTTGGTAATTCACACATCATGATTACTTTTAAGCCGTTCTCACCACGTCTCAAACCATTTTGTGCTAGTAACTCAATAACGCGTTTTGCTTCAGATACGGTACGTACAAAAGGAATCATGATTTGAATATTGGTTAGACCCATTTCATCACGAGCTTTCTTAAGTGCACGGCATTCTAATTCGAAACAGTCACGGAAGTTATCAGATACATAACGGCTTGCACCGCGGAAACCGAGCATTGGGTTTTCTTCTTCAGGTTCGTATAACTTACCGCCAATCAAGTTTGCATATTCATTTGATTTGAAGTCAGACATACGAACAATAACTGGCTTGTCACCGAATGCAGCAGCAAGGGTCGCAATACCTTCAACCAATTTTTCAACATAGAAATCTACAGGTGAAGCATAACCAGCAGTACGAGTCAGAACTGCAGCACGAGTTTCACGAGGTAGGCTATCAATGTTGAGTAGCGCTTTAGGATGCACGCCGATCATACGGTTAATAATGAACTCAAGACGAGCAAGACCAATACCTTCATTTGGAATTTGAGCAAAGTCAAACGCGCGGTCTGGGTTACCTACGTTCATCATAATTTTGAACGAAAGTTTAGGCATAGATTCAATTGAGTTACGCTGAACTTCGAAATCTAAAGCGCCTTCGTAGATGAAGCCCGTATCACCTTCAGCACAAGAAACAGTTACTTCTTGACCATCAGTCAATACTTCTGTTGCATTACCACAGCCTACAATAGCGGGTACACCAAGTTCACGTGCAATAATTGCTGCGTGACATGTACGACCGCCACGGTTAGTAATAATTGCCGCGGCACGTTTCATTACCGGTTCCCAATCGGGGTCGGTCATATCTGATACAAGAACGTCGCCTTCTTGAACTTTGTCCATTTCTTTAATTGAGCTAATAATGCGGACTTTACCAGAACCAATACGTTGACCAATTGAACGACCTTCACAAAGAACAGTGCCTCTTTGTTTAAGAAGATAGCGCTCCATTGTGCCTACATTTTGACGGCTTTTTACAGTTTCAGGACGAGCTTGAACAATATAAATTTGACCATCATCGCCATCTTTCGCCCATTCGATATCCATTGGCGCACCGTAGTGCTGCTCAATAATAAGCGCTTGTTTAGCTAGTTCTTGTAACTCATGATCATTTAAAGCAAATTGTTGGCGCTCTTGTTTCTCAACATCAACAACGACAACAGATTTACCAGCAGAACCTTCTTCACCATAAATCATTTTCTGGTGTTTTGAACCAAGGTTGCGGCGTAAAACTGAATGTCTACCAGCATTTAATAATGGTTTAGATAAGTAAAATTCATCTGGGTTAACTGCACCCTGTACAACCATTTCACCTAAACCATAAGATGCGGTAATAAATACAACTTCACGGAAACCAGACTCGGTATCAAGTGTAAACATTACACCCGCAGCGCCAGTTTCAGAACGAACCATACGCTGAACGCCTGCAGAAAGTGCAACGACGTCATGGTCAAAACCTTGATGTACACGGTAAGAAATTGCACGGTCATTATATAAAGAAGCAAATACTTCTTTAATCGCAATAAGAACGTTATCAATACCGCGAATATTCAAGAAAGTTTCTTGCTGACCTGCGAATGAAGCATCTGGTAAATCTTCAGCAGTTGCAGATGAACGAACGGCAACCGCGATTTCTGGGTTGCCGTTAGAAAGTGTTGTAAAAGCGGCGCGAATTTCTTGTTCTAGGCTTGCAGTGAGTGGAGTCTCTACAATCCATTGACGAATTTTAGCACCTGTTTCTGCAAGAGCATTTACGTCATCAACATTGAGTTGAGCAAGTTCTGCTTGAATTCGAGCGTTAAGACCGCTTTGATCTAAGAACTCACGATAGGCATCAGCAGTAGTTGCAAAACCGCCTGGTACCGATACACCAGCATTTGATAAATGACTGATCATTTCACCCAAAGATGAGTTTTTCCCACCTACGAGTTCGACATCGTGTTTCCCTAATTTTTCTAGACCGATTACGCGCGCTTCCAAAGTTTTCACTCCACTTTTGCAGTATTAATGTCTATCTTGGCATGAAATTATAAAAATAAAGTGCTTAGTTGAGAATTATACTAAGCGACAGTCATGTAAGATCAGTTTACTATAAAGATTATATAGTACTAAGACAAATGTTTAAGGAGAATTTTAATGTCAGAAAGTAAACAATTTAAGCGAAGCGTTTTTTTTATTTCTGATGGAACTGCAATTACTGCAGAGACTCTTGGACATTCGTTATTAGCACAATTTCCCAATGTAGATTTTGATATTCATATCATGCCGTATATTGCAACCGAAGAGGCTGCAATGGAGATTGTAGTCGAGATTAATCGATGTCAAACCAAAGATGGTTGTCTGCCTTTAGTATTTGATACTTTAGTTGATCCACACGTGCGAGAAATCATTAATACGGCTAAAGCAGTTAATCTTGATGTATTTGAAGGTTTAATCAGTAAATTAGAACAAGAACTAGGTACACCACCCACTACATTAGTTGGACAGACACATGCCGTGACTGATTCTGAGTCTTATAAAGCCCGTATTGATGCTGTTCATTTTGCGCTTGATAATGATGATGGAGCACGTACTCGCCATTATGATAAAGCCGATTTAATCTTAATTGGAGTTTCTCGTTCGGGGAAAACACCGACTTCTATTTACTTATCGCTTCAATTCGGTATTCGTGTTGCAAACTATCCATTAACAGAAGAAGATTTGGATGATAACCGTTTACCAGCAGTACTAAGACCACATCGTAATAAATTGTTTGGTTTAATGATTGATGCTGAGCGATTAGTTGCGATTCGTAGTGAGCGTAAAGCTAATAGTCGTTATGCAAGTTTTAGTCAATGCCAAATGGAACTTAGAGCAATTGAAGGAATCTATATTTCAGAAGGGATTAAATATTTAAACGTGACTGAAATGTCGATTGAAGAAATTTCAACGCGTGTTTTGCAGATGACAGGATTAAAACGTCGTATTGGTTAATTTAATCAACTGCTTATTTTAACCATTCGATTTATGTATATTAATTTATAAATAAATTGAGTGGTTTTTAAAATATAAATACAATAAAAATAAAAGTTTTAAATATAAAACCAAACATTATTAAATGTTTTTTATTGGTTATAAACCTGTACTTCTTTTGCAACTCATTTGTAAATTTAAATAATACTATTGAAAAGAAGTGTATGTATTTTATTGTGCTTAAAAATGGTAATTGTTTAATTTTACTAAATATTTTAAAAAAACAATCAAAAAAAATCCATAATTCAAAAATGTTAACTAGATCACACTATTTTGATGTTATGTGATTATTTATTTGTTTTTAATTATACTTTCCCACCTCGATATGGGACTATCCGATTATCAAAATGCTAAAAAAATGTGTTTTTTCATTGGTATACATCTTGCCTCTCAATTTATATGCTGCTCAAGTGGATGAATTGAGAGAGCAGGCTATTCACACTTATAAAACTGGACAAACTCACCAAGCAATATTTCAACTGGATCAATTGCTAAATAAATACCCGCATGACCAAAAATTGTTAGCTGATTATTTAGTTGTAATGTCAAATGAAAAAAATGATCTAGTAACTTTTTCTCAGCATTTAGCAAATATTAATCCGGTTACTTTTCCACAATATGGACAGTTACCTTTAATACGTAATTTTCGTGATTTTAAACACTTTAAAAATGCGATTGATTGGTCGAATAAATTTAATATTCAAAAAACACTTGATGGGCAGATTTTGTTAGCAGTTTTATATGCTGAAGCTCAGGATGTTGTAAAAGCCAAAGCACAGTTAGCACAAGTTAATAGTAAAAATTTGAAGACTGATCAACTCGTGCAAATAGCTTATGCCTATCGTCTTATCAATTTACCTGTAGATGCTTTATCTGCAATTGAACAAGCATATAAGCAGCAGCCTAAGTCTTTTGCAGTTTTACAAGAATACAGTTATGACTTAGCGGCTGTGGGGGCTTATAACAAGGCTCAGCAGTTATTGCTTGGTAGCGATAAAAATGCAGAAACAGAATCGTTACAACACTGGCTACAAGTGAGTGAGTTTTCTCAACGTGTAAATAACGCAATTGCTCGCTACAAATATTTAAATCGAGAAGGCATGTCCGATAGTGAAGGCTTTGCTGAACTTGATGCTGTATTGAAGCAAGGCGAGCAAATGCAGCCTTTGATTCAACCGTCAGACCCTAATTATTTAAGATTTCATTATGACTATATATATGCGTTAGATTTCCGTGGGCGTACTCGTACAGTCTTGGATCAATTTACTAAATTAAATATACCTTTAGAAAAACTGCCTGCCTATATTCGTCATGCAATAGCTGATAGTTATTTAGCTGAAAGACAGCCACAGCAAGCTGAACTTGCCTTTAAAACCTTGCTTACGGAAAAAAACTATCCAGATATGACGGTATATACTGGACTGTACTATTCATATATTGAACAAGAAAAATATAAACAAGCTGAACAATTTTTGAGTGAGGTTGAACGACTTGTTCCGATGTATAAATATAGTCAGGCAAAAGGGGTAGACAAAACAAGTCATCCTGATCGTGATGACTATATTACTTTAGAGGGTATGCATTTAGCTTATGCAAATCATCTTGATCAAGCAGAAAAGCATTTTCAAAAACAAGTAGATCTTGCGCCTGCTAATGAAGGTTTAATTAATAATCTGGCTCGTGTTGAACGCTGGAGAGATAAACCTCTACAGTCCAAGCAAACTATTTCTCGTTTAAATGGTTTAACTCCAGTTGCCAAAGATACTCGAATTAACCAGATGCAAAATGCTCAGGCTTTAGGGGATATTCCAGAATGGCGTAAAAATACTGAAAGTCTTTTGGAATATTACCCTGAAGATGGTGGAGTAATTAAAAGTCGAAAAGAGTTAGATGACCGCAATAGACCGACAATTTCTCACTCAACAACTTGGGGGCAAAGTAAGGCAGATAGTAGTAGCGATTCTGTGAGTGGTCAGAATGGTTTAAAAGATCGTGAAATGGAAACTCGTCTGAATAGTCCATGGATCAAAGATAATTATCGTTTATTCGCTTGGCATCAAGATCGTTACGGAGAATACGGTTTTGGTGATGTACATGACCAACGTTATGGTGTCGGTGCTGAGTGGCAAGCAAACCGTAAGGCATTGTCGGCAATTTTGTCGCAAAGTACAGATGGTGGACAAGCAGGTGTTCGTCTCGATTGGTCGCAATGGTTAAATGACCACTGGCAGTATCAATTGCAATATGACAGTCAGGCTAATATTCCATTACAGGCAATTGATGCTGGTGAAGATGGACAAGCTTACCGTGCTGCTTTGACATGGCAAAAAGATGAGTCACGTCAGATTGGGGCGAGTTATGGTCTAACTGATATTAGTGATGGTAATAAACAACAAGAATTTTCGACTTTTTGGCGCGAACGATTATTTGATGCGCCGCACCATATTACCTACGGGACCGTTCGTGGATTTTATGGCAGCAATAGCCAAGATCAGACTGCCTACTTTAGCCCCAGCAACCATTACAGTGCTGAGTTAAATTTAAGTCATGACTGGGTAACTTGGCGAGAATATGAGCGTTCATTTAAGCAGCATTTTGAAGCTGGAGTGGGGCTCTATAAGCAAGCAGATTATTCGGCTAGACCAACATACTCTCTGCAATATCAGCATCAATGGCAGCTCTCACGGACTTGGCAGCTCAATTATGGAATTGGTTGGCAATACCATCCATACGATGGTCATGATGAACAGCATACCTACGGTATTTTCGGATTTGAAGGGCGTTTTTAATGAATAATATGATGTCAAAAATGTTGAGCTGTGTGTTTGCTTCAACATTATTACCCGTACAATTTTCTCATGCCCGCATTGAAACTGAACTACCAAAAAATCATACGGTTTCTTTAACTTTTCATGATGTGCGAGATGATGTGTTAAAGGAAGGTGACCGTGACGTTTATGCGATTCAGACCAATAACCTGGCGCAGTTTTTAGATTGGCTGAGTCAATCTGACTGGAAGCCGATTCGTTTAAAAGACATTGAGGAAGCTCGTAAGCAAGGTAAAGAATTGCCTCATAATTCTATTCTACTTACTTTTGATGATGGGGCTTTGAGTAGTTATAGCCGAGTATTTCCATTACTTAAGCAATATCAGATTCCGGCAGTTTTTGCTCTTCCGACCAGTTGGATAAATGGCAATACGCAGGCAGGTTATGAAGCCTATGGTCAAGGTAACTTGGTGAACTGGGCTCAAGTTCGTGAAATGCAAGCTTCTGGTTTAGCTGAGTTTGCAAGCCATAGTGACGATTTACATCATGGCATATTGGCCAATCCTCAAGGCAATGAGCAACCTGCTGCGACTTCGTATGCATATTTAAAATCGCAATCACGTTATGAAACGGATGCAGAATATCAACAACGTATTTTGCAAGATTTGAAAAAATCCTATGCAGCTTTGAAAAAAGAAGTCGGCGTTAATCCTAAAGCAATTATCTGGCCTTATGGCGCCGTGAATGAGCAACTGGAAAAACTAGCGCAGCAGGCAGGCTTTGAGTTTTCTTTCAGTTTGGGTCGTGATGGTATGAATCGGGTGAGTGATTCAACTTTTAAACGAAGCTTGGTTATAAATAACCCTACAGCTGAACAGCTCACTGAAGGCATGTTAAATATTTTAAATTTTGAAGAGTCAGATTTATTTAAACAGCCTCGTCACTTTGTGAGTATGGATTTAAAGCAGTTAGCAGCGCCACAAAACACCCAAACAGATGAAAAATTAGGGCAGTTGTTATCAAAACTATACAGCTTAAAAAACAATGCCTTAATCTTAAAACCTTTGGAAGATAAAGATGGAGATGGGCAATATGATGTTGCTTATTTCCCTACAGATAAAATGCCTGTTCAACAAGATATTTTAAACCGTAGTTTATGGCAGGCTCAAACTCGTGCGGGTCAAGCGGTAATATTAGAGTTACCTGCTTATCTTCAAAAAGATAAGCCATTTTTAGCAGTAGATTTGGCAAAAGATATTGCACGCTTAAATAGTAATTTAAGTGGTATTCAGCTTAATGCGGGCACATCTTTAAATTGCGAAATGCAAGCCGTAACCGCTCAAGAGAATAGTTGTATTGAACAATCAAAACATCTTGCTCAACTCAGCCAACTTACCAAAAAAGCTGTAAAGCCTTATTTAAATATGAGTAACCAAGGGCAGTTTATTTTATTGCTTACTCCTGATTTAGATCATGCAGAAAATCTACCAGCACTTTTAAAAACACTTTTATCGCAACATGATTTGGTCAATTTGAAGTTCGACATGATTGGCAAGAAAAAGCAATTTAATCAGGTGTTAGCACTATTAAATACGCTTAATGAAAAAGATAAGCAAAGAATTATGCTGACTTTAGTGTTGCCAGAAAATGCTTCAAAGACCAATTGGGAAGAAGTACAGCAAGGGCTCTTTTCGATTCAGCGAACAGGGATCCAGAAGTTCGGGATTGATGGCTATAGTTTTGAAAAATCAAAAGATGTACATCAGTATTTATATAATCCACTTAGTTTGAATTATAGCCCTGTCATGTATCAGCCTTTTGCTGGATTAGTAGAGGGGAAAAAGTAATGAGAGTATTACTCGATATTCTATTTGCTTTTGCCTTTTTATATCCTTTACTCATGGCTTGGACATGGATGGTAGGAGGGCTTTGGTTCTTTTTTAAAAGGGAATACCGCGAACAAACGCTTCCCGAACCAACCAGCGAAGGGTGCAGTATCATTATTCCGTGTTTTAACGAAGAAGCTCAGGTACGACAAACCATTCGTTATGCACTGCAAACTAAATATCCTAATTTTGAAGTGATTGCAGTCAATGATGGAAGTAGTGATAGAACAGCTGAAATCCTTGATGAATTGTCAGCGCAAGATTCACGACTTCGTGTGGTGCACTTAGCAGAAAATCAGGGTAAGGCTGTAGCTTTAAGATCGGGAGTACTGGTCAGTAAATACGAATATCTTGTTTGTATTGATGGGGATGCATTGTTACATCCGCATGCTGTACTTTGGTTAATGCAACCATTTATTAACTTCCCGCGAATTGGTGCTGTAACGGGGAATCCACGAATTTTAAACCGATCAAGTATTTTAGGAAAATTACAGGTTGGCGAATTTTCTTCGATTATTGGTTTAATTAAACGTGCACAGCGTACATATGGTCGTATTTTTACAGTGTCTGGTGTGATTGCCGCATTCCGTAAAACAGCGCTCGTTCGAGTCGGGTTTTGGTCTGACGATAAAATTACTGAAGATATTGATATTTCATGGAAGCTACAGCTGGACCATTGGGATATTCAGTATATTCCGCAAGCGCTTTGCTATATCTATATGCCCGAGACATTTAAAGGCCTATGGAAGCAGCGCCTTCGCTGGGCACAAGGTGGGGTAGAGGTTCTTTTAGAATATATTCCACAAATGTTCAAATTGCGCGTACGTCGTATGTGGCCAGTGATGCTTGAAGCTCTTGTTAGTATTATCTGGTCTTATGTGATGATTATGATCTTCACTCTGTTTTTTGTGGGATTGTTTGTTGACTTACCTCTGCAATGGCAGATCAAAACACTGATGCCACAGTGGTACGGCGTGATATTAGGCGGAACATGTTTAATCCAGTTTTTGGTTAGTTTGTGGATTGATCAACGCTATGACCGCAGCCGCTTTTTTAGAAATTATTTCTGGGTCATTTGGTATCCTTTGTTTTTCTGGTTACTTACTTTATTTACTAGTGTTGTAGCGGTACCAAAGACTTTATTTAACACTAAGAAACGTGCTCGCTGGGTAAGCCCAGATAGAGGCTTCCGTGGAGATAACCCATGAAACCTGAGGAAAACAAGGATATAGAGACTTTAGATATCCCCGAATATATTGATCAACCTGAATATGTCAAAAATAAAACAGCAAACTATACGTTACAAACGATTGGGTGGATTTGTTTGATGTGGTTGCTTTTCCCATTGGTTTCACTGTTTTTATGGGTTTTTGAAGGGCATCTAATTTATGATTATGTTTGGGTCGATCATTTATCAGAAGTTAAGACCTTACTTCATTTAGCATTACTCATTGGAATTAGCGCGCTTATTTTAATTTTGTGGGCGAGTTATAACTGGATTAGGTTCAGTGGTGAAGACCGTCGGACTAAAGCACCGAATAGTTCTGTTGAATTACTAGCAGCTCAATTTTCGGTTAGTCCCGAGATCTTGAGTGAATTGCAAAAGAAACAACGCATTATTTTGCATTACGATGATCATGGCAATTTGCAAAAATATGAGTAAATGAGAAAAAGCATGGCCTAAAGCCATGCTTTTTATTTTTATGTAGTTATTCTGATAATGATGTCGACGGGTTGCTCTACACCATCCATGCTTTGAATTGATGTATTGGTTACCTTAACAATAGGCCAAGTTTGTAATTTACAGTTAGATTTTTGGAGTGCAGCATAATAACTATCAGATTTAAAAAATACTTTTTTAGTCGTTGCCGTATTGGGTGTTAAAAGGCGCTTAAGCCATGTTTCATTTACTTGAGTCTCAAGAAAACGTAAGGCCAAAAGACTTTTTACACGATTGTTAAATAATCTCCGGTTTTTAATAATGAGTGGATGCGTAATTAACTTATGTGTGCCCATTTGACTATGGGGCAAAATAAAGTGAGGTGTAATTTGGAATACAGTCACAAATTTTGCTTGTTGGCAGATTTTTTCAAGATGGGTCACAGTATCTTGATTTGTACCAATAATCGCGACAGATAAATGTGAAAAATCAAACTCTTTAATTGAGGTTGACGGAATAACTTGACCAGCAAAGTCTTCAAAATCTTGAGCCGTATTTTGAAAAATTACTGATTTTGAAGCGTTATTTTTAATATTAATACTCATTTTCCAAAAGTCCTTTTGGTTTTTCAATCATGATGTTTTTATCGTTTTAATATAAATAACCAAGCAGGAAGTTGGGGTAAAGTCTTTTCAGATAGATGGTCATCCCATACTCGAAATCAATTCAAGTATGGGAAAATCAAGTCGAGTTTTAATGTTCTGTTTTTACATTCATGAGTTGCGTAAAACTGTCTAGACGCTTCGCTGTGTCGTATATATCACATGTAAAAATAAATTCATCAACATCGTATGTCGTTAAAAGTTTTTGTAAACCAGTGCGAACAGTCTCAACCGAGCCAATCTGTGCCATTGCATAGAAGTTTTCAACGGAAAGCTCTTCTGCTGTATTCCAGAGTCCCTGCATTGATTCAACCGGTGGTTTCAGCTTTAAGCTTTCACCACGAATTAAGCCTAATACACGTTGGTATGCACTTGTTGCTAAAAACTGTGCTTCTTCATCAGTCTCTGCTACAACAACAGGTACACCCATAGAAACGTAAGGTTTATCTAAATAAGCAGAAGGCTCAAAGTTCTCACGATAGAGTTGGATGGCTTGACCTAACATACGTGGTGCAAAATGCGACGCAAATGAGTAGGGTAGACCAAGTTTTGCAGCCAATTGCGCACTAAAAAGGCTAGATCCAAGTAACCAAACAGGCACATGTGTATTTTGCCCTGGCGTTGCAATAATTTTTTGTCCTGCTTGCGGTACATCAAAATATTTTAGGATTTCGACAACATCTCTTGGAAATTGATCTTCTGTTTCTTGATGCCCACGACGTAAAGCTCGCATGGTGAGTTGATCTGTACCAGGAGCACGGCCTAAACCCAGTTCAATACGATTTGGATATAAAGTAGCAAGTGTTCCAAATTGTTCTGCGACAACTAAAGGAGCATGGTTAGGAAGCATAATTCCGCCTGAACCTAAGCGAATATGCTGTGTATGTGCTGCAATAAAACCGAGTAAGACAGCCGTAGCAGAGCTCGCAATTCCATCCATGTTGTGATGTTCTGCAAGCCAGAAACGTTCATAACCTAGTTTCTCTGCATGTTGTGCTAATTCTAATGCGTGACGTAACGAAAATTCGATGGTTTTATCATTACGAATAGGAGCAAGTTCCAAAATTGAAAACTTGGTATCTTGAAGTGATCGCATGCGATATTCTCGAATAAGGATATATCGAAATACTACGATATATAGGGATTAATGTATATCGTTTTTTTTCGATATTAGGTTTTATCTCTCAATAAAAAAGCACCCGAAGGTGCTCTTTTGATTCATATATGAATTAGCGGTTTTTGTACCAGCCGCGATGTAAACCATTGTCATGACGGCGATGACCACCTTTATAGTAACGACGGTCGCCATCGTCATATCTACGATCATCTCGATCATAACGACTACCACGATCATAGCGATCATTGTAGTCACGATCTTCAGAAACTTTACGACCTAGCGCTGAACCACCAGCAGCACCTACCGCAGCACCGATGTAACCACCGTTGGTACCGCCCATGTTTTTACCGACGGTATAACCAGCTCCACCACCTAAAGCACCACCAATCGCAGCTTCTGTACGATTGCGACGGTCACTCGCTGCGGCTGCACCACCAGCACCACCTAAAGCCGCACCAATTGTAGCGCCTGTTGTGCCACCCATGCTTTTACCAATTGCTGTACCAACCACACTACCTAATGCAGAGGTTGCAGCAACACGGGTACCATTATCTGCATGTGCAACTGTCACCATAGACGATGTTGCAATTAATGCACTAGCTAACCAAATATTCATTTTCATCTTGCAGCTCCATGTCCTTTTTACTGAGAAGGACAGTATTTTTATCTTGAGATAAATGTAATCAAAAATTTCGTGATAATTATGGAGAACCCCAAAGGCGATACGCTAGTTTTGTGTCTGTTTGTATTGTTTCTATTAATTTGTGGATAAATCCTGAGCAAAAGAGAGATGGTGAATATTTGTTGATCCTAATAAAAAAGCACCCGAAGGTGCTTAGTAACGTTTCATCAAATTTGATTAGTGATGACGACGGTGTTTTTTCTTCCAGTGCTTAGAAGATCTGTCAGCATCACGGTCTTTAGAAATCTTATTACCTAGAGCAGAACCACCCGCAGCACCTAACGCAGCGCCAACGTAACCACCATTTGTACCGCCCATGCTTCTACCAACGGTATAACCAGCACCACCACCTAAACCACCGCCAATCGCAGATTCTGTGCGGTGACGACGGTCACTTGCAACTGCTGCACCACCAGCACCACCTAAAGCAGCACCAATTGTTGCGCCAGATGTACCACCCATGCTTTTACCAATTGCAGTACCAGCGACACTGCCTAAAGCAGAAGCGGCTGCTACATGTGTTGTATTGTCAGCATGAGCTACAGTAACCATAGAAGTTGCTAAAACAGCGCTACATAACCAAGCATTTAATTTCATTTTTTACTCCGTGTCCTTAGCAGCAGGACCCTATATCTTTTGTTACGGCAAATGTAACAAAACACGTTTCTTAAAATATGGAGAACCATCAATTCATTATTGTAGTTTAGTGTCAGGTTTGTATGTTTTCTATTAAAATAGAATGTTTAATACTCATATAGATAAATATGAGTCTCATTTAGTTTTAATGAGTTCATTATTCGCCATCTGAACAGAGAAAATTGATCAAAGCTCTTGTGGCAGAAGACATATGTTTATGTTGTGCGTACAGTAAAGAGAAGGGACGAGTGTGGCCTGCATAACTCTCCAGTAAAGGTTGTAATTTTCCTTGTCGAATTTTTTCATTAACAATAAAGCTGTAACTCTGACATATCCCTAATCCACTTTCAGCAAGAGAAACTACGCCTAAAATATCTTCTTTTACTAAAATCCGATTTGTTGGTGTCCACTGAATTTCTTGATCTACATCTTTAAAGAACCATGGGGTTATCTTGCCACTACTTGGCAATTCAAAGGCAATACATTGGTGATGATTTAATTCTTCTAAGATTTGAGGAATACCTACGCGCTTTAAATAATTTGGTGAAGCAACCAGTTGAAGAGGGGCAAGTTCGAGTGGTCTTGCCACAAGAGAGCTATTAGGAAGATGGCCTTGGCGAATGGCTAAATCAAAACCCTCAGCAATTAAATCAACATTTCGGTTAGAGATGCTGACCTCAATTTGAATGTCTGGATATTGCAAAAGAAATTTTTCTAATAACGGTGGTAAGCGATAGTGTCCATAAGTTGTAGGAACGCTTAATTTGATTTTTCCAGAAATTTGCAGTTGTTCACCTTGAACCACACGTTCTGCATGGTCAATTAGCTGAAAGGCGTGCTGCATTTTCTCATAATAAAGTTGACCTGCTTCAGTCAAGCTTAAATGCCGAGTAGTTCTTCTAAAAAACTGGATACCCAACTTTTTCTCTAGCCGTGTAATTGTTCTACTAATGACTGAAGGTGTAGTAGACAAATGAATTGCAGTTGCACTAATAGAAAGCTTTTCAGCCACAATTAAAAACACTTCAACATCGGCAAGATGGTCAAATTGACGAGACATTTTGTCCTCAAACGCAAAAAAGATTTGTAAATGTGGTTTTTTTTCTACCTTGTTGGCAAAAATAGAATATATCCATCCTAGTTATAAATCTAGCACAGGCTGGAATGAAGGTTGAATGATGAATTCTCTAAATAAAATAATGCTTGCAGTAGTTACCGCTTCAGCAGCATTAAGTGCAAATGCTGCTCATGTATTAGTTGTATTGTCTGATGAGGGGCAGTTAGAGCTAAAAAATGGTCATATTTTTAAAACAGGCTTTTATTTAAATGAGTTGATGCAGCCTACAAAAATGCTTTTAGATGCAGGGCACACAGTAACTTTCGCTACACCAAAAGGGAAAGCCCCGAAGTTAGATGAGTCATCAAATAGTGCGATGTACTTTAATCAAGACGAAAAGGCATTAAAGCAATATGCGGGTTTATTGCATGACCTTAAGTTAACATCACCTCAAGATTCTCCAGTTTTAAGCCTGTCTCGTATTGAGCAAATTGGTATTGATCAGTTTGATGCTATTTATATTCCAGGTGGACATGCACCTATGCAAGATTTATTAAAAGATAAACAGCTTGGGAAAGTTCTGACAGCTTTTCATAAAGCTAGAAAACCTACAGCATTAGTTTGTCATGGTCCTATAGCTTTGATGTCAACATTACCTAATGCTTCTGAAGTCGTTCAGCAACTTGAGCAAGGCAAAACCGTAAAAACTGGAGAGTGGATTTATAAGAACTATCGGATGACTGTGATTAGTAACCAAGAAGAAGAACAAGCGAAGGCTTTGTTAAAAGGTGGTGAAATGAAGTTCTACCCACAAACGGCATTACAGTCAATTGGTGGTAAATATCAAAGTAATACGAATGCTTGGACTCCAAATGTAGTGGTAGACCATGAACTTATTACAGGACAAAACCCAGCCTCGGCTGTTCTGGTGGGTAAAACATTATTAGAAAAATTAAAATAAATAGACATGGTAAAGAGGTTTTATGAATAAAGCCTCTATTGCTTTATTGGGTAAAAAGGTGACGTATTAATTTCTATAAAAAAAGCTAAATTATAGGCGAGTAAATAAATCTCATCTGAAATCATTATATTTATAAGTTGCCACTTACTGTGAAAGTTGATGAATTGGCTGATTATATATGTCATTTGAGCGGCATAATCTGTAAACTATGCGCTATTTTTACGATTTTGCTTATCTTCTATATTTACATAGCGTTCGATAAGCTTTTTGGACTTTTGAGATATTTCCTCTTATGAAAGCGTCACTCCGTTTACGACTTGATCAACTCTGTGATCGACATGAAGAACTTACCGCGTTGCTTGCAGATGTGGAAGTCATCTCCGATAACAAACGTTTCCGTAAATTGTCTCGTGAACATAGTGATTTATCTGAAATTACCGAAGTTTGGGGCAAATACCGTCAAGCAGAAGAAGATATTGAAACTGCTGAATTGATGAAGTCTGACCCTGACTTTAAAGATATGGCAGAAGAAGAAATTCAAGCGAATAAAGCGTTGCTTGGAGAGTTAGAAAGCCAGCTTAATATTTTGATGATTCCAAAAGATCCAAATGATTCTAATGCAGCTTATTTAGAAATTCGCGCCGGAACGGGTGGTGATGAGGCTGCAATTTTCTCTGGTGACTTATTCCGCATGTACAGTAAATATGCCGAGACACAAAATTGGCGTATAGAAGTACTTTCTGAAAATGAAGGTGAGCATGGTGGCTTTAAAGAAGTCATTTGCCGTGTAGATGGCGATGGTGTGTATGGCCGCTTGAAGTTTGAAAGTGGTGCGCATCGTGTGCAACGTGTACCTGCAACTGAGTCACAAGGTCGTGTGCATACATCGGCTTGTACAGTTGCAATCTTGCCTGAGATTGATGTCGATACAAATGTCGAGATTAACCCAGCAGATTTGCGTATTGATACTTACCGTGCCTCTGGTGCAGGTGGTCAGCACATTAACAAAACGGATTCGGCGGTACGTATTACCCACATTCCAACAGGTACAGTAGTTGAGTGCCAAGAAGAACGTTCACAGCATAAAAACAAAGCTAAAGCGATGGCTCTTTTGGTATCGCGTTTAGAAAATGCAAAACGTGCGGCGGCGGATGCAGCAACTTCTGAAATGCGTCGTGACTTAGTAGGGTCTGGTGACCGTTCTGAACGTATCCGTACTTATAACTACCCACAAGGTCGTATGACTGACCACCGTATTAACCTCACTTTATATAAGTTAGATGCCATTATGGAAGGTGATTTAACTGAATTACTTGATAGCTTGCATCGTGAATATCAAGCAGATCAGCTTGCAATGCTTGCTCAGGAAAATGGCGGCTAATGAACATTGCTCAAGCGCTTGCAATTCGGGGTGAGCCTGACAGTTATGAACGTCAGGAAAATGCTTGGTTACTTGAGCATTTTCTAAAAATCAATTCGCTTGAATTAAAGTTTAAACTTGAGCAAGAGTTAACTGTCCAGCAAGAGCAAAACTACTTGGCTGGGCTTGAGCGTATTCAAAATGGTGAACCTTTAGCTTATGTAACAGGTTCACAGCCATTTTGGACGCTGGATTTAAAAGTAACTTCCGATACTTTAGTGCCACGACCTGATACCGAAGTTTTAGTTGAAACCGTTTTAAATCTAAATTTGCCAAAGAATGCAAATATTGTTGATTTGGGAACGGGGACAGGTGCAATTGCACTTGCTTTAGCGAGTGAGCGTCCAGATTGGCAAGTAACGGCAACTGATATTTATGCACCTACTTTAGAAGTTGCAAAAGAAAATGCGCAAACCCATGGTTTACAACAAGTAAAATTTGCTTGCAGTGCTTGGTTTGATGCACTGGAACCACAGAATTTTGATTTAATTGTTTCTAATCCGCCGTATATCGACCCTGAAGATGAACACATGCAAGCTTTGGCAACAGAACCACGCCGTGCATTGGTCGCAGATCAGCAGGGTCTAGCTGATATTGAAATTATTATTGCTCAAGGGAAAAACTGGTTAAAACCACAAGGCTGGATTGCACTTGAACATGGTTATGATCAGGGACAGGCCGTTCGAAATATATTTGCTGAGCATGGTTTTAGTGAAATTAAAACCATTCAAGACTACGGCCAAAATGATCGAGTCACTTTGGCGTGCTGGATTTAAAGTTATTTTTGTAGCGTATCTCGCCAACGTAATAACCAGTTTTCTATAAGTTTCATTAAGCTATCCGTTACTTTACCCAATAGGGCTAATAAAATAATCGCAATAATGACAATATCAGGGCGGGATGTTTCTCGACCATCACTTAATAAATAACCGATTCCTTGAGTGGCTGCAATCAGTTCAGCTGCAATCATAAACATCCACGATAAGCTTAAGCTGTTACGTAAACCGGTTAAAATTCCCGGAGATGCTGCCGGCAAAATAATCGATACAATACGTTGAAAAGCATTGAGCCGATAAACTTTTCCAACTTCAATAAGCTTTCTATCTACGTTATGAATCGCTGCAACTGTATTGGTATAGGTTGGAAAAAAAGCACCGATTGCAATCAGCGTAATTTTAGAACCTTCATCAATTCCTAACCAAAGTAATAACAATGGAATCCATGCAAGACTTGGAATTGATTTAATTGCTGAAAAGGTTGGTTCCAAATACGCTTCGGCTTCTTTACTTAATCCAACCCAAATTGCAAAAATTAACCCTAAACCACCCCCTACAATGAAACCTACTAAAACACGCCATGTACTAATATAAATATGGGCAAAAAGATCACTGTGAGCTAAATCCAAAAAAGATTGCCACAAACTACTTGGCGCGGGTAGTAAATAAGCATCGACGTAGCCATTTCTGACTAAAAACTCACAACCCACTAAAAAGATTACGGGAATGAGCAGTGCTTTAAACCAACGTGTAAATTTATTGTTTAAATGCTTTTTTTGAGATTTTAAAGCTTGCTGAGCTAAGAAGTGATTTAGCTCAGCTTTGTTAAATGAATCACTCATATATTATTTCACGACTTTTTGAGCAAAACGTGGGTCTAACAACTGGTCAACCACTTGATTGACGTTGGTGCCTTTTCTAACCAAGTCTTCTTCTGTCAAAATTTTCCCCGAACGTTTCAGTGCTTGTGCTTGAGTTGCCGATGGAATGCTTTGATCAAAGTTGGTTCGGCTCAATTGTAGTTTAGCCACAGGTAGGGGAAGTTTTGATTCTTGAGCTAAAAGTGCTGCCACTTTATCAGGATTAGCTTTTGCCCATTTTCGGGCTTGTTCATAGGCTTTAATCACTGCTTCAACCGCTTCAGGACTTTGCTTTGCAAAGTCTTCTTTAACACTCAGTACGCTATAGCTGTTAAATCCAACATTACGATAAAGTAATTTGGCGCCTGACTGAATTTGAGCCGCAGCCATTAAGGGATCAAGCCCAGCCCAAGCATCTACTTGACCACGTTCTAATGCAGTTTTTCCGTCAGGATGCTGTAAATGAACCAGTTGTACATCGCGTTTACTTAGGCCTACTGTGTCTAATGCCTGTAAGGTAAATAAAAACGGATCTGTGCCTTTGGTTGCTGCAATTTTCTTACCTTTTAAGTCTTTTAGATTTTTAATTGGTGAGTCTTTTGACACCACAAGAGCGGTCCATTCTGGCTGGCTTTGTACATAAACAGTTTTAATTGGGCTGCCATTCGCTCGACTTAATACAGCTGCTAACCCAGCGGTAGACGCAAAATCGATGCTATTGCTGTTGAGATATTCTAGCGAGCGGTTACTGCCTTGGCTAAAAACCCATTTAATTTGAGTATTTGGAAGTGCTTTCTCGAGAAGTTTTTGATCTTTTACGACTAAGCTGGTTGGTGCATAGTAGGCATAATCAAGTTTAAGTGTGGTTGGAACTGCTGCAAATGCAGATGAAACAAATACAAACCCCAATGTTGATGCTAACAAAGTTTTTGTTAGAAAAAATTTTGGTTTTAAAGACATAATAAAAATAGGACCAGAATAAATAATAGATCATCCTTCCATGGGTTTGATGACTTACAAACTTAGTTATTTTGATTTATAAATCAGATTGAAAGATAAAAGTTTAGATAAAATTATAACTCACTGTTTTTATAGTAATTATTGAGTTTTAAGGAATGTACTTATCTGAAATATTGAATTTAAAAGATATAAATATCATAAGCTTAAGCATTATTTTTTAAGCTTGTGATATTTATATTATTGCTTGTGTGAAGTTAAATTATTTCGATAAGCGCCTGGGCTGACGCCAGTCCATTTTTTAAAGGCACGGTGAAACGCGCTTGGATCTTGGAAGCTTAAGTCTTCACTAATATCTTGAATTGAATCGTTGGTTTTACTTAAACGTTCAACAGCAATATCATAGCGAATTTCATTTTTAATTTGCTGGTAGCTGACGCCTTCATGTTTCAGTCGGCGTTGAACTGTAGCTTCAGAAATATTGAGTTGTTGTGCAACATCTTTAAGTTCGGGCCATTGTGCGGGATGAAGTTTCAATAAATGACGACGAATAAGAAGGCTCAGTGCATTTTCATTTTTAAAGCGAACTAAAAGATTTTGCGGTGTTTGCTCTAAGAAATCATAAAGTGCTTTTTTATCTTTTTTAATTTTAATATCTAAATAGTGAGCATCGAATTCAACGCGATTTATCTCGGCATTAAATTTTATATCTTCACCAAAACGTACGAAATAGTCCTGAATATCTTGGGGTTTAGGACAACGTAGCGATATATTATTCAAGCCAATTCGCTGGTCAACTAACCAGCACATGAGTCCATGCACTAACATTAAAAAAGTTGCGTAGGTAAACATACGTTTGGGTTGTTCACGATCACGAATGACCAAATAGGCTTTTTGCTGGTCCCGAATTAATTCACCTTGTAGATCATCCAAAATAAAGTTAAAAAACTTCAAAATATCGTAAAGCGCCTTTTCTAAAGTTTCCGCCGTACTGACAAGTTTAGTAAGTAATTTATAGCTACCTCGACGCATAGGGTGGCTATCCATACCAAAAAATTCATCGTTCATGGCATTGGCAAGTTCTATCCATAGTTGCGCATATGTTGTAACAGGCACACGTGCTTTGGGAGACATCAGTAATTCGGCAGGAATTCCAACTTTATTTAGAATTATTTGAGTATTTAGCCCTTTGGCATAAGCAGCACCCAGTGCTTCATGTACCAGTGCAATTGAAATTGTTCCTTTACTTAAAGAAGATTGGACAACCATGTCAAAGACTCATATTTTCTTCATATATTTCAAGTGAAATATTTCATATTTAAAATTTGGATTGATCAAAAGCTGCAAACATTTTGAGGCTTTTTGAAATTGTATCGGAAAACAACAACTTTTACTCTCACTACTAAGTTTAAAGAACATTTCTATAGGACGTTATATAATGAAAATTCAAGGGAAACATTTCGTGATTACAGGTGGTGGCTCTGGTTTAGGTGCTGCAACAGCTGAATATTTGGTAAAGCAAGGTGCCTCTGTCACATTGGTAGACATGAATGTAGAAGCAGGCGAGCAGCAAGCGAAACAATTAGGGCCAAAAGCTGACTTTGTAAAACTTGATGTAACCGATGAAGCTGCTGCTGAACAGTTCTTTAAGGATGTATTGGTCAAACATGGCAGTTTGCATGGTTTGGTTAACTGTGCGGGTATTGGCCCTTCGGCTAAAGTGGTTGGCCGTGAAGGTGTACATGATTTGGCGTTATTTTCAAAGACTCTGCAAATTAATGTGACAGGTACATTTAACATGCTGCGCTTTGCGGCAGATGCGATGAGTAAAAATACAGTTGAAGCAGGGGACGAGGACCGAGGTGTAATTGTAAACACAGCCTCAGTTGCAGCATTTGATGGTCAAATTGGTCAGGCAGCTTATTCAGCATCTAAAGGCGCTATTGTTGCCATGACATTGCCAATTGCTCGTGAGCTTGCGCGACATGGCATTCGAATTATGACGATTGCACCGGGAATTATGGAAACTCCGATGCTTAAAGGTATGCCACAAAATGTTCAGGATGCTTTGGGACAAATGGTGCCGTATCCGTCTCGTTTAGGAAAGCCAGAAGAGTTTGCTCGTTTAGTTGGGCATATTGCTGAAAATTCATATTTAAATGGTGAAGTCATCCGTTTGGATGGTGCAATTCGTATGGCAGCAAAATAATAAAAATAAGGATGTTGAAATGATTTTAAGTGCTGAACAAAGTATGGTTCAGGAGATGATGCGTGATTATGCGCAAAATCAGTTAAAACCTACAGCTGCTCATCGGGATAAAACCCATGAGTTTCCTGCTCAGGAATTAAAAGATTTAGGTGCTTTGGGGGCAATGGGTATGACCGTTCCAGATGAATGGGGTGGTGCAGGAATGGATTATGTATCTTTAGTGCTCGCAATTGAAGAAATTGCCGCAGGTGATGGTGCCATTTCGACAATTGTAAGTGTTCAAAACTCATTGGTTTGCGGTATTACATTGGCATATGGTTCAGAACAGCAAAAACAGACCTATTTACCAAAATTTGCATCGGGTGAATGGTTAGGGTGCTTTTGTTTAACTGAGCCACATGTTGGTTCTGACGCCAGTGCGATTTTATGTAAAGCTGAGCAAGATGGGGACCAGTGGGTACTTAATGGCGTAAAGCAATTTATTACCAGCGGTAAAAATGCTCAAGTAGCTCTGGTGTTTGCAGTAACTGATAAACAAGCGGGCAAAAAAGGGATCTCGTGTTTCCTTGTTCCGACCAATACAGAAGGTTACTTAGTTACTCGTATTGAAGACAAAATGGGGCAGCACGCTTCAGACACAGCAACCATTACCCTTGAGGACTGCCGAATTCCTTTAAAGAATTTGGTTGGCCAAGAAGGTGAAGGTTATAAAATTGCTTTATCAAACTTAGCTGCTGGTCGTATTGGGATTGCTGCTCAATCGGTTGGTATGGCACGAGCTGCTTTTGATGCCGCTGTGCAATACGCAAATGAGCGTAAAGCCTTTGGCGTAGAGTTAGTCCAGCATCAGGCGGTAAGTTTCCGTTTAGCAGATATGGCAACCCAGATTGAAGCGGCACATCAGTTGGTTCTACATGCGGCAACTTTGAAAGATGAGGGACTACCTTGTTTAAAAGAAGCCTCAATGGCAAAGCTGTTTGCTTCTACAATGGCTGAGCGAGTTTGTTCTGATGCAATCCAGATTCATGGTGGCTATGGCTATGTGAGTGATTTTCCTGTTGAGCGAATTTATCGTGATGTTCGAGTGAGCCAGATTTATGAGGGCGCTTCGGATATTCAACGTTTAGTGATTGCTCGTGAAGTTACCCAAGTTTAAGCATTAGCTTTTTAAATAATGAAATTCATTGCAAAAAACCGCAATTGTTATGCGGTTTTTTGCAATCGTAATTTTCTGGTTTTAATTCAATTCAATACATTTCGAAAAGATAAAAACTATATTTTTATGTTTAGAGATCAGCTTTAACTTGCTCACCAATTAAATAAAATGTTCCGCCAGCAATATAGTGCAAGCTTCGAAGCTCTTTTGGTGCATCTTGAAAGTGCCAATGCCCGTCTCGGAAAACACGACTATCTGCCCAAGCACCGACAACAGAACCAATAAATAAATCATGCGCTGACTGATTGTGAGGTTCAGGAATAAGTTTACATACGAGCCATGCGATGCAACCAGATACTAATGGGCTGGTAAGACCTTCTTGATAAAAGAGCTCGACACCGCAATGTTCAAGTTTTTGTGGATCATCTAATTTGCTAATTGTACCAAGTTGATGGGTCATATCGAGCTGCGTATAGCAGGGAACTTGTAGGGTGAAATAACCACTTTGCTCAACAAGCTGACGAGTTTTAGTACTTTTGTCGAGAACAACGGTTACTTTGGCTGGGGTGAGTTCTAGTGCACATGCCCAAGCGGCTGCCATTACATTTCGGTCATTTCCATGCTGAGCAGAGACAAGTACAGTTGGGCCATGATTTAACAAACGATAAGCTTTTTCTAACTCTACAGGTGCAATATATGATTGGGACATATTTAGCCTAAGTAATACAGAAAATAGATATTTCTATTGTTGCAGAAAGCTTGAGAGAAGTAATGCGGTGGATAAAAGTTTAAAGAATAAAATGCTGTTTTTATTTTATACCTTTCCTAATGCCTGACTTAGTCATAAAATCATTTCGCTTCTAAGTGAAAGGATTAACGCGTGACCGAGCTTCAAGATATCGATTTTGTAGAGTTAAGTGATGAAGAAATGCATCTCTATAGCCGTCAGATTTTACTTGATGGATGGGATATAGAAGCTCAGGAAAAACTCAAACTTGCTAATGTGCTTATTGTTGGGGCTGGTGGAATAGGATGTAGCAGTGCAGAGCTACTAGCGCGAGCAGGGGTTGGAAAGATTACACTCATTGATGCCGATACTATTGAGATAAGTAACTTACAACGTCAAATTGCATTTGGTCATGAAGATATTGGTCGTTATAAAGCTGAAGTTCTTGCAAAGCGGTTACAGAAAATTAACCCTTATATCTGTGTTGAATACTACAACGAACGTTTAGATGAACATAACATTGATAGACTTGTTGAACACCAAGATGTGGTGTTGGATGGATGTGATAATTTTACAACACGTTATTTAGTAAATGCTGCTTGTAAAAAGCATCAGGTCGCATTAATTAGTGCTTCAGCAATTGGTTTTCAGGCACAAATGTTTATGGTTGAAGGTGATTCAGCTTGTTATGAATGTTTATTCCCTAAAGAACAGCATAGCAATGAAGGCCTACGCTGTGCAGAATCAGGCGTACTTGCGACTACTCCTGTAATGATAGCGTCATTACAAGCACATCACACTTTACTATATCTAGGACTCAATCTGACTCCTTTAAAACAGAAACTGTTGCTTTGGGATGGCTTAAACATGACACAACGCATTGTTAATTTTGATAAAGATGTAAATTGCCCAGTTTGTCAGGCAAGTTAATCAGTAAATGAAATAAAATTTGCTACACTCAACCTGAATGATTTGGTTTTGAAGAAATATGAAAAAAAATATTTTGTTTGATGGGCTACGTTCTGTCGCCCGTATTGGTGAAACAGCAGTGGTTGCCGCCAAAGCTGGGATTAAATACGCAACTGAAAAACCAAGTAATGCCAAACTCATGCGGGAAACCTTTGAATCTCTTGGCTCGACTTACATCAAACTTGGTCAGTTTATTGCGAGTACTCCATCGCTTTTCCCTCGTGAATATGTAGAAGAATTTCAAGGTTGTTTAGACCAGACACCAACACTGCCATTTAGTTATATTCAAGGTGTACTTGACTCTGAGTTTGAAGGGCGCGATTTAAGTCAGATTTTTAGCTATATTGATGAAAAACCATTAGCTTCTGCTTCAATTGCTCAGGTTCATGCAGCTAAATTGACCACAGGCGAAGATGTCGTTATTAAAGTACAAAAGCCGGGTGTTGAAACCATTTTATATACAGATTTAAGTGTGGTGCATTGGGCTGCCAAATTGCTTGAGCGTGCAGTACCTAAAATCAAATTTGCTGCTCTTTCAGAAATTGTTGATGAAATTAAAAGCCGTATGGTTCGTGAAGTCGATTTCATTGAAGAAGCACAAAACTTAGATGACTTTATTGAATATCTGAATATTTCACAAAACAAAGCTGCGACTGCACCTAAAGTTTATCATCAGTTTTCTACACGTCGTGTTTTAACCATGCAACGTCTATATGGTGTGTCTTTGACAGATTTTAGTGTGGTGAAACAATACGCCAAAGATCCATCACAAGTGCTGATTACTGCAATGAATACATGGTTCGGTAGCCTTATGCTATGTAAGAGTTTCCATGCAGACTTACATGCTGGAAATCTAATGCTGCTCGAAGATGGCCGAATTGGTTTTATTGATTTTGGTATTGTGGGACAGTTAAAGCCAGAAGTCTGGACAGCGTGTATGGCCTTTATGGATGCATTGCAAAAGACTGATTATAAAGCGATGGCCGAAAACATGCTGAAAATGGGCATGACACATAACAAAGTTGATGTGGATGTATTGGCACAAGATTTGGAACGTTTATTTAATGGTGTATTAATGGCTGATCCACAGCAAATTCTGTCTACTAATCCTGCCGATTTAAACGACATTATGATGGATATGGTGGGGGTTGGTGAGCGCCACGGTATTAAATTCCCTCGAGATTTTGCTTTATTATTTAAGCAAATGCTTTATTTCGATCGTTTTATGCGCGTACTCGCACCATATACCGATATTTATGCAGACCAGCGTTTGAAAATGGTTCAAAATATGGAACCTGCTTCGTTGTTAAAGCACTAAGGTCAGTTTAAATTTATGGATGCCATTGTTATTGAAGGGTTAAAGGTTGAGACAGTGATTGGCTGTTTCAACTGGGAAAGACAAATCATTCAACCTTTAATGTTGGATTTAACCATCCATAATGATTTGAGCCGAGCTGCACAGTCTGACAAACTTGAAGATACACTCAATTATGCACAGATTTGTGAGTTATCGGCTCAAACTATTCAACAAGCCAAGCCAGAATTAATCGAACATGCAGCACATCTCGTTTTGGAATGTTTGTTCGAAACTTTCCCAACGATTGAAAAAATTACCATTACCATCCGTAAGCCCGCCATCATTGCAGAAGCTAATGCTGTAGGAATTCGTCTTGAACGCACCAGAAATAATTTTTGCGCTCGCTCTAGCGAGTAATTTAGACGCAGAACAACACTTTACTTTTGCTTATACGCAATTGGCAACATTGGGGAAAGTGCAGTTTTCATCGGTTTATCAAATTCCATGCCGAGATGGCATTGGAGATGATTACTGGAATTCAGCATGTCTATTAAAAAGTTCTTTAAATCCTTCAGAAATCGAAGCTTTCTTAAAAAAACTTGAATCAGACACAGGGCGTATTCGTCCATCACATCATATTTCTTTAGATGTAGATTTGATTGCATGGGGAACTGATCTAGACCATATGCAATTTAATTCTAAAAAATTACCTTTGGCACTAGACGTAAAAATTCCTTTATATGAATTATGGAATTGTGAAACCCTAAAGTCTGAAGCAGTACTTTATCCGGTAGTCAATTTTAAACTTTAACGTCTTTTACTCTATATTTTACGCAAATTTTACGCGGGCTTTGAGTTCCTCAATAGAGAATTTACGAGCATTTTACCGATACTGAAATTCACTAAATTAGTGTTATTTCAGGACAATAAAGATGCTTATAAATTCTCAAATGCGCATCTTGCATCAGTCTGGCATTGTCTTATGCGGACTTAAAAAAAATGATATTTCTTTATTTCTCCTTATTTCCAGTTTGGCAAGTCAAGCCATGGGATTTAGAGGAGAATAGCCATGCTAGAACTTATACTTGTTTTATTTATTGCTATTTTTCTAGCATGGTGTCTCAGTAAATATTTATCCAAAGTGATGGTAAATCAGCCGATGGTTGGTGATGGATTATTTCGTTGGATTGAAAATCCTGTTTACCGCTTGTTAGGTGTATCTCCACAACAACAAATGAACTGGAAACAATATTCTCTAGCATTTGTTGTTAGCTGTATTTTTCTTGCAGTGGCTATTCTTGCTATTTTTATGACGCAAGCATGGCTACCATTAAATCCTAACCATGCACCAAATATGAGTTGGGATTTAGCGTTACACACTGTTATTTCATTTTTAACAAACACCAACCAACAGCATTATTCTGGTCAGGCTCAGTTATCTTATTTGTCGCAAATGACAGGTATTGTGGGCCTGCAAGTCATTACTCCAATGATGGGGTTGGCTTTGGTTGTCGCAACTTTAAGAGCGTTCTTTTATCAGCGTCCAAGCCATATCGCAGCTGATGTTGCCGAGCAACCAGATCAAATTTTAATTGGTAGCTATTGGGCAGATGTAATTCGCCCTACAGTACGCTTTTTGCTTCCACTCTGTTTTGTCTGGTCATTATTGCTCAATAGCCAAGGTGTACCGGCAACTTTCCAAGGCGGGCCAGAAGTACAACTTATTGATAAAGCCAATACTGTAGAAACTCAAAAAATTCCTTTGGGACCAGTTGCACCGATGGTGGCTATTAAGCAATTGGGTAGTAACGGTGGTGGATGGTACGGTCCAAATAGTTCTGTGCCTTTAGAAAATCCAACACCAGTTTCTAATTTGCTAGAAATGATTGCGATTTTACTCATTCCAATCACAGTAATTTTTATGGTCGGGCATTTTACTCAGCGTAAAAAGTTTGCTTACTTTGTCTTTGGTAGCATGCTTTTTATGTCGGTTATTTCTGGCGCAGCTGCTGTCTGGTCTGAAAGTATGTCATCTACAGCATCTCAACTCGCCGTAATGGAAGGTAAAGAGCAACGTTTTGGACCAGCAGCATCAGCGGTTTGGGCAGCTGTCACAACTCAAGTAAATAATGGTTCGGTCAATATGATGCATGACTCTTCTGCGCCGCTTACTGGTCTGGTCGAACTCATCAACATGTTGATTAATGCCATTTGGGGCGGCGTAGGCTGTGGTTTGCAACAGTTTATGATTTATCTATTACTTGCAGTATTTATTGCCGGTTTAATGACAGGTCGTACCCCTGAGTTGTTTGGGCGCAAGATTGAAGCCGCAGAAATTAAATTACTCGCGATTATTATCTTGATTCAACCTCTGGTTATTCTTGCCTTTACTGCATTAACCCTCAGCATTCCGGGTCTATCAGGCATCAGCAATTCAGGACCGCATGGTATTAGCCAAGTGTTTTATGAATATGTCTCTGCATTTGCCAACAATGGTTCAGGTTTTGAAGGCCTTGGAGATAACACCGTATGGTGGAACGTCACTTGTAGTATCGCTCTTCTTTTAGGACGTTTCCCGACATTAATTTTACCATTAATGATTGCTACGCGATTAGCTGCAAAAAGGAAAGCGCCTGAAACAGCAGGAAGCCTCCAAGTTGAAACTCCAACTTTTGCCTTAACGCTGATCACGATTGTGGTGTTGCTTACCTTATTACAATTTATGCCAGTTCTTGTCCTTGGGCCAATTGCCGATCAACTTTTGTTGGTTAAAGGCTAAGGAGGCGAGTGAAAATGAATACACAAACTCATGTAAATAGCCATAAAAAAACCATGGCAGTACCAAATTTTGAAGTTTGGAAAAATGCATTTGTGAAATTGCTACCACAACATGCAATTAAAAACCCTGTGATGGCAATTGTATGGCTTGGGACAGTGGTTACTGGAATCAGTACCATTTTGGGTTACACCACACTTTTATTTGGTTTAGCGGTTACAGCTATCCTGTTCATTACCATTTTATTTGCTAATTATGCTGAAGCTGTTGCAGAGGCTAGAGGTCGTGGTCAGGCATCTTCATTGCGTGCAGCAAGAGAAAATTTAACCGCTCGAAGACTCAATTCTTTGACCGACCGCCAAGCGACTCAAGTTGCAGCAACTGAACTTCATTTAAATGATTTTATTGAAGTTCATGCAGGTGAGCTTGTTCCAGCCGATGGTGAAATTGTAGAAGGTTTTGCCACTATTAATGAATCGGCTGTTACAGGTGAATCGGCACCAGTATTACGTGAAGCTGGAACTGACCGTTCTGGTGTTATTGGCGGGACTAAAGTACTTACAGATCGTATTATCGTTCAGGTTACTGCTGAGTCTGGCCAAAGTTTCTTGGACCGTATGATTGCTTTAGTTGAAGGTTCAAATCGTCAAAAAACACCGAATGAGATTGCACTTGGCTTCTTGTTAATGGTGATGACACTTACGTTTTTAATTGTCGTGATTAGCCTACCGTTTATTGCTCATTATTTGCATATTGAACTTGATCCAGTTGTGCTCGTGGCACTGTTGGTCTGCTTAATTCCAACAACCATTGGTGGCTTGTTACCTGCGATTGGGATTGCGGGTATGAACCGCGCACTTAAAGCCAATGTTTTGGCGAAATCAGGTAAAGCCGTAGAAGTTGCTGGTGACATTGATGTGCTTTTACTCGATAAAACCGGAACCATTACCTATGGCGACCGTCAAGCGACCTCTTTTTATCCTTTGACTTCGGTAACTGAGTCTGAGTTACGAGTGGCTGCTTGGGTAAGTTCGCTTGCCGACCCAACACCAGAAGGAAAATCGATTGTTAAATTGGCAAAAGAACAAGGGCTAAAACAGCAAGAACCTGAGCAGGCTGAATTTATCTCTTTTAGTGCATCAACCCGAATTTCTGGTGTGAATTTCCCTAATGGTGATCAAATTCGTAAAGGTGCGTTAGATGCCATTTTGAAATTTGTCGATGAAGATTATTCTCAAGATTTAGAGTTAAAAGCACGTGTTGAACAAGTCGCAAAAAAAGGTGCAACCCCATTGGTTGTGGCAAATCAACATCATGTATTGGGCGTGATTGAACTCTCAGATGTGATTAAACACGGTATTAAAGAACGTTTTGCTCGTTTAAGAGAAATGGGCATCAAAACCGTAATGGTCACAGGTGATAACCCACTAACTGCTGCTGCGATTGCTGCTGAAGCTGGGGTAGATGACTATATTGCCGAAGCAAAACCAGAAGACAAATTGGCTTGTATTCGCACTGAACAACAACAAGGCCGTTTAGTTGCGATGGTCGGTGATGGAACCAACGATGCACCTGCATTAGCTCAGGCAGATATTGGCTTAGCCATGAATTCTGGTACACAAGCTGCGAAAGAAGCCGGCAATATGGTCGATTTAGACTCAGACCCGACCAAACTGCTGGCTGTGGTTGAAATTGGTAAACAGCAGTTGATTACTCGTGGTGCTTTAACAACGTTTTCTTTAGCAAATGATGTGTCGAAATACTTTGCAATTTTGCCTGCATTATTCGCTGCAGCGATTCCGCAAATGCAGGTTTTAAATGTGATGCATCTGGCGAGCCCAAGTAGTGCGATTTTATCGGCATTAATCTTTAACGCGATTATTATCCCGCTATTAATTCCAATTGCTCTTCGAGGTGTGAAATTTAAACCTTCAACTGCAACTCAATTATTACGTCGAAATATGTTGATTTATGGTGTGGGTGGTGTGGTTCTACCATTTATTGCCATTAAAGCGATTGATGTGGTGATTGTTCAATTATTTGGTTTGTAATCTGGAGTTTGAAATGAAAACTTATGTACAAAATTCAGAAGCAAATTTGGGTCAGACCTTAAGAGCATCGTTAGGATTATTAATTTTTACTCTAGTGGGGTGTGGTGCTGTTTACAGTGCTATCGCTACTGGCGCTGGGCAGGTTTTATTCAACGATCAGGCCAATGGTAATTTGATTGAAATAGATCAGAAAGTTGTTGGGTCAACTTTAGTGGCTCAGCCATTTGTCGGGAACGAATATTTTCATCCACGCCCTTCGGCAGCAAATTATGATCCCATGGCAATGGCGGGTACAAACTTAGCTCGTACTAATCCTGAGTTACAAAAGCAAATCGACGCTCAGATGCTCGCAGTGAAAAAGCAAGATCATACAGGCAATACACCTATTCCAAGTGATTTGGTGACTAAATCTGGCAGTGGTATTGATCCGCATATTAGTCCCGAAGCTGCTCAGCTACAAGTTGGCCGAGTGGCTCAAGCGCGCCATTTAGATCTTAAAGTTGTAGAAGAGCTATTGCAAAAGCATATTGAGCCCATGCAGTTTGGTGTATTAGGACAAGCTCGTGTTAATGTATTAGAGCTCAATATTGCTTTAGATCAATTACAATCTACACATTAACTTAAAAATAAAGTTGTTAGTTTACCGGATGATATCAAGTGCAAAGCAATCGCGAAAATCAGGCTGAGGCCTTATTAAATCATGTCAACAGATATCAAGCCGGTCGACTAACGGTCTTTCTCGGTGCGGCGCCTGGTGTTGGAAAAACCTATGCCATGCTTGCTCGTGCCAAAGAGTTGTTTCAACAAGGTACAGACGTTGTTGTAGGTATTGTCGAAACCCATGGGAGAACAGAAACTCTAAAAATTTTGGAAGGGTTGCCTCAGATTGCTAGAAAGGAAATGCAGTATCAGGGGCATAGTTTAGAAGAAATGGACTTGGATGCTATTTTACTTAGGCATCCCGAAATCGTTTTAGTTGATGAGTTGGCTCATCGAAACATACCAAATAGTCGTCATGAACGCCGTTGGCAAGATGTCAATGAATTACTAGATGCAGGTATTGACGTATTCACTACCATGAATATTCAGCATTTAGAAAGCTTAAATGATGTGGTGTACCAGATTACGGGCATTAGGGTAAGTGAAACTGTACCAGATAGAGTGTTTGATCGTATTCGAGACATTCGTTTAATTGATTTGCCAGTCAGTGAACTCATTGAAAGGCTCCATCAAGGAAAAGTCTATGTGCCCGATCAAGCAAATCTGGCATTACAAGGCTTTTTTAGCATTTCAAATTTAACTGCACTACGTGAACTAGCAATGCAATGCGTTGCAGAACATGTTGATTCAGATTTAAAAGAGAGTTATGCCTCTAAAGGTTTGAAATCTATATCGTTGCAAAATGAATTAATGATTGCGATAGATGGGCAAGGTTCTTCTGAATATTTAGTACGGGCAGGTTGCCGTTTAGCAGAACGTTATGGGGCTGCGTGGACGGTAGTGAATGTTGCTAAAAGTTTGGACTTTGGGCAGAGTTCAGGAAATTCATATAAAAAAGAATATATTGAGATTGATCGTGCATTTGAACTGGCTCGGCAACTCGGTGGTCGCACAGAAGTAATATATGGCCATCAGGTTGCATCTGTTTTAATGGATGCTGCTGTGGATAGGGGAATCTCAAATCTGGTCATTGGCAAAAGTATTTCGCCGTGGTGGTTAAAGTTATTTAAGAAAAATTTAGCTCAACAATTATTGAATCAAGAAAACTCAATTGCTTTAACCATTTTGCACCCAGAACAGGGCACCAAAAAGACAACTCAGCTTGAAAAGCCATCATTTTTATCACTAAAAGAAAGTATTTTTGTTTTAGCGGTTACCTGTGCGAGTATTTTTATAGCGCACTTTGCTGAAGTTTTATTAGGGATTGAAGACTTTTCTGTCATTTTCATTATTTCAGTTTTAATTGTCGCCACTAAAACCAGAATGCTCGCTGCGGTAGTGGCAGCTCTTATTTGTTTCTTGGCTTATAATTTTTTCTTTATTGCACCGCGTTTTACTTTTCAGATTTCAGCACATCAAGGTGTGGTTACCGTTGTTGCTTTTTTTGCGGCCGCTTTAATCGCTGGGCGCTTGGCTTCTCAATTACGTCAACAGGTTTTGTCTTTGAAAGCTGCGAATGCCTACACCACGGTGATGCAAGACTTGGCACGTAAGCTCTCTAGTGCAGTGAACCTTGAAGAAGTCATGCAAACAGGACGTATGACCTTAGAAACACAACTTCAAACTAAAGTATGGATTTCTATTCAAGATAGAGTGATTTCATCTGACATAGAGCTAAACGACAAAGAAAAAGTGGCAGCAGATTGGTGTTTGAAGCATCAACAACCATGTGGGCGTTTTACCGATACGCTTAGTCAGTCAAACTGGTGGTTTTTACCTCTTTTAGAACAAAAAAATAGCCTAGGTATTGTGGGAATTTACTTTAAAGACGAAGTTGTTTTTTTAAATTTTGAGCAAAAAAAACTGACTGAAAGTGTAATTGAATATATTGCGCAGGCAGCACTTCGAACTCAATTGGTCAATGAACTTGAACAAGCAAAAGTAACCAGTGAAACAGAGCGATTACGTTCTGCTTTATTATCGTCGGTATCACATGATTTACGCTCACCACTTGCTTCTATTATTGGAGCAGCTGATACGCTTGCCCATTTTAAAGCAGATATGTCAGAGCAAGATCAGCAAGATTTACTCGAAACCATTCATTTAGAAGGCGAGCGCTTAGATCGTTATATTCAGAATTTGCTTGATATGACACGTTTGGGGCATGAAGGCTTATCTTTAAAAAGAGACTGGATTGGTGTAGATGAATTAATTGGTTCGGCAACCCGCCGTTTGAAGCGTTATAAACCAGATACTCAAGTGTTGGTCGAATTACCTGAACAAACCATTAGTTTATATGTTCATCCAGCACTCGTAGAGCAAGCTATTTTTAATGTTTTAGAAAATGCTGCAAACTTTTCACCTCCAGATGAACCAGTCATGATTCGGGCTTCTCTTTTGTCTGATGATGAAGTGAAAATAGAAATTGAAGATAGAGGAGCGGGAATTCCTGAAGATGAAAGAAACCGCATTTTCGATATGTTTTATACTATGGAACGCGGAGACCGCGGAAAATTTGGTACAGGTTTAGGACTGACAATTGTGAAAGCGATTATTGGTGCTCATATGGGTACAATAGAAGCATTTTCAGGACGCCAAAATAAAGGTACTTTAATTCAAATCAGATTACCCATTCACCCAGTAAAAGAATAAGTTGTAAAGTCATGATAAGTTCAGAAACATCACCTGTAGAAACACGTATTGTGATTATTGATGATGAGCCTCAGATTCGTAAATTTTTAGACATTGCTTTAAGAACACAAAAATATAAAACCACGCTCTGTGAGACTGGTTACAAAGGTTTGGAGGCTTTGGCCACACAAGGTGCTGATTTAGTTATTTTAGATTTGGGTTTGCCAGATTTAGACGGTAAAGAAGTGCTTCAAGAGTTACGTAGTTGGTCGAATGTTCCTGTGATTGTTTTATCTGTACGTGCAGATGAATATGAAAAAGTTGCCTTGCTAGATGCAGGTGCAAATGACTACATGACCAAGCCTTTTAGTGTTCAAGAGTTATTGGCGCGCATACGAGTCATTTTAAGAAACCAACCCATTCAACAAGAAGCCCATATTTATGATGACGGCTACCTTAAAGTCGATGTCATGCAGCGTTTAGTTTGGGTTGAGCAACAGCCCATTACTTTAACTCGAAAAGAATTTCAATTGCTGACGCTATTAATGCGCTATCAAGGTCAGCTTTTAACACAGCCACAACTTTTAAAAGAACTTTGGGGGCCAACCCATCAGGAAGATACTCATTATTTACGTATTTTAGTGGGCAAGTTGCGCGGTAAACTTGGAGATAATGCAATTCAGCCACGTTATATTGCAACTGAACCTGGTGTTGGATTGCGTTTTTTAGCTAAACAAAATAATCATTAGGTTTATATTAATTAAAGATAAAAAAAAACCTTAGGGAATTTCTCCCTAAGGGTTCGCTAAATACAGTGTTTCTTTATTTTTATGTCATAGTATTTTTTTAGTTATATATCCCAATGTTGTTCTGCTTCGGTCATTTGACTATAAATATTTTGATATTCAGCCTGTTTAACTGTGTACCAATGCTCTACAAAGTCTGCCCCTAAATATCCTTTTAAAATAAGACTCCCTTTAAATATTTTTAAGGCTTCCGGCTGATTGTTGGCTAATAGAATGTGCTCATCAGGAAATTTTAAAAGATGTGCAGGTTTTGATAGCGGTAACTTATGAGATAAGCCATAAGATACACCCGCTAAAATCGTAGCTGTAACCAAATAGGGGTTACAGTCGGCTCCAGCAACCCGATATTCTAAGCGTTGATTTTTTAAATCTGAGCATGGAATTCGAATTGCGACATTGCGATTATTGGTACCCCAATTTGCTTCTAACGGTACATGGTGCCCAATTTTAAAGCGTCTATAAGAATTAATATTGGGCGCTAAAATAGCCATAGATGCAGGCATTAATTCAATTAGACCACTAATCGCGCTGAGTAATTTGGCCGAAGGTTCATCTTTTTCTACTGCTGAACTAAATACATTTTCATGGTACTGATTGAGCAAGCTCATATGAAAATGCATACCACTACCAGCCTTTGCTAAGTTGGGCTTCGCCATGAAACAGGCGGTTAAATCATGTTTTCTTGCGACTTGTTTTACAATTCTTTTTAAAGCATTAATTTGATCGCACAGCTTTAAAATATCATGAGTGTGTTGAAGGTTTAGTTCGTATTGTCCAGGTGATGACTCTGCAACAATAGCGGTAATTTCAATAGATTGTAGTAAGGCGGCTTTTTCAACTTCTTCTAGGACTTGTTGATAGTTATTTGGTGCATCTATGTCAAAACATTGGTTTTCCAAACATGTTTCAGTGTGATGGTTTGGGGAGACAAGATAAAACTCCAGTTCAGCAGCCATGACAGGAAAATAATTGTTAGTGTGTAACTGATTTAATAATTTTTTTAATATATTGCGTGGTTCATATCGACAATCTGAGCCACCTTCTTCTTGCATTGTGAGGAAAAGCTGAGCATTCAATTCGGGGGATAAGGCACTTGGTTGCAAGCTGCCTAAAATGGGTAGGCAAAGTCTGTCTGGTTCACCAATGTATTTTCCTAAGCCTGTCTCTTCAATAACTTTTCCATCAAGACTCATTGCATAAACAGAAAGTGGAAAATAACATCCGTTAGAGAGATTTCTCAAACTTTTAACATCAATTCGTTTGCCACGAATATGTCCGTTTAAATCATGTAGGCAAATATCAATATGTTGAGTATGAGGATATGAGTTTAAATATTCATCGACTTCTTTCAAAAATAAATCGGGTTGGAAAGTACCGGCTTGTGTCGGTGGAGTAAAATCGTTTGATATTTTAAAAGCCTTAAGGTGAGAGTCTTGTAAGTTTAAGTTTGGATAAATATGTGTACTCATTATAAAAACCTTGGTGGTTATTTAGCTAAAATCCTACAGCAAGCTGTGAGGTTAATAGCATAAAAAAAGAGTAAAATGATTAAAGAATAATTTTTGGAATATTTGGATTTTTTGTATGAATAATCAATTATTTGAGTCTAATTTTTATAATTAAAAATTTAAGTAAAATTAGCGTATAAGGGCAGTCTAAGAGTTAGCAAATTTCTTAGAATTTTATTTTTAAATTAAACAATATTAGTAATTATGACCTTTCAATTTGGTGAGAGGGGCAAACTGATTTAAACTTAAGGCTTATCCAGTGAGGCACTTATTTTTGAAGTCTTGAATAGAGCAGGACCTTTTAGGGTGTTTACTGGAATTTTATTTTTGCGCTTTTTTTAATTTATTTTTTGAGTTCTCTTAATATGAAAAATATCGGTTTAGCCATTCTAGCCATCAGCCTTTCAGGTTGTGCTGCAATGAGCGTAGAAGAATGTAAGACTGCGAATTGGTCATTAGTGGGTGAGAAAGATGGTTCAAAAGGTTCGTCACCACGTTTAGATCAATATTACAAAGCATGTGGAAAAGCCAATATTGTTCCAGATCAAAAGTCATATGAACGCGGGTATAAAGAAGGGCTAGGGTATTATTGCCAGCCAACAAATATTTTTTATAGTGCTTTAGAGGGTAGTGGCAATATCAATGTGTGCCCAGTTGAGCAGCGTAATCGTTTAAGACCTTATTATCAGGCAGCTTCCGATTACTACAATGCAAAAAATGAATATGACCTTTATGACGAAAAGTTTAAGCAATATTCTGACAGTGCTTATAACGAAAAATTAAAGCCAGAAGAGCGTGAACGTTATCGTAAGCTTTTAAGAGAATTACAAAATGATCGTGACCGTATTAATCGGAACTATTGGAACTCAATTCGAGATATTGAGCGTTTCAAATATGATCATGGCTTAAAATAATATTTTAAAAAGGATTGATCCGAATTAGATCAATCCTTTGTTTTTTTAAAGATAATAACTGGTTTTTGTCATGAGCTTTGAAATGGCTGTCATGGTGATTTTTACCGCATACGGTAATTCAACACCACCTGCTTCAAGTGCAGTATGACGGTGATGTAACTCATCTTCATTCATTTGCTCTAAAATTTTACGAGAGCGATCATCTTGAGCAGGTAACTGGTTTAAATGATCTTGTAAATGAAGGCTGACTTGGCGTTCGGTTTCAGCCACAAAACCTAAGCTATATTTGTCACCAGCAATGCCAGCAAGAGCACCCATGCCATATGAAAGCCCATACCATATTGGGTTTAATAAACTGGTATGACTATTTAGCTCTTTTAAACGAACTTCACACCACGCTAAATGATCTTGTTCTTCAATTGCTGCTTGTTGCATTTCTTTACGTACATTTGGCAATTTCGCTGTTAATGCTTGTCCATGATAAAGGGCTTGAGCACACACTTCACCACTATGGTTAACTCGCATTAAACCTGCTACATGGCGAGCATCTTCTACACCTAGTTTTGCTTCAACTGTTTCGGCTGGATTTTGGCGCTGTGCTGCTGTTGCACCCGGAACAAGACTACGTAACGCCTGATCAAAAGAGTTAATGAGTTGATCAATTCCAGTATAGTGGCGCATAAATTAGTCCTCCAAAGAAAGATGTGCTGTGGCAAGCATTGGTTTTAGTCGTGCTAGAAGCCAAATACTAAAGATTGCACTAAGTACAGCTGTAATAATAAAAAGTATTTTAATATCAATTTTTAAAACACTTAAGATTAAGATTGAAAAAATTGCAGAAGAAACCATAAAAACGGCATTTAAAATGTTATTAGCCGCAACAACACGGGCACGATGTGAGCGCGGAGAATAAGCCTGCATCATGGCATAAAGGGGAACAATATAAAAACCGCCGCTAATCCCCAGTAACGTCACTGCTAACATTACATGATAGTAAACCCAGCCTTGAGTAAATATATCTTTTAACGTAAGTAATGCCCCAGTTCTTTCTGGAACAAAAGCTAAACTGGCAGCAAGGTAGAGTGCAAAAACAGTAAGGCCAATTGCACCAATCGGAACCATTTTAATATTAATTTCTGAACCACCAATTTTACGGCAAAGAAGTGACCCAACACCAATACCGACTGAAAAGAAAGTAAGCAAAAGACTAACAACGTTTTCTGAAGCATGGAGGTTTTGTTGGGTCAGCTGTGGAATTTGCGTTAAATAAGTAGCGCCATAAAACCAGTACCATGAGTTACCTAACAAAATAGTGAACACTAAAGGTAAGCTTTTGGCATATTGAATGGTTTGAAAACTCGTACGAATGAAATTCCAGTCAATCTTTAAATCAGGAGCGGCAACTTTTTGAGGTAAAATGAAGCGACTACATAAATAGCCTATGCAAGCAATAATCACAACCGTAAGACTAATCCACAATAAGTTCCCATGTGATGATGCAATTACCGCACCACCTAAAATCATCCCAAATAAAATTGCCATTGAAGTGCCCGATTGAAACAGAGCATTACCAGACATTAACTCGTGCGGTTTTAAAATTTCAGGCAAAATTGCGTACTTGATAGGGCCAAAGAATGTTGAATGTGTACCCATTAAGAATAAAGCAAGAAGAAGCAACCATAAGTGCCCCAATAAAAAACCAGCAGAACCAATGAGCATAATAATAATTTCTAAAATTTTTATGCCACGAACAAGTTGTGAACGCTCATATTTATCTGCAATTTGTCCAGCAGTGGCCGAAAAAAAGAAATAGGGCAAAATAAACAAGAGAGCCGCTAAGTTATTAAGGGTACTTACTGGGGCAGATTGTTGCTGAATCAAACCATAGGTAATCACTAATAATAAAGCTTGCTTAAAAACGTTATCATTTAATGCGCCAAAAAACTGGGTAAAAAACATCGGTACGAACCGACGTGATGTCATCAGGTGCTCATCTTGTTTCATCATGTGCAAACTTCATTGTGTTTTATAAAAAAATGTGACCGATTGTTAATTTGCATCGAAAACCATGTATGATATTTTTAACGCTTGATTAAATGAAAAATCAATGGTTTTGAGTGAGTTTTACACTCACCTTGGTGCGTTTTATTAAAAAATAAGTCTAGAGTTTTCTATGCCTTCTAAAATTAAGTTTAAACAGTCAACTCTCACTCATTCTATGCATTTAATTTTAAAAATGCAGGGGATTCCTAAACTTATTTGTAGCAGCTTGTTGTTAAGTGTTTGTGTAACGCCAAGTTTTGCTCAAACTTCTGTTGCAGCTAGTTCATCAACTGCAAGCCCAACGGTGTCTGATACTTCATCAGAACAATTAGTGTCAGTGGATCAACAAAACACTGCTCCAATTACAGATATTGCTACACTTGTGACTCAAGCTCAGCAACAACAAGATAGCTTGGCTATATTGCAACAACAAGAACAATTTCCAAATCAAATTAACGAATTTAAGCCAATTACACTGGATAATCTCGAAGATTTACCAGATATGCCTGTTGACCAAAACATGGCAAATGAAATTTATAGGGTAGCGGAAGAAGCTAAAAATGAAGCGCAGAGTTTTCAAAATGGGACTCAGAAGCTACCTGAAGTAACGGTAAGTGATGCAACGCAGTCTGAAGTACAGGAAATTAAACAAGCACCTGTAAATATTGACCAGCTTATGCAAGAGATTCAATCTGATAGCAAGATTGTAGTCGAAGCCAATGAAACAGGAAAAACCTTACCAGAGTTAACGCCAGAGACCGATGAACCACCTGAACAAGCTGGTTTCTTTAAGCGTATTTTAAATAAAGTGCGTCCGCCACGTGCAATTCCAATGGAACAAGTACCGCGTATTAGTGCAGAAGTAAGTGGTGCCTCAGATTTGCTAGCTAAAAACATTAAAGGTAAGTTATCGACATTTACTCAAGAGTCATTTGAAGATTTCAATGCTGCTTTACCTCAACTTAGAACATTAAGTAATCAAGCAGCACAGGCGGTTGGTTATTATAATGCTGAGTTCCGCTTTGAAAAATTAAGTTCGAGTCGGGTTCGTGTAAATGTTACGCCTAATGAACCAGTACGAATTAATGAGCAAAATATTGAATTTACTGGTGCAGGTGAAAAGCAACCACAGTTTCAGGTTATTCGTTTAGTTCCTGATCAGGATGTAGGTGACATTTTTAACCATGGTTTATATGAAACCACTAAAAGTCGTATTGTTGATGCCGCATCTAATAATGGTTATTTTGATGCTTACTGGCGTTTGCATGATGTGAAAGTGAGTCAGCCAGAAAATAAAGCTGATATTAACTTACGCTATGAAACAGGTGAGCGTTACAAATTAGATAAGGTTGAGTTTCGTATGAGTGATCCATCGAAATCTCTGCCATTAAATTTGAATATTTTAGAAAGTATGGCGCCGTGGAAAGAGGGCGATGACTATGCATTTTGGCGGGTAAATACTTTAGCAAATAACCTAACCAACTCACGTTATTTTAATTACACTTTAGTTGACTCTGTTAAACCAGATCCAATTGAAAAACAACTTGAGCTACCACCAGATTTACAAGCTTTGGTCGATGAACAAAACATTGATGTTGATGAGTCTAACTTACTTTCACCTGAACAACGACAATTGGCTAAAGCACGTCAATTAGCCACGTCTAATAAAGAAGTTACACAAAATGTAGTTGATGAAAAACAGTTTGCCGGAACCCAAAATAACCAAGAAGCTAGGGCTAAAACGGCCATGTTGCAAAGCGCGCCCGTTCAGCAGGATGAACAAGAAACTGAACAGGACCGCCTGCAAGCACAAGCACGTGAAACTAAAAGAATTCCAGTCATTGTGACTTTAAATGCAGATAAGCTAAATAGTTTGGAAACAGGTGTTGGTTACGGCACCGATACAGGTGCACGTTTACGTAGTCAGTATCGCCGTTCTATTGTCAATAAATATGGTCATTCTTTTGATGCCAACTTGGAAGTCTCACAAATTCGTCAATCTATTGATGGCCGATATAGTATTCCCTATAAACACCCATTAAATGATTACTTTAACATTGTGGGTGGATATGAGCGTGAAACCCGTGATGATATTGGTCCAGATGTAAGTTTACTTACTGAATCCGCTGTTGTTGGTGGAGAGCGTATCATTAAACGTCCTTTAGGGAACTGGCAACATACTTTTGGTGTCCGCTATCGTTTAGACCGTTTAACCCAACAGGGTAATGTTGATATTTCTGAATTACCAGATGCTTTTAAAACTGCTGCATCAGAGCAAGAAGCATTATTATTTAGTTATGAAACTTCTAAAACTTCTAGTAATACACGTTTAAACCCAACTAAGGCTTTTAAACAAACCTATAAAGTAGAATTAGGTAGCGAGAGTTTACTGTCCGATGCCAATATGGCAATAGCAAGTGCGGGTTGGAGATTTATTTATTCTCTTGGCGAAAATGATGATCACCAATTCGTTGGAAGATCTGACCTTAGCTACATTTTTACCGATGACTTTGACAAAGTTCCGTACAATCTTAGATTCTTTACGGGTGGTGACCAAACCATTCGTGGGTTTGACTATAAGAGTCTTTCTCCAGAAATAGATGGATATAAAATTGGGGGACAAGCTTTGGCTGTCGGTTCTTTAGAATATAACTATCAGTTTAAGGATGGTTGGCGAGCCGCTGTTTTCTCTGACTTTGGTAATGCCTATGATAAAGACTTTAGTAATCCAGCAGCTTATAGCGTTGGGGTTGGAATTCGCTGGAAGTCTCCAATCGGGCCAATCCGTTTAGATGTCGCTTCGGGTATTTCAGATGAAAACCATCCGATTCGTTTACATTTCTTTATAGGCCCACAACTTTAAAAATAAAATTTTATTAGGTTTATTTTATGGCGGATGTAGAACAGCAGCCAACTTCGGCACCTAGTTCACCTAAGAAGCGGCGCATTTTGCGTAGTTTCGTGCTGACGATATTGATCATATTTTTATTATTAGCGTCTTCGTTAGTGATCATGATGTCAACAGATCGCGGAAGTCGTTTTTTATTAGATCGGGTTTTAGACGCTCAGAAAATAATTAAATATGAATACGAAGGCGGGAACTTACTGCGCGGAATTATTCTTAAGAATGTTTTGGTGCAATTAAAGGACGTTGATGTTTCATTAGATAGAGCTGACGTAGGTTTAGGATGGCGCTCTTTATTATTAGAAAAAGAGGTGCATTTGAGCCATGCGGATGTGCGTAACTTACGTATTATTAATAAAACTCCGCCCTCTGGTAAAGCATTCGAATTTAAGCCTATTAAGTTGCCATTTGTTCTACGTGTTGATGAAGCCGATGTTGATCATTTAGAGATTAAGTTAGCGACCTCAGATGTAAGTTTTCATGATGTTCATTTGCAAGATGCAGTTTGGTCAGAGACCAAACTGGAATTTGAAAAATCCAGTATGGATATGGGCTATCTCTCAGTTCACAACGCCACAGGAAAAATGGATTTCAGTGGTAAATATCCATTAAATGCTACAGCAGATTTAAGAATCCCATCTTTAAAAAGTTTAAATATTCAAAATATTAAAGTCGTAGCACGCGGAAGTTTAGATACTTTAAAAGCTGGGGTTGCAACAACAACTCCCGATTTGTTAACGGGTTGGGTGGTGTTGCATCCTGTTCGTGATGAAGTTCCAATGCAAGGTGAGTTATTACTCAAAAATTATCACTTACCTTTATTGGTTGAACAAAAATTATTTGCAAAAAATGGTGTGATCAAGTTTCAAGGCGATATTAAACAACTTAATTTGGCAGTTGATACAGATTTAAAGGGTGAGAATTTACCTGAAGGTCAATACAACGCTTTAATGAATACTGACTTGGTTCATCAGTTGAATATCACTGATTTTAATGGCCAAGTCATGAAAGGTGCTGTTAACCTTAAAGGTTTGGTGAATTGGAAAGATCATGTTACTTGGGATATCAAAGGCCGTTTAGATCATATTAATCCTAAAGACAAAGCAATTCCTCAGGTCGTTCAAGACTTTTTACCGCCAAGTTTAGATGCTGCTGTTGCTTCAACCGGCTCTTTGGAAAAAGGTACTGAAGTATTTGCTAATGTTGATTTTGACCGTTATGAGTCTTGGAAGCTTAAGTTTAATCAGGCCCCAGAAAAAAATAATAAACCTCAACCGATGCTCATGAATGTGGCTTGGACGAAAATAGACCGTGCGATGCCTTATATTGGATGGCTAAGCAGTGATAGTGGTCAGGTTGATTTAACATTACGTGATGGTCAGCAAGATATTAAAGTTGCTACAAAAGTATATCAGCATGAAAAAACTTTATTGCCAGCAGGACAATATCTAGCCAATCTTAATATTAAAGATAATGTTTTAAATGTTCCCAATTTTAGTTTTACTGCTGAAAAAGGTAGTTTAACTGGTCAGGCTAAAGTGTTGCTTCCTACCGAAAAACGTCAGTTGGTTTGGAACGCATTGTTAAATGCAAAAGATTTTAATCCACAAAGTATTCATGCAGCAGCCCCAGTTAATTTGTTAAACGGTTCGATTAAAGCAAATGGTTTTGCTAAACCAAACCAGCAAATCATTCAATTTGAGAAAATTGATTTAACTGGTCGACTGGCTCAAGCAGGTCAAGAGACTGTAACTTTAGGTGGTAAAAGTACAGCAGCATTATTATTCAATGATGTGAAAGCTGGTGGTGGCTTTAAAGGTTTTGCAGTTAATTATGATGGATCTTTAAAAGCCTTAAAACAGGCAAATGGTTTATTGAAGTTTTCTATAGCCGGTACACCAGATTTCATTCGAATTAATCAGCTACAGCACGATGGCGTCGCTGGAAAAATCTATGCAACAGGTTCTGTAAATTTAAAAGATGGCATTGCATGGGATATTAATAGTTCATTGGTACGCTTTAAACCCCAATATTTTACCTCAGCGGTAAAAGGCGAAATTTCAGGGAATCTGAAAACCCAAGGGGTTTGGGCAGACCATTTGAAACGAATTAATATTCAGCAATTGAATCTTGCTGGTTTTATAAATAATAAACCTGTTCGAGGTAAGGGTAATTTATCTTTATTGATGGACTCTAATCAAAAGGGCTTTTTTCCTCAGCAGTTTGAAGCCAATAATTTATTTTTAGTGTATGGGCAGAATCAGCTACAAGCGACAGGTAATGCACAAAATCTAAAAATCAAGCTCAATGCACCTGCACTCTACGAATTATATCCGGGGTTGCGTGGTCGAGCTTATGGCGATCTAAATGTACAATCGCAGCCACGTTTAAAAGCAACAGCAAATATCGCAGTAGATAACTTTGCATTTAATAATTTAGTAAGTGTGAAGAGGTTGAGTATTCAGGGAGAGCTTCCAACATCGGAAACAACACCGACTCAATTAACCGCAAAATTAGATAATTTGCGTAGTGGAAATAGACAAATTCAGTCTGCCGAATTGAATTTAACTGGAACAAGAAAAGCGCATCTATTGAAAGTACTCGGTAATAATAGTATTTCCAAATTCTATGTTCAGTTGGCAGGTGGCTTTAACCAAAATAATGATTGGTTAGGTCAAATTCAAAAAGGAAGTTTTGATTCAAGACGAATCCGTCTGGCACAAAATCAAAATGCTCCAGTGATTTTTTCTTCGGCACGGTCTGAGCTATATGTAGGTCAACACTGTTGGCAAAGTGCGAATAGCCAGCTCTGTTTTGACCAGCCGGTACGGGTAAGTAAAGCACGCGGTAATATTTCGTTTGTAACTCAGAACATGGATTTAAGTGACTTCGCGGCATTTATGCCAGAAGGCTTAGCGATGACTGGACAATTAAATGGTTATGCCAAGGCAGCGTGGGTAAATGGAGGAAATCCAAAACTTGATGCCCGTTTAATTACGCGCAAAGGTGAAATTGGTTTAGCTGCGGAAGATCCTCAAGATCCTGCAACCACTCTGGCTTATGATGAACTAAGTGTTATTGCAAAAAGTGTATCAGAAGGTCTATTGTTCCGTGTTGATGTTAAAACACCTGATATTGGTACAGGATATGCGAATGTTATTATCAATCCATTCCAACCATCAATGCCAATGCATGGTGAGGTCGCTTTTAATGATGTTCAATTAAAAGTCTTGAAACCATTTATTCAAGATGTCCGTACACTAAGTGGAACTTTAGCCTTGGCTGGTAAAGTCAACGGTACATTAACTCAGCCACAGTTTACTGGTGAAATGCGTCTGAAAAATGGTGCAATCAGTATGATTTCGCTGCCAGTTAATTTAACTAATGTTCAGGTTTACTCATCAATTCGTCAGAACATCGCAACCATTGATGGCGCGTTTAACAGTGGTCAAGGTGTGGGGCTTTTAAAAGGTAGTTTTGAATGGAAAGATGCACCACGTCTTCAATTAAACCTCAAAGGTGATAATTTACTTGTACGTCAGGCGCCATTAATTACTGCAATTGCCAATCCAAACCTTACACTTGATATGTATCCTTTCGATAAGCGTTTAAGCTTAAAAGGATCGGTGGATGTTCCTCGCGCGCGAATTTCAATGCCAGAAACAACTGCTCCAGTCATTAATACCTCATCAGATGTCCGCATAGTTCGACAAGGCCAAGACCCACTTGCAATTTTACGTGCTGCTAAACCTTGGGATATTCGAGCGGATATTGCTGTTAATATTGGAAAGCAAGTCATATTCCAAGGCTTTAACAGTAATATTCCATTAGTTGGTCGTCTAAACTTAAGTCAACGTGGCTACGAGACTGCAATGAGAGCTAATGGGGCAATTGGTGTCAGTCAAAAAGTAAAAATTGAAGCCTATGGACAAAGTCTAGATTTGAACCGAGCGATTGCACGTTTCAACGGCCCATTGGCAAACCCGACTTTAGATATCGATGCCAATAAAAATGTTCAGGGTAGTATGGTTGGGGTACGTGTTACAGGTACTGCGACCTCTCCAAACATTCAAGTTTATAATGATGCAGGACTATCTGAGCAAGAAGCATTGAATGCGCTCGTCACGGGACGTATTAATGAAGGTTCAAGTGGTTTAAGTAATGCAGAAGGATTTAAGTCTGATGTAAATAACACCATTGCTGCTGCTGGTATCAGTATGGGCTTGGGCGGTACTCGTGCTTTAACTAATCAGATTGGGCGTACTTTCGGTCTAAGTGGATTAGCTTTAGATGCTCAAGGTACAGGTGATGATACTCAGGTGAGTTTAACTGGCTATATCACACCGGATCTGTTTATTCGTTATGGTGTTGGTGTGTTTACACCAGTCAATAAGCTTACGTTACGTTATCAAATGAACCGCCGTTTATATTTAGAAGCGAGTCAATCTTTAGAAAGAGCGATCGATTTATTCTACAACTGGCGTTTCTAGTAGATGGAAATTAAGTATTAGAAAAGTACGCTTGTAATGCTTTCATTGATTTTAATCAGTAATAACTAAATTAAGAGCTCACCTTCGGTGGGCTTTTAATTTAATAACACCTTCATAACATTTAAAAAAATTGAATATTTACTATATAAACCATCGATTCTCTTAAAAGTAAGCAAACCTTGAGCTGACCTCTGATTAAAGAAAATTCACTTGAAAATTGCTGTTTTATAAATTAGTTTTCAGAAACATTAAATGAAATTAGATTGATAATACCTTGTTGATAAGTGCAAATAAGGTGAATTTTTCAAGGAAATAAACGTGAAAATAGATACTTATGTTGAAATAAAATATGGCAAGGACAACGATACAAATATTAAATATCGTGGGCTAATTCACAAGTTAACAGCAACATTGTCGTTGACGCTTTTGTCATTTGGATGGTGCTCCACTGTAAATGCTGCACAGCAACAAATCGCTTTAGTGGGAACATGGACATCTATCCCTGATGCACCGCTTGTGCAAAAACCCAAACGAGCCAGTGAAGGTCTGTACCAGCTTCAAGTGAATAGCGATGGGACTTTAACTCCTGTTAAGGTGTTGAAAATGAAAAGTCCTTCTTGGGTTGTAAAATCTAAAGATGGTCGTTTTGCATATACCACTAATGAAGAAAATGAAGGAGCGGTGACTGCATTATCAGTTCAAAATGGTAAGGTAAAAGTGTTGAACACAGTGAATAGCCATGGTGGACATCCAACACACGCATCAATCAGTTTAGATGGTAAATTCTTATTTGTGTCGAACTATTCGGCATTCGATAAAGGTCGTGGTGGGGTGGCTGTTTTGCCAATTTTGCCAAACGGACATTTGGGTGAAATGGTTCAAAATATTGTTTTTAGCGAAGGTTCTGGTCATGTTAAAGGTCGTCAGGAGAGTGGTCATGCACATTCGACAACTTTCAGCCCAGATGGCAAGTATTTATATGCTAGCGATCTTGGAAATGACAAAGTCTATACCTTTCATTATAACCCGAATAAGCCTCAACCACTCGAAGCGGACAGTAGCCGAGATGTGACTTTTACCCATGGTTCTGGTCCACGTCATATGGTCTTTTCACCAAATGGCAAACATGCGTACATTACCGCAGAAATGCGAAGTGAAATTGTGACATTTAACGTACAAGATGGTCATTTGAAAAAAGTAGCTGAGCTAAAACTAATTCATGAGGACAAAACACCTGAATTTAAGAGTGCGAGTGGAATTATCCTCAGTCCAAATGGCAAATATGTGATTGCTGCCAATCGTGGTGCAGACAACAAACTTTTGGTATTTAAAATTCAACAAAATGGATTGCTAGGTAAACCAACAGTTTATAAAGCGAATGGTGTTGAACCACGGGCTTTCTCATTCGATGCGTCTGGTAAATATCTTTATGTAACCAATGTTTTTACTAATAACATTAGCTTGTTCCGTTTTGATGCCAACAAAGGCACATTAAAACCCGCTGGTGATGCAGCAAAAATATCAACACCGACTGATATCAAATTTTTTAATTAACCAGACTCATGAAACTGGCATTTCTAATGCTTGTATAAAAAGACCGAGGTTTTTATCTCGGTTTTTTTATGGCAATTTTTGCAAAAATGATGATTTTCCGTATGATATCAACAGCAATAATTAGTGTAGTGAAATGATGAAAAAGATTTTATTGATTGCAGTGAGCTTGTTGTTTGTTGGTTGTTCAGAAAAGAAGCCTTTAACACCCGAAGAGCAGTGGCATGGCTTTTGTACTAGCGTAGGAAATGCAGCGAGAAGTATTGTTTTTGATCGTCAGCAAGCAATTGAAAAAGCTCAAGCAGTTGAGCATGCAAATAAGATTGAAGATGACATTACGAAAAAATTTATTCTTAATGTTATTGAAAAAGTTTATGCAATTCCAAAAGAAGAACTGACTAAAGATTCTCAAGCACTCCAAGAAAAAGTTAGAAAGCAAGCAATGGATGAATGTTTGGCAACGCCTCATGACAAAATGCCAAAATATAAATCGTTCTAATTGTGTAAGGTTATTGAATTTCCTCTCATGTAAGGCATTTTTGCTTAAAAATAGCCCAGATTTGGCTAATATGCTTATTATTTATACATGGGTATTTAGATACAAAATAATGGGCATCACGGAGAAACACCCCGTTTTCATTAACTTTTACCTTGAACTCTAGTAAACTTTTGTAGTCCATATTACTTGTGAAGCTTTTTAAGAAAGCTGGAATTTGCAAGTAATTTTTCAAAAAAAGAGGAATGAACACCGTGCTAGAAGCTTACCGCCAACACGTTGAAGAACGTGCCGCACTCGGAGTCCCACCGAAGCCACTTGATGATGCTCAAACAGCTCAGCTTGTTGAACTATTAAAAAATCCACCAGCAGGCGAAGAAGCGTTCTTGGTTGATTTGCTTGAAAACCGTGTTCCTGCAGGTGTTGACCAAGCAGCTTACGTAAAGGCAGCGTTCTTGGCAGCAATTGCAAAAGGCGAAGCAACTTCACCACTCGTTTCTAAAGAACGTGCTGTTTACTTACTTGGCACGATGCTTGGTGGTTATAACGTAGCACCACTTGTTGAGCTTCTTGACAATGCTGAACTTGCAAGCCTAGCTGCTGAAGCGTTGAAGAAAACACTTCTTGTATTTGATGCATTCCATGACGTAGCAGATAAAGCAAAAGCGGGTAATGCCAATGCTAAAGCTGTTTTACAATCTTGGGCAGACGCAGAATGGTTCACAAGCCGTCCTGACGTTCCAGAAGAAATTAAAATCACTGTGTTCAAAGTAACTGGTGAGACAAATACTGATGACTTGTCTCCAGCACAAGATGCTTGGAGCCGTCCAGATATCCCATTACACGCAAATGCAATGTTGAAAAACGAGCGTGATGGTATCAATCCTGAAAAACCAGGTGAAGTTGGTCCATTAAACCAAATCAAAGAACTCATCGCGAAAGGCAACCAAGTTGCTTATGTTGGTGACGTTGTTGGTACGGGTTCTTCACGTAAATCTGCAACTAACTCTGTACTTTGGTTCTTCGGTGACGAACTTCCACACATTCCAAACAAAAAAGATGGTGGTGTGTGCTTAGGTTCTAAAATCGCTCCAATCTTCTTTAATACAATGGAAGATGCAGGTGCATTACCTGTAGAAATCGACGTTGCTAACATGAACATGGGCGACGAAGTTGTATTGAAAATTGACCACGCTGCTGCAAAAGTTACTGCTTTTAAAGATGGCGTACAAATTTCAGAAGCAGAACTTAAAACTCCAGTACTTTTAGACGAAGTACGTGCTGGTGGTCGTATTAACTTGATCATTGGTCGTGGTTTGACAACTAAAGCACGTGAAGAATTAGGTCTTGCACCTTCTACATTGTTCCGTACACCTGTACAACCTGCTGACACTGGCAAAGGCTTCACGCAAGCTCAGAAGATGGTTGGCCGTGCATGTGGTTTAGCTGAAGGTCAAGGTATCCGTCCGGGTACTTACTGTGAACCTAAGATGACGACTGTTGGTTCTCAAGATACAACTGGTCCAATGACTCGTGACGAGTTAAAAGACTTAGCATGCTTGGGCTTCTCAGCTGACTTAGTGATGCAGTCTTTCTGTCACACTGCTGCGTATCCAAAACCAGTTGACGTAACAACTCACCATACATTACCTGACTTCATCATGAACCGTGGTGGTGTATCTTTACGTCCAGGTGACGGTATTATCCACTCTTGGTTAAACCGTATGTTACTTCCAGATACAGTAGGTACTGGTGGTGACTCACATACTCGTTTCCCAATCGGTATTTCTTTCCCTGCGGGTTCTGGTCTTGTTGCGTTCGCAGCTGCAACTGGTGTTATGCCACTTGATATGCCAGAGTCTGTACTTGTTAAGTTCAAAGGTAAAATGCAACCTGGTATCACTTTACGTGACCTTGTACATGCGATTCCTTACTACGCGATTCAAGCGGGTGACTTAACTGTAGAGAAGAAAGGCAAGAAAAACATCTTCTCTGGTCGTATCCTTGAGATCGATTTATCAGAAATGGAAAATGACTTGACTGTTGAACAAGCATTCGAACTTTCTGATGCATCTGCTGAGCGTTCAGCTGCTGGTTGTTCAATCACACTTTCTGAAGAGAAAGTTGCTGAATACTTACGTTCTAACATCACCATGTTGAAGTGGATGATCGCAGAAGGTTATGGCGATGCTCGTACAATGGCGCGTCGTGCTGAAAACATGCAGAAGTGGTTAGACAACCCAAGCCTGTTAAAAGCTGATGCTGATGCAGAATACTTAAAAGTTTACGAAATCGATCTTGCTGACATCAAAGAACCTATTCTTTGCTGCCCGAACGATCCAGATGACGCGAAACTTCTTTCTGACGTTCAAGGCGACAAAATTGATGAAGTATTCATCGGTTCTTGTATGACTAACATTGGTCACTTCCGTGCAGCTGGTCAGTTACTTGACAAAGTACCTAGTGGCTCATTGTCTACTCGTTTATGGTTGGCTCCACCAACACGTATGGACGAGCACCAATTAATGGAAGAAGGCTTATACAACATCTATGGCCGTGCTGGTGCGCGTACAGAGATGCCAGGTTGTTCACTTTGTATGGGTAACCAAGCACGTGTAGCACCGAACACAACATGTGTATCGACTTCTACTCGTAACTTCCCGAACCGTTTAGGTCAAGGTGCAAATGTTTACTTAGCATCTGCTGAGCTTGCATCTGTAGCTGCGGTTCTAGGTAAATTACCAAGCCCAGAAGAATATCAACAGTACGCGTCGCAAATCGACAGCGCTTCTGCTGAGATCTACAAATACTTAAACTTCGACAAGATGAGCGAATATACTAAAGAAGCTGATCAAGTTGATACTAAGAAAATCTCTGCTGCTCAATTGACTTAATGAGCTAAGGATCAAGAAAAGCCGAAAGGCTTTTCCCTAGCGCAAGAGCAAATCTATGATTTGCTTGAGCAAAAAGATAAAATAAGGGCTGATTAATCAGCCCTTATTTTTATTAACTAAAAATATTTAATGAAGCCAATGCTAAGGCAATTAAAAATACTTAATAGAAAATAAACTCTTCTAATTCTCCAATGAATATAACCTTTCGGTTAGCAATCCACTCAGCTCCACTTCGTTCATTAACATCAATGAGATAAAAATAATTGATAAAAAACCAACCGATGTGTTCGCTAAAACTAAAACCAAATTGATTCGGCTTATCTGATAAATTGTAATACGTCATTTCAGTTTTCCCGACTAATGAGTAAAAGCAATCTTTGCCTAATGTATTTATAACTTTTTTATTCAAACTCATTGTAATTTTTAGACCAGTTCTAAAGTGATTTAAATCGTTTTTAATTATCTCAACTATATCAAAAGGAACTTCAAAATTTGGATTAGCATATATTCGACAACCAAAAGATTTTAAAAAGTATTTGAATAAATGAGTTTGTTGGGATGAAAAATCATCTCCATATACGTCTTCGAAATCAATAAAACGTTTTTCTAAAATGATTTCACTATTATCAATTATGTATTGAGTGAATTTGTCATATGCACGGTCATATGGTTGACTTAGTGTATTATTACATTGTTTACATAAGTCTTTAGGATTTTTAATTACATCGGAGTTTGGACCCTGTAGTTTAGTTTGCTTACCATCCTTGAAATGTATTGGCTTTTTTTCTCCTAACTTATGGTAAGAACCCTTACCATACGCACGAACAATATCATTTTTTTTAAGGGCATGTTCTGCTGTGTCAGCGATATTGGTTTTACATATCCAACATAATCGAGAATTGTGCAGCATATATAACTATTAGCTTATATTAGTATGATGAAAAATAGGGTAAATAAGATTTATAATTTAATCAACTCGTTATATATCTTCGTATTCAATGGCTAAACAATCACGTTTCTTATGTATTGGTGGATTTCTTAATGGTTCTGCTGTTAAAGATCAAGGTGATAGTTTTATCTGTGTCGAAAATGACAAACACGTAACCTATCACAAAAAGGAAATCTTCCATCAAGACTCGTGGGATCAAAATTACTACGTCTGCGAAACTACAACAGACCAACAAGCACGAAATTGGGTTTATGATATCAAGCCCGATTAATGAACTTGATATAATTTTATTCGGTGAATAGGCTTATAATTTGGTATTTTTTAAATACATACATGAAAAAGCCCCTTTGGAAGGGACTCTTTTTAGAACTAAAACAATTCTACCAATAACCCAGCACTTTCCACCAAACTCCGCCAATCACTACAAAGATAATGATATTAACAACGCTCATGACAAAGCCAGCTTTCCACCATTCACCCAGTGTGGTGTAGGCCGAACCGAACACTACTGGGGAAGTGCCAGTAGCATAATGGGTTAAGGTCATCATAATGCTTGAAGCCGCTGCCATTATTAAGGCAAACAACATTGGCGGTGCACCGATTGCAAGTCCAGCAGTATAGAAGGCTGCGAACATCGCGGTAATATGTGCCGTAGTGCTAGCAAACATATAATGTGCATACAGATAGGCAAGCATTAACAATAAACAAGCAGGCATCCAGCTTAGACCTAAATGACCAATACTAGTTTCTAAAACACCCGAGAACCACGTGATTAAACCCAATTTATTTAAATAAGTCGCCATCATGACTAATGCTGCGAACCAAGTAATAGTATCCCATGCATTCTTTTGCGTCAGAATATCATCCCAAGTTAAAACACCTGTAAGTAGCAATAATCCTAAACCAATAAAGGCAGTCGTAGTTGGGTCAACAGCCCAAGCAGAGCCAAAAATCATGGCAGGAATACCCGCCCATAGCATCAATAAAATACCGAATACACCAAGCATAATGATTTCATTTTTACTGACAGGTCCCATTTCTTTTAATTTAGTTTTAGCAAACTGAGCTGCATTAGGTGTTTCTTTGACTTCTGGTGGATACATCAAATACATAATCAAAGGCATGATGATTAAAGCAATTAATCCTGGTAGTAACATCGCCAGTGCCTAAGTGCTCCAACTTAAAGAAATTTCACTATTAGTAGCCTTTGCCACTAAATCAACTACTAATGGATTGGGGGCAGTTGCTGTAATGAACATTGCAGAGGTAATCGGGTTGGCTTGGTAGTTAACCAATGATAAGTATTTTCCCATCCGACCTTCAGTGCCTTTAGCAGGATCGGAGTCATAACTAGTAGAAATTGCCAGTACAATCGGGTGAATAATTCCACCACCACGTGCCGTATTGCTGGGTGTTACAGGGGCGAGAATGAGTTCTGAAAGTACCATGCTATAGCCAATACCAATGGTTTTTTTGCCCCAAACTGCGATAAATAAATAGCCTAACCGTGCACCCAATCCAGTTTTTTGCAAACCTTTAGAGATCATGATGGAAATACCAATCAACCAGATTAGGGGATTTGCAAAGCTACTAAGGGCATCTTGAATGGCTCCACTTGGGCTGTCATTGGTAACACCTGTCACAGCGACTAAGGTGATAGCAATAATCGCAATGGCACCAATTGGCATCGCTTTACCGATGATTGCGGCAATCACACCTACAAACATCGCCAATAAATGCCATGCATCAGGGTCGACTCCAGTAGGTACAGGAATCACAAACCAGATTAACAATGTAATAAATAAAGAAATAAGTGTAGGGAGGGCTTTAAATCCCATGTAATTTCCCCTTGTTTTCATATGTTTAAAAAAAATAAAGTTCTTTATGAGTGAATCGCTAAAGAAAATAAGTATTAAAGTTCTATTATCGATTAAATGATACAAAAATTCAAAAAACTTAAAAATAACGAGTGGGAAGTACTAATTTTCATCTTAATAAAAGGGATAAAATTTTGTGTTAAGAATTTCTTTGTTTTATTTGGCATTATTAAGTTTTTCTGAAATTTTGACTCTGAAATTGATTCAAAAATTATAAATTCTCTGTATGGATATCAGCCTAATAAATAGTACCTAGTATTGTTAGTTTTAGAAAAAGCTATAAAGATATCTAATTAAATTAATATATTCTAATACTAATTTTTAGAAAATTTTAAAGATTAAAAATAATATATATATATAGATTAAGATATAAAGAGTGAAAAAACTATTTAATAAAATAACTTATATATAATTTTGGGTAAAAAATAGACTTTTGAAATTATTATTTTCACTAAAAGTGTGAATTGTTTCATCTATTTATTTAAAAACACTAAATGTGACATTTTTTAATCTGATATATATAAAATTAAATATAGTACTAGAAATTAACTGGTTTTTTGTTTTAAAATAATTAAACGAACTTAAAAATAATTAAAAAAAATATGGGTATTTTATATAGGGAATTTAAGAATGCTAAAGACAATTGTTGAATTTAAATTTGATGATTATCAACGATATGATCAAAAAACATACTCCGATGAAGGAGGTATTTTAGTTCAAAAAACTGAAGATATTGCACAATATATTTTTAGTATTTTGAAAAATAGATATCATTTAAATATAGAGCTATATAGTGAAAACTGGGGATGGCAAATTGAAATTCCTTTGCCTGAAATAACCATGTATCTTGGAATCAGTGTCTATGAAGAATATAGCAATGGATTCGCAATTTTTATTTCTCCAAATACACCTATTTTAAGAAAGTTTTTATTTAGAAAGCTTGATATTACTCACCACATTATGTTGCTGCAAAACTATATTAATCTTATTTTGAAATCACACCCAGGCATCTATGATGTGCAGTGGTGGGAAGAAAATGAATTCCGATGTGAAGTGATGACTTGACCTGAGAAAAAAGTAGAAAATTTTAAATGCTCAAGTGAGTGAAGCAAAATTTATTAAAGACTATATTGGTGAATAGAGGGCGAGAGCTTACTATATCTTTAATATCAAGTGGTCAGATCAATATGCAAAATTCAGCTTGGAAGGGATTGCGTAAGTTTTTCTATAATAATCTTCATAATCATGACTATGAAACTACGGTAAGTAGATGTATTAATTATTTTTTAGTTGTTTTAATTGTTGGCAACGTCGCTGCCGTTTTGTTAGAAACAGTAAATGATTTGTACACAAGCTATCATGTTTGGTTCGACTATTTTGAAGTTATTTCAATTGCAATTTTTAGTATTGAATATCTATTAAGACTATGGAGTGTTGCAGATCGAGATACGACACAATCTGCATGGAAAATCCGCTTGAACTGGATGAAAAGTGGGGAAGCAATTATTGATTTGATGGCAATCTTACCTGCTTATCTCAATTTCTTCGTACGAATCGATCTTCGTATGCTCAGAATATTACGTTTACTTCGTTTATTAAAATTGACGCGGTATTTTATCTCACTACAGATATTGTTATGTGTGATTAAGCGTGAGAAGGGCTCTTTTCAGGCAGTTATCTTTATTTTAATCATTATGATTATTATGACTGCTTCTGGTATTTATGTGGTTGAAAATAAAGCTCAGCCAGAAGCTTTTAGTTCAATACCTAAATCTATGTGGTGGGCGGTGGTTACTTTAACTACAGTAGGTTATGGCGATGTTACCCCAGTGACCAGTTTAGGAAAGTTATTAGGTGCACTCATTACCATTTTAGGTGTTGGTATTGCAGCTTTACCAGCTGGTATTTTAGCATCTGGGCTTGCAAATGAACTCAATCAACGGAATCAAAGGCTAGAGCAAGAGTTTCGTGAGTTACTTCAAGTACGAGGGATTGATATTTTACATGACGAAGCTGAAATAGAACGAATCCGTCAAAAAGTCGGGTTGCCAAAAGAACAAGCGCATAACCTGATTATTCAAATTATGCGTGAAAAAGTATTAGAGGAAGAAGAGTCGGTTAGAGAAACAAAATGTTATTGTCCTCACTGTGGCGGTAAGCTAACTGATTAGAAAAAATTAGTTAGCTTCTTCTTTGATTAAATTTTCTTACTTGTTTTTTCTACTGCAAAGGCAATAAGTAAAATGATAAGACCACCGAGGCTTAAGACAAAACCGACCCAGATTGGCGCGATCCAGCCCATTTGGTGACTGAGTACCCATCCACCTAGAAATGCACCTAATGCGTTGGCCATATTAAAGGCAGAGTGGTTGAGTGATGCTGCTAATGTTTGAGCATCGCCAGCGACATCCATTAGACGAGTCTGTAATGCTCCACCTAATCCCATTACGGTAAGACCGATCAAAAATAATGAGGCAATAGCAGTATAAATATTACTCATTAAGAAACTAGCCACAACAAAAGCGATAGCTGAGCTAATGAGTACGCCTACAATCGTTTTATTCAGATTTTTATCTGCAAGCCATCCTGCGGCTAAGCCACCAATAACCATACCAATACCCCAAATAGCCAAAGCGATAGGGACGATTTGGATATTCACTTGCGTATATTCAGTCAAAATAGGTGAGACATAGCTGTAAACAGAAAACATGCCTCCAAAACCGATTGCACCTACCGCTAGTGTTAACCACATGTTGATATTTTTAAGGCCAGCTAATTCTGTTTTTATGCTTGCTTTTGCTTGGACTGGAATATTGGGTACAAAGAAGCCAACAGCAATTAAGGTGAAGAAAGCGATAGTCGCTGAAAATTCAAAGCCTGCTCTCCAACCAAAATTTTGACCTAACCAAGTTGCCAAAGGTACACCAATCACAGTTGCCACTGTAAGCCCCATCATCATTTGGGCAACAGCAGATGCTCTTCGTGAAGGACCTGCTAGTTCAGCTGCAACTAATGCACCAACACCAAAATATGCTCCGTGCGGTAAACCTGCAATAAAACGTGAAACTAAAACAGTTTCAGGTGTATGGGCTAAAGCAGTACAGGCATTTGCGATACCGTAAAAAAGCATTAAGCCAAGTAATAACGTTTTTCTAGGAACTTTGGCACCAAGAATAGCAATAATGGGAGCACCAATAACCACACCTAATGCATAAGCACTAATAAAGTGTCCAGCTTCTGGTACTGTAATTTTTAAGTTATTGGCAATTTCCTGAATCAGTCCCATTGCGACGAATTCGGTGGTTCCAATACAAAAACCACCTACAGCGAGTGAGAAAATTGCTAAAAAGAGTGAATAGTGTTGATGTGTAGATAGAGGAGATTGCGGGGACGCCATAATAGGTTAAGAAAAGACTCAAAAAGAGAAGTATAAGGGAAAAGAGTACAGAATAATAAAAAACTAAAATTAAGACTGCCGAGGCTAAATGCAAAATCAACCAGATTGGAACGATTCAATCCATTTGGTGACTCTAAGAACTCAACCAGTTTCTTTTTGAATAAAAAATTAGAGAATTTTAAATTTGAATATTAAATGATAATAATAATGATTTTTATTTATGTATACTGTAGCTGCGTATCTTTTGTCTGATTTTTTTTAACTTTGTGTACAACAGGATTTTGTAAGAATGAATAAATTTTTAATTGTGCCTCTTGCATTTATATGTACCACAGGCTTTGCTCATGAACCCTATGTAGCGCCTTTAGCTTATAAAACAGAACAAACTCAAGTACCCGTAATTGCAGGTTATGCCGAAGAAGCATTAAATAGTGAGTATGCTTTAAAGGATGCCAAACTTACCGTAATTACTCCTAAAAATGAGCTTAAGACGATTACGACGGAAGCTTTGCATAAATCGGCCACGGTTTTTGATGTAGATTTGCCAGCAGAGGGAACTTATATCATTCAGACACAAGCAAGTTATCCTTTAAAATATGTATATGACCAAAAAGCATGGCATTTATTTTTTGATATGCCAGCTGATAAGGCTCCACCGAAAGCAGAACGTGAATATTTAATTCCAGCTGACATTAAAGCGAAAAATATTAAAACAGAAGAAGTAACACGAGAGTGGGTATTACAAAGTTATCTTTCTAAAGGAAAAGTTTCAGATATTCAACTTCCAAACACACCGATTAAAGTTAACTTCTCTGTACATCCCAACGCAATTAAAGTTGCTCAACCTATTAAATTAACCATAAGTGAGAAAGGAACGAGTCTCGCGAATGCTGAAATTAATTTAAGAGAAAAAGGCGCGACTGATAAACAAGTGCAGCAGTTTAAAGCAGATAGCAACGGTCAGGTTGAGCTTAAATTTCCAAAGGCTGGAGAGTATTTAGTAGAAGTAACAGCTCCACTAAATTTAAAGGTAAAACCTAAAAATCAAAGTTATACGATTATTAGCTTAAATGTGTGGGCGCAGTAATTATTAATTTTCATAAGAAATAGACCTAGATTGGGTCTATTTTTTGTTTTTATAAAATTCTTTTCGATTGCAATGAAGCAGTAATTGTAAGCTACACAGTTGTACCTTTAAATTAAAAAAATTCATCTGATAGGATAATTATGAAAAATAATTCATGTTGAGACAAATTAATTAATTCCATGGTAAAATGAATAATATTCATTAGTGAAGATTTATCTACAGTCATCCTATTTGTTGAAAGGCAAAGATGAGATTAAGACATTCATAGATAAATCTCTTTTTTAGGCTTGGGCCCATGTTAGAAATACGCCACCTTAAAACTTTAGTTGCCTTACGTGAACATGGTTCATTAGTTTCAGCAGCGAATGATCTTTGTTTAACACCCTCTGCTATTTCTCACCAACTAAAAGAATTAGATCATTGGTATGGGGTAGAGGTGGTGAATCGACGTAGTCGGCCTGTTAGCTTTTCTAATGTTGGGCAACGCTTACTTAAGTTAGCTGATGATGTTTTACCGCAAATCCAGATTACACATAGTGATATTACTCGTATTGTACATGGACAGACCGGCAGAATTATCTTTTCATCTGAATGCCATAGCTGCTTTGACTGGTTAATGCCGTTATTGAATCAATATCGACATCAATACCCAGATGTTGATTTAGACTTTGCTTCTGGATTTGAAGCTAATCCACATGAGCTTTTACAAAATGCTGAATTTGATTTGCTTATTACAGCCGATCCAATTGCATTAAAAGGAATTGAGTATTTTCCTATTTTTGAATATGAATCGCGTTTGGTTCTATCCAACACGCATCCATTGGTTCGTGCTGAAAATATTACGGTTCAAGAGTTAGCAGAAGAAGTTTTAATTACTTATCCAGTTGATAAGCATCGTTTAGATATCATGTCGAAACTTTTCATTCCGGCAAATATTCAGCCTAAGCAGATTCGAACAACAGATTTAACCCAAATGCTCATTCAACTTGTTGCAAGTGGACGTGGCATTGCTGCTTTACCTGATTGGGTAGTAAATGAATATGAACAAAAGGGATGGGTCACGAGTCGCCGTTTAGATTGTGTTTCACCCACAGGCTTACGACGGACGTTATATGCGGGCTATCGAACTGAAGAAAAAGAAAAAAGTTATTTTGAAGGGTTCTTAAAGCAGTTAGAAAAGTTCTCTTTAAAACGAACTTCGTATTATTCTGGCTAGAGCAATTCATTTAGCCTAAGTATAAAAAAGGTGCCTAATGGCGCCTTTTTTAATATCGAAAAAATTTATTTACCGATAAATAGCGAGAGCAAGCCTGCTGCAATAAGAGGGCCGACAGGTACACCACGGAGCAAGGCGACGCCAGCAACTGTGCCAATTAATAGACCTGCAACAACATCAGGCTGACTCGACATAAGTTTTACACCGCGGCCACCTAACCATGCGACTAACAGACCGATTGCAATGGCAACCAGTGATTTAATACTAACAAAGGACTTTAAAATACTCTCTCCACTCAGTTTTCCACTGGCAATGGGTGTGAGTACCCCAATCGTTAAAATAAGAATTCCTAAATTAAGACCGTGAGCTTGAATAAAAGGGAAAAACTGATTTAAAGGCGTAATTTTAACGACAATTAACACACCTGCTGCAATGGTTACAGCTGCATTTTGACTTAGTAAACCACAGATAAGTAGAACTAGAAGGACAACTAAATTAACATCAAATTGGGCAAGCATGGGAGCGGGATAGGCAAGTAAATAAAATGGAATTGTATAATATTTAAGAGTAGGAATGTGAAAGCTTTAAACGATTCAACAGATCTTAGATTTTATCTTTAATAAAATTTCATTGTATATCGCTCATTGATAAAGAGTTTTAATTTTCGGTTACGCTTAGACACAATGTTATATAAATTAACAAGTTAAATCTTATAGTTTTTCGAAGTTATGTTATAAAAATAGTCATTACTCATGAACATAGGATAATGACTATGGAAATTGTAGATATCAAAATTAAAGATCAGTTTGATCAGATTCATGATGCTAAGGCTCAACTAAAGCAAAATTTAGTTGAACACGAAAATGAAACTTTAAAGCTAAGCCAACGTATTGAACATATTATTGTTGATAATGAAATTATTTTACCTACAACTGAATTGTTATTTGAAAGTGAACAGAACGAAAATATTTATCGAGTAATTGAAGAATAGAGCGCAGTTTAATGAACTAAATGCAAAGAGTAGTGAGTAGGGAGTTGAAACTGCGTTAAAATGAGTGTTTTGTTCTAAAGAGAAACTCTATGCTGCTGGAAAAAATTTTACAATCACAAGGGTTTGGTTCACGTAAATATTGTCAGCAGTTAATAAAAAATGGTTCTGTAAGTGTTAATGGAGAAATTGCCGATGATCTTAAAAAGCAATTTTCTCCTGAAAATTTAGAATTTTCGCTTTTTGGACAAACTTACCAGTATCGAGAACAAGTTTATATTGCATTAAAAAAACCAAAAGGTTTTGAATGTTCACATCAGCCTCAGCATCATCAAAGCGTTTTTAGTCTTTTACCTGAAATCATGATTCATCGAGGCGTCCAAGCAATTGGGCGTTTAGATCAAGACACAACAGGCTTACTTTTATTGACTGATGATGGTAAATATCTTCAAGCTTTAACTCATCCTCGTAAACATGTTCCAAAGGTTTATCATGTTACTACCATTGATCCAGTGACACCTGAGCAAATCGCAATGTTAAGCGAAGGTGTCAGCTTACATCAGGAAAAAGGCATTTTTGCTGCAACCGATGTAGCAATGTTGGAAACTCACAAATTAACGATGACCATTCATCAAGGTGTTTATCACCAAGTCAAAAGAATGATTGCTGCTGTAGGAAATAAAGTAGAAGCATTGCATCGCCATCAAGTAGGTCAATTGGTTTTACCTGAAATAGCAGATGGGGAATGGATTTATTTATCAGAGCAGCAAAAGCAGCTAGCACAAAATATTATTTAAGAAAGCAATGGAATGTCTGGAACTCACTATCCCGAATGAAGCCCATTTGTTCATATAGACGATGAGACTCATGGTTATTACTTTGAGTTTCTAGGCTAATGCGTAGGGCATTTTGTTGTTTTGCAAATAAAATGGCAGTATCGATTAACTGTTTGGCTGAGCCTTGGCGACGAAAAATTGGCGTAACATATACATCATCTAAAATATAATATGTTGAACAAGCAACTGAAGAAAAACCTAAATAGAGTAGAACGAATCCGGTGATTTTTTCATCTTTAATATGAATAAAAAAAACACTTTCTCTATTCTCAAAACGTTGTTTAAGAAAGTAAAGTGATTCATTAAAATTAGAAGAAGCCCCATAAAACTGGCGGTATTCATCAAACAAAACGGCGAGTTGGTCTAAATCTTCAAAAGTCGCTCGTCTAACGATCATTTGGTACTCCTTGTAACTTATCATTATATTTTTACAAAGAGAGCATAACGAAAAAAAGAGCTTTTTGACGTTAAAACTTGTTTATAAATGCAACAGTGTTAAGTTTTGTCGCTCTCACCAAGAAGTGCGTTTAGTTCTTCAAACAAATCTTCATGGTCATCATCTTCGCTTAAAGTCGATGGGTTTTGATTTAATGAAGATGCTTTTGCTTTTCGGAGTTTTAATAATTGTTCCATATTAATACTCTGATTTTCGATCGCAAACGGAATAGATTTAGTTAATACGACCTGTTTAAAAAAAAGTCGTACCGCTTGGGCAGGGGTAATTCCCAATTGTTTAAAAACAGCAAAAGCCTGCTTTTTCTCTTGGGAGTCCAGTCGAACCTGATAAACTTCTGTTTTTCGCATGAATAACAAAACCAAATGATTTTTAATTTTTAGGAATTTATTTTAAACCATCGCAATGTAATTTCAATGTTTTTCGGCATAAAAAACAATCTTTTTGTCATTACGCTTACATTACAACGTCAATTCAAACTGAGAATTGAAAAACATTTCCCCTTTCGTGAGTGGATCGACAAATGAAATGTGCTTAGCTAAAAGTTGTAATGGCTCTGAAAAATCATCATCTGCCTTATGTTGAACAGTCGGGTAAAATGGATCATTCTTAATCGGAATATCTAGATAATTAAGATGTACACGAAGCTGGTGCTGTTTACCTGTCGTCGGTGTTAAACGATATTTAGCCCAAATCAGGTTGTGTTCAATAAGCTCAATATAGGTCTGAGTGTTTTGTTTAGCATTTGCCACAACTTGCATGGTGTAAAAAGGAGTACCTTTATCTAGATGTAAATGTAATGTTTGAGGAAGTTTTAATTCTTTTTTATAAGGAGCGATAGCGTGGTAAGTTTTATTGACTTGACGCTCCGCAAATAACTGTTGGTAAATACCTCGCGATTCAACCCGTTTGCAAAATAGAACAACCCCAGCAGTTTCACGGTCTAATCGATGTATCGGTGTTAAAAATTCATTGCCTGTCTGTTTTTTAAGTCGAACTAATAATGTTTCTTGCACATATTGTCCGGTTGGGCTAATTGTTAAAAAATGAGGTTTATCGACTACCAATAAGTCATCATTTTCAAATAAAATCCGATGTTCGAAAGGAACATGTGGCTCATAGGCAAGAAATCGATAATAAAAAATATGGGTATTGCTTTGATAGGGACTATCTAATGTTAATTTTTGTCCATTTGCCCCATAAATAAGTCCATCTTGAAATCGTTGCTGCCACTCTTGCGTTTTAATATGTTGAAAATGTTGGCATAGATACTCATAAATAGTTTGAGTATTTGTTTGTGCAGGAAGATAAACTTGGCTTGCGCTTACACCATCAACCATAGGTGGCAAAAAATCGTTCGGACTAGACATAAAAAAGTATAAATATGTAAGAGAATTGATATAAAAAAAGCCAACTTCTAGGGCTTGAGTAGGCTTTTAAGGCAGGGCAATGTTATCATATCGATTATTTTGAATCATGTTATGTGTGCTATGTCGTATTCATTGAAATTGGTCTTAAATCATGAAGAAGATACTGGGCGTCTAGCTCAAGCGTTGGCGCAACATGTTCAGTCAGGTGTGATTTATTTAATTGGAGACTTAGGTGCGGGTAAAACCACACTTACGCGCTATTTCTTACAGGCTTTGGGTCATAAAGGCTCTGTTAAAAGTCCAACCTATACACTAGTTGAGCCGTATAAAATCAATGAGAAAGAAATTTTTCATTTTGACTTATATCGTTTGAATGACCCTTATGAACTTGAATTAATGGGAATCCGTGATTATTTAGATGTCGCAGATGCATTATTTTTATTTGAATGGCCATCAAAAGGTGGTGATGAAATTCCACAGGCAGATATCATCATCGATATTCAAAAGTCAGAGGATGAGCTGAGTCGTTTTGTAACTTTAACTCTACCCACAGAACCTTTGTATCAGACTTTGCAGGAACAGCTTCATGACTGATGAAAAGCTAACACAACGTCGTATTCATACTTTAGACGCAGCGTTAGCCAACCAGATTGCTGCTGGTGAGGTGATTGAACGTCCTTCATCTGTTGTTAAAGAATTATTAGAAAACTCCATCGATGCGGGTGCAACTGAACTCATTGTACGGATCGCTCAAGGTGGTTCGACCCTCATAGAAATTATTGATAATGGGCATGGCATTCATTCTGAAGATTTGGCATTAGCTGTCATGCGCCATGCGACAAGTAAAATTAAAACGGCAGAAGATTTACACGCTATTGTAAGTTTGGGATTTCGCGGGGAGGCACTTGCTTCGATTGCCGCAGTTTCAAGATTGACATTGACCAGTAGCCAAGATGAAAGTGGTATTGGCCATCAGGTTGAAGTCAATGGTACAGCCTTTGATCATCAAGAAGTACAAGCTGTTGCTGCTCAAAAGGGAACCCACATACGTGTTCAGGACTTATTTTTTAATGTTCCTGCACGCCGTAAATTTTTAAAGAAACCAACCACTGAATTTGGTCATATTGAAGAGATTGTTCGTCGTCTGGCTTTAACGCATTTTGATATACGTTTTGTGCTTGAGCATAATGATAATATTAGAATTAATTTACCTATAGCAGATAGCGGAGAACTCCGTTTTCAGCGAGTACAGCAATTATTAGGCTCGCAATTTGTACAAAATGCATATTGGATGGATGCCGAAAGTATTAGTATGCGTTTATCGGGGTGGCTTGGCCATCCTTCAGATGCTCGTGCGCAGGCTGATATGCAATATGTCTACGTAAATGGTCGTATTGTTAAAGATAAAACGATTTCACATGCACTACGTATGGCATATGACGGTATTTTACACGGCCACCAACATTCATCATATTTACTTTTTTTAGAAGTTGATCCTGAAAATATCGATGTGAATGTTCATCCTACAAAACATGAAATTCGCTTTTTAAATCAGAGAGAAGTGCATGAGTTTGTAAGACATTATGCAAAAGAAACTCTGTCACAATTTCAGACAGCGAGCGCTGATTTAGCTCAAGCGATGAAAGTGGATGAAACTTCAGATTATTCTGTACAGCCTCAACCTAAATATCAGGAACAATTTACGCTGCATCGGGCAAATGAAGCTTTAAATCCAGAAAATGAAGCGCGAGCTCAGAATGCACCGACAGAGCTATTAACTGATTTTAATGCTAGTCGTCCGCAAGCTATTCACTATGCAGATCAAACGCCAAAATATAATGGCTCTGCTCAATTAAATAATGCGTTAAAGACATACTTAGCGCCACTGCGTGATCAACCTGCTAATTTTTCAGTAAATGAAGATATTGAGCCAGTAACTAAAGTCGATGAATTTCCGTTAGGCATCGCAATTGCTCAACTTCATGGAATTTATGTTTTAGCGCAAAATACTGAAGGGCTGATTATTGTTGATATGCATGCAGCACATGAGCGTATTTTATTACAGCAAATGAAAAATGCTTGGGACAAACCAGAGTTTTGGACATCTCAACAGTTACTCATACCTAAAGTCATTTCTATTAGCCGTATGCAGGCAGTGAGGGTAGAAGAATTAAAACCTCAACTGGAGCGTTTAGGACTGGAAATTGATTTATATGGGGATGAGCAGATTATTGTTCGGGGAGTGCCAGCCATATTACAAAAAGCTGACTTTGAAAATCTTATTCCAGAGCTTTTAAATGATTTAGACCCAAATGATGAAGCACAAGGATTACTTCAAAAAAGAGATGAGCTATTAGCTGGAATGGCGTGTCATGGGGCAGTGCGTGCACATCGACAACTCAGTCTTTCTGAAATGAATGCTTTACTTCGTCAAATGGAACAAACTGAATTTGCGAGCCAATGTAACCATGGGCGGCCAACTTGGCGTGCATTCCCATTATCTCAATTAGATAAATTATTTGCTCGAGGAGAGTAGTTTTACATGTCAAATCAATTGCCCGTCATCAATTTAATGGGACCAACTGCAAGCGGTAAAACCGCTTTGGCATGTGAATTATACGAGCGTGGAAATTTTGAGCTGATTTCTGTTGATTCTGCTCTCGTTTATAAAGATATGGATATTGGTACTGCTAAGCCAACTCGTGAAGAACAAGCGCTATATCCTCATCATTTAATTGATCTGATTACTCCTCTTGAAGTTTATTCAGCTGCTCAATTTGTTGAAGATGCATCTAAGTTGATTGATGACATGCATTCACGTGGGAAAACTCCTATTTTAGTAGGAGGCACAATGTTGTACTTTAAGGCATTATTAGAAGGTCTATCGAGTAATTTGCCAAGCGCAGATGCCCAAGTTCGGGCAGCAATTGAAGAAAAAGGTTTAAATGAAGGGTGGCAGGCTGTTTATGACGAATTAGTTTCTGTAGATCCTGCCGCGGCTATAAAATTTAATGTGACTGATAAGCAAAGGATTATTCGAGCACTAGAAGTTTATAAGCTTACGGGTGAGCCAATTACTAAATTGCAGGCAGAACAACCAAAAAACGTACCATATCGATACATATTTCATAATTATGCTTTACTTCCAGATCGGGTAGAATTACATCAACGCATTGAGCAAAGATTGAGCAAAATGTGGGATATCGGTTTTTTGAGTGAAGTTGAAGCTCTAATTGAAAAATACGATTTAGATGAAAATTTACCCTCAATGCGTTCGGTGGGTTATCGACAAGCACTAGAATTTCTATTAAAAAGTGATATAAGTCTCAAAAGTAAACGTGAAATGGAGGATAAAGCTTTATTTGCAACACGACAACTTGCCAAACGTCAATATACGTGGTTACGTTCTTTGCAAGAAATACACGATTTTAAAACTTACTTGACGATAAAGCAGGCGAAAGAAGACTTGCGAAACTCTTATGGATAAAGCAAAATTTGCACACTGTCTTTTTATAATTTTTAGTTGAAAAATAAAGATAGTTTTTTTGCGCTGATTTAAAAATTTTTTTTTGGAGTTAAAAATGTCTAAAGGTCAAACTTTACAAGATCCGTTCTTAAATTCTCTCCGTAAAGAACGTATCCCTGTTTCTATTTTCCTTGTGAACGGTATTAAATTACAGGGTCATATTGAATCATTTGACCAATATGTTGTTTTATTAAAAAATACAGTAAGTCAAATGGTTTACAAACACGCGATTTCAACTGTTGTTCCAGCTCGTAACCCACGCCCAGCAGGCGCGCAAGGTACAGGCTTCCCAGCACAAGGTGGCACACAAGGCGGTTTTGGTGGTCAACCTACTGGTGGCTTCGGTGGCGGTCAAGGCGGTGGCTTTGGTGGTGCTCAAGGTGGCTTCGGTGGCGCTCAAGGCGGCTTCGGTGGTCAAGGCGGCTTCGGTGGTGGTCAAGGTGGCGGCTTCGGCGGTCAAGGTGGCTTCGGTGGTCAAGGCGGTGGTTTCGGTGGTCAAGGCGGCTTCGGTGGTCATCAAGGTGGTTTTGACAACGACACTAAATTTGAAGATGGTCAAGAAGACGAAAATAATCGTTAATTGATATCTAAAAAAGAAACCAGTCAGATAATGACTGGTTTTTTTATGTTTATTTAAAAGTTAATTCAAAATATTAAACTCATCAAAGGTCATAATTTGACCATGGTGACTCATATATTTAAATAAATAGAGTTTTAATCGATGATATTAATATTGGCTGCTGCTTTAAGTAGTGTTTTGGTGTCTATCCTATTAAAAAACTTAAAGAAAAAAGGGTATCAGCCGTTACAAATAATTGCATGGAACTATGCGAGCGCGAGTCTTCTTTGCTTTTGGTGGTTTCAGCCTGATATTCAACACATTTCAATATCAAAGACCCCTTGGTGGTTAATTATTGCATTGGGACTGATTTTGCCCAGTATTTTTCTGTGTTTAGCTAAGTCACTAGAATATGCAGGAATTGTTAAGACCGAAGTTGCACAGCGTCTTTCTGTCGTACTTTCTTTACTCGCAGCTTATTTCTTTTTTCATGAACAATTTAATGCATTAAAGCTATGGGGAATAGGTTTAGGAATTTTTGCTGTTTTACTTGTTCTTTTTGGACAAATGAGTAATTCTTCGAATCATCAATCTCGAAAAGCAATTTTTGCTCTATTAAGTGTTTGGTGTGGATATGCCGCAGTAGATATTCTCTTAAAATATACGAGTAGTTTAGGTCTTCAATTTACACTCACTTTGAATCTTATTTTTATTACAGCTTTTATATTATCAATTTCATATTTATTGGTGCAGAAAACCCAAAAATGGCAGTTTAAAAGTGCTATAGCTGGGTTGGTGCTGGGGGTACTTAATTTCTCAAATATTGCTTTATATGTGAAAGCTCATATTCTTTTAAAGGATTCACCTGCAATTGTTTTTGCAAGTATGAATATTCTTGTGGTGCTATTAGGCATTGTAAGTGGCGTTATTTTATATAAAGAAAAATTAAAATGGCCTACCACTTTAGGTATTTTATTTGGGATAAGTGGCGTGATTTGTTTAGCTAGGGCAATGGTTTTATAGTTCAAGAGACTTGAATCTCTTGAACTATTCTAATTTTATAAATAGGTAAAAATAACTTCATCTGGTAGGCGTGATTTTGGTAGTTTGGCATTAAAATCGTTTTCACTGCGATAACCTAGGGAAACAATGACTGAACTACGTAGGCCTTTTTCAGTTAAACCTAACTCATTATTTAAAATGTCTTCATCAAAGCCGCCCATTGGTGTTGCATCAATTCCTTCTAAACCCGCAGCAAAAAGCAGTTGCCCCAGAGCAATGAATGTTTGATTTTCCATCCATCCAAATAAATTTTTCTGCTCATTTCGATAGAACTCAACATAGCCATGGCGAGTATCTTTTTGGCCTAATTTAGCTTTTTCATCTTTAAAACGGCCACTTAAATCATCTTGTTCAAGTAATTGATTTAAGTATTCAGATGAAATGTCTGTTTTTGTGCAAAATACAAGTGTGTGTGATGACTCAAGCACTTTGGGACCATTGTAAGCATATTTACCTGTTAAGGCTTTCGCTATTCTTTCTTTAGCTGCAAGGTTATCTGCAACGAAAAAGTGCCAAGGCTGTATATTCACTGAAGAAGGTGAAAAACGTAAAATTTCTAATAATTTATTAATTTTTTCTTGGGGGATTTTCTTTTCAGAATCGTACGCTTTTGTTGTATAGCGGCTTTTAACAGAATTCAATAGGTCCATAGGTCTACTCCATATCAATCTTATGGCAATTGAGAGAATTTAATCTTTGCCATCATACGCTATTTTATTCAAAAACATTTCCTATGTAATTTGATAAAGAAATATAATGTTTATATAAAATTTTAGTAATCTATTGAAAATGATTGATTTAATGCCAACCGATGCAAAGAGTAAGTTGCGAGAAATTAGAATTGTTAAAGCCTTTATCATTCTTATATTTGTATTGAGTCTTCTTATTTTATACATTGAGTATCACGATCATGCACATATAAGCTGGAAATTTATATTTATTGCCAGCATGTGTGTGATTTACGATTCTGATTTAAATAAAAAAATTAAAGAATTGAAAGTTGAAATAAAAAGTGACTAATTACTAGCTAATAATTCCAGACAACCAATTCGAGCTGTCGCATATTTGAAGATGGATCAATTTCTAAAATATAAGCCTGATCTTCACGCCAATCGCCAAGAACAATTCGTTGTTTATCTTGCACTTGATGAATTGAAGGGCGGTGAGTATGCCCATGAATTAGTGTATCTACATCTGCTAAAGCAGACAGAACTGCTTGCTCATTCACATCCATGATTTCATAGCTTTTTTGCTGTTTGTCCGCGGAGCTTCTCTTGCGGAAGCCATTAACCAGCTTAGTGCGAAAACTGAGTGGAGTTCGACGTAAAAGAGCGACTAAGAGCGGATTTCGAATAATCTTTTTAAATCTTTGATAAGAAACGTCATCTGTACATAATGCATCGCCGTGTTCTAGACGATATTGATGTCCTGCAATATTGAGGGAATAAATGTCAGGGAGTAAAACGCCATTAAATTTATTGAGGAAAACTTGATTAAGAGCAAAATCCCGATTGCCTACTTGAAAGTAAACTCGATTACCCTTTTGAGTAAAAGCCTTTAAGGCATCGACAATTTCATCGAGCCATGGTGCTGAATAGTCATCTCCAATCCAGGCATTAAACCAATCGCCTAAAATGTAGAGCTGAGTATTTTTATCTTGGTAATGCACCAATAAGTCTAAAAACCCTCGAACGAGTCGAGGGTGTTCAGGTGACAAATGTAAATCTGAGATAAACAGATAAGTCACAGCTTTATCCTAAAATTATTCAGAAATAATTTTAGCAGATTCGATTACAACGTTTTCTAAAGGAACGTCAGCGTGATAACCACGGTTGCCAGTGCGAACACCTTTGATCGCTTCAACAATGTCTAGACCTTCAACAACTTTACCAAATACAGCATAACCCCAACCTTGAGCAGTTTTAGAGGTATGGTTCAAGAAAGAGTTATTTTTCACGTTGATAAAGAATTGAGCAGACGCTGAGTGAGGAGCTTGAGTACGTGCCATTGCAATCGTACCTTCGTCGTTGCTTAAACCGTTATCAGCTTCATTTTCAATTGAATCACGTGTTGCTTTTTCTTTGAAGTTTTCATCCATACCGCCACCTTGGATCATGAAACCATCAATGACGCGGTGGAAAATAACGCCGTCATAAAAACCGTCACGTACATATTCTAAAAAGTTTGCTACTGTTTTAGGTGCTTTTTCAGCATTCAGTTCAAGAACAATACGACCTTTATTGGTGTTTAATTCGACTTGAGGAAAACTCATTACATTAATCTCCTAAACATGGGCTTATGACCATGGGTTTTTGGTTGAGAGAAGCATAAGCAAACTGTAAACTACAAGGCAAGTAAAAAACGTTAAAATCTTTGTTAAAAATGAAGATAGCGTTTAAATTTTTCGAAATTTTATCTACAAAGAAGTGATTGATACACTATGAAGCCTAATGATGTTGTCTCGAGCCTGCCAAATAACCCGACACCGAATACTCATGCCTCTGTCGATTCTGCGCAGCAAGAACAACAGGCTGGCTTAGATTTTGTTCGCCAAGTCATTACTGAAGATTTGGCTACTGGACGTGCAAAGCAGATCGTAACGCGTTTTCCACCAGAACCAAATGGTTATTTGCATATTGGTCATGTAAAAGCGATTTGCCTAAACTTTGGTGTGGCTGAAGAGTTTGATGGTCTATGTAATTTACGTTTTGACGATACAAACCCTGATGCTGAAGAACAAGAGTACGTTGACGGTATTGCGAATGATGTGAAATGGCTTGGTTTTAACTGGAATGGTGAGCCGCGCTATGCATCAAGTTATTTTGATCAATTATATGCATGGGCTGTTCAATTAATTGAGCAAGGCGATGCTTATGTTGATTTACAGTCTCCAGAAGAAATTAAGTTAAACCGCGGTAGTTTTGTTGAACCGGGTAAAAATTCACCATACCGTGATGCATCTGTTGAAGAAAACCTTGCTCGCTTTGAAAAAATGCGCAATGGTGAATTTAAAGAGGGTGAAGCTGTTTTACGTGCCAAAATTGATATGGCAAGCCCAAACGTACACATGCGTGATCCAATTTTATATCGCGTATTGCATTCAGAGCATCACCAAACAGGTGATAAGTGGAAAATCTATCCAATGTATGACTATGCTCATCCATTGTCTGATGCTATTGAGGGGATTACTCATTCGCTTTGTACATTAGAGTTCCAAGATCACCGTCCGTTTTATGACTGGATTGTAGAAAAGGTAAAATCTAAAGCAGTTCCACATCAGTATGAATCTTCACGTTTAAACGTGGACTACACCATTACATCAAAACGTAAATTACGTAAGTTGGTGGAAGGTGGTCATGTGAATGGTTGGGATGACCCGCGTATGCCAACAGTAGTGGGTATGCGCCGTCGCGGTTTTACTCCAGAAGGTTTACGTGATTTCTGTAAACGTGTAGGTGTGTCAAAAACTGATGGTATTGTAGATGTTGCAATGCTTGAGTTCTGTATTCGCCAATCTTTGGAAAATACAGCTGCGCGTGGTATGGCTGTTTTAAGTCCACTTAAAGTGACTTTAACTAATTTACCAGAGGATATGGATCTTACGCATGCTCGCCATCCTAACGTTGATATGGGTGATCGTGTAATTCCTTTAACTAAGGAAATCTATATTGACCGTAAAGACTTTGAGGAAGTACCGCCAAAAGGCTTTAAACGTTTAATTCCTGACGGTGAAGTACGTTTACGTCATGCTTACGTGATTAAATGTGATGAGGTCATTAAGGATGCTAATGGTGAAGTGGTTGAGCTGAAATGTTCAATTGACCCTGAAACTTTAGGTAAAAACCCTGAAGGCCGTAAAGTGAAAGGTGTAATTCACTGGGTATCTGCAACAAAAGGTATTCCTGCTGAAGTACGTATTTACGATCGTTTGTTCACAGAAGCAGACCCTGAAACAGGTGATGATTTCTTGGCAAACCTAAATCCAGATTCGATGAAAGTATTAGAAGCTGTAATTGAACCTGCTTTAGCACAAGCGAGTCCTGAAGATCGTTTCCAGTTTGAACGTGAAGGTTATTTCGTTGCAGATCAGCACGATCATTCACCTGAAAAACCAGTGTTTAACCGTATTCTTGATTTGAAAGATAGCTTTAAGCCTGAGAAAAAGTAACAGGTTTTGAGTAAATAGCAGATATAAAAAAGCCCAACTCAGTTGGGCTTTTTTATATCTATCCTCTTACATATATTATTCTTTATTACGCTTTGGCAAATAAGCTAAGCTGGATTAACCACATAAAAATAAAGAACAATGATTATAAGAAGAATAAATGCTAGCGATAAATAAGTATTCACCGTGTTAAAGCTTTTAATAAATTTCAGGATTTCCATAGTAAATCAGCGTTTATTTTATGTTACAAAATGAATAAATTAATAATACACGGAAATTAATTATAAAGGTTCCCAAAGATAGATTAATAATCTACCTTTGGGTAAAAAGTAAGCATTTGGCTTTATGGATATAATTTAATTAATCAATTGTTAAATTGTATTTTTATAATTTAACCACTATATCCAATGCGTTTGAGAAATTTTTGAATAATTTCAAATGCAGCATGTTCTAGCGCTTGAGCGTATTGCAAATTATCTTCGCGAAGCTTTGGAATCGAAATATTTGCATGGCGAAGTTCACATGTATGACCAATTAACCACTTTTCAAAATGCTCTTCAGTGGTTTCAATGTGGAACTGCAACGCAAGAATATTATTTCCGACTTCAAATGCCTGATTGGTATAAACATCAGAACTTGCTAAAAGCACTGCATTTTCAGGAAGGTCGAACGTGTCACCATGCCAATGTAGAACATGCACATTATTAAGCAAACCAGATAAAACTTGATTAGCGCGTAGGCTTAAACTCAGTGGACCCCAGCCAATTTCTTTTTGATGTCCTGCATATACTTTTGCACCAAGTGCATGAGCAATAAGCTGTGCGCCTAGGCAAATGCCCAGAGTAGGTTTATCGTCTGCTAAACGTTGTTTGAGTAAAGCAATTTCATCTTTTAAGAATGGATAATCGTCAGTTTCATAAACCCCGATTGGACCACCTAAAATAATGGTTAAACCTTCATGTGAAAAAGCAGGGGTTAAATCATCAACTCCCGCCTCAAAATAACGGACTCGAAATCCGAGTTGATAAAAGACATCTTCTAATGAACCTAAGTCTTCGAAAGCAAGATGCTGAATGGCATAAATAGTTTTTGGGAAGGCGTTTGTTGTGCTCATAGAAATGATTCATAGAAGATCAATACGTGGAGTATAGCGATAAATATAAAGAAGAGAATATCTGTATAAATCGCCAATACCCGAAAATTGGTATTTTTCGTTAAAATGATGTTGTTATGCAAAGGATTATCTATTTATGAATAAATCCCTAAACATATTCTACTGTTTAAAATAATAGCTTTTGAGTTTCCTCAAGGCCTATGTTTGAAAGTTGATGTTCGTCTTTTAAATTAACGCCTGAAAATCCGAGTTGTTTTGATTTTTTCATTAATGTGATTAAACGTTGTACCGCAACTGGAATACTTAAGCCTGCTGGGCGAACATTGGAAATACAATTGCGTTTCGCATCGAGGCAGCCTGAATATGCATTCCATGTATAGTAAATGCCCATACTGTCCGGAGAGCTTAATCCTGGACGTTCGCCAATAAGCATCACAAGCATAGAGGCTTTGAAAATTTCTGCGACTTCATCGCCAAGAGCAACTCGACTACCTGTCGCAAGTGCAATTGGTGCAAGACTCCAGTTTTCTTGCTGAATTTGTTCACTCAGCGCTGCAATAAATGCCACAGCATTCGCTTCAATTGCTCTTGCAGAGAGTCCATCACCTACCACAATACACACATCGTACTGTTGTGGATTTTCTGCATATTCCTTAATTAAGACATCTTTTGATTGGCTTGAAAGCTGACGTCCTAAATCTGGGCGTTTGAGATAAATTTCTTTATTAGATGCATTACTTTGTACATGAATGCTTGGAAGCTGCTGTTGCTGTAATTGTTCAGATAAATGGAGAACGTCCAAATCTTGATAAACAGCATCTTTTGCTTGTGCATGAGATAGCTGAAACTCGAGTAAGGCTCGTGTTGGGATACTGCAACCCGCACGGCCCAAAGCAATACGGGCATCGGTAAACTGTTTAAGTTTTTCCCACTGATCTTGATGGGTAGAGGAGGGATATTGAATATCTCGACTGAGTTTCATAGTGTTCTCCCTAATTCATGAGCAGGCGAGAGAATTGGTCGGGCATGTGATCTGCCCAGCAAATTTGAGAGTTTTGTTGTTTAAAAATGCCCTGTTGTTCAAGCCACGCAGAAAACTCAGGAGCGGGTTTTAAACCTAAGAGTTGTCTTAGGTAAAGGGCATCATGGAACGAAGTCGTTTGATAATTGAGCATGACATCATCTGAACCTGGAATACCCATAATAAAGTTGATGCCCGCTGCGCCAAATAGGGTAAGGAGAACATCCATGTCGTTTTGGTCGGCATCGGCATGATTGGTATAACAAATGTCGCAACCCATTGGTACACCAAGTAATTTGCCACAGAAGTGATCTTCTAAACCTGCACGTATAATTTGTTTACCATTAAATAAATATTCGGGGCCAATAAAACCTACGACAGTATTCACCAAAAGTGGATTATATTTTCGGGCTACGGCATAGGCACGGGTTTCTAATGTTTGCTGGTCAACGCCGTGATGTGCATTGCTTGATAATGCACTACCTTGACCAGTTTCAAAGTACATAACATTTTGCCCAATGGTCCCGCGTTTAAGTGCGAGCGTGGCTTCATAACCTTCTTGCAGTAAATCAAGTGAAATTCCAAAACCTTCATTAGCCAGTTGGGTGCCAGCGATTGATTGAAACATTAAATCAATTGGCACATTTCTTTCAGCCAGTTGAATACCTGAGCTGATATGGGTGAGCACACAGGACTGCGTTGGAATTTGATATTCCTGAATGACATGATCAAGCAATTTCAGTAGCTCTGACAAATTATGTAAATTATCTGTCGCAGGGTTAATGCCGATCACGGCATCACCATTGCCATACATCAAGCCATCTAAAATACTGGCGGAAATACCAAGAACATCGTCGGTAGGGTGATTGGGTTGCAAACGGGTAGAAAGATGGCCTTTTAGGCCGATGGTGTTGCGAAACTGGGTAACGACTTCACATTTACTGGCAACATAAATCAAATCTTGATTGCGCATAATTTTGCTGACAGCAGCTACCATTTCTGGAGTTAAACCCGATGCTAATGCTTTTAAGCTTTGAGCAGTGGCTTCTTCTCCAAGTAACCAATTTCGGAAATCACCTACTGTAAAGTGTGAAATAGGAGCAAAGGCTGCCAGATCATGTTCATCAATAATTAGTCGTGTAATTTCATCAGTTTCGTAATCGACCACAACTTCATTCAAAAAGGTTTTAAGAGGTACATCGGCCAAAGTCATTTGTGCCGCAACATGTTCGGTTGCGTCTCTGGCGGCTACACCTGCTAACTCATCGCCAGAACGTAACGGCGTTGCTTTTGCCATTAAAGTTTTTAGGTCAGTAAAGTGATATTGCTGATTGGCGACAATCTTGCGATAACTCATGGTTGCATCCTTTTATTTATAGCTCTTGTTCTGCGGCTTTAATATTTGCAAACTCTTCTTCTGGTGTACCTTTCACTAAATGATAGCGGCTATAGAATAAAAAGTAAGCAATAAATGCCACGTAAATAGCTGCAGCAATAAACCAGACTTTAGGGTTAACCACAAAACCTGCAACTACCGCAGCCACTGCTAAAACTAATGCAATGCTTGAGGTCACAATGCCACCTGGTGTTTTATAGGGACGAGGCATGTCGGGTTTAGAGAGGCGTAGTTTGATATGGGATAAAAGAATCAACACGTAGGAAATGGTGGCACCAAAAACCGCGATTAAAATCAGTGAATCGCCTTCTTTGGTAAGTGAAAGCAAGAACCCAATAATGCCCGGAATAATAATTGCCAGATAAGGGGCTTTATTTTTATTGGTTAAAGAGAGTGAAGTAGGTAAGTAACCAGCACGTGACAATGCAAAAATTTGACGTGAATAGGCATAGATAATTGAAAAGAAACTTGCGATTAAACCTGTTAACCCAACAAAATTTACAAAAGTCGCAAGCCAAGTGTTGGTGCCATAAACTTTAACCAGAGCATCGACGAGAGGAGCGCCTGAGTTTTGTAAAGTACTTGCACCTGCTGCGCCCGCACCCAAGAATAAAATGAGCATGGCAAACGCCGTTAGTATGAGCATGGCACCTATTAAACCGCGTGGGAGCGATTTGGCTGGATCTTTTGCTTCTTCTGCTGCTAAAGGAACACCTTCAACTGCAAGGAAAAACCAGATTGCAAAAGGAACTGCTGCCCAGATACCTAAGTAACCATGAGGTAGAAAACGACTTGCACCAGCTGCTGTGCCAACAGGAATATCTAACAGGTTTTGTGCATTAAAATGCGGGATCATTGCTGCAATAAATACAATAAGGGCAACCGCTGCGACAAGTGTAATTGCGAACATAATTTTTAAGGCTTCGCCAGCGCCTTTCAAATGTATGCCCATAAAAACGGCATAGCAGGCGAGGTAAATCATCCAGCCATTAATGCCAAATAAAGATTCACAATAACCACCAATAAATACGGCAATAGCAGCAGGGGCAATTGCGTATTCAATTAAAATGGCTGTTCCTGTTAAATAGCCACCAAAAGGACCAAAGGCAGCACGCGCAAAACTATAACCACCACCTGCTGTCGGCATCATGGTGGACATTTCTGACATAGAAAGACATAGGCACAGGTACATGATTGCAGCGAGGGCAGTGGCAATAAACATGCCACCCCAACCACCTTGGGCTATGCCGAAGTTCCAGCCAGCAAAATCACCCGATATCACATAAGCTACGCCTAAACCAATCAGGAGTAACCAACCAACCGTACCTTGTTTAAGTTGACGCTGAGCAAAATATTCTGCTGATGAAACTTCTGCGCTTGAAGCAATAACGGAAGCTGTTTCTGGTTGATTCATACAATACTCCTGCGAGTGGGTTTGTATGAATCAATGCAAAAGCAATGCCTAAATGAAGCACTTTAGATAATAGATGGCGCTTTTTTATTCCAAATGATAAAAACTTGAGAACTAACAGCACTAAATAAAGAAGCCAGTAATCTAAATTACTGGCTTCTTACATAATTAATGAGCTTACTTCTTTCTAATGTTGATAGTCTGGTATCAACTTGGTGCAGAACTTAGAAGAAGCCCATAGGTTTAGTTGAATAACTAACCAACAAGTTTTTAGTTTGTTGATAATGATCTAGCATCATCTTGTGGTTTTCGCGGCCAATACCAGACTTCTTGTAACCACCAAATGCAGCATGTGCAGGGTAGATGTTGTAGCAGTTTGTCCAAACACGGCCAGCTTCAATAGCACGACCAGCACGATAAGAAATGTGAGCTGAACGTGACCATACACCTGCACCTAAACCATACATGGTGTCATTGGCAATTTTAATTGCATCGTCAAAGTCTTTGAACGTTGTCACAGCAAGTACAGGTCCAAAAATTTCTTCTTGGAAAACTTGCATGCCATTGTGACCTTTAAAAATAGTCGGATCGACATAGTAACCATCGCCTACTTCTTTACGGCCGCTACCACCAAGTAAGAGTTCTGCACCTTCTTCACGACCAGTGTTAATACAACGTAAGATTTTCTCTTGTTGTTGTAGAGATGCTTGAGCACCAATCATCGTTTCAGTATCAAGCGGATGGCCAGTTTTAATACGTTTTACACGCTCTACAGCCAACTCCAAGAACTGATCAGCAATACTTTCTTGTACTAAAGCACGAGAAGGGCAAGTACATACTTCACCTTGGTTTAAGGCAAACATCGCAAAACCTTCAAGTGTTTTTTCTAAGAAGTCATCTTCTTTATCCATGATGTCTTCAAAGAAAAGGTTTGGTGACTTACCACCAAGTTCTAATGTCACTGGAATAATATTTTCGGTCGCATATTGCATCACCATTTGTCCAGTTTGAGTGGAACCTGTGAACGCGATTTTTGCAATACGTGGGTTTGTTGCTAAAGGACGGCCGACTTCTGAACCGAAACCATTGACAATATTAAGTACACCCGGCGGTAAAATGTCTTGGATCAGTTCAGCAACCAGTAAAATACCTACTGGTGTTTGTTCTGCTGGTTTAATCACGACACAGTTACCAGCCGCTAGAGCAGGAGCAAGTTTCCATGCTGCCATTAAAATTGGGAAGTTCCATGGAATGATTTGGCCAACCACACCTAATGGCTCATGGAAATGGTAGGCAATGGTATCTTCATCAATTTCAGAGATGCCACCTTCTTGAGCACGAATACAACCTGCGAAATAACGGAAATGGTCAATCGCAAGTGGAAGGTCTGCTGCTAAAGTTTCACGAACCGCTTTACCGTTATCCCAAGTTTCTGCAACAGCAAGCATTTCAAGATTTGCTTCTAAACGATCAGCAATTTTTAAAAGTATATTAGAGCGTACCGTTGGTGAGGCTTTATTCCATGTTGCTTTCGCTTTATGTGCTGCATCTAGAGCGAGTTCAATATCTTCGGCACTAGAGCGTGGAATACGGGTGAAAGCTTTTCCGTCAACAGGAGATATATTATCAAAATATGCACCCTTTACAGGTGCAACCCATTCACCGCCAATAAAATTTTCATATTGTGATTTAAATTGAACTTTTGAGCCTGGTTGATTTGGATCGATATAGCGCATATAAATATTCCTTTGCTTTTTAGGACTAAAGACTAACAAGAACCCTGTCAGTAGGTACTTTCGTACTTTGTATAATTAGGATATAAAGAAGAAGGTTGGAGAAAGGTTGGAATAGAAATGTGGATATATAAGGAATTTACAAATGTTCACAAAAAAGGATTTATTGCAGCAACGGACGTTGATTGATCAACTGCGTACGCAAAATAGTCTCTCTCCTCAAAATGCTGCCAAACTGGGTCAAAGTATTGCAAGCTCATGGGAACGGTCAGCCTCTGCTGCGATTCCTAAAGAGCGTTTTGCGGCTCCATTAGTCGAGAAAAAATCTGCTTCACAAAATGCTTTGGATATGGCTTTAAGCCAGTGTGCCGATGATTTACGTCATATTGCTGAACAATCCTCAATGGTGATTGCCGTTGGTGACATTGGTAGTACGATTATTTGGACGGCAACAAGTGCTCAAATGCAAAGTGCAGCTGAGCGTGTTCACTTTGTGCAGGGTGGGCAATGGCGTGAAGAGTTTGTTGGCACCAATGCATTGGCTTTGTCTTTAAAAACTCAACAATCAAGCTGTGTTTTTTCTAATGAACATTATATGGAATCGATTCATGATTGGGTGTGCTATGCCGCACCAATTATCGATCCATACTCAAAACAAACTCTAGGTGTCGTTGATTTATCGACTACTTGGAAGAACCATAATAGTTTAGGAATATTGGCTGCCGAACGTTGTGCATCCATTATTCAATCTGCCTTGCTAGAGCAGCAGCGTCAGCAATTACATATTCGTGCATTTTCAACGCCACAAGTTAAATTTAATGGCAAAAGTTTGTTATTAACACCGCGCCAAATTGAAATTTTGACGATATTGGCGTTATGTCTACATGGCTTAACTTTAGAGCATCTTTATCAGGCGCTCTATGGCGAACGTAAAGTGAGTATGGGTACGCTTAAAGCTGAAATGTCTCAACTTCGAGATATTTTGGGTGGTTTACTTGGATCTCGGCCATATCGTTTGCTTGTACATGTTGAAGCCGATTTTTTACAAGCTGAACAAGCACTGGATGCGGGATATGCGGCTTCTGCTTTGCAGCTTTACACAGGTGTTTTTCTGGCAAAAACGGAAAGCCCGTTTTTATGTGCATGGCGTGACTGCCTTGAATCACGCTTGAGCGATGCAATTTTTAAAACGCAAGAAACAGATTTATTACTTAAGCATTTAGCTCATTTCCCTGAAGCAATCGATGCAGTAGAACGTCTTATGGAGTTAGTACCGAGTGAACATCCCGCGCATCAATTGCTGATGAAATACCTTGACTCACCTAAGCTCAGTTAAGTGATTTTTTGATCCAGCCACTGGAACAATTGTTGATAGACTTGTTCTCGTACTGGCTGGGCTGAAAGGACCAGATCATGCAAGCCATTGTGAATAGAGACAACAGAGACATCACCTTTGATTTTTTTGCCAAATTTTTCAATGTCTTTAACGTCTAAAATTACATCGCTTTGAGTCGCATCGGCTCCCCATTTTTTAGGGTTTTTAGTCTGATGAGAATGCATAATCAGTGCGGGAACATTCAGTTTAACTCCGCGATGTATTTCTTTTTGTGCTGTATGAATCGCATGTAGAAAGCTGAGTTGAACCGTAGGGGCAGAGGTAGGTTTCCAGTCCAGATTAAAGTCCCATTCGCCCTTGAGCTGTTTGTGAAGGCTCGCGGTGTACCATTTGTTCAGTTGGCTTGGGAATTTAACTTTAGGTAGATATTTTCCTACTCGACTGAGCATTGGAATACCAAACTTCTTTTCGACCAAGCTTAAATTAAAGTCATAAAATGGACTATTCGTCCATAGCGCTTTAATAAGAGGATGGTTCGGGTGATGGGCAGCATAAAGCGTTGCTGTCAAACCGCCAGTCGAATGGCCTGCAAGCAATACTTGTGTGTGCTGTTCTTTAGCAATGATATCTAATGCTTGAGTAATTTCGGCATCGTATTCACTTAAATCAAGCACATTATAGAAGATTTGATGGGGTAGCTTGGAACGACCATATTTTCTTAAATCCAAGGCATAGAAGTCATAACCATGCGCGTTGAATTGTTCAGCCATTTCAGTTTGAAAGAAATAATCTAAAAAACCATGAATATAAAGCACAGCTTTTTGAGTAGATTGAGCGGCCTTTTTACGAACCAATGTGGCAACAACTTTACCTTCATAATCATCAGGAAAGTTGAGTGTGAGCTGTTGGTAGCCAGTACCTAAAATATCTGGAACATAATTTTGAGTAGCTGAAGATGTATTCATTTTTATCGAGCTATTGTAATTAAGACATGCTGAGTATCCTTCAATGAAATGGGCGAATTGTCAATCAGGTTTAGAGGTTGGATTGGAATAGAGGTTTAAAAAAGGGAATACCGCTGGAGCTAAGTATTCCCCAAAAAGTAAGTCAACGGTCGGAGGGGTTTGACTTACTAGAGGGATGTGCCATTACATCAAGATTAAAGTGCTGCTTTGAAAATCTCCACAACTTGTGCATGATTTGCTTTACGTGGATTGGTCAGCATACATGCATCTTTTTGAGCATTATCGGCCATAACCGCAAGGTCTTCAGTTTTTACCCCTAGCTCTGTTAAACCAGATGGAATACCAATGGATGAAGACAGTTTACGAATGGCATCAATTGCAGCATATGCAGCTTCCATCACGGTCAGTCCATGAGTTTTTACACCCATTAAATCTGCGATTTTTGCGTAGCGATCTGGACAAGCAATTAAGTTAAATTCGCACACGTGTGGTAACAAGATTGCGTTACATACGCCGTGAGGTAGGTTATAGAAACCGCCCAACTGATGCGCCATTGCATGTACATAGCCTAGAGATGCATTGTTAAATGCCATACCAGCCAAGTACTGTGCATAGCTCATTGCATCACGCGCTTCGATGTTTTCACCATTTGCTACAGCAGGTTGTAACCATTGACTAATCATGGTGATGGCTTTTTCTGCACAGGCATCGGTAATTGGGTTGGCCGCCGTAGAAACATAGGCTTCAACAGCATGGGTTAAAGCATCCATACCTGTTGCAGCCGTTAAACCAGCCGGTTTTGCAATCATGAGTTTCGGGTCATCAATTGCAATGAGTGGGGTACAACGCCAGTCGACAATTGCCATTTTTACGTGAGTGTCTGTATTGGTAATAATACAGAAACGGGTCATTTCAGATGCTGTACCAGCGGTTGTGTTGACTGCAATCAATGGCGTCATTGGTACCTTACTTTTATCGATACCTTCGTAATCACGAATATGACCACCACCAGCAGTGACTAGGCCAATCCCTTTTGCACAGTCATGAGATGAACCACCACCTAGCGATACAATAAAGTCACAGCCATTGTCGTTATAGGCATTTACACCGTTATGAACATTAATATCGGTTGGGTTGGGTTCTGCACCCGGAAAAATATGGCTCGCAACGCCTGCTTCAGTTAAATAGTTTGCGATAAGATCTGCAACACCAAATTTAAATAAACCTTCATCGGTCACAATTAATGCTTTTTTTGCGCCGAGGTTTTGTGCCTTTGTACCAATTTCTTTGGCACATCCTGGTCCAAAGAGTGATACGCATGGAATATAAAAACCGTTTGTTTGATCTGCAATATTTTTAAAAGCCATGGAGTGATTCCTTCTTCCATAAATCCATTGTTTGTTATTACAGGTGAGCCTCACCATGGCCTTAGTATTGTGATGTGAAGATTATTTTCCTACCTACCAAAAACCTACCAAATATTATTTTAATGTTAATTATTGATTTATATTGATTTTACAGAAATTCTAGCTCATTCATTTAATTTTTTCGGGAAAGTCGTTAAGCTATGGGCTGTTGAAGATGTACTTATGAGATTATGAAACAGGAAACTGCGCTTAAACTGCTTAAAGCAGGTGAAAATGTCTTTTTAACCGGTTCGGCTGGTGCAGGGAAAACCTATACACTCAATCAGTACATCCAATACCTAAAAGCACGTAAAGTGCCTGTGGCTATTACGGCATCTACAGGTATTGCTGCAACACATATGAACGGCATGACGATTCATACATGGGCAGGCATCGGGATTAAAGATCAGTTAACTGATGATGACCTAAAACGTATGAAAGAGCGTAAATATCTCAAGGAACACCTTGAAAATGCGCAAGTTCTCGTCATCGATGAAATTTCGATGTTACATGCGAAGCAGCTTAATCTGGTGAATCAGGTTTTAAAATATTTTAAAGAAAGCGATGAGGCATTTGGCGGTATCCAAGTCATTGTTGCCGGAGATTTCTTTCAGTTGCCACCAGTTGGACGTAATAGTGAAGCCAACCGTGACAAGTTCTGTTTTATGTCTGATGCATGGGTCGAAGCTAAATTTCGCGTATGTTATTTAACAGAACAACATCGCCAAGATGATGAAATTCTTAACCAGATTTTAAATGCGATTCGTGCGCAAAATATTCAATCAGATCATTTACACGTATTACGTCAATCACGCTCGCATGATATTGGTGAGACCTTTACTCGTCTCTATACGCACAATATGGATGTCGACAATATCAATTATCAGCACTTAAATGAAATTGATAATGAAGGGCATCAATTCAATGCGGTTTTAGATGGTAATGAAAAACTGGTAGAAACTTTAAAATCTTCGGTTCGTGCACCAGAAGAACTCACCTTAAAGAAACATGCAAAAGTCATGTTTGTAAAAAACAACTTTGATATGGGCTATATCAACGGGAGTTTAGGGGAAGTCATTGGTTTTGAAGAAGATGATGAAAATGGTTTGCTACCAAAGGTGAAATTGACCGATGGCACGACATTGCTGGTTGCGCCTGAAACTTGGTCAGTTGAAAATGATGCAGGTAAAGTGATTGCCAGTTTCCAGCAAATTCCACTTCGTTTGGCATGGGCGATTACCATTCATAAAAGCCAAGGGATGACGTTAGAAGCTGCCGAAATTAACCTCATGAACACCTTTGAAAAAGGTCAGGGCTATGTTGCGCTCTCGCGTCTGAAATCTTTAACTGGATTAAAGTTATTAGGGATTAACGAGCAAGCTCTAGAGCTAGATAGCTTGGCTGTAAAAGCAGATCGTCGTTTCCAAGAGTTGTCTAAAGAAGCAGAAGACAACTTTGCAGATGTAGATTTAACTGCTCAGCACAAAGCATTTATTCGTCATTGTGGCGGAACTTTAAATGAAACTGAGATTTCTCGTAATGAGAAAAAACTCTCAAAAGGTGCGAAACAAAATTATGCCTCGGCAACTCTAGACGAAACACGTGCGTTGTTTGAAGAAGGCTATGAGATTGAAGATATTGCGCATGAACGTGGACTAACCCCAGCGACAATCATTAACCATTTGGCTCGACTTCATAAAGAACAAAAACTGGATATTTCGGTTGCCCATCCTGGAGAAGAAGTGGTCGAAGAAATCCGAAAAATTTATAAGAAACTGAAAAAGCGCCAAAATCCAGATCATTTTTCTGATGATGGTTCGATCAAACTACGACCAATCGTTGAAGCAACCAGCCCTCGAATGGGATATGATCAGGTTCGATTAGCTTTATTATTTATTGAGTAAAGTTTAATTAGCTTAATTAGCTTAATTACTTATTACATAAATTGAGGTGGCTATGCCGCACATTGTAGTTGATTATTCAGATAACTTAACTGGATTAAACGCAAAACAATTACTTGAAGAAATTAATACAACGCTCATTGAAACAGAGTTGTTTAGCCCAGAAGATATTAAAAGCCGTGCGCGTAAAGATGATGTTTTCCTAATTGGTCTGGGACTAGAACAGGCTTATATTCATGTAAAAGTTTATATTTTGTCGGGAAGAAATGCAGAGCAAAAACAACTGATGGGTGATCAGTTGTTAGCGGCACTCAGCAATAAAAATTATCTACAACAAGAGTTTAATAAAGAAATTCAATTGTGTGTTGAACTTGTTGATATGCCAAAAGAAGATTATTTTAAGCAAGTTGTATAATTTTAAAAAGCGCAATTTCGATCAAGAATAGAGATCAGCACTATGTAAAAGTAGTGCTATCGAATGAACAGACATAAATGTATGGCTGTATATACACAAAAGCTGCAACTGGTTTGCGATTATATTCAAAGACATTTAGATGAAGATTTAGATGTTGATCGATTGAGCCAGATTGCAGCCTTATCCAAATTTCATTTTCATCGTATTTTTGCCGTTCATATTGGTTTAAATGTGATGAAGTTTATTCAACTTTCTCGTTTAAAGCGGGCCTCTTTTCAATTGGCTTTTGAACCCGATCTCAAAATTATTGAGATTGCATTACAAGCAGGGTTTGACAGTCCAGAGGCATTTACTCGTGCATTTAAGCGTTCATTTGATCAAACTCCTCGGGCTTTTAGAGATAAACCGGACTGGGAATCTTGGCACCAGAAGTTTGTTTTTACACTTCCGAAAAGTGAGCTAAAAATGAATGTAAATATTGTTGAGCATCCTGCCCAAAAGATTGCGTATCTGTCGCATCTGGGAAGTCCAGATAAAGTTTTTGAAACTGCTGCACGTTTTATTGCTTGGCGTAAAGAAACGGGTTTATCACCTGTGACTAAATCAAGAACGTATGGCATTCCTTTTTCTGACCCTGAACAAACGCCATCAGATGCGTTTAGATTTGACATTGCAGGGTCAATTGAAACGGCTGTACCTGAAAATATTTATGGCGTACAAACAGGGGAAATTCCTGCTGGACGTTACGCGACTGTAAGACATTTTGGTAGCCATGACCAGATTAAAGAAAGTGTGTATTACATTTTTAAAAACTGGTTACCTGAGCAGCCTGAAGAAGCTGGAGATTATCCAGTTTTCTTTCACTATCATAACTTTGTGCATGATGTGAAAGAATGCGATCTTATTACAGATATCTACTTACTTTTAAAGTAGTCAGTTACCCACAAAGGCATAACTTCTTGTGGTTATGCCTTTAAACCAAACAGCTTGATATTTGCATATTGCTCAATCAGGTTGGCATCTAACATATGAATATAGTCCATAAAAATGGTACTAAAACTTCCCATGGTTTGTGCCTGATTGGATGCAAGTTTACCCGCAATTGCAAAATGTATATGAGCTGAAAGCGCTGCAATGGTTGGAGTCGTTACCGCACTATATGCAGCGATTAACGCACCCAAAGCACATCCTGTTGCTGTAATTTTAGGTTGTAAGGGGCTGCCGCCGTTAATTTGGATAACGACATCTAATTCTTTAGACAGAATGTAATCTGACTCACCTGAAATTGCGATACAGTCTGTATGTACTAATAGCGCGTAAGCCTGTCGATAGACATCATCACTACTTAGGGTGCTATCTACACCTTTAGATTGAACCTGATTACCTGCAAGCGTACTGATTTCTGAAGCATTACCACGAATAACGCTTGGCTTAAATTGCAAAAGCTCATCTGTCATTTGACTACGCCAAGCTAAAATTGGCCCATAGCCAACTGGATCAAGTACCCAAGTAATATCATTTAGCTGAGCTGTTTTAGCTGAGATCTGCATGGCTTGCATTTGCTCAGTGGTGGGCGTACCTAAATTAATGCTTAAGGCCGATGCGATTTTGGTAAAGCTTTCTGCTTCATAAGGATTATCAATCATCGCAGGTGAAGCACCAGACGCGAGTAATACATTGGCCGTATAGTTTGCAGCAACGCTATTGGTAATACATTGTACAAGAGGCGTTTTGGCTTGCATGTTCTGCCAAGCCTCAATGACCTGTTCAATCAAACTAGATGTCGATGTCATATTATTATCCCTAGTAAGCCAAAGTGATTATAAATTTAGTGGGTAAAATAGTGATCTTGATGCTTACATTTTTGGCAAATCAAAGAAACATAATCTGCTGCATCATAGTCAACGGTTAAATCATTTGAACCACAATACATACAACGTTTGACAGAATAAAAGTTTAAACGTGGTTCAATTTTTCGCCATGCTTTCCATACAGGTTGCACAAATATCTGTTCGTCGTAACCCAAGAAACGATTAAGCAAAATATAACTCATTTTACTGTAAGGAATATTGTGAGGACGGGGGAGCATAGAGGTTTCCCACTTTTCGGTCACGGCTCTTTCGCGATATTGTTCTAAAGTCTTCTTTAATAGATTGGTATTAATAAATTTATCATTGCGAGGCTGTAAAATTTTTTGTTTATACAGATATTCGAGTGCAGTTTGTACCAGATAATAAATCTGTCCAATTGCGAGTGAATCCATTAAACGATAGCAAAAGCTTTGAAAATTTGAATTTCCGGCAATCTGGATACCCCAAGTTCGGCAGTAGAACTGCATGAACTGGATAATTTCTTGATAGAGCACCTGAAAAAGTACGTCTTTAACTTCATCTGCACTACGAAAAGGAATACCAAAGCTTAAATTTTCATAGAACCAATTACGTAACTGTTGAGCCACACTAAATAAACTTGGATCGCTGTAGCCATCTAAACGAATATTTAAGTGAAAACATTGTGGGTCATCAGTTTGGTCATTTGCATTCAAAATGCCATCTTTATGCAACTGTTTAATTAAATAGCTCTGAAACATCCAGTTAGGCGTGATGTGATGGTATTTAATTTTGTCCCAATGAATATATTCATCATGAGCGATTTCTTCACGGGCATAGTCGTCTAGGAGACTTAGCAAGAAAAGTTTATGTAAGAAGCTGAGCTGTTCCAGACTACGTTGTGGCTGCTCTTTTGACTTAAATTGGCGTTGTTCTTGTAGACGTGTTTGTTGTAGAAGCTTTTTCCGTTGTTTTGTGCATGTATCACAGTGGCAAGTCATTCTTTGATCTTTAAATAGACGGTGCTGACAATGACTGCATTCATGGAATTGAATGTCTTGTTCAAATTGCTCGGCATCTACCCAGTACATTGAGGCTTGGCAGAGAGGACAATGGCTACTTTCATCTAGCTGTTTCTGTAGAATTTGTAAGGCCATTTTGCTCCGAACATAAAATAAAAATGATGGGGCTATTATACACAGCCGCGCTGTAGATGGCGGAGATTGCTACTTTCGTTTGTTGTTAAAATAGAAAAACCTAAAATCTATGTTTCGATTTTAGGTTTTCATAGTGGGCTAAAAAGTTGAATTAAACAGGGCACGGCAAGCTCTCATCATTTTGGCCAAGCTTTTTGGCCTTAATAAGCGCCTGTACTTTTTTACTTGGTAATTTCAATTTCCCTAACGCATCGTAAGTATTAACAATAGAAGTAACCTCCTGAGTTGTAATAGAAATACCTTCCGCAGATAAGAACACGGCAATCACATGGTGATCGAGTCCTGCTGCTGATAGATCATGAATAGCTTTAATGTTCTCTAGTCGATGAAAATGTGCTTTAAATTCCATGCTGACACCTCTTGTTCTAATTTAGATACCCATATTGGTATATTTAATTAGGCAAGAACCATGCCCAAAATGTAAGCTGACTCTAAAAAATGTTAAAAGCTAAAGGTGTTTTATTTTTATTGTATAGATTGCTTATATAAACAACGATTATAGTAAATTTGGTCTAATCTGTGCTAATAAAACAGGATTCTAATTTGAAATGTATAAATGAAGTCCCATTAATTTCATAAAGGTAATCAAATACAGTGTGTATGACTTGGCGTATGATATTTCATGACGACTCATACTACCGTTTAGACGAGTATATAAGGAATAAAGATGAATATTGCGGCGCAGCCTCCAGTTCAGGCAGATCAGACAGTTTATTTAAAAGATTATCAAAAACCTGCGTTCTTGGTTGAATCAATTAATCTTGATATCCAAGTATATGATGATAAAACAATTGTTGATTCGACATTAGTGATGAAGCGTCAAACTGCTGGAGATCTGGTGCTATTAGGCCGTGACCTAGAATTACAGTCTGTTCAATTAAATGGACAAATTCTCACTCCTGCACAATATTCACTCGATAGTGAACAACTGGTGATCACTAATGCACCAGATGAAGTCATTTTACAAACGCAAGTCATTATTCATCCTGAAACGAATACTCAATTAGAAGGCTTATATAAAGCAGATGACTTGTTTGTAACGCAGAACGAACCTGAAGGTTTCCGTAAAATCACATTCTATCCAGACCGTCCAGATGTACTTTCTGTCTTTACGACACGCGTAGAAGCAGACAAAAAATACCCAGTATTACTTGCCAATGGTAATTTGCTAGAAACAGGTGAGGCTGGTGAAAACCGCCACTTCGCGATTTGGCAAGATCCGACCAAAAAGCCAAGCTATTTATTTGCTTGTGTCATTGGTGATTTAGCAGTTCTTAAAGATCGCTATACGACCTCTGAAGGACGTGATGTTGCTTTAGAAATCTATGCAATTGAGAAAGATATTCCAAAATGTCATATCGCGATGGAAGCCTTAAAGCATTCTATGCGTTGGGATGAAGAACATTATGGTCGTCCTTATGACCTCGACAACTATATGATTGTTGCTGTTAGCCAGTTCAACATGGGCGCAATGGAAAATAAAGGTTTAAATATCTTTAATACCGCATGCGTACTTGCTGATGAAGAGTACACGACTGATGCTGCGATTATGCGTGTACAGTCTGTGATTGCTCACGAATATTTCCATAACTGGACAGGGAACCGTATTACTTGTCGTGATTGGTTCCAGCTCTGCTTAAAAGAAGGCTTAACGGTTTTCCGCGATCAGTCGTTCTCTGAAGATTTACAATCTGCTGCGGTTCAACGTATTGATGATGTAGCTGTGCTGAAATCACATCAATTCCCTGAAGATGCAGGTCCATTATCGCACCCGCCGCGTCCAGATCACTTTGTGGAAATTAATAACTTCTATACGGCGACTGTCTATGAAAAAGGTGCGGAAATTAACCGCATGATGTCGACCTTGTTAGGTAAAGAAAAATACCGTCAAGGGACCGATGAATACTTCCGCCGTCATGATGGACAAGCCGTGACTGTAGAAGACTGGGTTGCTGCATTAACTGCGGGTTCGGGTGTTGATTTATCTGCATTCTTAACTTGGTATAACCAACCAGGTACGCCAAAGCTTGAAGCAAAAGGTGAATATGATGCAGCAGCGCAAACTTATCGTTTAAGCTTTAAACAAAGCCTAAAAGCACATCCTAAATATCCAAATTTAAAAGCTGTTCCGATTCCTGTGGCATTGGCCCTATTTAATGCTAAAACAGGCGAGCAATATACATTGCATAGTGAAAGCTTGTTTGTAAACGATGTTAAAGATGGCGTGTATTTGTTTGACCAAGATGAGGCAACTATTGAGTTTACAGGTGTGACTGAACAACCAGTTGTTTCGCTACTCCGTAATTTCTCTGCACCCGTAAATCTTGTGTTTAATTATACTGATGAAGAATTAGCTTTCTTAATTCAGCACGAAACAAACGGCTTTAACCAATGGCAAGCAACGCAAACTTTGCTTGAACGTATTTTGTTAGAAGACCATTCTGCGGATGCATACATTCAGGCAATTCAAAGTACTTTGCCTGAATTAGTTGGTCACGACCCGCTATTGGCATCGCGTTTGTTTGATGTACCAAGCGAAGGTTATTTGGGTAGTCGTATCGATCAGAACTATGCACCAGCTGATATTCATGTAAAACGTGAAGCATTGCTCAATCGTTTGGCACAAGAGTTGGGTTCATTCTGGAAAGATACTTACCTTACACTTGACCCTGATCTGCAAAAAGAATTTTCTTTGGCAATGGGTGTGCGTGCGTTAAAAAATATTATGCTCATGATGATAGCTCGTCAGGGGGATCAAACTGCATTTGAACTTGCGCATGTGCAATATCAGAACACAGGTAATATGTCTGAACGTTTAGGTGCACTACGTGTACTGGTTTGGCAAAATGCGCCTCAAGCTCAAGATGTACTTGCTGATTTCTATGATCGTTTTAAAGATGAAGCTTTATCTTTAGATCAGTGGTTTATGATTCAGGCTGCAAACCCGAATGCGACAACTGAAACAATTGAATACCTTACTCAACATCCAGATTATGATTTAACAACTCCAAACCGTATTCGTGCGGTGAGTGGAGGATTATCAAATAATCCTGAAAACACGTGGGGCTTTGGTGTAGCTCACTTTATTAACCTTGCACAATATCTAGATGAGAAGAACCCAATTTTAGGTTCACGACTGTTACAGGTATTGTCACGTTGGTACACGTTAGCAGAACCTCAGCGGACTCAAGTGCAACAGGCTTTGCAAGCATTGCAGCCTAAAGTGAAATCGAAAAATGTCTCTGAAACTTTAAATAGTATGTTGAGTGTTTAATTAGACTTAAATATAAAAAATAAAGGCCTCGTAAGAGGCCTTTATTTTTTATATGTCTCTATAGAGATTTAATGCTTTAAAAAATAAAACTTTCCTTATAGTGATTCATCTTTAGCTCTACTACTCATCATTTTACTTTTATTTAAATTATAATCTTTAATAGTTTGTTTGAAATTTATCTTTAAGTAAGCATATACAATCAAAATTTAAGAGAGCAATAATATAAAAATAAGTAAGTAACTCTGTAATTAGTATTTAGTTTCATAAAATTAGCTAAATTTTTGACATATTTATTTAAATTTTACTTAATAAATTTTATGAAGGTTTTATTTAAATTATTTAAATCAATGGGTTGGTTTTTGGGTGTGTTAATTTTTGTATCTATGGAGTTGGTTTGAGTAATTATATTTTGTTAATTAGAAATTAAAATAATAATAAGATCATGCATTTTAATTGTTTTTATGTATGATGTTAAAAAATAGGGTAAAAAAATAAACTTTAAAAGGAGCAGTCAAATAAAAAATGATTGTAAGAATAAGTGATAAATTTTTTATATCTATTAGTTTTAACAATTTAATTTAAAAGGTTTTGACTATGAAAAAGACTTTTTTTCATTTATCAGTAATTGCCGTAGCATTATTTTCTCTCAATTCAGCAAATGCAGCTACAGCAACGGGTACATTAACTGTTAAGGCAACAGTAACGAATAGTTGTGTATTGAATACTTCCGCTACAGGTACAACAGCGAATGCAGTTTTAGACTTTGGGACTTTAAGTTCTCTTGCTAGCAACGTCGATGCAGACACTACAACGACAGGTGGTACCTCAATCAAAGTCCTTTGTAACAACACTGTACCGTGGACCTTGGCTTTCGATGCTGGGCAAAATGCTCAGACGACTCAACGTCGTATGATTGGTGGTGCAACAAGCAACGAATATATTCCTTATAATCTCTACTCAGATTCGGGGCATGCCACAGCAATCGGCATTGCAACGACTGCCTATAGTGGAACTGGTAGTGGTGCAGTACAAACAGTGAATGTATATGGCCGTATTCCTGCTGGTTCAACGCTGCCGAGTGCGGGTAGCTATCTTGATACAGTAACAATAACAGTAACTTATTAATTTTTATAAATTAGAAATATTGTTAGCCCTTTTGAAAGGGCTAACACATTAAAAAAGTTATATTTGAGTAAATCATGAAAAAAAATATCTTTATTATTACGGGATTATTCTTATCTTTATCATCTAGCATTATTAACGCCGCTACAATTCGTCTTTCACCTGTGAATGTAGAAATATTAAGTAATCAAAACGCGTCTTCAATTAGTTTATTTAATCAGTCAAATGAAAGTACTGATTTGCAGATTCGCGTATTTGAATGGACTCAAAAAAATGGACAGGATCAGTTAACACCTACAGATGAGATCGCAATTAGTCCACCATTTTTAAAATTACAGTCTAATGATTCTTATAACTTGCGTGTAGTTAGAATTAATCCAGCACCCGTTTCTGGTGAAAAAACGTATCGCATTATTATTGATGAACTACCAAAACCAATTGATAGCCGTAAAGCAGCTCAAGGGGTTAATGTGCTTTTACGCTCGTCATTGCCTGTATTTGTAGTAAATAAAGACGCGATTACTCAATTGAATTGGAAAATTGATGCTAATCAGGAGGTGCCTTCCTTAAATATTAGTAATATTGGAAACCGGCATGCACTTTTAAATGACTTAACGCTTGTGGATACCACAACAAATAAAAGCTATCCCATTAAAGTAAATACCGTGAATGGTTATATTCTTGCGGAGCAGGCACGAAGCTACTCTATTAATAATTTTACATATCAGCCAAATCATAAATACAGCGTTTCTCTGACAGTTAATGGTAAGAAAACCACACTTTAAGAGGCTTATATGAAATACATTATAGGTGTCTTATGTGTTGCATATCTTCCGGCGTATTCTTTTGCTGAGCAACTCCAAGATAATACGAACACTCCAATTCCCAGTGTTCCTAAATCTATAGATAGCAATAATAAATATACACAGGGGAATATAAATGAAGAGGAACAATATCTTAATTTTACTCAGCTTTTTTTAGTCGTTTCTATTAATTCAAATGCTGCTGAAGACTTGGTTGCTGTGAAGCAATCTAAGGATGGAAAGCTATATATTCGCTCTGGGACCTTAAAAACTTTAAGAGTGAAAATGGATGAGCATGTTGCTGATAGCCAATGGGTGTGTATTAACGAGCTAAAAGGAATTCAGTTTAAATATCTAGAGAATGAACAATCTCTAAACTTACAAGTTCCGTCCAGCATGTTGGCAGGCTATGCAGTTGACTTAAATGGTCAACAGCTCACAAGCCCTCATTTACTGAAAATGAAACCCTTAAATGCGGCCATTTTGAACTATAGCCTGTATCACACCGTGACCAATGACGAGAATGTTTTCTCCGGTTCGGCAGAAGGGATCTTTAACAGCGCAATTGGTAACTTTTCATCAGGCGTTTTATACAACGGAAGTAATGAAACTAGTTATAGCCATGAAAAATGGGTACGTCTGGAAAGTAAGTGGCAGTATGTAGACCCTGAAAAGATCAGGATATATACCTTAGGGGACTTTATTTCCAATAGTTCTGACTGGGGGAATAGTGTACGTCTTGCTGGTTTTCAGTGGTCGAGTGCCTATACCCAACGTGGTGATATTGTCACTTCGGCACTACCACAATTTTCAGGCTCCGCTGCACTGCCTTCGACATTAGATTTATATGTCAACCAACAGAAGATTTATTCAGGACTAGTGCCTTCAGGCCCATTTGACATTAAACAGCTCCCGTTTATTTCGGGTAATGAGGTTACGCTTGTGACCACCGATGCAACGGGTCAGCAGAGCATTACCAAACAGGCTTACTATTTTTCATCTAAAATTCTTGCAAAAGGCATTAATGAATTTTCAGTAGATGTCGGGGTTCCTCGTTATAACTATGGGCTGTATTCGAACGATTATGATGATGCCACCTTTGCTTCGGGTGCGATCCGATACGGCTATAGCAACTCACTAACCTTAAGTGGTGGTGCAGAGGCTTCTACAGATGGGCTATCAAATCTGGGCACTGGCTTTGCCAAGAACCTGTTTGGTTTTGGGGTAATTAATGCTGATATTGCAGCGAGCCAGTATAAAGATGAAAACGGTTATTCTGCCTTGGTTGGTTTAGAAGGACGGATTAGTAAGAATATTTCGTTTAATACCAGTTACCGCAAAGTATTTGATAACTACTTTGACCTTGCCCGTGTGTCTCAAATTCGATATTTAAAAGATAACCAGATTACTTCTGAGCCACAGAACTATCTGAGCTACAGTGCACTGGCAGATGAGATTTTTAGGGCGGGGATGAGCTATAACTTTTACGAAGGGTATAGCGCCTATCTGGGTTATAACCAGATCAAATTTAGTGAGAACTCTTATAAGTTAGTCTCTGCCAATTTAAGCGGAAGCCTGAATAAGAACTGGGGATTTTATACCTCAGCGTATAAAGATTATGAAAATCACAAAGACTATGGCATTTACTTTGCACTGCGTTATACACCATCTACTAGAGTTAATGCGATTACAAGTGTATCTAATGATGGTGGCAGGCTGAGTTATCGACAAGAAATATTCGGTTTATCAGAACCTCAAATCGGTTCATTTGGATGGGGAGGCTATGTTGAGCGTGATCAGGATGCCAATCAAAACAATGCATCGATTTATGGCTCTTACCGTGCTCGGGCGGCTTACCTGACGGGTCGATATAACCGAATTGGAGATAACGATCAGGTTGCAGTTTCAGCGACAGGATCGTTGGTTGCGGCAGCAGGGCGGATTTTTGCGGCCAATGAAATAGGAGATGGTTACGCTGTTGTAACCAATGCTGGGCCACAAAGCCAAATTATAAATGGCGGAATCAACTTGGGCGTAACTGATAATTCTGGAAGATTTCTGATTCCTAGTCTAATGCCATACAAAGAAAACCATATTTATTTAGATCCATCGTATCTGCCTTTGAATTGGAGCGTGAAGTCTACAGATCAGAAAACAGTTGTAGGTTATCGCCAAGGTGGTCTTATTGACTTTGGTGCTCATCAGGTCATTTCTGGATTAGTCAAACTTGTTGACCAGAATAATTCACCTTTATTACCGGGTTATACGGTTCGAATTAATGGGCAACAAGATGGGGTAGTTGGCTACGACGGTGAAGTATTTATTCAAAACCTATTAAAACAAAACAAGCTTGAAGTCGATCTTCTGGATCATGGTTCATGCCAAGTTGACTTCACTTATAACAGTAATCAGTACTCAACTAAGAAATTGGGACCTTATGTATGTCATTAAATATTATGAATAAGGCTCAAATAGAGAGCTATAAGAAATTTTCATTGGCTTTAAAATACTTTATAGGCATTTGCTTATTTTATCTCGTTTATGCTTTTTTTAGTCCAGCACATGCTGCTTGTACAGTAAGCGGAACTACTAATAGTACTTTTACCTACACGGCAGCAAATATTAATAGTGATGCAACTGTAAACCTTTCAGGCACAATTACTTGCACGAATTTAGGACTCCCCCAAATTTCTAATTTCATGTGTATGAAAACCGTATTTACAGGAGCAACCACTGCGAATAATAGTGTGACTTTACCATATACGGTCACTGCAACTGTAGGTGGAGCTGGGTCTTCTACCACCAACCAAACCTCCAATGTGTGGTATGGTCCAGTAGCAACAGTGGCATCAAATAATATTGTGAGTTACTCGGTAAATGTGAAAGTTCCAGCTCGAACGGGGTCACTCATTGCATATCCTAAAGGAACATATACGGCTTCGGTTCGGTTGTATTGGGATATGGATCTTTTGGGTTTATCATGCGGTGATTTAATTGGTGGCTGGGATTCAGGTGATGCATTACTAACAGCAAACTTTGTGGTACCAAGTATGTGTCAATTAAACTCAACCTCAACTGTAGATTTCAGCAATATTAATGATATTAGTACCACTAGTCGTGATTACACAACGCAAGGAGCTGTAAATTCGACCTGTAATTATGGAACACCATATAGCATTTATTTAGGCGATGGCAATAACCGTATTCCTGGCGGATTTAGGCGTATGACCAATGGTAATAATGAATATATTCCCTATCAGTTATATAAAGACTCTAACTATAGTACGGTGTGGGATGCCACAGGTGGCGTAACCAATGTTGGGGGAGCCGGTGGAGTGTCTGGTACGGGAACAGGTAGCGCTCAAAGTACACCTGTCTATGGAAAAATTCCACAAGGTACTTCCATCGCAAGTACACCAGGAAACTATTCTGACAGTGTAGTTGTTACAGTGACTTATTAATTTATCAAATATACGCGGTTCTATTTTAGTAAAAATGGTTCCGCGTAATTTTAATTATATTCATTAAAATTGGCTGAGCATAAAACGATATAAATCAAATGATCTTAGTTTTTTGAAACTTATCCGTCATCAAAAACAGTTTGACTTAAAAATACATACTGTATATTTATTGATTAGTTCCAAAAAAGAACTAGCAAGCAAAACAGGCAATTAAAATAAAGGTGAATAAATGTCGGATATTATTTTGCATCAATGGGAGATTTCGCCATTTTGTCAGAAAGTTTCAAGAATTTTGAAATTTAAAGGAATTTCATTTGAAACAGTTAACTATAACGGTATTTTGGGAGCTAAAGTTCCTTTATTGAGTAAAGTGGGCAAGGTGCCTGTAATTGACCATAATGGTCAGCGTATTCAAGATAGTACTCGAATTGCTCGTTATCTGGATGAAACTTATCCAGATACGCCTCGGCTCTATCCAGAAGATCCAAATCAAAAGGCACTTGCAGAGTTATGGGAAGACTGGGCAGATGAGTCTCTCTATTTTTATGAAGTCTATTTACGCGTAAATGACTCAGAAGCTTTAAAAGAAGCAATTCGCATTAGCAGTATTGGTCGCCCAGCGTATGAAAGACCAATGGTAAAAGGATTTATTTTAGCCGAGTTAAAAACACAGCTTTTCTTTCAGGGCCTTGGCCGAATGAAAGAAGAGCATGTTGAAGAAGAGTTTAGAAGACACTTAGGCCGCATTGAACAAGTTTTATCACAAAGTGAGTGGTTGGTTGGAGACTATCAGACAATTGCAGACATTGCTGTTGTCGCTCAACTTGGTGAAGTGATTCGCACAAGCAAAAAATTTCGTAAAGAAATTTTGGATCGTCCGTTTATTGCATTATGGTATAAAAAACAAACAGGGTGAAACGATTATGACATTAGCAACACCAGATAAAAAATTAGATTGTGTAGTTGTTATTGGCGTTGGGGCATCACAAGGTATTGGTGCAGCTGTGTGCCATCGTTTTGCAAAAGAAGGCTTAAAAGTTTATGTCGCTGGGCGTACTTTCCAAAAAATTGAAGCAGTGGCTGCCGAAATCCATTCGAAAGGCGGTGACGCTGTTGCATTTCGTTTAGATGCAGAAGATGTAAAGCAAGTACAAGCCTTGTTTGACACAATTACTAGTCAAAATGAGCGCATTACTGCTGTAATTCACAATGTAGGAGGGAATATTCCCTCAATTTTTTTACGTAGTCCATTATCGTTTTTTACTCAAATGTGGCAATCCACTTTTTTATCGGCGTATTTAGTTTCTCAAAGCTGTCTAAAAATCTTTAAAGATCAAAACTACGGTACGCTTATTTTTACTGGGGCGAGTGCTTCTTTGCGCGGAAAACCTTTTTTTGCAGCTTTTACGATGGGTAAATCTGCCTTGCGAGCTTATGCACTAAATTTAGCTCAAATCTATAAATCACAAGGCATACATATTGCTCATGTGATTATTGATGGAATGGTCGATGGCGATAGAGTGAATAAAGCATTATTTGGCCTAGGGCGTTTAGCTCGTCTTACGCGTGGAACGGGTGGGCTCAATATTGATGCAATTGCAGAAAACTATTGGATGCTTTACCAACAAACGCCTGAGCTTTGGACACATGAGTTGGATTTACGCCCTTATCAAGAAAAATTTTGAGAGACTAAAATGCTAAAAAAAATATGTCAGAGATTTCAAAAAAAGCAGGGCTGTGTTGTCGTTGCTGGTCATGACTTACACTTGATCGAGCGTGGCTTTGTAATTCTAGATAAAAATGCACATTCTCCATTACATCTTTATCAAGTTGTGCATGATTCAGCCGTGCAGAATATACAAGTGCATTCTATAAATGATGGTGTGACAGCAGTTCATTTGAACTTGGTGAATGCAGATCATTTAAAAAGCTTGTTGAATTATATTTCCAGTCACAGACATACAATTGAACTATGTGTGTTTCAGCCCAACTTTTCATCTTCACCAAATATTGAGGCTTTATCTTTAGAAGAGATTGAACACCATTGGCAGATCACAGGTTTAAGTGCAGTGAGTGTAGCGCAAGCTGTGATTAAGCCTATGTTAAAACAGCAGAGGGGCACAGTTATTTTTCTTGGAGCGCCATTTAGCAACTCGACTCATTATGATGTATTAAGCCAAAGCATGTTTGCGGGCGTTCGTGCTTTAGCGCAGTCATTGGCAAGAGAGTTTCAACCTAAAGGCATTCATATCACCTATTGTATGGTTGAGAAATGGGATGGACAAAACCAGCACTTTACCTCATCTCTTAAGCAAGTATGCCAACACATCTATCAACAACCTGATTCGGCATGGAGCCAAGAACTTAGCCTATCTTGAAATTTTACTTTTGCATGTTGTTAAAATACAGTACTGATCTGGAATGATGACAAAACAATAATTTCGATAGGTATTACATGGCAAAAATTAAGCGTGTTCAGCAAGCTATTAAAGTGGTTTGTACGTTGGCAGTTTTCATGGGCTTTTCTTCATTAGCGCAAGCATATCAATATGATCAAACTGCCCGTTTAATTAACGAGCGCTTATCTTATATGAGGGATGTGGCGGGTTATAAAGCAGAGCAGCATTTGCCGATTGAAGATTTAACTCAAGAAAAGAAAGTTCTCGATCAATCTGTTTCCTAAGCTGAATCTTTTGGTTTAAATAGCGAAACAGTGAAGCCATTTATTGTGACTCAAATGAATGTTGCTAAGGCAATTCAGTACCGATATCGAGCAGACTGGTTATCGAGTCCGGAAACCAATTGGAAGCCCCAAGATTTAGCAGAAGTACGTTTAAAAATTAGTACGCTAAATACTGAGCTTTTAAAAAATATTGCCTATGAACTTAAGAAAAATAATAACAAAGCACCTCATAGCTGTGGCTACATGTGGTCTGTTCAGCATCCTCAACTTAAAGAGGCCGACAAAAAAGCCTTATGTATGACACTAAATAAAATTAAGTTAAAACAATAGGTTTTTTAAACCGATGCATATAACTTGCTGATTCAAGCCAAATTAAATCAGCAAGTTCTTCAAGCTTAAATTTGTTGAAGAGTAGTTGGATGAGTGCAGAAATACTTTAAGTTGTAAACGCTTTTAGCTTAAAAGCGTTTTCTGGAATTTTTATTAATCTCTATTCAATACCAACAACAGTCGTAATGTAGCTCGTTGTTAAAAGGATGGCTAGGCCTAATGATATTTCAAATAAAATGGCGTAACCCAACTGATTTGCAAATTTTGGATGCTGTAAACGAGGAGTGAAATACCATTTATTAAAGGCTGCTAGTAATAAAATAGATAGCACAAAGAGCAGTTTGATAATAAACCCATGCCCGTAAGGAGTATTGAGCAGCGCATTGAAATTTTTAAGTAACAGCAGGGCAATAGTAACACCACAGACAAGTAAAACTCCGACAATAAAGGCTGCAATTTTTCCAAACAGATGCATACGTTCTTTTAACGGTAGGCCTTGAATTACTCTGCTCGTTTTCCATAAGGGATAGAGTGAACCCATCCATAAAGACATTGCAAGTACATGTGTTGATAGTAAGATTTGCGCAAATAAGGATAAATTTGTGACATGACCTAATTGAGAAAAACTGAAAACAATGGGTATTAATAGTAGAGCGAAAATCGATCCTTCAAATTTAGAAATCTGACTATTTCCACTGCTTAATTTTACGAGCATAAAGAGCAATAAAAGCAGAAAGCTGATTGATCGAATGATGTGGACGTGACCAATCGGCGTGTTAATGAGCAGATTGATATAGTTACTATCCCACATACCTGATAGGCCAGTATTGGCAAAACTTCCGATGAGAATGAAGAAGCCTAAAGTACTTGAGACAAACCCCAACCCTGCACCAACAGTGATGTATTTGATAATAATTTTTTTAATTTCTACATAGTGTCCAAGCAAGAAATAACAGAAGGCACCTCCAATAACAAATGCGGTCCCCAAGTATAAAAAAGCTTTAACAAGCCAAGTCGCATATATCCAAGTTTCAGGCGCCATATTCTTCTCTCTATACAATATGCCAGCTCATTGCTGGCATGGATTAGCGATACTTTTTTATTTTTCTGGTTTATTTAATAGTGAAAGTATATTCGCCACTCATGTTGTGACCATCAGAGCCCATTGTGGTCCACACTACGGTATATTTTCCTTTTTTTAGCTTTGGCACAGCGACTTCAAATGATTTTTTTAAATCATGACTCACTTGGTAATTTAAAGGAATGTCTGTACGTTGAGCATCAAGCAACTTAACGTTCATTAACATGACTTCGCCGCCAAAATTAAGCGTTATATTTTTAGGTTGACTCACTACCGAAGCATTAATACCAGGGTTTGCGCTAACTAGGCTGACATGTGCAAATACGTTTGAAGCAGCAACCATCATAGTTGCTCCTACTAGAACATTCCGTAGAGCGGTCATTTTGTTGTGAAAAAGCTTCATATTTTCATCCTCGTAAAATGAATATTTGACTAAGTAATGACTGAATTAAAATAAAGGACGTACTTTATTGGTCACACTCTTTGTATGCCTATTATTCAAGATAGAGAGAAACGCGTTGATGACTTCAAAATTACATTTTTGTCATCTTAAAAAATCGAGAATTTATCAGTACCAAAGACTTTTTCTGTTTTGATAATATTTTCCAGTTAGATCAATTCAACCAATAAATGAATGAGAGATCAGAAATACACTTAATTTTGAAAGATGATTTTAAAAGTAATATGCCCATTCTCATAGTTCGCCTGAATAGTAGCTCCATGTACATCAAGAATAGATTTGGTAATTGCTAAACCTAACCCTGTACCTTCTTCAGCTCGTTGTCTTGACGCATCTGTACGGTAAAAACGATCAAATAATCGAGTGAGTTGTTCTTGTGATAGGGGGGAGCTTTCATTTTCAATGGTTAGTTCAGTTGTATCACTATTCTGTTGGCATTTAATTTTAATGATCGAATCTGATTTACCATATTTGATTGCATTTGATAAAAGATTGCTAAGCGCCCGGCGTAACATTGAAGGATCACCTTCGACATAACCTTGGCCAGTTTGTTTTAGTGACATGCCTTTTTCAGCAGCAATCGCATCATAAAAATCAAATAATGCCGAGACTTCTTTGACTAAATTTACTTGTTGTAAGTCTGCTCTATGTAAGCCATGTTCTGCTTTCGCAAGAAATAGCATATCGGACACCATTCGGGCTAAACGTTCAAACTCTTCCAAGTTGGAAAATAGAATTTCTTGATAGGTAGAGATATCTCGACTACGCGATAGACAAACTTGGGTTTGAGTCATCAAGTTATTAATCGGTGTTCTAATTTCATGTGCAAGATCAGATGAAAAATCCGAGAGTTTTCCTACGGCTGTTTCTAGTCGATCTAACATATCGTTAAATGCGATAGCTAACGATTTCAGTTCAGTTGGTGTGTTGTCGACTTCTAAACGCTCGGAAAGATGTTGAGCTGAAATGCCTTCTGCAACCTTTGCCATGTTTTGAACTGGACGGAGCCCACGCCAAGCAGCAAACCACCCCAAGAGCATCAAACAAATTGTACCGATAACGCCGATATATAAGAGCTGACGTCTAAAATCGTTTAAGAAATGTAGGTGCTCAGATGTATCAATACCCACAATAATTTGAGCTGATGGAATAGTGCTATTTTGATCGAAAGACTTTTTATAAATTAAGCCATGATAAATTTTATTTTGGACTTTCCATTCAAGCCACGGACCATGTTTAGATTTTACTAATGTTTTACTCTTAAGCGCTGTTGGTGATGAGCTAAAAATAATTTGACTGCTCGGGCGCTCTATTTGCACGATCAGGTCGTGATGTCCAACTAAGGCATCTTTTAAATATAAGTTTAATTCAGAAGGATTGTGATGATTTTGCTCAAGTAGGTTTTCTACAAGTTGAATTTTACCTTCTAATTGAGTTCTATCTTGAGTTTCAAAATGATGCATGACGAGTTGGTGAATGACTAATCCCATAATCATTAAAATAATAACCGTAGAAAAAGAAAAAAGAATTGCAATACGAAAGCTGATCGCATTAAACAGTTTGTTAGGCATCTTCAACCTCTAAAACATAGCCCATTCCTCGTATGTTCTGGATCAGCTTAGGGCTGAAGTTACTATCTATTTTATTTCTTAAACGTTTAATAGCGACTTCTACAACATTGGTATCACTATCAAAATTCATATCCCATATTTGAGAAGCAATGAGGGTGCGAGGTAAGATTTCTCCACGTCTACGCATGAATAATTCCATCAATGCAAACTCTTTAGCTGTTAAGTCAATACGTTGACCCGCTCGAGTGACACGACGCTTACGAAGATCAAGCTCAAGATCGGCAATTGTAATAATATTACTATCTTCTTTTTGTTGCCCACGGCGGAGTAGGCTTTTTATTCTGGCAAGCAGCTCAGCAAAAGCAAAAGGTTTTACCAGATAATCATCGGCCCCAAGTTCTAGACCTTTAACTCTGTCTTCAATTTGATCACGGGCTGAAAGAAAAAGAATGGGCATAGTTTTCCCGCTTTTTCGGATATCGTTAATGATGTTCCAACCATCTAACTTCGGTAACATCACATCCAGAATAATCAAGTCATATTCTTCTACAAGTGCTTGATGTTTACCTGATAATCCATCAGTCACCCAATCGGTAATATATCCAGCTTCAGATAAACCTTGTTTAAGGTAATCACCTGTTTTTATTTCATCTTCAACCAATAAGATTCTCATTTATAAAAATCTCATATCATTCATTGAGAATATAATAACGTTATAAACACATGATTCGGCGTAGATTACAAAAATGTCATTTTCAGGTCACCTAGATGTCCGTTGGAAGCCTATAGGGTATTTATATAAAGTTAATTTTTGGATCTAAAAATGAAAACTCTATTTCGCCGTAGTTTAACAACGCTTATGTGTGTTGGTGCTTTAATCACTGGAACCCAGTCTTGGGCAGAAGATGCAAAACAAACAACGGCTGCGAATGCGGAAATCAAGCCAAATTCTAAAGCACAAGAAAAATGCACAAAACCTTGTAGCATGAAGAATGATGGAAAAATGCAGCAAGACCATACGCAGCATGGCAATATGGCAGATATGTCTCAAATGGATCACTCTAAAATGATGAATATGTCTGATAAGTAAAAGAGTAAATATATATGAGAATAAAGAGCATTGTTTTTAGTAAGTATAATTAAACAGTGCTCTTTGCATATACTATTGTAATCCAATGAAAAACAATAATTATTTAACTGTTTTCTAGCCAATATCACATTGACACTCAAAACCTCTCCGATTATTCTTTGCCTGCTGGCCACATTGCCAGTCGGTTTTAGCAGACCGTTTTCATCTAGCACATCAAAAAAGCAATTTTTTGGTGTCGAACTCGTTCGTCTCCCTTCGTAGCGGTAGGACGGAGGAGGGACGCCCTCGGGCGTGCCGGTTCCTAGATGACTGGTCTGCTAACCCTTCTTCGTTCTGCCACCATAATCATTTAGCAGTGATTTGGCAGAACTTCTATTTCATCTAGGAGTCCGCTATGCGTACTAATTCTTCTTATTTCTTGGCCTTTGCCAAATTCTCTCTACTCATACCATTTAAACAGTTTTTAAAACGGTTTAATCGACTATAGGTTTTCTACACCTTTAGATCATTACGACTAAAAAATCATAGCAACAATAAAACCTGAGATAGGCAAACACACCACTTTTGTGTCGTTTTCACATGCCTGTTTTTAGCACTCATTTTAAGAGTGACGGCATTTCTATCTCTTTTATATACAACAAAAAATTATTTTAAACGGTATGTCTATGCCAAATTTAGAAGCTTCATTTAGAGCACTACAAGTGCTCCACGTGGCAAAAGATTTATTTAATCAACATGGGTTTCACGTCGGTATCGACCGAATTATTAGTGAAGCCAAAATTCCAAAAGCCACCTTTTATAATTACTTTCACTCTAAAGAAAAACTGGTTGAGATGTCTCTGACTTTTCAAAAAGACGCATTAAAACATGAGGTGTTTTCTATTATTCATTCGTACCAAGAACTTATGGTTTTCGATAAGTTAAAGAAAATCTACTTTTTACATGCAAACTTAAACGGCTTTTATCGTTTACCATTTAAAGCGATTTTTGAAATTGAAAAGCTTTATCCAGAGGCTTATAAACTCGTCATTGACTACCGAAATTGGTTCATTAACGAAATTTATAAGCTACTTTTAACGGTAAAAGTTACTGCCACAGTTGAAGATGCCTACATGTTTTTATTTGTGATTGATGGAGCAATGGTTCAGCTTTTAAGTGCAAATAAGATCGATGAAAGAGATAAGTTATTAGAATATTTTATGTCGATGCTTGTTTAAATTTGCTAAGACTTTTAATACTTAAAGAAAAGCCCTCTAGCGAGGGCTTTTTACTTATTTAAAAGAAGGTTGGCTTAAGATTTTGTAGACTTTTTCTTTATATACATCGTTGGAAATGACGCCTTTATCTCGCTGTTGTTTGAGCGATTTAAACTGCTGACCATGAATTTCTCTTTGAATATTCACATTATCATGATTTCTAATGTAGTAAAGACTACGCTCATGATCACTCATATTGACTGTTTCATCAGTAGAGTAGGACGGCTTAGCTTCATTTTCTTGATACTGTTTCGCAATTTCAAAAAAATCTACATTATGAGGAGAAGTGCTAGAATTTGAAAACTCTGTGGCTTGCCCATTAAATTTATGGTCTTGAGAACTCGCGTTTACCGCAAGCATGCTCTTATGCTGATTAAAGTTAGGGTGATTATATTCTTGTTTCATTTGAAACGTGTTTGTTTCAGAAAAAGCTACGGGAGAAAAAAGACTAATATTTAAAAATAAAAAAGTTAATAACAATCTATTCATTTCTTTTGAAGTCCAATTGAAATTGAGTAAATCACTGTATTGTAACATTAAAGTTGGTTTTTTGAAGATTAAATTTTGAGTGGATTTGATCATCTGGTCAATAATAGGGTGAATCGACAGATATGTGTGAAGTTCTATTGAAAGCTTCACACAAAGAATTTTATATAAAATAAAATCTAAAATTCTTAACTTTAGAGTGTTTGTCCATTATCTAATTTTAATATTTGTCCCGTAACAGATTCTAATTTTTTAAAATACTTCTTTATAAATTTGTTGTTAAGTTTAGCTAAACAGTGTTGGTGTGACAATGGTGATTTAATTTGTTAAATTGCGTGGTTTTTATAACAGTGGGCGAAATTTATGAAGACGTTTTTAGTTATATCTTTATTGGGTTTTTGGCTGATTGGCTGTGCTTCATCTACATATAATTCTCAAGAAAATTACTTAAATAAACCTCTAATTGTTCCAGAAAATAAAGCCTTTAATAGTTTTAAAACACCTGAATACGGAATTTTTACCGATCAAGATATCTATAATATTCCAGAAAATTCAAACATGAATATCCGTTATGAAGTCCCTTTTTAAAGAAAAATAAAACATTAATTTAAGCAAAGGTGAAATAAGGGGAGCTTACCACCTTTGCTGACGAGGAATAATTAATGATTAATATCGCCTTCGGGTGGTTTTTTAAATTTTAAACTGTTAAATTTTAGTTATTGAAAAGGGTATTTAAAATGAAAAACTTCACTATTATTGCTTCTTTATTTTTATTAGTTGGGTGTACTACTGGTCACAAGCAAGTTACTTCTGCTCAAGTGACTGATAATAAAATCACTTCTGAGGCTGATAAATATAAAAAACAATATCAAAAGAAAATTTATAAAATATGGGATGTTCCAGAGTCTTCTACAGGGATGAGTGCAAGCGTTAAAGTATTTTTAAGTGATAGTGGGGAAATCGAGCAAATCATCTTTTTAGATAAAGAAGAACAAAAATTTAAAACAAGTATTGAAAAAGCGATCTGGCGTGCAAGTCCATTTGCTTTGCCTTCCAACCCAGAAGTAAGAAAACAAGCAAGAAAATTCAATATGAAATTTCAGGCGAAATAAATGAGTTTTTCTTAATCATTAGGGGCGAATTTAAAACTGTTAAGGTATATTAAATTTGCTCTCTAGTTTCATGAAATATCAAAAATGATTAATTTAATTGCTATAAAGATTTTCTTTAAAATAAAAAAGCAATATTTTATTCTAGAGAACAAATAAGACATTTTACTTATTGGTAAACAAAATATAAAAATTAGTTACATTACTATCAAAACGTAACATAAACAAAACTTTAAAAGGTTGTTAAAATATTATAAAAAATATGTTAATCCATAAATATGTTCAAAGAAAAAGTATGAATGAAGCAAAGAAATCTGTTAAAGAAAGTAAGGCAACTTCAATTGTAGCGTGGGGCGTAATTTTATTTGGAATTGTTGCAGGAATTGCCTTTATTTTGTCATATGGGCAAGTTGAAACAAGAAATGATAATCTAGATATTATTCAAATCTGGTCTAAAGAAATGATTACAGTGGGTCTCTTCATTATATTTAATGGACTACTGTTCGGTTACTTACTTTTAAAAATTAGTAGTATTTTGAACCATCTTGAAAATAATAAAACCTAATTCGTAAGAGTTTATTAACGGCTTTTTAGTGGGATAAATGTATCTTAAAGTGTCAGTTACACAAATGGTGATTGTTTGGTGTTGAATGTATCCGTTAATTATTTAAGCATGGAGTGACACAAGTTAAGTAAAGGATGATCTCATGATAGATGAAGAAAAGCCCTTAAATTTTGACGATGATGAAGAGCCTCTCGATTTTGCCGATGAAGAATTTATCGATGATAAAAAAGAGGATGAGTTATATAACAGCATTACAAAAGATGGCTCAAGCGTAGATCCCGCAGATGATGGTGAGCGACACATTCGCCCTGAAGATGGCGATCCCATCGAAATCGAACAATAACTCAAAGCCCAATTCAATATTGGGCATTTTTAATAGGTTTGATTTTTTTATCTGAACAGTACGATATGCTAGAGGTTATTCAATCATTATCATTAATGACTCAAAAAATTGATACCTAAGCAATGAGTGTAGAGATGTGTACATATATATTTATTGAATGATTTATTCTCGAATTGAAGTAAAACTATGAGTAATTATATTTCTACATTTACCAACAAAATCAAAAATAAAGCAGTTCCACCTGTCAATGATGTTTTGATCGCTTTTAGGACTTTGAAGACCGTACCGGGCGGATTAACGCTATTATCAAAAGTCGTTAGCCGAGTTGCTCCATATTTTCAGACTGTAAATCCAATTATCCAAAAATTAGATGTAGACGTGTGTGAAGCCTCGATCAAAAAAAATAAATCAATCGAAAATCATATTGGGACGGTACACGTGATAGCGATATGTAATGGGCTGGAATTTGTCATGGGTGTGTTAGCTGAAGCATCTGTGCCTCAACATTTAAGATGGCTACCTAAAGGCATGAGTGTAAATTATGTCGCCAAGGCAGATTCTGATATTAAGTTAGTGGCAACAATTGATGAGGAGTGGAAGGTGGGAGATATGCAAATAAAAGTTAATGCTTATAGAGCGGATGGGCAGCCTGTAGTTCAAGGATATATTACGCTTTGGGTTACAGAGAAAAGTAAATAACAGGGCATTAAATGCAAAAAATATTGGATTATCTCCGCAAAATTTTTACTCCTAAGCCTCAGCAAGATGCTACAGCAGATCACCTCATTGCTACGGCAACTGATCATGGCGATGACTTAATAGGTATCGCTGTTGATGAGATGTCTCTTAGTGTGGATGGTGTAAACCAAATCTGTAATTTTGAAGGGTTAAAACTTAGTGCTTATGATGACAGTACTGGCGTCTGGACTATTGGATATGGCACGACACGATACCCTAATGGTAAGCGTGTAAGTGAAGGAGACCGATGCACTCTTGAGCAGGCTAAAGCTTATATGCAGCATGATTTAAAGATATTTGAGCGTGCAGTAAATAGTTCTGTAAAAGTGCCTTTAAAACAGAATCAATTCGATGCATTAGTCTCTCTAGCTTATAACATTGGGGTAGGTGCCTTTAAACATTCGACCTTACTCAAAAAGTTAAATTCAGGTGATTACACAGAAGCAGCAAACCAGTTTGATGTATGGGTAAATGCAGGTGGTAAGCGTTTGCAGGGGCTGGTTAATCGCCGTGCAATGGAAAAGAAATTATTTTTATCATCAAAGTAGTTGTCTCAATTTTTTATTAAACTTGGTTAAAAAGTCATGAAAAAGCCTCGAAGGGTCAGGGCTTTTTCATATGGAAATTGAATGAATGGATTAACTTTTATCCCCTAAGGTGATTCTGAGCCTGTTTAATGCTCCCATGAGTGAAATGCTGGTGGTCAACTCTACAATCTCTCGTTCATTAAAATACTCGGTTAAATGAGCTTTTACAGTTTCAATTTTTTCAGATAGAAAAGTGACTGCCTCTGCAAGCTCAAGAGCAAGAAGCTGCTTCTTTGAAAAGACATTCGAGTGTTTATAGCCCGGAATTTTATCAATGACTTCTTGGCTTACTCCCATATCTCTTAATTCTTGAGCATGAAAAGCACAGCAGTAAGCACAGCCGTTGATTTGTGATACATACAACTCAGCTAAAGCAACTATTTGAGGATCAATGCCAGAGGTTCGTATAGATGCATGTGCTGAGTACAAATGATTAATCGTTTTTTTAGCAACTTCTTTATATTCCATCATATAGACCAGTTTTTTCGTAATAAAAAACTATTATTCATTACTAGGTATAGATTGTAAATTAGGCACTATTTTGTTATATAGGTATATTTTTTATACTTAATTAGACAATGAAAGATAATATTTCTGGCTGTTCTGTAGAAGAGGCAATGACAGTATTATAGGTGGTCGTTGGAGAATGTTAATTATTTCATTTCTCATCGAAAGACCTATGCGTTTTAATGAGTTAAGACGAGCAATTCCTAATATTTCTCAAAGAATGTTAACTTTGGAATTACGTTTTCTTGAAGAAGAAGGTTTTCTTAACAGAGAAGTTTTTGCGGAAGTTCCTGTTAAAGTTGAGTACTCATTGACTGAAGATGGTAAGAAATTAAACGGTTTAGTTGAGGTGCTAAAAGAAGTTGGCTCTTGGCTAAAAGTAAGATAGTGCAGTTTATTTTATAGTTTTATTTACTTTGTTTCAGGTCACGCCGAGATCTTATGTCATCATTTTGACTGGATCATTTATACAAGTTTTAGACGTAAAAAAGCCTGATGCTACGAATCAGGCTTCAGTATTCATCGACAATAGGAGTTGATGAACAAGACCAATCTAACAGACCTGCTCTATAAAGGCAAACCAATGGTCGACCGAACAGTTCATATAGGCATAATTTTCTCAAATTATAGGCATTAAAAAAGCCCTTGCTCGAAAGCGAAGGGCTTAGTCGTTCATTGATCTAGCAATGAACTATATAAGGCTCATCTCATACTAAGTGCAGTATATCTGAAATTGAAGCAAGAAAGAAGAAAACTTATGACAGTTATTTGATAACTTCTTAATTATTCATATAGTCTTTCAATAGACTTAACTAAAGTGTTTGAAAGGTGCTTAATATTTGATTAGCTTTTTTATCTTTAAAAAATATTCTAGTTTTAACCAAATATACACACTTAAACAATTAGTTGAAAAAAGTTTCCATAATCTAGTCAAATAGCATGTTAAGTTTTTCTCAATCATAAAAATTTAAAAAGGATGGAAGTATGAAATTTTCATATCAGGATCTTGATGGAAAGAACGTTGAAGTAGTGTGTGAAAGTTATATTCATATACCGTCAGGAACAGCAATAAAATCTACAGAAGCTGGCAATTATCATCTTACTGAAAACTTCAGTTTCTTTAAAAAAACTGAAGCTGATTCTATACCTATCTACCGATTTGCCATTGACCGAAACTTTAATGTTTTTAATAGCGATGAATTACCCGCATTAGCTCAAATCGGCACTGACTGGAAAAAAATGGTTTAAGTTTATATTCAAAAATAAAACCCTCAACCGAGGGTTGCACCCTAAAATCTTTAAGAATTATTTCTTTTTAAATACGAGCATTAAGCCTAGCAAAATTGCAATCATCCCAATTAAACCTGCCAGTGGTAACTTATTTTTTAAAATTAGAAAATCTAAAAGTGCAGTCACGATAGGAACCAAATAGAACAGGCTTGTCACATTTACAATATTGCCCTGACTTAGAAGTCGGTAAAGTAAAAGCTGAGCAACTACAGAAATTAAAATTCCAAGAAATAAGACTGAAATAATCAGTTGTGAATTCCACGTTATTTCAAAATGTTCAAAGGGAACTATAAATAAACAGACGATAAGACTGATTACATATTGTAGCGGTAAGACATCTGTAGGGGCTTGTTGAATGTTCTTTTGCATGATGGCCCCCAAAGTTATACAGATGAGGGCAGCCAAGGCAAACAGCACACCAATTGGAGCAATAAAAGACATTGTCAGGCTTTTCCATACTAAAAGTATGAGCCCTGCTAAAGAGATGCATAATCCTAACAGTCTTTCTTTTTGCCAATTCTTTTCCATAAGGCAAAGCGTGAGTATAGGCTGTATTCCCATAATTGTTGCCATTAAGCCAGGAGTGACCCCATGGGCCATGGCTTTAAAATAGCATATTGAATAACCTGCAATAATAAGTAGCCCAGTGAGCAAAACTTGTTTTCGAGTTCCATGTTTGGGTAAAAGTCTTTTTCTAAATAGAGCAAGTAACGACAGAACAATCAAAGCAGTAGAAAAACGCAGAATTAATAATGCTATGGGTGAGGCATTATCTAATCCCCATCGAGTAAAAATCGCGGCACTACCCCAGAGTAAAACAAAAGCGGATGTTGCACTTTGTGATGCAAGCATCTGTTTATTTAGGCGCATAAAACCTCCTCCTAGTGTGTAATACCTAAGAAATACGAAGTGATAAAATTGTTAGTAAGTGCAGCTATTAATGTCTTGTTCAGTCATTAATCATGTACTGATATTGGTTAAAATTGTGAATAGGCAAATAAATCGCTTTGAACTTATTATGATTTCAGTATGGAAGAGAGAATAGGTAAAGAAAAGCGCATAATTCTTTTATATACTATTTGAAAATCGAATAGATAAATTGTAATGAATTTAAAAAACCTACAGATTGATTGGCTGAAGTGTTTTGTCACAGTAGTAGATACCGGCTCATTGTCAAATGCAGCGCCTGAGCTATATCGTTCGCAATCTGCTGTTAGTATGCAATTGAAAAAATTAGAAGAAGCTCTACATTGCCAACTTTTAATACGAACGCATCGACAAATTGAATTAACTTCTCAAGGACAACTACTTTTAGGTTATGCACGCCGTATTCTCGATTTACATGCAGAAGCACAAATGGCATTTCATGGAGATGAATTGAAGGGACGTATACGCCTTGGAGTGCCCGATGACTATGCTGCTAAATATTTAACACCTGTACTCAAGCGTTTTGCACCGCGTTATGGAGGGGTTGAAATCGAATTGATCTGTGAGCAATCTACATCTTTAATTCCGCGGGTAGAAAGTGGTGATATAGATTTGGCATTAATTTCGAGAGACAACACTCGTCAAGGAACACTTTTATTCCATGAACCGATGGTGTGGGTAGGGTCTCCACAGTTTGAACTTTGGCGAGAAGACCCACTTCCAATTGCAGTTTATGAAAGTACGAGCCAAGCCAAAAAGAGTGCTATTCATTCTTTAGCATTACAAGGGCGCCGTTATCGTGTGGTCTACAACAGTTCAAGTTTAGCGGGCCAAATTGCAGCAGTTGAAAGCGGTTTAGCAATAGCCGTGTTTACGCAATGTAGCGCACCTGAGCATTTAACCATATTAGGTGCAGATCATGGCCTCGGACCTTTAGAGCCGATGGAAGCTGCGGTTTATCGGAGTAGGTCATCGTTAGCGTCGAAGGCTGTAGATCACTTATATGAATTACTCATTAAAACGCTCAGACACTCAGTTAATGTTTAATGGTCAAATCTTAAGTTGATATTTAAATGTAAAACTAAAGAGCTTTACATTTTTGCGCTAAATCTACAAAAAAGCCTAGAAACCTATGCTGATCGTAAAACTAATAAAAAGTATTTATTAACTCACTATCTGAACAATTCATGAGGCGAAGTATGACAAAAATTATGGCTACCTTAGGTTTGGCTGCGATTATTTCTTTAAGTGTGAGCGCTTGCCAAGGTGAAAATGATACAAAACAGCAAGATAAAACGACAACACCCCATTCAATGGACAAAGATTCATGATCTATATGAATGCTTAGGCCCATCGTAAGATGGGTTTTTTTATATCTTTTTATTTTTACTCTAAAGTGTGATTTGTAACTCACAATATTTATTTTTAATGTCACTGTTCAAAATATGTTGACTAATATGCTAGGTTTTAAATATATTTAAATCCAACACCAATCATTTTAAATATAACTCTATATTTAAAGTAAATTGGTTCAAATGCTATCAGATCAGAAATTTAACCTTTAAATTTGATTATAAAAATATTAATTAATCAAGGAGGTGGGTATGGACGCTAAATTTCATTCTGAAAATGAATATGGTTTTATTCTAGACATATTGAATACTTATGTTGTGGTAAAGAAGACACTAAAAAATGATCATTATCCTTATGATTCATTTGGTTATCTTCTTGCTCTTTATCAACCCCTAAAAGTCTATATTCCTCAGCTTCCACATCCGAAAATTTATATTGAAATTGGTGGAATTTCATATGACCGAATGATTGTGATGCAAACAACAGACGAGACAGAAGCCATGAATGTTTTATTGGATTTAGGGCAACTTGTTGTTTAACCATTAAATGATATTTTTAGTGCTGAGTTTAATTTACTTAAGAAAAACGCTTTCTTAAGTAAATTAACGACACAACTAAAGGCTCAAATGGTTGTTGAAAGAGAAACTTAAAGAAAATATTTGGTGTTTTTATTCATCCTCATTAAACAAAGACTCTAATAAGATACAAAAAGCCACAAAAGCTAAATCTATAACTTTAAAAGAATTTGTTTATATAACTAAGAACATTAAAAGTAGGTCATCGTAATGAAAAAAATATTCTTAGCAACACTTACTGGGTTGGCTTTATTGGGTAGTAATGCGGTATTCGCTAAACCCGATGCTACATTAATAAAAGAAGCGACAAAAAATGTAGTCACAGTGTCTAAAGCAAAAACTTTGGCTGATGAATCTGGAGTAACTTTGACGGGTACGATCGTAAAGCATATTGCTGCTGATCATTTTGAGTTTAAAGATGCAACTGGGTCAATTGTAATTGATATAGATGATGACTTATGGAAACCTTTGCAACTAAAAGCCGGAGATAAAGTCCGTGTTGTGGGAGAGGTGGACACCCATAGAGTTAAGCCTACGGATATTGAGGTTTTTAAGATTGAGCGTGTTAAATAAAACTAGATCATTTATATAAATATTGCTCAGAGAAAAAAAAGAAAACTCCTATTTTTAGGAGTTTTCTTTCGAAAGACGATATTTTTATTATTGTGTTGCATTAAATGCTTCATGATAGTGTACGTTTCCTTTAGGAATATTGCCTGAGAAGCTTAAGGCTTGAAAATATTCACTTGGCACATCTGGCAAAATTAGCTCAGGATAGGTTTTAAAACCAAATCGGCTGTAATAGTTGGGATCGCCCAGTAAAACACATCCTTTTGCACCTAATTTCTTTAATTTATCTAGTGATTTATTCATCAGAAGCGAGCCAATACCAAGCCCCTGTTTATTTGGATGAACAGAAATAGGGCCTAAACCATACCAACCCATTTCCCCTGAACTCATTTGAACTGGAGAAATAACAACATGTCCTATAACAGCGCTATCTTCAATCGCGACTAGAGAGATGGTCAATTGTCCGTGGTCTCTTAAACTATTAACAATAAAATGTTCTGTATGACTGGTGTGCTCAGCATTTTTAAAAGCTGCTTTCGTTAGTTTTTCTATTGCTTCAACATCCTCATTTCGCTCATCACGAATCGTAATATTCATTAAAATTCTTCCTTATTTATTGACCAATCATACGCTTTAATTTTTTAAATTAAGTTAACTTCTTTAAATTTTATCGAAATAGAGATAAGGCGTGGAGTTAAATTTCGACCTCAATTCTATCTAATTGGTTCAATCACAAAAGCGGGCGAGTATTAAAATTCGACTATTTAAACCTTTAAAGTATTTTACCGATCGTTAAATTATTTATTTGCATAATTTTTCCATTTATCAGAAAAATTAGATAACTATTTCATGTAATTAACAGCATAAATTGATGGGTTTATCTAAATTAATTATATTTTAAAATATACCAATTGATAAAAAAGACAACTTGTCTATATTCCATACATATATTGCAAAATCAGCAATATATTTCTAGGATGGAATAAAAATGAAAAAAATAGTAATAAAAATAGCAATATTGAGTTCATTATCTGTAATCACAAGCATGAGTTATGCGCAGGAATTTAAAAGATTCTCTGTATCTGCTGGTTGGTTACATGTAATGCCCCAAGGTAATGCTAATCCATTTAATATTAATACAGCTGTTAAAAATGGAACTGCAGCTAAAGTCGGTACTATTTCAACCACAAGCTTTTTAAATTCTGTTGATCCGAATGCCACAGAAGTGGATTTAGGAGGAGAAGTCTTTAATCAAAAGGAGTTTCTAGAGTTAGCTCTAAAAGATGAATATATGCGAGAGGTTATGCTTGATGCTGATGGCAATATTAAATCTGAAGTTTCCGGTATTGCGACAGTTCGTGGAATAGAAAACTGGCAACAAAATGATGCAGGTCTTGAGGTTGATGATGCAGATACGTTGGGTTTAACCTTTAACTATTATCTTAATGATCATGTGTCTTTACAATTTATTGGCGGAATTCCACCTAAAGTAGATATTAAAGGAAAAGGAGAAATCTTAGCGCCATTAAGTGGAGTCGCAATGTCTCCTAATGACTTGGTGAAATATCTTTTTCCTAATGGGATTACCTTGGGTCAAGCGATTCCAATTACCAACCTAGGGAATAAATCTAAAGCTGCATCTATTCGAGCATGGACGCCAACCATAGAAGCACAATATCAGTTTGGTAAAAGTGGGGTAAATAAGTTTAGACCCTATATTGGAGCTGGTTTAATGTATGCCCATTTTAATGATATTAAACTCAATGATGGGATTCGTTCTGATTTAGTCTCCGCAGGCCACATGATTCAGAATGTGTTAGATGGTAAAGCAGGAGCAGCTTTAGACCGCAAAGAATCGAGTGGAAAAATGGTTGTTAATGTTGATGCTGATGATGCGATAGCGCCTATTTTTACTGCTGGCTTTACTTATGATTTTAATGATTCATGGTATACGGTTGCTTCCGTATCTTATGCGAAGTTGAACAATAAAGCCCAAATTGATGTGGTTAATCAAAACACGGGAACTCGCTTAATACACGCAACAACAAAAGTTGATATTGATCCACTGATTACCTATTTAGGGGTAGGTTATCGGTTCTAAAATTTTAATTATTTAAATGGAGTATCTCAAAGAGAAAGTAAAACTGGAACTTTGAGATATCCTATTTGTTACTAATTATAAAAAACAACTACTACTCATCAAAATCATACATAAAGTAAAGTTTTATAAAAATTATTTTTAATATAATAATTTAAAATATTTTGAGGATTAAAAATTGAAAAAAATCATTAAAACTTTATTATTATCTACACTGATTTCAACTACATCATTCTCTATTTTAGCTAAAAATATTGAGCAAAAAGTTAATTTTTTACAAGGTTCAACACATACCACATTAACTGGAAAATTTCAGGGCTATGATGATGTAAGGTACAGGGTTTATGCAAAGAATGGACAAGTATTAAAATTTAATATTAATAGTCTTGGTAATTTAGCCTATGTCAATATTTTTGCACCAGGTAAAAAACCAGGTAAAGATAATGCATTATTAATTGGCTCAACTGTAGGATCGAAAGGAGAACTTACTTTGCCAGTTGACGGCGATTATATTGTTCAAGTTTATCAAATGCGTAATAGTGCTCGTAAAAATAAAACTGTGAAATATAGTCTAGATGTCGAATTATTAGATAAAGTAAAAAAATAATATTTTATAAAATTTACTAGCTTTCATATGAGAGCTAGTAAATTTGAAAATGATAGAGATAGTCACTAGTCGGTTAAAGAAAATGACTCGTAAATACCACAACTTTCAACAAAAATTTGATCATGTGAAACTAGTAATACAGCACCTTCATAACTCTGAATGGCATGAGCGAGTAACTCCCTTGATTCAATATCTAAATGATTTTCTGGTTCATCTAATAACAGGAGTTCAGGTGTAGGTTTTATCTGGCTAAGCGCTAATAAAGCTACTTTGAGTTTTTCACCACCACTTAGCTGAGACAATAGTTGGATACCTTTATCACCGCGAATTCGCAGTTGACCTAATAAATTTCGCCATTCTAGTTCTGAAAGCTCGTTATTCATGTGAGTTAAATTTTCAATAACAGACATTTCATCACATAAAAAGCTAAAGTTTTGATCGAGATAAAAGCACTCTACAAATAATTGAATGCTGTTACAGGACTGATTCTTCTGTGCATTGATTGCTTTAAGCAGCGTTGACTTTCCAATACCATTTTGACCCGTTATGTGAATTTTTTCGGCTGCATGTACAGCTAAATCTATTGCTTGTTGAGTTCCATAGTTCAGTTTGAGTTTCTTAATCCGAAGAATCTCTCCAGATTTTTTATGAAAAGTGGGGAAGACAAACTGTTGTGGTTTGACGGTTTCAAGAAGCATTTTTTTGTCTTTTAAGTCATTTTGACTATTTGTAATTTGTCGTTGGTGCTGAGACTGTATAGCCGCAATACTTTGGCCTGCTTGTTCCTTTTTAAAGTCGAGCAAAATTTTGGCTTGAGAATTTGATTCACGTAATTTATTGCCAGCACGTTCACGTTTTTGAGCTTTCATTAATACATCATGTTGCTTTTGCTTCATATGCTTAACATCGCGTTGGCTTTGTTGAACAGATTGTTCTAAAGCTGCAACATGAGTTTGATATTGCTCATCAAATTTCTCATAGTTTCCGGTTGTGTGATGTAAGCCATGTTCATTTAAGTGATAGATATGGTCTACCTCATTTAACAAAGTTCGGTCATGACTAATGATCAGTGCACCTGATGGGTGTCTTTTCAAATGATCAATTAACCATTTTCTAGAGTCTTGATCTAAATGATTGCTAGGTTCATCAAGAAGTAAGTAGTGATCTGATTTTAAAAATAAACAGCTTAAGGCTAACTTGGTTTTTTGACCTTCACTTAAGTTTTTAACTGGAAAGTCTAAATCTGTTGGTAAACCCGCAGACTCCAATAAATTATTCCATAAGGTGGGGAGGTCCCATTTACCGTCTAATAAATCATAATCATCAAAGTTGGCAACACCTTGCTCAACTCTTTTAAAAGCTTGATAAATGTCTACGATATCTAATGCTTCAGCTATGGTCAGTCCCGTTAACCGATGTAGTTGAGGTAAATAAGCATGTTTTACATGCCAAGATATTTGTCCTGATGTAAGAATTGAATCTGCTTTAAGCGTCTGATTTAACATTTGCATAAGCAAAGATTTACCTTGACCATTACGGCCAATTAAGGCAGACACCTGATTCGATTCAAGGCTAAAATTTAGTTGTTTAAACATGACTTTAGATGAAAGCTCTAAAGTCAGCTGTGATATTACACATGCCTGCTGAGTCATAAAAACCTCATAAATACAGGATGTACAAAATAGGAAAAGCAGTTTTAAGCAGAGACGTTAAATCACAAAAAATAGTCTATTTTGCACATCAAAAAAAGAAAAAATGATGAGAAAAAAGACTTACTTCATTGGCGTGACTCACGAAATTGAAAGAATAAGAAACTATTCTATCTGGTTTTTGGGCTAGTGTAAAATTTATACAATCTACTTTGTTGAAAAACCCAATCATTGGATTGGGTTTTTACATCTAAAAAAGTTTATTCTTTTACAACCAATACCTGAATTTTGGTACTGTTTAAAACATCTTGAGCAAAACTACCCAAAATAAGTTTTTGGAAGCCTTTGCGACCATGAGAACCAATTACAATCAAATCGGAACCTAAGCCTTCTACAGCTTTTAAGATACCATCTGAAGAAATTTCACCTTGGATAATCTGAGTTTCGGCATCAATACCTTCTTCAGCGCATAAAGCTTTTACTTTTGCGAGAGTTTTTTCTGCATTGGCACGTGCTTCAACAAAATAATCTTTTACAACAGGTGAGATGTAATAAAAATCTACGCCGCTAAAAGGATCTACCGCAACTAAGCTAATAGCGGTCAATTTACTCCCAAATGCCTTTGCAATATGAGCTGCTTGTCTTGCTGCTGCTAAAGAAATTTCAGAACCATCGACAGGTACAATAATATGTTGGTAATTCATAATGTTATTCCTCTTATTTACAGTTGTTATATGTATGAAGCATTTATTAATTAAAGATTAACATATTTCATTCTCGGTAAACATCTATTCGACTAAAGGAAAGAAAAATTAAATAAAATTACTTTAAATCAATTGGTTGTGTTTATTCTTATATTGATTGTGATGGAGTTTAAGAGCTATTGCTGAATAATTGATAATATTTACATGAAAATTACAAAAAATTACCGTTCATATTTCTGTCATATAGAAAACGTATAACAAAATAGTGAACTAAGGGGAGAGTGATGAAGATGGCTGATTTAACAGCAAAGAAAATCAATAAACTCATTGAAGAGTTTCGTCAAACAGGTAAAGAACCCGAAAAATTAGTCGTTGGTTATAAAACGTATGCCAGACTGATGACCGAAGATAAATTTGCAGAAAAAGTTGTCCCTTCATTGGAAGATTCAAAAGAGCGGTTATATAAAAATTTAAAAATTAAACTTGTGACTGAAAAGCATTACTTTGAAATCAAATAAAATTTATGTGAAATACATCACTGTTTATTAAAGTAAAGTAACACTAAATAAGTTTAATAACATGATTATTGTATGATGAAACAAATTAATAGTGTAACCAACATTTGAAAACAGCAATCGTTTATAAACTCGATAGAATAAATTGATTTTATTTTTAAGTAGTGGAATAAATCGAGATGCCAACACTCAGTGTAATTATATTTTATGTTTTAACTATATTAGGTAGTGTAGCTATTGTTTATGGATTAGTCAGTTTAATTGTTTTTTTAATTTTTATTGGATTAGCTCTATTATTTGCAGCATTATTATTAAAAACAGAATTTAAATTAGATATTTTGTTCTGGAGATAAATATAATATGTATTTATATTTTTAATTGTCTATAAAACTATTTCAATAGAGCTGAAACGAAAAATTTCAGTTCTAAAAATATTAAATTAGTTTTTATGGTGAATATTGATGTAATAACGTTTTTTTGATCGAAATTATTACAATAAAATATAAAAGTAGAAAATTTTAAATTTATTTAAGTATTTAAAAATAAAAAAGTTTCATTTAGGATAAAAGTAAAATTGTAAAAGCGTTTGTAGCTATTAAACAATAACAAAGCGAGGTGAGCATGACTTATAAGTATGAGTATGCAGGGTTCTGGTTAAGATTTGGTGCAATGATTATTGATACTCTTATTCTTTTTTTGGCAATTATTCCTGCGGCATGGATTTTTTATCAGGGGGATTATGACTTAGTCTTTGCCACAGGCTTAAGTGCGAAACCACAAAATTATGGGTTTGATTTAATCGTGAACTATGTATTTCCTTTATTGTATTCAATTTTATGTTGGCTGTATTTTGCAGGTACTCCAGGTAAACGATTGATGCGATTAAAAGTTTTAGATGAAAAAACAGGCAATAAGCTAACAGTCATGCAGAGTATTATTCGATACATTGGCTACATTCCATCAATTTTAGTATTTGGTATTGGTCTTTTTTGGGTCGCATTTGATGCTAAAAAACAAGGCTGGCATGACAAAATGGCGAAGTCAGTTGTAGTGAGAGAGCTATAAGAAATAAGACGAAAAAGCGTTCATAGCATTGAAAATAGGGACTATGAACGCTTTTTTATTAACTTTTTTTGACTTTAAGTTTTAAAATAAAATATACAACAATACCTACAATAAGTCCCCAAAAGGCCGATCCGATACCGAAAAATTGAATGCCCGAAGCACTACATAAAAAGGTAAATAATGCAGCTTCACGATCTTCAACCTGAGCAAATGCGATTGCAATGTTGTGGCTGATCGTACCAAATAATGCAATGCCAGCTAAAGCTACAATAAAGATATGTGGAAAAGACATGAGTAAGCTTGTCAGTGTCGCAGCAAACAAGCCCATTAAAATGTAGAAAAAACCACAGCTCATGCCTGCAATATATCGTTTACTTGGGTCAGGGTGGACTTGATCATCTAAGCTTACAGCAGCACTAATCGCAGCAATATTTACGCTATAACAACCAAAAGGGGCAAGCACAACTTGGGTTAAACCTGTCCAGCCAATCAGTTGATTAACATGCGGTTTATAGCCATAACTTTTAATCATGGCAATTCCGGGTAAATATTGCGAAGCCATGCTAATCACAAAAAGTGGTAGAGCTAAGCCCAAAAGTGCTGACCAGCTAAATTCCGGACTAATCCAAACAGGTTTAGCAAAAGACCACTGAAGTGTAGGCATATGAAATTCTAAAAAGACAGGGCACAGGGCAATACCCGCAAGTGCTGTGAATACAATGCTATAGCGGGGCCATAATCTTTTTGTAATTATATAAATGACTAGTAAAGATAAAACGAATTCCCAATCATTTTGCAAACTAGCGAACAGAGAAATACCAAATTTGAGTAAAACACCTGCAAGCATGGCACTGGTTAAGCTTTGAGGAATATATGAAAGAGCTTTTTGAAATATACCTGAAAAGCCTAAAATAGCAGTCAGTAAACCACCCACTAAAAAAGCACCAATGGCTTCATTTATACTATAGCCACTGCCTGTCGCCATAATTAAAGCCAGGCCTGCGGTTGACCATGCCGTCGCTACAGGATATTTAAATTTCCAAGAAAGTATGAATCCTGATAAACCAATACCTAAACCTAAAGCCCAAAACCATGAGGTGATTTGCTCGGGCGAAGCTCCTAAAGCTTGAGCCGCCTGAATTACTAAAATGGCCGAAACACTAATACCTATTAAAAAAGTGATAAAGCCAGCAAATACGGCCGGAATTGAAAAATCTTGAAGAATCTTTTGCATAGCTAAATGTTCTAAATCCCTGAAAAATTAATATGTTTCTGTCTTTGCTTTCAGCTAGGTAAATCTAACAATTTTTTTTAAGAAGGTGCTTTCTATTTTTAACTTAAAATAGAAATAATATTTCCAAAATATTGAATAATGCTATTATTCCTTTCGGAAGTGACACTGAATTTGGGATATTATGTTATGGAAGAACAGACTGAAAATTTGACAGTACTTGAACTTAAAATTATGCGTGCTTTACAAGAAAATGGGCGCTTAAGTAATGCTGAACTAGCCAAACTTGTAGGTATAAGTACTTCATCTTGTTGGAATCATACACAGCGTCTTTTTAAAATTGGGGCAATTCTAGATGTGCGTGCTCGGATCAATCCGAGTATGGTGCAGCGTGATACGGTGGTGCTAGTCGGTGTGGTTTTGGACCGTTCAACGCCTGATAGCTTTCAAGCATTTGAACAGGCGGCGGGTGATTTGGAGAATGTTCTAGAATGCTATCTGGTTGCTGGAGAAGTCGATTATTTTCTAAAAATTCGTGTTAAAGATTTAGCTGCTTTTAACCGATTTCATAGTGAAAAAATTATTGCTTTACCGGGGGTAAGACAAGTCAGAACATTTTTTGTGCTCAATGAAGTTAAAACAGATGGCATGCTGGCATTTTAGCAGTTCATTATGTTTTAACTTTATAATGCAAAAACTAGGATAAAGATGATTAGATTGTTGAGGTTGCCAGTTTTAAACCGAATCCGAAAAATAGAATCCCGACTAAAAAAATACTACTGGCTGCAATTTTATGGTTCTGTTTAAAAAATGCTGAAAGTTTAATTCCAGAGAAGATTAATGCAGTTAAATAACTAAAGCTAATCACCTGTAAAATAATCGCTAAAATTAAAAAGCTTAGTGCTGGGTAGGCATAATCGGGTTCAACAAATTGAACAAAGAAAGATAAGAAAAATAAAATCGCTTTAGGGTTGAGTAAACTAATGCTTAATGCTGTTTTATAAGGATGAATTTTATCTAAAGCTGGTAAATCAGCCATTTCAGGTTGTGGTTGATTGCGTTGTTTCCAGCGTTGAATACTACCTTGTAAGAGCTTAAAGCCTAAATAAGATAGGTAAAGTGCACCTGTTAATTTAAGAATAACAAATACCCATGGGAATGCTTTTAATAAAGAGGCTGCACCCAGTACGGTACAAAGCATTAAAATGAGATCACCGGTAAAAATACCTAATGCACCCATATATCCAGTTTTAATACCATAACGTGAAGCAATTGACATCACATAAAGAGAATTGGGCCCCGGCAATAACACAATTAGGAATGTACCAATAATATATGTTGTTAAATCTGTTATGCCGAACACGATAAACCCAATAAAAAAACCGATTTTTGCCATGATAACAAAAATCGGTGATTTTGTATGAAAAGTGAAGTTTTTTAAGGTTTAATTTCCGCATCAATTCCAAAAGACTGACGTAATAAAAAACTTAATTGGTCACGAGCTTTAATAAAGCCATCAACACCACCTTGTAAAAGTTGGAATGCCATTAAGTCGTGGTTAAGTTCGTCTTTAAAACTTTGCTCATCTTGAGCGGGTCTAACAATAGCATCTGCTTGCTTTGATTTAGTTGCATCAAGAGCTGCATCAACTGTACGTGTATCTTGCTCAAGCTGTGTAAGTAAGCCCGGAGAGATCGTTAGCAAATCACAGCCAGCAAGTCCAAGAACTTGATCGATACTACGGAAGCTCGCACCCATCACTTGAGTCGGGATATTTTGTTGCTTGTAGTAGTTATAGATTTTTTTAACTGACACCACACCTGGGTCTTTTTCGATTGGGTAAGCATCTACACCTTCAGCTTTTTTGTACCAGTCTAGAATACGACCTACAAATGGTGAAATTAAAGTTACTTTTGCATCTGCGCATGCTTGAGCTTGATGTAATCCGAAAAGGAGAGTGAGGTTACAAGCAATTCCTTCAGCTTCGAGTACTCTTGCAGCTTGAATACCTTCCCAAGTCGACGCAATTTTAATAAGAATACGTGACTGATCAATGCCGTAACCTTTGTAAAGTTCACATAATTCATGCGCTTTTTGAATGGTCGCTTCGGTGTTATATGAAAGGGCAGCATCAACTTCAGTCGAAACCCGACCTTCAATCAGTTTTAAAATTTCTACACCAAATTTTACGGTTAAAATATCAATTGTTCTTTCGATTAATTCATCGTTGCTATAGCCTTCTTCTTTGGCTTGATAATAAGCATCTTCAATGAGTTCTTTACTTTCTGGTTGTTCTGCTGCTGCCGTAATCAATGAAGGATTAGTCGTCGCGTCTAATGGACGAAATTTACGAATTGCATCAAGGTCGCTACTGTCGGCAACAACGGTCGTTAGTGTTTTTAATTGGTCAAGTGCTGTATGAGTCATTGATATTCAACATCTTCAGTAATAAATCTTATATTTTCTTTATAGCACAAAGTCTATTCATACTGTCGATATATCAATTGTTATATTTCAAAGAAAAACGTTTAGATTCTGCATCTAAATTGAAATAATTTTAAGGGACCTGTTGCGTTCGTTGCTTACGGATATGTTCAATAAGGAATCTGGCAGCGGCACCAAGCTCACTTTCACGACTCCATACCAAATCTACGTAATATTCAAATCTTGGAGTGAAATCTAATAAATTCAATATTTTAAGCTTGTTTTTAAGTTCAGGGTTTTCTTTAAACATTTCTTGCGGAAGAACACCCCAGCCCAGATCACGTAAAATCATTAAGCAAGCAGAGTGGTGGTTATCTGTACGCCAGTAATGTTTCGAAAAAAGTAATTCTGGTTTTAATGTCTCATCTCGACTTGCCACAACAATTTGTCGTGTTGTGAGGATCTGTTCATAAGAAACCTGATTTTGGCTTGCGAGTGGATGGCTATTTGAAATAACTGGAATTAAAGCCTCAGGCTTGAGCTCTACAAACTGTTCTCTGTTATCTAGATGCTCACGTTCAAACATGAGTGCAAGTTGGGCAGAGCCATCTAACAACATTTGTAATGCATCTTCTTGAGGGGCAGAAACAATATTAATTTGTAGGTCAGGGAAACGACCCTCTAAAAGGCAAATATAATCGGTCCAGTTGGTGTGCAAGAGTTCAGATACAATCACAATAGTTAAGTTAGCTTCTAAACCTGTGCTTAACGCATGGGCATGTTGTTTCCATTGATTCATCTCAATCAAAAGTTGAGAAGTCTTTTCATATAACACCCGTGCTTCGTCAGTAGGGACGGGCTCACGACCTTTACGATCAAATAAGGTTAAGTCCAAATCAATTTCTAAGTTGGCAATAGACATGCTTACAGCCGAAGGAACTTTTCCAAGTTTACGTGCTGCTGCTGAAAAGGATCCAGTTTCTATAACGGCCTGAAACATGAGTAATTGTTCTTGATTAATATTCATCTGTCAAAAAAACTGAAAGAACCTGATTGGATTAATCAATATTATAAAAATAAAATGCACATTATCCAAGTATTATTGAGTATTTAAAAATGTTGATTTCCAAGAGAAGGATCATTCATGCAATCAGTTATGAAGGAATTTTATTGGTCATCATTGCGATTGCATTAAGTTTTATTTTTGATATGCCTATGGATGTAACCGGAACACTCGGTGTGTTTATGGCAGTGGTTTCAGTTTTCTGGAATATGATTTTTAACCACTATTTTGAAAAAGTAGAGCATAAATATAATTGGGAAAGAACAATCCCTGTAAGGATTTTACATGCGGTTGGTTTTGAAGGCGGTTTGCTGATTGCAACAGTGCCAATGATTGCTTATATGCTACAGATGAGTGTCATTGATGCACTTATTTTAGATATTGGTTTAACCTTATGTATTTTGGTCTATACCTTCATTTTCCAATGGTGTTATGACCATATCGAAGATAAGTTTTTCCCTGAAGCAAAAGCTGCCTCACTGCACTAAATTTATAAATCCTAAAATGAAATAAGCACCCAAATGGGTGCTTATTTTTGTAGTTAGATGTAGAAATTATTTCTCTACAATTGCAACTACACCTTCACCGCCAGCAGTACAGATAGAGATTAATGCGCGGCCTGAACCTTTTTGATTAATCAATTTAGCAGCAGTTGCCAAGATACGACCACCAGTTGCAGCAAATGGATGGCCTGCACCTAAAGATGAGCCATTTACGTTAAGTTTAGAGCGGTCAATTGAACCTAAAGGTGCATCTAAGCCAAGACGTTCTTTACAGAATTTTTCGTCTTCCCATGCTTTAAGTGTAGACAATACTTGAGATGCAAATGCTTCATGAATTTCGTAGAAATCAAAATCTTGAAGTTTAAGGTTTGCACGCTTAAGCATACGAGGTACTGCATAAGCAGGAGCCATCAATAAGCCTTCTTTAGGACCATTTTTACCAATGAAGTCCACAGCAGCGGTTTCTGAGAAAGAAAGGTAAGCTAAAACTTCATGACCATTTTCTTTTGCCCATTCTTCAGAAGCAAGCAATACAACAGATGCACCATCAGTCAACGGAGTTGAGTTACCCGCTGTCATTGTTGCAGTTTCGCCTTTACCGAAAACAGGCTTTAATTTAGCAAGTTTTTCAACTGTACTGTCTGCACGTAAGTTGTTGTCACGGTTAAGACCTAAGAATGGAGTGATTAAGTCATCAAAGAAACCGCGCTCATAAGCAGCAGCAAGTTTTTGATGGCTGCTTGCAGCGAGTTCGTCTTGAGCTTCGCGAGTAATACCCCATTCTAATGCAGTAATTGCTTGGTGTTCACCCATTGAAAGGCCAGTACGTGGTTCACCGTTGCTTGGCGCATCAAGAAGCTTTTTAAAATCAATTTTTGTTAATGCTTTAAGACGGTCTTTACCAGTTTTAGCAACATTGAGCTCAAGTAAAACTTTACGTAAGCCATCACCAACAGCGATTGGGGCATCAGAAGTGGTGTCTACACCGCCTGCAATACCTACATCAATTTGACCAAGTGCAATTTTGTTAGCAACCACAAAAGCAGCTTGTAAGCCTGTACCACAAGCAATCTGAATGTCGTAAGCAGGAGTTTCAGGAGCAAGATCAGTGCTCAATACAACTTCACGAGTCATATTAAAGTCACGGCTGTGTTTTAAAACAGCACCAGCAACGACTTCACCAATACGCTTACCTTGTAAGTTAAAGCGCTCAACCAAACCATTCAATGCTGCTGTCAGCATGTCAGAATTCGATGCTTTAAAATAAGCAGTATTTGAACGTGCAAATGGAATGCGGTTGCCACCAATAATTGCAACGCGGCGAACAGTATTTTGGCTCATGGTTTTATCCTGTTGAACAGAAGTTTTGGTTTTTGTTGCTTTTGGTGCTGCAGCTACATTATTAGAAGATGTAGATGGGGGTGCAGAAGCAGCGCTCTTATTACGAGGGCTTCGTGCAGGTGCAGTCGTTGAACGAGTACGTGTCGTTTTTGGTGTATTAGTTGCTGCTTTAGGAGTTGTGCTGTTACGCTTAGCCGTGTTAGAAGCCGGCTTTGATGTATTTGACACTTTTTCCTCAGCAGAATTCTCGACTGCTGGATTTTCTTGAGTTGTCTTGCTCATAAGGCTTTTCCAAGCATATTAACGATATTCTTATAAGCTACATTAACACAATTCAAATAGACCTGTATTGACTAGAATGACATTGTAGATAGCATTCAGGTCAAGACATCCAAAGATGAACTCAAGTATGATTTGGAGTAACTCTAATGAACGACTGATTTCATATTGTTGCTATTCATCTCATAACATAATGAAGCCTGTCGTAGAAAATTCATTTCTTTGAGAGATAATAATCATGACTGATCAATACCAAGCATTTACACAATCTCCTATTGGTAAATTCGTTGTTAAAAATCTGGGTTTACCATCACCAGTTGCATTAGAGCGTTTTGAAAGTGCTCAGCCGGTAGTGAATGGGGCAGTATTGGTTGGCGCGGCGCCGTCAAGTGTATTGTCTGGTGCGATTGCACAAGTACTTAGCAATATTCATGCGGACAGCTATGTAGGCAATAATGTTGCATTACAACAAGACGCTGCAAAAGTTGGTTTAAATTTACGTCCATTCAATGCTGGCGATAAAGAATCAAAATTTAAAGCAGTTGTATTTGATGCTTCTGGTATTCAAAACTCAGAACAATTAAATGAGCTTTATAAATTCTTTAACCCGATTGCACGTCAAGTTGCGACTTCTGGTCGAGTTATTGTGATTGGTACAACACCTGAAACTGCAAAAACTGTAAAACAGGCAATTGCTCAGCGTGCTCTTGAAGGTTTTATCAAATCTGTAGGTAAAGAATTTAAAAAAGGTATTACCGCTCAAGTTGTCTATGTAGATGAAGGTGCTGCTGCAAACCTTGAATCAACTTTACGCTTCTTACTTTCTCCGCGTTCAGCTTATGTATCTGGTCAAGTTGTTCGTGTTTCTAAAGCAGATGTTGTTGATGTTGATTGGGCAAAACCACTTGCTGGTAAAACTGCATTAGTAACTGGTGCGAGCCGTGGTATTGGTGAAGCAATTGCACATGTGCTTGCACGTGATGGCGCTCATGTCATTTGTCTAGATGTACCACAGCAACAAGCTGACCTTGACCGTGTGGCTGCTGACATTGGCGGTTCTACATTGGCAATTGACATTACAGCTGCCGATGCAGGTGAAAAAATTAAAACTGCTGCTGCAAAACAAGGTGGTTTAGATATCATCGTTCATAACGCAGGTATTACTCGTGACAAGACTTTGGCAAACATGAAGCCTGAGCTTTGGGACTTGGTAATTAACATTAACTTGTCTGCTGCTGAACGTGTGAATGACTACTTGTTAGAAAACGATGGTCTAAATGCAAATGGCCGTATTGTTTGCGTATCATCAATTAGTGGTATTGCAGGTAACCTTGGTCAAACGAACTATGCTGCATCTAAAGCAGGTGTGATTGGTTTAGTTAAATTTACTGCACCTATTCTAAAAAATGGTATTACCATTAATGCAGTAGCTCCTGGTTTTATTGAGACACAAATGACTGCTGCGATTCCATTTGCAATTCGTGAAGCCGGTCGTCGTATGAACTCGATGCAACAAGGTGGTTTACCTGTTGATGTAGCAGAAACGATTGCATGGTTTGCATCAACTGCATCTACAGGCGTAAATGGCAACGTGGTACGTGTGTGTGGTCAAAGCTTGTTAGGCGCTTAAGCACTCTTAGCTAAAGATAAGGGGTGCTTGGGCATCCCTTTTTTATTCAAGAATCTATAAATTATAAAAGGTTAGGTATGAATACTCGTCATTTTAGCCAGCTACCAAAAGCGGCATTGGCTTATCCAAAAGTTGTGCAAGGTTTAATCTTTAAAAAGCCTAAAGGGCCAAAAATCTTGCCGCAAGTTGAATATGTGGTTGATAGTCTTGAGATTGATCAACAACATTTAAAAGCTTATAACGAAGTATGTGGCTTTAAAAATAATGGCTTTGTACCTGCGATTTATTTGGCTGTGTTGTCGCAAAGTTTGCAAATGCACATGATGACGGCAGAAGCTTTTCCATTTCCGATTTTAGGCTTAGTCCATATTCGTAACCAGATTAAACAAACCAGACCGATTGGTGTAACTGAAAAATTAACCCTGTCATGTAAATTTGGGGAACTAAAACCGCATGATAAAGGTGTTCAGTTTGACTTTATTACCACGGCAAAAGTTGGCAACGAAGTAGTTATGGAAGGCTTAACGACTTATTTATCTCGTCAAAAAGTCGAGAAAAGAGTTGGCGAAAAAGCCAAAGAAGAACAAGTGCCAGCTTATGTGCCAAAGGCCCAGTGGGATATTTTAGAAAACACTGGTCGCCGTTATGCGAAAGTGTCAGGTGATTTCAATTTAATTCATATTCATGCCATTACTGCGAAAGCATTTGGCTTTAAGCAAGCAATTGCACATGGCATGTGGAGCAAAGCTAAAGCACTAGCGAACCTTGAGTTGCCAAATGCTTATGAAGCAGATGTGTGGTTTAAGCTGCCAATGTTCTTACCTTCAAAAGTTGAGTTTTTAACTGCCAATGCAGACAAAAAGACTGATTTCTTGATTCGTAATACGAAATCACAAAAACCGCATGTTGCAGGAACTGTAAAAGCATTATAAAAATATCAGCAGCCTGAACAGATGTTTGGGCTGCTTTTGAGCAAAATAACAAAAAATGCAAGGAACTTCATGTGATTAAAGAGATTTTACTGGCCGATACCCAAAACTATCACGGTATTTTAGATGAACGTTTTATTGATTTAGCTCACCAGTTTAGCCGCCTTCAAGATGCCAGAACGGGACAAGGTGGAGCTGCATTAGCGGTTTATTTTAGAGGCCAGAAAGTTGTCGATATCTACACTGGTCTAAAATCACAAACTGAAGCTTGGCAACCAGATACCTTGGCAGTTTGCTACTCTACAGGTAAAGGTATACTTGCGACTTTAGCTCACATTTTAGTAAGTGAGGGTTTGTTAGAATACGACAAACCGATTTCGACTTATTGGCCTGAGTTTGCTCAAAATGGTAAAGAGCAAATGACATTGCGTCATGTGCTGAGTCACCAAAGCGGCATGTTTGATATTCGAAATACCATCGAAAGTGCGAGAGAAATGCTCGACTGGTCACACATGTTAGATGTGGTCGCGGCTGTTAAACCAAGATTTGTCGCGGGAGAGGGCAATGCTTATCAAGCTTTAACATTTGGTTGGCTTGTGGGTGGCGTGCTTGAAAAAGCAACTGGTCAATCTTTATATCAGCTCATGCAAAAATATCTGGTCGAACCGTTGCAGTTAGATGGCGCTTATTTTGGAACGCCTGCAAGTGAGTTAGATCGTGTAGCACGTCTAATTATTCAACCGAAACCAGAAAAACCAGCATCTACTCAAGTTGAAAAAGTAAAAAAGCCGCAGCCGCGCAAAAGTTCACTCTCTGAAAAAATGATTACGTGGACTGGACAAGACCCACAAGATTTTCAAGATGCCATGATTCCAAAAGGAATGAAGCACTTTAGTTTCTTTAGTGATGAAGGATTACAAGCCGTTATTCCGGCAGCAAATGGGACATTTACTGCGAGTAGCCTTGCCAAAATTTATGCGATGCTGGCAAATCACGGCGAATGGGATGGACAGCAACTGATTCGCCCAGAAGTATTTAAAGAATTGAGTACGATTCAAAGTTATGCACGTGATCGTGTTATGCCAATTCCAATGAATTGGCGTTTAGGTTATCACCGTATCATTACCATGGGTAAGCGTGCTAAAAATGGTTTTGGGCATATTGGCTACAATGGTTCAGGAGCATGGTGTGATCCTGAACGTGATCTTAGCTTTGCTTATACTCATAACTTTCAGATTGGTTCAATAACGGGTGACTATCGTTTGTGGGGCCTGACTCAAGAAGCCTTACGTTGTACCGACCAAATTTTAAAAGGCCGAAAAGGCTGGTTCTAAATTCTGTACTTTCAAAAATGCTGGTATTTGAATAAATGCCAGCTTCTACGTTTATAACAACTCTAAGCGAATCATCGCTTCTGTATGGCGCTTAAAGTCTTCTTCAGCCAGTCCTTGTAATCCAAGTTTATAAATACCTTCTAGACCGCATACAAAAGCAATCAAACGCCAAGCAATGTCTGTTGAGTTAGATAGAGTTTTAAACTCACCGTCTTTTTTGCCACTTTCAATCGCTTGAACAATCGTTTGATGCCAGCTTTGCATGGCCAAGTTATAAGCTTTTTGTATTTCTATATCTTGTTCAATCAAGAGTTCAGCTTCATTCCATAATCGTAAGTAAGGTTGAAGTCTGTCTATGTTTTCCGCACCTAATAAGATAAAGAGCCTTTGAAATTGGCTAGTGGTTTGTAGAGCTTGTTCAATTTCATCCAGCTGTTCCATAAGCTTTAAAAAAGCTTCAGCTTTTAAATGAGATGCCGACGAAAAGTGATGATGAACTTGTCCAGTAGAGGTTTGGGCTTCACTTGCGATTCTACGTACCGTCATGGCTGTAAAACCTTCAGCCAAAGCAACTTGCATGGCAGCTTGCAGAATCATTTCTCTGCGTTGATCACGATTAAGATAGGCCATGTTTATTTCACCTGACTGAATTCGAGACAAACTACATTAAAATTTAAAATTGGACAAGTGTCCAGTTGTGTATATAATAACCTTAATTTGAACACATGTCCAAGTTTTGGATATCGAAGAGCGTTATGCAAAAGAAATGGTTAATTCTGACAATCATCGTCCTTATTTATTTGCCGGTTACAATTGATGCAACAGTTATGCATGTTGCAACACCATCTTTAAGTGCAGCATTGAATTTAACTGCTAATCAGCTTTTATGGATCATTGATATTTATTCACTGATTATGGCGGGTTTGATTTTGCCGATGGGTGCACTCGGTGATCGTATTGGCTTTAAAAAATTATTATTTATTGGAACTGCAATTTTTGGAGTCGGTTCACTGGCAGCTGCTTTTTCACCAACAGCCTATGCCTTAATTGCTTCCCGTGCTCTTTTAGGGCTAGGGGCAGCCATGCTTATTCCTGCCACTTTATCAGGCATTCGTAATGCTTTTACCGAAGAAAAGCAAAGGAATTTTGCACTTGGCCTTTGGTCTACAGTAGGGGGCGGTGGTGCCGCTTTTGGTCCATTAGTGGGTGGTTTTTTACTAGAGCATTTCCATTGGGGAGCAGTATTCCTCATCAACATCCCAATTATTTTGGTTGTTCTGGTCATGATTGTCATGATCATTCCTAAACAGGAAGAGAAAACCGATCAACCAATTAACTTAGGACAAGCTTTAGTGTTGGTTGTGGCAATTTTAAGTCTGATCTATTCAATTAAATCAGCCATGTATAACTTCTCAGTACTTACAGTCATCATGTTTGTGGTTGGGGTAAGTGCTTTAATTCACTTCATTCGAAGTCAAAAAAGAAGTACAACTCCAATGATTGATTTGGAGTTGTTTAAACATCCAGTCATTTCTACCAGTATTGTTATGGCCGTCGTTTCAATGATTGCTTTGGTTGGCTTTGAATTACTCTTGTCTCAAGAATTGCAGTTTGTGCATGGCTTTTCTCCATTACAGGCAGCCATGTTTATTATTCCATTTATGATTGCAATTAGTTTAGGTGGTCCATTAGCAGGAATCTGTTTAAATAAATGGGGACTTAGACTTGTATCTACTGTTGGGATTTTAATAAGTGGCTTTAGTCTATGGGGACTTGCCCAACTTAACTTTTCGACCGATCATTTTTTAGCATGGACGTGTATGGTCTTTTTAGGTTTTAGCATTGAGATTGCTTTACTGGCTTCAACAGCAGCCATTATGTCTTCTGTACCACCAAACAAAGCGAGTGCAGCAGGTGCGATTGAAGGTATGGCCTATGAGTTGGGTGCTGGTTTAGGTGTCGCTATTTTTGGTCTAATGTTGTCTTGGTTTTATAGTCGCTCAATTATTTTGCCAGAGGAACTCCCGACGAACTTAATTGAAAAAGCGAGTATTTCGATTGGTGAAACCATGCAGTTGGCTTCTAACCTTGAAAGTCCTTTGGGAGGACAATTAATTGCAGTTGCGCAGCAAGCTTTTAGCTATGCACACAGTTGGGTACTTACAATCTCAGCCATTTGTTTCTTCCTTTTAACTGTATTTGTCTGGTTTAGTTTTCCAAAGAAAGTGAATTAGAGGCCTAAAATAAAGGATAAAAAGAGAGATTTTTCTTTCTTTTTATCCTTAAATATCGTTTTAATATTTTTCTCATATTGAAATCTTTTAGTTATTTAATTCTCATAAAAAAATTATTATTTAATAAGTTTCATATTTTTATTTCAAAATGATTCAGTGATCATGTAATTGAAATTTAATAAAAAATTAATTGATCGAAAATTGACTATAAAAAAATGGTTTGTTAATCTGCTATTCGAAAAATCTAAAAACAAATAAAAGAGGCTGCTGTGAATTTAAAATTAAAAACATCATTCATTATCGGAGCAATTGTTGCATCTTCACTTGTATATGCCGCAACTGTACTTTCACCCAATCAGAATAATAATAGTGGATCAATTCCATCTGGTTATTCAGATTTAGAATTTTCTTTAGCAAATGGGAATTGGGTCAAAAATCTCTCTTTACCAGCAAGTGCTAATAATTTAGACAAAATTACAATTCGCTCTAGTGCGGCTTATAGTAGTTATTTAGATACTTCTAATACGAATATTCCGTTAGAAGTGTTGAAGATAAATAGCGGGGATGTTTACCAATTCATCTTTAATACCGCTCAAAATAAATGGATTGCTCAGTTGGCGACAGTGAGTCCTACGAATGGTGCTAACTATGAGGTTGTACCGTTAACAACTGCATCCATACAAAAAGTACTCATTCAAAATGACAAATGGGCACAAACCATTGCATTACCGAGTGATGTACGTGATGGAACAACTGTACAAGTTGTTTCTACAGCAAGTGCAAGCTCGGATATTGATAAAACAAATTTACTATTCCCGAGCAGTTTCTCATTAAAAAATGGATCTGAATATTGGTTTAAATATTATTCTGCTTTAGGAAAATGGGTGCCAGAATATATTAAACCGCAGAAGTTAAATGTTCAGCAAATTGGAACATCTTTAGCAGTTGTAAATAGTCCACTTACAGAAGTTTCATTTGGAGATGGGAACTGGGTATCCAATTTCACTCTACCAGCGACTGCAAATGATCGGGATAGAATTGTTATTAAATCTACGGCGACTTGGTCTGCAAAAATTAATAATACCAATATTAATAGCCAAGCGACTTTAACGCTAAAAACAGGCGATCAATATGAGTTTATGTATGTCAGTGATAAAGGATATTGGCAGCTGATCTCTTCACCAACGAAGGTGATTGATTCATCGGCAACAATTCCTGCAATTTTACCGAATATGACTCAACCCACTTTAAAGGTAAAACTTTCTACCTCAAATTGGCAGCCAACCTTGCAACTACCAGTTAAAGCTCAAGTCGGGGATAAGGTGGTTATTGCGTCAAATGCATCGGCAGACACCTTTATTAATGCGGCTAATGGTTTGTCTACAGCAATTAAAAATGGTGAAAATCGCCGTTTTATTTACACGGCTCAAGGCTGGTCAGTAGATAGCTACACAATTGATATGTTGTTGGTTTCTAGCCCAGAAGTAAATTCAATTTTAGGAGAGAGCGCTGCAAAACTTAGAATGATTGAAGGCGTAAATTTAACGAATTTAACTGCTGAAAATTCAAATGCTCGTTTTTACTTAAGAGATGTGGGCTATTTAACTTATAAAATACCTGCTGCAACTTTAAAAGAAGCGATTTCTACTGGGCGAGATGACACGACCGTACAAAATGAACGTAAACGTGTATTGGCTGATGGTGTTTATTATCAAGGCAATGAACCAGGCGATGGCGGTTGTGGTTGGGCATGGATTAATGCATCTTCATATAACATGATTGGTGCAAATGATATTGCAGGTTGTTCTTTTGCTGCGATGCGTCATGAGGTGGGACATAATCTTGGCCTATACCATAATGGTTCAACTAATATTGGTTCAGGCTTTGCCCATCCTTTAGGAAGTACTGCGATGGGAGGTAATAATATTAATTTTTATTCGAGCCCGTATCTATATAACCCTAAATATGGTGTCCGTTTGGGTGAAGAAGGAAAAATTGATGCGGTGAGTGTTATTAACCTAAATGCACAGAAAATTTCTCTATATAACTAATCTCTATTTTTAGCCGTAAAAAATGAAAAAAAATAAATTGTTAATAGGAACTGCTATTGCTTGTTTAGCGCTAGCAGTTCTCATCTGGCTCGCATTTTCACAGCAAAGTTCTTCTGCTTTAACGTCATCTGCAGATAGCCTGAAAAGTGAAGTTAGCTTAAAGCGAGTTGAAGGTCAGAATGGTCTTGCTCGTCAAAATACAATGAATCTGAGTCCGTCAGAGAAAGAAAGATTATCTAAGCAACAAATTGTTTTTAATGAGATAGAAAAAGATCAGTTGCCTTCTAATGTTAATTTTCCATTGATTAAAAATGGACAAGGCATGGTGATTAAGTATGATCCAAATGTGATTGAACTCAAAAAAGTGGGCGATACGGTCAAGTTTCAAATGTTGGAATACGGCATTAACCGCACAGGAAAAATTGTAGAGATTGAACCTGTTGATCAAGATATTGTTCGGTGGACTGGGAGATTTGATCAAGGAGATCCCAATCAGAATTTCTTTACCATCACCCAAAGTCAAAAAGACCACTATACGATCATGCAAATTTTTACCGAAAAAGGAAATTATTCGGCTGAAATTAAAGATGGTGTAGGGCTGGTACAGACGATGGATGATGGAGTCACTGATCAAGAGCTACATCATGATCACCCTTAGTCAAATAAATGGTTCAGATGAGAAAAGAGTATAGTTCGCAGTTTATCTGTACGGATATGAGCTTTATGCGTTCACTCTCTTTTAAAAACAAAGTATGCTTATGCCTGTAACAAGGAGCATACATGTATCAAGTACTTGCTAGAAAATACCGTCCACGTAATTTCAATGAGTTAGTGGGGCAAAACCATGTTTCTCGTGCATTAAGCAGTGCATTGGAACGCGGTCGTCTACACCATGCTTATTTATTTACAGGAACGCGTGGTGTGGGGAAGACCACAATTGCACGTATTTTAGCCAAGTGTTTAAACTGTGAAACAGGTGTAACCTCTACACCATGTGAGGTCTGTGCAACTTGTAAAGCGGTAAACGAAGGCCGTTTTATTGACCTGATTGAAATTGATGCTGCTTCAAGAACAAAAGTAGAGGATACGCGTGAACTTTTAGACAACGTTCCATATGCGCCAACACAAGGTCGTTTTAAAGTTTACCTGATTGACGAAGTACATATGTTATCTACGCATTCCTTTAATGCGTTATTAAAAACATTAGAAGAACCACCAGAACACGTTAAATTTTTATTTGCAACGACTGATCCACAAAAGCTACCAATTACGGTGATTTCACGTTGTTTGCAATTTACATTGCGCCCTTTAGCTGTTGATGAAATTACAAAGCATCTTGGCGCAATTCTTGAAAAAGAACAGATTGTTTCTGACCAAGATGCAATTTGGCAAATTGCCGAGTCTGCTCAAGGTTCATTGCGTGATGCATTATCTTTAACCGATCAGGCAATTGCCTATGGTCAGGGTGCTGTACAGCATCAAGATGTTAAAGAAATGCTCGGTCTAATTGACCGCACCATTATTTATGATTTGATTTTAGCGATTCATCAGAACCAACGTGAAAAAGTTAGTCAGCTTTTATTACAATTTAGACATCAAGCACTTGATGTTTCACTTGTACTTGATCAGTTGATTTCGACATTGCATGAATTGGCAATTTTGCAATATCTGCCTGATTTAAGTTTGAAATATAGCGATGAAATCAATCGCAAAATCATGCAACTGTCCAAGCTGATTTCTGCTCAAGATTTACAGCTTTATTACCAAATTGCATGTAAAGGACGATCTGACCTACAACTTGCAGTGACGCAAGAACAAGGTTTTGAAATGTGCGTTTTACGCTTATTAGCGTTCCGTCCTCTAACGCCAAATGAAATTGTAGTGTCAGAGCCTGTTCAACAAAATCAGCAAGTTGTAGTGAATCATCAAGTTCAGCAAACAGCTGAAGATATTGCTCCTGTAAGTGCTGTGCAGCCAGTTGAAGTTATTAGCCAACCCGCTATGGTTGAACCTGAACCTGAACCTGAACCTGAACCTGAACCTGAACCTGAACCTGAACCTGAACCTGAACCTGAACCTGAACCTCAGTCTAATCAGGATTTAATGGTATTTGACCCAAATCATCATGAGTTAATCGGATTTGAGTCAGCATCTGTTCAAGAAACAAGTAATGTTTTGGAAGAAGATTTTATTCCGGTACCAGAACAAAAGTCAGTACAAGTTCAGGCTGAAACCATCGCTAAAAATATTGAACCTGAACCAGCTTTTACTGCTGAGCCTATAGGTTTATTTGAAGCGCCTAGCACTGATTTTTCACTTACCCAAGATACGCCTGTTACTAATGATTTAGCTTTAGAACCTGTTGTCGAGCAACCATTACTGGTGGAAACCCCAGAGGCGATTGAGAAGGTTGAAGTTGTAAAAGAAGTTAGTGCAACTGATAACGGGCAGCTTATGCCTCAAGACATTTTGAAGCTAACTACGCAAACCTTAGAAGGCGAGTGGACACTAGCAAAATGGGAATATTGGTTTAGAACTAGTCAACTCTCTCCAGCCGTTCAAGAGCTTGCTCAGCATGGCGTGATGACAGGTCAAATTGGTGGCAATACAGTTTTCCATATTCCTCAAGAATATGAAAATATGTTGACTCAATTACAACAAGGTCTTATTGATGCATTAAATGAGCAATGGCCTGATACCCAATTTACAGTTGAATATGGTGCTGTAAATACGGCTACACCATATATCATTCAAAGTGCGCGTAAAGAAAAAGCCTTTCAAAGAGCAGCTGAGTTATTACAACAACAGCCAGTCATTAAAAGCCTCATAGAGACCTTTGATGGCGAATTACAAAATATTCAATTAAAGCCTTAACTTTTTAGCCCTGTGATGAGCATGGAAATTATACAATTCCATGCTTTTTCACGGGATTGAAACATTCAGGTCACGTCACTGTCATTGTACTTTTCTATGTTAGCCATTTTAGATTTTAAATGGATTGTACATAGACATGAAAAGGCAATACGCAGGAATAACTTCTTTTAAATATTCATATTTTTTATTGATCAGCGCACTTTTGCTGAGTGGTTGTAACGACTCATCAAATGATAATTCAAATGCACCAGACACAGGTAAAAAACCTGTAATGCGCTGTGCTCCTTAAACTTAAATAATAAAAAGAACCTGATCATGATTACACGTCGTAAATTTTTAAATTACTCTTTAAATATGGGCTTTGGTGCTGCGGCATTGGCGGCTTTCCCATCTAGTATTCAAAAAGCTTTGGCAATTCCTGCAAACAATAAAACAGGCACAATTCAAGACGTCGAACACGTTATTATTTTAATGCAGGAAAACCGATCTTTTGACCATTATTTTGGAACATTAAAAGGCGTTCGAGGTTTTGCTGATCGTTTTACGATTCCTTTACCAAGTGGCCGCCGTGTATGGGAGCAACTCAGAAATAACGGGCAAGTTTTAACGCCATTTCATTTAGATGGTACAGCCAATAATGCACAGCGAGCAGATGGTACGCCTCATACATGGAATGACAGTCAGTTAGCATGGGACAATGGACGTATGGCGAATTGGCCAGCCCATAAAACCGATATATCAATGGGCTATTTTAAAGAAAAAGAAATTCCATATCAGTTTGCGCTTGCAAATGCTTTTACGATTTGTGATGCCTACCATTGCTCTATGCACACTGGAACAGATGCGAACCGATCTTTTCATTTAACTGGGACCAATGGGGCAACACCTACCAAGCGTTCATTTGTAAATAATGAATGGGACTGGATTGATGGTAATCCAGCCACGGCAGATCGAGGTTATACATGGAAGACCTATGCCGAGCGTTTGGAAGAAGCTGGTGTTAACTGGATTTGTTATCAAAATATGCCAGATGAATGGGGCGATAATATGCTTGGTGCATTCCGCTCATTTAGAAAGGCAAATATCGCATCTGGCTATCCGGTTGCAAGTGGTGGTGAACCGAACAAACCCTATGCCGACACGGGACAAAAATTACCGTATAAAGCTTATGAAGCTGCGACTGATAATGCAAAAAATCCATTATATAAGGGCATTGCAAATACTTTACCAGGCAATAAACCTGAAGAATATCTTGATGCTTTTAAACGAGACATTCGTGAAGGAAAATTGCCGCAAGTCTCTTGGATTAATGCACCCTCAATTTATTGTGAACATCCAGACCCTTCAAGCCCAGTTCAAGGGGCGTGGTTTATTCAAGAAATTATTGATGCATTAACTGCTGTGCCAGAGGTTTGGAGTAAAACAGCACTGATTATCAATTTTGATGAAAATGATGGCTATTTTGACCACGTACCATCACCATCTGCGCCATCTCGACTTAAAAATGGTCAATACGCAGGTAAATCAACATTAAGTAGTGCCGATATGCAGGATGAATATTTTGATCATGCTGCACCAGAGGGAAGCCATTCTCAGCCTACACCTGATGGGCGCGTTTATGGGCCAGGGCCTCGTGTTCCGTTATATGTGATTTCTCCATGGAGCCGTGGTGGTTGGGTGAATTCACAAGTATTTGACCATACTTCTGTGCTCATGTTTTTAGAAAAACGTTTCGGTGTAAAAGAGCCAAATATCAGTCCATATCGCCGTGCGGTGTGTGGTGATTTAACTAGTGCATTTAACTTTAAAACACCAAATGCAGATGTTTTACCACAGCTCAATGGAAAACAAACACGTTTACAGGCAGATGAGTTAAGAGAAAATCAAGAAGCTTTACCTGCTGTTCCAGTACCAACAGATAGCAAGTTACCGATTCAGCAAAGTGGTATACGTCTGTCACGAGCATTGCCTTATGAGTTGCATACCAGTGCGCGTTGTAAAGCGGATGGAAAGGTGCAATTGATTTTCTCTAATACAGGTCAGCAAGCGGCGGTTTTTCATGTATATGACAAGCTCAATCTCGACCGTATTCCAAAGCGTTATATTGTAGAGCCGAATAAAACCTTAGATGATGAATGGGATGCTTTAAAAGATAACTTAGGTCGCTATGATTTATGGGTGTTAGGCCCAAATGGTTATCATCGTCATTTTAAAGGAGATACTCAACGTATTGTCGATAGTGGAATTAAACCTGAAATTCGAGTGTGTTATGACATTGCTAATGGTGATGTTTATGTAGAGCTTATGAATGACGGGGCTAAGGATGCAATATTGACTGTAAAACCGTGTGCATATCGACAGGATGCTCCATTACAACTCACCGTAAAAGCTGGTCAAGTTGTTAAGCAGCACTGGGCTTTGGCTGACGTAGGGCATTGGTACGATTTTGAAATCACATGCCAAAGTGATGTGTCTTATTACCGACGCTTTGCTGGTCGAGTTGAAACGGGTGAGGACTCTTTTAGTGATCCTGAGATGATCTAAATAATGAAGAGGCAAAAAGAACAACGCATTTTCTTTTTGCCTCATTTTTTTATAATAAAAATTTCTCTAAAACGTCACGAGTAGACTCAGAAATTGGAACAGTCTTACGCGTTTCGCGATCAACAAAGACATGCACAAAATGTCCTTGAGCTGAAGCTTGCTCTTGGCCTTGTTTAAAGATGGCTAGTTCATAGCGCAGTGAAGTGTTACCGATTTTACCAATCGAAACACCTACCTGAATAATTTCGGGAAAAGATAATTCCTGAAAAAAACTACAAGCTGAATCGACCACTAAGCCAATTGATTGTGATTGATGAATATCAAAACCTGTTTTTTGAATGAGTAAAGCATTTGCTGCCGTATCAAAATAGCTATAGTAAGTCACATTATTCACATGACCATAGATATCGTTATCTGCCCAGCGCGTTTGAATATCTAAAAAGAACTTAAATTGATCGCGGTTTTTTAAAACTGGTTTAGTCATTAATGAATCGCCTGATAAATTGCCAAAGCAGCAGCTTCTGTCATGTCACGAGGGTTATTTTGTAGCAAGCGAGTTTGTAGCATGGCATCTTGAGCAAGCTTAGGTAGACTAGACTCTTCAATATTCAAATCTCTAAGCTTTAAGACCAAACCACTACGATCTAAATGGTTTTGCATATGGTCAATAAACAGATCACACAAACCATCTGTGCTGCCATTACTATATGGATCTAGCCATTGCATCAGTTCCGCATAGTATTTTTTTGCATTTGGTGCATTAAATTTTAATACTTCTACCAACACTAAGGCATTAGTATGCCCATGCGATAAATGAAAATGCCCGCCAAGTGGGTAAGCTAAAGCATGCACAGCGGCAACGGGTGAGTTTGCAAATGCTTGACCTGCAAGCATCGAGGCGAACAGCATATTTTGCCTTGCTTCTAGGTCATTACCGTTTTTAAGAACTTTCGGTAAGTTATGGTTCAGTAACTTCAAAGCATTTTTGGCTAAAATATCAGTATAAATATTCTTTTTATGCTTAGAGGTATATGCCTCAATGGCATGCACCATCGCATCAATACCTGTTGCGGCAGTAATATGTGCTGGAAGATTTTGTGTAAACGTGGCATCTAAAATAGCGGTATCTGCATACAGTGCCGGAGAGACAATCCCCATTTTTGTTGTCTCGCCCGTGGTCACAATTGAAATTGGAGTGACTTCCGAGCCTGTACCAGCTGTAGTTGGAATTAAGATAAGCGGAAGGCGAGCTGTGGTTACCTGATTTACGCCATACATATCTTGCAAACTTTGAGTCTGGTCGGGGTGTGCGAGCAAGGCAATTACTTTTGCAACATCTAAAGAACTACCACCACCAAAACCAATAATGGCATCTACATTTTGCTGTTTTGCATAATTAGCTGCATCTAATACCACTTGTTCTGGTGGGTCAGCTTGAACATCTGCATAAATGACATGTTCAATATTAAGCATATCTAAAATTTGAATGATGGGAAGATGTAATTGATTTTTGATCATTCCCGCATCGGTGACGAGTAATAACTTACGGTAAGCTTTTGAAGACAAAACATTCTGTAATTCTTGTATAGAGCCTAAGCCTGAGATGATATTTGGAACGGTTTGAAATTGAAAATGGCTCATATACGTTATTTCCTTATTTTTGAACATTATTGTAGAAGGGTTCTTTAGGATTCAATCTTTAAGTAACTTAGCATAAGACACTTTAAAATAAAGTAGTTCTGAAGTGATTATGTTGAGTGTTGTATGAGATATGCACTACTTTCATATGGTAGGAGGGGGAAGGTAGGCGGAGATCACGCAAGGTATTTAAATGTTTATGGAAAGGTGGGCTTTTTGTTATTTATACTGTTTAATAGATTTTCCTGAAGACTACTAATTCATATAATGCCCTAACAATTTATAATTTTATTCGGTTCAAAAGTGAAAATTTCTAAAACTGTACTTAGTCTTATTGGATGCTCTTGTTTAATGCTTAGCTCAGCAGTAATGGCGAAAACCAGCTCTAGCGTCTATTCACCTAAAAATGGTGTAATTTGTGACAAATATATCTGCGCTGATAAGAAAGGTGTATCTAAAAAACTTACAGCCAAATACTTAGGAACTAACAAAGCAAACAAAGCATTCTCTCAAGGTGATTTTGATACTTCAGCATTCACACTCTCAAATGGTGTGTTCTGTGATACCAAAACAAAACTATGCCATGTTGATCGATACTTTGAGAATGGACATCGTAGTAAAGTTGATAGAAAAATGACGGATAAACTTTTTAAAAATAAATGATTTTTATCCAAGTTTTACTTAAAAGCCCATAATATTGGGCTTTTTTACATCTAAATAAAAAGTGAAATGAACAGAAAAAAATAATATAAAAAAGTTATTCCTTTGTGTAAAAGCACTCTGATGAGGGCTTTATTATTTTCTTGAAAATTAGAAGATCAGATCGTTTGTCGACTGATTTATCAACTTTTAATCTATTGATAAACATTATTTTCCTTTTCAAGCCTTGTGAGTTTTGACAAAATGCAACACGTCACAATGGTCAATTCAATTCTGACAATAATTTATAGTTTTGTCAGGATGTTGCATGCACCATATTTATTTCGATGTAATTCAAATGTTTGGAAGTAATTTCTAATGGAAACACAATATAAGGTGTTATGTGTCTGTTTAGGAAATATTTGCCGTTCTCCCACGGCTGAAGTGGTTTTTAGACATTATTGTGAAGCACATCAACTCAATATACTTGTCGATTCTGCTGGAACGAGTAATTATCATCCAAACAAAGCACCAGATCAGCGAAGTCAGCTGCACGCTAAAAAAAGAGGTTATGACTTATCTTCTTTACGTGCAAGACAGCTTTCAACTCAAGACTTTTTAGAATTTGACTTGATTTTGGCAATGGATCATCAAAACTTTGATGATATTCATGACATGCTACAAAGTGCGGTTTCTCAGTTTGGCACTCATCAAATTCGGGCAAAAGTAGCTTTAATGAGCGAGCATGATCCCCAATATCCACAACAAGCCTTGCCTGACCCTTATTATGGCGGAGCTGAGGGCTTTGAACGTGTACTCAATCAATGCGAGTCCAGTAGTTTGGCGTGGATAAATATTTTAAAAAAACAATTGAATGTTTAAGAATAGGTTTTTCAATACGATGCAAATTCAAAATCATGTACAGCTTAAGCCATTCAATACTTTGAGTTTAGATGCAACAGCGTCTCACTACACCAAAATCCAAACTATTCAGGATATTGAGGAAGCTTTGGGTTTTGCTGAGCAGCATAATTTAAATGTACTTGTACTATCGGGCGGTAGTAATATGCTACTGCCGCAACAGATCAATGCGTTGGTTATTCATCTAGATATTCAAGGTATCGAAGTTTTATCGAACGATGATGATTTTGTTCGAGTTAAGGTCGGTGCAGGCCAAGTCTGGCATGATTTCGTTTTATACAGTACTCAACAAAATTGGTTTGGCTTGCAAAATCTCGCACTTATTCCAGGCTTAGTTGGTGCTTCACCAGTACAAAATATTGGTGCTTATGGAGTAGAAGTAGGTGAGTTTATTGAGTCGGTACAAGTATATGACCGTAAATTAAAAGAAACTCAGACAATTTTAGAAGCAGACTGCCATTTCGCCTATCGTCATAGTATTTTTAAAGATGATCCGAACCGTTACATCATTACGCATGTGACTTTTAAATTGCTTAAACATCCCCATTTAAAGCTTAACTATGGTGATTTGAAGCAAGCAGTTGGAGATAATCAGACTGCCGAGAACTTACAAAATCAAGTCATTCATATTCGTCAAAGTAAACTCCCTGATCCAAAAGAATATCCAAATGTGGGAAGTTTCTTTAAAAATCCGATAGTTAATCCTCAGGAATTTGAGCGTTTAGTCACACAATTCTCAACAATTCCACATTATCCTCAAGCCAGTGGAAACGTTAAAATTGCAGCAGGATGGTTAATTGATCAGGTGGGTTGGAAAGGTAAACAACTTGATATGGTGGGTATGTTTCATAAACAGGCATTGGTTTTGGTCAATTATGCCAATGCATCTCTTACTGATGTAAAGAAAACTTATCAGGCTGTACAACATGATGTTGATCAGCATTTCCATATTATGTTAGAACCAGAGCCTGTGCTTTATAACAGTTTAGGTTTAATTGAAAATCATACGGAATAGTTTTATGCCACAAGTACACTTAATGGTACGTTTAGTACAAGTAGTCACCGTGCTATTTTTACTATTGGGCTGTTTCGTGGTTTTTTTATATTCGCCGTTTTATTCAAAATTAATTGTAGCTGGACTTAATTATTTTGTACCGGTTGATGTTAATCAAGTCGCTGCTGAAAGCCAGAGACAGGCTGCATTAAGCGAGCATGATAATTTAGAACCAGGCTCGAATCTATGGATTGCTCGTCAAGCATATTTAAAGCTGACTGAAAAAGCTTTACGTGAAAAAAAGACAACAGATCTGACCTATCTTCAAGAAAACTATAAGGCTTTGCAGCAAATTATTCTTTTAGAAGAAAAGGAACAAGATTCAGAGGCAGCCGCTTCCGTAACGGTTCCTTTAGTAGTTAAAAACTCAGAAATTGATGCTGCCGATGAAGCAAGTGCTCCTATTGATGAAGCTCTCTTTATTAATAGTTCGGAAAACAAAGCACTTACAGAGCAATATACTGAGTTTTTAGCAAGAAAACCTGTGGTACCAGAGCATCAAAAAGCTGTTAGTGAACCTGAACAGAAAATCGAATATGTGCGTAAAAATCCATTACCAGTGCAACCTAAAAACTTATCAGAACCTTATGCAATTGTTGTGTTGGGTGGAGGATTAACTTTAGATAAAAATGGTAAGGATATTGTTGTTAATGGCTATACGCGTTTGCGATTAGAAAAAACTTTAGAAGTTGAAAAACAAAATCATCTCCCGATTGTGCTTAGCGGTGTAGAAGCACCCTATATGCAAGCTTGGTTAAAAGAGCGCGGTGTTGACGCAAAGCTATTAGAAAAGCGTAGTATGAATACTTGTGAAAATACACGTTTTAGCTCTTTATTGCTTCAGAAAAAGGGTGGAGCACCGACGGTCATGCTGGTTACAGATGAATACCATATGCCGCGTACACGCCGACTATTTGCTTTAAATGGCATAGAAACAATTCCTGTGGTAGCTCAAATGCCGACAACGCTTACCCGTTGGCAGCCTAATCAACAAAATTATGACCATAGTCGTCGTGCGAATTATGAATTACTTGCGACAATTCGCGACATGTTGTTTGGCTCAAGTGATTGTCGAGAGGTACCTTAATGTCAGATATCCCATTTCTCAATCCTGCCGTATTAAAACAATTAGATTTGCCGGTTCCCAACCGTGATCTTACGCCACAGGTTTTAAGTCCACTCAATTTAAATACATTAGAGGAACCATCGCGAGATTTGCTTGCCTACCGCAAATTGTATGGTTTGCATTTACTTGAATGTGACCATTGGCAGGGCTATGTTCAAATGCCTTTATTTCGCTTACATGTGCAGGTTTTCAAACCTAAAATAGACAAAATACAAGGTACCGTCTGTTTGCTACATGGCTATCTTGAGCATAGCGGTATTTATCAGCCTATCATTCGTGAAATTCTTGAACAAGGTTTTAGTGTTATTACCTACGACTTACCAGGGCATGGTTTGAGCAATGGTTCACCAGCAAGTATTCAAAATTTTGATCATTATCAACAAGTTTTGATGGCTGTTTATCAATATGTGAAACATGCAGATCAGTTGCCTAAACCTTGGGTGGGAATTGGACAAAGCACGGGCGGGGCAATTTGGATGCATCATTTATTAGAATATGCTGAAAAACGCCAGGATCCGATTGTAGATAGAGTCTTATTACTTTCTCCTTTGATTCGCCCTGCAAAAACCGCATGGTGGCATAATCCGGTCGGGTTAGGCATTATTCGCCGTATTAAGCGTCAAGTACCAAGACACTTTAGACGTAATAATCATAATCCTGAATTCTTACGGTTTATTCGCTTAAAAGATCCGTTGCAACCTCGGATGATGGGGATGGACTGGATTTTGGCAATGTCAAAATGGATGCAAGAAATGGAAGAGCGGCCCGCTTGCCGTATTCCTGTCTGGCTTGCACAAGGTGCTCTCGATCAAACGGTTGATTGGCGTTACAACATTGAATTTATTCGTCGTAAATTTAGGCTCCAAACGCTATTAATGCTCGAAGAAGGTTCACATCAATTAATTAATGAACGTGCAGATATACGTGCGGCTTTAACAGGATTGATTCCAGCCTTTTTACATGCGAAACCAAAACATTTTTATTATTAAAAAATAATGCATCTATCCAATAATTTTGGATAGATGTATGACTCAATCTATCTGCTTTATTTTGAATTTTGATAAAGCTGCATAAAGTTTTTATAAACTGAAGATTGTTTTTGTGGACTATACATATTGCGTTCAATCGTTCCTTTATCCGTTTTTATCAAAACGTTTACATTTTGAGCATTTTTAAACTCTTTTAAGAATTGGCTTGGAATAATAAAGAAAGTCGTTGAATGTTTAGGTACTAATCGACTTACATTCGTTTTTTCAGTCGCTTGAGCGGGCTGATAAGTAAATCGCTTCCCATCAATATCAAATGTTAACTCGTTAATATCATAAAAGTTATAACTACTACTTAAATGAACATCTACGCGGAGCTGATCTTTTTGATTCTCGTTCCATTTAACGAGCAAACTAGGACATAATTCAGTTGGTAAACAGTTGAGCTGACCAGCTGTCTTTACAACTGTAGGAGCTGTTGCTTTATCTGTACCAAATTGTGTGGTGCTGCAAGCCGTTGTAAGTAGACAAGAACCCAATAAGAGTAGAGATTTCTTCATCATATAAATTCCAAGATAGTATGTTTAATATTATTTATGTTAAGGCCAATAATTTTGACATAAATTAACGTGTAGTTGGGCTTAAAAATACAAATGGTTTTGCAATTTTAAATGAAGAAGTAGCATCACCTGCATAGATATGGCTTTGATCGGGCCCTAAATCAAGTCTACGCGTTTTACCATCTTTAAAATTAATCTTTTTTAAGTCAACCCAAAACACATTTGGTGATAGGGCAGACTCGAAAAAATAGAGCAGCTGTTTATGATCGGCTACAGTTCGCCAACGAGTTGAAGAGATATTAGGTTCTTCTTGAGTATTTAGTCCATAGGGAACAGACGCATTTCGAATCACACTAAATACAGAGGCTTGAGCCTGTTTACTATCATCATTTTTAGGAATTGCATTAATATAAAATGATGCACGTGCAAAGCGATCAGATGCTCGGTTTGTACCAGGGAGCATGATCGTTCCACCAATTTGTTTCCAATATTCGGCAAGTGCAAGTTGTTTATCGAAAGTAGGCGAGTTAGTCATGACCTGATAGCTGCGACTATGGTGAATAATCTGCTTTCCGTCAATATATTCAATAATTGCGCTATCACCTGTTTTGTCAGAAATAGATAAATGCAGGGTGGTAAGCCTTGATTCACCTGGAACATTGTCGGTAACAATGGTGTAAGGTTCTTTTTCTAAGGCTTTAACAGCCTCATCTACAGTTGCGAAATTATCGAGTACATATTGTGCCCAAGCAGCAATGCTTAGTAATGGTTTATTAGATTTTTTTATATCCGGATATTGAGATTCTACTAACCATAAAATATTGGCAACCAATCCAGCTTCATTCATGCCGTCTGTTGTGGAAACTTCATAACCTGTAGCAATCACACTTCCATATTTAGATGTCCATTTTATTGAATTGGAGCCTGCACTACCATCACGAGCAATGCCACTTGGCATAATCCATAAATTTGTACCCGTATCAACTTTCCAGTCCATCGAGCGAGCAGTAATAATATGTTGGTTATTACCTAAATATACGGCACGTGTACAAGCAACAGCATAGCTACTTAAACCTATTGCTAGTGCGACAAAAGAAGAGATGAATGTTTTTTTCAACATGATGAGATACCTTCTTGTTATAAGCATTAAAAAATTTTTATTAAATAAAATTAAAGTGTGTACGTTATTTATACTTTTATATTAGGTGAAAAATCGATTAAATACAAATTAAAAAGAGAGTGGAATTTAATCAAAAATCACATATTATTTTTAAATATGGAAGAGCATCACACTATGAATGTAATGCTCAAATTATAGGCTTGATATAAATTAGAAATGATTGGCATCAGCCATATTCCACATCCGATAATAAAAATTATCATCGTCGTTATTAAGTTCAGATTGTAAAAGTTCACCTTCTTTTAAGAAAAAATGCAATTGAGCATAGTTCTTAATTTCACGGTCGTTTACTCGCTGAGCCAAATGATGGGCTTTAATATCAGAAGGGTGACGTAAACCAGCCGCAGCAATCATTTCTGATAATGCATGCAAGGTATTTTTATGAAAGTTAAATACTCGTTCTGATTTGGTCGGTACATCAATTGCTTTTTGGCGGTCTTTATCTTGGGTTGCAACACCTACAGGGCATTGGTTAGTGTGACAGCTTTGTGCCTGAATACACCCAACAGCAAACATGAAACCACGTGCTGAGTTAACCCAATCTGCACCTAGTGCAAAAGTACTGGCAATATCGAATGCACTAATGATTTTACCACTCGCACCAATCTTAACTTGATCTCTTAGCCCTGCACCGACAAGTGTGTTATGGACAAAGCGCAAGCCTTCACGTAATGGCGTACCAATATTATCGCTAAACTCAATTGGTGCTGCACCTGTACCGCCTTCAGAACCATCAACCACAATAAAGTCAGGAACAATTTTTGTTTCAAGCATTGCTTTAACAATACTCATAAATTGCCAAGGCTGACCAATACACAGTTTAAAACCAACTGGTTTCCCGCCAGATAATGTGCGCAACTTCTGTAAGAAATGCATCATTTCAATTGGGGTAGAAAAACTAGAATGCTTTGCAGGAGAAATACAGTCATGATCGCGAGAAACGCCGCGGATTTCGGCAATTTCTGCGGTAATTTTATGTTTAGGTAAAATACCACCATGGCCCGGTTTGGCACCTTGGGAAAGCTTCAGTTCAATCATCTTGATCTGTGGTAATTGGGATTGTTTGGCAAACTTTTGCTCGTCAAATTTCCCATCTACGGTACGACACCCAAAATAACCACTGGCAATTTGCCAAACAATATCTCCGCCATTTTCCAGATGATAAGGGCTTAAACTACCTTCGCCAGTATCATGATAAAACCCACCTAACTGTGCACCTTTATTTAACGCACGAATTGCGTTGGCACTTAAACTACCAAAGCTCATGGCAGAAATGTTCATGATTGATGCGCTATAAGGTTGAAGGCATTGAGCATTACCAACCTGAATACGGAAACTCTTTGGATCTGCTGGTGGGCAAGGGCTTATTGAGTGGACAATAAAGCGATAGTTTTCTTGATAAACGTCAATGATTGAACCAAAAGGTTTATCTGCATTTTCATTTTTAGCGCGTTGATAAACTAGACTTCTTTGCATACGAGAAAAGGGCAGAGCATCTTGATCCGCTTCAATAAAGTATTGACGAATTTCTGGGCGTATATCTTCAAACAAAAAACGGAAATGCCCCATAATTGGGTAGTTTCTTAAAATTGAATGTTTATTCTGCAAAACATCATAAAGGCCTAACAAGCTTAGTGCACCCGTGAGCACCCATAAACCGTTAAGTAGAGTATCTGAAATAAAATAATAGATACTATGAGGGGTATATACGGTGCGAAACCATGTAATGCTGAGCGCAGTAAAAATACATAAGAACCAGAGAGAATGGCGTGAAAAAAATGTATTGAGAAATTTATGTCGAATGATTTGTGCTGGACTCGCCATATTGGAACAAATTCCTAATGTTTTACTGGCACATACCTTGCCAAGAAGCAAGTGAAACTACAAGTATGGAATTGTTAGTTTTAGGGGACAAGAAAGAGTACATTCAAAGGTTCGCTTGATTTAGGAATATATTTTTAAATAGAAATTATTTTGACTATAAATAATATTTAATCTGAAGCTTTTGCATTAAGATAAATTATAAAATTAATGGATTTTATAAATGTTTAGTTGTGCTGAAAAATATATTTTGTTAAATCATTTTTCAAAACCTATATATAAACTAGAATTAAATTTAGATTTATTTAAAAATGAAAAAATTGTTTGAATGCTATTTGTACATTTTTGGGTTTAATTGAGAGTGTGCTATTTAATTATTCTTTGCTAATATAAATAAATTGAAATAATATTTTTTAATAGACATTACTACAACTATATAAGATTCTAAAAATTATTTAAGGACTGAAATGAATTGGAAATTATTAATATGCTCTATTCTTCTAACTGGAGTCTTTTTCTTAACTTTAATGTTCTATTTAGGTTTTGATCTGGATACTTTCAAAAAGGTAACTCTAATACAAAGTTTGTTAGTAGCTGCGGCTATCATCTTTGACTCTATGGAACGAAAGAATAATCCTATCTTTCCGGGATATATCTTTTATCCCTTACTGGGGATTTTATTTGTTTTAGGGTTTACGCCTATTCTAGATTTTTTTGCTGAAAGACCTAAAGGATTTCATAGTTGGGATATGAGGAATATGTTTGTCATCAACTCTAGCAGTGCAGACTATCAATTTAGGAAACTGGCTTGGTATGGCAAAGCCTATATACAGTTAGGTTTTGCTATGGTTGGTGGATTTCTGGGCTTATTTTTTCATCTAATTTTTAGAAATAGTTAAGCTAACGCTAACTTCTTTTGATAGGTGAAAAGTGGTTTTAATTACTAAAAATCCTAGAACTGTTATAAGTTACTTAGATTTCTTATTCATAAAATATTATTTTCTTATTCATTTAAAATATATAGAATAATCAGTAGCTTAATTTTTGCACTTGTTTTTTTGACCAATGGTTAAAAAATTATAAAAGGCTAAAAGTGATGGTAAATTTTAACTAATGAAAAACTATCATTTTTTTAGTAAAACTAATAAAAGTTCAATAAGAAGTATCGAAAATTGATATAAAAAGTGTGATAAATCATAAAAATTTTTCTAATTGAGAAATTCATCAGAAGTTGAATTGTTAATTGATATTTAAAATGAAACTTATGTTAGTCTTTTTGTTGTTTTTTTGTATTATGCGCGGTCAGTAGAGTAAAAAAATAACGCTTTGAAAAAACAATCAGAAAAGCTAGTGATTGTGATGGGGAAGGCTAGTTTTTACATCTATTAATTTTATTGGCGTAATGTAAAAAAGGTTTTTTACCATGAAAAAGTCTCTCATTTGTTTACCAGCAATTGCTATGGGTTTAATGTCTATCACTGCCGCAAATGCTGCAACAGCAACAGGCACCTTAACTGTTAAAGCAACAATTACAAATAGCTGTGTATTGAATACTTCAGCTACAGGTACAACAGCTAACGCAGTTTTAGATTTTGGTACTTTAAGTTCTCTTGCTAGCAACGTCGATGCAGACACTACAACGACAGGTGGTACTGCCATCAAAGTTTTATGTAATAACACTGTGCCATGGACTTTGGCTTTTGATGCCGGCAAAAATGCTCAAACTACCCAACGTCGTATGATTGGTGGCGCAACAAGCAACGAATTTATTCCTTACAACCTCTTCTCTGATACTAACCGTGCAACAGCGATTGGTATTTCAACTACTGCATATAGTGGTACTGGTACTGGTGCGCCACAAGCAGTTAACGTCTATGGTCGTATCCCAGCTGGCTCAACTTTGCCAAGTGCAGGTAGCTATGTTGACACTGTAACTGTAACAGTGACTTATTAATTTTTAATAAGTTTTATTGTGTCATTGCTAGCTCTTGATTGAGAGAGCTAGCCTAATTTGAGAAGAGTAGTTCTGGGCAAATCATGAGAAAAAATATCTTTGTTATTACAAGTTTATTGTTATTTTTGCCTAGTATGCTGAACGCTGCATCAATTCGTCTTTCGCCTGTAAGTATTGAAATATTAAATGATCAATCGGCGTCCTCAATCAGTTTATATAACCAGTCAAATGAAAGTACTGATTTGCAGGTACGTGTATTTGAATGGCGCCAAAATGCTGGGCAAGATCAATTAATACCTACAGATGAGATCGCGGTTAGCCCACCGTTTTTAAAATTACAACCTAATGATTCCTATAACTTACGTGTGGTTAGAATTAATCCAGCGCCAGTTTCTGGTGAACAAACATACCGTATTATTATTGATGAACTACCAAAACCGATTGATAACCGTAAAGCGGATCAAGGGATTAACGTACTACTACGTTCGTCATTGCCTCTATTTGTCGTAAATAAAGATGCAATTACTAAACTTACTTGGTCGATACAACAAGAACAAAATAATTCTTCTCTTATGATTAGCAATGTTGGCAATCGACATGCACTTTTAAATAATTTAACACTTGTTGATGTAACAGAAAATAAAAGCTATGCCATTAAAGTAAATACGGTGAATGGTTATATTCTTGCTGGCAAAGCAAGAAATTTTAATATTAGCCCTGATTTTAAATTTCAAGCGGATCATAAATATAATATTTCATTGAATATTAACGGTAAGCAAACATCTCTTTAAAGAGGCACACATGAAATATCTCGTAAGTGCCTTATGTGTTATGTACTTGCCGATTCATGCTTTTGCTGAATCATTGCAAGATAACACCAATATTGCTTTACCAAGTATTCCGGAAGTTACCAGCTCTTCTCATCAGCTATTCAGTTCTGATAAGGCGTACACACAGCTTTTCTTAAAAATTTCTATTAACTCGAATATTTCAACAGATTTAATATCGGTTCGCCAAGATCAAGATGGAAAGCTGTATATTCGTGTTCGTGACTTAAAAGTTTTAAGGGTAAAAATGGATGAACACACTCCAGATAGCCAATGGATGTGTATTAACGAACTAAAAGGAATCCAGTTTAAATATCTAGAGAATGAACAGGTTCTAAACTTACAAGTTCCATCGAACATGTTGACGGATTATTCTGTTGACTTAAATGGTCAACAGCTCACGAGTCCTCATTTACTGAAAATGAAGCCTTTAAACGCAGCCATTTTGAACTATAGCCTGTATCACACCGTGACCAATGACGAGAATGTTTTCTCCGGTTCGGCAGAAGGTATTTTTAATAGTGCTATTGGTAACTTTTCATCAGGCATTTTATATAACGGAAGTAATGAAACTAGTTATAGCCATGAAAAGTGGGTACGTCTGGAAAGTAAGTGGCAGTATGTAGACCCTGAAAAGATCAGGATATATACCTTAGGAGACTTTATTTCCAATAGTTCTGACTGGGGGAGTAGTGTACGTCTAGCTGGTTTTCAGTGGTCGAGTGCCTATACCCAAAGAGGAGATATTGTCACTTCGGCATTACCACAATTTTCCGGCTCGGCTGCACTGCCTTCGACACTGGATTTATATGTCAACCAACAAAAGATTTATTCTGGGCTTGTGCCTTCAGGCCCGTTTGACATTAAGCAGCTCCCGTTTATTTCGGGTAATGAAGTCACGCTTGTGACCACCGATGCAACAGGTCAGCAGAGCATTACTAAACAGGCTTACTATTTTTCATCTAAAATTTTAGCAAAAGGCATTAATGAATTTTCAGTAGATGTCGGGGTTCCACGCTATAACTATGGGCTGTATTCGAACGATTATGATGATGCCACCTTTGCTTCGGGTGCGATCCGATACGGCTATAGCAACTCACTAACCTTAAGTGGTGGTGCAGAGGCTTCTACAGATGGGCTATCAAATCTGGGCGCAGGCTTTGCCAAGAACCTGTTTGGTTTTGGGGTAATTAATGCTGACATTGCAGCGAGCCAGTATAAAGATGAAAACGGTTATTCTGCCTTGGTTGGTTTAGAAGGACGGATTAGTAAGAATATTTCGTTTAATACTAGTTACCGCAAAGTATTCGATAACTACTTTGACCTTGCCCGTGTGTCTCAAGTTCGATATTTAAAAGATAATCAGACCGATGCTGAATCCAAAAATTATTTGAGCTACAGCGCACTGGCAGATGAGATTTTTAGGGCAGGAATTAACTATAATTTTTATGAGGGGTATGGCGCTTATCTGGGTTATAACCAGATCAAATTTAGCGACAATTCTTATAAGTTAGTGTCTGCCAATTTAAGCGGAAGCCTGAACAAGAACTGGGGATTTTATACCTCAGCGTATAAAGATTATGAAAATCATAAAGACTATGGCATTTACTTTGCACTGCGTTATACACCATCTACTAGAGTTAATACGATTACAAGTATTTCTAATGAAAGTGGTAAAACAACATATAGACAAGAAATAAATGGATTTAGTGACCCACAAATCGGTGCATTTGGATGGGGAGGCTATGTTGAGCGTGATCAGGATGCCAATCAAAACAATGCATCTATCTATGCATCTTACCGTGCTCGGGCGGCTTACCTGACGGGTCGATATAACCGAATTGGGGATAATGACCAAGTTGCACTTTCAGCGACAGGATCATTCGTTGCGGCAGCAGGGCGGATTTTTGCGGCCAATGAAATTGGAGACGGCTATGCAGTTGTGACCAATGCTGGACCGCAAAGCCAAATTCTAAATGGTGGAGTCAATTTAGGAGCGACTGATCGAACCGGTCGATTCTTAATTTCAAATTTAAGACCTTATCAGCTTCATCATATCTATCTCGACCCATCATATTTACCTTTAGAATGGGATGTCACATCAACTAACCAAACAGCATTTGTAGGTTATCGCCAAGGTGGCCTTATTGATTTTGGCGCTCATCAGGTCATTTCAGGGTTAGTAAAACTTGTTGATTCGAACAACTCAGCGTTATTACCAGGTTATAGCGTTCGAATTAATGGACAGCAAGATGGGGTGGTTGGCTACGATGGTGAAGTATTTATTCCAAACCTATTAAAACAAAACAAACTTGAAGTAGATCTTCTGGATCATGGTTCATGCCAAGTTAATTTTGCGTATGAAAATAAGCAATACAGTGCTAAAAAGTTGGGGCCTTATGTATGTCGATAACTACTGTCAGTCATAGTTTTTGGATGAAGGGTAAAAATCCTTCATTGGCCATAAAGTATATTTTAGCGATTGTTTTGTTTTTTATATTATATGCATTTTTTAGCTCTGCACATGCGGCTTGTACGGTAACTGGAACCACTAATAGTACGTATACTTATACGGCTGCCACAATTAATAGTGATGCAAGCATCAACTTTTCTGGCACGATTAGCTGTCTTGGTGGGCGTACTACTCCTGAAATTTCAGCTTATATGTGTATGAAAACCGTATTTACGGGAACCACAAACACCAATAACAGTGTTTCATTACCTTATACAGTCACTGCAACTGTAGGGGGGGCAGGTTCTTCCACAACAAATCAAACTTCAAATGTTTGGTATGGACCAGTTAGAACGATCGCTTCAAATAATATTATTAGTTACTCTGTAAATGTAAAAGTCCCAGCCCGTACTGGTTCGCTCATTGCATATCCTAAAGGGACATATACTGGTACGGTTCAGCTTTTTTGGGACATGCAGGCAAGCTCTAGCAGTGTGTGTGAAGGTAATAGCGGAGGCGGGTGGGATTCAGGTAATGCCACTATAACTGCTAATTATGTTGTACCTAGCTTGTGTCAATTAGATTCAACATCAAATGTTGATTTTGGCAATATTAATGATATTGGCTCGGCTAGTCGTGATTACACTGCGCAAGGTGCGGTGAATACGACTTGTAACAATGGAACGCCATACAGTATTTACTTGGGGGATGGAAATAATCGTATTGCTGGAGGTTTTAGACGTATGACAAATGGTAGTAGTCAATATATTCCCTATCAGCTATATCAGAACTCGACTTATAGTACGGTATGGGATACTGCAGGTGGTGTAACCGCGGTTGGAGGTTCTGGAGGTGTTTCCAAGACGGGATCGGGGAGTGCTCAAAGCACAAATGTGTATGGGAAAATTCCACAAGGTACTACTATTTCAACGACTCCAGGTAATTACTCAGATACGATAGTTGTTACAGTAACTTATTGATTAAATTCATTAATTTAATGCTAAATATGTTTTTGGGTTGGTAATGTGAATATCCGTGATTTTTTAATGTGATGCTTTAAGCCAAGTTTGATTCGCACATTTAACTCTACCTAAAGGAGCTATCTATAAATTTGATTTTTTAATTGTTCTAATTTAAAGGAGGTGGAAAAGCTTTTAAAGAAAAGATAGTTGAAAAAAAGACGGTTAACGGTAATGTTGTTTTAGAATAAGTAAAAACAGAAAAAGACAAATTAAAAAAATAAGAAAAAACATCTGATGAATAAATACCTTATGAATATTAAATGTATTTTTACACAAGTTAACACATTGTACAAATTAAATTACAGTTTGCTTATCTTTATTTAATCTTTCTTACCAATAAAAAAGCTTTTAGGGGCAAAGCTGGTTATTAATAAATTAGTTATTTGTATTGCAAAACAAAGTGTTAGAATTGTATGGTTGGGATGTTTTGATATATACAATTATCTCGAATTTTAACCTATTGAAAATACAAAGGTTTACCACTTGTTCCAACTACTTACAATCCAAACTAGACTCGGCGGATTCTACTTTTTCTATTATTCCATTGTTGGCACATTTATGCCTTACTGGAATTTATATCTTCAAGATCAAGGGTTTAATTATCAAGAAATTGGTGTTTTATCGTCAATTGCTATTGTAACGCGTTTCTTTGCACCATTGGTATGGGGATGGATTGCTGACAAATCTGGTAAGCGAATGCTATTAGTACGGTTGGCGACTTGGATGGAATCATGTATATGGTTGGCTATTTTTATAGTTCCCAATACGTTTCAATCCATTGCTTTACTCATGCTTATTTTTAGCTTCTTTCAAAATGCTATTTTAGCTCAATTTGAAGGGGTTACTTTATTTTGGTTGGGCGATCAAAAAGCTAAACTTTACGGCAAAATCCGTAAGTGGGGATCTGTTGGATTCATTGTAGGTGTTTTCGTTATTGGTGCACTTCTAGAAATAGTACCTATTTCGATGCTTCCGATTTTATTATTAATTATTGCTTCATTGGCATTTATTTGGTCTTTCACAATTCGAGAACCGGATGGTGCGCCTACCTCACAAAAGCAGTTAGAGCCTTTACTTCCCGTGCTTAAACGCCCGACAGTAGCTGCATTTTTTACAATTGAATTTATTTTACTTTTTTCACATGCGCCTTTTTATAGTTTTTATAGTAATTTTCTGAAATCTTTGAATTTTAGTACGACTGAAATTGGATTTTTATGGGCTATGGGTGTTTGTGCAGAAATTTTTATGTTTTCAATTGCTCCAAAGATTTTTCAACGTTTTTCATGGCGTAGTTTGGTGATTGTGTGTTTGCTAGTGACGAGCATACGTTGGATGTTGGTTGCACTATTTTCGCATTACTTTGTTGGTCAACTTTTTGCACAGTGTTTGCATGCTTTTAGTTTTGGTCTATTTCACTTAATTGCGATGCGAGTTATTTTTCAAAATTTCTCGGCTGGACAGCAAGGGCGTGGACAAGCTCTTTACAGTACCATGTGGGGGCTGGGTGTAGCTTTTGGTAGTGTTCTGGCTGGGCATTTCTGGAAAATTCTTTCTGGTGAACTCATCTTTATGTGTGCCAGCGTGGTTGTACTCTTAGGTTTGTGCTTTGTAATGTGGCTTCCGAAACAAGTCGATTCTTCAGCTACCTAAGCTTGAGATAATCTAAAACAAAGAATTTATATTGAAAAAAGCAAGTAAATATAAAATTGTTTCATGACTTGTTGTAGCACGTTACAGTTGAAAAATATTGTTTTTATATGGTTATGGAACAGTGATTTTGTCAAAAAATATGCTAACTTAACTTCATGCGTTTAATGATTAATAAATCTATGAAAAATATTTATATTATTGGATTATTGTGGGCTTGTTCTGGTTTAGCTGTGGCAGAAACGGCGACTCAGCAGCCAGCCGAACAACCCGTTCGGACTGCAAGTAATCCTAATGCTATACGTATTGTTACGCGTCCTGAAATTATGGGATTATGGGGAATGGAAATTCCAAATAATAAGAAATGTGTGGAATATTATAATTTCCGTAGTAGTAATGATGTAGTGATCAAAAGTGGTCAAGAATGGTCATATGGCTTATATGAATATCAACCGTCAGATGATCCTAAAGAGCAATTAGCTGCTTTAGTCATGCAAATTAAATTTGATAATAATAAAATGGATTGCTCTGGACAGAAACAAGATCAAACAGGTGATGTTTCTCAATATTTTGTACAGTGGAAAAATGATCATACTATTAACTTCTGTTCAACCGCTAAGGGTGAGCAGTGTTTTGCGACTTTGCGTAGAGTACTACCATAAAGTAATAGATATAAAAAAAGCCTCTTATTTATAAGAGGCTTTTTTTATTATGCAGTTTCAGCTTTCTTCTTTTCTTCCAATTGCTTTAGCAAGTGTTTTTCAAGGTAATGGATGTCCATTGCTTGAGAGCAGAAGCTCTTATCTTGCAAAATAAGATCTTTATGCAGAGGAATATTGGTTTTAATTCCTGTAAGGATCATTTCATCTAACGCTTGACGCATACGTGCAATTGAAGTTTCACGGTCTTTACCATGAGAAATCAGTTTGGCAATCATAGAGTCATAGTAAGGTGGAATGCTATATTCTGGATAGATATGAGAGTCTAAACGAATACCAGCACCGCCTGGCGCATAGAAACTTTCAATTTTACCCGGTGAAGGTAAGAAAGTTGTTGGATCTTCTGCATTGATACGACATTCGATTGCATGTCCTTGAACTTTGATATCTTCTTGTTGAAGTTCTAGTCCTAGGCCGCCTGCAATACGTAGCTGTTGTTCAATAATGTCAACACCAGTCACCATTTCAGTAACAGGATGCTCTACCTGAACACGAGTGTTCATTTCAATAAAGAAGAATTCACCGTCTTCAAATAAAAATTCAAACGTACCAGCACCGCGATATTGCATTAGCTGACATGCATGAACACACGCTTCTAAAATATCAGCTCGAGCTTGTTCTGGTAGATTTGGTGCAGGCGCTTCTTCTAGCACTTTTTGGTGACGACGTTGTAATGAACAGTCGCGGTCATATAAATGAATCGCATGACCATTACCGTCACCAAGAATTTGAACTTCGACATGACGAGGTTTTTGTAAAAAACGCTCCATGTAAACAGTATCATCACCAAACCACATTTCTGCATCGCGTTGTGCTGCTTGAACTGATTCAAGTAGTGTATCTACACGCTCAACAATACGCATACCACGTCCACCACCACCAGATGCCGCTTTAACAATAAGCGGGAAGCCGATTTCTTTCGCTTCTGCTAAGGCATTGTGGATGGTCACGGCATGGTCGCAACCCGGTACAGTAGGTACGCCTGCTTTTTTCATGGCAACAATCGCAGAAACTTTATTCCCCATGAGGCGAATATGTTCTGGACGAGGACCAATAAAAGTAAAGCCTGAACTTTCTACAATTTCAGCAAACTCAGCATTTTCTGAAAGGAAACCATAACCAGGGTGAATGGCATCAGCACCAGTAATTTCTGCAGCAGTAATAATTGCCGGGATATTTAAATAGCTATCACTACTTGCGCCCGGACCAATACATACTGCTTCATCAACAAAACGTAAATGCATCAAATCCTTATCAGCATCTGAATAGATACCAACAGTCTTGATTCCTAATGTTTTGCAAGCCCGGGTAATTCGTAAAGCGATTTCACCACGGTTTGCAATTAAAACTTTTTGCAACATAGACGTCCCCGAGGTAATTACGCGCGATAACGGAATAAAGGTTGACCGAATTGGATAACATCACCATTTTTCACTAAAATTTCTTCAACCACGCCACTTTGAGTTGCTTCAATTGGGTTCATGATTTTCATTGCTTCAATAATACCCAAAGTTTCACCAGCAGATACAGTTTGACCTACTTTAACAAATGGTGCTTCACCTGGGCTTGGAGCAGCGTAGAACACGCCAACCATTGGAGAAGGTTCAACTGCTCCACGTGGTGTTTTTGCAACTGGTGCTTCTGCAACAGGAGCTGCCGGAAGTGCTACACCAGCCGCAGCAACGACTGGACTACGACGAGTTAAAGCGATTGATTGATCACCTTCTTTAACTTCAATCGCTTGCAAGTCAGACTCAATCATTAAATCGATGAGTTTCTTAATTTTGCGGATATCCATGGGCGACTATTCCTAAACTAGTTTGGGTTAGATGGTTGAATTTTTTCAATGGCGTAATCGAGTGCAAAACTATAGCCTTTTGCACCTAGACCACAAATCACGCCAATTGCTTTATCAGATAAATAAGAATGGTGTCTGAATGCTTCTCGTGCATGAACATTCGACAAATGTACTTCAATAAATGGAATGGCAACGCCAAGTAGAGCATCGCGTAGAGCAACAGAAGTATGAGTGAGGGCGGCAGGGTTAATAATAATAAGTTTTACGCCTTCAGTTTTTGCCTGATGAATACGGTCAACAATGGCACCTTCCCAGTTGCTCTGGAAAGTATCTAATGTAATTGATGCGCGTTGAGCTTGGGTAATAAGTTGTTGGTTAATATCACCTAAGGTAAGATGACCATATACTTCTGGTTCGCGTTTTCCCAGCAAATTCAAATTCGGTCCATGAATCACCAAAATGGTCGAACTCATTCAGATTGCTCCAGCTCTAAAGTTGCAAATATTCTTTGCAAGATGTCTGCAAAGTTTGCTTATTATGGCATATGTTTCTACAATTTTTTTATAATTTGTTTTAATTGTCGCAGAAATGGTACGCCAAATTCGGCTTATATATTGTAAATTTTGCGATGATTTAGCAATGTTAAAAAATGACAAAATTTCAAGTAATTTAATGAAGCTTATTTTAAACTGAATTGACAAAAACAGTTCATGTATTTTGTGTAACGGCTGTAGAGTTCTCTTCAATTAAGAGTAGCTCATTCCATCGAGTTAGATAGTTTTTTGAACGGTGACATTGTTTCATATGCCAAGATGGGCTACGCGAATGATAGCCCACTTGTAAATAGTGACTACCGAATCGATTACGCACTGTACTTAGTGTTTTCATGAGTTGTTGTCTTTGCTGGATCAACTCAAGGGGTTGCCATAAATCATCAATGTGATGTTGACGGGCGTGCAAACCACAAAATAAAACTCCAATCTTAATGTATCTTTTATTTTCTTTATATAAAACATCAATTTGTTGCATTGCTGCTTTGGTTAATATGCATAGATCATCTGTTGCATAAGTTAAGCCAATTGCTTGAGATGACGCTTTTTTATAAGGTGGTTTATCTGTTTTTTCATAAAGTATGACTTGAATGCAGGCACAGAGTTGTTCTTGTTTCATTAAACGCCGATGAGCACGATTGAGATGAAAGATAAGCGCTTGTTTAATAATCTCAATGCTGGATAAAGCTTGAGCGAAACTTCGTGATGCTAAAATTCGTTTTGTTAAGATGGCAGGATCATCAAGTTGGATACAGGATTGGCCTTTTAGCTCACGAATGGTACGTGCCATCACCACAGAAAAAGCTTTGGCTAGATGGTATTCATTGGCAAAAGTTAAGTCTAGGCATGAATAAATTTCATAGCTTCGTAGTTGTTTGACCAATTGGTAGCCAATTCCCCAAACCTCTTTAACAGAAGTTTGTTGCATGAGGTCTTCAAGAAGTAGAGGATCTAAAGTAGTGAAATTACAAATCCCATTAAAGCTTTTAATTTTTTTGGCATAGTGGTTGGCTAACTTGGCCTGAGTTTTTGAATATCCGATGCCAATACAACAAGGTAAGCTTAACCATTCCTCTAGCGTTTCTACGACTTTGCCACAATAAGAATGGATATCTAGAGATTGGAGATAAGGGGTAAGGTGGATAAAGCATTCATCAATAGAGTAAGCCTCTAAATCATCGGATGAGAAAAACTCCCCAAGAACAGAAAAAAAGCGACGAGACATCTCGGCATATAAAGTGTAGTTGCTTGAATAGACGTGTACGCCTGCTTTGAGAGCTTCTTCTTCAATTTGATACCATGGGATTCCCATCTTTATACCCAAGTCTTTTGCTTCTTCGCTGCGTGATACAACACATCCATCGTTGTTAGAAAGTACTACAACAGGCAAACCAATAAGTTTGGGATTGAATAGTCGCTCACAACTGACATAACAATTATTAATGTCTACAAGCGCATAAATTTCTCGATGTGAGATTTCCATTATGATTTCCCCTTAAAAATATTGGTAAAGTCACATGCATGAATTGAGTTTCATAAACACGATGTTGAAAAGTGTTGGGAGAAAATCACATCTTGAATATGTAACAAAATCAAGTTAACAAAATTTATGGTAGAAAGCTAGGGTAATCCCGACAGTTGGTTTCAAGTCGACAAAGAAAAGAAAATGGGGCTTAAATAATTTTTAAATAAAAAAAGGAGACCGTAATAGATCTCCTTTTTTGTGACACATGCTATCTAATTTTAATTACCACTTATGGCTATAAGAAACTTTAAGCGTTGCCCCATTTGCGACTAAGTGGCTGGTGTTATTACCAGATCTTAATAATTGACTATAGAGAGGGTAGTATTTGCGGTTAAACATGTTTTCTAAACCAATCGTCACAGTGTCTTTTTTGTTAAGCGCAAAGCTACTGATTAAATCGGCTGTTGTATAAGTTTTTACATCATAGCGACCAAAACTATTTACACCATTCAAGCGGTAATCTTCTGAACCGAAGTAAGTTGCTTGTAGGCGGTTCGTCCAAGTTTCAGTTGGGCTATAAGAAACGTAAGCTGTCAGTTTTAATGGTGGAATACGGAAGCCTGTCATGTCTTGTTCAGCACCGTTTTGAGGTTTTTCACGACCTTTCATCCAAGTAACGCTACCACCAGTTCCCCAAACATTAGCATCGTCAAGGTAGTCAAAAGTTGCTTCAACACCAGTGACTTTCTCTTTGGTTCTAAGCATAACCAAACTATTACTCACTGGTTGCACAGCACCAAGGTCAGAAGTAGAGTGGAATACCGCTAAACTTGAAGAGAAGTTATTGAAATTTCCTTTCCAGCCCAACTCATAGTTATCAACTTTTACAGGCTCTAAGAATGATGAGCCAAGGTTAAAACCTGTGTCGGCATTTCGGATGATCACACCGACATCAGGTAACTGAAAGCCTTGGTTAAACGATGCATAGATCGAGTGTTGATCATTTGGAGAGAAAGTCACATTAGCATTGTATAACCATGCATCAGCTTTCACTTTTCCGCCCGGAACAGTGTAAGGGTTGGTTTTGCCTAATTGTGATAATGGAATAAAGCTATCAATTTGTGCATAGCTGTCTTCATAACGCGTACCAGCTTCAGCTGACCATTGATCATTAAAGCGGTGTTTTAACTGTAGAAAACCACCCACACTTTGCGTGGTGAGTTCGGGTAAATAAATGAGCTTGCCAATTTTTACAAACTCTAAACCACCTGATTGATCATAAATTTGAGGGTCAAAAATATCCAAAGGCATTTCGCTTTTTTCACGGCTAAAGTCGCCACCCCAAACCAATGAGGTATCACCTAAAAACTCAAGTGGTGTGGTAATAGTTAAACGGCTACCGAGTACGTTATTTTCTTGATAGACCTGATCCACTTGTCCACCGCGTGGGCTGACTTTATCTGGGGCAACACGTGCGTCAAATGGTGAAAAACGAGTAAAGAAGTCACGGTAATAAATTTGAGCATCAACCTTATTACCAAACAGGTCTTTATGGTTATAGGTTAGATTGTATATCTGGTTTTCGTTTTTAGTCTGGTCTTTGAGTTTTAAGCCTTTAATGGCTTTCGCTGGTACAGTTCCAGCAGGGGTATTTTTAACACTTGTGTCAGATGCATAATCTGAGTCTTGTTCGGCATTATAATAATTAGCGGCAAATTGTAGGTATTGATTGTCATCAATATGGTAACCAAGCTTACCGCCTACGCTGTAGGTATCGGCATCATAAAGGTCGCCCTGACTTGGTTCCGGTGCAACACGGTCACCACTTGCATCGTACGGACTACCAATACGTTGATAGCCAAAGTCGAGTGCATAGTCAAAAGCGTTAAAGCTACCTGTGAAATATTGATGAATATCGCCACTTAAAGCATTAGAACGGAAATTTGTTAGAGGGGTTTGAAGTCCAACGACTGTTTTTGCTGTAGGTTCGCCACCAGCAGCTTTCGTGGTAATTGAAATAATACCACCCGCAGCGCCACCGCCATAAATTGCGTTACTGCCGCGAATGACTTCAATGTTCGCAATACTTTCAGGGTCAATTGAGGAAAGTCCTCTTGATGTGTCCCGTGTAAGGTTCATTGGAATGCCATCGACCAAGATGAGGGCATTACGACCACGTAAAGTTTGACCGTAATCTGTAATAGTGCGGCTTGAGTCAGACAGGCCCGGTACAGCTTTTGCTAATACAGTCGCGATACTTCCAGATGAACCATTTCTTAAAAGTTCAATTTGTTTTTCATCTAGCTTGGTGACTTGCTTAGCAGAAGTAGAAAGTTCATCTGCGCGTGAAGCGGTAATTGTAATTGTAGGGAGTGCTTCAGGCTTTTTTTCAGCATCTGTTGTCTCAGGAGACGAGGCTGCAAAAGCTGAATTTGAGAGAAAGATGGCTCCACCAAGTGAAAGAAGTGGAATAATATTTTTAACTTCAGACTTTCTTGTAAAAAGTTTATTACTTTTTATCCTATTTCCCATTGTCTCGCCCTGAGAGTGATTTTAAATTGACCGAATTATAAGTGAGAATGATTGTATTTAACAACATCGTTCATTGCTAAAAAATAATATATTTGAACTTTATTCAATAGATTAGGGGAATAGATATTTATCCCCCCACAATATTTGAGCAGTTATAAGATTTCCTTATAGGCGTTCAAATGATTTTGATGAGCACGGCGAATAATACTTCGGTCATCACCGAGTACAAAAAGCTGAACAGATTGTTGTTTCCAAGCCGCAATATCTTCAGGTTGTCGGGGAATAGCACAGAAATGCTTTTGACTATTTTTTGTCTTTGCATACATCTCTTGGACTTTTTCTTTGACCTTCGGATGGCTGGTTTGCCACGGCATTCCCATAGACTGAGAAAGGTCAGCTGCACCTTCAAGAATAATATCGATGCCTTCAATTTTTAAAATTTCATCTAGCTGTTCTAATCCCTCTAAACTTTCAATCATGGCAACCACAATGGTGTCATTTGTTGCCTGTTGAACAAAACTGGCTAAATCATCAATGCCATATCTATTTAATCTTGTTGAGTTAAGACCTCTTTGCCCAAGCGGCATATAGTGACAATAGTTCACAGCTTCTTGTGCTTGCTGGGCATTTTCAATACGCGGGAAAACAATACCCGTTACCCCTGCATCGAGCAGAGGTAGTACTAGATGGTTAGCGCTTAGAGGAACTCTGACAAAAACATCAAGATTCATGGCTCTAGCGGCTAAAATCATGGTCTCGACTTGAGACGTACTAAATAAAGTATGTTCCAAGTCGATAATAATAAAGTCATAGCCCGCAAGTGCCAGTTGTTCGACATTAATCGGAGAAGCTACGGAACAAAATATTCCGTAGAGCGTCTCACCATTTGCTATTCGTTTCTTAAAAGAAATCGAATGCTTATTCATATTCAATTTCCTTAATGAGGCTGAGCGGGTTCGGCGTGGTTTGTACTCTTAGACGAATCTCAGGAAGGAAACGGCGGCTTGCGAGCTGTTCAATATCGATGGTGTCATCTGTAAAGTTAAACAATTCATATCGCTCGGCAAACTCTGGATGAGCTTCCTTGTACTGATTGATGATGGTTCTTAACATGGTCCAGAATTTGATTTCATCGAAGTCATAATGCTCATTTAAGAAAATCGCTAACTCAGCCAAATTTACAAACCAAAGCGCATCTTGAGTAAAGTCTCTTAACTCATTTGGAGCGTGGGTTTCCAAGAACGAGTTCGGGTTAATCTTGGCGTGTTCTTTTGGTGCATCTTGCAAGTTAGGTAAAAGGTTCGGCTCACGTAAAAGATGACGGCTAAAACGGATTCCATCGTGGAAATCTTTCAAGGCTGCCTTAACTGGCAGGCCATTTTTATGAATCAGAACCATGTTTTGTGCATGTGACTCTAAAGCGAGGCCATGGCACCACAAAATATGCATGATTGGTAAATAGGCATTGGTGAGTAATTTTTCTAACCAGAACTCGATACCGTACTCTTGAATCCACTCATCAATTAGAGGCTTTTGGTCAATGTCGACTTGCATGAGGCCAGTTACCGGAGTTGCCGATTCACCTTCTTTTAAGTAGCTGTAAATACTTTCACGCCAAATGCAGGCAAGTGCGCCGTATTGAACAGGCAAAGCAATTTGCTGGTTAACCGAAAGACCGCCAATCTCTCTTAGAATGACAGGCTTGCGATGCTTTTCTAAAATATGGTCTTGCTCGACAATTTTATAAAGCCAGTCACTCATTTTTGCAGCATTTTGAACGGTATGTGGTGCTAATACGCGAGATGTAGAGGTATTAACCAAATTCATTGCCAATTTAAGAGAAAGCGCCGAGATATCACTAATGTTCGATAAAGTTCGAATCGACTGCTGAGGTAAATAAGTTGGCCCTTCAATATCTAGCGGGATAATAAGTTGGCTGCTAATCGCATCTTGATAATATAATTCAATAATTTTATCCCACTGCCACGGATGAATCGGAGTGAGGATATATTCCTGAAAATCTACATTGTTATCTTTTAATTGATCACTAATGGCCTGTAGATCTTTTTCTGAAAAATGCTGTTTATAAAGCTGCTCTAAGTTAATCGTTTCACTTAAAACCAGTTTGCATAAACTGTTATGAGTCGCAGCCCATTTAACCGTAAAACCTTCAGAAAGCTCAGGTGCATATTTTTGATTTTCTTTTAAATCGAAGCCAATACGAGACTTAAAGCTTGGATGGTATAAATGCGCATTGGTAATCCTTGCTTCTTGTTCTAAATAAGGCAAAGTTCTTAAAGGTTGGGCAGGTGCTTGGCTCAAAGTCTGCGTATGTTTAACGTAAGTTAAATTGAGTTCATCATTAAAGTTTTGCCATTTAACTGGGTCAGCTTCAATAATATTTTTTAGATCGGCAAGTAGCATTTTTAAGTTAGGACGAGTTTCAGCGCCTAAAGTAATATCAGAACGGACTAAGCTTGAAGGATCTAGCTTAATTCGTTTAAAACTAAAGTGTCGTTTGGCCGCGCATGTATAGAAAACTGTATCGGAAATATAAAACTTAATCTGACCTTTAGAAGGTTCATATTTAAAGGTATTTTCAAAAATAAGCGCTTCTAATAATTGGCCCATCACTCGATTTTCTGCAAGAGTCTTATAGTTGGCTTGCTGTGTCGGTTGAAGAGGGCAAAGAGCTTCTGCGCCGCGATATTTATAAATAGGATTTTCAACTTCAATCCAGATTGGATTGCCACCACTGTGGTAGAGCGTATTTAACATATTTGCCTTAATTGGTAATGTGAGTGAATTAATTAATAAATCGCGGTACTGCTGGCCTTTGGCGCTAAAGCTTTCTTGTGTGAGCGTAAGTCGTGTGGCTTGCCAAAGTTCAGATTCTTCAATTACGGTAACTCGTGCAATCGCGCTGATGAGATGCGCAATGTGGTTGATCACGAGGTAATATTTTAAAAAGGTCCATGCATCTTTTTGAGAGAACCAAACGGTACTATCTTCAGAAATAGATGAGTCGTCTTCTATCATTTCTGGAACAATACTAATGCCTTCCATATCTCGAAGAATGAGGCGATGTGGATAGCCGTTTTTAAATTCCATTAAACTGTTTTGCATATGCGCTTCTACGCTAATGCCTTTATTTGCAAACAACTCAACTAATGGAATGAGTGAAACTTTAACGTACTGTTTCCACCAAAAAGTAATGAAGTCTTTCGCGTCATTGGTTTGTAGATTTTGGTTAGGTGCAGCTTGTTGAATAAAGCTTAATAGAGGAATTTCATGGTTCTCATTTTCTTCGACCAAGCCACCGAGCATTCTTGTATTTTCTAATACCTCTGGCGTGAGTCCAGCTCTATAAATAATGCCAAATGAACTTTCAAGCTCTGGAATTTTGACTGTTTTCGCCTCTAACTCCGGTAGAATCACAAGGTCAGGATATTGTTCATTAATCTTGTGATTGATAATAATTTTGCTTGCATCAATAGCTCTTTCCATTTCATCCATTGGGTTATTACGAATAAAACTGGTAATACGCACGTCAATTGAGAGCTTTAAGAATAAGTTCGATTGAGGTAACCACACCGTACGAACGGATGAGGTTGGCCATACGGTTTGGCCTAATGCACCCAGATGTATGATCTCTTGACTGTCTAAATATTTCTTTAAAGATGGGTGTTGAAGTAAGAAGTTGGCTTGCCACGGGTGGGTCGGCATAAGCTCATAGTTGGCTAGGTTCTCTTGCAAATGATCTTTTGCAACTTCTAAAACTTCATCTTCAATACGGTGAGATGACTGTTCTTGACTTACAAGCTTTTCGATTAAAGACGAATGAATTGCGAAGTAGTGGAGTTGGAAACTTGCACCTAACTCAGGGCTATACTTTTTCATGTCTTCTTTAGAAAAGCCTAAGTTTGCTTTAGAGGTCACATGAAAAGGATGCCCATATAACATGCCTTGCTCTGTTGCCTGAAAACCGCTCAACTCTTTAGTTGCTGTTTGAGATGGTCTATTTTCTAAAAAGAATTTTGTATTCTCGATACTATTGGCAATATCAGAATAAAGGTTCTTGTTCTGGTTTTTGTCTTTAAATAAGCTATTTAACTCATCGGTAATGAGCTTAACTAACTGTTTAGGATCAGTTAGAGAATCAAAAGTATTGTCGCTTAAGTTTTGCAGAACAAAACCACGCTGATATCTGTGATAACCCGTAGTTGATAGGTGTTGAACTACACCATGAACAACCGTATTAGATGCATTAAACGTATAAGTAAAATACAGTATGTCTGGTTGCTCCGCATATATTGTGAATAAAGGAGAGTCTTGAGCTGGGATAATGTGCCCTTCAAGATTTACTTTGAGTTCACGAAAGAAAGTATTCAGGTACTGTTCGAAAAGTTTATAAGACCATGCATCGGTTGTAATAATTGAGTTCATTCTTGTGCCTCTTCTAAAATTGTATCCATTAAGAATCTGTTCAAAATCACCACTAATCCCGCACCGATAAAAAATAAAGAGGTGCAGATTAATGCGGCTGTAATATTGAAAAATGAGTAGGTAAGCGTGATGGTGATCGGACCAAAAAGTTGGCCTAAGACAAAAGCACTGTTAGAAATGCCGATCACTTTTCCTTGGCTTTGAGTGCCAGCTTTTAGAGAAATCGTGTGTAAGATCGAAGGAATAAGCGCTGCGAAGCAAAAACCTTGTATGAGTCGTAATACGAGAATGAGCCAGAGATTGGAAACCCAGATCAATGCGAAAATCGTGATGCCACAAATTAAAGAGGCATAAACGAAGTTATTAAAAGAATCTCCTTTATCATCATTTCTTTTTCCCCAATAGGTTGCCGCAATAAAAGCAGCTCCCCATGAAAGCGCATGGATTGTGCCCGTTAAGCTTGCAGCAGATAACGACGAGTGAATGTTTTGGCTTATTTCACTAATATATAAAACGAAGCAAGACACTAAACCAAAACCACCGGCTTGCACCAAGATGCCAGCACTCAACCAAGAAAAAATTGTTCTATCAAAAAAGTCTGGAATTTTAGATTTTTCTTTGGTTTTTACAGCCTCAGTTTTAACTGGATTGGCTAATAAAAAGGACGCGATCACAATTAATGTAACTACAATAAATGCAGTTGCATTAAGTAATATTTCAACCCGCCAGTGGTCCATAAAGATACCGCCGAGTACTGGACCACACAGGCAAGCTAGCGCAACACTACTTTGGAGCTGCCCAAAAGCAGCACCTCGTTGTTGTTCATTAGAAAGATATGAAACATAAGCATTTAAAATCACGGAAAGACCGCAAAAACCTAGTAAAATCCGCGCAAAAATAAATAGGTATAAATGCTGGGCGCTAGCCATGAGCAGTATGGAAATACAAAAACCAACCAATGAAAGTAGCAGTGCTTTTTTATGGCCAAAAGTGTCTGATAGGTGGCCAACAATCGGTGCGGTAAATAAACTGCCAATTGCGGGTGCAGCGAGTGCCAAACCTGCCCAGATAGTGGGAGCACTCATATGCGCCGTCAGTTTTTCCATATAAAGCGGCATGATCGGAATAAGTACCATGAGCCCGAAAGTGGAAAAAAACTGACAGAGCAAAATAATGAAATGATCTAGGCGAGATGAGCGCATGATTTAGATATCCATGGTCTCATAGCTAGAAACAGATAAGCTGTGATAAGGGTTCGGGGTCGTTCCGATTTTGCTTGGCATTCCCGTCGAATCACTTTCTTGGGCTAACAGCGGAGAAAGTAGCTGTTTGAACGGCCAAGTCTTATTGTCAAAAAGATAGGTTTGAATCTGAGACTTTGTCTGTTCTGAAATCGGTTGGGTTTCTACAAAATCATGAATAATGTCTTGAATCATTTCCCAGAAATCGCTTTCTGAACGATCTGTATATTTCAAGGTAGCTAAAGCAATTGGGTAGAGATTAATTTGAATCCCTAGGGTAATGAAGTAATTAAATAAGTCTTCATTTTTAGTAAAGATAAGATTGTTTGGCGTACTCGTGTCAATAGTATAGATCGGAGGTGTGAAGCCACTTTCTTCAATGGCTGGTGTACATATTCTTAAGGTATCGTGGTCACGCAAAATAAAGCATTTGAACTTATTATTTTCATAACACACCATGGTGTTTTGCCCGTGGCATTCAGGCATGATTCCTTTTGCCCAAAGTGTTAAGAATGTTTGGATAAAATGAACACTTAAGTCTTTTAATAATGACCATTTGTCACCTTCAACGCCTAAAGTTTCCCAAGGGTCAACATAGGTGCAGCTTAAAGCTGACATGGTAATCGGAGTGACATTTTTATCTTGGCAAAAATCGGGTAAATGTCTGACTTGGCAACCAATTACACCTAAATTTTTTACAATCGGTTCTTGTTTACCCAGCACCCACCAGTGCGTTTCATTACTTAAAAAGAGGCGATTTTTTATTAAAGAAGTTTTGTTAATGACTTCATTTAAAAAATCATATGCTCTATGCCCATTCATTAAATAACGTCCAGGCATAGAACGGATCGCACCTAATGTTTTGGCATTTGTTGATAGTTTTAAATGCAGATTAGAATTTGAGTTGTGAATAAGGGTTCTTAAAGATGAAGTCGGTAAACCAATTGTCGTGACATGGTTCAGGTCAATACCGTCATACTTATTTTCTTCAAACTTTAAATAGCGATGTTGAGTCTCTAATAAAGGAAGTGCTAAGTAGTCATCTGAAAGCTCAGCCATTTTTTCAGTAATATGATTGTCCTCAGATTCTGATAACAGAAGCTCTTTATGAGGAATCGAATCCATATTGTTGATCACGTCATCTTTCTTAAAAGCCCACCAATACACTTCAATTTCTTTTTGAATCGTAAGTGGTGCAAGTTCACCTTTTGAGTGGGCGAACGGATGAAATGGACGGTCAGCAACAAGGGAAAGCAATTCACTTGTAATTAAAGGTGAAGAAAATGAAAGTGCTGACTGTAAAATTTGAGGGATTTTTTCAGCCGTTACTAAATTTTCGAGCCAATAATCAATCGCTTTCTGATGATGCTTTGAAGGCCACCAAGAGGCTTTTGTTAAATAGGTAAAAACTTCAGAAATAGAAATTTTAGAAGTCGTATTACTCAAGACGTTATGAAGTAAAACTTCTGGTTGAGTAACATAGAAAGGATTTACACCATCTACTTTTAAACAGCTGAAATAGAGTTCCAACTCATCATTTAGAGTGATTGCCAGATAAGGCTTTTTATAGGAAATATGATCTCTAAAATCTCCATAATTCTCCATGTAGAGGGCATCTATTGTTTTTTGTAGTTGTGCTGTGTAAATCCGATCTAGCATTTTAGTTATTCCTATTCTTATAAAAGTGGTAGAACCGTTCCAACGTTTTGTTCTTGTGCAGCATTGAAGAACCATTTAGCGCAAACAATGTCATCAATCGCCATGCCCATTGGATTGAGCAAAATGATTTCATCTTCATGTTCGCGGCCGTTTTTATGACCAATAATGATGTCGCCAAGTTCAGCATGCAGTTTTTCACGACTGAATAAGCCATCTTCAACCAGTACGTTGATGACTTTCTTTTCTCGATTTGATTGGTCCCAGTCGTCCACAATAACTTTGTCCACTTTTAAGAACACTTCAGGCTCAATATCCATAATTGAAATATTTGAAACAAAGCAGCCCTTTTTAAGCCACTCAAATGGGATGTAAGGCTTATCTGAAACCGTACAAGTAATGAGTACATCTGCTTGTTGAATCGCAGATTTGGCACTGTCATGAATTTCAATTTCTAGATGTGAATATTCTGAAAGGAACAATGTTTTGAGTTTTTCAGCGGCTTCAGGGTTCACATCAAATAAATGTATTTTTTTCACTTGAGCGTATTGTTCAAGCACAGTCTTAATCTGCATTTGAGCAATTGGTCCGCAGCCAATCACAGTAATGTCTGAAAAGTCTTTTTTGGCTAGATACTTAATCGAAACACCCGTAATTGCAGCAGTTCGCATTGCGCTAATTAAGCTGCCTTCCATCACGGCGACTGGGTAATTTGTTTCTGAGTCATTCAGAACAATCAGTGCGCTGGCACGCGGAATATTGAATTTTTTAGGGTTATGTTGTCTTGAACCAATCCATTTGATTCCGGCAATCGGGTCATTGCCACCTAAATAACAAGGCATTGCAATAATACGGTCAGCAATGTGGTCTGCACCTTGCCAGCGGAGGTAGGGTTTTAAGGGTTGTACAAACTGTTTATTTGCATGCAGGGTTAAACCTTCAGTAATCGCTTCAATAAATGAATTGCTATGATTTGCGCCAAGATTTAATAAATCTGATTGACTAAGATAACGAAGGGTAGCCAAATTGCTCATGAATATGTCCTAAGGAAAAGGTTAAACAACATTTTGTAAAGTAAGGTTTTCTTGGCGTCGTACGTTTCGATTGAAGTGACGCTTCTTGATCATTTCGAACCATTCATCTTCATAAACGAGATCGAGATAACGGTCGCCGCGATCGGGCAGCAACGTTAAGACACATGAACCTTCGGGAATGGTTGGAATCAGTTTTTTGATGGCTGATATAGATGAGCCGCTCGAACCGCCTGCAAAGATTCCTTCATGTTCAAGAAGTTCTCTGCAACCGACTGCCGATTCATAGTCATCCACATAAATGACATCATCAATTTCATCGGGAGAGAGCAGAGGTGGAACAGTACTTGCACCGATGCCAGGAATTTCACGTGGACCAGATGTGCCGCCAAACAAGACAGAGCCGACAATATCGACTGCAATCACTTTTAATTCTGGGAACTTTTCTTTGAGGCGACGGGACACGCCCATAATCGTGCCGGAGGTGCTTGCCCCGATCACGAGGTAATCAATCTTGCGATCAATTTGATTTAAGATTTCTTCAGCTTCACCAAAATAGTGGCTTTTCCAGTTGTTTGGATTTGCATATTGATTAATCCAGACAGCATTCGGCAGTTGTTGGCATAGCCGCTTTACAGTGTCAATTCTGGTTTTTAAATAACCACCGTTTTGGTCTTTTTCAGAGACCATTTCGATATTGGCTTTGTAAAGCTTCAACATTTGTAAGTTTGCTGAAGCAATTTTCGGGTCAATAACGGCAGTAAATTTTAATCCATATATTTTACATGCCATTGCAAGAGCAATAGCCAAGTTTCCTGAAGAACTTTCAACAATATGACTATCTTTATTAATTACTCCAGATTTCAGGCCTTCCTGTAGCATGAATAATGCTGGACGGTCTTTAATACTTCCTCCTGGATTTAACAATTCCATTTTCGCAATCACTGAGATCGATTGATGCGTGAATAGCCTTGATAATTGTAATAGTGGCGTTTTACCTATGCAGTCGAGAATATTTTCATGGATCATGGTAGATCTTCTCAGGTTTTTATGTGATGTGAATGATAATGATTATTAATTTAATTATTATTACCAATTGTGACATGATTGTTGCGGTTTGTAACGCAAAATAGGGGTGACTTATAGGAATTTTCACTAAATTTTTTTGTGTAATTATTTGAATGTTAATATTTATATTTTATAAAGTGACTAATTAATAAATGTTTTAAATATAACTAGATAGGCAATAAATTACTTTTCACCTATAAAAAATAATTTAATGAGCATAGGGTTTTTGAAATAAAAACTCGTGACTGAAATTGCTTTAAAATTAAATCGGAATATTTGTGCTGATTAATATATTTTATGCAGCCTACATTTTGTAGAGTTTATGACCACATTTAATGCTTATAAAAAGAGCAATATTTAAGGGACTTATTAAAATGTTAAGGCTGATTAAGTGAAATTGATGATGTGTCAGTTATTGATATGAAAATGTCTGAAAATGATACGTTTAGATGGATATGATCATGTCCATAAGCGCTATATTTTAAATGGATCAATTGAGTCCAAAAAGTATAGTAATGCGTGTTTCGCATTTTGTCTTATGGGTCTTTCAAGCTGTCTTTTATATAAAAGACAGCTTTTTTTTGTTGATTGATAGGGCGTGTTAGACGAAATTAAGCTGTTTCGCTTGATCATAAGCTATAAGATTGATGCATTTATGACCCAGTGCGTTGATTTGCGTTTGGTCTAGTTGAAGGTCATCCCACTTCTGCATTTGCTGAAAGAGCCAATAAAAGTCTTCTACTTTCGGAAGAGCGCTTTCTTTTACCAAATGACGGACAATATCCTGAATCATATAGTATTTGTCGACATGCACTTCTTCTGAGCAATGAAAACGAACAATTCCAAATTCGACCAATAATTTTAAAATTGGAGCAAAGTCTTCTAGTTCGCTAAGTTCTTGCTGAGCTTTCATAATTGCAGCGGTGAGTGCAACTAGCGTTTGTGGATGCTGTTCAGCCCATTCCTGCGTTACGGCTAAAACCTTGTCAGCCACAGGTGGAATAATGTTCTGGCTTGAGCAAATCATTTTACTTAAACCAAGAAGCTCGCCCTGAGTATTCCAAGGTTCTCCGACACAGAAACCATCAATCACATGCTTATCTAGTGCTTCGACCATATAAGGTGGTGGTAAGGTTTTGAGCTGAATCGATTGAGCGAGTTCAGGGTTTGCTAGAGCTAACCATTCTCTTAAACAATAATGATGAATGGAGTGCTTAAACACATGTGCTAAAGAAAGGGAATGACCTTGTTCAATGTAATGCACCACTTTTTGTGCCGTTACTTGAGCTATATCATTTTCTTGAAGTTTAAGTTGATGCGTTAATTTTTGGCTTAAGCTGATAAATGCACGATTTTCACTCAAAACTAGTGAGGTTTGCAGTGGCGTACCAATTTGATCTGATCCTACTGCGGCAGCAGGTAACATTGCAGATAAGCAGTGAGCTGCATCTAATAAACCAAAAGCAAGGCGGTCGCGAAGACTTGCCCATGAAGCTTCTTTAACTAAAGTAACGTCGAGCCCTACTTCTTCAAAGAAACCTCTTTGTTTCGCCCAAAGCAGTGCAAGACAATCAAGCAAAGGAATATAGCCAAGTTGTAATTGAGTCTTTTCTAATGTGCTCATTTATTCATCCTTTAGTTGATTGCCAAGTAATTTTTGGGCGTCAAGTAAACGCCGAGCCATTTCTCCAATCGTAATACGGTGGCTCATGGCATTTTTTCTGAGCAACTGGAATGCTGTATCTTCAGGAAGGCCATGGAGTTGCATAAGTAAAACTTTGGCTTTTTCAACATCTTTACGATCAGCGAGTTTAGTTTGAGCATCTTTTAAATCTCCTTCGAGCTTTTTGTGTTTTTTATATTGCTCAATAGAAATTTCTAAAATGGTATGTAAGCGGGCAGGGTCTATGCCATCAACAATATAAGCAGTCACCCCCGCATCTATGGCTTGTTTGATTGTGTCTTTATCTGAATTTTTGGTGAACAGAACGGTAGGAAGGTCATAGCTACTGACACAGCTTTCAATAATGTCACGGTGAGGATGGTCCATATCAAGCAAGATCACATCAGCTTGTAAATGTTCGAGGCGAAAGATATTCAAGTGGTCCAAAGTAAGGCAAGCGACCACTTCAAAATCATTTTCAAGCAGACTTTTTCTTATATAGTCGGCTCGCGCATGATCATCATCAATAAGGGCTATTTTGAGTTTTGGCATAAGTTCAGAAAATCAGGCTAAGAAAATGCGCCAATTCGACGCGTTTTTTGTTATCAGTTTTTTAAGCAAGATTAGTGCCATCGAAAACTAAAGAAAAAATCAAGCTTTAATGGCACTTTAGCATGCCAAAGCATGGGTCTGATCAATCTTGGTGCAAAAATACGATTCATTTTGTAGCAAGACGTATTTTTATTTAAACCATATAAGTGTGCAGTGATAGAGCAGGAAAAATAAGACTCAATTCTTTATGTACACATTGAAAATCATTATCTATATGAAATTAAAGATAAAAAATATTATCTTATTAAGTTTTTAAAATATTGGCATGCAAAGTGCTTACTTAATTACAGGTCGAAGACGACCATGAGTTTTAAAGACGGCCAACGATGTCCGTTCTGATCGAGTTTGTGAGTGCAACCGTACACACAAAGAAGTTACGTTCAGTCGGAGTGAAGGTCATGTCTTTATTTTTATTGCATAAAAAAGTTACATCTGAATTATTTAAATTTTCAGTTCCAGCGATGCGAGCCTTCTCTATGAGGGGGCTCGCTTTTTTTATTTCTTTTTATGACTTTGCTGTGCATTGGGCGTCGTCAACGAGTGAAAAAAATTGGTTTCAAGCAGCTACATGCTTCGTGATGTTGATTCGCTTCTCGGTAGAGCACAAAGCAAAAGAACAACGTCTATTTGAGAACGCAATAACGCAGCTTAAAAGCAACGTGATTTGAGGAGAAACACTATGAAATTGGTAATGATTGGTCATGGTATGGTGGGCCACAAATTCATCGAAGCCATTTTAGAAAAAGCAGATGATGAACTGGAAATCACTATCCTCGCGGAAGAACCTCGTATCGCGTATGACCGCGTACATTTGACTGAATATTTTTCGGGGAAATCGGCAAAAGATTTATCTTTAGCTCGTTTTGACTTTGCTGATGCTCATGGCATAGACCTGCGTTTAAATACCAAAGCAACTGCAATTGATACTGCCGCACAAACAGTAACCACCAACCATGGCGATGTGATTAGCTATGACAAATTGGTGTTGGCAACAGGTTCGTATGCATTCGTTCCTCCAATTTCGGGTAATGATCGTGAAAACTGCTTTGTTTACCGTACCATTGAAGACCTAGATGCGATTCGTGCAGCGAGCTTGAACGCTAAAACTGGTGTAGTCATTGGTGGTGGTTTGCTTGGTCTTGAAGCAGCTAAAGCATTACGTGACCTAGATTTAGAAACACACGTTGTTGAGTTTGCTCCACGTTTGATGGCAGTTCAAATTGATGACTTGGGTGGTAAAGTTCTACGCCGTAAAATTGAAGATTTGGGTGTAAAAGTTCATACACAAAAAGCGACTCAATGCATTGAATGCGGTGATAGCACAACGCATGTTATGAAGTTTGCTGATGGTAGTGAACTTGAAGCAGATATCATTTTATTCTCAGCAGGCATTCGTCCACGTGATGAGTTAGCACGTAACAGTGGTCTGGCGATTGGTGAACGTGGCGGTATCGTGATTAATGATTACTGTCAAACCTCAGATAGCAACATTTACGCAATTGGTGAATGTGCGCTTTGGCAAAACAAAATCTACGGTTTGGTTGCACCGGGCTATGACATGGCACGTATTGCAGCAAAACATGTGCTAGATGAAGAGTGTAATTCTTTTGCTGGTGCGGACATGAGCACCAAATTGAAATTGATGGGTGTTGATGTTGCATCTGTAGGTGACGCGCATGCAATGACTCCAGGTGCATTAAGCTACTTCTATACAGATGAGCATGCACTAGTTTATAAAAAGATTGTTGTAAATGCGGACAAAACCAAATTGCTTGGCGCAGTTTTGGTGGGTGATGCCAAAGAATATAACGACCTTTTACAAATGATGTTAAACGGTCTGGATTTACCGGAAGTGCCTGAAAGTTTAATCATGCCGGGCTTTGAGCAATCAGTAGGTAAATCTGGTGGTAGCGGTGTAGATTTACTTCCAGATAGCGCAACGATCTGTTCATGTAACAACGTATCAAAAGCGGACATTTGCCAAGCGATTAGCGATGGCTCGACTTCTTTAGGTGCATTGAAGAAATGCACCAAAGCAGCAACGGCATGTGGTGGTTGTGCACCATTAGTGACTCAAGTATTGAAATCTGAGTTACAACGTCAAGGTGTAACCGTTAACAACCACATTTGCGAACACTTCCCGTACTCTCGTCAAGAGTTGTATCACTTGGTTCGTGTTAATGAAATCAAAACATTCGATGATTTGATTGATCAACATGGTCATGGTTTAGGGTGTGATATCTGTAAACCTGCTGCAGCAAATATTTTGGCATCTTGCTGGAATGACTTCGTACTTGAACCAAGTCATGCCGGTCTGCAAGACAGTAACGACTACTACTTGGGTAACATCCAAAAAGATGGTTCTTACTCGGTCGTACCACGTATGGCTGGCGGTGAAGTGACTCCGGATGGTTTAATTGCCATTGGTCAAATTGCCAAGAAATATAACCTTTATACCAAAATCACTGGTGGTCAACGTGTCGATATGTTCGGTGCACAAGTTCATGAGCTTCCATTCATTTGGGAAGAATTGAATGCTGCTGGTTTTGAATCGGGTCATGCATACGGTAAGTCATTACGTACCGTGAAATCTTGTGTCGGTAGCACTTGGTGTCGTTATGGTGTAGACAACTCGGTTGGTTTGGCTATTGAGCTTGAAAACCGCTACAAAGGTTTACGTTCACCACATAAATTAAAAATGGCGGTGTCTGGCTGTACACGTGAGTGCGCGGAAGCGCAAAGTAAAGACGTGGGTATTATCGCGACTGAAAAAGGTTGGAACCTTTATGTGTGTGGTAACGGTGGTATGAAGCCGCGTCATGCAGAATTGCTTGCATCTGACCTCGATAAAGCAACATTGATTCGTTATATCGACCGTTTCTATATGTTCTACATCCAAACCGCAGACCGTTTACAACGTACTAGCGTATGGCGCGACAACATGGAAGGTGGTTTGGACTACCTTAAATCTGTGGTGGTTGATGATTCTCTTGGGTTGGCTGCTGAGCTTGAGCGCCGTATGGAACATGTCATTGGCACATATCAAGATGAATGGCGTACTGCGGTAGAAAATCCTGAAGTTCGTAAACGCTTCCAAACTTATATCAATGCAAGTGCCAATGAACAGGCCGATCCACACATTCAATTTACGACTGAACGCGGTCAAATCCGCCCCTTAACAGATGTTGAACGTTCAGAAGACCGTATTCCAATGGTTGAAGCATAAGCAGGAGAATTCTATGAATATTGTACAAGACAAAAATATGCTTCCTGATGATCAATGGATTGATGTGTGTGCACTAGATGATTTAACCCCAAACACTGGCGCGGGTGCGCTAGTGGGTGATCAAGCAGTTGCAATCTTCCGAGTTGGACATGAAAAACGCGTTTATGTGTTAAGCAATAAAGATCCGTTTAGCCAAGCAAATGTCATGAGCCGCGGCATTATTGGTGATTTACAAGGCGAGCGTGTGATCGCATCACCGATTTATAAACAACACTTTAGTTTGGCTACTGGTCGCTGTTTAGAAGATAAAGACCAGAAACTTTCAGTTTATCCAAGCAAAATTGTTGATGGTCGTGTTTTGATCAACCCCGTGCCACAAAAAACTTATATTACCAATACAGGTGTCTCTCAAGACAAACTTAAACTAGTACTGATTGGTAATGGCTTAGCAGGTATGCGTTGCCTAGAAGATTTACTCGACATGGCGCCAGATCGTTATGAAGTAACGGTGATTGGTGAAGAACCTTGGGGTAACTACAACCGTATTATGTTATCTCCGGTTTTATCGGGTGAAAAAACCATTGAAGACATTATGCTGCACCCACCGAAATGGTATAGCGACAAAGGCATCAAATTTATTGCAGGCGACAAAGCTGTAAAAATTGATCGCCCACGTAAAGTTGTTTACACCGAAAAGGAACAAACAGTCGATTATGACCGTTTGATCTTGGCAACCGGTTCTGCGCCATTTATTCCTCCAGTTCAAGGTGTCGATTTAAAAGGTGTTTTAACCTTCCGTGATATTTATGACGTTAACACCATGATTGAGTACTGCGGTTCAAAAACCAATGCAGTAGTGATTGGTGGTGGCTTACTTGGTTTGGAAGCAGCTTACGGTTTAAAGCAACGTGGTATGAACGTGACCGTATTGCATTTAATGGACCGCATTATGGAGCGTCAACTCGACGGCCGTGCTAGCCAGTTACTTCGTCATAGCATTGAGCAAAAGGGCATTAATATTATTACCGAAGCCAATACAGAAGCATTGGTAGGTGATGAAAATGGTCATGTAAAACAGATTCGACTAAAAGACGGTACTGTTTTAGATGCTGACCTTGTGGTTTTTGCAGTTGGTATTCGACCAAATATTAGCTTGGCACAAAGTGCAGGTTTACGCTGTAACCGCGGCGTATTGGTGAATGACACTATGCAAACCTTTGACCCAAGTATTTACGCGGTGGGTGAGTGTATTGAACACCGTGGGCAAACATTTGGTCTGGTTGAGCCATTATGGGGTCAAGCCTTTATCTGTGCGACGCACTTGGCTGAGCATGGTAGTTTGACCTTTAAGGCACCGACTGTACCAACCCAGTTAAAAGTCAGTGGTGTCGATGTATTCTCTGCGGGTAATTTTGAACCGAAAGATGATTATGAAGACATTATCCTGAACGATGAAAAACGCCAGATTTACAAACGCATTATCATTCAAAGCGATCGGGTAATTGGTGCAGTATTGTTTGGTGATACTGAAGATGGCATGTGGTATGCAGAGTTAATCGCAGATCAAACCCCTGTTTCTTCATTCAGAAATAAACTGTTATTTGGTCGAGATTTTGCATTAAAAAATGCAGGCTAAATAGGGAAAGGAGCAGTTATGAACAGTATTCCAAGCGTTGAAATCGATAGCTCCGATCATGTGGCAAAAACAACTAAAACAACATGTCCATATTGTGGTGTTGGTTGCGGTGTCAGTGTACACGTTCAACAAAAACCTCAAGGGCCTGTGGTTCAAGTTGAGGGGGATGCAGAGCATCCTTCCAACTTTGGACGCCTATGCATTAAAGGTAGCCGTCTTGCGGATACTTTGGGGTTAGAAACACGTGTTTTACAGCCAATGATGGGACGTAAGTCTCATCGGACTGTAACTACATGGGACGATGCAATCGATAAGATTGCCGATAAATTTCAGTCGTGTATCGACAAATATGGTCGTGATAGCATCGCCTTTTATGTTTCAGGACAATTGCTTACTGAAGACTATTATGTCGTTAACAAATTTGTAAAAGGCTATTTAGGTACAGCCAACATCGACACTAACTCAAGATTATGTATGTCATCAGCGGTGGCTGGACACAAACGTAGCTTTGGTGAAGATCTTGTACCAGCAAGCTATGAAGATTTTGAACACACCGACATGGTGGTATTGGTAGGTTCCAATACTGCATGGTGTCATCCGGTACTTTATCAACGGATTATGCAGGCAAAGAGCCAAAACCCAGATATGTTTGTGGTAGTGATTGACCCACGCTTTACCAGTACCTGTGAACAAGCCGATTTACATTTGCCGATTTTACCGGGTCAAGATGTCGCCTTGTTTAATGGCTTATTTCAATACTTATATCAAAATGGTCATGCCGATCAGGCGTTTGTCGATACATATACCGAAGGCCTACAAGAAGTTTTGGCGAGCAGTCAGCCAGAAACTGATATGGAGTATGTGGCAAAGCGTACAGGAATTGCACTAGATAAGTTACAGCAGTTCTTTGAGAAATTCGCTCAGACAGAAAAAGTGGTAACCCTATTTTCAATGGGTGTGAATCAATCCACTCAGGGTGTAAATAAAGCCAATAGTATTATTAACTGTCATTTACTCACTGGAAAAATTGGCAAACTGGGCGCAGCACCGTTTTCAATGACAGGCCAACCCAATGCGATGGGTGGCCGAGAAGTGGGTGGCTTGGCAAATATGCTAGCAGCTCACATGGACTTAGATAACTCACTGCATCAAAAAGTCGTGCAAACCTTTTGGGATAGCCCATTTATTGCTAATCAAGCAGGTTTAAAAGCAGTTGATTTGTTCCGTGCTGTTGAATCAGGAAAAATTAAAGCCATCTGGATTATGGCAACTAATCCAGTTGTGAGTTTGCCAGATGCAGACCAAGTCAAACGTGCATTAGAAAAATGCGAGCTGGTCGTGGTGTCAGATATTTGTGCAGATACAGATACGACAGCATATGCTGATATTTTACTTCCTGCTTTAGGTTGGGGAGAAAAAGACGGTACTGTAACTAACTCTGAACGCCGTATCTCTCGTCAGCGTGCTTTCCTACCTGCTCCAGGTGAAGCAAAAGCAGACTGGTGGTCAGTGAGCCAAGTTGCGAAAAAATTAGGCTTTAATGGTTTTGACTTTGCGGGCCCTAGTGACATCTTTAATGAGCATGCGGCACTATCTGCACAAGATAATGTAGATATAGATGCGCGTGAAGAAAGTAGTATTTTTCGTTATTTTAACCTTAAAGGTTTGATGAACTTAAATGCTGCTGAGTACGATGCTCTGCAACCTCTACAATGGCCAGTGTGGGATAAAACCCAAGATGCTAAAGCCGTTCAGCAACTGTTTGGGAAGGGCCAATTTAGCTATAAAAATGCGAAGGCAAAACTGATTCCAACGGTCGCAATTGATCCGGTTCATGCAGTTTCAGAAGACTATCCACTCATTTTGAATACTGGCCGTATTCGTGATCAGTGGCATACCATGACCCGTACTGGCTTGTCAGCAAACTTAACCAGTCACCGCGCAGAACCATTCTGTGAGATTCACCCGAGCGATGCGCTAAAGTTTGGTGTGCGTGATCAAGGTTTGGTTGAAGTTCGTTCAAAGTGGGGAAGTTGTGTATTGCGTGTGACATTCTCATCAGGTGTACGTCGTGGGCAAATTTTTGCACCCATTCACTGGACTGAACAAGTTGCTTCCGATGCCCGCATTGGTAAAGTCGTTAACCCAGAAGTGGATGCAATTTCAGGCGAGCCTGAGTTTAAACACACACCTGTCACCATTCAGCCGTTCTATACCACTTGGCAAGGCGTGCTCTATGTTCGGGAAGGATATGATTCGCATATCCAACAATCGCTACATCACTGTGCATGGTGGACTAAGGTCAAAATGGTTAAAACCAACCGTTATGAGCTTGCAGACCGCCAAACTTTTCATGATACTCAAAAGAACCTGAAAAATTTCTTACCATTTGCCGATGAAACTTTTGAATGGTTAAGTATTGAAGATATCTCTTCACAACTGAGCCATAGCGTTATTTTGAAAGATGGCATTGTAATTGCAAGTTTATATATTGCACCGCCAGATTTATTGCCAGACCGTGATTGGGTGGCTAGTCTGTTTAAACGTGAACGTTTAAGTGCCTTGCACCGCAAAGCTTTGCTAGCAGGTATGCCAATGTCGGCTACTAATAATGATGGGCCTTTAGTGTGTAGTTGTTTTAAAGTAGGTAAGAATAAAATTATTGAAGCGATAAAAACACAAAACATTACCCATGAAAAACAGGTCACTGTTTGTTTAAAAGCAGGTGGAAACTGTGGTTCATGTTTACCCGAAATCCGTGGCCTGATTAAAGCTTGCCAACAGGAGGTGGAAGTGTGAATAAGGGATATCCCGTAACTGATCTGGTCATTCTGGCGGGGGGGCAAGCCCGCCGTATGAACGGTTTAAATAAGTTGTTGCAGCAATTTGATGGTGAACCCCAACTTCTTAAAATTCATCAGAAATTAAAATCATCGGTATCTGAACTTTGGGTCAATAGTCATCGCGACTACTCCATCTATCAAAGTATTGTGCCAGATATTAAATGTTTTCAAGACGATGCTTCTGGATTTTTCGGCCCACTGATGGGTATGAAAAGTGCGTGGTCTCATGTAGAAGCAGATTATGTTTTGTTTATTCCCTGTGATGTGACCTATGTACCAACACAAGTCGTTGCGAAATTGCATAGTGCACTTAGGAAAAATAAACAAGCTCAAGCGGCTTATGTGTCAATTAATGGAGATGCCTTGTACCCATTTTGTTTGTTAAAGCGTGAAAGCCTAATCACGATAACAGAGCAAATTGAAAAACAACGCTTAAGTTTGAAAGAATGCTTTAAGCTTTTACATGCACAAGTCGCCATATTTCAAAAACAAAATTTATTTTTTCATAGCATCAATTCTCTAGATGAGCTTCAGCAATACAAACAAATCACAGCATTTAAAGAAATTTTTACAGCAAATTAACGATGTATTTGAATAGCTTTTAACCTTACATTGGTCGTGCGAAAAACGTTTTTAATATTTGTGCCGTTGACTATTTATTATATAAGTTCTATTTTGGAACTTGTTGTTTTAGTTCCATCTATATGCATAAAAATAAAGGGAGTCAATCGAAATGGTAGAAGCGCTAAAGGAAAACAAAACGGATGTTACCGCATGTATTTTGTGTTCAAGAAATTGCGGTTTAAGTGTCGAAATTAAAGATAATCAATTTGTCAAAATTAAAGGTAATCCTGAACATCCATTTTCACAAGGTTACATTTGTCAAAAAGCCGCAAGATTACAGCATTATCAGCAGCATGCAGACCGTTTGACTACGCCATTAAAACGTCAACCAGATGGTTCATTTCAAGAAATTAGTTGGGACAATGCTATACAGGAAATTGCCGAACGTTTAGTCCAGATTAGAGATAATTTTGGCGGTACCGCTTTTGCTTCTGTTGGGGGCGGTGGTCAAGGTAATCATCTGGGTGCAGCTTATGGTCGACAACTTTTGCTAGCCATGAAAAGTTATTATGCTTACAACTCTCTTGCCCAAGAAAAAACGGGTGATTTTTGGCTGAATGGACGTTTATTTGGAAATCAGGCCTGCCATACGACAGAAGATGTTGAATACGCTGATTATGTTCTTTTCATTGGCACAAATCCGTTTCAGGCACATGGGATTCCAAATGCACGAGACACGCTAAAGCATATTAAAAAAGACCCCAACCGCACCATGGTGGTATTTGATCCGCGCGTTACCGAAACGGCCAAACAAGCAGATATTCATGTGCAGTTAAAACCCGGGACAGATGCTTTTTTAATGTCGGCCATGATTGCCATTATTATTAAAGAACAACTTTATGATTTGAAGTTCATTGAACAGCATACACAAGGGTTTGAAGAGGTAAAAACAACTTTTAGCCGTGTCCCAATTGAAGAATATATTGCAAAAGCTGATGTTCCAGTCGATTTAATTTATCAAGTTGTTCGAGATTTTGCCAAAGCTAAAAGAGGCTGTGTGCGCATCGATTTAGGTATTCAGCATACTTTAAATACGACATTAAACGGATATTTAGAAAAACTACTGTATTTATTGACTGGAAACTTTGGAAAACAAGGCACAAATAATTTACACACCATGTTTATTCCAATTTTAAGTGATACCGATGAAAGAAAATCGAAATATCGACGTAGTGTTTACCATAAAATGTTTCCGATCTCAGGTTTTTTCCCACCCAATATTTTGCCCGATGAAATATTAAAAGCAGGCGAAAAACGAATTCGCGCAGTTTTTGTTGATAGCTGTAATCCTTTATTAACCTATCCTGATACACCTGCATACGAAAAAGCATTTAAAGCATTAGATTTGTTGGTTGTGGTCGATGTTGCCATGACGGAAACAGCTAGGTTTGCAGATTATATTTTGCCGGCACATACTCAGTTTGAAAAATGGGAATTTACTGGGTTTAATCTTGAGTTTCCTAAAAACGGTTTTCACCTGAGACATCCGGTATTCACTGCCCAGGGCAATACGTTACCCGAAGCAGAAATTTATACACGATTACTTGAAGCCATGAAGGTCATTCCTAAAAGCTTTCCAGTGTTAGAAAAAATAGCCGCGGTCGACTCGAAAAAAACAGCCTATTTACCTTATCTGTCAGCTTTGGGTTTAACTTTTGCTCGACATAAAAAATACATTCCTTTTGCAGCTTCAATTCTCTATCGCACTTTAGGTAAACATCTAAAGAACTCAGCAGCTTCAACGGCATTCTTATTACCACTGTCTATTCAATATTCGGTTTTACATACTAAAGCTGTGCGCCGTGCAGGTTACAAAGGTAATCCTTTAACATTAGGTGTTCGGTTGTTTGAGCAAATTTTAAATCAGCGTTCAGGTGTGGTGTTATCGCAACATGAATATGACGAAGTTTGGAAGCTTGTTGCATACAAAGACAAAAAAATACGTCTGGCTATTCCCGAAATGTTGAGTGAGTTGGCAAATTTAAAAAATCATCAATTTAGTATTGAAGAGTTTCCTTTCGTACTTTTGTCGGGGGAGCGCCGTAGTTATAACGCTAATCAGATTTACCGTGACCCTGCATGGCGAAAAGTAGATGCAGAAGGAGCTTTGCGAATTCATCCTGAAGACGCAACAAACTTGAATGTAGCAGTAGGAGATCAACTCAAATGTATCTCACAACACGGAGAAATTCAGGTAACCGTAGATTTTGATGAGGGTATGCGAAAAGGTGTTGTGTCACTTCCACATGGCTATGGCATGCGCTTTCAAGGTGGAGAGCCAATAGGGCCACAATTAAATCTTCTGGTGTCTGGTGAACATTGTGATCCTTTATCGAAAACGCCGTACCATAAATATGTACCCATCCGTCTAGAAAAATGCTAGAAATAATGTAGGGCATATAAGAGATTGACGTCGCACTAAATTTATACAGTTATAAAATTACAGTTGAAGTGGTGCGGCAAAAGTTCTATTAAAAAGCTAAGAAGTTATGGATGATAAATAGAATTGGAACAAATTTTGCATAAACAGCAGAGCACTATTGAAGAGCAAATTTCTATTTTAATTGCTCTGAAAAAGTGCCGCAATATTTGAACTGTTCTCGATATGAGTGCAAATGATGAAACAATATCACTCTGAACATACGCCTTTGGTTCTTCGAGACCAATATGGCCGTATAAAGCGAAAGCTACGTATTTCCGTAACTGATCGCTGTAACTTTAAGTGTATATATTGCATGCCTGAACATCCTGAATGGTTAAATAAGCAAGATCTGCTTGGTTTTGAGGCACTCTTTCAATTTTGTCATTTTATGGTGCAACATGGTGTTGAAAGTATTCGCATTACAGGTGGCGAACCATTAATGCGTCAAGGCATTGTGCATTTTGTTCGTGAGTTACAGGCCTTGAAAGCGCTGGGCTTAAAACGTATTTCAATGACTACAAATGGGCATTACCTTGCAAAATACGCTAGGCAGTTAAAAGATGCCGGATTAGATGACCTAAATATTAGTTTAGACAGTCTTGATGCTATTCAGTTTAAAGAGCTAACCAAGAAAAAATTAGAACCCGTTCTCGAGGGTATTCAGGCTGCTAAGGATGTAGGATTACCATTCAAAATTAACTGCGTACTAATGAAAAATAAAAACGACGATCAGATCTTACCGATGGTTCAATGGTCAATCGCCAATCATATTCCTTTACGTTTTATTGAGTTTATGCCGCTTGATGGCGATGCGCTTTGGTCAAGTAAAGATGTGGTGAGTGAGGCTGAAATTTTACAAGCTTTGCAACCACATTATTCAGTAGAGGTTGTCGAACAACAGCATGAGCCAGCACGCCAATATCTAATCAATAATAGTTACTCTCTTGGAATTATTTCCACAATCACTCATTCATTTTGCCATCAATGCGACCGTATACGGTTAACTGCACAAGGCGAACTCTACAACTGTTTATTTGCACCGCAAGGTCTCAATATTAAACCGCAGCTTCAATCATTATTACGTGCACGTACGACAGCTGATCATGCAATGTATATTCAACAGTTAACAGATATGGTTATGCCATATATTTGGCACAAAGCTAAAGGCTTTCATGCCTTACAACATCAACAAACCCGTAAAATCAGTATGCATATGCTTGGGGGATAAATGCAGCAATCTATCCAAATTAAAATAGAAGCGTTTGGTGCAATTGAAAAATTGCTTCCTCAAAACCTTTCGTTGGTTTGTCCCAATCATATTTTGGTTAAAAATGTATTAGATGAAATTGTTTCATTACATCCAGAATGTACACAAGCCATGGAAAAATGTGCATGTGCGATTGGCGATAATGTCATAACGAGACAATCTACTTTAAGTGAGCCATGTACTTTGGTTTTATTGTCACCAGTTGCAGGAGGATGAATCATGCGAGATTTTGCACGTATACAAGAGCAGGCTTTAAGTTTAGATACTTTTGATCCTATCCAATCATTTCCTGAATGTGGTGGAATCGATATTTTTATAGGTACGGTTCGTAATCATCATGAGGGTAAAGCTGTTAAATCGTTGAAATATACGTCCTATAAGCCACTTTCTGAAAAAATGATACGTGAAATTGAACTGGAAATTGAGAAAAAGTATCAGGTATCTTATGTGCGGGTCGTTCATCGGATTGGTCATCTGGATGTAGGTGAGACAGCCATTATTGCGATTGCTTATGCAGCCCATCGCCGTGAAGCTTTTCAAGCATGTGAAGAAGCGGTTGAGCGGGTGAAACATGAAGTACCAGTTTTTAAAGAAGAGTTCTTTACAGATGGTACAAGTCATTATGTAGAAGGTTGTTGTATTCGCAAAGATGCACCTCAAGAACACAAGCATCACCACCATCATGCCGGCCATGAACACTCACACTGAAATATGCACCACTAGGATAAATAATGAAAAACGTAGGAATGAAGCCGGAAAGTTATCGTGTTGCTGAAGCACAAGCGATTTTATATGCACCTCCACATTGTATTGAGCTATTAAAACAAGGGAACACCGAAAAAGGCGATGCATTAAAAACCGCACGTGTGGCAGGAATCTTGGCAGCCAAACGAACCGATGAGCTGATTCCTTTGTGTCATCCACTGCCGATTTATCGTGCAGATGTTGAATATGAACTAGAACATGATTTTGTAAAGATTATTACCGTGGTCGAAACTATTGGCCCTACTGGGGTAGAAATGGAAGCCCTCACGGCTGCAAGCCTTGCAGGTTTAACCATTTACGACATGTTGAAACCGCATTGTGAGCCAGAAGAACTCTGGATGGATCAATGTAAACTGCTTAAGAAAAAGGGCGGAAAATCGCACTTTAAACGTGTTCTTCGTCAACCCGTTTCAGCTGCTGTTATCGTGTTATCCGACACTGTTGCAGCCGGTAGAAAACCCGATACAGCTGGAAAATCTGTGGTTGAAACTTTAACTGAAGCAGGGTTTGATCCGATTCATTATCAAATTTTGCCTGATGAGGCGGATACTTTAAAAAACTTAGTGCTTGAGTTGAGTAAGTCATACGCATGCATTATGACGGTGGGTGGAACCGGAATTGGTAAGCGTGACATTACGGTCGATACATTAGAGCCACTTCTTGAGCGTAAGCTAGACGGTTTAATGGAAGCTGCACGATCTTTTGGACAAAAACGCACACCTTATGCGGCAATGTCACGTGGGGTAGCTGGTTTTATTGATCGCTCATTGGTGGTGACTTTACCGGGAAGCCGTGGTGGAGCAAGCGAATCAATGGCTGCCATTTTACCAGCATTGGTCCATATTTTTGATGTGTGCCGTGATTTACCGCATCCAGGAGGATATGAGTAATGTCAGGTTGTGGTACAGAGCGTGGATTAATTAGTGTAGATGAAGCACTTGAGTTGATTGTTAAGCAGCCAAAAAAGTTGGGTTCGGTTAACCAAGTTCTTCAAAACAGTCTAAGTAGATATCTCGCTAAAGAAATTTATTCAGAAATTAATCTGCCAAGCTTTTCTCAAAGTGCTGTGGATGGTTACGCACTTTGTAGCCATGCGGAAGATTTAAATAATCAAAAATTTCAGGTTACAGGCGAGATCCGTGCGGGAAGTGAGAGTCATGACGTACTTAATGAAGGTCAGGCTATCCGCATATTTACAGGTGGTAAAATTCCAGAAGGAACAACACATGTTGCTCGGCAGGAAATCGTATCAGTTCTTTCGACCCAAGAAATTTGCTTAACTGAGCATATACGTCCCCAAGCTGATATTCGATTTACAGGTGAAGAAGTCCAGAAAGAACAATTGCTGGCACAAACAGGCCAATTTCTTAATATTGGAAGCTTGGCTGCCTTAAGTATGGCAGGTGTGCAAACGGTTGAAGTTTATCGTGCACCGAAAGTCGCTGTTTTGGTGACTGGTGATGAAGTTGCAGAAACGGCAGAAGATCTTGTCGACGGCAAAATCTTTGATGCAAATGGGCCATTATTAAAAGCTTGGTTTGAAGATTATGGCTTGGATGTTGAACTGATTCATGTGGCAGATGAGGCAGAGCAAGTCACACATTACTTTAATCAGTTAAAAGACAGCCATGATGTCATTATAACGACAGGTGGTGTATCTGTAGGTGATTATGACTTTGTACGACCATGTGCTTTTGAGGTTGGTTTTGAACAAATCTTTTGGAAAGTAAAACAGAAACCTGGGAAACCGCTATTCTTTGCTGAATATTCAAACCCAGAAACATATCATTGTTGTTATTTGCTCGGTTTGCCGGGTAATCCCGCTGCGGTCTATGTGTCTATGCAGGTGTATGGTAAGGCATTACTAGATACTTTACAGGGAAATCAAGCAGGGCCAGAGTGGTTTAGTGCGATTTTAGATCATGATTTAAAAGAAGATGCGCGTGAACGTTTTTTACGAATGTATGCTTATTTTGAAAATGGACAGCTTAAAATAAAAAGTCTGGCAAAACAGCAATCACATATGCTGAGTAATTTAATGCAGGCCAATTGTCTGGTTCGAATTCCGGCAGGCGTAAAACTGGAAGCAGGCAATATATTGAAGGGTGTATTTATTTCAAATTAATTATAAAGGATGATAAATATGACTCATTATGAAAATGAGTGGGTTATATTTATTTAGCAATTTTTAATAATAACTTTCTCTTTTTTCATAATGAAAATTTTTTTATAAAGTTGATAAGAAGTTATTTTTATAATGAATCTTGCATAAATCGTAGTAAGTGGTTTAGGGTATAAACAATAGGGCCGTTGGGCTAGGAAATATCGAGGAACGCATAAAGATGAAATGGGATGACATCGGTGATCAACCTTGTTCGGTTGCTCGTATGCTATCAGTGATTGGCGATCGATGGACGATGCTAATATTACGTAATGCTTTTATGGGAATACGACGTTTTGACGATTTTCAAAAATCATTAGGCGTAACTCGTCATGTCCTTTCAGATCGTTTAAAACGTTTGGTTGAATATGAAATATTAGCCAAAGCTCCTTATTTTGATCGTCAAGAACGCTTTGAATACAAACTCACTGATAAGGGCTTTGAACTTTATCCAATTATTTTGTCTATGGCGAATTGGGCAGATAAATGGATGGATCAAGGCTTAGGCAAGCCACTAGAATATCGTCATAAAACTTGTGGACATAAGTTTGAACCAGTCATGGTATGTTCGGTTTGCCATGAACCTTTACATGCAAAACAAGTGCAAGTTTCAGCTGGGCCAGGTTATTTTGCATATATTGAACAAAAACAGAAACAAGCTTAATTTTTCTCTCTATAAATTATGAAGACTCTTGTTGAATAGCATCAGCTAGAGTCTTATAAATGTGGTCATGATTTGACTGTGTTACATTAAAACGTATGAATTGACCAGCATTAGGAGCTTGGCTAAAAGCATTGCCTGGCGCAAGAATAACATTATGATTAATACAATATTTCGCAATTTTTGAAGCTTCAATACCCTGTGGCAAATGGCACCAAACAAAAATTCCCGCTTGAGGCTTAATCCATGGCTTTATACCCAGAGGTTCAAGTTTTGTAATGGTATCGTGCATTGCTTTTGCTAAACGAACTTTTAGTAATTCTATATGTTTACGGTAAGAGCCATCTGTTAAAGCGGTAAGCAAAACTTCAGCAGAAACACCATTGTGAGAAAAACTTGTGGCAATTTTTAGGTCGGTGAGCTGATCCACCCATTCAGGTTTGGCAATAATATAGCCACAACGAATAGAAGCAGATAATGTTTTAGAAAAGCTTCCAATAAAGATGACGCGTGAAAGATTATCTAAAGCCGCGAGCCTAGGAGCTGGTGTATATTCAAAATCTGAGAAAATATCGTCTTCAACTACTATTAAGTTAGATTGCTCAATCAATTTTAAGAGTTGGTGCGCCGTAGAAAGAGAAAGCGTTGCTCCAGTTGGATTGTGAATTCCTGAGTTGGTGATATAAAGACGTGGGTTATAAGTATCAATTGCTTCTTTAAATGCTTCTAGGTCGGGACCTGTTGGTGTGTAGGGAATACCAATGACCTTGACTTGATGAACTTTAAGCAATGCATGAAAATTAAAATAACAAGGATCATCAATCAGAACGACGTCATCGGGCTTTAGTAAAAACCGGAAAACTAAATCGATCGATTGAGTACCAGAATCTGTCAAAAGTACTTGATTCAGATTTGCATCTATTCCTTTTGATTGAGCACGCCTTGCTAATAAATCCCGCAAAGGTGGTAAACCTAACGGGGTTGAATAACCCATTAAACAAGCGTCTGCACTCCTTGCAGCCATCCTTAAAGCTTTACGAATACTGTCTAGTGGCATCCAGTCATCAGGTAGCCAACCGCAGCCGGGCTTAAAAACATCTGCTTTCGCTTCTAAAGACTGACGCGAAATCCATAGAGGGTCTACTGAACGATCTAATTTAGGGCCTAACTCACTTAAAGCTAAGGGTGCGAGCGGACCGACAATATAAAAACCAGATCCAGTTCTTGATTCGATTTTGCCTAAAGCAATTAATCTTTCATACGCTTCTACAACAGTTGATACTGAAAAACCCAAATCATTTGCTAACTTGCGAACAGAGGGTAAGCGTGCTCCGGGCATTAAAGATCGATTTTTTATTTGTTGCTCAATCTCTGAAATGACAATTTCAATTTTTGTTTTGCTCTGGTTCACGGGCTTACAATCTCAACTGTACTGGTTGTGAGTACATAACAGTTCTTTTAAATTGTACTGCTTTGTATCTGGTTTAATCACCTTAGCACAGCTTAAATTCTTCGTATAGTGACGGAGAAAATTATGAATAGGTTTATGAATGGCTGGGTAAATGGTTTTATTGGCGTGGCTATTTTTGCAGGGTCACTACCCGCAACACGTGTAGCTGTAATGGGGTTTGAACCGGGCTTTCTAACCGCAGCACGTGCGGCAATTGCTGGTATTTTAGGACTTATTCTTATATTGGTTTTAAAACAAAAGAAACCAGCCAAACAAGATTGGTGGCCTCTTGCCATTGTTGCTATAGGGGTGGTGATTGGTTTTCCGTTATTTACCGCCCTCGCTTTGCAATATATGAATGCAGCTCATTCAATTGTCTTTGTTAGTCTTTTGCCGCTTGCAACTGCAATATTTGCTGTACTGAGAGGTGGAGAAAAGCCGAATCAATTTTTCTGGATATTTGCTGTCTTGGGGAGTGTGGTTGTTTTCGCATATATGTTTTTTATTTCTGGTGATACATCACTTGGAATAGGGGACTTTTATATGTTGATGGCGATTATTTTCTGTGGCTTTGGCTACGCAGAAGGCGGTGTACTTTCAAGAAAAATAGGCGGGTGGCAGGTCATTTGTTGGGCGCTCATTTTATCATTACCCTTCATGCTGTTTCTTACTATTTTTTATATGCCTACTTCTTTCCAGAATATATCGGCATCAGCTGTAGTTGGCCTCATTTATGTGTCTTTGTTTAGCATGCTTATTGGTTTCTTTTTTTGGTATAAAGGACTTGCCCAAGGTGGTATTGCTACGATTAGTCAACTACAACTCTTACAGCCTTTAATAGGTCTAGCCATTGCGGCAGCCTTATTGCATGAACATGTGAGCTGGTCGATGTTGGTGGTTACAGCAGCAACCCTTTTATGCGTCGCTGCTGCTAAAAAGTTTGCTTAGCTTTATAAACAATTTGCTGGTTTAGGAACACCTGCCAAACGACTTAAATGGCGGGCAACTAAACCAGTATTAAATTGTTGCTGCAACACGGCATTGTTAATATCTGGACTTACTGTTTTCATTAAAAATTTAATCAGTGGGCGAGTTGCTGGAGAGTGCCCAAACTGTTGATAAAACTGACGCACAGCAGCTAAAACTTCGAAATGCCAATCGGTTAGTTCAAGATCAAGTGACTTGGCAAGCTCTTGTGCAACTTCAGGATTCCAAATTGTATAATCAACCAAATGACCATCTTGGTCTAATTCTAAATTCATGAAACTAGCCTAAATCTATTATTTAAGAGAAATACAGCGATTAAACGTTAAAACCAGATCTGCAAATTGATCATAGTCGAGTACATTCATCTGAGCTAAAGTATCGGCATCGAGTAAATCTTTTTCGATACTTAAGCATGAAACAGATTTAAACTCTTGAATAATTTGAGCTGAAAGCCGCGCAACAGAATCACCCATAAAAATAATTTGGTCACCTACCTGATAAAGATGACCTAATTCATCAATAATATTTGGTGTATTGTGATAAGTAGATTGCACGAGATAAAGTGTTGATGGATTCATTAAATTTACACCTTCATCTACCAATATAAGACATGGTCAAAAGACTGAATGAACTCATTATTTAACTGAATGAATTCGAGCTCTTGTTCTGTTTGTCGAACAAAAGGATTTTGTTGATTTTTGCTTTCGATAAGAATGGGGCTTAAATCATAAAATTCAAAGCTTTCGACCATATTTGATGCTACTTTGAAGGTATGATGAAATTGGTTAAAGCTCAGATCATTTTGCAAGAGACTAAGAGCAGCATCTTTCAATAATACTTTGACTGGCGAGCCAAAGGTTGCTAAAACCATAGTAGCGGAAAGGCTTTCATTGATTTGAAGACTAGTTAAGTTGGCTTGGCTTAAAATGACGAGTACAGATTTCACACAATATACCTTTTAAAAGCAACAATCTAAGCAAACAAAGTAACTTAAAATTGAATAAGACGAGATGCTGACTGTACCGCATCAGCAAGTTCACCTAACCCGACGAGTTGAAAGTCTTTGGCAAGGTTGTAATGAGTAAGGTGATGGCGACTGGCATTTTCTGCATCGGTAATACCACGAGCGAGGGCAGCACTCACACATACAGGAAGTCGAATCGAAAGCTTTTGCCATTCATGCGTTAAATTACGCTGGTCGTCAGGAACCCATTGAAAATCATTAGCAACCTGCACGCCATCTTGGTAAAAGAATACACGAAAGTCTTCATTTTTACTTTTGAGTGCCTGGGCAAGTCCTAACGCATGCCAAGCATGAATGGAAGTAGGAGCAGAGGTAATTAGTAGTAATGTACTCATTAAGAATTCACTATGGTCATACGTCTAAATGGGCGTAGATGCATTAAGAGAAAGGTAAGTATACAATGATTTTAGTGACAGGTGGTTTAGGCTTTATCGGTTCACACATTGCTTTGAGTCTAATGGCCCAAGGGCAAGAAGTGGTAATTGTCGATAATTTGGCTAATTCGACCTTGCAAACGCTGGAACGTCTAGAGTTTATTTCTGGTATGTACGTTCCATTTGTTAAACTTGATGTACGTAATACACCTGCATTGAATAAGGTCTTCGAGCAATATTCAATTGATGCAGTTATTCATACTGCTGGGTTTAAATCAATTGAAGAATCTAATCTTAAACCTCTTGAATATTATAATGATAATGTAAGTTGCATCATGAGTTTACTGCGTGCCATGCAACGCACAGGTGTTCGTCACTTTATTCAGCTGTCAAGCCTTGCAGCTTATGGAAAATCTGGTTTGCAATTAAGCGAAACAGAAGAATTTAATTACACTTATCCTAATCCTTATATTAAGTCTCAACAGATGATTGAAGAAATTATCCGTGATACTTATAAAATTGATCATGAGTGGAAAATTGCGATTTTGCGCTTATCTAATGTTGTAGGTGCATTTGAACATGGGGTACTCGGAGAGTATGTCGCACAGCTACCTAAAAATATTGTACCGCTTGCGATGCAAGTTGCAGCAATGCAACGCGATTTGATTGAATTACAAGATCAAGCTGAAACATCAGACCATACGACTGAGCGCAGTTTTCTACACGTTTTAGATGTGTGTGAAGCTGTAACTGCAAGCTTACATTGGCTACGTGATCAAACACATTGTTGTGAGGCATTCAATATTGCCCATGACCAAGTTCACTCTATTCGTCAATTACTAGATGAAATTTCACAGGTAACTCAAGCTGAAATTGCGACTCAACCTGCGATTTATAAACATGTTGAGTTAGGGCAGGTTGGGGCAGACATAACGAAAGCAAAAACATTATTGCAATGGACACCTAAACGCTCGTTAAAACAAATGATTGAAGATGAATGGCGTTTTTATCAAAATACATTAAATGGAAGATAAGATAATGATTCTTATTTACAATAATGGAATGCTTGAGTACGATATTAAAAATTAATTAGCCAGAGCAAATACTTGCTTCAGCCCGTAAGTTCTTTAACCAGACAACTGAGGTTTCTATGCAAACACGAATTGAACATGACACTATGGGTGAGATTGAAGTTCCAAATGAAGCATTGTGGGGAGCACAGACTCAACGCAGCTTACAGAACTTTAAAATCGGGCAAGAACGATTACCACGTGCCATGATTCGAGCAATGGGGCTAGTAAAAAAGGCTGCTGCGATAACCAATGCTGAACTTGAACAGTTACCGCAAGATTTGAGCCAATATATTGTGGGCGCGGCTGAAGAAGTAATTGATGGTAAATGGGATTCCCAGTTTCCTTTAGTTGTATGGCAGACTGGTTCTGGTACGCAAAGTAACATGAACTGCAATGAAGTGATTGCAAATATTGCAAACCAAAAATTAGGTCAAGTGTTAGGTGCCCAAAAACCTGTACATCCAAATGACCATGTCAATCGTGCTCAATCAACGAACGACTCATTTCCAACGGCAATCCATGTTGCTGCAAGTTTGCAAATTAATGAATTACTCATTCCAGCTGTAGAGCAGCTTAAAGCGACTTTGCAAAAGAAATCTGATGAGTTTCAATCTATTGTTAAAATTGGTCGTACCCATTTACAAGACGCAACGCCATTAACATTAGGTCAAGAATTCAGTGGCTATGTCTCTCAGCTTGAGCATGGATTAGTTCGTTTGCAACAGGCATTAACAGGCTTATATGAATTACCATTAGGTGGTACTGCGGTAGGTACAGGGCTAAATGCACATCCTGAATATGCAGTGAAAGCAGCGGATCAGCTTGCTTTACTTACGGGCTTACCATTTGTGACTGCTCCAAACAAATTTGAAGCACTTGCAGGACGTGATGCTGCTGTTTTTGCTTCTGGTGCATTAAAAACGCTTGCAGTCAGTTTAAATAAAATTGCGAACGATATTCGCTGGTTGGCCAGTGGTCCACGTTGTGGTTTCGGTGAAATCCGTATTCCTGAAAATGAACCTGGTTCAAGTATTATGCCAGGCAAAGTAAACCCAACACAAAGTGAAGCAATGACCATGGTTGTTGCTCAAGTGCTTGGAAATGATACGACCATTAATGTGGCTGGTGCTTCAGGTAACTTTGAATTAAACGTATTTATGCCAGTGATTGCTTACAACTTATTGCAGTCTATTCAGTTGCTTGGCGATGCTTGTAATAGTTTTAATGATCACTGTGCGGTGGGAATTGAGCCTAATCAGGATAAAATTGATCACTTCTTACATAACTCTCTCATGTTGGTCACTGCTTTAAATCCAGTGATTGGTTATGAAAATTCTGCAAAAGTTGCCAAGACTGCCTATAAAGAAAATAAAACTTTAAAGCAGGTCGCTGTTGAGCTTGGTTTGGTTACGGCAGAGCAATTTGATGAAGTGGTTAAACCTGAAAAAATGGTTTCACCAAATAGTAAATAATCTCTTCTAATGGGCTTTTTTATTGTCAAATACTTCTGTAATATCCGCGAGTTGCTAAGTACAACAAAAGTCCTGAATGATCAGCGCAAAAAATCATAAGGGGAAGGCCTGCTTGAAAAAGTGGGCTTTTTTTATACCTTGAAATACTAATGTCATATCTAGACTTTAATTTTGCTACGTTATTTTATTCTAAGTTCAAATAAATGAAAAAGACTAAATCAATAGTTGTTTTAGCAATAGCCGCTTGTACCTTGTCCGGTTGTCTACAAATGTTTCCACCTTCTGTAGCTGAGGTGAATCCTGGTGTTTACCAACTTCATGCTCAAAGTAATGCATTTGGTTCAAGAGAAGCTTTGAGGTCAAAGTTAATCGGTAAAGCAGAAGAAATATGTAAAGATAAGGGTTTTGATGAGTTGGATAGTAATAACAAAATCGTAAATCATCATACTGTCTATAATTCAGGACTGCTTATTCCAGTGAATACCAAAGCAGCCGTTTTGAAAGTTAAGTGTAAAGATTAATTTAAATAGCAGTAAGCCCATATGAGAGTTAGTTCTCTCAGACATATGACGGTACAAGAAACCCGACTCAGTATCGACTAATGGCGGGGTTTTTTATTGTTAAGTATTTCTGTAATATTTATATATTAGTTTGGCGCTGAACGATTAGTGCTAGAAATCAAAAGAAGGGCGGATCTTTTTTTTCGCTAGCTTCATTTCTGCTTGAGAAGATGAAGTGAGCTTTTTTATTATTTAAGAAAAAACATAATTTTTTAGATGGAATTTAAATAGTGATGTACACAATTAGATATGTTCATCGGAACAATACTTACTATATTGCTTCGAATATCGAAGGGAATTTTATTATTCTTGAGTCAATTGATTCAGAATTCCGTATGGGCCATCAAATTTCTTATGATGGTGAGAAGGTATTTAACCTTACTTTGAATGATGAAACTGATGCAGTCATTAAACTACAGAGTGATGAAAAAACAGCATATGAATACTTACTTTCGGTTAAATAAATTAGCTTTTTAGTGTGAGATATTTCTGTAAGAACTAATTAAGAGTAAAAGGCACTTCACAAAATAAAAAATTTAAAAAGCTTTGTTTCTTTTCAAAAAGCTATGGTATGGTTAATCACGCTTTAATTATGGGCAGTTAAAATACATGAACTGTTTTTTGAATAAAATCACTACCACCACCACGACCTTTAAGGAAGGCTGCGTGTGATTTTTTATTAAAGTGAATTAATAAGATAACCAAACCCAGCCAATAATGGCTGGGTTAATTTTTCTCTGTTCATTATTGGTTTTATAGAGAAAGATTATGAAAAAACTCAGTAGTAACTCAAAATCGGCTTTACTCGTTATTGATATGCAAAATGGCTTATTTAACGGGGACCCTAAGCCACATAATGTCAAACTTGTACTTTCAAATATTCTTAGCCTTATTGAATATTGCCGGTTGAATGATAGACCAATTATCTTTATTCGGCATGTCGGTGAGAAAGGCACACTATTAGATCCAAACAGCCCGAACACTCAACTAATTACAGACTTATCTTTTAATCCACATAAAGATACAGTCATTGAAAAAATGTACCCGAGCAGCTTTAAAAATACTGTTTTAAAAGAAGTATTAGAGAAAATTGATATTGATGAAATCATAATGACTGGAATGAAAACTGAATATTGTATTGATACTACTGTTAGGGCTGCTTCAGAGTATGGATATAAAGTGACACTAATTTCAGATGCACATACAACAACTGATTCAGCAGTTTTAAATGCTCCGCAAGTCATTGATCATCATAACCAAGTTTTAAGCAATGCTTTTGCTCAGTTAAAAACTACAGCAGAGTTTATTTCTTCAGTTTAGTTTAGAACTAGGGCGAACAACTTTATTAAAAAGTCTTATTAGCTGTGTATCTATTACGGCATAAGAAGCCCTGCTAAAGACAAGTTATTGGTGGGGTTTATAGCGATGGCAAGAATTGAGCCTGCATTAACAAAGAGCTCTTTTCGGAGGGCTTTTTATCAAGAGGGGGGAAGTTTCACTAATTAATGGCGAATTAGCGTTGAATAAGCTGTCATAATTGTTAAAATGCGCACCTTGTCCTGTTTTTATATTGTTTTTGTTTTGCATCTAATTTGCAGAATTGAGGATAAAGTGATTGAAAACAGAAGCTTAGCTAAGGATTTTTGAATGCTCTCTATTTATTTGACAGATACCCAACAACATGTGCAATTTAATGATTATCCCGGTGATCAGCCTGTTAAGTTTCTGTTAAATCTTAAAAAGATTTTCCCAAGTACAGGTGATCTGTTATTGCCAGTTTTACCTGATGATAATGATCTAGAAAATGTAACATGGGAATCAACTTCAGAAGATTTTGATGTGTTTAAAAAGCTATTAGCTGGATGGGGTGTTATTGAACTACGTTTAAATGCAATTACGGCTTATAAAGATAAAAATTTTGCGAATGAGTTAGTGAAACAAGCTCAAGCGAAACGTAAGAAAACAGCCCAAAAAAATCATGAACTTTCTTTGGTTGCACTTGATTATATTTTTATGCACGAAGTTCACGCATTGATTGATGCAGAATTGGTCACTATTGGTGAGAAATTTTATTTACCAACCTTGCGTGAGCAATGGAAGGGTACAGTTTCAGACCCAGTGCTCAATGGAAAACTCTAATTAAACACAAAAGGTGAATTCATAAAGATTCACCTTTTTTATTTTTATAATTAAATTAATGATTTATAAATTGCTAATTGCTGGTACAAAAGTTTACAAGAAAAGAATGCGTTTTTTTTAAAGTGGCAGATACATTGCTTATATAAATACAAAATTATTGCGGGAGAGAGGTTCGAAAGAACCCGCCGAAGGAGCAACAAGCCCGGAAACTCTCAGGCAGAAGGACTGTAATAATTAAAAAATCTGGAGAGAAGCTTAGATTTATAAGAAGTGAAAATAATAACTTATAAATTATAAACTCACCGAAGGGGAAGATCTAAACGTTAAAAGGTAACGTTGGGGTCGAAACTCTCAGGTACCAATGACAGATGGGCTGTACTGATGAAATGTTTTGCATTTCTGAGGAGTCTGTTATGCCACATGTTATTGTGATAGGTGCGGGAATCACAGGGGTTACCTCTGCCTATGAATTATCGCAACTGGGTTATCAAGTCACAGTGATTGATCGACATCTATATCCTGCAATGGAAACATCATTTGCCAATGGAGGGCAATTATCGGCTTGCAATGCCGAAGTATGGAACCAAAAAGCCACTGTAGTTAAAGGCTTTAAGTGGATGAGGCAAAAAGATGCGCCGCTACTACTGAATCCTTCATTTAGTTTGCATAAGTATAGTTGGCTGGTTGAGTTCTTATCCCATATTAAACACTATGAAGCTAATACGATCGAGACGGTCCGATTGGCATTACTCGCCCGTAAGCGCTTGTTTGAAGTTGCAGAAAAAGAGCAACTTCAGTTTGATTTGGAGAAACGTGGCATTCTTCATATGTATCATAGTAAGGCCGATTATGAGATCGCTAAACAAGTCAATGATGTCTTGAATAAAGGTAAATTGGAACGCTATTCAGTTTCACCTGATGAGATGAAAACGATAGAGCCATCATTAACGGGTGAATATTTTGGTGGTTATTACACACCAAGTGATGCAACGGGGGATATTCATAAATATTCAACCTCTTTGGCTGAAAAGACTAAACAATACGGTGTTGAGTATAAGTTTGGTTTGGACGTCACAGATATTAAGTGTCATCCAGACAAAGTGATCGTAAGTTGTCAGCCAAGCGCAGAGCATCCTTATCTTGTTGAATCCGATAGCATCCAGATCGAAGGTGATGTGCTTGTAGTTTGTGGTGGTGTAGGGAGTTATCAACTCGCCGATATGATTGGAGAGCGAGTAAATGTCTACCCGGTAAAAGGTTATTCAATTACCGTGCAATTAAAAGATGAGCAAAGTGTAAAGAATGCACCGTGGGTAAGTTTACTAGATGAAAGTGCTAAAATCGTGACTTCTCGTTTAGGTAAAGATCGGTTACGCGTGGCAGGGACTGCTGAATTTAACGGTTACAACCGCGACATACGGGCTGATCGTATTCAACCATTGGTGAATTGGGTAAACCGTAATTTCGATATTTCCACTGAGCATGTGGTGCCTTGGGCGGGTTTAAGGCCTATGATGCCTAATATGCTGCCTGTGGTGAAGCAGTCTAAACAACCGCGTATTTTCTATAATACCGGACATGGGCACTTAGGTTGGACTTTGTCTGCGGCGACAGCAGTTTTAGTGGGTCAGGATATTGCTCAAAAATATCCGGTCTAGAAAGTAAAAAGCCAGTGTTTAAACACTGGCTTTTATTTTACGTATTAATCATATAGTCGGTAGATTCCGCTAAAGCGTTCACAGCCTTTTTGTTGGGTTTTCACATTAAGTAAAGCTTTTTGAAAATTAAACTGATATTTACAGTTGTGCTCATTGTCTAAAATTTCACTTTTTTGTTCAGGCGAACTATAGGCCATTAAGGAAATCGTTTGAGTTTCTTTACGGTTATTTGGATTGCGGTATGCTATTCCTTCAATCTTGATTTTATCCTTTGCAAGCTGATGGACTTGAATGTGAACAGGTTGTGCAGCTATACGTCCATTTTCAAACTTAAGATAATGTTGGGTAAGCGTTTGCTTAAGTGATGCATAAAAATTTAAGTCATCAGTACGTAAATCAAACTGTTGCTGAATGCATGTATTACTCTTGCATTGCTGAGTATGTTTAGACCATAACTTTTGTGTATCCTGTAAAAGCTGTAAGGGGGCATCAGTAACTAAATATGCGGAAAGATATTTATTATCGAGTTGTTTCTTCGATTCACTAAATGTTTTTGAGCAGATTTTAAGCTCAGTTCCAGAGTTGGAGCAGTCTATTGATTCTGCAAAGACAAGAGATGAACATAAACAACTCAGTGTCACGGCAAAACTTAATCTTTTCAATTGATTCATATCAGTATTAGACAGCATGATCGCTTATACTTTCAGTCTACTTTGCTAGGTGTACTATAGCGAAACAGAAAGGCTGAATACAAGATTTCTTAAGTTTTTATGGAAGGTAATAGTTATATGGTTGCTCAAATTCGAATTGGACAAGGAATGGATGTACATGCCTTTGAAGCGGGGGACTTCGTTACATTGGCTGGCATTCAAATTCCACATACGCATGGCTTGAAAGCACACTCTGATGGTGATGTGGTTCTTCATGCTCTGTGTGATGCTTTGTTAGGTGCTCTGGCACTCGGAGATATTGGACAACACTTTCCTGACACTGACCCAGAATACAAAGGCGCAGATAGTCGAGTATTGTTAAAGCATGTTTACCAACTCATATTGGATCGCGGTTATCAGTTAAATAATGCTGACATTACGGTGGCTTGTGAGCGTCCCAAATTAGCTAAGCATAATTTGGAAATGCGTCAAAGTATTGCTAATGTTTTAAATGTAGATGTTAATCAAATTAGTATTAAAGCGACGACAACCGAAAAACTTGGGTTTACCGGTCGTCAAGAAGGTATTTTAGCTACAGCAACTGTTCTGGTCTCTCATCACACTAAGTGATCAACCTGTTGCAAAGACTGTTGAAGCTCTAGAGTTGCCTTACGGCCTTGTAGCTGTAAGGTAATGCTATGAATAAGACCTGTCCAAGTTTCATTAGGTTCCCAAATTTCATGGAGTAAATCTTGAGAAGTAGGCATGTCCATATTCATATAAAACTGTCTATAGACATACATGAGGCAACTAGAGCGATCGTTTTTAGTACAGTGAATCCAGACAATTTCATTCTGGACTAAATGATCAATGAGATCGAGTACTAATAAACATTGCTCGGCAGATGGAGTCTCCCAGTCAATTGGAATATGGATATAATTTAAACCGAGGTCTAAACAAATACGATCTTCATTTTCAATATGATTTGGTGCGTTACTTAAAGCGAGATTAATGACTGTACTGCAACCATATTCTTTAATCAGTTTCAGTTGTTCGATTGAGGGTTGAGCTGAACTAAATAAGTGCTCATGAATAACAGAAAAAGTAGGGATTTGAGCTAATGATTGTTCAAGAGTGGTCATGATCGTACTCAGCAAGAGTGAGTTTGGCTTATTGTGTTCAATGTTATACACGATTATATATGAGAGATAAAATACGGCTTGCTTATATATTCGTCAGCCTAAACAAGAATATTAAAAAAATTATACTAAACAAAAGAAGTAATTTAGAAAATAAAAAAACAGCACGATAGAAGTGCTGTTTTAAAGAAAGAAATTAAGCTTATTTCAGATGTTCATTTAGTAAAAATTCCATCAAGGCTTTTTGTGCATGTAGGCGGTTTTCAGCTTCATCCCAGACCACTGCATTTTTATGGTCTAGCATTGTTTCAGAAATTTCTTCACCACGATGGGCAGGTAAACAGTGCATGAACAAACAGTCAGGATGAGCAAGTCCCATTAATTTTTCATTGACCTGAAAAGCAGCAAAGGCTCTTTCACGAAGCTTCTGTTCTTCTTCTTGTCCCATGCTTGCCCATACATCTGTCACGATGAGGTCAGCATTTACAGCAGCGTCTTCTGCATTGTCAAAAACTTCAACACAATGACCAAACTCTGCCAGAAATTCAGGTTTAGGCTCATATCCTTTCGGCGATGCAATTTTGAGTTTAAAGCCCATCATGTGTGCAGCTTCAATATATGAGTTACACATATTATTGCCATCACCAATCCAAGCAACAGTTTTGCCTTTAATGCTACCGCGGTGTTCATTATAAGTCTGTAAATCTGCAAGTAACTGGCAAGGATGATGGTCATCTGTCAAACCGTTAATAACAGGAACTTTTGAATACGATGCAAAACGTTCAACAATGTCATGACCGAAAGTACGAATCATCACAATATCAAGCATACTTGAAATTACACGTGCTGAGTCTTCAATCGGTTCACCACGACCTAATTGTGTGTCGCGAGGCGATAGAAAAATCGCACTACCACCAAATTGATTAATGCCTGCTTCAAAAGAGATACGTGTACGCGTGCTTGATTTCTCAAAAATCATTCCCAATACTTTACCAACAAAAGGTTGGAATACCTTATTGTCATGCTGCATTTTTTTAAGCTCGCTTGCGCGTTCTAAAATGCGATTAAGTTCTAGAGTGGATAGATCACGTAAAGTCAGGAAATGTCTTAGAGCCATGTAGCTACTCCATAATAATTGTTAGGAAATACAACAATTATCTGTTGTTGGCTGGGTGGATGTGGAAAAAAAGAAGTCTACTATACTATAAGCATTTTAAAATGCAAAAGAATTAGACTTTATGGTGGCCCTTGAGGAAAATATCTACGCAATATTCAATATAATCAATAGCTTCTTTCTCATCTGGTAGAGCAGGCATACCCATAATCATACGCCATTCAATATCGCGTAAAATCCCAAAATACATGAGTGAAGAATAATAGGGAGAATTGCATGTAATTTCCCCTGATTTATCTGCAGACTCTAATGCTTGGGTAAGCGTGTTTTGTAAATTGTGTACCCATTTGTCATATAGGTATTGTATGAGCGCAGTATTACACTCGGTCTGTTCGATAATAAGTCGTAAAAAAGCAACATGTTCGGGTTGAATAATGTGAACATAAACACGATTGAGTGTTTGAATAAGATATTCTCTTAAAGTACTTTTTTCTGGTTGGAATGGAATACATACATCTTTAAAAAACATTTCACGTTTATGATCACAAATAGCGGCAAAAAGCCCCTCTTTATTGCCAAAATATTTATAAATAGAAGCCTTAGAGCCACCGGCATGATTAACAATGTCATCAAGTGAAACGGCATCATATCCTTTTTCCAGAAACAGCTCGGTCGCGCTTAACAGAAGAGCTAAACGACGTTCAATACCGCGGCGTGTTTGAGGTTTTTCACATACTGAATGATGTGACTCAAGGACTGAATCATGCATAAAATTTAATAACAACGACTAACTTTGCTTATTTAGTATAGCAAAACTATCTTTAAGGATGGTCATCACTATTTTTTTAGATCAACTGCTGAACACTAAATAAAATAACTTAAAAATTAACTTATATAAAATAGTTGGTTAGATCTATTTTTAGGGTGCTCTAATGATGTAACCTGATGTTCATTTTTAAATTTAATAAAAAAATAAAGCGGCTAAGACATCCTTAGCCGCTTTTCATTTAGGTAATAAGCTTTTTAGGCTTCAGTTTGGGTAACCTTATGTTCATCCTCTTCATCATCGTCTGCAGAATCCATTCCAAGTTCTTTTAACTTGCGAGTTAGAGTGTTGCGGCCCCAACCCAGTAATTCTGCTGCATGGCGTTTGCGTCCACGCGTTTGTTGTAAGGCAGCGTTAATTAACGTGCGCTCAAACATTGGTGTAGCGATATCCAAAATCTTCATTTCACCATTCTTAAGTTTTTGAATTGCCCATTGGTTTAACAGTTCATCCCAATGGTGTAAAGAAATGCGTTCAAATGAAGGGGCAGGTTGTCCAGCATCAGTATTCTTTTGCAATGGAACCTGTTTGAGTTCAGAAGGTAAATCTTCTGGATACACTTCACGCCCGGTGATCATTACAGTTAACCAGCGGCACGTGTTTTCAAGTTGTCGAACATTGCCGGGCCATGGCAACTGTTGCATATAGTCTGTTGTCTCGGTACGTAAGATTTTTGGACTTACGCCAAGCTCTTTACCTGCACGCGCAAGAAAGTGCTGAGCAAGCATTGGGATATCTTCGCTACGGTGAGCAAGTTTAGGAATGTGAATGCGGATCACATTTAAGCGGTGATATAAGTCTTCACGGAAGCGACCTTCGTTTACCAGCTTTTCTAAATCCTGATGCGTTGCTGCAACGATTCGAACATCAACTTTAACTGGGATATGTCCACCTACACGATAAAATTCACCGTCGGCAAGGACACGAAGTAGTCGAGTCTGTGTTTCAAATGGCATGTCACCAATTTCATCAAGGAATAGTGTTCCGCCATTTGCTTGTTCAAAGCGGCCTTGATGCTGAGTGTTTGCTCCTGTAAAAGCGCCTTTTTCATGACCAAACAACTCGGTTTCAATCAAGTCTTTTGGAATTGCAGCCATATTTAAAGCAATAAAAGGCTTAGCACGGCGTGGGGAGTGCTTGTGTAAAGCATGCGCAACTAGTTCTTTACCTGTCCCTGATTCACCATTAATTAAAACGGTAATATGAGATTGAGATAAACGGCCGATGGCGCGGAAAACCTCCTGCATTGCTGGAGATTCACCAATAATTTCTGTTGATTGAAGAGGTAAAGCTGTTTTTGTAGCTTCTTGCTGTTGTAGCTTGTTGATATGCAGGATTGCACGATTTACTAAAGCTAAAGCTTCATCAATATCAAATGGCTTTGGTAAATATTCAAATGCACCTGTTTGATAGCTTGAAACAGCAGATTCTAAATCGGAGTGTGCAGTCATAATAATGACAGGTAAATCTGGATGAGTGTTTTTGACTTTAGATAAGAAAGTTAACCCATCAATCCCAGGCATGCGTATGTCAGTTAAAATGACATCGGGAGCGTCATGATGCAAACGTTCAAGCGCAGTTTGAGCTTCTTCAAAATTGGTAACATCAAAACCCTCTTCTTTAAAGGTCTTTTCCAATACCCATCGCATGGCGCGATCATCATCAATAACCCATATTTTATTTCGCGACACGGTCTGACTCCCAAGGTAAATATAAGCTAAAAATAGTTTTTCCAGGAACAGATTGGCATTCAATCATTCCGTTATGTTGATGCATAATATTCTGTGCAATACTCAGGCCAAGCCCAGTACCTTTTGCTCGTCCAGTAACCAATGGATAGAACACTGACTCCAAAATACTTTCAGGAATGCCTGGTCCATTATCTTCAATGTCGACCCGAACGGTGGATCGATTCAGTACACCATTAATCGTGACAAGACGCTGTATTCGCGTACGTAGAATTAATTCCGGTTCCTGATCTATAAAAAATGCTTTGTTTTCTGTAATGGCTTGAATTGCATTTACACTAATATTGAGCATGACCTGTATTAACTGATCTCGATCGGCATTAACATCGGGTAATGACAAATCATAGTCACGTATAATTTTAATTTTCTTCTTTGTCTGGTTTGCAATAAGAGAGCGTACTCGTTCTAAGGGTTCGTGTACGTTAACATTTTCATAGCTTGGTAGTTGTCTAGAACCTAACATGGTATCAGCCAAGTTAGTTAAACGATCTACTTCATTAATGATGACATCTGTGAATTCTGCATAAGTCTTATCATTTAAACTACGAGCGAGTAACTGGGTTGCTCCCCGAATACCTGCAAGTGGGTTTTTAATTTCATGTGCAACACCACGCACGAGCTGTCTAGCGACCTGATGCTGTTGAACCAGATTTTCTTCTTTTGAAATCTTTAACATGCGATCAATTGGGTTAAGTTCGATCAATAGTAATGGATGGTAGCTTTTACCTGCATTTAATTGAGAAACTGTGTAATCCACATGTAGATCTTTAAAGTTGACATTAATGACAGCTTCTCGACGTGTATAGGGTTGTCCGGTTTTTATGGTGTTCAATAAAGCTTCATGCGTATTAAAAGTATCGTCAGGGGCATGAAGCAAGTTTAAAACGGGCTGTCCTGAAGCACGGAGCAAACTAATGTCAAATAGTGCTTCACAGGCTGAATTTAAATAAAAAATGTTCAAGTTACTATCGATTAATAAAATCGCAGTAGTTAAATTGTCTACCAATAGGCGATAGTCGATAGGGTTGTGTTGATCCATTAGCGAATCGTTCCTGTCTTAAAATAGCGCAATGGCATCTTCTTGGTTTTCGGATTTTCACCGTTATAGAACATGAACGATGCAAAATATACGCCAACTTTGTTTATGGGTTATTTTAAAGTTTTAAGGTACTTAAAAACGCGCTTAAATCGTTCTTTATATCTTTTGATCAAAGCGGATGGCTCAAGTTTAGATAATAACATGATCTAAATTGGTGCAAAGGTGAGTTTTGGTGCAAATGTTGGTTGTATTTTGGTGCATTACACAAAGAGTAGGCTTTCCACCTATGCTTGAGACAAGAAAAGACATACAATACGCGCATTCAAGTGGAGCGCAGATTCATGAAGACCCCCAAAGTCGGTTTTGTTTCTTTAGGTTGTCCTAAGGCATTGGTAGATTCTGAACGAATTTTAACTCAGTTAAAGACTGAAGGTTATCAAGTTGCATCAGATTATGATGGTGCTGATTTAGTAGTTGTTAATACCTGTGGTTTTATTGAATCTGCGGTACAAGAGTCGCTAGATGCAATTGGCGAGGCCATGAGTGAAAATGGTCGAGTGATCGTTACTGGATGCTTAGGTAAAGACGAAGATAAAATTCGTCAAATGCATCCAAACGTTTTAAAGGTTACTGGTGCAGCAGCTTATCAAGATGTGATGGAAGCTGTGCATGAATATGTACCAGCACCACCTAAACATAACCCGTTTGTTGACTTAGTTCCTGAACAAGGAATTCGATTAACACCAAAGCATTATGCTTACTTAAAAATATCTGAAGGATGTAACCATCGTTGTACCTTCTGTATTATCCCAAGTATGCGTGGTGACTTGGTTTCTCGTCCAGTCGGTAGTGTATTAGAAGAAGCTGCTGCGCTTAAAAGAGCGGGTGTTAAAGAAATCTTGGTTATTTCTCAAGATACATCAGCTTATGGTGTAGACACCAAGTACAAGCTTGACTTCTGGAATGGTCAGCCTGTTAAGACAAAATTCTTCGACATGTGTGAAGCACTAGGTCAACTCGGGATCTGGGTGCGTTTACACTATGTTTATCCATATCCACATGTGGATGCGGTAATTGATTTAATGGCACAAGGTAAAATCCTGCCATATCTAGATATTCCATTCCAACACGCAAGCCCACGTATTCTTAAGTTAATGAAGCGTCCGGCTCACAGTGAAAATACACTAGAAAAAATTAAGTTGTGGCGTGAGAAATGTCCTGATCTTGTGATCCGTTCTACTTTTGTGGTGGGTTTCCCAGGTGAAACTGAAGAAGACTTCCAGCTGTTGCTTGATTGGTTGGTTGAAGCTCAACTTGATCGTGTGGGTTGTTTTACCTATTCACCAGTAGAAGGTGCAACGGCAAATGATTTGCCAGATCATGTGCCAGAAGAAATTAAACAAGAGCGTTACGAGCGCTTTATGCAAGTCCAGCAAGAAATTTCTGCTGCCAGATTGCAAAAACGTATTGGTCAAACGATGACTGTTTTGGTCGATAGTTTAGAAGATGAATATCCTGTTGCCGTTGCACGTTCTTATGCTGATGCTCCGGAAATTGACGGTAATGTGTTTGTAGAAGATATCGATAAGAACACTATTCAACCGGGCGATATGTTGGAAGTCGAAATTACCGATGCGGATGAATACGATTTATTTGCAAAGTTAATTAAAATTAAATCGGTTTAATCGAAATATATTAAAGAGCATTCAGTTTAAGAGGTTTTGGAGCAAAGTCATGGCGGAAACAATTAGCCCTCGTTATTCACGTATTCTATTAAAATTATCTGGTGAGGCATTGTCAGGTAATAAAGACATGGGTATTGATGCCCAAGTTTTAGATCATATGTCCCTTTCAATTGCACACTTGGTTGGCTTGGGTGTACAAGTGGGTATCGTTGTGGGTGGCGGTAATTTGTACCGTGGTAGTCAGTTGCAAAAAGATGGCTTGGTTGGTCGTGTAACAGGCGATCAAATGGGTATGCTCGCAACTGTAATGAATGGCTTAGCTATGCGTGATGCTCTAGTCCGTCGTAATATCAGAACTCGTCTTATGTCTGCATTGCCAATTGGTACAGTGGTAGAGTCTTATTCAAGTCGTGATGCTATCCGTCATTTGAGCCAAGGTGAAGTTTGTGTTTTCGTTGCGGGTACAGGAAATCCATTTTTCACAACGGATACAGCGGCATGTTTACGTGGAATTGAAATTGAAGCGAATTTGATTTTAAAAGCGACTAAAGTAGATGGCGTTTATAATAAAGATCCAAGTAAATTTGAAGATGCTGTTAAATACGATCATTTAACCTTTGATCAGGTGTTAGATGAAAAACTTGGTGTTATGGATTTGACCGCTATTTGTTTATGTCGAGACCATAATGTGCCATTGCAAGTTTTTGATATGAATAAATCAGGTGCGTTATTGTCAGTAGTAATGGGTGAAAAAGAAGGGACGCGCGTTACTAAATAATGTACGTGTTACCTAAAGCTCTTTATACTAGCGCTAAATTAAATTTGTTAAATATATCTTTGAATAAATAAGTAAGGTAGATCATATGATTAACGATCTGAAAAAAGACAGCGAACAGCGTATGTTAAAAACTCTAGAGTCTTTGGAACTAGGGTTTGCTAAAGTTCGTACCGGCCGTGCACACCCATCAATCTTAAATGGTGTAATGGTTCCTTACTACGGTTCTGATGTGCCTTTAAATCAAGTAGCAAACGTGGGTATTGAAGACTCTCGTACGCTTATTGTTCAGCCATTTGAGCGTACAATGGTTTCAGCTATTGATAAGGCAATCCGTGAAAGTGATCTTGGTTTAAACCCGATTACAGCAGATGCAATTCGTGTACCTTTACCAGCATTAACTGAAGAAACGCGTCGTGATATGCAAAAAGTTGCGCGTAATGAAGCTGAAAATGCAAAAGTTGCGATTCGTAATATTCGCCGTGATGTATTGGGTGATATCAAAGCATTGCTAAAAGAAAAAGAAATTTCTGAAGATGATGAACGCCGTGCAGGTGATGATATCCAGAAAATTACTGACAAATATGTTGCAGAAGTAGACAAGCGTCTTGCAGCGAAAGAAGCAGAATTGATGAAGGTCTAATTTTTATGACCGATTCTGAAGAGTATCATCTTCCCAAGCATGTTGCCATCATTATGGATGGCAACAACCGCTTTGCAAAAAAAAATCAAATGCAAAAAGGTGATGGGCATCGGGAGGGTAAAAATGTTCTTGATCCTATCGTTGAACATTGTAAAAAAACTGGTATTCGTGCTTTAACTGTTTTTGCATTTTCAAGTGAAAATTGGAATCGACCGCAGTATGAAGTCGATCTGCTTATGAAGCTTCTTGAAGAAACTATTCATGAGCAAATACCTCGCATGAAGAAATTTAATATTGCTTTGCGTTTTATCGGTGATCGTTCTCGATTATCCTCACACTTAGTTGCCTTAATGGAAGATGCAGAGCAACAGACAGCACACCATGACACTATGACTCTAACTATTGCAATTAGTTATGGTGGGATGTGGGACATTGCAAATGCAGCAAAACAGGTTGCTCAAGCAGTTTCCCGTGGTGAATTTGGTGCTGATCAAATAAATGTTGATTTGTTCGAAAAATATGTCAGTCTAAACGATCTGCCAGCTGTGGACCTATTAATCCGTACAGGCGGAGATTATCGCATATCTAATTTCTTGTTATGGCAAGCAGCTTATGCGGAACTGTATTTTACGGATACTTTATGGCCAGAATTTACAGTAAAAGAGTTCGATCATGCATTGAATGTTTTTTCAGGGCGTGAACGTCGTTTTGGCAAAACATCTGAACAAATTCAGCAAGAGAAAATAGAGAATTTATAATGTTAGAGCGGATTGTTACCGCATTGGTACTTGTTGCAGTTGTTTTAGGCTGTATGTTTGCTACGCAATCACATTATCCAATGTTGGTTCTTATGATTGTTGCAGCAGGGGTTGCGGGATATGAATGGTATAAATTAATGCCTCGCGAAACTGCAAATGCTGTTAAACCCAAAGCTTGGTGTTACGGTCTGCTCGTTGCATTTGTTTCAGGTGTTGCCCTATTTTTCCATGATATTGCATTACTTTTGTGGTCTGCTTCAATTTTGACTTGGATTGTAAGTGTATATTGGGTTAAGTCATTTCCTGAATTTGATGGCTGGTATAACGCGACCTTGTATGTGATTGGCATAATTTTAGTCTGTGCTGCGGTAACGTCAATTTTTGTAGTATGGCAGAGTTCACCATGGTGGTTAATGTATCTGTTCTTGCTCGTATGGGGCGCAGATAGTGGTGCTTACTTTGTTGGTCGCAAATTTGGGAAAAGAAAGCTAGCTCCGACTGTAAGCCCTAACAAATCAGTGGAAGGTTTGTATGGTGGTGTCATTACGACCGTAGTAATAATGTTGGTTGTGCAATATCATTATCTAAATTTAACTTTAATTCAGCAAATTCTGTTTCTTATATTGTCATTAATTACAGTATTTGGTTCAGTCTTGGGTGACTTATTTGAATCAATGATTAAACGTCGTGCCGGTATTAAAGATTCTGGCCGTGTTCTACCTGGTCATGGTGGTGTTTTAGATCGTATTGATTCTTTACTTGCTGCAGCCCCGATCTTTGCAACGGGAATGTATATATTAAAACTTATTGGTGTAGATTTATAGATGACACAATCTGTTTGCATATTAGGTGTAACCGGTTCCATTGGTCAAAGTACCTTAAAAATTTTAAATCAACATCCTGATAAGTATTCAGTGTTTGCAGTTTCAGCTCATAGCCGAATTTCTGAGTTGGTTGAAATTTGTAAACAGTTCCAACCAAAAGTTGTGGTTGTTCCAGAGCAAAAAGTTGTCGAATTAACAGCATTATTTGCAGATAATAAATTACAAAATATTGAAATTCTGGTTGGCCAGCAAGGTCTGGTAAGCATTGCTTCTCATCCAGATGTTGATGTGGTTATGGCTGCAATTGTTGGTGCCGCAGGTTTGTTGCCCACTTTGGCTGCTGTAAAAGCTGGCAAGCGGGTATTATTAGCGAATAAAGAAGCTTTGGTTATGTCTGGTGAAATCATGATGCAAGCAGCACGTGATCATCAGGCGTTGTTATTGCCAGTGGATTCCGAACACAACGCTATTTTTCAGTCATTACCTCATAATTATTTAGAAGCCGAAAGAAATGGGCAACCGCAGCAGGGCGTATCTAGAATATTATTAACAGCCTCTGGTGGACCTTTTTTAAACCATTCTTTAGAGCAATTAAAAGAAGTTACTCCTCAACAAGCCTGTAAGCATCCTAATTGGTCTATGGGACAGAAAATCTCAGTTGACTCGGCTACTCTTATGAATAAAGGGTTGGAGTTGATTGAGGCGTGCCATTTGTTTTCAATATCTGAACATTTTGTTACAGTTGTTGTTCACCCACAAAGTATTATTCATTCTATGGTGCAATATGTTGATGGCTCAACATTGGCACAAATGGGTAATCCAGATATGTGTACGCCAATTGCGCATGCTTTAGCATGGCCTGAGCGTTTACAGACTAATGTTCCTGCTTTAAATTTATTTGAGTATTCTCAGCTTAATTTTCAAGCGCCAGATATCCAAAAATTCCCAGCACTTGATTTGGCACGTCAAGCAATGCGTGAGGGAGGTTTGGCACCTACTATTTTAAATGCCGCAAATGAAGTTGCTGTTGCTGCATTTTTAAAGGAACAAATTGGATTTACAAATATTCCACAAGTGGTAGAGCATACTTTGCAAAAATTGGAAAATTCAGTTGCTGAAAATATTGAGTGCATTTTAGATAAAGATGAAATAGCACGACACGTAGCACAGCAATATATATCAAGTATAGGAGGCTGAAATGAGCGCATTATTTATGATTGCAGCAGCAGCTCTTTTACTTGGTCCTTTAATTGCAATCCATGAGTTCGGCCATTACTGGGTGGCACGAAAACTAGGTGTTAAGGTTTTAGTATATTCGATTGGTTTTGGACCTACCTTACTCAAATGGACATCAAAAAAATCTGGCATCAAATATCAGCTTTCAGCTTTACCATTGGGCGGCTATGTAAAAATGCTTGATGAGCGTGAAGGTAATGTTGCAGAGCAGGATTTACCTTATGCATTTAACCGTCAAAAACCATGGAAACGTATAGCAATTGTTGCAGCTGGTCCATTAATTAATCTGATTTTTGCTGTCTTACTTTTCTGGATCTTATTTTTACCTGCACAAGAGCAACTGAACACTAGAGTCGGTAAAGTTATACCAAACTCACCAGCAGCAACTGCACAAATGCAAGTCGGCGACAAGATTATTGCGGTTGATGGAAAAGAAACGCAAACTTGGGAAAAACTTAACTTTGCTTTGATTGATCGTGTAGGTGAAACGGGTAGTGTAAATATTGATGTAGACCGTGCCGGTACTGAGAAAAATATTGTTTTACCGATTAAAGACTTCTTGAAAAATCAGAATGAATCAGCTTTAGATGTGTTAGGTTTTTTACCATATCGTCCTGTTATTCCAGCTGTTATCACTGAATTGACTCAAGATGGAGCTGCAATTCGTCAAGGAATGAAAGTAGGTGACCGTATTGCTTCAATTAATGGTCAAGCAATGAAAGACTGGTTTGATGTTGTCGAAGTAGTACAACATTCTCCAGAAAAATTACTCAATATTGATGTTTTACGTAATGGTCAATTAGTTCATTTGCAAGTCATGCCTCAAGGGAAAAAGGATAACATGGGGCAAGTGAGCGGTGTTTTGGGCGTGAAAAGTGATGCAGGAAAAATTACAATTCCTGACGAATATAAGCAAACAATTCAATATACTCCAATACAAGCTTTCGAGATGTCACTAGATAAAACTGGTCAGATCTCTAGCATGATATTGAGTTCAATAGTAAAAATGGTTAAGGGTTTAATTGGTTTAGAGAATCTTTCTGGACCAATTACAATCGCGAAAGTAGCGGGACAAAGTGCAGAAATGGGATGGCAGACTTTTATCTCATTTATGGCTTTAATGAGCGTAAGTCTTGGAATTTTAAATTTATTACCAATTCCAATGCTAGATGGTGGACATCTGGTTTATTACATTATTGAAGCTATTCGAGGGAAGCCTGTTTCTGAACAAATACAAATGTTTGGTCTAAAAATTGGTATGGTACTGCTCGGTAGTATGATGCTTTTGGCTTTATTTAATGATTTTATGCGTTTGTAAACGTATATGGACTTATAACTTACTGGAAAAAACTGGCATGCGGCACACACATTTTTTAATGCCTTTGGCACTTGTTAGCGCTATGGCGGCGGTACAACAAGCATATGCAGCTGATGATTTCGTTGTTCGAGATATTCGCGTAGATGGGTTGGTCCGTCTTACTCCTGCAAATGTTTATACTATGTTGCCAATCAACAGTGGCGATCGCGTTAATGAACCGATGATCGCAGAAGCAATTCGAACATTGTATGCCACTGGACTTTTTGACGATATTAAAGCATCAAGAGATAACGATACTTTAGTTTTTAATGTCGTAGAGCGCCCAATTATTTCAAAGCTTGAATTTAAGGGTAATAAACTTATTCCTAAAGAGGCATTGGAACAAGGCCTCAAAAAAATGGGAATTGCTGAAGGCGAAGTTTTCAAGAAATCGGCTTTACAAACAATTGAAACTGAATTAGAGCAGCAATATACCCAGCAAGGTCGTTACGATGCTGATGTAACCGTTGATACGATCGCTCGTCCAAATAACCGTGTTGAACTTAAATTAAATTTTAATGAAGGTACAGCCGCTAAAGTTTTTAATATCAATATTATTGGTAATACTGTCTTTAAAGACAGCGAAATTAAACAAGCCTTTGCAGTTAAAGAAAGTGGTTGGGCTTCTGTTGTAACGCGTAATGATCGTTATGCTAGAGAGAAAATGGCAGCGAGCCTTGAAGCTTTGCGTGCGATGTATCTCAATAAAGGTTATATCAATTTCCATATCAATAACTCACAGCTTAATATTAGTGAAGATAAAAAGAACATCTTTATTGAAGTTGCTGTAGAGGAAGGCAGTCAGTTTAAATTTGGTCAAACTAAGTTTTTAGGTGATGCACTTTATAAACCTGAAGAATTACAAGCTTTAAAAATCTATAAAGATGGCGATACTTATTCACAAGAAAAAGTGAATGCTGTTAAGCAATTATTATTGCGTAAATACGGTAATGCTGGTTATTACTTTGCAGATGTGAACGTTGTTCCGCAAATTAATAATGACACAGGTGTTGTTGACTTAAATTACTATGTAAATCCAGGTCAGCAAGTTACTGTGCGTCGTATTAATTTTACAGGTAACAGTAAAACTGCCGATGAAGTATTACGTCGTGAAATGCGTCAAATGGAAGGCGCTTTAGCGAGTAATGAAAAAATTGATTTGTCTAAGGTTCGTTTAGAGCGTACAGGATTTTTCAAAACTGTTGATATTAAACCAGCTCGTATTCCAAACTCACCAGATCAGGTGGATTTAAACGTAAATGTTGAAGAACAACACTCGGGAACCACAACATTAGCGGTAGGTTACTCACAAAGTGGCGGTATCACATTTCAGGCAGGTTTGAGTCAAACTAACTTTATGGGAACGGGTAACCGTGTTGCGATCGATTTATCTCGTTCTGAAACTCAAGATTACTATAACTTAAGTGTTACCGACCCTTACTTTACAATTGATGGGGTAAGCCGAGGTTATAACGTTTACTATCGTAAAACGAAACTAAATGATGACTATAACGTTAATAACTACGTTACCGATAGTTTCGGTGGTAGTTTAAGTTTTGGTTATCCAATTGATGAAAATCAAAGTTTAAGTGCTTCGGTTGGTATTGATAATACTAAAGTAACGACAGGTGCATACGTATCTACTTATGTGCGTGACTACTTATTAGCAAATGGCGGTAAAGCAACAAGTAAGGGTTCATATTGCCCATTAGATCCTGAAGGTAAATCTCAAATCGATAGTAAAACTGGGGAATGTTCGGTCACCCCAGAAACATATGATAATGCGTTTGAAGGTGAATTCTTTACCTATAATCTGAATTTAGGTTGGTCATATAACACATTAAATAGACCAATTTTTCCAACTTCAGGTATGTCACATCGTGTAGGTCTAGAAATTGGTTTGCCAGGTAGTGATGTTGATTATCAAAAAGTAACCTATGATGCTCAAGCATTCTTCCCTATCGGAAGTACAGGTTTTGTACTTCGTGGCTATGGTAAGTTGGGTTACGGTAATGATTTACCATTCTATAAAAACTTCTATGCGGGTGGTTATGGTTCAGTTCGAGGATATGATAACAGTACTTTGGGACCTAAATATGCAAGCGTAAATTTACAAGAAACTAAGTCTAATGACCCTTCACCAGAAGAAGTGGGTGGTAATGCTTTAGTTCAGTTTGGTACAGAGCTCGCTTTACCATTGCCATTCAAAGGAGATTGGACTCGTCAAGTACGTCCAGTTTTATTTGCTGAGGGTGGTCAAGTTTTTGATACTAAATGTGACATTAATAATACTGCCTATGGAACTAAAGGTATGATGATTAATGGTCAGCAAATTGATGATGTTAGAAAATACTGTGAAGATAACTATGGTTTCGATTTAGGTAATATGCGTTATAGCGTAGGTGTTGGCTTCACATGGATCACCATGATCGGACCATTATCTCTTAGCTATGCATTCCCTCTAAATGATAAGCCTGGTGATGAAACTAAAGAGATCCAGTTTGAAATCGGTCGTACTTTTTAAGTACGACTTGACTAAACATGAAATAAGGACACAAATTTAAATGAAAAAATTAAATATATTAATGTTAGGACTAGGTCTGACAGTTTCTGCTATGACTAACGCTGCGGGTTATGGTGTTATTGATCTTGCAAAAGTTGTTGAAAACAGTGCTTATTTGAAACAACAAAACGCAAGTTTAAATCAATCAGTTAAACCTACAACAACTCGTCTTGAGCAGTTGGGTAAAGAGTTGGAAGGCCTTCAGCGTCAAGCCCAAACACAAGGGCAAAAAATGAAAGAAGATGATATTAAAAAGCTTCAAGCGCAATATCAGACAAAACTCAATGAATTTAATTCGACTCAACAAGGTTTGCAGTCTAAAGTTCAAACTAGTTTGCAAGGAATGAATTCAACTTTTGAGAATCGTGTGAAGCAAGCAGCTGAACAATTACGAAAAGAAAATAATCTTGACTTCATTTTGAATAAAAATTCAACTGTTGCCTATGACGCTAAATATGATTTAACTGATAAAATGATACAAAAGGTTAATTCAATGAAATAAATTAATGAAAGTGCAACATTATCGTTTAGATGAACTAGCTCACCTCGTAAATGGTGAGCTAGTAGGTACGGGTAGTCTTCAATTTATAAACTTAGCAAGTTTAGAAAATGCTGAAACTCATCAAATTGCTTTCGTGAATGGCGAAAAGTATATTGATCAAGCAAAGGCTAGCCGTGCGGGTGCGTATATTGTTACGAGCCTTATTAAAGAACAGCTTCCTGATAAACAAAATTTTATTATTGTTGATAATCCGTATTTAGCTTTTGCCATACTTACTCATGTTTTTGAGAAAAAAATCACATCGGTAGGTATAGAAAGTACAGCTCAAATTCATCCTTCTGCGATCATTTCCGAAACAGCATATATTGGCCATTACGTCGTCATTGGCGAAAATTGTGTGGTAGGTGATAATACGATTATTCAGTCTCATACTCGACTGGATGATAATGTGGAAATTGGAAAAGATTGTTTTATTGATGCTCATGTCACCATTACTGGTGAATCTAAATTATCTGATCGTGTGCGAGTTCACGCAAGTACTGTAATTGGTAGTGAAGGCTTTGGCTTTGCGCCATATCAAGGAAAGTGGCATCGCATTGCTCAATTGGGCTCAGTTATTATTGGTAATGATGTTCGTATTGGTTCAAATTGTAGTATTGATCGAGGTGCACTCGACGACACGATTTTGGAAGATGGGGTAATTATTGATAACCTTGTGCAAATCGCGCATAACGTTCATATTGGTTCAAATACAGCTATCGCTGCTAAATGCGGAATTGCTGGTAGTGTTAAAATTGGCAAAAACTGTATTCTAGCAGGGGCTTGCGGTGTATCAGGGCACCTTTCTATTACCGATAATGTGACTTTGACAGGAATGTCAATGGTCACAAAAAATATTTCTGAAGCTGGAACTTACTCTTCAGGAATTGGATTGTTTGAAAATAGTCATTGGAAAAAGACAATTGTACGCTTGCGACAATTAGCAGATGTGCCATTGACCCAAATCACTAAACGACTTGATCATATACAAGCTCAAATAGAGTCTCTTGAATCAACCTTTAATTTGCGTAAATAGAATATTATGACCGAGTCAACTACACCTAAATTTGCCATCCCTGAATTACCAATGCAGATTCAAACGATTCGTCAATATTTGCCGCATCGTTACCCATTCTTATTGGTTGATCGTGTGACTGAAGTTACTGACAATAGTATTGTTGGCTATAAAAATGTGTCTATCAATGAAGAGTTCCTACAGGGACATTTCCCAGAATATCCAATTATGCCTGGTGTTCTAATTGTAGAAGCATTAGCTCAAGTTTCAGGCGTTCTAGGGTTTATTATGAACAATGAAACGCCAAAACCTGGTTCTTTATTCCTCTTTGCTGGTGCGGAAAGAGTTAGATTTAAAAAACAAGTAGTTGCCGGTGACCAACTTGTATTAAAATCTGAATTAGTAATGCAAAAACGCGGTATCTACAAATATAACTGTACGGCTACCGTTGACGGTATTGTAGCAACAACCGCTGAAATTATGATTTCACACCAAAAAACAGAGCAGGCATGAGCAATCACGACTTAATTCATTCTACGGCCATTATTGATCCATCTGCAGTGATTGCTCCAGATGTCCAGATAGGACCTTATTGCGTTATCGGTCCAAATGTGACGATTGGTGCGGGTACTAAGCTACATTCACATGTAGTAGTGGGTGGTTTTACCAAAATTGGTCAAAATAATGAGATTTTCCAGTTCGCAAGTGTTGGTGAAGTTTGCCAAGACTTGAAATATCAAGGTGAAGAAACTTGGTTAGAGATTGGTGATCATAATTTAATTCGTGAGCATTGCAGTTTACATAGAGGAACTGTGCAAGATAATGCTTTAACTAAAATAGGAAGTCATAACCTATTGATGGTTAATACACATATTGCACATGATTGTATTGTTGGTGATCATAATATTTTCGCGAATAATGTGGGTGTTGCCGGACACGTACATATAGGTGATCACATCATTATTGGTGGTAATTCTGGCATTCATCAATTCTGTAAAATCGATTCTTACAGTATGGTGGGTGGAGCATCACTAATTTTAAAGGATGTACCAGCTTACGTTATGGCTTCTGGTAACCCAGCCCATGCATTTGGTATTAATATCGAAGGAATGCGTAGAAAGGGTTGGTCTAAAAATACAATTCAAGGTCTCAGAGAGGCTTATAAGTTAATTTTTAAATCAGGGCTTACCTCTGTTCAAGCTGTTGAGCAGATTAAAAATGATATTCTTCCGAATGTTCCTGAAGCTCAATTATTAATTGACTCTGTTGAACAGTCAGAACGTGGCATTGTGCGCTAAGACAATATATTAAAAAAAGACACTGCAATATGCAGTGTCTTTTTTTTGCTTAAAATTATTATTTATTAAAAAATTTGGCTTCTTCAGATTTTGGATACTGATTTAGGATTTTAGTTTTATATTGGTTTGCTGAGGCTGGATTTTTATCGACATCTTTAACAATGCTATAGAGTTGATACAGGGCACGAGGAGCTTTACTCGAATTTGGATATTGAGTTGCTACTACATTGTAGTTCTTTTTTGCCTCATTGTAGTTTACTGGATCAGTTGCTAAATTAAATTCAGCTAACCAAAAGTAAGCATTTCCAGTATAAACACTATTTGGATGATTTTTAATAAAGTTTTGCATTGGAGCGATGGCTTTTTTTGCGCCACCCTGCTTATAGGCGTCTAAAGCTACAGTGTAAGCAGCCTTTTCAAGCTCTACTGGGTTTGATTGATTTTGTGCTGGTGGTTGAGACGCTTCTGGTTGTGGTGGAGGAGTGGGAGATGGGCTGCTTGTTGGTGGGGTAGCATTTACTACTTTATTATCTACTGTGGAGGTTCCTGTGCTTGCCGTAGCTGGAGTATCACTGTTCCCAGAATTATCTGGTTGTGCACTTTCAGGATCAACTTTTTGATTAAGGAGTTCTAAGCGCTGATCTAGGTCAGTATAACGATTAGATAAATCTTTTTTCAATTGTTCAATATCGTTTGATTGCTCTTCTAATTGCCCACGTAAGGTACGTATATCATTTTCTAATTGTTGGTTTTTTTGCATTAATTCCCAGTTTAGGTTACTAGGTACCGAAACATTATTAGAAGAAGTGTTAGTTGGACTACCACCGCTTTGGCTTAAACCGCGAGACTCAATTGGAATGTTGGCATAGAGAGAGGTAGTGCTCATTAAGGCAATAAATAATAAAGAATGCTTCATCAATCGCATGAGTATAGGTCCATAATTTTATGTAAAAGCCAACTTGGGAAAGGAATATATAAACTATTCTCTTAACTATCTAAGGTTTTAATTGGTTAATGCAATTAAAACAGCTAACAATATAAATGCAAGAATAGTTTACAATCTTCAAGCATATTTTATCCAAAATAAGATACAAAAAAGAATAAGGGAGATGGAAGTATAAAAAGTTATGTATTTTTGCTGATGAATTAATCAATCGAAACATAAACTTGCTTAAAACTAGGAAGAAGGCTTGCAACTCTTTTAAAAATCTCTATACTTTGTCTGGCAATGGTAGCCCTGCTGGTGGCTTCGCAATTGTACTCTGTGAACCCCGCCAGGACCGGAAGGTAGCAACGGTAGCAGATCTATGATGTGCCGAAGTTTTGCTAGTGGGGCTGCCACCATTTCTATTAGTCCATTCTCCGTTGGACTGCTTTAATAATTACATCTAAATCAAATCCTCTATATTGTAAAAATCTAATTTGTTTTGCTTTAAGCTTTGGATCTTTTTCTACTTCTTCACCAAATTTTTTCACTTTGAGCTCATATGCTTGCTCTACCCAATCAATATCATGAATTTCATCTGCAATTAAATCATTTTCAAGCTGTTTGGTTTTTAAAGCTTGTTGAATGCGTTTTGGTCCTCTACCTTTACGAATTTGGCTAGCAAGCATTTGTTCAGCAACACGTTGATCACTTTGATAATTTTGTTCAGATAGCTCTTCAACGAGTTGCTTAACCTCTTCTGGGTTCTGAGCATAACGAGTCAATTTTTCAGTAAGTTCTGCTTTTGAATAGTCTCGGCGAGTTAGTAAAGCAAATGCATACGAGCGTAAACGCTGGCCAGTAAGCGGAGTTCGTTGTTGAGACTGTTCTTCAGTTCTTTTGAACATATTAGGATTCCCTTGTAAAAAAACGCCCCGAAGGGCGTTTTATGAAGAATGAGCAATTAAGATTCTAATAAAAGATCAGCTTCTTCCTCATCTTCAACTTGAGCAGTATTAGTACCTGTTGTTAACAGCTGTTCACGGATATTACGTTCAATCTCTCCAGCCATTTGAGGGTTCTCTTCAAAGTGGCGAATAACATTGTTCTTACCTTGACCAATTTTATTACCTTGATATGAATACCAAGCACCTGCTTTTTGTACGATATCTTGCTGTACAGCTAAATCTACAAGTTCACCTAGCTGGTTTGTGCCTTTACCATAGAGAATTTGGAAAAGAGCCTCTCTGAAAGGAGGAGCCATTTTGTTTTTAACAACTTTAACTCGAGTTTCAGAGCCGACGATTTCATCGCCTTCTTTTACTTGACCAATACGGCGAATATCTAAACGTACAGAAGCGTAGAACTTCAATGCGTTACCACCAGTCGTGGTTTCAGGGCTACCAAACATTACCCCAATCTTCATACGAATCTGGTTAATGAAAATAACCATACAGTTTGAGCGTTTAGCATTACCAGTAATTTTACGAAGTGCCTGACTCATTAAGCGAGCTTGTAAGCCCATATGAGAGTCACCCATCTCACCTTCAATTTCTGCTTTAGGGGTAAGAGCAGCGACTGAGTCGACAACAATCATATCAATTGCGCCAGAACGAACTAGCATATCCGCAATTTCAAGAGCTTGTTCACCGTTATCAGGCTGTGATACAAGCAGGTTATCAATGTCTACACCGAGTTTACGTGCATATTGTGGATCTAATGCATGCTCTGCATCGATAAATGCACAAGTACCGCCAGCTTTTTGACATTGTGCAATCGCTTGTAAAGTCATTGTGGTTTTACCAGAAGATTCTGGACCATAAATCTCAACAATACGACCTTTTGGTAAACCGCCAATCCCCAATGCAATATCTAAAGTCAAAGAGCCTGTAGATACAGCTTCAACAGCTTGAACAGTGTTGTCACCGAGACGCATCACCGTATTTTTGCCAAATTGTTTCTCAATTTGACTTAGCGCGGCTTGTAATGCTTTGCTTTTATTCTCATCCATCTCAAAAACCTCAATACTCTATGTTCATCACGTTTAACCCAAGTGGATGCATTGAATCTCAACTTGTTTCACTAGGTTAATAGTGACAGATTTTTTCTATAGCTTCTATGTGTTGTATGTGTGTGTGCGACACAACTCGACGTTTTTATTCATCATCGTATGACCAATTTTGATCATTCTCCTGTTTAAACCGAATAATTTGTCGACGATCCTTTTTACCCGGTCTATGGTCAGGTCGAGCTAGATTATGCAATTTTCGTTGGGATGCAATCAACTCCCGTCTAGCAATACTCACTTCGGTTTCTTCATAAAGTTGCTGTGCAACTGGCGCTGGTCCACGTGTATTAGAAAGCGCTTTTATCACAACAGTTTTTTTATCAAAGCCTTGCTGAATAATAAGCTCCATTCCCACTCGAATTTCTTTGGAAACTTTTACACGTTCATTGTTGTGATGTACTTTACCTCCTTCGATTGCTGCTTTAGCAATTGAACGAGTTTTAAAAAAACGAGCAACCCATAGCCATTTGTCAACACGCATGGTTTCTACAGCATCGTCTTCACGCAATTTTGACATCGTTATCCTTTCTATCAATTTGATTCAATATAGACAGCAACTCTGTAAGTCGATCTAGTGCTTTATATTCTAGTTCCTGATGCTGTCTTATAACATTTAGACTTGAGGGCTGTGAGATAGTAAACAAGTGTTTAATACCAATTTTTTCTGCTGTTTTTAACACGGGAGTCGTATCGTCAATAAAAATTGTTTCATCTGGATTGAAGGAGTGTAATCGTTGGAGTTCTTTCCAAAAATTAATATCTTCTTTTGCATAACCAACTTGTTCACTTGATATGATTACGTCAAAAAAATGTTCGATTGCAATATTATCGAGTTTTAAGCGTAAGCTAGGGCGGTCAGCATTAGTCACTAGCCAACAGGTGTATCCTAGTTCTTTAAGTTGCTGTAGAAGCTCAAGACAGCCCGAGCGTGCTTGGATTTTAGATTGAAATTCTTGTTGTAATTTGAGTACATCAACGCCTACTGTTTTAGTCCAATAGGTTGATGAATACCAAACAAGAGTGTGCCGATGTGATTGATAAAACTGATATAGCTTTTTTTTACTCTCGGCGAGGGGAATTTGATGTATTTGCGCATGTCTCATCGGGAGACATTCATTCCAAATGAAGTCATCAAAAGCTAAGTCTAATAGCGTACCATCCATGTCAAACATTATGATTTTAGACATATTTTTAAATATCTCCAAAATCATTCAAAGCAAACTTTCTAAGACACATCTACCATATATCCTTTTAAAATCATAAATTAATTCAAAGCTCCATCCATTAATTTTTCTAAAAATTGTATAGATTAATGGTATGGATAGGGAAGATAAATGGTTTGAAATTATAACGCGGAAGTTTGCAAAACAAAAAATAATAATGAAACAGTTTAGTAGAAAATTCTTCCTTTATTTTGAGTAAAACAATAGTCAGCATCTTCTAAATTAGAAATCCAAATGATTATCTAATAGTTTTCTCTAATTATAGTTACATACGATACTTTTTGATAAACAATATATAAATTGAAGAGTACTCAATTAGCGCTATATTGAAAATTATCCTAATAAGAATTTAGAGAAAGCAATGAAAATTGGATTTATTGGCGGAGCCAATGACGGTATTGTAATCAATGCTGCTGATGGCCTTGATACTTATAAGCTTGAATGGCATTACAAAGCAGAAAAGCACTGTGAAGCACAGCCAACATTAGGTCTTAATGGGCCTGAGTATGATTACTACAACCTCTTAATACTAAGAAAAAATAAAGAGGCTAAACTCTTTTATGTACTCACTACAATGGGAAAAGATGATATCGCGAGTAAAATCCATGAGTATTGGGAGTGCTCTACATCTGTTGGCTATGATTTCGATGATTAAGAAAATTTTTATTAATAATTTAAAATTTTGACTTTAATCCAAAATTAAATGAAGAGCTCGTAATTTCATATAACACATGTGCTTTTAGGTGGTGATGGAGAGGAACCTTGGGATGATCAAAGTTTTTAACTTTGTGCATTCCAAGTCTTTCCATGACAGCTTGAGAGGGTGTATTTATATTAGCGGTAAATGAAAAGATCTTATCTAAATTTAGTATATTAAAACCATAGTCTAAAGCCGCTTTTGCTCCTTCAGTTGCATAACCTTGTTTCCAGAATTCTTTTGCAAGTCGCCACCCAATTTCCACACATGGAGAGAAGTCAAATTGTTCAGGTTGGCTATGTAAACCAATAAATCCGATAAATTGATGGGTTTCTTTTAATTCTACTGCCCAGAAGCCCCAACCATTTTCATTAATGAGAGATGAAATTTTTTGAATTAAATTATGGCTTTCTTGGGGTGTTAATAGATTTGGGAAAAATTGCATAACATCTTGATCTAAGCCCATTGTTATAAAAGGCTCAACATCACTTTCTTTCCACTGTCTTAAAATTAAACGCTTTGTTTCGATCATGAGATGTCTCTTTAATTAAAAATAAGGGATCAAAGTGGTTTTTGCACAATCTTTTGTAAAATGATCTTGGAATTGATGCTTACTACACCTTTTATTTTATTTAAGGTATTAATGACGAAATGAGAAAAAGAACTCAAATCTTTGGTCGCAACGTGTAAAACATAATTAGATTCACCAGTAATAATATATGCATTAATGACTTCATCAAAATTTTTGATCTGGCTTAAAAAGAAGTTGTGATCATTTTCTGTGAGTTGGGCAAGCTTTATTTCGACAATTGCCTCAATTTTTATACCTAGTTTTTCATAGTTAACTTTCGCTTGATATTTTTCAATTATATCATTGCTTTCTAAAATTTTAACTCGCCGATGACAAGCTGAAGCCGAAAGGTTAACGAGATCGGCCAGTTCTTGGTTACTTAACCTCGCATTATCTTGTAAATACTTCAAAATTTTAAGATCAATTGCATCTACATTCATTTTCGAATTTCATCCATGTTTTTTAATTTTAATTCGAATTTTATACGAAAATAGCAAATTTTAATCAAATATTATCGAATAAATCAAAAGAATTGGCATGATAAAATTCAAATACAAAGGAAATGTTGAAAATAGGTGAAATAACAAATGATTACTCACGAACAATGCCTCTATTGGGATCAGGAAGATGAACTCAAAAAGTTTAAAGATGAATTTGTACTACCAGAAAATGTCATTTATTTAGATGGTAATTCTTTGGGTGCAAGACCAAAAAAATCATTAGAGGTTGCTCAGCATATTATTGCCAAAGAGTGGGGTGAGGACCTTATTAATAGTTGGAATAAAGCAGATTGGTGGGGCTTACCGACTAGACTCGGAGATAAAGTCGCGCAGCTTATCGGTGCTGAAAAAGGGGAAGTCGTTATTTCAGATTCCACAACATTAAATTTATTCAAAGTTTTATCAGCAGCGGTAAAACTTCAAGCTGAAAAACTTCCAGACCGTAAAATTATTGTTGCAGAAAAAGATGCTTTCCCAACCGATATTTATATTATTGAAGGCTTTATCGATTTGATTCATCAGGGCTATCAAGTTGAGTTAATTGATGGTGCAGATGATTTATCTCGTGTTTTAGAAAAAGATGTAGCAGTAGTTGTTCTTTCTCATGTGAATTATCGGACTGGATATTTCTATGATATGGAATCTATGAATCAACAAATACACGCTAAAGATGCTTTGATTATTTGGGATTTATGTCACTCAGTTGGTGCGGTGTCTATGGATCTTAATCAGAGCAATAGTGATTTTGCGATTGGTTGTACTTATAAATATTTAAATGGTGGCCCAGGTTCTCCAGCGTTGTTATGGGTAAATCGAAAGCATCGTGATCAGTTCTGGCAACCTCTCTCAGGCTGGTGGAGCCACAAAAAACCATTTGATATGGCTCAGCACTATGAACCAGCTAACAGTATTCGCCGTTACTTGTGCGGAACTCAACCCATCATTTCTATGAGCCTAATTGAATGTGGTGTCGATATTTTCTTACAAGCTGATATGCAACAAATACGCGAGAAATCACTCAAATTAACTGATTTGTTTATTCAACTTGTTCAACAAGAGTGTGCCCAATTTGGTTTTGAACTGATTACACCTTTAAATCATAAATATCGTGGTAGTCATGTCAGTTATAGACATGAGTTCGGTTATGAAATTATTCAAGCGCTGATTGCTCGTGGTGTGATTGGGGACTATCGAGAGCCGGAAGTATTACGTTTTGGAATTACACCTTTATATTTAGGATTTGAAGATATTTGGAATGCCGTACAACAACTTAAGCAAATCATGCTGAATAGTGAATGGAAAAATGAGCGTTATCTGGTGCGTAGTGAAGTGACCTGATTGTTAAAGATCAACATCAGAAAAATGGCTAGGAGGGCCTATGAGCAGTTTTGATGAAATACAAAATCGAGAAGCGGGTTTACATAAAAAATTATCCTCAAAACAGATGGGAATGATTGCAATTGGTGGAGCGATTGGTACAGGGCTGTTCATGGGAAGTAAGTTCGCAATTAGCTTTGCTGGCCCAGCTGTCATTGTGAGTTATGCCATTGGTGGTTTAATCGCATTTGCTATTATGGCTTGTTTGGCTGAGATGACGGTTCAGCATCCTACATCAGGCTCATTTGGAGCATATGCTGAGCATTATGTAAGTCCTCTTGCGGGTTTTTTAGTCCGTTATTGTTATTGGGCGTGTATTGTATTAGCGGTCGGTACAGAAATTACAGCAGTTGCTGACTATATGAAATTATGGTTTCCACATGTAGGTTCTTGGGTCTGGATTGCCTTTTTCTCGCTAACTTTACTTGTTGTTAATGCTTATAGCGTTAAAGCATTTGGGTTGGTTGAATATTGGTTTTCGACAATAAAAGTCTTTGCAATTATTGTATTTATTCTTTTAGCAATTGGTATTTTGACCCAAAGTCATGGAGGAACGGAACAGATTCTCTCTAATTTAACCGAGCATGGAGGATTTTTCCCTCATGGTTTTAGTGGAGTCTGGATTGGAGTAATAATTTCAATATTTAGTTATTTAAGTATTGAAATGATCGCTGTTGCAGCAGGTGAGGCTAAAGATCCAGAAAGAGCTGTTAAAAAAGCTTTTAAAAGTACTGCGATTCGCTTAATTCTATTTTATCTACTGTCTTTATTTCTCATTGTGGCACTTGTTCCTTGGACAACTTTAATTGGAGCCGACGCAACCAGCCCTTTTGTGATGGTGATGAAAATTGTAGGGATTCCATATGCAGACAGTATTTTAAATTTTATTGTAATTGTCGCGGCCTTGTCAGCTATGAATAGTATGCTATATATCTCAACACGTATGCTATTTAGCTTGTCACGAGCAGGGGATGCGCCAAAACTATTTGGTCGTATTAGTCACAATGGGGTACCAATTAATGCGTTGTTATTGTCAGCTGTTGGTATTGGTATTGCTAGTATTGTTTATACCATTAATCCGAGCTCGGCATTCCCGATCATGATTGCTTTATCTATGTTTGGTGCATTGTTCACTTGGGGTAGTATTTTCATTACTCATATGTTTTTTAGACGGAAAATGGCACAACAAGGCCAGCAATTAAAGTTTAAGGTTCCAGCAAGCCAGTTAATTTCTCTGTTGGGATTAATTGCAATTTTAAGTATCACGGTTACGACTTGGTTTACTAACGAATTTAAGTCAACTTTACAATTTGGTGTTCCTCTAATTATCGTTCTTACCTTTTTCTACTATTTAAAACGCTCATCAGCCAAGCTCTCTTTAAGTGCTCATGAAGAATCATTAAAGTGAGAAAAGCATGAGAGAATATGATAATGCGACGACAGTGCCTAATGAGGATGAGATACTGACTGACTTTCGGATAAGAAGCTTGGTGAGCTATCAAAAATATAGACATATCCGAAATATTCAATATGGTGTTCATCCCAGATCAACGTTGGATTTATTTCCTTTAGAACAGGCGAATAAAACCATTATTTTTATCCATGGTGGATATTGGCAGTGGTGTGAGAAATCAGATTTTGCATTTGTCGCTCCCCATGTTTTAGCGCAAGGTATTCAATGTATTCTGTTGGAATATGATTTAGCACCCCAGAGTAAAATTGCAGATATTGTGACTCAAGTTCATGAAGCGCTCGATTTTATTGCAAAGCAAGAGTGGAGAACCAATGAAGTTATGTTGGTTGGTCACTCAGCTGGAGCACATCTCGGTGCATTAGTTGTAGGCCATCCGCTCATATCTGAGATGGTCTTATTAAGTGGAATTTATGATTTAGAGCCAATACAAAAGACTCATTTAAATCATGCACTGAATTTGACAAAAGAAGATATTTTGAAATATAGCCCTATTCATCATAAAGAGCGGATTGATATCCCGTGCAAAATTTTATGTGGAGAACTTGAACTCGAAGAATTGAAATGGCAAAGCCAAAACTATTTTGAAAGTAAAAAAGATCAAGAACAGGGATTAGTATCTTTTACACTTATTCCTCACATTAATCATTATACGATTTTAGAGTATTATTTTAGGCATATATTAAGTTAAGTATTTGAAAAATAATATATGCAATATTGTTTTATAAAATTCTTAACCTAAGCCGATCATAAGATAAATGTGAGATAAATCACAACTTACCCTGATTTTTACAGAAAGTGCGAGTTGTTCTTGACCTTAATATAGAACTTAATTAGATTAAAAAGATAGTGCTTTCTCACTAAGCGACAAAATGTTTAGCTGTTGTTTAGATGAGTTTTTAAGTCCGTAGCTTCCCAAGATACGGACTTTTTTATTTTTTAATTAAAAGTAAAATATAATAGTTGTTTATTCTAATTTTAGAACTTATTTAGAATTTATGGATTTTAAATGTGTGCTTATAAAATCATTTCATAATAAAATTTATGTAAAACATAATTAAAAAAATCTTCATCAATCTGTAATATCTCTTGGTTAAAGTAAAAGCAGAAAAACAAAAAAGAGAAAACTATAACGAATAATTAAATAATAGGTAGTGTTCTTACGTGGATAGATTTAGTCGGCTCATATGGGTTGGCTTTTTTATTTAAAAAGGAGCCTTTATGAAAGTACAATATTTTGAAGGTGGGATGTATGTACATATGTGTCCGGCTTGTGGGCATTTCCACTATATTCCGGTAGAGCACCCCTTTTCTAATGGGAATCAGTGGTTCTTTAACGGTAGCCTTGAAAAACCAACATTTAATCCGAGCATAAGTATCATTGGGCGTTGTCATTATTTTATAGAAGAAGGTTTTATTGAATATTCTCTTAATTGTAAACATCATTTAGCGGGACAAAAATTGGAATTGCCTGAACTAAAAATCACGAATAATTTATAATTGTATAATATATTTATTTTATTATTTTTATTTTTTAAGTAATATTTTTTTACGTATTTGATACTGAACGTTTATAGTTAAAAAATTTGTAAATCTCTTCTGGTTGCTGCTTTATTTAAATTCTGAAATAATTTTTATAAATGATTGTTTTATTATATTTTTATGGATATCTGGAAATTTTTGCGAAGTTTTAATACAGTTGGTACCTATCTTGCACTTTCTACTTTTATATTATTGGTAATGATTATATATTTTTATATTGTAGATCCTTCTTGAAATTTTATAGGCAAGAATAATAATTAATCTTTAAACGCAAACCTATAATTCTCTAATTTTTAGAATTAGTTCACATTTTTGATTGAAAAAAGATACTAGCGTTGTACAAAACAAAGTTTTATGAAAATATGATTTAGTTTTGATGCAGGGGGGGAAGCAAAATTTCTTTCCAAAAAAAATAATTCTTAAATATAACGACAGTACAGATCATAACAACGATGTATGAATAAAAGATATGGAGATTTTTCATGAAGTTTTGCCAAGTATCGGCTGCTTTCTTAACAATGGCCGCCGTCAATCTAGTCCATGCAGTACCAAACACAACCAGTTCTTTACTAGATTCTTCTCAAGCAAAGGGAATTATTAAAAACCAATACATTGTTATTCTTAATAAAGATGCTGGACCATCTATAGATTTTGCCCAAAATATTGCTAAGCAACATGGTGCTAAGGTCTTACAGTCATATGACACTGTACTTAAGGGTTTCGCAATTTATTTACCCGATACAGCGGCTACTGCTTTTGTCGAAGCAATGAAAAAAAATCCGAAAGTACTATCTGTAGAAAACGATATAGTCATGAAAATTGATGCCACTACTCAGAGTAATCCGGATTGGGGACTAGATCGTATTGACCAAAAAGCTTTACCTTTAAATTCTGCTTATTCATATTTACAGACGGGTTCTGGCACAACAGCTTATATTGTTGATACAGGTATATTGTCTAGCCATCAACAATTTTCTGGGCGGGTATTAAGCGGGTATACCGCAATATCGGATGGGAATGGTACAACTGACTGTAATGGGCATGGTACACATGTCGCAGGAACGGTTGGCGGAAGTACTTATGGTGTTGCTAAGAATGTAAATTTGGTTCCAATCCGGATTTTAGGATGTGATGGCTCCGGTGCATCTAGTAGTGTGATTGCTGGTTTAGATTGGATATTAAAAAATGGTAAAAAACCAGCAGTTGTGAATATGTCATTAGGTGGAGATGCGAGTACTTCTTTAGATAGTGCAGTTGAAAATTTATTTGATAATGGTTATGTCATGGTCGTGGCTGCTGGAAACTCAGATACTGATGCTTGCAGTGCCTCACCAGCAAGAGTAAGTAAAGCACTTACAGTTGCTGCTACAGATAATACTGATACGCGAGCCAGCTATTCTAATTATGGAAGCTGTGTTGACATCTTTGCACCCGGAAGCCAAATTAATTCTTCTTGGATAGGCAGTAATACGGCTACTAAAGTTCTAAATGGAACATCGATGGCTACGCCACATGTTGCAGGTGTCGTTGCTGAAATGCTGCAAAGCACACCCACTGCGACACCACAAACCATCTCTACTAATCTTTTAAATCAAGCAAGTAGTAATGTGGTAAAAAATCCATCTGGTAGTCCAAATCGTTTGTTGTATAAATCTCCTTAATAAAACATGTAATCTGTAGATCGTAAAAAGGTCCCGAAGGACCTTTTTTAAATTTTAGCGTGAGTACCATATTTATCAATCATGATTGAACTGGCTTCATTTAAGCCGCGTACAGTAACTTTTATGCCATTTTTATGAAATTTATTGATAGCCGAATCAAGCATTGCTACTGAAGTTACATCCCAAATATGTGAGTGTGCAAGATCTATAATGACTTCTTTTATATCTTCTTTAAAGTTAAACCCTTGCATGAACTTTTCAGAAGAACTAAAAAATATTTGTCCTCTTAAATCATACACACGCGTTTCACCTTCAAAGGATGTATTTACATGAATATCATTTTCAAGTTTATTGGCTAAGAACAACGCGGAAAGTAAAACACCGGTTAATACGCCTAGTGCTAGGTTATGGGTAGCTACAACAACAATGACAGTTGCAATCATAACAACATTGCTACTTTTAGGATTCGATTTAAAGTGAATCAGCGACTTCCATTCAAAAGTACTGATTGACACCATAATCATGACAGCAACAAGAGCTGCCATAGGAATTACTTTTAGCCAATCACTTAAGAATACAACTAAAATCAGTAAAAATATTCCTGCACAAAAAGTAGATAGGCGTGTGCGACCACCAGATTTTACATTAATCATGGATTGACCAATCATGGCACAACCAGCCATTCCTCCCATAAAGCCTGAGGCAATATTGGCAATCCCTTGGCCTTTACACTCTTGAAACTTATCGCTCGGTGTATCTGTCATTTCATCAATAATTGTTGCTGTCATCATTGACTCAAGTAAACCAACAGCAGCAAGGGCTAATGAATAGGGAAGAATAATAAGCAGTGTTTCTAAATTAAAAGGAATATCTGGAATTAAAAATATAGGTAAGGTATCTGGTAGTGAACCCATATCACCCACTGTTCGAACATCAATACCTAAAAAAATGGCGAGCAGTGTAACGACGACAATACAAATAAGAGGGGAGGGAAAAAACTTTCCAATTTTGGGTACATAAGGGAATAGGTAAATAATTGCTAAACCAATTGCTACCAATAAATAGACATGCCACGTCACGTTTACCAATTCTGGTAGTTGAGCCATAAAAATGAGTATGGCGAGGGCATTAACAAACCCAATAACGACTGATTTGGAAACAAAACGCATGAGTTTGGCGAGTTTGAAATATCCAGCTAAGATCTGTATGGCGCCAGTTAAAACAGTTGCTGCAAATAGGTATTGAAGCCCATGGTCTTTTACAAGTGTTGTCATGACTAGAGCCATGGCACCTGTAGCTGCCGAAATCATAGCGGGACGACCGCCTACAAATGAAATAATGACTGCAATACAAAAAGACGCATATAACCCAACTTTCGGGTCTACACCCGCAATAATTGAAAATGCAATTGCTTCTGGAATTAAAGCAAGACCAACAACAAGACCGGAAAGAATATCTGCACGGACATTAGAGAACCATTGTTCTCGGACATTCGTTAACATGAGGGGGATAGCCTATAGTTCTAAATTTTGAAAAGGCTAGTGAAGTGATATATCAACACAAGCGACTACACCACATCACTAAACAATGATGAGTTATTTACAATGGGTAAGGGTAAATAAACTTAAGGTGGCGTAAGTGTCATGGGGATAGCGAATTTGAGGCTTTAAAAAGTGGCCGAAGAATAGCATAAGTTTTTCAGGTTGACTAACCTGAGCTTAGGAAATTTGCATAGCAAAAACTTTATAATTGAATGCTTTTCATCATTGGGTTTATGAAATTTTTTTATGAAAGGATACTGATCTGCACTCATGGTTAATAGTGATATTGTGCTAACTTTAGAAGACCATTTCAAAAAACATTAAGATATAAAATTAATTGAGCACGTATAAAAATAGATCAAAATTAGCTTTAAGTTACTCATCTTAAAAAGGCTTTGGGAGAGTGTTTATCTCTTTTTAATAGCTACTTTTATGCAACAGAGCCTTTCAGAAATTTAGATTTTAATAGATTCGTTATTCATCATAATACAAATCATATAGAGAACTCCTACAAACCCTTTATTAACGGTTTAAAAATTCTCGGAAAATTTTGACAATTTATAAGGTGGACATATGAATAAACATTTATTGGCTAAAATTACTTTATTAGGTGCTGCTCAGCTACTTACGCTCAATTCAGCATTTGCTGATGTTCCTCTTACACCATCTCAATTTGCTAAAGCGAAAACAGAAAGCTTTGACAAGAAAGTTCTTCTATCTAATTTAAATAAGCCACATGCTTTGTTGTGGGGGCCTGATAATCAAATTTGGTTAACGGAGCGGGCAACAGGTAAGATTCTAAGAGTGAATCCAGAGTCGGGCAGTGTAAAAACAGTTTTTCAGGTTCCTGAGACTGTAAATGATGCTGATGGACAAAACGGTTTATTGGGTTTTGCCTTTCATCCTGACTTTAAAAATAATCCTTATATCTATGTTTCAGGTACTTTTAAAAATCCGAAATCTACAGATAAAGAATTACCCAATCAAACTATTATTCGTCGATATACCTATAACAAAGCAAAAGATACTCTTGATAAACCAGTAGATTTATTAGCAGGATTACCTTCATCGAAAGACCATCAGTCGGGTCGCCTTGTCATTGGTCCAGACCAAAAGATTTACTATACGATTGGTGATCAGGGACGTAACCAGCTGGCTTATTTATTCTTGCCAAATCAAGCACAGCATACGCCGACTCAACAGGAACTGAGCGGCAAAGACTATCATACCTATATGGGTAAAGTATTACGCTTAAATCTGGATGGAAGTATTCCAAAAGATAATCCAAGCTTTAACGGTGTAATTAGTCATATTTATACGCTCGGTCATCGTAATCCACAGGGCTTGGCATTTACTCCAAATGGTAAACTGTTGCAATCTGAACAAGGTCCAAACTCTGACGATGAAATTAACCTCATTGTCAAAGGTGGTAACTATGGCTGGCCAAATGTAGCGGGTTATAAAGATGACAGCGGTTATGCTTATGCAAATTATTCAGCAGCAAGCAATAAAGCACAAATTAAAGATTTAGGACAAAATGGTTTAAAAGTGGCAGCTGGCGTTCCAGTGACTAAAGAGTCTGAATGGACTGGTAAAAACTTTGTACCGCCGTTAAAAACTTTATATACCGTCCAAGATACCTATAACTATAATGACCCAACCTGTGGGGATATGACCTACATTTGCTGGCCAACAGTTGCGCCGTCATCTGCTTATGTCTATAAGGGAGGCAAAAAAGCAATTTCTGATTGGGAAAATACCTTATTGGTTCCATCTTTAAAGCGCGGTGTTATTTTCCGTATTAAGCTAGATCCAACTTACAGTGCTACTTATGATGATGCTGTGCCGATGTTTAAGAGCAATAACCGTTATCGTGACGTGATTGCAAGTCCAGATGGGAATGTTTTATATGTATTGACTGATACTTCCGGAAATGTCCAAAAAGATGATGGCTCTGTAACGAATACATTAGAAAACCTAGGATCTCTGATTAGATTTACATATAAAGCTCAGTAAAACAGGCTATTAAAAAAACCGATCTACATAAGATCGGTTTTTTTGAGCTTCAGAAAAACTATTCAGTTACGACTAATACCGGTAAATGAATTTCTCCTAAAAGAGCTTGAGTCACACTTCCTAAGAAGAACTTTTTAAACCCTTTTCGACCATGAGAGCCAATGACTAATAAGTCTGCTTTGAGCTCCGTCGCTGCTTTAATAATTTCCGTGTGAATTGTTTGACCTTCAACAATTTTTGTTTCAACAGAAATTCCATGCTGGCTAAATTGTTCTTTCGCTTGGTCTAAAATACCCTGAATTGATGCTCTAGCTTTATTAAAATAATCCTGTGCTAATTCTGTACTATCAATGAATTCTACAGAAATAAAAGGATCTATAGTAAGCGCATATACTAGAGTCACTTTACTACCAAAGGCCTTAGCAAGTGCTGCTGCATGATTAACAGCAATGAGTGAAGTAGGAGAACCATCGACTGGAACTAAGATATGGTGATAACTCATATATTGCTCCTTATTGTCCTATGACAATGTATGGTGCCAAAACACCGATTTATTATCTTTATGCTTATATTATGAACAATTTTTAAAAACTTATTGTTTATTTTTAGTATGAATAGAGGCGAGAAAGTTTATTAAAGATTTTATCTTAAAGCATTGTAATGACTTTCTAGGTAGGGTTGATTCTGTTTGAGAATTGAAATGACTTGATTGGCATCTATAGCGGACTCAAACAAGAATCCTTGACCTATACTATATCCAAATTGTCGAAGTAGTTCTTCTTGTTCTGGAGTTTCAATTCCTTCTGCAATGAGCCCCAGTGATAAATTTGGAGCGAGTAAACCAATTGCTTGGACAATCGCATAAATTGATGGGTCATGTTGCATCTTTTGTATAAAACTACAATCTACTTTTAAGCTGTCAATTGGATAATCGCGAATATGGGTTAGCGATGAAAAACCAGTACCAAAGTCGTCTAATGCAATACGTACGCCATGCTGTTTTAATTTATTAAGTGCTCGGATCACATATTCTGAACCTCGGTCGCCCAGCATATGTTCGGTGACTTCTACTTCAATATAATGTGTCGGTATTTGAAATTGATGGATCTTTTTCAAAAGCTTTTCAGCATAGTTGTCTCTTAAGAACTCAACTGGTGCAGCATTGAGCGAAACAGGAAGAGGTTTAATACCAAGATCTATCCATTTGGCGATGTCTCGTAAAACTTGATGTTGCATAGTTTCACCGATCTTACTCGCTAAATTATAATCTTTAAAAGCCTCTGCAATTTGTGCAGGGTAACCTCTTTGAGCTGAAGTAGTATGCCATCGTAATAGAGCTTCAAAACCTACAACACGATGAGTTCTTAAATCTACTTTGGGTTGGTAGTAGGGCTGGATGGTATGATGGCGAATAAGCTGGCGTGCTAAATTAAGTTGAGAAGCAACTGTTTCGGTCATTTGCATCATGCATGGATCATACATGCGAATACCACCACGGCCACGTGCTTTTAAGTCATGCAATGCCATATCAGCACAACTTAATAAACCTGACTGGTCTACGGCATCTTGAGGATAAATCGCACAACCAATACTCATACCGCCATTTAGAACATTGCCTAAATAGGTAATAGGTTGATTTAACTGCTGAAGTAAAATGGCTGCTAGGTCACGTACATCATTTTCAGATTTGAGGTTATTAATAATAACTGCAAACTCATCTCCACCTAGTCTTGCAACAAAGCATCTTTCATCATCAACACAATGACTAAAGCGTTTGGATAAAACTTTTAAAAGATGATCGCCTGCGCTATGTCCTAAAGTGTCATTAATATGCTTAAAATGATCAAGATCAATTAATAGTAAACCCACACTTGTTTGACTATCTTTTGAATATGCAAGGGTCCGTTTAAGTTGAAATTTAAATGAGCGCCGATTACATAATCCGGTCAGGTCATCTCTTTCACTCATATTTCTAAGCTGATTTTCTGTCAGATGCTGTTGAGTAACGTTACGAGATACACAAAGTATTTGTCCGATTTCACCATTTTCACGATGAATCGGGGTCAGCATATTATCCCAATATTCTGGGTCTTGATCTGGTAAGCAGCTCATTCCAGCAAATCTGGCAACTTTGCCTTGAAGGGCTTTTTTTAAAGCGACGCGTCCACGTTTACGAATATGAGGTGGTAAAAGCTCAAGCCATTTCATTCCAAATTCTGTTTCATCAACAGGAACGCCTAAAGCGAGGCATCCTGATTTATTCATATGAGAAACTGTGCCGTCAACATTTAATACTTTAATGCAATCAACACTGATGTCTAACATTTGATTTTGTATTTCAATATTCTTTTGCAAGTTTTGTTGTTCTTGAATATCGTGATCAATATCTAAAAAGCTGACATACCATTCACTGGCTAGAGAAGAGCCGCGATATTTGGAGGCTTGAATAGAAAGTTTGCACCATCTATATTGATTGCCACTTTGTAAAAGTCGGCATTTTAATTCTATTCTTTTTTGCAGGCGAATTGCTTCGAGCCATCTATTTTTGACTTCATCTAAATCGACAGGAGATATAAAATCTAACCATTGCTGAGGTAATGGAGAAAAAGTATCCTGCCAATATTCTGTACACTCTACATTGCAATATAATATCAAGCCATTTTCATCACTTACCCATGTTGGTAGTGGAATTTGCTCAACAATAAAATGCTTTTGGGTGTTGTTCGACATTGAAGTCATAACATGCCTAGAAAGATTGTATGAGGGTTAATTTATTTATAAGTCATTATTGTAATCTTTCTGTAGTAATCAAAACAGCAATAAATAAATTTAAACTGTCTTTTTTTTGAACTAAAATTGAGGTGTTAAATATATTATATACTTAATATTTAATTTATGTTTTTGTTATTTATTGATTTTTATCTGTGTTAAGTTAAAAAAAGATTTATGCTTATTTTTGTAAAAAACTTATTAAAACAGAAACTTATAATTGTCTTTAGAAACCTATCTTAATAAAACTAATGAAAATAAATTATAAAATGATGAGAAGTAAATTGTGATGATTAAAATTTTAATAACTCAAATTTTAACCATAATATATCAAGAGGGGTAGGTTTAAAAAATTCTAGATAAATACAATAACCACCATTAAGTTTACAAAAGTAATATAAAATAAAGGCTTATATTATCGTAAAATTCTTTTTATCAAGAAGGATATATATTTCCTTTTTGTGCATTTTATAGCCTACATTTTCCCCAAGATGTAGGTTTTTTTTATTCCTAATTTTTGATTTTATAATTTCAAACTATTAAAAATAAAAAAAAGCCAAATGGCTTTTTTATACAGTTTCAGGTTTTTTCAACTCTTGTTGAATGTAAAGATTCATATAGTATTGTTCAATATAATCATCTGCATAGTTGTTTGCTAAGGTTTTGGTTGCCACTTGTTCATGTTTTAAATAGCAGTTTGATTCGAGGTCTTTTTCAAGTACCCACCATTGACGGTTAATACGGCGCACTTGAAACTTGTCACTTTTGTATTTTCTTTTAGCCATTTTCAAAAATTTGCTATTCAGTTATTGAAAGAGAATTTCTACTGGAGTTAAGAGCTCAAGTCAACACATGAGAAGTTAATTGATTATTTTATGTGGGGTATTGTTTCTATCAATGCTTAAACGAGGCATTAAAATAGAAAAAGCTCTCTTGAAGAGAGCTTAGTTATTGCTGACGAGTAAAACATCTATTCCATTTTTAACGAGAAAGATTTTTTAAAAGCAATTTTAAACTTTCCATCATTTTTTCTAATTGTAATGGAGTGATACCTTCGAATGATTGCTCGAGTACTACGCTGGTTAGATCATTAATCTTATTGATCATTTCAGTACCTTTTTCTGTAAGTACCACGCGGGTGATTCGACCATCAGTCTGACAAGAATAAGTTTCAACCAAACCTTCATCTTTTAAGCGATAGACAATTTTAGTCGTCGTCGACATTTTTGAAATAATCATGTCTGAAAGTTCAGAAACACTCGCATGAGGCTTACTGCTTAAAGCCAACATAATGCGTCTACGTGAGTTATCTAAACCATATTTTTTTAAAGCATTATCAATATTTTGTACATACTGAGCATGTACTTGAGTAATCCAATAATATGGAAAATCTTCAAGAGTAAAAGATTCTGTTGTAGGTAAAAAACGCGCATACTTCTTTGTCATTGACTTTTCCCCATACCTTGGTGGATCGCATTTCTGGTGAACTATCTTTAATAGTTGAAAAATATAGTTTCATTAAGCAAGTTATATCAGGACTTTACTTGCTGAGCAAAATTTATATAGCTAAATTTAACAATGACATGGTTTAGTTACTCTTGTCTTGATAAACATCCCTATACTTTGCACAAACTACAAATACTTTTCTTCTATAGTCAAAGTTTGTTGAAAATTAATGTGACTTGATAAGTCATAGCCATTAATTCCTTAAAATCTTTGAACAGATATACAAGATTGCATCTAGGCTTGCTTGATCGTTAATTAAACGATATTGGCTTGCAAACGCATCGTAGAAAAAAAATTATGATTTGACCGTGGCATTGAACGAGATAGTTTTTGTCTCTAAAGTCATAACTATGAAAAATCAAGATATTTAAATAAAAAATATTTATAAATATCAGTGGCTTAATTTATTTTATTGTTAGTGAAATTTACCATACATTTAACATGAATCATCTATTATTTAGCAAAATAAAATGGGTTTATTTAACAACTTATTGATTATTTTATATAAAATTAAAAAACTAGTTGAATGATTAGCGTTATAAATTTAGCTTTTTTGTCTATAAATTATATTTTTAACAATTTTTACTCAGGCAGTACGTCGCTCATCTACTAAATCCCCAAAAAAGAACTAACTTTAACAGTTATGTTAGCAGAAGAAGTACCTGCACAGATTATGGCAAGAGCTACTCAGATTAAGTGATATAAGCACTATTAAAACAGATTGTTGAATAGTATTTATTTAAAAAAAGGGGAGAATTAATATTCTCCCCTTTTTTATTATGAAATGGTTACAATTTTTTCTTCTACTTTTTTCTTAACAATTGCATAGCTTATTCCTGTAACGATACTACCTGCAGCAATTGCAGCAAGGTAGAGCCAAGCATGATTAATTGCATTAGGAATTAAAAGAACAAATACACCGCCGTGAGGAGTAACTAACTCGCAGTGGAATAGTGCAACAAGTGCGCCAGTCACCGCACCACCTAAAATGCAAGTTGGAATAACGCGCATTGGGTCTTTAGCTGCAAAGGGAATAGCACCCTCGGAAATAAAACATAACCCTAATACGAAAGCAGCTTTTCCGGCATCTTTCTCTCCTGTGCTAAATTTATTTTTAGCCACGAAAGTTGCAATGGCCATACCAATAGCAGGGACCATACCGCCCGCCATTGTTGCTGCCATAGGCATATAGGTATTTGTTGTAAGCAATCCGACAGTAAAAGCGTAGGCTGCCTTATTGATTGGGCCACCTAAATCGATACACATCATGCTTGCTAATATAATTCCCATTAACACAGCATTTGTTGTACCCATATTATTTAGGAAGTCTTTCATGAGCTCGAAAATATGTGCTACAGGCTGTCCAACCACATAGAACATAATAAGGCCAACAAATAATGTACCTAATAAAGGAATAATTAAAATCGGTTTAAGTGCTTCTAGACTAGTAGGAAGTTTGAGTTTTTTTGCAATAAAAAGTGCGATATAGCCCGCAAGGAAACCTGAAACGATGCCGCCTAAAAAGCCTGCTTGTAATTGAGAGGCGAGTAAGCCGCCAATTAAGCCAGGTGCGAGGCCAGGGCGATCAGCAATGGAGTAGGCAATATAACCCGATAACATCGGGACCATGAGCATAAATGCAGCGGCCCCAATTTGTTTTAATATGGCTGGTAAACTGCCTGCTTGTTCAGCAGCATTTAAGCCGAAGCATAGGGATAGGGCAATTAGAAGACCACCAGCCACTACCATAGGTAACATATAAGACACACCTGTTAAGAGATGTTTATATACGCCAACTTTTTCGGTTTTATCCTTGTTCTCTGCTGATGTTTGTTGCTTACCTTGATCTAAAACTTGTGCATTACTAATCGCTTCAGCAAAGGCTTTATCTGTTTGCTTTAATGCAAAACCAGTACCGCATCGGTAAACACGCTTGCCCACAAAACGGTCTGTGTTAACTTCAATATCAGTAGCAAGAATCACGATGTCCGCTTCAGCAATAGCTTGGGCTGATAAAATATTTTTTGCACCAACGGAACCTTGTGTTTCTACTTCAATATCATAACCAAGTTTTTCTGCACCTTGTTGTAATGCTTCAGCAGCCATAAAGGTATGGGCAACACCTGTAGGGCACGCAGTGATTGCAACAAATTTAGTCGCTTTATTTGGCGATGGCGTATTATCACTCTGCCAATCTTGAGCTGGCTTTAAATGATCTAAGCCAGCTTGGAAAGCTGAATGAGCATCATTTTTGATTTCTTCAATGCTAATTAAAGATAAAGGGTGTGTACCAAAAATATTAAGATTTTTAGGACGTTGTCCAATAACAACCACTTGATCAAAGTTTTGATTTTCTTCGAATTCATCGAGCGAAATTATGTTATTTTCGTAACCCTTTTGGGATGCTACCTGTGCAAGCTTTCGAGCTAAAATCAAAGCATTGACTTGCTGTTGCGGACTATTAATGACAAATAATAAATGTTTAGCAGTTGGCATCAGATTCGCTCAATGAATTGATTGTAGTTTGGGCTTTTAATTGGTTTAGCATTTCAGCATTTGGAATATGAAAGCCAATTTGTGTTACAGCGTGGCTCGCAATTGCTGTAGCCGTTTTCAATGTTTCTTCGGCAGAGAAGTTATTTATTAGGCCGTGAATCATGCCAGCTAAAAGAGAGTCGCCCGCACCAACGGTACTTTTAACGATCACTTTAGGGGCTTGGGCATGTAGTGGATGTGTTTCATGTAGCCAGTTTACACCGTCTTCACCCATCGAAATAAGGACATGCTCAATTTTAGCTAAGTTTTTAAAAAGCTTTTTTTGCTCGGCATAGGTTGTGGCAGGAAGCTGATAGCTTTCTACTAACTCATCGGTGTTTGGTTTAATCATCCATGGTTGGCATTCAATTGCAGCGACTAACGCTTTACCACTTGTATCAAGGGCAACTTTTTTACCATGTTTTTGAATGAGCCTAATAAGCTTTTGAAACTCATCAATACCAAAACCTTGCGGAAGGCTACCAGCAATAGCAACGACTTCTACTTGCGGTAAAATCATTTCGATTTTTTGGAATAGGTTCTTTTTATCCAGTTCAGATACTAAAAATCCTTTTCCATTTAAATCAGTCATACGGCCGGAATGTTCAGCAATTTTTATATTTTGGCGCGTTTCACCCTCAATATAAATAAATTCAGATTGAAATTGAACTTGCTCAAAATGTGTATCAAAAATCTGTCGATTACTAGTTCCTAGAAAACCGGAAACAATAACATCATGTCCTAAATCTTTTAAAACTTGTGCAACATTAAGCCCTTTTCCAGCAGCATGAATCTCTACAGATTCTTGGCGATTTACTTCACCTACCTGCAACTCATTGAGTTGAATGGTCACATCAATTGCAGGATTTAAAGTAATTGTTAAAATTTTAGCCATTACCATTCCTAATCTTTACAGTTCTTGTTCGGATAACTGACGTACAGCAGGGGCGCTATCACATTCAAGTGCACGCTGTGCAAGTATTTGAGCTTTGCTGTAGTTTAGTGTACGAATCTGTGCTTTTACCAAGGCAATACTATTCGGTGACATACTGAGTTCATCTACACCTAATCCCATAAGAATAGGTACAGCTTTTGGATCAGCTGCTAGTTCACCACATATACCTACCCATTTGCCATGTTTGTGTGCAGCTTTTACTGTTTGATCAATCAATTGCAAAATACTTGGATGCAGACCATCTGCTTCAGCTGAGAGGATAGGATGACCACGATCAATGGCTAAGGTATATTGAGTTAAGTCATTTGTTCCAATACTGAAGAAGTCTACTTCTTGCGCAAGAATAGGGGCGAGTAATGCGGCAGAAGGAACTTCTATCATAATGCCAACTTGTAAGTTCGCACATGTATAGGCAGCTTTTACTTCATCAAGAATTGCTTTAGCAGCACGCCATTCCTCTACACGGCCAATCATTGGGAACATGATTCTTAAAGGGCGATCATCTGCGGCTTTAAGCAAAGCAGTAAGCTGTTGACGTAATAGCTCAGGTCGTCTTAAGGTTAAGCGAATGCCTCTTAGTCCTAAAAACGGATTTTCTTCTTCTGCAATTGGTAGGTAAGGCAGAGGTTTATCGCCTCCTACATCTAAAGTGCGTACTACGAGAGGGCGACCAGCAAGTGCATCTAAGACAACCCGATAATCTGCTTCTTGGGCTGCCTCATTTGGGGCGCTGCTATGAGCCATAAAAACAAGCTCTGTTCTAAGTAGGCCAATTGCTTCCGCGCCACATTCTACTGCGTGGGCTGTGGCTTGAACTTTTCCTAAATTGGCTGCAATTTCGATTTGGTGTTGATCTAGAGTAATCGCAGGTTCTTGGCAGTGGCGTTCAGCTTCTTCCCGAATTTTTTGTTGAAGCTCACGTTCCTGTTTTGCATTTTCGATTTGTTGAGCAGTTGGATCTAAAACGAAAGCTCCCGTGTCTCCATTAATTAGAAGAGAGCTTTTCTGCTCAATGTCCAATACTTGATCCCCAGCACCAACAATGGCAGGAATACCTAAAGCACGCGCAACAATAGCACTATGGGCACTAGCACCGCCAACAGCTGTTAAAATACCAGCAACACGATCTTTATTGAGGCGAGCCACATCACTAGGGCCAACATCATACATGATCAGGATATAAGGCTCTTTAGGTTCTTCGATGATAACTTCGCCACAGAGTTGAGCCAAAACTCGATCACCAATATCACGTAAGTCTGTAGCACGTTCAGCCAGTAAACGGTCTGGTAAAGCCGCTTGCTCTTTAGCTGCTGCTTCAATATGTTCATGCCAAGCAGCAGGGGCAGAAAGATTTAAGTTAATCTTTTGATAAACACCATTAATGAGATCGGGGTCATCAAGCATTTCCAAATGTGCTTGGAATATTTGCTTAATTTCAGAAGCTTCAGATTTCGCAATAACTTGGTGAATATTGTTTTTAACTGCATGAAGAGCAATATCAAGTTTCTCTTTCTCAGCTTTAACACTTAAACCCATACGTTCATATTGATAAACTTTAGGTTTAATGACATGTACTGGGCCAAAAGCTAAACCACTAGAAGCTGGAATACCTGTATTTGTACTCAATGTTTTTGGTAATGATGTTACTGTTTGAGGTGTTTGGTCTTCTTTGGTATCTGAAGAGAGTAGCGGTTCAATTTCTTCCCCTAAGCCTTGTTGTACTGCCAAAATCACTTTATCTAAAGCTTCTACTGCATCTGTTTCTGGTTCGGCAATGAAACGTAAAGTTTGACCTCGTTTACATCCTAAAGCCAATAAGCGAGTCAAACTCTTAGCTGAAACAAAACTACCTTCATCTACTGCAACTTGAATATCGCCTTGAAAAGTTTTTGTTAAGTTAACTAAATGAGTCGCGGGTCTGGCATGTAATCCATGTGTATTGGCCAATACAACTGAACGGTTTGGCCAATCGGGAATCACTTCCGCACCAATAATTTTAGCAATTTCATTTGGTGCTTGGGTTTGATCTAGTTGTGCAACTTGTTCTGGATTAAATAAAATATCAATCAGCCGATTAAATCTTTGGCTATCTAACTGATCATTTGCAGCAACACAGACTAAAGTATTTAGTTTCTGCCCGTTTAAATCTAAGGGATGACGTGGTTTTACAATACTAATAGCTGGTTGTTGAACAAAATGATTACTAGAAACAGACCAGATCTGGTCTTGCAATTGAATGACTTGCTCTGGATCTAGAGAACTTAAGAAACCGCATTTTACGAAATTCTGTTTTTTAAGGACTTGAGTTGCTGCCCAAAACAAATCTTCAATATCCTGAGCTTCAATTTCAGTTTGAATTAAATTTTCATGTAGTGTTAAAGATAATGGTTGAGCTTGTAATAGTTCAATAATTTGCTCAGGTTTTGATGCATTTTTTACTTGTTCACTTACATCGTGCATTAACGCTCTAGTTAATATTTGTAATACTTGTAAATGTTCATCGGATTTTGCTGCAATAACAACAGCTAAATAAATCGTATTTTCCCCATCCCATATTATTCCTTCTGGAAAATGGGCTAAACGAATACCAGTTTTTAAAATAAATTCTCGTGACTGAGGAGTCCCATGAGGGATTGCAATTCCCTGACCTAAATAGGTCGCACTTTGCTGTTCACGGTTGATAAGTCCTGTTATATAGTCAGGAGTAACCAACCCATCTTTCACTAATATATCTACTAGACACTGTAATGCATGTTGTTTATCAACAGCATGTTGATTCATATGAATATGTTGAGGCTCTAGTGCTAGCATAATTATCCTTGAACAATTTCTTTGGCTTTAGCTAAAACAGAAAAAAAGAAGCTGTTTGTATTAAAATAGGTTAGTTTAACCGTTTTTAAACAACAGCTTCAGATAAATTACCATAGCAGAACTTTAAAGCTATATCGACGTATTTACGTAAAAAAATGCTCGTTTTTAATACAAAGAAGTGAATGTCGAACATATTTTACTTTCTTGTGATAACTATAAATTTAATAAGATTATTTTATAAAAGAGAAGGGCGTTTTAATAATAAAAAAAACCTCTAAACCGGATTACTGGTATAGAGGCAAAAAGTAAATGATGAATTGAAAATTAGTATTGAATTTCTTGCTCTAAAAGAGGCCAGATCTTTTGATGTGATTTTTTAAACATTAACATGTGTCCGATTGATTTATATCCGAGTTTTAGAGGGTTTAGTTCTAGCATTTTAGTAGATGCATTAGGATATAAACTTAATAACTCTTCAACGTTCTGTTGAGTGGCAATTTCATCGTCACTTGCCCAAATCGAAGTAATCGGGCAGACAATCTCAGTATGAAAGTCATGAAAGACAGTTTTACCAATGGCATTTTTTACATAGCCTGGGTTGCTACAAAATTCTCTCCATTGTTGAGCAACTTTTTTAGGCAAGTTTTCACCCATCCCAATAAATTGAGTAGCGCCATAACCTTTTAAAGTACTAGAAATTGGAAAGATAACCTTAAACATGACAGGTGCCAGAAACTTGGTTTTACCTTTTAGGCCTTTTACGTTGCCAGTAGAACCTGCTATCGCAACAACTTTTGCTACTTTGCGAAAATTAGGCACAATTCCTAACAGTTGCCCACCAGCACTATGGCCAAGAAGAGTAACTTGTTCTGCTTGTGTTTTTTCTAATAAAGCATCAATTGCACAAGGAATATCAAGCGTTCCCCAATCATTAATACTTGCATCACTTTGCTTTAAAGGTCCATGCAATGAGTCTCCAATTCCACGGAAATCAAAACTTAATACTTCATAACCTTGTTGGCTTAACCATGTAGCAAAAGCATGATAAAAATTTTTGGTAATACCCGTAGCTGGGCAAATCAAAACAGGATTTGCCGATTTTTTTGATTGAGCTGGATAAAATTGTGCAGCAAGTTGATAACCATCTTCGCAGGTTATCCAAAATGATTCAAAAGTGTTATCCATAATATTACGTAATGATTAGCTTGTTGATGACTTTAATTTACATGAGTTCTAAAATGATACTTGATTAAAATGTGACTATAAAGTCAGGATTTATGCTATACAGCTCATTAAATTTTAATAAAACGAATAATTGGGAAAAAGATGGATTTACCGAAAGCTGTACAGTTAGCGATTGTGTTTAGTGGCATATTTTTATGGATAGGAATGTTAACAGGGGTATGGAAATATTGGCAAATACGCCGTTCGGAATTGAGTCGTGCACATTATTATGTGGATATTGCTCATCGAAGCAGCTTACTTTACGCAGCTGCTAGCTTAATTCTTGCTGTGCTAAGTTATTTTACTGTTTTAAGCGAAAATATTACTTTGTGGTGTGTGTTAGCAAATCTCTTGTTTTTTAGTTTTTCAATTTTGGTTTATATCGTACATGGGTACTTACAGGATACGACAAATCAATTTAAACAACCCCATCGGTTAGGCCGTTTTAACCTACCTTCATGGTTAATGTCTTTAATGATGATTGCATTGATTATTGCTGAATTATTAGCTACAGCTATTTTAGTTATGGGAACAATTTTTTTATTTTTAGGTATATAAAAATGGATGATTACTCATCCATTTTTTTAATCTTACAATTATTGTTGACTAAGACGTCGTTTAGCTAATTTTCGCATCTTATGATCGACAAAGGCCCACAGACAAAATATGAAAGAAACAACCATCGCATACATAAAGTATTCAGGTTTTAAATTTCCTTTGATCATACCTTGAAACAGTAAAGTCAGCATAAGAGCAAGCGGCGTTACTCCATACACAACTGAATCTTTGCTGTTCAGAGTGTTAATGAAGACTTGTTTGTTGAAATGTAATGATAACATCTCCATCCCTCCTTGTGGTGGTACTAAAACCTAATGTTTTAGTCAAGAATTTGTTTTAAGTTTAATGTTGTACTTCTATTTTTCATACAATTCAATAGCGAATAGCAATTTTTTTGAGCAGTTTTATAAAAACCTCTATATTTATAAAAGCTTAAGGTATTAAAAAAGTAAATATTAAATATTTTTGTATGAAATACTTATTTTTTAGGAAAGAGAAATTATTTAAGTGAAAAGTGTATTAATTTCTCTTTCCTATCATTTTATTTTAGCTATTTTGCTTTTTAAAGAAGGTGTCAATTGCGTGTTGAGCAATTTCTGCATCTTCAAAAGATTGAACACCAGATACACCAATAGCACCTAAAATTTCACCTTCATAAATAATCGGTTTTCCACCTTCTAGCATCCCTTGAGCGCTGGGCATACTTAAAAAACCAAGACGTCCACTTTGCAGAAGTTCTTCGTAAAACTTTGAGGGTCTACCTGATATTGAAGAGCATTTCGCTTTTTCTAAGCATAGATGTGAACTTAAAGGAGAGGCGCCATCTAAACGTTTCATGAGTAATAGAGAGCTTGTTTCATCAACAATCGCAATGCTGACTTTAAAGTTATGTTCAATTGCATATTTTTGAGCTTCTTCCATTAAAAACTCTGCATCTGCTAATGTTAAGTAATATTTAGTTTTCATTGTTGCTCTTCTTTCCTGAGTAAGCTAAAAATTATTTTAGTGTAATTTTACAGTAAAAATCCGTTGAATCTAGAGTGTATTTGTTATTGAAAATTAGTGTGGAAATAAAATGCTGGCTGGGTAAACACAGCATTCTATTCAATATATAAAATCATGTTTGGATAAAACTCGATTTCAAAAAAGCCACTAAATTAAATGTTTTTGAATTTAACTTTGTCGATAATTACGGTAATTACAAGAACAACTAAAGATGGGATCAACCAAGCTAGGTTCTGTTCATTTAATGGTAAATGTTGAAGAAATTCAGGTAAATAATTACTGAAACCTGCCACTTTAAGACCATCAATAATACCGAAAATTAAAGCAACACTCGTTACTGAACCGACAATAAAAGAAGGTTTGTGCCAAAATTTCCAAAAGAAGCTCAGCATAATCACCACAATTGCAGGTGGATAGATTGCACTTAAGACAGGTACTGATATAGCAATTAGTTTAGTTAAGCCTAGGTTCGAAATAATGAAAGAGAAACCAACTAAAATAAATACTAAAAGCTTATATGGTAATTTCGTTAACTGAGCAAAGTACTCACCACACGCACAAGTTAAGCCAATTGCTGTAACCATACATGCTAAAAAGATGAGGCCAGTTAAGAATAATGAACCCATATTTCCAAAAGCATGTTGTACATATGCATGTAAAATTACTGCGCCATTTGCTGCATTTGGTGCTACTTCATGGCTACCTAAACCTAATTTGAATAAGCTTAAATAAACTAAAGTAAGACCAACACCTGAAATGAGACTGGCAATAATTGCATATTTGGTGACTAACTTTTTATCAGTTACACCGCGAGAGTAAATCGCTTGGATAATAACGATACCAAATACAAGTGCACCTAAGGTATCCATGGTGAGATAGCCATTTACGAAACCCTCGGAAACTGGAGATGTGACGTAATGGTTAATCGGAGCAGGTACATAACCCGCAGGAATCATCACTGCTGCAATGCCTAAAATTGCTAAAGCAATAATTTTTAGCGGGGCAAGTACATGTCCTACTGTATCCAAAAGCTTGTTTGGATAGAGTGAAACTACAGTGACAAATGAAAAATAGATTGCACTATAGATTAGAAGACTGCTACTTGAGGTTCCAAAATAAGAGGAAAAACCAATTTCATAAGAAACAGTAGCTGTACGTGGGGTAGCAAATAGAGGTCCAACTGATAAATAACAAACAACAGTTAAAATCAGGCTTGCTACTCGACCTAAGGGAGAACTAATAATTTCAATGGATCCCTGCATGCGAGAGAGTGCCATAATGGTAATTACAGGTAAGCCGACAGCCGTAATCAAAAAGCCTAGAGCAGCTAACCAGACATGTTCACCAGCTTCTTGAGCGACGATGGGAGGAAAGATAATATTGCCAGCACCAATAAAAAGGGCAAAGGTCATAAAACCTAAGGCAATAATATCTCCAGTGCGAAGATGTTGCATAAATTAAAAGTGAATAAAAAAGAAGGAATTTTAGAGCAAAAGCAATCATGTTCAAGCGCTAATTTATGTGAAAAAGCTTTTTTTCGGGTGGTTAAAACGATATATGGTGTTATACGCGATTGTTTGGTTAAAGTATGTGCTTGAAAAGGCATTAAAAGGGCAAAAGAACTTCTTTTTAAGTTCTGACTTTTTATAAAAAATATGTAAGAATAAAAAGATAAATTTTTACTGTGAATGCTGGATATTTGAGCATTTTAGGCTTTTGGTCTGACTTATATTCATCCTAAAATATTTTGAATTACCTTAGGTTTTGTAGGGACGGGCATGTTTCTTGTCTGCGAGGATAGAATTGAATGAGAGCTTCTACTGTTACCATTAAAACTGAACAAGATCTGGAAAAATTAAGAATTTCTGGACGCTTGGCTGCGCAAGTTTTAGAAATGATAGAGGCCTATATTAAACCGGGCGTATCTACTGAGTATTTAGATAACCTCTGTAATGACTATATTGTAAATAATTTAAAAGTTATTCCTGCTAATGTGGGATATCACGGTTTTACAAAAACGATATGCACTTCAGTCAATGAAGTTGTTTGCCATGGAATACCATCGCCGAATAAAATCTTAAAAGATGGCGATATTATTAATATTGATGTCGCAATAATTAAAGATGGTTATTTTGGTGATACGAGCCGCATGTATTTTGTGGGTAATGTAAACCCACAAGCAAAAAAACTTGTTGATACAACTTATGAAGCGATGGTTGCAGGTATTCATACTGTTAAGCCAGGAGCTACATTAGGTGATATTGGTTATGCTATTCAATCGGTTGCTCACCGAGAAGGCTATAGTATTGTTCGAGAATACTGTGGGCATGGGATTGGTAAGGTTTATCATGAACAACCTAATGTTTTGCATTATGGGCAGCGCGGGCAAGGTTTAGTCTTAAAGAAAGGAATGGTTTTTACCATTGAGCCAATGGTGAATGCGGGTAGACCGCAAGTGAAAGAGTTAAATGATGGCTGGACAGTCATTACTCAAGATCTTTCGTTATCTGCTCAATGGGAACATATGGTTGCAGTAACAGATACTGGCTTTGAACTATTAACACCATGGCCCGAAGGTGTGGGAAATTATCCTGCAATTTAAAAAATATAAAAAAAGTTCGATAATTTATCGAACTTTTTTATTTTAAGTAATTTTAACGTTCAGAAAGATGTTCTACTAAATAATCAATAAACACTCTGACAGCAGGCAGCAACCCTCGGCGTGATGGATAAACTGCATGAAATATGCCATGTGGTGCTTTCCATTCTGGTAAGATTGGTAGGAGTTGTCCAGACTTTACGAAATCTTCTGCTGCGCTCTCTGGTAATAAAGCGATGCCACAGTTTTGACTAGCCAATTGCGCTAACATGTGAATATTTGTACCCATTACAGTAGGACTGACTTTGACTTTCTTTTGTTGATTGTCAGGGCCATGCAAAATGAATTGTTGATCAAGATGCTCTTCAGATAAACTTAAAATGCGATGTTCACTAAGTTGTTCTGGATTTTTTATATCACCAAACTCATTTAGATATGCCTGACTTGCGAATAGGCTTTGTTGTATAAGGGCAAACTGTCTAAGAACTAAACTCGGATCATCATCTAGTTTTGAGCGAATACGTAAAGCGATATCAATCCCTTCATTAATGACATCCACTCGACGGTTGCTGACCATAAGTTGCAAACGAATTTCTGGATATTTTTTTAAGAAAGCAGGTAGGATTTTAGGAAGTTGATTTTGAGCAATATCAACAGGCACACTAACCTTTACCACACCTCTAGGTTGAATACTTAAATGATCAACCAAATCATGAGCAGCTTGTGCAGCATTCATCATGACTTGAGCATGTCTATAAATATCCATTCCAATATCTGTAACGGCAAAATGACGAGAGCTACGTTGGATTAAGCGAACGCCTAAGTTTTCTTCTAAGCTGTACACACGACGACTTAATTTTGATTTTGGTATATCCGTTACACGCTCAGCAGCACTAAAGCCACCATGCTCAACAACGAGAGCAAAACAATAAAAATCATCAAGATCAGTGAGCATTAAAATATCCTATTTCTGCAACAACCATGATTTTACATCATTATTTTTGCAACGATAATTCTTATACTAAATTTTTTGTAAGCAGGAGATAAATTCATTATCTAATTGCAGGAGATAAATTTGAAATTATAATGTAATTACGTTGTAATTTTAATGTGTGTGTTTTAATTGGGTTTATGGGTTGTCTATAGAACTATTAAGCAATTTCTTCTACACTATAATTTTTCTCTACTTTTCAAATCTAATGCCTTATCAATTGATAGAACTTAACGATGCCTCTACGAATATTGAGTGCCCATTTTGCAAACAAGCGATAATTGACTGGGCACAAGAACAATACGTTCAGCCCTGTGAACATACTTTATTTATTGCTATGGATTTGGGATTCGAATTTGTTGCAGATCGATTTGAAGAGTGTATGAATCAGAGTGTGGATGAGTTACACGAAGATCCAAATATGAATATTTTTGAAGCTCTAACTACGACACCTTATGAGAATCTGATTGTTTTAAAATCTGATTTAGGTGTGGAGGGTTTATTTCGCTATGTTGGAGTGAGCGATTTTTAAAGTTGAGAGCATAAAAAAGCCAATCTATTGATTGGCTTTTTTATTATTTACGCTTCTGGCGCTGCGCTATATTGTTCAACTAATGGTTTTAATTCACCATTTTGGAACATTTCAAGCATGATATCGCTACCGCCAATAAGTTCGCCATTTACCCAAAGTTGCGGGAATGTAGGCCAATTCGCAATTGCTGGTAAGATTGCACGAATATCCGGATTTTCCAAAATATTTACATATGCAAATGGACGACCAATTTGACTGAGCGCCTCTACAGCACGTGCAGAGAAACCACATTGTGGAAACTGTGGAGTGCCTTTCATGTAAAGTAAAACGGGATGCTTCGCAATTTGATCGCGGATTAACGCTTCAGTATCACGTGCTTGTTCAGTCATAAATAGATCCTCAACTAATCTAGCAGCATTATAGGGGGTGTTTACATCGCTTTGCAAACCACCTGATTACTTAAAGTTGCATTGAATCTTCAATATTTTATTGTATAAACCGAAGTGATAGCGAAAAGCGGACGAAATTTTAGATAAATGATTGATGAGACTTTTCATCAGAGCCAGTTTTTGCTTATATAAACCCTTCTTAAAACCTCATACAGACAGAGTTCGTTATGACTGATATTACCCTAGCTCCAATACAACCTGATCAACCATCACACTTAATGGCTACTTACGGTCGCCAAGCGATCAGTTTTGTACGAGGCCGAGGGGCATATCTATATACTGAAGATGGTACAGAATATCTAGATGCCTTAACTGGTATTGCGGTATGTGGTTTAGGTCATGCGCACCCAGTTATTGCAGAAGCAATTGCTGAACAAGCTGCAACACTTGTGCACACAAGTAATTTATTTGAAATCCCTTGGCAAACTGCCGCTGCTCAGAAGCTTGCTGAGGTTTCTGGCATGGAAGAGATCTTCTTTTCAAACAGTGGTGCTGAGTCAAATGAAGGTGCGATTAAGATTGCTCGTAAATTTGGTACCCAACAAGGTGTACGTTTGCCAAAGATTATCGTGGCAGAGCAATCATTTCATGGTCGTACTTTGGCAACACTTTCAGCAACGGGTAATAAAAAAGTACAAGATGGATTTGCTCCCTTGGTGAATGATTTTATTCGTGTGCCATTTGGTGATGTGGAAGCAATTCAGGAAGCCGCTTTGCAGCATCCAGATATTGTTGCAATTTTGATTGAGCCAATTCAAGGTGAGGGTGGTATTAATACCGCTCCTCAAGGCTTTAGCTATCTTGAGGAAGTTCGCAATATTTGTAATCAGCATAACTGGCTTATGATGCTAGATGAAATTCAAACAGGTAATGGGCGTACTGGTAAATATTTTGCATATCAGCACACCAACATTGTGCCTGATGTCCTTACGACTGCGAAAGGACTCGGAAATGGCTTTCCTGTAGGTGCTGTAATGACACAAGGTAAAGCTGTTGGTTTATTGGGACCTGGTAGTCATGGTTCTACCTATGGCGGTACTGTACTAGGTTCTCGTGTGGTTTACACGGTCATTGATACAATTCAAAAAGAGAATGCTGTAGAAAATGCAGCGGTAGTAGGACACTATATTGTTGATCAACTTCGTGCAAAGTTAGCTGATAAGAATGTTCAAGTGCGTGGTTTTGGTATGATGATTGGTATTCAATTACCTAAAGACTGTGCTGAACTGGTTGCTATTGCTCGTGATCAACATAAGCTTATTATCAACGTTACAGCAGGTTCGGTAGTTCGTCTATTACCGCCTATTAATATGACTCAAGCGCAGGCCGATGACTTGTTAGAGCGTTTAGTTACTTTGATTAATAGCTATCTTTAAGTTTTAGTATAAAAAATGGGCACTTAATGTGCCCATTTTTTATTTCAAAGCATTACCCAGAGATATACTGCTTTAACTGTTCAATTAAGTTTTTCTGATCTTCCATTGCTGCTTTTACCAAGTCACCGATAGAGATAAAACCAACTAATTTTTCATTGTCCAATACTGGTAAATGACGTAAGTGGCGATCTGTCATTAACTGTAAACACTCTTCAACTGTATTGTTTAGACTTACAGTAAGTACTTTAGACGTCATAATTTCAGCGACTGTAGTGCTATATGAAGAACGTTCCATAAGCGTCACTTTTCGCGTGTAGTCACGTTCAGATAAAATTCCGACAACTTTTTCACCTTCAGCTACGACTAATGCACCAATTCCTTTATCAGCCATGATTTTAATGGCTTCAAGGACAGTGGCTTCTGGAGAAATTGTAAAAATATCTTGCTCTGATTTGTTTTTGATTACTTGTGCAACGATTGTCATTTCTTCTATCCCGTGTTTTATCATTTTGTTTTAAATTAGCTTGATTTTATAAAAATGCAAAGACTTGATAGTCATTCAAATACAAGTTTTACATTCAAGCGTTCAAAAAGCATTCTATATAGTGGTTAAGAACCTAAAGAAAACTTTAGGCTTCTTGCCAGTGCGGATGTTTAAAAAAGAAATGATGCATTTGCTGAGTAGATAATTTCAACTTCCTGTGAGAAGAATTAAACAAAGCAGGTGTAACGTTGAGTCGGGTTAATGTTGGCAATAAAGATTCATGAAAATCTTTGGGGGTAATTCTTCTTGGTTTGTAATGTGGCCAATGTTCTTTGGCGTAGCGGTGAGCTTGCAATCCATTGAGCCAGAAAGGAAAAATAAAATCTTCCTGATCTGATTTAATTGCCCAACCTTGATGAAATAATCCCCAAAGAACTCCGCAGTACATCATGGTTCTTAAAATATAAATCTTAATCATCAAGTCTTTTGAAACCGGTTGTAGATTGCTTAAACTATTCATTGTCAATTTAATGGTTCTTAACTTGTCTTGCTTATTATAGAAAAAATAGATGACATTTCAGTTTAAACAGGTATCAAATCGTAAACAAATATTCACAGCTAAAGAAAAGACCACCTGAGCAAAACAAAGCGATTAAGCTTTGGTGAAGCGCAAGAAGAGATAAGGGATGAATTGGTTTATATCGAATTTTTACAGACATAAAAAAACGCCACCTGAGCCATGACTAAAGTGGCGAAGTAAGGCTTTAGATAAATTGACAATTTTAGGTTCTTATAGATATAAAAAAAACGCCACCTAAGTGACGTTTCTTTATGCTTGCATTGTGGCTAACTTTTGCCAATATTGTGCTTTAAGTGAGTCACGTTCAACACGGAAACCTTGATAATACAATTCTGCTAAGAATAGGGCAGCTTTACCGTGCCCAGCGCGAGCAACTTCTTCTAACTGTGTAACTGCATCTTGAAAGTTCATTTGAGAATGAATTGTGTTTACTGCAGTTGCATATACATGTTCTAAATCATGATGAGAGATACGTTGAATCATAGAAAACTCCTTATTGTAATTATGATTACTTTTTTCTAAAGGCCACTGCCTTTAAATTAATTTAACTTAGAATTATTAAACTAATATTACAAATTGATGGATTTGTCAACTATTAGTGCATATCGCTTAGTTCACTATTAGGATACATGATTAAACATTATTCACAAATAATTTTGATTAAAATCAATATGAGAATAAAAGACAAGGAGAATAAAATATGACAAATACAATCGATGGCTTTGTTTTTGATACTCCGCCTAAAGAGGAACAAATCATAGAACTGGCCCATTATCACCGTAAATTATTAGATGAAGCTATTTTCCATGAGGAAATCCATTTAGGGGATTATTGTCTTGCACAGCGCAAAAGGGTATTTGATTTTGCAGGACATTTAGAACCCACCCAAAAAAACTGGTTTTATCAAGTCTATGATGGGGAGCTTCGAAAAATTGCCGATGAAGACGAGTTGCATCCAGCAGATGCAGAAGAAGGGTTAAGTATTTTTGCCATGTTTTTAGTCTTGGTTATTATTGCGGCAATTTTATACTTTTCTGTCATTCGTTCACTAATAAGTTAAGCATACTATCCAGTAAGGTACGATTATTAACCTTACTGGATGTTTGATCTTGTGCTTATGTGCATTGAACCCTACACTACACTAATTCGAGGTAGGTCATGCTCATATTCAAACAAAATTTTCTTAAATTAAAGTCTGAGTTAAAAGTTGATCAATGTTTTAACCTGTTTGTGGTTATTGTCATTGGCTGTATTTTTGTGCTGTCATATTTAGCATTACTTCGGCCTATTAGTCCGGATCAATATCAACGAATTGTACAACTTTCTCATCAGGCGACTTATCCAAGAACTCAAGACATGGCTGAGTTACTTATAGCTCAGTTAGCTCAGTCAGAAATTCATCGAGCTGAGTATTTAAAGTTAATGCATGCTTACCAATTTGAGGGTGCTCATATTAAGCAATATCCGGCACTCGCTCAGGAAGATACGCAGTAATTGGGTTAATCAGGCTAAATCTTGGTTTCCAAAGCTTTTTGAGCACTATTGTGGCAGGCAAAATTTTGAATTTATGCTAAACTTTCTCTTTTTAAACACGCTGTTTTTCAAGGAATCCGCATGGAGCAACAATCGAATATGCAAAATAAATTCTTGATAGATGCTGAGATCGGTGATGACGATGTCACATTACCTAATTTACCTGCTATCGATGTTCCCATCGTTGAATCTCCTGTTAAATCACAAGAAAACATTGAAGTAGCCAAAGTTGAATCGGCTTCAACAGAAACAGCGGTTGAACAACCAAAATCTGGTTTTTTTGGCCGGATGAAAGAAGGTTTAACCAAAACTCGTCGTAATTTCGCTGATGGAATGGTCAATATCCTGATCGGTGGAAAGGAAATTGACGATGAATTACTCGAAGAAGTCGAAGAGCAATTATTGGTTGCAGACATTGGTGTTGAGGCAACTAAAACGATCATTACCAATTTAACAGAGCGTACTGCTCGTGGTGATTTGATCTATTCCCACTCTCTTTATAAAGCTTTACAAGAAGAGTTGGTTGCTTTGTTAGCTCCACGTGTTAAGCCTTTGCATATTGACCCGAACAAATCACCCTATGTGATTTTAATGGTTGGGGTAAATGGTGTTGGTAAAACCACAACTATTGGTAAATTAGCGAAACGTTTGCAAGGTGAAGGTAAAAAAGTGATGTTGGCTGCTGGTGATACATTCCGTGCCGCAGCGACAGAGCAATTACAAATCTGGGGTGAACGTAATGATATCGCAGTTGTAGCCCAAGGTCACGGAGCTGATAGTGCCTCTGTTATTTTTGATGCCTTTGAGAGTGCTCGTGCTAAAGGAATTGATGTATTAATCGCAGATACAGCAGGTCGTTTACATAATAAAAGCAACCTGATGGAAGAACTTAAAAAAGTTAAGCGCGTTATGCAAAAAATTGATGCGACTGCACCTCATGAAATTATGTTAGTCGTAGATGCGGGTACAGGGCAAAACGCGATTAACCAAGTGCAAGAGTTTGACCAGACTGTGGGTTTAACTGGTATTACAATTACCAAGTTAGATGGAACCGCGAAAGGGGGCGTGCTCTTTAATATTGCAAGCCGTACACATGTGCCAATTCGTTTCATTGGCGTCGGTGAAAAAATTGATGATTTAAGACCATTCTCAGCTAAATCATTTGTCGCTGCGCTGTTTGAAACTGATAAATAATTGGTTGTTAGCAATAAAAAGCTTCACTAAATGGTGAAGCTTTTTTATATCTATATCTTTTTTTATTGTTGCGAAAATAAAACGAACTGTCATATTTTTAATGCTGATTATAGAAAATGAGTTCAATACACTGTATTCATTCCCAAACAACGGCCCATGGTCAATCAAATAGGTAGGAAATAACAAAATGTCTACTTTCTTAGATAAAATTAAAAACCGTCGTACTATTTATGCAATTGGTAAAAATGTTGCATTAGATCGCACTAAAATTGAAGAGACAATTCGTGAGGCGGTTAAACATAGCCCTTCAGCTTTTAACTCGCAATCTTCACGTGTGGTGACATTATATGGTGAATCTCATGCTAAATTCTGGAATTTAGTTCGTGAAGCATTACGTAAAATTGTTCCTGCAGAAGCTTTTGCTGGTACAAACACAAAAATTGATAGCTTTGTAGCGGGTGCTGGTACGGTTTTATTTTATGAAGACCAAGCTGTTGTTAAAAATTTACAAGAGCAATTCGAATTATATGCAGATAACTTCCCAGTATGGTCTGAACATTCAAGCGCGATTGCTCAATTTGCAACTTGGACTGCGCTTTCAGAGCTTGGTTTAGGTGCATCTTTACAGCACTATAACCCAATTGTTGATGCTGAAGCAGCTGAAGCGTTTGATGTTCCTGCAACTTGGAAACTACGTGCTCAATTAGTATTTGGTTCAGTTGAAGCGCCAGCAGGCGAAAAAGCATTTATTAATGATGCTGATCGTTTCAAAACTTTCAATTAATTGAAATTTAAAAAAGAGCACCTATTTGGGTGCTCTTTTTTTATGTTTTGAGAATTAATGCAAGGACTAAATAAAACGGAAACTGATGAAATTCAAATATATATTTTAAAAATAATAAATCTGAAAATTAGCCAATAACTGCACTGTCATAAAATAGTCACAATCATATTGCATATTGCTCATGATTTAATAGCTTATCAAATACAGAGAAAGAAACAGATGACTTTAAGATTAGGTGTTGCTGCAATTGGTTTATTACTCAGTGGTTCAGTATTTTCAGCAGTTACAATTACAGCGCCAGAGGAAATTGTAATCCTTGCGGTAAATGGTCAAGAAGTCAATTCTGGGTTATTTCGTTCATCTAAAAATAACTATAAAGTCGATGCGGGTGAGACTAGCTTAAGCGTGCGTTACCAAGAATATTTTGAACATTTAAATGGCGAGCATGACATTGTTAAATCTGGTGTAGTCACAATTCAAACACCTGCATTGCAAGATGGGAAAACTTACAAGCTTTCGATGGTAGATGTCCCTAAAGACTTTGAAAATGCGAAAAAATATGCTGAACAACCAACAGTTGCTTTGTACAGTGCAAATAATGAATTAATTGTGAAACAAACGGGCGCAAACAATGAAGCAAAACCATGGTTTGCAACTGGCTTGTTGGGTAAAGTAACTGACTTTACGACTAAATCATCTAAACCACAGCCTGAAGCAGTGTATGCATCGGCTAAACCTACTTCCGCTCAAGTTATTGTGCCAACTCCAACGTCTATGCCAGTAACAGGGGTAGCACAAACGAATGATCAACGGTTAGTTGAAACTTGGCAGAAAGCCTCAAAAGCTGAGCGTCAAAAATTTATGGCTTGGCTAGCTGAACAATCAAATTAATTTACTATTAATATCTATTAAATTAATTGAAATGAAAAAAGACCTCAAATGAGGTCTTTTTTGTTTAGGTTAGAAACCAGATGTAATAGCCTAAAAGCATGAGAGGCCATGCTATCCATGGACTAAATAACCATTTCCATAACCAGAAGTTGGGTACAAAACCCACTCCATAAATAAAGCCACCAGAAATACCGATCATCACCAACATGAGTTGGCTATGATTGTAGTGTCCGTTAGCATCTAACATGAGTGAAGGGTAAACCAGCAAAATTGCAGCAAGAGGCAATGCCAACAGAAATGAAAGGGCCATTGCGAATGCTTGAACTTTTCGATGATTTGATGCTGTCATTGCTTTTGCCATGATTTATTCCTCATCTAAGTTCTGATGGTGCTCGATATAAAGTGCACTGAGTACACCTGCAAAACATGCCATCAAAATGCCAAGGATCCATGCGAAATACCACATTTGCTTCTCCTTAATACAAGCTATGCGAGTTTGACTCGATGTGTTTGTTGGTAATGACTCCCCACATTTTGTAATAAGACCAACTGGTATAGATCAAAATGAGTGGTACAAAAATGCCAGCAGCTACAGTCATAACGCCTAAAGTAAGGTGGCTTGAGACAGCATCCCACATCGTCAAGCTAGAATTGGGATTAATGCTAGATGGCAATAAGAACGGAAATAGTGCAAAACCTGCGGTTAAAATTGCTCCTACAATCATTAAACTTGTACCAGTGAAACTTAAACCTGCTTTTGCTTTTGAGGATGCAAAAATTGCAATGATTGCGCCTAAGATTGCAAGAACTGGAGCAACTTTAGTAATTGGATAGGTACTGTAATTGTTCATCCAACCAGGGTTGCTATTGGTAACTACCTCTTTTGCTAAAGGGTTGAGTGCAGCATTTGGATCAATTGCTACTGAATAGCTATAACCGGGTATTTGACCAAAATACAACCATGCTCCAATAACAAGAAAACAAGCTAAAAATAGCATTGCCATAATCTGGGTTGCTTTTGCAGAGCGTTGCTTTAAAGCATCGTCTGTACGCAACATGAGCCATGCACCGCCATGGGCACAGAGCATTGAAAGACTGACAATACCGCAAACTAATGCAAACGGATTTAAAAGAGCAAAAAAGCTGCCAGTATATTCAGAGCGTAAAGTGTCATCTAGACCAAAAGGTAAGCCTAGAAACAAATTACCAAAGGCTACACCGAACACAAGCGCTGGTACAGCGCCTCCAATGCATAGGCCCCAATCCCATGAATTACGCCATTTGGTGTTTTCAAGTTTTGAACGATAATCAAAGCCGACTGGTCGTAAGAAAAGGGCGAATAAAACCAGTAATAATGCCCAATACATACCAGAGAAAGCCACAGCATATACCATTGGCCATGCAGCAAATAATGCACCACCTGCTGTAATAAACCAGACCTGATTCCCATCCCAGTGTGGTGCAATCGTGTTGATTGCAGCACGGCGTTCGCTATCGGTTTTTCCAACGAAAGGCATGAGAGCCATAGAACCCATATCGAAGCCATCAGTCAGAGCGAAGCCGATCAGAAGTACGCCAACTAACACCCACCAAATGATTTTTAATAATTCATATTCAATCATGATAAGGCCTCCCCATTAACAGCTGTTTTCGGTTCATGCTTTTCAAAATGATATTTGCCAGTGTGCAGAGAACTTGGCCCTAAACGAGAAAATTTGATCATTAAATACATTTCGATAATTAAAAGCGCTGTATAGAACGCTGCTAAGGCAAGAATCGACCCCCATACATCACCAGTACTTAAACTAGAAGTAGATAGGTGGGTTGGTAAGATTTCACCAATTGACCATGGTTGACGGCCACCTTCAGCTACATACCAACCAGTTTGTGCAGCAATCCAAGGAAGTGGCAGTGCAAACAATGCGTATTTAAGTAACCAAGGTTTGTTTTCAGCATTTCTTTTTGCTACAGCCCAAGTCGCTAAAATGAAAAGTAATAGCATCAAGAAACCAGAGGCAACCATTGCTCGGAAAGAGAAAAATAGTGCTGTAACATTTGGAACAGTATCTTTTACAGCAGCTTTAATATTTTGCTCATTTGCATCAACTACATTTGGTGCATATTTCTTAAGAAGTAGGCCATAACCTAAATCTTTTTGATTTTTTTCAAACGAAGCTAATAACTCTGGTGAGCGATCACCCGCACGTAGTTTTTCAAGTTCAGCATAGGCAAGCATACCGTTGCGAATACGAACTTCGTGCTGCTGCATGAGATCTTTTAGACCAGTAACTTCTTTGGTTGTTGAACGGGTTGCAATTAAACCTAATGCATATGGAATTTTAACTGCATAATCTGTCCGCATTTCTTCATGGTTCGGTATACCAAATAAAGTAAATGGAGCTGGAGCAGGGTGAGTATCCCATTCAGCTTCAATTGCAGCCAGTTTAGTTTTTTGAACATCCCCTAATTCATAGCCAGATTCATCACCGAGTAAAATCACTGAAAGTGTAGATGCAAGACCGAAAATCGCAGCAATTGCAAATGAACGACGAGCGAAAGGAAGATCACGTTTTTTAAGCAAGTAGTAACTTGAGATAGCTAGTACGAAAATCGCACCAGTTACATAGCCTGCTGATACAGTGTGTACAAATTTAACTTGAGCCACAGGGTTAAAGATAAGTGCGCCGAAATCGACTAGTTCCATACGCATCGTTTCAAAGTTGAATGCAGCACCTACAGGGTTTTGCATCCAGCCATTTGCCACTAAAATCCAGAGCGCTGACATGTTAGAACCGAGCGCAACTAACCATGTTACACCTAGATGCTGAACCTTAGTTAAACGGTCCCATCCAAAGAAGAACAAACCAATAAATGTCGACTCAAGGAAGAATGCCATAAGGCCTTCAATTGCTAATGGCGCACCAAAAATATCACCTACATAATGTGAGTAATAAGCCCAGTTCGTTCCAAACTGGAACTCCATGGTTAAGCCAGTTGTTACCCCTAAAGCAAAGTTAATACCAAATAATTTTCCCCAAAATTTAGTCATATCCTTGTAAATTTCTTTACCGGAAATGACATAGGTGGTTTCCATGATGGCAAGGATAAATGCCAAACCTAAAGTTAAAGGGACGAAAAGAAAGTGATACATTGCGGTCATTGCAAATTGAAACCGCGAAAGATCAACCACGCTTTCAGAAATCATCAACGTGTCTCCTTAATGTTGGAAATGTTATCGCCAGCAATATGCTCGGCGACCTGATTGTCAAAATTTTTGGGGATGGTGGGAGCATCAAACCAAATATGTTTAATCGTTAAAAGAAGCACTATTTTTATTATTAAAATAATGGTGATTTCTTTAATTAAACGACTATTAAGATTTTGAAAATTAAGGCTCATTAATTAAACCTCATTTGATATTAATTTTATTATTAATCAAAATATAATAAAAATAAACAATAAATATATTTTAAATGGATATTTAAATAATTAATTTATAAAAAACAAATAGTTAATATTTGAAAAATAATACCATACTAAAATAGTTTGAATTGATTATTAATTCCTACTAAAACACTTGTAAATAAAATTATTAAGTTGATTAAAATGGTTTGTTTTAAATTTAATTCCGACTGAAATGGTTGTATATAATATTTGCTAATTTTATTTCTAACTAAAATGGTCGGGATAATAAATAATTAATTAAAAAAGAAAATAATAAAATAAGGCCGTAATAAAGCCTGAAAAAAAGCAATAATAGATGAGAAGAATTATTAAGAATTAATCGGGTGCGAAAAGATCGTTTGAGATAGAGATTTTTTTGGCTACATAATGGCTTTTATGCACTTTGACAAGAATGACTTGGGAATATAATTCGAGTTCACCATATTCTGGTTCTACTTGAACATAGTGAAGTTGACCAAATTCATCACGTACGCGTGCTTGAGCAGAAAAACCTGGTCTGGCATTACCACTGGAAATAGTCGCTAATCGCCCTAAAAGGTTATAGTTGGTATGTGTAAGCTTCGGCTTAATCACTTGGTCAAGGCAGTGAATCATGAACACAGTAAAAAAGATTGCGATCACAAGTGCTGGGACGATTAAATAAAATGGTGAAATAAAATAATGCTGTATTGCGAAGAAAGAGAGTTGTAAAAAGTAACCTGCATAACTGAAATTGATGAGTAAAAAAACGAAAATTAGAGCTTTAGAAAATTTAACATTAAGTAGTGGTGAGTTAGAAAGCCAATCCGGTGCAATTTTTTTAAGTAACTGACTTGGACGGAGTCCAATATACATACCAATGGTTTCTACCACGCTGAGCAATATCAAAGCCACTACACTTAAGTGAAATGGCATAAGATAATAATTGAAAAAGAAATCAGCCATGGCAGAAACTCTAATGTTTATAGCTTCAGTCTACGATATAGATACCGCCATCTGAATGTACTTTAAGCTCAACTTTATTTAAAAAATCACCTAAACATGGCCCTGAAATACATTCGCCTGTTTCCACAGTAAATAAAGCACCATGAGTAGAGCACTGGATGTATTCTTGGTCTTGATCGAGAAATTGATTTTCTAAATATTCAAGCTCAGTTTGCAAATGAGGGCATAAATTCTGATAAGCATAGAATGCGCCGTCACGTTGCGTAACGAAAATAGTAGTTCCTTGTAAAGTGTCAAAAGCTCTAGCTTCGCGCTCAGGAACTTCTTCCGTCATACAGATCCTTTCCATTTTAAGCACATTCCTTCTGAAAATTTTCAAGAAGTTTAGCATAATCATTTACAGCTAAACGTGGTCCGAATTGAGAGACTACTTCACTCGAAATTAAGATGGCTAACTGAGCCGCAGCATTCAAATCTTGGTGATGGTTTAGGGCATAAAGGAACGCGCCTGCAAATGCATCGCCTGCACCATTTGTATCTACTGCTTCAACATGACGTCCCGCAACATGGAAGTGCTGAGTTGGGTTAGAAACTAATGCACCTTTGGCACTTTGTGTAATGACTACGGTATGATTTTTAAAACGTAATTGAGCAAGAGCATCTTCTACAGATGTTGTATTTGTATACATTAAGGCTTCTTGTTCATTACAAAATAGTAAATCTACGCCATCATCCATAAGTTCTTCCAAGCCTTCACGAGCGTATTGCACCATGGCAGGATCTGAAAGAGAGAGGGCAATTTTTACGCCATTTGCTTTTGCAATTTCTCTTGCTTGTTTTACAGCTTTACGAGCCGTTTCACTTGTAGAAAGATAACCTTCAATATAAAGCCACTTTGCTGTTTTTAATGGTTCAAAGTCGATTTGATCTTGAGAAAGTTCAGCAGTAATACCCAAATAGGTGTGCATCGTGCGTTCAGAGTCAGGGCTAATTAACACCATACATGTGCCAGTTACGCCTTCACTGATCGATTTTGGTGTGGTCTTAATGCCAGCTTCATTTAGACCTTGTAGGTAGATCGCACCTAAATCGTCATGACCAACACGGCAACCATAAAAAGCGCTTCCACCTAATGCACTAAAAGCTACAGTCGTATTTGCTGCAGAACCGCCACTTGCTTGACCTTTGTAGTCTTGATGCTGTTTTAACTCTGCATATAGAGCAGACTGAGTGTCACCATCGGACAACTGCATTGTGCCTTTTTGCAGGCCTTGTTGATTAAGAAAATCATCAGACACTTTAAATTCTTGGTCGATTAATGCATTACCAATTGCAAAAAGATCTACAGTTGCCATATGTGTTGTCACAAATAAAAAAATCAGGTAGCTAAGTTTACACCATTGCTTGGATTTGCTGTAGTTTGTTGAATAAAATTCAGTTAATTCAGAAAGTGACGTTTTTATGTGCACTCTCATTATCGCCATCAGTGAGTTGGAGGGGGTATTCGATGCAGCCATTACTTTATTAAGAAATAGGGTATAGCTAAATAAATAGGCCGCATGGTAATTTTCTAAAAAAATAAGATGATTTTTTAACTCAGGTCTGATTTAACAAGGCCATTGAATTCATATTTTTAATAAATATTATCAATTAATAATGATTCTTGCTAATATTTACAAATACACTGTATTTAATTGAAACTTCGCATGAAATTTTTCGTAGCGAACTTACATGAAGCGTTCTATTTTATTTATTTCATCAGTTGGGGTGATGACAAGCCATGTATATGCCGTAGAGGCAGAGCAACAGGCTGTAACCAACCTTCCAACAATTTCAGTAAAAGCTGAGAAGGAAAAAAGCTTAAAACAAGAAGTGGGACAAGCATCGAGCGCAACTAAAGGACTTATGCAATTAAAAGATGTTCCTCAAATCGTAAATGTGGTGCCTAAACAAGTTTTAAGAGAGCAAACTGTCACCTCAATGCAAGGTGCCTTGCAAAACGTTGCTGGTTTGAGCTTTAGTGTGGGTGATGGGCAGCGTGATCAGGTCATGATTCGTGGTTTTTCTGCTATTACAGATAACTATGTAGATGGTATTCGTGACGATGCCTTGTATTTTCGCGACATGTCGAATGTTGAGCGTATTGAAGTATTAAAAGGGCCTGCTTCTGTATTATATGGACGTGGTTCTGCGGGTGGATTAGTCAATAAAATTAATAAAAAACCAATGGACGAATCTTTGCGTGAGCTGAGTCTTATTGGTGGCACAACAGGTCAACGCCGTGCAGAAGTCGATGTGAATGAAAAAGTAGCAGAGAATGTTAAGGTTCGTTTAACTGGCGCAGTTGAAGATTCAGATGGTTATCGTGATCAGGCCTTTTTAAAACGCCAAGCGGTTGCTCCATCTTTACAATGGGATATTTCAGACAAGACGAAGCTTTTAATTCAGGCTGACTATTTGCATGATGACCGTTTAGCAGATCAAGGTTTTCCGACAGATCCAATTACAGGTAAACCAGTTAAAACAAATCCTAAAACTTTTTATGGTGCATTAAACGGTAAAGAAGTTGGTGATGTTGATACTGAAATCTCAAGCCAAACCATAAGCTTAGACCATGAGTTTAATGATAATTTAAAATATCATGGGGCAGTTCGACACTATAACTATTCATTAGATCGTCAATACAGTGTTGATTCACATCAAAACTTACCAGCTGATAAGATTCAATTGACTCAAAACAAACGCTTACGTAATGAAGATGGCGTGTATGTTCAGCAAGAATTGAGCGCTTTATTTAATACAGGTTTTTTAAAGCACAATACTTTGATTGGTGTCGAGTATAGTAAGCAGCATAAAGATGAAATACTTTGGCAAGGGGCTAAAACAACTACTGATTTGTATAACCCTGAATTAGAGTATTGGGCACCCATCAATACGGGCACAAAAGATGCACGTAATAACAATAGTAACACCTTTGAAAACTATGGCATCTATTTGCAAGACTTAATGACAGTTACAGATCAGCTTAAAGTTTTAGTTGGTTTGCGTTACGACAATTTGTCACAAGATCGTAATGATAAAGTGAAATCTCAAATATTAAATAGAACTGATAACACCTATTCTCCACGAATCGGGGTGGTTTATCAGCCAGTAAGCAATATTTCCCTTTATACTTCTTATAACCGATCTTTCCAGCCATTAGCTGATTCATTTGTTTTATATCAAAATAGTGATGATTTGAGCCCAACAAAAACTGAAAATATTGAGGTCGGTGCAAAATGGGATGTAAATGATCAATTAAATGTGACATTGGCTTTATTTGAAATGAGCCAAACGAATATTCAAAACCAAGATCCAGCAAATCCAAATCAAGCATTGTTAGCAGGTGAGCAAAAAACCAAGGGTGTTGAGCTTTCTTTAACAGGTCAATTGACTGATCAATTGTCAGTATTAGCTGGTTATTCTTATATGGATGGGAAAATTGAAAAATCGGCTATTGGACTGACAGGCAATCATTCTGCGCTTACCCCAAATAACACTGCAAACTTATGGTTGAAATATCAAATTAATGATCATTGGTATGCGGCTGTTGGTGGACGTGGTGAATCTTCACGTTTTAGTGCTCCAGATAACAAGAATGTTTTACCAGGTTATGCTGTTGTAAATGCAGCAGTAGGTTATCAAAGTGAACGTTATGATGTGAACCTGAACTTAAATAATCTATTTGATCGCGATTACTTTGTTTCAGGTCATAGTAACGCAAATGATTCAAACATGATGGGTGATCCATTAAATGCTCAAATTGCGCTTCGTTATCGTTTTTAAGTAAAAGTTTTTTATAAAAGCTCATCAACTTGATGGGCTTTTTTATTTATTGGGTAATATATAAATAGAATTAAAAGCTTTTGTTCTGTTAGGATAAAACATTCATGGCTATGTGCTTGATATCAAAGCCGTGCCAATGAAAACTAATACTCAACAAAAACATAGTATTTTACTTGGCTTTTGTTCGCCAATCTCAAGCTGACTCAGGCTATAATGAGACTTATTCACTTATCCGATATGTTAGGAGATCACATGACTGTAGATGTCACTGAAACCATTTCTCAAACTGTTCACCCTGCGTTTCAGTTGCTACGTCAGCACCATGTAGAAGCATTAGATATTTTAGTGTCTGAATATAAGCATAAAGTTACAGGTGCTGTGCATTATCACTTGGCAACTGACTATGATGAAAATGTATTTCTTGTTGCTTTTAGAACACAACCTATGGACTCTAAAGGCACGGCACATATTTTAGAACATACCGCTTTGTGTGGATCTGAAAAGTTTCCGGTGCGTGATCCGTTCTTTTTAATGATTCGCCGTTCTTTAAATACGTTCATGAACGCATTTACAGCAGCAGATTGGACAGCATATCCATTTGCTACTCAAAACAAAAAAGATTTCCAAAACTTACTTTCTGTTTATCTTGATGCGGCGTTTGCCGCTAATTTGAATCCACTTGATTTTGCTCAAGAAGGTATTCGTATTGAACTTGAAAATGGACAACCTGTTTATAAAGGTGTGGTCTTTAATGAAATGAAGGGTGCCATGAGTGCGCCATCTGACCAACTTTATCACCAGTTGGCTCATCATTTATTTCCTGAAACGACCTACCATTACAATTCAGGTGGCGACCCGAAAGATATTCCTGATTTAACGTATGAGCAGTTAGTTGAGTTTTATAAGACTCATTACCATCCAAGTAATGCTGTATTTATGACTTTCGGGAATCAAACAGCTTATGAGTTACAAGAGCAATTTGAAAAACTAGCTCTAAATAAGTTTTCTGCGGGTACAACTTTATATTCTAAGCCTGAAAAACGTTTAGCTGCGCCAATTGAAGTAACAGAAAATTATGGCGTTGATAGTGATGATTTAAAAGATAAAACTTATCATGTCTTATCTTGGTTATTACCTGAAGCAAACGATGTTAAATTGCGCTTGGGAATGCGTTTAGTTGAAGGAATTTTATTAGAAAATTCAGCTTCACCATTGCGCCATTACCTAGAAACGTGTGGATATGCTCAATCAACCGGTCCATTAATGGGTGTAGACGATAGTAACTTTGAAATGACTTTCTATTGTGGTGTGCAAGGTTCAAATCCTGAACATGCTGAAAGCTTTAGAGATGGTGTTTTAAATATTTTAAGTGATGTCGCTGCCAAACCAATTGATAGCGATTTAGTCGATGCAATTTTACATCAAATTGAATTGCATCAACGTGAAATCAATGGTGATGGTACACCATATGGTTTAAGTCTAATTTTAAATGGCTTAAGCGGTGCGATTCACCACAATGACCCAATTCAAATTTGGGACGTTGACAGCGCAATTGCACAAGTTAAAGAAGAGTTGAAAGACCCAATGTGGTTATCAAATCTGATTCAAACGCATTTGCTAGACAACCCACATCGCGTACAGATGACTCTAGTTCCAGACCCAACTAAGTCTGTAAAAGAGCAAGAGGCAGAAAAAGCACGTTTAGCTGCTATTGGTGAAAAATTAACAGATGCTGATAAGGCTGAAATTATCGCTAATACCAAGGCTTTAGAGGAGCGTCAGGATACTCCAGATAACCTTGAACTATTACCAAAAGTAGGCTTGGAAGATGTACCTGCTGACTTGCATATTGTGCAGGGTCAATTGCGCGAGATTCTTTGCAATCGCATGGATACGCCATTGAATTTGTATCATGCTGGTACGAATGGTATTTACTATCAACAAGTCCTCATCCAAATTCCTGAAGATATTGTAATGTCACCTTATTTCAATTTGCTTTCTATCTTGATGGGCGAAGTGGGCGCAGGTGAATATGATTATCTTGAGCTGCAAAACTTACAAACAGCTGTAAGTGGTGGTTTGGGAATGGGCGCTTCTTTACGTAGTAAAGTCGATGATAAAGATAAAATTAGTGCTTGGTTAACGTTAACAACTAAATCTTTAACTCAAAAAAATGATGCAATTCATTTATTAAAGTTAGCATTTGAACAGCTTCGTTTTGATGAGAAAGAGCGCATTATTGAGTTATTGCAACAACGTAAAACACGTTGGCAGTCTCGTTTGTCTGGCGCAGGTCATAGTTATGCAATGCAAATTGCATCACGTAATATGAGTGCCTTGGCTCAACGTGATTATCAAAACACTGGTTTAGGTGCATTAAATTGGTTGAGTGAGCTTGTTACTAAGATTACTCAAGATGATGCAGCTTATGATGAGCTAATTTCAGAATTAAAGCGTATTCATCGTAAATTATTGCAAGCGCCTAAACAGTTCTTGCTTGTATGTGAAGAACATCAGTCTGAACGTTTGGTTGAAGAAATCCAAAATGTTTGGGATAAATTAAACGTTGATGCAACTGCAACAGAGTTAACTCACGTAGAACAAGCAAATGATAATAAACATGAAGCATGGTTAATTCAGGCAAATGTTCAGTTCTGTGCTTCTGCTTATCAGGCTGTCGATGTATCGCATCCAGATGCGGCTCCCTTAATGGTATTGGCAGCTTATTTACGTAATGGGTTCTTACACAGTGCCATTCGTGAAAAAGGCGGTGCTTATGGTGGCGGAGCAAGTTATGATGGGAATGCATGTTCATTCCGTTTCTATAGTTACCGTGACCCACGTTTAGCAGAAACATTTAAAGACTTTGAAGCGAGTGTGCAATGGTTATTAAATGCGGAACAACAGCCTCATCAGCTTGAAGAAGCGATTCTTGGACTCGTTGCAAGTATGGATAAACCAGGTTCACCAGCGGGTGAGGCGATTACAGCATGTTATGCATTGTTGCATGCAAGAACACCAACTTTCCGCCGTACCTTACGTGAACGCTTGCTGCATGTAACATTAGAGGATTTACAACGTGTTGCTCGTCAATATTTGGTTGAGCAAACTCCTGTAAAATCTGTAGTTGCGCCATTTGCAAAACGCGATGAATTGCAGCAATTAGGTTTTACCATTCAACAAGTTAATTAAAATAAAAATTGGAGATGAACATGGCGTTCAGACAATTTGAACGCACATCTTTACAGCTAAGCATGGGAATCGTGCTTAGCTGTTTATGTGCGTCTGTGACATATGCTGACACCTTGGCACCCGTAACCCCTGCGACAGTAGATGCATGTGTTGCTCTTGCTTCGAATGCCGATCGTCTGGCTTGTTATGACTCTGTATTTAAACCAGCAGCTTTACCAGTTATTCAAGCTGCGGCTGTACCAGAACCTGTTAAAAAAATTGATGCACCTGCTGTTCCACCTGAAACCTTTAAAGAGAAGGTGGTAGATACAGTGAGTAATATCAAAATAATTGGTAAAGCACCAAAACTTGAACCTACTACTTCTTTATTAGATCAACGTTGGGAGTTGTCTGAAAAAAGTAAACTAGGGGTTTGGAATATTCGTGCTTATCAACCGGTCTATTTGCTACCTGTATTCTGGACCAGTGATAAAAATGAGTTCCCACACAGCCCAAACCCCAATAATACGGTGACAGAAGATCAAAATCTGAAATCAACAGAAAGTAAATTCCAACTTTCTCTAAAGACCAAAGCTTGGGAAAATATTTTTGGCAATAATGGTGATTTGTGGGTAGGTTATACACAATCTTCACGTTGGCAGACATTTAATGCTGAAGAGTCTCGTCCTTTCCGCGAAACGAATTATGAACCTGAAGCTAGTTTAATGTTTAGAACCAACTATGAATTACTTGGTCTAGATGGTCGTTTGCTTGGGGTTACTTTAAATCACCAATCAAATGGTCGTTCAGATCCATTATCTCGTAGCTGGAACCGCGTAATCTTTAATGTGGGATTAGAGCGCGGTAACTTTGCTTTAATGCTTCGTCCGTGGGTGCGTATTGAAGAAGACAGCAAAGACGATAATAACCCTGATATGGAAAATTACATCGGTCGTGGTGATTTAACAGCATTTTATAAGTGGAAGGAAAATGACTTCTCTTTAATGTTGCGTCACTCTTTAAAAGGTGGTGATGACTCTCATGGTGCTGTTCAATTTGATTGGGCTTTTCCAATCAGTGGCAAATTGCGTGGACACTTCCAGTTGTTTAATGGTTATGGTGAAAGTTTAATTGACTATAACCATCGAGCAACTTACGCGGGCTTGGGTGTTTCACTCATGAATTGGTACTAAGTTTTTACTTGTAAAAATGCCGCTTTTATAGCGGCATTTTTATTATCCAATTTGAATATTGGCTTGAGGGTGCTTGAGTCGACTTTTTTTCGGAGTGGCAATTAAATAAGCCAGTGTTAATGGGCCGAGTCGCCCAGCAAACATCAGTAAACTTAAAATGAATAAACTACCATTATGTAGCTCCGGCGTGATTCCGCGAGAAAGCCCCACAGTACACGCTGCGGAAACAACCTCAAACAACAAGTTCATAAAGTCTGCTTTAGGCTCTAAAAGCAAAATAATAAAGAATCCCATGAAAATGAGTATGCTCGTAATTGCAGTAACAGCTAAAGCCTTATAGGTCGTTTCGTGTGCGACTGAATGATTAAATATTCGAATTTCATCTGTGCGCCGTAAAAATGAAATAACACTGAGCACTAAAATTACAAAGGTTCCAACTTTGATTCCACCTGCGGTACTAAGCGAGCCACCACCAATAAACATAAGTAACATCATGAGTAAGGAGCTACTGTTGGTCATTGCTCCTGTATCAATGGTATTAAATCCTGACGAGCGTGGAACAGTGGCTTGGAACCAAGCATTTAATGCTTGATCACCGATACTGAGCATTCCTAGGGTATGAGGGTTTTGAGCTTCTAAAGCCCAAATTAAAATAAAGGCAATAATATTAATCACTGTAATAGTGGTAAGAATTAGCTTGCTATTCGGCGTGAGTTTTTTCCATTTTTTATTTTGCTTAATGTCCATGAGAACCAAAAAGCCCAGCCCGCCTAAGGTATAAAGTATGCTAATGGTTATACAAATCAGGTAGTTACTTTGGAAATTTATTAAGCTATTGGAAAATAATGAAAAACCAGCATTGTTAAATGAAGAAATACTATAAAAAACTGCATAATATAGTCCACGTGCAAAGCCGTAACTCGGTGTAAAAGCAGTGGTGAGAATAATTGTGCCGATGAGCTCAAAAATAAGAGTATAAGTCACAACCCCTTTAGCTACAAAAGTAACCTTTGACAGACTTGTTTGTCCGAGACTATCTTGCGCCATCATTTGCTGCTTAAGGCCAACTTTAGGTGACAAACTTAGTGCCGCCAATATGGCAAAAGTCATGAAACCTAAACCACCAGATTGAATGAGCAACAAAATGATAGTTTGCCCGAACAGGGTAAAAGACTCATGAATATTTAAAACAGATAGGCCGGTAATTGTTACTGCCGAGGTTGCGGTAAATAGCGCATCCATCCAGCTCACATGACCCGTATTGGCAAACGGAAGTTTTAGTAATAAAGTGCCAAAAATAATAAAGCCCAGAAACCCCAGCGCTAAGAGTGAAGGAGGGCTTAAATTTAATGTTTTATGGGGCTTGGGATATATAGACATATTCTAGATTTCGTTTCTTATATGAAGCAATTAGAAAGTTTCTTTAACTGCGGTAAATGACCTTCTAAAATAAGAATATCATGAGTTTGCAAGGTGAAATTTTCTTCCGTCTCAAACAAAATTTGCTGCTGTCTTTTTACGAGCAATGTTTTGACCTGTGGTGCTTGCTGCATAATGCCATATAAGTTAATGCCATTAAGTTTTTCAGGAATTTCAATTTTAATAATGTAGTGATCATCGTCTAAGGACATATAACGACTCACCATTGGATAGTTCAGGGCTTGAGCAACGCGTACCCCCATATCTTCTTCAGGATGAATAATTTTATTGATATTGAGATGCGACAAAATGGTGTGATGTGCTTTGGTTTTTGCTTTTACCCAAATCTTGTCCATCCCTAAATTTTTTAAATTCAGGACACATAGGATACTTGCTTCAATATCTTCACCAATTGCGACCACAACTGCATCACAATTTTGAATATTAAGTTCATCGAGTACATGTTCGTCGGTTGCATCGGCAATGACGGCATGAGTTAAAACGTTGGCAAGATTTTCAACATTCTTTTTTACCGTATCAATGCCAATAACATCATGATTTAATTTTGTGAGCTCTTGAGCAACAGTTGCTCCGAAACTCCCTAAGCCAATGACTGCAAACTGTGCCATGTTGGTCCTTGTTTCCTGATTAGATGTTTATTTTTAAGGATATTTTCTTTGAGATAAAGAGAGGCAATGTAAATATGATGGGAATATTAAAATAATTATATGAATAAGCCGACAAATTTGTCGGCTTATTCATCAAAATCCAAGATTATTTCAAGAAACGTTTGTAGCCAACATTATTCGTAATTTCTGCATACGGATAGCTAATCTGCTCAAGAGTTTCAATTAACCCATCAGGATTTTGTTTCGCATCGGTTGCTTGTAAACCGACTAATACACGTCCTTCTGCTGCACCATGATTACGATAATGGAATAGCGTAATATTATGGGTTGGGCCTAAGCGAGTTAAGAAGGTTAAGAGGGCGCCTGGACGTTCAGGAAACTCAACGCGGAACAATCTTTCATCGTCCAGATTTGCATGACCGCCAATTAAATAACGAATGTGTAATTTGGCAACTTCATCATCAGATAGATCATCTACTACATAATTTTGTTGCTTCAATTGTTCTAAAATTTCATGGCGCTCAGCGTCACCACCTTTTAAGCTAATACCAACAAAGACTTGCGCTTCTTCTGTGTTGTTTGCTCGGTAGTTAAACTCGGTAATATTACGACCTTGTAAAGCGCGACAGAAGCCTAAGAATGCACCTTTTTCTTCTGGTAGTGTTACCGCATAAATGGCTTCACGCTGTTCGCCTAACTCGGTACGTTCAGCAATATAACGTAGACGGTCAAAGTTCATGTTGGCACCACATACAATCGACACAATATTTTTATTGCTGATTTTATGTTCGGTAATATATTTTTTGATACCAGCAAGGGCCATCGCACCTGAAGGCTCAACAATGCTGCGATTTTCGTCAAAGGTATCTTTAATTGCCGCACAGATTTCATCTGTATTTACAGTCACAATCGCTGGGTCAACAATAGGACCAGAATTATCAGACTTGCGTAGACGAATAATATCAAATGGCAAAGCACCGATTTGTGCAACAGCTGTACCATCTGCAAACAAGCCTACATGCGGCAAGATTACACGTTCATTTGCTTCTAAGGCTGCTTTTAAGCACGCAGATTCTTCATATTCAACGCCAATAATTTTTACGTGAGGTGCAACTTCACCAAGGTAAGCTGCTACGCCTGAAATAAGGCCACCACCACCTACAGCAACAAACACATATTCTACATCACGCCATTGACGTAATATTTCATTTGCAATGGTACCTTGACCAGCAATGACAAGTTCGTCGTCATAAGGTGGAATAAATACAAGGCCTTCAACTTCGGCACGTTGTTGAGCATATTTATTTGCTATATCAAAACTATCGCCATGTAACACAACTTGACCACCCAAGCGTTTAACTGCTTGAACTTTAATGTCCGGAGTTGTGCTTGGCATAACAATAATCGCTGGAATTCCTAAACGTTGACCTGATAATGCTACGCCTTGAGCATGGTTACCAGCAGATGCACAAATTACCCCGCGTTCGAGTTGTTCTTTAGGTAATTGGCTAATACGGTTATAGGCACCGCGTAATTTAAAAGAAAAAACAGGCTGTAAATCTTCACGTTTAAAACGAATAATATTATTTAATTTTTGACTAATTCGTGGAGCTGCTTCGAGAGGTGTTTCAATTGCAACATCATAAACCGTTGCTTGTAAAATTTGTCGTACCACACGAGACAGCATGTTCATCTTCCCTATAACAGTTTAAAATAGGAAGTTATTGTAGCAAACCCCTGTGCATTTGCGCCGATTATTGGTGCATAAATGTCAAAAAATAGTTGAGTGATGTCATGAGTCTATACGGAACCCAAGATGAAAAGAAACAAGCTGCTGCGAAAGCTGCTTTAAAACACTTACCCAAAGGTGGCATTTTGGGGGTTGGGACTGGAAGTACAGTAAACTTTCTAATTGATTTATTGCCTGAATTGCAATTAGAAGCTGCTGTGGCAAGTTCTCAAGCAACTGCTGATCGCCTTAAAAAATTAGGCATTGAAGTTGTAGATATGAACCATGTAGGTGGTTTAGATGCCTATGTTGATGGTGCAGATGAGATTGACCGTCATATGCATATGATTAAAGGCGGTGGTGCTGCATTAACACGTGAAAAAATTGTAGCTTCAATTGCTAAGAAATTTGTTTGTATTGTTGATGATTCAAAGTGGGTTGATCAACTTGGCCGTGATTTTCCACTCCCAGTAGAAGTTATTCCAATGGCCCGTTCGGCAGTTGCTCGTAAACTAGTGGCTTTAGGTGGTGATCCGGTTTATCGCGAAGGCGTCGTAACAGATAACGGTAATGTGATTTTAGATGTATTTAATCTTAATATTTTAAATGCGATTGATGTAGAAAAAACCATTAATAACATTCCAGGTGTTGTGACTAATGGTATTTTCGCTTTAAACCCAGCAACGATTGCAATTGTTGCAACAAATAACGGTATTGAAGAGCGTACAGCACAGTAATGTCTGTGGAAATGCCAGAAATTAAAATCGTTCGACACGTAAGAGCAAGAAAATTGCGCTTACGTGTCGAGCCTGCTTCAATCCGTCTTACGGTTCCTTTGTTTTGTAGTAAGAAACAAATTCAGCAGTTTTTGGCTCAATCTCAACAATGGTTGACTGAGACGTGGAATAAGCAACAAAATGTTCAATCGGCATCTATTGAAATTCCTTCTGAGATTTATTTTTTTAATAAAGAGCAACCATTTCAGGTCATTGTTCAAAAGCAGCATCGAGTTTTTCAATTCGATTGGGAAAATAACTGTCTATTTATTAAAGACACGCAGCCATATTTGGCATTACAAAGTGCAGTGATTGCATTTGCAAAACAAGAGTTACCCGAGCTTTTAAACGATTTAAGTGAACAAACTCGTCTAAATTACAGCGAATGTTCAATCCGCCGTCCCAAAACTCGTTGGGGAAGTTGCAGTAGTCAGCATAATATTATGCTGCATGCAGGTTTGGTGCTCATGTCACACGAGATTGCTCGCTATGTCGCTATTCATGAGTTAGCGCATACTAAACATTTTGATCATAGCCCTGCATTTTGGGCAGAAGTTGAAAAATACGATCCATATTTTCAAAAACACCGCAGACAACTTAAATCAAATCCATTGCCTGCGTGGTGGTATGTCTCAAATTAACTAAAACTACATTCTAATTGTGGTGTTTGTAAGTTATCTGGTGCTTTTCGGCTATCTAGACCTGCTTTGGCACTCACGATTTTATTTGCTTTAATCGATAATTGTATAAAGTTGTATTGTTGCGTTGAGTTGTTTGGTTCGGCTGAACTTGAGTTGAGTAAATAACTTGAGCTTGCAGCATCTGTTTGCAATAAATTATCTGTACTATCCGCACTTAAAGCAGAGCGATAAGTCTGTGATCCTTTAATAAGTTCGATTTGACCATTCGCACGGAAATTAAGTTGGCAACCTGTTGCAGTGTCTTCATAGTGACCTACTAAATAGTCTGTAGCTGGTAGTTTGGGGTCGGACAGATTAATGCTGGTCAAACCTTGTTTACAAGGATATATAGAACCGTTACAGGTTGCTGTAATACCACTAAAACCTACAGCACGACGATAATCACCAGCCCCATCTATACGGAAAAAGTCAGTTGTATTTCCGATAGGTACGACCCCTGAATATTGTTTCTTATCCAGTAGATTATAACTCGTCTGATCTAAACTCTGGCTATTTGCCAATTTTAAAGTAGCGGCTTTTAAATGGGTTGCAAAATTATCGCGTGTAGCTTTTTGATTAGCTGCGATATCTAACAGTGTATTTTTGACTGGATCAATATTATCTGGAGCAGAATTGAAAATAGGGGAGAAGGATGTTGGATCGCCATGAAGTTTTTTCCCATCTAAAAAACCATCTTTCAAATCGGTTGCTAAACTTTTAACAAGTTCTTGGTATGTGGTTGCTCCGCTATGAATTGTTGACCAATATTGTAAGTAGCCAAAGCTAAGATAGCTATCCACATATGTACTAGGTTTTTTGGTTGAGTACTGCAATGAAGTTAAAGTAGTGACGAGGGAGTTGGCTGGACTTAAACTAGGAATGTCGGCATCTTTGAACGCATTAAGAAGAGATCTATAAACGTCTTGAGAAGCTAAGTCCACATGCAATTGCTCAATGCTGGTTGGGTTAATCGTATCTTGAGGGAGTTGTCCCGAGCGTATAACAGCGCGTTGGTAAATCGCTTCACTGCTTGGACTTATGAATAGAGTTCTGCCACTTACACTGTTCGGTGTAATAAACGCATGATAAATACCAGAGAAATTTTGGTATGTTGAAGTAATTGGATCAAATACTTGAGATGAATTTTGAGTCGTAATTTCTACACGATATAAACGATTCAATTTAGCAGTAGGAATTTTGACATTAAAGCTGTTTAAACTTGCAATTGAAGTATCTAATAAAACAGAGTTCGTGGTGTTGTCATATACTTTTAGTTGGATATTACGCATTTCTACAGGAGATTTAAGAGTAACATCAGTCGTTGCCTCTGGAGTAGGATCAACAGGTGTTGGAGTGCTTGGTGAGTTGCCACTACTACTGCCTCCACCTCCGCAACCTACAAGTAGGGCACTTAAAATTAATGTGCTCAAGCCAAGGTAAGTGTGTAATTTTGTTTCTTTTGATTGATGAAGCATCCTAGCTCTCCGAAATTAAATCTCGTATTTATTTGCTGATATTTGTTTAGTTATGACAGTTCAATAAGTTCTATCTAATTGTCGCTAAAATTAAAAAAATTAAAATTACCAAGCATGAAATGGTTTTGTAAGCTTGGACATCCTGTCATACTACGGCACAAGTATAGATTCAAAAATTGAGGTAATGCACGTGATTTCTGTCGGAATTGTTGGTGGAACGGGTTATACAGGCGTTGAACTATTACGTATTTTATTACGACATCCTAAAGCGCAGGTTCGAGTTCTTACTTCACGTACAGAAGCGGGCAAACCAGTTGCAGATATGTTCCCTAATTTACGTGGACATACTGATCTTCAATTTTCTGATTTAAATATTGATGATTTAAAAAAGTGTGATGTTGTGTTTTTTGCAACTCCTCACGGTGTTGCTATGCAACATGCAAAAGAATTGATTGCGGCTGGCACTAAAGTTATTGATTTGGCTGCTGATTTTCGTTTACAAAATCTTGAGCAGTTTGAGAAATGGTATGGCATGGAACATGCTTGCCCAGACGTTCTGGAAAACTCAGTATATGGTTTAGCTGAACTAAACCGCGAAAAAATTAAACAGGCGCAAGTGATTGGTAACCCTGGTTGCTATCCGACTACCGTTCAATTGGGTTTGGCTCCACTTTTGAAATCAGCGCAAGCATTGATTGAAACAAAAAATATTATTATTGATGCGAAGTCAGGCGTTTCAGGAGCAGGCCGTAAAGCAAGCTTAGGCATGATCTATAGTGAAAATGCTGATAACTTCAAGGCCTATGGGGTTGCGGGTCACCGTCACCACCCAGAAATTGTTGAAGCATTAGAAAATATTGCGGGGCAAAAAGGTGGTTTTGAAGGGCTCTTGTTTGTTCCTCATTTAGTTCCAATGATTCGCGGTATGCTCAGCACAATTTATGTTGATTTGACAGAAGCTGGAAAACAAACGGATATTCAGGCATTGTATGAGCACTTTTATGCAAATGAAAAATTTGTTGATGTGATGCCTGCTAATAGTTCGCCTGAAACACGTAGTGTGCGCGGTGCGAATGAGCTTCGTATTGCTTTATATAAGCCGCAGCCGAATAAGCTTATTATTCTTGCGGTACAAGATAACCTTGTGAAGGGTGCATCTGGTCAAGCTGTACAAAATATGAACCTTATGTTCGGCTTTGATGAAGATGAAGGCTTACAAGGGATTGGTTTATTACCATAAAAAACTCTTTTTTGCTTCACACACATTTAAATTTCGATTTAAATGTGTGTCTTGACTCTGATCTTAAACACTGAGATGACGATGCAAAACTCTGGACAGACGACTTCGGCAGAAAGTTCGTTGCAAAAGAAAAAATTTTTAAATACCAATAAACCTTTGTTTATTGGTGCGGCTATTTTAATGAGTGGTTGTCTTGCGCTCGGCTATACAATTGGGCACCGTCAAGGTCTAACTGTTGTAGGTTACGATGCAGATGCAGAGCAATTGGTTGAAGTGGTGCAAAAGCAAAAAACAGCTTTAGATGCAGTTAATAAAAGCCTGAACGCTGCAGTACAAGAGCGTGATGTTGCTGTAACAAATGCAAATGATCTGTTTGAAGCCCTTAACCAAGCCAATGCTGATAAAACGCAGCAAGAAGGTATGAGTAATATCTACCGTGATATCTTGAGGCAGCGCGGTGGTCTAAGCTTGACGATTCAAAATTTGGCGATTAAACCTCTGCCTGAAAATGCTTATGAATATCAGTTGGATTTAGTACAGGTGAGCCCAAGCAAGCGCCGTGCTTCAGGATCGATTGAGATAAGACTCATTAAAGATACAGAAGTTTTGGTTGTACCACTTGAAGCTAAAAACTTTAACTTTACTGATTTTGAGCGTTTAACAGGTCGTTGGACTATGCCTAAAGGTTTTACACCTCAATTTATTGAGGTACGTTTAACAGGCGGTTCTGATACACCAGTTATTAAACGTTTTAGTTGGCAGCGCGGTAAACCTGTCGAAACATCTTCTGCTTTTGTGGCAGAAATTCCTCAAGCTGAAGCAAATTCACAATAGTAACATCCTATGCGAACAAATAAGCGTCAAACAAACTTAAAAGATATCAAGGCTTCTTTTCAGCAGTCTGGTTATGTCGATTGGCACTTCCATCCACGCTTAAGTGATTCGCAAAACGAAGATCATGATGGAGAGGTTGTTGTACAAACAGCACCTCCTGAACTCAAGCGTCCGCCGTTATATGCAGTCGTCTTAATGAATGACGATTACACGCCAATGGACTTTGTAATTGAAATTTTACAACAATACTTTGCAATGAATCTTGACCAAGCAACTCAAGTAATGCTAACAGTACACTATGAAGGTAAAGGTATTGCTGGGGTATATCCAAGAGACATCGCGGAAACCAAAGCAAACCTTGTTAATAATTACGCTCGATCGCAAGGTCATCCATTACTTTGCCAGATTGAGCCTAAAGCATAAGGGGGTTACATGCTCAGTCGTCAATTAGAAGTATCATTACGTTTGGCTGTTAGCATGGCTCGTCAAAAGAGACATGAGTTTCTTACAGTTGAACACTTATTATTAGCACTACTCGACAACGATTCGGCCGTGAATGCATTAAAAGCATGTGGGGCTGATATAGTTTCTTTACGTAAAGAATTAGAAGAATATGTAGAACAACATACTCCTAAGCTTGGCGAAAATAGCGAGCAGGCGCCTCATCCAACAGAAAGTTTCGACCGCATTTTGCAACGTGCTATTTTCCATGTGCAATCAAGTGGCGGCGATCGTACTGTTGAAGGTGCGGATGTTTTGGTCGCAATGTATTCAGAGCGTGATTCTTTTGCTGTGTATTTGCTTAAACGTCATCAAATCAATCGATTGACATTGACTCAATACTTGTCTCATGGGACACGTAAAGATGAAGTGCAAGTTGAAGAAGAAGTTGAAGATATTGAGGGTGAAACGAGTACGGGCAATGCAGGGCCATTAGAGCTTTATACGCTGAACTTAAATGTTGAAGCGCAAAAAGGCAAAACTGATCCACTTATTGGTCGTGAAAAAGAAATTGAGCGTACAGCGCAAATTCTGTGCCGCCGTCGCAAAAATAATCCATTACTGGTAGGTGATCCGGGCGTTGGTAAAACCTCGATTGCTGAAGGTTTGGCATGGTTAATTGTGAATGGTAAGGCGCCTAAACCTTTGAGTCAGGCTGAAGTTTATAGTTTAGATATTGGTGCATTAGTTGCTGGGACCAAATATCGCGGTGACTTTGAAAAACGTTTAAAACAATTGCTTAATGCTTTGAAGAAAAATCCAAATGCGATTTTATTCATTGATGAAATTCATATGATCATTGGCGCGGGCTCAAGTATGGGCAGCACAATGGATGCTTCGAATCTCATCAAGCCAGCTTTGGCAAATGGTACTTTGCGTTGTATCGGTTCAACGACGTTCCAAGAATATCGTCAGGTTTTTGAAAAAGACCATGCGTTATCACGTCGTTTCCAGAAAATTGATGTCAATGAGCCAAGTATTTCTGAAACAATTGATATTTTACGTGGCTTAAAATCTAAATTTGAAGATTTTCACCACGTACAATATGACGATAAAGCATTGGTATCAGCTGTAGAGCTTTCTGCTAAATTCATTAATGATCGTTTCTTGCCAGATAAGGCAATTGATGTCATTGATGAAGCAGGTGCTCAGCGCCGTTTGAAAGCTGAAAGTGATGATAGCTTGATTACTGTAGAGAATATCGAAGATATCGTTTCTAAGATCGCTCGTATTCCACCAAAAACTGTTTCTAAAGATGATAAGTCAGTGCTTGAAAATCTTGAGCGTGATTTAAAACGTGTTGTGTTTGGTCAGGATGAAGCGATTACAGCGTTAGGCTCGGCAATCAAGTTATCTCGTGCTGGATTGAAATCACCAGATAAGCCAGTAGGTAGTTTTGTTTTTGCTGGCCCAACAGGTGTGGGTAAAACTGAAGTCACTAAACAGCTGGCGAAGTTGTTAGGTGTGGAGCTGGTGCGTTTCGATATGTCTGAATATATGGAACGTCATGCAGTTTCACGTTTGATTGGTGCACCTCCGGGTTATGTGGGTTATGACCAAGGTGGGCTGTTAACTGATGCGATCCATAAGAACCCGCACTGTGTTTTGTTGCTAGATGAAATTGAGAAAGCACATCCTGATGTGTTCAATCTCTTGCTGCAAATCATGGATCATGGTGCTTTAACGGATAACAACGGACGTAAGTCAGACTTTAGAAATGTCATTATTGTCCTGACTACGAATGTGGGAGCAGAAAGTATTTCTCGCGCGAGTATTGGTTTTACTGAACAAGATCATAGTTCTGATAACCAAGAAGCAATGAAACGTGCTTTCTCACCAGAGTTCCGTAACCGTCTAGATAGTGTTATTCAATTCAAGTCATTACCAACAACTGTTATTGAGTCTGTAGTTGATAAATTCTTGACAGAGTTACAAGCGCAACTAGATGACAAACAAGTTGTACTTGATGTCGATCAAAGTGCTCGTGATTGGTTGGCAACAAACGGTTATGACCGCTTGATGGGTGCGCGTCCAATGCAACGCCTCATTCAAGAACACTTGAAGAAACCATTAGCTGAAATGATTTTGTTTGGTGAACTGGCAGATCATGGTGGTAATGTGGCTGTATCAGTGAAAAATGAAGATGGCAAAGCTGTTGGCTTAAAACTTGAAGTGTTTGAAGATCATCATACGGCAGAACCAGCATAACTCATGTTAATTGATAGTCTTGCTATAACCCGAATACTGAGTGTATTCGGGTTATTTATTATTACAGCAATTGCTGAAATTCTGGGTTGTTATTTCCCTTATCTGATTTTAAGAGAAGGTAAGTCGGCTTGGCTGTGGTTACCTACAGTTTTAAGCTTGGCTGTCTTTGTATGGCTACTGACCCTACATCCAGCGGCTTCAGGGCGCATTTATGCTGCATATGGCGGTATTTATATTTTTACTGCGTTAATGTGGCTGCGCTTTGTTGATCAGGTCGGATTAACAAGATGGGATATATTAGGTGGTCTAATAGTGCTTTGTGGAGCTGGCTTAATTATATTACAACCTCAAGGGCTGATTCGTTAAGACAATGAGTGAATCAAATCTTAAGCGTGAAAATAAGAAGTTTTTTTCAAAAAAAAGACTTGTCAAAGCCCTCAACAATGCGTATTTTAGATTTAAGGAACATTTTTTTATATTTGAGATAAAGATGTTAAATCTATCTGTGAACACTAACGCATATTATTATTTTTGGCAATTTAGATAGTTGCCTGAGCGTATTCGGGCATGAGAAAGTTGCCCATCACAGTTAATACCTGATCGGCAACCCCGATCAGGTTTTTTTATGCTTTATCTTTTTTGAATCGAGGAACTTAAAATGAACAACATGACTTATTCATACTTTAGCAACTTTTATTGGTTTTACTTTTGCTTGCCTTTACCAACGAATAGATCCAAAACGCTCAAATAAATGATCGGACTGAATAGATTGCAGTCCCAAGGAAAAACCAATGAATGCCCTAAATACTTTATTGACACAAAGCAATACAAAAGAAACTCCAGTTAGTTTACCTGTCCAGTTAAAAGCAAAATATCCGCTTGCACACTCTTTCGTGCGTCAAATTGCCGAACATCGTCAAACTATTCAAAATATTCTTATCGGCAAAGATCATCGGTTAATGGTAATTACAGGGCCTTGTTCCATTCATGATCCGGTTGCAGTACTTGAATACGCTGAAAGATTGCAAAAATTACAAGAAAAAGTAAAAGATCAAATTTTTATCGTGATGCGTGCATACATTGAAAAACCACGTACAACTGTGGGTTGGAAGGGTTTCATGTATGATCCAAATTTAGATGGTTCATCAAATTTACAACTTGGCTTAGAAAAGTCTCGCGAACTTTACTTACAAATTATTGAAAAGGGTTTGCCAATTGCGAGTGAAATTTTAAGTCCAATGGCAACTGGTTATTTTGATGATTTATTGGCTTGGGGTGCAATTGGCGCTCGTACAAGTGAGTCTCAAATTCATCGTGAAATTTCAAGCCACATGCCATACAGTATTGGTTTCAAGAATGGTACGGATGGTTCAATTCAGATTGCCTTAGATGCGATTCAGTCAGCACAAAATGAACATCAATTTTTAGGAATGAATCAACAAGGCTTACCTTCAGTGATTCAGAGTGCTGGTAATCCCTTACCACACTTGATTTTGCGCGGAGCGAATCATGGGCCAAATTATGATTTAGTTTCAATTCAGGCGATACGAGAAAAACACAAACAAAATCTTCCTGCATTAGTGATTGACTGTAGTCATGGTAATAGCAGTAAAGATCCGTTACGTCAGCCAGAAGTTTTACAGCAAATCGTTGCTGAACGTTTAAAAACACAAGTAAAGGGTGTCATGATTGAAAGTCATTTGGTTGATGGTAGCCAAAAGATTTCTTGTGATATGACTTATGGGCAGTCAGTAACTGATGGTTGCTTGGGATGGGAAAAAACAGAGCGACTTTTGTTAAGTGTTTCAGAGCAATTAAAAGCAAAAGAGTTAGCTCATTCAGCTTAATGACTTACACATTTAAAAAGGGATCTGCGAACAGATCCCTTTATTTTTTAAGAAGCATGTTTTAATTCTGATAAAAATGTTGTGATTTCATAGCCAAATTTTTTCGGCTCGGTCAATAATGGTGTGTGGCCTGAGCGCTCAAAATATATTGCTTTTGCATGCTCGACACTCTGTGCAATAAGTGTCTGCCCAGTTTCTGGATAAAGCGTCGAATTACGACCAATAAAGAAAGTGGTTGGGCACTCTAATTGCTGGATAGCTTCACGATAATCTTCATTGTGATAAAGATAATTTTCCACATACCAAAATAAATAATCTAAACGCTGAATAGGTAATAAATATTTTTGTAGAAACGGTTGTTTTAGCGCTGTTTTAAAAACTAAAGGACTAAATGGATTGCTACTTTGCAAATCAATAAAATCTACCCAAAGGCGAACCAATTCTTGTCGATCTGGAAGTGATAATTCATAAAGATATTTGGCATTTTTGTGCTTTGATAATAATTGATAGATATCATTTAGTAATTGTTTGAACTGAGTATGATGAGAACCAAATAAACCATATTCCCATGTTGAATCTACAGATATTTTGGGTGTTTGGTCGATATGTAAATAAGCTTTTAGTTGCTGTGCGAGATGAGCATGTTTCATACCGTGCATGGCCGTCGTGGCGCCCATCGAATAACCCATCAAGATAAAATTATCGAGTTTTAATTGTTCTATTAAATGAGCGACGTCTTGCCAATGACTTGATATTGCATCTTGCTCAGGGATTGCACAATTTTTTGAACCGCCAAACCCACGCCAATCTGGAATAATAAACTCATAATCTTTACGGTTTGTATAAATAAAAGGTAGCCATTGCCAACTTTGCATACCAAGACCAGATAAAACCAAAACTGGTTCACCACGACCAACACGACGTACAAATAAATTTTCCCGATCGGGCATGGTGTAATATGGCATGGCTATTCTCCGGATACGCTATGTTGGGCAAAGCGTTTTAATTGAGGGATGATTTGTTCCAACCATTTGATCCATTCACTTTCCATCGTAATTCCAAGTTCTAAGATCATTTTATGGATGTATAACACACGGTCATTTAGATCATTGCTGTCTTTAAAATCTTTGTCATAAATACTTTGATAAAGTTTCAGCTTTTCCTGATGTAGACCAAGGTGTCGTAACAGCTCAGGTAATATCTGATTATTGCTCAATTGTGCTTCAGCACGCAATCTAACCATCAAGTCATCACGAAGCTGAGCAGGTTCACTTTGTTGCGTCATCCATGAAGCTAGCTCAATACGTCCTAGTTGTTCAACTTGATAGGTCTTTTTTCGACTATTTTCCATTTCATTTTCTAACGTTGAAACCCAACCTTTTTTGAACATGTTGTTGAGTTCACGATAAATTTGCTGGTGTGTGGCATTCCAGAAAAAGCCCATTGAACGGTCAAAGCGGCGGGCAAGTTCGAACCCTGTGCTTGGTCGTTCAAGCAAGCTGGTCAATAAAACATGAGGAAGTGACATGGCAATCCGTTTGTAAGCAAAAGTAAAGTGTGACTGATGAGATTATGCAACATGTTGCATAAAAGTCAAAATTTGATTATAAATTAATGCAACAAGTTGCATTAGCAAGCTAATTGCTAGCCAAAGGAGAAAATATGTCAGCTTATCCACATTTATTGAAGCCACTTGATTTAGGCTTTACTACTTTAAAAAACCGTGTGCTTATGGGGTCTATGCATATTGGGTTAGAAGAAGCACCGCAGGGATATGAGCGTATGGCAGCATTTTATGCTGAGCGCGCAAAAGGTGATGTTGGATTGATCGTAACTGGCGGTGTTTCTCCAAATGATGATGGTGTTGTATTTAGCCACGGTACCAAGCTCGATACAGTTGAAGAAGCTGAGAAACATAAAGTGATTACCCAAGCTGTGCATGAAGCTGGCGGTAAAATCGCTATGCAGATTTTACATACTGGGCGTTATTCTTATCAGGCAAATAACGTTGCACCTTCAGCAATTCAAGCACCAATTAACCCGATTAAGCCTAAAGCTTTAAGTTCTGCCGAAGTACAACAGACCATTGATGACTTTGCAAACTGCGCCAAACTTGCTCAGTATGCAGGTTATGATGGTGTGGAAATCATGGGCTCTGAAGGTTATTTAATTAATGAGTTTATTGCTGCTCGTACTAACCACCGTGATGATGAATGGGGCGGTAGTTACGAAAACCGTATTCGTTTTCCCATCGAGATTGTAAAACGTACGCGTGCTTTGGTTGGTGAAAATTTTATTATTATTTATCGTCTATCGATGCTTGATTTAGTGGAAGGTGGTTCAAGTTTTGATGAAGTAATTCAGCTTGCAAAAGAAATTGAAAAAGCAGGCGCAACTATTATTAATACAGGCATTGGTTGGCATGAAGCACGTATTCCAACCATTGCAACGAAAGTACCTCGTGCTGCATTTACGTGGGTCACTGAAAAACTCAAAGGTGAAGTATCTATTCCTTTGATTACTTCCAACCGAATTAATACCCCAGAAATGGCTGAGCACGTGTTGGCTTCAGGTCATGCCGATATGGTGTCCATGGCGCGTCCAATGTTAGCTGATGCTGAGTTTGTTTTAAAAGCAAGCCAAGGTCGTAGCGATGAAATTAATACATGTATTGGGTGTAACCAAGCGTGTTTAGATCATATTTTTTCAATGAAAATCGCAACGTGTTTAGTGAATCCTCGCGCATGTTATGAAACTGAACTTATCTTTAAAGAAGCACAGGTTCAAAAGAATATTGCTGTTATTGGTGCGGGTCCGGCAGGTTTAAGTTTTGCAGTATATGCGGCTGATCGCGGGCATAAAGTCAAAGTTTTTGAGGCAAGTCATCAAATTGGTGGTCAGTTTAATATTGCAAAGACTGTTCCTGGAAAAGAAGAGTTTTACGAAACCTTACGCTACTTTGGCCGTCAAATTGAATTGCGACCTAATATTGAGCTTGTATTAAATCATAAAGCAACTTATGAAGAATTGAGCCAAGCAAATTTTGATGAAATTGTGATTGCAACAGGTGTAACTCCTCGTCAATTACAATTTGATGGAATTGATCATCCTAAAGTATTGAGCTACTTACAAGTTCTAAGAGAACGTGTGCCTGTGGGGCAGCGTGTAGCGATTATTGGGGCGGGTGGTATTGGTTTTGATACGGCGGAATATCTTACTCATGAAGGTGAAAGTGGTAGCTTAAACCCAGAAAAGTTCTATGCTGAATGGGGAATTGATACTCAATATGAGCATGTTGGCGGGTTAAAACAGCCAAAAGTTGAAGATTCGGAACGAGAAATTTATTTACTGCAACGTAAAGCTGCTGCTGTAGGGGCTGGTTTAGGTAAAACTACTGGCTGGATTCACCGTACAGGTCTGAAAAATCGTCAAGTCAAAATGCTTGCCGGGGTTCAATACGACAAAGTTGATGATCAAGGTCTTCATATAACAGTAGATGGAAAACCGAGTGTACTTGAAGTTGATCATGTGGTGATTTGTGCGGGCCAAGAATCTTTCACTGCAATGTATGAGCAATTAAAAGAAGACGGAAAAAATGTTCATTTAATTGGTGGAGCTAAAGAAGCCGGAGAGCTAGATGCAAAACGCGCTATACGACAAGGTGCTGAGCTAGCAGCGACACTATAAATCTATATGGGCATTTCTTTGAAAAGGAAATGCCCATAATTTCATTAAGTAAATTAAAGGAAAAATAATAATGGCACTTGAAACAACAAAACAGTCTTTAGAAAAATGGCATCACATGATTCAGGCAGGTAACTTGTCCAATCTAAATGATTTGCTGGCAGATGAAGTCGTTTTCCGTTCTCCTGTTGCCCATAAACCTTATGAAGGAAGGCAAGTCGTTTTCTTCATTCTGAGCAATGTTATTCAGGTATTCCAAGACTTTACTTATCATCGTGAGTTTTATACGGAAGATGGCGAAAATGTGGTACTCGAGTTCAGTGCAAATGTAAGCGGCAAGTCATTAAAAGGTATTGATATGATACGTTTTAATGAGCAAGGCAAAATTATTGATTTTGAGGTAATGATTCGTCCAATGAGTGGGTTAGCTGCACTAGCTGAACAAATGGGTGAAAGAATCACCAAGTTTCAACCGCAATAATTTCAGCAAATAGCCTAAGTAATATTATTGAGGTCATTAGAATGTGGTTAAAACTTTCAACATTAGTCTTATTGCCTGTATTATTTATACAAGGGGCAAAGGTTCGTAAGAATACACCACGTCTATTAGAGGCCATTGGCGAGCGTGAAGGTCTGTGCGGACACGGAAGACCTTTGTCATTGCTTATTTTAGGTGATTCTGCAGCGGCAGGTGTTGGAGTTGAAACACAAAAAGATGCTTTATCTGGCGCAATTATTTCTGAGTTGCAAGATGAGTATTCTTTATGCTGGAAACTTCATGCAAAAACAGGCGATACAACCAAGCAGGTTTTTCAAGCTCTACAGCATTTAGAGCAGCAAAATTATGATGTTGTAGTCACATCTATTGGTGTTAATGATGTGACAAAACTAACCTCAGCAAATCTATGGTTAAAACAACAAAAGCAATTATTTCAGCAAATACAGACGCGTTTTCAACCTAAACTCATTATCGTATCTGGTGTGCCGCCAATGCAACATTTTCCAGCTTTGCCGAATCCATTGGCTTGGTTATTTGGAAAATATGCGGAGCAAATGAATCAGGCATTATATAAATGGTTAGAATCACAAAACCAATTTAGATTCATTCAATATGATATTGAAAGTTTTCAAGCGATGAACTTACCTATGGCAAGTGATGGTTTTCATCCAAGCAAAGAAATTTATGCAATTTGGGGGCAGCAGGTTGCAGCATTAGTGCGGCAATCATTTAACTCATAATCAGAGGTCGTGATTGGATATGGGCATATCTACTTTAAATAAAATTAAAGCTTTCGGTTCAGAATTTTTTGATTCGGTACTAGGTGCTGAACAGCCAAAAGTCTATTATGACCCGCAAGGGAAAATTAAAGATGTTTTGGATAAATTGCCCCAACTTAAGCAAAAATATCGTCCTACGCCATGGTTAAGTAACAATCATGTTCATCTTTTATATTTCGATATTATTAGAAAAAAAACCATCAAGCTTGAATATGACCGTATTGATCAGCTCACCATGAAAGATGGTGGTGTAACTGCGATCGCATGGTATGGCTATAATCTTCCAAAATCTACTCCTACAGTTGTCATCATGCATACCATTACAGGTACACCTGAAAGTATGCGTGAACTGGTGAAAGATTTACATCACTATACGGGGTGGAGAATAGCACTATGCTTACGCCGTGGGCATGCTGGTTTACCAATGCCTGTACCACAGATTTCTCTTTTCGGATCAACAAGTGATCTTAAAGAGCAGCTTACGCATATTCAAAATTTGTTTCCTGAATCAGATTTGTATGCAGTGGGTTCTTCGGCAGGCACAGGATTGCTGGTTCGTTATTTGGGAGAGCAAGGCACTGACACACCATTTAAAGCTGCTTTTGCAATGTGTCCCGGCTATAACACTGAGATTGGCTTTAAAAATGTTCATCCGTTCTATAGCAAAATGATGACCAAAAAGTTATTCAAATATTTTATTCACCCTTATCAAAGTACTTGGAACCAGATTTCTTCTTTAGAAAAAGTTCTTGCAACGACTAGTCTCGAAGAGTTTGAAAAAGAATACTTTGAAATGGCTGGCTTTCAGGATTATCAAAGTTATTGTCAGGCAATTAATCCAATTTATGTATTTGAAAATGTCAAAATTCCATTAATGATTCTTAATGCTGAAGATGATCCAGTATGTTCTATTAAAAATTTAGAACCTTACAAAGAAACGATCCAGCAAATGAGTAATATTGCAGTTGTAACCACTAAAAAGGGAAGTCATTGTGGCTTTTACGAAGGTTGGAAAAGTACCTCTTGGGCTGCGAAATTAATGTCGAATTATTTTATGGTTAATCATAAACAATGACGGTGTTGCTGTAATAAATTAAATAAAGCCCATCTATTGAATGGGCTTTATGATTTTATCAGCTCAAGATAAAAGCAATTTTGGATCTTTCAATCCAATTTTGATTTTGGTACTAGCAACGAGGTCTTTTTCATCTGTTTGGTTAGGGTGGAAATTAAAGCGATAATACTCAAAAAATTTAGGGATTAATGCTCTATATTGTTTATTAGCAAAACTAAAGAAATTACGCCAAGAGTTAAAGTTTAGAAGTTGGCGATCTCGTTTCATAAGAACGAATTGATAAATTGTTGAGAAGCCTGTAATTAAAAATAGACTTAAAGTAAAGACAGTAATGCGAGGGAGATAGGCGCTCAGCCCACTTCCATATAAGTGTTCATAAAGATCAAAGGCGACAGCTTTATGTTCGGTTTCTTCAATGCTGTGCCATAACCATAAATTACGGATCGTTGAGTCTGTCATCAGTTCATTAACAGATTGCATCATGCTCACTACAAGTACCGCGGTATAGTGTTCTAAGCCAACTGTTACGAGCAAATTCCATTTTTTACTAAAAACTTTTTCAATACTTTTTAAAACGATACCAGTTGCTTTTTCTAAAGATTCTGGATCTAAACCATGTTGTTGTGCACTTACATGAAAAGCATGATGCTCTTTAGAATGCATTGCTTCTTGACCAATAAAAGCACTAATTTCGCGATCTAGCATTTCATTTGATTTTGCTTTGGCACGTAACGCTCGAACTGAACGAACAAAATATGATTCACCCTCAGGGAACAATGTAGATAAGCCTGTAAAATAATGGGTAAGAGAGGGTTCATTATTACACCAGTAACGAGGTGTATTTTCAAAATTATAGTCCATACGACGGACTGGAAATGAGGCGGGTACGCGATTTGATACAGTAGTCATTTTAAGCTCCAATCTTCTTTTAATTAAGGTTCCAAAAAGGAACTTGTTAAAAAGCTACATCTCAGCGTGAGTAACGTCAATGCTTTTTCAGGGGGAATAAGTAGATTGTCCTAAATTGATATCTAGGAAAACTTTAAAGACAAATTAGAAAGAGAAAGGTAGAACTGATTATTGAATTGATAATTTTAATAATATTTAAAAAGCCCAAATCAACTGTTCAATTTGGGCATATTCATACGGGAACTTAGTTTTTAAGCGCTGGTGTAGCAGCAGCAATCGCAGCGGCAACAGCATCATCTTCAGTTTGAGATGGCTCAGCTGGTTTGGCTGGTTTTGATTGAACTTTCTCAGGCTTAGGCTCTGGTTTTGGCTCAGGCTTAGGTTCCGGTTTTGGTTTCGGTTGCTCAGAAGCTGTTGTTTGTGAACTTTGATCAGATTGGGCAGGACGAGTTTCACGGCGAATTTCAGTTGTGGTATTCGCTGTTTCTTCGTGATGAACTTCAACTTGCGTTGGTTCCTGCGTTTGAGCTTCTTCAGTTTTAACGCTTTCTAAAGACTCAAATTTTGCAGGTTCAGCAGGCTTAGGTTCTGAAACAGCAGTTTCAACCTTTTCTTGCTCTTCTTCTGGTGTTTCTTTTTTGACACATGCGGTTAACAATAGTCCAGCTGCAATTGCAGCACAGATTAAAAGTTTTTTATTTGCCATTGTCCTAAACAACATTTAATTGAGGAGCTGGCATTATAACAGCAAAAGAGAATGAAAAAATCATGTGAGATGGACCTAATTTTTTATTAAAAATGCTGATAGAATAACCAGTTGTTTAATGATCTTTGAATTGATGCGGTTTGACTTTGCTTTATAGGGGCAGAGTAAAGTAAAATTGCCCAACATTGTAGGCCGATTTCGGCTTGATTGTACGAGAAACTTAATGACCCATTTTATTTTTGTTACTGGTGGTGTGGTTTCATCGCTAGGTAAAGGTATTTCTGCTGCTTCAGTTGCTGCACTTTTGGAAGCCCGTGGCTTAAAAGTCACAATGGTTAAAATGGATCCTTACATTAATGTCGATCCGGGGACAATGAGCCCTTTCCAACATGGTGAAGTTTTTGTCACAGAGGATGGTGCCGAAACTGATCTAGACTTGGGTTATTACGAACGTTTCTTACGTCGTGCGAAAATGACCAAACTGAATAACTTTACCAGTGGCCGTGTATATCAAGATGTTCTAAATAAAGAACGTCGTGGTGACTACTTAGGTGGTACGGTTCAAGTTATTCCACACATTACAGACAACATTAAAGAACGTGTACTTCGCGCAGGTGAAGGTTACGACGTTGCAATTGTTGAGATTGGTGGTACGGTTGGTGATATTGAATCACTTCCATTTATGGAATCAGTCCGTCAGTTAATGGTTGAGCTTGGTCATAAACGTACCATGCTGATGCATTTAACTTTGTTGCCATATATCAAATCTGCGGCTGAGTTAAAAACCAAACCAACTCAACATTCAGTGAAAGAATTACTTTCAATTGGTATTCAGCCAGATATCTTAATCTGCCGTACTGAATATGATGTAGATGTTGATACTAAACGTAAAATTGCATTGTTCACTAACGTGGAAGCGCGTGCCGTTGTGGTATGTAAAGATGCGAAAACGATTTATCAAATTCCACGTACATTTTATGAACAAAACGTTGATGACCTCATTTGTGAACGTTTTGGGTTTAATGATCTTCCAGAAGCAAATCTAGAAGATTGGGACAATGTAGTCGAAGCATTACTTAACCCAGAATACACTTTACGTGTAGCTATGGTTGGTAAATATGTTGAATTACCAGATGCTTATAAATCTGTGAATGAAGCATTGTTACATGCAGGCATCAAAAATCGTGTGAAAGTACAGATTGACTATGTCAATGCTGAAGAACTTGAAAGCCAAGACGTTTCTATTTTGCAAACAGCTGACGCAATCTTAGTCCCAGGTGGCTTTGGTGAGCGTGGTACTGAAGGCAAAATGAAAGCTATTCAATATGCACGTGAAAACAAAATTCCATTCTTGGGCATTTGTTTGGGTATGCAATTGGCTGTAATTGAATATGCACGTCATGTTGCAGCTATGCCAGAAGCATCTTCTACAGAGTTTAACCGTTCTACAAAGTATCCATTGATTGGTTTGATTACCGAATGGTTAGATGAACGCGGCGAGTTACAACAACGCAGCGTAGAGTCTGACTTAGGTGGAACTATGCGTTTAGGTGCACAAAAATCTGAATTGGTTGAAGGCACAAAAACACGTGAAGTCTACGGTAAAGCAGAAATCACTGAACGTCATCGTCACCGTTATGAAATGAATAACCGTTTCATTGAGTCGATTGAACAAGCTGGTATGAAGATTTCAGGCTATTCTTCGGCACAACATTTGGTTGAAACAGTAGAAATTCCTGAACATCCTTGGTTTATTGCTGTACAATTCCACCCGGAATTTACAAGTTCACCACGTGATGGACATCCATTATTTGCTAGTTTTATTGACGCTGCGAAAACACAGCATCAAAAAAGTAAATAATGCGATTTTAAATAAACTGGGAAAGTTTAAATGTCACAATTAAAACCACAAGAAGTTGTACGTTTAGGCGATATACAAATGGCAAATCATTTGCCATTTGTATTATTTGGCGGAATGAACGTACTTGAATCAAAAGATTTAGCTTTCGAAATTGCAGAAACTTATGTTGATATTTGCAAACGCTTAGATATTCCTTATGTATTTAAAGCGAGTTTCGATAAAGCAAATCGTTCTAGTCTGCATTCGTTCCGCGGTCCTGGACTTGAAAAAGGTATTGAATGGTTAGGCGATATTAAAAAACATTTTAATGTGCCTATCATTACCGATGTTCATGAGCCACACCAAGCTGAAGCAGTTGCAGAAGTAGCCGATATTATTCAGTTACCGGCTTTCTTAAGTCGCCAAACTGATCTTGTTGAAGCGATGGCAAAAACACAAGCTATTATTAACATTAAGAAAGCTCAGTTTTTGGCACCTCATGAAATGCGTCATATCCTGAATAAATGTTTAGAAGCAGGAAACGATAAACTTATTCTTTGTGAACGTGGTTCAGCATTTGGCTATAACAATCTTGTTGTAGACATGCTTGGCTTTGACATCATGAAAGAAATGAATGTTCCTGTTTTCTTCGATGTAACACATGCGTTGCAAACTCCTGGCGGTCGTGCTGACTCGGCAGGTGGTCGTCGTGCTCAAATTACAACTTTAGCACGCGCTGGAATGGCAACAGGTTTGGCAGGGCTGTTCTTGGAAGGTCACCCAGACCCAGAACATGCAAAATGCGATGGACCTTGTGCATTACGCATGTCGCAGCTTGAGCCATTCTTGGCACAAATAAAAGAATTGGATACTTTGGTTAAAGGATTCAAAAAGTTAGACACCCATTGAGTTTTTACTCATTTACGCTGCTTTAATCGCAGCTCATATTCATTCAACAGAGGAATTGTTCATGAGCCAAATCGTTGACATCCGTGCACGTGAAATTTTGGACTCTCGTGGTAACCCAACCATCGAAGCAGACGTAATTTTAGAATCTGGGGTTGTTGGTCGTGCATGTGCACCATCTGGTGCTTCAACTGGTTCTCGTGAAGCTTTAGAACTACGTGACGGTGATAAATCACGTTACTTAGGTAAAGGTGTTAAAACTGCGGTTAACAACGTAAACACGATTATCCGTGATGCTTTAGTGGGCAAATCAGTATTTGAACAAAAAGACATCGATAATACGATGATCGAACTTGATGGTACTGAAAACAAAGAAAAGTTGGGTGCAAATGCAACTTTGGCTGTGTCATTAGCTGCTGCACGCGCTGCTGCTGATGAAAAGAAAATTCCTCTTTTCCAATACATCGCTGACTTACGTGGTCAAACGATTTTGACTATGCCTGTACCAATGATGAACATCATCAATGGTGGTTCGCATGCAGACAACAACGTTGATATTCAAGAGTTTATGATTGAGCCTGTAGGCTTTACTTCATTTGCTGAAGCATTACGTGCAGGTGCTGAAATCTTCCACTCTCTAAAATCAGTTTTAAACAAAAAAGGTTTAAATACTGCTGTGGGTGATGAAGGTGGTTTTGCACCAAACTTGCGTTCAAACGAAGAAGCAATCACAGTTATTCTTGAAGCTATTGGTCAAACTGGTTACAAAGCCGGTTCTGATATTATGTTGGCGCTTGACTGTGCATCTTCAGAATTCTACAAAAATGGTCAATATGTTCTTGCGGGTGAAGGCAATAAAGCATTCACAAGCAACCAGTTCTCTGACTATTTAGCAGGCCTTGTAAACCAATATCCAATTATCTCAATTGAAGATGGTTTAGATGAATCAGATTGGGAAGGTTGGTCTTACTTGACATCTATCCTTGGTGACAAAATCCAATTGGTTGGTGATGACCTGTTCGTTACAAACCCTAAGATTTTACAACGTGGTATTAATGAGAAAGTAGGTAACTCTATCTTAATCAAATACAACCAAATTGGTACGTTGACTGAAACTCTAGATGCAATTTACCTTGCTAAAGAAAATGGTTATACAACTGTAATTTCTCACCGTTCTGGCGAAACTGAAGATTCAACTATTGCTGACTTAGCAGTAGGTACAGCGGCTGGTCAAATTAAGACTGGTTCACTTTGCCGTTCTGACCGTGTTTCTAAGTACAACCAATTACTTCGTATTGAAGAGTTGACTAAAGCTGCTTACCGCGGTAAAGCTGAGTTTAAAGGTTTAAACTAATCTTTAAATAAAAAGTTAAAATTAGTTTTTTAACATTTTAAGGCGCTATTTCTCTATTTTTAATAGGAAATAGCACCTTTTTTAATGCTTAAAAGATGAGTTACTTTTTCATTTTCTAGTGATTCTTTTATTACACCTCAAAAAATGCAAAAAACAGGTAACTACAGCATTTTCAAAAACTTCATGTCAGACATTTATAATACTCAATTTTTTTACTATCCTAGGCGACGGGTTTTTAAAGACTTAGCCCAACTATGGTGTTTGCAACGAGAACACTCTTGATCGAGTGTATTTAGAATTTTAGTTTCACCGCATTTCATACATGAATAAAAGCTATCGATTTTAAGTACGTCAGCTTTGCAATAAGCATCAGGGAATAGGGGAAGTCCCCATTTTACTTCTTCATCTTCATAGTACAGTAAGCTAAGGATACCGTCGGACTCCAGTAAAGCGGTTCTCACTTGACCTAAATGTTCAACATTTTGTTGGCGCATCTCTGAGAAAAACTCATCATGTGAATATGATTGTTTCTGGAAGTCTTTGTAGACTAAAAGTCCATCTTTGACCACGCAAAGTGCTTTTCCTTCTAATAGATCTTCAATTTTCTTATGCTTCACCATGGCCCAAGTTACTAGGCGATAGAGAAAAAGAATAACGATAAATACGATAAAAGCATGGGCAATAGGTAAGTCCTTGGTAAACATTGGATCACCAGCAGCCGAGCCTAAACATAAAATAATTGCGAGTTCAAAAAGAGAAAGTTGGCGAACACCACGCTTACCTGATAGTCTTAAAAAACTAATAATAATGATAAACATGAGGAAGCATCGAACCAAAATTTCCAAAATAAAGGTCCATGTGGTGTCACCTATGAAAATATTAAAAAAATCCATTTTTTCTCCTTTTAATAGGTGGATGAAGTCTTTATAAAATTCTTAGCAAATTAAAAATAGAAAAAATATACTTTTTAAGTAGTTATTGGTTAAAAATTCGAACTCTCTGTGATTCTGTATAAATTTCATTTTCAAACTATGTATTAGAATAAACATATAGCGTGGGTTTTAATTGTAGATAAATAGCAAGACAGAATGATTGTTGACGTTGTCAAATAGGATGAAAGTATATTTATTAGAATTTTAGTTTTAAATGTCTTTTTCTTTATTGGCTAGGAATTACGGCACTTTATTCTTCCAATATCTAATATTAATAGATATATGATATGTTTTAATATTTTTTGGATTCTATGAGGAATTTTATATCATGAGAAAGCAATATCATTTTAGAAAAATTGAAAATGATACTTATATTTGGGATGTGGATAATTTAGTAGAGTTAACTAGAGATTTTAAAGTAAAAGAAATTTTACTTTCAGAAATAAAAGAATTAAATGAACCATATTGGTATCCAGATTCTCATCCTACTACTCAAGATATTATTAATCATATGCTACTAATTCAAGAAGCAGATTTGTCTTATCCAATAATAATATGTTCACAGGGTAGAATAATGGATGGTATGCATAGGGTGGGGAAAGCAAAAATTTTAGGTAAGGATAAAATATGTGCTGTACAATTTGATAAAGATCCCCAGCCAGATTATATCAATGTGGATGAAAATGATCTTATCTATGATGATTAATTATTTAGTCTCCATAAATTTTATATTTAGAAATATAAAATTTATTAGAAAGTTTTTCTTTGTTTAGAGTTAATTGTGAAAAATTTATTTAGCTACGAATGATACAGAAGATTTTGCTTATGCTGTTTTATTTTTGATCTAAATTATTTAGGTTCTATTACGAGCGCCAAAATTTTGAGGAGCATGGTGGCTTAAACATCCATTAATATACTTTACTGACAATTCGGGCTATACGGAATGGCATCTAAACGTTTTTGAAAAGCACTGGCATTCAGTATATTTTCATACATTTGTTGATATGTTTTTTTGTGATCTTCAATGTTGTGATAATCAATAATTTCTTGAAGTTTATCTCTATATTCTATATGGCCGGCATGGAACATTGCTGCATAATGTCCCCACAATACATATTGATATCGTACAGCTGCCTTCGGAATTAAATTTATTTCGTTTAAATAGCTATGGGCCGTTTTTTCATAACATTCTTTTATTTCATGAGCATCTTTTTTCATTTTTCTTAAGAAAATGCATTGCATCTCTTGTAGTTGTGAACTATCTGTTTTATTTAGAATTTTTTCGGTAACTATATATGCTCCTTTAAGGCAACCTAAGTGAATAAGTACCTTGCGTTTGGTTTTTAAAATATCTAAATTATTATCGCTAGAGGGAATTTTTTTTAATAAGTTTTTAAATTTTAAATGGGCAGTATCTGGATCTTGTCCAGCTTTTAGTGTGTACACAATATCATTATATTCAAATATATAAGGGGTGGCTGATGTATGTTGTGTCTGATTACTCTCCATATTAAGTATTTTTGAAGGTCTATCATCAGTAGGATTATTACAGGCACTTAAACCTAAGCTTGCTAAAGAAAATGCTAAAATTTTATGCACTACAGTTTATACCTTTATTCTCTTTTATGAGATTTATGAAGAATAATAAAATATAAAAGAAAATACTGTGTAGTTTTTTATTTCTCATGTTCTTGAGCAGTTCCATAGTCAATTTGAATTTGAAAATTGGTTTATATATTTTTGAATCAATAATATAAAGCCCATGGCTGCAGCACCATGACTCAACAAGATGAGTATTCAATCCGTTAGACATCCAAATTTTGATGTGTGGATAGCGATTCTGTGATTTATGCAATATTGATTAGTAAATCATATTAAACAAATAAGAATAATTATTAACTTAAAGTTGATAACAATTATCATTCGTGTTAATTTTTGTGCCGAACTTTTACTACTGTGTAACAAGGAACAAGGTAGTGGAAGGCTAAAAATATGGTTCAGCACATTAGTTATTATGGAATTTTCTTATGTACAATCAGCCCTTTAGAAAAGCATTTAAAGTTCACCCTTTAGTACTTTCTATGGCTTTAACGGTACCTTCATTTGTTTATGCAGAACAACCAACCGAAACAGCCACTTTAGCAACGATAAAAGTACAAGCAGAACAAGAAAATCCGGCTGTTACTGAAGGCTCGGGCAGCTATACAGCAAAAAGTTCAAATACTTCTACAAAACTAAATTTATCTCTTCGTGAAACTCCTCAATCGGTCAAAGTTTTAACCCGTGAATATTTAGATGATCGAAAAATCGATTCCTTTCAAGATTTAATGAATAATATTACGGGTGTTTCAACCTCACGTACTGATGAGCGTCAAAGAGTTTATGCACGTGGTTTTGAGGTGGATTATTACTTAATTGATGGAATACCTAGTACTACAAACTTAGGCACTGGTGATTTAGATTTAGATATTTATGATCGTATCGAAGTAGTAAAGGGTGCCAATGGCCTAACCACAGGTGCTGGAAACCCATCGATGGCACTGAACATGATTCGAAAACATGCAAACTCAAAAGAACTCGCTGGTAATGTCAGCACATCTTTAGGCTCATGGAATTCTTGGAATAGCTCGGCAGATGTTTCCACACCGCTTAATGCAGATGGATCATTGCGTGGCCGTATGTTTGTGAAGCATTCTGATGAAAAATCATTTATGGATTTCTATGAGAAAGAACGGAATGTATTTTATGGTGCAGTTGATTATGACTTGAGTGACAAAACAAGCATGTCACTTGGTGCTACTTATCAAGAGTTACATCGTGATGGTATTCGCTGGGGCGGGACACCGGCTTTTTATACTGATGGGACTCGGACCAATTTTTCTAGGAACTTAACTGTAAGTGCACCTTGGACTTATTGGGATGTAAATACAACGGCAGTATTTGCGAACTTAAAGCAGAATTTATTTAATGACGTTAATTTAAATATTGCTTATACCTTCCGTAAAGAAGATACAGCTTCTATGTTGTTGTATACAGCTGGAAAAGTAGACAAGGCAACCAATACAAGTCCATTAGAAAATCCAAATGATAATCAGAAGAATAAACCTGATTATGTTTCTGTATATGGTGCAAAAGCTGCAAATGAAGAAAATAATATTGATGTTTTTATCAATGCGCCATTTACGCTTTTTAATCGCCCACAAGAAATCATTATTGGTGGATCTTGGAATAAGAATGAGAAAACAAAGGATATTTTTGGTGGATCTAACACAGACCAAGACATTGAAAAATATTTAGGTGGACCACTTAACTATAATGATATGGCTCAAGAGTTGCTTCAACCAGTAGTATTAAATGGTAAAAATGCACTCAATGAAACTACACAAACTGCTGCTTATGTTGCCGGAAAATTTCAAATTCTTGATCCTTTAAAAGTTATTGCTGGGGCACGTTTATCTAACTGGGAATATAAATCTGAAAATGATAAAGGTAACCGTGAATTTAATAATGAATTAGCACCATATGTTGGGGCTATTTATGATTTTGCCCAAGATCATTCTGTCTATGCGAGTTATACAGAAATTTTTAAACCTCAAGAACGTAAAGATATAAATGATCAATATATAGATCCGATTACAGGTAAGAGTTATGAGGCTGGCTTAAAGAGTGAATGGTTTGGAGGGCGTTTAAATACAGCATTATCAGTATTCCGGATCGAGCAGTCTAATTTTGCTGAACTCATACCTGACAGGTTCATTATTCGCAATGGTATACAAACTACAGAGCAGGCCTATCAAGCTGTGGATGGGGTTGAAAGTAAAGGTTTTGAGTTTGAAGCTGATGGCGAGATTAACGACAACTGGGGTATTAACTTTGGTATTGCTAATTTTGAAGCAAAAGATGCAAAAGGCACAAAGGTTAATACGACAAATTCTCGAACAACCTCGAATCTATTTGTTAAGTACAAACTTGATCAATGGAGTGCAGGACTTGGCTTAAATTATAAGAGTAAATACTATACAGGTAGCGGAAGCTCCCGTATTGAGCAGGATGCTTATGTTTTAGCAAGTGCGATGCTTGGCTATCAAGTAGATAAAAATATCAAACTTCAATTTAATATCGATAATATTTTTGATGAGAAATATTATGAGGGTATTGGTGCTAACTCAATGAATTGGGGAACACCACGAAATGCAACGTTGAGTGTTCGTTATAATTTCTGATTTAGACTCTCATAAGCAGTCGATTTATAAGAGCCCTTTAATGAGGGCTTTTCTATATTTACTCAGCATACTTTCATCATAGTTAGACTGGTGTTTAGGTGCATAGATTGATTTATAAGCAATTGTACTTATAAATATTATTTCCCTTTCAAATTTCATTCATTTTTGACAAAATGAAACATGTCACAATGGTCAATTAAAGTAATATGCCCATTAATAATTTTGCTTAAATTTTTGCAGGAATTGCGCATGTTGTTTGTTAATTACTATACAATACAAACTCTTAACGAAAGTTTTTAATTAAAAATCTTAATGATATGTTAGAAGTATTTCGATCCACTTCAAGCAAACTGATATTGCTACTTGTTATTGTTTTAGTAGCTATACTGCAATATCAATTTTGGTTAGGTGAGGGTGGCTATATCCCTCATCAAGCTCTCATGCAACAAATTCAGCAACAAGCTGAGGTAAATGAAGAGCTTAAAGAACGAAACCGTATTTTGGCAGCAGAGGTTTTTGACCTGAAAAATGGTACAGAAGCAATAGAAGAACATGCTCGCCTTGATCTTGGTTTGGTTAAACCTCACGAGACATTTGTTCAAATGAGTACAATCAGTACCCATTACAAGCCTATTTATATTGACCCGAACGCTAAAGTTGATTTGGAAACGAATGAGACACCTGCATCCCCAGATATCCCAGACTAAATTATGGGCAGTTATACCTGCTGCAGGATCAGGAAGTCGATTTTCTAAAACTGAATTGAAGCAGTATCAATATATTCAGGATAGAACTGTTTTAGAACACACTATTCGGCGTATAAGTCAACTTCCGTTAAATGGTTATGTTTTGGCTATTGGTACACAAGATACCTTTGCTCAGACTCTTGCATTTCAAAATATAGATAAGGCGCATTTTTGCACTGGTGGAGCTGAGCGAGTTCATTCAGTATTAAATGCATTAAATCATCTTTTAAATTTTGCCGATGAAAATGATTGGGTCCTTGTACATGATGCAGCTCGACCTTGTGTAACAATTGATTGTTTAAATGCACTTGTGGCAAAGGCAATTGAATCAAATGATAGTGCTATTTTAGCAATTCCTGTTCGTGATACTTTAAAGCAAGTTAAGACAGGCGATCATATTGATAAAACAGTAAGCCGAGACTCATTATGGCAAGCTCAAACCCCTCAAATTACTAAAATTGGTAAACTCAAAAAAGCAATTGAACATGCTTTAGAAAATAACGTCACTATTACAGATGAAGCAAGTGCACTTGAATATATGGGTGAAACTGTACGGGTCGTGATGGGGCGTTCTGATAATATAAAAATTACCTATCCCGATGATTTAGAACTTGCGCGTTTGATTCTCCAATCTCAATCTTAATTCTATTATTTTTTAAATTGCTTGGATGATTAAATCGTCTAAGCAATTTTTTCTACATATCTATTTATAACAACTCATATTCTTTTACATTTATAAGTTTTACGATTTATTCGGATTATACAACTATCTTAGATAATGTTCGATCATCGAACAAAATTCACTTATACCGAACAAAACCATAGTGGGATAACTAGATCAAATTATAAAAATTATCAAGAATGTTTAAAAGGGAAATCTAAGGGAAACACTCGGGATTGAGTGAAATATTTATCTATTCTTCTCGCCTCAGTGTGCCTAACTCTCTTACCTATCTCTTCTTCAATGAGCACAATGGAGTTGTCTAATGATTGACAAAAGTAAGTCCTCACTTAGCGAGGTTCTATCGCAGATTAAAGATGGTGCCACCATCCTGATTGGTGGTTTTGGTACCGCAGGACAACCCGCTGAACTCATTGACGGTCTTATTGAACTCGGTGTTAAAGGCCTAACCATTGTCAGCAACAATGCCGGTAATGGCGATTACGGTCTGGCTAAACTGCTCAAAGCCGGTTCAGTTAAAAAAGTGATTTGTTCTTTCCCACGTCAGTCAGACTCTTATGTGTTTGATGAACTGTATCGTGCTGGAAAAGTAGAGCTTGAAGTGGTACCACAAGGTAATCTGGCTTGCCGTATTCAGGCAGCTGGTATGGGACTTGGGGCTGTGTTTACCCCAACAGGCTTTGGAACACTTTTAGCGGAAGGCAAAGAAACCCGCCAGATCGATGGTAAAGATTACGTACTCGAATATCCAATCAAGGCTGACTTTGCCTTGATTAAAGCCTACAAGGGCGACCGCTGGGGCAATCTGGTTTACCGTAAATCTGCACGTAACTTTGGCCCGATCATGGCCATGGCCGCGGATGTCACCATTGTTCAAGTCTCTGAGGTGGTTGAGCTAGGTGGATTAGATCCAGAGCACATCATCACCCCAGGTATTTTTGTACAGCACGTTGTACAAGTACAGCCCGCACAATAAGCAATAAGGAGAAATAACATGAGCTACCAAAAACTCAGCCGTGACCAGATTGCAAAACGTGTGGCACAGGACATTCCAGATGGTGCATATGTGAATCTAGGTATTGGCTTGCCAACCAAGATTGCGAGCTATTTACCTAACGACAAAGATATTTTCCTTCATTCTGAAAATGGCCTATTGGCATTTGGTCCACCACCAGCGGAAGGTGAAGAAGACCCTGAACTGATCAATGCGGGTAAAGAATTTGTGACCATGCTTGAAGGTGGCAGCTTTTTCCATCATGGCGACTCATTTGCCATGATGCGTGGTGGTCACCTTGATATTGCTGTGCTTGGTGCCTTTCAGGTTGCAGCCAATGGTGACTTGGCGAACTGGCACACTGGTGCGCCAAATGCGATTCCTGCCGTTGGTGGCGCAATGGATTTAGCGGTTGGTGCTAAAAAAGTATTTATCACCACAGATCATGTGACCAAGCAAGGTGAGCCGAAGATTGTGGCTGAGCTCACTTATCCGGTTACGGGTAAGCACTGTGTGGATCGTATTTACACCGACCTGTGTGTGATTGATGTGACCAAAGATGGTTTGAAAGTGATTGAGAAAGTAGAAGGTCTTAGCTTTGAAGAGTTACAGGCTTTGACTGGTGCCACTTTGATTGATGCGACACAAGGGTAAGGAAGTAGGAAATGACATTAAAAAACGCTTATATCATCGATGCCATCCGTACTCCATTCGGTCGTTATGCCGGTGGCCTTGCTCCTGTTCGTACCGATAACCTTGGCGCTGTGCCGATTAAAGCACTCATGCAGCGTAACCCGAATGTAGATTGGGAACAGGTCGATGATGTGATCTATGGCTGTGCTAACCAAGCCGGTGAAGATAACCGCAATGTTGGCCGCATGTCAGCACTGCTTGCAGGTTTACCGTATCAAGTACCAGCAAATACCATTAACCGTTTATGCGGTTCTTCACTCGATGCCATTGCTATTGCTGCCCGTGCCATTAAGGCGGGTGAAGCAAGCTTGGTGATTGCAGGTGGTGTAGAAAGTATGAGCCGTGCACCCTATGTGATGGGTAAGTCAGATAGTGCTTTTGGTCGTAGCCAGAAGATTGAAGACACCACCATGGGCTGGCGTTTCATTAACCCTAAACTTAAAGAATTGTATGGTGTAGACACCATGCCCCAGACTGCCGAGAACGTCGCTGAACAGTTCAACGTAAATCGTGCAGATCAGGACCAGTTTGCCTTGGCGAGCCAACAACGCACCGCAAGCGCGCAAGCCAAAGGCTTTTTTTCTAAAGAAATCGTGGCAGTTGAAATCCCTCAGCGTAAAGGTGATGCTGTTGTGATTGATACCGATGAACAACCACGTGCTTCAACCCTTGAAGGTTTAAGCAAGCTTAAACCAGTTGTTAAAGCAGATGGTAGTGTGACTGCGGGTAATGCTTCGGGCATTAACGATGGTGCAGCCGCATTGCTTATTGCTTCTGATGAGGCAGTTCAAGCTTATAACCTAAAACCGCGTGCCAAGATCATTGCTTCAACAGCAGTGGGTGTGGAACCGCGCATTATGGGTTTTGCTCCTGCACCAGCCATTAAAAAACTACTTAAACAAGCCAACCTAACTTTAGAGCAGATGGATGTGATTGAGCTGAATGAAGCTTTTGCTGCACAGGCTTTGGCAGTGACTCGTGATTTAGGCTTACCTGATGATTCTGACAAGGTCAATCCAAACGGGGGAGCAATTGCTTTGGGTCATCCGTTAGGTGCGTCAGGCGCACGCCTAGTGACCACAGCCTTAAACCAGCTTGAGCAAACAGGCGGACGTTATGCCTTATGTTCAATGTGTATTGGTGTAGGCCAAGGTATCGCTTTGATTATTGAGAGAGTCTAATCATGAGCCAGTTATATGCCAGCTTGTTTTATCAAAAAGACGTCACTGACATCTTTAGTGACTCATCTTTAATCACATATATGATTCAGGTTGAAGTTGCGTTAGCTCAAGCACAGGCAAAAGTTGGCGTGATTCCTCAAAATGCGGCTCATACCATTGCCCAAGTAGCTGAGCAGGCAATAGAAAAGTTTGATTTTCCAGCGTTGGCTGTAGCAACTGGCTTAGCAGGAAATATCGCAATTCCATTTGTAAAGCAACTTACAGCAATTGTTAAAGATGTAGATGAAGATGCTTCACGTTATGTGCATTGGGGCGCAACAAGTCAGGATATTTTAGACACAGCTTGTATTTTGCAATGCCGCGATGCGTTAAACATTGTGGAAGCACAACTTCAACAGTGCTACACCACTGCATTACAACAAGCTAAGCAATATCGCCATCAGGTCATGATTGGGCGTACATGGTTACAGCAAGCTTTGCCAATTACTTTAGGACATAAGCTTGCACGTTGGGCTTCTGCATTTAAACGTGATTTGGATCGTATACAAGCAATCAAACCACGTGTACTCACTGCTCAGTTAGGTGGTGCTGTGGGTTCATTAGCTTCTTTGCAAGATCAAGGTTCACTTGTGGTAAATGCATTTGCTAAGCAGTTGAATCTGACTGTACCCACAAGCACATGGCATGGTGAGCGTGACCGTATTGTAGAAATCGCAAGTGTGCTCGGCATGATTGTTGGTAACACAGGCAAGATGGCTCGTGATTGGTCACTCATGATGCAAACAGAAATTGCTGAATTGTTTGAGCCAACTGCAAAAGGTCGTGGTGGTTCATCGACCATGCCTCATAAGCGTAATCCAGTGGCAGCAGCTTCAGTACTTGCAGCAGCGAATCGTGTACCAGCACTTATGTCTAGCATCTATCAAAGTATGGTGCAGGAACATGAGCGTAGTTTAGGCGCATGGCATGCAGAATGGTTAGCAATCCCTGAAATTTTTCAGCTTTGTGCTGGAGCATTAACTCGTACTGGTGAAGTTTTACAAGGTTTCGAAGTTAATGTTGAGCATATGCAGCAGAACCTTGATTGTACCAACGGGTTGATTATGGCCGAAGCTGTGATGATGGCACTGGCTCCAAGAATTGGACGTTTAAATGCACATCATGTTGTTGAAGCAGCTTGTAAAACAGCCGTGGCTCAAAAGCAGCATTTATCTGAGGTGGTTAGTCAGTTAGATGAAGTAAAAGAACATTTTAGTCAAACAGAAATTTTGGAAATATTTAAAGCAGAAAACTATTTGGGCAACATTCAAGCTCAAATTGATGCTGTTCTGCAAGAAGCACAAGGAGGAGACATAAAGTGAAACAGCTTATAACCAATCGACAAGGTAAACAGCTCGCTGTATATACCGATGGATTAAAAGATGCTCCAGCACTTGTGTTATCTAACTCGTTAGGAACAGATCATGGAATGTGGCAGCCACAAGTAGATGAGCTTAAAAGTCATTTTAATGTCATTACATATGATACACGTGGCCATGGTGAAAGTGATGTAATTAGCGACACCACATTGCAAAACTTAGCAGAAGATGTTGTTGATATTTTAGATGCCTTAAATATTGAAAAAGCTCATTTTTGTGGCATTTCAATGGGTGGAATTACAGGGCTTTGGTTAGGTATTCATTATCCAGAGCGCTTTCACAGCATTACTGTAGCGAACTCGGCAGCTAAAATTGGACAGGCTGATGCTTGGTTGAGTCGTGCAGAATCTGTAGAACAAAATGGTTTAGCTGAATTGGTTAAAACCACGCATACCCGCTGGTTTAGTGAAAAATTCGACTATCAACATAATGTGGTTGCACAAACGACAATTCAAAGTCTCGCAAACACACCCGCACAAGGTTATGCCAATGCATGTCGTGCTTTAGCACATGCTGATTTAAGAGATGAAATTGCACAAATCCAGATTCCGGTATTGCTGGTTGCAGGGACATATGATCCGGTAACTACAGTAGCAGATGCTGAGTTTATGCAGAATGCTATTAAGAACAGCGAAATTGCTAAATTGGAAGCATCTCATCTTTCTAATATTGAACAACCACAAAGATTTACTCAGGAATTGACTAGGTTTATTCAGCAAATCTAATAGCTTAGTGATTTAAAAGGAATTGGCCTTAAGGAGGCAAATATGGCGTCTCAGGATTACGCTGCACCAAACAAAAGTATCGATGCTCAAGCACTGATTAATGATGCTCCACTCAGTAAGTATCAATGGATGATTGCAATCATCTGTTTCTTAATTATTTTTACTGATGGTATCGATACTGCTGCAATGGGTTTTATCGCTCCAGCTTTGGCTCAGGACTGGGGCGTTGACCGTTCTCAGTTAGGCCCAGTGATGAGTGCTGCACTTGGTGGAATGATTATTGGAGCTTTGGTTTCTGGCCCGACAGCTGACCGTTTTGGTCGCAAAATCGTTTTGGCAGTATCAATGCTGATTTTTGGTGGTTTTACCTTGGCATCTGCCTATGCCACAAATCTGGATAGCCTTGTTGTATTGCGCTTTTTGACAGGTATTGGGCTGGGTGCAGCTATGCCAAATGCCACCACATTATTTTCTGAATACTGTCCAACACGCATTCGTTCACTACTGGTGACATGTATGTTCTGTGGCTACAACTTAGGTATGGCAACAGGTGGCTTTATTAGTAGCTGGCTCATTCCGACTTACGGTTGGCACAGTCTATTTTTGCTAGGTGGCTGGTCACCTCTGATCTTAATGATTTTAGTGATTTTCGTTTTACCTGAGTCTTACCGTTTTTTAATTGTTAAAGGTAAAGACCCAGAGAAAGTACGCAAAATTTTAAATCATATTGCGCCAACTCAAGTTAAAGACGTAAGCACTTTTTATGTTCCAGAAGAGAAAACTGAAACGGCTCAAAAGAAAAATGTTTTTGGAATTATGTTTTCTAAACCATATGCGAAAGGAACACTTTTGCTTTGGTTGACCTATTTCATGGGATTGGTTGTTGTTTACTTGCTTACAAGCTGGTTACCAACACTCATGCGTGAAACAGGTGCTTCAATGGAGCGTGCTGCATTTATCGGTGGATTGTTCCAGTTCGGTGGTGTGGTGAGTGCATTATTCATTGGTTGGGCGATGGACAAATTCAACCCGAACCGAGTGATTGCTATTTTCTACTTTGCCGCAGGTCTATTTGCGATTGCTGTGGGTCAAAGCTTAGGAAATTCAACTTTACTTGCTGTATTGGTGCTTTGTGCTGGTATCGCGATTAACGGTGCGCAATCTTCAATGCCAGCTTTAAGTGCACGTTTCTATCCAACCCAATGCCGTGCAACGGGTGTGTCTTGGATGACAGGTATTGGACGTTTCGGTGCAGTATTTGGTGCTTGGATTGGTGCCGTATTACTCGGTAATGATTGGTCGTTTACTGCCATTCTCAGTTTATTACTGATTCCAGCGACTGCTGCGGCTGTTGCTGTATTTGTTAAATCACTTGTTGCGCATACCGATGCAACTTAATGGAGGTCTATCACAATGAATGATGAAGAACGCTATAAACAAGGCATTGAAGTGCGGACTGAAGTTTTAGGTGAAAAACATGTTGGTCGGTCTTTGCAGAACTTAAATGACTTTAACCAAGATTTTCAAAATTTTATTAGCCGTTACGCATGGGGTGAGGTGTGGTCTCGTCCAGGCTTACCACGTCACACACGTAGTTTAGTGACTATCGCAATTTTATTGGCGCTTGGTCGTGAAGATGAACTACGCATGCATTTACGTGCTTGCTTCAACAATGGTGTAACCAAAGAAGATTTAAAAGAGTTGATCTTACATAGCTCACTCTATGCAGGTTTACCTGCTGCAAATGCTGCAATGCATATGGCTGAAGAAGTCTTTAAAGAATTGGGGATAGAAGTAAGCCCAGTTGCAGCGAAAGAACAGGATTAAGGAGATAAAGATGTCACAACATAGCTGGGGTGCTTACGCCCAACGTAATACAGATGATCATCCACCAGCGTATACGCCAGGTTATAAAACAAGTGTATTACGTTCGCCAAAAAATGCATTGATCTCTATTAACGAGACTTTAACTGAAGTCACTGCACCGCATTTTTCTTCAAATCTGTTTGGCCCAAAAGATAACGATTTGATTTTGAACTATGCCAAAGATGGTTTGCCAATTGGTGAGCGTGTCATTGTTCATGGCTATGTTCGTGATCAGTTTGGTCGTCCTGTAAAAAATGCGCTTTTAGAAGTATGGCAAGCCAATGCTTCTGGTCGTTATCGCCATCCAAATGATAAATTTATTGGCGCCATGGACCCTAACTTTGGTGGTTGTGGTCGTACATTAACTGATGAAAATGGTTTTTATATTTTCCGTACCATTAAACCGGGTCCGTACCCATGGCGTAACCGTATTAATGAATGGCGTCCGGCTCATATTCATTTCTCTTTAATTGCTGATGGTTGGGCTCAGCGCCTAATTTCACAGTTTTATTTTGAAGGTGATACGTTAATCGACTCATGTCCGATTTTAAAAACCATTCCTTCTGAAGATCAACGTCGTGCACTAATTGCACTAGAAGATAAAAACAACTTTATCGAAGCTGATAGCCGTTGTTACCGTTTTGACATCACTTTACGTGGACGTCGAGCGACTTACTTCGAAAACGAATTGACTTAATCAGGAGCCTTAGCATGAATAACTGGAATTTTCAGGAATTAAAAGAAACAGCATCTCAAACGGGTGGTCCTTACGTTCACATTGGTTTGTTACCACAACAAGCAAATATCGAAGTTTTTGAAAACAACTTCAATAACCAGCTTGTACAAGACCAGACCCAAGGCCAGCGTATCCGTCTTGAAGGGCAAGTGTTTGACGGGTTGGGTTTACCTCTACGCGATGTGCTTATCGAAATTTGGCAGGCCGATGCAAATGGTATTTACCCAAGTCAGGCTGATACACGTGAGCAAAAAGCTGACCCAGCTTTTCAAGGTTGGGGCCGTACTGGTGCAGACTTTGAAACGGGTATCTGGAGTTTCAATACAATTAAACCGGGCGCTACAGCAGGGCGTAAAGGTTCAACTCAGGCACCTCATATTGCTTTAGTGATTTTCGCTCGTGGTATTAATTTAGGTCTTAATACGCGTGTTTATTTTGAAGATGAAGCAGAAGCAAATGCCAATGACCCGATTTTAAATAGCATTGAATGGGCACCACGTCGTCAAACACTTATTGCAAAGCGTTTTGAAGAAAACGGTGAAGTTGTTTACCGCTTTGATATTCGTATTCAAGGCGATGACGAAACTGTATTTTTTGATATTTAAGAAACACCCAAGGCTACACATGCTCGTCTATGGATGCGTGTAGCCTTTTTAAGGATGAATGATATGAACATGAAAACATTATTAAGCTTAAGTTTGCTTGCACTCCCATTTTTTACAGCACAGGTGAATGCTGAACCTGTCGCTTTGGCTACCCAGACTCAGGCTGCTACTACAGCTGTTAAAACGATTGTTCCGATTACAGCAAAAACAAAAGAACAAGCTTTAGCGCAAGCTCAAGTTATTGCAAATACGGCAGATGCTGATTTGGCAGAGTTTCGTATTGATTTACTCAGTTTTGCTAGTGATACAAAACAAGTCATTGCGTTAGGTCATGAATTGAAAAAGATTTTAGGCAATAAGCCAATGATTGCCACAATTCGTACTAAAAACGAAGGTGGTCAACTTGAAATTAGTGATGTGGATTATGGTAAGACCTATCAGGCTTATTTAAAAAATCCGTTCATGGACTGGTTAGACGTTGAAATGTTCCGTGATCAAAAAGTAGTTTCAGAAATTGTTCAAAAAGCACATCAAAAGAAAGTGTTGGTTGTGATGTCTAATCACGACTTCCAGAAAACACCAAGCCAAGATGAAATTGAAAAACGCTTGTTAAAACAAGATCAGATGGGCGCAGATGTTCTCAAAATTGCAGTAATGCCAAAATCTAAACAAGACGTTTTCACTCTAATGAACGCGACTTTAAAAGTGAGTCAGCAAACCACTAAACCTTTATTGACCATGTCAATGGGGCAGTTAGGGACGATCTCTCGTGTTGCGACAGCCAATATGGGGGGAAGTTATAGCTTTGGCATGATTGGTGAGGCTTCTGCACCAGGGCAAATTGATGTGACCAAGCTCAAACAGATTTTAAAAACCGTTCAACCAACAAACCCATAAATCATAAGGACATGATGAAATGAATACATTACGTTTAACTACTCTTGCATTAGGTTTGATGGTTTCAGGTGTAGCCGCGGCGCAAACTTATGTTGTTGACCGTTATCAGGACGACAGCAACAAAGGTTCTTTACGTTGGGCAATTGAGCAAGCCAATGCGAATTCGACTGAAGCTAGCGACATCTTGATTCAGGCAGTGGGCAAAGCACCTTATGCGATCAAATTAAACAGCGCGCTTCCTGAGATTAAAGCACCGGTCAAAATCATTGGTACCCAGTGGGATAAAACTGGTGAATATATCGCGATTGATGGTTCAAATTATATTAAAGGCGAAGGTGCGAAAGCTTGCCCAGGCGCAAACCCTGAACAGTATGGGACCAATGTGCGTACGATGACTTTACCGGGCTTAGTACTACGCGATGTAAATAACGTCACGTTAAAAGGTCTAGATATTCATCGTTTCTGTATTGGTGTATTGGTTAACCGTTCAAGCAATAACCTTATTCAACATAACCGTATTAGTAATAACTACGGTGGTGCTGGTGTCATGCTTACTGGTGATGATGGGCAAGGTAACCCAACGGCAACCACGACCAATAACAATAAAGTTTTAGACAACATCTTCCAAGACAATGGCGATGGTTTAGAACTAACCCGCGGTGCTGCTTTTAACCTGATTGCAAATAACCATTTTGTTTCAACTAAAGCAAACCCAGAGCCATCACAAGGTATTGAAATTTTGTGGGGTAATGACAATGCCGTAGTCGGTAATAAATTCGAAAACTATTCGGATGGCTTACAGATTAACTGGGGTAAGCGTAACTATATTGCCTACAATGAAATGACCAATAACTCGATTGGTTTTAACATGACTGGCGATGGCAACATTCTCGATAGCAACAGAGTGCATGGTAACCGTATTGGTGTCGCGATTCGTTCGGAAAAAGATGCAAATGCAAAAATTACATTGACTAAAAACCTGATTTGGGACAATGGTAAAGATATTAAGCGCTGTGAAGCAGGTGGTTCATGTGTACCGAATCAGCGTTTAGGTGCAATTGTATTTGCTGTACCTGCACTTGAGCACGAAGGATTTGTAGGTTCTCGTGGTGGTGGTGTAGTTGTTGATCCATCTAAACAACAAAAAACATGTACTCAACCAAATGAACAAGGCTGTAATGCTCAACCTAATCAGGGTATTAAAGCTCCTAAATTAACTGCGAATAAGGGTTCAGTTGCGCTAGAAGTTAATGGTTTACCAAATCAACGTTACCAAGTTGAATTTTTTGGTAATCAAAATGCGGCATCAAAAGAAGCTGAGCAATATTTAGGGGCAATAACAGTTGCTACAGATGCACAAGGAATCGCAAAAGCAAATTGGAAGCCAACTGTAAAAGTTGCCTCAATTACAGCAAATATCACTGATCGTTTTGGTGCAACTTCTGAGCTTGGTTTTACAAGTGTTAAATAACAATAAGGAAAGCGCCTCAAACTGAGGCGCAGCATAGAAATATAGAAATGATAAAAGGGACTTAAAATGCCGAATTTAATGAAACTGAGTGTATTAACAATCGCTGTATTAGGCAGCCAATTTGCGCTTGCGAATGAGCCGTGGTCGCAAGACCGTCAATGGTTACTTGGCGACTGGAATGGTGAACGTCAGCAACTAGAGCAACAAGGTTATAAATTTACAGCTTCTATTATGAGCCAAGCTGCCACAAATTTAGATGGTGGTTACAACGACAGCAATACTTTTGAAAATGCTGCACAACTTTCTTTAGGTGCAAACTTCGACTTAGAAAAAATTGCTGGATGGAAAGATACAACAGCGAGCCTAGTCGTGACTAAACGTGACGGGAATGCATTAACTCTCGAGCGTATTAAAGACCCGCGTTCTAGCCAATTGGGCAATGCCCAAGAGATTTATGGTCGCGGTAAAATCTGGCGTCTGTCTCAGGCATGGGTCAAAAAAGGTTTTGTTGATAACACAGTACAGGTCAAAGTGGGCCGTATGGGTATGTCAGAGGACTTTAATAGTTCTCAATGTGAGTTTCAGAACTTATTGCTTTGCGGTGGGCAGTTAGGAAAATCAATCGGTTCAATTTGGTACAACTCACCAGTCGGTGTTTGGGCTACAAATGTTAAATATCAGTTTGCGCCTGAGTGGACATTGGGATTGGGTGTTTATGAGGTAAATCCAGACAACATTAAAACCGAATCAAATAGTGATGGCTTTAATCTGGATATGAACAACGTGAAGGGTGCAACCATACCGGTTGAGCTTGCATGGAAACCAAAACTTGCTGCTTTTAATGGCTTACCGGGTGAATATAAAGTAGGGGCGTTGTACTCAACCGCAGAAGCGAATGACATTAAAACTGCCGGCAAAGTTCATGATGGGAAACAAAGTTTCTGGATTAATGCTCAGCAACAACTTACCCATAAAGGTGAAGACCCTAAACGTGGTTTATACGTAAGCTTGAACGGTGTTGTAAATGATAAAGCAACCACCTTTGTTCAAAGTACACAACAACTTGCACTTTGGTATAAAGGGCCGTTTGATAGCCGCCCAAATGATTCGATTGGTTTTGGTATTGCCAATTATGTGGTCAATGATCGTGCTAAAGATAAGCAGATCGCAACGAACGAAAGTCGTGGATATTATAGCTATGATGCGATTGCATCTGACTATATTCCAATTCAAGACGACGAACTAAATGTCGAGTTGAACTATACCTATCAATGGTCTCCGGCCGTTATGTTACGTCCAAACATTCAATATATCCATCAACCTGCCGGTGTAAAAGCGGTCGATGATGCTTGGGTAGCTGGTCTTAGCGTGAAAGTCAATTTTTAACAATGTTGATGGCTGGTTAGACATAGTTTAACTGGCCCAAATGCTTGAACTATTGTGTTCAGTATATGTGGAGTAGGATCTATGTCTGAGTCAGATTCTAAGTTTCATATCTTATTCAAAATATGGTGTTTTCTATTAGGCCTAGTTTTATTGGCTACTGGTGTTTTTTACATCGTAGGCGGTGGAAAGCTAGTGTCATTAGGTGGATCTTGGTATTTCCTAGTCGCAGGGCTGTTTATTACCATTTCTGCATTTAGTATTTTTCGTAAAAAGGCACTTGGTGTCTGGATATTCGCGGCCGTTTTTGTTGGCACCGTAATTTGGTCATTTGTTGATGCGGGATGGGAATTTTGGCCGTTATTCTCGCGGTTAATGTTTCCTGCTGGTCTTTTTGCCGCATTGTTATTTACCTTGCCTTCAATTCGACGTTACCAATTTCAAACTAGCTTGGCATCTTCATCTTATGCAGTTGGTGGGTTAGTTGTTGTCGGTATGTTGATTGCACTCTACCAAATGTTCCAACCACATCCAACAGTAGCAAGTTCAGGTGAAAAGCTACCTTTAGTACCAGTTGATCCTGCTAAAAAACAGGTGAATTGGGAAAATTATGGAAATGATGCAGGTGGTAGTCGCTTTGTTGCTCTCGATCAAATTAACCGAGATAACGTTCATAAACTAAAAGAAGCTTGGCGTTTTAGAACAGGCGATTTTACCACGGGTAGTGGTAATGGTGCGGAAGACCAAATGACCCCACTACAAGTTGGGAATAAAGTCTTTTTATGTACACCGCATAATAATATTTTTGCGATCGATGCTGATTCAGGCAAACAGCTCTGGAAAGCTGAGGTGAACTCTAAAGCCGATGCTTGGGAGCGCTGCCGTGGCGTTGCATACTTTGATTCGACTAAGCCACTTGTACAACCAACTTTGGCTGGTGCAAATGCAGTAACCACAGTTGCAACCAATACGGCATGTCCACGCCGTTTATATACAAATACACCTGATGGTCGTTTAATTGCAGTCAATGCAGATAACGGTCAGCGCTGTGCTGATTTTGGTGTAAATGGAACGGTTGATCTGTTAGAAGGTCTAGGAGCTGGAACTAAAGCTCCACGTTTTGAAGTCACTTCTGCACCGACTATTGCGGGTACAACCATTGTAGTGGGTAGCCGTATTGCCGATAACGTAGCAGCAGATATGCCGGGTGGTGTTATCCGCGGTTATGATGTGATTACGGGTAAACTTCGCTGGGCATTTGACGCACGTAATCCAGATCCTAACTATGTTCTTAAACCAGGTGAAACTTATAAACGTAGTTCGGCAAACTCATGGGCTGCAATGTCTTATGATCCGCAAATGAATACGGTGTTCTTACCTATGGGTAGTTCATCTGTCGACATTTGGGGTGGTAACCGTAATCCGTTAGATCATAAGTACAACACTTCTGTTTTGGCACTTGATGCGACAACAGGTAAAGAAAAGTGGGTATATCAAACTGTTCATAATGATTTATGGGACTTTGACTTGCCAATGCAACCGAGCCTAGTCGACTTCCCATTAAAAGATGGTACGACTAAACCTGCTGTTGTCATTGGAACCAAATCAGGCCAATTCTTTGTGCTTGACCGTGTAACTGGTAAACCATTAACTAAAGTGATTGAACAGCCAGTTAAGCCTGCCAATATTCCGGGTGAGCAATACAGTGCAACTCAACCGCGTTCTGTTGAAATGCCTCAAATTGGTAATCAGACTTTAACTGAATCAGATATGTGGGGTGCAACGCCGTTTGATCAGCTCATGTGTCGTATTAACTTTAAGTCAATGCGTTACGAAGGTCTATTTACTGCACCAGGTACTGACGTTTCATTAAGCTTCCCAGGTTCTTTGGGTGGCATGAACTGGGGTAGCATTGCTTTTGATCCGACACATCGCTATATGTTCGTAAACGATATGCGTCTTGGGTTATGGATTCAGTTAATGGAACAGACCCCTGAAGATATTAAGATTCAGGCGAGTGGTGGAGAGAAAGTAAATACGGGTATGGGCGCTGTGCCAATGAAAGGTACACCATATAAAGTGAATAAAAACCGCTTTATGTCGGCTCTTAGCATTCCGTGTCAAAAACCACCATTTGGTACCATGACTGCGATTGATTTAAAAACTCGTCAGATTGCATGGCAAGTACCGCTTGGTACAGTACAGGATACTGGACCTATGGGTATCAAAATGGGCTTAAAAGCACCAATTGGTATGCCAACTATTGGTGGACCAATGGCAACACAAGGCGGATTGGTCTTCTTTGCTGCAACGCAAGATTACTATTTACGTGCTTTTGATTCATCTACAGGTAAAGAACTGTGGAAATCACGTATGCCAGTAGGTAGCCAAGGAACCCCAATCAGCTATGTTTCACCGAAAACAGGTAAACAATATGTGGTTGTTACGGCAGGCGGTGCTCGTCAGTCTCCTGATCATGGTGATTATGTAGTCGCTTATAGTTTGGAACAGTAATTAAATAAGGCAAAAGAGAGCATTTCTCTTTTGCCTTTAACTTTAATATATTTTTTGTATTAAAGCCTGAGGGGAAGTTCTATTATTTTAACTAGATAGCTTTACCAAATAGTAAAAAATTACTTTAACTTATTGCAAAACCTAAAATATTCCTAAGATTGATAATGCTTGAATCCTAGATGTAGCCGAACTGTTAGATATTTTTTCACAATGTTTTACCTATAAATAAATCTTATTTGTTTGTTAAGTTTTGTTTAACTTAAGATGGTGAATTTTAATTAGAAATAAACATTATTAACTTATTACACTTAAAAATCAGGTTTTTTTTGTTGAAAAAATAAGCGTAAATATATATTTATATTATATTTATATAATTTATAGCATTACGTTAGAATGGTGTTGCAGGTTATTACTACCCAGTAATAATTTGTATTTCAGGATTTTAAGCTTTTATTGGCTTAAGGCTCATCGCAAGATGGGCCTTTTTTTATGCGATTTAGATTATGATATTTGATCATCATGAAAATAGCCTAAGTATTATAATGGTATGTGAATTAATGAAAACAATCACAAAAAATAGTCTTTAATGACAAGAAGTGTATGATTTGATAAATTAAAGCCACTTGATAATAATAGGTGATACGATGAGATTTTTGGTTCTTGCAACTTTATCTGGTTTAGCTTTGATGGGTTGTGCTTCTGTTCAGCAAGCACCGAATACACAAGAGACAATTCGTTATGCTTCTAGTCCATGCTTTGGCGCATGCCCAATCTATTCTGTAGAAGTAACACCTACGGGTTTAATTCGCTTTGAAGGCAAGCAATATACTAAAGCTATAGGTGTTAAAGAAATTCAAGGCAGTGTAAAAGACTATCAAAAACTTGCAGATGATTTAAAAACTTATCGCCCACAAACAGGCACACAATCAAAAACTGCGGGTTGTCAGCAAACTGCAACTGATATGTCTAGCTATTACATTTCATGGATTCAACCAAATGGCACGGAAACAAAATTGAGCCATTACACAGGTTGTATGTCTCCTGCGAATAATAGACTGAATAAAGTCATGGAAAAGTTACCTGAACAATTAGGCATTAAAGATCTAATTTAATGATAAAGCCCCAAAATCTTGGGGCTTTTTTTGTTAAGAAGAATTATATACTTGAGAGTTTTGTTTTAAGTATTTCTAAAAGAATCAGCGTATAATACAGATTATAAAAACATATATTGTTTGGGTAAACCTATGTTAAATATTATCCATGCCTTTTTGGGCGGCTTGCTACTAGGCATCGCAACAGTTGGATATTTATATATAAATGGTCGTATAGCTGGAATTAGTGGATTGCTTGCTCAAATCATAAATCCCACTAAAGACACCTTTAAAAGTTCTGCATTCTGGTTCATTGCGGGATTGGTAATTACACCTTTCATATATGGTTATTTTTATCAGGCAGAAATTGAAATTAAAGCCAATACGTTTGCACTTATTTTAGCAGGCGTACTTGTGGGCTTTGGAACACGGTTAGGGGCAGGTTGTACAAGCGGTCATGGTATTTGTGGTATGAGCAGGTTATCAAAACGCTCGATGATAGCGACAGCAGTTTTTATGTTTGCAGGCATGTTAACTGTTTATATCATTCGTCATGTGTTGGGGTAATCCTATGAAAAATATCTTTGCTTTTATATTTGGTAGCTTGTTTTCATTGGGTTTAATGATCTCTGGCATGTCTAATCCTGAAAAAGTTTTAAGTTTTCTAGATATATTTGGACAGTGGGATATCAGCTTAATGTTTGTAATGTTAGGCGCTATTGCTGTGGCATTTATTCCGTTTCAAAAGGCGATCAAAAATCCAAAAACACTTTTTAATGAACAAATTCAATTACCAATGAATACACAGATTGACCAAAGGTTAATTGTTGGTGCTTTTATTTTTGGTATAGGCTGGGGAGTAGCTGGCATATGTCCAGCGCCCGCTTTAACACTTATCGGATTAGGGCATTTTGAAGCACTTTATTTTATTGGCGCAATGTTATTAGGAATGTTGATTTACCGAGTCTTAAATAAAGGAAATTAAACCTATGCAACAACCTCTAGTAAAAGATTTTTTTGATGAAAATACCAATACTTTTAGCTATGTTGTTGCGGATTTGGTTACGCGTCAATGCGCCATTATTGACAGTGTACTTGACTACGATGCAGCTTCGGCGACTACAAAAACGACTAATGCCGATTTAATTATCGATTATGTCTTGGCTCAAAACTTTAAAGTGCAATGGATTTTAGAAACCCACGTACACGCAGACCATATGACCGCGGCCCAATATTTAAAATCTAAATTGGGTGGCACAATTGCCATTAGTCAAAAAATCTCAGTAGTACAAGAAAATTTTTCTACTATCTATAATTTTGACGTTAAAAAATTTAATGAAAATCAGCCTTTTGATTATTTATTTGAAGATCATGAGCATTTTAAAATAGGGGATATAGATGCTTATAACATTCCTACACCTGGGCATACACCTGCTTGCTTAAGCTATGTAATTGCTGATGCTGTTTTTGTGGGTGATACTTTATTTATGCCTGATTATGGTTCGGCTAGATGTGACTTTCCTAAAGGAAGTGCTGCCGCGCTCTATGACTCGGTGCAACAGCTTTATACTCTTCCTGATGAGATGCGTATGTTTTTGTGCCATGACTATAAGCCAGAAGGTCGAGATGAATACATCTGTCAAACAGATATAAAAACTCAAAAGCAAAGCAATATTCATCTAAACCGACAAGTTTCTAAAGAGTCATTCATAAAAATGCGTCAAGAAAGAGATGCAACTTTGGCAATGCCAAAATTAATTCTGCCTTCAATACAAATTAATATGAATGCAGGAAATTTTCCGGAACCTGAAGCGAATGGCATCCTTTATTTAAAAATACCATTTAATTATTTTTAGAAATAGCCTAAGCATATCCATCCAGTCATTACCACTCAACAAAATAGCCTAAGCAAATAATAAAATTTACCCCATAGAAATAGCCTAAGTAAGATTTAAAGAACTTGTCTCAAATCCCGTGAAGTCTCTTGCAATAAAGGCAAAATATGTTGAATTAAATATTCTTCAGTTGTTTTCATGGTTGGAGAAACAATGTTTAAAGCAGCAACGACTTTAAAGTCTTGCCCATAAATAGGTACGGCGAGTGCATGAACGCCTAATTCATGTTCTTCACGTGAATAACACCAATCTTGTTCTCGAATCTCTTGTAGTAACTCTAAAAATTTATCGTTTTCAATATGCGTATATTTGGTTAAACGCTGTAGTGGGTATTTTTGAAGCCAGTCCAATTGTTCTTCTTGGCTTAAATGTGCTAGTAAAATTTTACCCGCCGAGGTCGCATGAGCAGGTAAGCGATTACCCAAGTGTAGGCCGTATGGATTTACACGGTCGGTTTGTTGGTGCGCTGCACTACGCGCAATGGTAATGGCTTCATAACCGTCAAGTACCATCACTGAATAAATAAGAGAGGTTTGGTTAGTTAATAGGTTTAATAAAGGCTGCGATACTTTTGGAAGTTGAGCTGCACCCAAATATGCTCCCGAAAATTTAAGAACTTTTGGAGTTAAATAGTAATAGTGGCCATCTGACTCAAGATAACCTAGATATTCTAAAGTTAATAAATGGCGTCTTGCTGCCGCTCGGGTAAGTCCAGTTTTTTCAGCAGCCATAGAAATGTTTAGACGATGTTGATTGCTACTAAAACTATCTAAAATTGCCATGCCTTTACCGATGCCAGCAATGTAATCTTCATGACGAATAGTTTTCTTGTTGTCCTGATTCTGGATTATTCGTTCATCTTTACTCATGACAGGTCCTTGTACGATGTAGGCGTTAGTAGATCAATTTGCTTTATTGAAAAAGTTTAATAATTTCATGTCGCAAAAATTGATGCCTTAAATTATCCCTTAAATCTTCATGCCAAAACATCCCCATTTTGATATTGGTCATCTCAAATGGGAGTGAATGCAAACGAATTTCCGAACTATAGGATAAATGCTGCAAAATCATTCGAGGCATAGTCAATATTGCATTAGATTGTGCACCTAGCACTTGTAACGCCGTTGAGTAGTTTTGACAGCGCATGAATACATTTCTTGAAATTTTTTGATGTTGGTTTAAATAAATATCTTCAAGTAAAGCACCCGTACGGCGTGACGAAACACCGATGTGTCTACCATTGATATAACTAGATAAATCAATTTCTTTAAGTTGACTGCAAATGACAAATTCGTCTGTTACCAGATGGTCAAAGGTAATTTTTGGAGATAAGTATTGTTCCAAATCAATCACGAAGTCGAGCTGCTGCGTCGCCAAGTCTGTCATAATATGTTTTCGATCTAGCTTCATACTCACAAACTGCAAATCTAAATTAAGATTTTGAAAATGTTGAGCAAGTCTTGGAAGAATAATAGGCTCAATTTCATCGTGCACGGCGATTTTTAAGTTTTTTAAACTGGTTGGGTCAAAGACATGTTTCTGCTGGCTAATATTTTGAATGGTTAAAAGCACTTGCTTCACAGTTGGGTAAATCTGTTCTGCAAAAGGCGTTGCAGACATTCTATTACCTACTCGTATAAATACATCATCTTCAAGTTGCTGGCGTAACCGCTGTAAAGCATGGCTTGCTGCCGATTGCGTAATATTGAGACTGCTTGCAGCATTGGAAATACTTTTTTGCTCATAAATCGCAATAAAAAGCGGATATAAATTGATATCTATTCGATGGAAAAAGCTTAAGTCGAGCCCATGCAGATTATGAATATTATTCATGATGTGTTATTTAATAAAATCATTTCATTCATATTAAGTTTCAAGTTATGGTGATGTAAAGACAAGATAATGATGTAAAGGAAAAAATAATGTTTGAACTTTCAAAAACAGCTCAAGATTTTGTCGAGCGAACAAGAAAATTTATTCAAGAAGAAATAGAACCTGTTGAAGTAAAATTTTGGGAAGAAGTTCATGAGCTAAATCCGGATGGAAACTGGAAAAAATGGCAGTGGCCAGCACTTCTAGAAACGCTGAAATCTAAAGCGAAACAAGCTGGCCTTTGGAATATGTTTTTACCAGATGACAAACTCGGTGCAGGGTTATCAGTTCAAGAATATGCACACATAGCCGAATTGACTGGTCGTAGTTTATTGGCACCCACCGTTTTTAACTGTAATGCACCAGATACGGGAAATATGGAATTGTTATGGCGCTATGGTAGTGAACAGCAAAAACAGCAATGGTTACAGCCGTTATTAGATGGAAAAATTCGCTCGGTTTTTTGTATGACTGAACCAGACGTTGCTTCAAGTGATGCAACAAATATGCAAGCAACTGCACTCATAGAAGGGAATGAAATTGTTTTAAATGGCAAAAAATGGTGGTCTTCTGGTTTAGGTGACCCAAATGCCAAAGTCATTATTTTTATGGCGCATACCCCAGATGAAAGCAAAGACCGTCATCATCAACATTCCATGGTTTTAGTGCCTATTGATACGGCGGGTGTTGAAATTCAGCGTATGTTACCAGTGTTTGGTGAATACGATGCGCCACATGGACATGGTGAAGTTCATTTTAATAATGTTCGAGTGCCTCTTGATAACTTTATTGGTGGTGCAGGTCAAGGTTTTGAAATTGCTCAAGGCCGTTTAGGACCCGGGCGTATTCACCATTGCATGCGCTGTATTGGAGCTGCTGAAAAAGCTTTAGAACTGATGATTGACCGTGGTATGTCTAGAACTGCGTTTGGCAAAGAAATTTTAAAACTCGGTGGGAACCTCGAACGGGTAGCTGATGCACGGGTAGCGATAGATCAAGCTCGGCTTTTAACCTTGTATGCAGCCTATAAAATGGATACTTTAGGGAATATGGCCGCTTTAACAGAAATATCTGCAATTAAAGTGGTCGCTCCAAGTGTTTTAGAAAAAGTAGTCGACATGGCGATTCAGCTACATGGTGGCGCGGGCGTTTCAAGAGATACACCATTAACAGGTTTCTTTGCTCAAGCGCGTAGTTTACGTTTAGCTGATGGTCCAGATGAAGTACATAAAGGCATGATTGCCAAATTAGAGTTAGCAAAACGTGGTTATGGTCGTCATAAGAAAGTATAAGTTTAAAGGAAATTAGAATGTCGGTAATTGATATAGGCGGTGAAGTACGTGAAGGTGAAGAACTTGATATTGGAGCAGTTGAAAGTTGGTTAAAGAACCAAGGTGTTGAGTTGGTTGGCCCAGCAATCGTGACCCAATATACAGGTGGTGCTTCAAATTGGACTTATCGTTTAAAGTATGAAAATACCGATTTAATTTTACGACGTCCTCCAAAAGGAACAAAAGCGAAGTCAGCCCACGATATGGCCCGTGAATATATGGTGCAAAAAAATCTTGCGCCTTATTATCCAGTGCTTCCTAAAATGGTGGCACTTTGTCAGGATGAAACCGTTATTGGCTGTGATTTTTATGTCATGGAACGCATTGAAGGAATTATTCCTCGTGCAAAATTGCCGCCCGAGCTTAGATTTAATGAAGAAGATGTTCATGAGCTTTGTGTAAATGTGCTTGATAAGCTAATCGAGTTACACCAAGTTCCTTATGAAAACACGCCCTTAGCAGAGTTGGGCAAAGGTACAGGATATTGCCGTAGACAAGTTGAAGGTTGGGATAAACGCTATGAAAAAGTCCGCACAATCAACGTTCCTTCATTTAAATATGTTCGAAAATGGCTAAACGATAATATTCCTCAAGATTCCACGACTTGCATTATTCATAACGATTGGCGATTTGATAATGTGATTTTAGATCCAGAACATCCAACTGAAGTGATTGGCGTGTTGGATTGGGAAATGGCAACGCTGGGTGATCCATTAATGGATTTAGGCAGTGCTTTGGCCTATTGGGTTGAGCCCACGGATAATATGATTTTCAGATCGACACGCCGTCAACCTACCCATTTAAAGGGGATGTTCTCTCGTAAAGAAGTTGTTGATTATTACCTGCAAAAAACAGGTCTGAACCCTCAAAATTGGGCTTTTTACGAGGTATTTGGCGTATTCCGTTTAGCAGTGATTGCTCAGCAAATTTACTACCGCTATTACCATAAACAAACCCGAAACCCAGCGTTTAAAGACTTCTGGATCGTCATTCATGCGTTACATATCAGAGCTTTAAAACTTATTGGGCAACAAAAAATTCAAGAATCGGAATTTGCTCAGCAATCTCTACAGAAAATACAGGGTATTTTAAGAAAATGACCACAATTTATCTGGTAAGACATGGACAGGCATCATTTGGGAAAAGTAATTATGATGAGTTGTCTGAAAATGGTGAGGCTCAAGCGACTTTATTAGGTCGTTATTTTAAACAAATATTGAAAGAGCAACCTTATGTTGTGGCCGGAACCATGCAGCGCCACGAGCAAACTGCACAACTCGCATTAAATGAATGCTTTCCAGATGCTGTGATTGATCACAATAGTCTATGGAACGAGTTTAATCATCAGCAGGTTTTTGCACGCTATGAACCACGTTTTGAACAACCGGAATTGTTAAAAGCTGACGTAGCACAAGAACAGAACCCGCGTGCCTATCTTGCCAAAATATTTGAAGGCGCAATTGGACGATGGACTGATGGCGATTTTCATCATGAATATGATGAGTCATGGCCGCATTTTAAAGACAGAGTTGAAACGGCACTACAACAACTTTGTGATGAATTGGCAAAAACCAAACCTCGTTATGCAGTTGTTTTTACCTCTGGTGGTGTGATTTCTGTAGCAATTGGCAAATTACTTGAACTGAGTCCCAATCGAACTTTTGCCTTGAACTGGGCAATTACCAATACAAGTCTCACCACTTTACGTTTAGTTGGAAATGAAGCTCAGGTTTTAAGTTTAAATGAACATCATTTTATAAAAGCTGAGCGTCCAGATTTGCTGACATGGATTTAAAAATAAGGATAAAAGCATGGCAAAGACAATTTTAATTACAGGTGCAAGTTCTGGGTTGGGTGCGGGTATGGCTCATGAATTTGCAGCGAAAGGCTATAACTTGGCGATTTGCGCACGCCGTTTAGACCGATTAGAGGCTTTAAAAACTGAACTTGAAAATGAATATGGCATTCAGGTGATTGCAAAAAGTCTAGATGTCACTCATTACGATCAGGTTTTCGAAGTTTTTCGTGCATTTAAGCAAGAGTTTGGTTATTTGGACCGAATTATTGTTAATGCTGGAGTTGGAAATGGCCGTCGTATTGGTAAAGGCAATTTTGAAATTAACAAAGCCACCGCTGAAACCAACTTTATTTCTGCTTTAGCACAGTGTGAAGCGGCGGTTGAAATTTTTAGAGCGCAAAACGCAGGCCATTTGGTGGTAATGTCATCCATGAGTGCCATGCGTGGATTACCAAAACATTTGTCAACCTATGCAGCAAGTAAAGCTGCGGTTGCTCACTTGGCTGAAGGTATTCGTGCTGAATTACTGGATACGCCAATTAAAGTTTCTACAATTTTCCCGGGTTACATTCGCACTGAAATGAATGAAGGTGCTAAACATTTGCCATTTGAAGTCGATGCTAAAACAGGGTGCAAAGCACTCGTCAAAGCTATCGAAAAACAACCCGTGAAAGCTTATGTACCGCAGTGGCCATGGTTGCCAATGAGTATTGCAATGAAGGTTTTGCCTTTAAGATTGGTCAATAAATTAGGATAAAAAATTACCCCCTAAATTTTAGGGGGTAATTTTTTATTTTTAGAACTTCTTGGTGTAATTGACGAAGAAACGATCTTCACCAAAGTCATTGCCGTATTTTACGTTGTAATCAATCCGAATATATTGAAGGGCAACGCCTTTTAAGAACGGCTGCTGAAACGCATAGTTCAAAATCACATTCGACTCAGTTTCATGATTTTTCTCGCCATTGGCTGCCTTGAAGTCATGGCCATAAACATATTTCACCATCGCATTTAAGCCTGGAACGTAATCTTTAAAGTCGTAGCCATACATCACATGGTAAGACTTTTCGTCTTCTTTAAAGAATCCGGTTGCGTTCCAGTTAATAAAATAGGTTTCAGGTAAGAAGCCATCTGGTAGTGGATAAGCTGATTCACCAATAATTTGTTGATAACCTAAACCAAAGGTATGGTTTTTCACTTTTACAGTTTCAAGTAGGCCGATGTTCTGCGCATCAATATCAAAAGTATTGCCATCATCTTTCGCATTGAAGTATTTAAACTTGGAGGTAAGTGCAAAAGTTGGCTGCTTCCATGTATGCTCAAGTCCGACATAATGCTTGTTATACAGATCTTCTAAATTACCAAAATAGTATTCACCCTTGAGTGATGGCGTAAATTGATAACGCAGGTCAATATAATTTAAGCCATCAGATTCTTTGGTAATTCCATTTGCCGTAAAAGAAAACTTTTTAAAGTCCTCTTCATTTCGTGGCGATACTTTTTCAACTCGACCAATTTCGGCATAAAGCTGATCCGAAAGTTGCGACTTTAAATTGGTTCCCCAATACGAAGTGAGTAACTGACGACTGGCATCGACAGCCGTTACGGGTAAATCCAACCAAAGCTCACCTACACTTAAAAGTGTTTTGTCATAGCCCAGCTTTAAGGTCGCGCCGTATTTTAGATAGTCCGATGCTTGAGATTGCGTTTCTTTATTAAAAGGCAAAACTGTATCGGCGACATGTTTGTCTGAACTTAAACGTACTGCATATTGAACAGAAGCGTCTGCACCAATGGTGATTGGCTTGTCTGCTATTACTAGTGGGGTGTCATGCATTTTCGATTTATAAAATAACGACGCTGCTTGCGACCAGCTACCTGTGTCTTTGAGTACATCGTTATCAAAATTACGATTAATGTAGGCATTTTTTAAAGTGAGTTTCCATTCATCTTCAGTTTGCTGATTCGGGTTTGCAGCCCATGAATTGCCACACATCAATACTAAAGTTGCTATAGCTAAAGTCTGGGGTTTAAAGCAATGTAATAATTCCATAATCCATTTCCAAAATAGATGCGCCAGTCCTAGGCATTACGTATTGTGAAATATTTGTGTAGTACTCCCTAAGTTCTTAAAGGGAGTACTGTTAAATAGCAGGTGATTGCTTCAATTAATTTAATTTTTCAAGCTTCATACTTTCACTAAAGAATTTGCAGCCTTTGAAAAGTAAAATTAAAGCCAGCACACAAGAGAACCCACCGACAATAGATAAAGATGAGCCAACCATTAAAGGATTAGCAAAAACTTTATCTGTAATGATTGCGACCAATGTTGTGCCAATACCAAGCCCAATTAAGTTACTGATCAAAAGGAAGAGAGCTGAAAGGCGTGCTCTAAATTGATTTGGCGCTAACATTTGTAAGGCTGTTGCGGAAATCACCAGAGGGAACGATGCAAAGAACATTGCTGGAATCAATAAGCTAACCGACAACCAAAGCTGATCTGTTTGAGTAAAAAATGAAATTGGAATAATCAGACCAACAATACCAATCACACCTGTAATCATCGGAGCATCTTGGCGTCCTTTTTTGATAAACCAATCATTTAACCAACCTGCACAAAACACCCCTAATGTATTTGCAATTAACAGGATGGTACCGAGCATGTAACCTGTTTCTGTTGGAGCGAGTTGAAACTTTCGGATATAAAATGCGGGTGTCCAACTAGTAAGACTGTAGAGCGCCATAGCATAGAAGGTAAAACCTAAATAGTGACAGGCAAAGGTTTTTAAATGCTTTTTAATAAACTGAAGACATTGTTTAAATTTGACTTGATCAACTTGTCCGTTTTGGTTGAGCTGCTGACCTTTACGTGCTGGGTCTTTAACCGTCAGAATAAATAACAAACCAATAATGATGCCGGGTAAACCTACCACTAAAAAAGCGATTTGCCATGCCTTAAGTGCGCCTAATAAAGGAACTTGAATTAAAGTCACGCCTTTAAGTAAATTAATGACATAACCGCCGACTAAAAAGGCAATACCGCCACCTAAAAATGCTCCAACAGAATAGATACCAACAGCGCGACCGAGTTTGTCCTTACTAAACATGTCGCTAAACATCGAGTAAGCGGCTGGAGATAAAGCAGCTTCGCCTACACCAACAGCCATACGACTTAAGAATAGTTGAACAAAGTTTTTACTTAAACCACAAGTGGCTGTAGCCAAACTCCAGACAATAATGCCGATTGAGATAAGCTTTGGGCGTGAAAAACGGTCGGCAATATAGGCTAAAGGTAAACCCATGACGGCGTAAAACAGTGAAAAGGCAAGGCCATGTAATAGACTAAACTGGGTATCTGAAAGTTGAAGATCGGCTTTGATCGGCTCGATCATAAGTGCCAGAATTTGGCGATCAATGAATGAAAATATATAGGCCAACATACAAAGTATGACCACGTACCATGCATATGCATTGGTTTTCTTTTGTGTCCTTTCAACAGCAATATTACTTTGGTTCATACACTTAATCCTTATGTATAAAACTCTTTTAGAGAAGTTGAATCTCGGCTATCTATGTTTCCTAAAAGATAGTTTGGTGTCCCCCCAATAACTTTTGAAAAATAAATAACCTGTTTGATTGAAGAATTGCCTTACATACAAACTGCATATACAGACAAAGATAGTTAAAGAAGAGGGTTAGAATTCCTATATGATGGAAATATTATTTTCTTTTTATATGTAAAATTCCATTACTTATTAAGTATGTTTGGATACCTAATAGGTATTTAAACAGTCTGAAAATTTAGAAATTATTATGATTTGTAGGAAGAAAATGATGTTCTATGATTTTAAGCTTTTGATAAATATTAATAATTTTTAAAAAAATAAGCAGAAGATCATATCGGTTTTCTGCTTACTCTTTCATGTTTAAAACAAGATGAATAAGAGACCTCAGTTAGCTTGAAGGCATCAGATCAAATAATTTCTTCAACTGGTTATTTAGATTGTGGAGCTCATCTTCTGAAAAAGCATTCAAAATACCAGCCAAGGTCACAACACTAATCTGATTAATCTGTTCAACCAGCTCAACACCTTTAGCCGTCAATTTCACCATTGAGATCCGTTCATCTGAAGTAGAAGAGTAGACTTCAACAATTTCATCTTCAACTAATCGATATACAGCCTTGGTTGCAGTGGTTAATTTTAACGTCGAAAGATTAGCAATATCGGTAATACTTGCTTCTCCAAGGGCATTGGTACTTAAAATAATTTTACGGCGTGTATTGTCGATACCTAGTTTTTTTATTGATTTTTCAATAAGTTGTGAATACTTTCCATTAACTTGGGAAATCCAAAAAAAAGGGAAATTTTGAATACTCGACGGTTCTTTATTAGGAAGAAATTGTTCTAAATGATCAAGCATAGCTAAGCAATAACTTAGGAAAAAAGGGTAATCCTATTATAAACAAAATTTTGTATATTTCCTTGAGTACAAATTATAAAAAATACTTGACAATTCCATTAAATTTTCCCATATTTTAATCAATGGATAAAAATACATGGAAAAGTGAATGAATATTATTAGCCAAAGCGTGCATAAAGGAAATGGCAAGCTCAAGGTGATGGTGAAAGATACAATTGATATTCAGGGTCTAAAAACAATTGCTGGCAGTCGAGCTTTATTAAATGTTGAACCAGCTCAAGATGATGCTGAGGTCGTTAAAAACATCTTAAAAGCAGATTGTGAAATTATTGCAAAAACAAATTTGCACGAATTGGCTTTTGGCATTACTGGCATTAATCACGCTTTTGGTACACCCATTAATCCAAAATATCCTGAACTTATTCCTGGTGGGTCTTCAAGTGGTTCGGCTGCAGCAGTTGCTGCTAAACAAGCTGACTTTACTCTAGGCACTGACACAGGTGGTTCTATTCGTATGCCTGCTGCGTGCTGCGGTGTTTATGGTTTAAAACCGACTTTTGGTTGCGTGAGTAGAAAAGGCGTATATCCGCCGTCAAGTTCTTTAGATTGCGTTGGTCCTTTTGCAAATTCAGTCGAGATGATTGAAAAAGCCATGCAAATTATTGACCCAACTTTCAAGCCTATTGAATGTACTAGCGCACCAAAACTTGCTGTTTTAGATGTAAAAGCAGATGACGTTATTTGGAACTGTATTCATCAAGCGCTTCAAAAAGCGAATCTACAGACCACTTTAGAAAAAGTTGAACATTTTGACGCGGCTTATGACGCAGGCATGCAGATTATTAATTATGAAAATTGGCAAGCTTTTGGTGAGTTAACCAAAACAGGTTTAATTGGTCCTGATGTAAATAATCGCCTGTTAAAAGCTGCTGAAACTACCTTAGAGCAAGTAAAGCAAGCCGAAGTTGTGAAGCAGCAGCTGACTCAAGAACTTGATGCTTTATTAGAAAAATATGATGCATTGATCTTACCGACACTTCCGCAAATTCCACCAAAAGTTGCTGAAGCTGAAAATACAGTCGCTTTTTTGAATCTGACGGCTTTAGTTCGTCCCTTTAATTTATCAGGACATCCCGCCATTTCAGTGCCACTTGAAACCAGTGAAGGTTTACCTGTGGGCTTACAGATCGTATCAAAGCATCAAAAAGATGAGCAATTATGCGCAATAGCTAAATTTTGTGTTGATGCAATGCAATAAATTACAAGGAGTTAGATGATGAATAAGTTATCTAAAATGGAGTTTGCTTCTCAAGACAAAGCAATTGACTTAGATGCTTTGTGTCAAGAAATTCGTGAGCGTGCTTGTACAGGCGAATTCGATAATCAGGCGTATGTGAGCCAAGACATTATCGAAAAACTTAAACAGATTGGTGTTTACCGTGCATTAGTTCCTAAACGTTTTGGCGGTGAAGAATGGTCACCACGACAGTTTTGTGAATTGATCGAAAATTTATCTAAAGCTGATGGTTCAGTGGGCTGGGTGGCAAGTTTCGGTATGAGTCCTGCGTATTTGGGAAGTTTGCCTGAAGATACACTTAAAGAATTGTACCAAAACGGCCCAGATGTGGTGTTTGCCGGAGGTATTTTTCCACCACAACCTGCTGAAATTACCGATGAAGGTGTCGTGGTTCGTGGACGTTGGAAATTTTCAAGCGGCTGTATGGGAGCTGACATTGTTGGGGTAGGAATTTCACCGCTTAAAAACAATGAAATGCAAGGTTTACCACGTATGGCAGTGATGCCTGCAAAAAAAGCCAAAATTGAAATGACATGGGACACCGTTGGCCTAAAAGGTACGGGAAGCCACGATTTGGTAGTCGAAGATGTATTGGTCGAAAAGAAATGGACCTTTGTACGTGGTGAACCTTCAAAACTGAGTGAGCCATTTTTTAAATATCCATCCCTCTCTTTAGCCACTCAAGTGTTAACGGTGGTGGGTATTGGTGTTGCAGCTGCTGCATTAGAAGAATTTGAAAAATTGGCACCCGGTAAAGCATCTATTACAGGTGGGTCAGAAATTGCAAACCGCCCAGTGACTCAATATGAATTTGCTCAGGCAGATGCAGAGTTTCAAGCTGCAAAGTCTTGGTTTTATCAAACCATGGACATTGTCTGGAATGAAATTATTGCTGGACGTGAAGCAACTGCTGAACAAATTAGTGATATGCGTCTGGCATGTACTCATGCAGCGCGAGTTTGCGCCAAAGTCACCCGAAAAATGCAAATGCTCGCGGGCATGACAGCGATTTATACCAATAATCCATTTAGCCGTTTTGTAAACGACACCAACGTGGTGACACAGCATGCCTTTATGGGTGATGCGACTTTACAAAATGCAGGATCAATCAGTTTTGGGTTAAAGCCAACCCCAGGTTATTTATAAGTTTAATTTTTTAAAAGGATATTGAGATGGAAGCTAAAAAATCATTACGTGTTTTGTTTTGCATGGGTATTAACCAAAATTTTTTTGATGCGGAACCTGCTGAAGCAAAAGCGGTTTGGGCAGCGTTTGGTGAAATGTGGAATGGCATTCATGACTTACCGGGTGTGCATGTTTTTGGAAATCTTGATGACGATCAAAGTATGGTGGGCCCAAGTGCTGGCTGGCCTTGGACAACATATTTGCTTGCAGATGTTCCGGATATTGAAACCGTACATGCCGCTTGTAACTTGTTTAGAACTACGGTGGTGGGTGAAGGTCCATACAAACTTTGGAAATATTGCAAAGTTGAAGCTCGTGTTGGGCGTGAATTGATTATCCAACGTTAAGGCGACCACAATGACTGACAAAGTGAATATTGCAGAAATCATAGAGCGGCTAGAACAGTTAGAAGCCCATAACGCTATTCGTAACTGCCTGAACCGTTATATGGAAATCTGTGATGAGCTCAATGCAAATACAGATCTTGATGAGTTAATGAATCTTTTTGATCAAGAGTGTATTTGGGAAGGTATCGGTGAGAAATATGCCAAATCTTTTGGTCGATATGATTCTTGGCAGTCGATTTACGACATGTTTAAAAGCTATACCCAAAAAGAGTCTCACTTTGTCATGAATGCGCACTTTGTAAATTCAGAACAAATTTATGTAAATCAAAACCATGCAAATGCTTCATGGCTTATGTTGCAAACTTCAACGTTTAAAGATGGCCGTAGTCATCTGAATGCAGCAAAGCTCAACGTGAAGTTTCAAAAGCAAGCAGATGGAATATGGAAGATTAAACATTTCCAGACACAGAATATTTTCAGTCGTCCCGTATCGCATTGGCACAGTGAAGCCGAACTGCCAGTACCTTCCCAGGAATGACCCAGGACATATTTAAAAGGACTATTGATATGAACAGTATTATCCCAACGCATAACATTGGCACTGATTACGAAACTTTAGTTAAAAGTGACCGTGCCCATACTTCTCTTTATAAAGATGAACGCATTTTTGATGAAGAAATGGAAAAAATCTTTTATAGCACTTGGGTGTGGGTTGCACATGCCAGTGAAATTCCGGAAGGTGGAAGCTATAAAACCATTAACATCGGTAAACAACCTGTTGTTGCGGTACGTGACCGTAAAAAGAAAGTACATGTGCTTTTAAACCGTTGCCGTCACCGTGCAGCAACCGTATGCGAACATAAAAAAGGAAAAACCAATAGCTTTGTATGTCCGTACCACGGTTGGAGTTATGCACTAGATGGTAGTTTACGCGGTGTACCATCTCCAGAAAGCTACGGTGATTGTTTAGATAAGTCTGAGTTACCACTAGTTAGTCTGCGTGTAGAAGAATATAACGGCATGATCTTCGCTTCATTTAAAGAAGACATTCAACCGCTTGAAGAGTTCCTTGGACCTGCAAAAAAATGGATTGACCTGTTTATGAAACAAGGTGCGGGTTATCCAATTAAAGTGTTGGGTGAACACCGTTTCCGCTTCCCGGGTAACTGGAAAATTCAGCTTGAAAATACCACTGATGCATATCACTTCCCGTTGGTACACAAGTCATTCTTAAGTTCTGTAGATGAAAAAACTGAAGAACTCTTTAACTTCGAAAACCAGCCGGGTTTTGTTGAAGATTTAGGAAATGGTCACAGTGTGATGGTGATGATTCCTGAACTGGTTGATTTAGACGAAGAGCTCATGGAGCGTCCAATTCAAGAACGTTTTGAAGACTTGGCTCAAGCTTTGCGTGAAGAAGGTCATGAAGAATTAGAAGTACGCCGTATTGTGCGTGCAGTTGGCGGTTCTGGCTTTAACTTAAATTTATTCCCAAACATTGCATGTTCAATGGCGTTCTTCCGCGTGTTGCAGCCAATTTCAGTTGCTGAAACAGAAATTCATCACTCGGTGATTACGATGGACGGCGGTCCACAAATTGCCAACCAATATCGCTTACGTTTGCATGAACATTTCCAAGGTCCATTTGGTTTTGGTACACCAGATGACTCTGAAGCTTGGGAACGCGTACAACACGGCGCCAATGCAGGCAATGATTTATGGATCATGTTGAACCGCGGTTTACCGGGTGAAGTCAAAACTGAAGATGGTTTAAAAAGTGATGTCAGTGCTGAAACCGGTATGCGCGCAGCCTATCAGCAGTGGAAAAAGATGATGACGGCTTAAGGAGAGAGCAATGAATATGAATCTGCAATTATTAAATGAAGTCACTGCTTTCATCTGGGCTGAAGCAGACATGTTAGACCACAGTGAATATCGTGAATGGCTCAATTTATGGAATGAAAAAGGCGTTTATATCATTCCGATTGACCCAAACTTAACCGACTACGAAAACAATCTAAATTATGCCTATGACGATAACCATATGCGTACTTTACGTGTAGAGCGTCTTGAAAATGGTGAAGCGATTTCTACAGCGCCGAAAGCAAATACGGTACGTAGTGTTTCTCGTGTACGAGTTATTCAAGACCAAGATAATGAAATAGTTTTACGCTGTGCTCAAAACTTACGTGAGTTCCGTAAAGAAAACCTCAAGCATTACACCGCAGATATTACTTACCATCTAACTCGTGATGCGGCTACAGGTTTTAAGATTAACCGTAAAATCATTAACTTGGTTAACTCAACCGATACCTTAGCCGGTATTAGCTACATTCTTTAGGAGCAGTAACATGAAACAGGTTGTTTTAGTGACAGGGGCTGCTTCAGGACTCGGTAATGTTATTGCTGAATATTTTGCGAGCCAAGGCCATCAAGTGATTTTGTCAGCCAGTACGCTTGAAAAAGCCGAAAACGCTAAGGCACAAAGTCAATATGCACAAAATATGGTTCCCTTGAAATTAGATATTTCTGTCGAAGCAGATTTTCATGCTGCCGTGAAATGGATTGAAGAGAAATTTTCTAAACTTGATGTGTTAATTAACAATGCCACCGTCACCAAAGCAACGCCAGTATTAGAAATTACCGCAGCCGATTTTGATTGGGTGACCCAAGTCAACCAACGCGGTACCTTCCAAGCTTGCCAAATTATTGGTCAATATATGGCTAAAAAGGGTTATGGACGCATCATAAATATGGCGTCTCTAGCAGGACAAAATGGCGGTACTGCAACAGGTGCACACTATGCGGCAACCAAAGGTGCGATTGTGACGTTAACCAAAATCTTTGCTAAAGAGTTTGCGGCAAAAGGCGTTACGGTTAATGCGGTTGCACCGGGACCGATGGAATCACCAATCGTTCATAGCGTGGTGCCAGACGAAAAAATGGAGCAGTTCATCCAGAATATTCCGGTTAAAGCCTTAGGAAGTATGCATTTTATTGCTGAAACTTGTGGCTTGCTTGCGAGTCCAAATGCGGGGTTTGTGACTGGTGCAACATGGGATATTAACGGTGGTTTATTCATGCGTTAAGCCAATAGGCTACGCATGAAAAGGGAGTTGAATCATGACTACACTTTATGATGTTGTCGTTAAAAATCGCCATGTGGAAGGTGGAAATATTGCAGTCATGGAATTTGAATCTGCAACTTCTGCAACATTGCCAAAAGTTGAAGCAGGTGCGCATATTGATGTGCACTTACCGAATGGCATGGTGCGCCAATATTCACTTTGCCAAAATCCAAATGATGAAGGTAAGTTTCGCCTTGGAATTTTACGTGACCCTGAATCACGTGGTGGCTCAATATCCGCTTTTGATGAAATTAAAGATGGCATGCAAATTCAGGTCAGTGAGCCGAAAAATTTATTTCCACTTTTAAAAGCCAAACACAGTGTATTGATTGGTGGTGGAATCGGAATTACACCATTAATCACGATGGCCTATCAACTTGCACACGAAGGCACATCCTTTGAGCTTCACTACTGTGGTGCTAGCCCTGAAAACTGTGCTTTTGTTGATGAAATTAAAAATGGTGAGTTAGCAAAATACACAACCTTCCATTTTAAATCCGAAGGTGCAAGCCACAGAGCGTTTTTTGAATCTGCCATTAAAGATATTGATCTTGAAAGCCATATTTACACCTGTGGTCCAGTCGGTTTTATGGACTGGGTGATTAACCTCGCCACGACTCATGATTTCCCTGAGCAGCAAATCCACAAAGAATATTTCCAAGTTGAAACTGATACTTCAGGAGATTCATTTGAGGTGGTGGCTGAGCGTAGCGGAAAAATCATTATGGTTGAAGCTGGCGAAACCATTTTGCAGGCTTTGGCTAAAGAAGGCATCGACATTGAAATGTCTTGCGAGCAAGGCGTATGCGGAACCTGCATGTGTGATGTGATTGAGGGCGAACCTGACCATCGAGATGTTTATTTTACTGATGAAGAAAAAGCCAGCAATGAGCAAATATTGGTGTGCTGTTCGCGCTCTAAAACACCGAGGTTAGTTTTAGATATCTAATGCTCTCGCGATTTATATGGATGTAAGAGAAGGTTTAGGAGAAAGATGATGAATGTATTACAACAAATAGATGAGTTTACGGTCGATCCACTACAGTTCCGACGAGCATTAGGAAATTTTGCAACAGGCGTTACTATTATTACTGCACAAAATGCACAAGGCGAGAAAGTTGGGGTCACCGCAAATAGTTTTAACTCGGTGTCACTCGATCCACCACTTATTTTGTGGAGTATTGATAAAAAGTCTTCAAGTTTTTCGGTATTTGAAGAAGCGACACATTTTGCCGTCAATATTTTATCGGGTACCCAAATTGAACTGTCTAATAAGTTTTCGAGACGTAATATTGATAAATTTGCAGACACGAACTTTCAACTTGGTGTCGGACGCGCACCAATTTTAGAAAATTGTTCTGCGGTGTTTGAGTGCGAACGTTATCAGGTTATTGAAGGTGGTGACCACTGGATTATTGTTGGTAAAGTGGTTCGATTCCATGATCAAGGCAGAAGTCCGCTGGTTTACCACCAAGGCGCATACTCTTGTGTCATGCCGCATCCAAGCCTTCAAGTGAAACAAACTGAAGAGAATGGCGTAGACCAAACACATTATGGGCACTTATATAATAATGTCTGCTACTTGATGAGTCGTGCTTTTAAAGCTTATCAGACTGACTATATTCCTAAACAAATGGCTTCTGGGTTCCGTACCAGTGAATCACGGCTCTTGCTGGTTTTGGCAAGTGGTACTGCTTCAAGTAAAGAAGATTTACCACGAGATATTGCTATGCCAATGCAAGAGGTAGAAAGATCGGCTGAAATTTTAAAATTTGAAGGATTACTGGTTGATCACGATAATTTATATGCACTGACCGAGAAAGGTAAACAAACGGCACAGTATTTATTTGATATTGCCGATAGCCACCAAAATGAAGTGTTTAAAAAATATTCTGAGGAACAAAAGGATATTTTTATTACCATGCTGCGAGACTTTGCAGGAGTAGCATAAGCCTCATTAAGCTGATAAATTGAATTGATTTATCAGCTTCTTTACATCTAGCTGACTATAATCAAAAGAATTCCAAGGATAAGGAATTTTTGGCACACAATTTGTTTATCAATAAAACATGATTGCAAATAAGCCAAGACAGTGAACTACAGCGAAAGAAAATGTTTCGCGGTGGCACGTGTATAGAGAGGTAAGGGATGAACCAATATGTAAGTGATGCATTGTTGAATTGGACACACCATATCAAGAATGTTTGCGGAAATTTTGAAACAGATTTTGACGGCACCCGTAATTTATTCATTGGGGAAGTTCAATGCTTTTTATTGGGCGATACCGAAATTGCGTTCATTAGAAATAATGCAAATAAGATTGTCCGAAAAGCCGATGAAATCGATCGAGTGAATAATCGTTTTTGTTTTTTGATTTTGCAGTATTCGGGAAAAATGCTGCTCGAGTATAAAAATGAAACGCTAAGCCTGAATGAAGGCGATATTGTGTTGGTAGATCCGGTCGAAACCATTTCGATGTATCCGCAAGGCTTGGTTAGCCAGATTTCAGTGCACTTGTCGCGTGAAAAATTACTTAAAGAAAATATTAGTACTGAATATTTTGGAAAACTGATTACGCAAAATATGAGTGGTTTTTTACTCAAGAATATTTTGAAAAATATGTCTGCTGAGAACATCAAACTTTGGTATGCAACCGAAGATGGTAATGCTTTTGAAGATGCTCTAATTGCTTTAATCAAACCTACAATTAATTATAAAAATATTAATAGCTCAAATAATCTGATGGAAAAAGCTGAGCGCTATATTATAGAAAACTTAGCAAAACCAGATTTAACACCTAAATTAATTGCAGAACATATTGGGGTATCGCTACGTCATCTCTACCGTTTATTTCTTCAAGAAAATTTATCTATTAACAAATATATACAGCTCAAACGCTTAGAAAAAGTCAAAGCAGATTTACTCGATAAAAGAAATAAACAAAGCTCGATTACCCAAATTGCTTTGAAATGGGGCTTTTGGGATGGCGCGCACTTCTCAAAAATATTTAAGAAGACTTATGGTATCTCTCCTAAAGAATTTAGAGAGGGTGTGTCGGCTTAAACCTTTCATCTCTCAATGTCATTTTTAGACAAGTTCTGGGTCATTCCTGAACAAGCTAGCCCTATGTAACTGTGTTGAAATTAAATTCATTAGAGCAGGCTAGATAAGCTTAATAAACATAAAATTATTAAGCTGGTCTAATGAATTTCACTCACAGGAAAGTGCATTTTAACTGTCTGATTCAGATAGTTCAGGGATAGATGAAAAGGATGAAACCAATGCGTAAACAACGATTATTGAATGACATACAAAAAATATTGGCACTTAACTTATCAATAGCTGCTAGCTTTTGGGGATTAAATACTCAAGCTTATGCTCATGGTGGAAAGGCCGAAATGGTGTCACTTTATCAAAACATGAGTGAGCAAGGCGCCAAAGTTGTCAAAGATGATTTTACCAATACCTATATGATTACCAAGGGTTCTATGGTGGTTCGAGCCAAACCCAATTCAGATCAGGTTTTGGTGAATGGCAAACCTTTCAAGCTCAGTGTGCCTTTACTAATTAAAGATGGTAAACCTGTTATTGGAAAAGACTTTTTTAATGAAGTATTCCAGTCTGGTTTAGATCAAACTTTTAAAATTGAAAATACGTTTCATCCTCTTAATAGCTTAAATTCTGACGAAATTAAAAAGACATTTGATGTCATTCACAGCTCGAAATACGCCTATAAAAATATGCGTTTTGCCGAGTTAAAGCTTAAAGAGCCTGAAAAAGCAAAAGTTTGGGATTACTTTATTAATCACAAAGAATTTAAAGACGCTCGAATTGCATCTTTCATTTTATTAAAAGGCAATCAAGCGATTGAAGGTGAAGTTAACCTTAACACTCAGCAAGTCACAAAATGGAATGTACTTAAAGACACTCATGGAATGGTGCTGCTCGATAATTTTGAAGCCGTACAGCGTGTAATTGAGACGAGTAAAGAATATCAAGACGCGTTACGCAAACGTGGCATTAGTGATGTGAAGAAAGTGATTGCTACACCACTAACTGTTGGATATTTTGGCGGTAAAGATGGACTTGATAAACAACTCAATATATTAAAAGTTGTCGCTTACCTAGACACTGGAGATGGTAACTACTGGGCACATCCTATTGAGAACCTAGTTGCTGTAGTCGATTTAGATAAAGAAAAAATTATTAAGATTGAAGAAGGTGCGATCATTCCTGTGCCAATGGCAAATCGACCTTATATGTCGAATAAGCCGGTAGCAAGTAAGCTAAAACCACTCAATATTACTGAACCAGAGGGTAAGAACTTTAGCATTACAGGTCAAACCATACATTGGGGGAACTGGTGTTTACATGTGGCGTTAGATTCTCGTGTTGGCTTACAGCTTTCAACCGTGACCTACAAAGATAAGGGCGTAAAGCGTAAAGTCATGTATGAAGGCAACTTGGGTGGAATGGTGGTTCCATATGGCGACCCTGATATTGGTTGGTATTTCAAATCCTATTTAGACTCTGGCGAATATGGTATGGGAACACTTACCTCATCTATTCTTCCTGGAACAGATGCACCCGACAACGCTGTTTTACTTGATGCTGTGATCGCAGACTATAAAGGCCAGCCACAAGTAATTCCAAATGCCATTGCTGTATTTGAACGTTATGCTGGACCTGAATATAAACATCACGAAATTTTTGGTAATCAAGATGCCAGTGAAGCCCGCCGTGAACTTGTTGTGCGCTGGATTAGTACAGTGGGTAACTACGATTACATGTTTGATTGGGTATTTGCCCAAAATGGTGTAATTGGAATTAATGCGGGTGCAACAGGTATTGAAGCCGTGAAAGGTGTTAAATCACGCACTATGCATGACAGTACTGCAAAAGAAGACACCAAATATGGAACTTTAATTGACCATAATATTGTGGGTACAACGCATCAACACATCTATAACTTCCGTTTAGATATGGATGTAGACGGGGAAAACAACAGCTTTATGCATATGGATCCTGTGGTGAAAGCCAATGACAAAGGCGGTGTTCGTACAAGCTCAATGCAAATTGATAGTAAAGTGATTAGTAATGAGCAAAATGCGGCTGAAAAATTTGATCCATCAACTATTCGCTTACTCACAAACTTCAACAAGGAAAATAAATTAGGTAATCCAGTTTCTTACCAACTTATTCCGTTTGCGGGTGGAACACACCCTGTTGCGAAAGGTGCTAATTTCTCTAAAGATGAATGGTTATTTAAACGTTTGAACTTTATGGATAAGCAAATTTGGGTGACTCAGTACAATCCAGACGAGCGCTATCCTGAAGGTAAATATTCAAACCGTTCGACTCACGATACGGGTTTAGGTCAATTCATTGGCAACAACGAAAATATTGAAAATAAAGACCTCGTGGTTTGGATGACAACTGGTACAACGCATGTGGCACGTGCGGAAGAATGGCCAATCATGCCTACAGAGTGGGTCAATACACTCATCAAACCTTGGAACTTCTTTGACAACACCCCGACTTTAAACTTGGGTGAAGAAGAGCAAAACACGCAGCACGACCATCACTAAAAATGTGCATGAGCCAGAATGGGTAACGAATAAGTTACCCATTCCTGAGCGCTGGTAAGCCGTTCGCAAAAAGGAATTCTGTATGAAAACTCTACTTTCTCAAGTGATGAGAGGGACTCTCTTTGTCTCATTTTTTTCAACTGTTCATGCTGGTGAGCTTGAAATTAAACCGACTTTTGAAGCAACTTTTGGGGCTTTTAGCAGCGGTAAAAGTTACAACGGTGAAAACCTAGATGATGAAAGAATCAATTGGCAAGAAGGCCATCTTAAATATGGTGCGAAAGGACAATACACATTTAAAAACAATCAGCTCTATGCAAGTTTGAGCGGTATAAGCTCAGCAACATTTGGCGATGGTGACGCAGGCCAAAATAGTAATGGCAAAGAGCGCAAAACAGATGTAAATGAATGGATCATTGGCTTTAAAGACGGTACCAATAAAGATGAGTTGACTACTTATGATTTAAGTATTGGTCGACAAAATATCATGATTGGTGATGGTTTTTTCATTGCGGGTGATGCATTAAATCTCGGCAAACCTCCAGCAGATGGCGCCTTAGACCGAGGCGGGGCATATTATCTGGCAGCGCGTCGAAGTTTTGATTTTACCAGTCTGCTTCAATACAAACCGCAAGAGAGTACAACGCTAAAACTGGCTTATTTAAAATCGAATAATAAAGCACAATTTTCACCTGAACTCTTTGTGACTGATCTGATGTATCAGCTTAAAGATAAGGGCGTTGGGTTCACTTACTTAAATGTATTAGACCTTGAAGATACTGAACACGTTTCAGGACGAGAAGACCTTAAAAATTATGCTTTGCGGTTAAATTATCAACCTTTACCAGAGCTACAAGTTAAGTCTGAGTTTGTTATTCAAGATAAAAAAGATAGTCAAGAAAATGCAGGTTACGTAGGGCTGAACTATAACTTTTTATCTTCAAAATATACGCCCTCATTAGGTTACCGTTTTAGCCATTTTTCAGACCAATACGATCCAATGTTTTATGGGAATACGGTCGGTTTTGGCACGTGGTTTCAGGGAGAAGTTGCTGGAAATTATGCTGGCCCATTTAATAAAAATGCAGATATCCATCAAGTCTCTTACATGATGAACTTAAAAGAAAATTTCATGTTAGGTGCTTTGGCCTATAAGTTCAAAACAGTAAATAAGTCTTTAAGTAATGTGGATGGACATGAGCTGGATGTGTTCTCGGTTTGGTCCGTCAATAAAAAACTTAACGTTATTCCGTTGGTTGGATTCTATAAGCCTAAACAGGATAGCCAGAGTGGCGGCACTCAAAACTACGATGACAAAACCAATGTGTATGCACAGTTGATTCTGCAATACATCTATTAATAGATCCTTTTAAATGAATTGAGAGAAATAAAAATGAGTGAAGTTCAGATTTTAGCAAGCGTACAGCAATTTATGGCGCGTCAACATGGACATTTTATTGATGGAAAATTAGTTGCTGCTGAGCATTTAGATAAAGTAGATATTGTAAATCCATCGACTGAACAAGTGGTTGCTCAAATTAGTATTGGTAGTCAACACGATGTTGAAAGTGCCGTGAAAAGTGCTGAACATGCTTTTCAAAATGCTTGGGCTGAAACTACGCCGTATGAACGTGGCGTTAAACTAAACAAGTTGGCAGATTTAATTGAACAATATGGTGAAGAACTTGCTCAGCTTGAGACTTTATCTACTGGAAAACTCATCAATATTTCCCGCCATCTTGAAGTGGCACAATCTGTTATTTTCTTAAGATATTTTGCAGGGTGGGCAACCAAAATTAATGGCCAAACCATGCAACCTTCTATTCCATCAATGCAAGGTGAAAAATATACGGCCTTTACTTTAAGACAGCCGATTGGTGTAGTCGCAGGTATTGTGCCTTGGAATTTTTCACTCATGATCGGTGTTTGGAAAATTGGTTCAGCATTAACAACTGGCTGTACTATTGTGCTTAAACCAAGTGAGTTTGCCAGCTTATCTTTATTACGTTTAGCTGAACTTGCTATTGAGGCAGGTATTCCTGCTGGTGTAATTAATGTGGTTACAGGTAAGGGGGAGACGGGACAATATTTAATTGAGTCACCACTCGTTAAGAAAGTCTCGTTTACAGGTTCAGTACCAACGGGCATTGCGATTGGTAAGCTCGCGATGAGCAGTGATTTAACCCGTGTCAGTCTAGAGTTAGGTGGTAAAAATGCCATAGCCGTTTTGGCTGATGCGAATATCGATGAGATTTTACCAACTTTGTTGCAAGCAACTTTTGTGCATCAAGGTCAAGTTTGCGCATCTCCAGAGCGTTTTTTTGTACACCACACAAAATATGATGAACTGGTCGAAAAGCTATCCAAAGCACTTTCTGGGTTCAAAATTGGGTCAGCGATGGATGAGGGAAGTATGTTTGGGCCACTGTCTAATCAGCCACATTTTCATAAAGTGAAACATTATTTAGATATGGCAAAAGCCAACAACCAGATTATTGCAGGTGGTGAGGTTTTAGATCAGACAGGATATTTTGTACAGCCGACTTTAATTTCCTTTAAAAATACCGATGATCCTTTATTTTCAGAGGAAACTTTTGGACCAGTGGTTGGGGTAATGCCATTCGAAACTGATGAAGAGCTTATTCAATTCATGAATCAGTCGCGTTTTGGTTTAACTGCAAGTATTTGGACAAATGATCTGTCTAAAGCCTTACGTTTAATTCCTAAGATTGAAGCAGGGACCTTGTGGGTGAATATGCATACTTTCTTAGATCCGTCAGTTCCATTTGGCGGGGTGAAAGCTTCAGGAATTGGCAGAGAGTTTTCAGATGCATTTATTGAAGATTACACTGAATTAAAATCGGTCATGATTCGGTATTAAGTTCAAAGATTCTACCAGATATAAAAAAATGGCCGTTATAGGCCATTTTTTTGAATCATTAAATTAACCTAATAAAAAATCTTTTAGGATTTTATTAAAAGCTTCTGGTTGTTCTACATTAGAAATATGAGAAGCATCTATTTCTGCAAGTTTTGATTGCGGAATCTGTTGCTGCATAAATTCACCATCTGCAACTGTAGTTACAGGGTCTTGAGTTCCAGCAATCACTAATACTGGAACTTTGATGTCTTTTAACTGCTCACGGACATCCGCTTTAGCCAAAGCCTCACAACAATTGGCATAACCCATTGCGCTGCCAGCACTTAAGTCGTTACACAGGTTGTTGACGATTGAAGGATGACTTTGGATAAAGGGATCTGTAAACCATCGCGAAGCTGCTGTGGCTGCGATCGATTGTAAACCTTGCTCACGTACTAATTTTGCACGGTCAAGCCATGCCTGTTCTTGTCCAATTTTAGCGGCAGTATTTGCCACAACCACATGACTAAAACGGTCAGGGTAGTGAATTGCCAGCCATTGCCCGGTTAAACCGCCCATTGAAATACCACAAAAAGTAGCTTTAGTAATATTTAGATGATCAAGTAAATGAACAACATCTTGACCTAATTGCTCTACAGTGTATGGGCCGTTAGGCGTAGATGATGAACCGTGACCACGTGTGTCATAGCAGATCACAAAAAATTGATCTTTTAACTCGTTAAACTGTTTTTGCCACATGCCATAATTGGTGCCTAAAGAATTGGAAAACACCAAAGCAGGGGAAGACGGCTTGCCAAAGGTTTGATAATTAATTTGTGCATCGGCAGATTTAAAAGATGGCATTTGTTTCTCCTTAATGTGCTTCAACACGTTCAATAATCAAAGCGATCCCTTGGCCTACACCAATACACATTGAACATAAGGCATAACGACCACCTGTTTTTTCAAGCTGGTTTAAGGCTGTGGTGACTAGGCGTGCACCTGACGCACCTAACGGATGACCCAAAGCAATTGCACCACCATTTGGATTTACCTTGTTGCTATCATCTGGCAAACCTAAATCACGGGTCACTGCCAAAGCTTGTGCAGCAAAAGCTTCGTTAAGCTCAATCACATCCATCTGCTCTAAAGTCAGGTTGGCTTGTTTAAGTAATTTTTTAATGGCTGGCGCCGGAGCAAAACCCATAATACGTGGTTCTACACCCACTGCTGTTGAAGCAATGATCTTGGCACGTGGTTTTAAGTTGTAAGCTTGAACTGCCTCATCAGATGCGATCAGTAATGCTGCTGCACCATCGTTAATGCCCGAAGCATTACCCGCAGTGACTGTGCCATCAGCCTTTACAACTGGTTTAAGCTTGCTTAAACCTTCAAGGGTTGAAGCACGTGGTTGTTCATCGGTATTAATCACAACAGCATCACCCTTACGCTGAGGGATTTCAACTGCCACGATTTCTTTAGAAAAAAAGCCTTTGGCTTGCGCGCTTGCGGTGCGTTGTTGGCTCGCCAAGGCAAACTGGTCCTGATCTGCACGATTCACGTTGAACTGTTCAGCTACGTTCTCGGCAGTCTGGGGCATGGTGTCTACACCATACAATTCTTTAAGTTTAGGGTTAATGAAACGCCAGCCCATGGTGGTGTCTTCAATCTTCTGGCTACGGCCAAAAGCACTGTCAGACTTACCCATCACATAAGGTGCACGGCTCATGCTTTCCACGCCACCTGCAATCACCAAGTTTGCTTCACCTGCTTTAATAGCACGGGCAGCAATGGCAATCGCATCGAGTGAAGAACCACACAAACGGTTAATAGTCGTTGCTGGAACCTGATACGGTAAACCTGCAAGCAGTGCTGACATACGGCCGACATTACGGTTGTCTTCACCGGCTTGGTTAGCACAGCCATAAATCACATCATCGACCTGCTCCCAATCTACATTTGGGTTACGCTGCATGAGTGCTTTAATCGGCAAAGCACCAAGGTCATCGGTACGAACAGGAGCAAGGCCACCGGCATAACGGCCGAATGGAGTACGGATGGCATCGATGATATAAGCGTTTTTCATTCTAACTTTTGTCCTTTACTTCAGGCCTTTTTAGCCATTCTCCGTAAGTATTTCGCGGTGGCGACATGGATGTCGCCTCGTTGCTCAGCACAACAGGGATGTTGTGTCTGAGTAACAAAGGTTTTTGGTTACTTTTTTAAAAAAGTGACACGAATTAGCTGGTGGCATCTGGCTTAAACAGATAAGACTCCATTGAGATGCTTTATAAATTTTCATATCAACGAATACCATCACGGCTGTAATTTACTGTGATATCCGTAAGTCTGTTGTATAAGCGATACCTTACTTTTGAAAGGTCAAAAGTAACAAAAATCTTTGTTGAACAGAGGAGGCTTCCTTGCCTCCCTGTCCAACGGGCGACATCCATGTCGCCTGTCACGATAGTGAATGCTCTGTAATAGATTTTTGCTATGCAAACCTTACCTTTGAGTCGCATCAATCAAAGTTGCACCCGTTAAAGCCTGTAATTCATCAAAGCTAAGACCTTCCACTTTCTCAATCACTTTCAAACCATCTTTGGTCACATCAATCACACAAAGATCGGTGTAAATACGGTCAACACAGTGCTTACCCGTTACTGGATAGCTCAGCTCAGCAACAATCTTAGGCTCACCTTGTTTGGTCACGTGGTCTGTGGTGATAAATACTTTTTTAGCACCCACAGCTAAATCCATCGCACCACCTACCGCAGGAATCGCATTTGGTGCACCAGTGTGCCAGTTCGCCAAGTCACCATTGGCTGCAACCTGAAATGCACCGAGTACCGCAATATCAAGGTGACCACCACGCATCATCGCAAATGAGTCGCCATGGTGGAAAAAGCTGCCACCTTCAAGCATGGTCACAAACTCTTTACCTGCATTAATCAGTTCAGGGTCTTCTTCACCTGCCGCTGGTGGTGGGCCAAAAGCCAATAAACCATTTTCAGAATGAAGGAAAATATCTTTGTCATTAGGTAAATAGCTTGCGATCTTGGTGGGTAAGCCAATACCTAAGTTCACATAGGCACCATCTGGAATGTCTTGTGCCACACGTTTTGCAATCTGGTCACGGCTGAGTTTCTGGTAGCTCATGTTATTTCTCCTTATTGCTTATTGTGCGGGCTGCACTTGAACAACGTGTTGTACAAAAATACCTGGGGTGATGATGTGCTCTGGATCTAATCCACCTAGCTCAACCACCTCAGAGACTTGAACAATGGTGACATCAGCAGCCATAGCCATGATCGGGCCAAAGTTACGTGCAGATTTACGGTAAATCAGATTGCCCCAGCGGTCGCCCTTGTAGGCTTTAATCAAGGCAAAGTCAGCCTTGATTGGATATTCAAGTACGTAGTCTTTACCATCGATCTGGCGGGTTTCTTTACCTTCAGCTAAAAGTGTTCCAAAGCCTGTTGGGGTAAATACAGCGCCAAGTCCCATACCAGCTGCCTGAATACGGCAAGCCAAGTTACCTTGCGGTACGACTTCAAGCTCTACTTTTCCAGCACGGTACAGCTCATCAAACACATAAGAGTCTGACTGACGCGGAAAAGAACAGATGACTTTTTTAACTGAACCAGCCTTAAGCAATTTAGCCAGACCATAATCACCATTACCGGCATTGTTGCTGACAATAGTCAGGTCTTTAACACCGAGTTCAATCAGTCCATCAATGAGTTCAGCGGGTTGTCCTGCGGTACCAAAACCACCAATCAGGATGGTGGCACCATCTTTAATCTGCGATAGAACCTCGCTAAGTGAGGACTTACTTTTGTCAATCATGTGAGAAACCTTAGAGCATGAGGTAACGTGATGTTATTACTACCGCTAAAAATTTATTTAAATTCTTAATGGTAGTAATAAATGGAATAAATTTTGTGAGTCAAAAGCGAACTTTTAACTCACATACACTTTCAATTAAGCGCTAGCGCGACGACGTTCAACTTCAGTTGAAGGAGCAGCAGCGGCATCATTCACAAGTTCGATGTTAAATGTGATGTGTTTGAAAGCGTGATCTAAACCACGGCGTTGAATTTCAGCAGGGTCAGTTACATCAACTGCTGTTGCAACTAAACCGTCACGAGTAGCGAAGGCAAAGTCGTCCCATAAGTACTCATCACCCTCAATGTTGAATTGAGTTGTAAGCTTGCGGAAACCTGGTGCAGAAACGAAATAATGAACGTGAGATGGACGGTTACCATGACGGCCTAACTTGTTAAGAAGGGCCTGAGTTGTACCTTCTGGAGGGCAACCATAACCCACTGGCATTGTGGTTAATGCAACATATTTACCATCAGCATCAGTCAAAATACTACGGCGTAAGTTGAAGTCAGATTGAGACTTATCAAAGAATGAGTAATTACCCAAGCTGTTAGCATGCCATACTTCAACTTTAGCATTTTCAATGATATTGCCATCAGTATCAGTCACAGTACCTTCAATAATTAAGGTATCGATTTTGCCAGATTCAGTTCCGTCATCCATACGCGCAAAACCAACGGTTTCAGGCGCACCAGCTACATAAAGTGGGCCTTCAATGGTACGAGGTGTGCCACCAGTAACGCCTGCTTTTGCATCAGCTTCATCTGCACGTAAGTCAAGGTAGTGCTCTAAACCTAAGCCAGCTGCTAAAAGTCCAAGTTCGTTTGCTTGACCTGCATCGGTAAAATATTCCAGACCTTTCCATACTTCTGAAGGTTGGATGTCTAAATCTTCGATGGCTTGAAATAAATCCCCGAGAAGGCGCACTACAATTTGCTGAACACGTGCATCGACTTCGCCTTTTGCAGTGTCGACATTCATTTGTTTTACAAGCGCATCAATTTGTTGACGGTTCATACTAAAACTCCTTAAGTATGCAATACGGTTTTAGGTGGCAGTGGTGCTGGCATTTTGTTTTGCTAGCAAATTGTTGCTGCCACGTTCCTTGTTACCTTCTGAATAAATATATTTAGTTTTTAAATGTGCTTCAGACTACACACTCAAACTATTTTCTTAAATTACGAATCATCATCACGAACAGATGAAGGGTGACGATTAAGTGCCATCACTTCGATGTTCATGTAAGGATAAAGAGGTAATCCTTGTAAAATGTTGTGCAACTCTTCATTGCTCTCGACATCAAAAATACTGATGTTTGAGTACTGGCCTGTAACTCGCCAGATGTGACGCCATTTACCTTGGCGTTGTAAATCTTGCGAATAAGCTTTTTCAACGGCCTTAATTTCATTTGCTTTGTCGGCTGGCATATCAAGTGGGATATGCACATCCATACGTACATGAAATAACATGGGAAACTCCTTATCCTGTTGCCTTAACGACGTAACTTCTCGACTTTATCTTCATCAATTTCAATGCCTAAGCCGGGAGCCGTTGGCAAGTGCAATTCAAAGTTTTCGTAACGTAGCGGTTCCTTCAAAATTTCTTCGGTAAGTAATAACGGACCAAATAATTCAGTACCGAATGCTAATGTTTCAAAGGTTGCAAATGCATGAGCAGAAGCAATGCTACCTACAGGGCCTTCAAGCATGGTACCGCCATAAAGATCAATTCCAGCCAAACCTGCAACCTTGGCCACTTCACATGCTTCGATCAGACCACCAGATTGTTCAATTTTTACCGCAAATACATCAGCCCCATGGCGTTTTGCAATACGGTATGCGCTGTCTGGCCCAGTTAAAGCTTCATCCGCCATGATTGCGACATCAAAGCGATGTGTTAAACGAGCAAGTGCTTCAGTATTTTGAATAGCACAGGGCTGTTCAATTAAATCAATTCCGCCATCTTGCAGCTGTTGAATACCTTGAATACATTCCAGCTCTGACCATGCACGATTTACATCAACACGTACACTAATATCTGCGCCTAGTGCTTTTTTAATTGCAATCACATGATCAACATCGTGTTGCAAAGGACGAGCACCAATTTTGAGTTTGAACGTGTTATGACGTTTCAACTCAATCATTTTTCGAGCTTCAGCAATATCTTTTTCTGTGTCACCAGACGCGAGCGTCCAAAGTACAGGTAAACTATTACGCAGACGGCCACCTAAAACTTCACTTAACGGCACGCCTAAACGTTTTGCCTGAATATCAAGTAGGGCAGTCTGAATGGCACATTTCGCGAAACGGTTACCATTAATATTTTTACGAATCAGTTTTAGTGTTTGAGCCACATTTAAATCTTTAACTGATGCGAGTAATGGTGCAAAGTAAGTATCAATATTGGCTTTGACACTTTCAGGACTTTCTTCACCATAGTTCAGTCCACCAATGGTGGTCGCTTCACCCCAACCTACAATACCATCCATGGTCGTAATTTTAACGAGCACCAAAGTCTGAGTACGCATTGTAGTCACAGACAGCTGATGAGGACGGATAGTTGGAATATCCACAAGTATGGTTTCTATGGTTCTATACATGAAGTTTCAACTATTTCAAACTTGTTTACATACCATAGAAGAATGTAATAGCCTAAAATAGATATAGAACGGTATTTTAAGATACTAAAAAGGTATATTAATGGAATTAAGACATCTACGTTATTTTGTTACCGTTGTTGAAGAACAAAGTCTGACTAAAGCCGCAGAAAAGCTTTTTATTGCCCAGCCACCTTTAACACGTCAAATCAAAAAACTAGAGGAAGAGTTAGGGATTGATTTGTTTGTGAAGGGCTCTCGTCCATTAAAAGCGACAGAAGCAGGCCTGTTTTTTTACCAACATGCTGTGCAGATTTTAACGCATACTGCTCAAGCGGCTTCTATGGCTAAAAAAATGAAGTTGGTCGATAACATTGTCAAAGTGGGCTATGTCAGCTCACTGCTTTACGGTCGGTTACCGCAGGTCATTTATCTATTTAGACAAAAAAATCCAGATATCCATGTTGAATTGATTGAATGTGGCACACGAGATCAGGTCGAGGCTTTAAAGTTAGGCAAAATCGATTTAGGTTTTGGTCGATTACCTATTAGTGATCCTGCCATTAAGAGACTTTTACTCAGAAAAGAAAAATTAAAATTAGCGATTCATAAAAAGCATCCATTAAGTGAATTTCAAGATTCAGGAATTTACTTATCTCAAATCATTAATGAGACGATTTTTTCTTATCCCACTACACCTAAGCCAAATTTTTCGACCACCATTCAAGCTTTATTTACCAAGTTGGGTTTAATTCCAGCCAAACTGACCGAAGTCCGAGAAATTCATATGGCGCTTGGTTTGGTGGCATCGGGCGAGGGCATTTGTATTATTCCAGAAAGTGCCTGCGACATTGGAATGAAGAATCTAACTTATTTAAATATATTAGACTTAGAAGCCTATAGTCCGATTTCTCTATCCATGCGTAACATGGACCAAAGTTCCTATATTCCTAAAATTCTAGATTGTATTGAAGAGATCTATAGCCAAGAAGAAGTGTCCAGAAATTTGAATTTATAAATTTTTAATACGATTAAAATTGAATTTTCATGTTATTTTAAAACTTTAAACCTATAGGTAATATGTAAAAGGAATTATTGAATGAGAAAAATTTTAGGACTAGCTTCTCTCATTATGTCTACTGGTGTTGTACATGCTGAACAATTAAATGAACAAGAACAAATTTCTCCATACAGTGCAAATGTAACCTTCGCGAGTCAATATATATCACGTGGTTTCCAGCAAACATGGGGTAAGCCAGCTTTACAGATTGGTTTAGATTATGCAAATCCAAATGGATTATTTGTGGGTACTTGGGCATCGAATGTAAGTTCTAACTATCTTAGAGATGCTTCAGTTGAGTGGGATTTTTATGCAGGTTATATAAAAACTTTTGATAAGTTTTCGGCTGGAATGACGGTTTTTTATTACTATTATCCGGGAGCTGAAAGCACGCCTGAAACGGGTAGTACCAGTTATAACTATGGCGAAATTGTGCCTCAAATTGGTTATGGACCTTTAACACTTAAATATTTCATTACCTACACCCCAGATTACGCGGGTTATAACTCCAAGACGATGGGCGGCCCTGAGGGTAAACGTTCAAGAGGAACAACATATCTGGATTTAACTTTTACACAGCCAATAAATGAAACTTGGACTTTTGGTGCTCATTATGGCTATGAAAGAATTAAAAATTTCTCGGAAGCTAATTTTCAGGATGTTAAGGTTGAGCTTATCAAGGATTTAGGCGATGGTTGGAATACAGGATTAGCTTACACCAAAGCTTGGGATAAAAATGGGTTCTATAAGAAGTATAGTAATGGTGAGCCAGATGCACCTATTTCAAATCCGATTGACTCAACATTTACAGTGTCTGTAAAAAAAGTTTTCTAAGTTAAACTTATCAATAATGGTCTGATTAACTACGCTTGAAATGTATCTGTAAACTTTCAAACGTAGTTAAAAACGATTTTCTATTTATTTTTTTTAAATTAATTTAAGGTAGGTAAATGAAGAACTACCTGAGTATCATTAATAATGTCTAAACGTGAAATTATCTAGAGTAATATATATAATTGAAAAACTAAAATATTAGTATTTTTCTAATCTCTAAAAAAATATTGATTAATAAAATTATTATGGATACTTAATATTAATATTCAAAGGCATTTGTGGGCTGATTATAAATAAAAACTATTATATGAAACAAAATAAGTATTGGCATTTAGACGGGGATTTTTCCATTCTTAAACTGTTTTATGTACACGTTCCAGTAGGTAGCTGTCTCGGAAAATACAAGGGATTTGTTGTGTCTAACTTTGCCTGAACTTCGTATTCCGTTTTTATACCTTCAGTAACGCAGTATACGTTCAATTTTGCAGTTTAAGGAAATATTGATGTCGAATTCTGCTGTTGTTGATTCAGTTGCTTTTGCCTTAAGACAAGCTGAACTATCACAAACTGCGATTATTCCTATTCGTACTGAGCTCGGTGGTGAACAGGCAAATGTGGATATCGCTTATGCAGTACAGGAAATCAATACTGTACGTGCACTCTCGGAAGGGCGCCGTTTAGTAGGTCGAAAAATTGGCCTCACTTCTAAAGTGGTACAAGCCCAACTTGGCGTAGATCAACCTGACTTTGGGATGTTATTTGCTGATATGGCATATGGCGATGGTGAACTCATTCCAGCGGGTAAGTTGATTCAGCCAAAAGTTGAAGCTGAAATTGCGCTCGTACTCAAAAAGGATTTAACCCAAGCCCGACATACATATGCAGACATTATTAGTGCAACTGACTATGCCTTACCAGCTATTGAAATAGTCGATAGTCGCATTGAGAACTGGAAAATCTCATTGATTGACACGGTTGCTGACAATGCATCAAGTGCAGCTTTTGTGTTGGGTTCACGTCCAGTACAGCTTAATCAACTTGATTTAGTTAACTGCAAAATGATTATGACTCGTGGTGATGAGGTCGTTTCACAAGGTGTTGGTAAAGCTTGTTTAGCTAATCCATTGAATGCAGCAGTTTGGTTAGCTGATGAAATGGTACGACGCGGACGTCCATTACAAGCAGGAGATATTGTCCTGACTGGGGCATTGGGTCCAATGGTGGTGGCTCATCCTGGGGATGAGTTTAAAGTTGAAATTGAAGGCTTCAATTCAGTTGTTGCATGCTTTGCTGCTGAATAAAGGATAAGGAAATGAAAAAGATAAAATGTGCCTTAATTGGTCCAGGAAATATTGGAACAGATTTGCTGTATAAATTGCAGCGTAGTGAAGTTTTGGAGCCAGTATGGATGGTTGGAATTGATCCTACTTCTGAAGGCTTAGCTCGTGCTGCAACAATGGGTTTAAAAACCACGGCTGAAGGCGTTGATGGTTTATTACCTCATGTACTTGAAGATGATATCAAAATTGCTTTTGATGCAACTTCAGCATATGTACATGCAGAGAACAGTCGCAAGCTCAATGAGCTTGGGGTGTTAATGATTGATTTGACTCCTGCGGCAATTGGTCCATTTTGTGTGCCGCCAGTGAATTTGGAAGCTTTATTAGATGCAGGTGAAGTACCCAATGTAAATATGGTGACCTGTGGTGGGCAAGCAACTATTCCAATGGTCGCGGCAATTTCACGGGTACAAACGGTTAGCTATGCTGAAATCATTGCAACGGTTTCGACTAAATCGGTTGGCCCAGGTACGCGTAAAAATATTGATGAATTTACCCGTACAACTGCTGGAGCAATTGAAAAAGTTGGCGGTGCCAAACAAGGTAAAGCCATCATTATTATTAACCCGGCTGAACCACCACTAATGATGCGTGACACTGTTCATTGTTTAGTTGAAGGAGAGCCTGACCAAGTTGCAATTACGGAATCAGTCAATGCCATGATCAAAGAGGTACAAAAGTACGTACCCGGCTACAAACTGGTGAATGGACCTGTATTTGATGGCAATCGTGTTTCTATGTTTCTTGAAGTAGAAGGCCTAGGCGATTATTTACCGAAATATGCAGGTAATCTTGACATTATGACTGCGGCAGCTGCGCGTACTGCAGAAATGTTTGCAGAACGCGTTTTATCTAATCAAAAAGCTGAAGTTGTTTAAGGAGAAACCGTATGTCTAAGATTATTGTGCATGATATGACGTTACGTGATGGTATGCATCCACAACGTCATCAAACTACAGTTGAGCAAATGATTGCCATTTCAACCGCGTTAGACGAAGCGGGTGTGCCATTAATTGAAGTGACTCATGGTGATGGCTTAGGTGGGAGTTCCGTTAATTACGGTTTCGCTGCTGCAACAGATGAAGAGTATTTATCTGCTGTTGTGCCACGCATGAAAAATGCCAAAGTGTCAGCGTTGTTATTGCCTGGCATTGGAACAGTTGACCATTTAAAAATGGCACATGAGATTGGTGTTTCAACCATTCGTGTTGCAACACACTGTACAGAAGCAGACGTGTCTGAACAGCATATTACTGCTGCACGAAAATTGGGAATGGACACAGTTGGCTTTCTAATGTTGGCACATATGGCATCGCCACAACATTTGCTAGAAGAAGCAAAAAAAATGGTGTCTTACGGCGCTAACTGTATTTATGTCACTGACTCTGCTGGGTACATGTTGCCACAAGATGTTACCGATCGGGTTGGGTTGCTTCGTCAAGAACTTGATAGCAGTATTGAGTTAGGTTTCCATGGTCATCATAACTTGGGTATGGGCGTTGCCAATACCGTTGCTGCGGTTGAAGCTGGTGCAATTCGGGTCGACTTGGCGGCAGCTGGTCTAGGAGCTGGAGCAGGCAATACGCCGCTTGAGTTATTTATTGCAGTTGCAAATCGTATGCAAATAGAAACAGGCGTAGACTTGTTTAAAGTACAGGATATTGCAGAAGATCTTGTGATTCCAATGATGCTAAACCCAATTCGTGCCGATCGTGATGCAGCAACGTTAGGTTATGCAGGTGTATATTCATCTTTCTTGTTGTTTGCAAAACGTGCCGAAGCTAAATATGGCGTCTCTGCACGTGAAATTTTATTAGAGCTTGGTCGCCGTGGTACGGTTGGGGGACAGGAGGATATGATTGAAGATCTTGCCTTGACCATGTCAAAAGCGAAAGTAATGAGCGCATAAGTTTTTTTTAAAATGAAAAAGAGCACTCTACGAGAGTGCTTTTTTACATCTACTGATTTGATCTAGATGAAATAACTTGGATATAAGCGTTATTTTCTATAAATGGATAGACATCATTTTTGATTGGATGAGTTTCTATTTAAATAAAAAAACGATTAGAAAATTAAAAATAGCGAATTAAAATAAAGCTATTTTAATAAAAAATAGATATATAACAAATACTTATTATGGTTTTTAGGAGGTGATTAATCGTTTTTAGTGATCTGTTAAAAATCCTCATTACTGGAAAAGTAACATTTTTTTAAAGCATTGAGTTTAAAAAGAAAAATATCTTAATACTCTAGTCGAATTTTTCATAAAAATAGAGTTGAGCATGATAGGGCTTGGTTTCATGGATTGATTGAAAGGAAGTACGCAATGCGTCGTCAAACGTTATGGATCGCAATGGCTTGCGCAATAGCAACAATAGGGGCTACTGGCACATATGCTGGCTTTGTTGAAGATAGTCAGGTTCAGCTTAAATTTAAAAACTTCTATTTAGATCGTCAGTATGATGACACCCCAGCAAAAAACTGGGGGAGTTGGTCGCAAGCTGTGACACTGGATGCAAAATCGGGCTATGCAGAGTTTGGGGCGTTACAACTCGGTGTTGATGTGTTAGCACAGTACGCTGTGCGTCTGGATGGCCGTGACCGTAATGCCGATTGGGTTCTGCCGTACAGTGGGATTTCTGGTACAGGCACAGGAAAACAAGAGCGCCAGTTTGGAAAAATAGGAGCAACTCTTAAAGCGAAAATCAGCCAAACTGAATTACGAATTGGTGAAATTTTACCTGTAACACCAGTAATTCATTTTGATCCATCACGTCAATTATTGACCACTTATAATGGGGTATGGCTAGAATCAAAAGATATTAAAAACACCAAATTAACGTTAGGTTATTTGGATAGTATCAATGCCCGTTATGAAAATCAGCCAATGGATTTTGGTCTATGGCCTAAAGCATTAAATAATGATGTTAAAACTGATGGGATGTATGTTGCGGGTATAGATTACCAATTAAATAACAACTGGTCTGCAAGTTATTTTTATGGCGATGTGACGAATATCTATCGTCAAAATTACTTGGGTGTGAACTATAAAAACAATTATGACAAGTTAAAAGTCGATTCACACATACGTTTTTTCGACAATGCAGAGTCGGGAGATGCCTTTTATGGTGATATTGATAATCAGGCATTGTCTATAGGCTCAACCTTAACTTATGGCTCACACAGCGTAGGTTTATCTTATCAGCAAATGTTTGGTGACCATGGTAGCAACCCGAGTGCAGCAACTGGCGCACCATATTTCCCATCCCTCGCAGGTTGGGTACCTCAGCCTTATTTGGATAACTGGTCAGTTGCGAGCTTTATCCGTAAAGATGAGAAATCGGTGGGTGTAGCTTATAGCTATGATTTTAGTGATCTTGGCATTAAAGGTTTAAAAACCACTGCAAAATATTGGCATGGCTGGGGCATTGATTCAGCTTATGAATTAAGTGCATTAACAGGCAAAGGCAAAGAAGATGAATTCAACTTTATTCTGAATTACGTAGTGCCAGAAGGGAAGTTAAAAGGCTTGGGTTTTCAGTGGATGTATATCGATGTGAACTTCGACAATATTGCAGGCCAAGCAAGCGATTTGCAGGAACATCGTATTGCAACGACATACACCTATAAATTTTAAATACTTTTAAATATTTATTTAAATAACAAATGGTTATTAATATTTTTTTTGTATCACCTCATCGTAAACAAGTATCAGTTTAGGCGCTGTGAACAGGTAAGATGGGTGAGTAAAACATTTAAAATTTGGCCTACTAAAAGCAGCTTAATCTTGAGTTGAGCTGTATAAATTGTAAGAGGAATGACATGGGCACAGTACAAATCCCCGAATATAAAACAGATCCATTTTTTGGTTTGGAAGACAAATGGATTGAAACAGCAGCAGGCGAGCTTACTCATTATCATGAGCTTGGAGAAGGTACTCCAATTTTATTTTTACATGGTTCGGGTACTGGTGTTTCAGCAGCAGCAAACTGGTGGTTGAACTTACCACAAATTGCTGAGCAGGCACGCTGTATTGCTATTGATTCGATTGGTTATGGACAAACTGTTGTTGCAGAAGGGACTGCTTACGGTATCCGTGCATGGGTAGATCATGCAGTCCGTGTATTAGATGCTTTAGGAATTGAAAAAACCTGGTTAGTAGGTAATTCTTTAGGTGGTTGGTTAGCATTCCAGTTTATATTGGATTACCCAGAGCGTGTACTGGGTATTGTATCAATGGGAACGGGTGGTGCTAAGCAGACGGCAGCACTTAAAGCACATGCTAATCCTGAATTGACAGAAGCTGGTATCCGTAAAACTTTAGAAATGTTTGTGGTCGATAAGTCTTTAGTCACAGATGAATTGGTTAAAGTTCGTTTTGACTCAGCAAAAAATGACTACGCATCAGATCGATTGATGGATGTTGTTGGTGCACGAGACCGTGACCGCTTTGAATTCCCGCTTGATTTTGAAAAGATGAAAGAGATTCAAGTTCCTGTACTACTCATTCATGGTGTGCAAGATGTAGTTATTCCTGTATCTCGTACATGGGATATTTTGAATATTGTACCTTATGCTGATGCTCATATTTTTAGTCAATGTGGTCATTGGTCACAAGTTGAAAGAGCACAAGAATTTAACCAGATTATTAAACAATATTTAGCAGTACACGATGTTAAATAAAATATAAAAAATACAGGAAGGATAAATTATTATTCTTCCTGTATTTAAATTAAAAATTTTGTTTTTTTGCTGAGCCTCGTCATTTTATCTTAGACTTTTGTATTAAATAAGATAAGTTAGATCTGGTTAATATTTAAGTAAAAAACTTTACTTAATAAATCCATGAATTCTTTAACTCCAGAAGATTCTGCGTCTTTGCGATAGCTTACAAATAAATCTAAAAAAGGTAGATCGACATCAAGGGGTCTAGTGACAATATTATTTAAAGTAAGCGGCTCTATATAGCTAGGCAAGATCCCACAACCTAATCCCATTCCTATTGAATTAATATTAAATAAAATATTATGAGCAGTTTGCACAATATTAAATTTAATTTTATGAAGTTCAGCAAAATTAAGAATTGTATTATGTAAAATCGATGACTGTTCTGACGATGGGATAATAAAATCAATATTATTTAAAAGCTTCACTGGAATACGCTCGTACTGAGCAAGTGGGTGATCTCGGGGAAGCAATAGCATTAGAGGTTCACGTAATACAAACTGACTCTGAATCTCATCGTTATTTAAGTTATCTCTCATAAAGGCGATGTCAATTTCACCTTTCTTTAAGGCTTCCATTTGTTCGGTATTATTCATGCTCCGTAATTCAATTTTTAAGTTTGGATTTTGTATGCGTAAACTCGGAAGAACACACGGGAAAACTTTCATTTCTACTACTGGAACAAAACCAATGGTCAGTTGTTGTTTTTTAAATTTTGAAACTTGACGAGCCATTGCAATTGCTTTGTCCGCCTGAGCTAAAGTCAGACGGGCTTGTTCAAGAAATACACTACCTTCTTCAGTGAGTTCAACCTTACGTTTAGTGCGATGTAGTAATGTAACGCCAACCTCATCCTCAAGGTCTTTAATTTGTTGACTTAATGATGGTTGAGCTGTGTAGAGGCGAAGTGCAGCTTTACTAAAGTTGAGTTCTTCAGCCACCATTACAAAGTAGCGTAAATGACGTAATTCCATATCAGTTGTGATCCCAAAATCCTATTATTAACGTTGGATAGTTAATAAAATATGCTAAATGCTTGAAAACCATAAATCCGTTTATAAAACCACTGATCAGTATCAGTCGAACTTAATTTTAATATTTAAAATCTATAATGAATAATTCATAAAAAGTCTAATTTGAAACAAATAAAATATTTCACTTAAAACAGTTAAAAAATCATTATCCATTCAAATTGAATTTTATGTTGTGCGTTTTTGGCGGCAGCAGGAGTGCTTCTCATGAATGGAAAAATTGAAGTGTGTGAAATCGATGCTTTAGTCGATGCACAAAATGGACGTATCTCGCCAACTATCTATACAGATCCACAATTATACGAACTAGAGTTAGAGCGTGTTTTTGGACGTTGTTGGTTATTTCTTTGTCACGAAAGCCAGATTCCAAAATCAGGCGACTTTTTCAATACGTATATGGGTGAGGACCCAATTATTGTTACGCGTCAAAAAGACGGTTCTATTAAAGCATTATTAAATCAATGTCGTCACCGTTCTATGCGGGTTAGCTATGCTGACTGTGGTAATACGCGTGCGTTTACCTGCCCATATCATGGCTGGTCCTATGGTATTGACGGTTCTCTTAAAGATATTCCATTGGAAGGTATCGCTTTTCCACATGGGGCTTGTAAAGAACAATGGGGGTTGCAAGAGGTTCCTCGTGTTGCAAGCTATAAAGGTTTGGTCTTTGGTTGTTGGGCAGATGACACACCCGAATTACTTGATTATATGGGTGATATTGCTTGGTATCTCGATGCAATGATTGACCGCCGTGAAGGTGGTTCGGAAGTCATTGGTGGCATTCATAAATGGGAAATTAACTGCAACTGGAAATTTGCAGCAGAACAGTTTGCTTCTGATCAATACCACGCGCCGTACTCGCATGCCTCTGCAGTACAAGTTTTAGGTGGTAAACCAAATGATGATGCTTCTAAAGCATTAGGAACAGCACAAACGGCACGTCCAGTTTGGGAAACAGCAGAAAGCTGTGTGCAATATGGTCAACGTGGCCATGGTTCAGGTTTCTTTCTGACCGAAAAACCAGATGCTAATTTCTGGGTTGATGGTCAAGTAGCAGATTACTTCCGTGAAACCTATGAAGAAACAAAAGAGCGTTTAGGTGACACTCGTGCTTTACGCTTGGCTGGACATAACACCATGTTCCCAACTTTGTCTTGGCTGAATGGTATGACGACGATGCGCATCTGGCATCCACGTGGACCAGATAAAACCGAAGTTTGGGCTTTCTGTATCACGGACAAAGCAGCGCCGCAGCACATCAAAGAAGCGATGGAGTTGAATGCTTGCCGAGCATTTGGCCCAGCTGGTTTTGCTGAAGCAGATGATGGTGAAAACTGGATTGAGATCCAGAAAGTGTTACGTGGTTATAAAGCGCGAAAAAGCAAACTCATTATGGAAATGGGCCTTGGCAATGAAAAATACCGTGAAGATGGTATTCCAGGTATTACTAACCATGTTTTTTCTGAAACAGCTGCACGTGGCATGTATCGTCATTGGGCAAACCTGTTGATGCATGAAAAATGGGAAGACGTACAACGGGCAGATGAGGCTTATGAGCAAGAGCTTTTGAAAAAAGCGGCTAAAAAGGATGAGAAGGAGCTTGTGAAATGAACCAGATCATTGACTCATTAAAACCACAGCCAGTATGGCGTTCTATTGGATTGGAACTTCACCACGACATTAGTCAGTTTCTATATGCAGAAGCACAGTTGTTAGATGATTGGAAATTCCGAGATTGGTTGGACATCTTAAGCGAAGATATTTTATATACGCTAAAAACGACGACAAATGCGCAAACACGTGATCGTCGTAAATGTATTGCACCACCATCAACATGGATTTATCACGATGACAAATTTGTACTAGAGCGTCGCGTAGCAAAATTAGAAACAGGAATGTCGTGGTCCGAAGAACCGCCATCACGTACTCGTCACTTGATTACTAATATTCGGGTCGAAGCAACTGCGCAAGCAAATGAATATCAAGTTTTTAGTAATTATTTGCTTTATCGCTCGCAAAAAGAAAAAGACGTATTGACCTATGTTGGTAAACGAGTTGATCTGATCCGAAAAGATGATAGCAGTAGTTTAGGTTGGAAAATTGCTAAACGCGATATCACCCTCGATCAAGCGACTTTGATTTCTCACAATATTACGGTGTTTTTCTAATGAATAAGATTTTCGTTTGTCAGATTGATGAGTTGGATGAAGGCGAAGCGCTGAAAGTAGATTGTAATGTAGGTGATATTGCTGCACTTGCAGTGTTCAATTTCAATGGTGAGTTTTTTGCCATGAATGATAAATGCAGTCATGGTAATGCTTCTATGTCAGAAGGTTACTTGGAAGATGATGGCACGGTTGAATGTCCACTTCATGCATCACGTTTTTGTTTGAAAACTGGCGTACCACAATGTGTACCAGCGACTGATCCGATTCAGACATTCTCAGTCGTGATTGAAGATGGTGCACTTTATGTCGAAATGGCAGGAGCGTAATGATGGGATGGTTAGAGGGTGAAGTTGCGCTGATTACTGGTGGTGGTTCGGGACTAGGGCTTGCGTTGGTTGAGCGCTTTTTACAAGAGGGTGCACATGTTGGTGTATTGCAACGTTCACAGTCAAAAGTAGATGAATTGATTGCACGCTATGGTGACAAAATTGTGGCGATTAATGGAGATGTGGCTAATTTTCCGGATAACGTTCGTGCTGTGCAGGCTACAGTAGAACGTTTTGGAAAACTGGACTGTTTTATTGGTAACGCTGGTATTTGGGATCATTATGCCGACATTGTTAACATGAGTGGCGAACAGTTAGATAAAGCCTTTGATGAAATCATGAGTATTAACACGAAAGGTTATTTACTTGGTGCAAAAGCAGCTTTAGATGAGTTACTCAAAACTGAAGGCTCGATGATTTTTACCTTATCTAACTCAGCGTTTTATTCATCTGGTGGTGGTCCAATTTATACCGCATCAAAACATGCTGGTGTGGGTTTGGTGCGTGAACTGGCCTATGAGCTGGCACCGAAAGTGCGTGTGAATGCAGTTGCTCCATCAGGCATGAATGTCAATGTGAAAGGTGCCGCATCCCTTGGGCAGGAAAATCTAGGATTACTTGATGCACGCGATCCCCAAAAAATTGGGCAAGGTATGCCATTGAGATTCTTACCAGAACCAGAAGACATGACTGGTTCTTATGTATTGCTTGCATCACGTCAAAATAACCGTCCATTATCTGGCGTTTTTATAAATGCTGACTGTGGTTTGGGTATTCGTGGCTTACGCCAAGCGAACGCTGGTTTTTTTGATGCTTAATTTTAATCCGATATTAATGGACTAATAAGACAGCTAAAAACTGTCTTATTTCGGAGCTAATCATGACTGTTAAACTTATTTGTGCTTCTCATAGCCCGCTAATGGAATTTGCGTCTCCGGCAGAAAAACAACAAGAACAAACGGTGCGTCATACTTTTGAAAAACTGGCAGCCGAGGTCAAAGCATACGACCCAACTTTAATTATTGCTTTTGGGCCAGATCATTTTAACGGCTTCTTTTATGACCTGATGCCGAGTTTCTGCGTGGGGGTACGTGCGACGGCGGCAGGTGATTGGAATTATGGTCCGGGGGAACTCAATGTGCCAGAAAATACAGCATTGGGTTTAATTCGACGTGTACTTGATGAAGGTGTGGATGTTGCATATTCATATCGTATGCAAGCGGATCATGGCGTAACCCAACCGCTGCATTTTTTATGTGATGGTCAACTTAATCGTTATCCAACCATTCCAATATTTATTAATGGTGCTGCTGCGCCAATGCCTACGACAAAACGAACGATTGCTTTAGGACGAGCGGTTGGGGCTTTCATCAACTCAATTAATCTAGAAAATGAACGTATATTGATTTTGGGTACAGGTGGACTTTCACACGATCCACCAACCCCTCAAATGGGCTCTGCACCCCCAGAAGTTGAAGAGTTTCTCATTGCTGGGCGTAACCCAACTATTGAAGCTCGTAATACACGTCAGGCCAAAATCATTTCAGTGGGACAGCGTTTGGCAGCAGGTGACAAGAGCGTATCTGTTCCACTTAATCCAGAGTGGGACGAACAGTTATTGGAAAAATTCAAAAATGCAGACTTTGCTGCGCTTGAAAATATGACTGAAGATGAAATTCGCCGTGAAGGTGGACGTGGTGGGCAAGAAGTTCGTACATGGATGGCTGCTTTTGCGGCATTAGAAGCTGTTGGCGATTATGAGATGACCTTACATTGCTATGAACCTATCAGTGAATGGATTGCTGGTTTTGGCATTGTATCTGCCGAGCTGAAATAAAGGATAAAACGATGAATATTCAAACTATTGTCATCATCGGTGCTGGACAGGCAGGTGCAAGTGCTATTCTGGAACTACGTAATAATAAATACGACGGTAAAATCATTTTGATTGGAGATGAATCACATCTGCCTTATGAGCGTCCTCCTTTATCTAAAGATATGATTTTAAGGCCTGAACAGACCAAAATTGAAATTTTGTCACAACAAAAATTGAAAGATTTAGGTGTCGAAGCTATTCAAGGCAATGCGGTTGTACGCATTGAGCCTGAACAATATCAAGTGATTTTGAAAAATGGTGAAAGTATTCACTATGACAAGTTATTACTCGCGACAGGTGGGGCTCCTCGTCGTCTTCCAATTTTAGATGCAGTCGGTAAACATGTTTATACCCTGCGAAATTTGGAGGATTCACAAGCCTTGGTTCCAGTCTTTCAAGCAGGGAAGCGCATTTTGCTTGTAGGCGGTGGAGTTATTGGTCTTGAATTAGCATCAAGTGCTCGTTTTAAAGATTGTCAGGTAACCTTAATTGAACAAAGCCCAATGATTATGGGACGTTCACCAGCAATTATTAGCCAATTTTTACTTGATGAACACCGCAATCGAGGGGTAGATATTCACTTAAATGTGCAAATTGCCAATGTCACCTTACGTGGGGAAGAAATAGTCGTAATATTGGAAAGTGGTGAAGAGCTGATTGCCGACGCTGTTGTTTATGGCATTGGGATTGTACCGAATGCTCAATTGGCCATAGATGCTGGTTTAGACGTCGACTTTGCCATTAAAGTGAATGAAAACTGCCAAACTTCGAATCCAGATATTTATGCTGCTGGTGATGTAGCAACTCAGTTGCGTGCAGATGGTAATTATGCCCGTATTGAAACTTGGGAAAATGCCAATAATCAAGCAGGCACTTTTGCTCGTCATGTCATGGGATTAGCGCAACCTAAAGCTAATCCATCATGGTTCTGGACAGATCAATATGATATTAATTTTCAATTCGTTGGCGATATGTCTGCAAAAGAATGGCATATACGAGGCAATATGAATCCGCAAGAAGACAAAAATGTTGGATTTACCTTATTTGGGTTAGACCAAGGTATCGTTGTAGCGGGTATTGCAGTCAATCAGGCGCGTGATGTTAGGCATTTAAAAAAATTGGTTTCTAGTTCTAGCACCTTTGATAAAGAAAAGTTGCTAGATGTGTCTATTGAATTACGCAAATTAATTTAATTAGGATTGTTATACTAAAAGCTTATTTAATATTGAAAATAAAAACCGTCATGATTATATGGCGGTTTTTTTTATGGTTAATCATAAATATTTTTCATGAGTGGATATTATTAATACTTAATTTGAACTTCATTATAATTTTTAGCTATTAATAGATTTTATTTTTGTTGAGTGATTAATATGTTTTTTGGATTTTAAATTTCATTACCAATATGTAAATAATTGAAATATATGTTTATTTTAATTTTATTATAGGTTGTTTCTATAAGACTAAAGTATTTGATTGAAATGTAGTAAATGTTTTTTAATTTTTTTATGAAACTATAGAACTTAAGGCTAATTTAGAAATAAAAGCAGTTAAGAAATGATGGTGAATGATTTTTTAAACTAGTAGAAAAGGATTTTTCTATGGACCGTGCAGGAAATAAGCACTCTATTATTACGATCGTCATTTGTTTTTTAATTGCTGTGATTGAAGGGATTGATATTCAGGCAGCAGGTATCGCTGCTGTAGGTATTCGAGAATCTTTTGGTCTGGATAGCTCTCAACTCGGTATTTTTTTTAGTGTCGGAATATTGGGGTTATTACCCGGTGCATTAATTGGTGGACGTTATGCAGACCGCATTGGCCGTAAGATGGTGTTAATCGGGGCTGTCGCTATTTTTGCAGTATTTACCCTTTGTACCGTTTGGGTGAATAGTTTCTATATGTTGCTGTTAGTACGTTTTTTAGCAGGAGCTGGATTAGGGGCTGCAATGCCAAATTTAATTGCTCTAGTTTCAGAAGCTGTTTCTAGCGAAAATCGTGGGCGTGCTGTCGGTTTGATGTATTGTGGTATGCCAATAGGAGCCATATTGGTGTCATTACTGGCAGCCTACGATGTAAGTGGACATTGGCAAACAATTTTTTATGTTGGTGGAATCGTTCCTCTTCTTGTACTTCCACTTATGATCAAATTTTTACCAGAGTCACGGGAGTTTTTACAAACTAGATTTCAGGATAAATCTATTACACGCATAGAAAGCTCTTTTAAAAATCTATTTAGAAATAACTATGCAGGGCAGACACTATTACTTTGGGCAAGCTATTTTTTTACCTTGATGGTTGTATACATCATGTTGAGTTGGTTGCCATCTCTCTTTATGGAGTTGGGATTCTCTCGTCAACAGGGTAGTTTAGCTCAAGTCTTTTTCCAAATGGGCGCTGCACTAGGCACGGTTGTTTTGGGTATTTTGATTGATCGATGGAATAAAGCTTATGTCATTATATTGATGTACATAGGTATTTTAGCTGGTTTATTTAGTTTAAATGGAGCCGGTAGTCTTACTGCAATGTATGCAGCCGCAGCATTAATGGGAACATTTACAATTGGTGGGCAAGGCGTTTTATATGCATTCGGTAGCATTGTATATCCAACAGAGATTCGGGCAACGGGTGTAGGCAGTGCTGCAGCGGTTGGGCGTATTGGTGCAATGTTAGGACCTGCGATTGCTGGACAATTACTCGCAATGGGAAGCGGTGCTACAGGCGTAATTTCTGCTGCCATCCCTGGAATTATCATTTCAGCATTACTGATGCTTTTGGTGATTCGCAAATTACATCAGGCACAATAATCTGAATACCACAATGAAAAAAGCTCATATTTAGGAGCTTTTTTCATATTTGGCATTATTTGAGTGAAATTTCAAATTTGATCATCCGAATGTTTTAGTAAGTTCATAACTATATCGAGCATATGAGTCGAATTACGGTTTTACTAATCATCTATATTGAGTAAGAAAAATGTATTCAGTTACCAAGGAAAAGCTTTGGAATCGTTCATTTATTCTGTGTGTATTGAACAATCTTTTTTTATTCATTTATTACTATGCATTACTCACAATATTGCCACTATATATTTTAAAAGAATTATCCGGTTCAGTCAGTCAGGCTGGTTTGGCGTTAACCTTATTTTTGGTTTCATCTATTATCACTCGTCCTTTTTCTGGCTTAATTATTGATCGGTTAGGTAAAAAATATGCCTTACGAGGTTCGGCATTATTATTTGCACTTCTGGCATTAAGTTATCTATGGGCAAATCAGTTATGGCTTTTATTGCTTATTCGTTGTGTGCATGGGATCTGGTTTAGCATTTTGACGACAGTAATAGTGCCTATAGTGAATGATTTTATACCTGAGCATAGAAAGGGCGAGGGTATGGGATATTTCGTAATGTCTACGAATCTGGCTATTGTTTTTGGGCCAATGATTGCATTAGCTACGATACGGTACACCAGTTTTTATAATTTATTTGCCTTTTTAGCATTCATTGTTTGTTTAGGTTTAATTTTTTGTTTTCTTATTCCCGTTTCTTCCTTAAAAGATAAGGAGATCATCTCTGCAAAGCGGAGTATTACATTTGACGATATCTTTGAAAAAAGGGTGATGTCTATCGGCGTTATTGCTTTATTTACTGCAATGTCTTATTCAAGCATTATGAGCTTTATTAGTGTCTATAGTGAAACAAAAGGCTTATTAGCGGCGACCAGCATATTTTTTATTATATTTGCCATATCAATGATTATAGTGCGCCCTTGGGTAGGTTATTCTTATGATAAAAGAGGGGCTAATTCCGTGGTTTACCCTTCATTTATCCTTTTTTCAATAGGCTTATTTTTAATTAGTTGGATGCAAACACAGTGGGGCTATTGGTTGGCGGCAGTACTCATAGGAATGGGATACGGATCCCTTTTCCCTATTTTTCAAACCATGGCAATACAATCGGTTGAGAAAAAGAGAATAGGGCATGCTGTTTCAACCTTTTTTACTTTATTTGATTTCGGAATGGCGATTGGTTCAGTTTTGGTAGGATTAATTATTGCCCAAATAGGCTATGAGAAAACTTATCAGTTGTGTGCATTCCTTACGATAATGACTTTAGTTTTATATCGTTGGATATGTAATAAAGATGGAAAGACAATAATTAGGATATGACATGGAATTACGTCACTTACGCTATTTTGTTGCGGTTGCTGAAGAGCTGAATTTTACTAAGGCAGCAATGCGTATGCATACGGTGCAACCTTCTCTTAGTCAGCAGATTAAAGATTTAGAAGAAGAGGTAGGAGTTCAGCTTTTTATACGAAGTAAGCGAAAAGTTGAACTGACCAAAGCAGGAGAAGTCTTTTTTAAAGAAGCTCTAATCATTTTAGAACATACAGAGAAAGCAATTAGTTTGGCTCAACAAACTGCTAAAGTTGAACAAGAACAATTAAATATTGGTTTTGTTCCAGCGGCAGAAATGAAAATCTTCCCCTATATCATGCCCAATATAAGAGCACATTTCCCAGAATTAACAATTGATTTTCATAGCCTTACGGATGATGAACAACTAGTAGCGCTTAGAAAAGGCGAAATAGATATCGCTTTTACTCGCTATGGAACTGATTCAGATGAACTGGTTTCGATTCAGGTATTTCAAGAGCCACTTACCTTAATTATTCCCAAAAATTCGCCAGAGGCTCAGCAGGAACGCATTAGTATAAAAAGTTTTGAACAACATGATTTTGTAATTTGCAATGAAGAGTCGTCGCCAGAACTTTATCGAATTATTCATAACTTCTTTAAAAAAACTAAGCTTAACGTCGCTGTTGTACAGCACTCAACTAATATCTTACTTAACGTTAATTTAGTCGGAATGGAAATTGGTTGGAGCTTGGTACCACAGTATGTGATTCCTCTATTAGGAGATAAAATTATAGTTAAAAAGACGATAGAACCATTACCGATGATAGGTTTATATGTTTCTTATCGAAAAGATCACGTTAATAAAGCTATAGATTTGATTTTAGATGTACTTAAAAAACAATTTTATCTGGACTTTAGTTAATATAAAAAAGCCATTCAAAAGAATGGCTTAAAAAACTTTAGTTAATTAAATGCATTTTTTCAAAAAGTTCTTCACTTATACTATTCACTGTTTGGGGAATAGCAAGACCTGCTATAAAACGGTCAGGTCGTAATATCACCATAGATTGATTTGTTTGACCAAACCAAGTGCGGATTTCACTATCTGCATCACCGATTGTAATGAAATCTGCATTAGAAGTTTGATTGGGTGCATCTAATTGCACGTTAGGGACGACTTGAATAAATTTAATGCCTAATTTAATCCATTTTTTCATAATATTGGGTGAGATGCCCCAAGTTGGATTGACTCCCCAAGCGAGAATGGCAAAGTTATTTCCAATGACATCATCTAATAAAATTTTGTCTTTATTTCCAAACTGGACATGAGGCTGTATGAACATCTTTCCAACTGGTGTATTTTTTCCTGAAAATGGTGCCAATATTCCCTCATTATATTTTGGCATTGGCTTGAAACGCATTTCTAGTAAATAGCGTTTTATGGGTTGTATGTAGTTCAATGCATAAGAAATACTATCGCGAACAACACCTTGCCATTTTTTCGGTGGGGCAAGTACATGACCCGCTAGAACGGATAAATTAATCATTGCTTGCGCGTGGTCTTTCCTTTCTAGTTGATAGCTATCAAGAATTTCAGGGCTTGCCACTTTTTTAATGACCAAAGCCATTTTCCAAGCAAGATTAAATGCATCACGCATACCACTATTGTAACCTTGGCCCTGCCACACAGGCATAATATGTGCAGCATCGCCTGCCAATAAAATACGGTCTACGCGGAAACGATCTGCAATACGTGCATTATGTGTATATACACGTTGGCGTATGACTTCAATATTATCGGTATGAGGTAAAACTTTTCCTAATAGACGATTAATGTTCTCAGGTTTACTCAATTCTTCTTGGGTCTCTCCCGGCATTACCATAAATTCAAAACGTCGGATGCCATGTGGTAAAGCTGCTGATACGTAAGGACGAACTGGATCACAACATAAATATACATGAGGGGTAGCTAATGGATCGTTTGCAAGATCAATAACAATCCATTGGTTAGGTGCTGTTTTTCCTTCAAAATTAATGTTCAGATTACGACGTACAAATGAATTTCCGCCGTCACAAGCAATAAGGTACTGTGCTTGAATAATTTCTTGTTTTTTGTCTTTTGTAGTGAGGTTTAAAGTTACATGTTCTTTGTCTTGAGTAAAACTATTTAAGTGGCGCGAAAAAAATACCTGTGTTGTTGGGTATAAAGTTAAACCTTCGAGTAAAACACGGTCAACTTGAGGTTGGATAAATGCATTACGACGTGGCCAACCAAATTCGCGAGTCATGGGTTGGATATCTGCAAAGCAACGTCCTTTAGGAGTTAAAAAGCGCATTGCATGATTTGGGGTGGTATGGGGTAAAACTTGTTTAATTAATCCTAAAGATTGGATTGTTCTTAATGATTCATCATCAATACCAATGGCTCTTGGATAATCAATAAGCTGATCTAATTGTTCAATAACAGTAACTTGTACACCTTGCTTACTTAAGTAATTTGCAATTGTTAATCCAACAGGTCCTGCCCCTAAAATTGCAACTTCCGTGGTGTGATGTTGAGTTTGATTCACAGTAAATATCCCTTACTATCAAGTTTTCTTATTAATATCAAACTTGAAAGAAGGTTGAATTTAATCAATAGTTTAATAATTGAATTTTAAAAAGCAGGATGTATATTTAATTTTTTTTAATATATTGTATTTAAAAGAGTTTTTATATTCTTGCAATAGTTTTTTTAAATCCAATCATTGTTTTAAATTATAATTGAAGGATGTCGCTTTTAGAGCTAAAAATTTATTCATTATAAAAATAATAAAACTTTTATTATCAATGGTTTGTCTTACTAAAATACAAATATTATAAAATTTTATAATGAGTAACAGTTATACAGTGCCAAATAAGTTGCCATGATGGAAAATAGTATTTCTGTCACAAATCACTCTAAATGGCAGACATAATCAATCACTTCATTTGTCATAATTTTAAATTTACTATTTTCAGGAACTTTAAAAGATTCACCGCTAGAATAAATTGTAGCTTCTGGTTCATCGCCAATTTGAACAGTGCATTTCCCAGAAATAATTTCGATGCGCTCTGGCACATGAGTTTTAAATGTTAAAGCCTTATCTGATGGAAGAATAACTCCTAGAGTCTTTTTTGTTCCATCAGCTAGTTCAATTACATGACTAATAGAATGCCCCTCATAGTAGACATTCGCTTTTTTTGTTATAGAAACAGAATCAAATTGATTTGGCATTTTTTGTATCTCTTTATTGTACTAAATATTATTAAGATAATAATAAAAGTTCCTCTGAATCTTCAAGCTATAAAATTACATTTTAGGTAAGCAATAAAAGTAACTTTTCTCTCAAGTAGATCACTAACGAGAAATTAGTAAATATCAATTAAATGATTCAAAAATAAAAAGCCCAAGGTGAGGGCTTTCTAATCTATGAAATACCTTTAGGGTCTTGAGCAAAAGGTAATCTAAATAAGGCAATTGCACGCAAAATAAACTGATGACTAAAGTCTGGTTGGTAGATTTACTACCTGAGCATCTTCAACGACATCTAGTCGAGGCACCTAGTTCATTTAGCAACTTTGTTAAAGGTCCATCGTTTTTTTAGTTGAACTTTTTTAGAAACTATAAGGTTGAAGTTAACTTGAAATTCAAGGCTTTAATTTTGGTATGTAAAATCTTTGAAATTAAAAAGAAATAAAATAAAAACAATTAAAGATTAAAAAGATACAAAGTTAATTAGAGTCTTCATATAAATTTTATTTTTAAAAGACGATTAAGATGATTGGCCTTAAAGTTAACTTTAAGCTTGATATAAATATTCAAACCTTAATAACTAATCTATAAGCAGATTTTCAGCAGGAGAACAAAGATGGGATATGTAACCACAAAAGATGGCGTAGACATTTTCTATAAAGATTGGGGACCACAAGATGCCCAAGTTTTATTTTTTCATCACGGTTGGCCTTTAAGTTCAGATGATTGGGACACACAACTACTTTTCTTTTTGGGACACGGTTATCGTGTTGTAGCTCATGATAGACGGGGACATGGTCGTTCTAGTCAGGTGTGGGATGGTCATGATATGGACCACTATGCAGACGATGTTGCAGAGGTGGTTAAACATCTCAACATTAAAAATGCAATTCATATTGGTCACTCAACAGGCGGCGGCGAAGTGGTTCACTATATCGCTCGTCATGGTGAAGGAAATGTTGCAAAAGCTGTGCTTGTCAGCGCAGTACCACCATTGATGGTTCAAACTGAAAATAATCCCGAAGGTTTACCAAAAGAAGTTTTTGATGACTTACAAAATCAGGTTCTCACAAACCGTGCGCAATTTTTCCGTGACCTTCCATCTGGGCCGTTCTATGGTTTTAACCGACCAGATGCGAAACCATCTGATGGGATAATTTCCAACTGGTGGCGTCAGGGTATGACAGGCAGTGCAAAAGCGCATTACGATGGTATTGTGGCGTTCTCGCAGACTGACTTTACCGAAGATTTAAAGAAAATCACCATTCCTGTTTTAGTCTTGCATGGTGATGATGACCAGATTGTGCCTTATAAAACCTCTGGGGTGAAATCGGCAGAGTTGCTTCAAAATAGCCAACTTAAAATCTACCCAGGTTTTTCGCATGGCATGTTAACGGTGAACCATGAAATTATTAATGCCGATTTATTAGCCTTTATCCGTGAATAATTAAAAATAAAGACATCAGATTTTGAAAAGAGGCATGGTGAATGCCTCTTTTTTAGTTCATAACTTTACTAAGCACACACTTTCAGTAACAGGTTTCTATGCTTTGATAAATCAATGAACAGAATTATAAATATCAAAAATGAGGTGAAAAGATGTCTAAACGCATATTACATGTCGTGACCAATGTTTCACGTTATAAAGATGTAGATGAACCCACAGGTCTATGGTTAGGTGAACTTACCCACGCCTATGATGAGTTTGAAAAGCAAGGGTATATTCAGGATATTGTGAGCCCGAATGGCGGAAAAACACCTATTGAACCAAAGTCATTGGGTGCGTTGGTTGCCGATAAATCGGTAAAAGCGAGAGAAGATGATCAGGCATTTATGACCTTGCTGGCCAATACACATAAACCGTCAGATATTCAATGGCAAGATTATGACGTGATCTATTACACGGGTGGTCATGGGGTAATGTGGGACTTTTTAGATAATCCTGAACTTCAAGAAATCACCAAAAATATTTATGAAAAAGGCGGTATTGTATCGAGTGTTTGCCATGGCTACTGTGGCTTACTTAATGTAAGGCTTTCCAATGGTAAACGGCTTATAGAAGGGAAGAAGTTAACTGGCTTTGCATGGAGTGAAGAAATTTTAGCAGGGGTAGCAAAAAAGGTGCCTTACAATGCCGAAGAGTTAGCAAAAGAGTATGGCGCAGACTATGAAAAGGCTTTAATTCCATTTGCACCACATGTGGTTCAAGACGGAAATTTAATTACAGGCCAAAATCCATTTTCTGCTAAAAAAACTGCTTTAGAAATTATAGAAGCTTTAGAAAAGACTTAAGTTTTATATATTAAAAATAATCCCCAAAAGAGAAGTCAATCATGACTTACAACTTTTGGGGATTGATCTATTTTGAAAAGCTAACTTTAAGGAACAATAACAAAATCAGGATTTGCTATCGCAAACACAGCATCACGGTCTGCCGCAGGTGGATAAATCCAGACAGTATTAATTTCCTGCTTAATTTTTTTGGCTTCTTCACGAATAAATTGAACCTGACGGTCCCAACCTTCGCTATAAAGAGCGCCCCAAGGGCCTAAATCAACACAAGTCACATACTTCGGTTGACTATATGCATGAAGTGGTAAATCAACCAATTCTGCCGCAGCATTGTAACCCGCCACACGGCCTAGGCTCATGGCATGTTGGCAAGACATCACGTTAAAATTACCTAAATCATCGGTTGGAACTTTTACAGTATCGCCAGTCACAAAAACATTTTTTGCTTCAGGTGCATGTAAATAAGCATCCCCAATCAAACGGCCTAAATTGTCTTTTTCACCTGTTATTTGAGAGGTAAGCGAGTTAGCACGCATGCCAGCAGTCCAAATGACGGTTTCTGTTTCAATTTTTTCGCCATTAGAAAGTGTTACCCCTGATTCATCGAGTGCTGTAACTCGTAGGCCAGCTTTACCTTCAACACCCAGCTCGCTAAGAGCTTCACGAATAACAGCAGCAGCTTGGTCACCCATTGCCGCACCAATTTCTGTAGATGAATCTACTAAAACTACTCGCACATCAGTTTCACCTAAAATACTACGTAGACGTTCAGGCATTTCGGTCACAGTTTCTAGCCCAGTTAAACCTCCACCTGCAACTACAACAGTATTACGTGCTGCATTTGCAGGTTTATTGGCTAAGTTTTTAAGATGTTGATCTAGTTTTTCAGCATCTTCTAGGGTACTTACGCTAAAGCCATATTCTGTAAGGCCCGGTATAGGAGGCATAAAAGTGGTACTTCCGGTTGCCAGAATAAAACGGTCATAGTTTAAGGATTGTTTGTTGCCATCGGTGGTTGAAACTTCGATGCTCTGTTGGTCGACATCAATTTGATTTACCCAACCTGCCAGAAATTTAACCCCAACCACACTTAATAACTCTGAAATATCAGGATTCATGTTTTCTAGTACAGCTTCATAAAGACGAGGGCGAATACCAACATTCGGGCTAGGGGAAACCATCACTACTTCAATATTTTGTTCTTGCGAAGCTAGGTGAATTGCTCTTTGTGCAGCAAGTGCAGCCCATAAACCAGCAAAGCCAGAACCTGCAATAATAATACGCTTACTCATTTGATTATCCTTTTGATCGATTTTTCGGACAACAAATTCCAGCTCATCACAAAATTTAGGGTGAGCGAATCCTTTCTCTGATTGTCCGAAAAATCTGAGAAGGCGTTTAAAACGATTAGGGGAGTTTTAGCTTAGGGTTTGAAGCCCTATCAGTTCATTAGTCGGGGGTATCCCGCGATATTTTGTTTTTCCGCATTTTTGCTGTTCTTCCTTCGATGCGTTCATTGATCCAGCCATTTACATCACTAAAAAATACGTCGGGTGCATAACGGCCAAAACGGTCTGCAATATCACCAAGTGTATGAGCACCTAGCGCATCTCGCATGGCTTTTTCGGCCTGTAGCATGACGGCATGCACTGCACACACACCACTAGTTGCCCAATCTGGCGGGGCATGATTAAAGACCGCACATTTCCCACGGACTTCTTGGCACTCAAAAAGCGGTTTTTCACCTTCGATTGCATTCACGATATCTAAAAAACTGATTTCATGAGCCGGTTTGGCCAGTAAATATCCACCGCGAACACCTTCTTGTGCAACAACAAGGCCTGCCTTTTCAAGTTTAGGAAAAATCTTAGCCATAAAACTCGGAGAGACTCCTTGTAATTCGGCCAGATCCTTACTACTCAAAGGTTTATCTTCATTGTTCACAAGAAAAAGAAGACAGTGAATCGCATACTCGACGCTACTAGTGATATAAGCCATTTAATTTCATAATTGATCAATTACAAACACAGACTAATGTAGTCTGTGTTTTAAGTCAATAATAAAACTAAGACAAAGTTAGTCCTAGTTTTTAATAGGCTCTGTTAAAGTGTGAATTATGAATTTATCTATTTGAATAATTTAAGTTTTAATAAATAAAAAGATTTTAATAATTTATAAAAAAATTTATTTAATTCTCTTGAGCGTAGGAATGTCTAATAGATGTTTAATGAGTTGGTTCACAACTTATAAGTAAGATAGAGGCAAGGGGATAGGCATTTATCATTTATTTATGGAGTCTTTTAAATTATATTTATGTATATTGTTTCAATTAAAATATTGAATAGCTTTATCTGAATAAAAATATTTTTTTACATAGCATGATGAATGAATAAGAGAGTTGTTTTGAAAACTGAATTTATTATTAGATGTATTTATGCACTTTGTCTTATCGGTGCAGGGTTCAACCATTTACAAACAGTTCTAATGCACGGTTTGTTTTGGGACTATAACAATGCACCACTATTTACCTGTATTTATTGGACATCTTTAACGTTTATTGATCCACTTGCAGCAATTCTTCTATTTTATAAACCTCGTATCGGCTTAATTCTAACTTTTCTCATTATATTTAGTGATGTCATTCACAACACTTGGATTACATTAAAAGTGGGCCGAGACTTGCTCAACTATATGTATATTTCCCAATTTTTATTTCTGGTTTTTGTTTTGTGCACAATTAAGTTTCCTTGGAAGGCACATAAGACAAGTTAAAATTTAAAGATTGGAGAGCAAAAGCATTCTTTTACTCTCCAAATAATTTCTTCAAACCTACGAACGCCACCAATAATTTTCGACATTTGGCTCATTCAGATTTAGGATTTCACCCATTTGTGGTGTGCTAATGCCTAAATCTTTTTGCTTAGCCAAACCGATAATACGTTCAAATGGGTCGTCCCACGCATGAAGCGCTAAATCAAAAGTACCGTTATGCACAGGCAACAAATGACGTCCTCTTAAATCGAGATGCGCTTGCAAAGTTTGCTCTGGTTGCATGTGAACATCGGGCCATTCATGATCATAAGCGCCAGTTTCAAGCATTGTAAGATCGAAGGGGCCATATCGATGTCCGATTTCTTTAAAGCCATCAAAATATCCCGTGTCACCGCTAAAAAATACACGTAGATCATTATCAATAATTACCCACGATGCCCACAACGTTGCATTACTGTCACTCAAGCTTCGGCCTGAGAAATGATGTGCAGGGGTGGCAACCAGTTCTAAACCATCAATATGTGTGGTGTCCCACCAGTCGAGTTGTTGAACCTTTTCTGCTCGAACTCCCCATTTAATTAAGGCATCACCCACACCAAGCGGTGTTATGAAATGCTCAACTTTGTCTTTAAGTTGCATGACTGCATGGTAGTCCAAGTGGTCATAGTGGTTATGCGACAAAATCACGCCTTTAATTGGCGGTAGTTCGGCAATGCTGATTGGCGGTTGGTGAAAACGTTTTGGCCCAATCCATTGAAAAGGTGATGCACGCTCCGAAAAAACAGGGTCGGTTAGCCAAAACTCATCGCGCAATTTTAACAATATGGTCGAGTGCCCCAGACGAAAGAGAGAACGGTCAGGCGCACTAAGAAGTTGTTCCTTCGACAAACTTAAAACTGGAATTTGTTTATTTGGAACTGTGTCTTTCGGTTTGTTAAATAGAAACTTCCACATCAACTGAAGCGATTTTCCAAAAGAAGGCTTGTGCTGGTTCGGACGTGTATTTCTAAATTTGCCATCATGCTGTTGTGACGGCATTAAGGGAGAAGGCAAGTCTGTTGTGTTTGAAATAGTCATCTTGTTTTTCCTTTAGTGGAATAAACCTATATGTGCAAATAAGAACTTTAAGAGTACTTATTAATATCTATATAAATGAGTATTTACTCACTCATTAATTGGTTCAAAAATAAGGACGCCGTAGGTCCTTATCTTTTATTTATATTGAAACTGCATGCCAAAATGCTTCAAAACCTGATTTGCGATAACGCTCGGTTTGAGAAGGGTCTTGGGCAATAAAATTCAGTGTGACTTCGGCAAGCGCCCCCAAAATTGAAGCAATAAATAACGGTGGGTAATCACGTAGTGTTCCACTATTAATATGTTCTTGAATATTTTGGGTCAGATCGCAAAAGGTTTGCATACCAATTTGTTTGCTTTGCTCGGTAATTTGCTCAGAGGTTGAAAGCTGTGCCATTACTTTGCGTTTGAGTGGAGCTTCTAAACTCCAGTCCAAATAGCTTTGCCAAATATGGGACATTTGTGTTTGCAAATCGGAGTGATCAGGGTAATTGAGTATCATGACCTGACGTAGTTCAGCCTTTAGGGAAAGATAGAGCTGATTAAGCAACTCTTCTTTGCTACTAAAATAGGTAAATAAAGTGCCTTCTGCCACGCCAGCGACTTTGGCAATTTTTGAGGTAGACGCACGTTCGCCAAGCTCTGCCAATGTTTCTATAGCAGCACTTAAAATTGCATTACGTTTATCTTCACTACGAGGACGAGCCATACACAAATATATTAATTGAGTGATTACTCAATCATACATAAAAATAGCTAGAGTGCAAGAAATGTTTTGTAGAGGAGGTGAAATTTACGAACACATCAATAAGCTCAGAATTTTAAAAAGATTATAGATTTATTTTATATTGTTAAGCTTACATTTAAGGATATTCTTAATTATGTAATTAAATGAAAAACAATAATTAATTAAATATTTTCTAGCCAATTTCACATTGACACCTTAAATATTGCAGATTACCATTTGCGGGCTGGCCTACATTGCCAGTCGGTTTTGACGGACCGATATTTGAACCACATCAGGACTATTTCTTCTGAGGAACAGTCTTGTGTGCACACCTCGTTCCCTCCCGTAGCGGTAGGACGGGAGTGGGACACTTTCGAGTGTGCTGGAGTTCAAACCAGTCCGTCAACCTGCTTCCGTTCTGCCACCATAATTTATAATGTTTCGGCAGAACTCCATACTTAAAGGAGTTGGCTTTGCACATTCATTATTTCTTGGCAGCCTTTGCCAAAAGCTATATCGACACCACTTAACCCATCTTTAAATGGTTTGATGGCCTTTAGGCTTGTCGAACTTTAAATCATTTCGTTTAAAAACTTAGCAACAATAAAACTTGAGATGTGCCAAGCACAGTCTTTATGGCTTTGCTATGCCTTTTTTACCCTTAAAAGGGTCAAGGCTTTTTTATATCTCATTTATATACAACAAAAATTTATTTTATAACGGTAAAACTATGCCACATTCAGATCTTCCATTTCGTGCTTTAAGCGTGCTTCATTCTGCAAGATATCTTTTTAATAAACATGGCTTTCACAATGTCGGGGTAGACCGAATTATTGAAGCAGCAAAAATCCCGAAAGCCACGTTTTATAATTATTTTCACTCAAAAGAACGTCTCATTGAAATGAGCCTGACCTTTCAAAAAGATGGTTTAAAAGAAGAAGTACTTTCAATTATTTATATTCAAAAAGACTTAAGGCTAGTTGAAAAGCTTCGCAAAATATACTTTTTACATGCCGATTTAGAAGGGCTATATCATTTGCCGTTTAAAGCTATTTTTGAAATTGCGAAAACACATCCAAAGGCGTATCAGGTCGTAATTGACTATCGAAACTGGTTGATCAAGGAAATTTATAATCTGCTTTTAACAACCAACGCAAATGCTTCAAAACAAGATGCGCACATGTTTTTGTTTGTGATAGATGGCGCGATGGTTCAGCTTTTAGACCCGAGCAAACCAGATGAACGGGAGAGATTGCTTGAGTATTTTTTGTTGGGGTTGGGGTGAGAGAAAAGCATTTTAATCTATGAATCTAAAATAAAATTTGTTTTCTCAAGTAGTCAATGTAATTTATATTTTTAGAAAATTTAAATAAATGCATCTTTATTAGTCATATATTTTTATCTTCAATCATAAAATTTACAATGAAAGAAAATGTCACATGAAGTAGGTAGCCTTATAATGATAAGTATGTAAATGTAAAAATGAATCATATTAAAGAATGGACAATTAATATGGCTAATCAAAAAAGTGATCTACACCGGCAACAAGAGAGTGATCAAGATCGCCAAAATAAACTGCAAGATCAACAATTCGAGCAAAACCAACAGGATCAACAACAGCAACAAAAACACCAATACCAACACCATATACCAAATCAACAGCGACAACAAAACGTGAAAGATCAGAAAGATATACAGCGGCAAAAAGATCAGCAAAACTGATAAAACTATCGCAAATGTATAAAAAAACCTCAATATCTCATTGAGGTCTTTTTATACGTATTTAAGCCGATTTCTTGTAGCAGAAAGCATCCTATAAATATCATGATTTTTTATTTAAGGAATATTCTTGTCCTCATTGGCATAGTCATTTAAGAATACCAATGAAGAAATAGACTAGAAATTACTTTTGATTTTATAAAGCTACTACGAATGGTCGGGTAATTAAGATCTTTAATGATTTGACCATTCGTAGTGTTTTTTATTTAAATAAATGCTCAAAGTTCAGCAATATTATTTAAAACAACTTTCCCTTTTGCTCGGCCCGTATTTACATATTGGAGCGCTTCTTTAATTTGAATAAAGTCATAGATTTGGTCAACTACGGGTTTAATTTTTCCAGCTTCGACCAATTCGGAAATTTTTGAGAGCTGCTGACCATTTGGCTGCATAAATAGAAATGAATAGGTAACGCCACGTTTTTTTGCTTTATGTCGGATTGACCAGCTTAGAAGCGGGATAACACATTTTAGAAAACGGTTCAGATTAAATGCTTCTGTAGTAGCTTGATCGGGTGGACCTGCAAGACTGATAAGTCGCCCATCACGTTTAAGTACATTGAGTGATTTCTCTAAGGCTTTTCCACCTTGCGTATCTAAAACCACGTCATAGTCTTTAAGTTCTTGCTCAAAATCTGTCGTTTTATAGTCAACAATGATGTCGGCGCCTAGCTCTCTAACCCAACGAGCATTTTTACCACTTGTTGTAGTTGCAACAATAGCCCCTAACGATTTGGCAAGTTGAATTGCGATTGAGCCAACACCACCTGAACCTGCATGAATCAGTACTTTTTGTCCTGGCTGAACTTTTGCCATTTCAACCAGAGCTTGCCATGCTGTTAATGTAACTAAAGGTAAAGAGGCCGCCTGCTCCATAGAAAGATTTTGAGGTTTAAGTGCAAGTGAAGACTGTTGAACCACAGTATATTCAGCAAAAGCACCGTTTAAATCTGTCTTGGCATAGACTTCATCTCCAGCTTTAAACTGAGTAACGTTCGATCCAACTTCTACGACTGTACCTGCAAAATCATTGCCTAATATGAAAGGAAACTTCAGTGGCAGAATTGCTTTAAGTTCACCCTCTAAAACTTTTAAGTCGAGAGGGTTAATACTTGCAGCATGAACTTTAACAAGCACAGCGTCTGCTGTTAGTGGTGGTTGAGATTGTTCATTGAGCTGTACGTCATCAATGTTGCCATAACGGCTAATGTAGGCTGCTTTCATTTGAAACCTCTATTTCTCGAAATTATTTTTAAAGTTTTATAGGCTTGGGTTAGTTCTAAACTTTCAAGCTGCGGTGAATTAATTTGTCAAAGATCTTTGCAGGTGCAAATCGTCTTAACGCTTTTAAGCTTTTTGCAGTTTTTCCTGCTGTGTAGCGTGCTACGACCTGTTGGCTTTGAATGACGGTTAAAATTGTATTGGCAACCACACTTGGGTCATCTGACTTATTAATTGAATTAATCATTTGTTTATGTAGCTTTTCACGCGTTTGATCGTAAAAAGAAATTTTATTGTCTGCTTCGAGTAAGTTTACTCCCAAAGACGTATTGGTGTAAGCAGGTTCAATAAGTGACACACGAATGCCTTGAGATCTTAATTCGTGATCTAAAGATTCAGAGTAACCTTCAAGTGCATGTTTTGATGCAGAGTAAAGTGCGCCAAAAGGCAGAGGTAAAAGCCCAAGAATTGAACTGATATTTAAGATCAATCCTGATTTTTTTTGACGCATATGGGGAATCACTGCACGAGTCATTCGAACCGCACCAAAAAAGTTGGTATCAAAAATAGCCTGTGCTTGTTGCATTGAGCTTTCTTCGGCACCAGCAGGCGCTATTGCAAACCCAGCATTATTAATTAAGACATCAATTTTTCCTTCGGTTGCGATTACTTTCTCAACGGCTTGGGCAACTGAATTGTCTTGATTTACGTCTAACTCAATAAGATGGAATTTGTATTTTGATGAATCTTTTGCTTGTCGGCTTGTGCCATAAACAATAAATCCAGCCTCATGTAAAAGGTTTGCTGTTGCTAAACCAATACCAGAAGATGCGCCTGTAATTAGAACTACTTTGCTGGTCATATCATGTTCCTTACTTAAATTTTGTAGTCAATTAACAAATGAATTTCGACTTGATTTTTTAATCATAATCTAAAAATAAAATAGTTACTACTAAAAAGATAGTGACAATATTTTTTTACATGCGTATAGTGGGTATTAAATCGATACTTACTCTGTTTTTATCTTTTCTCCCTTTGGAAGATCACTCATAAAAAACAGATGAATCAGATCAATGAATTAAATTTGAGGATCAGAGAAATGAATTTTTTATTAAATACAGTTGCTATGAGTTTGACGGCGATATCTATTTTTAGTGCTCCCTTAACTCAGGCAGAGGTTGTGCCATCGGTTTCTTTTAATGAACCATCAATTCAGGCACATAAAGTGTCATCAAGTGCTGTTAGCAATCCGCAAGCAGGGCAACACGCCGAGCAAGATACAAATTGGAAGAATGTACCAACTCAATTTATTAGTGCAGGTGGCGTTAACTTCGCTTACCGAGAATATGGTCAACAAAACGGTGGAACGCCTGTCATTTTCTTAAACCATTTAGCTGCTGTACTAGATAACTGGGATCCACGAATTATTGATGGAATTGCGGCTAAACATCATGTTGTTGTGTTTGATAATCGCGGCGTTGGTGCCTCGACTGGTGAACCAGCAAAGTCAATTGAACAAATGGCAGATGATGCGATTACTTTCATTCAAGCAAAAGGCTTTAAGCAGGTTGATTTATTCGGCTTCTCGATGGGCGGCATGATTTCACAAGAGATTGTGCTAAAACAGCCGAATTTGGTTCGAAAAATGATTTTATCGGGAACTGGCCCTGCGGGTGGTACTGGAATCAGTACAGTCGGGCGAGTTTCTAATTGGGATTTAATTCGTGGAATGGTGACTGGTCAAGACCCTAAGGTTTATCTTTTCTTCACTCGTACAGAAAATGGTAAAGCTTCTGCAAAAGCCTTTATTCAACGTATTAATGAACGTACTGAAAACCGTGATAAAGAAATCACCATTTCTGCCTATCGTGCCCAGCTCAAAGCATTAAAAAAATGGGGAAGTAAAAAACCTGCTGACCTTTCTGTGATTCAACAACCTGTTCTTGTTGCCAACGGTGATCATGACCGAATGGTGCCAACAGTAAATACTTATGATTTAGCAAAGCGTTTACCGAATAGTTCACTTGTAATCTATCCAGATGCAGGTCATGGGGGAATATTTCAGTTTAATGAAGATTTTGTAAAACAATCACTTACATTCTTAGCTAAATAAGAACTTAAATTTAGGACTATGACCATGACAACAATTACACACCAAACAGCCGAGACCCAATTCATTGAAGTAGATGGAGCAAATTTTGCCTATCGTCGATGGGGTAACTCAAATGCAGGGCAACCACCGCTATTTTTTCTTCAGCATTTCCGAGGTGGTTTAGACAATTGGGATCCACTGATTACTGATAGTTTAGCGCAAGGACGTGAAGTCATTTTGTTTAACGGTCGCGGCGTTGCTTCATCTACAGGCCAGCCCCGTACTCGTATTGAAGATATGGCAGACGACGCAGCAGCAGTCATTCGTGCATTAGGCTTAAAGCAGGTTGACCTATTAGGCTTTTCACTGGGCGGGTTTCAGGCACAAGATTTAGTACGTCGCCATCCTGAACTCGTCAGAAAACTAATGCTTTTAGGTACGGGACCAAGAGGTGGCAAACCACGTGGAGATGATCCAGAAGTTGCCGCTTTGGTATTGAAGCATGCAACAACTGCTGTGCCTTCTGAAGAAAACTTCCTCTTTTTATTTTTTGGCCGATCTGAAGCCGCTATTCAGGCGGGGCATGAATTTTGGCAACGTCGCCATGAGCGTAAAAACCAAGATCCAGCAAGCTCAGTTGAAGTCATGCAGGCACAGATAGAAGCCAATATGCATTTTTTACCTAAACTTGATGAACAAGATCCTTTTGCACATTTACGTGAGATTAAACAACCTACTTTCATTTTAAATGGTGTCGATGATGTGATGATTCCAACCATCAATGCATATCACATGGCACTTAACATTCCAAATGCTCAGCTATTTATTTATCCCGATGCAGGACATGGTGCCCAATTTCAGTACCCTGAACGCTTCGTAAAACATGCAATCCAGTTTTTAGATGAATAATGCCCATGAGTTCGGTCCATTCAATTTGATGAATCAAGAAGATAAATATGATGAAATTTAAATTATTGCTGTGGATGCTGACCAAGCTCATGCAGCGTGCTGTAAAAAAGAACCCGAAATGCGCAGCTTATGTGAAAGATAAAAATGTCATCTTTCAGATTCAAACAGCAAGTGGTGAAGGCCGCTATTTCGAAGTGAAAAATGGCAAGATTAACTCTTACTCAGGGATAACCAAGTCACCAAGTTTTACCTTTACGTTTAAAACGGGTAGCAAAGGGTTTGCCGTGTTGTCAGCGAAAGACAGTGTAAACACTTTTTTAACTGCACTTAAAACACAAGACCTTGTCATTACCGGAAATTTTGTGGATGTGATGTGGTTTCAAAGTTTAGTGGACTTTATTCAACCCCATTCAAAACCCTCTTTAACTGTGTGAGATAAGCCATGACTCATCTGCAATTAAAAACGAATCTTTTGAATCAGCCTTTAACTTTACCGAATGGTGTCATCATTCCAAACCGGTTAGCGAAGGCTGCAACCAGTGAAACTTTAGCCAGCTATTCAAATAATCCAAACGAAAAACATGTTCGGCTATACCAGCGTTGGGCCGCATCAGGGATTGGGATGATCATAACTGGCAACATTATGATTGACCGCAAAGCCTTAGGTGAGGCTGGCAATGTGGTGGTTGAGGATGAGCGTGATTTTGCAATTTTACAGAAATGGGCAAAAACCGTGACCGAACAAGGTTCTCAATTGTGGGCACAGTTAAATCATCCGGGAAAACAATCACCGAAAGGATTAAATGTACGTAACATTTCTGCATCGGCAGTGCCATTTGGTGCAGAAATGCAGTCTTTATTTGCAACACCTGATGAAGCAACACACGAAGAGATTTTAGAAATTATTCAGCGTTTTGGTCGTAGCGCTGCGATATGTAAAAAGGCTGGATTTAGTGGAGTCGAGATTCATGCTGCACATGGTTATCTGATTAACCAGTTTTTGTCACCTTTGCACAATTTAAGAAATGACGAGTGGGGTGGTACACCAGAAAAACGTCGCCGTTTCTTGATGGAAGTTTATGCAGAGATCCGAAAACAAGTCGGTAAAGAGTTTCCTATTGCGATTAAGCTTAACTCGGCAGACTTTCAAAAAGGCGGGTTTACCGAGCAAGACTCGTTAGAAACAATTCAGGCATTAGCGAATGCAGGCATTGACCTGATTGAAATATCGGGTGGTACCTACGAATCTGGAGTAGCCAAAGCTCCACAAAAAGCATCGACAATCGCACGCGAAGCTTTCTTTATTGATTTCGCAGAAAAGGTGAGAACACTCGTAAAAACGCCGTTGATGGTAACAGGTGGATTCCGAACTGTAGAAGGTATGGATCAAGCTTTGCAGTCCCATGCCTGTGATGTCATTGGAATTGCAAGACTTATGGCAATTGAACCTGATGTACCCAAATCTTTACTGGCAGGAAAAAATGGTTTTCAGTCAGTGCAACCCATCAAAACTGGCATCAAAAAAATTGATAGTTTGGGGATTATGGAAGTACTTTGGTATACCCAACAACTCAAACGGATTGGTAAAGGTAAAGAGCCGAAACCTAAAGAAAGTGGGTTATGGGCATTTATTAAATCAGTTTTACTCAGTGGTTGGGGAACCTATGCAACCAAACGTAGCCGAGCAAAATAACCAATTTATTTTACATCAGGCCAATAAAAAGCACTCCCATTGAGTGCTTTTTTATATTTATATTATTCGCTTTTTAGGCGAATAGGGCGAGTGCCAATTTCAGCTCCCGTCATTTGGTCTAACACAATAGGTTTGATTTCAGTACCTTGTTCTGCATCAAGGAAAGTCACCATTTTTTCAGGCTGTTCATAAGGTTTGTATTTTCGACCCCATGTGCCAATCACAAATAAAACAGGTAAGAAGTCTTTGCCTGCTTGAGTTAATACATACTCTTCACGCGGTGGGTGTTCAGAATATTGTCTTTTTTCAAGTAAGCCTTCATCTACCAACACAGACAAACGTTTTGTTAGCATTGTAGGTGCAATACCTAAACTTTTACGAAACTGATCAAAACGAGTGAAACCCGCATGAGCATCTCGTAATATCAACATGCTCCACGCATCACCTAGTACTGAAAGGCTTCTGGCGATTGGGCAGACTTCTAGATTGCTATTTTTACTCATATCGAATTAATAAACTCAATAGTAACTACTAAAACAATACTAACACAAAGTAGCGAATTAAGCGAGTTTGAATGCTAAATATACAATAATAACTCTATGTCCCGAGTCAATTTTGAACTATGTCTGCACTAGGCTGACTTTCTAATAACTTGGATAAATTATTTTCAAGCCAAGTAGTTAAATCAAAAAGTCGTTCGGAAGCCTCGCGTCCAAAGTCTGTTAATTGATAATCTACGCGAGGCGGTATTTCTGCATAATCCTGACGTACGATAAAACCATCGTGCTCAAGCGTTTTTAGGGTTTGTGCCAACATCTTTTCACTAATGCCATCAATTAGTTTCTTTAACTCATTAAAACGCAGACGTTGATCTCGAAGTGCAACTAAAATCAAAACACTCCAACGGCTCGTGAGAGTTAATAAAATTTTTCGAGAGGGACAATCTGCTGCAAAAACATATCCTTTCATCGCGTACCACCTTTATTACAAAAGTTTACATTTGTTTCTAAACTTACTTTTAGGTAAGTACTTACTTTTAGTAAGTTAAGGTACTACGATGATTGGAATATATCAACTACATCAGATGGAGATCATCATGCGTATTGCAGTTACTGGTGCATCAGGTCAACTCGGCCAATTGGTTATTTCTCAATTACTCGAACGGACTGACGCAAAAAATATTGTGGCATTAGTCCGCAGCCCTGAAAAAGCAGCAGACTTAAGCGCAAAAGGGGTAGAGGTTCGTGCTTTTGATTATGTTCAAGATGCAGATAAACTTTCAGCACAATTGGCTGGTATTGATAAGCTTTTATTAATCTCGTCAAATGAAATTGGTCAACGTACAGTACAACATCAAAATGTGATTAATGCGGCAAAACTTGCAGACGTAAAATTTATTGTTTACACGAGTTTATTAAATGCAGATACATCACCACTTCTATTAGCACAAGAACATGTTGAAACTGAACAATATTTAAAAAAATCGGATATCCCATATACGCTATTACGTAATAACTGGTACAGCGAAAACTATGCAATGGGACTTACACAAGCAGTTGAGCATGGCAAAATTTTTGGGGCAACCCATCATGGCAAAATTGCTTCTGCTTCACGCTTAGACTATGCGACTGCTGCCGCTGTGGTATTAACGCAAGACGGATATGAAAATAAAGTTTATGAACTAGCGGGTGATACGAGTTATATCCTTGATGATGTAGCAAAATGGGCAAGTGAAATTAGCAAAAAAGAAGTAATTTACCAAGACCTACCAGAAGAGGAATATAAAGCACTCTTGGTACAATTGGGTATACCAGAAGGGTTTGCTGGCATATTGGCAGATTCAGATGAAGGCGTATCTAAAGGCGGCTTGTATAGTGATAGCAAAGATCTACATCAGTTAATTGGTCGTGCCACTACAAGTATGCAAGAGACGATTAAAGAATTCTTATCTTAAGTTAATGCTATAAGCTCTTATCTAAAAACAAAAGGCTTAAATTTTTCCGATTTAGGCCTTTTGTATATTTGAATGAATAAGACTTTCATAAAGTCGGGGTAGACCGAATTATTGAGTCAGCAAATAACAACCAAACCAAATGCTTTAAAGCAAGATGCACACGTTTGTTTGTGATAGTTTAGTTTTTATATTTCTTTCTTTCGGAATTGGATTGGCGTCATTCCAGTCCATTTCTTAAAGGCACGTGTGAAATTTGTGGGCTGGATATAGCCTAGATAAAGCGCAATCTCTTGTATTTCCATATCACTATTGAGTAATAAGTTTTCAGCTTCTTTTTGTTGTGCTTCTTCGAGTAATTGCACATATGAAGAGCCGACTTGGCTTAAGTGGCGCCTCAGTGTTCGACTCGACATATTTAAGCGATTCGCAATTTCATCAAAAGTGGGGTAACCGAGTTGTGGTTTTAAATTTAACTCTGCTTTTACGGTCAGGCATATATCTTTAATTTGTTCGGAAAAGCGGAGTTGCTCAGCTTCACATTGGGCTAAAGCTTGTTTGAAAGCAATCGGATCTGCCATTTTAATAGGTAAATCTAGAAGCTGTTTTTTATACCGAATTTGATTAGTCGGTTGATTAAAATGAATAGTAGGTAAGAGGTGTTGATAAGCTTTGTGATAAGTAGGTTCTGACCAGTCCACCCATAATTCAATATCAGCTAAATCATGTTCTCTTAAAAATTGACCAGCTTGAATCACGCCAATCATCAAACATTCATAAAAAAAACGTCTTAGCGTTTCAGCTTGGGCGGCTTGATTGCTGACAACAGGGTGAGTTTCTTTAATTTCAATAATAGAAAATTCATGATCATCCAGCAGAGCAATACGATAATCTTTTAATCGCATGTTAAAGAATTGCGTTGAAACCTCAATGGCTTGACGTAAATTGGGGCTGCTCATTAAGGCGTATCCCATTGGGCCATGAGCAGTTAAACGCAGTTTTATTCCATATTCATATCCCAAGCCAGAATCTTTTGACAATATTAAGCTTTCCCACGCCAGTTTAGACCATTGCATAGGGGTAATTCGGGCATCTAATTGGTCTAAAAGTGTTAAAGGAATTTTACTTTTTTTCAAAATTTCAAGCGCAGAAAACCCTTTGTCTACCATAATTTCTAATAATAAATGAGCATAAGAAATAGGAATGCTGGCTTTGGATAGCCCATAAGGATCCTTCATATTCTTTTTTTTGTTGTGGCCGAAAATGATTATCAGTATGTCTGATCTACATCTCACGCTCAAGTTAAAACTTCGGAATAATCAATTTATTCTATTTTGAGCAAGAATTATGAGCCTACCTATTCCACGAGCCTCATCTCGCGTTGTGATTACAGGTGCTTCATCGGGCATTGGTGAAGAGTTAGCTAAACAGTTCGCTTTACGAGGCTATTCCTTAGTTTTAGTCGCTCGCCGTGTCGAAAAATTAGAAGTACTGGCTGAAAAACTAAAAGCTGAATATCAAATATCTGTAGATTTATATCCATGTGATTTGGGAGATAGACAAGCTAGAGCTAAGTTTCGTCACTATTTAGAAGGTATTGAGGTTTCCATTCTTTGTAATAACGCAGGTTTTGCGACTTTTGGACGACTTCAAGAGTTAGATGCAAATCGAGAGCGTGAAGAAGTCGAAGTCAATAGTGTGGCAATTCACGACCTGACTTTAGCGGTGTTGCCACAAATGCTCAAACGAAAATCTGGAGCAATACTGATAGTAGGCTCTACTTCTGGTCATCAACCCACTCCGGCAAATGCCACATATGCGGCAACTAAAGCATTTGCAAACTCATTTGCAGAGTCTTTACATAGCGAACTAAGTGGTACAGGGGTGACCTGTACTTTACTTGCTCCGGGTCCTACTAAAACAGGTTTTAATGAAGTTGCTGGAATTACCAAAATTGATGGAGTCGGTGGAAATTTTGTTTGGGTAACGGCTGAAAGAGTAGCTAAAGAAGCGATTCAAGGCATGGATTGCAATCGCCGTATTGTGATTCCCGGTTTTATTGCGCAGGCGCAAACTTTTGGGGGACGTTATACCCCGCGCATCATCTTGCTCCCAATTCTGAAACAAGTATTTTCGAGATTAAAATCATGAGACAACTCATCAATGATTTAAGTGTTCCAGTGGGCTTAGCCAATCTTGGCAATAAGCTTTATCACAATGCTCAGTATTTGACGGCTGTTGTTGAAGTGGATGAAAAAGCGATGGCTCGTTGGTTACCGTCTGGGATGACACTGGTTCAACCTGCAAGAGCTGATTTGTTCTGTGCTTATTTCCCGGAAAACGTCTATACGGGTGCTTACCATGAAGCGGGTTTATTTGTTCATATTAAAGTAGGCAATAAAACAGGGATCTTTTGTCCTTGGATGATTTTAGACGATGACCGCGCCATGATTATTGGACGTGAGTTGCTGGGCTATCCTAAAAAGATGGGTGAGATTAGTTGGGAAAATGACGGCAAACGTATTGTTAGCAATGCTTCACGCCGTGGTACGACACTCATTGAAATGGAAGCTAAGCTTGGTGAAGTCATTGATGATGCACCTCCAATTTTAGGATTACCACATCGTAATATCACAGGTGGATTGGGCCTTGGTCTACCACGTGAGGTTCGATTTACTCCGAAAGAACATCCACTTGAAGTCCGTCGTGTAGAAATGAACTTACGTTTTACGGGTACTGAAAATGATCCTTTACATGATATGGGACTAGGTAAAGTCATTGAGGCTAGATTACATCGAGTTGATTTATCGGGTGGGTTAATTCCTCCAATTCAAGTACCTCGTCTACGTACGCCGTTATTTTTATTGCGCCAATTTAATCCTCGCGTTTTATAACTGGAGAATAAAGATGAATGGGTTCTTTAAGTCAAAACAAACACATGATTTTTCTAAAATCTCGGCTTCAATTGATATTCCTGTAAGAACAATGAATTTTACTTTTTCAGATGAAATTCCTGAGTTCTGGTTTGATAACAATGCCTTGCTTACGATGTTGTTGACTGCATTATCGAGCGCATTTCCAGATGGTGAACGTCAATTTATTCATAGTGTGCGTAATTATCAGGCAAAAATTGAAGATCCTGTTCTGCTTAAACAAGTCCGTGCCTTTATTGGTCAAGAAGCACATCACGGTAAAGAACATGACGTGCTCAATGCTGTCATGCTGAAAAAGGGTTATCCCGTAGACCGAATTTATAAGCGCTTTAAAAAGATGAATCGCTTGATGCAAGAGCAATTCTCTACAGCTCATCAGCTTGCTTGCACGGTATGTATGGAACACCTTACAGCAATTCTAGCTGACTATTTTATTAGTACCGCACCCGAGGATTTAGAGTTGTTTAATACTCATGTCAGAAAAATCTGGGCATGGCATGCGATTGAGGAAACCGAACATAAAGCTGTAGCTTTTGATGTGTATCAGTCTTTGGTTAATAGACCTTATTTCTTACGGCTGGTCATGATAGAAACCACGCTTTCTTTTCTTATCATTACCACCAGAGGAACAACCGAACTGTTACGAGCTTCTGGCAAACAACGAGATTTAAAAGAACTTTATCAAGGTTTTCGTTATTTGTTCGGAAAACAAGGTTTAGTTAGACGGATTGGCAGACATTATCTCGACTTTTTCTCCGCAGATTTTCACCCTTGGCAGCATGACAATCGGGACATGATGAACTTATTAAAAAAGCAATATTTCAATGAAGAGCTGCTGAAATAATCAAAAGTTGATGCTTGTGCAGTACTCACAGAACAAACAATTTTAGGAATAATTATCATGGCACAGTCCACATCTACAAATTCTCCGTTACAGCAACAATTAAAATTGGCATGTGGCATAACCATACCCAACCGTATTGCAAAGTCGGCCATGAGTGAACAATTGGCTGATCGACACGGCTCACCCACCACAGACTTACAGCAACTCTATGCAGCATGGGCAAGGGGTGGAACTGGGTTGTTAGTTACGGGCAATGTGATGATTGACCATCGTGCTTTTGTTGAGCCACGAAATGTCGTTTTGCAAGATGAGCAATTTTTACAAGCCAATAAGTTATGGGCGCAGGCTGCTAAGGCCAATGGCAGCAAAATTATTATGCAGATTAACCATCCGGGTCGTGTTGCGGTTTTGCCACTTTTGAAAAAGCCAATCGCACCGTCAGCAGTCGGGCTTGATTTACCTGCTATGAATATTATTCGTGTTCCACGAGCGATGACTGAAGCAGATATTTTAGAGCAAATTAAACGCTTTGTTACAACCGCAGAGCTTGCTGTTAAAGCAGGGTTTGATGGCGTACAGGTTCATGCCGCACATGGTTATTTACTCTCGCAATTTTTGTCACCACTCTCAAACGTTCGGACAGATGGGTGGGGAGGAAGTCCTGAAAATCGACGCCGTATGTTGATCGAAACGGTTCGAGCTGTACGAGCTGCAATAGGCAAAGACAAAATATTAAGCGTAAAACTCAACTCTGCCGATTTTCAAAAGGGCGGCTTAAGTCAGGAAGAGTCTCTACAAATTGCATTAGCTTTAGAAGCAGAAGGGATCGACCTATTAGAGATTTCAGGCGGGAATTATGAATCTCCTGCACAGTTAGGCTATGCACCAGATCGTTCTGCTCAGCGTGATGCATATTTTATTGACTATGCCACCGCACTTCGTAAACAAAGCAAATTACCACTGATGTTAACAGGTGGGCTGCGAGATGTAGATTTCATGAATCATATTGTTGCCAATGGTACGGTCGATTTGGTTGGATTGGCTCGGCCTTTTGCAGTACAGCCAGATTTAGCAAAACAACTGTTAGCCGGAAAATCGGTATTAAAACCAGCAAAAATTCCAGTCATTGGATACAAACCCGTTGATGCCTATTTGCAACTCGCTTGGCATGCTTCGCAATTTCGCCGTATTAGCAGTGGGCAACAACCCAAAGCGATTAAGGGCTTAGTACGTACATTGATTGCTTTTGGTCCACGTATGGGCTTTAACATTTTGACTCAGGATTAATGCTAAGCGCTTTTGATATATAAGGATTTATTATCATGAATAGTTTAATCAGACAAAACCATGTGATTGTTCCGCGGCGTCCTGTATTTAATTTTACTGAAACGCCAACGCATTGGATTTATGATGATCCAATAGTTTCGCAAATATTAAATTCAATTAACCCGATTACACCTGCACCAGAACGTTGGTTTTGTCAGACGTTTAGAGATGCATTGCCTTACATTCAAGATGAAAAACTTAAAGAGGCAGCAATTGCTTTCATTAAACAAGAGGGCGCTCATAGCTATGGGCACACTCTCGGAACACGGCACATAGAGGCGTTAGGAATTGATTTAAGTCGTTATACCAAGATGACGAATTGGATATTTAATGACATGATTGGCCCAAAACCATTAGGCTATGAATTGAAGCATCCACGCTTAAAGTCGATGTGGCTAACGACCCGATTAGCAATGGTGGCTGCTGCCGAACATCTGACTGGAGTGTTAGGGCATTGGGTTCTTAATGCAGAGGGCCTACAACAAGCACCTGTCGATGTAGAAATGTTACGTCTATTGCAATGGCATGGGGCTGAAGAAGTAGAGCACCGTGAAGTAGCCGATGCAATGTTTAGATATTTTAGCAATAGCAATGTACTTCGGGTTGGGGCGGCAGCTTTCACGTTCCCGCTATTTATTGTTTTGGCTTATATTGCTGTCGAAAATCTAGTAGAACAGGATGCGCAATTACCACATCGTTTTCGTTTCAAAGATTATTTCCGAGCAGCTCGACAAGACCGTGTGCCTAAGGTTGACGATATAATACGTGCCTGTTTGCGGTACTTTAATCCCAATCATAATCCCTTAAATGAGGGATCGACTGAGCAAGCATTGGCATTTTTAAATGACGGCAACTACAAATAGGCCAGTTAACTGGCTGTTGTAAAAGTAAATTGTTAAGCCAATATTTAAGGTTTTTCTTAATTGTGTAATTAAATGAAAAACAATAATTAATTAAATAATTTCTAGCCAATTTCACATTGACACCTTAATTTTTGAAGATTACCATTTGCTGGCTGGCCTACATTGCCAGACGGTTTTGACGGACCGTTATTTCAACCACATCAGGATTATTTCTTCTGAGGAATAGTTTTGTGTGCACACCTCGTTCCCTCCCGTAGCGGTAGGACGGGAGTGGGACACTTTCGAGTGTGCTGGAGTTGAAACCAGTCCGTCAACCCGCTTCCGTTCTGCCACCATAATTTATAATGTTTTGGCAGAACTCCCAAAAGAAGGAGTTGGTCCATGCACATTCATAAATTATTGGCAGTCACTGTCAAAATCTATCTCGACACAACTTAAATCAATTTAAAGCAGTTTGATCGCCATTAGGCTTATCGAACTTTAATTCGTCACGACCAAAAAACTTAGCAACCAATAAAACTTGAGATGTGCCAAGCACAGTCTTTACGGCTTTGCTGTGCCTTTTTTTCTCCCAGAAAAGACAAAGGCTTTTAATCTCTTTTGAAACAACAAGAATTTATAACGGTAAAACCATGCCAACTTTAGAAACATCTTCCAAAAAATTACAGGTAATTCATACCGCAATAGAGCTGTTTAATATCCATGGATTTCACAATACGGGTGTAGATTTGATTGCCAAAGAATCCAAAATTCCTAAAGCCACTTTTTATAACTACTTTCACTCAAAAGAACGCCTCATTGAAAAGTGCATATCTTTTCAAAAAAGCCGACTGAAAGAAGAAGTTCTGGCAATTATTTACTCAAGCCGTTACCGAACCTCAAGCGATAAACTCAAAGAGATTATTGTTTTACATGTCAATTTTAATAGTCTGTACTATCTATTGCTTAAAGCCATTTTTGAAATTAAACAGATTTACTCTCAGGCCTACCACATGGCAATTGAATATAGAAAATGGCTGCTTCGAGAACTTTTTGATTTAGTTTTTAGTTTGGAAAACTGCCCACTAAAACCTGATGCTAATATGGTTTTAAACTTAATTGATGGGTTGATGTTCCAGATTTTAAGCTCAAATCGTTTGGATGAAAGGGATGTGGTGGTGGGGAGGTTTTTTTGAAGAGGAAATTAAATAAAGGTATTATAGATTTAAGGTTGGAATGAATTTATAGTATTGATTATTAGATACAAATCAAAAAAATTATGAGTTATATCGAACTTAATAGAAAATTTTCACAGATATCATCTAATAGTGACTCTCAGGTTACAAATAGTGATTACTCATTAAGTAGGGATTCTGAAGGATTATTAACATGGGAAGATTTATTAGCAAAATATAATAGATGTATAGTTTTGGCAGAAGCTGGGGCAGGAAAAACAGAAGAATTTAAGCAGCAGGCGAAAAAACTTGAAAAGGATGATAAATTATCTTTTTTTATTAGAATAGAAGATATTGATAGTGATTTTATAGAATCATTTGAAGTCGGGGATAGAGACCGTTTTGAAGAATGGTTAACATCTCCTGAAAAAAAAGCTTGGTTTTTCTTAGATTCTGTGGATGAAGCACGTTTAGAAGATCCAAGAGCATTTCAGAAGGCTATAAGTAAATTTGCAAGAAAAATTCAGCCTGCATCAAAAAGATGTAGTATTTATATTTCTAGTAGACCATATAGTTGGCGTTATCAAGAAGATGAAAAAATATTAAAAGATAATTTAATTATTTCTGATTTATTTAATCCTGATTCGAATAAAAATGATCAAAAAAAATTAGAAGAAAATAAAGAAAATATAATTAAAGTAGTCACTTTATCTCCTTTAGGTTATGAGGAAATTGAGAAATTCTGTAATTTAAGGCAAGTTCTAAATATAGATAAATTAATATATAAAATTAAGAAATTTGAGTTATTAGGCTTGGCCGAAAGACCCTTTGATTTAGAAAATATTATAACAAAATGGAAAGATGACGAAGAGGTAGGTTCTCGCTTAGAAATCCTCAAATATAATATTGAACAACGTTTAAAAGATTCTCATACTAAAGACAGACGATCTGTACCTGTAAGTTTAGAAAAGTTATTGGGTGGTGCTCAAAGACTGGCAGCAGCAGTGATACTAACCTCTAAATCTAATATTACAGTTCCTCTCTCTCCACAGGATAAATATACTTTAAATGCATCAGACCTGCTCCCTGATTGGACGGATGATGAGATATATAAATTATTAGAGTCTGGTATCTTTAACGACATTATTTATGGAGCAGTACTATTTAGACATAGAGATATATGTGAGTTTCTGGCAGCCCAATGGTTCTCAAAACAGTTAAATGGCGATAATAGACTGGCAGCAGAAAAACTTTTTTTTAAAGAACAATTTGGAGAAAACATTATAACACCTTCTCTTCGAGGAATTTTACCATGGTTAATTCTTTTAGATGAAAAAATATGCCAAAAAGTAATTAAGTTTCAACCGGAACTAGCCTTTGAAAGTGGTGACCCCTCTCAATTATCTCACAGTATACGCAAACAGTTTTTTTCTGAATATATAAATAGAGTTTCTCATAATTTAGATGATCGTTCTATCAGAGATAATGATTCAATTTCAAAAATTGTCAGTTCTGATTTTGAAGAAGAAGTGTTATTTCTGATACAAAAATATTTTAATAATGAAGATGTTATTTTCTCTTTAGGGAAAATAGTTTGGCAAGGAAAGTTCAGTAAGTGTATTCCATTATTGAAACCTATAGCTCTTGATCAGGCTCGTGATATGTATTCCAGACGAATATCTATTAGGGCTATTATGTCATGTACAAATAGAATAGAAAAAATTGAATTCTGGACAAAATTAAATGAAAATGAAGAAATTTTAAATAGGCAACTAATCGCAGAATTAGTAGAAGGAGTTAAACCAGATAAAGAAATAGTTGATCTACTTATATTTTCATTAAAGAAATCATCAGATTATAAAAAATATGAATTTACTGGTTTAAATGAAGAGTTAGAAAAATTTATAAATAATTGTGATCAAAAATTAAGATATCAACTATTAGTTGGTATTGATAAGTTACTTCCGACAAATGATTTTTATGAGAGAAAAGAGTCCCAAATTTCTAAAAAATATTTATGGCTACTTAAAACAGTATATAAAATAATTGAAAAGTTAGTTGAGTGCCGTAGCCAGCTAGCACTTGAGAATCATGTGCTTGAATTATTAATAAATGTTAGATGGTTGGAATATAATGATGGTTATTTTGATAGGAATGAACAAAATAGGTTGAGATCACTTATTCATGAGTGGAGTGAATTAAATGATAATCTATATTGGCATTCAATAGCATTATTACGGCAGTATGAGCAAAAAAAAATTACTGATGATTGGAAGATTTCTTGTTTTGATCATTTCTGGGAATTTAATATAAAAGATTTTGAGCGGTTGCTATCTTTTATTGATAATAAGTTATTAATGGATGATAAATTAATAGCCCTTAATAGAGTATTTATGGTATATCATCAAAATGATAAACCTGAATGGATGTTGGAAAAAATTAAAATATTATGTTCTATTTACCCAGCCTTATCAATACATTTAGAAAATCTTATTAATCCTATTATAAGTGATAGTCAAAAAAAACATGAAGAAAAAATGCAGAAAACAAGGTTAAAACAGGAAAAAGAAAAATTAAAAAATACAAAGGCTAGATTAAATTGGATTAAATCATTAAAAAATGATCCTGAACGACTTAGTAATTCATCTTATTTTGTAAAAGGTGAATTAACTAATGATTGCTACTGGTTAATGAATGAGTTTATTTATGGAAAGGAATCAACGAATCGTGAAGACTATTCAAATTGGAAAATCTTAATAAGTGAATTCGGGACTCAAGTTGCTTTTGCATATCGTGAAGCAGCTATCAAATTTTGGCGCATCTATAAACCTAAATTACATTCAGAGGAACGTTTGCCAATAAATAGTACTCCTTACACTGTGATTTTTGGTCTAGCTGGTTTACAAATAGAATCAAATGAAAATGAAAATTTCCCTTCAAATTTAAATATTTATGAAATTAAACATGCGCTTAGATATCTTTCTTGGCAGTTAAATGATTTTCCATCATGGTTGGAAAAGTTTTATAAGTTTTTTCCTGATCTCGTCAGTGAGTCTGTAATGAAAGAAGTAGTTTGGGAGCTTGAAACATCTGATCCAGCTCTTGAACATAATCATAGTCATATTCTTCAGAAGATATTCCACCATGCACCTTGGTTATATGTAGATATAGCTCCAAAAATCTTTAATTGGTTAATTAGTAACGATAAATTACTACATAAACAAACTAATAGTTACATATTAAAAATCATACTAAGATCAGATCTTTTAAAAGAAGACCTTAGTAGATTATCTAAAAAGAGAATAAAAATATCTGATTCAGTAGGCGATAAAGCTTGGTGGTTTGCATTATTTGTAGATAGTGAGCCAGAAAATGGAATAAATAATTTGGAAAAATGGCTAAAACAATTGCCATTTAAAGATGCAACTTACGCTGCGCAGGAGTTTATCTGTAATTTAACTGGTAGAAAAGGTTCAGTTAAAGGTAAAACTAAAATTGATCAATTAAAAGAAGTACAACATTTAAAACGACTCTACTCGTTGATGCATGAATATATAAAACCTGATGAGGATATTTTAAGACCTAGTTTAATTGTTTATTCACCTGGCTTAAGAGATGATGCTCAAGATGCAAGAGATCTATTATTTTCATATTTAAAAGATATTCCATGTGCAGAAACTTATTATGCCATTAAAGATTTATCTAAAGAAACTAAAGATCATAACCGTCGAAATTGGTTATTAAAAACAGCTTCTAACATTGCACTATCATGTGGTGATTTAGAACCATGGGAAAGTGAGCAATTGCTGCAATTTGAAATTTTTGGAAATATAAAACCTAAAACACATAAAGAGTTGTTTAGTTTAGCTTTACTTAGAATTTTTGAGCTGAAGGATTGGCTAGAAAATGGAGATGATAGCCAATGGCGTACTTGGCAAAGAGTAGAAGAGGAAACAGAAATGAGAAATCTTATTGCCAGTGAATTAAGGAAAACAGCACAAAATAAATACTCTGTATCTCAAGAAAATGAACTTGCAAATAGTCAACGTACAGATATCAGATTAGAGAATCCGAGAATAAATAGTCCAGTACCGATTGAATTAAAGATTCTGGATAAAAATTGGACGGGACCAGATTTATGTGAAAGACTAAGAAATCAATTAGTAGGAGATTATTTACGTGAAGCTACTTCTGGTTGTGGAGTATTTTTATTAGTTGCTCAGAACACGAATAAAAAATGGATTATAAATGGAAGCAGAGTTGGGTTAAATGAGTTAGAAGAAACTCTTCAAAACTATTGGCATGGTATAGCCTCGCAATGGCCAACTATTGACTCTATAAAAGTAATTGTAATTGATTTAAATAAACGGGGCCTAGTTTCTAATACTTAAAAAGAAAAGAGACCAATAAGACGGTCTCTTTTTACTATCCATGATAGTGATAATGGATTGGTAAATAAATAATACCGAAATTTTAAAATTAATTTTAATCCATTATTTATAAACAAGGATGATCAAAGATTTCCTTGTTCTCTTTTTTCAAAGCTTCTTGCCATTTTGGTTGTTTTTCTTTGAGCCATTTATTTAAATCAGGCTCTTGCTCAATACTATGCTTTGCAGCTTTTACATAATTTGGATTAGTAACGAACTTACCCATTAAACATAAAGTATTTAAAGCAACAGGTCTTACAGACTTTTCAAGTTTGGATTCTGCACTTGCTTGGTCATCATATCTTTTTAATAAACCAAGCTTAAATAAAGCATCATCATACAATTGTTTGGTTAAAGCTGTGGGAGCTTCTTTTGGAGCTAAAGCATAAGTACCGGCATCAAGATTGAATACAGTAGGCAAAAAGGTAGCTTGAATATCTAGTTCTTCTTGTGGGGTTGGTTTAGCACTACAAGCAGTCGTAAAAATAGGCAAAAGGCAAATTAATAAATATTTCTTCATTCTAGAAGATTCCTTCGATTTCATCAGGATACAATCCTTGTGCAGCTAAGGTTTTTAACATAGTAGGATTGTAGTCTTGGTTAAAGTTTTGTCGATACATCTTTCTATTAATTTGTGTAGCATAACCATTTTTTCGCGAAATCATATGTGCCCCAGTCATGATATCGTCAATCCGTAAATCATCGATAGCACCTTTTAGGCCAATTAAATCTTCAATCGCAAAAGATGTTCCAAATCGGGTGGTGAAAGCATTACTCTGGAAAACTGCCATTAATACAGCAGCATCTTTTTGATAGTGTTTTCTTAAATAATGTTGGAACTTTACATACATTCCAGTGTGGAAACCTGTGGAAATTAAAACGTCTTCATTTAGTTTTGCAATGTCATATTCCATGCCAAACCGAACCGCTAATAAAAATTCTAATTTATTCCTTCTTTCTACATATTCCCATTGCTGCACTGACATCATGAAGGTATAAGGCATTGCAATTGGACGATCAAATTGTAAATAGCAGAACGGCTTAGGAACATTACAGCTTTCAACTTTAGAGGGATAACCATCCCAAGCTTTGCTATTAGGGGGAATATTTTTAGTAATTGGTTGATTACCCATATTTTTACTCCAGAGGTGGCATTGGTTCTGAAAGATCTAAGGTCTCGATTTTGACTTGCTCTGGTTTTACACCAGTAATAGCAAGTTCAGTTTTTCCTGCTTTATTAGTTTTACCTTCCACCTGTTCGCCATTTGGAAGAGTAAGAATATATGGAAAATCGGTTAATGGTTTACCTGTATTTGGATCCTTAAATTGGAAAATGACACTATTCTCTTTTTCTATATTCTGAACAAAGCTATCTTTAGTTGTAGAGTTGCCAGATCCGCTTGAACTACCTTGATCACGAACCAATAAACTCTGACTGGGTAAGAAGGTTACGCCACAGCTAGCTTTATCACCTGCCACAATTATTGCCCGACCATTAATAACTACAAGCGGACTACTTGAGAGAGCAGTAACAGTAACTTTGCATTTAGGACAAAAATGATTCATGCCCTCAACATGCGCAGCTTTACCATCAATTAAATATGTACTATCGCCAGTACTTACTATTCCACCGTGGTCGGTAACATTGCCTATAACAATTGCTGGTTTCATTTACGAGCTCCTAAAACAAATAATTATTTTTTATAATCTTTTCTTTGTAATCTTAATTTTGGATTACTACTTTTAAGTTTAGTAAAAGTTTTGGCTTGCCAAGGTTGTAAGAGAAAACTTGTCAACCATCCAGTTCCAAGAACTGCAACAACAATCAAGAAGTAATACCATAGAGCAATAGGTTCACTATTTTGAAATTCTTTTGATAAAAATAAAATTTTTAAAAGTTTATAAGCAATAAAACAATAAATAGACATCCATATCCAAAGTGGAATATATACTACCCAGAAGTTTACCCATTTTTTTACAATGTACCTGTCTCCAGATTTTTCTAAATATTTGTCAATTTTGGAAGAATATAGCCTTTTAGCTCGTTTAGGTTCTTCCCGAGTAAATAAAAACTTTAGGGTAAAAATATCCGATAAATTGCTTTTGAAATAATTGTTCAAAAGTGCTAATTCTTTAAGCAAGTTAGCTTGCAAAGCATACGGTTTATTCTTGATTTGATCTGAGTTTAATAGTTCAAAGTTTATTAGTTCGTTCAAAACTTTAATATCTTCTTCAGTTGTAATTGGATTTGAAAAGAATTTAGAAAAAAACATTGAAAAGAGTTTAAAAAATCCCATCTTCTCTAATAATGGAACAAGCATTGAAAGAATTATAATAAATGCAATTATGATTATACAATATTTCTTAGTTTCTTCATCTAAACCGAGACTATCTAAAATTTCTAAAAAGCTATTTAATTGATTTGACATACCAAAAAATTATTAATATTCGAAATATCCTTATTTTGACAAATGATATAAGGAACAGCAATCGTAAAATGTGATTTAGTTCAAATTTTAAGTATATTTTGTGATATTTTTTTGTTTGATACTCGAAATAAAGAATGTTTAAAGAATTTAATTTTATCTTAAAATTCAATGATGATCATTAATTATTCTTAATATAAATACATAGCGTTAAAGGAAAAAGCTCCCAAAGATGTACGCTTTTTTATTACACATTGCTTAAAATATATACAGAAACCTCGCTAAAACGAGTTGGAAGGCTACAAACGCGAATGATACTTTAAGTTTCACTCTTCCCAATAAGTGAGGTGAGCAATGAAATTGTTAGCTTTGTTCAGTATGGGAGTTGCAGCGAGTTATTGGTATGAAACTATAAAAAATAGCAAGCCAACTCTTCTGAAACCAACTTTTGATGAAATAGTAAAAAACTTTGTATTAGCAGAATTTAAAGCCTAATACATACCGTTAATTTTAATTAAATAAAAAGCTCATCGAATGGTGGGCTTTTTGTACATAGGATATATGTGATTTAGTATAAACGTATTTTCATACTTCTATTCTGTATCTTTTCTATTTAACTCCTCAAACATTTTATATTGTTCTTCAAATATTTTTTCATGGTTCTTCACTGTCTGTAAGTACTTAACACACTCAGGACACTTTTCTAAAATTAATGATTGTTCAAGTCTTATAATTATCTCTTTGTTTAGTGAGTGGGAATTGCTCTTTGCTGCATTTGTAAGTTTTTCGCGAAGTTCTATAGGTAAGCGTAAGCTATATTGAGGCGATATAGGTTCGCTATCATTGATATTTGTCATAGTTATTCCATCCCTGTAATAGATTTTTGTTATAAAGTAAGACTTAAAGATAATTGTAGGACAATTTGAACTAAAAAACAGTACATAGTACTTTTTACTGAATAAAAGATTTCTTAAATGCTGATTTTTTTGAGCTGAATATCTGAAATTGGATGTAAATAAACAAGAGTATTAAATATAGAAATGAATCCCAAGGGGGGGTATGAAAAAAATTCTATTAAATTGCTTAATTATTTTTGGTGTGATTGGGTGTGCAACCAATGAACCTAAAGAAACCCCATTAGAAGTAAAGCCTAAAGATACTTATTGCAATCCTAATGAGGCTCAAAAGCTTATAGGACAGTCTGTTCCTAGTGAGGCAGAGTTAAAGAAAATAACTAATGCAGGTGTTGTGCGGATTTCTCGTAAAGGTGAACCTGTAAGGTCAGACTTACATTATGATCGACTGAGTGTTGTGATTGATAACGAATCGAAGATCATCTATTCAAACTGTAGTTAAGTTGATAAATAAAATCAAAGTATTCAATTAAATTTCATAAGTGCGATAGCATTTTTTTGGGGATATAAATTAATACAGAATGGTCTGTACACTAGGTCTTGCTAAATATCGATTATTGGTGGGGCTTTTAATTTTTTATTTGGTATATTTGAGATTCAACATCTTGAGTAATTATTATGACGATTAGAATTGATTTAGTTCAAGGCAGGACAAGCTATCATGATCGTTATGATAGAAATCCTGATTTACTGTTTATCAGTTTACAGACTTACGAAGATATCTTGCATGACCCAAACACCGATTTAAGCAAAGACTTTAATAATTTTTATGGTTGTGAAGTCATTACAGTGAACTCTTTAAATATTGATTATATATTTTTTGAGAAAACCGATTTGGATGCTGCGCTTGAAAAGTATATAAGCCAAAGAACCCAATTGATAACTATTCCAAAGCATTTGCCTTCACATAGTACATCAGCTCCTACAAACTCCAAACTACGGTCTATTGAAGATGATTTTACTTTAGAAAATTTACAAATTGAAGAGAAGATAATTGTTGCTTACCGGCAGTCTCAAGAAAGTAAAAAATTAGATTTTTAAGAGCCGAAAGGCTCTTTTTTAATGGGAATAATCTAAGTCTTCTATGTCCTATATCTTAATTATAAGTACCAGTATTGAACATGTTTTTGCAGAGAAAGCCTCGCTAAATATCGATTATTGGCGGGGCTTTCTATCTTTTAACTTATGATATATTGGTATCAATTGAATAATTAATAAAGTTAATAAGTATGAAAAGATATATTTTTATAGGGCTCGTGATGAGTGTGCTTTCAGCTTGTTCAAATAATGTATTAAACCCTGAAACTCCTAAACAAGTTCAAGCGCAGCCACCAGAGAAAAAAGTCAAGCCTCCAGTCCTTGGCACAAGTAAAAAATGGGACTCATCTTTTGACTGTGATCCAATTAAAGTTAAAAATTTTATAGGTAAAACTGGCTTAACCGAAAAGCAGGTTCTATCGATGACCAATGCTCGAATTTATCGAAGTGCTTATCCAGGAGAAGCGCTTACTGAAGACTTCCGCCCAGATCGAGTCACTATAGTAATTGATCCAAAAACAAAACGAATAGTAGCTAGTGCGTGTGGCTAACTTAAACAAAAAATAATCGTTCATAATATTTTGTTTTATAAATTGTAATTTTCTAATTTTTCCTTAGAAATATTATATTTAGTAGTGAGTATCACGTGAATACTTAAGGTTATGCAGCTCATTTTTAAAATTTGGTTGGTTTTTATATAAAGAATATATCGTTATATTTTAACCTTATTTCTGATTAGAAGGTAAAAGTGAAAAAAGTATTAGCACTAACAATTTAAATGTCATCATCTTATACATCTGCTGTATCAAATGAAGGATTTGAGCAGGACATCCGTAGTTATTCTTTATTGCATGGCGTTAGCACAGCAGAAGCAAATCAAGCATTGTTTTTAGAAGCTAACCGAGACTCTGCTTTAGATGCTATTGAAGAGGAGTTCAAGGGGCGGATAGCTGGTATTTATGTTGAAAACTCACCTACATATAAAATTGTGGTTAGAGTTAAAGGTTATGGCCAGAATGAGAAACGCAATATATTAGTAGGGAATGCTATTTCAAAAAGCAATTTGCCTATAGAAATTCAATACGGAGCTAAAGAAACAAGAGAAAATGCTAAAGGACAATTAGATAAAGCTGCTAAATTAGCTAGTAAATATTTTTCTAAAGTTCAAACTGTTGGATATGACGAAAAAAGTGGAAATATTTATGTACGTGTAAATGGTAAACAAACAACAGAGAATCAAAGAAAAATAGATAAAATCAAAGCAGCGTGGAACAACCCGAACTTACCTTTGGAAATTAATTTGGTTAACTGGTCTATTAAACCACTATAGTTTGTATAATTAATTTTGCTAAATATCGACAAAACAACATGTTTATAGAATTTAAAGACTTGAAGAAAAAACGGAACATCGCTTTATTAACTGTAATTTTTCTTATTTTTGGTGGGGCATATTTCATTATTAATAATAAGGGAAATATTCAAAGAGTTGAATCAGTGATATATACAGATAAAACGATAAATGAGAAATTTGGAGAAATTAAAAGTTATAGTATCAGTAGTTTTGGATCGGACCATTATTCTATCCCTAAACGACCACTTTACTTTTATAAAGTTGATATAGTTGGCGCGAAGGCTGATGGGGTAGTTAAAATTGATATGAGGAAAGATCAAAAACAGCTTAAATATCTTTATACAATTAAAATTACGGATGAAAGTCCTCATGGTTTTCGTATAAGGATAGGGAAGTATTAATTTATCTTAATTTCAAAATTAAAGAGCAATATATAATAGTTTTTATGTCTATTATAGATAAAGCTGTGTGGCAGTCTACTCATAAAGTTGAGACTATATGTCATGAAGATCGATATTTCGAAAATGGACATTGTAGTAAAATTGATGGAAATATGACTGATAAGCTTTTTAAGAATAAGTAGTTTTTAACCTAAATATGCTTAAAAGCTTATCAGAGTACTAACTGAGATATTAAAGGTTTGTATTATAGAAAGAAGCCAATTTGTCTACTGCTTGATCAACGTGATCAGGTTGATCATACATGGTCATATGTGTTGCATGATCAACAAGGAATAGTTCTTTTTTAGTTTTGGCTAAATCATAGAAATGTTTACTGTGCCACAATGATTCAGCATCACTCCCCGCTATTAATAGTAGTGGCTGCTTAAGTAATTCTTGAATATTCTCGGCTGCATCAAATGCAATAATTTTATCTACACTTGAAAATAACAATTTATTCTGTGAATTTTTATGTTGTCCCCGAGAAGTTCTATAATATTCAGTCGCTTCTCGTAAATCATGTGGTGTATTCGCATCAGGTTTTTCAGGCACATAATTGATATATACAGGTTCTGCACCATTTGCTTCTCGGGTTCGTTGCTGAGCGACTTGATCCAATAATTTTAATTGATCTGATAAAATTCCGTCACCATGCCAGCCTTTACGGAATCCCAAACCAATATCAAAACCACTCACAGTACCCACTGCTTTAATACGATGTTCTGTCATTGCTGCATTAATGCTATATCCACCACCAGCACAAATACCAAGTGCGGCAATACGATTCTTATCAACGAATTTCAATGTCGTGAGATAATCAATACCACTTCGAATATCTTCTATGCGTTCAGTTGGATTCTCTAAAAATCTAGGTTCACCGCCACTTTCACCTTGGTGAGAGGCATCAAATGCTAAGGTGATAAATCCTTTTTTAGCCAGCTTTTGCGCATATAAGCCTGCGGTTTGTTCTTTTACACCACCGCCAGGATGAGTCACAATAATTGTAGGATATTGTTTTTTCTCATTGAAGTTATCTGGTAAATACAAATTACCAGCCATTATGATTTGACCATTTTTGAAAGTTACATGTCGCATATTTTTTTGACTGATTTCTGTGCTGATCTTCGTTTTTATTTCTGCTGCAAGGGTGGCTTGAGCAGTAAAAACCATGGTTCCAAATGTTAGTGTTGAAATTAAAAATCCTTTTTTAACAAGACTGTGTAATTTGAATTTAACAGTTACTAGTCTTGTATTAAGGATATTAGAAATGTCATTTTTCATGTTATGAGCCTTATTCAAAATTAGTCAAAAATTTGGGATAGCTGTTGTTTTAGAGACTCGATATCATTGTTAATCTGTGGATTTTTCATGACATCGAAAAATGAAAATGTTGGTAATATTTCAACACCACAAAATTTGTAGTTTGCTGTGTTGTGAATAAATGCATCATCAACAGATCTACCTTCAAATAATTTTTGATTAGAATCATTAAATGCTTCTTGAGGAGCATTCCATGTTAGGGATAACATGTACTTTTTACCGAAAAGCTTTCCGCCTGTACCGTATTGCTTGGTTGGATCCTGTCGAGTACGTCCATCACCAGTTAAAAAACTTCCCTGTTTCATGCCTTCAGTAAAGACTTCATCAATATATTTTTTATAGATCCATGGAGAGCCAAACCAATACACGGGAGACTGGGTGATGATTAAGTCAGCCCATAAATGTTTATTCACTTCTTCATTGATATCATAGCCTTTTTCAACCTCGGTAAGCTGGATTTCACAATCTAGACTGAGCATTGTTTCTTTAATAATTTCAACTATTGAGCTATTTAATGTGCCAGTAGAAATACCTTCATAGAATTGATGTGTATTAATAATTAATACTTTTTTCATCATATATACCCTAAGTTTTATTTGCCTATTGAGGATATTAGTTTGCACTGGAGACGAAGAATTAGATTGCCAAATTTGCTTTAATTCTTGCCTAATACGATGAGAAGTGGCAAAAGCATAACTAATAAAATTTTAATCTGTTAATCTTAAACAGTATATTGATATCCTGATTTTGTGAGGAGCGGGCTAAAATGAATCGGTCTAGTGTAGATAATTTCCTCCTTTCTTTAGTTGAAGATATTGCTCAAAACGATGGGGACTATCCTACAGAAATTCCAGTATTATCTATTTATCGTCGCAGTACAGTTACTGATCCGATGCCATGTGTATTTGGCTTGGGTTTAGGTGTCACACTACAAGGCAGAAAGCGCGTAACTCTTGGAGAAGATGTCTTTGATTATGGTTCTGGACAAGCACTTATTAATACGATTGATTTACCAGTTGTCTCTTATGTAACACAAGCCACAATAACAGAACCTTATTTAGGATTACGCTTAGATCTGGATGCAAATTTAATTGTACAAATTGCTACGGAAATGAATGCTTCCAGAATTTACAAAGGTGGACCGTCAAGAGCGATGTCTGTTATAGCATTAGATGATGGGTTACTTGATGCCTTAATGCGTTTAATTAAACTTTTAAATGAACCTAACAAAATTCCATTTATTGCACCCTTAATTCAGCGAGAAATTATCATTCGGTTACTGGACGGTGAGCATGGTCCAATGCTCCAACATCTTGCTGCTGTAGGCTCTCCAAGTCAGCAAATTTCTCAAGTAATTGCTTGGATGAAGTTAAACTATACAAATACTATTTTAATAGATGAATTAGCAGCCAAAGCGCATATGAGTTCATCTACTTTTAGACAGCATTTCCGTACTCTTACTGGATTAAGCCCCTTGCAATATTTAAAAAATTTGCGTTTGCAAGATGCACGACATTGGATGCTTTATGAAGATATGGATGCTGGTAGTGCTGCTATACGCGTTGGCTATGAGAGTGTTAGTCAGTTTAATAGGGAATATGCCCGAATGTTTGGGGAACCTCCACTCAGAGATATAAAACGCATGCGCAATCTAAGTAATTGAAATAATATATTTATCTAGCTATTTAAACTAAATAGAAATGAATATTTTTGAATGAACATACTGTAGTAATTTAACTTATCCTTTATCGATAGTTTTTTAACTTAAAGGCAGCTAGTTTCCTGATACAGCTATCGCTGTTTTTAGCACATTATCGATCATGATATTGAGTTCATCATTACTCAAATGACTAAATTGTCCATCAATAATTAAATAGCTTAGACCATGAACCATTCCCCAAGCTAACCTTGCCATGGTTTGACTCTGGGCAGCATCGGCAGGGGCATCAAATGCTGTTGCCGCTGCGTACACCATTCCTGTATAGAATAAATTTGTCATAGATTTTAATTTTTCATCATCTTGAGCGACAGTAAACTGGCTATACATCAGTCTAAATAAAGATGGATTTTTAATAGCAAAATATATGTATTCTTTTCCTGAGTTTAAAAAACCGTCTTTGGGGTGAGTTGCATTATGAATAGCATGCGCCTGAGCTTCTATTAATTCTTCAAATCCATATATAGCTAAAGCTGTCAGTAGTTCTTCCTTATTTGCAAAATGTCTGTAAACCGCATTTGGCGATACACCAATCATGCGGGTCAGTTCTCGCATACTAAAATCAATATCCTGACTAGATTCTAATAATTGTAAGCCATTAATAAGTAAAGCTTCTCTTAAATTACCATGATGATAGCTAGAAGCTGGATTTGTGTTCGATGTTGACACTATACACATCCTCGTGTAGTTTTAATTATGTATACAGTGTATACATTCGTTGATACATACTGGAATTATACAAAAAATTAATCAACAGGTAGGATGTAATCGAATGAACAGGACAAGTATCCGTAATGAAATTGTTAACAATAAGCTGGTTTCTTCCGTAGTAGGGAAGTTTCTGAGTTTCCATCAAAGCCGAGTTCCCTATAGCCCAGATAATCCTTTTCTTGTAGGTCCTTTTGCGCCAGTTACTGAAGAGGTTTTTTCAAGTGATTTGGTTGTGCATGGAGAAATACCATCTTCATTAAATGGCATTTTCTTAAGAATGGGCCCAAATCCATTAGAAGTTGAAAACCCTGCAAACTATAATTGGTTTATGGGCGATGGGATGGTACATGGTCTAAGGTTAAAAGATGGTCAAGCATTATGGTATAAAAATCGATATGTAGGGACGCATCACATACATAAAAAATTAGGGCGAGAGAAAATAAAAGGTGAGCCTCGAGGTCCAGTTGATGTCGCAAATACGAATATTATTGGTCATGCAGGAAAGATCTGGACAATAACAGAATCAGGACCGTTTCCAGTCGCTTTAGATCATGAATTAAATAGCCTTAAATATGGTTTATTCAACAGTAAAGATAATTATCCTTTTACAGCTCATCCTCATGTAGACCCAGATACTAAAGAATTACATGCGATTTGCTATGATGTTTTACTGCCAATGCAAGTCTATTATCAGGTGATTGATCAATCGGGCCAAGTTAAGAAGCGAGTCAGTATCCCTGTTAAGCATGGGCCAATGATGCATGATTGCGGTATGACAAAAACTAAAATGCTAGTTCTGGATTTCCCTGTAACTTTTTCAATCGAGAGAATGTTACAAGGGATGCAATTACCCTATTCATGGAATGAAAAGCACCCTGCGCGAATAGGTGTCTTACCAAAAAATGGTGATGCACAAGATATAAAATGGTTTGATGTAGATCCATGTATTATTTTTCATTCATTTAATGCATATGATCTTGAAAATGGCGATATCATTTTTGATGCTTGTGTTCACACCAAGACCTTTACTGACTCTATTCAGGGACCAGTAGATAAGCAGCTTATCCAGTTTGAAAGATGGACTTTGCAATTTGGTACTCAAACTCTAAAACGGAAAGTAATTTCAAAAATTCCTCAAGAATTTCCTCGTCTAGATGAACGTTTTGTTGGGAAACCCTATCGCTTTGCTTATTCAATTTCTGTTGGAAATGAAGGTGAGCCAGTAGATAATATTAATTTAAAAGCAAATAATTTATTGGTCCATGATTTACTCAAAAGTGAATCCTATAAGCATTCATATGGTGATGATTACTTCACTGGTGAAGTAATTTTTTTACCAAAACAAGCTGAGAGTGAAGAGGGCGATGGTTGGTTAATTTCGTATATCCATGCTTTAGATGGGATAAAGCCAAGTAAAGTAGTAATACTCGATTCTAAAAAAATTGGGCAAGAACCCCAAGCTACTATTGATTTACCTGTAAGAGTGCCTTTGGGTTTTCATGCAAATTGGGTGGACGAATAGAAATAGAACTATTTTTCTGTGCATGTTGTTTACAGGGTGCGCAGTTAATCTGATTTGCAATGTTGAACATGTTTTTGCAGAGAAAGCCTCACTAAATATTGATTATTGGCGGGGCTTTTTACTTTGTGTGTTAAGCTGATCTTTATAATTATATGGATTAGTACAATGTTCATTTGCATTGGTGGTGATTTAGACGGTGAAGTTGTAAATAACCGTGAAGGTACGTACTTAGAAGCCAGTGAAATAGATTCAAGTAAACAATCAACATACAACCGCCAGAGCTATATTATTGGTGAAAACACTTATCGATTTTGGCTGTGTGCGGAGTTGACCTATGCTGAGACAACAAAAATAGCGAATGATTACTTGGCGCAAAAACATCCATACCTTTCATAATTCAGATATTAAAAAATAAGCCCGCCAATTTTGACGGGCTTAATCTATTTAGGGTAAGTCTGCTAAATACGGGTTAACTAAAAACAATTAAAAAAGCCCCCTCATATCTGAGAGACTAGTCATATCAATTTTCTGGGATGAATGGCTGTAATTTCTTAAATAACTAAACAAATCAAATTGATAAAAGTAGTTAATAGTATAATAAATCAGTGCACTAATTTATTCTTTATAGTAGCAGAGCCTCAAAAATAACTTCCAAGGCACTGTTAATAAGAAATTATTTGTTATTAGGATCAGGCTGTTCATTATTCTCAGGCAGATCTTTTACAGTGCCAGGAACTTGTGAAGGCTGAGTTTCAGTAGGTGGTGTTGCTGCAGAATGCTTATTCATTTTAGCTTTGATGACATTGGCGTGGTTAGTTGTATTTTGAGAAAAACTTTTAAAACCCGACATTTTTATCTTCTTATCTTCACTAGGGAGAGCTCATAGTACGCTTTAAAAGCCGTTACATTGCGGTAGTTTTAAGACTTATGTGTGTTGATTTGTCCCAGAAAAGATCTTTATCTCGAGGACTTATTTCATAAATAAAATCAATTATATATAACCTGTTGAGTCTTATCCTTTAAATTTTGAAATTACGTTATCCAACTTTCAAGTAGGGGTACATAAAGCACACATATATAAATTTTCTCAAGGTATGGGATTAATAAAGTTTTAAAAATTAATTCAATCTAGTGTCCTACAAAATATTGATAGTATAAAAATATTGTTGAGCATAATATATATGATTAAATTGGAGCATATTAATGCTAAAAGACATTACAATTATTGATTTCCAAGGTAAAGAAAAAAGAGCGCAGGCAAACTATACAGAAGTAAATACTAATAAAATCAATCATTCATCTAGAGTTCAGAGACCCAAAGTTGAATATATTTTGTTAAAAGGTGAATGTATTTACCCTACTTTAAATTTGGTTTTCAACAGTTCCGATGGCAACAGCTATTATATAGAATAAACATGACCCACTTCGGTGGGTTTTTTAATAGTTGATTTTAATTTGCCGAACGCCTTACGGCACAGGAAGCCCGCTTTGATTTGGTCTTGGCAGTCTGCTACAAGAATGCACTTTAGAAGCATGATGACTGCTCCAATGGTACTGTCAGCTTTAGATGAGCTTAAAGAAAAATGTATTAAATCTAAAGCACATTAAATTTAGTCACCAAGATGAACTAAAAAATTTAGCTATAAAGCTCCTAAACACGATGCTTTTCTTTTGATGGGGTGAAAAATTAAACTGACTTAAAGGTGGTCGTGATATGGTATAAAAGCACCTCCAATAATAAGGATTATATATGTCAGACAATTCAACAAAATGGCTTTGTGTGGGTGGTGTTCTAAGTGGCGAGTGGAGAGAGCAGCAATTAGAAGCTTTTGATGTTGATCCCAATGATTTAAATACTCATAGTTATGAACCAATGAAACTCATTAATCCTGTTACCAAGGCAGAACAGGATTTCTATGTATATACTGAGCTACAAGAACACGCATATGATAGGGCAATAAATTTTGCCTTATCCAAAAATCAATAAGATCAAGAGAGCACTTAGGTGCTCTTTTTTATCTGAAGATATGACCTGTTAAATAATTTATTAATTCCCAATGACTCGCTTCTCAAGCATCTCCATAAAAGTTTTTAAAATAATATTGTGGTTTTTGCCTTTGTGAGTAATTAAGCAAATGGGCGTGCTGTAATGCATTTTTTCCTTTGAAACTGGCTGCATAAAGCCATCTTCAACCCATTTCTTTGCGTAGTGATCGGGTAAAAAACCCAAGAATTTTCCAGTTAAAATTAGGAATGCAATTCCTTCACGGTCACTTGCAGTCGCTTTACAATCTAAAAGCTGGTGCAACTTTGCTGCTTCTGGAGTGATGGCGTAATTGGGAAGTACGGCTTGCCAGGTTTTTAACTCACCTAAATTGAGGTTGCTACATTGGTTGAACAGTGGATGGTTTTTACCGCAATACAAAAATGAACTTTCACTATATAAATCAAAATAATCTAGACCAGACAAAGGGGTAACAAGGGGAATTGCTCCAGCATGTAAACGGTTGTCTAGCACACGGCATTCAATATCTGAAAGCGTGCTCATACTAATGTTAATAATTACTTCAGAATGTTCTTCGGCGAGTTGTGCCAGCGTATTGGTAATATAGCCACTTGGCATGGTCACAAGGTTGTTAATAATACCTATATTAAATTCACCCTTTAGACGATTATGCATCTGATTAACTTTAGAACGAAAATCTTCGATAGAGGCGGTGAGCACTTCTATATATTCTAAAATTTCCCGTCCTTCATCAGTCAATGCAAAGCCTGCGCGTCCACGCTGGCATAGCCGAATGCCCAGACGATTTTCTAAATCACTCATATGCAGACTAATTGCAGAACGGCTAATGCCAAGAATACTTTCGGCAGATGTAAAACTATGACAGTCACAAACTGTTTTAAATATTTTAAGTAATTTGATATCAAAATCAGTCACTTGATTTAATTTTTTGGGTTTCATTTAGTTTTGTTTTTTTAAATCTAAACTCAAGATAATTTGAATTTATCAAAACTATGTCGCTCTGTACACTCAAAAAATAGCCTCAAAACAAGAAGAGTGATTATGTTTGATATCGACAAATTAACTGATGGTGATTCTGCATCGGAAACCGTTCAATCAAATGCTCAGATGAGCTTAAATTATCAAGCGCATTGGATGCCATTTTCTGCAAATCGTAATTTTCATAAAGATCCACGAATGATTGTTGGCGCTAAAGGATCTTATTTAATTGATAGCTCAGGCCGCGAAGTCTACGACTCTTTGTCGGGCCTTTGGACTTGTGGTGCAGGACATACGCTTCCAGAAATTCAACAAGCCGTAAGTACTCAGTTGGCAAAGTTGGATTACTCCCCAGCATTTCAGTTTGGTCATCCTTTGTCATTTCAATTGGCTGAACGAATTATTCAGCATATGCCTGAAAAATTGCAGCATGTGTTTTTTACTGACTCAGGTTCAGAGTCTGCCGATACCGCAATCAAAATGGCTCGTGCCTATTGGCGAATTAAAGGCAAACCAAGCAAAACCAAGTTGATTGGGCGCGCACGTGGCTACCATGGTGTAAACGTTGCAGGGACAAGTCTTGGTGGTATCGGCGGTAACCGTAAAATGTTTGGTCAGCTCATGGATGTAGACCATTTACCGCATACCTTACAGCCAGATTTAAGTTTTACCAAAGGCTGTGCTGAAACAGGTGGTGTAGAGCTTGCCAATGAAATGCTTAAGTTAATTGAGCTACATGATGCATCTAATATTGCCGCAGTCATTGTAGAACCCGTTTCTGGTTCGGCAGGGTGCATTGTACCACCGACTGGTTATTTAAAACGCTTAAGAGAAATCTGTGATCAACACGATATCTTGCTGATTTTTGATGAAGTCATTACTGGTTTTGGGCGGATGGGGAAATGGACAGCTTCAGAATATTTTGATGTCACGCCAGATATTTTAAATTTTGCCAAACAAATTACCAACGGTGCCATTCCACTTGGTGGTGTGGTGGCAAGCCATGAAATTTATGATGCCTTTATGCAGCAAGATTTACCAGAACATGCGGTTGAATTTACCCATGGCTATACCTATTCGGCGCATCCGGTGGCTTGTGCGGCTGCTTTAGCAACACTCGACGTTTTAGAAAAGAAAAATTTAATCCATCAATCAGCTGCTCTAGCTCCAAGCTTTGAAAAACTTTTACATGAGTTAAAAGGTGCTCCAAACATTCTGGATATACGCAACTGCGGGCTGATTGGTGCTGTGCAATTAGCGCCACGTGATGGTGATGCGACGATTCGTGGTTTTGAAATTGGTATGCAACTTTGGAAAGCAGGTTTCTATGTCCGTTTTGGTGGCGACACGCTTCAGTTTGGCCCAATGTTTAATAGCACAGAGGCAGAGTTACAACGACTCATGAATGCCGTGGGCGAGGCAATTTATCAAGTCAAATAACACTGATCGACTTAAAACTTAATTGGACAAGATGAATAGACACAAGGAATAAAGATGAACACTTTAGAGAATTTTGACAGCAACGCGATTGCCAACACAGACACAGATTCAAGTCAGCAAACCGTTAAAGTAGTAGGGCATTTTATTGATGGTGGACTCGTAACCAAAACTACCAAGAAACAACCTGTTTATAACCCTGCGACAGGTGAAAGTAAGAAAGATGTTGCACTTGCAGACGCAGAGCTGGTCAACCAAGTGGTTCAAATTGCAGAGCAGGCTTTTCCAGCATGGCGCGATACACCAGTGATTAAGCGTGCACGTGTGATGTTTAAATTTAAGCAATTACTCGAAGAAAATTCTGACAAGCTTTGCCAGCTGATTGGCGAGGAACACGGAAAAATTTGTCACGATGCAAAAGGTGAATTACAGCGCGGCATTGAAAATGTTGAATATGCATGTGGCGCGCCTGAGTTTTTAAAAGGTGAATATTCGAAAAATGTGGGTCCAGATATTGATTCATGGAGCGAATTTCAACCATTAGGTGTGGTTGCTGGGATTACGCCTTTTAATTTCCCAGCGATGGTTCCGTTGTGGATGTTCCCAATGGCGATTGTTTGCGGTAACTGCTTTATTTTAAAGCCTTCAGAAAAAGCGCCGTCGGCTGCGTTATTTCTAGCGGAGTTATTGAAACAAGCAGGGTTGCCTGATGGTGTTTTTAGCGTTGTAAATGGTGATAAAGACGCTGTTGATGCGTTATTGCATCATCCAAAAATTCAAGCGGTTAGTTTTGTCGGATCAACCCCAATTGCAGAGTACATTTACCGTACAGCAACCGCGAGTGGTAAGCGCTGTCAAGCTTTAGGCGGAGCAAAGAATCATGCGATTATTATGCCTGATGCCGATATTGATAACGTCGTGACTTCTTTGTTAGGTGCGGCATTTGGCTCATCTGGCGAACGTTGTATGGCACTGTCTGTTGCTGTTGCCATTGGTGATGAAGTTGCAGATGTTGTGATTGAAAAATTAAAACAAGAAATGAAGCAATTAAAGTTTGGTCACTATGCAGATGAGCGTAATGACTTCGGACCGCTCATTACGCAAGCACATAAAGATAAAGTTCAAGCTTTTATCCAAAGTGCCGAGCAACAAGGTGCTAAAATTGTTGTGGATGGTCGTGATGCAAAACCCGAAGGTTACGAAAAAGGTTTTTTTGTTGGGCCGACTTTAATTGACCAAGTTTCACCAGATATGACAAGTTACCAGCAAGAAATATTTGGTCCTGTTTTACAGGTCATTCGTGTCCAAACCATGCAAGATGCAATGCAACTGATTAATGACCATGAATATGGTAATGGAACGTGTATTTACACTCGTGATGGCGAAGCTGCACGCTATTTTACTAGCAATATTCAAGTTGGCATGGTTGGGGTCAATGTGCCATTACCTGTACCAGTTGCATATCATAGCTTTGGTGGATGGAAACGTTCATTGTTTGGTGATTTATATGCCTATGGTCCAGATGGTGTGCGTTTTTATACGCGCCGTAAAACCATTACGCAACGTTGGCCTTCGACGCAAGTCCGTGAATCCAAACAATTCGCTATGCCTACACTAAATTGATGAATAAAAGGGAAAACTCTGATTTTCCCTTTTTTGTTTCGTACAAGTTGGAGAAGTACATTTTTAAGACGGTTTTAAAATAAGTTTGTCAATTTGAAGGAATCGAATATGAACAATGATAAAACAACAAAATTAGGTGAAGGACTTTCTAATCGACATGTCACCATGATCAGTATTGGTGGCGTAATTGGTGCAGGTTTATTTGTTGGCTCTTCTGCGGCAATTGCAAAAGCAGGGCCTGCCGCCGTACTCGCTTATATAATTACAAGTATTTTAGTTTTTCTGGTCATGCGCATGCTGGGCGAAATGGCCGTAGCACAACCAGATACAGGTTCATTTTCTACATACGCCCGTAAGGCAATTGGACCTTGGGCTGGGTTTACCATCGGATGGTTATATTGGTGGTTTTGGGTACTGGTTATTCCAATTGAAGCCATTGCTGGGGCTGAAATTTTGCATGCTTGGTTCCCGCAAATTTCTAGTGCCGTTTATGCGTTCGCCTTTATTATTTTATTAAGTTTGGCCAATTTTTTTAGTACCAAAAGTTTTGGTGAGTTTGAGTTTTGGTTTGCACTTATTAAAGTTGTTGCGATTGTAGTGTTCATTGTCATTGGGGCAATGGCTGTATTTGGGATGTGGCCTTTAGCAACAAATGTCAGTGGAGTTGGCAATCTGTTTTCAAATGGTGGTTTTATGCCACACGGAATGGGCGGGGTTTTATCAGCAATTTTAATCTCGGCGTTTTCATTTTTTGGAATCGAAATTCTTTCAATTGCTGCGGCAGAATCTAAAAATCCCGAAGAAAAAATTAAACGTGCGACCAATTTGGTGCTCTACCGAATTATTTTATTCTTTGTTGTTTCTATTTTTCTTGCAGTTGCTTTAGTCGATTGGCGTTCGCCAGACTTACAAAAATTTGGTACCTTCCAGTTTGTATTAATGAGCCTGAATGTTCCTGAAACTAAACTAATTATGGATGCTGTCGTTTTTATTGCAGTTGCAAGCTGTATGAATGCCGCAGTTTACACTTCATCTCGCATGTTATTTGCTTTAGGTACACGTCAGGAAGCACCGAGAGTTGTGACAAAAATTAATGGAGCGGGCGTACCAACTTCGGCTGTGTTTTTATCAACTTTAGTTGGAGTCGTCTGCTGTGCCGTGAACTACATGTTCCCGGGACAAGTCTTTGGGTTCTTGCTCTCAACCACAGGCTCAATTGCATTACTGGTGTATTTGGTGATTGCATTTTCACAATTGCGTTTAAGACATAAATGGGAAAAAGAGGGTACTGGTGTATCTTTTAAAATGTGGTTGTTCCCATGGTTAACTTGGTTTGTGATTTTAGTCATTATGACCGTTTTAGGTTATATGTTCTTATCACCAGCCTATAGTTATGAAACCACTTTATCTTTGGGTGTAACTTTAGTGGTGGTCGTTTGCGGGTTGTTCGTCACGCGAAAGCGTAAAGCAACCAGAGCGGTTGCCATGAATTTAGATTAATTAAAAAAAAGAGACTTTAGGGTCTCTTTTTTCATACTCTAGATATATCAGCAAATGCTTTTATATAGTTCAGTTCAATAAATAAATTCTTTTCTAAACTTTAAATAACATTCTGAACCTTTTGTACTTTTGGTAAAGTTGGTTTTCTTCCCAAATACAACGCAATCATGGCACCCGTAAATGTAAGAATACATAACGGTAAAAGAGAAACAGGAAAGCTGCCAGAATAGTCTTTCACAATGCCCATAATAGAGTTCATGAGTCCAGTACCAATATGTGCGATGGTATTCACCGCTGCGATACCAACAGCAACTAAAGTTGGTGGTAACCGTTCAGAAACCAGTGCCCAAAAAGGACCTTTAATCGCATAATTACCCATCAAAATTAGAGAGAATAGAACTAAGCTCAGTGTTAAAGATGAGGTGAAAATAGTGAGAAGCAAACCAAAACTCGTTACAAACAATGGAATAGCTGTATTTAGGCTCTTATTGCCAGTTTTATCAGCATGTATTCCCCAAATAATCATGAAAACAGCAGCTAAACCAAATGGAATCATATTTAAAAGACCAGTTTGCATAGCAGTCAGATGAAAAGATTTTAATATTTGAGGCATCCATAACGATAAAATGTTGCTGGTTGCTGAGCTTCCCGCATAGATAATCGCGAAGAACCATAAATATTTATTGGTAATAAGAAGCTTGAATTTACTTTTTTTCTGTTCTGCACTGTCTTGTTTTTCAGAATTTAAGAGTTGGTTTTTTTCAAAAGTTAAAGTGCTTGATAGCCATTCTTTTTCTTCTTTATTTAACCATTTCACATTGTTTGCAGTATTCGGTAGCCATACAAGACATAACAGACCAAGGAGAATTGCAGGTAATGCTTCAAAAATTAAAAGGACTTGCCATCCACTTAACCCAAGCAAACCATGTAGGTTCAATAATAAAGCCGACAGAGGTGAACCGATAAAGTTAGATAAAGGAATGGCAACCATAAATATGGCAACAATTCTAGCCATATATCTTTTAGGGAACCATAGCGTTAAATACAGTAACACGCCCGGGAAAAATCCAGCTTCGGCTGCACCGAGTAAAAAACGTGAGATTGCATATGAAGTGGGGCCAGTAATGAAAGCTGTACAGCAACCGACAATTCCCCAAGTAATCATAATTCTGGCAATCCAGATACGTGCACCCAACTTTTCCATTGCCATATTACTTGGTATTTCAAATATGACGTATGCAATAAAGAATAAGGTAGCCCCAAAACCAAAGGCGGTAGCAGTTAAACCAATTTCTTGATTCATAGTTAATGCCGCGAAACCAATATTTACTCTATCAATATAGGCGATGAAATAACAAAGAATCAGGAAGGGAAGAATACGAAAAGAAAGTTTACGGATCGTTGACTTTTCTACTTCCGAGATAGATATATCATTTTTCATACATACTCCTTATGTACGTGAGAAACCAAAAAGCTCGGTAGGATTCTGGTTTAAAATTAAACATCGTTCGTGTTTATCAAATACAATCTGTTTAAAAGCTTTAATTGCATCTTCATAAGTGATTAAAGATTCATGTTGGGTATGCGGCCAATCACTTCCCCAAACGAGTTTGTGTAAAAACCCTTTTTCTTTAAAAATGTTATAGGCCTGCTGGGCTATATTAATATTGTTGGGACTAGCGCCTAAACGGTAGAAGCCGGACACTTTAATCCAGTGCTGCTTTACGTTAACTAAGCTTAAAAACTCCTGATAATCCGGATCATCAATCCCTTTAGCTGGGTCAACCCGACCAAAATGATCAATCACAACATTGAAGTTGTATTCACTTAATTGAGGCAAAAGCTGAACTAGATACTTTGTTGGCGCGTGTAATTCAACTTGCCAATTTAGACGTTCTAGATTTCCTAAAAAACTTTGCCATTCAAAGGTATTTAATGCAGGAAGATTTAGACCAAATAGATTTAAACGAACACCAACAATACCTTGTTCTTTGAGTTGAAATAGCTCATCAAAAGCCGTTGTATGTTGAACAACGGCAATCCCTTTTAAACGGTCAGGGTATTGCTGAATCGCTTGTAACATCGCTTGGTTATTTGTCCCTAAAAAGCTGGGTTGAACCAAAATGCCATGCCTGAAATTGTGTCGATCGAGATGAGAGATAAAACTTTGCACAGTTGCATCATAATCAGGTGCATAACGTGCTGTTTCAATACTGTGATCCTGTGTCGAAAAAACATGTGCATGTGTATCTATACAGTTCATTTTCATCTCACATTACAAATTTTAAAGCGAAAATCGCGATTAAAGCGGCAATAACTCCTACAGGAATTGCTTTAAATAACAGTTGATTAAAGAATTTAGTTTTATCCATATCTGCTGGTGCAGAAGCCATAATGAGGCTACCGCCAGACGAGAAAGGAGAAATAGCTGTCGATTGAGCGCCAACAACAATACAAATGAAGAGCACAAGCGGATTTAGGCCAGATGTAACTGCAAGTGCAGGAACAATTGGGAATAAGGTAGGAGCAACAACGCCTAGAGTGCTTGAAAATACAGACATAATGGCACTGATGAGACATAACAGTACTGGAATGATCCAGACAGGCACATTGTTTGCTAACCATTCAGAAAGTGTTGTAATAATGCCAAGTTTCACACCTAATGCGATGAGCATACCGACACCGCAAATCATGATCAGTGTTCCCCAAGGCACAAGTGCAATCACCTTTTTCTCATCGGCAAGTTTCATGAGTAAACTTATGAGCGAAAAGGTAATAGCAAGGAAGGCAATATCAATTTTGGAGTTTAAAAAGCTGATGGTTTTTGCATCTGGAAAAACAAGGTGCAAAATTGGAAAAACTAAAACAATCGACATCATTAAAATAATAAGAAAGATAGATTGTTTCTGTTTTTTGTCGAATGGTTCAGGCTTTTGATCTTCAATAACAATAGAATTACTTTTTCTATTCCAGAGCGTGTAAATTCCCAATACCGCAATTGGAATTAATAAAGTTAAGACAAAAATTCCACCACTATATGAAAAAGCTGTTTGTGAGCTAATGCCTGTATTTTCCATTAAGCTTCGGAAAATAATGCCACTTTGTGATGTCATAAAATTTGCGCCGGCTAAAGCGCCATAATTTGCAGCCATCCCACCAATAACCATATTCATATTGGTTTTTTTACACAGCAGCAATGTAATCGGCGCCATAAAAGCAAGAACTGTATAAAAACCAGCACCTAGGCCTGCAATAATGGTCGCGGCGAAAAAAATCGCTAAAGGTAAAAATTGTGGAAACTTACGGCATTTATATAAAAGATGGCTGGCAAGCTTCTCTAAAGCGCCATTTGCTAGGGCAAAGTTATAAAACAAAGTGACAGATAAAATAATAAAGAAAATTTTGACAGGCCATAATTCAATAACTTCGGAAGGCTTAAGTCCCATGCCAAAGCAGCCAATCAGGTAGGCAAACGCTATCGTAAAAAATCCAATATTAATTTTTGTTTTATAACCTAAGCCTATCGATATAGCTAAAGCCATTAGCATCAATGCAGTCATATTATCTTCCTTGATAAATATATAAACATCTAAACATATATATGTTTGGTTTTTTGTATTACACAGAACTATGCTAATATTGTCAAATCGATTTCATAATGTTTAACGCAAATGCTTGATGAGACTGCATTTAAAAATTTTAAATTGCCAAGATATGAAAAGGTACGTTGGGAGCTTCAAAAACTACTGATCCAGTCAAAATGGACAGTGGAAGAACCTATTCCAAGTGAACAAGAACTTGCGCAAATGTATAGCGTATCGGTGGGAACCGTAAGAAAAGCCGTAGAAGGGCTAGTCGAAGACGGCCTATTAGTGAAACAGCAAGGAAAAGGAACCTTTCTTAAGCAACCTAATTTTGAAAATTCACTTATCCGTTTTTTTAGATTACGTAATAAAAAAGGCGAGTTCATTCAGCCACAAGGACAAATCAAAAAAGTTGAAGTGTGCGATGCAATACCAGAGGTAAATGCAGAGCTTGGGCTAGGGCTTACCGAAAAGTTGCTTTATATCGAGCGCGTTCGAAAAAACGAAGAAGTCGTTGTTTTAAGTGAAAAAATTTGGCTGCCTGAACGCTTATTTAGAAATCTGGAAGAAATACCAATCACTGAGTTTGGTAATTTACTTTATCCTTTTTATTATCAGCACTGTGGTCAATTTATTTCTTCTGCAACAGAACGGTTAACCTTTGAGAAAAATATCAAAGATAGTTTTTTAAATAATAATCTTGAAGACCCTTTAGTGAAGGTATGCCGTATTGCAAAAAATCTTGAAGGTGTAGCAGTTGAATATCGTGAGTCATTTGGTTTGGCTCATAATTTTCATTACGAAATATCAATTAATTAGTGTTTCAAAATTAACTTCGATATTACGAATTACCTTTAATAAACGCATAAATATAGCTCGATAGAGAAATATCTATCGAGCTATTATAAATGATAAGAATTATAAATTCGGGGCGGTGGTCAAGCAAATATGCGGCCTTAATGTTACTAGTGACTTATTGCTTCAAAGGAATCCAGCCGGGCATGCTTTGAATGATGGTCCATAGCTTCTCTGGGATATTGAGAGCATTTACTTTAGTTGGATCAAGTTCGACAACTATTTCTTGTCCTTCTCTAAGGCTATCAACCCAGTCTGGATTGATAATCAATCCGCGTCCAATCGCAACCATAGACAGTCCAGTATCTAGTGCTTGCTTGGCTTGATCTGGTGTCAGGATACCACCAGCGGCTAAGACAGGCACGCGATTGTCCACTCGATCAAGAATGTGGTTGATGATGGATGACCCAGTTGGATCGTCGATAGGGCGGTCAGTCAACAGGTTAGCCAAAGAGACGTGGATATAATCAATCCCAAGGTCCAACAACTGATCAATAAAAGTAAGAGTTTGATTAATGCGGTATCCTTCATCTCCTGTCTCTTCGGGCGAAAGGCGAACACCGATGGCAAATGGACGGTCAGCATGCTGGGCTACGACGCGCTTGATCTCTGCAATGACTGCTAATGGAAACCGCATGCGGTTTTCCAATGAGCCGCCCCATTCATCACTGCGCGTATTAGTAGCTGGCGACAAGAAGTTTTGCAAAAGAAAACCGTGTGCGCCATGTACTTCTATCCCGTCGAAGCCAGCTTCGATACCGCGTCGTGCTGCCTCGCCGAATGCCTTTATTATTTCCAAGACTTCATTGTCTGCTAGTGCCCGAGGTGTCTGTGATGCCATGAAGGGAGTAGCTTTTGTCATAATTGCGCTCGAGCTCACTACGTCTGCATTGGGAATCAGTTGAGGCAAAGCCTTGTTGCCCGCATGAAATAGCTGAAGAATGGCTGGTGCGCCACCACTTTTTGCAGCATCCGCGAGCCGTTTAAGGCTTGGAATATAACTATCATCAGCAGCAGAAAACTCATGTGTAAACCCGATACCATTGGGTGTAACTTGGGCACAGCCGCTAATGACCAAGCCCACACCTTTAACACGGAGCCGATAATAGGCTTCCTCTTCATCCGAGATTTGAAAATCATCAGTACTAGACCAAGTTGTCATGGGTGACATCACTATACGGTTGCGAAGGGTGATGCCTGAAGCAAGCTTAAGCGGATGGAAGAAATTATTGAGAATAGACATCAAAAAACTCTTAAAAAGGTGTGATGTTTAATGGTGTACATTATAAACCTAGTTTCAATTAGGTACTTTAAGTAGCCTAGGTATCCTCGTGTAAACCATCTCTCCATGCATTTTGTGGCAATTACTCGTTGTGCAGTTATGATGGAATCTTCAATCAAGCTAGCTAAGTAGGAAGGCTGGAACCTTATTGTTCAAGCTTTGAGATTGGTATAAAATTTACACCTAGTACCATATTGGTATGTGGTTGATCGGAGAGATTCATGGAAAATTCGATGTTAGTTATTGAACCGCAGTGCTTTTCATCAAATTGCCCAAGCAGAGTTTTATTTGATCAGATTGCAGATAAGTGGTCGATGATGGTATTAGCCGTTTTAGATGACGGACCACATCGTTTTAATGCGATTAAGCGTCGGCTGGAAGGTGTTACACAAAAGGCTCTAACCCAGTGTCTTCGCCGTTTGGAGCGTAATGGACTTATCTCCCGTCACGTGATTTCATCTCCACTCGCTGTTCAATATGAAATCACGCCTTTGGGTAATACATTGCAGCAACCCTTGCGACAACTGCATGCATGGACAATTGATAAGCTTCCAATGGTTGAAAGCGCTCGAAATGTATTCGATCAGCAAAATTCGGTGTGAATACATTGCCGAACGAGTTCATATCCTAAGAAATAAGCCAATTTTACTATTGAAGAGTTGGCTTAAGTCTATTTCTTGTTCGTATCCACAGAAACTAAAACAGATAAACCAGGACGCAATAATTTAATATCCGGTTGGTTCTCAACAAGTCTGATGCGTAACGGAAGGCGCTGAACAATTTTGGTAAAGTTACCAGTCGCATTCGTTGCAGAAATTGGTGAGAAAAATGCGCCCGTAGATGGTGAAAAGCTATCTACCACACCTTTTAATTCAACGTTATAAGCATCGACATAGACATTAACAGGTTGTCCGATTTTGATTTGTTTTAACTCAATTTCTCGAAAGTTTGCTTCAACGTAAACTTGATTTAAAGGCACAACAACCATTAATGGATTACCAGCGCCAACAAAGTTACCGACGTTGGCAGACTTCTGACCAATCATGCCATCAATAGGTGCTCGAACTTCTGTATAGCTCAGATTCAGTTTTGCTTTATCAAGGGCAGCCTGTGCCTGTTTAAGGGCAGCTTGTTTGGCTTGTACCTGAATCTTGTATTGGTTTAATTGATATTGCGCATCGATTACTTTTTCTTTGCTGCTGTCTAAGTCGGCATATTGTTCAGTCAATGTGGTTTTTGACTGTTGCGTAATTAATCTAGATTCGGCACCAAGTGCCTGTAATTGTTCATAACGGGCGGTATTATCTTTTGTGAGTTTAATTCCAGCTTCTACTTTTCTAAGCTGGGCTTCTGTTTCACGAATAACAGTCGGTTGCCTATCAACTGCCAGCATTGCTTCGCTTAAGTCTGCTTGTGCTTTTGCATAATTCGATTCAGCTTCAGCCAAAGCAGCCTGATAATCACGTGCATCAATGCGTGCTAAAAGTTGTCCTTTTTTTACAGTCTGATGATCTTTAATATAAATTTCTTCAATATTGCCAGACACTTTAGGGGCAATGGTTGAGTACTCTACATCCACACGTGCATCGTCTGTCTCAACAATTGAAGAAGGTAAAAATATAAGTTTTAAAACCCATAAAATGGATGCTAAAACAATAATAAATGCGATAACCATAACCCAATGCTTTTTAAGATATTGCACCTTTGTTAACTTGGGTGGTTCGATGTTGGTGGTATCTTGGGCTTCGAGAGTACTCATAAAGATTTTCCTGAGTTATGACTATTCATTAACTTAATGAGAGCAATACGTGGCGGATAAGTTCTAACGGGCAAAATCAGCATAACGATCAATAAAAACGCAGCCAATCCCGCTAAAAGTAGATATTGATCGCTAATGACTAAAACAGATTGCTGCGCTTGAATCGCAGAATTTAGAGCTGATAAACCACCTGAAACACGTTCTGCGCCATTTTCAGTCAGTACAGGTGGGGTCAGAGGGTTAATAACAGGGCCTTGAATATTTTGGAAAACATGTTGGGCTGTATTTTCAATTAGTCGTGTTGAATGGTATTCACCGCGTACTCGGTTCACCCAATCCAAAATACAAACACCAAGTACACCACTAATGGCACGTGGGGTATTAATCATCGGTGAAGCGTAAATTGCCATGGTTGGATGAACGCTGTTTGTCCCCATCATGAGCAACGAGAGCACTACACAGGTTTGTCCTAAACATGAAATCGCGTGCCAAAAATAAAATTGATCTTGATTCCATGTGGTGTCGAGCTGACTTGCACCTAAACAGCCTGCGATTACTAGAAGCAAACCAAAGCCATGCACATATCGACTATCAACCCAAGCTTGATTTAAAAGCTTAACGACAATGGGAATATAGATAAATTGCAATGCCGCGATTTGTAAACCAATCCACATGGTTTGGGTGGGTTTATAGCCGTGTACAGCACTCAGGTAATTGAGTGGTAATGTACTTGTCGACATCCCAATAATCACAAAGCAAAACAGCGCAAAAATGGCATAAGCAAAATTTCGTATTTCGAGCATTTGCGGTTTAATTAATGGGGATGGAGAACGCCATTCATGTATCAAAAATAACGGTAAGGTGATAGCACTTGTTAAAGCCAATACACAAATTAATTTAGAATGGAACCAATCTAGATGATTGCCATGCAATAACATGGTGCTCAGGCTTGCCAAGCTAACGATGGCTAAAATAGCGCCTGTCCAATCGTAAGTTTTTATTCTTGAATAATTTAAAGGGTCTTGGGGAATACCAAAATACACCAGTGCAGCGCTTAGCGCGCAAAAAGGAATGGTTTGGAAAAATATCATTTTCCAGCCAATCACATCTAAATAAAAGGCAGAAAGCGCAGCACTTAAGTTGGGAAAGAAAGTCGCAGTTAATGCGTAGCAGGCTAGACCCCATAGTCGAATATCTGGCCCCAAAAATCTAAGTGCACATGCCATGAGCAAAGGAATGGTTAAACCATTAGCTAGACCTTGTAAGGCGCGTAATAAATAAAATATTTCGATATTTGGACTAAAAGGAATTAAAACACTAGAGAAGAGGCAAAGCCCTATGGCAAAAAGAAGAACTCTTCGCATAGAAAAAATGACCGCCCAACTGGTGGAAAGTATCATTCCAATAATCATGGCACTGGCATAAATACTGTTGACCCAATAACCGGAGTCAACACTAATTCCCATAGCTCCACGTATGTCGACTAAGGTAATGCTGGTAATTCGGTTATTAAATTCAACAGTCATTGCAGCAAATATTGCACCTGCTAAACCGATGAGTGGCTTTGTATTCATCTTTTACCTTAAATCTTAAACATCAATTCATTGCACGGAGTAGATATTTACTGTACTGTACCGATCGGTACTCTACTCTCTAATTAAATTTCCGTCAATTCTCGATTTTGAACTTTTCGATGAGTTACACTACAAACGAAGTCGCTAAAATTGTTATAAGGTCACTATGTCTGGTTCAACCAAAGCTAATGAAAAAGATCAAAAAATTCTGGATGCAGCAACAAAGTTTTTTTTGATCCACGGCTTTAGTGGTACAACGACAGACATGATTCAAAAAGAGGCAGGTGTTTCAAAAGCAACCATGTATGGTTGTTATAAAAATAAAGAAGTGATGTTTGCTGCCGTGATTGAAAGACAATGTACGAACATGCAAGAGCAAATTATATTAGTCGAGACAAAAGCCGAAAATCTACGTTCTGCTTTAACTGAAATCGGGAAAACCTATCTGCGATTTATATTATCTCCATCTGGTCTTTCATTTTTTAGAGTATGTATTGCAGAAGCAGTCAGGTTTCCAGAGTTATCTGAAAGATTCTTTCAAGTTGGCCCACAGCGACTTGCTAATATTATTGCGGGTTATCTTGAAAAATCAGCCAAAAATGGTGAAATTGAATTAGAGTCTTCTTCAGATATCACAGCGAATATATTTTTAGCATTACTACGAAGTGATGCACATCTTAAGTGTCTTACACATCCTAATTACATCATATCGGATAGTGAAATTAGTTCTTGGGTTGAATATGCAGTTGGTTTATTTATGAAAAATATAAATTATCGCCAGAATTAATTTTTTTAGCTTTATAGGCTGTAAAAGATAAATATTTTTAGCTATGGAGAATATTTATCTTGGCTAAGTAGGTGATGTATATCTCTTTAATATAAAAAAAATAAATATTGCATATAAATATCTTGAATAAATGTTAATTTCCTGTATGCTTAACTTAACTAGAAAAAAGACTTGTAGTAAATCTTCTTTAAGTATCGCAGTTTTAGTCATAATCCTTCGTTTTTTCAGATCTTAAGCTCAATTCGTTATTATTTTTTCAAAGTTATATTTGTCATTTTAAAATGACTCAAATTATTAAAATCAAAGGATATATTATGTCTAATACAAGTAATGGTACAGTAAAGTGGTTTAACGAAACTAAAGGTTTTGGTTTTATTCAACAAGAATCTGGTCCAGATGTATTTGCCCATTTTAAAGAAATTGCTTCTTCTGGCTTCAAAACTTTATATGAAGGTCAGCAAGTAACATTTAATATCGCTCAAGGCCAAAAAGGTCCAAGTGCTGTGAATATTATTCCACAGTAATAAGCGACAAAAAAAAGCCCTGATTATTCAGGGCTTTTTTATTTATTATGAATCAACTTTTAGCTGACGATGAATTAATCTTAATTCTAAATTTTCCAAGCCAACGACCTGATCATTTGAATCAACCAGCTTTAATTTAAGTAAATCATTTGTATTTTTGTGGAAAACTTTAACGACATCTTTATCAGCTTCAATAAAGTTGCTGCCAGATTCAAGCATTGCAAGTAATACAACATTTAAGCTTCTACCTTTTGGCGTGAGTAAATACTCTTTTCGCTCTCTAACGCCGATTTCCTTATAAATAGATAATTCAAATATTTCTAATTGGATAAGATGTTTTAGTCGATTAGATAAAATTTGCTTTGATATGCCTGTATTTTCTAAAAATTCATTAAATTTGGTTACCCCATAAAAAGCTTCTCTTAATAAGAGGATGGTCCACGTGTCATTCAATATTTCAGCAATTTGAAAAATCCCGCACACATCTGCCGAGAATTTATTATTTGGAATAATTTGATTTGACATTCAGTGGGGCTCCAATTAGCATGAGTCTACAATTTAGACCTAGGGTTAATTCAGGTAGCATTATGCCATTTATAAATATACAAACAATAGAAGGCTTACTAGATAAAGAAAGTAAGGCTGAGCTTTTTAAACGAATAGCAGATTTATTTGTAGAGATTGAAGGAAAGGGAAATGCTGCTTTTCGGGAGCATGTCTGGATACGAATTGATGAGTATCCTCCTGAACAGTGGCAATTAGGTCACTTGCGACCAACAAAAGAGATGATTGAAATAATATCTAAAGCTAACTAACTATTATTCTTCCAATGGTGTTCGGTGTAGAAATACCGACATAACAAACCTGAATTATTTTTAGGATAATTCAGGTTATAAAAAATTAATCTGCTAAATGCTTGTCTATTTTTATACGCTCTTTATATCCACCGACGGCGGAACGCCAAAAAAGCGTTTATATTCTCGAGAAAATTGCGACAAACTTTCATAGCCTACTTGCATGCTTGTAGATGAAATATCACATTCTTCAGTGATTAATAAACGCCGTGCTTCGGTCAGTCTCATTCTTTTTTGATATTGTAAGGGGCTCATTGAAGTAATATCACGAAAATGCTGGTGAAAACTTGAAGCGCTCATACCCATTGTGCTTGCAAGCTCTTCAATGCTAAATGATTTTGCAAAATTTGTTTTTAACCATTCAATGGCTTTCACAATTCGATGGCCTGTAGTTCCTGCCGCTACAATTCGTTTAAGTCGGTCACCTTGCGGACTCATTAATAAACGATAAAAAATTTCCTTAATAATAAGGGGAGACAAGATTGGGATGTCTTGTGGTGTGTCTAGTAATTTTAATAACCGTATAAAAGCATCATTCAGTTCCGAATTTACGACCCCAACAGCCATTCCTTTTTTTTCAGTATTTGTATCTTTAAAAGGAATATGGGCTTCAAGCATGATTTGGGCAAGCACATAGGGGTCTAGTCGTAGCACTATTGAAAGATAAGGTTGTTCAACTGAAGCTTCAAGAACTTGAGCAATCACAGGCAGGTCAATTGCAGTAAAAAGGAAATGATTTGAATCATAGGTATAGGCTTCTTCGCTAAGAATCACCTGTTTTTTCCCTTGAGCAATCATACATAGACTGGCATCCATCATACTGCTCGTTGGTTGGGTCAATGTTTCTGCACGAAATAAAGTCAGTCCCATAATAGGCGTTTCGAATGTACCTTTTTCACGGGTCCATTGATCGATAAGTTGAGCCAGTGTTTCATTATTGCCTAGAGACATATTCGTCATTCAGATTGCACCTATTGTCATCTGTGTTTTTATTGTAGGCATTTCAAATAAGAAAAATAGAGAGAATTGCAATAATTCGGAGGATTAGGCAAATCTGTGAGAGGAATAGAACAACACCTTACAGCTTTCATTTTTATACTGATGAATATGGCAAAAAGTCGATTGATTAAAGCCTGTTGATTCATCGTTTCCACAACGTATTCACGGCTTTTCAAAATCTATAGCCACCAATGAAGATCCAGCCAAGAAATCGTCTTTATTTAAACATTAAACATGAGAGAAAAAATATGACAATTGAAGTTTTAGGTTATGCCGCGCTGTCATCAGAAACTCCTTTAGTTCCGTTTAAGTTTGAACGTAGAACCCCACGTGAAGATGATGTTGTCATTCAAATCGAATATTGTGGTGTTTGCCATTCCGATTTACATCAAGCTAAAAACGATTGGGGATTCAGTGCTTATCCAATAGTTCCCGGTCATGAAATTGTAGGTCGTGTCACATCGATCGGTGCCAAAGTCACGAAATATAAGGTCGGTGATTTAGTGGGCATTGGCTGTATGGTCGATTCATGCCGTACTTGTTCTGCTTGTCATTCAGGACTAGAGCAATATTGTGAAGAAGGTAACATCCAGACTTATGGTAGTGTAGATCGTCATGATCAACGACCAACCTATGGTGGATATTCTCAAACAATTACTTGTAGCGAAGATTTTGTATTAAAAGTACCTGAAAATTTGGATGCTCAGGCTGTACCACCGTTACTTTGTGCCGGAATTACCACATGGTCACCACTTCGCCATTGGAATATTGGGAAGGGCAGTAAAGTTGCAGTCGTTGGTTTAGGTGGCTTGGGACATATGGCTATTAAACTTGCAAATGCTCTAGGGGCTGAAGTGACATTATTTACCCGCTCAGCCAACAAAGAACAAGATGCAAAACAACTCGGTGCGCATCACGTGGTGTTATCAACTGATGAAAATCAAATGCAGTCAGTCGTAAATCAGTTTGATTTAATTATTGATACTGTGCCTTATAACCATGATCTTAAGCCTTATATTCCAACTTTAGCTTTAAATGGAACAATTGTGCTGGTTGGATATTTGGGTGAAATTAGCGCAAATTCAGTGCCTATGATTTTAGGTAGAAAATCAATTGCTGGCTCGGTAATTGGTGGAATTAAAGAAACACAAGAGTTACTCGATTTTTGTGGTGAACATAACATCGTTTCTGAGGTAGAGATGATTGATATGCAAAATATTAATGAAGCTTTTGAGCGTATGTTAAAGAGTGATGTGAAATATCGTTTTGTTATTGATATGAAAACATTATCGGAAGATTAATTTGGTTTAATCTGGGCTGTGCATTCTGCCATTAGGGTGCACACCCACATATTGCTCGTTTCTTGCTTAAGTGCGGGTTCAAATAAAAAACGCTAATGATTTGAATGAAATTATGTTATTTTCCGACCTACATTAATGAGAATAAGTTTTCATGTATCGGTTTGGGACCATAATTGGCTTGCTAGCAATATTGCTACAGAACTTTGTGTTCTGGCAAAGCCTATTACCCAATGAAATGCATCAGCAAGCGGTATGTGAGCAAATTGTAGAAGTGATGAATCATTCAAAAATGAGCTCGGAACTACATTCTTCTCATCATCTTAAAAACGATTCAAATAAAAAGCTTCTAGATAAAAGCACTCACCACGACTCAAACATAGGTTGTCATTTTTGTTATTTGTATAGCCATATCGCCACAATTGATGGCTTCAAATTATCTCTGTTTGAAATTGGAGTGACGGTTCGCTTAATTATATTAGCTACCCTCACTTATATATTATTTTATTTACGGCGTTTATTTCTCTCGCCCCAAGGCCGTGCTCCACCTCAACAACTTTGTTTTGCTTAATTGGTTAATGGGTACAGATAAGTCCCTCATTCATTACTAAACAGAGTTTGTCATGTCTAAATTTTTACTCAATCCACTGGCGTGGAGTATTTTGTTTGCTCAATTTTCGATGTCGGCAATGGCGCAAAGCCAAACTGATCAGCAGATTGCTGAGTTAGAGAAAATAACAATTAAGGCTGAAGATGTTGCCGAGACTTCTATTTCTTCAACAGCGTTAACTCAATTTGAGCATAGCTTATTGAGTGTTCCATTTACCAAGTCCCATGTGTCGGAACAAGATATTAAGAACAATAATATTCAGCGGGTGAGTGGTGCATTATCACGAGTGAATGGCGTGGTTTATCAGGATAGTTATGGTGGAGGTTTTTGGGACAATTATTCATTCCGTGGCTTTAGCACCGACCCCAATATGGGAACTAGCTATTTACGTAATGGTCTGAGTTCTTTAAGTGGCATTCATACTCCAAGAGATATGGTCAATGTCCAAGCAATTGATTTCTTAAAAGGTCCAATGGCTGCCATGTATGGGCAAGGTGCTATTGGTGGCATTATGAACATTACAACAAAACAACCCGAGTGGACGAAAAAAAATGAGGCGAGTTTAAGTGGTAGTACCTTAGAAGAATATCGGGCTTCTCTAGACAGTACAGGTGCATTAAGTGATGCCGTGGCTTATAGACTTGGGCTGGCTTATGAAAATAACCAAAGTTTTAGAGATCATGTCGATAGTCAACATTACTTTGTTGCCCCTCAGCTTGCATGGAAAATATCGGATCAAACACAACTCAATCTCGACACTGAGTTTTCCGAACACCAAGGTGTTTTTGATCGTGGTGTCCCGATGGTTAATGGGCAGTTTGTTGTCAACAAAAAGACCTTTTTAGGCGAACCATCGGATGGTGATATTAAGGTTAAAGATCAGATGTATCAGTTACGTTTGAATCATCAATTCAATGAAAACTGGAATAACACGACCGCTCTTAGCTATAACCATGGGGAGCGGGCAGGAACCTCAACTGAAATTTCAAGTATTGCCGCAGATGGACAAACCTCAAACCGTTTTAGACGTTACCGTCAATTTGAAACAGATACATTTCAGCTTCAGTCAATTCTGCGCGGGAAGTTTAATACGGGAGCGGTAAAGCACGAACTTGTTGCAAATGTCGAGGCTGGACACTACACCATAGATCAAATTCAACTGCGTAATGCCGTGGGTACATCAAGCCCGATTAATATTTACAATCCAGTGTATGGGCAAAATATTTTAGCGCTAACTAGAACAACAAAAAATACGAAAGAAACTCAAAATATGTTGGGAGTGAATTTACAAGATCAGCTCTTTTTAAATCCTCAATGGAATGTACTGATTGGGGGACGTTTTAACCGTCTGGAACAACAAATTGATGACTATAAAACAGGTCTTTCAGATCAACAGGACTTTACGCCGTTTAGTCCACGCGTGGGTGTGAACTACCAGCCTACGACAAAACTTTCCTTCTATAGCAACTGGGGTAAATCTTTCGAGTTAAATACGGGACTCAATAAAGACAATCAACTTTATGACCCAGAGAAAACTCAAAGTTGGGAAATTGGAGCCAAATACGAATATCTACCGCAAAGCTGGTTTGGACTGACCTATTTTGACTTAGATAAACAACATCTATTGACTGAAGGTATTACCGATACGTATGTAGATAGTGGTCGTGTACAGAGCCATGGTGTAGAAGTCGAGTTAAAACATCAATTCAATGATCATCTTCGTGTGGGAGCCAATTATACTTTTACAAAGGCATCGGTCATTGAAAGCGAAGTTGATACAAAAGGTGCTCGTCTTAAAAATATTCCGAGACACACCGCAAATTTAAATGCGGACTACCAGTTTGAACTATTGGGAAGAGAAGCTGGTTTGGTAGGAACGATCAACTATTTTGGCAAACGCAGCGCGAACTACATAGATAATGGAACCAGTTTGCCAGAATTTACGGTGGTGAATGTTGGGGGCTATGTACAAGTTCGTCCTGATCTGCGGGCGCAATTGAACGTTGATAACTTGTTCGATAAGGACTATTACGTTTCGAGTTATACCGATGAATGGGTACAACCTGAAGAGCCATTAAAGGCAACTTTATCTTTGACTTGGAACTTTTAATTCAAAAAGGAGTTAGGCAAAGTTTAAGTCTAACTCCTTTTTTAAGATTTATAAATTTATGGCTTAGAAGGAATGTATTTACGCATTGCAAAGATGAATAGCGTAAATAATATGCTAAAACCAAAAATAGGTAAGCTTAGGCCTAATACAATGCTCACCAATATTAATGATAATTTTTGTTGGCCAGTTGCACGCTTCCAAATAAATAAGCTTTGACCAACAAAGTGGGTTGTCATGAGTTTTAAATTTGAGTTTTTAAATGCAGCCTTATATGCATAAATAATCATGATACAAAGTGCAAGCGCATAAAGTGCGAGAACCAACTGATTTATCCAGCCAAATAAAATACCAATATGAGCATCAACTCCCCAACGAGTTAGTTTTGCCACCAGTGAATAGTCTTTAAAAGCAAGTTGATCGAGGACTTTGTGTTGTTCCATATCAATTGCGATGCTATCTGCTTGAGTTGGCCATTTACGCTGAATTTCGGCTACAGTCCAAGCTTGATTTCCACTGGTGGGTGGTTTGATTTGTATTTGTGCCGCCTCAATGCCATGTGCTCTAGCTATTGAAAGAGCGGTATCGTACTCACCTGACACAATATTTAAATTAAGATTTTCACTGTGTGGCATCTCGTGATGTTCATGATGCATCACTGTAGGTAAATTATCTGTTTGAAGAGAAGTTGCTAATGTTGGGGTTTGCCAGTTGAGCCATTGACGAGCAACCCGAATATTATCTCCAGCCCACTCGGACCATGTAAGACCAGTAATGGCAATGAATAATAAGAGCGGAAATAAAATTAAACCAAGCGTGCTATGCCATCTTAATAATTTATTTTTTTGTGTTTGCCTGATTTTTAAATTTTGACGACGTTTCCACCAATTATACAGTCCAGTTAAAGTCAAAATTGCTAACCAACTTGCTGCCAGTTCACTGTAAAAGCGGCCCCATTTGCCAAGTAATAAGTTGCTATGTAATTGGTCGAGCGTAGTTCGAAACGGTAGAACTCCACTGGTCCCATAGACAGCCAGATGACCTTTGGCTTGAAGCGTAAAAGGATCAATGAAAACAGCTTCACTCGTAAAATGATGGATCGGGTCTGAGAAAATGACACGAGTTGTCTGATCAGCGCTTGGGGCTGGTCTAACTTCAATGACCTGCGCGGACTTGGGCATCACTTGCTTTGCGGCTTCAATTTGCTGACTCAGCTTATACTGCGCCTTATTTAGCGGCTCAACATACAGAACATTTTTATAAATCGCTTGTTCAAGTTGAGGTGTAATTGCATAGAGTAAGCCGGTGAATGCTGCGACCAATATAAATGGTGCAATAAAAATACCAGCATAAATATGAATTAAACGGTAAAGACTACGCCAGAAGGATGAATGGGTCAGCATCAGAAGATAATGTCTATCAGGTGTTGGGCGGATTATAACGACTTATTTCTCTTAATGTTGATCGAGCTGTAACTGCTATTAAATTATTTGAATGGCGCTTAGGCAGAGTGTTTAGACTAATAATTAGATAGTTTTTATTACTTGGTAAATTTGGCGCTTTTTTTGCTTAGTATTTAAGATCTTATTTGATAACTCTACAACTTATAATTCAAACTGTTTTGCTTCTTTATTAGTATTAAAAAAACCGCTTATATTAAAATAAGCGGTTTTATTAGAATAAAGTTTTATTGCAGTCCAAAACTAGTGATGGCCTTGTGAAACGCCACTATTCCCATCAGGAAGACTAATTCGAATATTTTGCATCATGCCTTGATCTTCATGATCTAAAATATGGCAGTGCAATACAAAGTCACCGATGTAGCGTTGGTACTTGGTTCGAACAACGACTTTATAACTGGCTCCTTTTACATTTTTAACCCAAATGGTGTCTTTCCATGTACCTTTGAGACCGCGGTATTGTGGGTCGGGTGGAGCCGATTTGTCGTAGTCATCAACGGCATTGATATCGCTGACATCCTTATTGTTAGGGTCTGTGATCGCTACGATCTGAAACGGGTTTACATGAATATGAAAAGGGTGGCTGGCTAATTTAGAAGTGAGTATCCATTCATCAGTTTTACCTAACTCGAGCGTACGGTCAATTCGGTCTGGTTTGTATGGTTTTCCATTCACCTGAAACTGAACTGGATTAGCATTCGTATCAATATTAAATTCTAAAAATTGTCTATTTGATGTTGCTGGTAGGTCCTGATGAGGAACAAAGTGGCTGAGCTTTAGATTTTGTTGTAAATCTTGAAGTACTGCGGGACGCATATCTGGGGCAATATTTCGGTATGCATTATTGCTTAAAGCCGTTGTTAAAGACTGCGTTGCAGAGCTGGCTTTATTGACTTGAACTATACCGAGTAAGTGTTTCTGTGAAAAAGTACGATCCACGTTAGCAGAAGCAGAAGCCGCTTCATCAATTAAACAATAACGACCTTCTTGTGGGAATTGAATTAATGCGTCGTAACGATAACCTGGTTGAAAGACGGTTACTGTTTTGTCCATAACTTGTTTGAGGGTTAGACCGTCGGCTGCGATGATGTGTTGATTCACAATAGGTCCTGTACAACTCTCACTTAATAAGTTCTTTTCACCCATTGGTGTCAAATTGAGTTTGGATGGAATATTTTGCATTTGACGAACGCTCAGGTTGATACTGTCGCGGACACCTGCATGTACCATTCGCCAACGCTCAACTTGTCCTGCAACCGCTTGAGTGATGAAGGGTTGAACTTCTCCATTAATGCTCGTATATCGTCCTGATTTTCCCCAATCGCCAGGGCCAAAACCTTGATAATCTCTAATTTCACCAATTTGATTGTTTTGGCAAATATAGTTGCCATTTTGATCGGTTTCGATTTTTCCGTTAGCATCGTAGCAAGCATATTGGATTTGCTGAAAAACCAACGTTCTTTCTTTAAACCCGTAAGTGAGTAAATCTAAATCACCTGTCTTATTTGGGGTAGGCTGGCGATATCCGCGAATAATTAACGCACCTGCCATGCCACTTGCAACTTGAATAGCAGTTGAACCATGTCGATGTGGATGGTACCAAAATGTTCCAGCTGGATGATCGGGGGGAATGTTGTATTCATATTGGAAATTAACACCCGGATTAATCGAAATTAAAACGTTATCACTATTTCCTGCTGGGTTAATCCATAAACCGTGAGTGTGCATGTTCGTGCCATCAAAACAATGTGGTTTATTCACATCAAAATGATCGCCAGTACAACTTGGGTCTTTAGGAAATTTTTTGTGAGTAATCGGGTCTATATCAAGTTGATTATCTAAATTTGCCCGTACAGTTTCTCCGGGAAATACTTCAATTGTCGGAGCAATATAAGGCGTATTGGGTTGCGTATTTGTACCTTGATAACTACGTAAAAGGACTTCGTCATAACGATTTGTCGCTGGGTTCCAAAGTCTGTTCCTCGTTTTTTTAACTTCCCAAGTAAACAATGCTTCATTTGAAGATTGCATTTGCGGTGCATTTGTTAATGACTTTGTAGGATTCGGTGCAGCAAGTAATGCGACATGATTACGTGCAACAGCCATATCGGGTGGGTCTTCTAATACACGTTCAGCAGAATCATTTGCTGATGCAGACCAACTAAGCAAAGTTAGAGGAGTGCACAATATTAAATGAGCTATTTTCATAATGAATATAGGCCTGAAAAAATCAGGCCTCTCCCTTAAATTATTATTTTGAAGTTTCTAAGCGAACCTGAGAAATACTCAAGCCTTGAGAGCTTACTTTTTCTTTAACTTGATCAAGCGTTAAATCAGTAGCAACAAACTGAACTTCTAAGTCTTCAGCAGGCATGCCTAATTGCTTAACCTGATCACTAACTTGATAAACCAATTGACCAATATGACCTGGGTGCCCGCCGTGGTCATGATCTAACACACCGAAGTAGTTAATTGTGGCAACATAAATTTTTTGGTCAGGTTTATTTTTTGGAGATAGATAAATCTTATAGGTTAGATTTGGATTACCAATCATTTGGACATTATCTAATATTAAATAGGTTTGTCCTGATGAGAGCGTTGTTTGAGTAAGTTGACTTGAGTTCTCTAAGAAACTTGCAGTTTGAGGGGCTAAGGCTACTTTTTGGGTTACACCCATAAGCTTAATGGTTTTATTACTGCTCACTGGTTTATGATTCATTTTAAATAGGTTTGCTTTTTCAGCACCTTTACTACTCATAACTGGTGCTTGAACTTTACAAGCATTTTCATTGGTATATCGAACTGGGATTTTACCAGGGGTGAATACATCAGCAATGGTCATGGTGACTTTGTTGCCGTTTTCATCTGCAAATGTATATCGAGTGTCATACCAACTATCTGGCATACCTAAATTTTTCTTGGCCCACTCAAGTGTAATCGGTTGCCCATTTGCTTTTTTATTTAACCAGCATTGCCATAAGCGATCTATATTTGCATGGTGCATATAAAATACGGGGTCTAAGCCTGCAATAGGTACAAATCCCATATCTGGTAGCACACAGTTTTTACCTACTGCACAGTGCATTACACCATGGGGTTGGGATTGTAACTGGTTAGAGAAATCTTTGAAGTTATCCCATTTAAAGGCTTGAGCAGCGCTGGCATTATCTGGATCTATGGCGCTGATATTTGTATTTAAACCCGGTGTACGGAACTGATCATATAAAGTACCAGCCTGTTTACCGCGGACCAATTGAGGCAGTGCTAAGCCTTGACCATTAGCAGCTTTTTCTTGGTAATAGTCCCAATAGGGAAGTGAATAATCTTGCCCAACATATTTACGTACTGTTCGCTCATAAAAATAAAGCATCATACGGTGCCAAGGTAAGAAATTTAGATTGCCATGTTGGCATGTACCCCAAACTTCATCGGTAAAGCCATCATTTGGGACTGGTGAATTTTGAATATGCTTATAGTAACTATCACATACTGCTTTACTATATACCTGTAAACACTGGGGCATACGGTATTGATTAACATAATAATCTTTGTCTGTTGCATGTGTACCTGTACCAAAATAGCCATGTGTATTGGCCCAGTAATTAAAGCTTGTACGAAACTCCGGTGATAAGGGGGGAGCATTATTATTTGCCCGCATTTTTTCCAAACCTTTTTGTAATGCACTTACTTTGGCTGGATCTTTTGCAAACTCCGTTGCACTCATTCGTAGTGAGTCGGCATGGGTTGTTAAGCTCATGCTAAATAATAGAGTGCCTAAAATATAATAATTTCGCTTCATGATTTTAAATCCTTGTCATGTTTAATGTTCTTATATTTGATTATTTGTAATGTATGAATTTACCCTTGGTTTGGATAATTCTTAACCTAATCTAGCATATAAAATAGTTTTTATTAAAGTTTTATGTTTAATATTAATAATGAAAAAATTTAATTTTAAATCGTGTAATTTTTTAGAAAAACTTAATTATTTAATATATTTTTTTAATGTGGTTCTATTGAGGGTTAAAATAAAAATTTAATTTTAAATCGTGTAATCTGTTTTGTTTTTTTAATTTTATAGTTATGAGGTCTCATTATTTTTCTGGATTAAATTTTTTAAATATTAAAGCTAAAACTTTCTGATTAAATTTAAATATTGAAAAGTAAGTGATTTCAGTTGAATGGTTTAAAGCAAATTCTAAATATTTTGGAAATGACTATTCATTTTTCGAGTTTTAAAAATCACAATCACATGATTATTAAGTTTATTTTGTAATTCTGGCATTTTTATTGCTTAATTACTCTTATCTTCAGCACAACACTTGATTTGACTGCCGTATTACTTATGCTTCAAATATTCTTGCTCTCTTATGGTGTTTTTTCACATGAAAAATGCACTAAATAGATGCATCTTTTTATTTTGCACTATATTTGTGCGTTGGGTGCTGTAATGAAATTTTTGGTTTCAATACTCACTTTACTCATTCTATGTGGATGTTCTTCATCTGAACAAAGTGGAAAAGCTCAAGAAAAGTTAGAGGTCCATTCAATATGTGTGTTTGATAGTACAAATACAAAAGTCTGTGTAGCCAAACCAGCCCAAAGAATTGTGTCTTTGTTTGAGTCGGGCTTAGATGGTCTCTACATGTTAGGGCAAGGTCATAAAGTGATTGGTATACCAGCCGAAGTATACATTCAACCTTTATTGTTTCATGCCTATTCAAAAATAGATCAACGAATTGCCAATAAACAGCTTGCTACACCTTCGCAAGGGGCAAATGCCACTAATATTGAAAGTCTCGTGCTGTTAAAACCAGATTTGGTGATTGTGGGGAGCGGACAAACCCAAACAATTGAACTGTTAAGGCAGTTTGGCATTGCTGTATATGTGATGGAGTCCGGCACCTATCAGCAAGTGAAAGAAGAGCTATCTGAAATTGCTGTACTGAGTGGTGCTCAAAAGCGTGCCCAAGAAATTTTAAGTTTTTCGGATGAAGTTGTGGCAGAAGTCGCAGCTAAAACTGCACGTCAGACAAATAAACAATCGATTTACTATGCATGGTCAGGTGGACGAATTTTTTCTACCTCGGGACGTCAGTCTATTACTAATGACTTTATTGAGCTGGCGGGTGCTTACAACATTGTTCAGACCGATGCAAATCAACCTAATGTGAACCCCGAGACTTTAATTGAATGGAACCCTGACAATATTGTGCTTTGGAATACCAACCCAAAACTGATTTATGAACGAAAAGAATTACAAGGTTTAAGCGCCGTACAAAACCGAAAGGTCTTTAATTTGAGTCCTGCCTTTATATATAACCCGCATACCATCAAAATCATTATTACGGCGATTTATTTGAATCACAGTATTTATCCTGAACAGTCCGATTTACCTGTAAGTGCTTTACAACAGCGTATTTTAACCGAGTTGTATGGTGAGCACCTTGCCAAAGCGTTGGTGCAATGAATATGCAAAAGCTGAAGTATTATTGGTTTTACCCGTTACCAGTCTTGATGATTTTTATCTCGTTGCTCATAGGACCAACTCAAACATTGAGTGCATGGGACTATTTGCGGTGGGGTGTGCAAACGGTCTTCGGTACACCATATTTTGATGCTGAACAATTTAGACTAATGAAAAACATTCTTGTGAATGTCAGACTTCCTAGAATTTTACTGACCTTTATGGTGGGGGCTGCATTAGCAACAGCCGGTAATGGCTTGCAGGCATTGTTTCGTAACCCCTTAGTTGACTCTTATGTACTGGGTATTTCATCTGGCGCGGCGTTTGGTGCAGCCTTGGCACTTTCTTTAAGTTGGCTTTCACCCAATCTATCCGCCTTTATTTTTGGTGTTTGCGCCGTTGCCTTAACGTATTTATTTGCTCATCAAAAACATGAAAGCCAGACGTCTTTAGTGATGGTGATTTTATCGGGCATGATTGTTTCTGGGCTATTTTTGGCAGGACTTACAGTTATTCAATACTTAAGTGATCCATTTAAACTGCAAGCCATTGTGCAATGGACGATGGGTAACTTACATCAGGCTTCTTGGCAAAAAGTTCAATACGCCGTGCTACCGATTTGCATTGGACTTGCTGGACTATTTGCGATGCGTTGGCGCTTAAACTTAATGGCACTCGGTGCCGAAGAAGCACAAGCGGTGGGTGTTAACCCTCGGTGGGAACAGCTTCTTTTAATTGCTCTGGTGACTGTCTGTACGTCAACTTCTGTGGCTGCGGCGGGTATTATTAGTCTATATGGATTGTTTATGCCGCATATTGTGAGAATGTTAGTGGGGCCAGATCATCGATATAGCATTCCTGCCAATATGGTGTTGGGCGGCAGTTTTCTACTCATGATTGATAACTTTTCTCGGGTTTTACTTACTTTTGAAATACCGATTGGTATTTTTACCATGCTACTTGGTGCGCCATTTTTCTTATTATTAATGAAAACACAGAGGACTCATTGGGCATGATTCAAATTGATCAGTTAAATTATGCCTATGGGCATAAGCAGGTTCTCAAAAATATCCATCTGGAGTTTCCTAAAAATCAGTTTTCAGTCATTTTAGGGCGTAATGGCTGCGGAAAATCGACACTTTTTAAGTTGATGGCTGGCTTAGAACCCGTAAAAGATGGATTGATCCGTTACTCAGGAAAGCCATTATCGGACTTTAAAGGTAAAGATCGGGCTGCATTACTTGGCTTTTTACCGCAATTTCACAAGACCGTATTTCCATTTTTGGTTAAAGATGTGGTGATTACTGGGCGTGCTGCTTTTAGCCGATATCGTCCTTCAAAATCAGATTGGGAAAGAGTAGACCAAGCCTTGCTTGATTTAGACATCGAGCATTTGCGTGACCGTCCTTATACCGAGCTATCGGGTGGCGAAAGACAATTGGTCATGATTGCGCGTATTTTAGTGCAAGCGCCGAAAGTCATTTTACTGGATGAGCCAACTAACCATCTTGATGTTTATTATCAGTCTTATTTAATGAAAAAATTGCGTCAGTTGTCGCGGCAAAATTTTACGGTGATAGCGATTATGCATGATCCCAACTTGGCATTTTTATTTGCAGATCATCTATTTTTCATGCGCGAACATGAGGTAGTTAAGCCTGAGTCAAAAACTCGAATCACCGATCCGAAGTTTTTAAAAAGTGTCTATGATGTCGAGTTCCATGAGGCCATGATTCAAGACAAAACCATTGTTATCCCTGATCATTCTTGGCTGTAAAAAATATGACACTTCACTATCAGCTAGCCGACAAATCAGACTATGCATCTGCGGTAGAGTTTGCACTTTATACTAGACAGCTTTTATTCCCAGAAATCTATCATGGGCAAGTTCCTAAAGATTTAAAAAATTTTGGGCAATATTATGTCAATGATCCATTAGGTTGCTTTATTACAGTAAAAGATAAAAACCGTATTATTGGCACCATTGCATATCGGGCGTATGACCATCGTTTTGATCTAAATTTGCCGTCCAATACGGCTGAAGTCGTTAAGTTATTTGTATTGCCTGAATACCGCCGTAATGGCATCGCAACTCAGCTATGCAACATGTTATTTAGTCATGCAAAAAAGAATGGAATTACTACATTGTATTTACATACTCATCCATTTTTGCCAGCGGCTGAAGAGTTTTGGACTCTACAAGGCTTTGAAGTCATTAATCGAGAATGGATCGAGACGTATGACACCATTCACATGAGTAAATCTTTATAGCGTTTCATTCTGAGTATGAAATCTTTTTAGAAAATGGGTAGGCGGATAGCCCATAATTTTATTGAACAAGGATGTTTCATTTTATTAATACAGAAATTGTTCTAGAAAGGACTAGTATTTATAGTCTTTTCAGTTTGTATTAGAATCTAATTATTAATAACTCGTGTTTATTATGTAGGGATTGATAAAAATTTTGATTAATATTAAAGCTAATCAATCCAATTTTTAATTATTTCTTTACCAATTCTATTATATTTTTCAATTTTTATTTTCTTAAAAAGTCCTGACCTATAATAGTCAATTTCTTTAATAATTGTGCTATTGGCATTAATTTTTGTATTCGATATTTTAGGATTTCACAGGTCGAAGGATCAATAGGTGGTTTTTCTTTTAATAGATCACGTAAAATTAATACTATTTTGCTTCTAGCCTCTTCATCAAAAGTTTCATAATCTTTAATTTACTAAATTTGAATGAACTAAACGCTCTACATCCGTTTCTTGGAATTTCAAAATATAAATGGCCTATTTCAATTATGCTGATTACTCAATACTTTGGTGTATGTTTAGGGCTATTAAATCAAGACGTTTCAGCCCTATTAGCACTACGCATGAAATCAACAAACGCACGTAACTTTCCGGGCATGTGTTTGCGATGCGGATAGTAGAGATGAAAAGCGTCATCCAATCCACTGTGCTGCTTCAGTATCTGCCGCAGCATGCCGCTTGCTAACTCTTGCTTCGCAAAATCTTCGAAGACGAAACCGATACCTTGGCCTTGTATTGCAGCATCAAGGGTAGATCTCATTTCGTCAAAAATAAAGCGCCCTTGAACATCGATTTGTACCATTTGACCTTGATCTTCGAACTTCCATTCAAAGAATCTGCCACCTACGGAATAGCGCTGTCGAATGCAATTGTGTTTTAACAGGTCCTCAAGAGTCTTGGGCTCACTCCGCTTGCGGAAGTAATCAGGGGCAGCCACTACAATTCTTTTTTGCCTCGTTCCCAACTGCACAGCGACCATGTCGTTTTGCACCCTCTTACCCATGCGTATGCCGATATCGAAACCAGCGTTGACGATATCGCTCAGTTGATTATCCAGTGAGACCTCGACATTAATCAGCGGGAATTTTTTAAAGAAGGAAGCCAGATGCGGTTCAATAAAGATGCGGTATGCGACGTACGAAGAGTTGAGGCGTACTGTGCCAGATGGTTGATCGGTCGCGAGCAAGACTTGTGACAAGGAATCTCTAATCAGAGCAAGCGCAGGTGCTAATGCTGCGTTCAATGACGCACCAGCCTCGGTCAAACTTACGCTGCGTGTAGTGCGGTTGAATAGCCGAACATTCAGTTGCGTTTCCACACTTTTGATCGTGCGTGATACCGCAGTTGGCGTGACGCCGATTTCTGCAGCGGCGCGAGCGAAGTTCAAATGTCTGGCGGCAGCCTCGAAGGTTAAAAGACCCGGAAGATGCACTGGTGGTGAAGGGAGTAAATCTTCTACACCTTCAGCACGAGTTGGGCTCTGCATTATGACTTTTTTGTTCATACTGTATCTCCACTTATGGTTATTTACGTCATTATCTCCTATCTCCATACTGCTTACATCAATTAATTTCATCACGCAAATCAGTTATCAATAGGAGTCACAATGAAGCTTAATCGCTCATCGACGGATCTTTTTTCACCACTCAAAATAGGTGCGTTATCCCTTGCTAACCGAATTGTTATGGCCCCGTTAACTCGTAGTCGTATGGGACTAGATGGTGTACCAAATGAATTGCATGCTCGCTACTATGCGCAACGTGCCAGTGCAGGTCTGATTATTAGTGAAGCGACTAATATTTCCGCCCAGGCGCGGGGATATGCATTGACGCCGGGTATCTGGACTGAAAAGCAAGTAGCAGGCTGGAAATTAGTCACAGACGCAGTACATGCAGTTGGTGGCCTTATTGTTTGCCAATTGTGGCATGTGGGCCGCTTCTCTCATGTGGATTTGCAGCCGGATGGCGCAGCACCGGTAGCGCCTTCGGCGATTCGAGCAGAAGGCCAAACCTATACTGAAAATGGAATGATGGATGTCTCTATGCCACGAGCACTCGAGACATCCGAAATTTCTGGCATCATCGAACAATATCGACACGCCGCCGCATGCGCAAAACGTGCCGGCTTTGACGGGGTTGAAGTACATTCTGCCAATAGCTACTTGCCGGATCAGTTCCTCCGCGATTCGACCAATCATCGCAACGACGAATATGGCGGTTCCATCGAAAATCGCTGCCGACTCACATTGGAAGTAACTGCAGCCGTGGTCGAAGTCTGGGGCCATGATCGCGTAGGCATTCGCCTTTCTCCAGTGACACCAGATGCCGGTAACACGCCATTAGATAGTCAAGTCATGCAGACATATGGTTACTTGATTGAGCAACTGAATCGCTTTCAACTCGCATACATGCATTTTGTCGAGGGAGCGACAGCCACTTCACGCGTCGTCCCTGAGAACGTAGATCTCGATGCCTTACGCGCGCTTTTCAAAGGATCATACATAGGCAATAACAATTATGACCTAGAACTGGCCATTACCCGTCGCGCTGAAGGCAAGGTCGATGCCGTGGCTTTTGGTCGTCCATTTATTGCAAATCCAGATTTAGTACGTCGTTTGAAAGAGGGAGCTGAACTCGCTATTGCGCCACGTGAAACCTATTACGGCAACGGCGCAAAGGGTTACACCGATTGGCCTACATTAGCTGGGTAAGCCACAGGGCAACTAATCTATGCTGGATAAAACGGCCAGCTTTTTATAACGACTCGAATTAATAATCAGGAGTAAAGTATGAACAAACCTACTTATGTACAAGATTATCAAGCTATCGTTGAGGTACTGAACAAGTACAACGAAGGTTGCAACCAGGCTAAGAGCAGCATCATGAAGCCTGCTTTCAATGAGCAAGCCACGATCTTCGGTGTTGATGGCGACGGCAAGCTGACCGGCGGCCCGATTCAAAACTTGTTCGATGGCATCGACAGCGCATTCCATCCATCTGCTGAAGCTCAAGGAGTGATCGTTAGAGTCGACATCGTAGGCACGGCTGCTAGCGCGCGCATCGACACCAACGACGTCTCCGGCTTTTGCTTTACAGATTTTTTCAATCTGCTGAAAGTCGATGGCAAGTGGACTGTGGTCAGCAAGATCTATCACACTCACGTAGCACCTTGAACACACGTGGCTGATTAGGCTTTTCCCACAATGTCTTGCGCCTTTCTTTGCAGCCGAACGACCAGCTTACTTGCCTGAAAAATGCTGCCTTCCTATTTCAGCTACTTCACTTCGGACAAAAACATCTCGGTTAGCAGCCTTGACGCGTGCACTCACTACAAAGGAAATATCATGAAAACTCTCACCTCTGCTCTGGCCCTTTCAGTCGCGACCCTGTCGGGTGGTAATGCTTTTGCAACCAGTCTGCCCGGCGTTGAACAGAACACGGCAAAATTCTTGCAATCCCTTGAAGGCGGCAAGCTGCTCGAGACCATGACGCCGGCCGAGGCCCGTGCAGTGTTGGTGGGCGCTCAAGCTGGCCCCAAAGTAGCCTTGCCTGCGGCTGACGTCAGCGAGAAGACGATCCACGTCAATGGCAGCGACTTGAAGCTAACCATTGTGCGCCCAGTAGGCAGCAAACAGAAGACCTTACCTGCGTTCATGTATTTCCATGGTGGTGGCTGGGTACTGGGCGATTTTCCAACCCACGAACGGTTGGTGCGTGACCTTGTAGTTGGTTCGGGCACGGTGGCGGTCTTCGTCAATTACTCCCTGTCACCTGAGGCGGGATTCGGCGTCGCCATTGAGCAATCCTATGCCGCGACCAAATGGGTGGCTGAACATGGCAAAGAGATCAACGTTGATGGCAAGCGCCTTGCTGTAGCTGGCAACAGTGCGGGCGGCAACATAGCCGCTGTGGTTGCCTTGATGGCGAATGAGAAGGGCACGCCTGCACTGCGTTCGCAAGTATTACTGAGTCCGGTGACGGATGCAAATTTCGACACGCCGTCGTATAAGCAGTTTGCCAACGGCTACTTCCTGACGAAGGAGTTGATGGTGTGGTTCTGGGACAATTACACGACCGATGCCAATGTACGCAAGCAGATCTACGCTTCACCGCTGCAGGCTACGACTGAACAACTCAAGGGCTTGCCGCCGACGCTGATCCTTACTGCTGAATTCGATATCCTGCGCGATGAAGCTGAAGCTTATGGCCGCAAGCTCGATGATGCTGGCGTGCAAGTGAATACGGTACGCTACAACGGCATGATTCACGATTTTGGACTGTTGAATGTATTCAGCCATCTGCCAGCATCCCGCAGTGCGATGGCACAGGCGTCACAAGAGCTCAAGGCCAATCTGGGTAAGTAATCCCAAAGGCAGGGAACCTACAGCTCATGGCAGAGCTGTGGGATTTCATGACAGAAAACACGTCGTTCACCTGATTGCCTAGCTACACCAGCGAGGTTTCTCGCAATGTTTGCTGTATTTTTGCAGCTACGCATCAATGAGTAATTCTAACTATTATTAAGAGCAACTAAATGAAAATAACTTTTATCAAAACTTTATTTTTCGCGGCAATCATTCTTGGCTTGGGTGCGACTGCTCAAGCAGAAGATCTGCCACGCGGTCAACAAGTTAACAGTGGTAAAACCGTGAGTAAGCCTACGTACGTGCAAGAATACCAAGCGATCACCGAGGTGCTGAACAAGTATATTGAGGGCTGCAAGCAGGCCAAGAGCAGCACCATGAAGCCCGCGTTCAACCAACATGCGACGATGTACAGCGTCGGCGCCGATGGTAAGCTGGCTGGCGGCGCGATTCCAATTCTGTTCGAAGGTATCGACAAGGATTTTCACCCATCTCCTGACGCACAGGCCGCTATAGCCCGCATCGAGATCGTTGGTACGGCGGCCAGCGCTCGCATTGACGCCAATGACATGTCAGGCATCTCTTTCACCGACTTCTTTCATCTGTTGAAGGTCGAAGGTAAGTGGACTGTAGTTAACAAGATTTTCTACACGTATCCAAACCACTAAATCTTGAATTAGTACGCTTAATTCTCAAGCAAATCTAAAAGGAACAATTCATGATCAAGAAGATAAAAGTAGTACCAATCAGTGATTGCACTGTTGTGATTGGTGTTGAGCAAAAATATGTCGATGGTCTTCGCATTGATAGCACCGACGACATTGCAAAGGCATTTCACAAAGATGCTGTGATGTAAGGCTTTACGAATGGTAAATTATTAGGTGAATTAATAAAAAATTTATACGCATTTTCACCACAGGTGGCAGCTGCAGCAGCCTTAAAAGATTTAAAAAATATTTTAAGGCATAACTACTAATCTAATAGTAATATTCTATGTAATGGATATTTTATTCTATCTAGCAGGTTTCCAAAAGAAAATCTCTAAACCAGCGTTGTATAGAATCATGGTGTGTGCGTTCATGCCATGCCATTAATTTATTATAACCACCAACTTCAATCGGTGGTTTTTTGGAAATAATACCTGAATCTTTCTCTAATAAATGATGTGGAGCAACAGCAATCCAATCACTATTTTTAAGAATTTCTGGTAACAATAAAAAGCTTGTAATAGACATTACAACATTTCTCTTTTTCCCAATTTTCTCCAATGCAATATCTGTAGCTCCAGCGAAACCACCTCCATCGTAAGAGACTAATACATGATTGAGAGAGCAAAAAGTATCTATATCAAGCTCTTGATTAGCTAATGGATGATTTTCTCGCATCATACAAACATAGTTTTCTTTATGGATTATCCGTGAACGAAGGTTCAAGGGAACTGTTGGTTCACCCACTATAATAAGGTCAAGTTCTCCATTCATCAGCATAGCTTCGACATTCCGACCATGAATAGACATTAGAGCTATTTTGACTTTTGGTGCAATCTTATTTAAAGCTAATGTAAAAGGTACACCTACACAATGCATACCGTTATCAGTCGCAGCAATTCTGAAAGTTGTTTCTAGTTCCGCTGGATTAAAGATAGGCGGTTGTATTAATTGCTCAATTTCACTTAATATTTTCTTTAAAGGTTCAGCTAAAGCAAGAGCTCTATCTGTTGGAACCATACCATATGATGCCCGAACAAATAATGGATCATCAAAACGATCTCTTAGCCGGTTAAGCATGCTACTAACAGCAGGTTGTGTTAAAGCTAACTTATCAGCTGCACGTGTAACATTCTTTTCATCTAGCAACGCATCTAGTGCTTTAAGTAAATTTAAATCGAGATTATTGATATTAACCATATTTATAGTAAGTATATAGTTTGATAATTATATTTATAACAAAGCATTTCCTAATATGCAAAGCCCTTATCTAAAAGCGCTAGTACTATGATAAAAACACCATCAAAATTTATCGGTGAATGCTCATTACCGATGAGTAAACTTGCATTAGGTACAGTTCAGATTGGTTATGACAGTAGGATCAGCTTTGATCAAGCAAAAGAAATTATAAATGCCGCATATTATGAGGGTATTCGATACTTTGATAGCGCACCGATGTATGGATTTGGACGTGCTGAATATACATTAAGTACTATTCTACGTGAGTTAGAGATCAGAAATAATGTCCTTGTCAGTACCAAAGTTGGACGTGTTTTAAACTCACAAGGCCTTTATTCTAAAAATCCATCCTGGTACTTAAATAATCCTGGTTATTATTATGACTATACCTATGATGGGATAATGTCATCTTTCGAAGACAGCTTAAAACGAACTGGATTAGATCATATCGATTTATTGTTGGTACATGATCTTGGGGAAAAATGGCATGGAGATAAAGCTGAACTATTTTGGAATCAATTTTGTGAAAGTGGCTTTAGAGCTTTAGATGAATTGCGTAGAAATAGGGATGTTTCAGCAGTTGGACTAGGAGTGAACGAAACTGAAATTGTTTTAAAAGTAGCCAAAGAGTTTAAAATTGACTGTGCATTGATTGCTGGTAAATATACCTTATTAGATCATAAAAACTCATATGAAGATTTAAAAAAACTATCCGAATTTAATATAGAAATTTTAGCTGCAGGAATCTTTAACTCAGGTGTACTTGCCTTAGGTAATACTTCACAAGCTAGCTATAATTATAAAAAAGTACCTATTGAAATCCTCTCTAAGATACAGAAAATTCAAGAGATTTGTCTAAAATATAATGTATCTCTTGCTACTGCAGCTTTGCAATTTACTGCAAGCCATCCAACAATTACTTCATTAGTTTTCGGGGCTAAAAGTGATAATGAAGTCATGCAGAATGTTAGTTCTTATACACAGCAAGTTCCCTACGAGTTTTGGAATGAACTGAAATACGAAAATATCATCAGTACTTCTGTCCCATTGCCAGTTTCAGATTGAGCAGTAAATTACCTAGCAATAGTATTAGATATTAATTTGATTAATACAGTTTATATAATTCTATAATTATATTTATTTCTATAGTTGCACTAGTATTTTCATAACAGCTGAACACACATTTTTTTCTAAAGCCGAAAGCTGTTGTGTACGACTGAACTATCATACTGAAGTAGGAAATCCAAGATGTCTAAACCAACTTATGTAACTGAATACAATGCAATTGTTGAAGTATTAAATAAATATAATGAAGGTGGAAAACAAGCTGATAGCAGCATTATGAAACCTGCTTTCAGTGAGCACGCAACTATCTTTGGTGTAGATGCTGACAATAAGCTTATTGGTGGTCCCATCCAAGGGTTATTCGATGTTATTGATCGTGATTTTAGCCCATCACCAAATGCGCAAGGTGTGATCGTAAATATTGATATCGTTGGAACTGCTGCAAGTGCACGTATTGATACTAATGATATTTCAGGATTTTGCTTTACAGACTTCTTTAACTTATTGAAAGTAGACGGTAAGTGGACTGTTGTTAGTAAAATTTATCATACCCATTCAACCAATTAATATTTGGAGTGGGGCATGAATTATTTAGAAAGCAAAGTAATCATTATTACTGGAGCCTCTTCAGGTATTGGCAAAGCTTCTGCCAAAATGTTGGCTGCTGAAGGAGCTAAAGTTATAGCGGTTGCAAGAAATCAAGAACGTCTTAATGAACTAGTTAATGAAGTAACAAAGCATGGTGATCAAATCACAGGCTTTGTAGCAGATGTTACCAACCTTGATGACGCTAAAAAGCTTGCTCAATTTGCTAAAGATACTTACGGCTCTGTTGATATTCTAATTAACAATGCTGGACTTATGCTTTTTTCATATTGGAGCGATTTAGCAATTGATGATTGGAACAAAATGATTGATACCAATATCAAAGGCTATTTGAATGCAATAGCAGGCGTATTACCAATTATGCTTGAGCAAAAGTCTGGACAAATCTTGAATATGGATTCAGTTGCTGGGCATCAAGTAGATCCAGCAGCGGGGATCTATTGTGCAACAAAGTTTTTTGTACAAGCGATGACTGAGTCAATGCGTAAAGATTTGGGTGTTAACCATGGTATCCGAGTTAATACAGTGAGTCCTGGTGTTATTAATACAGGCTGGGCAGACAAAGTCACTGATCCTGAAGGTCGTAAGGCAGCACAAGAGCTCAACAAAATTGCTATAGATCCAGATGATGTAGCACGCGCTGTAGTCTATGCACTTAATCAACCTGAAAATGTCACTGTGAATGATTTAATCATTTCTCCAACGCGTCAAAATTGGTAATCACTATCTATCTTTCGCTTTTCCTATTCTTACAAGATGTGAGGTGGAGAAGCGATGCTTTTTACTCAGGGTTGGATATTAATCACTTCATTAAATCGTAATTATTACGAAGGTGTATTTATGAATATTCTTGTTGTTGGTGCAAATGGCAGAGTGGGTTCTCATTTGGTCAATACATTGGCAAAAATGGGGCATTCAGTTTTTGCAGGAGCCCGCAAGGACTCTTTGAGTTTTACGAATCCTAATATCCACTTTTTTGAATTAGATTTGCTGGCTGATTTGCAAAAGATCATTCAAGGTTTCGAGTCTATAAATATAGATGTTATTTATTTCACTGCAGGTTCTAGAGGAAAAAATCTTCTTCAAGTTGATGCTTTTGGTGCAGTGAAAGTCATGCAGGCTGCGCAAGCTGTGGGGATTCGTCGATTTATACTGTTGAGCTCAGTTTTTGCATTACAACCTGAACGATGGGGTGAGTCATTCTTACAGAACATCACTGATTATAACATTGCAAAATTTTTCGCAGATCACTGGTTAGTTCATCAAAGTAATTTGGATTTTACTATCCTACAACCAGGTGCATTGCAAGAAAATTTAGGTAGTGGTCGAATCAAGATTAATGTCACAGAGCCTCTTAGTAACAGTATTGATAATGTCGTAGAGACACTTGCAAGTATTTTAAGTGCTCCAAATACGATTGGTCAGGTGATTACGATGGCTGATGGCGACATTCCAATTACAGAAGCGCTCAATCAGGTCTCCTCGTGAAGTTTTACGTTTCTGTTTAATGCTTTTTAAAGCAAAGTTTAAGTTAAAAGATTTTTTAAATTGAAGATGAATATGATGAATCCTAAATACTCTCCCTTATTCCAACCGTATACTTTAAATAACGGGGTAACGATAAAAAATCGGTTAGTCGTTGCTCCAATGACACATTTTGCTTCTAATGATGATGGTAGTTTAAGCCATGAAGAACGTGCTTTTATTCAAGGACGTGCAGAAAATTTTGGTTTATTCATTAGTGCTGCAACTTTAGTTTCACCTGAGGGTAAAGCATTTATAGGGCAACCTGAGGCTATTAGCGATAAAGACTTACCTAGTTTAAAAGCAGTTGCTGAATTAATTAAATCTCAAGGTGCAAAAGCAATTTTACAAATTCATCATGGAGGAAAACTCAGCATTGATGAATTGTTAAATGGCGCTGAAAAGGTTGCGCCATCTGAGGATATTCAATCTGGATCACGTGAACTTACTCATTCTGAAATTAATGATTTAATCCGAGCATTTGCTAATGCTGCTGATTTGGCTATTCAAGCGGGTTTCGATGGTGTCGAAATTCATGGTGCCAATGGTTATTTAATTCAGCAGTTTAACTCAGCCCAATCAAACCGTCGAACTGATGAATGGGGTGGCAACATTGAAAAACGTATGCGTTTTTCTTTAGCGATTGTAGATGCTGTACATGCTATCAAAATGAAACATGGATTAAATGATTTCATAATTGGTTATCGGTTTTCACCAGAAGAACCAGACGAACAAGGTTTAACCATGGCTGATACATTTGCCCTAGTTGATGCATTAGTAGAAAAACCGATTCAATATTTGCATGTATCTCTTTGGGATTTTTATAAAAAAGCACGTAGAGGAGCAGATGTCCACTTAACACGTATGCAGCTTTTGCATGAAAGAATTGCAGGTAAATTACCTTTAATTGGTATCGGTAGTTTATTTAGTGCAGATCAGATATTAGAAGCATATCAAACCAAATGGGCTGAATTTATTGCAGTTGGAAAAGCAGTGATGATGAATCCTGATCTTGCAACATTAATTGCGAATGGGCGCGAGAGCGATATTGTTTTAGCAATAGATCCTCATAAAGCAGATCGATATCGTATTCCTAATAATTTGTGGCAACAAAATATGAGCCGCTTATCCTATTTACCCCCACTTAAAGATGATTCTGAGTGGAAAACAGTTGATATTTAAATATTGAGCATAATATGGCAATTCAATCTGTACCTTTAGAAAAAGCGTATCGTTTATTGAACCATGGACCAACTGTGTTGGTGTCTGCAAAACATCAAAGTACTGAAAATGTGATGGCTGCTTCATGGGCTTGTGCTTTGGAGTTTTCTCCAGCGAAAGTCACTGTTGTTCTAGATAAAATGGCTTTTACACGTTCTTTAGTTGAACAAAGTGGATGGTTTGCTTTACAAGTTCCTGTTGTACAGCAAGTTCAAATGGTTGTAGATGTTGGAAGTGAAAGTCTAAAAGACCACCCAAATAAATTGAATGAATTTGGTGTAAGACTATTTTATCAAGATGGTTTTCAAACTCCTTTAGTCGAAGGGTGTGTAGCTTGGCTACTCTGTAAACTAATTCCAGAGCCACACAATCAAGAAGCTCATGATCTTTTCATTGGAGAGGTTGTTAGTGCTTGGGCTGATGATCGTGTCTTTAAAGATGGTCACTGGCAATTTGATGATGTACCGACAGAATTGAAAACTTTACATTATATTGCTGGTGGACAATTTTATGTTATAGGCCAAGGACTTAAGGTAAATAAAGGACCTTAGTCTAGCTTTAATTTTACTGTATTGGGGATTTTCAATGAACCAATACAGTAAATATTTTAATCATGTTAAGTTTAGGGATATGAGAGATATTGAAAATAAAATAAAGAAAGCACCAATTATTTTGTTAAATAAATAAAAGAATTTTGGTTTTTTTATTAGCACTTTAATTTTTTCACCTCCCCAAATGTAGATTAGCATCCAAGAAAATTCACAAATAATAAAAGTAAAAATCAGTATTGAATACTGAGAGAGCAAAGGTGAATTACGATTAATAAATTGAGGGAAAAATGAAATAATAAAAAGTATTGTTTTAGGATTGCAAATAGCTATAAAAAAACCGTTAATAAATAAATTACCATGCGTTTTAAATGATGATATTTTGTCATTATTTAAATTTTTTGAGTTATGATTTAGGTGTTTTATTCCAATTGAAAAAAGATAGATAATTCCAAATACATTAATTAATTTTATAAATATAGTTTGTAAATTACTTAAAAATAAGAGTGTAAGGCAACATGCTGTAATTGATATTAATACTCCTAGTAAACATCCTGCAGTTGATATTAAAGTTTCCTTTAATGTTTGATTAATTCTCGTATTTAATACGAATACCATATTAGGACCTGGTATTACTGATAGGAGAGAAATAGTGGATAGAAACAAGAGCCAAGTATATAAGGTCATAGTGGTTCATTAAATTTTAAATTATAGTTTTTAAATAAAAATATAATAAACAATATTTTTTTATTAAATAGATAAAAAAATATTATATGCATTTATGATTTTAATAATCATTATTGTTTGTTTTAATTTGTTTAATTACAGTAACTTAAGTTACATATAGGAATAATTTGTTAATTTGAGAAAATATTTTTGTTTCTAAATACGCTTTTTTTTATATAGCATTAATTTGTTTAAAGGATGTGAGTAAATAAGATCAAAAAGATTCTTATTATCTTAAATTCCTTCAGGTATAAAGGATTATACGAGTAAAGACAGAATCTAAATTTTTAGATTTTTAACTCGGAAAACCTTTCTATTTTAAATTTTTATTTAAGACAAAAGTCAATTTAATAGAGGTTCCTATGAGTTTAGCACCATTCCATTTGGCTATCCCAGTTTATGATTTGCCTGCTGCAAGAAATTTTTATGGTGAAGTCTTTGGTTTAGAAGAAGGAAGATCTAGTGATCACTGGGTTGATTTTAATTTCTTCGGACATCAATTAGTTATTCATGAACATCCTAAAATGGATTATCAAGAAAAAGTTGTTTCTAATTCTGTGGATGGTCATGATGTACCTGCTCCGCATTTCGGAATCATTCTAAGTTGGGAAGATTGGGAAACTTTAGCTGAAAGATTAAAGTCGTTAGGTACAAAGTTTGTGATTGAACCCTATGTACGTTTCAAAGGTAAAGTTGGCGAACAAGGAACTATGTTTTTATTTGATCCGTGTGGTAATGCGCTTGAATTTAAAGCATTTAAAGATATGACTCAGCTTTTTGCAAAATAAAGTAATGAGGGGTACGAATATTATTTGTATCCCTTTTTTGAGGACATGTGGAAACAAGGATGATTTATGAAAAGTATTTCTTTGGTATGGCAAATATTAATTGGTCTTCTTTTAGGTATTTTAGTCGGGTGGTATTTTAATGTAAATCCAACTCATCAAGTTTGGGTAAGCACTGAGATATTAAAACCGTTAGGCGATATTTTTATTAATATGATGAAAATGGTCGTTGTACCTATTGTATTGTGTTGCATGATCTTAGGCATCGCAGGAGGAGGTGATAATAAGTCTTTTGGAAAAATGGGTGCGGGTTCTCTCCTTTATTTTTTTACAATAACAAGCCTTGCGATTGTTTGGGGCTTATTATTGGCCAACTTTTTTCAACCTGGGGTTGGAACAGATATATCTGGGATGGCACACTCAGCTGTAGTACTACATACAGATACGAACAAAGGCGCTCTACAGATTATAAAAAATATCGTGCCGGAAAACATTGTGGTAGCCCTATATGAAGGCAAACTACTATCAATTCTATTTTTTGCGATTCTTTTTGGTTTAGCATTAAACAAAATTCCTGAAGAAAAAAGCCAACCTGTAATAAGAGTTTTACAGGGAATATCTGATGCATTGTTTAAGCTTGTAAGTTTAGTCATGGCTTATGCACCGATTGGTGTGTTTGGGATGATCGGCGCGACAGTTGCGACTTTTGGCTTCAGTTCTTTATTGCCATTACTGAAATTAATTGGAGTCGTTTATCTAGCCTTAGCTTTATTTGCTATTTTTGTTCTAGGTGCTGTGTGTTTGTATATAAGAGAAAACTTATTTCACCTTATTAAATATTTTAAAGATGAACTCATTCTAGCTTTCTCAACTGGTGCGTCTGCTGCTGTCATGCCGCAATTAATGCAGAAACTCGAAAACTATGGTGTTCCACGCCGTATTGTAAGTTTTGTAGTACCTATGGGATATGCATTTAATTTAGATGGAGCATCAATTTTCCTAGGTGTGGCTACAATTTTCGTCGCTCAATTATATGGAATAGATTTGACTATCTCTCAACAAGCATTATTGGTCGTGACTATGGTGTTAACGTCTAAAGGGGCAGCAGGAGTTCCTGGTTTTGCAATTTTGATTTTATCTGCGACCTTAGCAACAGCTGGTTTACCATTAGAAGGTGTTGCCTTAATTGCTGGTATTTTTAGAATTATTGAAAGTGGTACTACAACATTAAATGTTCTTGGAAATGCTATTGCGCCACTAGTTGTAGCAAAGTGGAAAACTAAGAGGTTAGAGTCTTTTAATACTGTAACTGAAAATTAAAACCAAAGATAAGTATCGCACTAAGAGATACTTATCTATATAAATTTAAGAAGTGTATAATTTCTGCAAGGATTGGTTTTATCATTTAATGGAATGCAGATAGTATGTTTCATGAGCTCAAGACCCTTATAGCAATCAAAAAATATGGTTCATTTAGTGCTACAGGCCATAATGTAGGGCTTACACAAGCAGCTGTCAGTGCACAAATCAAATCTTTAGAATCTTATTTGGGGATTAAGCTTTTTGAAAGAAACGGAAAAACTGTTCAATTTAATAGTGAGGGTTTACGTGTACTTGCGTTAGCTGAACAAGTTTTTGATCTTGTCGAGAAGATGAAACAACCTGAATGTATGGCAGATTTCACAGGTGAGATTAGGATAGGGGCAATTGCTTCAATTCAATCCAATATTTTGCCAGAAATACTTGAAGAACTATTTAAATACTTTCCTAAAGCAAAAATTAAACTCATACCAGGAGTCTCATTTAATTTGTTCCATCAGCTTGGAAAAAATGAGATAGATCTAGCGATTATCATTAAGCCTAATTTTGAAGTTTCCGATGATTATTGTCACTATACTTTAAAAAAAGAGCCTATTCTTCTTATTACCCCAATTGATATTCACGAAAAACACCCTGTTGAAATTTTAAAAAATAATCCGTTTATACGTTATGACTATTCCTCATTTGGGGGGAAGGTTGTAGCAAACTATTTAAATAGAAATCAAATCAAAACAAATGACATTATTGAAGTAGATGAAATTGAAGCAATTATTAGAATGGTAGAAAAAAACTTAGGCGTAGCTTTAATTCCAGATATTGGAATGAATAAATTGAAAGAAAAAAATATCAATATAATTGATTTAAAACAACCAGATCTTTATCGAGAAATTATTATTATTCATAAAAAAAATACTGAAAATTCAATTATATCAAGTATTGTTTCAAAAATAGTCGAAGGTGTGGCTATTCGTGAAAAGTAATTAAGTACATTCATTTGTCAACAATAAAGGATATGGGCTATTGATAGGAAAAGACAAACATCCGACATGAAGTCGGATTTTTTATTGCGTAAACTTAATAGATATAGATTGTAACAATCTCGAAATATGTGTCAAAAATCTCACATCAAATGTCATTCAGCGGGCTTTGAAAAAAGTTTGAAAATTAGACTTGAAATATATAGTGGCTTTATGCCACTATATATTCATCGAAGGTCATCAGACAAAAAGAGGATGATATGGCTATCCAGCTTTTAGATGCGGCAAGAAATGAAATTCCAGTGAAATTCACGCAGTTTTCTGGTGGAGAGCGTCATGTTCAAATTGATGAGGCAACCTTAGGTTCACTATCTGGCACCGTATTGGTTCGTGCACAAATGACCTCAAGTCACGATGTGATGGATTATTTACTACTTGAAAATATCTTGCTGAATCAGGGCTTAACCGTTGACCTAGAAGTTCCGTATTTTCCTTACGCACGTCAGGACCGTATTTGTGCAGTAGGCCAAGCATTTTCACTCGATGTGATGACGAAATTACTCAACATTAATGCAGACAAAAAAGCCGGCAAACAAGGCAAAATCACTGTTTGGGATTGCCACAGTGAAGTAACAACAGCATTACTCGCTGCCAATACTTCTTTTAGCGAAGTTGTAAATGTCAGTTCAGTCGACATCATTGCTAAGAGTGAAGCGCTAAGCACATTATTAAAAGATGAAAAAACAATACTGATTTGCCCAGACAAAGGCGCAAAAGCACGCACACAAATGGTTGCAGACGCTTTTAATCTTGAGCGTAAACAACCCATCACTATTGTTCAGTGTGATAAAAAACGCGACCCAGTGACTGGCAAAATTTTAGGTACACATGTACATGCGACTGATTTATCTGGGCTAACAGCGGTCATTACCGATGACATTTGCGATGGCGGTGCAACCTTTATTGGTATTGCCAAAGAACTCCGTCGCCTCAATTGCAATAAGGTCGTTCTATATGTGACCCACGGTATTTTTAGTAAAGGATTAGAGGTTTTTGATGCGCTGCTTGACCAACTGTTTACTTCAGACAGCTTTCCACAACAACCATCAGACAAAATTTCAGTAATTGCTTTTGCAGCAAAATAAAGAGAATAAAGATGACGATTAAACTTAATCCATTAAACGCTATCGATTTTTATAAAGCTGATCACAGACGTCAGTACCCAGTAGGTACAGAGTACGTGTACGCAAACTTTACGCCGCGTTCATCTCGACTCGCTAAAATGTTACCTGACTTCGACGATAAAGTTGTGGTCTTTGGTCTTCAGGGTTTTATCAAACACTTTTTAATCGATACATGGAATGAAGGCTTTTTCCAACAACCTAAAGACAAAGTGGTAGCTGCTTATAAACGCCGCATGGATACATCATTAGGTGAAGGTGCTGTACCCGTTGATCATATTGAAGCGTTACATGACTTGGGTTATTTACCATTACGCATTAAAGCATTGCCAGAAGGTAGCCGCGTCAATATGCGTGTACCCGTGCTTACCGTAATTAATACCGACTCGCGTTTCTTTTGGTTAACCAACTATATTGAAACTGTGTTAAGTGCTGAGCTTTGGAAAAGCTGCACTACTGCAACGATTGCCTATGAGTACAAACGTTTATTAACCCAATATGCCGTAAAAACTGGTGCACCACTTGATTTTGTACCTGTGCAAGGACACGATTTTAGTAGCCGTGGTATGAGTGGAATTTATGATGCGGCTCAATCGGGTGTCGGGCACTTAACCAGCTTTATTGGAACTGACTCGGTTGCGTCAATTGACTATGCAGAAGAATATTACAATGCAACAGGTGTAATTGGAGTCTCTGTACCAGCGACCGAACACAGTGTGATGTGTATGGGCACAGAAGACAGTGAGCTAGAAACATTTAAGCGTTTAATCTGTGAGCTTTACCCGTCAGGTGTTGTCAGTATTGTGTCTGATACTTGGGACTTTTGGCGAGTGATTACAGAGTTTACAGTGGCTTTAAAACCTGAAATTCTGGCAAGACAACCCAACGCTTTAGGCTTGGCTAAATTGGTTTTCCGTCCAGACTCTGGTGACCCTATCAAAATTATTTGTGGTGACCCAAATGCCGAAGTTGGCAGCCCAGCGTACAAAGGCGCGGTTGAATGTTTATGGGAAGTGTTTGGCGGTACAACGACTGACCAAGGCTATAGAGTGCTTAATGAACGTGTCGGTTTAATTTACGGTGACTCGATTACACTAGACCGTGCACAACGTATTTTGGAAGGGCTAGAAGCCAAAGGTTTTGCTTCAAACAATTTGGTGTTTGGGATCGGCAGCTTTACCTATAATTACTTAACTCGCGATACCTTTGGATTTGCTGTTAAAGCGACTTGGGGACAAGTCAATGGCGTAGGCCGAGAGCTGTTTAAAGACCCAATTACTGACTCAGGTGTAAAAAAATCTGCTAAAGGTCTTTTACGCATCGAAGAAAGTGAAACTGGTTTTACCTTGTTTGATGAGCAAACAGCGGAACAAGAACAAGGCGGAGCACTAAAAACAGTCTTTGAAAATGGTAAACTTGAATATGAGTGTACGTTGGATCAAATTCGTGATCGTTTATCCATCGCATAACTGAGTTTAGATGAGTCGTTACATGGGTATCGGCTCATCGTTTTCATTGAGAGACTGAACGTGACTATTCAAACTGAACAAGAATTCCTTGCCAGTTATGATCGCCGAGATTATGACGCACCTTTACTCACTGTAGATATGGCTATTTTCTCGGTATTTAATGGTCAGTTGCAGGTATTACTCATTAAGCGACCAAACTTTCCAGCCAAAGACCAATGGGCTTTACCGGGCGGTTTTGCCGATTTAACCCATGATCAGGACTTGATGGCCACGGCTTATCGTAAGCTGGTCGAAAAAACGGGGATTGCTTCACCTTATTTGGAACAAGTTGCTTCTGTCGGCAATGCGAAACGTGACCCGCGTGGTTGGGCTGTGACCATTTTGTATTTTGCTTTAATTGATTTTAATGCCTATCAACATCAAGAGTTAGCGGAATACAGCGAATGGGTGCCTGTAGCAAGAGCACAAGATTTCGCTTTGGCGTTTGATCATAATGAATTGCTTAACTTGGCATTGGAGCGTTTAACTAATAAAACCCGCTATACCGCATTGCCAGCCAGTCTAATGCCCGAGTTATTTACGCTAACCGAGCTACAAACCATTTATGAAATTATTCTTGGGCAATCCTTAGATAAAAAAGCGTTTAGACGCCGTATGATAGAAGCGGGTGCAGTTGAAGAAACTAGTCAAAGTAAAATCGTGGGCAAACGACCAGCTCAGCTTTACCGCTATGCACTCGATTCTTTTGATTTTATATTTCCTCGCTCACTCGAATTACCTAGAAATAAAGAGGGTGAAGATAAGCAAAACAATGAGCTTTCTGACTAGCGCATCTTGATGCACTTTTGATTTATAATGCCGCGCTTATGATTGATGTCATGTTTTGATAAGCACTTTGCCTATGTCACACGCTTCTTCCTGCTTCCAACAAAACCAGTTTTTTGTGTTGGTGGAGTATCTCACTTCACTGCATGAGATTTATCCTGTGAAACATGAGTTTGCAGGATATCCGGCTGCAATGACATTGGCAGATCGCGTACATTCAGATCATGATATTGCGCCGCTTGAAGCGAGCAAAACTTACCCTGACTCAATTGATAAAGTCTTACACTTTTCTGGTAAGGCCCGAGACATACAAGACTTTGAGCATTTTTTAGAGCAAGCTAAAGCAGCCAATATTCAAAACTTGTTATTGCTTACAGGCGATAAACTTAAAGAGCATCATAATGGGCGAGATGGGCAGCCTCGCAGTCGATACCTAGAGTCGGTAAACGCCGTGATGGCTGCCAAGCAACATGGCGGTTTTCGTATTGGAGTTGCTTTTAACCCATTTAAATATGTCGAAGCTGAGCGGGATGCACAGTACTTAAAACTGCATAAGAAGATTAAAGCAGGCGCTGACTTTATCATTACCCAGTTGGGCTATGACATTGAAGCCTTAAAGCAAGCCAAATCATTTTTAACGAAGCATGCTTATTCGCAGCAAATACTGGCTTGTGTCATGCCACTGACTTTAGGCCGTGCTAACTTCATGGTAAAGCATAAAGTTGCGGGTATTGTGATTACTCCACACATGCTAAAAGTCTTGGCAGAAGAAAAACAGGCAGGAAATACAGATCGCGTTTATTTACGCTGTGCTTTACAGATTTTGATATGTAAACACTTAGGGTATGCAGGAATTCACTTATCTGCCTGCCATAAGCCTGAAGAGCAAATGTTGCTTGAAAGCTACATTGAGCAATACAGACACCTTAAGCTTGAGGCCTTAGAAGAGCTATGGAATTCACTTTGGCAAGTCACGACAGGCAAAGAGTTTGCGCCTGAAATTGCTCGTTTTTCTCGCCAGCCAACATCTAAACAATTAATTAAATATCGCCAGTTACATGTTATGCATGAGGCGCTGTTTGAATCAAAAATTGCCAAAGGGCTTGGACGCTTTATTTTTAAGGCGTCTTTTTGGGAAAATGCTTTAGTAGCCAAAGCATTACTTAAAACAGAAGTACTGAGTAAACACAGCCTAGTCGGTTGTGAAAGCTGTGGTCAGTGCCGCTTAAGCGATACTTTATATATTTGCCCTGAAACGTGTCCAAAAGGTTTAGCTAATGGGCCTTGTGGCGGTACAACTTTAGACCGCTGTGAATTTGGTGACCGTGAATGCATTCATTCAGTCAAAGCAAGACTTGCAAAAGCGGTTGAACAAACTGAAATATTAAAAGAAAAACTGATCCCAACTGTACCAATTGAAACGAGAGGAACCAGCTCTTGGAAAAACTGGTATTTAGCAACTGAGGCTTAAGTTTTGTATTAACCGTTGATTTGTTGTTGCTAAAAAATCAAATCATATGCTAAAGCACCGCGATAATTTAAAAATAACAATTGTTTGCCTTAATTATGTCCAATCAAAATGATCACCTAGGAGTATACTTAAAGCAAATCTTTTGCGTTAAAAGGAAAGGCTGTCTCAATGAAAAAATTGGTTGCTGTACTTACTGTAATTGTTGGTTTGACTGGATGCGTTTACGACCCTGTTAATTACAACAAAATACACGACCAAGAGTTCCAAGATCACCTCAGGCAAAACGGTTAGTAATAAAAAAACCCACTCAATGAGTGGGTTTTAGTGTTTAAAAAGCCCGACTATCCACTGTATCTGAAATTACTGTGGTATATCCTAGTTAAAGCTCTACATCCACAAGCTGCAAATTTGGTTCTGGCAATTTCTTTACCTTCCCGTGAAACAATTGAGGTCCAAAAAAGTAAACTGTTTCCTAATGGCTCAATTTATTCTTCATTTATACATTTAAATCTGATTTCAGTTTTAGGAAAGTTACCCAAAATATAGGGTGGTTTTGCATCAATAGTTTCTAAGACATTAACGAATTTATTTGTTTTTTGGCATTCTTGATATGCTTCCTTCATTGCTTCTGCTTTAAGTGTTCCCATTCCACTAAACCCAGTAGCAGCTTGTCGTGAGACCATATAAGTATTATTTCCCATAGGAACAATACCTGAATTTGCAGCGCACCCAACAATTAATAAACTACAAATTGTTATTAAAAATTTTTTATTAAAGGAAGTAATAAGCATAAAATTTTGATCCAATAAACAAGTTTTTTAAATTAAACAATTCTTAAGATTACTATTTATTTTTATATGTGACAATTAGTAACCAATTTGTTAGATTGTGTGAACTTTATAAAGCTGGTTAAATCATGAAAAAGAATATTAGTTTACTAATTTTAAGTATTGGCATAGTTGGTTGCGCTTCTCCATCCTACAATTATCAAGCTGTCCCTAAAAATATAAGCAAGCCGCCAATTGGTTCAGTTAATAAAGCATTTGTAGGGGATCAAATGCTTGAACAAGGTATAGTGGTTGATCGTGAAGTTCTAAACGTGCCTGAGAATATTAAAATTAGCTTTGCCTATTCACTTACTCCGGGCATTTACTTAAAAACGGGCCAAAATGAAAAAGGGCAATATTTTCAGCCATTCAACACTGTAAGCGGTGGGGGGATGGTTCAGAAAAACCCTTTAGCTGACCCATTTAAAGTAGTTATGTATGATAATGAAGGTAAGCTTTGTGTAGTAACAATATTTAATGCAAAAAACTGTACTGATAAACATCAAGCTACTATGAAGACTGTAGCAATTGCATCAGATAATTCCTTCCAACAAACATTAATTTATAGTGGAAAATTTGGAAATAAAATTAATGTAGGCTACCGTGAATTTTCAAGTAATCAAGCACGTCCTGCATTCAATAATGATGTTGAATATGATTTAAGCCAATCTAAGCAAATAGGTTATAAAGGCGCTTTATTAGAAGTAATTGATGCTACTAATCAAGATATCACTTACAAAGTTTTGAAGAACTTTAACAAGGTTGATTGAGATGAATGTAGAAAATCAAGGCATGAAAGAAAGTGATGTTTGTAATGCTATTGGATGGGGATTAATTGTTCTAGGTGTTATATCTGGATTTATATTTATCCTTGTGTTTGGTCGAGTTGAAGTACCGAGAACTTATTATGGTACTGAGACTGTATGGTCAGGAATTATGGTTATTACAGGTATTGGGATAATCTTTAATGGTTTTTTAATTGGGTATTTATTCCAAAAGATAGCTAGTATCTTGAGATATCATGAAAATAAGCGAGATTAAAATGTTCCGAATATTTATTATTCTATGTACTGCTTTGGTTTCGGTAAATGTATATGCAGAAAAGAAAATGACAAAAAATGATGCAATAGATGTAATTTGTGGAGGAATTGGTGAGTATGCAAAATCAGTGATGACTTCTAGACAGTTAGGGGAGAATATTGCAAATAATATTGCTGTACTTAATAAACAAAAAAATATGGAAGAGCCAATAAAGTCCTATCATAGGGAAATTATTTATGAAGCCTATAGAGAACCAAAGTGGTCTACAAAAGAGAATCAAGATAATGCTATTACTGAGTTCAGCAACAAGATGTATATGACTTGCGCCGATGCATTTCAAAAAGAATTGGCTGGCTTAGAATAAGGTGGATTGAGGTGAAGAAGATAGTTTTATTAGTTGCCGTAGTGTTGATGCCTAAAATTTGTCTCGCAAATACAAATATAGAGCTTCCTTCCAAGGAAGAGCTTATTAAGATGATTGATAAAAAATACGAAATACAAACAAGGGATAGTAAATGTAAAACTCTTTCTGAATTAGCAAAAGCAATCATGGAAGGGAGACAAAATGGACTGTCTTTTGACTATGTATATAAAACAGCAGATGAAGGAAGTCTTCCTGAAGATATGAAAATGAAGCAACGACAAATAGTTCTTCAGGCATATGAATACCCCCTATATTCTAGCGATGAAGATAAACTTAAAGCGATTGGAAAGTTTCATTTAAAATCTTTCTTGGAATGTAGAAATAGAGGGGTAGAGCAAGATTGGGATTTAAGATGAAAATAGTGACTTTCACATGGGATGGTGTGAGTTGAACCCGCGTCTTTAACTTATAACTAATATTTACCTACCAAATCAAAAAATAGATATGTTATAGAAAGGATGGGATTGGTATTAAGTTCAAAGGAAGCACTTAACCGATCCTCTCAAAATTCGATGGCTTGCGTTAAATAGGTAGACTATGACCGCACTTTTAGAAAAGGATTTCAGCCCGTCTGAGTTTACATTGTTTTCTGAAATATTATGGAAACTTGGCTCAAGAAAAGGGCAATATAATTTACGTGAAAATATCATTGCAGATATTGCCATCTTATTACGGGCTGATTTCGCCGCATCTTACATTTGGGATTCAACACATAACTTATCGAGAGAAGGTGTGATATGGAAAATCGACCCCAAAGCGATGGAGGACTATGAGTGTGTTTGGCAATTTGATGACCCTATTACTGCACAGCTTCATAAACTTCAGAAACCAACATTTGTAAACGAAGTCATGCCTCTTGCTGACCTTAAAAAAACAAGCTATTACAATGAGTTTTTAAAAGCCTATGGTTTGTATCACGGCATAAATATTTATTTTGTCCGAAATGGTATAGATATTGGCGATTTACGCATTTGGCGTGCACAAGACGCCGACATGTTTGGTGAGCGTGAAAAAAGAATATTAAATCTACTTGAACCTTATTTTACCCAAGCCTTACCACTAGATTTATCAACACAATATGGTCTGACTCCACGTGAACAAGAAGTAGTTCGTTTGGTATCTAAAGGTTTGAGTGATAAAGAGGTGGCAAGTTTACTTGGTATTGGCTTTACCACTTTAAGAACTCATCTAAATAATGCCATGAGAAAAATAGGCTGCAATAATCGCACTGAAATGGCTTTATTGATTCAGCATTAAAACAAAGCAATCCTCAATTTTGAGGATACGAATGAATGAGCAATTTGTACTAAGTTCTTAAAATCGCAACTTAAATGGATTTTAAGTCATCATGTCAAATGCAGTTGAAAAAAATAATTGGATTGAATCACAGGGTTTAGTAAATGCTTCAGTTGATGTCATCACTAAATTGATTCATGAAAGAAAAATATCTTGCGAAGAGCTCGTCCATCATTACTTCGCCACTATTGAAAAACAGCAATCTTTAAATGCATTTATTAGCACAGATAAAGCTTCAGCAATTCAACAAGCTCAATATTGGGATAAATATCTGCTTAGTGGAAAGCCATGTCCAGCTTTGATGGGCATTTTAATTGCGGTTAAAGATAATATTCATGTTGAAGGTTTCTCAAATAGTGCAGGCACACCAGCTTTAGCTAATTTTAAGCCTCAAAGCTCTGCACCGATTATTCAAAAGCTCATTGATCACGGCGCGGTCATTGTTGGTAAAACCAATATGCACGAACTAGCCTTTGGCGTAACGGGTTATAATACTGCCATGCACATTGAAGGTGTTGTGGGTACACGAAATGCGGTAAACCCATTACATATTGCTGGCGGGTCTTCTTCAGGTAGTGCTGTGGCTGTTGCCGCAGGAATGGTTCAGATTGCGATTGGTACAGATACTGGCGCTTCTATTAGATTACCGAGTGCTTTAAATGGTTGTGTCGGCTTTCGTCCAACGGTAGGAAGATATTCACAAGAGTGTATTACCCCAATTTCACATACGCGGGATACTGCCGGCCCTATAGCACATACAGTATCTGACATTATCTTAATTGATCAGCTGATTACTCAAGAGCCAAGAAAAAAACCATTACAGCCTCATCAAATTAGACTCGGTATCAATCCATATTTTTGGAATCATTTAGATGAAGATGTTCATCAACAAGCTCATATTGCACTTGGTCTTTTAAAAGATGCGGGAGTCAAAATTGTTACTGTCGATATGACGAATTTAGAACAACTCAATCACGCTATTTCATTTCCGGTGGTCATCTATGAAGGTAAATATGATCTTATTCAATATTTGAAAGATCATCATGTAAATTTGACTATTGAGACTGTAGTTGATCAGATCTCAAGCCCAGATGTTCAGGCAATTTTTAAACAGAATATCCTTCCTCAATTAACTCAAGATCATACGGGTCAACTTGTTCCTGTTTTACCTTTCTATGAAAAAGCCATCAGTGACGCTCGTCCACAATTGCTGGAACTCTATCAAAACACATTTAAAGAGCATAACTTACATGCTTTATTATTCCCGACATCAGCCATCGTTGCACCACTAGTAAACGAGCAAGTCAGTTCAATTGAAAATTTCCAGACACTGATTCGAAATACAGACCCCGGCAGTAATATCGGATTACCTGGACTGAGTTTACCCATTGGAAAGGGAGCGAAATCGAAACTACCAATTGGGTTGGAGATTGATGGTTTACCTCATCAGGATAGTGAAATACTTGCGATTGGCGTGACTTTAGAAGAAATTTTTAGGGTTTTAAATAAGTAAAAAAATAAACTGATAATTCTCTATTTTTTAAATAAAAAAGAGTTAAAAGTAACTCTTTTTTAAGATTAATTTTATTCGTTAATAATGCTTGGTTTCTTAAGGGTGAGTTGGATTTGGTCTGGAAATTTTCATGTTATTCCACTTAATGTAGTTAATCATAAATTTATTAAAGTACGTCTTTAATAAGTTTTGTTTAACTATTTTGATAAATAAGAATATTTATATTTTATGTTTCTATAAATATTATAAAACTTATCGATAACTCTTTTTGAAATTACATATTGCCTTAATTAATTCTACATAAGTACTACAAATTGAATGCTGATTTTTAATATGGGTGCAATGAATTTTCCTGTCAATTAATCACTTTAATAAGAAGAATAATCACCTTAAGTTATTGATTAAAATTAATAACTTAAATTTCTAGATAATGGGTTATAAATAGAAATTTCAAAAAATATAAAATTACATAATTTTTAAACATATTTTTTATAGCATGCAATCTATTGGCGTAAATAGAAAAAATATATGTCAAAACGGTCAATGATATTTAATCGATTTAAGAATCATAATTTGCACCAAATTTTACGCTTTCACGATTCATTGAATAAACCAAGTGAAAAGTTACGTAAAAAAGACGCTAATAGTTTATTGGTGTAAATAAAAAATCGAATATTACAAATAAACGGAATGAATATGGATAACGTAGCTCAGCTAGAAACTGATACTAATTTCCAAAGTCGAAAAAAGATAACTTGGGGTGTTTTTAGTGTCCTGCTGTTATTTTTAGTCGCGGGCATTATATATTATTTTTTTGTATACCGATTTTATCAATCTACTGATAATGCTTATGTGCAAGCTGATGTCACTTGGGTAATGCCAAAGATTTCAGGCGAAGTGATGGAGTTATTAATTAACGATAATCAGTTTGTAAAGAAAGGGGAAACTTTAGCTGTCTTAGACCATCGTGATTACCAAGCTCGTTATGATCAGGCTAGCTCTGTCGTGAGCTTAAAAGAAGCAGCGCTAGGCGTACAACAACAAAATGAAAAGTCTGCCAAGTCTTCCATTACTGAAGCAAATAGTGGCGTTGTTGCGGCACAAGCAGACTTATCTCGCTTAAGAAAAGATTTTGAACGTTATCAAGATTTATTAAAAGATGGGGTAATTACCCGTCAAAACTTTGAAGGGGTTCAATCTCAATATTTAACTGCTCAGGCACAGCTAAGCAAGGCACAAGCCGCCGTAAATGCAGCAGAAGCTCAGTTGGGTAGTTTACAAGCCAGTAGAGCGCAACTTTTGGCTGATATTCAAAGTGCCAATGCAAACTTAAACCTTTACCAAATTGATTTGGCTTCATCAAAAGTGGTGAGCCCAGTCGCAGGGAAAATAGGAAGCCTTGCGATCCAGAAAGGATCACGTGTTTCTCCGCAAACTCGCTTAATGGCGATTATTCCTGAAAATAGTTTGTATGTACAAGCGAACTTCAAAGAAACCCAAATTGAAAAAATGCATATTGGTCAGAAAGTTAAATTAAAACTTGATGCTTACCCAAGCCTGACTTACAGCGGAACAATTGAAAGCTTTTCTCCAGCCTCTGGTGCAACTTTCTCACTCATGCCACCAGACAATGCCACAGGCAACTTTAATAAGGTTGTTCAACGTATTCCTGTACGCATTGCCATAGATTCAAGCCCGCATATTGATCTTATAAAACCCGGAATGTCGGTTAGCGCTACGGTTGACCTAAGAACTTAATAATAAAATTTTTAGGTAATAAGAAATGAATAAGCATATTGACGCTGAGTGGAAGTTTCCCGCAAAGACGGCTTGGGCAATTTTTGCTGCCATGATTTTTGGCAACTTTATGGCGATTCTTGATATTCAGATTGTGGCGAGTTCTTTAAACGAAGTTCAAGCCGGCATGAGTGCAAGTCGCTATGAAGTGACTTGGGTGCAAACGGTTTACTTAATTGCCGAAATTATCGCGATTCCAATGTCGAGTATTGTCTCACGGGTGCTTTCAACACGGGTGTATTACACGATCTGTGCGATTGGCTTCACCATCAGTTCTTTACTTTGTGCGTTGGCATGGAACTTAGAGAGTTTACTGGTTTTCCGTGGCATTCAAGGCTTTATGGGCGGCGGGATGATTCCGACTTCCATGACGGCATTGTACTTACTTTTCCCTGAACCAAAACGCTCATTGCCTTTGGTCATGTTTGGAATGATCAGTACTTTAGGTCCAGCCATTGGCCCAACCATTGGCGGCTGGTTAACCAATAACTTCTCATGGCACTGGATGTTCCTGATTAATATTATTCCGGGCATTATCATTGCCACGGTCATCTACTCAGGTCCAAATATTGACCGTGCGAATCATTCACTCATCAAAAGCATGGACTGGTTTAGCCTCATTGGCATGACGATGTTTTTAGGTGGACTTGAATATTTCCTTGATGAAGGTGCACGGCACGACTGGCTTGCAGACACAGGCGTTCGGATTGCTTTCATGGTCTGTGTTGTGGGCGGCATGATCTTCTTCTCTAGAAGTTTTACCCAACCCAAGCCTTTGCTCGATTTATCTGTATTTAAAAACAAAAACTTTACCTTAAGTGCCATCACAACTTTTGTGATTGGTATGGCACTTTATGGCTTGGGTTACATGATTCCAGTGTTTTTGGGGCAAGTCCGTGAAATGAACAGTAGCCAAATTGGTCACGTCATGATGGTGACAGGTATTGTCATGTTCTGCTTTGCGCCGTTTCTTGCGTGGCTCATTCCCAATTTTGATACCCGCAAAACTGTGTTTATTGGAATGATTCTGGCTGGCTTTGGCGTATGGCTCAATTCTCACCTCAGCATTCACAGCGATTATGACTTTATGTTCTGGCCGCAAATCTATCGTGGCATTGGTCTCATGATCTGTCTGATTGTGGTTTCGCATTTAGCCATGAGTACTTTGCCTCTGAGTAAAGTGGCCGATGCCAGCGGTATTTATAACCTGATGCGCAATATTGGCGGAGCGGTTGGACTGGCGCTGATTAACTCATCATTAGACTGGTTGACTGCGCTACATGTTACCCAGATTAATCAGTCTATGACCCCGCAGAACTGGATCTTTATAGAAAGACTCGATCAGCTCACAGCGCAATATCAGGAAGTCGGCTCAAATGCACAGCAAATTGCGCTCAGTGTGATCTATCGTGACATTCATTTTCAGGCACTTACATCTAGTTTTAATGATTTATTACGCATGCTCGCAATCATCATGTTTGTGACCGCCTTTTTAACCATCTTTATGGATCGGGGGAAGAAAATGAATATGTAGCTATTTAGAAATAAAGGGCAGCTTTCAAAGAATGAAAAACAATAGGGCATATCAAAACGTATCCCTTCATAGAAAAAGAACATTTTTATGAGTTTTCTAATATCGGTAGATGAGATCGGAAAACTCGCAAATTAGAGGTGGAAGGTTAAAGGATTATGATTAATACAACGTATAAACTGATTTCAAAATTGAACCTGAAAAACACGACTTATGGTCAATATTTTGAAAAAGAGCAAATCGATACTGACCGATTAAAAGTGATGTATTCCATTTACGAACAGTATTATGAAAATACGAGATTTTCTATTTTCGTAGATGATTTCCAAAATAAAAGTGGTGCGATCTTAATTTTTGACTCGGAAACAGATGAGATTGTGGGGTTCTCAACCGTTGTTGTGCAGCACTTTTACTTAAATGGTAAAGATTACACCGTGTTATTTAGCGGTGATACGGTCATTTTGAAGAAGTTTTGGGGCACGCGTAGTCTGCAAAGTACCATGCTCAAACTCATGATCAAGCTTCGAATCAAATATCCATTTAACGAACTCTATTGGCTACTCATTTCTAAGGGCTATAAAACCTATCTCTTACTCGCCAATAACTATTATGTGTATTACCCAAATATTAAAGATGAAAATCAGCATCTCTCGGAAGTGGTTGAGCATTACTGTGAGAAATTCTTTGGGGAATACTACGACCGTGAAGCTGGCTTATTAAACTTTGGTGATGACTATCAACCATTAAAAGGTGAAGTCGCACCGATTACTGCCGAAATGAGACAAAAGAACCCAAATATTCATTTCTTTGAGCAAATGAATCCAACATGGAGTGCGGGTACAGAATTACCGTGTATTGGTCGATTAGGCTGGAAAGATCTCGCTCGTTTCCCAGTAAAGCTCATCACTAAACCCACGAGCAAGGGAAAATTTGAAGCCTGTGTAACACATAAAACAAAACGCAGAGAGGCCATCCAATGAAATCTAATGAATGGCTGACCACGGGTTCACATCTTATTTTAAAAAAATGGTGTGATGCATCTGATCGTAATTTTCAAAAACGGTTTAATGCGTTAGAAGCAACACAACGTCAAATTCTGCATTCGATTTTACAGACCTCTACATTTGCTAAAGACAAAAAAGTTCAAAACTATGAGCAGTTTGTAAAATCATTTCCTGCGACACGTTACGGCGCATGGCGAGAAGACATTCAGCGTTATCGTGAACAAAAGTTGTCACTGTCGAGCAGTAAGCTGGTTCGTTTCCAACCAACCAGTGGCTCGAGTGAACAAATCAAGTTTATTCCATACACCAAGCTGTTTTTAGATGAGCTTGACCATGCAATTGCGCCGTGGATGGCAAGTCTATACCGTAAATGCCCACAGCTTAGTTCGGGAACGCATTACTGGTCGGTGTCATGGTTACCTGAAAGTCAGCGTGAAGTTTTAAAAGACAAAAACCTAAATGATGATAGTGCGCTACTGGGTGTAGGTAAGCGAATTTTATCTAAATTTACCCAAGCGGTTCCAAGTAATGTTGCATTTGCAGCCAATGCCGATGATGCACTCTTTGCAACGATTTGCTATTTGGTGGCAAACCGTAACTTAGCCATGATTTCGGTGTGGAGTCCAACTTTTGCGTTGCAATTGCTTGAGCGTTTGGAGTTACTACAACAAGACGTGATTGAAGTTTTACAAAGTGGTTCATGGAGCAATCGTCAGGCTTCATTAAAAGAAGTGACTGCACCGCATAGTCCTGAAAGCGCTCAAGCCTTAATTGATAGTTCAAACGGCGAACAGATCGACTTCAAACAGCTATGGCCTAAGTTAAGTTTAGTGTCGAGTTGGGATACAGCAGGTTCAAAAGCTTGGGCCGAAAAATTAAAAGAGAAATTACCCAGTGTTCAGTTTGAAGGAAAAGGTCTATGGGCGACAGAAGGTGTAGTCACGATTCCCTATAACGACCAATACCCACTGGCGTATCAAAGTCACTTCTATGAATTTGAATATTTAGAGGGTGAAAAACAAGGACAAATCGTTCCATCGTGGCAGCTTAAACAAGGGGATGTGGTGAGTCCACTCATTACCTCGGGTAATGGTTTGCTTCGTTACTGTATGGATGATTGCTTACGCGTGACTGGCTTTATAGAGCAAATCCCGTGTTTTGAGTTCCAAGGCCGCCGTTTTGGTGTAGATCTGGTTGGTGAGAAACTCGCACCTGAAACTGCCCAGCAATTATTGTCGCAGTTAAATGAAACGGAATCTAAAGCGATTTCTTTACTGGCGATTGATACCGAGCAACACGTTAAGCCGTTTTATTGCGTGCTTTTTGAAGGCGAAATTCATCACAGTATTAACAATGAATATATCGACAGTATCTTGCGTCAAAACTTCCATTATGAACTTGCACGAAACTTGGGACAGCTCGACCAACCTCAAATTCGTCAAGCCAATAATGGGTGGAATGCCTACAAAAAATTGGTCATGTTTGATGGCATTATCGAAGGCAATATCAAACCTGAGCCACTCAAAAAAGTCACCCTGAATAGTTTGGAACAACTATGAAAGGGATGAAGCAATTTAATACTCGGTTTTTAACACTTCGACACGCCTTGTATCTTGGCGTGTTGGTTGTGTCGAATACACATGCCATGACTCTAGATGAGGCATTGTCTGCCAGCTTAAGACATGAAAGTCAGCTTGAAGTCAGCCGTTTAAGCGTGAACCAGTCAACCGCTATGCTTGAACAAGCGAAACAGCGTGATGGGCTTAAAGTCAATTTAGTCGGGCAACTTGACTATGAAAGAATAGATACGCCTTCACAAGTGCTGTTTCCCACTGAAGGAAACCGTAAAGGTCGAAGTTTGCAATTGCAGGCGGATTATCCGATTTATACCTCTGGACGGCATCGTTTAGGAATTGATGTTGCCGAAAGCCAGCTCTCTGCACAAAACCAAGGTCTATCAGACCAAAGATCGGAAACTATTTTAAATACCGTCATGGTGTATACCGACGTATTAAAAAAGAAAGCGATTTTAGAACTCAGACAAAAGACTATGGCAAATCTGCAACGGTCTTTATATGAATCGAAGCGCCGTTTTGATGTGGGTATGATTACTCGTGCGGACTTGGCTCAAGTTTTGGCACAAGTTGCCCAAGGCCAAGCCGATATTACACAGGCTCAATCTAACTTGACCGTAAGCGAAGCACAGTTTTATCAAGTGACAGGTGTAACGCCTGAAAACCTTGTTGCGATTAAACAACTACCCGCTATTCCCGGTAACTTAGATGAAATTTTGGCTCAAACCAAAAATCATCCAGCTTTAATGCGTAGCAAATATGAAAAACAGGCTGCCGAGAAACAATATGCTTTAACTAAACGTGAACTTTGGCCTACGGTCATGCTCACCAGCCGTGCCGGAAAGCAAGATGAAGCAAGCTATATTGGCTCCGAAAGTAATAACTATATGGTTGGGGTGCAGTTGAATGTACCGCTATACGATGATGGTTTAAATCGGGCCAATGTCAAAAAAGCACAGGCCGATATAGATTTGGCTAACCAAAAAACGCGAAGTCTTGAACTAGATTTGAATAAGCGTACACGCACGAGCTATGCGCAGCTTCAAACCATTCGACAAAATAAAGAAGCACTGGCAAATGCCATAGAGGCAGCGTCGATTGCCTTTGTCTACACACGTAAAGAGTTTGATGTCGGCACGAAAACGACTTTTGATTTGCTGAATACCGAGCAGAAGCTACTTGATGTACAAACCCAAAAAACAGTGAATGATCAAGACGAAGTCATGTTTGTCTATCAGCTACTCGACCAAATGGGGCGTTTAAATAACTTGGTTCCCGTACAGACCGCACAACAGGTGAATAATGAATAAAACAAATCCACCACTTGCTGAAAATACGCTCATTACCCGAGAAGCAACTTTGGCAGATGATCAGGCTTTAAGAGACTTGATTGCCGTACCCATGACCACCAAAGGGATACAAATTAGCTTTCAGCGTGAACCCAGTTATTTTCAAGCTTCCGACATTGTGTATCGACATAAATTACATGTCGTGATTGAAGACACCGAGAGTCAGAAGCATGTTGCTTGTTATAGCAATGGTCATCGCCCATGTTATGTCGATCGGAACGTTCAAAACTTACGATACGCAGGTGATTTGCGGGTAGACCACAACTATCGTGGTAAATCACTGGTGAAGGTTTTGGCAAAGCATGTAAAACAGACCATGCATGAACCGAACTTTAGCCAAATGATTATTTTTGATGATAACCACGCCGCGCGCGCTGCCATTCAAACGGGCAAAACGGGAATGCCTGATTATTATGATGAAGGGCTCATTGAGACATTAAGTCTGACCGACACGGGCGCAAAAAGAAAAATCACGGCTTTCTTAAAGCAAGCTAATCAGAGTGATCTTCAAGAGATTCGTACATGTGTAGCCGAAGCTAAACATGTGGCAGCCATGAATCAGTTTATTAGCGACATGGCAGAGTTTTATAATTTTATTCCAGCCTATAACTTTGAAGAACTTGCCCAAGGACATCAGTATTTTTCAGGGATAAAGCTCTCGGACTTTTCACTTTATTTTAAAGGTGAAAAACTGGTGGGCATGTTTGGCTTGTGGGATCAGCACAGCATTAAACAAACCAAAATTTTGCATTACAGTTCAGTCATTGGAATTTTCAGACCCGTTTATAACTTGCTAACTCCAATTACTAAAGGCATGCGTTTGCCTAAACTTTGCGACTCTATTCAGTACCATGTGCTACACACCTTAATGTGCCATCCAGAAGATTTGGCTTTGCATCATAAAATGCTCGAAGATGCCTATAACAAATCAAAACAGCAGGGCGTTGGTGTGGTGAGCTTTACGCTTTCACATAAAGACCCGCGCTATCAATTAAACCAGTTTTATAAAGGTGAGCGTTTAACGGGTATGCATGGTTTTATTAGTTATGAAGGCGACCCAAGGCCACATTTTGATAAAAACTTGATTCCATATTTAGAAGTTGGGCGTATTTGATTTAAAGCTTGAAGTGATACTTTGAATGAAGCCCACGGAAGTGGGTTTTGTCATTTTGAAGATGAGAGCTGAAGTTGAAGATCAGTTTATAAAAGAAAATATAGCGATAATTTATAATATAATTATTTAATTTTTAATAGAAAAGTATTTTAATTTTTATTGATGCGTAGTCACTAAACGTACATATAGCGCAACTACTATACAAATCGAAATTTAAGAACATGGTAGTTAAGTGATGAAAAAAAGTTTATTGGGCGGTCTTATTCTGTCTTTGTGTACAACTCCAGCTTTTGCATTAAATATTTTATTGGTTAACGATGACGGTCTAACCAGCAATGTCAAAGCACTCTATGATGAATTAAAAGCAAATGGTCATAGCGTGCTTGTGTCTGTGCCTTGTTCACCACAAAGTGGTCGTGGTGGCGCAATTGTCATGTACAGCTCAACAACCATTTCTGCGGATAATGATAAGCAAATTGCGGCTGAAAACGGTTGTCATAATGGTGCAGCACCAATTGGCGCACCTGCTGCGGGGACTTTTACCAAAGCTGGTTATACCAATGGTGACTGGAATTACACGCACGGTACACCAGTGATGGCAACGGTTTATGGACTAGATGTGGTTGCACCAAAGCGTTGGGGTAAAGCGCCAGACTTAGTTTTATCTGGCCCGAATGAAGGTCAAAATGTCGGAAAAGTCGTTGTGCACTCTGGCACGATTGGTAATGTACAGTTTTCAGCGGGCCGTGGCATTCCGTCTATTGCATTAAGCGCAGATACCAACACGGTAGATGATAAAACTTTAAACAACCCTAACTCTGCAATTGTGGCAAAACAAACCGTAGTGTTATTAAAAGAATTACAAGCTAAGGTAGGCAAGGGCCAATTGTTGCCAAAAGGCATTACCTTAAATGTAAATTTCCCTAAAAATTTAACAACCAGCACACCTTTTGCTTTTTCAAAAATTGGGACGTATGACTTATATAAACTGAAGTTCCAAGTGACGAAAGACAATAAAGGCAACAACCAATTTGGTCTAGGGATTGATGCGGCACCATCGGCGCCAACCGCAGCTCAAATGTCGGATGAAAGCGCCGTCATGCAAAGCAAAATTGCTGTGACTGCAATGCAAGTTGCTTACGACCAGCGACCAGCAGCTCAAGAATGGCTCAAAATTCGTTTAAAAAGCCTATTTAACAAGTAAGGAGAAAGACCATGAAACGTTGTTTGTTGGTTTTACTTCTTGGAATGGGCTTGGCAGCTTGTAATGATGATGACAACAATGACCAAGTCTCGACTGAAAAACCTGCACTTGCTCCGAGCTTAGATGTCGGTACTTATATTATTAGTACCGAAACTGATCAAGAGTTACCTATGGCGGGTAAATACTATTCTGGTGCAGATGGTTCTAAATTATTGGTTTTAGATGATGACGAAAACCGTGCCAAAATTGTGATGAGCTATGACGCAAAAACCAAAGCTTGGCAGAGCAATCAGTCTAATCAAGCGATGACCGTTGAATTAGCACATTATGAAAAAATTGATGATCAAAAACTTTTGATTAATCAATTAGCCGGCACATACGATTTATCTTTTCCAGATGGAACAACGGTAAATGCCGAGGTGAATGCACAAGGTAAGATTGTCTCGAAAGACCCAAATTGTGTGTTTACAGGTGTTATTACTGAAAGTGCATTAGCGAATACGGCGAATTATCAACTTACCGATAATAAGTGTGATGCACTAAAAAATAACTCGAAAGGTTATGTTGTGGTAGATGAAGACTTAGAGCCTATGAGTTTTAGACTTGTATCTGACACGGTTGCATCTAAAGACATTTGGGCTTTTGCACAATCTTAAAAATAAAAAGGCAACGGATTCATTTCGTTGTCTTTTTATTCCAACCTATCTTGTGCTGTTGAAACAATTAACATGGTTTGAAGGTAATAATCTACTCGTGATTGATTATTTTCTTTATGTGAGTTATGCGCATTAAAGGCTGCATCATGAAGTTTCACGATTCGAGCAATCGGATTCAAACTACAACGAATTAAATATTCTTCGCGTGTTTCACTTTCTCGTTTAGTTAATGCATCAACGGCATCACGGACTTCTTTTCCGAATAAACTTTCGATTTTGTCTAGCGTAAGAGGTGTGTCTTCAACGCTATCGTGGAGAAGGGCTGTAATAATATAGACTTCTGAAAATCGGTGCTCAATTAATGAGTTGACCACACCTTTAATATGGTAATCAAAGTAATCATGAGAACCATACTTTTGACCTTGATGAGATTCTTTTGACAATTTCTCTGCGAGTTCAACTTTATTTTGAGTCATTTTTTGCTCTTATCACTTTAAGTATATGACACGGCCTACTTTGTGAGATGGGACGCTTAAATACAATTTTATACTGAATAGCCACTCATAAAAACTCTCTTTAATAACAGTAGTCATTCATTTTTATTTATTCATTCTTAGTTGAGGTGGGCCAATCTAGAAATTAAGTTTTTGAAATTTTAAACTTTAACTTAATGATATAAGGGTAGATTAAAAATATTACTTAAGAATTTCCTTAATTATGTAATTAAATGAAAAACAATAACTAATTAAATATTTTCTAGCCAATTTTACATTGACACTTCAAATATTGGAGATTACCATTTGCGTGCTGGCCTACATTGCCAGTTGGTTTTAGCAGACCATCAGCCAAAGTACACGAAAAAGTCTAACTTTTTTGTGGAAATCCCTGTGTGCCCCTTTTACGGTGGAATGATCTGACCCCATAAAGTTGGACAGTTAATTAAGCAGTTTTTAAAAACTGATTTCTATATTGTACAGGGGATAAACCTTGTAGCTTCACTTTGATTCTCTCATGATTATAATAATGAATGTACTCTTGTATAGCTTTCTCTAATTCATCAATTGATTGAAATTTTTCACCATGAAAGCATTCCGATTTTAATATTCCAAAGAAGCTTTCTATTACAGCATTATCCAAACAATTTCCCTTACGAGACATACTTTGAATTAAACCATGTTGTTTTAGTTGCTGTTGGTAATGAGCCATTTGATATTGCCATCCTTGATCGGAATGGAGAATTGGTTTTTCATGTCGTTTAAGTTTAGCCAAAGCATGAATGAGCATATCTTTTACTAACTCATAATTGAGTTTGCGTTGGATTCGGAATGTAATAATTTCCCCATTAAATAAATCGATAATCGGGGATAGGTAAAGTTTTTCACCGTTCACATTAAATTCCGTTACATCAGTTGCCCATTTCTGATTTGGTCGATTTGCTTTAAATTGCCGTTTTAAAACGTTATCAGCCACTATCCCGACACAACCACTTTTATATGAGCGATATTTTAGTGCTCTGATACGTGATTTAAGTCCCATAGTTTTCATGAGTCGATATACACATTTATGGTTAATCATTATTCCTGTACTTTTCAGAGCAAGAGTAATTCTACGATAGCCATAGCATCCCTTATGCTTATGGTATATGGACTTAATCTGCTGTTTTAACTCAGTATATTTATCATTAGTACGTACAGCTTTCATGTGGTAGAAATAAGTACTACGGGCTATCTTGGCAATACTGAGTAAGAGCTTTAATGGATAAATTTGCCTTAATTCTGAAATAATTTGAACACTGTCTGCAGTACAAATTGAATTTAAGTACGTTGCTTCAGTTTTAAGGCTTTTAGCTTTTTTAAAAAAGCGACCTCTGCGCGTAAAGCTGTAAGCTCATCAATGAGCTCTTGCTGAGACTTGTCTTTATCATCTCTTGTTGGTTTCACTGTTTTAGTTTTATCTTGCTTAGTCATATTGGTATAAGTCCGTTTAGTATTAAACCCAGCAATCCCTTCTTTATGATACAGAGCTAGCCATCTTCTTAAAATTGACGTCCCGCTCAGATTTAACCGTCTTCTTACTTCTCTTACGGGTATCTTATCAAGAAGCATTTGTATTGCATTGATTTTAAATTCTGAAGAATAATAAGTTTTTTGAATTTTAATATTAAGCCCATCAGTACCATGTGCCTTATAGTTTTCAATCCATAACCGAATGGTTTGGAGATCTACATTAAACTCTTTGGAAAGAATTTTATAGCCTTTACTACCATCTAAATAAGCCTGAATTACTTTGAGTTTTAACTCTTTTGAATGCTTTGGAACTGGCATAGGTCACACCTTATAAGTTTAAAAAGTCTAACTTATGGGGTGCAGTTCAGAGTCCACTGATCCAATTTTTTAGACGCACATCATCTTCGAGCTCAAAGTTTCTTGTCGCCATAATAATTTTTATATTGGTATTGGCATATTGGCGTAGTAAAAGAATCTCTTTAACCATTTTAATGCATATATCTAATGCATTTGATGAATGAAGAGCAGTCCAACGAAGAGCATCTAATTGATCGAGCAAAATGATAATTTCTTGTCCCTGTTCATATTTTTCTAAGCAAGCAATAGGCGAATATGGAAATCCTAAATCTTTTCCAAATTGATCGAGATTTTTTTCAGGAACTCGTCTATCTAATCGAATTGGAAGAACAATAGTCCCAGATCGAACAAAATGTTTTTTCAAATCTAATAAGAAAGCACTCTTGCCAACCCCTGCATCAGCTTTAATTATTGTGATTGGGTTATTATTAACAGTATCTAATGTAGTACTGAACTCGGCACGTTGAATGTTTTGTTGTGATATTAAATAAGGCTCGATTGAATGATCAAATTCATCATTTAGCGTTGCTATTACAGCGGATATATGAGGATCACCCGGATAGGTTTTAAAGGAAAAGTGGTGGTCTTCTAAATCTGTTTTAAGAATATGAGATTTAATACGTGTTCTTAGCTTACCGCACTTAACAGGGTAAATTTGAAGGAAATGAACAAGATGACTAGGAGGTTGATAAACTAATTTTTCAGCTATTAGTGTAAATAATGCATTATCCACATCATCTTCATTAAATTGTGTTATTTCAAAACTCTTTAGAAACTGAATAGCTTTGTCTAAATCATCTAAACTTGATGAATCTAGATTTAAACGGTTACATAGTTCATTAAATAATTTTAGCCTATCTGGGCTTATATTTTTAATTTGATATTCAAAAAATTCAGAGCTAGAGTCTGTACTGTTTCTTGCGCTTTCACAAATATCTTCTAGTAATCTAAATCCAATTCTAGATACAACTTTGTAAGATTTAGAGCCAGATAAGATGTGTTGAAAACCTTTTGTTAAAAGTTGTTTGGTTTGAAGTGTGGCAAGTGTCCAAGCATTATCGGAAAGATTTCCAATTTTGCATTGATGATGTTCTCTAGATCCATCCAGATTACCAATAATAACATCTACAGCATCTTCATCTGGACCAACAGGTTCCACTTGTACATAAGAAATTTTCTCATCTAATAATTTTAAGAGTTGATATGCTACCCAAGAGGATTCATAACGATTTCCAATTTTTTCTGTAAAGCCACCTGGTTCTAAAGACACAAACATTCCTCAATTTTTAAAATATTTTTATTATTATAATTTATATATTTTTTTCTAATTTTCCAATAACTAACGTTGATAATATATTGGAAATTCAATATTTTTAAATTTAATAGGTAAAGATCCGAAATTAGTAAATTTTATTCAAATAACTTTGAGAAAAATATGAAAGGCATTGAAATTTTAGAGATAAATGAAATTAGTGATTATGAAGAAGGCTTATCGCTATTGTTAGAAGATTCTGTAAATAACGGAGCTTCAATAGGTTTCTTAGCTCCTATGGAAAAGAACGAAGTCTTAAATTATTGGCGTGAGGTCAACCATAAATTAGCACAAGGTAATAGCCGTCTATGGATTGCCATTCAACAAGGAAAGATTGTAGGTAGTGTTCAATTATCCTTGGTGAATAAAAAGAACGGTGTTCATAGGGCAGAAGTTGAAAAACTCATGGTTCTAACGTCATCAAGAAAACAAGGAATAGCAACTTTACTAATGAATGAGCTAGAAAGTTTTTCAAGAGAAAAGGGTTTGCGCTTACTTGTCTTAGATACACGGGAAGGCGATGTGTCCGAACTTTTATATAGCAAAATTGGGTTTGTTCGTGTGGGTGTAATTCCAAATTTTGCATTAAGTTCAAATGGGAATTATGGCGGCACAGCGATTTATTATAAAAAGCTTGTTTGAAGCTAGAAATAACTATTCAAAAGCCTATCAAACCGCCATGCGATATAGAACATGGCTGACTAATGAATTATATAGTCAGCTTAGTAGAGCACTTAAAATCGATATTTCTTTTTCTTATGCCAAACTATTTTTATATATGATAGAAGGTGCTGTTATTTAGCATTTAAGTTTTTTGGGGGGGTAATGAGAGAGTGGTTGAGGTATTTTTGAGGGGGGAGAAATAATTCAGTGAGTAATTAATTAGATGAGTAAGCTCAGAATAGCCATGAATATACATTTGAACTTTTATTTTTCATATTGAACTATACAGACAGTTCTGTATAATATTGTTTAATGTAAAATGAGGTTATAAGACTTCAGAATGACTATAGAGAAAATTTATGACTGATAATGATCAAAAACCACAGAAAACTTCTGAGAGACTTTTACGCCATATTTTGGAATATGACCCTCAAAAGGTTGATCTAAAATTTATTTTTGATCATGTAAGAAATTATGGTATAGCAGCTACAGTAATGCTTTTAGGCATCTATTTGGCAAAGCACCCTGAAACTTCTATAACTCTTATCCCAAGTTTTGATATTTTATGGGCAATCTTGTTAATATGTATAGGATTCTTGCTAAATATTCTTAACTTAGTACAAGCAATTTTAATTTTAGCTAAACTAAAACTTAATATTGTTATTTATTTTGTTTTTAGTTTCTTATTATTTTTTATTACTAGTAAATTATTTTTTACATCTATTAGACAAGTTATAGGTTATTAATGTATGAAAAGTATTTGCTATGTTGATGCTGAATTAAACATGAGTCGAAAACTATTAACAGAAACTGATTTTTTACAAATAATGTAGAGTCAATTCCTAAAACTTAATATTGATGGTAAAACCTGATTTTAAATTAAAGGAAGAGTCCACCCTATCGAAGGGTGGACTCAAGTGTAAAAATTATAAATCCTTTACTTAATTTTTATATTCAAAGTATTTTCCAAAAATATTTCGCTTCTATTTTTCCATATGTTAGCAGGCACAGGATGCTTGGCATCTTGAATAAGTTCTAAAGTAGTCGGAATACCTTTATTGTCGAGTAATTGATGTAGTTGGACACTTTGATTCGGATCAACAATTGGGTCTTTGGTGCTAACTAATATAAGAGTAGGTGGATAGTGAGACGAAATCGGTAATGATGATCTAGCCGCGGATGCAGTTTCTATGTTTTTTTCAGCAGTAATGGATTCATTTATTTCTTTCATTACATTTGACGGTAGCGTTCTAGTGTTAGAACGCCACTGAGCATACATACCTTTAAAATCATAAAACCCAGATACCAGAATCAAAGCATTTATCTTTCCAGAGTCAGACACGACATTTGCTATAGACGCACCACAACTAATACCAATCACCGCAACTTTATTTGGGTCAACATGAGGTTGTGAGCGAGCAAAATTAATAGCTTGTACAAGATTATTTTGTGAAGCTTTACCACAAAAATCTGATTTACCAGAGGACTCACCATATCCACTCATAGATACAGCAAAACTAAAAAAGTTCTTTTTACTATATTCATTTAACAAGCCTGAGCGTACAAAGGCTTTAGCACCTTGTTTATCCTTCTGAATGCCATGTAAGAAGATAATTGCTGGATACTTTTTATCAGCTAAGAGGTCTGGTTCTTTCCAATAAATCTCAGTTGTTTGATTATTTGCTGTTAAAAGTTGATGCTGTGCTTGCTTGGTATAAATATAAGGAAGAATAGATACACGAAAGAAGACATAGAAGCCAATAACTAAAATCAAAGGAAGAATGTAGCAAAGGGCTATATTCTTTTTCTTATTAGGAAGCATATAGAACTCTATTGTAGTTATTTATGATTGCGAGTGATTTTCTATCTGTTGAAATTTAAAATCAATATATAAATTTATTAATTGTTTTTGCTAAATTGAATACTCAAGACAAGGTTTGGAAAGTTTCTCCGATTGAGAAACTTTCCAATTTATGAATTAAAGATATTTTTGAAAGAACGGAATAATTTTTTCTAAAGCTTGAGCAACAGGTTCAGGTTGGTCATATAAGTCATAATGGCTTGCACCTTTAACCACAAAAAGGTTCTTATCTTTAGAAGCAGCTTTGTTATACAACTCATAACCATCGCGATAAGAACCGAATCCACCTGCTATATCGCCAATCACAATTTGTAAGGGTTGAGTGAGCAAGTGTTCTGCCAAATGAAATGCATCGAACCCAACAGCAGCGGCTAAACCTGAAAAGCGAAGTTTATTTGGTGAACCTTCTGCCTGACCACGAGGGGTTTTGTAGTAATCAATCGCTTCTTTGATATCAATATCATTGATTCCAGCTAGTTCACGCTCTTGCTGTGAGTTTGGAATGTACTGGGTAATAAATGGTTCAGCACCACGCGCTTCGGCAGTACGCTGTGCTGCAATGGCTTCTAAAGTTTTAATAGCAGCTTCTGGTGTCTGGTCACCTTCACGCATTAAACGGCCATAGTTTGCTGCCACAACAGTTGCTACAGCTTTAAAACGGCGTTCAGTCATAGCCGCATTGACAGCATAACCACCGCCTCCACATACACCTAATACACCAATACGGTTTTCATCAACATAACTAAGCGTTGTCAAATAGTCGGCTGCACAGCGGAAATCTTCTACACGTGTTGCAGGGTCTTCAAGAAAGCGAGGTTCGCCACCGCTAGCACCTTGATACGATGCATCAAATGCTAAAGTAATAAAACCAGCTTCAGTGAGTTTTTCACCATAAATTGTGCCAGCAGTTTGTTCTTTACAGCTACTAATTGGGTGGGCACATACAATCGCTGCATATGTTTTGTTTTCATCAAAATCTTTTGGAAAACGAATAGTTGCAGAAACATCGATGTTTTTATTTTTGAAAGTTACAGTTTTCATCATCTTCTCTCCGAAAGAGGAACTAGGTCGATGAAATAAATATAACCGTGGTGATTTATTATGATAATCCACTATAATCAGATAGCACTTATATTGAATACTTATAAATAATGAAAGAAAATTTAAATGATTTGCATACTTTTATGGTCGTTGCTCAAGAGCGAAGCTTTACCCGTGCAGCGGCAAAACTCAGGACGTCACAGTCAGCCATTAGCCAAACACTCCGTAATTTAGAAGATCGAATTGGCATAAAACTATTATCAAGAACAACACGGAGTGTGGCACCTACAGAAGCAGGTGAATATCTACTGAATTTGCTTCAACCTGCAATAGAAGAAATAGAAAATGGCATAAATCAAATTAGTGCTTTAAAAAATGATCCAGCAGGAACATTACGTATTAGTGCAGATGAATATGGAATACAAAGTGTTTTATGGCCAGCAGTTGAAAAAGTCATACAACAATTTCCAAAAATTTCAGTAGAGATCATATCTGATTATGGTCTTATCGATATTGTAGAAGGGCGTTTTGATGCAGGACTTAGAAGAGGTGGTTTGGTTTCTAAAGACATGATCGCTTTACAGGTGAGTGAGCCAATACAAATGCTCACTGTTGCAACCAAAGAGTTTTTAGCTCGTTATGGTCACCCAAAGCATCCAAAAGATTTAGTGGAATACCAGTGTATTAATTTAAGATTACCCACACATGGTGAACTCTATCGTTGGCAATTTACCAAACAAGGTAAAACACAAACAATTACTGTTAATGCTAAAGTTATTTTTACAACCTTATCTCCAGTGCTTCAAGCAGTAAGGAGCGGTGTAGGAATCGCTTATCTACCTATTGATATGGTTCAGCCTTATATTGAAAGTGGTGAGTTAGAAGAAACGCTAAAGGACTGGCGACATAGCTATGAACCTTATCATCTGTATTATCCCCACAGACGTGAGCAAGCACCTTTATTAAATATCTTAATTGATGCATTAAAAGAAAATTTTAATAAAAAATAGCTGCGCATAAGACTTATGATTTGAGCTAATGATTAGGATTTTGCTGCTAGTTAAATAAACACGGATATCTCAAAACATCCGTGTCTTAAAAGACCTAAAATGAATTATGGTTTTTCTCTGCCAAGAGCATGGTCTGTTTAAGCTGTTTACGGTTGAAACCTAAAAATTCAATCACATTTCTAAACAATGCGGGTGCTTTGGCAATTGGTGTATTTATTTTAGGTACAACTGTCATATCTTTACGCCGTTCTATGCTTTCAACTACACCCGAGACAACTTCTTCTATAGATATATATTTCCAAATGCCCGAGTTACCTTTCCACACAGCTTTACCCGCTGGGTCATTTTGAATAGTGTCCATTAATGGGGTTTTAAAAAAAGTTGGATGAAGGCTACCAACGCCAATATTTGAATATTTTAATTCCAGACGAAGGCTATCGCATAAAGCCCAAACACCAGCTTTACTAGAAGTATAGTGAGTGTTTAACGGGGAATGGACGAAAGCTGCCATTGAAGACACAGCCAGTAAATACCCCTTAGTTTGTTTTACATACGGTATAGCTGCGCGGAAAGTACGAAATACTCCTGTAAGATTAATATTAATCGTTCTTTCAAAGGTTTCAGGAGCCATATGTTCTAGTGCTTCGGTTGAAGCTATGCCTGCATTTGCAATCACTACATCAATTTTACCGAAGTGTTTAGCAGCATTTGCCATAGCACTTTCTAGACTTTCCAAGGAACATACATCAGCTACCCAACCTGCGGCAATGCTTTCTCCACCTAGCTGTTTTGCCTGACTTTCAACTTTATTAAGGTCTAAATCTAGTAGTGCTAATTTTGCACCTTTGACCTGTAATGCTTGAGCAATCGCAATGCCAAGGCCACCTGTTGAGCCTGTAATCACCACAACTTTATCTTTTAATTCGTATTTAGCCATTTTTAAACTCCTTGAACTTAAGCTTGAGCTACTGGAACAGTACGTTTAAGAAAGTCGATCTGGTCACTAACGACACACTCAAACGCCTCTCCAACGTAAATTTCAAAATGACCATAGGCGTAGTGTTTAATTTCATGATTGGGTGTATGACTCGCATGACGCAATGTTGTTTTGGAGGGGGCCACAGAGTCGGTATCGCAGATGCAAAACAAGACTGGCGCTTGAACACGTGATGTCTTACGGCCTGGGTAATAGCGTATGATGTCGAGTACAAAACGTGCAGCGACATAGTTTGGAATATTTGAACCTGAAGGCATGAGTGCGAGATAGCCTGAATAAGCGTCAGGTGCATTCATTAATGCTGTGTGTCCTGATGGACCTGCAAGAGGCACCATGACTGGCTTGGCGCCGAGCATTGATCCAATCTTGTCTTTTAAAGCGAGACCCGTGAGCTTAAGAGTAGTTATTGGGTTCATTGCCATGCTGGATGAAAAACCATCAGTGAAAGGGCATTGTGATATAACAGCAGCAAGCCGGTTATCATCAGCAGCTATTGCCAGCACATGGCCTCCACCGAAAGAAGTCCCCCATATAACTACGCGGTTTGGATCAATTTTGTCTAGGCTACGTGCATAGGCAATAGCTGCTTTCCAGTCTTCAAGCTGACTTTTTATGTCTAGTAATTGTCGAGGTTGTCCTTCGCTATCACCAAAATAGCGATAATCAAACACTAAACAAGCATAACCCTCTGCCACAAAGCGCTCTGCAAAAGCTGTTAAACGCATTCTACGAGTACCACCCAGACCGTGCGCCATCACAATAATTGGTGTAGTGGCCTCGGTCGCTGGACGATATAGATAGGCACTGCATTTCATGCCATTTGAATCAAATTGAACATCCAGTGGCGCTTGGGGCACTTTATTTAGACTTTTACCCATCATATTTTTCTCAATATTGGCTATAACGCTATCTTCTGAAAAATAATGAGATAGGGCTTGATAAAAGCTGCCATATTGCTTGACACTTTGCGCCAAAATTTGGATTGAGCAGGTATTTTTAGTCATTTGCTTTTGTTTAAAAGCTTTAAGTACACTAATTGATATTTGGCGCCAAATTAGAACTATACGAGATGAATGGATTGAATAAGCCGTTGTATAGAAGAAGGATTTCTGAAATCTATGTTCAGTTATTATTTGAATATCTGGAAAAACTAGGACATGATCCAGAAAAGGTGCTGGGTGAACCGTGGCCTAAAGCAGATTCAAATCATTTAGAAGGCGTTGATATCGACCATTGGGAAAATCTTCTCATTATTGCTAAAGATTATTTAAATGACCCTTTCATTGGTTTACATGTGGGGCAAACCATTACAGCTCAGCATTTAGGTGTTTTAGGGTCAGTATTTCTTGCCTGTGAAAATCTGGGGGCAGTTTTAGAAAGGTTTGAGCGATATCAGCGGCTTGTTTATGATGTTTATCCTGCCACTGTTCACATTCATACTGAATATGTAGAGCTTTCATGGGATACACAAGGTGATCAAGTCGGTAGCTTAGCGGATGAAACTGGTCGTACCGTTATAGTTCAATTTTGCCGTAACCTCATTAGGGGAAAAGAAAAACTAAAAGAAATACATTTTATTCATGAACAGCCTGAAAATATTAAGCCTTATGAAGATTATTTTGGTTGTCCTGTGCTTTTTGAACAGCCCGTGGCACTTATGCGTTTCGATAAGGAAGTCTTAAGTCTACCGCTTAAAAACTCCGACGCCACCTTAGTTGCCATACTTGAAAAACATGCCGACAAGTTACTGGCAAGCCTGCCACATATTGATGAAATTACAGATCAAGTCCGTAAACAGATTGCTTACTTACTTCATCAAGGCGAACCAACTATTGAACAACTTGCAGAGCGATTAAACTATTCGCGTAGAACCTTACAACGCCGTTTAACCGAGGCAGGTACGAACTTTCGAAAAGAATTAAATATTGTCCGTTACGAATTAGCAAAATCGTATTTAAAAGATCCAAGGCTACAAATTGTAGAAATAGCATTGTTATTGGGATATGCAGAGCACAGCCCATTTACACGGGCTTATAAAGAGTGGTCGGGTAAAACACCGCAACAAGCCCGAGAGGAAATGAATAAATTACTGTAGAGTTTTACTTTGTATAGTCATTAATAGGATGAAAAGCTGCATAGATAGCTGTTATTTCTTAAATATTTTTGTCCGATTAACGGACAAAAATCTCATAAAGCGGTATTTTCTCTATTCTTTTTATATCCTTAAATAAACTTAAAAATTAGTTTATCCATTACCCAATGGAGATTAATTTATGGAAATTTTAAAAACAAAAATTGCAATTATGGGCTCAAGACTAACGGGCCTACCAAACAGTGAAATAGAGATTATAGCGAATAGTGCAAAGCATCGTATTGAACTATTTAAAGGTATGAGTGGTAAGCAAACCGTAGTCGATGGATAGACCTAAGTGCTCACAGACTGTGATGTAAACATATCAACAAGAAGATTGGAAAACGATTATTAGAATTTAAATTATTTTTTGGAGTTAAATATGAGATTTAAAAAAGGATTTTTAGCACTCAGCCTAGGTTTGCTCTTTATAAACTTGGGATGTACAGACAATGATAGTGCTGACAATAATGGTGCTGAAAGTATTTATGTTAATGGAAAAATTTATACCGCTAAAGATAAAGACTCTTTTCAGCAAGCCATCGCCGTTGCCCATGATGGAGCCATTATAAAAGTAGGCAGTAACGAAGAAATTAAAAAAATTGCAGATAGCAAGACACAAGTTTTTGACCTTGATAACAAGGTTTTAATGCCAGGTTTAATTGATAGTCATATTCATGCTTTAGCTTCTGGTGTAGAGGCAGTATTAGCAACTATAGATAGCGGCGATACAACCATAGATATTTCTAAGGTGGAAGCAAAACTTAGACAATCGAGTCTGGATGGTACGGGTGTTGCTGGAGATGTTCTATTTTTAAATGGTCTATCGTCAGAATATTGGGAATTAGCTGACCAACTATCCAATGTATTTAACAATAATGAATGGAAAGATCGCCCAATTGCCTTGGTGGGTAGTGACCACCATACGGCATGGGCAAACCAAGCACTCTTAAAAAAAGCAGGTATAGATGCAAACTTCATTCAGCAATTAACCCCAGAGGATCAGCAAAATATTGCACATAATGAAAAATTTGAGCCCACTGGATTTGTGGTCGATTCAGGCTGGGATATGGTGAGTGATAAAATTCCATCTGTATCACATGATCTGCTTTATAAGGGCTCTAAAGAAGCGATCAAATACTATAACAGTTTAGGCATCACGGCATGGATGGATATTGCTGCAAATGCCAGTCCGAATAAGGGAATTACCAATATTCAAAATACAGAGGAAACATTAGGAATGATTCCAATGTATAAAGAATTATCTCAGAAAGGAGAGTTAACGGCGCGAGTTTCTGGTTTACATGTCATTAACTCAAAAAGTACGCCTCAAGTTTTTAACATCATTGAGTCAATCAATAGTAAATATAAAAACATAGATAACTTTAATTTAATTGGTGTAAAGGTATTTGCGGATGGCGTGTTAGAGTTTCCGGCCCAATCAGCTGCACTACTTGGCCGATATTCTAATAGTAACAAGCAAGGGACTTTGTTATTCGATCCAAATATTTTTAAGTTAGTTGTTGATGAAGCTGACAAGCGAAATATGCTGGTTCATATCCATGCTGTTGGGGATAGAGCTGTACAGGAATCTTTAAATGCAATTGAATATGCTCGTTCAAAACGTCAGAGCAATGTCCCACATAGTATTACTCATCTCCAGCTCGTAGACCCTAAAGACTATAAGCGCTTTAAACAAAACAATGTGATTGCTTCTATGCAACTAGCATGGGCCTACGAAGACAGTTTTAACAAAGAACTGGTAAAACCTTATATTGATGCAGCTTCTTATAAGGGGATGTATCCTGCACATTCGTTGTTGGTTAACGGCGCGACAATTGCAGGCGCAAGCGATGCACCAGTTTCAACCGCTAATCCTTTTGTTGCTATGGCTACTGCAATTACAAGAAAAGGAATTGAAGGAGATATTTTAAACCCAGCGGAAGCGATTGATCGAGATACAGTATTTAAGGCTTATACGATTAATTCGGCTAAGGCACTTTATTTAGATAAAAGCATAGGCACGCTCGAACCGGGCAAAAAAGCCGATATGATTTTAGTAGATAGAGATATTTTTAATGTTTCACCTGAACAGTTGGCTGAAACAAAGGTCGTATGGACTATTTTTAATGGGAAGAAAGTCTATCAACAGTAGTAATCAGGCTATTTAGGTTTTAAAGTGAGCTGGGGAGAAATCAGCTCACCCACTGGACTGCTTTATAAAGCAGTATTTCTAAGTTTTGGTTCATATTACAAATAGAGTAATGTGAAAAAATTTGCTCAAATTTAACATGGTTTAAATAATATTGAGCAAATATATTCACAAAATCTCTTTTTTATAGTATTTTTGAGAAAATATTTGCTCATTTACTTCAATGAAAAAATTAACAATACAAGCACTACTTGATGCGAACTGGTTAGATATAGCAGAACTAAAATTATTAGAGTCTAAACAGGGCTCGGCGAGTGCAAGTGAATTAGAGTATGAATTGGATTATGCAATTCAATATTTAGACAGGCGGGATGAGCACGCCTGTAGTTTATCACTTCCTGTACAAATACTTGTAAAACATGAATCGAGCACATGGTTTGGTTTTTTAGATGATATCGTGCCTTCTGGTGCTGCACGACGTTATTGGGTGAATTATCTAGATTTACAACGTTTAACCCATGCCGAGCAAGATAGTATCTTATTAGAAAAAGGGGGAATTGCTCCTGTTGGTAATTTACGAATTAAAGAGGCGCTTCCTCCTATAAATCCAGAATCAACCTTACATTTACGTTATTTTAGCAAGGAAGATGTTGCTGAGCGTAATATTGATTTTTTGGAATACGCTCAGCAAATGGGTGCCATTAGTGGTGGTGCAACTGGCGCAGGCGGGGAAGCTCCCAAATTACTTATCCGTGTTTCACCCGAACAAAAAGTCTGGATTGATACCTACCAAGAAAATTTTGATCAGCCAGATCAACATTATTTAGTTAAGTTTCCGAGAAATAAACGTAGTGAGATTGATTGTGACATTCTCAGAGCAGAATATTATTACTATCAGGTACTCAATGAATTAGGTTTCAATACGATTGAAACAACACAAATGAAGCTTATTGAAGGTACAAAGTATCCTTCTTTGTGGCTACCAAGGTTTGATACAGAATGGCGTAATCAACAGTGGCATCGCCATGGCTTAGAATCTGTTTACTCGGTATTAAATAAATCTTCTGGCAGTCATCTCAACCATTTTGAAGTAATTGACGATTTATGTAGATTACTGACTCGCATTGATTCAAATTTTGATGCTTCACAATTCATCTGTGAATGGTTACAACGAGACTTACTCAATATTATTTTTGGTAATTCAGATAATCATGGTCGTAATACATCATTTCTAAAAAAATCTGGAAAAATTTCTCTTTCTCCAATTTATGACTTTGCACCTATGAAAGCTGATCCAGAAGTTGTGACCAGATCGATGACTTGGGGAAGTCCGTATGAAGAAGGAGGTGAATACCGTTGGGCTCAAATTACTCAAAAACTTGCGCCTTGGTGTGATCCTGATTTATCTCTAGGCACATTAAAGTCTTTGGCAACTAATCTGCTTGGGCTAAAACAGCGATTAGTTGATAAAGGAGTACCGAAAAAAATTATTGAAATGCCAGCGCTATCATTTGATTACATAGAAGCTAAATTGAAAAGATGGGAACTGCTATGAATATAAAAAATCAGACCCAAGACCGTCAGCAAGTTCTTATCGATTTATATAAACAATATTTATTGAGTGAGATTACGCTGGGACAATTGCTGTCGCATTTGCGAAAGAATGTACTGGGTTTGTCGCAAGAACAATATGCTGCTTTAGTCGGGATAAGTCGTCGAACATTAACGGATATTGAGCAGGACAAAGGTAAACTTACTCAATCAGTGTTAGATAAGGTGTTTAAGCCACTGGGTTTAAAAGCAGGACTTGTACCTACGCATGAACATATTGTTGGCAAAATTATAAAGCCATCCGAGTAAGAAACTAAAGTATTCTTGATCAACATTCATCTAGTCTGGAAGCGCGATGAAATTTTATTGCTGTGAAATTTATAATACACAGCAATAAAGTCAGATTATTACAGTTCTAGATATTTTTTCAAATAGTGACCTGTTAAAGATTTTTCTGCTGAGAGCAGGTTGCCGACTGTTCCAGAGAACACCAATGCACCACCTTTGTCACCAGCCAATGGACCAATATCAATAATCCAATCTGCTTGACTAATAATGTCTAAATTATGTTCAATAACAATGATCGTGTTGCCTTTTTCAACTAAGTTATTTAATAAACCAATCAATTTTTCAGTATCAGAAGGGTGTAAACCTGTACTTGGTTCATCTAACACAAAAATATTATCTGTTTCATTGAGTTGTTTTGTGAGTTTTAATCTTTGACGCTCACCACCGGAGAACGTATTTAAGCGTTGACCAATTGTAATATAATCCAAGCCTAAGCTCACCAGAGCGTTAAATTGCTGCTGTAAAGTTCGATCTTCAAAAAATTGACTTGCTTCTGCAACCGTCATTTTCAGAATTTCAGCAATATTTTTATCTTTATAATGATACTTTAACACCTCAGGGGCATATCCTGAGCCATGACAAAGGTCGCACGTCATTTCAACATCATCTAAAAATGCGAGTTCAATTCTCTCAATACCTGATCCTTTACATTGAGGGCAAGCACCTTCACTATTAAAACTAAAGAGCTTGGCACTCACTTTATTGGCTTTTGCAAATAGTTGACGAATCGGATCAAGCAGGTCTAGATAGGTCAGTAAGTTTGATCGAACACTTGCAGTAATTGCAGATTGATCAATGACTTTTGTTTCCGGATATTGTTGCGGTAAGACTTTACTGATTAATGTACTTTTTCCAGAACCTGCAACTCCTGTAATAACGGTGAGGCAGTTCTTGGGAATGTCCACATCAATATTTTTCAGATTAAATAAATGGGCATTTTTAATTGAAATCCATTCACAACGAATGCGTGGTGTTTTCTTATATACGTTTGGTCTTCTAAAAAACTGGCCTGTTAAACCTGATGAGTTCTTTAGCTCTTCGAAGGTCCCTTGGTAAATAATTTGACCGCCGTGGATACCAGAAAGAGGACCCATATCAATGACATGATCAGCTGTTCTAATAAGATCAGGGTCATGTTCAACCAGTAAAACACTATTTCCTTTATCTCTAATCTTTTGAATGATTTTAATAATATTATCTAAATCTTTTGGGTGAAGACCAATGCTTGGTTCGTCAAAGATGTAGAGCAGGTCAACTAAACTATTACCCAAATGTTTAACCATCTTGATTCGTTGTGACTCACCACCCGATAATGTATTGCTCACACGATTAAGATTTAAATAACTGAGACCAACCAAGTTTAAGTTGCTCAACTTATTAATGATTTCATGCAGAACAGTTTCAAATTTTTCACTTTTTATCGATTCTATAAACTCTAAAAGCATTGATACAGATAGGGCTGTACATTCAGCAATATTTTTACCGTTAATCTTACAAGATAAAGATTTTTGATTAAGTCGTTGTCCTTTACATAAAGAACATTCCTTGGTTGTAATAATCTCCTCAAGTTTATTACGATAACGATTTCTTTCCTGCGCTTCACCTTTTAAAAAGTTACGTTCAAATCGGGTAATCAGTCCTTCATAAAGTGCAGTTTTTCTCCATTTACTTGTTGGATTTAAAGGCTTGTGCTGAGGGGCATGCAAAAACAAGTCCCATTCTTTTTCACTATAATCTTTTAGTTTTTTATCTAAATCGAAATAACCTGAATCTGCATATCGCGTCCAACGCCATGCAGTAGGTTGATAGGTAGGGAAATTAATAGCACCTTCTTCATTTAAGGATTTATCTAAGTCTAATATTTTATAAATATCAATTGTTTGTTCAAGACCAATGCCTTCGCATTGTGGACACATGCCATTGGGATGATTAAAAGAAAAAACATTGGAATATCCAACAAACGGTTCACCCATGCGTGAAAATAATAAGCGAAGATTGGCGTAAATATCTGTAATTGTTGCAACGGTTGAGCGGATGTTACCAGTTAAAGGCTTTTGATTAATAATGACAGGTACATTTAAATTCTCGATTTTATCAACATCAGCGACCCCAAAATGCTGTAAACGATTGCGAACAAAGCTATCTTGAGTTTCATTAATTTGTCTTTGAGCCTCTGCGCCAATAGTCTCAAAAACTAAAGAAGATTTACCTGAACCAGAGACTCCAGTAAAAACAACGATTTCATGTTTAGGGATCTTCAACGAAATATTTTTAAGATTATTTTGTCTGGCTCCATAGATATTTATTGTTCTTTTTGTCATGTGTAATCACTTGAAATTAAAGATTTATGGTAAAGGTAAAATAAAATTTATGAAAAGGATGTATATGTTTCTTAAGTAAATAGTTTAAATATTAAACTGATAAGCGTTTTCATCCCATACTAACCAATGGAATAAGAGGGAAAGATTCACGAGCTTTGTAATCACAAATACGGTGTATAAATCTGTTGTTGTAAGGCTGTAGCTTTAAAAAACTGATAAGGTTATTATACCAAATCAGCTTTTTTTAGGCTTATCAGTGATTACTATAAAATAATATTATCTTGCCTTAGGACCGCTCAAAACTTTTGTTAAAAAAGTGATTTGCTCATCTAACAGTTTTGTTTGCCATGAGCCGCTGTAAAAATCAAAATGATCAATTGGATATTCAAATAATTCAACTTTACCTTTTGCTAATTTAGCAGACTTACGAGCAGCTTCAGGTGGAGCAACTTGATCATTCGTACCAACTTGTACCAGTAAAGGGCAATTTATTTGATGGGCGAAATTAATTGGTCGATTTCTTGCTACCTCCAAAGCTGTACGAGCACATACTTCGTTACGCCATGTTGGGCCTGCCATTGATGTATATGATGTTTCTGCTCCGGGTGTGCTAATCATTGCAGCTGTACCAGGTTGCCCTACGATAGGAATAACATGTGCTTCCTGACCTAACAGTGAACAGGCCAAGTCTTTTAAACCATGTGTAACAGCAACTGTTAATTGTTTAATTCCCCCATAACGTAAGATCTGCGTAAGTGCAGCTAGGCCATCTGTAGCTGGATTCATAGATATTACAGCAGATATTTTGGGGGCTTGAGCCGCTACAACCATCACATGACCACCCGAATAAGATGTTCCCCAAAGTACCATACGGTTTCGATCTACATTGGGTAAGCCTCGTACAGCTGCGATTGCTGCATGATAGTCTTCACGCTGATTCTTATAAGAAACATTCTGTCTTGGAAAACCACCAGATTCTCCAAAACTACGGTAATCAAATATAAATGTATCAAAACCTGCTTTGCTAAAGGACTCTGCAAAATGTATTAACCCTGTATCTTTCGTACCTCCGAAGCCATTTCCCATGATAATGCAGGGGCGCCCTCGAGAGCTTTTGTACTTATCGGATGTGGTCGGGATATACCAAGCCGAACATGTAATTCCTTTACTGGTAAATTTAATATTTTCCATAATGTTTACCTAATATATTTAGTCTCTTATTTAAGCTTTACATATAAATAAGAGACTTTAATTTTGATTGTAGTATTAAGCTTTGATTTTCAATTCATCTGAGTTTGACTCTGGAACAACTGCCAATTTTTTCTTAGGCAACAGAGCAGTGAACTGTAATGATTTATCGAGGACCGGATCTTTAAGAAGTCTTTCTAAATCAAACTCATAATCATGTTGAAATTCCCATGATCCTTCCGTTCCTGCCTTAGGGAATTGAGCTAAACCGCGCTGAACATATCCCGGACTCAAATCAACAAACGGAACTCGCTTCATGTCTTTATTAACAATCACTGGCGTAAATGTTCCATATTTATTTTCATCCATGTAGTCAAGTAGACGGCAGAAGTATTGCCATACTAGATCTACTTTTAATGTCCATGCGATGTTGGTATAACCAAATGCAAAAGCAAAATTTGGGATATCAGACAACATCATAGATTTATAAATGGTGGTATCTGGATAATCGATTTTTTTACCATCAACAGTGAGCTGAATCTTACTAAATGCCAGCATGTTTAAACCTGTTGCAGTAATAATAATATCTGCTTCAAGTTTTTTTCCTGACTTCAGTAAGATTCCATCTTTCGTAAAGCGGTCAATATGATCTGTCACAACCGAAGCTTTACCAGAAGAAATTGCTTTAAACATATCTCCATCTGGTACAACACATAAGCGTTCATCCCATGGATTGTATTTTGGCGAGAAATGAGTTGCGACATCAAAACCTTTAGGCAGTCTGCGTTTTACATCGGCAATTAGTAGGCGGCGCATCACATCTGGAAAACGGCGACTTAATTTATACATTCCTCGGCTGAGTGCAATATTTTTCTTGCGAATAATTTCATAGGCACGCTGAGGCGAGAGAACTTTATTTAAAGCGACCGCAATTGGATCTACCCCTGGCATCGCAATCACATAACTAGGTGATCTTTGAAGCATGGTGATATGTGCAACATCTTTAGCCATAGCAGGGATTAAGGTTACCGCTGTAGCTCCACTACCAATTACGACAATTTTTTTGCCTGAATACTTGAGGTTTTCTGGCCAGTGTTGAGGATGAACGATTTGACCTTTGAAGTCCTCGCTTCCCTGAAACTCAGGCGAATAACCATTATTATAATCGTAGTAACCTGTGCCCATAAGCAGGAAGCGCGAACGTAAGGTGACTAACTCTTTTTTGTCTTTTTGTTTGACTTTAACAGTCCACATGCCTTCACTTGATGAGAATTCTGCACTCGTTACATAGCTGTTAAATTGAATATGTTGATCAATACCATTTTCTATAAGGGTTTCTTGCAAATAATCACAGATCATTTGCGCGCTACCAAAGGTCTTTTTATTGGTCCAAGGCTTAAAACCAAATGCGAAAGACTGCATATCTGAATCTGAACGGATGCCAGGGTAGCGGAACAAGCTCCAAGTACCACCGATTTTTTCTCGACCTTCAAGAATTAAAAAATTCGAATTAGGACGATATTTCTTTAAATGATATGCTGCACTAATACCAGCAATCCCTGCTCCAATGATTAAAACATCAGTAATAGTAACTTGTTCTGATGTACTCATATCTTATTCCTCTCTACAAATTTCAGTAAATTGAGCATCAGCTAGATTTTCTAAGATGATGAATTTATTAATCTTCATTTTCCCTGATCCATGGAACTGATGAACAAACGCCTTACTTAAGCTCAGTATGTTTTCATTTAAGAAGTCCCCGTCATAAAAGGGGGCTGTTCAATATTATTAATTCAATAATTACACAATGTCAATGACACAGTGTAATTATACTTATTTTGTTATTGAGCATTTCTAAATAATTATTTAAATATTTGAAAAGTTTGATTTTAAAAATATATAATTCTGATTGTGTTATTAAGTATAAAAATCTTCTTATTTATTTTCTTTCCAAGAATTTGTTCCACAATAGTGCATTAATGCTTGTCGAATAATTTATTAATATCTACAATGACATCGTGTCAATGAGAAATTGGATAGTATGACAACTACAAGACGTAGACCCAAACACGACCCTAAAGTTTCTGAAAATGAAATATTAAATGCTGCTGAACAGTTTTTAAGTGAACATCCTTTTCGTGAACTCAATGTAGATGAGGTCATGCGCCGAACGGGCTTAAAACGTCCAGCATTTTATGTACATTTCCGAGATAAGCATGACTTGGCCTTACGCCTTGTTGAAAATATTGGGAAAGAATTATTTACTATTGCAGATAGGTGGCTGCAAGGTGATAGTCCTCAAGAAGATTTGCGCCGTACTTTAGTTGGTTTGGTAGAAGTTTACATGCAGCATGGGCGTGTACTACGAGCTTTCGGAGAAGCAGCAGGAGGCGATGAACGGGTGGACAATGCATATCGGAGTTTAGTGCAAGACTTTATTAACGCTGCTGCTCAACATATTAAAGAAGAACAAGAAGCTGGTAGAATTAAGAAAAATTTAGATGTAGAAGAAACAGCAAAAGCACTTATCTGGCTTGAAGAAAGATATCTTTCTGAAGTTTTCGGACGTCCATCAGAAGTTGATCCAAAGGTAGCGATAAGGGTACTTCAAAACATTTGGTTATCGACACTTTATGGTGCTAATTAAAAAAATATTAACTATAAATTTATGAATGTTCAAAAGGAATTGTTCATTCATTTCTATAATTAAAAAATATATGTGTTTAATATTTAATAAAATTTTTTCAATTATTTTTTCAATCTCATTTTCCTTTTTTCTAAACATTCTTATCAGAAGCTAAATTTTCATTTTTAATTACACCGTGTCATTGACACCGTGTAATTGTTGGAGCAATATATATTCAGCTCTACGATTTCGTACGCATTGCGATAAAGCACTCAACATTTTTTCAGGGAAGAAATTATGTCTTGAGTTTGCGATAAGCCTTTTTTTTGAAAAAAAATGAATAGGCGAAAGTATGGGTACGTGGACTGAGCAATATCAAATATCAAAGGAAGGAGCATTAGATGAATAATATTCCACATGCAAATAAGTCATTCTGGTTAGCCCACTCAGGCGAATACATTCCTTCACCACCTCTTAAAGGTAGCATCGATGTAGATGTGGTGATTATTGGAGGAGGGTTTACTGGATTATCTACCGCCTATCACATAAAAAAAGCCGACTCTGCTGCATCAGTGGCTGTTCTTGAAGGCGAATGTGTGGCATTTGGTGCCTCAGGCCGTACTTCTGGTTGGGTTGTGCCAGTTCCAGTACTTGACCCTACCACTGCAAAAGTACTTTATGGAAAAGAAAGATTAACTGAGCTTCAAAATTTCGCATGGAATGGTCTGGACTATGTGCAGGACCTAATCAAACGCGAAAATATGGATAGCGATTTTGAAATGCCCGGTGTGACATTTACGACACTTCGCGGCCATGAAAAAAGATTAGAGCATTTTACTCAATATTGGCACGATCAACCTCGCTCAAAAGACAGTGTCTATATGGATCGAGCTACAGTCAGCCAAGCTCTAAATAGTGATGCATTTTCTGGTGGTTGCCGAATGCCACATTCTGGACAAGTCAACCCTGTAAAGCATTCTCGAGAACTCAAGCGAATAGCTGAAGCTGCGGGCGCACAAATTTTTGAGCAAACGCCAGTACTGGATATAGAAGATAAGGAAAAGTTCTTTATTCTCAAAACCCCAGAAGGTGAGGTTAGAGCTAAACATATTGTATTGGGAACAAATGGTTTTACCCATTTATTGCAACCAGAATTGGGGCTTAAACGCGCACAACTTCCAATGTTTGTATATCAGTTAATTACTGAACCTTTAACTGATGAAGATTGGAAAGCGCTTGGTTGGAAACATCGTGGTCAGTTTTATGACAAAACAACCTATTGTCCTCCAACCTGTAGAACGACTGTAGATGGAAGATTGCAATTTAACCTATGTGATATCTACGTGGGTGAAGGGCGCTCTATGGATGAAGCTCAGAAAGTGCAGTTTTATGATGCCGCTGAGCGAATGTATAAAAAGGTATTTCCTGCATTTCAGAAATTAAAAATTGCTCAACGTTGGAGTGGCGCTTGTTCTATTCCTTTTGACGTAAGGTCTCAAGTGGGCACACTTCATAATGGTCGTATTTCTTATGCCTATGGATACAGTGGTGCGGGCGTAATGATGTCACAAAATTATGGCCGAATTTTAGCTGATCTTGCATTGCAACGTAAAACGGAGCTTACCGAGCATTGGTTTGTTGCCAATGAAGAAAAAGGACATGCCAAATTTAAACGCTTTCCATTAATTCCAGGTCTTATCGCTGCTCTACGTACTTATTTTGAATATGAAAGAGTATCAGCACTTTCTAGGAGACGACGCCTTGGACTCGATTAAACAACATGATGAGGGACGTGTATTTACAGCGTGGGTTGCATTAATTGGTACCGTAATGGCAGCCACCTGTTTACTTTGTTTCCTTGCAGTCACAGGTTTTGATTTGCATCAAATATTTAAACCTGAATTTGCATTAACTTTGTCAGCAAAAGACCAAGCACTTTTCAGAACATCAATGATTTCTGATTGTTTTGGGTTTTATCTTCCTTTTTTGGCTGTGGGCGTATATCTGTGGAGAAAGTTGCGCTCTTCGGGAGGGTTGTTGTCCGATATCGCTATTTTATTCCTTGTGATTTCAACCATGTTAGGTATAGCAGGGGCTGTTTTACAGGCCGCTGTGTTAGGACCGCTTGCTGAAACATATATGTCTGGAAATGAAATGGCTAAACAGACAGCGGGCACTGTGTGGGCCACCATTTCTCAAGGCTCACAAAATGGCTTATGGCCAATGGAAGGACCGACAATCGGTTTCTGGGCAATAGTTAACGGACTACTTCTGAGAAAAAACAAATCTGCATTAGGTTCCCCATTGGTTTTGGTTGGGTTGGGATATGTTGGGTTTGCTGCACTTCTTTTCTCAGGCTTTCCTAAAGCGGCCTTATTCCTTGAACTGTTCTTATTACCAGTACAGGTCGTGTGGCTAAGCCTTTTCGGTTTGGGTTTATTACGAAAATAGATGTAAAGAATTTTAGAGCCATGTTGTGAAATATGGCTCTAAAAATAAAAAACTATCCTAAGGATTTTGGGAAATAACAACGAAAAAGGATATAGGTATGAATGGAATGCCAACTAATAGGACAAATCCGATTTTAATAGGAATGCTTGGCGTATTTGTGAGTAACATTAGTCACGCTTCAGCCTTGGAACAATCAGGCCAATCTATCTTGCCATTTCTAGAAAACGGTAATTATGCAGAAGCGAATTTATTTGCAGTCGATTCATCTGTTTCTGGCATAGTCAACGATAGAGCCGATCTTGTACGAGATCACCAAAGTCGTGATACAGGCGATATTGCAGAAAGTACGCAGTTCTATACAGCTGCTCTAAAGTTACAACTTACAGATCGTTTAAGTTTTGGTGTGCTATACGATCAGCCTTTTAGTGCTGACATTAAATATCCGGCACGTTCTAATAATAGTTATTTTGATAATGACGTTAGCCATCAAGGTACATTCGTAAAAGCCAATACTCAAAATTTAAGTATGATTGTGGGTTACTCACCAGTTGAGCATTTTCAGATTTATGGTGGACCTGTTTATCAAACCGTAAAAGCAAACCTAGGTCTTCGGGGCAATGCCTATACTCAGGCTTTTAATGGCTATAATGCTAAGTTTAAGCAAGAAGGCGAAGTCGGCTGGTTGTTAGGAGGAAGTTATCAATTACCCGATCTTGCATTAAAAGCAGCGATAACCTATCGGTCTAAAATCAAATATAAATTTCAAGTAGATGAAGATATTTATGGTGAACCATTACAACTCGTTGAAAATGAGAAAACCAAATTAGAGACTCCAGCATCATTAAATATTGATTTTCAAACAGGCATTTCTGAACAATCACTTATTTATATGAATTTAAGATGGGTGAATTGGAAAGAGTTTGAAACTCGTCCTCCGCAATATGGCGCTCTATCTGAAATTATAATGAAAGAAGCTACTGGCGGAGCTTACACCCAAGGTTTTAAGCTCGATTCTTATCAGAACGATCAATATAGTACGACTATAGGTCTCGCACATCAATTTACAGAAAAATGGGGTGCTTCAACAGATGTAAGTTGGGATTCAGGCACCGGAGATCCTGCATCAACTATGGGACCAATAAAAGGCTCATGGTCGCTTGGTTTAGGTATTCAATTTAATCCAGCTAAGAACTATTTTATAGCGGGTGGTGTGAAATACTATTGGTTAGGAGATACTAAAACTGAAGATGGAACTTACTACTTGCCAATAGAAGGAATCAAGCCCTTCGCAGAACAGGCAGATTTTAAAGATAATCATGCAATTGCGTATGGTTTGAAATTTGGATATCGGTTTTAAATTTAAATGGAGTAGTTGATTTTAACTACTCTTATTTTAAAGCTTTAATTAATCTTTACTTAAGATTTTCCTTAATTATGTAATTAAATGAAAAACAATAATTAATTAAATAATTTCTAGCCAATTTCACATTGACACCTCAATTTTTGAAGATTACCATTTGCGTGCTGGCCACATTGCCAGTCGGTTTTGACGAACCGTTCTCACACGAGTATCAGAATTATTCCTTCTGAGGGATAGTTCTGTGCAGCTCTTCGTCTCCCTCTCGTAGCGGTAGGACGGGAGAGGGACACCCTCGGGTGTGCTGGCCTCGTGTGACCAGTTCGTCAACCCTCTTTCGTTCTGCCACCATAATTTTAATGTTTGGCAGAACTCCATATATAAAGGAGTTGGCTTTGCACATCCATTATTTCTTGGCAACCTTTGCCAAAAGTTATAACGACACAGCTTAAAATAATTAACGCAGCTTGATCGCCGTAAGGCTTTTCAGGCTTTAGCTTGTTATTACTTAAAACTTAGACAATTAAAACTTGAGATGTGCTGCGCACAGTCTTTATGGCTTTGCTATGCCTTTTTTATCTCATTCATATACAACAATAATTTGACACGGTAAAACTATGCCACATTCAGATCTTCCATTTCGTGCTTTAAGCGTGCTTCATTCTGCAAGATATCTTTTTAATAAATACGGTTTTCACAATGTCGGTGTAGACCGAATTATTGAGTCGGCAAACATCCCTAAAGCCACCTTTTATAACTACTTTCACTCAAAAGAACGTCTTATTGAAATGAGCTTAACTTTTCAAAAAGATGGCCTTAAACATGAGGTCATTTCAATTATCCATGTTCAAAAAGAATTAACACTAGTTGAAAAACTCCGCAAAATTTATTACTTACACGCCGACTTAGATGGGCTTTACCATTTGCCGTTTAAAGCGATTTTTGAAATTGCTAAAACACACCCCAAGGCATATCAGGTGGTAGTTGACTATCGGAACTGGCTGATTAATGAAATCTATAATTTGCTTTTAACAACTAACGCAAATGCTTCAAAGCAAGATGCACACATGTTTTTGTTTGTGATTGATGGGGCAATGGTTCAGCTTTTAGACCCGAACAAACTAGATGAACGGAAGGGATTGCTTGAGTATTTCTTATTACAGTTGCTGTGAACATTTGAACTGTTATTGAAAAGCTTAAGCGCCGTGTTAAGCTGTTGTACATAAAAATTAAATTTCTAATAATTAGTTAATATTGGAGTATTTATGAGCCAAAAAATACTTAACCGATTTGAACAACTTCTAAATGATGGAATTGAACTAAGTTCGTTAACGCATACAGTTCCAACAAGTAATACGAATATAGAATATGAAAGTTTAGGAAAAGAAGGAGACTCGCGATATATAGAATGGAAAATCAAAATCAAGCATCTTTTAAAATTAATTTGTGGAATTAATTCAATACATTATGAAGCTTTTTTAAGTGCTGAAAAATATCAGTTTTATGATACAAATGCTTATGACGATTTATATAATGGTTTTTTAATAACATTCAAACAGATAGTACAAGCTGAAGTTTTTGATAGCGAGCTTGAACAAGCTAAATCACTTTTAGAGAATGGCTATAAAAATGCTGCGGCCGTAATTGCTGGAGTAGTTTTAGAAACGGCAATTAAGGAATTATGCTTAAACAATAACATAGATACAGAACGTAAAAAGTTAACTCAGTTAAATGATGATTTGGCAAAGGTCAGTGTCTACAACAAACTACAGCAAAAGCAAATTACAGCTTTAGCTGATATTAGAAATAATGCTGCTCATGGAAATTATGATCAGTTTACTAGAGAAGATGTGGAAAGAATGATAAGCGATATAGAAAGGTTCTTGTTAAATTACGTTTCATAAGAGATCGATAGGGTTATGTAGATTTAAAAAAACTTAGAGAGTCGCATAAGCTTGTTGAGATGCAAATTTGGCAGCGTTATTTATTATCTTAAATCTAGTAAGCAGATACAGTTGAACAAGCTATAGTTCATCACAGTGAAGGTTGAGTGCCGTAGCAACCACACAGAATAGCAAAGCTATATATGGTGTGGATTTCCAAATCTTCTACTTAACTTATGTTTACCAAAAATCTAGTTCATAATTAAATTTATATTTAATAAAAATAATTTTAATTACTTAGAGTACTAAAATAATACCCTATAAAATATTTGGTTTATAAACCTAGCTATGAATACATATTTGCCTACTAAAAAGGTCTTAAGAATAGACTAAATTTGTCTAGGAGAGTGGTGGTAGTCCACCACTAATTAAAATGTAGAGGCTAGGGTTTTGATAGCTACGATTTCTGTTTGGTTTTTTGGCGTAAGACATACAAATATAAGTTTTCTACTTTTTCACGTGCCCATGGTGTGGTACGTAAGAATCGTAATGATGATTTAACACTTGGATCTATGCAAAAACATCTAATTTCAATTTTACGACTTAAGCCTTCAAATCCACCGTAGTAATCCAATAATTCATCCAAAATGTCAGCAAGTTTTTTGCCATGTAAAGGGTCATTGGAGGCGTTCATAATAGATCAACAATATTTTGGGAGTCCATTATTATAACCTGAGCTAGTTGGAAAATGAGAGGTATTACGGAAACACATCCAGAAGCGTATTAGGTTGTAATTGATTATCGAAACTAGCTGATTTCAGTTTTTAGACCTAAACAAACCAGATAAGCGGAAGAGATCGCTTGAATATTTTTTGATGCAGTTGGTGTGAGTATTTGAAATACTGTATGTATTGTGGTGATGGAAATCTAAAGAATAGCTGTACACATAAATTATATAAGTTTTTAAAAGTATGTATAGCTGTATTTTGATTTTTTTATTAAATTTCAATTGGATACATGGTTGTTTGAATTTTAAATAAGAGCTTAGCAAGCTTAATAACTTTAATGTTTAAAAGGAGGTTTAGAAAAAGAAGTCTATATAGCAGCCAGTAGTAGTCACAAAATACAGCTCGTAAAGGTGATGTGCAGTTCACTAGAGTAAATATAAAAGTGTAATTACAACTTATAGGAAACTACCTAGAGAATTATTCTGGCTAAGATTAGAAATAGGGTTAAGACAGTTTAAGTAGTTAAGAGTGCCACGGCTTAGTAAGTTGCTTGAGCAACAGATGCAGTCGAGCAAGCTTTTAATAATTCAGTGTAATGAAGCATAAACGGCGTAGTAACAACGTAGAGTAGCCAGAGCTTTATATATGGTAGGTTTCCAAATCTTCTGTTTAACATAATATACATTATACGAACAATTATATAATTCTTTATTAAGTCTTTAGTTCTATCAAGCTTTTAGCTACATGTCTTCTTGCTGTTGCCTTACCATCACAGTTGTACGATAAAAAATATTGCTGCAAGTTTAACTGCCTGTGAACATGGCACCATTTTGCTCAAGCCCACGATCGAATTTCTCTGATTGCAAAATTAGATGAATATTCTGTGCCTTTATCTCTAGCACGTGCATCTCTTTGAGTAATTTGTCTTTAAAGATATTATGTACGTTTGTCATGATAAATAGCCTTTATCCGATGCTTATCACGCTGAATTTTCAGGTTCAGAATGAAGATTCTTTAGAATAAATTCGGGTTAATTAAACATATAAGCTATTGATAATAGTGGTTTTAAATATTTAAAATTGCTTAACAAAATGAAACTTATACATAGATAAAAATTAAAAAGCCTGACTAACCTACTAATCAGGCATATTTACAACGATCACTTGTTAAAGTGCAATATCAAACTCTGGTGTAGCTACTGTAGGCTGTAATCGAGTACGTTGCTTTTTAAAGTATGGAAGCACGTGCTCACCAAGTCGATATGATTCTTCAAGATGTGGATAGCCTGCAAGAAAGAACAGCTCTATGCCAATGCTATTATATTCTTGAATACGCTCAATAATCTGTTGGTAGCTTCCCACTAAAGCAACACCTGGTGGCACACCAATATAGCCAAAGCCAGACCAGACATTTGGATGTATAAAGAAGTCGCTGACATTTTTACTACCATCTTTTTCAGCGTATTCTTTTTCGAAGCTCAGTACACGTGCTGAACGTAAACCCGCATGGGCTGCTGCTGCATGTAAGCGTTGCTTTTCAGCAGCTTCATCAAGAAAACGCTGTGCTTCTGCCAACGCTTCTTGTTCAGTACGGCGAGCGATTGTATCTATTGATAAACCAAATTTTATATTTTCACGACCATACTTTTTGGCACGTGAACGTACATCGGCAATCAATGCCGCGATTTCTTCAGGTTTTTCAGCTCTCATTAAATAATAGTCAGCGTGTTTTGCTCCAAATTCGCGAGCAGCTTCCGAAGAACCTGCGGTGCAAATAATAGGAAGGCTCGCTTTATTCAATGGATATTTTAATCCACCACCTTCTGCCGAATAGTACTTTCCTTGATAGTGAAATGAAGGGTTATTCCAATATCCTTTTACAACATCTAGAAACTCTGTAGCACGTGCATAACGTTCGTCATGAGGTAAATCATCACCTACTTGACGTTGAATCACTTCCGAACCGCCATTAATAATATTCCAAACCAGCCGATTACCTGTTGCACGCTGATAAGTTGCCGCAGTTTGCACGGCATTATATGGACTAAAATGATAAGGTTGGAACGCAGTTACAAAGTTAAGTTTTTTAGTTTCTCGAGCAAGTAATGAACATACAGTCCAAGGCTCTTCACCCGTTGGAGCATTCACCATGAGTGCGCCAGCAAACCCATTAATTTCTGCAGCCCGTGCAATCTGACTTAGATAATCAATATAGGTAAAATCATCACCTACGTTATAGTTAGAAACCGCTCCGGTATTTTCAACATTTTCAATATTGGCCCAATCACCGCGATTACGTGGATCACCGGGTAAAAATTCTGTTTCACCATGAAGCGGCAAACGTGTAAAAAATTCAATTCCCATTATTGTCTCCGTAAAGCAAAGCTTAGAATTTTGCAGTGAGAGAAACACCAACTTGACGTGGGTTTCCATAGGTTAAGACATATTGCCCAGCAGGACCATTTGGTCGCCCATGGACTTGATATTCTTCATCTAACAGGTTTTTAACGTAAGCATTAACTTGGTATTTATTATTTGCGCTGTGATACCCAACGTTCGCGTTCCATAAGGTATACGCTTTTTGACTTAAGATTGGGTCAACAGAATAATCCTGGCGGTTTACTAAGAAGAATTCACGGTCACGATAACTTGCATCAGTGCCCACAATGACTCGTGCTCCACTATCAAGATTAAAGGTATATTCACCTCCTAAACCGATGGTGTACTTTGGAGAACGAACCAAGCTGTTACCTGTATTGTCAGCATTTACGACATTGGTTACTGGGTTTTTATCAACAAAGTCTGTGTATTCGCTGTCTAGATATGCCCCTGCAAAACGTAGGCGTAAGTTATCAGTAGCTAAATAATCTAATTCTAATTCGGCACCTTTTACTTCTGCCTTAGGTCCATTTGCTAAAACTGAGGTTACCCCTCCACCCTGTCCTTCGGTCGCAACCAATAAATTTGTTTGAATATCTTTGTAGTCGTAATAGAAAATATTAGCGTTGGCCGTTAAATTGCCTTGTAACAAGCTAGACTTCAACCCTAGCTCATAGCTGTTTAAATATTCAGGGTTAACATCTGCAAGTTGAGTCAGACTACTTGAAAGACCAGTGTTGAAACCTCCTGAACGGAAACCTCGAGCAAAACGGAAGTATGTGTTGATATCAGGAGTAATTTCATATTCTGGCGTAATATCGTAAGTCAGTTCATTCCATCTCTTTTTACGGCTTGTTGAACCATTTGCGTTAGGTGCTGGATTATAGACCGCATTACTGTACCCATCCTTTTGCCACCAACTGCCTTTGGTGTAATCGCCTGAGGTAATTTGAACAAGATTTAGATCAATGTCTTTTTCTTCACTTGTCCAACGTAGACCACCTGTTACTTTAAATTTGTCGGTAAATTTATAGGTACTGTTTCCAAACAAGGCAAAACTTTGTGTAGTCTGATTATAGGTAATGTCCCTAAAAGCTGGTGTTCCGGCCGTTTGAGCTGGAGCGCCATTCGGTAATGTTTTATTTACTCGCGCGCTTACGCCTGTTGAGTCTAAATCTTCATTAAAGAAGTGAAAACCTGCGATCCAACTGAGTCTTTTTTCAGCATCAGAAGAAACACGAAACTCTTGGCTATATTGACGCCACTCATTATCGCTATAGCTTCTTGCTACATCGTAAGGCGTATAGTCACCATCAGAAATAGATTTTTGAGTGGTTTTATCAAACGCTGTAATGGATGTAAAAGTATGACCGCCGCCTAAATCTCCTGTTAAGGTGAGTGAAGCGCCATCATGTTGAATTTTATTACTTTCAGGTAAATCTAAATTTGTATCTCGGCCTTGTGGTCTCTCATAAACACCCCAGTATTTTCCAATACTTAAAGAGCCATTATTACCAAGACCATTATAAGTTTGGCTATGTAGATTGACTAAAGCATTCCAATCATCATTAATTTTTCCTAGTATCTGGAAGCGGAATGATTTTTTATCAACATCTCCGTAGTCTTCTCCACTGGCTAAATTCTTTGCATAACCATCACGGTCTTCTGAATAGAATGCTCCTCGTACTGCAACGTTATCCGATATAGCCCCATTCACGGCGCCTTCAAAAGTACGAAGATTATGGTCGCCTATTCCTATAGTTCCATAACCAGTCGGTTTGTCTGAAAATACGGGTTTCCGTGAAATGTAATTTACTGCACCAGCCGTGGTATTTTTACCGTAAAGCGTGCCTTGTGGACCGCGGAGAACCTCAATACGTTCTAAATCGAATAAATCTCCAGCACCAGCAACAGGCGCATTTAGATAAACCCCATCTGCATAAATACCAACTGGGAAAACTGTAGAGGCTGCAACATCGCCAGTTCCCAGACCGCGAATATACCAGCGTGGACGGCTATCGCCATCTGGGTTTTCAGCTGCTGCATTTGGTGTATAAGTTAAAACATCACCAATAAATGTTGAGCCTTTCGCTGCCAAATCTTTGCCCGAAACTGCTGTAATTGCAGTCGGAACTTTTTGAATGTTTTGTGCACGATATTGTGCAGTAACGATGACATCGCCTAGTTTTTTTACATCTTTAGCATTTACCACTTGAGCTTGTTGCTCAGCAGGAATTGCATCACTATCATCGTTCGCTAAAGCTAACGTCGAAACACTCGCCGTTACTCCCCACATAGCAGTTAAAATACTCTGCCTAATTTTTGTAACCTTAAACATGGTGACTCCATTTAAATAAATCTATTCTTATATTGGCAACTTCTATGCCATTTAATTTATTTTAATAATTTCAAATACTTGATAAAAATTTAAAAATAAAAATGATTTAATACTGCTGATAGATAGACAGTCTGAAACGTATTATTGTTGTTATTTCAACATTCACGATTTAATGTGTTTTATATCCCGTATTAATAATAAAGCCATACAGACGTATGGCTTTTTAAGATTCTTGGAAATAATTGATTGGTTTTAAAATTTATAACTAAACTGACCCTGTACAGTCAGAGGACGCATGGGTTGTAAAAACTCGCTATTCGCTCCTGCCAAACCATTCACAAAATTTCGTTCATTGGTTAGGTTAAGAATGTTAAGACCCACCGTCCATTGTGGCTGGCGATAATAAAGACCTAAGTCCAGATTATAGTTATTCGGTACTTTCACGGTTTGGCTTAGGTTCGTGTACCAGTAGCTTGTCCACCATCCTGATAGGTTGGCCCCAAAACCAGACTGATGTTGGTAATCTACATAAGCACTAGCAGAGTACTTGGGAATTCCAGCTGCATCATAACGTCCAGCTTTACGTTGGTTTAAAGCGTTATTGTCTCCCCAAACCGTAGCATTGTCCGCGTGAAAGCCAAATGGTGAAAAACCAGCAGGTATAATAGAGCTGTATTCAGCATCCAAATAAGTGAAATTGCCCCCAATCGCTATATTTTTTTGTAGTTGCCATCTTAATGATGACTCAATACCTTTTACTTCAAAGCGAGCCATATTGCCATTTGTATCTGGTGATAAATCTCGTTTTTGTTCAAACCCACTTAGGGTTAAAAATAACTGGTCAGTGATAGGTTCATATTTAAATCCTATTTCTTTTAGCTCACTTTGACTGTCAAAAGATAAAGGATTGAGTTGATTTCCTGCGCCCCAAATCAAGAAAGGCCCAAATACTCCCGTATTTAATGCGGTGCTTTTGTCATAGGTAAAATAGAGTGTGCTTTTCGCCGTAGGCTTAATGAACGTACTGAGTTGGTAGCTCAATAGGCTATATTTGTCACTCGATGAATGAATATCTGTTGGAGTTAAAACAAGTGGATTTTCAAGTTTTGCTCTTACAGAACTATGGTTAATTCCTAAGTTAATACCAAATACATCGTTAAAGGTAAAATTTTGCTGAGTGAATATGCTCAACGTATCCCAAAAACCAGAACCCGTATAAACAGCTCCTCCTCCATTTGGTGGGAAGCCACCTTTTTCTGCATATAAACCATTTCCAATTGGGTACATGCGCGGTAAATTTAAATAACCAAAATATTGAGAATATTGTGGTACTCCGGCTTGTCCAATCCAACCTCCTGTTGAACCGCTATTGTTAATTAACCCCAGTAAATCACCAGGGTTCTTCTGCGATGGATCATTGGTTAAATCATAAGGATTAATATTAAAACTATTATTTGCAGCTAAAGACGTAAACTTCTCATGACGATATGTTCCCCCTGTACTGCTTTTATTATTAATTTTTACACCAGCTATTTCAAAATCATAGTCGCCTAAAAACTCTAGTCGGTTATCAATTAACTCATGATCTAAATCTGTAAAGAAGCTTCCAACAGAGTCGCCTAAATCTTTGTTATTTTGATAGAGCGTACTGTTTGCAATAGACCAATGGTCATTTAAATCTTTAATTACTTTTAATTGGGTGCTAAATCGCTTGGCACTATTTTTATCTTCACTACGTCCTGAAACATGATCATCTAGCTTGACCAATTCATTACCGGGGATTGATGGATCATACACCCAACCTTTAATAGTTCCTGCTTGATCGGCAGTTGAGTTCGGTAACGGCGTGGTCTGAACTCCACCAACAGCCACATATTGGTTTTTATCGTTCTTCTGACGAGTTTGCCAACCAATGACTTTAGAGTTTGGTGCACCAGATTCAAATACAGGAGACCAAAAAGTCGAACCGTTTTGAATAATAGGCGTAGCTCTACCTTTGTAATAAAGGCCATTATCAACTGATTGTTGTGATGCTCTATTCCAGCCATGTGTGACATTAAAATCATAATAGTCATCGTAACTGATATTCCAATCTACCCTTAAACGATCATTTGGACGCCAAGCAAGTGCTCCATAAAATGCATTAAAGTTATTTTTCACATTGTCATAATAGTCATCTGTCTTTTGTGCTGTTGCACTCACGCGAAATGCTAATTCTTTTGAAATGGGGGCCGTATGATCAATACTGACAGAGAAATTAGGCTCTGCGCCTTTACCTGAGTAAATGGAACCTACAGTCCCAGAGATATTGGTTTCGGCTTTATTAAAATTAGGCTTTTTGGTCAGGTAGTTAATATATCCGCCAGAACCTGAAGTCGGCGCAAAAATTACACCTGTTGGCCCTGCTACAATATCGGCTCCTTCATAAGCATTGAGATTGGTTGGATGGCGAGTACTGTAAATGCGTTGGCTATCCTGAAAAACTTCCGAGTTCTGTCCACGAATTTGTGGAGCAAAGTTAGCATTTTGTCCCCCGCCTCGCGTAATGCTAGGCGCATATTTGACGAGATCATCCGCACTGCGAATAACATCTTCTCTAAATTGTTGTTCTGATACTTGGGATACTACACGTGGGGTATCCAATACAGAGCTATCCGTTCCATAAATTGAGGTAACTTTGCGTTTGGGAACAACGGTAGTTTTCTTGGTTGCTCCAGTAACGACTACATCGGACAAAGTAATTACATCACTTTCAGAATTACCTGCTTGTTGTGGCGTTTCTTCGGCAAAAACATATAACGGTAAAGTCGCCCCTAATACGCTAAGCGCAATAACTAAAGGTTTTAATTGAAAAGGCTGTCTCATATCACACTCAGTAAAGTAAATTTACAATGCGTTACGCAAAGCCTATGCCAACCAAAAAATAGTCAAATAATTACCCTTAACCATTTGATTCAGTTGTTTTAAATTTCTCATTGTTTACTTATCAGTTCTATTCATGTTTATTTTTTCAACAAAGCTGTTGAAATAGAGACACTCACCAAAAACAATAATTATATAAGCATTTGATAAATATATTAAAATTATATAAAAATATTGGCATTTATTCTGCAATACCTTAGAAGATGAAGATCTAATCAGGTATTTATAATGACAAATCAAACATTTCTGTTATCACGTCGAAAATTTTTAACGCAAAGTCTCACGGCGCTAGGTGGCGTCTCTTTGATGGGCAGTTTATCAGGTTGTGGCCCCTCTCCAGATAATAGTACCGAATCAAAAACTACCTCTTCAGCAATGCCTAAACATGGAGGTGTTATACGCTTGGGTCTAATTGGAGGACAACAATCAGGCAGTCTAGATCCTCATCTTTCAGCATCGGGAAGTGGTATTACAAGAGGTTTCGCTATTTATAATAAGTTATGGGAATGGGATGAAAATATGCTGCCCCGACTTTCTTTAGCGGAGTTTGCCGAACCTAATCATAATGCAAGTGAATGGACAATCCGTTTACGCAAAGGATTAGAATTCCATCACGGTAAAACTATTACCGCAGATGATGTAATCTTTTCAGTTAAACGCCTAACAGACCCTAAACTCGCTTCACCATTTCGTAATTTGGTGCAGTGGATTGACCGAGATCGTATTCAAAAACTAGATGAATACACAGTTCGTATTCCTTTTATTAGTACGATTCCCGGATTTGTTGCACTGCCCGAAACTTGGGTAAACTTTGGAGGAATTGTACCGACCGACTTCGACCCTATTCATAATCCAGTCGGAGCTGGTCCATATAAAGTCAAAGAGTTTATTCCGGGGCAGCGTTCTGTTTTTACCCGTTTTAATAATTACTTTAAAGCAGACAAACCTTATGCAGATAGTTTTGAAGTGATTGATTTTAAAGATCAGGTTTCTCGATTAAATGCTTTATTGGCTGGACAAATTGATGTAGCAAATGCAATTTCCCCTGAATATATTAAAATTTTGGAGCAGGCAAAACACATTCAAACCATACGCTCTGAGACCAATACGCATAATAGTTTTGACTTTAATACTCAACAAGCGCCGTTTAATGACCCTAGAGTGCGTCAGGCATTTCGTTTGATTGCAAATCGAGAGGAATTGGTACAACGAGGTTTAAATGGACAAGGGCGAATTGCCAACGATCTTTATTCGCCGCAAGACCCTGCCTTTCTCAATTTGCCGCAGCGCCAGCAAAATATTGCTGAGGCAAAAAACCTATTAGCGCAAGCAGGTTTTAAAGATGGTTTAAGTGTAGAGCTTGTTACCCCAGTGAGTAGTGCTCAACCTGCATTAATTTTTGCCGAGCAAGCGAAACAAGCCAATGTGAATATTCGAGTTAAACAAGTCGATTTTGCAACGTTTAACGGCCCTGATCGTAATAAGTGGCAGCTTTCGAGTAATGCGACCAATGTAGGCACACCCTATTTATCAACTGCCGTTGTTAATGATGCTCCAATTTCCACGACCAATCGTGTGAACTTTAAAGACCCTGAATATAGCGAATTATTTTTTAAAGCACTGGCTGAGCCTGATTTAGCCAAACGCAAAATCCATTTAGCGCAAGCACAAAAAATTCAACATGAACGTGGTGGAATGCTCATTTGGGGGTTTAGCCATACTATTGATGCGGCAGCTAAAGATATTGGCGGTTTAGCTCCTGAACATACGATTTTTCCGACATGGCGCTTTGAAAAACTCTGGAAAGCTTAAAATACTCATCTGTAAACTCACAATACAAAAAAGCTGCCGAAGCAGCTTTTTTTACGGGGGTAATAATTACTTAGGTACTGTAATCACAGAGAGTTTATCTACTCCTACACGTTCAATACTTGCCAATAATTTTGCGACTGTTCCATAAGGTACAGTCTCATCAGCATTCAAGTTTAAAGCTAATTTAGGGTTACTGCTTTTGCGTGACTTTATTTCTTGTTCAAAGTTCGCAAGTGTCACCTTATCTTTATCAAGGAATATTTCACCTTGTGGATTTACACTAATCACCACAGCTTTATTCTGGTCTGTAGATTGAGTTGGTGCCGCCTTGGGTAAGTTCACTTTCACCGTATTTGTTAACAAAGGAGCTGTCACAATGAATACGATGAGTAATACCAACATGACATCGACTAGCGGCGTAATATTAATTTCACTGACGACATCGTCTTCTTGAGAGGTAGAAATTGCCATTATGCAAACACTCCTTTCTCTTTCACTTCTTTAGCAGAATTATCTTTAAGCGCCGTATTACCAGTCGTACCTTTTTTAGCAGTTGGTAGCTGGAATCCTGCTTTTTGATTTAGACTCACGAAGTCCGTTGCAAAATCATCAAGATCTGCGCCAATTGTTTTTACTTTACGCACAAAGTAGTTATAGGCAAGTACCGCAGGTACAGCAACCGCAATACCAATACCCGTTGCAACCAGTGCCTCTCCAATTGGTCCAGCCACGACATCCATGCTCGCATTACCTGAATGAGCAATGGCTTGTAATGCATGGATAATCCCAAATACTGTACCGAACAGACCAATGAAGGGTGCGTTATTTCCAATAGAAGCCAGTAAAGCCGAGCCTTTTTCTAATTGGCGGCGCTCAGTTAGAACTTGTTTACTTAAATGGCGCTCTAATAAGTCCTGACGACTCCAACTGTTTTGTAAGTCTTGATGTGTCTTTTCATCTGCTTCAATTAATGTTTGAAAACCTGTGTTAGCTACTCGAGCTGCTGGGCCTTCACCAAGTTCAGACTTAGTTACTGCATCTGATAAGTTTTTTGCTTTCCAAAACTCTTCTACAAAAAGCTTACTTTGTTTTGTTGCTCGCTGTGTCTGGACCACTTTAACCACGATCAACACCCAAGTCACAATTGAGAAAGTAACTAATAACCAGATCGTGCCGTCATGGATCAATGAATTAATATCTGACATGAAAATATCCTCTTAATTTAAATTTTATTTCGGTAATTGATAATGAATTGGAACATCGACCCAGCCTTCTACAGGGGTTTTCCCTTTTAGCGCAGGTGAAAATTTCCATTGCTTTACTGTTCTTACGGCAGCACTGTCTAGAAGTTTTTTGCCACTACTTTGCTTGACACTGACTGTATCCGGGCTGCCATTTGCTAATACTTTGACCCGTAAAATGACTGAGCCTTCCCAACCACGTTCTAAAGCTTGTTCAGGGTATTCAGGTGCAGGGTTGCTGAGATATCCGGCATAACCTTTGGCTTCAGTCACAGGTAAATTGTCATCTGACGCTTTTACAGGCTCAGCCACTTTTTTAACCGGTTCTGCGACTACTTCTTTTGTGACCACAGGTTCTGCAACTTTTTGTGGAGTTGGTTCCACCACCGCTTTTGCAACTGGCTTAGGTTGCTCCACACTTTTTTGAACAGGTTTGGGCTGTTCCACTTGTTTAGGAATTGGCTTGGGTTTTTCCACCACAGGTGGAACTTTTGGTTTTTCAGTAATCGGTGGAATTTTGGGTTCAATCACTTTAGGTGGTTCAACCGGTTTTACGATTTCAATCACCACAGGTTCGGGTTTATGAATATCTAACGCTGGTGTCGGTAATTGTTTCGCGATATACCAAATTCCAAGATGTGCTGAAGCAACGGCAATAATTGCAATTAGTACTTTATTTAATTTCTCTGGAGCAGGTTGAATGGCTTCTTGATCATGCCGTGCAAACGGATCTGCAATTTCAGTTGAGGCTGCAACTGTTGCATATTGCTCAAAGAGCAAAGCCCGCTTATGGGGATTAAAGATTTGTTCACGCATAGCAACTTAAACTAAAAATAAAAGATTAAGTAGTAAGTTGCACAAGCCATGCCAAATACTTAAGTTATTATTTTTTATTAATTTAATTTATATTTTTTAAATGTTTGATACAAAAGATGTTGGTTTTCAGACAGTATTATGCTGTTCAAACAACAAGACCCCTTTGATTTCTCAAAGAGGTCTAAGTTTATTATTTTAATTTATATCCTACTAAGGGTAAGACTTCTTCAGCCACTCGATATGCTTCTTCTAAATGTGGATTACTCGCTAAAATAAAATGTCCAACCCCAATATCAATATACTCTTGCAAACGCTCTGCGACCTGTTCATAGCTCCCGACTAAAATACAGTTTGGCCCACCTCTTACATTTGACATTCCCGCCCAAACATTCGGACTTACAAATAAGTCTTCAAAACGATTGCCCTGTGCCAAGGCCTGCTGACGTTTAGCTCCAACAGATTCAGTATCTTTTCGTTCAAATGCATTACCATCAACGGCAATGGTTTCATACATTTGTTTAAGCTCTTGGAATGCTTGTTCTTGAGTAGGTCGTGCCAAAATATCGATACGCATGCCAAATTTAACTTTCCGTTCTGGCGAATTCTGCTCAAAGAAATTTTGGGCCTGTTCGATCACTTTCTTTTGTTGGTCTACAGGCTCCCCCCAAGTTAAATGAATATCGGCATGACGTCCTGCCACTTGTAAAGCAGCGTCACTCGCACCTGCTAACCACAAACGCGGAACGTCATATTGATTCATTGGGTATTTCAGGCCACCCTGTTCAACATGGAAAAACTTTCCATCGTAATTGAAAGGTGCATGGTGCGAATAACCTTTCACAAATTCTAAAAATTCGTTGGTCCGTGCATAGCGTTGATCATGTTCAATAAAGTCCCCATACGCACGTTGCTGTGCGCCACCACCGCCTGAAATTACATTCCACTCTACTCGTCCCTGACTTAAACGCTGCAAACTGGCAGCCATTTGGCTTGCATAGGCTGGATGAATAAACCAAGGCTGAATTGCGATGAGCAAGCGAAGCCTTTTTGTCTCTCTTGCCAGCGCAGACGCTAACACCCATGGCTCTTCAGTATGTGGAAAAGCAGGAATGAGTGCACCGTGAAAACCAACAATATCGGCTGCTTTTGCCACTTGCTGGACATAGTCATAGTAAGCAAATAATTGATCTTCATGTTGTGGTGCAACACGTTGTGGAGATTGAACTGCTGGAGTTAATTGATTCCATTCACCGCGTGTGTGTAATTGATGTGCTCGACGACCATCCCCATGAACAGGGATTCTCCATAAAAACTCAACTGACATAATGAATCTCGATAATTTAAAGATTTGACAATATTTAATTCGTTAAAAGTCTTATGAGCAGGAATCATGCCGTTATTTTTTTAAATTAATTTTTAGCTATACTACTGTTTTATATAAATATTAAAAAATCGAGTTTAAAGGCTGTGTTGATATTTCAACAGTTAAACGCTAAAGAGTGTCCCAATCACAACACAACGGTGGCATTTAGCCTCAATAATAATTCTAAAAAATTATAATTAATTGATTTGTTTAATATAATTTTATTGGCTTGGTTCTTGCTCAATACCCCTATATTTTTTAATTCTTATGATGATATGCGTATTTTTCCACGTCTAGTTTTAGGTTTTAGTTTTTTGGGTCTTGTTGCTTGTGGCGCACAAAAAACCGAAGAGTCCACCCCAAAACAGTCTGAACAGCAACAACTCCGAATTGCAGTCGTTGCCAATGGCACTTCGGGTAGTTTGGACTTTATTGGTGTACCACAACTGATTTCACAAGATCAAATTTTTCTAAAAGCATTAAAGCAAAATCACATTGAATTAAAGTGGGAACCAGTGACGACTGCTGCTGTAGCGACTCTGGTCAATGAAAGTTTTATAAATAATAAAATTGATTTTGCTTTTTATGGAAACCTTCCTGCTGTAGTGCTCAATGCAACAGGCGTTAAAACGCAAATTGTTGTACCCGGAGGTGTGGGTAATAACGTCTACCTTATTGTTCCAGAAAATTCACCTATTAAATCTATTGAGGAATTAAAAGGTAAAAAAATTGCATTACATCGTGGCCGTCCGTGGGAAATTAGCTTTGGACAACTCATACAAAGTAAAGGATTAAGCTTAAAAGACTTTCAAATTGTGAATTTAAACCCGCAAGCTGGGGCCGCTACTTTATCTGCTAAAAGTGTAGATGCCTTTTTTACCTTAAGCGATGCGCTTACTTTGCAAGATCGCCATCTGGGTAAAATTATTTGGTCGTCACAATCTTTACCAGCAGACTGGAAAATGCGTGCTGAACTCTGGGGTAGCAAAAGCTACATTGAGCAACATCCAGACACCACCCAATTACTCGCCGATGCGACAGTACGTGCAATGGACTGGATTGCGCACCATCAAGATGAGTTTCAGCAAAGCCAAACTAAGTTTGGTCAACCGCTTAGTGTGATTCAACGTGAAAGCCAGAACACGGCAAGCACATGGCAACAAGACTGGTCACCTAACTATCAAGTCGATTTTCTGAAACAGCATTATTCAAAAGTCATTGATCACGCTGTGAAAAATCAGCTTATTCAAACACCAATCAAAGCAGATGAACTGTTGAATCCGAAGTTTACCCGTCAAGCGATTCAAAATTTACAGGCAAATCATGCCTCCAATAAGCAGGGAAACTAGACCATGAAAATACTAGTAAAGCCACTTATTGAGCAAAATAACGTTTTATTTAAAACCCCACTCCGTAAGAAATTTTCTTCTAAAAAGGTGTATGGGCTGCTCTCTGTGATTTCACCCTTATTAGTATTACTCATTTGGCAGTTGATCAGTTCTTTACAGATTTTCCCAACCCAAATTTTGGTGCCGCCTAAAACTGTCTGGAATACTTTCATTGCGTTGTTACAAAGTGGTGAGCTTCAAATGCATCTCAAAGATAGTCTTTCTCGTCTGTTTTTGGGATTTTCTATCGCCGCAATCAGTGCAATTGCTTTTGGTATTGCTTATGGAGCAAACACAACGTTCCGTAATTACACCTATATTTTATTCAACGTTCTTTATCAAATTCCAATCTTTGTCCTTATTCCCATTTTTATTTTAGTTTTTGGGATTGGTGAATTATTTAAAATTTTACTGATTATAAAGGCCTGTTTTTTTCCAATAGCGTTAGCAACGGCCGATGCAGTCAAAAATATTCCCAAAAAATATATTGAACTAGGACAAATCTACCAGCTTAAAACACGTGCTTGGCTCAGGCTTATTGTTCTTCCATCCATACTCCCGCCGTTAATTGGTGGGCTACGAATTGCACTTGGTCGTGCATGGTTGATTTTAGTTGCCGTTGAACTACTGGCAGCTGGAACGGGTATTGGGCAAATGATGGAACTAGGGCGTCAAATGTTGCGCTTAGATGTTGTGATGGTTGGTGTGTTTATCACAGGCGTGGTCGGGTTTGGTTTGGATAAAGTTTTACGTTTAGTAGAACACCGCTTTATCTCACCTGCACTCAGTTCGAGGGAGAAATAATGTCTCAGCGTTCATTTACTTTAAAACAGACATGGCAACGGCCAATCATTTTAGTACAAGGCTTGGTACTACCATTATTGTTATTAGGGTTATGGCAATACAACTCAAGCTTAGGTGCCAGTCATGCCTATGCATTTGTTCCCTTGCAAAACATTTATTTCGCATTTATTAAATTGCTGGAAACAGGTGAATTGTGGCTAAACACGTGGGGAAGCCTTAAAAAAGCTGGAATAGGATTCATCTTAGGTTCGATAAGCGGATTAATTTTAGGTACTTTGCTTGCCTATTCAAAAGTTTTAAATGCTCTCGTTTCTCCACTATTTAACAGTATTCGACAAGTACCGTTACTGGGTTTAACACCTTTAATTGCCTTATGGTTTGGTAATGGAGAAGAAGCAAAAATCTTTATTATCGCGCTTGCCTCGTTTTTTCCATTAGTAATCAATACGTTTCAGGGCCTCAGCCACAATGATACAAAATACGAGGAAATCGCACGTATTTATCAATTTTCATTCTGGCGCAAATTTAAAAAAATACGCCTTCCCCAAGCCCTACCCCATATTTTAACCGGTTTAAATTTAGCCGTGCCATTTACTTGGATCACCACGACAGCAAGTGAGTTGCTATTCAATGCGGGTGCCGGACTCGGCAACTTAATGATGAAAGCCGAAATTAATGCCGAAATGGATATTCTGTTGGTTTGCGCGATCACGGTGACTCTGTGTGGAGCTTTCATGACCGCAAGTATTCATCTTATTTCAAAACGCCTGCTGCAATGGCGTACCTAATTTGTCTTTTTAAAAAATATTGTTAGGAATTTATATGTCGTTCTCACTACTTTCTATTAAAAAACTCAATAAATCTTTTCAACGTGATCAAAATACGTTGACCGTTTTAGATGGGATTAACCTCAACATTGAGCAAGGCGAATTTATCTCGATTGTTGGTAGTAGTGGCTGTGGAAAATCAACACTATTACGTCTTATTGCTGGATTAGATCAGGACTATGACGGTGAAATTCTACTAAATCAAACCCAGATAAAAGGCACCGATTTAAAACGTGGTCTTATCTTTCAAGAGCACCGATTACTTCCGTGGCTTACTGTTTTTGAAAATATCCATTTAGCACTTGAAGAGACTCCACTCACCCGTGAAGAGCGAAATTTACGGGTAAATGAGCATATAGAAATTGTCGGGCTGAAGGGTTTTGAAAATGCTTATCCACATGAGCTTTCGGGTGGTATGGCACAACGTGTTGCAATTGCCCGTGGACTCGTCAATAAACCCGATATTTTACTTTTGGATGAGCCTTTTGGTGCTTTAGATGCCATCACACGGAGTCACTTACAAGCTGAACTTCAGCGTATCTGGCAACACGAAAAAATCACCATGATTTTAGTCACCCATGATATTGAAGAAGCTGTCTATCTCGGAGACCGTGTGATTGTAATGTCAGCCCGACCAGGAAAAATTAAAGAAATTATTCAAGTTCCTTTGACACATCCTCGGCATAAAGAAAGTGAACTTCTATTTGGTTTCCGCAATCAGGCACTTAATATGCTAGATCAAACAGCATAACTAATTTGAATATTGATCGATATTAATATGATTTAGAAAAAATATAATATCGTGATATTAATATTATTTACATTTAATTAATATAGGATAGAGAAAATGGGTTTATCTATTTGGCATATTTTACTGTTTGCAGTGATTGTTATTTTATTATTTGGAACTTCAAAGTTAAAAAATCTAGGTAAAGACTTAGGTGGTGCAATTAAAGACTTTAAAGATTCAGTTAATTCTGATGATCAGAAATTATTGCAAAACCAGCAATACAAAGATATTAGTCCAGTTGAATCACATAATGAAAAACAAAATAAAATATGAGTGATTTATTATTATGTTTAATATCAGCTTTGGAGAGTTATTAGCTTTTGCAATTATTGCGCTTATTATTTTAGGACCTGAAAAGCTTCCTCACACGTTAAGATCAGTCCTCCTTAAATACAGAGCAGTTAAGAACCAAATTAGTAAAATTCAAAATGATATTGAAAACGAACTTGACCTGATCGAACTTAAGAGAGTCATGCAAGAAGAGCTGCAAAAAATAAAACAAAATGAAGAGCAGCTCAAACAACAACTCGCTCTCATGCAACAAGAAATTGAAAATGTACAAATATCTGTTTCTATTGAACAAAAAACCAAAGCACGGTGCATCAATGACTATATCTATACCCGTTCACAAGATGAGTTAAAGACACCATTTTTAGCTCATTTTAAAACAGCCAATAAATTCAGTGAGGATCAAGCCGCATGACGGAACATATTGTCAGTGAAAGCCTCACTGAAATGAAATATAGCGAACATTTAAAAGAATTAAGAAAACGGCTGATCTATAGCATTGGTATTGTTTTAGCGATTTTTTTATTATTACTTCCGCTTGCTCAGAAGAACTACCATTTTCTTGCTCATCCTTTAATTTCATTACTTCCTAGCAATTCCTCCATGATTGCAACAGATGTCATGAGTACATTTTTAGCACCCTTTAAACTCAATATTTATTTTGCGATTTTATTAAGTATTCCCTTTATTCTTTATCAATTTTGGCAGTTTGTTGCTCCCGCACTTTATCAAAAAGAAAAAAGGTTCGGTATAGCACTCGTGCTTTCGAGTAACCTTTTATTTTATTTAGGAATTGTGTTTGCCTATACTTTAATTTTGCCACTTGCTTTAAAGTTCTTCGTATTGGCATCGCCTGATAATGTGTTACCCATGACGGATATCAATAGCTATCTGGATTTTTGTTTAAAGCTTTTTCTGGCGTTTGGTCTGGCCTTTCAAATTCCAGTTTTAACTTATATTCTTATTTTTATTGGTCTTATTTCTATCCAACAGCTAGAAGCACATCGCAAACACATCATTGTATTCTTCTTTTTTATTGCAATGTTTATTACCCCTCCTGATGTTTTCAGCATGCTTGCTCTTGCAGTCCCAATGTGGCTGTTATTTGAATTGGGTTTATGGGTCACAAAATTCACAACGCAAAAAAACATCCATTAAAAAATGGATGTTTTTTTTATAAAAAATCATTAAGCGATTTCATTTTCATTCTTATTAGGTAGTAAGTTATATCTCGATAGAAGATTACGTAAAACATTACGAGATAGACCTAACATTTTTGCAGTCTTAACCTGATTATTCCAGCAACTTGAAAATGCAGTATTTACTATTTTATCTTCAATAATATGCCAAGCTTCCCCATCATACTCCTGAAATAAACGCTTTAAGATATTCTCAAACTCTTGAATAAGATCATTATCGGGTAACACGGCGGAACCCGTTTCCTCAGAAAATCTTAAGTGCTCAAGATCAATTGTTTGACCGCCTCTCACTAGCAAAGCATAATGGATATTGTTTTCTAGCTCACGAATGTTGCCGGGCCAGCTATAGTTCAGCAGCGCATTTCTTGCTCTATCACTAATATTGGGTTTAGTGGTAATGAGCTTCTGAGAGTATGAACTTAAGAAGAAATCAACCAAAGGTAAAATATCTCCTTTACGTTCACGCAATGGCAAAATATTAAGCACAACTACATTCAAGCGATAATATAAATCTAGACGGAACTTATTTTCTGCTACAGCCTTACGTAAATCGACGTGCGTCCCCGACAAAATACGGACATTAATTGGGATCGGTTTTCGACCACCCACACGTACCACTTCTTTTTCTTGCAATACCCTTAACAGCTTAACTTGTAAAGATAGTGGTAACTCACCTACCTCATCTAAAAATAAAGTGCCACCATCGGCTGTTTCAAAAATACCAGCTCGTGTTTTGTTTGCACCCGTAAAAGCCCCAGCTTCATAACCAAACAGTTCAGACTCAGCAAGTGTCTCGACTAAAGCACCACAATTGACTGCAAGAAAAGGCTTATTTTTACGATCACTTTTCAAATGAATTTCACGTGCAATTAACTCTTTGCCTGTTCCAGATTCACCTTGAATGATGACGCTGGCAGAGCTTGGAGCAATCGTTTCCACTTGATTTAATAATTTACGGGAGTTTTGATCTGAAAAGATAATTGCTTTTGCTCTTATTGGTTTTACAGGAACACCATTATCAGGCAAAGTAATTACTTTATAATCATTATCTAAAAAGGTCTTCATAATTGCCCCATAAAACTTATGATATAAGCATTCTAAAAGGCTATATTACATTTCAGGGTGTTTTTTAATAAATAATAAATAAAGATATTTAATCCAAAATTCACCTATTTTATTCTAAGAATATTTTCTCTTATAAATTAAAAATCAACACAATTCTTTTTTTGTGATATGTTGCTTCTTAAACACAATGTTGTCTTTTTGATTAAATCCAAACATTAAAATAATTATAAATTACTACAACATTTGATTTATATAGGTATAAAGCTTGGCATTTATTTTGCTCATTCATTTAAAATCCAAAAAATAGGTTTAATAATGAGCATCGAATTTGTAGGTATGGTTTTCCCTAACCAATGGTCTGAAACCAAAGGAACACGTATTGGTCATAAAATTGACCTCGAATATCTACGTTATCATGCACGGGCACATGAATATGCGGGTTTTGATAAAGTCTTAATTGCTAGCGGACCAAGCAGCCCAGACAGTGCACAAATTGCGGCATACCTTGCCCAACATACAGAACGTCTTGGATTTATGATTGCCCATCGTCCTGCACTCCTCACTCCAAATCTTGCTGCACGTTCTTTTGCTACGCTTGACCATACTACTGGTGGTGGGAGAATACGTTTACATGCAATTACTGGAATTACAGCTGAGCCTCAAGAGGGAGATTATATTGTTGATAAAGTTCAGCGCTATGAGCGGACGGGTGAATATCTAGATATCATCCAGAAACTCTGGAAAAGTGATCAACCCATTAGCTATGAAGGTAAATACTTTAAGTTAGATAATGCTTTTTGCCCGCTAAAGCCAGTCAACGGCACAATCCCGATTTCATTCGGTGGCTCATCAGATATTGCTTATGATATTGCAGTCCGCCATGCAGATCTTTATTCACTATGGGGTGAGCCACTAGCTGGAGTAAAAGAGCAAATTACTAAATTGAAGCTCGCAGCAGAAAAAGCCAATAAACCGCAGCCTCCTGTTAGCTTATCTGTACGTCTTATTATTGGCCCAACCGAAGAACTTGCTTGGCAACGAGCAGAACAGATTCTTTCAGACATTCAAAATAATCCTACTTTTCAAAATAACGGCACATTATCTGGACATAAAATCAAAGGTATTGGTTCACAGCGCTTATTAGCAGCAGCCCAGCAAGGTGATCGACATGACCGTGCATTGTGGATGCCAACTGCAACTGCTGTAGGGGCTTATGGCGATACGACTGCCCTAGTTGGTACGCCAGACACCATTATTGCGGCATTACTCGACTATGTAGATTTAGGGGTTACGACTTTTTTAAATCGTGGCTACGATCCTATTTATGATACGGTCGACTATGGTCGTTATATCATCCCCGCTGTACGTGAAGAGGTAGCCAAAAGATTAAAACAAATCGCTTAAACATTTAAAGCATAAAGCCGCTCATTCAATATTTTTAAAGAGCGGCTTTTTAAAATAAAGATTTTCTTCAGTGAGAAAATCTTTATTTCATCTTTTATTGCAAGTCAGGTTTACAAACAGCCTGAATTTTCTCTCCTGCAATCACCTTTTTAGCAAACGGAATTGAATCTTTTAAAGAGGCATTAACAGTTTCGCTATGGCCTAAGCCATGATACAAATGGCCTTCGACAACTGTACCAGCTTTACAAGCATCAGCCACCAGTTTCATTTGAGAACGGGCATCTGGTGTTCGGTCATTTGCCCCTGTTCCAATAAACAATGGGTGACTGATTTTTAATGTAGGATAATAACCGTAATCATTCGACTGTTTCTCTTGCAGCTTTTTATAGCTTGCCGGCGGATTAGGTTTATATGCTTGTGCTGGCGAAAGCCCTGCGGTTTGAATATCTCCCATAAAACTTGTTAAGCAGGCATTTCTTGCTTGTTCAACTAAAGGAGCAGCTTCAGGCGTGAAAATATCTTCTGTTTTAATTTCTGGATATAAACTTTGTGTCACTAAGAAACTATAGATGCCATAAGCCAGTGATGGGCTGACTTCGTAAGGATTTAACTTCAACTGATTTTTTTCAGGCGTCGCTTCAGGATCTTGATATATCACGCCTGTACCAATTGAACCTTTAATATTTAAGTCAGGTGCGTAGGTTGCCGAATAGGAAGAAGCCGCAACAGCCCCAGCGCCTCCTTGAGATTGACCAACAATCACAAACTTATTAGCAAGTGGTAACTTGGTTTTGAGAGCAGCTCTACCACTATCTAAAATACTATAAGCCAGCATTGGGTTATTAATTAACAAATGCGGTCCTGCAACACCTAAACCTTCGTAATCTGTTGCAACGACAGCAAATCCTTCTTTAAGCCAACGATTTAGATATTGTACATCTCGGTATGATCGTCCACTCCAAGACGGCGCACAAGCATCGGCCAAACCGACCGTACCATGTGCCCATAACACCACTGGCCAACCCTCTTTAGGAGGCGTTCCTTTTGGTAAGTGAATACTTCCTGAAACCACAATAGGGGTTTTGCTATCTTTACCACTGGTAGAACTGTAGAGAATTCGGATGGCCTGACTGTCATTTGCCAAACGAATATAAGGATTATGAATAGCTTCTGTTTTTAATAATTTTCCAGCTTGATTTGGAATAACCGATTTCCATGTGTAAAACTCAGAAACTCGGCCATCTCCATATTTATCTTCAGGCGCTGGAGCTTGTTGAGCATTTGCCAAACAACTCGAAGTTAAAACTGTTGTGATTAAAGAAAACTTGCATAACGTTGATAAAAAAGTATGTTGCATTGTCATTTACCTTAAAATTTGTTTCATCATTTTTGATTTAAAATTCGTAACTTACGCGGCCATATAAATACGTTCCAAATGCTCCTTCAGGTGCATTAAAACTATATTTGACGATGTTGCCGACCGAGGAATCTTTGGCTTGATCAGGATGGCTATTAAATAAATTGATCGCGCCTAAATTGAATTTTAGACCTTTCACAAATGCATCCGCTTTGTATCCAATATCCAAATCTGCAATCCACTGAGGGTCAAAGGTTTGGTCTAGTGCAGTATTGGTATTATTTAAAGTGGTCCATTTATCGTAACGGCGGATTGCTGTATTCACGCTCCATGCTTGATTTGACCAAAGTGCGCCAAGCGTTAGCTTTGTCTTTGGTGCAGCGGACTCAATGAGGCTTTGTGTATTTCGTCCTGCAATGCTTGAAACAGGAATTCGCTCACCTTTTGCGGTAATAGAATCTCTTGTTTCCGTAATTTCATTTTTGTTATATGCCAGACCTAGATTCAGATTTAACTTGCCATATTGTTCAAGGTTTAAATCATGCTTAAGCGCGAGCTCTACGCCTTGGGTACGTGTATCTAATAAATTATTGAAGAACGCCACATTGGCAATGTTTGAATACGGTGTATTGGCAAAAGCATTGGTAATTACGCTTCCAGTAATATTGTCTGAAAGCAAAATACGATTTTTAATATCGATTTGATAAAGGTCCAAAGTTGCCGATGTATTGGCAAGAGGCTTCCAAACAAAACCTAAAGAATAATTCGTCGATTTCTCAGGTTTAAGAGAAGTTCCTCCAATGAGTAAAGCCGCCTCACTGCCTGCAACTAAAGTTCTTTGTTGAACATCTTGCCAACCTGAAGGGGTCTGCACTGTTTGTACGCTATAAGCCGAATAGCCCTGCTGTGCCAATGACGGCGCCCTATAGCCTGTATTTACTGAACCACGTACCGTAAATTTAGGTGATACATCATATTTAGCAAATAATTTTCCGTTTGTTGTCGAGCCAAAGTCTGAATATTTTTCACTTCGAACAGCGGCACCCACATTCAAGTTTTTAATAATATCTGCTTCTAAATCTAGATAGACACCGTAAACATCGCGACTAATTTTTCGTTCATCTTGGTCTGTAATTCCAGCATATATCCCCGGAACTCCAACTCCTAAAGTTGTGCTTGGATTGAAATATGGGCCTCGGGTATAGGCAATTGGATCACCAGCATTTTGCTTATATTGCTCCCAACGATATAAAACCCCTGTAGATAACGTGAGTGGGCTTGCTAACCAGTCAATTGCAATATCACGGCTATAGTCTAGCCCTGTATTTAATTGCGCAAAGATATTTTCACCCAAGTCATAGTTTGAAGGAGAATTTGAGCCGTAACTTGGGTTAATACCGTTACCTTGTTCGGTACTCACTTTATTTTGCCCATAGGTCGCATAAAGATCATATTTACCTGACGCTTGCTCTCCCTTTTTAACTCCAACTGTGGTTGCAAAATCATCTACAGTGACTAAGCTTAATGGTGAGCGTCCATCTGGATAACGTTCTTTAAAATAGCTGGATTGATTCAGTACTGTTTTGGTTGTTGGCGGCTCATAAAAGTTTTCCCCTATCGTTTTACGGTGTCCGTAGCTACTAAAGCCATAAAGTGCAACGTCATCCGTCAAAGGTAAATCTAAATTCGCCGTTACATTGATTTGATTTTTTTGTTCTGGTGAACCAAATTTCCATGTTCTATAGGGTGTATTTTGTTCTGTATATTGAGCCTTGGTTGAACCATCATAAAAAGTTCGTGTATCTGGCGCCGTGTTACTTGCAGCTTCACGCTTGCCTAAATCTAATGCAATAGTCAAAGCACCATCGTTAGGTAATGCAAAACCTTTCCAAAGATTAACTTTATGTTGTTCACCATCTCCTTGGATATAACCGCCAGTTTGATAGCTTACTCCACCCCCATGATCTCTTGATTTCAAAATAATATTAACGACACCGGCGATTGCATCTGATCCATATTGTGCAGCAGCACCATCCCGTAAGATTTCTATACGCTCAATCGCACTTACTGGAATTAAACTTAAATCAGTTACCGCCGCACCTCTTCCGCCTGCATAGGCTTGACGGGTGAAATAAGCTGAAGTATGACGACGTTTTCCATTAATTAAAATTAGAGTTTGATCAGCTGATAATCCTCTAAGTGCAATACTTGGCGGAACCGATGCCCCAAACCCACCTGCAGGAGAACTCGGTAAAGTCACCGAAGGAGACAGCCGTGTTAACGCTGCTGCAAGATCAGTTGCACCAGTCTCTTGTAACTCTTTGGCAGTTAAAATATCAACGGGTGCAGGTGCATCGAGAGAACTACTAATGGCTCGTCTAGAACCCGTGACAACAACAGATTGTAATGTGATGACATCCTCTTTCTCTGACAAATTCTTTTGGTCGTTTGCCAAAGCAATTGAAGCAGTAAGTGCACTCAGTGCAAAAAGTGAGGACTGAATAATAAATTGAGAAAAATATGTACGCATATGAGCTTCCTTAACGATCTAGACCGATATAGCAAAGCCAATGCCAATATTTAAATTATTTATTATCAATAACTTAATTAATTAAAATAAAAGAATCATTGTTTAAATTTAAACAATGATTCAAAAAAATGTTTATAAAACTACAGTTTTCAATTTCGAAGATGTTTAGACCAGTTGATTTTGAAGATACGACTGATATAACTGAAAATATGCTGTTTCTTGCTGTATTAACTGTTCATGCGAACCCTCTTCTACAACATGACCGTTTTTGATCACCACAATTTTATCGGCCTCACGAATCGTACTCAGCCGATGTGCAATAACAATACATGTTCGATTTTGGCATAAGCGTCTGAGTGCATATTGTATTTTTTGCTCGGTATAGATATCGATTGCAGAAGTAGCTTCATCTAAGATTAATATTTTAGGATTTGCTAAATATGCACGAACCAAACAAACCAGCTGTCTTTGCCCATGACTTAGGTATTTACCGAGGGTTCCTACTTCAGTGAAATACCCTTGTGGAAGTTGTTGCAAAATCTCATTTGCCCCCAAGTCTTCAATTGCCGCGATAAGCACCTGATCTGAAGCATTAGGTTGAACTAGACGTAAGTTATCTAAAATCGTTCCACTAAATAAAACATTATCTTGTAAAACAATACTCACATGCTGTCTTAAACTGGCAAGACGAATATTTTGGATGGGGTAACGATCTAGAAAAATTCCGCCCTGCTGAGGTTCATAAAACCTCGTTAACAACTGGACAATCGTACTTTTCCCATGTCCTGTTGGCCCTACAATCGCAATTATTTTTCCAGCTTCAATCTCTAAATTAAAATTTTGTAAAACCGGCTTATGGGTATAAGCAAAATGTACCCCTTGAAATCGAATATGACCATTCAACTGCTCAAGCTTCACAGCATTCGGTTGTTCTTGAATTCTAGATTGCGTATCTAAAAGTAAAAATATACGTTGTGCACATGCGGCCCCGTTTGCATAACGTTCAAATAAATCGGTAAGTCCCTGTAAGGGAGCTAAGAATAAAAACACATAGAAAATACTTTCGGCGAACTGACCAATACTAATCATTCCACCACTATAGGCATAACTACCAATCACAATAAATCCGGCTGTGGCTACAGTCGAAAGTAATCCTGTAAAGGGTGCAAACCAACTGGTCCGCTTGCTGCCATAAATAATAGAGTTATTAAAATCTTTTAATAAATCCTGATAACGGGATTGATTTGTTTCGGTGTAATTTAACTGCTGGATGATTTTTGCGCCATTTACAGTTTCAACCAAATGGGCAGTAAATCGACTGCGTTCTTCGGCAACTCTTCCCCAGTGTTTTTGCGATGATTTCTTAAAAAAGGCTGTCATCCCAAATAAGATTGGTAAAGTTGCAAATAAGCACCAGAAAAATGGTGGATAAATATGCCAAAGAAGAACTGAAGCCAGACTACAACGCAAAATCGCTGAAAGTAATTCGGGTGGTCCTTGTATTAAAACAGGCTCTAAAGTATCAACGTCACGATCTGCCCGTGAAATAATTCTGCCGGCTTTAGTACGGTCAAAATAGCCAATGTTTAAACTTTGAATATGCTGGAACAAAGTACGCCTTAAACCATTAATCACTTTCAACGCTGCTCGGCCTGAAAGATATTTTGATACACCTGCTAAAGCAAAACGACAAATCCAACTTAACGTTAAAATGCTAATCGCAATCAATAAAACAGGCTGATTCAATACCATTTTTCCAGCAATTTGCTGAAAGCCCGAATCTAAAATATATTTCACCACCCAAGGCCGAACAAAAACGCTCATCACTTGTAAAATTTCTACTGCAATTAACGCAAGCAGCAAGTAACGGATGGGATAAACCAAAGGAATAAGTTTTTTTAGCATTCCTCTATGGATTGAGGCATTTGCCAAATTTTCTTCGATCTGTAGATCGGCTGATTTTGCAAATGGGCGGAAATTTTTAACACTGGTATTCATGCTTCAAGCTCCTGTTGTGGCAACTCAAAACCCATCAACTCTCGATAGAATGAACAACTTTGTACCAATTTATTATGTGTTCCCTGAGCAATAATTTGCCCTTGATCTATAACAATAATTCGGTCAGATAAAGCAATCGTGGTTTGTTTATTCGAGTTGATAATAATGGTTTTCTTAAAATGATTTCCCATATCAGAAAGCGCTGATAGACGCTGTAAAACCTGTTTTTCTGTGGTCGAATCCAAAGCACTGGTTGAGTCATCTAAGGCTAAAATTGGCGAGTTTTTTAAGATGGAACGAGCCAAAGCAATCCGCTGTTTTTGTCCTCCAGATAAAGTAACGCCTTTATCTCCAATCAAAGTGTCTAATCCATCATCAAGCCGTTGTAATAATTCGGATGCGGAAGCTAAATGTAAAGCGTCTCGCATCTCTTGCTCAGTTGCATCTTGCTTAGCAATTCTTAAGTTATCTGCCAATGTGCCACTGAAAAAGAAATTTTCTTGGGGAATAATCTGAACCAAATGGCGTAATTCAAATAGGCTTAAATCTTTGATATTGATCCATCCCTGTTGCTCAGAACCAATCAGGACTTGCCCTTCTGTTGGGTCAATAAACCGATTAAGTAAATTCATCAAAGTAGTTTTACCTGAGCCAGTTTTACCTACAATAGTGATGATTTCACCTGCACGAAATTCAACATGGCATTGCTTTAAAATAAACTTTTGTGTTGTTTTATCCTGAAAGCTTACATTTTCTAATCTAATATTTAACCCATCACTCCATTGCAACGGCAATGGGTGTGGTTGGTCTTCAATTGCAGACTTTTCATCAAGCATTTGCCATATTCTTGTTGCCGAAGAACGAGCATCAGCAAAAATTTGTAAGACCTGCCCAATACTTTCAATACGAAACACCAATAAATTTGCCATGAGTATCGCAGCTACAAACTGCCCTACCTGCAACTCGTTTTGGCCAATTAAATAAGCACCAAAGCCAATCACCCATAAATAGGAACACGCAATAATCACTTGTGGTATGGGCAAGCGTTTCGCACTTGTGCTTATGGTTTGAATAGAGTGATGAATAAATAGATCTACAGCATGATTAAAACGCTGTAAAAGTTTCTCTTCGAGTTGAAAAGCTTTGACTACCCGAACTCCATTCACACTTTCTGCTAAGGTATCGCTAACTTTTTCGTAGGCGGATGCGACTTGATGATCTAGCACCACCAATTGATTGGTCAGATTAAAGAGGACCCACAGCCCTAGAAAAATAAATAATAAAGGAACTAGTCCGAGCCAAGGATGATACCAACACAAGAGTCCAACGGTTACAGTAACAACCAAGCTCGATTCAAACACTTGTCGCCAAAAATTAATAAGAGCTTCTTTTAATTTATCTGAATCACGGGTTGTTCGAGATAGCACCTCTCCTAACCCATGTTTCCAGTGCCATGAAACATCTAAATGCTGTACTTGGCTAAAGATTCTTTCTCTTAAAATACTTAGTAATTGCTGGCCAATGCTTAAAGCACTTAGCCCTGCCAAATACTGAATAACAGCCCTAATACCAGCAATACTCGTAAGAAGAATGAACCAAAACCATGGGTTTAAAGGATCAGAAATAGCATGCTGAAATAAGGTTTCTCGCTCACTGTGTTTTAAGGTATCAATCGCATGTCCGATTGAATATTGTTGGAGTGCTAACCCTATATTTGCAATCACAAATAAGGTCGCCGTCAATAAGAAACGAAATGGCATAAAACGGTATAAAGCCAAACTTCGTAATAATGGATAATTTTTAAACATAAAAGATAGTAAAAATTTAAGATTCCGTTTTATTGCGAGATTCATGCCAAATTAATGACCTCTAAAAAGATTTTAAACCATTGTTTTATATTAATTTTATAGTTCACTATTTATGGGGGTGTTGATTTTAAAACACTAGCGTAAATGATTTGCTGTAATCGCAACAAAATTTGATATATCAACATCATAAAAAACGATATCAAAAATAATCATTAAATATCAATAAATTAATGAATGGCATCAATTTTGCTTTAAAGCGTAGAAACCACAAAAGGATGTCATGATGACAACACTTCAAACTCAACCATTAAACACACTTTGGTATACACGCTGCCCTGTACCAACAGGCCTAGGTATTTCAATTCAAAAAGGTTGGCTCAAAGAAAAGTTTAATGAGCAACAGATTGAAATTAAATCAATTCGAGAATCAAACTCCAAAGATATTCGTAACTCTCATTTTAACCATACCCTTGCCAACTCAGTTCGACATGGCGGCAGTATTCCTGCAATCTGGGCATATGCATCTGGTCAAAAAACTAAAGTGATTGGCTTATCTTGGGCTGATGAAGTTCAATTATTGTTAACACGCTACGATTCAAACATCAAAACTGTTGTCGACCTAAAAGACAAACGTTTTGGTATTCCACTGAATCAAGATGCAATTATTGATTTCTCTCGCGCACAGGCTATTCGAGGGTTAGAAAATGCCTTAAAAACAGTAAATCTGGAGGTGAGCGATCTTGAGTTGGTTGATTGTTTACGAGCAGATATTTTAGCCGCACAGCAACAACAGCCTGAAGAAAATGATTCTAGTTTTTATGGCAATCGCAACAAAATTAATGCAAGTGCAGAAATCGTGGCATTAATTAAAGGTGATGTTGATGCTATTTTTCTAAAAGGTGCACATGCTGCGCAAATTGCTCATGACTTCGCCCTGCATACCATTATTGATATTGGCTCACATCCAGACCCTATTCTACGCTCCAATAATGGCACACCAAGAACACTCACTGTTGATGAAGATTTTCTAACGCACTATCCAGAGCAAGCGCAATCGATTGTCGATGCTGTTTTACAAGCAGAACAATGGGCCCATGCACACGCTGATGAAACCCATCGTTATCTAGCAAAAGAATGTAATAGTAGTGAGCAATGGGTTCATGCAGCTTATGGGGAAAATGCTCATTTAAAACTGAACACCAACTTTAATGAGACTTCTATTATTGCCTTACAAGACCTGAGTGACTTTCTCTATCGCTGGAACTTTATTCCTGCACAAATTAATGTTCGTGAATGGTTGGCACAAGATATTTCTATTCAAGCTCAAGTGGCTTAACAGTACAAAAAGCAAAAAGGTTGTCTTGATGACAACCTTTTTTATTTTCAGCATCTAAATTCAAGTAACTATAAACTATCGTAGTAGTTGGCATGGGTAATGTTAATCTCTTTAATAACAATTATTTTAACGGAGTCTTATCCAATTTTAGGATTAGCTTTCAGCTGGAGTTACTTTGGTTTCGCCCAAAGTAACCAAAGGCATTGTCATCTGCAAAACCTGTTCTTTTCTTGGATTTATTAAAACCTATCGTAGAAACAGTCTCTTGTTTACACCATGCAGGTTGCAGATGACGTTTCCGAGTATCATATTTACTTTCGAACTCGGATTATTTATTAAATTTAGTCACATTTTCCGCCTGCTTCTTCAGAAGCACTGAATTGTATTCTCCTGGTGGAATATTATTTAAATAATAATTTCCAACATGATATAACCGCCAACGAATTGGGTCGTGAGTGGTATGGGTTCGTGCATTACGCCAGAAACGATCTAGGTTCCATTTGGATAAGGTTGAACTTGCCCCGAGTAATCCAAAAATTTCACTCGAAATTTTTAAAGATGCATGATCAGACTGACTTCGTGTAGTAGCAACCGATAAAATTAGTTCAGTTTGTAAGTCTTCATCTTCTACATTTGCCAAATGCTGTTCAAAAATTTGTGCAGAACGATCTAGTAATGCCTCAGCCGAACGAACCAAAACAGCAAACTCACCAATTTGTTTAATGATATGAGATTCATGGGTAGGCGAATCAACACCACTTTCTACCCAAGGACGAGCATGATGTTGTAAATAATCAATCCCGCCTTGTAATGCTCCTTTGGCAATTCCTGTATCCATTGCAGCATGTAAAATTTGGGGCCAAGTAAGACCCGTACGTAAAACCGTGCCTAAACCGCCTGTATTTCGCTTAGCAATATAACGTTCATCAACAACCACATCTTTAAAATTAACAGTGCCACTGACGCTATTATTTTGGCCCATCGCATCCCAGTCATTGAGCAACTCTACTCCCTGCGTATCTCGATGAATTAAAATTGAGACTGGTCCATCATCACTACCAGCAAATAAAGAAATCCATTCTGCGAGTAAAGAACCCGTAGAATAAAACTTACTGCCGTTTAAAATTAATTGTCCTTCCGCATTTCGTTCTACGCGTGTTTTATGCTGAAACTTATCTTTGCCCCCCACTTCTGCAAGTGCATTGCCCAAACGTTTTCCACTTAATACATCGGCAAGTAATTGATCACGAATTTCATCGTCATAGCCCGTTAAAATTCCTCGAAACATGGTGAAGTGAATCTGCAATAACTGACCTACACCACCATCGGCGGATGAAATAATTTTCACCACATTGACCAACGTTGAAATATTGGCGCCTAAGCCCCCAAATTGCTTGGGTACAATAATCGCGGTTAAACCAGCTTCTGAAATTAAGCGAGCCTGATCATAAGGCACCGTTTTGTTATAACTCGGGTCTCGAGCAAATTGATTCAGTTGATCTGCCACCTCTTTTGCAATATCAAGTGCTTCTTGCTCGCTTTGAATATGTCTTACGCTACCTAATTCTAAAAAATTACGTTGGTTAATATCGTTCATTTTTAACTCCGGAAAATCTGTTTTTTTTATGCGCAAACTTCAAGCACGTTGTTTTTAAACAAGCTTGGCGCATGTGTAAGCAAAGTTTTGGTATATATATGTTGAGGATGACTGAGTACTTGGTCTGTTTCACCGTATTCAACAATATGTCCATTTTTTAATACGGCGACCCGATCGGCGATTGCACGAACAACCCCTAGGTTATGGGTCACAAATAGTAAGGTCACACCTTGCTGCTGAAGGTCTTGTAGCAGTTTTAAAATAGATGCCTGAACTGAAACATCCAAAGCAGAGGTAATCTCATCACAAATCAAAACATCAGGTTGGCACAGTAAAGCTCGCGCGATAGCCACACGTTGTCGCTCCCCACCCGATAAATCTCTAGGATAGAGTTCTTGAACTTGTATAGGCAGAGAGACTTGTTTAAGTACCTGCTTGACTTTTTCTAGGGCTTCTTGTCGAGATGTTCCAAAGAAATGCTGCACGACCTTAATTAATGTCTGACCAATCGTATGCGCTGGATTTAAGGCTTTATAAGGGTTCTGAAAGATATATTGTAGTTTATGTCGCTGCTGCAAATGACGCTGTTGTCCACGCAATGACAAGACTTCATCTGCTAATGTAATTTGTCCATCTGCATTTTCATTCAACCCAGCAATAACACGGGATAGCGTGGTTTTACCCGACCCCGACTCGCCGACCAATGCTAAACATTCGCCTTTTTTTAATTGAAACGAGATATCAAAAAGTGCCTGTTGCTGCCCATACCAAGCATTAATATGTTCAACTTTTAACAGTGCTTCTGTGTCACTTTCTAATTCACGTACCGGATGATCAATCTCTTTAAAATTAATCACACAGACTTCATCTGAATGGTGACAAGCAACAAAATGCGGGTCAAACTCATCTTTTAATTGAGTTAATTCGGGTTGTTTTTGGCGACATATTTCGGTAGCGAAAGTACAACGTGCAGCAAATGCACACCCTGCTGGACGCTCATTTGGTGAAGGAGCATGACCTTCAATTGGAGATAAATATTTACGAATAGCCACATCAGGAATGGCGTTGAGTAAACCTTGTGTATAAGGATGTTTTGGTGTTTCAAATAATTGAGTTAATACTGCATCTTCAGCAATTTGCCCTGAATACAGAACAATCACCCGATCTGCAATGTCTTTTACAACCGTTAAATCATGCGATACATAAATAGCGGCAACGTTATATTCCCGACATAATTTACGAATGATATTCAGCACCAAGGTCTGCGTTGTCACATCTAAGGCAGTGGTTGGCTCATCTAAAACAATCAAACGTGGCTGTAGCAAGAATGCCAAGGCCAATAAAATTCGTTGTTGTTGACCACCAGAAAGCTGATGAGGGTAGCGTTTGAGAAATGGTTCATCATGAGGCAAACCCACTTCATCTAAAATTTTGGCAACCTTTTGGTATTTTTCAGCACTAGATAACTGTGATTGATGGACTTCTAATAATTCAAATAAATGTTGACCAATACTTAATGCTGGGTTGAGTGCCGTTCCAAGATCTTGAGCGACATGACTAATTTTATAGCCACGAACCTGACGTAAAGCATGATCATCTAAACTGAGAATATCTTCATCGTCCAGTTCAATAGTCCCTTGGATAATCTTGGCACCATGTCGTGCATAGCCCAATAAGGCACTTGATAATGTCGTTTTACCCGAACCACTCTCTCCGACTAGCCCTAGAACTTCACCTTCTCGCAAGCTAAATGAAATATTAGAAACGATGTGATTACCGGTGTTTACCAATGCCACAGTTAAGTCTGTTACGGTCAATACTGTATTTTTAAATGTATTTGCCATGTTTATTTTTCCTCAATCCGAGCTGCTGCACGTCCAACGCCCTCTGCCAATACATTCGTTCCGAGTGCAAACAAAGCAATTAAAATGACAGGAGCAAACACGGCCCATGGTTGAACTAATAAACCAGCGCGATTTTCATTAATCATGAGCCCCCAATCTGCTGCTGGAGGTGCCACACCATAACCAAGAAAAGCCAAACCCGATAACATACCCACCGCCCAAGTCAGCATCACACCGAGATGAATCAATAACGGCGTCAACATATTGGGTAAAATTTCACGAAATAAAATATAGGTTTTTGAATAACCAAGAATTCGGGCAGCTTCGATATATTCTTGTTCCACTAAATTAAGTGCAACGCTTCGTGCAAGACGTATAACTCCGGGAATAAAAGCAATTGAAACCGTTAAAACAATCAGCCAAGGTTGCCGCCCTAACATCGAAACAATAAGTAAGACTAAAATAAGATCGGGAAAGGCCATAAAAACATCAGTCAGCCAAGTCACGAACTGATCAATCTTGTTTCGGGCAAAAGCAGCTAATATGCCTAAACTAGAACCAATAATTAATGCGACCAAACTGGCAGCCAGCGTCATCCAGATAATTGAAGCACCGCCAGCAAGTACACGTGACCAAACATCATGACCAATATAGTCATAACCTAAAAATGATTTTCCTTCAGGTGGTCCATAAGTCATGCCGACCAATGCAGTCGGCTCAAATGCAACAAATAACGGTCCAACCAGTGCGAAAATCAAAACTAGAGCTGTGACTACAAATCCAAAACGTACTTGTCTTTCACGAATTAATGTTTGAAAAAAGTTTCTTTTGTACCAATGAAGTGAGCTCATTTCCCACCTCCTTGCTGAATATTCTTTAAAGCATTGCGACGGTCTACAGGTTTTACTGTAATTGGCCGGCCAGACTTCCATAAACGTAATGCCTGACGTCGGCCTGGCGAACGTGCTTTATGTCTTTTTGCAGTTCGTATTTTGGGTGTGAGTAAAGTCGTGATTAAATCTGCAATTAAATTAACAACCACCACACAAATGGTGAGCAATAAAACGATTGCTTGAATGGTCGGGATATCCCTCATTTCGATTGCTGCATTGAGCGCATTACCAATACCGGGGTAACTGAAAACCACCTCAATAATGAGAGCACCACTCAGCAGAACTCGTATGGTCAATGCTGTTCCCTGCACCACTGGCACCAATGCATTTGGTAAAACATGTTTCCAAATAATCCGTCGCTCAGGAATACCACGCAGCCGTGCAGAGGTCACATATTCCGACTCTAGCGCATCAATCATAGAACCACGCACTAAACGCATCAGATATGGAATGAGTGATAAAGCTAAAGTTAAAATTGGTAAAATTAAAAATTCTAGTTGGCTATAAGGCGACTCATTAGGAATCAGCAACGATGCTGCTGGTAATATGTGTAAAACCGATGTTGAAAAAAACATCATTAACCAAATCGCAATCACAAACCCCGGCACTGCTTTAAACAGAATCGAACTGGAGACAATAATCCGATCTAACTTGCTGTCACGGCGGAGCGATAGCCACACACCCAGCACGACTGAAAGCGGTATAGTAATGACAATAACGAGGCTCGTGAGTGCAACTGTATTACCAAAATAATTCTGAACAATCTGCACAACAGGTACATTGGAATCAATCGAGCGTCCAAAATTACCTTGTAACAATTGACTCAACCAATGCCAGTATTGAAGCAATATTGGATCATTCAAGCCTAATTGTTCACGAAGTATTTGAACCGTGGCTTCAGGTGCTTCTGGACCTAAAATGACGCGAGCCGGATCCGATGGGAGTGCCTGTGTGGCAATGAATACAATGAGGCTAATAACAAAAACAACCAATGCCCCTGATACCAAACGTGTCAAAAACCAAGGTAACCACGCAGGAAATTCAAATGACTTGGCAATTGTCGGATGTTGGATTGATGCCTCTATTTTGCTGGATTGAATTGTCATATCGGTTACCCTCTACGCCAAAATTCATCAGTACGCCATGCAGCAAAGCCTGTGCGATCAGGCGTTACACCACCAATTTGGCTCGAATGTGCATCGAGTACATTATTAAAGCCCCAAATGAGTAAACCGCCTTGCTCATGCTGAATATGCTGTGCTTCATGAACAAGAACTTTTCGTTTTTCCAAATCGGGTTGTTGCAATGCCGCATGCACTAGTTCTGTAAAGCGCTCGTTCTTAAAACGAGTTTTATTATTTGCCGCACCCGGCCCATCAATTTGCAAGACTGTTAATAAGAAAGGACGTGAAACGTTCGAGCCTGTACTAAATGCCCAATCTTGTTTTACTGCATCCGCAAAAGTAGCAGCTTCAACCTGTTTAACATTAACGATGACACCTGCCTGAGCAGCATGCTGAGCAAAAACCAATGCCGCATTGCTATCTGGGCCTGTATATAAATCGATAGTTAAATTGTTATTAAAACCAGCTTCTTTGATTAAAGCTTTAGCTTTATTTAAATCTTGCTTACGCTGAGCAATGCTATGGTCATATACGGGATCACTAAATGAATAAAGGTCATTTGCAACTCGCCCTTGACCAGCCAAAGCGCGTTTCACCAAATCGTCTCTATTGGCAATTAGTCGAAAAGCTTGTCGCACTCGTAGGTCATTGAACGGTGCTTTAGACGTATTCATATCAAATGATTGCCAAGCATCTGTTTCAGATGAAACTAGATTCAATCGTTTATTGGCTTGAATTAAAGCAATGTGCTCCGCACTTACACCAGACGCAATATCAATTTGGCCTGATTGCAAGGCAGCAAGACGCCCTGTCTGATCTTTAAAATCAATGATTTCTATTGCATCGGCGTAAGGCTGGTTTTCTTTCCAGTAATTTTCAAAACGAACAAAGCGTGAACGCTGACCCGGTGTAAAACTTTCAAGCTTAAAGGGTCCAGCCCCCACGACATTTTTAACTGGGTCATAATCTGTAGGAACTATGCCTCCCCAGCTCATCCATGCTTCTGGTAAAGCAACCAATCCTTTTCCTTGAGAAAAAGGAATTTCAACCGTGTATTCATCGCGCTTTTTAATTGCATCTCTTTGCAAAGAATAAAGATAGGCTGCAAATGGAGAAGCGAGCTTGGGGTCAGTCAAACGACGTAAAGAGAAAATAACATCATCGGCAGTAATGGTTTTACCGTGGTGAAATTCAAGCCCTTTTTTTAAGCGAATAATCCATTTCGTGCCGTCATTATTTGGTTCAGCAAATTCAGCAAGTGCGAGTTTAGGCTGAATATCTCTGCCCCATTCCCATAACTTTGCATATAAAGGCCAGCCTCTAAACGCACTGGACATACCAATAGGTTTATGTGCATCTAAATTGCCAGCTTGATTACCATTGATCACCCCAATTTTGATAACACCACCTTTTTTCGGCGTATCATTTTGGGCTGTACCAGCAGTAGCACTCTCAGACGATGAGTCTGGTTTAGAGCACCCGACAAGGCTGATTGCAGCAAAAGCGCCAACACCTAATCCAGTCTGTTTAATCAGTTCTCTACGTGTAATTTTATTCATGCCTTCTCCCTTAAACCACGACTTCTTGATTCAAAAGGGAATCAATGGATGAATTTTTATTGAGCTTAGGTAACTCAAAGCCATGATCGAGTTCCAATAATGGGAACAATAAATCTGCTACCCGATAGGCTTCCCCAATTAAAGGGAAACCAGACAAGATAAAGGCTGATACGCCATAGCTTTCGTATTCCTTAATTCGTTTGGCAATATTTTCAGCACTACCGACCAAGGCAGTACCCGCAGCTGGGTTTAAAATATCGAAACCAAATAAAGATGGCCCAGTCCAAACATTAGGATAAATTTCAAAATCTTTAGCTTGAGGTAACACACCTCGACGTAATTGTTCTAAATTTTTTTGAATAGATGGATTGTTACTTTGATAACTCTCAAAAGTTTCATTTGGAGGAAGCTGTCGTTTAACAGCTTCAATTGCATAATTTACATCAATCTTGTCAAGTAACGACTGAGCATATTGCCAAGCCTCTTCTTCTGTTTCCCGAACAATAATTTGCAATCGAGTGCCAAATTCTAAAGTTCTGCCAATTTTTGCTGCCTCAGCTGCAACTTTGCCAAACTTCTCGCCAAGCAACGGCGGTGTATTCGCAAAACTTAAATACACATCTAGTAATTCAACAGAGTGCTGAACGCCTTTCGCTGAAGTTCCTGCTCCCCACAAAGGAACACCTTGTTTTTGAGTGGGGCCACGCCATTTTGACATTGGAGATCCACCTTCTAGGCGTGGGGCAATTTGAATAAACTCCCCTTCAAACCCAGATGTATCACCTACATAGTTTTGCTGAAATGCACTCCAATATTCTTTGCTAAAGTCATAACGCTCATCATGAGTATAGTGAATACCTAAAGCTGCCAAACCTTTATCATTTCCATTAACGACATTAAATAACAAACGCCCTTTAGAAAATGCATCAAAAGTTTGCGCATATTTTGCCAAAACTGCTGGCTGCACTTCTCCAGGATGCTGTGCAACCAGAAATTTTAAACGTTCAGTAAATGGAATTAAACTTGCAGCAACAGCAAGTGTTTCATACTCACTTGTACCCATGAGTGAACCGTAAAAACCAAGTCGATCTGCGGTAATCGCAATCTGTTGTAAGTGTTCATAATCGGTATCCCACCGCCCAGATTCCAACCAAGGATATGGCCCATCTGGAGACGTGAGATACCATAAAAGTTTTACAGCCATAATATTCTCGATCTTTATTTTTTAAATCTTTATCTAATTGAGGGGGAGCAATCCAAGAGATTTTGCTTTTTCAGTCAAACCGCTCATTTTCCATTGCTGATGTAAAACCCCTTGCCCGTATTCTCGGCTACCGCCTACTAACTCTGCGAGAAGCTGAATTTGAGCCCCTTCTTCTAGCAACAAGATAAATTCAGCTGTTTCCTGTAGACCTTGACGACCCCATACGGTTGCACCACCGTTGGCTTCTAAGATGGCCCGATACTCAATATCAATTTTGAGTTGATCTAAAATGAAATCGACTTCTGCCTGACGGCGATCAATGTAAATCGGCAACTCTTTAAATAAATGAAAACGCTGCACAGGCACATAACGAATCGGTAAAGTACGATGGGTTTGAGCCCAAGCACCTAAATTCGGCGCGTGTACATGAGATATTGTGGTGACATCTGCATGCTCGCGAAAAAGCTTGTTATAGCGCCCACCCGCATTTTTTCTCCCCAATAAAACTTCACCATCAATTGTCTCCACAAGCACTTTGCTTTTTTTATCTTTAGACCACGGCCCTGCATAGTTAAAAGTAATTAAGGTATTTTCAGGCCCACGTTCTACAAAATTAACCGTTCCATTTGCTGTGATTGTTCCTGTTTCACGGAATACTTCAAAAGCAAATTCAGCTTTTTCTCGGTTCAATTCGATAAAGTCATTGAGTTCACGAGACAATGGCGTTTGAATAAGTGTTGTCATGATCAAATCCTCTTAAAATTTTTTATTTTGACGGCGCTTTAAAACTTCGAGCAAAGGACGATGATCAACCCATGTTTCAATATCGACATCGCGCTCTAAGAAACCATGCAACCAAAGAAAATCTTTTTGTTGTTTTAAAAGTTCTAAACGCTCTTCATTTAATGATGGATGTAAAGACTTATGAAAATTATTTCGATAGGCTGTCGCTACACTCTCTGCCCCTGCAATCGTTTCATCTTCAAGAATCACCAACACTTCATCTAAATGATCTTGTGCCCAATCCGCCGTATCAAATAACTCTTCAAGAAAATCAACGACAACATCAAAGTGATCTTCTAATAAATCTTCATGGACTGTGATTGGACGAGGCGTTCCGTTATTTACACGAGAAGTCACATCTTCAAATTTATCTAAATCAATCCCAACTTTAAGGCCGCGTTTAGTTGCAGCTTCAACAGCAGAAGCTCCTTTTACATAAACGGCGTCAACTTCACCTGTGATTAATGCATCAAGGCCTGACCAATACGTACTCGCATCACGATTCTCTTTAGGCCCTGCACGCTCAGGTACTTCAATAAAATTGACATCTCGGAAAGTGAGGTTGGCAATTTGTAACGCGCCACGAATACCTTGCAATGACATGGCTCTAAAAATACTACCAGCACGTTTGTCAGCGTATTCTGGTAAAGCAACTTTCGCATTTTTTAAATGCTCTGGCTGACTAATATCTGAATCAGGTCGCACAATAATGACTTGCCACTCATCAATCCAAGTCAATCCAATGAGTCGGCTTGGCGCGCCTTCAGAACGTGCAGCTAATGCAGGTACATTTCCACCTTCTCGGAACAGAGCTGGCAATTGGTGATCAAAATGATGAACCGATAAACCTTTACGCGCATCTTGCAAGACGGCAACATCAATGCCGTGCTTTTCAAATTTTTTAACCAAAGTGCCGCGCTTTAAAGAAATACCTGTTGCTGTGGGTACAGGACATCGAGTAACCCAAATTTCAGACAGGATGTTTTTTACAAATTCTTTAGAATTTTCTTTTTTATCTACTACAAGTGACATACGGATTCCTTAGGATAATTCCACTTTCATCAGTCACATTGAGCAGCTTTTATGCCAATTTAATTTGTTTTTTATTTTCAATAACTTGTGTAAAAACATTGGGGTTGGAAATGTTTATATTTCATCATTTCTCAATGTCAGTGTTGTTTTATCAACACTTACCTCCGACAGATACAACTTACAAAATGCAGAATAATGCAATCAGCCACCCTAGAACTCGTTCTGTTTAAAAGTTGAGTATTTATTGCTGGAGTAGAGCTGAGTCTACAGATGGTATCTTCTGTATTAGATCTTGTAGATAATGCTCTTAGTTACTTTCTTAAGATATTTTTTCTAGAATAAATTTTTCAGCAATCAAATAATATTTATAAAACTCAATTAAAAGATAATTTTCATCAAGTTTAAATATTACTATGTTTTCTATAATTCATATTTCTACTTTATATAATTTGATCTTAAAACGATCGTACACGCTTAAATTGTTGCAAAAACTTTTAAAAACTAAAATTATCTTTTGTGCCTCAATATATTTAAAATGTGTGATGAATTTCAACTTATTGGTGGTGTGATAATTGTATCTAATAAATAAAGTGAATTTATTTTTTAATTTATAAATAAAAGGTTAAATAAATCACATTTTAAATAAAATTAGTATCTTTTTTCTCTGTAATCATCTTGCAATATAAATACTGAAATCACAAAAATAAATTACATATTTATTAAATGTTTAATTATATATTATTAATTCTTTTAATTTTATTCTACTGCTTTGTTTTAATTTATATTATAAATATCAATAACTTGAATTAAAATAAACAATTTTTAAAGTGTTGCAATTATTATGTTTCTTAATATGTTTTTAAAATTCTAACTATTACATTATTTAAAACAGTTAATGTGATTTTCGTCACGTCAAAATTAATATTTTTTCTTCATTTAAACTTAATGATTGTTTTTAAATTAAAAATATTGTATCAAATAGATATAAACTATTTTATAAATAGGCATATAAAATGAAAAATAATATATTTAAACTTCTTATTCTGATGGTGCTTTCCACTTCCCCATTATTTTGTTATGCAAATAACACAATAATGATAAGAGGAAATATTGTTGAAGATACATGTTCAACAGAACATAGCGAGATAGAATGTGTTGAGGTAAATAATTTAAATATTAAACTTGATAGTGAATATTTAAACAAAAGTAGTCTTTCTAACTTAGCTCAACATACTGAGAAAATGGACACTAGCATTGAAAGCATAGGTTCTAATCACAAAGTCGTGGTTATCAACTATCATTAACTTATAGGCATAGTATTTGAGGCTATTCCTACAATAAGCATGATTAAAGAGTGATTTGTCGAACTGATCGCACATTTTGATGATTTAAAGGATGAGTCACTCTTTTTTATAAAAAAATGACTATTTGTATGTTTTCTCTATATACATGTGCATAATTTATTCTATATAATTGTATTGTAAGAATTTAAGCTTCTTTTTCACATAAATTGTTTAATTCTTTTCTATTTACATAGTGTTCTTATGTAACTTGCTTATCTCTGTATCTCTTCTTTTTTAGAAAAAACAAAAATTATTTATAAACAGCTATATAGCCTGTAAAAGGCTGTCTTGAAGCATTTATTTCCAGTGTGATTTAATTTTTATTATGAAAAAATAATGTGATCTAGTTTGCATTTTGTTTAAGAAGTGTTAATATCGCCGCATTACTTTTCAAGATGTCAAACACTGGAAAAGTAAGGAAATAAACTTTTATCCAGACTTTTGAGAAAACACTATGAAAAAACTTGCTTTGATCGCTGCTCTTTCGGTTGTAGGGATTGCGAATGCTCAAGCTGCTGATGGTACAATTACAATTAATGGTTTAGTTACAGACAAAACTTGTGACATCGTTACTCCAGCTGGTAAAGACTTCACAGTTACTCTTCCAACTGTTTCTAAGCAAACTTTAGCTGTTGCTGGGGATGTTGCTGGTCGTACTCCTTTCCAAATTAAATTAGCTAACTGTTCTGAAGGTAAAGTAGCTACTTACTTCGAACCAGGTGCTAACGTTGACTTTAATACTGGTCGTTTACTTAACAAAGACGCTACTGGTGCTAAAAACGTTAACGTTCAACTTTTAGGTAGCAACAACAACTTCATCCCAGTTCTTGCTGCTGGTGCAAACGGTGCTCAAGCTAACTCTCAATGGGTTGACGTAGCTGCAGCTGGTAGCGCTGACCTTAACTACTATGCTGAATACTATGCAACTGGTGCTTCTACAGCTGGTAAAGTAAATACTTCTGTTCAATACACAATTATCTATCAATAATTATTGATAGTGGGGTTTCTATGTCCGCATAGAAACCCTCTTTTTGTGGCGCTTTCCCGAATCTTTCTTGGTTGAGAATTCTGAAATGAAATTGAACAGTTATAATTTTTTGTTAGGTTTAGCATTTGCTTCAACAGTTGTAGCACCTGCTACTCAAGCAGAAATTGTAATCCATGGCACTCGTGTAATTTATCCGTCGGATGCTAGAGAAGTTACGCTACAAGTTAGCAATAACGGTTCAAAACCAGCTCTTGTTCAAGCTTGGCTTGATGAAGGCGACTCAAAAAGCACTCCGGATCAATCAAAAGTTCCTTTTATGATTGCTCCCCCTATTTCTCGTGTTGAAGCTACAAAAAGTCAGACTCTTCGTATTACTGCTTTACCAACTGCTTCTCAGTTAAATCAGAAGCAAGAAACGGTTTTGTGGTTAAATGTTTTGGATATTCCTCCAAGACCAACTTCAAAAACTGAAAATACGACGCCTGATAATTTTCTGCAATTGGCAATTCGTTCACGCATTAAATTCTTCTATCGTCCAGCTTCAATTAAAGATGATGCGAATTTAGCTGCTGATAAGCTTCAATGGGTTAAATCTGGTCAAAATTTAACGGTAAAAAATCCAACTCCTTTTCATATCACAATGACCTCTGTTTACCAAAAGGCAGGTGATAAAAAAGTTGATTTATTACCTCAAGGTTTAATGATTAAACCTTTTTCTGAAGAATCTGTTCAGCTTAAGAATGGCAATCTTCAAGATATGAGTTTTATGAATGTCAATGACTATGGTGGTCGAGTCGAACACCAAATAAAACTTCAGTAATCAGATTTATCTTTTTAATAAATTTAAGCACCTATTATGTGAGTAGGCGGACTTAGCTATGCCAAAAAAAAGGCAAGAATCTTATAAATTATTAAAACGCCATATTTGTTACTACTTGGCTTCTGGTGTTGTCACGATGACAATGCCTGTATTCGTGCACGCTGAAGAAACAGTCGCGAGTGCTCCTGTAGAAGCTGAATTTGATTCTGCTTTTTTAATTGGTGATGCTCAAAAAGTTGATATTTCTCGTTTTAAATATGGTAATCCTGTTTTACCAGGTGAATATAATGTTGACGTTTATGTAAATGGCCAATGGTTTGGCAAACGTCGTATGTTTTTTAAAGCATTAGAATCAAATAAAAATGCTGTAACCTGCTTTACGGGAAATACTCTTGCTGAATATGGTGTAAAACAAGAGATTTTAGCGCAGCATGCTCCTCTTCAAAAAGAAAATAGTAGTTGTTATAAAATTGAAGAATGGGTTGAAAATGCATTTTATGAGTTTGATAACTCTCGTTTACGTGTAGATATCTCGATTCCACAAGTTGCTTTGCAAAAAAATGCGCAAGGCTATGTCGACCCAAGTTTATGGGATCGTGGAATTAATGCTGCTTTTCTATCTTATAACGGTAGTGCTTACAAAACATTTACTCAGTCTAATGATCAAAGCGAAACGACAAACGCGTTTATGGGTGTGACTGCTGGACTAAATTTAGGTGGTTGGCAATTACGTCATAATGGTCAATGGCAATGGCAAGACACTCCTGCCGAAAATCAATCTAAATCAAGTTACGAAGAAACAAGTACATATTTACAGCGAGCATTTCCGAAATATCGTGGTGTTTTAACACTTGGGGATAGCTTTACAAACGGCGAAGTATTTGACTCATATGGTTATCGTGGTATCGATTTCTCAAGTGATGATCGAATGTTGCCAAATAGTATGTTGGGCTATGCTCCGCGTATTCGTGGTAATGCCAAAACCAATGCAAAAATTGAAGTTCGTCAACAAGGTCAACTTATCTATCAAACAACGGTAGCTCCAGGTAACTTTGAAATTAATGACCTTTACCCTACTGGTTTTGGTGGTGAAATTGAAGTTACTGTTATTGAAGCTAACGGTGAAATACAGAAATTTGCCGTGCCTTATGCATCTGTTGTGCAGATGTTACGCCCTGGCATGAACCGTTATTCTTTAACTGTGGGTCAGTTCCGCGATCCAGACATTAATCTCGATCCTTGGGTTGTTCAAGGTAAATACCAACAAGGTATTAATAACTACCTAACAGGCTATACCGGTATACAAGCAACGGAAAATTATGCCGCTGTATTGTTGGGTGCTGCTTTTGCTACACCAATTGGTGCGATTGCACTTGACGTTACACATTCTGAAGCTGAGTTTGAAAACCAGTCCTCACAATCGGGGCAAAGTTTCCGTTTAAGTTATAGTAAGTTAATTACTCCGACCAACACAAACTTAACACTAGCAGCTTATCGTTACTCAACAGAAAACTTCTATAAATTACGTGATGCTCTACAGATCCGTGATTTTGAAGAAAAAGGTATTAATACTTACTCTGCTGGTCGTCAACGTAGTGAATTCCAAATTACCTTAAACCAAGGGTTACCTGAAGGTTGGGGTAACTTCTATGTAGTAGGTTCGTGGGTTGACTATTGGAACCGTAGCGAAAGTACTAAACAATATCAGGTTGGTTACAGTAATAACTTCCATGGCTTAACTTATGGTTTATCTGCAATTAACCGTAAAGTTGAATATGGTTCAACGAATCAAACACACGATACTGAATATTTAATGACATTATCGTTCCCGATTGATTTCAAAAAGAATTCGATTAACGTTAACGTTACTGCTTCTGAAGACAGCCGTACTGTTGGTGCAAGTGGAATGGTTGGAGATCGCTTTAGTTACGGCGCTTCAATGTCGCATCAGGACTATGCGAATCCATCATTTAACGTAAATGGTCGTTATCGTACTAACTATACAACTGTTGGTGGTTCTTATAGTGTGGCTGATTCTTACCAACAAGCGATGGTTAGCTTAACTGGTAGTGTGGTTGCGCATTCAGAAGGTATTTTATTTGGACCTGAGCAAGGCCAAACGATGGTACTTGTGCATGCGCCAGAAGCTGCCGGAGCAAAAGTTAATAATGCCGTTGGTTTAAGCGTGAATAAGGCTGGTTATGCAGTAGTTCCTTATGTAACTCCTTACCGTCTTAATGACATTACCCTTGACCCACAAGAAATGTCGAGCGAAGTAGAACTTGAAGAAACAAGTCAACGTATTGCACCTTTTGCTGGCGCAATTGCTAAAGTAGATTTTGCGACTAAGACAGGTTATGCAGTTTACATTAATAGTAAAACTGCTGATGGCAACAGTTTACCGTTTGCAGCTCAAGTCTTTAATCAGAAAGATGAAGCTGTCGGTATTGTTGCACAAGGTAGTATGATTTACTTACGTACTCCACTTGCTCAAGATCGTCTCTATGTGAAATGGGGCGATGAAAGCAATGAGCGTTGTTCAGTTGAGTACAACATCAGTAATCAGTTGCAAAATAAGCAACAAAGCATGGTAATGACTGAGGCTGTCTGCAAATGAAAAGAATATTATTAACAGGTGCTCTATTTACTGCTGGCCTTGGCATTTATGGCGAGGCTAATGCTGCATGTACCATGGTTAACTATAAAGCAAATGATGTGCTAATGGCGGTGGGCCGTGTCGTTGTGCGTCCTAGTGATCAAGTCGGTGCTATTTTAAGAAAAGCGACTTTTCCTATTACTCGGACTACGACACAAGCCAATAATTGTGATAGCCGAGATGTAGCAGTTGCGGAATTAACTCAAGCTTATCCATTAAGTTCTTTAGGCAATAGCATCTATACCACGAATATTCCCGGCATTGGTATTCGCCTCTATCGTGAAGCAGAGAATAATGCCAATTTTTCTGGTTATTACCCATATCAACGTACTGGCATTTCAGGTAATCGTTACTTAGCAGATGGCTATTTTGTGGTGGAAATTATTAAAATTGCTCCACAAACCGGTTCTGGAACATTAGTACCAGGCAGATATAGTAGTTATTATATCCGTGGTTTTCCAAATCAACCCTTTTTAACAAGTACTGTTAATGCTAATGCGATTACCATTGCGTCATCTTCATGTGAAATCCAAGGTAATATTAACAAAGTTGTACAGCTTCCAACCGTTACAAAGGCTGGCTTCAAAGGTGTTGGTTCTACTCAAGGTGAACAAACCTTTGATATGAACATTCTCTGTAATGGCGGTATCAACCCTACTGGCTACGAAGAGAAAAACCTCATTAGTTTAACTTACGACTTTACACAAGACGGCACAAATAATCAGGTATTGGCAAATACTGCTGCCGCATCTGAAAAAGCAAATGGTGTGGGCGTACAATTACTGTGGAATTATCAAAATAAAAATCAAGTCATCAAAAAAGGTGACAAATTAGCCCTAGGTACATTGTCTTCTAATCAGACACTTCAATATAACATACCGATGACTGCTCGCTACTACCAAACAGCAACAAATGTGACTGCTGGTAAAGTACGTGCAATGGCTACTGTAACTATTGAATATGATTAATCATATTCAATAGTTTATAAACCTAATAATTTCAAATATTTAAAAATTAATAATAAGTTTTACTTTATCAATATTTTCTCAAAATTTAATACTTAACGCGATAGGAATATTTTATGAAAAAAATAGGCATAGTTGCCGTTAGCGCTATTACATTATGTTGGGCAATGTATGAAGTATCTTCTGATAATACGACTACTCTATCTGAGAATGAATCTAGTCAAAAATTAGCATCTAAAAGCATTTCATCAACTACTAAGAATGAAAAATTAATACCTCAAACACTTTTAGCTCAAACTACATCCCTTAATTCTTCTGCCCCAGTCTGCAAATATAATTTTGATGCGACTCAAGAAGATTTCGATCTATGGAATAGTGAACACCCTGATTTTCCTACGAAAATATTTCCATTGATAAATGGTCAAAAATTTGGTTTTAAAGTGGAGCCTAGATTAGAAAGTGAGTATGGCGATTTAGATTATGTAGCTACAAATAAAGCTGGTGTTAATTCGACTAATGAGATTGGAGATTTAACAATACCTAACACAGGTATTATTGCATTTGAAATGGAGCATAAGATTCCAGTATCAGCTCTTGGAAACTCATCACTTGGAAATTCTAGTTATTATTCCTCTGGCATTGGATTTAGTGGTGTAACAAATAATGGTTATACAGTTAGATCCAACTATTGGTTTAATATGGGGAGTTATGATCCAGATTTTGGTGAAAATCCTGCTAGATTACACTATTATGTAGCCTACCGACTTAGTGATAACAGCGGCCCTGACAATCCATACTATAAGGGTCAAAACATGACAAATAGTTCAAATGGATACCAAAGATTAGGTATATATATTAATCAGAACACTAAACAGGTTGGCTTTATTTTAAATGGTGTTGATCAAGGCTATCAATCTACTTTGCCTGCCCCACTTGAGAATATAAGCTTTTCTGCCTCAAGTAGTATAGGAATATATTCTAATCAGTTATTTGGACAAGAGTTGTCTAATGAACTCATTACTGACCGTAATGCGCTACAGTTTAACTACCCGCAGGGCACAACAGACATGTGCGGTAATGCTATTTAAGATATAAAACTATGAAGTGTAAAAAAGGGCTGAATCACAGCCCTTTTTTCTTTTATTTAGAAATGAATGACTGTGCGAATTGATTTACCTTCGTGCATTAAATCAAAAGCGGTATTAATGTCTTGTAAAGGCATGGTATGCGTTACAAAAGGTTCAAGTTGAATCTCACCTTTCATGGCATCTTCAACCATTTTTGGAAGTTGTGAACGGCCTTTTACCCCACCAAACGCAGTACCTAACCATTTACGGCCAGTAACTAGCTGGAATGGACGAGTTGAAATCTCTTGACCTGCACCAGCAACACCAATAATGACTGATTGTCCCCAACCACGATGTGCACACTCTAGAGCCGAGCGCATAACATTGACGTTACCAATACATTCAAATGAATGATCTACGCCCCAGCCTGTCATTTCTACAATGACTTGTTGAATTGGTTTATCGTAATCTTTAGGGTTTAAGAAATCTGTAGCACCAAACTGCTTAGCAAGTTCAAATTTATCTGGGTTTGTATCTACCACAATAATTTGTCCTGCTTTCGCTTGACGTGCACCTTGTACAACAGCCAAACCAATACCGCCTAGGCCAAATACAGCAACAGAATCACCTTCTTGTACTTTAGCAGTGTTATGTACGGCACCAATACCTGTAGTTACGCCACAACCTAGTAAACAAACTTGCTCGTGATTCGCTTCAGGATTGATTTTAGCTAAAGATACTTCAGCAACTACCGTATATTCACTAAAGGTTGAACACCCCATGTAGTGGTAAATCGGTTCGCCATTATAAGAAAAACGCGTGGTTCCATCCGGCATTACACCTTTACCTTGTGTTGCACGTACTGCAACACACAAGTTGGTTTTCCCAGATTTACAAAATAAGCATTCTTTACATTCAGCGGTATAAAGTGGAATAACATGATCACCTGGTTGAACGCTCGTTACGCCCTCACCGACTTCAACCACTACACCTGCACCTTCATGACCTAAAATTGCAGGGAAAACACCTTCTGGGTCATCGCCTGATAGAGTGAAAGCATCGGTATGACATACCCCTGTATGGGTAATTTTTATTAAAACTTCACCAGCTTGAGGTGGTGCAACATCAACTTCAACAATTTCTAAAGGTTTTCCTGGGGCAAAGGCGACAGCTGCACGAGATTTCATCTTTGGGTTTCCTTTAAATCATTCGGTATTTATAGTCGAGCAAAATAGATTATGTAACGCTAATACAAGAGTTTAATTTTGCTTAAATTAAAATTGGCTTTCATGACAATCCATCACAGCATAGCCAGTCAGGTACGTCTAAGCAAGCCTATGTTTCAAAAAGAAGAAAACCTCTTACTTGAAGAGGTTGTCTATCAAATCACTTATCTTATAAACGGTTTATGTTTACTTATAGGTAAATATCTGGTGGATATGGTGTGTTATCACTAATTGGCGAATAAAGCGTATTTTCAACAAAGAAGCCATTTGGAGCTTGAGTGGTATCGATTGTAATGGAATCAAACATGACTTGTGGATATGCCCAGATAAATTGCTTCATCAACCCAAGAGAAACATTATTTTTCATGTCACCAAAAATTCGTTGCCAGATCGGTGTTCGATAAGGTTTGTTTTTATCAAAGCCATAAATATAGGCAATAGATGCATCAGGAACGAATCCTGATAAATAAATGACCTTATTTGCAGGATAGCCCAAACCTTGTATAGGTATTTGAGAAACTGCCTGATGTGCCAAGTCTAAGCGAGCTTCTAATAGCCAATCATAAGCTTCTGTCATCATGTAATCAAAATTAGGATATGAATAGTGCGTGCTTGGATAGTTAATATAAGTTGCTAGTGTCTGAATTGGAGATTGAATAGAAGGAAAGAAAATGAGTGGGCTAACTTTGGCAGTTGAATATTTTGCTTTGATAGCGGTACGAATGTTTTGACAGGTTTGTCCTAATTTATTTCTAAGCCATGTTTTAAACTCATCATAAGGAGTTCCTATTTTATTCATGGCCTCATAAATTGTACCTAAATCTGGTGCATATAAACCTGTATCTGCATTAAAAGCCAGTTTTGTTGGATAGTCATACACACAAGGTAGATTCGTGTCAGTGTTATACCACCACCAAGGTTCACCAATCTGCATGTTTACATCACATCCCCCGACAACCATTGCATCTGCAAACTCAATAAAGACTTTATGTAGATATGCCAAAGCATTTTGGTCACTTAAACTAAAAAAATAACTTGGTGGTTGGTAGCCTGTTTTACCCAAATTGCTATTCCAGTCACGCTGTGCCCAATACTCATTGGCCCCCAAGGAATACATTTCAAAGCTGACCCCAAAGATGGGCTGCATATTGGCGCTATGTAAAGCCTGAGCATATTTCTCATGCCATTTACGGGTACATGAGTTAACAACAGCTTCGCCCGTCACCAACGTATCAGGTATTTGCCATTTATTAATATCGCTTTTCCATTTCATTTCAGGATAATGCGACATTCCACAATAATGGTTAACCAAACCTTGATATCCCAAAGTGACCATATTGTTGACTAGGCGCTGCGGGTTTAAATCGTAATGGTCGTCATAGCTGGTACAGATACCATAATTGTGCTGAGGTACAACAACACGGCTCAAATTTAACTTCGCATTTGTTCCTATGACAACTGAGTTGGTCAGTCGAATATAACCATCTTGGGGCTGACTTAAAGGTGTAGCTGATTGGCCATTATATTGACTGGTAAAACCAGAAAAAGAAATTCTCTGAATATTGGTGACGGGAAAGCTATCTGTCGCAGAAAAACCAGCTTTCACCGTATCCCAATTAATATGGATATGCGCCGTACGAGATGAAGGATTATTTGCATAGTTAAACAAGACGACATATGCAATTTTATCTATGCCATTCTCATTATAGTACACCGTTAAAGTCGGTGTTAAACTCGCATTGTTAAGCACAGGCATCGAAGCCGACAATTCAATATCGAAATCCCAAATTACCCCTGCATAGCTGTATTTAGTTTCATAAGCTAAAAATTTATGATCTTTAGTGTCATAAGAGTCCCATGTAATTCCTACCAAATCATTTGCCATGCGCGACCTAAAAGATGCTTCAAAACCATTTCCATAACTAGTAATGGCAAAAGACATGGTTTGCGGGCCGTCTATTCTCCAATAAATAGGGCTAAATCGATCAATAAGTGTATTTTGAGTGATTGGATGAGGTGATGAATTAGAATTATTTTGCACATTTTGTCGATTAGTTATCATGTCGTCATTCTCTTAATGTATTAAGAAGATTTATATTAAATAATAATTCCTTTTTTATTGTTCAGATAAGTAACAATGACGTTTAAATTATTTACAGTTAATATTTTTTATAAAGCTCAAAATAAACTTAAACAAGAATTCTTAATATTATCCTAAAATATTTTTGCACTGAGGAGATAGTAAATGTCAAATTTTATGCAGCCTCTATATTTTAAGGCATTGTTTGTATTTACTCCTCTTGTATTTGCACTAACAGGTTGTAGTGAAACTTTACATTCCCAAAGAACCATACCAATAAAGACATCTTCAGAAAGTATCGCTTATCCCGAAGTTGATACCGTTTTAGGGGAAAAGTTACAGCCTAATGAGGAAGCAGTAGCCCAGAACATAGCTCAAGTCATTGAAAAGTCAATTCGTGAACAATATACGGCGGGAAATGCTTTACGTGATGCGCATCCTAAAGCACATGGGTGTGTTCGAGCTGAATTTCATGTCTCAAAAAATATGCCTGCTCAGTTTGCTAAAGGCGTTTTTATGCCAGACCAAAGTTATCAAGCATGGATTCGCTTTTCCAATGCTTCTAATGACGCCTCTAGTGCTGACATTGACAAAGATGCACGTGGCATAGCGATAAAACTTTTAGGTGTATCTGGAGAGAAAATTTTAGAAAGTGAAAAGCAAGCAACTACCCAAGATTTTATTATGATTAATCACCCTGTCTTTTTTGCGAATGATGCTAAACGATACCTTTCTTTTATAAATGATGTGAATAGCCATAATATGATTAGAAAACTTCATATTCCATTTGCCTTAGGTTTTAAAGGAACAATGAATGCACTCGGAGCACGTAATTCACAAATTGCAAATCCACTCTATGCGCGTTACTGGTCTATGGTTCCCTATCAGTTAGGCCTGGGTAATGATCGACAAGCGGTTAAATATTCAGTACGTGCTTGCTCAGTGACAGCAAATAATCTACCTAAAAATCCTAGTCATGATTTTTTAAGAGAAGCTTTAAAAAATACTTTACAGCAAACAGATGCCTGTATGGAGTTCCTTATTCAGCCTCGAACTTCAAGTCAAATGTTAGTAGAAGACTCGATGACAGAATGGGATGAGAAAGCGGCTCCTTTTTATCAAGTAGCAACTATTCATATTCCAAAGCAGAATTTTGATACGCTCGAGCAAAATAAGTTCTGTGAAAATCTGTCTTTTACGCCGTGGCATGCCTTACCTGCACATAAGCCACTAGGTGCAGTAAATCGAATGCGTAAAGTCATTTATGAAAATATAAGCAGGATTCGACATGATATGAATTCAGCGTCTAGACAAGAACCTTAAGAACGTTGCCCCTCTCGGCTTAGCATTTAAAGGAGAACCTTACTTATTTAATGACTTCTTTACTGGTGTCTATGGTGATTCGATCAATGAAATCTGCCAGCCATAAAATAAAGTCATCTTCATTTTCATGTTTTGGAATCAAGCTCATATCTACTTGAATGAGTAATTCAATTTGCACGCTAACAACAGCACCTTCGAAGTTCACAAAGTTATATAAAAATTTTAATTCTGTGCCTGAAATGGCTTTTTCAATTTCTATAATTAAATTATTTAGGTTTTTAAAGTAATTTTTTGAATGTTTATTTTTAATATTTTTATTAATTTTCTCTGCTAATAATAAGTATTTTGGCATTTTTATCTCCTTATTAATTATTTATAAAATATAAGTATAAGATTGTAGTTGTAAAAATAAATTTTTAATTTTATTAAGATTGTTGCTGTTTTTTAATTTTAATTGATAAATTATGAATATCATAACTATTTATTGTTTTAATAAAGTGATCTAATTTAAATTTTATTCCGATTAAATTGGTAGGTATTTTAGCAGTCAGCTAAAAATTTATATTTTAAAAGCTCTATATTATTTTAAATATTGAACATTTTAAAAATCGCTATTAAAAAACCGCCCCAGAAGGCGGTTGCTGAATTTACAGCGATATATAGAAGTGTAGTGGACAATCACTTCTATATTTTTTTTAAACTTATTTTTCTTCTTTTATAATTTTAGTAAAGGCATCTGACTTGAAATAATTAATAATCATCTCTCCATCATCAGCTGTAGATGATGACACTTTAGGAAGTTCATCATAGCTAAACTTAAAATCTGGAGGGATAAATTGTGAGATCGGGGGTAGCTTAGCCTCTCCTCCTGTTGTAATTCTTTCAATAAAACCTGCGAGCCAAAGAATATATTCATCTTTATTTTTATGGTTGGGCATGAGGCTCATATCCAACTTAATCGCACACTCTTCTAACGGCTTGGTTAAGCACTCATCAAAATCTATAAAATTATATTTAAGTTTAAACTTGGTTCCTTTAATTTCCTTACGAATTACACCAACCAAATGATTTAAGGTCTCTGCTGAGCTTTCTGAAAATAAATTTTTGTCCTCAATCTTTTTGTACACATTCTCAGCGATGATTAAATATTGTGGCATCTCTATTTTCTCCCTTTTATTGTTTAGCTACTCACTCAGCCTTTTAAGGAAGTATGATAGATATCATGTTTTCTAATGTAATTGTTGTACTGCCAATTGTAATTAATGTGTGTTTGTGAAATCTGAAAGCATAGCTATTCCTAAAAATTAAAGATAACGCAAAGCAAGTCTCTTTTTAGAGAAAATTATTCTAATCAAAAAATATTTTTAGTTCATCTAAAGTTGGAAGCTGGTTATAAGATTCATCTGCCTCTATTGTGTTCGCCCAGTTTGACTTTGAAAACACGCAAAAATTAAGTTTTTTTAGCACAGCAATGTCTTTATCTAATAAGCCTAATGGTATCCACATAAAATGTGTATTTCCAACTAGGTTGGGTACTGGCGATCCACATTTACTACAAAATGAAGATGTGAAACCTGTTTCCTTTTTATAAGTACGAATAAGTTCTAAACCTGATAACCATTTAAATTTGTCTTTGCCGACCAAAGTGGCCGCGTTTGATCCCGTTCCCGATTGTTTTCGGCAGAGACTACAGTGGCAGTGATAGATAGTCTCTATCTCGTTGGTAATTGAAAATTTGACTTCATTACATAGACAAGAACCCATATGACTCATCTCGAGCATCCTTAAAAAATAATATTGAATATAGCATTAGGTTTAAAAAGGTTAAATTTAACTTTATATTTTTAAAAGGCTATGTTTTCTTAGAAATACCTATAAAAATAAGGAATTGCTAGCGTTGAGGCTTGGCACAATGCATTTATAAGGTTTAATATGAATTCTGACATATAAATTGAATATAAGAATGCTCTGATAGGTTTAACTTGGATGCAGATTAAATGCTTACATGATCAATCAGCTATACCAGCATTACAGTACTATAGCTTCAAGTGCTTGGGGCTTTACGGATTTACCCTCTTATACAGATACATACGATCCTAATGAGAATGATACAGTGACGAATAGCTTTAATTGGTTGAATGATGAGCAAGCTACAGAAAAAACAGAACAAGGATTAACTGCTTTTGTGGCATTAGATGATGCCTTTATTAGCATAGCTTCTCGTATGTATCTCATTAGAAATGCAAAAGAAAAAATCGATTTACAATATTATATTTGGACAAACGATTTTGTTGGAAACTTAATGCTGCATGAGTTACTAACGGCGGCAGATCGTGGCGTAAAAATCCGCTTACTCATCGATGATCAAAATGGAGTAAAGCTTGATGGAGTTCTAAGAAGCCTTCTCCACCATCCTAATTTTGAAATTCGATTATTTAATCCATATAAATTTAGATATTTAAGAATTTTAGACTATATTTTTCGTTTCAAAAAAGTAAACCATCGCATGCATAATAAATTAATTATTGCAGATGGAGCGATTGCCGTAACAGGTGGTCGAAATATCAGTAGTGAATATTTTGATGCAAGTAGTAAGTTTCAATTTACTGACTTAGATATTTTATTTTATGGACACACGGTACAGCATGCCCAGACTGTCTTTAATGATTTCTGGCAAAGCGAGCTAAGCCAAGATGCTACTGAGCTTATCGGAACTTGTGCTGTCCACCACTTACAATCGTTACGACAGCACTATCATGATTTAATTCATGAAAGTGAAAATCATACTCAAACCGAAGATAAGCTTTACGATGCTCAAAGCTATTTAAAAGAACTCTTAGAGCACTATCCCATTCAATGGTCAAAAGCGTATTTTGTTGCGGACTCACCTAAAAAAATCTTAGGAGTAGCCTCTAAAGAAGAGATGCTTTATGGGCAAGTCATGAAGATTATGGGTGAACCAAAGCAGCATATAGAATTAGCTTCTGCTTATTTTGTTCCCACACAACAGGGCGCGTATTATTTAAAACAGCTAAAGGTGCAAGGAGTTAAAGTCAGGGTTTTAACCAATTCTTTTGCTGCAAATGATGTGGCGATTGTGCATGCATTTTATAGTCAATATCGAGTCGAAATGCTCAAAAGCGGTGTAGAACTATTTGAGTTTAAGCCATTTTTAGAACGTAGACGTAGAACATGGTATGAGGTTGTGACTGGAAGTGTGATTCCGGCAAAAGGCAAAAATAAATCAAGTTTACATGCCAAGTTCTTTGACGTAGACGGTAAAGTATTTATTGGATCATTTAATTTTGATCCGCGTTCGACTTACTTAAATACTGAAGTGGGTCTTGTTATTGAGTCGAGTCAATTACAGGCTCAAGTTTCGGTGATGCTTGATCAGCATTTACCACAAGTTGCTTATCAGCTTAAGTTAAATAGTGAAGGAAAAATTATTTGGTTAGATTATCAATCTAATGGAAAAGTTATTGAATATGAAAACGACCCCGATACGAGCCTTTTCCAACGCACAATGATTAAAGCTGTTTCATATTTGCCAGTTGAATGGATGATGTAACAGCACTTCAATTTTATTTATAAGATATCAATCTCTTGAAAGAATTTTTGATAAGCCTCTGCTTTTTTCTCTAATGCCAATGGATAAGCTCTAGATGAAGATGGTAAGCGGTATAAATTAATATCTCGCCCTACAAAGCAAGTCGATGTAGAGGTTCCTATAAGTGGTTTTTCAGTGTGCTCTGGTAAAACAGAAATTAAAGTATCAGTCGCTTTATCACCTGTAGTCATGATGGTCTGACATAGAGGAATCTGCTGAAGTAACACAGCAAGATCTGTTGGCGTTACTATTTCAAGAAATTTATCTGCGGCATTCCCCTTCAATCGCTTAATTTGGTAAGCCGTGTCAAAGATTGCAATACCTGTTTCAATCAAGAAATTTCGAATACGTTCTTCATTAAAATTTTTCTGGTTTTCACTTAAAAAGTGGGTTTTATCTTGAAAAAAAATTAAACCGAAAATACGCCACATGTCATTTTGAAAATTTGGATAGTAAAAATCCATCTTCCATTTATTACGCGGTGGTGGAAAGCTACCTAACATGAGTAAACGGGCATTTTCGGGTAAAAATGGTTCAAGTGGATGTGTTTCTATCTCAATTGTCATAAAAAATCAGTATTTACTTAAAAATTCTATAAATAAATTAACCTATTTTCGAGTTAATCACGAGTCAAGAAATGCAATTTCTCTTAATTAAAGCGTTAAGGGAATGCTACTAAGGAGATCATTCTTGAGGAATGCTTATTTTAAAAATGCTATGTGAATGTTGATTGAGATAATCGACCTGACCTTTATGGGCAATGACTAGCGCTTGTACAACTGAAAGACCTAAGCCAGTACCGCCTAACTCTTTATTTCTTGATTGTTCTAATCTAAAGAAAGGATTAAATAAATCTTTGCGATGCTCCGCTGAAATGCCTGGCCCTTCATCTTCTATTTCAAGAATCCAGTTAGATTGGTCTTGTCTTGTTGAAACAAGTAGCTTCCCCGGATTTGCATATCGGGTAGCATTATCAAGTAAAGCAATTAAAACTTGTTCTATACGCCTTTGATCACACTTAACTTCTGATGCTTGAATGTCAAAAATGACTTTAAGGTGAGCTTTTTCTAATTTTTCTTGAAACATGTGCACGACTTTGTGAGCAGTTTCATTAAAAAGAGTCGTTTCGAGGTTAAGTCTAAGCTGTTGGTTTTCAAAAAGGCTTAATGTACGTAAGTCTTCAACTAAATTTGACAGACCTTCAACTTGATTAAGTAAATTTTTAAATAAGATAGGATCTGCTTCAAAAACACCATCAATAATCCCCTGTAACCTGCCCTGCAAAATAGTGACTGGAGTTCGTAACTCATGTGCAATTGCAGCATTCCAGACATGAGCGTTTTCAACTGAGGTTTCGAGCTTTTGAGCCATATCATTAAAATTGTCCATCAACTCTGCAATTTCAGAAGAATGGTGGGTCGGTTTTTCTACTCGTGCAGTTAAATCCCCATGGCTAATTTTTTTTGCTGCATCTGCTAATAGATTAATAGGCACAATAAAACGTTGAGCAAGCTTTATGCCTAAAATAATTGATAATGCTGTGCCAAACAGAAGCACGGCAAATAACCATATGCCATCTAAATAGTGGAAAAACTCATCACTTTCTTTGAGTTTTTCAAGAGAAATAAGACCCACTTCAATTGCAATATAATAGGTGCCGTAGCCTAAAATGAGCGAACTCAGCGTAACACTTAGACTGGTAAAGCTCAGTGCGATAATAAGTTGTTTACTAATGCCCGTTTTATTTTTCATGAGGATTATCCAGCCTATAACCTACTCCACGAACATTAATGAGCATATTGTGTAAGCCCAGATCTTCTATTTTCTTTCGTAGCTTACTAACGTGGCTATCGACCGTGCGTTCTAATGCATCTCGATCTGGTAAGCACTGATTCATCAGTTCAGAGCGGGTAAAAACTTTATGAGGATGAGGCAACATCAACAACAAAATTTTGTACTCAGTCAGCGTTAAATTAAGTGCTTGTTGTTTTTCATCCGAATAAATATAGGCTGTATGAATTTCTGTATTCACTTCAATATTTTTATAAATTAAGTTCCGGTTAGGCGTTTGCTGATTTTGTTGAGTACGTCGTAATACTGCTTGTACACGTGCGACTACTTCATTTGGGTTAAATGGTTTTACCACGAAGTCATCCGCACCAATTCGTAAAGCCATGACTTTATCGATTTCTTGATCTAAAGCAGTCAGCATAATTACAGGTGTAGCTGCTTTTTGCCGAATTTTATTCAGGACTTCCCACCCACTCAATTCGGGCATTTTTATATCCAGAATAACCAGATCAATCGGCTGCGTTGCATGTATTTCAATCGCCTGCTTACCATTCATGGCCCGTACAACACGCATGCTTTCGCGCTTAAGATAATGTTCAATAATATCGCCAATATCATATTCATCTTCTACGACAAGAATAAGCTTATCCTGACAGTTGAACGTAAAGCTTGGCTCGAACATATGAATAAAACGCGAGAAAAATTTGATTTATCATACGCGTATTTTTTGATAAATCTCCACACTTTTTCCACATATTCGTGATTTTCGTTACACACATATCAAAAATAATGTCAGCATCTAGAAGTCCATTAGGTGTTATAAAAGTGCAAAAGCATTTTTTAGTTCCATTCGTTTTATCTTTCAGTCTTGTGTTACATGGTTGTGGGACAGAACAAGCAAGTGATCAAACACAGGTATCTACAGCTAAAGTTACCGTTATTTCAGTTCAACCGCAGCCGATTAATTTTAGCGAAAATTTGCCCGCTCGCGTTCAAGCTTTCAGGACTGCCGAAATTCGCCCTCAAGTTGGTGGCATTATTGAAAAAGTTTTATTTGCTCAAGGTAGTGAAGTTAAAGCTGGACAACCGCTATATAAAATAAACTCAGAGACATTTGAGGCAGATGTAAATAGTAATCGAGCTGGGCTAAATAAAGCAGAAGCGGAAGTAAATCGTTTAAAAATACAACTCGAACGCTATCAGCAACTTTTACCAAGTAACGCAATTAGTAAGCAAGAAGTGAGTAACGCCGAAGCGCAATATCGACAATCGATTGCAGATGTTGCCCAAATGAAAGCTTTGTTGGCTCGCCAAAATCTTAATTTACGGTACGCGACAGTACGAGCACCGATTTCAGGACGTATTGGTAAATCATTTGTGACTGAAGGTGCATTAGTTAGCCAAGGTGATAGCAATACTATGGCTACAATTCAACAAATTGATCGTGTGTATGTCGATGTAAAACAGTCTATTGGTGAATATGAGCGTTTACAGGCAGCTTTACAAAGTGGAGAGCTATCTGCCAACAATCAAAAAGATGTGCAGATTCTAAATAGTTTAGGACAACCCTATAACGTCTCGGCAAAAATGCTTTTTGAAGACATTAATGTTGACCCTGAAACTGGCGATGTCACCATCCGTATTGAAGTAAATAACTCTGAAAGAAAATTACTTCCGGGCATGTATGTGCGCGTCACTATTGAACGTGCTTCGGTTCCTCAGGCTTTACTCGTTCCAGAACAAGCAATTCAGCGCAATATGAACGGCGACCCGCAAGTCTACGTGGTAAATGCCAAAGGTGGTGCAGACGTTCGCCCTGTAGAATTGGGGCAACAATATGAGCAATTTTATCTCATCAATAAAGGGCTTAAAGCAGGCGACAAAGTTGTTGTTGAAGGTATAGAACGTATTCAGCCAAACCAGAAGCTGGCGATTTCCGTATGGAAAGCAGCTTCAGCAGAAAATACGGCGAAGCAAGGAGACACGAAATGATGTCTCAATTCTTTATTCACCGTCCTATTTTTGCATGGGTCATTGCGATTTTTATTATTTTATTTGGTGTACTCAGTATTCCAAAGTTACCCATTGCCCGCTTTCCGAGTGTCGCACCACCTGAAGTCAACATTACAGCAAGTTATCCGGGCGCTACTCCCAAAACTATTAATGATAGCGTCATTACCCTCATTGAACGGGAAATGTCGGGAGTAAAAAACCTACTCTACTATAGTGCGACAACCGATTCATCTGGTACTGCTGAAATTACCGCGACTTTTAAACCCGGTACCGATGTCGATATGGCTCAAGTCGATGTACAGAATAAAATTAAGGCTGTTGAAGCACGATTACCACAAGTCGTCCGCCAACAAGGTTTATCTGTAGAAGCATCTTCATCAGGCTTTTTAATGCTTGTAGGCTTAAATTCACCTAATCACCGCTATTCAGAAGTAGATTTGAGTGACTATCTGGTTCGTAATGTGGTTGAAGAGCTTAAACGTGTTGAAGGTGTTGGAAAAATTCAATCCTTCGGTGCTGAGAAAGCAATGCGGATTTGGGTAGATCCAAACAAGTTAGTCTCTTATGGATTATCAATAAGCGATGTAAACAATGCGATTCGAAATAATAATATTGATATTGCACCGGGTCGGCTTGGCGATAGGCCTTTAATTAACGGTCAACTAATTACCGTACCTTTGTCAGCTCAAGGACAGCTTGAAAATGTTGAGCAGTTCAAAAATATTAGTCTAAAGAGCAACATTAGTGGTGCCAACATTAAGTTGTCGGATGTAGCCGATGTAGAAATGGGCGCTCAGTCATATAACTTTGCCATTTTAGAAAATGGTAAACCTGCAACTGCTGCGGCGGTTCAACTTAGCCCTGGTGCAAATGCGGTAAAAACAGCGGAAGGTGTCAAACAGAAACTCGAAGAATTAAAAGTAAATTTACCCGAAGGTATGCAGTTTAGTGTTCCATACGATACTGCGCCTTTTGTTAAGGTTTCGATAGAAAAAGTAGTTCATACATTAATTGAAGCCATGGTTTTGGTTTTTATTGTGATGTATCTATTTCTTCATAATGTTCGCTATACCTTAATTCCTGCGATTGTGGCTCCAATTGCCCTGCTTGGTACCTTTACCATCATGCTTTTAACAGGTTACTCAATTAATGTGTTAACCATGTTTGGTATGGTGCTTGCGATCGGGATTATTGTCGATGACGCGATTGTGGTCGTTGAGAATGTTGAACGGATTATGGCAACCGAAGGTTTAGCACCTAAAGAAGCAACTTCAAAGGCCATGACCGAAATTACCAGCCCGATTATTGGTATTACTTTGGTGTTGGCAGCAGTGTTTTTACCCATGGCTTTGGCGAGTGGTTCGGTCGGCATTATCTATCGCCAGTTTACTATTACCATGTCGGTTTCAATTTTATTCTCGGCATTTTTAGCACTTACTCTTACACCCGCCCTTTGCGCAACCTTATTAAAACCGATTGATGCACATCATCAAAAGAAAGGATTTTATGCATGGTTTGATCGTAGCTTTGACAAAGTCACAAAAAAATATGAAGTTCTTCTACTTAAAGTCGTTAAACATACTATTCCGACTTTAGTCATTTTTGTGGTGATTACGGGGCTAACTTTTGCAGGAATGAAATATTGGCCAACTGCTTTTATGCCTGAAGAAGATCAGGGCTGGTTTTTGACTTCATTCCAGTTACCATCCGATGCAACAGCTGAACGAACTCAAAAAATCGTCAAAGAATTTGAAGACCATTTAAACGAGCGGTCAGATGTAAAAAGCAATATTTCAATTATGGGCTGGGGATTTAGTGGCGCTGGACAAAACGTAGCACTCGCTTTTACAACCTTAAAAGATTTTAGTGAACGTGATAAATCCACGACCGACTATACTAACTTCATTAATGCAGAAATGGCGAATAGTAAAGAAGGTACAACGATGTCTGTACTTCCTCCTGCCATTGATGAATTAGGTACATCTTCAGGCTTTAGCTTGCGCTTACAAGACAAAGCAAATTTAGGAATGCCTGCCTTAATTTCTGCACAAGAAAAACTTATGGAAATGGCTGCTCAAAACAAAAAGTTTTATATGGTTTATCCTGAAGGTTTACCCGAAGGTGACAATATTAGCTTGAAAATAGACCGTGAGAAGTTAAGTGCTCTAGGTGTAAGTTTTGCTTCAGTTTCAGATATTATTTCGACTTCAATGGGGTCAATGTATATCAATGATTTTCCGAACCAAGGACGAATGCAGCAAGTTATTGTTCAAGCCAATGCAAAATCACGAATGCACTTAAAAGATATTTTAAGTTTGAAGGTTGCGGGCGCAAACGGACAACTGGTTTCTCTATCTGAGGTTGTAACTCCTCAGTGGAATAAGTTGCCTCAGCAATATAATCGCTACAATGGCCGTCCTTCATTAAGTATCGCTGGTGTTCCTAACATGGGTGTATCTTCTGGCGATGCGATGCGAGAAATGGAAAACCTTATTGCTAAGCTTCCTCAAGGAATTGGTTATGAGTGGACAGGTATTTCTTTGCAGGAAAAACAGTCTGAATCTCAAATGGTATTTCTTATTGCTTTATCAATGTTGGTCGTGTTTTTAGTGTTAGCTGCACTTTATGAAAGTTGGTCAATTCCGTTATCAGTTATGCTGGTTGTTCCTTTAGGAATCTTTGGTGCAATTTTAGCTATTATTTTAAGAGAAATACCAAATGATATTTTCTTCAAAATTGGTCTAATTACCATTATTGGCCTATCTGCCAAAAATGCGATCTTAATTGTTGAGTTCGCAAAAATGCTCAAAGAAGAAGGAATGAGTTTAGTTGAAGCAGCCGTTGCAGCAGCGAAATTACGCTTACGCCCAATTCTAATGACTTCCCTTGCCTTTACTTGTGGTGTGATTCCATTGGTGATTGCAAGTGGAGCGAGTTCAGAAACTCAACATGCGCTAGGTACAGGCGTATTTGGAGGGATGATATCTGCGACGATTCTGGCAATCTTTTTTGTCCCAGTATTCTTTATATTTGTGTTGGGAGCAGCAGAAAAATTCTTCTCTAAGAAGAAAATTAGCTCTTAGTTAAATGCATTGAGGCGAAACTTATCTGTGTTTCGCCTCAATAACTTAGAATTATAAAACTGTACTAGAGAAGTAAGAATCGATTAAGAGTTAAGGACTTTAAAGACCTTGCCTGTTCTTGGATGAGCAAAGGTATTATCTTGATCTAAATTAATGACTTTATCCGAAATCACAATTTTAGAAAGTGGCAACCAGTTTTGCTCTATTCCAGCTTCGATAAAGCTTTTCTCATCAATATTTTCATAAATTTGTTCAACCACAATTTCCATACCACACATACTTTTGGCATTTACTTCTTTTAAAATATGGCGCTTTGACATTCTAGTCTCCATTTTTATTATTCGCATCGATAATAATAAAGACTCCTCTGATACAATATGTAAATTTTAATAATGAAAGTGTTTTTTTATTTTAATCATGCTTCTGCAATAATTAAATGAATAGTTGAGTGATTATTTAATTTAAATATTATATTTAAGTTAATCTATCCAAAATAATTATTAATTTTTATTTTTAATAAAAATTAAAGGGTTCATTATCTGAACCCCTTTTTATTTAACTCTAAACTTTTACAGCGTTATCAAGCTGGCCATCATCTTGATTTTTAGCACTGTCTTTACTAATCACTGAGTCAGTATCGCTATCTGTGTTAAAACTCTTACTGTTTTTTTGCTTTTTCTTGTACACACACATCCCAATCGCAATACCTGTTCCCAATACTATAATTGACTTTAACATTTTGCACCTCTTCGATTAACGGAGTATTTTTTGAAAAATCAACTTAAATTAATAGCACATAATTTGTTATTTAACGGCTTTCATTTGCTCCGCTTTTGTAAGGTATTTAATTTTTATGTTAATTGAATAGTGCAATAGTTAAAAAAATAAATTTTGATACAAAGTAAAAAGCCTATTCTGTTTTTGAATAGGCTTTTACTGTATTTCAGGATTAAGCAGTATTATGAATTGCTTTAAAACAATCTTATTATCTTTAAATACACTACAAATGTATTTAATGCTGAACTTTTAGTCAAGATGGGATTGAAGGGTTTTACCAATAATTAGTGGTTATTGTGATGGAAATCACGTTTATATAATTTAGATAAGAAAAAACCCATTTCTACTTCTCATGAAGAAATGGGTAATGTGAAAACCACAAAAGACCTGAAATACTAAATGTTCTTACATTCAGTAAGGTTGAGTTTAGTGAATTTACCGAATGGTTGACAATTAAACCATTTGTATTTTTTTTAGTCATTTCAGCCAATCAAAAAATGCAAATAATTAGTTATGTTCAATACGTTTAGCTCTAAAACTATTCACCCAGAATCCGATAAAGCACGTTTATCCAATTCGTAAAACATAGTTTTTCAATGAGTTCGCTTGAGTAGACTCGCTGTTGCATGTGATGAATAAGTTTATGTAGACCCATAACATCTTCAAGCTCAGTCCCGATGAGTGCACCGTCGAAATCAGAACCAAAACCTACATGTTCTTCACCAAGTCGATCTAACAAATAATCAAGATGGTCTAAAATTACATCTATAGATGTATTTGCATTACGTTGCCCATCTGAGCGTAAAAAAGCAACATCGAAATTCACCCCGACTATACCTTTACTTTCTCGAATAGCTTTAAGCTGCTTGTCAGTTAAATTACGGGCTTGAGGACATAAAGCATGTGCATTAGAGTGTGTGGCTACGATTGGCTGTTGCAATAGATCTACAGTATCCCAAAAAGCCTGTTCATTCATATGGGAAACATCAATCACCATTTTTTTATCAGCACATCGCTTTATAAAGGCTTTGCCGTCTTGGGTAAGACCAGCTCCTGTGTCAGGTGAGTGAGGAAACTTAGCATTTAAACCATGTCCAAAACGACTGGGCCTATTCCAAAGTGGGCCGATACTACGTAGACCTTTATCATAAAATACATCAAGTAAATCGGAGTTTTGCTGTAAAGCTTCTGCACCTTCCATATGCAGCACAATTCCCAGTTTCTGTGTGTCTACACAACCCTGAATATCCTGAACTGATGTGCAAATTTGAATGTCCGTAGAACGTTGCGCGAGTTGGTGTGCTATATCGAGTTGCTCTAAGCAAATCTGTTCAATTTGCTGCTGGATAAAATCAGAAGCATTTTGATCAAAAAGTTTATTGGGATGATGTTGTTGCACATAGCTAAAGGGAGGTAAAAAAATGGCAAACATTCCACCAACAAAGCCAGCTTGCTGGCAGCGTTTTAGGTCAAGATGGCCTGCTAAAAGTTCGTACAGAAAAGCATGTACAGGATCTGCATGATCACTTAGCCATAAACGCGTTAATGCATCATTATGTCCATCAAAAACTGGAATATGGCTAGGCTTCATGGGATTCCCGCTCTTGCTATTTATCTGTAATTGTGTGGACTGGAATATTTTGTTTAGCACTTAAAGATTTAGAATTTCTACTATTCCGAAACACAAGTTGTTGTAGGGAAGCTGCTACATGACTTTCTGTACGTGCTTGCTCAATAATTTGATGATACGGCGATTTCCCACATACAGGATCAGCATTAGCAGCATCGCCGGTCAACATATAGGCCTGACAGCGGCATCCACCAAAATCTCGGTCTTTATCAGGGCAACTGCGGCAGCCCTCTGGCATCCATGCATCGCCACGGAAATGATTAAATCCAGTTGATTTGTACCAGATATCGGACAATGTATGTTCACGGACGTTTGGAAACGAAATTGGTAATTGTCGTGCTGCATGGCAAGGCAGCGCCATACCATCTGGAGCAACTGTAAAGAAGATTTTACCCCAGCCATTCATACAGGCTTTTGGTCTTTCTTCATAATAATCAGGCACTACAAAAATGAGTTTGCAGGGATGATTTTGCGCTTTTAATTTTTCTCGATATTCATTGGTAATGCGTTCGGCACGTGTTAGTTGTTCTTGTGTTGGTAGCAAACCTTGGCGGTTTAAAAAAGCCCAACCGTAAAACTGACAAATTGCTAACTCGACTGTGTCTGCATTGAGCTCTAGGCAAAGTTCAATAATTTGTTCAATCTGGTCAATGTTATGCCGATGAATTACAAAATTGAGCACCATCGGATAATCGTATTTTTTAACCAGTCGGCACATTTCATACTTTTGTTCAAAAGCATGCTTTGAACCTGCCAAGGCATCATTTACCACAGGATCACTAGCTTGAAAGCTCACTTGAATGTGATCTAACCCTGCTTGTTTTAGATTGGCAATGCGTTGTTCGGTGAGTCCCATGCCCGAGGTAATGAGGTTAGTATAAAACCCTTGTTGGTGAGCATGTGCAACCAGCTCTTCTAAATCTTGGCGTACCAGTGGTTCACCACCAGAAAAACCAAGTTGAACGGCACCCATCTGACGTGCCTGATCAAAAACATCGAACCACTCTTGGGTGGTCAGTTCATTTTTATGCTGAGCATAGTCCAATGGGTTTGAGCAATATGGGCATTGTAGCGGACAACGATAAGTGAGTTCCGCTAATAACCATAAAGGTAGTCCAACACCTTCTGTCATACCAAGTCAATCCAGTGCTGCTGCTTTGCGACCAGCATGTAATCTATTACATCCTGATCAATCTCAGCAATATCACCAAATTTTTGCTTTAACTGAGCAATAATTGCGGAAACATTTTGCTGTCCATCAATATATTGTCCGATTGCCCCTGCACTTTCATTTAACTTGATCATGCCTTCAGGATATAAAATCACAAAACCATTTTGAGCTGGCTCGAACTGAAAACGGTAACCTTGTCGCCATGTCGGCACAAGGTTTAAATCAAACTGCTCTTTATTCATTTAAATAGTCCTTTGTGCCAAACCCGTTTGCTAGTCACACTGTGATATGGTGCTTCATTGTGAACATATGCAAGTGTTAAAGCATCTAAAATGCTCCATAAAATATCCAGCTTAAACTGCAATATTTCAAGCATTCGTTCTTGTTGCTCAAGAGTCGTAAATGAATCAAGCGTAATCGTTAAGCCATGTTCAACGTCACGGCGTGCCTGACTTAAACGTGAACGGAAATACTCATAGCCTTTATCATCAATCCATGGGTAGTGCTGTGGCCACGACTCTAGACGTGATTGATGAATTTTCGGGGCGAAAAGTTCAGTTAAAGAACTACTTGCTGCTTCCCGCCATGAAGCACGACGTGCGAAGTTCACATAGGCATCTACAGCAAATCGAACACCTGGTAATACCAGTTCTTCAGAAATCACTTGTTCACGACTCAAGCCCACAGCTTCGGCTAACCCTAACCATGCTTCTCGACCACCGCCATCAGGATATTCACCATCTTGATCGATCATGCGTTGAATCCATTCTTGACGGACGCGTTGGTCTGGGCAATTCGCCATAATGGCTGCATCTTTGAGCGGAATATTAATTTGATAGTAATAGCGGTTTGCAACCCAAGCCTGAATTTGTTGTTGAGTTGCGCGACCTTCATACATCATCACGTGAAATGGATGATAGATATGATAATACTGGCCCTTATCAATAATCGCTTGTTTAAATTGCTCTGTTGTTAAAGCTTCAGGTGTTTGAGTCATGGTTCACCTTAGAGTTCAATCTGCATGCCATCATAGGCAACTTCTACACCATTTGCTTTAAGCTCAGCAAACTGGCTAGAGTTTTCATTTAAAATTGGATTGGTATTGTTAATATGAATAAGTACTTTTTTAGGTGTACTCAGTTGGTTCAAATAAGACAGCGAACCACCTTCGCCACTAATGTATAAATGCCCCATTTCACGACCAGTTTTTTTACCAACCCCTGTTTGTTGCATTTCATCATCTGTCCAGAGCGTTCCATCAATCATGACGCAGTCTGAACTCTGCATAATCTGCATGATTTGATCATCAATTTTTCCAAGACCCGGCGCATAGAACAACTGTTTTTGTGTTTTATGGTCTTTGATAACTAAGGCAATGTTATCGCCGTCATGTGGGTCATTTCGATGTGGTGAATATGGTGGCGCAGCACTTTTAATAATTAAAGGTAAAAATTCTAAATTTTCAAAACTATCAATTTTAAAAGCTTGTTTTGGGTTAATCTCATGATATTGAAGACCACCATTCCAATGTTTGAGCATATTAAAAACTGGAAAGCCGCTCGTTAAATCTTGGTGGACCATTTCTGTACACCACACATTCATTGGGCAACCTTCACGTAAGGTTAAAAGCCCAGTCGTATGGTCTAACTGACTGTCCATTAAAATAACGCTCGTTATTCCTGTATCACGCAATTTACGAGCTGGTTGGGCTGCTTTAAATTCGAAAAGCTGCTGACGAATATCAGGTGATGCGTTTAATAAAATCCAGTCTACGCCGTTTTCTGAAACCGCAATTGATGATTGAGTACGGGGTTTGGCATTAATCGTACCTGTACGGACACCATGACAATTCGGGCAATTACAATTCCACTGCGGGAACCCGCCTCCGGCAGCTGAACCTAAAACATAAATATACATAAAATTAATATCTTATTAGAAAGAGATAAGCCCTAGAACAAGACTAGGGCTTATGACATATTTGGATGAAGCTGATTAACGCGCTTCGAAGTACATTGTAACTTCAAAACCAATGCGTAAATCAGTAAAAGCGGGTTTAGTCCATTGCATAAATTATCTCCGGTTCATATTAATCTTGTGAAATGAATCACTTGATTAAATCTTATATGGCAATTAAAAATTTATTCTAAATAAAAAATTGGGGTTTGTAGACAACCTCTAGCTAAGATATTGTTCGATAATTGTGTTTTTTGTCCAAATTTTAATATTTCGAACATATTTGCTTATTGGACGTTTCATCAAATATTCATACTAAAAGCGTATTTTTTATCCGTCTTAATTGATCAAATGATAAAAAAATGACAAATTTAACAACACTATTTAAAGTAACAACACTTTCTCTGACAATAACGTTATTAGCTGGTTGTAATGACGATGATAATGACACAGCACCCGCCCAAAGAAGCAATCAGACGGTAAATATTTTAGCTTTTAATGACTTTCACGGAAATCTTGAGCCACCTAAGCGTTATGTCGAGGCACCAAATCCAAATGATGCTGCTCAGTCTGTTCGTATTCCTGTGGGTGGGGTGAGTTACTTTGCCGATGCAATTAAAAAACTTAAAGCAGAAAATCCAAATAATGCAGTGGTTTCGGCAGGCGATTTAATTAGTGCTTCCCCACTGACCTCTTCTTTATTTTTAGATGAACCGACCATTGAAGTAATGAATGATATTCAAATTGACTTTAATGCTGTGGGTAATCATGAATTTGACCGCGGCACAGATGAATTACGCCGTTTGCAAAATGGTGGATGTCAGCAATATACAAGTACAGCACCTTGCCAAATTAATAAAAATTTTAGTGGTGCAAAATTTAATTTTCTTGCAGCTAACGTAGCAATGAAAAATGATGCGAGCAAAACGATCTTTCCTGCCTATAAAGTCAAAACTTACGGGGGTATTCCAGTTGCATTTATTGGTTTAACCCTTAAAGCGACGCCAAGTATTGTTTCGGCAGCTGGTATTAAAGACGTTGAATTTCGTGATGAAGCAGATACTGTAAATGCTTTAATTCCTGAGTTACAAAAACAAGGCATTGAAGCAATTGTTGTAGTAGTTCATGAAGGTGCTGCACCAAGTACTAAGTTTAATGAAAAAACATGTGATGGCTTAAGCGGTCCGATTTTGGGAGTTTTAGATAAATTAAATCCGGCGGTTGATATTGTTGTATCTGGACATACGCATCAATCTTATATTTGTGACTATGCTACAAAAAATCCGGCAAAACCGTTCTTGCTTACCTCAGCTGGACAATATGGCACGCTTATTACGGATATCAAGGTTGAGCTTGATGGTAAAACTGGTGATGTGATTAAAAAGGATGCTAAACAAGTTCCTATACAAAGTGAGGCCTATACGTCTGGCACAACCACGGTAAGTCTTACCGATCTCTATCAAAAATTTAGTAAAACACCAAGCATTGAAGCCATTTTAGATAAGTACCGCCAAGCTGTGACAACCATTTCAAGTCGTGTGGTTGGAACTGCAACAGCGGTTGTAAGTCGTACTCAAGTCGAGAGTGGTGAAAGTCCGCTCGGTATTATGATTGCCGATGCTCAGCAAGCGGCTGCCTTAAAAGCAAGTAACCAAGGCTCTGACTTTACACTCATGAACCCAGGTGGTGTACGTGCAGACCTACTGATTAACAGTAGTAACCAGATTACCTTTGGCGATGTGTTTGCGGTTCAACCCTTTGGTAACTCTATTGTGACTTTGAGCTTGACTGGCAAACAGATTAGAGATGTACTTGAACAACAATGGTCTGGTGCAAATGCAAATTCAGCGAGAATTTTACAGCCATCTAAAGAATTCACTTATGAATATGCGGCAAATGCTTCTGTTTCACCGCGAGCAAGTAACATCATAGTTGCTGGTTCACCGTTGGTTGACAGTAAAGTATATCGCGTGACAGTAAATAGTTTCTTGGCAGATGGCGGCGATAACTTTACGGTATTAAAAGAAGGCCAAAACCGTGTAGGTGGTGGTCAAGATATTGATGCTTTGGAAAGCTATGTCGCTAAGAATTCGCCGTTAATTATTCCAGCTACAACTCGAATTAAAGTAATTAAATAATAAGACTCGTCGAATAAAGGACAGCAAAAGCTGTCCTTTATTTTTCTATCTAAGCTTTTTATTCCGTATATAGATTAAGTTCAATACTGCTAATGTCTGCTCCAGTATTTGCAAAAATAATCTCCATAACTTCATGAAGTAATTCATTAACTTTCTCATGCTCAAAGTTAGAGGCTTCTGATGTTTTAAGACAAATCAGATTACAGCTCATTTTATCTTTTCTAATTTTGTAGATACTTTTGCTTTTACCTAAGAATACTCTTTTGATGAGTTTACGATTTTCAAATTCAGATAAAATTCTATAGATCGTTCCTAACGTTATTTTATATTCATTTTTAATTTGAGCATAAATATTGTCTGCGCTTAAACCTTGTGGATTCTGATTTAAGATTTCAAAAACATGTATTCTCGATTTTTTTATCGGTAGTCCGTTTAATAATGATTTTGAAGTTGTCGTCATGATTAATTAGCCTTAATGTTTAGAAGTATAAGATTTATTAAAATTATTTTGTCGATACTTGCTTGAAAATTATGGGTATTTATTAAAAAAAGCAAAGCCTATTCCCCTATGAATAGGCTTTGAGCTTAGCTTTACCTTAGAAACTATAAGTCGCTTTTACAAAGTAATTACGTCCATAGAGTTTCGTATTGAATGATGCATCTTCATTTTCAAGATCAACATCGGTCAGATTTTTTACGCCATAGTCCAATGTTAAACGTGGTGAAAGTGGTGAAGTAAACGTGACATCGTAAGTTGTATAAGCTGGTAACTCTTTACCACTAGACAACATTTGATTACCTACATAGCTTGCACCTAAATTCATACGATAATTTTCAACAATAGCCCATGAAAGTGAACTATTAATTAACCATTCAGGGCGTTCTGTGAGGTCTTTACCTGTTACTTCATTTTTAGCATCTAAATAGGTCGCATTAGCAGTTATACCTAAAGCATCACTAAAGTCATATCCTCCGTTGAGTTCCACACCTTTTAGTTTTGCTTTAGCAACATTGTCCCATTTATATGGATATTTGATTAGATTTGGAGAATTAGGATTAGAAACACGTTCAATTAAGTTCTCAACATCATTTTCAAATACTGTAACACCAGCATTCCAGTTTGGTTTTCGAACGATTAAAGATGCTTCGTAATTCGTACTTTCTTCAGGTTTTAAATTTGGATTTCCTGTAATAAAACAGCTACCACCACATGAAATTAATTCATAATTTGCATCTAACTGATATGGCCCAGGGACTTTGTAGGCTTGTCCAATACCACCTTTAAGAATAACTCCGTCTGCCAGTTGATAAGCTAAATATGCTTTACCAGTTGCTTTACCATCAAAATTGTCAAAATCATCATAACGACCACCTAAAGTTAATGTCAGTGCATCGTTAATGTGGGTATCGTTCTGAACAAATACCCCATAACTTTTTTGTTCAGATCCACCTGATGTATACCCCACAGGGTCTGTCACTTTCTGGTCTTTATAATCCACACCAGCAGTGGTGTTATTCATGAGCCAGTCAAAGTTAGCAAAAGCACGTCCTAGTAAATTTTCTTGCTTATAATTACGACTTTGTGGAGCATTGTATTCACTGTCATAGTCATAAATTTTAGCTGTTTCTTTACCAATATAAGCTTCTGTTTTACCCCAGCTCCATTTCCCTCGATGAGTAATACCAAAATTGGTTCGCTCATCTTCACCTTCTTGAATAGAGGTCGCAGCATCTTGAGTCAGTGGTCGCTTATCTTTGCTATAACCTAAATCTAGATCTAAAGTTTGTTGGTCATTGATATCCCAACTTAAAGTACCATGTACATTCTTAGTGTCTTTTTCTACAAAGTAAGCCCCATTTGAGTCTGGTTTACCATTTCGATACCACGCATCACGGTTATAAGAATCTCCAGCAAGAGAGAAACTGAGATTATCTGTTAAGCCACCAAAGAGATTAAACCCGTAACGAAATTGATCTTTACCATTGCCACGATCTGCTCGATTATATTGCCCAAAGATCGAACCATGAAGCTGCCCATCTTCTGCTTTTTTGGTAATGATATTGATTACCCCACCCATAGCATCAGACCCATATAGAGATGACATCGGCCCACGAATCACTTCAATACGTTCGATACTATTTAAAGGAATAGAACTCCAGTCAAAGTCATTGCCTCGCCACATTGCTCCTAAGGAAGATGTCCGTTTTCCATTAAGTAGGATGAGTGTGTAACTACCAGAGGTATCTTGCATTCCTCGAATAATAATTTTGTCCTGCCCACTATTGTAGTTATAAACCCCAGCTTGTTTTTGTAAAACATCAGCAAGACTAAGTGCTGCACTACGCTCAATCTCTTCACTCGTGATCACACTAATCGATGCGGGTGCTTTATCAACATCTTGTTCTTTTAATGCTGCTGAAACCACAATAGTTTTAAGTTTTTGAACTGGTTCGGTATTGCCCTGCTGTTCACTATCTGTGTTTGCTTGAACTGCGAACGGAAGCAGTGTTGAGATGGCGACCACCAGCGCCTTTTTAGTTAACGTCATTTCTCGGCCCTTGTTTTGGATAATGATTACCATGTGATAATTATTATCATTTATGATGTGCCGAGCATCATATACGCATGACTTTTACTGATCAAGATAAAAATAATTATTAGTTGTATAATGATAATCATTATTGTTTGTGCCGTAAAAAAGCGTTACCATTACACGTTCGTGTGCCTAAAAACCTATTTAAAACAAGCTTAAAGTAGACATAACAATGCTCTCTCGATTTTTTATATATCACCCCATCTTTGTTTCTGTCATTGCAATCACTATTCTTATTTTTGGTTTTTTTGCCACTTTAGCAATGCCTGTTGAACGGTATCCAAACCTTGCTCCGCCCAGTGTCACTGTTGTTGCAAACTACCGTGGTGCAGCTGCTGACACTGTAGAAGAAAGCGTGACCCAAATTTTAGAACAACAAATCAAAGGTCTGGATAATTTGCTTTACTTTACGTCCTATAGTGAATCATCGGGAACGAGTAGCATTGATATTCACTTTAAAATTGGAACAGATATTGATAAAGCACAGTTACAAGTACAAAACCGAATTAATGGTGCGTTAAACCGTTTGCCGGAGGAAGTTCAAAGACAAGGCGTAAACATATGGAAAACCACGGGTGATATGCTGCTTATTGTTGGGCTATATGATGAAAAAGGAAAAGCCAGCAATATTGAATTATCTGATTATATGGTGAATCACTTTGAACAACCTTTAAGCCAGTTACAAGGAATTGGTGAGGTTGATGTTTTTGGTTCGAGTTATGCCATGCGAATTTGGTTAAATCCAAATCAGCTTAGAAATTATCAACTTGTGCCGAGTGATATTGAACAGGCCCTCGAAGATTATAATACCCAAATTGCTGCTGGTTCGATTGGTGCAATGCCTTCCGCTTCCGACCAGAATATTTATGCAAAAGTAAAAGCAGGTTCACGTTTAAAAACAATAGATGATTTTAAGTCGGTAGTGGTTAAAGCAAATATTGATGGAAGCCTTGTTTATTTAAAAGATGTCGCGAGAGTCGAATTAGGTGCAGAAAATTATGAAAGCATTAATACGCTTAATGGTTATCCATCGGCAGGCCTAGGTATTTCTTTAAGTCCTGATGCCAATGCAATTGAGACTTCTGCTCTTATTAAAGAAAAAATGGCTCAGCTTAGCCAACATTTACCAGCCGGATATAAAATTGTCTATCCAAGAGACAATACCCCTTTTATAGAAGAGTCAATTAAGCAGGTCATTATCACTTTGCTTGAAGCGATTGTACTTGTTGTTATTGTGATGTATCTCTTTTTACAAAATTGGCGTGCGACACTGATTCCAACAATTACGGTTCCTATTGTAATTAGTGGCACATTTGTTGTGTTGTATTTGTTTGGAATGAGTATTAACACCCTTACCCTATTTGCACTGGTTTTAGCCATTGGGTTGCTGGTGGATGACACGATTGTCGTGGTCGAAAATGTTGAACGACTTATGCATGAACAACAGTTGAGTGTACGTGAAGCTTGTTTAATGTCGATGCAAGAGATTAGCGGTGCTTTGGTTGGTATTACACTGGTATTAACTGCAGTATTTATTCCAATGGCCTTTTTTAGTGGTTCGACGGGTATGATTTACCGCCAGTTTTCTATTACCTTAGCGGCAGCTATGTTGTTATCGCTATTTGTAGCCATGACCATTACACCAGCAATGTGTGCAGTTTTATTAAAAAAGCACAATAAAAAGCCAAAATGGGGACAAGCACTCGAGCTTGCTCTTCAAAAAGTTAGATCAACTTTTAGTTTTTTATCCATTCGCCTAATTCAGTTCAAAGTCTTTTCCAGTCTATTAGTTGTGGGCATAGCGGTTATTTTATTTATGATTTACCGTGGTTTGCCTACAAGCTTTATTCCCAATGAAGATCAAGGACTACTTGCTGTTCCCTATAGTTTGCATAATAGTGCTTCGATGAGTCAGACCGAAGAAGTTGGAAAGCTCGTCAATAATTATTTTTTTGAACATGAATCCAAAAATATTAATACGGTACTTGTAGTTAATGGACAAAATTTTTCAGGGAGCGGTCCAAATTTAGGCGTGGCGTTTATTTCGCTCAAACATTGGAATGAGCGTAAAGGCGAAGCCAATACCGCAAGCGCTATTCGTGAACGTGCTCAAACTTATTTGCAAAAAAACTTGCCAGCTAAAGTTATGGTAGGAATGCCACCAAGTGTATCTGGTTTGGGACAGTCTGATGCTCTAGAGCTTTGGCTTAGAGATGTAAATGGTCAAGGACGCGATGAATTAATCAAACAATATAAAGCCTTAGAAAAAGAGGCGCGTAACTATTCAGCATTTGAAAATCTAAGTCCCCTTGTGAGTGAAGATAAAGCCGAAGTATTTATTCAACTCGATCAAAATAAGGCAAAAATGCTGGGAATTGATCAGCAAGCGATACGTTCAACTTTATCTACCGCTTGGGGTGGAAACTATGTTGGTGATTTTGTTGAAAGAGGTCGAATTAAAAGAATTATTATGCAAGGTGACTCTGAATTTCGCTCTAAACCTGAAGACTTAGCTTACTGGCATGTGCGAAACAATACAGGAGGGATGCTTTCCCTGGCGCATTTTGCGCAAAGTCAGTGGACTGGTGGACCAGAAGCTTTAACTCGCTTTATGGGACTGGCTGCTATACAACTTGAAGCGAATATCAGTTCGGGCTTTAGTTCAGGACAAGCCATGCAAGAACTTACGGATATGGTTGCTAAACAATCTGGCGTAGACGTTGCTTGGAGTGGCCTCTCGTTACAAGAGCAGCAGTCTAATCGACAGGCTATCTTTTTATATGTCATTTCTATTTTGTTTATTTTCTTATGTTTGGCAGCCTTATATGAAAGCTGGAAAGTCCCATTCATTATTTTATTAGGTCTACCTTTAGGTATTACGGGTACTATTATTTTTGCCAAGATCTTTAACTTACCTAATGATGTTTATTTTCAAATTGCTCTATTAACGGGTATTGGCCTGTCTTGTAAAAATGCAATTCTAATTGTGGAGTTTGCGACTCAAGCACTCAAACAAGGAAAAAGTAAAATCGACGCAGCAAGTGATGCGTTAAAGTTGCGTTTACGCCCAATTTTGATGACATCCCTTGCTTTTGGTGCGGGAGTTATTCCTTTAATTTTTGCGACAGGCGCAGGTGCTGCTAGCCGTTATGAAATTGGCATGAGCGTATTTGGAAGTGTTGTGTTTGGTACCTTACTTGTACCGCTATTTACGGTGTTTTTCTTTGTTATGATTCATAGTGCGCCAAGTTTTCAGTGGTCAATGAGCAAACTTAGGTTTACTCGAACTTTGAAATTTAACGGCCGTATTAAAAAGGACAATACATCCTTTTAAAAGTTAGAATAAAAAAATGGCAGATATTAAATCTGCCATTTTTTTATTCTTTGAATTTAAGCGACTAGCTTATCAATCCACACTTCTAGAGTTGGTTGTTCGGCTAAATCTTCAAAGCTGACCTGTGCACCATAAGCTTGCCATTTACCTACCAGTGTCATGAGGCGAACTGAATCAAGCCCAAGCATGAGTAAATCATCATTTAACTGAATGTCTGATGCAGGAATCTGAAGCTGTTCACTCACTGCCAAGACAATACCTTCTTGGGTTAACGGTGATGCGGCTTGTTCAAGTTCCCAAGCACGAGTGACTTGTTGAGTCGTCATGACTTGCCCACAACGTGTACTTGCATATTTCAAAGCCATATCGTGTTCTTCACGGCTAAAGTCAGCAAGTGCATCTCCACATAAAAATGGTTGAATGTTCAGCATAAATGCCTCTGCTGCGCTCATGAGGCAGCCAATATGAGCATAAACACCACAAATAATGAGCTGATCTCGGTTTGACTCACGCATGAGTTGCTCGAGTGGAGAAAATTTAAATGCGCTATATCGCCATTTTGTTAAAACAGTATCATTTTTTTTAGGCGTAATTTCCGGCAAAATTTGAGTGATTTCCGGATCGTCTTTTAGACCAGTTCCCCAGAAATCAGTTAGTAACTGGCGATGTTCTGGCGTCTGGTTACCAGGCTGGGCTGTATAGACCACAGGGATATTAAACTTGCGTGCAGTTTCAATCAGTTCTTTGGTATTTTTAATCAATTCTGGAATTGGTTCTTGGGTCTGATCATAAAAGTCTAAAAAATATTGCTGCATATCATGCACTAATAAAACAGCGCGGTTGGTATGCAACTGCCAATGTGTTTTATTCGCCGTAAATTCATGCGCTTGTGGCATGCTGTAACTGGCAATCTTTGGAATACTCATCAAATTTTTCCTTTTTTATCTTTAAGCAAGAACATTGGTTTTAGTTTCAAGTTGTTGACGCAATCGTTTTTTGTCGATTTTTCCAAAGGCTGTATATGGAAATTGCTCGATAAATTCCACGCGATCTGGAATTTTGTAGGTCGCAAGTCCATAGTCTTTAAGGTGCTGGCGTACTGACATCGCAAGACGAATTTGACTTGGATCATCGCTTTGAGATTGCCATGCAACAAAGGCACAGCTTTTTTCACCCATGACCTCATCTGGCATAGCAACTAATGCCGCTAAACGAATTTGTGGATGGGTTAGTAGAGCTTGTTCAACTTCTTCGGTCGCAATCTTTTCCCCAGCACGATTAATTTGTTCTTTAGAACGGCCTTCGACAACAATGCAGCCATCTTCACGAATACGAACTAAATCGCCAGTACGATAAAAACCGTCGGGAGTAAAAGAACGCTCATTGTGCTCTGGTGCTTGGTAATAACCGCGAATGGTATATGGGCCTCGTGTAAGCAAATGCCCCACTTGCCCAGCTTCTACTGGTTGATCGTTATCATCTAGTACTAAAATTTCATCATCTTCAGAAATTTTTAAACCTTGTGTATGGATGGTTTGGTCTTTCGTCATATCAAAACGGGTGTAGTTCACAAGCCCTTCAGCCATTCCAAAGACTTGTTGCAGATTGACCTTAAACTCATCAATTAAACGTGAAGCCACTGCATCAGGTAATCGCGCCCCACCAACTTGTAAGCAACGCAATGTCGATAAGATTGGGTCTTGATCTTTTGCAGCTTTATCCATCCAAGGTCGAACTAATGCTGGAACTAGGCAGGCATCCGTAACTCCATGTTTTTCTATTATTGGAAATGCCGTATCAGGACTTGGATCAGTTCCTAAAACAACCGCTCCGCCTGCGTAAAAAATACCTAAAGAACCAGCTGAGCTCATTGAGAAGTTATGTGCCGCAGGTAAAACCATGAGTAAGCGTGATGACTGGTCCAGACAACAGATTTTGGCACTCTCACGAACACTGTAGAGGTAGTCATCATGGGTACGTGGAATCAGTTTAGGAACCCCGGTACTTCCACCAGAAAGTTGTAAAAAAGCAACCTGATCTGCCGTAGTCGGCGAGATGGCTTCATCCAAAATATTGGTTTCTTTAAATAGGTCTTGAATGGCAACAAAGTTACCTGCATTTCCAAGTACAAATACATGTCGTAAGCAAGAAGCTGTTTGCTGAAGCCTTTCGGCAAGCTCTCGGTAGTCAAATTTTTGTGCACCAAAATCAGCACAGAAATAAGCTTTTGCTTGAGTTTGTTTGAAAAAACTGCTGAGTTCTGCATAGCGATGTGCAGGTAAAGACATTATCGGTAGTGCACCAAGCCGAATAAGTGCAAAAAATAAAACGTAAAACTGATAGTGGTTCGGCATTTGTACAACTGCCTTGTCGCCCGCACGTAAGCCGTGTTGATATAAATGGCTGGCACAGCAATCGACTAAATAATCGAATTCAGAGTAAGTAACGGCTTTTTCACCATCATAAATTGCAATATTTTTCTGGTACTTTTGAGCACTTTCACGCAAGAAATCACTCAAGTTTTGCCCAATCCAATAACCTTTTTTACGGTAAATCTCAGCGAACTCTGCTGGATATGGCACGGCACCGTCTAGATAAACTTGTGTTGTCATATGTTTGATCCCTGAATTGGCAATTGGTTTGGTGAAATCTGGAATCCGTCCAGCACAGTACGAAATTTTGCGGCAGTTTCAGCATGTTCAGCTTGCGGACGAGAAGCCTCCACAATGCCTGCACCGGCAAATAAACGCGCAATATTCTGATAAATTCGGGCACAACGGACAGTCACCGACCATTCACCATTACCTTTTTCATCTGCCCACCCCATGGTCCCTGCAAATAATTCACGGTTAAATGGTTCAAGTTGCTGAATTAGTTCTTTGGCAATTGGACTAGGCTCCCCACAAATTGCAGGTGTTGGGTGTAAGCGTTCAATTAAGTCAAAAACATGAATATCAGCTTGCTTAAGTTCACCAGTAATGTGTGATGCTAAGTGCCAAAGGCGTTTGGTACGAATGAGGGATGGTTGCTTCGGTACATGTAATTGCTTACAAAAAGGTGTGAGTTCATCTGCAATCATTTCAATCACAAGTGCATGTTCATGTTGATCTTTTTGTGAGGCAAGCAATGCTCTAGCATTGTTTTGGTCTATGGTCGGATCATCATCACGAGCCAATGTGCCCGCAACGGGTTTACTCCAGATTTTTGTATTTTGCTTTGCAATTAATAGTTCTGGACTTGCACCAACAAACCAACCTTCACTTTGAGGATGCCTTGCGACTGCATAGTTATAACCTTCAGGATTATGTTTGGCTAAATTGAAAAATAAGTCTGAGACTGGAATATTTTGTTCAAATTCAAGTTGTAAAATGCGGGCTAGAACAGCTTTATCCAGTTTCTTTGCCTGCATTTGCTGAACTAGATATTCAACTTGCTGCTGATAATGTTCACCTAATGGGAAATAATCAGCCTTATTTAATCTTAAAGAATTAAGATCTATATCAGATTGTGCATAGAGGACCTTCTGACATATTTTTGCATTTTGCATGAGCATTAAATTGACATCTGCTGCCGAGCAAAACGGCAGTCCGCCCATAATCTTGACGTCTTTATAACCGTCGGTAATCGCTTGCTGTAGTTGAATCCGAGCTTCTTGTAGCCAATCTTTTAAAAGGCTATTTTTAGCGACCTGAATGTCTTGTAATTTCTGATGACTATTGATTGTGTATTCTGGTGTGGTAAAAATAAAACCCGCATCATGTCCACACTTTAGAACCTCTTGAGCAAGTGCAACATGGCTTTCAGTAAAATTTTCTCGTTGGATAAAATACGGATGCTGTGCCGACATCTCGTGACTCCTTATACCGTTATTTTGTTGTAATGAATGTTTAAACGCCTAAAGTGGCTCCCCCATCAACCACAATTTCTTGCATGGTAATTTGTGCTGCCTGATCGGAAAGTAAAAAGCTGACCGTATTTGCAATGTCTTCAGGCTGGGCTAATTTTCGTAAAGGAATGCCTGTCCGGTATTGGCTTAAATCGCCATCAATTACCGCGGGTGGCGGTGTATTGTCCGTCCATAACTGCTGCTGCATTTGAGTTAAAGTTGAGCCAGGTGAAACAATGTTGAGTCGTACCTGATGAGGTGCGATTTCAAGTGCAAGATTACGGCAGTAGTGGCTGAGCGCAGCTTTACTAGTTGCATACATGCCAAGTTGTATCCGTGGCATACGTGAACTATTTGAGCTAATCGTGACAATACTTCCCTGTTTTTTCTCACAAAAATGTTTGGCCAGTTGTTGACTAATCGCAATAGGAGCCATGACATTTACCGCAAAAAGTGTTTCCCAGTCTTCTGTTTTTGCTTCAAGCATAGAACGCATAATCAAGACACCTGCTGCGTTCACTAAACCTGTAATGTTGTGCTTTTCTAAAAGATCGGCAATAAGCTTTTGAGTGGCTTGTTGCTGTGTAATGTCCTGTGAAATGCCTTGCCAACGTAAACATTCATCTGATGTCAGGTTTTTGCTGATTTCCCATTGTTCTGGGTTTTCCTGCTGATCAATACCGATCACTTGATACCCTTGTTGCAATAATTGCTTTGCAATAGCAGCTCCGATACCTCTTGCAGCACCTGTGACTACGATGGTAGAGCTCATGTTCTTACTCCCGTCTGATTTGATCACTAAATTGCGCAACATAATTGCAAATAATTATCATTATTATCAAGAGCGATAAATATCAAACATAAGATTACAATCTAAATTAAGTTATTTATTAACCATATTATCAACCTAAATTATTGTTTTTAATTGATATTAATAAAACTCATCTTTTTTTATTGATTATAATGATAATTGTTTTCATTTACTAATGAGAATCATTCTGATAATTTGACCGCGCTTTCTTGTCGAGATGGACTCAAAATGAAGCCATTTTCTCATCCTTTACATCCACTATTTCAACAATCAAATGTTGGATGTGAAACTTGGTGGAATACCGTTAAAAAATTAGGTACTCCCCTTGTTACTGTGCAAACAAATAATAAAACTTCTTGCACTTTTATTTGGCGCAAACCCAAGCACGAAGGGCGTTGCTTCGTTTATATCGATGTCTATTCTCAAAGCCCATCTATCTATCAAAAGTGGAATCGTTTTAGCCATATAGCTGGGACAGATGTGTACTTTTTTGAAATAGAACTCCCTGTGGCTTGGGCTGGTAGTTATGTTGTAGTTACAGCGAGTGAGGAAGCACCACAAAAAAACTGTGCGGCAACGCGACGCTCATGGTGGCAAACCCAGCTTAAACAGAATGCTCAGATTGATTCATTAAGTCATCAGCAGTTTTACAGCGGACACTTGGCTCGTTACATCAATCAAGTTCAACTCGAAAAGACAAAACAATTACCCACCACCCTTTGCCCTATTACAAAGACATTTCAGTGGTCAAGCGTGTTATGTCAACAAGACTATTTAGTTGATGTTTTTATTAGTGGTCAGGCCGTTCAAAAAACATTACCACTCGTTATTTTTCTTGATGGCCAAGTCTGGAGTCGAGAGCTTTCGATTCTTTCCGAGATTCGAGATTTAACCAATTTAAAAAAGATCCGTCCAGCTGCATACGTATTTATCCATAGTTTAAATAGTCAACAGCGTCGACAAGATTATGGTTGCCATGATGTATTTAGTCAGGCGCTTGTAAACGAATTATTAGAAATTCTTTTAGAACAATATTCATTTATTTCAACAATGAACATTACCTTATGCGGTCAAAGTTTAGGTGGTTTATGCGCTTTGCATAGCGCACTGCTTTTCCCAAAAGTTTTTACATCGCTGATTTTGCAATCTGGATCTTATTGGTGGTCAGATTTTTCTAACAGCGCGTTGGGACGAAACCATACGGGTAACTTTTTAGAACTACTAAATTTATCTCATCCATTACCAAAAACAACTCAAATTTATATCAGTGCAGGCACGTATGAAACCGATATGCGGGACGATGCCCACCAGCTTTATCAACAATTGCAATCATTCAATCAAGTGAGTTTTCGAACTTTTTCAGGCGGCCACGATGCGGTGAACTGGCGTGCTGACTTGCTTAAGGCATTGCAAAAAATTCTTTCACTATAACCATTTGTTTCATCAAGGATAACAATATCATGAGCAACTTACAGGAAAACTATATTAATCCTTTCGATAATGAAAGTTTGTCTTTTCAGGTTTTAAAAAATCAGCAAGGTGAGTTCAGTTTATGGCCGGCCCAACATCAGGTGCCATCAGGTTGGGATGTTCAACATGGTCCAGATACACGGGCTTCGTGTATTGCGTATGTAGAAAAGCACTGGGTTGCGATTAACCCCTTTCAGCAAGCGTAAAGGAGTATTGTCATGAATCAGGCATTAAATAATGAATTTACTTCCGATATTTCACAACCAGCTCGTTTTGAATTGGCCTCTACCCAGCTTGGTATTTTTCTTGCCGATCATTTAAGTTCTATTGAAGATTTATATACGATTGCACACTGCTTAGAGTTACCAAAATCTATTGATATTTCAATATTTAAGCAAGCAATTCAAATGGGGTTAAATGAAGCTGACACTGTGATTGCTTCATATTCATCGGATCCGGCAGAACCATTTATTGAGCTTAATAACCAAGTACAGATTCGAATCGAAGAATTTGATTTTTGCCATTTAACCCCTCAAAAAGCTCAGCAACGCTTATGGGATTGGATGCCATCTGACCGCCAATGCGCTAAATCGCTTAAAGCTGGTGAATCTCAACTCTTCCGTCAAGTACTGTTTACTACACACGACAAAGTGTATTGGTATCAGCGCTATCATCACATCATGCTTGACGGTTTTAGCATGATTAATCTCACAAAACGAATTGTTGACTTATATCAACAATTACAAGCAGGAAAAGACCTTAGCTCTTCACCTTTTATTGATGTTAATGATGTCATCTTAGAGCGTCAGGCTTATGAAAATAGCCATCAATTTAAGATAGACCAAGCTTTTTGGAAGGCTTACTGTGAAGACTTACCAAGTCCTATTAGTCTAAGTACACACCACTTAGCCTCGAAAACAACAGCCCAATTTGTTAAGCATCAGCTGCGTTTTTCTACAGGAATTTTAGAGCAGATTCAGACCTTAGCTGCGCAATCTAAATTAGCTTTGAATGACATGATGATGTCATTGTCATTACATTATATTTACAAAATGACAGATAAAGCCGAGTTGGTTAACGGTATTCCATTTATGCGCCGTTTAGGCTCAAAGGCGATTCGCTCAACATTACCGACAGTAAATGTACTGCCTGTGAAGTTTAATGTTGCTGAAAAAGACAGTTGGATTAGTTTGGCTCAACATGTTCAAAAACAATTACAACAAGTTCGACTACATCAAAAATACGATGCTGAACAAATTTTAAGAGATTTAAACAGTATTGACATTCATGAACGAATGTATGGTCCTATTTTAAACTATAAAGCTTTTGATCAAGACTTGGTGTTAGATGGTGAAAAGGTCAAAACACATCATATCTCAACAGGACCAATTGATGATTTTGAGTTTTCTTTTATTGTTCAAGATCATGAACTCATTATCGAATTACGTGCGGATGCACAGCGTTATACTCAAGATGAGTTACTCATGCATGGTCAACGTATAACGCTGCTATTAGAGCAGACTTTATTACAACCAGAGCATCCATGTAGCAGTTTTAATATTACTACACCACAAGAACTTAGTGCGCTCACAAAAAGTGGCATAGGCCCTCGCGTTAACCATCCTGAACAATATAATAATGTTCTAGATATCTTCTATGAACAAGTTCAAAAGTATCCGGAACGTATTGCAATTATTAGTGGTGAACGTCCGCATCTACAACAACTTAGTTTTTCTGAACTTGCAATTCGGGTGAACCAACTTACCCGTTTTTTACAGGAAAATGGCGCAAAGAAACACACAGTTATTGCTGGTGCTATTCCCCGTTCTATCGATTCAGTTGTTGTGATGCTATCGGTATTAAATTCGGGTGCAAGCTTCTTACCACTCGATTTAGATTACCCAATCGATCGTATGCAAATGATGTGTGAAGATGCCAACCCATTGTTTGTTCTTACAACACAGGCACTTTCAACCCAATTGCCTCAAAATATTCAGCAGTTATATCTTGATAATGAAGACGTCCAAACACAAATTCAGAAGCAAGATGCGCGTGATATTCCTGCCGAAAATCGTAAATTTGATTTCCAAGACGTCGCTTATGTAATTTTTACCTCAGGAAGTACTGGTCGTCCTAAAGGTGTGATGAATACACATGGTTCTTTACTTAACCTGATTTTATCGCATAAACCTACAATTTATTGGCCTGTACTTAATGCTGTAGAGCAGCGTTTTCCTGATCGTCCATTACGCGCAGCACATACACATTCTTTTTCTTTCGACTCATCTTGGTTGCAAGTTTTCTGGATGTTATGGGGACAAGAGCTACATATTTTTGATGAAAACATGCGCCGCGATGCATTTGGCTTAGTTCAGGAAATTCAGCAACGACAAATCGATACATTAGATTTACCGCCGTCTTTTTGCGCGCAAATGATTACCAATGGCTTATTTGCAGATGGTAAGCATCACCCAAGCCTGATTTTAATTGGTGGTGAAGCTGCGCCTTTAGCTTTATGGCAACAGCTTAATGCTCAGCCAGATCTTTTTGCACATAACTTATATGGCCCAACAGAGTATACGGTTGATACTTTCCGTGCAGAATTAAAGCACACATCACGTCCGGTGATTGGTAACCCAATTGGTAATACACAGGCCTATGTGCTTGATCGACATTTACAGCGATGTGCCACTGGTGTGATTGGTGAGCTTTATATTTCTGGCTTTGGTATTGCTAATGGTTATTTAGGTCGTGCTGACCTAAGTGCTGCTCGTTTTGTTGCCAATCCATTTGAACATGGACAGCGCATGTATCGTACAGGTGATTTAGTGCGTTGGAATACGGCTGGCAAGCTTGAGTTTATGGGGCGCTGTGATGACCAGATTAAAATTCGTGGTTATCGGGTTGAAATTGGTGAAGTAGAAAATGCGCTTTCCGTTTTACCAAATATTGAAAGTGTTGTCGTCATTGCAGAGCCAATTAATAACAGCCATCGTTTGCTTGGTTACTGTGTGGTCAAAGACATTGAACTCGATGAAAAAATAAGTGAGCAGTTAAGTCAGCAATATTTAAGTCAGTTACGTCAAAACTTACCTGAATATATGGTGCCTTCAGCCCTCACAGTCATGGCTGAATTTCCCCGAAATGTAAGTGGTAAGGTTGATAAAAAAGCCCTACCGTGTCCGAAGGTTCGCAGTCATGGTCGTATGGCAGAAACACCTGAACAGAAGTTTTTATGTCAGATCGTCGCATCTGTGCTCAAACTAGATACTATTGGGATTGATGACGACTTCTTTATGACAGGTGGTGATAGCATTTCTGCCATCATGGTGTGTACTCAACTACGGCAGCACGGTTACAGCTTAAGACCAAGTGATGTATTCCAATTCAAAACAGTTGCTGCTCTGGTACCCCATCTGACACGTTTAGATGAGCAACAAACGGCCATTTCAAAACCTTTATTTTCAGCAGACCTAGAACAAAAAGTTCAAGAAAAATATGGAAAAAATAGCACGATTTTACCTTTGCTTCCTTTGCAAAAAGGCATGCTGTTCTTATCTCAAGTAGAAAATAAATCGAATTATAATGCCTTTACTCGTCTTAGCTTAAATGGAGACATTGATCCGGTACGTTTGCAGCAAGCGTTGATTACCGTATTAAAACGTCACCCTCAATTAGGTGGACATTTTGATAGCGAATTAGCTGAAGAACCTGTTTTTATCTATTCATTACACCCTACTCAAGCTTGGCCAGTTCAGTTTTGTTCGGTCACTCCCGATTTGCTTGAGCAAACCATTCAAGAGGTATTACAACAACCGATTCACCTTGACCAACCCTATGGTCTGATTAGGGCAACTTTAATTCAACATGCTCCTGAACAATCAGAACTATTGATTATGGTGCATCACCTGCTAACCGATGGCTGGTCAACTCCACTGTTCTTACAAGACTTTATTAAAGCCTATCAGCAAACTAACCAACAACTGCCAGTGCTTGAATATAGTTATGAAACGGTGATTAAAGCTTTATCTGGACGTGACCATGAAACGTCAAAAGTAATATGGCAACGTGATTTAGCTGATTTGCAGCCACTTATTTTATTTAATCAACCACAGCAATTCGTACAGGAAACTTCATATCGTTTAAGTACTGAGTTGGGTGCGAAACTTCAACACAAATTACGCCAACAAGGCATCACACTGAATGTCTTCATGCAAATGATTTGGGCAATGACTTTAAATATTTATGCTCATCGTGAAGACATTGTGTTTGGCACACCTGTTTCTGGGCGTTCAGCGCCAATCAATGGCTTAGAGCAGCAGATTGGATTGTTTTTAAATACGATTCCTGTACGCGTACAGTTGAATATGCAGCAAACACTTTGGGAACAATTAGCTCAGTTACAGCAATTGCATGTTGAACATTTAGAACACGATGGTTTAGGACTGGGTGCAATTCAGCAATTAATGGAGCAAGGCAATCTTTTCGATAGTTTGTTAGTTGTAGAAAACTATCCTGATAACCAATATTTACAGCAAAAACTTGGCGATGCTGCGATTTCAAAGCTCACAAATCGCGGTTATAGCCATTATCCACTTGCCTTGTTGGTCATCCCTGATCATCAAATTGAATTACTACTTGAGCAACGTGGTGTAATTGATCAGCCTGAACATTTCCTACAGCGAATGGTTCAATTTATTGAAATTGCATTAAATGAACCAGAGACTTCTCTAGGTCACTATCGCTTACAACTGGCCGAAGAACGTGAATTAATCCAGAAAACGAATCAAACTCAATATTATGTTCGCCCAACAACATTACAGCAGTTACTCAGAGAGCAAGCTCGAATTACTCCTGAACAAACGGCCTTATGTGATGAAACTCATCAGCTCAGTTTTAGTGAAGTACGTTTTCAAGTTTGTGCTTTAGCACAACAATTGCAACTTGCAGGTGTACAGGCTGGAGATATTGTTGCCGTTGCCCTACCAAGATCGGTCAAACTGAGTATTGCTATTTTAGCGGTGGTTGAAGCAGGTGCAGCGTACTTGCCACTCGATTTGCAACACCCGACTGAACGTATCAAGTTTATGTTGCAAGATGCAAAATCTAAAATTTTGATTGGTGAACAAAAAGATCTAACCGCTATTGCTCAACCATCAATAGCCACCTTTGCTTTCGATCAACTGTTTGATGAAACCAAAGTTGATTTAAGCAGCTATAAAACTACAGTCATTACCCCACAGCATCCAGCATATTTAATTTATACCTCAGGTACAACAGGCCAGCCAAAAGGTGTCATGGTTTCTCACCAAGCCATTGTGAACCGTATTTTATGGATGCAATCAGAGTATCCACTGTCAGCAGCCGATACGATTTTGCAAAAAACGCCATGTACTTTTGACGTTTCTGTATGGGAGTTTTTCTGGTCGTATCTGGTCGGTGCTCGATTAGCTATGGCACCTGTGGATGCACACCGTGACCCGTTGGCATTATTAAATCTCATTCAAAAATATCAGGTAACCACATTACATTTTGTACCATCAATGCTGGCTGTTTTTGAAAATGCTGCTACCGAGATTTTGTCTCTTGCTCAGCGTCAAAGTTTACCAATCCGCCGAGTGTTCTGTAGTGGTGAGGCATTACCAACTGCTTTAGCAAAATCATTTACTGAGCACTTTAGCTGTGAGCTACACAACTTATATGGCCCAACGGAAGCGGCTGTAGATGTGAGTTATATGGATGCAACACAAGTACTAAATCCTGAAGAAAATAGCATTGCGATTGGTTATCCGGTTTGGAATACGCAGCTTTATATTTTAGATCAATACTTACGTCCAGTACCTGTTGGAGTGGACGGTGAGCTTTATTTAGCAGGTCACCAACTCGCCATGGGGTATTTACATCGTGCAGACTTAACAGCAACTCGTTTTGTGGCAAACCCGTTTGTTGCAGGTCAAAGAATGTATCGCACCGGAGATGTTGCTCGTTGGCACGCAGATGGCAGTATTCAATATATAGGCCGTGCAGATGATCAGCTAAAAATACGGGGTCAACGGATTGAGCTTGGTGAAATTGAGCAACAGCTGCGTTTAGCCAGTGGGTTAGATGATGTGATTGTCCACCCTATTGTTTATGAGCAAAATAAAGCAGACGTTCAACTGGTTGCTTACTTGCAAACAGCGACATCTGTTGATTTTGATCAATTGAAAAAACGCTTAGCTAAACAGCTTCCTACATATATGGTGCCTACCCACTATGTATTAGTTGAGAAATTCCCATTAAGTCATAATGGTAAGCTAGATCGTAAAGCACTACCACGACCACAACTTGATACTTCAAACACAGAAAAACAGTACGCCACAACTGGCTTTGAACATGAACTGACACGTATTTTCCAACAAGTTTTAAATACAGAACAAAATATTGGTGTAAATGAAGATTTCTTTGCCATTGGTGGACATTCCATTTTGGTCATGAAGCTTGCAATTGAAATCCGAAAAGTATTTAAGCGGACCATTCCAATTGGTCAGTTAATGAGTCATGTCACGATTCAGCGTTTAGCGGCTTTGCTTCTTACACAAGAACGTTTGGAAGAAGTTGAACAAACTGGTATGCAACCTGTTTTACCAATCCGTTCTGGCTCTGGGCATCCATTATTCTGTTTCTTCCCTGGTTCTGGTTCGGCATGGCAATACACTGTGCTTAATCGTTATCTGCATTCTGACTTACCAATTATCGGGTTGCAGTCACCTCGACCAGATGGCCTATTGGCAAATAGCACTGATATGGATGAGTTGGTTGAAAAACAACTTGAGATTATTCGTAAGCAACAACCGACAGGACCTTATACCTTATTAGGTTATTCACTTGGTGGCACTGTAGCCTATGCGGTTGCAGCAAAGTTAACTGAACAAGGTGAACAGGTTGATTTTCTGGGCTTGTTAGACACTTACCCTGCCGAAATTCATCAGTGGTTAGATTTATCTGTAGAAGAAATGAATGCTGAAGCTGAACAGGAACAACTTCAATTCTTCAATGATATTTTAGCTGATGCAGATACGGTGCTAAACGAAGAAACACGCCGTTTACAAGAGGATATTTTTGCAAACTATCGTGATGCAGTACGTTTACTAAAACCTTATAAAATGCCACGTTTTAACGGTGAGCTACACTTGGTTGTTGCTGAAAAAGATTTACTTCCATATATCCAACCAGAACAACAATGGTCACCTTTAGTTAAAAAGCTCAATATTGTTCGACTAAGTAATGCAGACCATACCGATTTATTATCTCCACAGCAGCTTGAAACCCTTGGCCCAATTTTAAATCGCATGATTTGTCAGGCGCGCGGTTTAGAGGAGCAAATGCCATGAGTTTTAAATCAATATTGACCGATTTCAGTCTTTTAAAACGTAATGCTCATTTTCGACATGTCTTTATTGCCCGCACGTTGTCACTTCTAACCATTGGCATGCTCGTGGTTGCCATTCCCAAACAAGTCTATGACTTAACTGGTAGTTCGTTAAACGTTGCTGTTGCAATGGCCTTTGAAGGCGTTGCCATGTTTATTGGTTTGTTACTCGGTGGTTTGTTGTCAGATCGAAAAGATCGAAAATGGCTCATTTTATTGGCCCGTAGTGTTTGTGGTTTAGGTTTTGCGGGGCTTGCGATCAATGCCATGTTTGAGCACCCTTCGCTCTATGCTATTTATTTTTTATCGGCATGGGACGGCTTCTTTGGTGCACTGGGTGTAACAGCAATGATGTCAATCATGCCTGTGATTGTAGGGCGTGAGAATATTGTACAAGCTCGTGCAATTAGCATGGTATCCGTACGACTTGCTACCGTTATTTCACCAGCAATCGGCGGTATTTTAATTGCGTTCAGTGGTGTAGCAACCGTGTATTGGGTCTCAACGGTGGGTACTTTACTCACTGTGTTTTTATTGATGGGGCTACCTGCTCTTAAGCCACAACATGCAGCTAATGGTGAGAGTCCTCTTCGCCAATTAGTCCAAGGGTTTAAATTCGTTTTTAAAAACAAAGTGGTTGGTAGCACCATTTTAATTGGAACATTGCTTAGCTTTAGCAGTGCTATTCGCATTATTTTTCCGCAAATGGCAGATGAAATCTTTCACGGCGGTGCATTTGAGCTCGGTCTTATGTATTCAGCAGTGCCTTTAGGTTCGACTTTAGGTGCCTTACTCAGTGGCTGGACAACACGGTTACTGCGACCAGGCTTAGTCATGCTCTATACGTGCTTAGGTGTTTTTAGTTGCATGATTATGATTGGGCTTTCACCTTGGTTACTCGTGACCTTGCCAATTTTATGCGTTTTCGGATATTTGATGTCGATTGCAAACTTGCTTCAATACAGCATTGTGCAAGGACATACGCCTGATGAATATTTAGGACGTATTAATGCAATCTGGCTTGCTCAAGATGCTTTGGGAGATTCTATTGCCACAACAACTTTAGGACTTTTAACTCGGTTTTTACCAATATCAGGAAGTATCCTCTTCTTTGGTATATTAAGCTTTGCGGTAGGATTTATGTTCTTATTCAACTCTCAAGATATGCGTGAAACAGGATTCCAAGATCCTAAGTTACAAGAAAATTAAGCCATAATTTAAAAGAAGGCAATTCGTTGCCTTCTTTTGTTTCAAGCAGATATATTCGCTTTAAAAACCCAAGTCAAAATACAGTCTTGTTCCACTTTCCAGCCGCCTTCATAGTGTTCTAAGAGTTGATGTCGATTTCGTATTTCCGGTACAAAAGCTAAAAGTAATTTTTGGTTTTCAAGATCAATATCGACTACCGATGCTTCTAAAAAATCGATGTATTGTTTAGCAATAGGATATACAGCCTTATATAAGCTTTCTTTAACAGAAAAAATTAAGCTCACAAATTGAGAAAAATCAAAAAACTTAGAGGCTTTAACCGTCCATAGTTCAAGTTCAGAAGGCGTTAAAATAAGATGTGTACTCTCTTGAGCAAATTCAGAGCTTACCCAGTGCTCGATATCAATTCCTAAATAACCGGCTTTGTCAGATAGCGCAACGATCAACTTATTTTGTGAATGACTAATACTACCCAAAACATGGGGTGGCCAGACGGGCAAATGTTCGTGCATAGATGTTAGTGGTTGATCTAAATCTAAATGATGCTTTAAAACAGCTTGAGCCAATATCCTTCCACATAAATACTCATGTTGGCGTTTAGGATGCGCTTGAGCAATTTTTTGGGGATGGTCTAATTGTTGGTCTATATGCAAATGCAGTGTTTTTGATAAGTCTAAACCATAACAATAGAACGGCATTTTAAATAAAATTGGTTTAGAAATTTCGAAAATCAACCCACAAAGAGACTCAGGAATATATAAATAATCACTTACAGCATTTGACATCAAATAAAGAATTTTTAACAAGTTATCTCCTATCTTATCGCATGGCAACACATCGATAAATAATTATATTTATCATTTGATAATAATTATTATTTACTTATACTATTGGATAAATTTTCCCCTTAATTTATTTAAAAATATTGATCATGAAACTTATAGGACTTTTTTTGACCCTGTTGGGAGCGGTCAGTGTCTATTGTAGTCATAGCAACCAAAACCTGTTATCTCAACATCTTCCCACCCTATTTAAGTATTTAGGCCTATTGTTTTTAGTCGTTGGATTAATTGCACTCTTTGCCAGCTTACCTAAAGTTGTTGCCACTTTTTGTTGGTTCATGCTTATCATTTTTGCATGGTCATTCCTTCCTTTTATGGCGCTTTTTAAACGGAAACTGGTTTCATGAAAGCTAAAATTCAGTCTCCTATTCAGCCAGACTGGTGGAGTAAAACCTTTGCTGGTGGTGTTCTAGGGTTAAGCCTTGCCATTGCTTTTGGCAACCTGATTGTTTTATTAGGCCAACCTTATGTTGCCATGGATTTATTGGTGCAAGTTGGTATGTGGAGTGTTCCTTGGCTTTGGATGCCTATTATGTTTGGCACCTATTTCTTTGTGACAGGAAAACAAGCAATAGTTTATTTATTTGTTGCCAACGTACTGGCTTATAGCTGTGTGTTTCTAATTCGGGGTTAAACAATGAAAGTACGTTCGGATATCATGAAACTTGCAAAAAGCATGCATACTTGGGTGGGTGTATGTGCTGGGATTTTGCTTTTTATTTGTTTCTTTGCTGGTGGGCTCAGCATGTTTCAGCACCATATTAGTAAGTGGGCCACGCCAACGCAGCAAGTTTTACCTAAAGTCTCACCTGACCAATATAATGAGCTTATTCAGAAAGTACAGGCTGCCTATCCTGCTGCACAAAAGAACTTCACACTGAATTTATCTTCGAATGAATTTCACTATGCGCCCATTACGTGGAGTGAACATGAGCGTGGAGATGGCTTTAATGCTGCTCAGTCCACGTGGATGGCCAGCTTAGATGAAAAAGGTCAGTTAATCGTTGCTCAAGAAAACTTATCTAAAGCAGGTTGGCTGATAGAACAGCTACATGAAACAGCAGGCATACCGGGCATGGCAGGCCACCACGAATTGGGTCTCTATGTGATGGGTGTGGTTTCGATTTTATATTTTCTTGCTCTGCTTTCAGGAGTCATTATACTTTTACCAACATTAGTGAAAGATTACTTTGTCATTCGCCCTGGTAAGAATAAAAAGCGCTTTTGGTTAGATGCCCATAACGTGATTGGAATTACGAGCTTACCGTTCCACATCATTATTAGTATTAGCGTAATTGTCTTTGCTTTTCATGACTTTTTTTATGACGCGATTGGACAACTTGCTCTAAAAGGACAACCTGTTTTTCAACGTTCGCCTCCTGCGCTTATTCAACCAAAACAAACACAAATTGATGTGCAGCAAATATTAGCTCAAGCCAAAAAAGTTGCGCCTGAATATTCAGTTGACTATATCCAGTTCAGTGGCTTAGATAAACCCGAAAAAGCCAATGCACGTATAGCTTTATATAGTTCAGATCAGATGTTACGCGGTGCGAATCAAGACTTTATGCGTATGAATCCGTACGCGATTGAGCACTTTAATCATAAAGGCATTAATACGCAGACAGATGCTGGTAATAAGTTAATCAATGCAATGTTTAGCCTACATTTTGGGAGTTTTGGTGGCACAGGCGTACGGTGGATTTATTTTGTTTTAGGTATTGGCGGAGCTTTCTTATTTTATACAGGCAACATTCTTTGGGTTGAAACTCGTGCACGTAAGCAAAAGCGTGCTGAAGATCCTGTTCCTGTTCAGCGTAAAGATGTAGTGTTCCTTGCGAACTTAACTATTGGTGCATGCTTAGGATGTGTTTTAGCGGTACTGGGCACAATGTTGGCCAGTCGTTGGCTTTTCGCAGCATTCAATATTGAAAGCATGAATCACCTGTTTATGTATGGTTATTATGCAATTTTCCTACTGACTTTGATTTACACCTTTGTTATTGGTTATGCAAAAGCTTTACCTCAACTGCTTTTAACCTTAGTTTTGGTGTTATTTGCGATTCCTCTAACCTCTCTAGTGGCTTATCTAATTCCACAAAGTGGTTTATGGGTTCATGGTGGAGAAATTTTGGTGGTTGATTTCTTGGCTGTCATTTTTGCTTTGGCTTTCTGGCGCTTTTACCAGCAAGCTCAAGATCGCTTGAAAGCTGCTCCACTGGGCAGTTTATGGGCTAGCTAACAACCATAAATCGACAAGACTGAAATAATGTGTGAAATATGAAAAATTATAAAATCCACATTGTTTCGGTCAGTTGTTTAATCTCTTGAATATCATGACTCACATAAATCATGGGAATTTTTATTTCCTGTTTTACTTTTTGAAAAAAAGGAATAATTTCAGCTTTATGTGCGGCATCTAATGCTGATAAAGGCTCATCAAGCAGTAACAGCTTAGGTGAATATAACAATGCTCGACCCAGTGCCACGCGCTGTTTTTCACCACCTGAGAGCTTGATGGGCATACGTTGTAGCAAGTGTTCTAACTTTAATAATTTAATAATGTAATCAGCCTCAAAATGACGTTCTTGTTGGGAAAGATGCTTAAGACCAAATAATAAGTTTTGCTTTACCGTTTTATGCGGAAAAAGCTGAGCATCTTGAAAAACCAGTCCAACATGGCGTTTTTGCGTGCTGAGATTAATTTTTTGATCGGAATCAAACCATGTTTGGTTTTGTATTTTAATGAGTCCACTATGTGGTGTATTTAGCCCCGCAATGGCATGTAATATTGAAGTTTTACCAGAACCAGAGGCACCAAATAAGCCAATAACAGAAGCATCTGACTGGAAACTAGGTTCAATAAGAAATTGACCCATTTGTAGCTGAAAGTGGCAATCAATCAACATAATATTACCGCCCTAAGCGCTTTTTTTGATAACGATGAAACCACTGTGCAAACCATAGGGCTAAAAAAGCCACACTTAAAGATAAGACAATCAGCCTTTGAATCGCAATCTCTGTATCAGGTTGTTGCATTAGACTATACATGGCTAAAGGTAAGGTTCTTGTTTCATCAGAAATATTACCTACAAAAGTAATGGTGGCACCAAACTCACCTAAACTACGACAAAAACATAAAATGGCACCAATTAAAATACCACTACTAGCGAGTGGTAAAGTGACATGAAAAAATGCCCCTAAAGATGATGCACCTAATGTCTTTGCTGCCATTTCTAAACGTTGATCGACTAGCTCAATCGCTAAACGAATTGATTGCACCAAGAGAGGAAAACCCATCACTGCCGAGGCAAGAACTGCCCCTTTCCAGTTAAATGCGAACTCTAATCCTAAAGGTGCTAAGTATTGCCCAATAATGCCGCGGTTTCCAAAGACTTGTAATAGCAAATAACCCGGCACAACTGGAGGCAGTACCAATGGTAAAAACACCAATGTTTCAATGAATGACTTTCCCCAAAACTCTTTACGCGCCAAAACCCATCCTACAAAAATTGCAGGAACAAGGCTGATAATCAGGCAACTTGCTGCAACCTTACAAGAGAGTTGAAGAACGCTGAGCTCTTCTGGGGTTAAAGAAAACATCATGGTTTTGCTGAAGTCAATACACTAAAGCCATATTTTTTTAAAATGACTTTGGCTTGATTGCTTTGTAAAAATTGATAGAACTTTGTTGAGTTCGAATTCTTTTTGACAAGCCCTACTGGATAAATAATTGGCGTGTGAGTATTTTCAGGAAATACACTTACCACAGTTACGTCTTTACTAATGGCAGCATCTGTTGCATAGACAATACCAACCTGACATTCACCACGCGAAACAAAGTTTAGCGCTGCTCGAACATCTTCTGTTTCAACTAATTTTGGCTCAATACGATTCCACCAACCTAAATTGGTAAATGCTTGTTTAGCATATTTGCCTACAGGCACACTTTTGGTATCCCCTGTACAAATCTTCCCTGTAAATGCTTTATTCGGATCGGTAGTTTTATCCAATTTAACCTTTAATAATTGTCCTTTTGGTGTAATCAGTACCAATCGATTACCTAATAAATTTATACGGTCATTTGCTGCAACTAATTTTTTGTTTTGTAGATAATCCATCCACTGTGTATCAGCAGAGATAAATACATCGGCTGGTGCTCCAGCTTCAATTTGTTTAGCTAAGGTTGATGAGCCTGCATATGAAGTCTTAACTTCTACTTTATTCTGTTTTTCGTAAATTTTTTCTAAATCACTCATAGCATTGGTCAAGCTTGCTGCTGCATAAACAGTAACCGATTCGGCCTTTACAGAGAGACTGATTGACAACCCAAGACTTATAATTGAACTGACTATAGCGATTTTTTTTATCTGTACAGGACTTACCATTATTTTTCCTTTTTTATCGATTTATACAGCGATATATATCCTAGAATATAGCGGTATACGTAGATGATGAAAAGCAGAAATCAGTTAAATATAGAGGGCCTAAATGCAGGTAGATGGTGCATTTCTCATTTTAGACTTCATTTTGGTGCAATATGCTGAAAGTGTATCTATCGAGATACCCTATTTTAAAACCTATTTTCTTTCAGTGTCGGTTAATAGCTTGATTAGTTTTATGGTCATCACCATGCCAAGAAGCACATAGCGATGACCATAAAGATCTGTAAACAGATCAGTCGTTTATGCCAGCCACTTTTTTAGATACACAATAAAAAACGCCTATTCCCGACCATCTTTTACGATAGTACAGAATAGACGCCATTGTCTGTGTAACTGAAAATTGCAGCAGTGCTTTTTCAGCGTGCACTTTTTATTAAGCAAAAGCTATACCAAATTAAATGATTTCGTCGCTATGAGATCTTTTAATTTAATTTTTTAAATAGCTACTCATGATTTGATAATCATGTTCTAAGGCTTGGCGAGCATTGATTTCCATTTGTCGGTATTGTTGTAATACTTTCTGGCCCAAAGCTGTGACAGCAGCCCCACCACCATGTGTTCCGCCCGTTTGAGTTTCAACTAAAGCTGTTTCAAAGCACTGATTCATCGTGTCTACCAACTGCCATGCACGGCGGTAGCTCATATTCATAGATTTTGCAGCTTGAGAAATTGAACCAGTTCTCTCAATTGCTTCAAGTAAGTCTGCCTTACCCGGACCAAATGCGATGTTCTGCTCTAAAAGAATTCTAATCTGTAATTTTAAGTTTTGTTCTTTCATAGGCTTAATTCACAAGATTTGATTTTATTCTGGTTAAGATTATATGGAAGTTTAACCAGATAGGACATATACATTTTTAAAATGCGATTACATCTTAAAAATAGTCTTATTAAAAAATCAAAACTGCACAAAGTGGATAAAGATCTGGAAAAAACGGATAGAGGTAAAGACCTAATCGCGGTTCAATCAGTTAAAAGCTGAATGAATAGGATTGAGCAAATGACCTCATCTAATTTAAAACAATGGAATGATTTTGTAGATGGATGTATCGACTTCCGTCCTAAAGATGGCGTATTCCGTATTGCACGCAATATGTTTACCGAGCCTGAACTATTTGATTTGGAAATGGAATTCATTTTTGAAAAGGTTTGGATTTATGCATGCCACGAAAGTGAAATTCCAAACAATCATGATTTCCTCACTGTTCAAATTGGTCGTCAGCCGATTATTGTGAGCCGTGATGGTAAAGGCGAATTACACGCCATGGTCAATGCTTGTGAGCACCGCGGCGCGACATTAACACGCGTTGCTAAAGGTAACCAGTCTACATTTACATGTCCGTTCCACGCATGGTGCTACAAATCAGATGGCCGCTTGGTCAAAGTAAAAGCACCGAGTGAATATTGCGAAGATTTCGATAAATCAAGCCGTGGCTTAAAGCAAGGCCGTATTGCTAGCTATCGTGGATTTGTATTTGTAAGCCTTGATACTCAAGCAACAGATTCACTAGAAGACTTTTTGGGCGATGCAAAACTGTTTCTTGATTTAATGGTTAACCAGTCACCAACGGGTGAACTCGAAGTATTACAAGGCAAGTCATCTTACACCTTTGCAGGTAACTGGAAACTACAAAACGAAAATGGCTTAGATGGCTACCATGTCAGTACTGTTCACTATAACTATGTCTCTACAGTCCAACACCGCCAACAAGTCAATGCATCAAAAGGTGCTGAACTTGATACGCTTGACTATAGCAAGTTAGGTGCGGGTGATTCCGAGACTGATGATGGCTGGTTCAGCTTCAAAAATGGTCATAGTGTGCTGTTTAGTGATATGCCAAATCCAACAGTTCGTCCGGGTTACAGCACAGTTATGCCTTATTTAGTCGAAAAATATGGCGACAAATATGCTGAGTGGGCAATGCATCGTTTAAGAAACTTAAACTTGTACCCTAGCCTATTCTTTATGGATCAAATTAGTTCACAGCTTCGTATTATTCGCCCTGTCGCTTGGAATAAAACTGAAGTCATCAGTCAATGTATTGGTGTTAAAGGTGAATCTGTTGAAGCGCGCCGTAACCGTATTCGCCAGTTTGAAGACTTCTTTAACGTGTCAGGCCTTGGTACACCAGACGATTTAGTCGAATTCCGTGAACAACAAAAAGGTTTTCAGGCACGACTTGAACGCTGGAGCGATATTTCTCGTGGTTGTCAGTCTTGGGAATATGGAGCGACCAAAAACTCACAAGACTTAGGCATTCAACCTGTCATTACTGGCCGTGAGTTTACCCATGAAGGACTCTATGTAAACCAGCATGGACATTGGCAACGTCTAATGCTCGATGGCTTAAACAAGAAAGCATTAAAAATGCAGGATATTACTTTTGAAAACAATGCCCTAATGGATGAGGTGTAACCATGTCACAAGAACTATATTTTGCTGTATCTCAGTTTTTGTACAAAAAAGCAGAACTTTGTGATGCTTATGACTGGGATACCTATTTAGAACTTTACGATGAAGATAGTGAATATCATATTCCGCAATGGATTGATGACCATAACTATGTTCAAGATCCGAATCAGGGCTTGTCTTATATTTATTACGCAGACCGCACTGGACTCGAAGACCGTGTATTCCGTATTCGTACAGGAAAAGCAGCTTCGGCAACGCCATTACCACGCACGTTACACAGCATGAATAACATTCGAGTTAAAACACTTGATGATGGTCTAATTGAAGCAAAAGTTGCATGGCAAACACTGTATAACCGTCAAGGTCTAGAAGGCTGTTTTTACGGACACGCTACTTATCTTTTACGTCAAACAGCAGATGGTTTCCGCATTCGTCGTCAGCACAGCATTTTGCTGAATGACAAGATTGATTCCGTTTTAGACTTCTATCACGTTTAAGGGGAATGAAAATGGGACATTCAGTTGCACTTAACTTTGCCGATGGCAAAACATTTTTCATTTCAGTAAATAACGACGAATTGCTGCTTGATGCAGCAGTTCGCCAAGGAATTAACCTACCGCTAGACTGCCGTGAAGGTGTTTGTGGCACCTGTCAGGGACAGTGTGAAACAGGCATTTATGAACAAGAATATGTTGATGAAGATGCATTAAGTGAACGTGATTTGGCCGAGCGAAAAATGTTAGCTTGCCAGACGCGTGTGAAATCCGATGCAGCTTTTTATTTCGATCATGATTCAGCTATTTGCAATGCTGGCGATACCTTAAAAATTGAAACCAAAGTTACCGCTGTTGAGCTGGTTTCTGAGACAACAGCAATTTTGCATCTTGATGCAAGCAGTCATGCTGAGCAACTTCAGTTTTTGCCGGGACAATATGCTCGTTTGCAAATTCCTGAAACTGAAGATTGGCGTTCTTATTCTTTTGCCAATAGACCGAACGCGACCAATCAATTGCAATTTTTAATTCGTTTATTGCCAGACGGTGTTATGAGCAATTACTTGCGTGATCGCTGTCAGGTTGGACAAACTCTATTCATTGAAGCGCCACTTGGTAGTTTCTATTTACGCGAAGTACAGCGACCATTGGTTTTTGTTGCTGGTGGAACAGGATTATCAGCTTTCTTGGGAATGCTTGATAACTTGGTTGATCAACCAAACTCACCTGCAGTTCAGTTGTATTACGGCGTAAATAGTGAAACCGATTTGTGTGAACAACAGCGTTTACATGCCTACGCAGAACAGCTTCCAAACTTTAGTTATCACCCGATTGTGACTAAAGCAACCGAAGCTTGGCAAGGTAAAGCGGGTTATATTCATGAGCACTTAAATAAAGATCAATTGGCTGAACAGGCTTTTGATATGTATTTATGTGGTCCGCCGCCAATGATTGAAGCCGTAAAAAATTGGTTAGATGAACAAGCTCTGCAAAACTACCGGATCTACAGCGAGAAGTTTTTACAGAGCAATACATCACATTGAAAATATAAATAGCTTAAGTGCAAATAATTTAAAAACCACTAAACCTGAAATGATTCAATATACTCTGTAAAGGGTATATTGAATTTTTATTTAAAAAATTAAAAAACCTTTATATTCAATAGTATAAAATAATAAATTCCGACAAAACAAATTGACCAGTTCGCTTGGATTTGTTATAAATTTTGATAGATCTTAAGGAATAAGATCATGATGAGATTAACTTATAGCACCTTTTATATCCCCCTATCATATTTCTCGAATGTATTAAATTGATGGACAAAATCCGACGTAAAAGTTTGAGAAAATCACATTAATTAGCGGTTAAATTGGTCTGTATTTTGCTTATATCTCATTGTAATTTGTGAGTAACTTAATTTTTTAAGTGCCGTATTTACTTGATGTGCAGCGAAGTTTTAAAGTTTTTGCAACACAAGTAAATACAGGAGTGAGCCAAAAGGGATAAATATGAACCAAGCCAACTCCCCAGAACTCAGTGGACGTCATTTTCAAAATGAGTCTATCTTTACCAATCATAATCTGGTGTTTGATCATCACGATTTAAGCGAAACTTGCCGAAATGTCGGGCAAATTTTTAAACCGCATGATCTTAAAATCTCTCAGCAGAAGCGAGATTTCAGTGCAACCATGCACCATGTTAAAACAGGTGCCCTGTCTATTAGTCGCTTGGAATATGGCGCGGATGTCATTATTGAACCAGATCATCTGGATAACTTTTACTTAATTCAAATTCCAACTCAAGGTTATGCAGAAATCGAGTTTGGTTCACAAAAGTTTATTTCTTATTCTCAAGTTGCGTCTCTTATTTCCCCTCAGCAATCTTTACGTATGCGCTGGCACGCGAACTCCCCGCAGCTCATTCTAAAAGTTTCAAAGGATGATTTTACTTATCATTGTCGTCAGCACATTGCTGATTCAGAAAATAACCTACTCGTTTTTGACCCAAAATTAGACTTTTCTACACAAAGTGGAGCCTATTTTTTACAGCTCGTTAGAACCTTGATGGATGCCTTAGCATGCGAGCAACATCCGCTTCATCATCCTCTAGCCTTTAAACAATTTGAGTCAAACCTGTTTAATGCACTGATTTATGGTCAACCTAATAATGCATTACATAAAATTGATCATTATAAAGAAAAAACGGTCTCTCCTTATTTCGTGAAACGCACAGAAGCCTATATTAAAGAACATTTACATGAACCGCTTAATGTCGAAATTTTGGCCGAGCATGCAGGCGTGAGTGTGAGAACCTTATTTACCGGTTTTAAAAATTATTTGGGGACAACCCCAATGTCTTATCTAAAAGAATTACGTTTTGAACAAGCTCATTTAGAGCTCATGCACAATGAAAATCTATCGGTCACAGACGTTGCATTTAAATGGGGATTTACCCACTTAGGTCGTTTTTCACAAGAATATAAACGCCGTTATGGTGAGTTACCTTCGTCTACTCGCCGTTCTGGTCACAGTGAAGGTTCAGGCTTAATTACTTCAATTTTTTCTTAAAACAAATAGAGAAAAGCCTTTTATATTGATTGATATAAAAGGCTTTTTTTATGACTTAAAAATGATGGACATAACGAACTTGCAGTCGTGTTCCCTCTGGGCGGTTTTCAGCATCTTGCTCAAAATAAGCATTTGCAACCAAGTGATCATTTTTAGAAAAACTATACATCGCACCCGGGCCAATTGCCCAGACTTGCTCACGTCTACCTTTGACTTTTTCACCATCAACTTCAGTATCTGTGACTTGTTTTAGCCAATAGCCATTTAGTCCTAAGCGGAACTGTTCGGTAATGGCATAGTCCGTTGCGAAGTTTGCATGAAATGCTTGCCCAGCCTGCATATCATTTGCTTCTGCAAACGCATAGCTTGGGTCGTCATTTTTAAAGTTATAGAGATAATGTATACGTGTTGAAGCTGTCCACTTTGGATTAAACCAATATGTTGCAGCCCAATAAGGATCAAATGAAACAGCGTTATTACTTGGATTAATATCTTTTTGTTGATCATATTCGCCAGTAGGTAAATTCACCTGAAACTCAAAACGATGTACAAACTTAGGCCCTTGTGCGCCCATGACTGGATCGAACTGAATAAAAGGTCCAATCATAATGTCCCCAAAGCCACTTTGGGCCTTAATAGCAGCATTATTCAAGCCATCATCCATGTCCATTTTGCTGACAAAAGGAATTAAAAAATTCATACCTAGGCTGGCTTTATCTTTTACTCGGACATTCGATAAATAACTAATCTGTTCAACCAGTACTTGATAATTTAAATCTGTTTTAGGTAGACCTAATTTTTGTCCATTGGCATCGACCAGTTTATTGCTATCGTAATTTTGAAAATAGGTTTGAGCATACCAGCCAGGCCCTGCGGGTAAACCGCCATCGAGAAAGCTGGTCATACCTAAGTTTACGGTCGGTAAATCATAGGCATATGTAACCAATGGCAAACCCAACAATGTCCCTGCTAAAAAGCCATGTTTAATTAAAGTGCTTTTCATCTTCTTATTTCCTATAAAAAATCACGACCGGATTGATCGTGATTATGGTGAATTAATGTGCTAATTCTGGATGCTCTGCGGCAATCCGATACTTTCCTGCGTGGAATACCAATGGTTCACCTTGGCGTTGTTGGTACTGTTCAATTTGACCAATAAAAATCAGGTGATCTCCGCCTTCATACTGATTTACATTGCGGCAAACCAAGGTTGCGAGTGCATCGGTCAAAATTGGAACGCCCGCATTGCATTGTTGATGTGAAATGCCTGCGAATTTGTCTTCAGCACCTCGAGCGAAATGTCCGGATAACTGATGATGCTCTTGTGCCAACATGTGAATGGCAAAATATTCAGCTTCTACAAAATCAGACAAACTTGGAGCTGTTTTTGAAAGGCTCCACAAAATTAATGGTGGATCTAAAGACAATGAGGAAAAAGAGTTTGCTGTCATTCCTATTTTCCGACCATCTTTACCACGGGTTGTAATCACTGTAACCCCAGTTGCAAACTGCCCCAGTAAATTACGGATTTCTCTTGGGTTTTCAGCATTAATCGCTTGTAAGCCTTGAGTTTCAATTGTATCCATTTTCATATCTCCCTTTATGCTTTTGGCTTTAAGCCACTTTTGCTGTGGTTTTTGAAGCCAGGAATGCTTGAGCCTGATTTGCATCAAACCACCAAGGAGCAAAAGCGCGTGGGTCATCAAAGTTATTGGCCATAATGGAAGCAATGCTCTGGTTTTGGCTTGCAGCTGCTAATAGCTCAACAACATGCGGTTGTGGAGGTACGAGCAAGCTATTGGTCCAAGCCACTACTTTTTCTGCATAAGCCCAATAGCGCTCAAAGGTTTGAACCATCCATTCTTCGTTAAAGCTTTGATTATCATTGGCTAAAATGGCATCGAAATAGATCTTGCTACATTTGGCAGCGTTGTTTGAGCCTTGACCGGTAATTGGATCATTAACCACTAAGGCATCTGCCATACCAAAAATTTGCTTGCCAGAGGGTAATGTCAAAATTGGTTTGCGTACGGTCGGTGGGAAACGTCCTGCCAAATATCCACCTGCATCGGTTAACTCAACATTTGTGCAACGTTCATATTCCCAAGGCACAAATTTCTTGAGTAAGTCCAAACTACATTGCAGGTGCTGTTCAGGTGTTTTGACATCTTGCCAGCAGTCCATTGGACCATTTGGAATACCTTCAAACACCATAATGTCGCAAGGACCATTTACGGTGAGTGCTGGAAATGAAAAGTATTCACCGACTTCGGGAATAATATTAAAAGTCACACGTGAGTAAGGTGAAATTGGCTTCATGTTTTTGACATAGGTCAATGCCAAAGCGCGCTGTGGTTTATCAAAAACGCTACGTGCATCATCACGCTCAAACTGTTTAACGACTTCACCTTTACCAGCCGCGAGTAATACAAGTTCGTAGTCGTTTGCGAGTTGTTCTAACTCTTCTATACCCACATCCTGAATCACTAATCGACCACCACGGCGTTCAAATTCTTCCATCCAATATGGCATTTTGACGCGTTGATCGACCGATTGAGCGTAGCGCTCAAGACGAGCACTCCATTCAAATGCTTTACCCCCATTTTCAGGATTAACTAAAGCCAGCCCAATGCCTTCTACCGCTGGACATTGTTCTTCCCAAAAATTTAAACCTAAGTCACGTTCAGTTTGTAAAGCGGTATGAAACATACACTGGCTTGACATGACTTTACCTTGACGGATTTCATCGGCAGTTCTGTTGGTGATCATTGTCACGTCGTAGCCTGTATCTAGTAAGCCCAAACCAAGCTGTAAACCAGACTGTCCTGCTCCAACAATTGCAATACGGCGCATAATCTTCTCCATAATTTTCTAAATGTGCTTTTAAAACGCTGAGCTATTCGGCTAAACGAGGAATAGCGGGCTGTGATCCTTCAGGGCCCATCACGGAATATCCACCGTCGACCGCATAATCTGCCCCGGTGACGAAACTCGCAGCGGGTGACAATAAAAACAAAACAACATTGGCGACTTCTTCGGGATGACCCAATCGGCCTAGTAAGTGATAATCGGCTGCCACGCTATCGGCTTTTTCACGGTTATTGCCACTGACTTCTGCAATCACACGAGACCATGTCCAACCCGGTGAAACGGAGTTGACACGAATACCATCGGCAGCAAAATCCATTGCCATGCTTTGTGTGAGTTGACGTATTGCGGCTTTAGACACTGGATATAACCAGCGCCCTGTTTGAGCCACTTTGGCAGAAATGGAAGTAAAGTTAACGATTGAACCTTGCTGCTTTTTTAGGTCATTGTAGAAAGCACGGCTCAATTCAACTGTAGAGACCAAATTAATATCGAGTGCTTGTAACCAGTCCTGACGTGAAGATTTAAAACCGTCATCTAGGTATGTACATGCCAGATTGACCAAGTAGCTCACTTCACCTAAATGTTGGTGAATATCCGCTACAGCTTGTTGAATAGCCGCATCACTGGTTAAATCGGTTTGAATAAACATCACATCATGGTTAAAGCTTTCTGCAATCGCTTTGCCTTTGGCATCAATATCTAAAATAGCGACATGAGCACCTGCACTCACCAAGGCTTGTACAACTGCTTTACCAATGAGTGTTGCACCACCGCTCACCACAGCGACTTTTCCTTTTAAATCTATATTCATTGCAGATCCTCCTTAATTCACTGGCTTGCCTTCACTACTTGACCAAGATGGCATCAAGGTATTTGAAGGAAGATCTTCATCAAGAAGTTTTCGTGCTGTTTCGACACCTGCAACTGGCAAGCCTGTTGGGTCTAATAAACCAATTTGTACCAGCACCGATGCTTGGTCCCAGTAAATATGCTCATGGCACAGCTTTGACCCTCTAAACTGGATCACACCCAACATTGGAATCTCGACATATTTGCCAGTTGGCTTTACACCCGGTAATAACCAGTCAATTTCAGCATCGTGGGTAAAGCTCATAATGAACTCGTCTACCACTTGCGTTGAGCCGACGGTACGAGAGATTGAAGTGATCTTCATATCTTTCGGGTTTTGATGAACAAAATGGTACTGATAAAAACGGGCAAGCTGGCTTTGGCCTACACCACCCGTTAAGGTAGGAATATGGTTGACATACGGTTCTGCGACCATCGTTGCCATAGTTGCTGGCACATCACGTGTATCAAACTCATGACGAATATGCTCTTCCCATAGCGCAACTAGGTCATATTTCGGCCCAATCATTTCATGTAGAGCTGTTACTGTGCGCTCATGAGCAAAACGTGCTGAAGGTTTGTGATAATGATTACTTTTTGGGCGTGCAAAAGCATGGTCGACACCTTCGTAAACAAAGGCTTGTACATTTGAATATTGGCTAGCTGCATCGACAATCGCTTGCCTAGCATCTGGCGGTGTAAATTGGTCTAGTTCGGCAATATGTAAGACCAAACGTCCTTTTACGTTGGCTAACTCATCCAGCGCTTTGTCGATACCTACGCCGTAATAACCTACGGCACATGCCACTTCCGAAAGTCGACAACCTGCCAGATAAGCAAGCTTCCCACCTAAACAATAGCCCACCACACCAAGGCCTGTAGAGGTGTCACATTCTGGTCTAGTCTTTAAAAAAGATAAGCTGTCTTGAATATCTTCAACACCGTGGTTCTCGTCATATTGCTGATAAAGTTCAAAAGCTTTTTGAAAATCTTCTGGTGTATAACTCAGTTCAATATTAGGTGCTACACGCCAAAATAAATCAGGAACTAAAACGGTATAGCCTTCTTCTGCAAGAAAATCTGCCTTTTCCCGCATTGCTGCATTAACCCCAAAAATTTCCTGACAAAGTACTACCCCAGGTCCTTTTCCTGTTTCTGGTGTCGCTAGATACGCACTGAACTGTTTTCCAGATGCAGTTTTAATTTGAACGGTTTGACCAGCCATAGTGTCAACTCCTGACATTGTTATGGCTTTATCTTCTATCCGAATATTTTTTTAGACTGTCCAAAAGCTGCAAGCACTATCCAATCTGTGCGCAATTATGAAAAAAGATAGCAATGGATAAAACATATAAAAGAATAAAGTTAATGAATTTCAATATTTTAATATAAAAAATAAAAATGCTGCTTTTTATCTAATTTGGAAAAAATGGATGAAGATTAGGACTTATTGGATAGTGACTACTGGCTAAAAATAGTTCAATCAAAGTCATGTAATTAGTTTGATTACATAAGAAAAGCTCAGTCATTTTTCTAAATTAAGGCGCTTTATTTATGCATCGACCAAAGCCAATTTATGGACATAACAAAACGTTAATGCTCATCAACATTTTATGTTGTAGTGCATTTTCTAATCAGGCTTATTCAGCGGATGAAGAATGGAAATTTACATTAAAAAATGCATATATAGATAGAAACTATGACAATCCAGATGTAAAAGATACAGGTAGCTGGTCACAATCAGTTTCTCTATTTTACAACTCCAATATGCATGACACGCCGTTAGAAATTGGCGGCACTCCGATTCAAATTGGCGCAAATGCCTCAGCACAATATGCGGTTCGACTAAGTCAAGATAAACACGTTGCAGATACGGTATTACCTTTTGATAAAGCAACTCAGTCCCAAGCACCCGACTATTTAAAATATGGTGCGACATTAAAGTTAGGCTATAACAAGACGCTACTGAGCATTGGTGAATTATGGCTAGATTTACCCGTAACCACTGTAGATGCAAGTCGTCAGCTACTGACCTCTTATTGGGGAACCAACCTTAAGTCTCAATTGAGCGATAAGCTTTTTGCTGAAATTGGCCGTATTGAAAAAGTATCACCACGAAATGAAGAAGATTTTCATCGCTTTTCTTTTACCTCAAAAGGCGTGACTGCCTATTCAGATGGCCTTAACTACATAGACCTGCGCTATCAAATCACTCCTACTTTGAAGGGCGAATATTACTTCGGAAATATGGAGGATTTATATAATAAACATTATGTGGGAATGGACCACATATGGAAGAACTCCAATTTTTCAGTTAATTCAAAATTCAAATATTTCAATGCCAAAGATAATGGAAATCTTTTCGACATCGATGCGCAAAATGTAGGTTTATTAGAAACGCTCAAAGTAAAAAATCACAGCTTTGGTTTAGGTTATCAACAAATTATTGGCGAGTCTGCTTACCCGCTACCTGATGGTTTCTTGCCTGAAACTTATTTCATTAACTGGAACACGACCGGTTTCTTCAAACAAGATGAAAAGTCTTATCACTTCATCTATGGCTATGACTTTAAAGATTATGTATCCGGTTTAAATACCACTTTCAAATATGTATATGGCGATCACTTTAAAACAGCAGATGGCTTAAAAAACAAAGAAAGTGAAGCAAACGTTATTGTCAATTATGCCCTTCAACAACCTTTTCTCAAAGGTTTAGCTCTTCAGTACATCTTCATCAATTACGACGTTAAGCATGGAAATGATTTCTCAGAAAACCGTTTCTTCGTCAATTACAGCAAAAAATTTTAATGAATAAGGAATACCTATGAAAACGATAGATGCAAATTCGGTAATCAACCGCGAAAAATTGTCCCCATTGCAGTGGATGGTTTTTATACTCGGATTTTTTGTCTTCTTCTGTGATGGTCTAGACACAGGAATTATTGGTTTTATTGCTCCAGCTTTACTGGATGATTGGGGTATTACCAAGCCGCAACTTGCTCCGGTGTTAAGTGCTGCCTTAGTCGGCATGTCGATCGGTGCAATCATTTCTGGGCCCCTATCCGATAAGTTTGGACGTAAAGGCGTCATTGTTTTTACAAGTCTTTTATTTTCAATATTTACGATTTTGTGTGGCTTTGCTAATTCAACTCAAGACTTAATGATTTATCGTTTTATTACAGGTGTTGGTTTAGGCGCAGCCATGCCAAACATCAGTACGATTGTCTCGGAATACATGCCTGTAAAACGTAAAGCATTCCTAACAGGTCTTGCTGGCTGTGGTTTTATGTTGGGTATTTCTTGCGGCGGTGTGTTGTCAGCTTATCTATTAGAAAGCTATGGCTGGGCTAAGGTCATTATTATTGGTGGAAGTATTCCGCTAATTTTAGTGGTTGCCTTATTACTTAAATTACCTGAATCAACTCAATACTTAATTACGCGCCAACAACAAGATAAAGCACAACGAATTTTAGAAAATATTCAAGGGCATCCATTCCAAGAACCAGTAAAACTTGTCTTGGCTCAAACAGAAACAGCATCAGAGGAAAATCCGGTTAAAATCGTTTTAGGAAAATACCTTTGGGGTTCAAGCATGCTTTGGCTGTGCTGCTTTACGAGTCTCTTAGTGTTTTATCTTTTAACAAGCTGGATGCCAACAATTTTAAAAACAGCTGGTTTTACGACGCAACAATTTAGTTTAATTGCAGCTATTTTCCCTTTTGGTGGTGTGATTGGTGCAACCATTATGGGTTGGTACATGGATAAACTGAACCCGACCACAGTCATTAAATACTCTTATTTAATTGCTTTTGGGCTATTCATTGTCGCAGGCTTAGTCAGTTCAAATATTTTCTTATTGGGTATTACCATTTTCTTAATTGGTGCATTACTTGCTGGCGCTCAATCTTCTTTACTTCCACTTGCAGCTATTTTCTATCCTGCGGTGTGCCGCGCGGTTGGCGTTTCGTGGATGCATGGTATTGGCCGTATCGGTGCAATTATAGGCGCTTTCTTTGGATCGCTCATTTTCACGTTTAACTTAAGTTTAAGCGGTATTTTCTTTATTCTTGCATTACCGACATTCATTTCATTTATTGCCCTTAGTCTTAAAGTCATTTATGAAAAATCGAAAAGTAAGCAAATATTGAATCTTGAAAATAGTATTTAAAATATAGAGATAAATAAAAAACCTGATTGGGTTAATTCAATCAGGTTTTTTATTGCTTAAAAGATGAAATACTTAAAAAATTTTGCCCTTAGTTTCACTTGGTTTTTCACCAAACTCTTCGCGATATTCTTGAGAAAAACGACTTAAATGATTAAAGCCCCAGTCATAAGCAAGCTTAGAAATAGACACTTTTCTATCAGCGCCAGTTGTACTCAAAATCTTATAAATTTGTTGTAGACGGTACTTTTTCAAATAGGACATTGGGCTTGTACCGTAGTACTGCTGAAACTCATCGTACAATTTTGATTTTGAAACCCCGGCTAAGCGTTGCAAGTCTTCTGCACAGATTTCTTCATGCGCATGTTCAATAATAAAATTCCGCACCTTTCGGATATAAGCTGGCTCATCCTGATGTGAGAGTAACTTTAAGGCTTCAGAGTAGTTGTTTTCTTGAGATAATAGTAAGGCTTTAATTACAAAATTTTCATAGTCTTCAGATAACATCTGCAAACCATAAAAATTGCTATATTGTGATTTTAGCTGTAAAAAATTCTGAATATTTTTCCACCATGCACCAATAAGTTGCTCCGAGTCCAAATGCATTTCTGGATTAAAAATGATGGGTGCATCTATCGGTTTATTCAGTAGATCTGCGAGAACAATTTGCATGCTTCGTTCTGGAATAACCACCTGAAATTTTCGACAATCTTTATCAATAATCAGATCTTGCTGATCGTTATTTGAAACAATAAGCCCTCTGTTTTCATCAGACTGATAATGAGCGCCACGAATGTTGAGAGCTTGTCTTCCTTGTATAGGTAAGCTAATGCTATAAGCTTTTAAATTTGAGATGTTAATGGCAACATTTGCACCATAACTGATTGTGCCAATTGCCATTTTTTTATTAGGCAGCCGCATTCCGTCATAGTGAAAATCGAGAGTGTCTTTGTAAATTGTATCTAGACGGTGTTCACCACAAATCGTGGACATCAAATTCTGCGCAAATTCAGCTTTACGCGAATAATGATTGAGTTCCGTCTGTTGGCTGAGTGATATCATATCCTTTTCACCTAGCTAATAACTTATTGCTAAAAAAAGCAACTTGTATGCCAATTAATATCCTTTAATTGACGAATTTTCCTGAAAAATATCTAATCAAGAAAGAGTGTAAAGATTACTTTCTCATACTCTATTAGATTTTAAAATTGGAAATAAGTTAAATACCTTTAAAGTATAATTTCATACCTTAACAAACTTATTTTATTAGATTTTTATAAGCAACTATAGTAGAGATAAATCATTATTTTGAAAACTAAACTTACATATCTTTTTATTCACAAAAAACCGCCTATTAAAAAATAAGCGGCTTTTATAAAACTCTAAATTATTGTGCGGTATAACCACCATCCATAACCACAGCCTGACCCGTTACCCCACCTGCTTTGTCACTCGCAAGGAAAATTGCATAATCAGCAATTTCTTCAACAGATAACAAACGTTTTTGAGGAACCATTGCCAGAATTACATCTTCAAGTGCACTGTCTAGACTAACATTTCTGGTTTTAGCCAAGTCTGCAATTTGACCGCGAACCAATGGTGTGTCGACATAACCTGGGCATAAGGCATTTACAGTAATACCGTCACGTGCACATTCTAATGCGGCAACTTTTGTCAAACCGATTAAACCATGCTTCGCGCTGTTATAGCCTGCTTTACCTGCAAAGCCAATCAAGCCATTAATTGAAGCCATATTAATAATACGGCCCGATTTTTGAGCTTTCATGATTGGGAAAACATGTTTAATACCAATAAACGAACCAGTAAGCATGACTTGAACTAGCTTTTGAAAAACAGCGGTTGGAAACTCTTCAATAGGTGCAACGTGTTGAAAACCAGCATTATTAATTAAAATATCTACTGTTCCAAAGGTCTGTTGAGTTAACTCAATTGCTTGTTTATAAGCATCTTCGTCAGTTACGTCACATGGTGCAGATAAAGCTTCAAAGCCTTGTCCTGTTAGCAACTTTGCCGTTTCTTGGCACTTTTCAGCATTCATATCAGAAATGACAACTTTTGCACCTTCTTGAGCAAATTTCTTAGCAATCTCTAGACCGATCCCGCTTGCAGAGCCCGTAATAAAGGCTACTTTTCCGTCTAAAAGTTTAGTCATCTATTCACTCCTTAATATTTTTAACTTGTTGGTTTAAACAATACCAGTCACTGTAAAGACCGTAATCACCACAAATACCGCTAACGTTTTAATTACTGTGACTGCAAAAATATCCTTATACGACTGTTTATGGGTTAAACCTGTAACAGCAAGTAAGGTAATGACAGCACCATTATGCGGAAGTGTATCCATACCACCTGATGCCATTGCAACCACACGGTGCATGACTTCTGGTGGAATACCTGCTGCTAAAATCGCGGCGTTATAGTGTTCGGCCATCGCACTTAGAGCGATACTCATGCCACCAGAAGCTGAACCGGTAATACCCGCTAAAACTGTCGTGGTTACCGCACCATTTACCAATGGATTTGTGAAGGTACTGCTCATTGCATGACTAATCAGGGCAAAGCCCGGTAATGACGCAATAATTGCACCGAAACCATATTCAGAAGCTGTATTCATCACTGCTAAAAGTGAGCCACCAATACTGGCATTAATGCCCTCTTTAAAGTTCGTCACTACACGTTGGTAGTCAAATAAAATTGCAGCAATAATTCCGACAATAAGTGCTAAACCAACAGCCCAGATCGCCCCCGTTTTTGCAACATCAACGGTGTAATCGGCTAAACCTACAGTGGCAAAATCAAAGCCGTTTGGATACCACTCTTTAATTGCCTTAGACAAATATTTGTTCATTACCGCAACAAGAATGAGAGGTACAAATGCTAAAAACTGACGAGCTGTACTTCCATTATTTTGCATAGATATATCGGCTTCAGCTTCTTGAGATGGTGTATTGTCTACTCCAAAACCAGAAAAGCCTTCACCCACTTTTGCAGCAGCACGACGGCGCCACTCCAAATAAGCTAAACCTGCACATAAAACAAAAATAGCGCCAATAATCCCTAAAAATGGTGCGGCATAAATATTGGTACCAAAGAATGTGGTTGGAATAACGTTCTGGATTTGCGGTGTACCTGGCAATGCATCCATGGTAAATGTGAATGCACCAAGCGCGATTGTGCCTGGAATTAAACGTTTTGGAATGTTAGCTTGTCTAAAAAGCTGATTGGCAAAAGGATAAATTGCAAATACAGCAACAAATAAGCTGACACCACTATATGTTAAAATTGCACCTAATAACACAACGGTTAAAATCGCTTTTTTTACTCCAATCCATCTCACAATGGTTCGAGCAATAGACTCGGCAATTCCTGACATTTCAACGACTTTACCGAAAATTGCCCCGAGCAAAAATACAAGAAAGTAATCTTTAATAAAGTTCACCATTTTGGGCATAAAAACACCCGAATAAAACGGTAAAACATTGGCTGGGTTAATGAGTAAAACCGCGAGTAAGGCACAAATTGGTGCCATCAGAATGACAGAAAAGCCCTTGTAAGCTGTATACATTAACAGCCCAAGCGAAAGTAGAATTACAAATAATTCCCACATATATTCTTTGCTCCTTAAAGAATAAATATTAGGTTTAAAATTACCAAAAGATATTTAGGTTATCCCAAACCTATAATGATAAAAATCAAAATATCTATGCTTGGTAATAGGTAAATGTGCCTAAAAATAAAATATCACTAAAATATTTAAAAACAATGTAATTTATTTAAATTTTTAATTACCTATAAATTACAAATAGTTGCTCAATCCAATTGGTAAAATTTAATTATTTTAAAATGCTATTATTTTATAAAACTTATTAATTATTGAGTAAATTAAATTAATACCTCTATATTATTTAATAAAGGCAATTAAATAATATATTTTTTAAAATAATTTAATAAATATTTTCGGTGAACTGAGTAATCTATTAGTAAGTAAGAAAAAACCCACTTAATGATGAGTGGGTTCAATTAAAATTTAGCATTGCTTGACGGCCTTAGAGGCAGGCTCGTACGCTTTTATTTCATTCGAGTTAGTCTTAAATTAAAGTCAGATGGAAGTAGGATTCGATATTCTATCTCCGCCTCTGGTTTGACTTCCGTTTCTTGAGAAGTGGCAATATTTGGACACATCCCTCCACCTGTTTCTAATCTAAAAATATAATATTTGGGCTCAAGATAAATAGTAGCTATTTCATTTGAACGAATTGAGAATACTTTCTCGTTATTAACATAAATATCATGACTACAACCAGAACCTAAAAAACCTTTATCTCTTAAAAAAGTAACTTTTGCTTGTTCAGGAGTGTGTTTCTTTAAATAGTTCTGATCGTATACTCTCTCATTAGGTACTGGCTTGGCTGTATTTGAACCAACTGGAGCTGTTGAACACCCACTTAAACCCAGAACTAGTCCTAAAAAAATAATCTTTTTCATGAAATTATCCATTTTAATAGTGAGTAAAATTTAACAGTTCAGAAAACGAAAAACCACCCAAAGGTGGCTTTAAACTTAATGATATTTTAGTAGTGAAGAGTAAAACTTGGTTAGTGTTAAATTTGTAGTATCACTGATCGGATAAGGCTTACCATTGATTATCAGAGGAAAGAATTTTTCTTTTTTAAGAAATTCATCATTGCCCATAAGTGATTCCTGTAAAAATAAAAAACTACCAAAAAAGGAGGTTTAAATAATTTAATAAATCTAAATTTGTTAATACCTTGGCTTATATCTCTTATTACCTCCACTAGTAATACAATAGTGTCCACCTCTTGGTCCTACACAATAGTCAACTACGGCACAAGAACAATCACTGTCATAGTATGTTTTAGATTTTTTAGTTTCTGAATGATGAGATTGTGATTTTAAAGCCTGATAATTATGAGGTTTAGATGTTCTCATCTTTTGTTTAAAACAATCTTCAGTTTCACACAAAAGTTTCTCGGAGATCCATTGAGGTGATGTCGAATTTAAAGAAATACGTACCCAGTTTCCTTTTTTCTCATAAATATTAACTTTCTTACCCCGTCCAAGTTTTGCTACAACATTACCGTTGGGTTTGTCTCTAATATTAAGTGTATTGGTATTGATATATTTTGATTCTATAACCTCGTCAACTGAACTTTGTGCTTCTTCATTGTTTGAGTTATTTCTTGAAGTATTGTCGTTACCTGAACCAAAAATTCCTAATGCTATAACTCCTGCCGTACCCCAGCCTAAAGTTGATTTTTTCATGTTTTACCTTTTATTTTATATTTTCCTTACAGTAACAGAGTGTAAGAAAAAATGAAAATGGCCTATATAATCAATAGTCTAATGGTAATAAATATTAAACCGCCATAAGGCGGTTTAAATTAAATATAGTTTGAGTTTAAATTTTCTCTTGGATGATTTTTTTACAACGTTCTCTTTCTATTTTCGAAAACTTCTCTAGGGATTCATAACTATTAAATTCTTGCTTTACTGGCACTTTGTAAATATTTTTAACTAATTTACGTGCAACCTTTTTCTCATTATTTGTAAGCTTATCAAAGGGAATGTCTTTATTTACTTCATCTTTTGAAAGTCCTGATTGTCGCTGTGTCATCATGATGAACGCCATATCACTAATAATATTGCAATTATCTTCTCTTTCAACTTCGGCTTTAGCATCAAAAGTAAAGAATAGAAAAACCAGTGGTATAATTTTTAGATATTTCATACCCATATTAGTTAACCGTATACCCAATCGTGACAATATACTATTTTTCATCAATAAATTTAATTAACAGATGATCTTTTAAAATTATCATCATTCATACAATAATCTAAACAATCTTTGAGAATACCTACTGCCCTATAAATATATTCAGGCTTTTCTAAAAATACTTGTCCGTTTGCTTGAACCTCTAAGCCAGCTCTCACTAACTCATTTCGACGAGTATCATCCACAGGCACAATAAACTGAATAGTTGGTCTTTTACGGTTCACATCATATCTAAATAACCAACGGTTATTCTTCCCTTGGTACAATACTGAATAGTAACTTTCAGTGTCTTTGCTTTCCAATTCGACCTCTGGAAATAACTCACCAATAATACGGAAAAGATCTTGCTCTTCCTTGGTGGTAATAATTTTTTCATTGTCTGGATTAACAATTAAATCTGGTTCAACAATCTTTGTTGTTTCTTCCTCTACAGTTTTGGGTTCTACTGGCTGAGCAGTAATAATAGTTGGTGATGATAAACCTTTGACTACAGTATCACTAATGGCCTGTTCTACAGCTTGTTTGACAAAAGGTTGTATTGACTCTAAAAACTTAGTATTTAATTGACGAGGAATATTTGCTTGTTGAGCAACATAACGAACAAAATCAATATCGACTTCATTAATACTTTTCTTAATAACCGTTTTAAACTGCTGAATATACTGATTTTCTTCTGCAAAAAAGCGTAGCTTTTCAGCATGAAAATTATCATGTTTAAATTCTGCAAGCTGTACTAACTCTTCAGCCTTATTCTTCGTAAAATCTACAACTAAAAATGGTTTTTCATCCATTACATTTGTATTAATTAGATCTGTAAAGAATCGCCATTCACGTCCATTTGTAATGGCACCAATAGTTACACCTAAACTACTATTAAAATAGCGAGATAATTGTGGAGCATGATTAGTTAAATTTGCAGAATATGATTTTGCTTCAATAAACATGACTGGTTGCCCATTACAATACAAAGCATAGTCAACTCTCTCAGTTGCTTTTACACCAGGAAAATCAGCAGCAAACTCTGCCAGAACTTTTGTAGGATCGTATGGGCTAAATCCCAAAATATCTAATAGAGGTAAGATTAATGCCTGTTTAGTTGTCTCTTCCGTCGCACAATGTGCTCCTACACGTTTTACATGATCGATATGATTTTTAAGACTTGCTATAAAGTTATCCATTATTTTCCCTAATCGTTGTTATGTAAGTTATTCATCCATATTAGCGAATATGTTTCATTTTTCAACAATTAAACAACACTATTTATAAATTAACTATTTGCTAAATTTAATGAGGAACGAACATGATTTAACAAAAAAAGCCCTCTTTAGAGGGCTTATATTTTTAAATAGAAAAAACTACTCTAATTCAGATCCTATCATTGATTAAATTTGATATTGATCAGCTTTAAGATTTGGTTGATCGACAAGCAATTCAATAAAAGATGGAATTGATGTAGTGTTAAGCAAATACGGGTTAAACTCATCGACATGATGATGAAAAAAGAAATCTTTTATTTTCGTATTTATAGGAGCAAATTTCATACTCCAATGCTTAAACAACCGCTGTTCGGACGGCTCCGAAAAAATGATTTCACAATTCTGATGTCGCGAATCTTTCAAAATTGAATTATAAAATAGTGATTCAACTTGTTCTTTCTCGCCTTCCAAATACTGCAAGAAATATCCATTACCATAGTAAAGTACTCCCGTAATATCATTATAAGAGTTGAATTTGACTGCTTCTGTGAGGATATCAATTAAATCTTGTTTTACTTGACTATGTTCACTATTGGTTTTACTTGCATACATAAACCCTATTAAACTCATAGCGATAACTCGAGATAGATGTCAGCTAGGCATTCTGACATTTACGCCTACTGCTTACAACCGAACCTATTTAAAACCTTGTATTTCAAGAGTAAAGATTATTATCATTTTGAAAATGACAAACTTTAACAACCAGAAATCTTTTGTAAATTAAAGCCAACTAACAAACTCACAAGAAAGTATCAATTTCAGTAAAATTGAAAATTGTCTTTAATTTGTGGATGTCTAATGGAGAACCATGAAATTATTCTTCAAGACGAACATCATAAACAACTTAAGATTGTCAAAGTTCAGGATGTGCGTTTTGATGTAAATACGCTTAACAATAGTCATCAATGGTTATGGGTATTTGATCATAGTTCAGAGTTTTTCCCATTTGAGTTGTGGGATCAGCTCGACAATGCAACTGTTCATCAAAAGATAAAACTGGGTGATCAAGTTTTTAAAATTATTAAGATTTTGACAAAGAAAACTAAAGTCAGGCCCTCATGACATATGGCTGTACGAATAAGATAGAAACTGGGGAAATGGTAATTCTACAAGGTTTTTAAATCACTACACGATGAGCAATCCAATCATAGAAAAATTGTTCTTGGCAATGAGTTTGTTGATTTTCTTCAGCTATAAAAAACCCACTCATTGAGTGGGTTTGATCAATCAGAATTTGAGATTAAATAGCTTCTATGACGATATACTTTCCTTCATAGAAGACGCCTTCGGTACTTGTTTCTTTTAATTTGCAATAAATCGCAATTGGATGTGTCAGTTTTTTATTTTCGTCACTAGGAACATGTGTAATTCCAGATAAAAAATTTGAATTATCATTTTCTAAACTCCACGAGGCACCTCTGTCTTTATGCCATTTGCTATTTGGATATTTAGAATCTAGCCATTCAATACATTGCTTCATTGTTGAAAACTTTTTTGTTTCCTCTTTTTCAATTTTCGATGCTGCACTTACCGAGGCTCCAAATGTTAAGAATAAAGCTCCAATTAAAGTTTTTCTCATAAAATTACCCTTTATTATTAATAATTAAAATTTAAGAGCTTAGGGTATAAAAAAACCACCCTTAGGTGGATTAGTTTTTGGGAAGAGTTTTGTTAATTTCACTACTGGCAGTTTCTTGAGGTTTTAATAAGTTAAAACTTTCATAGTTCGCTAAAATACAAAAAAGAAGAGCGGCTAGCAAAATTAGGGTTATCTTATTCATTTCATTTTACCTTAGAGATTTTATTTTTTTAATCCCGCAATGGTACATGAAAATACTGTCAAAACCTTAATTGTTAATAATCTACCACAATTTATTACAAAAGCTATTTGGAATACTTAATTACTTTTCTAAATCACTTGATGGAAATGCAACTGGCGAATAAACAACGATGACAAGATGGGACTCTTATGCCAACTTTACTTTCTTCTGAGTAATAAAACCACTGAGGGTTTATGAAGGTAGTTATCTATAATTCTTTGGCACACTTCAATGACGTTGCCTTTAAGTCATTATCGGCTTTGTAGACCATATTTGAAGTGGATGCACTTAACGTTATTCTAGATTCGAGTATATCTTTGTTTAGAAGCTTCACTTCTAGAGCCATACCATTTTGAATGTAAATCATATTATTTGCATATTTAACTTTGTTGAATACAACATGCTCATTAGTATCGTCACAAAGTATTCCATTGCCATCTGAATCAAGTTTTATTGTTGATATGCTTGGGCCGATCGAAATCGTCCATATACCTGACACTGAAGGTATGGAAGGTTGTACTTCACTAAATTTATTATTAATCATTTGAGTAGCAGGAGTTACACACCCACCAAATAAAACCACCACTCCTAATAAAATTATCTTTTTCATGAAATTATCCATTTTAATAATGAGTAAAATTTAACAGTTCAGAAAATGAAAAACCACCCGAAGGTGGTCTAAGTAATTTATTTAGTATTTATTGCTCTTACATTTCAGTTTTTAAAGTAGGCATTGGCGGTAAAAAATCTGGTTTTATCAGCTGATTCGTATCATAGAGCTCTAAACTCACAGGACCTGCGGCATATGGAGCCAATTCGTAAAGCTGAAAATCAAAGGTTACCCCACCCGACTGGTTGATATAAAAATTTTCACTTACTTTAAAGTCCTCTTTGCTAATAAAGGGCTGCATATCATTTTCTTGGCACCAATATTCGTACTGTTTCCATAAAGCATCTTTAAGCGCATTCATTTTTCCATTCACTACAATATCTTTTAATCCAATGCGCTTTTTGCTTTTCAAGTCAAAAACATAATCTTCAAAAGTTGCTATACCATGTGCTCCGCCAGAATATTCTGAGCTAACTTTTGAAATTTGCACATATTGACCAAACTGTCCATTAAAGCGATAAACCACACTATCTGACCAGTTATTAAGCCCCTCAGCTTGTGTTTGATTTAACTGCTTTTGCTGTTCTGATGCAGGAGTAAGAGCATCTGCATAATTTTTACGGATTTCCTTATCGATTACTTGATCAATCCAGTCAATATTACTTTTAAGTGCAATCGCTTCTTTAGAAGTACATACAATACCCTCGACATCTGGATTAGACCCACAAATTTTGGGTTGTTCAAACTTCACGAGAAAACTGTGCGCTATTATTGCAGGAATTTGATTTTCTTTTGTTTGGGGTTGTTCGGTCGTTTTTATAGTTGAAGCATTTTCTGTTTTTTCTACAGGTTTTTCTTCAGCTTTTTTCACACAGCCACTTAATATGAGTGGCACCAGTACTAAACCAAGAATAGTTTTATTCATTAATTTTACCCTTACATAATCTCATTTATCTTTTAAATTAAGTTTTAATGAATTTAAAATTCACAAATATTTTAATTGAATTAAGACCAGCTTTATATTGAGATATAGTTTTTTGAAAAACAGTATTTATTTAATCTTTGTTATTCAATAGAATACTCTTATAAAGTCTTGATAAGAAAACAAAATATGATGTGGATTAAATTTGTATTGTACCCTCTGGGCATGTTTCTACTGTGGCAAATCATTTTTATAATCGAACAACTCTCTTTAGAATATCTTAATGTGCCACAAGTCCTTGTAGCCATACTTTCATTGATCATAAATTGCGGTATGCAAATTTTGATTGGATATAAAATCCCTCAATTAGCACCAAAATATAAATTTGTAGCAAGTGTTACATACATCATCATCTTCACCTTTTTATTAGCAATTTATTCAACAACTATTTTATTAGAGGGTTTAAAAGTTGCGCCTCAAGTAATTTGGTTAGGTCATTTATTTTTCCATGGAGTTGGGATGGCTCTATACTTTGCAAACAACAAAGATGAATTTTGTTGGGAAAATTTACTAAAGTAGTTGAGTCGCTTGTCTGCTCATTCCTTTTTCTTAAATTTTTGTCAAAAAACATCTTATTAGACAAATTTTCGTATAAATTACAGCACTAGGCTGGAACTGTAATCTAAAGGAACGAAATGACGCTTAAACAACTAAAAGCTTTTTTGGCCCTTGCTCGTACCCTTAACTATGCCAATGCCTCTTTAGATTTACATCTTAGCCAGTCCGCTTTAAGCCTCACTATCAAAAGTCTAGAAGAAGAATTAGGTGGAAAACTATTTAACCGTAATACACGCCGTGTTGAACTTACTCAGGAAGGTAAATCACTTATTCCCTATGCAAAAAAATTAATTGCCAATTGGGATGAAATGGAAAATGATGTTAAACAAAGGTTTAAGCTTAATCGTGGAACCTTAAGTATTGCCTCTATGCCATTTGTGACTCATGCAATTTTGCCTCAAGTCATTCATGAGTTTTTGAGCCTCCACCCAAACCTTAACTTTTCAATTCATGATATTCCTAATGAAACCATCATCGAAAAAGTACAGGATGGTATTTTTGAGCTTGGTATTTGCTTTGAACCAGATCTCACCGAAGGCTTAGAGTTTAAACCGCTTTTTGAAGAAGATTTTTTAGCTCTATTACCAAAGACTCATCCCCTTGCACAGGCTTCGTCAATTACTTGGCAACAGCTTTGTTCTAATCCATTTGTCACTTTGCAAAAACCTTCAATTGTTCGTTATTTGGTTGAGCAAAATTGTTTACGAAATAATATAACTCTTGATTTGAAAGTTGAATGTCATCAAATTTCATCACTTTCAAGTTTTGTTGCTTATGGAATTGGGGTAAGTGCAATTCCAAGACATTTTGCGTCTCACATTGATAAAGAACACAATGTATTAATTGAGCTACAAGACGAAGCTATTCATAAAACAGTTGGAATTGTCTATAAAAAGAACTTTGAAATTTCAAATATTTCAGCTCAATTTATTGAGGCATTACTTCAATATAAATTTTAAAAAATTAAATACTGTATTTTAGGATGAGCTAAGCTTACGTCTAAGGTGAATTTCTTAATTATTATAAATTTCAATGCTATGAAATACTTTTTTTAAGATTTTTTGCTTTTGTACTTCTTATCTTTTGTTGTTAATTTGATGCGATTCATTGATTATACTTATTAATCCTTTTAAAAAATTAACTTCTATAACATAAAACTAGATGCTAAAACTAAAACCACTAAGGGATATAGGATAACAATAGAATGAATAAAGTTTATGCCAATGCAGAGGCAGCACTGAAAGATGTGATTGCAGATAATCAAACACTTGCCGTTGGCGGTTTTGGTTTATGCGGAATTCCTGAAAAACTGATTGTTGCAGTTAAACAAAGTGGTGTAACTGGTCTCACTTGTATTTCTAATAACGCAGGTGTAGATGATTTTGGCTTAGGTATTTTGCTACAAACCAAACAGATTAAAAAAATGATCTCTTCTTATGTTGGAGAAAACAAAGAATTTGAGCGTCAGTATTTAAATGGTGAACTTGATGTAGAGCTCACCCCACAAGGTACTTTAGCTGAAAAGTTACGTGCTGGTGGTGCTGGAATTCCCGCATTTTATACTCAAACTGGCGTAGGTACACTGATTGCTGAAGGTAAAGAAGAACGTACCTTTAAAGGCAAAAACTATATTTTAGAAGAATCTTTAACAGCCGATGTAGCTCTTGTTAAAGCATATAAAGCCGATAAAGCGGGTAATTTAGTTTTCCGTAAAACTGCTCAGAACTTTAACCCTGAATGTGCAATGGCTGGAAAAATTACAATTGCTGAAGTTGAACAGGTTGTTGAAATTGGTGAATTGGATCCGGATGAAATCCATTTGGCGGGTATCTATGTAAATCGCATTGTACTTAATGCATCACCTGAAAAACGCATTGAGCATAAAACTTTAAGCACGGAGGCAGTATAAAATGGCTTGGTCACGCAATGAAATGGCACAACGTGCTGCAAAAGAACTTGAAGATGGTTTTTATGTCAATTTGGGTATTGGCTTACCTACCCTAGTTGCCAACTATATTCCTGAAAATATTAATGTTTGGCTTCAGTCTGAGAACGGTTTATTGGGTATTGGCGAGTTTCCGACTGAAGAAACTGTTGATGCCGACTTAATTAATGCTGGCAAACAAACGGTTACTGCTCGCCCTGGCGCTGCTTTTTTCTCAAGCTCAGCGTCATTTGCTATGATCCGTGGCGGCCATGTAAACATTGCAATTTTAGGTGCAATGGAAGTTTCCGAAAATGGTGACTTGGCTAACTGGATGATCCCAGGCAAGAAAGTAAAAGGTATGGGCGGCGCAATGGATTTGGTTGTTGGTGTTCAAAAAGTTGTAGTTCTTATGGAACATTGTGCAAAAGACGGTACGCCAAAAATTGTGAAAAACTGTAGTTTACCTTTAACCGGTAAAGGCGTGGTTCACCGCGTAATTACTGACTTAGGTGTAATGGACATTACCCCACAAGGTGTTGAACTGATTGAACTTGCTAAAGATGTCACTCTAGAACAGATTCAAGCTGTTACAGGCGTCGAATTCTATAAAACCTTAGTTGCTTAAATTTTAATTTTTAATTAGCCAGACAAGACTTAAGCTAGAAAGTGAGCTTAAGTCTTAGCCCTTTTAAGCACCGGATGTGCTGTCAACGAATAAGAACGAGAAGGATTTTTTCAGCTATGGAAAAACAGCAAGGAATTTTTGAAAGATTTGCCCTTCGGATTAGTGATTGGTCTGAAAAGTGGTTTCCAGATTCATATATTTTTGCACTACTCGGCGTCATTATTGTCTCTATTGCCGCTTTGGGTATTGGTGCTCCAATCCAAGATGTAGCGACGTCATTTGGTAATGGTTTTTGGAGTCTTATTCCATTTACTTTGCAAATGACCATGCTAATTATTGTGGGTTATGTCGTTTCCGTATCTAAGCCCGTAAAATTCCTGATTCAAAAAATGGCGCGTATTCCAAATTCTGGACGTGGTGCTATTGTTTTGGTTGCGACCGTCAGCTTGTTAATTTCGCTGGTCAATTGGGCGGTAAGTACCATCCTTACTGCGCTTCTAGTGATCGCATTGGCAAAACGTAAAGAACTCAATATGGATTATCGTGCTGCCGCCGCCGCTGCGATTATTGGTATGGGTGCAACTTGGGCGTTGGGAATTAGTTCGTCAGCAGCACAACTTCAAGCGAATAAAAGTAGTTTGCCTGAGTCGATTTATAATTTGACTGGTGTTATTCCATTTACAGAAACGATCTTTCTTTGGCAATCAATTGCGATGACCATTATTTTGGTGATTGTTTCAATCGCAATCGCGTATTGGTCAGCTCCCAAAGGTGATAACGTTAAAACGATTGATCGTTTTAATGTGCAATTTGAAGAAGAAAAGCCACATGAAGAGAAATCTACCCGTCCGGGTGACTGGTTAGAAAACTCGCCTATTTTAACGATTATTGTGGTGGCTTTAGGTTTAATCTGGATGTTTTTTGAATTTTCAAAAAGTAATCCTATCATTGCCATTTCAAGTCTAAACACCTACAACTTTGTCTTTTTAATGCTAGGTCTAGCATTACATGGAACGCCACGAAACTTTTTAAATGCTGTTGCAAAGGCAGTTCCAGCTGTATCAGGAATCTTAATTCAATTCCCTCTGTACGGAAGTATCGCGTTTATTATGACGCAAGCTTTAAATAGCCAAGATTTATCACTGTCGCATTATGTTGCCGAGTTTTTCGTCTCTATCGCTTCAAAAGAAACCTTTGCGATTGTGATGGGAATTTACTCTGCCATTCTCGGATTCTTTGTACCTTCTGGCGGTGGAAAATGGATCATTGAAGCCCCATATGTCATGCAAGCAGCAAATGATTTAAAAGTTCATTTAGGATGGTCTGTACAAATTTATAACGCAGCTGAAGCTTTACCAAATTTAATCAATCCATTCTTCATGCTTCCAATGTTAGGCATTTTAAAACTAAAAGCAAAAGATGTGATTGGTTTTACAGTTACTCAGCTCGTCGTGCATTTTCCTTTAGTTTTATTTTTATTGTGGTTCTTTGGAAGAACGCTTAGTTACACCCCACCTACTTTTTAATTTAATGGCGCCTTTAGTTTCGGCTAGAGGCAAATTTAGCAAATACATCAATAAGAGATATTAAGATGAGTTCAATTGTTATAGTTTCAGGTAGTCGTACTGCAATGGGCGGTTTTCAGGGCAGTTTATCTTCTTTAACAGCTCCAGAGCTTGGTGCTGCAGTAATCCGTGAATCGATTAAACGTGCAGGTGTTGCGCCAGACCAAGTAGATGAAGTTATTTTTGGTTGCGTATTAAGTGCAGGTATAGGCCAAGGTCCCGCTCGTCAGGCTATGCGTAAAGCTGGCGTGCCCGATCATGTAGGTGCAGTTACCATTAATAAACTGTGTGGCTCTGCCATGAAAGCAGTGTTAATGGCATCAGACACCTTAAAAGCTGGCAGTGCCAACATTATTGTTGCGGGTGGTATGGAATCTATGACCAATGCGCCTTATATTTTGCCGAAAGCTCGCGGTGGTTACCGTATGGGACATGGCGAAATTAAAGACCACATGTTTTTAGATGGTCTTGAAGATGCTGAAACTGGCCGATTAATGGGTTCTTTTGCTCAAGACATGGCAAATACCAAAGGCTTTACACGTGAGCAAATGGATAATTTCGCGATTTCTTCACTTAAAAAAGCGCAAACTGCGATTACAGAAGGTTACTTCAAGGAAGAAATTGTTCCTGTTGAAGTAAAAACACGTAAAGGTGTTGAAATTGTTGATCAAGATGAACAACCATTAAAAGCGAATCTTGAAAAGATCCCAACTTTACGCCCTGCTTTTAGTAAAGACGGTACAATTACAGCGGCTAACTCAAGCTCAATTTCTGATGGTGCTGCTGCATTAGTACTCACCACTGAAGAATATGCTCAGTCTCATGGTTTAAATACTTTAGCAAAAATTGTGGCGACTTCTAGTCATTCACAGCATCCAAGCGAGTTTACAATTGCTCCAATTAGTGCGATTCAAAAAGTACTTGAGCGTGCTGGTTGGTCTGTTGACGAAGTAGATGCTTGGGAAATTAATGAAGCTTTTGCAATGGTCGCAATGGCGCCAATTCATGAGCTCGGCATTGATGAAGCAAAAGTCAACGTACATGGCGGTGCTTGTGCTTTAGGACATCCAATTGGCGCAACTGGTTCAAGAATTATCCTTTCTCTTATCTATGCTTTAAAACGCCTCGGTAAAAAGAAAGGTGTTGCTGCGTTATGTATTGGTGGCGGTGAAGCTACAGCTGTCGCAATTGAAATCTAAAAATTAATTCACACAGAAGATGTAGGAGTTTTTCTTACATCTTCTTTTTTAGACTTTAAAAAGTTCATAACAGGTTTGGCGGAACCATTTATGGCTACTTTTATGATGACAAGACATATGCCAATGTTGTTTAACATCATAAGTTGGGAAGTCGAGAGGTGCTGGTAAAATCTGTAAATTTTCTCTGACCAATAAGACTTGGCTCAAATAATACGGTACGGTTGCAATCGCATCTGTTTCTTGAACGACTAAACCCACCCCTAGATAACTTGGTAAGCGGATTAGAATATTTCTATCCAATCCTTTGTTCTGTAATTCATTTTTAATGTGGTAGTGACCGATTCCTGCGTCAATATCGATATGATATTCCCGCATATAATCATCTAAAGTAAAATTATTTGGGTCTAAACGAGGATGGCTCTTAGAGCTAATCACCACATAATGTTGTTTAAAAAACTTTTGTTGATAAAAGCCCTCTTCTAATTGAGGTAAAAAGCCAATTGCGAGGTCAATTTCACCATTTGCCATTTGATAGCTAGTTTCTGGTGTAATCGGCCGAATATTCAAACGAATTAAAGGAGCTTTCTCTTTTAAATAGTTTGTTAATTGCGGCAATAAGACCAGATGAGATACATCGGTCATCGCAATAGTAAAAAGTTGATCCGAAGTAAGTGGGTCAAAGTTCACACTAAAGTTATTAATACTTTCAACTTTATCAATCACTTCACTAATGAGCGGAAAGATTTCTTTAGCTAATTCGGTCGGAATCATTTCATTCCCAACACGAATAAAAAGCGGGTCATTGAAATGCTGACGGATTTTGTTCAGTCCATTACTAACACTCGGTTGTGTAAGACCAATAGCATCAGCAGCCATTGAAACGCTTTTAAACCGATAAATATGATAAAAAATATTTAGTAATCTACTATCTAGATCAAACAAAATTGTCTCCGTCTGGATCAAATAATCCATTCAAAAGGAATGAAAGCAGGTACAGCATATATAAAAATGCTCACTAGATTTCTGAATTATTGATATATGGTCTAAATTAACAAAGAATCTAGACCATGAGCAATGCTTTATAAAGCCTTTCATCATAAAGACAAAGGTATGGGCGCTTTAATTGATTACTTTGTATATAACTTTGCTGAATACAGCCCATAATTATAAATTTTAATCAGGCTGAGTTTGGAAGCCCTTCCAGATTTGTTGGACTGCTTTGTTATCACTCAAATTATTTTTAAAAATGTAAATATCTTGAGGAAGACAATATTCATGATGATCCAACATGACCAGTTTTCCGTTAGCAAGATCTTCCTCTACATTAATTTTTGGAATCCATGCCACACCTAGACCTTGTAAGACAAGCTCCTTCAAATTAGTAGCATTATCAGTCTCGTATAAGGTTTTATAAATTAGTTTACCTTCGATCAGTTGGTCCACTAATTTTCGCAAATACGCATGTTTACTGTAAGCAAGCAATGAAAAATTATTCTGAATTGTATGCTTAGGCGTATGGTCGGCTTCGGTAGCTGATACAGGAACAATCTCTGTTTCCGCAATCTTGATTCCGCTTAAAATATCATCACCAACACGATTAATATGAGATCGGTCTGCATAACAAATCATAAAATCGCAGGCACCTTCTTTTAAAAGAGATAAACCCTCACCACTATTGGTCGCTACAATTTCGATTTTTAGATCACGCATAAACGTTGGGAATTTTTTCAAAAAAGTCGTTAAAAAACCAGAAGCTAATGAATGAACAACACAAAAACGAATAGTAGATTCGGTTTCATTTTTAATATTTTTAATCAGCTTAGCGGTCTCTTCCACCTGCTTTTCAATATTTTTAGACATAACCAACATAATTCGCCCGATGTCTGTAAATTCAATATTATTTTTATTATTTCTAATAATAACTTCAGCTCCTATCATCTCTTCTAATTGCTGAATTCTACGCGTAAAAGCAGATTGACTAATAAATCGCTTTTCGGCTGCCTTTGAAATAGAACGCTCACGCTCTAATGTCAAAAGATCTTCTACCCAACGTACTTCTAAGTTCATTTTATGCATTCCCTTTTTATATTTATGTCCTTAATTTGTCTTGTTGGGAAGCTGGATAAATAGCTGAATAGATGAATGAAAAATATAAAACATGGGAGTACCTGCAAAAATGCGATGGAAGAATGGCAAAGCCAAACGATAAAAAGTATGTATTTAATAATTCTGACATAGAAAAGAGTGTAAGAGAATAAAAGACTTTGATTTAACTCATCAACTCATACAAATATAAAATTATTGCGATAAAAATTATTTTAAATCAATAATTAAATTAAACATAACCTAAGTAAATGAACACTTAAATCTTAATAAAAAATAAAAATAATCTTATGTTTTCATCATGTTTTTAATTTTGATAAAAAAAAGTCCGTACCTTGGGGAAGAATACGGACTGTAAAACTAAAATGTTACTATTTTGATTATTTCAGGATTTAAGCTTTCTGACCTAATAAAATCATTCAAATCAGAAGATATATTTGCAGTATAATTCAACTAAATAAACCTGACTATTCTACTAAAGTATCTATCCGAGATTGAGCTGAAACAAATTTCTAATATTCACCAATGAGATAATATAGCTTTCTTGAAATTTCAACCATCATATTAGAAGTATATTGAGTGATTTCAAAAACTTGCTTTTTCTGTGGGTTAAACACCATATTATCTTTTTCATCGCTAAAAAAGATATAAGTGGTGTATTTGTCCATTTGATGGATATGCTCTTTTAAGCTTACTTTTTCCCCAGAATTGGGATCATAGGCGATAAACTTCATTCTCATGAATTTTGTCTCTATACATACAGTCTTTTACCTAAAGTTTAATAAAATTTAGATAAAACAATATTTTGATGGATAATGTAAAATAGTTAGGCTGAGTAACCGTGACTATTTATAAGATATTGCTACGATACTATTTGCCTTGTTTACAGAAGTTTCCGCAGAAGCAATAGATTGCTCGGCTTCTTTAAGCAGACGAGAAGTTTTTGACTCTCTCTTCTCTTCACCCTGAAAAAGTACATAGTATGTAAAACTACCCAAAATAATTAATGCAGCTGTGACTTTTAACATAAACTTAAAACTAAGATTTTTTTGTATTATAGTGCTTTTTATGTGAAATGCATCACATTTTTATATAAATTTGTTAGATAAGCTACACTCTTTATGCTATTAGCCTCGTTAATTTACTTGATATTTCATTTAAATTAATGAGTATAGAATTTTGCCTTCAATTATTTTTTAATTATATGACCATTTTGGTCATCAGAGAATTTTTGCATATTAAATTTATCTAAACAGTAAACTGTTAATTTAAAAATAAAATTTAGATTTAATTAGTACGGGAAAAAGAATTTTTTATTTTTAGATTTGGAAAAGAAGAAAACTGATATGCAAAAAATGCATAATTAACTTGATAAATGCATTAGAAGTGAAGCATTTCGAAATCTAATATGAATTATCTACTCTACTAATTCGAAGTTTAATGATGAACGCTGAAATTACCACCCGTATTGAGAAGGATCTTATTGGTTATAGAGAAATCAACAATAATGATTATTACGGAGTTCAAACATTACGTGCTCTAGAAAACTTTAACTTAACACAAAGCAAAGTGGGAAATTTCCCTCATTTAATTAAAGCATTAGCAATGGTAAAACTTGCTTGTGCTGAAGCGAATCATAATCTTAAAAGCTTAGATCAAACTAAATTTGAAGCAATTGAATACAGTTGTAATCAACTTATTCGTGGTAATTTTCACGATCAATTCCCGATCGATATGTTGCAAGGTGGTGCTGGCACTTCAACCAACATGAATGCAAATGAAGTATTGGCGAATGTTGCTTTAGAATATATGGGACATGCAAAAGGCCAATATCAATATTTACATCCAAATAACGACATTAACATGTCACAGTCTACAAATGACGTGTACCCTACTGCAATTCGTTTAGGCTTATTATTAAATTTAGACGAATTGAATCTCCCTTTTAATAACTTAATTTTAAGTTTCCGTAACAAGTCTCAAGAATTTGCTCACATCTTAAAAATGGGTCGTACTCAGTTGCAAGATGCTGTACCAATGACATTGGGTCAAGAGTTTGGAGCTTTTGCAGTAACCTTACAAAAAGACCTTGAGCAAATTAATACGCTTATTCCAAATGTTTTAGCTTACATGAACCTTGGTGGCACAGCGATTGGTACGGGCATTACCACTGAATATAGTTACCGTGAACTTGCGATTCAAGCGCTTGAAAAAATTTCTGGTAAGAAAATTAAGTCTGCTCCAGATCTAATTGAAGCAACTTCAGATATGGGTGACTTTGTTCTTTTATCTGGTTTATTAAAGCGTACCGCAACTAAACTTTCTAAAATTGCTAACGACTTGCGTTTACTTTCAAGTGGTCCACGTACTGGTATCAATGAAATTAATTTAGAAGCACGTCAACCTGGTAGTTCCATCATGCCGGGTAAAGTAAATCCAGTTATTCCTGAAGCAATGAACCTTGCTTGCTTCCAGATTATTGCAAATGATTTGGCTGTAACTTTAGCTGCTGAAGCTGGTCAACTACAGTTGAATGCAATGGAACCACTTATTGCATTCAAACTATTTGAATCGATGGATTTGCTTGGTAACGCGATGGCAATGTTCCAAAGTAAATGTATTGATACGATTACAGCGAACCCTGAGCATTGCAAAGCTTTAGTTGAAAACTCAATTGGGATTGTGACTGCACTTAACCCATATTTAGGTTATGAAACTACAACTCGTATTGCTAAAACTGCAAACGAAACTGGGCAAAGCGTATTGGCTTTAGTTCAGAACGAAGGCTTATTATCGGCACAAGTGCTTGATGATATCTTGTCGATTAATAATATGGTTAAACCAAAAATGTCGGCTTAATTCCTGAAATAAAAAAGGAGCTTTTATAAGCTCCTTTTTTATTTGTGTTATAAATTTTAAAAATTAAAAGTTGTAGAGAATTGAGCTGTACGAGGATTACCCAAGAATAGATAGTCATCCCCCATGAATGGACCAACGTCACGCCAATATTTCTTATTAAATAAGTTGTCAATATTGAATCTAAACGTCGTGTCATGCCCAGCAAAATTTGTTTTATAGGCTGCACCAATATTAAAGACGCTATATCCACCTACTTTTGCAGTTCCCTCTTTATTTGCATATTTACTGCTGCTGTATTGCATGCCGCTTAGCAGTCTTAACCCTTCAACTGAAGGTATTTTATAAGATAACTGAGCAGTTGCCCGTATTTTTGGTACATTTTGAGTTTGGTGGCCTTTATAACTATCACTATCAACATCAACAAGGCGAGATTTGGTATAGGTAACGCCAGAGCTTACGTCAACTGTATCGGTTAAAGCGCCAGTTAAACCTAACTCAATACCTTGGTTGCGTTGTTCACCTTGTTCAACAAAATCGAAAGATCCATCGGCATTGACTTTACTGTATTGATTATCCTGTTTTAAATCAAAGATAGCAGCTGTTAGTAAGAAATTTTGAACTTGTTGCTTAACACCAACTTCAAATTGTTCAGAGTTTCTAGGTGCTAAAATTTCAAGAGCATTATTAGCAAACCAAGGTGCTTCACCACCGTCCGATAAACCTTTGGCATATGAAGCATACAAATTAGTCGTAACACTTGGACTATACATAAGTGCTAATTGCGGTAAAAACTTATTTAGGTCTGTATCTCGGCTTTGTTGTCCATCTGAATTATAAGCCTGTTCATCAAGGTGAATAAGTTTTCCACCCAGTAAAGTTGACCATTGCTCGTTAAATTGAACTCGGTCAGATATCATGAAAGCAGTCTGATCACTTTCTAGAGCTTTGTAACGATCGCCTAAGCTTTCTGATGATGGGATGTAGTCAATCGTATCTTGATAAATATTGCCTGTTCCTACCGCTACATTAAGAGGTGTATGGTGCTTTAAGGTCTTATAAGTACGTTGTAGTTCCAAAGCAACCTGATGTTGAATGTTGGCAGTGTTGAATTGTCCGTTTAGCCCAGCAGCAAATTGATTAGTAATACGTGTGTCATCTGGGCTACGGAAATCGTAAATATCGTAATTACCGTGTTTATCAAAAGTATTGCCTAAACCAGTAACTTCACAATTATCGTTATAACATCCCCATGGGAAAGCACTATTATCATCAATCACAACACGGCTTTGCGATGCACTTAAGCTACCATTCCACTGATCGTTAAAGGCATATTGATATTTCAAGCTTGCATTTACGCTGTTATTTACAACAGGTTTGCTCCAAGACTGATAACCCAACAAACGGTCTTCATCAACATTTGTTGGCACTTGTCCATCAAACAGTTGATACCCCGGAACAGAGCGTTGGCTTTGATGCTGAGCTTCAATATCAAACAGTAGTTTAGAGCGATTATTAATTTTCCAATCTAAAGCAACTGAACCAAACTCACGTTTACCGTTTGCGTGGTCAACATTCGGGTGAATACTTTCATGGGCTAAATTAATTCGATATCCAAATTTATCATTCAAAAAGCCGCCTACATCCGTTGCAAGTGTATAACCACCTTCTGAGTTTGCATCGACGGTTACACTCTTAACATCGGCAGGTCGTTTGGTTACATAGTTGACAACACCACCTGGAGTCGACATTCCACTTTGAATTGCAGAAATCCCTTTTAAAATTTCTACTCGCTCTTTGTTTTCTAAAGCAACGTTTTGTTCACCACGAATGTTATGGCCGTTAATAAGATAACTTGAACCTAAATCGAGCGAAAAGCCACGAGCTACGAAATTAGGGTAATAACCAATTGCAGCATAGCCATCTCCTAACGATGAATCATTCTTAACAACATCAGTCAGTGTTTTTGCGTGCTGATCGGCCATGCGTTCAGATGTAATTGTTGTGATAGATGCAGGAATCTTTTTTATATCGCCTGTTTGAAAACCAGATAAATCAACTTTTTTTGAGGAATATAAATCGTTAGTGTTTTGGGTAGCATTCACGGTAATTGTAGGTAGTTGAGAAACCTCCGCCTCATTTGCATAGACAACAGACGTCATCAGTGCAATAGATGATGCTAATGCTGTTTTAGAACATGTAATGAAGTGAAGATTTAACGAGTGTCTGTCCATTGAATAACTACCTGCCCATACCGTGCATAATATAAGTATGCTAAAAGTCGGAGATCTTCCATATTTTTTAGCCTCGAAAGAATACAGTGACACATATAGAGAAACAACAAATTATGTAATTTTCAGATCAAGTAAATTTTATGTAATAAAGCGTCATCATTATATAAATTTCATTTATTTTCTTTGAAATTGGTACTATAACTTTTTAAGTATTACCAAATAGTCAAAATAAAACTAAGCTCAAAATAAGCTTAAAACCAAGGAGGAATACAATAAAGAATATGGTTGATAAACTACATGTTTGATTTTAAATAAAGTTTATGGTGCATGATCTTCTAACCAAATTAAGGAAATGTTCGATAATCGATAAAAATATCTTTAAATCGAACAAAAGATCATACAATCACTAGAATGGAAATTTAAAATTATAAAAAATGCATGGAGAGGAATTCTAAGGTAAGTACTCAGGATTGAGTGATATTTAAAAACTCATGCTATTTCCTGTTCAGTACACCTAAAAATTTCTATTTTTTTCTGCTAACTGACGGAATATATATGACATACACTAAGGAAGAAAAACGTAGCAGAATACGCGGTATTGTTGGTGCGGCCTCTGGTAACCTTGTTGAATGGTTTGACTTTTATATCTATGCAGTCTTTGCTGCCTATTTTACACAAGCCCTAACTGCACCCGACATGGATAGTTCGACCAAAGCTATTTATGTCTGGGGTGTATTTGCTGCAAGTTTTTTCATGCGTCCTATTGGTAGTTGGATATTCGGGCGCATTGCAGATCGACATGGTCGAAAAAAATCAATGGTCATTTCTATTTGCTTAATGGCATTGAGTTCCTTCTTATTTGCGGCCTTACCTACCTACGATCAAGTCGGATTATTTGCCCCATTTCTATTACTGGTAGTACGCTTACTTCAAGGTTTATCTGTAGGTGGTGAATATGGCGCCGTAGCAACCTACATGAGTGAATTAGGCTTAAAAGGTCAACGTGGTTTTTACTCCTCTTTTCAATACGTCACACTCTCTGGTGGTCAATTACTGGCAAGTTTGCTCGGCGTAATTTTATTAGCATTTTTAAGTGAGCAACAATTACATGATGGCGGATGGCGTATTCCGTTTGTAATTGGTGGTTTTGCTGCAATTTTATCTTTACTTGCTCGTAGTCGTTTGGAAGAAACCCTTTCTCATCAAGATAGTGAACGTGAAGAATCTGGTAGCTTAAGAGAACTCTTTAAAAAACATTGGAAAACCTTTTTATTGGTGGTTGGTTATACCTCTGCGGGTTCATTAACTTTTTATGTTGAAACTGTTTATTCAAAAACCTATTTAACTAACTTAGGTATGGATGGAAAAACCGTTGGTTATATTATGACCTTCGCGTTATTTGTCTATATGTGTGCTCAACCTGTATTTGGTTCAATTTCCGACCGCATTGGGCGACGTTCTTCAATGCTGGCATTTAGCTTATTATCTGCAATTTTTATCTATCCAATTATGGCGATTGGAATGCCTAATTATATAGATTCACCGATTATCATTACCTTGCTACTCATTTTTATGATGATGATCTTGAGCTTCTATACATCAATTAGTGGCTTAGTCAAAGCAGAGATGTTCCCTCCTCATGTGCGTGCACTAGGTGTAGGCTTCTCTTATGCGATAGGTAATGCCATTTTTGGTGGATCGGCACCTTCAGTTGCACTACAGTTTAAAGCTGCTGGAATTGAAAACACCTTCTTCATCTATGTCATTGTTATGCTTATTATCTGTTTCTTGTGTAGCCTTGCGCTGCCGAAAAAACCAGATTATTTAGAACATGATCACTAAAAAATAAAATATAGATATTCTTCTAGAGATTTTTTAGAAGAATATCTTTTTAAAATAATAAGAAATTCACTTTTGTTCTGTATCTTATAGCTGCATAGCACATCTAACCTATTCGATTAATTATAAATTGCTAGTTTGATGTTTATGATCTGAATAAATCAATTTTTGATGGGATAAAAAATGGAAAATGAAAAATCCCCTTTGCCTGAAAGCATTAATCAAGTTACCTTCTGGCAAGCCTTTTTATTTTGGCTCAAGCTTGGTTTTATTAGTTTTGGAGGGCCGGCTGGACAAATCGCAGTCATGCATCAAGAACTGGTTGAACAAAAGCGCTGGATTTCTGAGAAAAGATTTTTGCATGCCCTGAACTACTGCATGTTATTACCTGGTCCTGAAGCACAGCAATTAGCAACCTATATTGGTTGGCTTATGCATAGAACGGCTGGTGGGCTAGTCGCAGGTATTTTATTTGTATTACCCTCCTTATTTATTTTAATTGGATTGTCTTGGGTTTATATAAAATTTGGAGATGTTCCCGTTATCGCAGGCATTTTCTACGGGATTAAACCTGCCGTAACCGCAATTGTTTTCCATGCAACTTACCGTATAGGTAGTCGCTCACTTAAAAATAAGTTTTTATGGGGAGTTGCCGTTGCTGCTTTCTTTGCCATTTTTGTTTTAAAACTTCCTTTCCCTCTTATTGTTTTATCGGCAGGTATTGCAGGCTATTTAACGAGTAAGAAATACCCCGAACTATTTTCTTCAGCAGGTGGCCATAAAGCTAGTCAAAAAGATTATGGTCGAGCATTTATTGATGATGATACCCCGACACCAGAGCATGCTAAATTTCACTGGTTAGGCTTACTAAAACTCGTTTTAATTGCCATCGGCTTATGGTTATTACCCATCTTAGCTTTAGGTTCATATTTTGGATGGCACCATTCTTATACTCAAATGGCATGGTTTTTTACTAAAGCAGCTTTACTTACTTTTGGTGGTGCATACGCCGTTTTACCTTATGTGTATCAAGGTGCGGTTAATAACTTTGGGTGGCTTTCACCTACTCAAATGATTGATGGACTCGCTTTAGGTGAAACCACACCGGGTCCACTGATTATGGTTGTTGCTTTTGTTGGTTTTTTAGGAGGTGTAAATCATGCACTATTTGGTCCAGAACATCTATTTTTTGCTGGAGCACTCGGTGCTGTCATTGTCACTTGGTTTACTTTTCTCTTTTCATTTGTATTTATTTTTGCTGGTGCGCCCATCATTGAATCTACACATAATGAAATTAAGTTTACGGCGCCACTCACTGCGATTACCGCGGCTGTGGTCGGTGTGATTTTAAATCTGGCATTATTTTTTAGTTACCATGTTTTGTGGCCACAAGGTTTTTCTGGTCACTTTGATGTTGTTGCGGCTTTAATTACCATTGCAGCATTTATTGCTTTGTTCCGCTTTGAAATTAATGTGTTATACGTAATTTTTACATCTGCTCTTATTGGCTTGTTGGTTTATCTTTTATAGAAAATTAACCATGAGTCCTTTAACGCAACTGTGAAGGACTCATGCCATAAAACTGTTTAAAACGATGGCTCAAATGGCTTGCTGAACTAAAGCCACATACCAATGCAATGTCTTGTAAAGAAAAGTGTGAAGACTGAATTAGTCCTTTTGCCTTAGTTAAACGTCTTTGCATGACATATTGGTGAGGTGCCATATTCATGGATTGTTTAAACATATGGGCAAAATGATATTCGCTTAAATTCACGACATTTGCCAAATCTGACAAAGTCAGAGCTTGATCGAGATGATCTTCAATCCATTCTTGAATATATTTGAGCTTATGAGGTGCAAGCCCGCCTTTAATAGCAGGCTGTTGCCACTTAACATTACTATATCTTCGAATTAAATGATTTAGCAATAAACTGGCAGTGGTACTCATTTGTAAATGGTTTGATGAATCTTTCCAATCACAATCCAGCAAGAAGAACTGATAAAGCGCTCGAATCCGTTCGTCGTCATTAAAGACAACTTCATTTAGTTCAATTTGATTAGGCTCTTTGTCCCATATTTTTTCAGCAACATCACGCAAATGTTGGTCGGTATAATACAAGTGAACGAATTTGAGCCCACCTCGTATATCCCAAGTCGACTCCTGATGTTCAGGTAATAAACAAAAACGACCCGGCCCACCGCCATTTTTCCAGCCCACTGGTGTTTTTTGATAGCTTTCATAGCCATCTTGAATATAGAGACTCAAAGTATGATGGTCGCTACAGACACTTACACGATCTTGCTGATTAGACCAAAATGCAAGTTGCATATTTTCATCAAGCACCACAGTTTCGTGAAGCTTGGCTTTAGATTGCTGTAGCTGTTCTAAAGTTTGATAGGCCATGCAAAATTAAAACGAATATCATTGAGCTTAAGTTAACCATATTCAGCAAAATTGAGCTAGTTCAGTTATATAAAAAACGCAAGATCTTGCATGTATAACACAAGAATATATACGTGAAAAATGAAGCATTCCTAGATACTTAAGTTTGGTAATCGAGGATGAAGTTATGAATATTTTACTCTATGTTGCGGTGGTGTTGATTTGGGGGACAACATGGATTGGAATTGCCATTCAAAGTCACTATGCAACACCAGTCGTCGCAATTTTATGGCGTTTTGCCATTTCAGCCTTATTGCTTTGGGTTGTTTTACTATTTTCAGGAAAATTACAACGAATTGCTTTAAAAGATCACTTGTTCTGTATGCTGCAAGGGCTTTGTGTTTTCGGCCTAAACTTTATTTGTTTTTATACCGCAGTTAAATATGTAAATAGCGGTTTAGAGTCCGTTATTTTCTCAATGGCTGTTTTCTTTAATGCCGTTAATGCGCTTATCTTTTTTAAGCAAAAACCTTCACCAAATTTTGCCCCAGCTGCACTTTTAGGACTTGGTGGTATTGTTTTACTCTTTTGGCATGACCTCATTAATAGCCAGTTTAATGCGCAGTTATTGATGGGTATTGGGCTATGTGCAATAGGAACTTACGGTTTTTCTTTAGGGAATATGATTAGTGTTAGACACCAGAAGCGTGGCTTAAATATTTTTTCAACCAATTGTTATGCCATGACCTATGGTGCATTGGTAATGTTAAGTCTAGCTTTATTTACTGGCAAAGATTTAATGCCTCCTATGAATTTTCCATTTTTAAGTTCGGTACTTTATTTAGCTGTATTTGGCACGGTAATTGGCTTCTCTGCTTATTTTTCATTGGTTGGGCGAATTGGCGCTTCAAAAGCAGCATATAGCACCTTACTTTTCCCTTTAGTCGCGCTTTCTGTTTCTACCTTCTTTGAAGGATATGTATGGACCCTAAACGCTCTATTCGGAATTTTATTGATCTTACTCGGCAACTACTTAATGTTTAGTAAGTTTGAAATTGGAAAAAAGTTATTTAATACTCAAAAAAGTTGTGAGAAGCAGGCCTAAAAGCCTGCTTTTTTTATAAATCATGATTAATTTTAGCAGCCCGTTTTTAGTATCAACTCGAAATCTTTTAAAGCTGCGGCTGCTGTGGCTAAAGGCGCAGATGCTCCTCCACTTACAACAAGTTCCCCCATTTCTTGCGTTAGCACCCGAATGCATTTATTTGAACCTTGAAGATGGGCAAAAGGATGATTTGCTGGAACTAATCGTAATTCAACACCTGTTTGAATTTGCTGATTTTCAATATGAATAAAACCCACCAGACGAGGAATTAGATCTTCTTTTTTCCAATCACGAATATGATGGGCAGTAACATGGCTGATTCCTTGCCTTGGAATATCTTGAATTTTTATATCAGCTCTCAAAACGGTATTTGCCAATATCGTAATTTTAGCAGCGGTATCCCATCCATCTACATCAAAAGAACTATTAGGTTCTGCAATACCTTTTGTTTGGGCTTTTTCAAGAGATTCTGCAAACGCACATTCATGTTGCAACATATCATTTAAAATAAAATTTGTGGTTCCAGTAAAAACACCTTCTATTTCTAAAATCTGACAGCCAGCCAAGTTATATTCAAACAAATCAACTGTCGGTAAAGCCGCAGCCGTTGCGCCGCTAAAAAATAATTTTTTATTGTGTTGATGCGCCAAGTTAATTAATTTTTTTCCTTCTACTACTAAAGCACCTTTAGATACTGCTATCGCATTCATGTTATGTGTTAGAGCATAATTTAAATAAAATATGCCTTTGCCTCCTGTCACATAATCACTTGGCCCAGTCTCAATAATGACATCCGCTTGTACTTGTTCTAAAAACTTTTGTTCAGTGAGGCCTGCTTGATATTGAGTTTTATCTAGCCACTTGGCAGCTTGCAAACCGTCTTGGTCGATTAAGCCTGATGATGAATTACATACCCCCACTAAACGGGCATCAATTTGATATTTTTGTTTATAGTATGTCGATCGATTTAAAAGAAGCTCTGCAATTTGTTGCCCAATCCGCCCAAAACCACAAATTGCTACGTTAATTCGCTTCATATCGTTTTCTCAAAAATTTAAATGGTTTAAATAAAAAATTTCCAAAGTTAATGTTAAGGCTTCATTTGGAAACTTTGTATTTATAAAGGTAAGTTAAAATACTATATCACTTAGATATTTGTGAGATTAACAATCTTAACTACCATATAAATTGCGACAGCAAAAACCATTAAAGCAAAGACTTTTTGTACAATTGCAGCCGGAATAAAACGAATGGCTCGGCGGCCTAACAACATACCGAATGCACATGCGAGTGCAAACGCACTGGTAATGCCTACTGGATAGTGAAAACCCTCTGCAATATGCATCACAATACTTATTCCACTAATGAGAAAAATAATCATAAGAGAGGTGGCAACAATACTATGCATGTCGAGATTAGTGACTTTTCTAAGAGCTGGCACAATTACAAAGCCACCACCAACCCCTAACATTCCCGTTAAAAGCCCAGCAATAATCCCGATGCTCGCAAGAACGCTTCCCGTTTTAAAATTCCAGATGAAACGCCCAGTACTTGGGTTGACCTGACACGGCGGGTTGTGGAAATCCGAAACTCGGTTACTGATGAGTCGATAGCCCACTGTAAACATAACTAAGCTAAACATGAGCATGAGCCAAACAGGAGAAATGGTGTTGGCTATTAAAATTCCGATATGTGCCATAGGTGCGCCAATAATGGCAATCCAGATTGCAGCACGATAACGGACCATCTTTTTAAATAGCCCTTCAATCGTTCCAATCAGTGTAGATAGCACAACCGCCAATAACCCAATCGGTGCTGCTTGAGCCACGCTCCAACCTTGACTGCTCATTAGTGCAGGTACAGCAAGAATGCCACCACCCGCTCCTGTAAGACCAAGTAAAAAGCCAATCACAATGCCTTCAACGACAAGTAATAACATATCAAAAGCCTAAAATTGCATATACATCATTTGCAGTAGACTGCTAGTTAATGTGGAAGTAGTTTCACGTCTTCTTGCGAAGCTTTAGCCGCTTCTCAGGGTAAAGCGTTGCTTTACTTATCCTCTTCCACTCGAACATAGTTCTCGTCTTGCGCTCGTACAAAGCGTTGCTTTGCTTAACCTCTTCCACTCGAACATAGTTCTCGTCTTGCACTCGTACAAAGCGTTGCTTTGCTTAACCTCGCTCAGGTTTGACCATCCATTCGCGGCCTTTGAGCATGCCTTGCCAATAAATCGGTGGCAAAATTTGCTCTTTGAGCAACCATGCCAAACGAGATGGTTTTTGCCCATCAATCACCCATTTTGGAAAACTTGGAAGTAGCTTGCCACCGTAGCCAAACTCAGCCAGAACGATTTTCCCACGCTCTACAGTCAGTGGACACGAGCCATAGCCGTTATATTCACAAAAGTTCTGCTCACCTTTTAGTTTCGCAAGAACATTCACAGCGACAATTGGAGCTTGTGCCCGTGCTGCCGCAGCAGTTTTGGCATTAGGTGCATTCATCACGTCGCCTAAAGCAAAAATATTGGTATGCTCGGTATGTTGTAAAGTTTGCGGGTTAACGTTCACCCAGCCTGCTTCATCTGTGAGAGTACTGGCACGAATGAAATCAGGAGCTTGTTGCGGTGGAACAACATGCAACATATCAAAATCGGTTTCGACCAGTTCCGCATTTTCATCGTTCACTACCTTAAACCATGCTTTTTTTGCTGGTCCATCTACTTTGATAAGTTGATGGTTAAAATGCAGTTCAGAATCGTACTTTTCAACATATTGCATCAGTGCAGGCACATATTCTTTCACACCAAATAAAACACCGCCGCTGTTATAAAAATGGATAGAAATATCTTTAATTTTGCCGTGCTTTAACCAGTAGTCGGCTGAAAGATACATTGCTTTTTGAGGAGCACCCGCACATTTAATCGGCATAGGTGGTTGGGTAAAGATCGCCTTTCCACCGTTTAGTTGTTGTACCAGTTCCCATGTATACGGCGCTAAGTCATATCGATAGTTAGAGGTCACCCCATTTTTACCAAGGGTTTCAACTAAACCTTCAATCCCATGCCAATTCAGTTTTAAACCGGGACATACCACCAACGCTTTATATTGAATCGGTTGGCATCCTTCCAAAATAACCTGATTGTGCTCAGGGTCGAATCCTGCAACAGCAGCTTTCATCCATTTAACTTTGGATGGAATCACACTTGCCATTGAGCGTGCTGTTACTTGCGGCTTAAAAATACCAGCCCCTACCATGGTCCAGCCGGGTTGATAATAATGCGTATCTGCTGGATCAATAATGACAATATCTAAGTTCGGTTCACGGCATAAGAGACTAGACGCTACAGAAATTCCAGCTGCACCAGCCCCCACAATCACAACGCTATAGCAAGGAATCGTTGCTGGTTCATGATCACGTTTTAAAATACGTGGCACTAAGCCTTTCAAGTTAAAACCAAGTTTGTTACCTGTTTCGACTAAAAGGGCTGCATCTTTTGGGTCAACTTCGGCCAAGGCCCATAAACTCATGGCACGCATGCCAGAGCGGCAATACGCTAAAACAGGCTTCTGAGTATTGTGGTAAAACTGCTTAAACTCGGTAACTTGCTGTTCGGTAATTTTGCCACTTGTCACTGGTTGATAAATTACATTTAGCCCATGTCGCTGAGCTGCTTCTTCAATTTCAATCACATTCGGCTGATCCGGACCTTCTCCATCTGGACGGTTACAGATCAGAGTTTTTATCCCCTGATCTGCAATTTTTGCGACTTCATCAGCAGTGATTTGACCAGCAACATAAAAATCTTGATTAATTCGTTTGAGTTCCATATTGCCACCTTAAGATTGCGAAGTTGAGCCACAGGCTTGATTAGCTGGTAATGCTTTATCGATCTGTTTTGGATATGGCAGATTTAAATCATTCATTAATTTAATAAAATCTTCACGGGAGCGTTTTTGGCCTAAACGTGAGTTATATAAACGTTCATTAGCAATAGTCGAAGATAGACGTCCTTTATAATCATGTCCCGGATAAACAATTGTATCGTCAGGCAAACTGAAAAGTTGTTTATGAATACTGTCATAGAGCGTTCCAGCATTACCCGCTTGGAAGTCAGTTCGACCACAGCCGTCAATTAATAATGCATCCCCAGTGAAAACCATGTTTCCAACCAAATAACTCGTACAAGCATTGGTATGACCTGGTGTATAGCGCGCTTCAATACTAAGGTTGCCCAATTTAAGCGTGCAACCATCTGTGATTAAAATATCTCCACAATTTACACCTGAATTTCGGTGTAAAACTGATTTGCAATGAAAACGTTCACGCAGCAAATTCGCAGCCGTAATATGGTCTGCATGAACATGCGTGTCTAAGGTATAGATGAGTGTAAATTGATGCTGCTCTAATTCTTTTGTATAAATCTCTATATCTGATGCAACCGGGTCAATTAAAACAGCCTCAAATGTTTCTTCACATGCAAGCATATATGTATAAGTCGAACTTTCTTGCTCAAAAAACTGTTTAAAGAACATGGTTTATATCCCCAATAATTTATTTCTTTCCATATTTTGCAAATAAGATGCCAATTATTTGAAATTAAATAATAAATATAAAAATCAAATATTTAAAACAACAAGCAAAATTAAAGTTATAAAATAAATTCAGCTTGATGTTCCTTTGAAACTCAAGTATGTTTCAATGAAACGATTGTGAAACACAGACAATGGCAAAGTTAAATTTTGAGTCAGAACAAGATTTTTTTATTTTATTTGAACAATTAAAAGCTTTATTCCCAAATGCGAGTCTGTTTTTAGCAGACACGACGACTCAAGCAATTCACTATAAATTTAATACAGATGACATTTCTGTTGAGAGTATGGCAGCGCTTACTCAAGACCATCACAATCAATATCTCGAAATTAATACTCCTAAAATGAGAAAGCGATTCATCTATCAGGAAAATGATATTTACATCGCAGAGCATCGCATTATCGGAAAATTGCATATTCTACAACCCGTTAGCATAGAGAATGATATTGCTGATCAAGTAGAGCTAACAGAACAATTGCAAGACTTGGCTAAAGTTTTCAATAGTTGTTCACCAGAAATGGCCCGTATGTTTTCAATTATTCAAAGGGTGGCAATTACTGAGTTTCCAGTACTCGTCCGAGGCGAATCTGGTAGTGGTAAAGAACTGGTGGCAAAGGCTATTCATGATTATAGCCAACGTAAAAATAAGATCTTTGTTGCCATTAACTGTGCTGCTCTAAATGCCAATATTCTAGAAAGCGAACTATTTGGGCATGTTAAAGGCGCTTTTACTGGAGCAATTCGCGATCATAAAGGCGTGTTTGAACGTGCCGCGGGCGGAACCCTTTTTCTTGATGAAATTGCCGAGATTCCTTTAGAGCTACAAGCTAAATTATTACGGATACTAGAGACAGGTGAATTTACACCGGTCGGTGGTGAAAAACCTATTCAGGCCAATGTGCGCATTATTACAGCAACGCACAAAGCTTTACGTGAGGAAGCTAAGGCTGGGCGTTTCCGTCACGATCTACTCTACCGTTTACGCGTGATTCCAATTTTTATACCGCCTCTTAGAGAACGTAAAGTCGATATTCCACTCATTGTCGATCAGATTTTAAAAGAAAGCTCCACGCAACTGGACACAATGCCTCATCAAGTCAATCAAAAAGCCATGCAAGTTTTGCTTAACTATGATTGGCCGGGGAATGTTCGTGAGCTTAAAAACACATTGCTTTATGCTTTAACAATGGCAAATGGTAAAGATGAAATTGAAGTCGAAGACTTACCGAATGAGCTCTTAAATGCAGAGGATTACGTTAAATTACCCGAGACAAATACGGAACTTAATCCTGAAAATGTGCAAGCAGCTTTAGAAAAATATAATCATAACCTGAATATGGTGGCTAATATTTTTGGAATTAGCCGCACTACGCTTTGGCGATATAGACAAAAACATAAGCTTTAGGTAGGTATTTATCTGATCTAAGGCGTATCATACTGCACTTGGTTAGGTCCGTTAGTTCAAAGGCTTTCTATGATTGTTCGCGATAAAAACAGCGTTTTTAAACTCTTATTTGCTTGGAAAGGAACAGTTCTACCTAAAGTTTTGCCCGCATTGAGTTTTGTTGTTCTTATTTCAGCATGTGTAGTCTGGCTTTCTTATTATCATTGGATTCAAATTCCTACCGTTCCCGCAATTGGATTTACCATCTTTGGTGTGATTCTTTCAATTTGTACCGGTTTTAGAAATAACGCGTGTTATGACCGTTGGTGGGAAGGACGCAAGTTATGGGGTGCTTTAATTGCAAATGCAAGGCATATTGTCAGAGATAGTCATGTTCTATCAAACGAGCAACGCGAGCATTTAATTCATCAAGTCTTAATTTTTAGTAATTTATTGCGCGACCGTTTGCGCCAACAAACAGCAGAGCCAACGAAATTTCTTGAACATGCTTATTTAAATAACTCTTCACTCGATTATTTAAATGAGCATATTAACGCGCCTCAGTTTGTACTCGAAAATATTCAAAAAGATTTAGTCAAAGCTTTAAAAGATGGCGAAATTAGTGACATTATCTACAGCACATTGACACGTCATATTGTTGAGCTAGGTAATATTCAAGCCGGTTGTGACCGAATTGCTGGTACACCTTTGCCCTATTCATATTCAGTACTTTTACATCGCGCTGTTTACTGTTTCTGTTTCATATTGCCTTTTAGTCTTGAAGCAGCTTTAGGTATTTGGACACCACTTATTGTGGGCTTAATTGCCTACATGTTTTTAGGGTTAGATGCCTTAAGTGCCCAAATTGAAGAACCTTTTGGTTTACAAGAAAATGATTTACCGCTCGATTCAATTGTACGTTTGATTGAACGAGAGTCTTTAAGCTCTTTAGGGCAGCCACTGCCCCCTATTATTGAAGCCCAAAATAACAATTTACTTTAATAAAAAAGAGCGAATTATCGCTCTTTTTTATTGGTTTAGATGTCTACTTATGGCTGTACGATAATCTTAACGGCGGACTCATTGTTATGAATTAAGGTTTCAAAACCTTGTGAAATCAAATCATCAAGTTGAATACGCTGGGTAATAAAAGGTTCCAGATTTATTTTACCTTCTTCAACCAGCTTAATTGTTTCCTGATGGTCATTGACATAGGCAATTGTACCTCGTACATCCAGCTCTTTCATCACTACACTATGCACATTAATTGATGCTGGATGGCTCCAGATCGAAACAATGACTATCACACCTGTTGGTTTCACTGCCGCAACCAAAGTATCTAGAACTTTGTTAACGCTACTACATTCAAATGCAACATCGATGCCACCACCATTGGTGATTTTCATGACCTCAGAAACCACATCAACTTCTGATGGATCTAAAATATAATCTGCGACTCCCGACTCTTTGGCTTTTTCTTTACGTTTTGCACTCAACTCGGTAATGATGACGGTAAGCCCTTTTGCTTTTAAAATTGCCGAAAGTAGTAAACCAATTGGCCCTGCACCACCAACCAGAGCAATATCACCAGCCTTCGCACCACTGCGGACATAAGCATGATGACCAACCGATAACGGTTCAATTAATGCAGCTTGATCAAGTGGAATTTTATTAGAGATTGGGTGTACCCAACGGCGTTTAACCGCAATTTTTTCCGATAGACCTCCGCCACGACCACCTAAACCAATAAAATTCATATTTTTTGAAAGATGATAATTATCTCCCGGCCCAGTCGGAACATCATCGGCCACAATATAAGGCTCTACCACGACATGCTGGCCAATTTCAATATCATCAACACCCTCACCTACTGCATATACAACACCAGAAAACTCATGTCCCATGGTGATTGGCGCAGATTCGCCTGAAATAGGATGAGGATGTCCACACGGTGGAATAAAAATCGGTCCTTCCATAAATTCATGCAAATCTGTACCACAAATTCCACACCAAGCAACCTTAATGCCTACAGTGCCGGGAGTGACTTCTGGTTCTGGGATATCTTCAATACGGATATCGCCTCTGTCATAAAAACGCGCTGCTTTCATTATTATCTCCCTCAAATCAGGATGTTGTTTTAACGATAGACAATTCCGCCGTCCGTTAAAATCGATTGACCCGTAATGTAATCTGAATCTTCGCTTGCCAGAAAAGCAACTAATGCAGCGACATCCTCTGGCGTTTGGGCTCTACCTAAAGCAATGCCTTCTACATATTTTTTATAGGTCTCACCTATAGCCGCACCAGTAATTTCAGCAAACCGTTTATCAATTTCAACCCACATGTCGGTTCCAACAATTCCGGGACAATAGCCGTTTACCGTAATACCGTGACTTGCATATTCTTTTGCGGCGGCTTGGGTAAGCGCACGCACTGCAAACTTGGTAGCAGAATAAACACCTAGCAAAGCAAACCCGTCGTGGCCTGCAATTGAGCAAGCATTAATGATTTTGCCTTTATGTTGGCGTTGCTTAAATTTTGCAGCAGCAGCCTGTATGCCCCACAGTACACCGCCAATATTGATATCAACGATTTTGTGGAATTCATCGGGTGTCGTATCTGCAATAGCCTGAACCTGAGCAATTCCAGCATTATTAATCATGATGTCAAAGCCACCAAGTGTCTGGTCAGCATGATTTATAGCGGCATACACTTGTTCGCGGTCACTGACATCGGCAATAAACGTACTGGCATTTACGCCTAGAGCTTGAATCTCTTGCTGCACAGCATTGAGTCGATCTTGTTTCATATCGACCAATGCAATGTGTACACCCTCTTGCGCCAAGCGCAGGGCAATCCCACGGCCAATGCCTTGAGCTGCCCCTGTCACTAACGCGACTTTATTTTTTAATCCCTTAACCATTTTCAACTCCTGTAAATGTAGAATTTCTACATATGAATCGCTCGTTGCATTGAAGCCAAAATGGATTCATGCATGGCTTCTGATAAAGTTGGATGTGGGAAAATCACCTGAGCTAGACTTTCATCAGTCGCTTCTAGATATTTAGCAATTGCGAAACCTTGAATTTGCTCGGTCACTTCATGGCCCACCATGTGTGCACCAAGTAATTCACCCGTTTCTGCATGTATGACAGTTTTAACGAAACCTGACGCATCTCCAATTGCTAAAGCTTTGCCATTCGCAGTTAAAGAAAACTTGCCGATTCGTACGGGTAAGTTCTGAGCTTTTGCTGCGCTTTCAGTCAGACCAATGCTAGCCACTTGTGGATGAGTAAAAATACAACCCGGAATTTGGCTACGGTCGAGTGAATGCACGTTTGCCACACCAGCAATTTTTTCAACACATATCATGGCTTCATGGCTTGCTTTATGGGCAAGGCACGGTGCTCCAGCAACATCACCAATGGCATAAAGCCCTACTACGTTAGTTTTACAATAATCGTCAATTGCCACAAAACCTTGCGGGTTCAGTTCTACACCTAAACGTTCCAGTCCTAGTCCCGCAGTATTAGGCTGTACACCAATTGCCGAAAGCACACGGTCAAAAACGACTGTTTGAACATCATTTGCCGTTTCAATTACACAGTGAACTTGCCCATTTTCAATTTGAATACTTTGAACAACAGCATCCGTTAGAACCTTCATTCCTTTTTGTTCAAATTGTTTTCTGACGTATTGAGCAACTTCTGCATCTTCGGTCGGTAGAATCTGCTTAGCTAAATCAATAAGTGTGACCTGACACCCTAAGTCTTGATAGAGGCTGGCAAACTCACTACCAATTGCACCCGAGCCAACGACGAGTAAGCTTTTTGGCAGTTCTTCTGGAATAAGCGCCTCTTTATAACTCCAGACATAAGTTCCATCGACAGGAAGTTGAGGAATATGTCGGGCTTTAGCACCGGTTGCCAAAATAATATGTGATGCACTTAAAGCCTGACTTTTACCTTGAGCATCGGTCACTTCAATTTTTTCTTTCGCTGTAAGTTGAGCGCGACCATTAAACACAGTCACCAGATTCTTTTTAAGCAAGTAATCAATGCCTTGTACCAACTGTGCCGAAACTTGGCGGCTATGTTGCACAAGCTTTTGAATATCAAAATCGAGTTGAGATACCTGAAAACCAAACTGTGCTGCATTTTTAAATTGAGTTGCCAACTCTGCGCCAGCCAATAGAGCTTTGGTTGGAATACACCCCCAATTCAGACATATTCCGCCCAAATGCTGCTCTTCTACAATTGCGGTTTTTAGCCCGAGCTGGGCTGCACGAATTGCAGCCACATATCCACCCGGTCCCGCACCAATCACAATCAAATCGAATTGAGTTTCTGACATGCGGGTTCTCCTACACCAAAATTAAAGCTGGGTTTTCAACAAACTGCTTAAAGCTGGCCAAGAACTTTGCACCTACAGCACCGTCAATGACTCGGTGATCACATGACAATGTTGCTGTGACAATCTCACGAACCACTACATTGCCATTTTCAACAACAGCACGAGATTCAGAAGCACCTAATGCCATAATTGCACCTTGCGGTGGATTAATAATGGCATCGAACTGTTTAATGCCTAACATTCCTAAATTTGAAATGCTAAAGCTGCCGCCCTGAAACTCATCAGGTTGTAACTTGCCAGTCTTGGCACGCGTTGCCAAATCACGCATGTCATCGGAAATCTGTGCTAAAGACTTCTGATTTGCTGCTTTTACAATGGGTGTAATTAAACCGTTTGGAATCGCTACAGCCACCGAAATATCCGCTTGAGAAAACTGTAAAATTGATTGAGTCGCCTCATCAAATTGAACATTCACTTCAGGTACTTTAATCAGCGCCGCTGCCGCTGCCTTAATTAGCATGTCATTAATAGAAAGTTTCACATGTGGAACAGTCTCATTAATCTGCTTACGTAAATTTTGAAGTGCTTCTACGTTTAGATCGACTACAAGACGGAAATGTGGCGCATTACGTTTTGCCGCTTGCAAGCGTGAGGCAATCGCTTTACGCATACCATTCATCGCGACTGTGATGATTGTCGATTGTGGTTGAGCAACAGCACACTGTGTAGACTGTTCACTTCCCACCGTTGGGTTGTCATGGTTGTAAACCGCTTCAACATCTTCTTTGCAAACGCGGCCTCTGGTACCTGAAACACGGCAATCATTGAGATTAATACCCCATTGTTTTGCCAAACGGCGTGCAACAGGTGTTGCCAAAACACGGCTATCATCGGCAGTAGATTTAACTACTTTAGCTTGATATTGCTGCTTAACATCAGGCCACTGGCCTCCAGCAGCTTGCACAGCTTTTTGAATGTCTTGAACACTAATACGTCCTTCACGACCAGAACCCGTCACTCTTGCCAAATTAACATTATGCTTTTCAGCAAGTTTCAAGGCATGCGGAGTTGCAAAAAGCTCATCAGATGTTTGATAGCCTTGTAATGACTCAGGTACGGCGTAGTCACCTTTAGCTGCTTTTACTGGAGCTGAAGTACTTGCTGCGACAGTCTTTGGTTGTTCCGCTTTTTCAACAGCAGGTGCAGATGTTTCCGATTTACTTTGTTCTGAAGATGTTTCAGGTGCTTTAGCTGCTGAACCACTTAATGATGCAATAAACTTCTCAATTTCTGCATCAGAAACTTGGCTTTCAGCACACACAGCAATAAGACCACCTACAGGTAAAGTATCACCGTCTTTTGCTAAGATTTTACGCAGTGTTCCCGCAAAAGGAGCTTCTAATACATTGACGATTTTTGTGGTTTCAATTTCACAAATTTCATCGCCCTTATTAAAGCTATCGCCTTCTTTAATCAACCATTGGGCAATCGTGCCTTCTTCCATGGATAATCCCCATTTCGGGATCTCCAGCGTTTTAATTTCGCTCATCCTAAGCCTCCAATGTTTTTCGCACAGCTTGCTCAATACGCTCTACACTTGGAATCCATTCTTTTTCTAAAACTGGAGAGAATGGAACAGGTGTATGTGGTGGCGTTACGAGTTCAACAGGTGCTTTCAAATAATGGAAACCTTTCTGTGCAACCAATGCAGCAACATCATGACCGAAACCACAGCGTGCCGCTGATTCATCCACAATCACAACACGCCCTGTCGATGCCACGGACTCTAAAATTCCTTCTTCATCAAGAGGCGAAATTGTTCGAGGGTCTACTACTTCAACCGAAATACCATCTTTTGCTAGCTTATCTGCTACTTCATTAGCGCGGTGTACCATCAAACCTAAAGCAATAATGGTCACGTCCGTACCTTCTCGGGTGTAATTCGCTACCCCAAAAGGAATGGTATAGGCTTCATCAGGAACGTCACCTTTAATGTCATAGAGCATTTTGTGCTCACAGAACACGACAGGGTCATCATCTCGAATTGCTTGAATTAAAAGTCCTTTCACATCATATGGACTTGATGGAACCACAACTTTTAAGCCCGGAACCGCAGCAAATACGTTATACGGTGACTGAGAATGTTGAGCTGCTGCAGAAAAACCCGCACCAATCATACCGCGTACAACCATTGGCGCTTTTGCTTTTCCACCAAACATATAACGGAATTTGGCGGCTTGGTTATAGAGCATGTCATGACACACGCCATAAAAATCCATAAACATTAGATCGGCAACAGGACGTAAACCAGTTGCAGCAGCGCCAGCTGCCATACCAATAATTGCAGATTCGGTAATTGGTGTATCAATAACACGTTCCGAACCAAACTCTGTCCACAAACCTTTAGTTACACCCAGCACACCACCGAAACCTTCAAGCTGGTTATCTTCGGTATTTTTACCACCATGTCCACCGCGCACATCTTCCCCCACCACAAACACAGTTGGGTCACGACGCATTTCTGATTCAATGGCTTCTTTAATTGCATTACGAAAACTTTTATTTGGCATCTTTACTATTCCTTTAGTAAGAGACATAGACGTCGGTAAGGAGTTGTTCTGGTTTTGGATATGCCGCAGCACGAGCTTTAGCAACTGCATCATCAACGTTTGCCTTAGACACTGCATCAATCTCGTCTAATTTAGCTTCATCAATTTTGCCTTTAACTTTTTCTCGGAAAATTTTCAAAGGGTCTTTATTTTCTTTAACAAAGTCGACTTCTTCTTTTGAGCGAATGAGCCCTGGGTCACCTTCAAAATGTCCATAAAAACGGTTAGTAATCGTTTCAATAACACTTGGCCCTTCACCACGGCGTGCACGTTCAATGGCAGTTTGGGCCGCTTCATATACAGCAAAGAAATCGGTACCATCGACCTTAACTGCTGGCAAACCAAAACCTGCCGCACGCCCAGCAATGTCTTTACTACCTACCGCGTAGTCATGACCTGTACCCTCACCAAACCCATTATTCTCAAAGACAAAAATCACAGGAAGTTTAAGTACGACAGCCATGTTCATCGCTTCGAAAGTAAGGCCCTGATTTGAACCACCATCACCTGTAAAAGAAAGCCCAACACCGCCTGTCTTTAATGTTTTAGCTGTTAGTGCAGCACCAATTGCCAAAGGAGGTCCACCACCCACAATCCCGTTGGCGCCAAGCATGCCTTTGTCTAAATCGGCAATATGCATAGAGCCGCCTTTTCCTCGGCACAGCCCATCATCTTTACCGAAAATTTCCAGCATCATGCCGTGAATGTCACAGCCTTTTGCAATACAGTGTCCATGGCCACGATGGGTTGAAGTGATGTAGTCTTTATCTGTTAAATTCTCACAAATACCGACTGCTACAGCCTCTTCACCACTATATAAGTGAATAAAGCCGGGAATATCACCATTGGTATTTTCTTCGTGAAGTCGATCTTCAAATTCACGAATATCACGCATGCTTTTATATGCTGCGAGTAATTGCTCTTCCGTTAATTGCATATCCTTTTCCTTTATTATCTTGATTTTAAAAATCAACCAAGTTTCAAGCGAAAATACTAATTCGCTATAAATACTTAAACTTAAATTCAATAATTGATCTATTAGACTAAAAAGTTTTTATTTAAAATATTTCCAATTAAATTATTAAATTCAAAAACTTAACAACTCAAAATAAATTTAAAAAAATTTTATAATTTTCATTAGCTTGCAAAACAAACCTTTAACCAACCTTTGTTGTTTTATAATACTCGCCACACCCTGTGTTTATAATTAATTGTGACTTATTAAGGAAATTTAAATTAGTCTTTAAATTAAATAGGCAGGAGTTTAAGTAAGTTTTAAATAAAATGGAATTATTAATATGGATTTTAAAAGACAAGTGGAAACTGGTATTAAATTACGGGGATCTGATAAAGTCGCCCGTATTCCAATTAAGGTTTTACCAACAGAAGAGTTGCCAACTAAACCTGAGTGGATTAGAGCAAAAATTACAGATTTTGAAGAAATTAAACGTATAAAAAACCTTTTACGCCAGCAAAAATTACATAGCGTTTGCGAAGAAGCGGCATGCCCAAATTTACCGGAATGCTTTGGTGGAGGTACAGCAACGTTTATGATTATGGGTGATATCTGCACCAGACGTTGTCCATTCTGTGATGTCGCTCATGGTCGCCCAAAACCCCTAGATGAAGATGAACCTAAACATTTGGCAGAAACAGTAGCAAACTTAAACTTAAAATATGTAGTGATTACCTCTGTAGACCGTGATGATCTACATGATGGTGGTGCTGCTCATTTTGTAAAGTGCATTGAAGAGATCAGAAAACGCTGCCCAGAAACTTTGATTGAAATTTTGGTACCCGATTTTCGCGGTCGTTTGGAGATAGCTCTTTCGACTTTGAGCTTATCTCCTCCCGATGTTTTTAATCACAATATCGAAACTGTTCCTCGTTTATATAAGGCAATGCGTCCAGGCTCAGACTATCAACATTCATTGGAACTACTAAAACGCTTTAAAGCATATTGTCCCGATATCAAAACCAAGTCTGGTTTAATGGTTGGATTGGGAGAAATTGAAGCAGAAGTGCTTGCTCTACTGAACGACTTAAAAGATTATCAGGTAGATCTTATTACTATTGGACAATACTTACAGCCTTCAAAGTCACATGCACCTATTCATCGGTTTGTAAATTTACAAGAATTTGAAAGATACACGCGACATGGTAAACGATTAGGTTTTAAAAATATTTGGAGTGCGCCGATGGTCCGCTCTAGCTACTTTGCTGATCGACAATATTTTGGAGAAGAAGTACCAAAGCCTTTCAGCCGACAAGATGTCTTATCTTAAAGATCATGTAATTAACAAAACTTATCCAATAGACTAATGGTCAAGACTTATAAAAGTATTTAAGGTAAGGAGATAACGAGGAAATAGTCACAATAAAAAAGTTATAACGGTTGAACGGCTACGGATACGCCATTTCAATGATAAAGGAATTTCGATATGGATATGTCAGAACAATTATCATCGCCTTTTATAGATACTACGCCGTCTTTATTTCGGTCAGAAAAGTCATCTCATTCTCAACAATTAGGAAAAAAGCCATCTGTTGACCTTGAAGCAGCACCTATATTTGACCTAACCGAAGAATGGGAACATTCATTATTCGGACGTTCTATTCATGAGTGTCACCGAAACTTAATGCACATTGCCGAAGATGCCGATATGGCAATTGGTGTAACCGACCCACATGGCACTCTACTTTGGACATGGAGCAGTCATCCAATGCGTTCTTCGGCAGAGCAAGTTCATTTTGTTGAAGGTGGTCAGTGGTCTACTCAAGCAGTGGGGCAAAATGCAATTGGTTTAGCATTAAATACTCATTCAGCTAACTGCGTTTACTCACACGAAAACCAAATGAATAGTGTAAGAGATTGGGTCTGCTATGCAGCGCCGATTACCGATGCAAACACAGGCCAGTTTTATGGGATTATGAATTTATCGACTAAATATCAAAAGCATAACTCGTTAGGTCTTTTAGCCGTTGAGAGATGTGCGGACATTGTTAAACAAGCAATTCAGCTTCACCAAAAAAATATTTTATACATTAAGGCCTTTGGAACTCCAAAAGTTCAATATAACCAACGCAGCCTTACTTTAACTCAACGTCAAATTGAGATTCTGTGTATTCTGACACTGTGCCCTGAAGGAATTAATCTTGAAGAGCTTCACTATTCTTTATATGGCGATCGGCCTGTAAGTACGACCACTTTAAAAGCAGAACTATCTCAACTCAGAAACTTAATTCCCGATGTGATCGAGTCTCGTCCTTACCGACTGAACTGTGAAATTCAATGTGATTTTTTAATGGCGGAGCAAGCATTAAATTTGGGTTTCACCTCGACAACACTAACGCTTTATAGAGGGAGTTTTTTAGCTAAATCGGAAAGTCCATTTTTGTGTGCATGGAGAGACTGTTTTGATGCTCGCTTAAGTCATGTGATTTATCAGATTGAAGATGTTGATCAATTATTACGAGTCGTAAGCCGTGTTCCTGACCGTGTAGACGCTGTTGAGCGTTTGCTTGAATTATTGCCTGAAGATACGCCTTATCGAACCAAACTGTTAAAGCTACTCGAATAAAATAAAAGGGAGAATATCCATACGATATCCTCCCTTTTTCAAGATAAGATCAAGCAGAGGCTTGAAGCTGTACCCTATAACAATCATCTAAGGCTAATTCATAATAACGCAGCCCTTCTTCAGCAGCATGAAATGCTTTTTGCTGCCAGTCGGGACGATCATTACATAAACGCTTAATCAGCTCCATGGCTTCATAAGGATGAAGATCATCATAGTGAGCATGCGCACGCAACCAAGCTAAAGAACGTTTATCAATCGTTACTTCAGGATGATCAGTATAGGTATGAATACCCTTATAGACCTGAATCGACCAATCCCCAGTTGCCCACTCAATTGCCAGATTTGTTGCAGCAAGGCACTCTGCTAAATTACCACGATGACTCATATTCCATAAGAAATGGTTCACCGCATTCATCGCAGCTGGCGGTCGTACATAATCAAGCTCATCAACAGTTAAGCCAAAACCTCCAGCCCAGTCGCGATACCATTTTAAGTGTCGCTCTTCTACCTTAATATTCTGGATTAACCAATCTCGTGCTTCTGTAACGCCAGGTTCAGAAAACCCCGTTGCTTTGCCTAACGCCCCTGCCATATATGACGGGAAGTGCGCTACTAATGGATAGAAATTAAGTAAAGCATAACGGAAACTATCTAGGCTCAATCCCCCATTGGCCATTTCCGAAAAAAACGGATGTTTACTCACCCGTTCTTTCGCTGGTAGCAGGTCATCCCAGAACTGCTGTGACCATCCATTATGCGGTGTAATTTCTAAATGCATTCCATATTGATTTAGAGCAGTCATTGCTAATTTTCCTATTTATATGACAGCAATCATCTGTATTTCACGGTATAAGTCTATCCGAAAATGATAAAGATACAATCGTTAATCGACCATTTGTAACTTTTTTCGATGGATTGTGAATCTTTAGATAATTGTTACGCTAATCATTGAAATGTCGTGATTTTTATCACATTTAACTTAGATAAAAATCATTACTTTTTTAAAAAAACTGTATTATTATTTTGAATAAATCACACATTATATAATCAATATTTTTAGATGGAACTTTACTAAAATAAGTCTCATTTTATGACAACTTCCAATATAGTGAGCATTAATTATGAAGTTGCAGGGTTCCAATATATTGGGACAGGAACAAATAGATTTATTAACCACACGAGGATTAAATTTCGTATGGTTTCCAAAGCAGCTTGAAACGATTTATCGTTTTCAATACCAAAATGGTGCTGCCTATGAGTTCCGCTATAGAGCGCCTATTATTTTAATATTATATATATTTTTAAGCTTTGGTATATATCAAGTTTTACCAACTGAGCAAGTTTTACCCTGGTTTAGCTATTATTCTTGGGTAGGTATAATCATTCTTATCGCCTGGATTTTATCATTTATTAAAAAATTAAATCAGTATTTTGATTATTATGTAGGAGTCGGTTCAGCTTTAGCTGTGGCAATTACCTTTATTTTAATCAACGTCATTGAGAATGGCCAAGATAATGTTCTTTTTCATGCAGCAATGATGTATGCGATTGTGATTATCTATGGTGCGGTAGGTATGCGCTTTTATACCTCCATATTTGCTGGTTGGATGGGCGGGCTTGTTGGAATTTTGGCAAGTAATTACTTAAATGGGGTGATCGACTGGACCTTCTTGAACCGGACTTACACCTTCAGTAGTTTTTTAGGAATGACCCTTGCCTATGCAACTGACCGTCAACATAGAGAAAACTATTTACAAAACTGCATGATTGAGCTGAATCGCATTGAACTGATGCAGCAAGCACAGCAATTATCTTTACTTTCACAACAAGACGCACTCACCGGTTTAGCCAATCGACGCTATCTAGATGAAACACTTGATAATGAATGGCGCCGTGCTTTACGACATGAAATGCCCCTGACCATCATGATGGTCGATATCGACTATTTTAAAGCATACAACGACACTTTAGGACATCTAAAGGGAGATGAATGCTTAAAAGAAATCGCAATTGCTATTTCTTCTATTGCTGCACGCAGTGGTGATTTAGTTGCCCGTTATGGCGGCGAAGAATTTTTACTCTTATTCCCAATGACAAATGCTCAGCAAGCCTTGATCCAAGTTGAACGTTTAATGAATGCTATTGATAAAATTGCAATTAAACACCCATGTAGTGATGTTTCACCACATGTCACCATTAGTGTTGGAGTCGCAACCACAATTCCACGTCTAAACGATTCAATTTCTGCTTTTGTAGCTCGTGCTGACCATGCTTTGTATAAAGCAAAAACCAATGGGCGTAATCAATATAAGATTGCTGTAAACGAAGAACAAATTGTAGATTTAACTTAAAGTCAGACTTCTATTCAAAATGACTGTTGACTAATTATTATCTCTCTTAACTTCTTTTATAGCTCCTTTCCCAATTAAAATGACTCGAAATAAACAATTAGCTTTTCCATCCGTGGTAAAGCTAAAATGTAATTTAGAAACAGTACGTACCAAAACCTCTTTTATTTAAGTTTAAACCATCTGTTAAAAATGACTTATATAAACTTAATAAATTTAGCGACTTTCAATACATCAACATCCTGTTTTTATATAATGAACATTACTAGATTCAGATAATCTAATATAGAAAAAATTCCATTTAATTAGAGCTCGCCTTTCAACCTCTTCCAAAATTTAATTAAAAAATAAAATAGTGAATTTTGTTCTATTCTTTGCGGTACTGTGGAGATAGCTTCAGTTGAAAATGGTAAAATCGAAACAATATTCTCATGTATTGTTTCATAATTTGGATACGCTTCTTTTTTTATTATTTCTATAATTTTTTGTATTTCATCAATAGATAAATTCAAAAATCTCTTAATTTCTTGGGCTGTTTTTGACTCAATAGATAATAAAGCACAAACTCTAGTGACATTAACAATCTGCTCTGCATGAATGTTTTTAAAGTTTGGATAACAGACAAGCTTGTAAAGAATTTTTGTCTCTAAATGATCTTTAGGCACTATATTCTCATTATTTATTATACGTTCTTGATGACTTATTTTAAAATATTCATTTTTCTCAATATCTTGTAAAATATTGAGAAGTTCCTGATATCTTATCGGTCTCTTCAAACCATACTGATAGCCCTTTAAAAGCTCAGGATTATTACTTAATACGATCTTAATTTTTTTTGGAATAAGAATATTCGTATAACCACTATCTAAATCAATAATATGTATATCAGGATTGTCTTCACTATATATCCAATTCCCCACAAGATGAGATGACAAAGATAAGTCATGAATAACTTTTATCATTGCCTCTAAATTTTTAGGCAATAGCCTATCCTTTGACATACAGCCAATTCTATATGTACACTGATTCATTGATATTTCCCCAATTTCAATGATGACTTTGAAAATTCTTTGTTTAAAGTAATAAAAATTTAAATATGTAATAAACTTATATAAAAGCAATTTGAGTAAATTAACTTTCAGTGATAAATATAGATATCGGGTTTAGTAAAAAATTAACAAGATCTAATTGCCAAATTCTACAGATGAATATACTCAAAAATAATTCGCAGAATATTATATTTATATAAATATTATAAGACAAGAAAATAATTTAAAATTTAATCAAACTCAATGGAATAAAAATTTAAAACCCCACATTTAATTTAAATATGGGGTTTTATTTACTTTAGTCAAAAATTATGACTATGGTTCGATTGGAGCAAGTGGTGGAATAACATCTGCATTTTGTGCGCGATGGCGTAAGAAGTGATCCATCAAAACAATTGCTAACATTGCTTCAGCGATTGGAGTTGCTCGAACACCTACGCAAGGATCATGACGGCCTTTAGTCAACACATCTGTATCTTCACGATTTAAATTAATCGTTTTACCTAGTGTCGTAATGCTTGCTGTTGGTTTTAGTGCAATAGCAACTCGAATGGTCTGACCACTTGAGATACCGCCCAAAATACCACCTGCATGATTCGCTAAAAAGCCATTACTGGTCATTTCATCACGTGTTTCATGACCAAACTGTCCAGCAACTGCAAAGCCATCACCAATTTCAACACCTTTAACCGCATTAATACTCATCATCGCGTGAGCAATGTCAGCATCTAAACGGTCAAAAACAGGTTCGCCCCAACCCACAGGAACTTTTTCAGCTAAAATTTCTAGCTTTGCGCCGCAGCTTGTTCCTTGTTCACGCAAAGAAGTCACCAAAGCTTCAAAACGCGAAACAGCATCGACATCACCACAGAAAAATGGATTATTTGCAACTTCATTCCAATCCAGTTTTTCGGCAACTTCATTACCAATTTGTGTCACATGACCACGAATCAAAACGCCAAATTTTTCTGCTAAATATTTTTTAGCAATTGCACCTGCTGCAACACGCATAGCAGTTTCACGAGCACTTGAACGGCCACCGCCACGATAGTCACGGAAACCGTATTTTTGCGTATATGTATAGTCGGCATGGCCAGGTCTAAAAGTTTGGGCAATATTGCCATAATCTTTCGATTTTTGGTCAGTATTACGAATCAATAAACCAATTGGTGTACCAGTGGTTTTACCCTCAAATACACCTGAAATAATTTCAACTTGATCAGGCTCTTTGCGTTGAGTCGCAAATTTTGATGTACCCGGCTTACGACGGTCTAGATCTTTTTGTAGATCTTCTTCGGTTAACGCAAGGCCCGGTGGCACACCATCAACAATTGCCATTAAGCCAACGCCATGAGACTCACCACAAGTAGTTACACGAAAGAGTTGTCCAATACTATTCCCTGCCATATGCCCAACTCCTTATATTTGCTCTTCAAATAGTTTTCTATAACGGCGACACTGTTCAGCAGTCAAAGCAAAAATACCTGAACCACCTTTTTGGAAAGTGAGCCAGTTAAAATCAATCGTATTAAAGTTCTGACGCATTGACCATTCAGAATTACCTACTTCAATGACAATGAGGCCATCTTCAGTTAAGTAATCTGCCGCTTGTGCAAGCATTTTACGAACTAAGTCTAAACCATCTTGGCCCGCTGCCAATGCAAGTTCAGGTTCATGTAAAAATTCTTCTGGTAAGTCGGCCATATCTTCAGCATCAACGTACGGTGGATTACTTACAATCAAATCATACTGATTTTCAGCTGGAATCTTGGCGAATAGATCCGACTCAAGCAATGCAACTTGATATTGCTTATTGTGGTGCTCAGTATTAATTGAAGCAACTTCTAAAGCTTCTTTAGAGATATCAGTTGCATCTATTTCAGCGTCTGGATAAGCATAAGCCAAAGCGACTGCAATACATCCAGAACCTGTACACATATCTAAAATACGGTGCGGAGTTTTAGGCTTTGCATTTTCTGGCAAATTATTGAGAGCTTCGCGCATTTGACCATTTTCATCTAAACAATATGGTGCAAAACGTTGCTCAATTAATTCTGCAATTGGTGAACGTGGAATCAATACACGCTCATCTACATAGAATGGTTTATTAAAGAAATAAGCAAGGTTTAATAAATAAGATGTTGGAATACGGTCATTGATACGGCGTTCCAATAAGCTTAAAAACTCTGCTTTCTCGCTTGGTAATAACTTCGCATCTAGAATTTCTGCGTCTGCTGACCATTCAAGAGATAAGGTTTGTAAAACTAATGCAGAGCTTTCTGCAAAATAATCTTCAGTACCTTGTCCTAAATGTGCATCATGTTGACGTAATGCTGATACCCCAAAACGAATAAAATCTCGAATTGTTGATAAATTTTCAGCCGCTTCCTGTAAATTTTCAGGGCTAATCGTCGGTCGCTCCACTTAGGCGTCTCCAAAGGCAAATTTTGCAAAGTGACTATTCTACTGAGTGAGGTACAGCAAAGCAACGCTTTGCCTTGTGAACCGGAGTTTTACATGCCTATCTCGAACAATCACACGTTAAAATCAGAATACTTTGTTTTAATTATAAAATGATGAACTTTAATTAAACTTTAATTTAGATATTCAAAATAAAAAGCGGCCCTTAAATGATGGACCGCTTCTAAAGTTTAATGAGTTTTAAAGCTTAAGCTTTTCAGCGACATAATCAGAATCTTTATCTCCACGCCCAGATAGATTCACTACAATCATGGTTTCTTCCGCTAATTGGGGAGCTTCACGGATTGCCCATGCGACAGCATGTGAACTTTCAAGCGCAGGAACAATACCTTCAACACGAGATAGTGTCATAAAAGCATCTAAGCACTCTTGGTCAGTTGCAGTGCTATATTCAACACGACCTAAATCTTTTAAAAAACTGTGTTGTGGGCCAACACCTGGGTAGTCAAGTCCTGAAGCAATAGAATGTACTGGTAAAGGCTCACCATCCTCATTTTCAAGGACATAACAGGCCATACCATGAATTTGACTTGGCTTACCTAAAGTTAATGTTGCTGAATGCATATTGGTGTCTAAACCATGTCCAGCTGGTTCAACTCCTACTAGCTTTACATCGGGATCATTTAAGAATGCGGTAAATGCGCCTATTGCATTTGAACCGCCGCCAACGCATGCCACAACATAATCCGGATTTTTTCCAAATCGCTGGTGCGTTTGTTCTTTAATTTCAGTACCAATAATCGATTGAAAATCACGAACCATTTTAGGGAATGGATGTGGCCCCACAACAGAACCAATCGCATAGATAAAGTTTTTTGGGTCTTTTAAATATTCTTCAAATGCACTATCTACAGCATCTTTTAATGTTGCTGTACCACGTGTTACTGCCACCAAATGAGCACCCAAAATTTTCATTTTGACTACATTTGGATGTTCTTTTTCAATATCTACTTGCCCCATGTGAATTTCACATGGAATCCCAACTAAAGCGCAAGCTGTTGCCAAAGCAACCCCATGCTGACCAGCACCCGTTTCAGCAATTACTTTCTTTTTGCCCATATACTTGGCAAGTAAAGCTTCACCTAAACAGTGATTGATTTTATGTGCACCCGTATGATTTAAGTCTTCACGCTTTAAATAAATTTGTGCACCGCCTAACTGTTCAGAAAGACGCTTCGCATGAAATAAAGGACTTGGACGGCCTACATAATTCGTAAATAGATCTGCCAATTCATTTTTAAATTCAGGGGTATGGCGAATCTCTTCATAAGCAACATTAATCTCATCCATTGCCTCTTTTAAATGTGGAGGAATGAACTGTCCGCCATATTCACCAAAAAATCCTTGTTCATTCGGCAAAGCAATACCGTTAATTTGATGTTGCATGTCATCTCTCTTTTTAAATTATTAAAGTTATTAAGCTTATCGAGAAAGGTAGCGAGTCATATCTTCAATGCCCTTTAGCGTCATTGGATACATATGATTTTCAAAAATTTCTTTAATCCAGCCAATGGTTTGAGTGTAATGCCAATACCCTTCAGTTTCAGGATTTAACCAAGCTGTTTTATCGAAATGTTGACGTAAGCGGCGTAACCAAATCTCACCTGTCTCATCATTCATATATTCAACCGAGCCACCCACCGATTTCAGCTCATACGGTGCCATACTGGCATCCCCCACTACAATTACACGATAGTCGCGTCCATAAGTGTGAAAGAGATCCCATGTGTTCATACGGGTAGCTGTGCGGCGATGATTATCTTTCCAAACATAGTCATAGAGACAGTTATGGAAATAAAAGTACTCAAGTGTCTTAAACTCAGTTTTAGCGGCACTAAAGAGTTTCTCGCATTGGGCAATATGAGCATCCATAGAACCGCCTACATCGAACAACATAAGTACTTTTATTCGATTTCGACGCTCTGGTACCATTTGAACATCAAGAATACCTTGCTTGGCTGTTTCACGGATTGTACCGTCAACATCCAACTCTTCAGCTGCACCTTGACGCGCAAATTTACGCAAACGGCGCAAAGCAATTTGCATCTGACGAGTACCAAGAACTTGGTCGTCATCTAGATTTTGATATTTACGCTGTTCCCATACTTTTACCGCCGAACGTTTACGACCCGGCCCACCAATCCGCACTCCCTCAGGATGATCACCAAAAGCCCCAAAAGGTGAAGTACCACCTGTACCCACCATGCGGTTGCCGCCTTGATGTTTCTTATGCTGTTCGCGTAACCGCTCTTCCAGCATTTTCATCAGTTCTTCTAAGGAACCAGCTTTTTGGAGTTCTGCTCTTTGTTCAGGAGTTAAATGTTTTTCTAGAAGCTCTAAATCGAACCAGTCTTTTGGTAGTTTATGAACTTGCTTAAGTAACTCATCCAGATCAAAGGTTTCGATACCGTCAAAGTAGTCTTTTATGGCACGGTCAAACTTGTCAAAAAAGCGTTCATCTTTAACTAAAATAGTTTTAGCAAGTTGATAGAACTCTTCTTGATTGGCAAAAACTAAACCTTCACTTACAGCGCGGTTTAAGTCAATAAGCTCACGAGTTGTAACTGGAACACCGTATTTACGTAGGGTGTAAAATAACCGCACAAACATGGGTTATTCCCTCCTTTAACGTCGAGACATGAAAGCCAAACGTTCGAGGAGTTGCACATCCTGCTCGTTTTTGATCAGCGCACCATATAAAGGTGGAATAGCTTTAGATGTATCTCGATTACGCAATACATCTTCAGGCATATCATCTGCCATGAGTAAGCTTAACCAATCAATTAACTCAGATGTTGATGGTGGTTTCTTCAAATTAGGAATTTCACGTAATTTAAAGAAAACCTGTAAAGCTTCGTTGACGAGTGTTGCAGAAATATTCGGGAAATGAACATCGATAATTTCTCGCATGGTCACTTCATCTGGAAACTCAATGTAATGAAAGAAACAACGACGCAAGAAAGCATCTGGTAACTCTTTTTCATTATTCGATGTAATAATTACAATTGGGCGTTGTGTTGCCGTAATGGTTTCACTTGTTTCATAAACATAAAAAGACATTTTATCGAGTTCATGCAACAAGTCATTTGGAAACTCAATATCGGCTTTGTCAATTTCATCAATTAACAAGACACAACGCTCTTCACTGGTGAAAGCTTCCCACAATTTACCGGGTTTAATATAGTTCTTAATATCGTAAACACGGTCATCACCTAACTGGCTGTCTCGTAAACGAGAAACAGCATCATATTCATACAACCCTTGCTGTGCTTTGGTTGTCGATTTGATATGCCAAGTAATGAGTTTTAAGCCCAAACTTTCTGCTACTTGTTCAGCAAGTAAAGTTTTACCCGTACCAGGTTCACCTTTAACCAGTAAAGGCTTTTGTAAGGCACGGGCTGCTTTTACAGCGAGCTTAAGACTGTCAGTCGCGATATATTGATCTGTACCGGTAAAATGTTGGGTATCAGCAGACATGTGAAGACCTTATTTTTCTATTTCAATGGTTAGATGGAACGCATGCTTTTGTTTGTTGAATATTTTGACCAACAATAGCCAATAACCAAACCTAGACCAACTACAAACAGAATTAAAGATAAATTTGACCAGATTAGAGGGCTATCTTTGGTTAAAACACCAAAAAGTAGTCCAAAAATAGCAGGTGCTACCGATGCATTTGGACCTTCAGACACGGTTGGTGTGACTAAAATAGCAAATACAATAAGCCAGCTAATCGCACCAAAAGTTGTAGGAAGACGGCGCATTAATCGCCACCAACACCACAAAGCAATAATAGCGCCGATTCCATAAGCTGTTAAAGCAATAGCATCTTCAGGAATAAAATCCAAAAAAGAGAATAATTGATTCATTATTCCAGTTTGATTTTCACGCACCACGTAAGCCCTCTGGTTCAACCGCATTCGGGTTAATTAACCCTTCTGGTGGCATCTGAATAAAGAAGCCCTTTGTTTGTAATGAGTCTAAAACATGTAAAACATTAGCACGCGCCAATTTACGTGTTGGAGCTAACTCTAAATGCATGACAAACGTTGCACGGCCAAACGCTTGTAAAACAGCTTCAGGAACATTTTCAAACGGATCAGCTTGTTCCGCATCGTCAGGATAGTTTGGACGAGCAATATAAATGTACATTTCATCTTTTTTGCTCGATCTATAAATATCACAGTGCATTTCAAATCAACTCTTGAACTAAGGACAGCATACATGAAAAAAAACGACTCACCCACGCAGGTTTGTTTACGCATCAGTCGTTTTTTTAATTCTTGGGAAATATTAACCCACAACGTTGATTAAGGTCGATAATAACTTTGTTCTAAACAAAAGCCAGCTTTCATAAAAAATAAGTAAATATATGATTTAAAACATTAAATATAATTATTCATTTTAATAAAATAAAAACAATTTTAGAAAAAAAATAAGAAATCGTTCGTTACTAAGTACTTTTTGTGATCTGTTTTTAATAGTTTTACCCTTTAATACTATGAAATTTATCATATTAAAATTAGCTATTACCTTTTAAAATTCACATTTAAGTAAAACTTCTAACCACTTAATAAACATTAGCAGACATTACTTAACTGGTTTAAATTCTCAATATGTTTCAATAATAAGTATCTTAATAATAGATGTGGAGGATGAACTTATGCCTCGTGGCGATAAAACAGCTTACACAGCAAAGCAAAAACGTCAGGCTAAACATATTGTTGAGAGTGAAGTAGACAGAGGTCATTCTCAAGAAGAAGCTGAACGAATCGCATGGTCTACCGTCAATAAACAAGATGGCGGCGGTAAGAAAAAGTCCCACTAATACAAACTTTAAATACTTCTTTAGCTCAAGCTAAAGAAGTATTTTTACCAAACAAGTTAATGATATTTAGATATTTAAAAGACTCGAGAACTCTTTATATAGTTATCAGTTACTTGATTTAGGGCATTCAAAATAGCACCATCATCTTGACTTAACAGAGCTTCATTGAGGCATTCCATGTAGCCTATGAGCGTAGTCTTAGAAACGTTGGCAAATTCAGTTGTAACTGCTTCATCTTCATATAAAATCACGTAGCTACGTGCAAAACCATAGATCAAATAGACTGCTGCTTTTTCTTTTGTATTTTTAGATTCTTTAAGAGACTGTTCACAAGCATTTTTTAAATCTTTAAATGCATCTGTACCAGTAGATTGATTTTTGAAAGATAAAAGTATTGTTTGGAAGTTCATATCCATATTCCACTCAAAAAGTAAAGCTACAGAAGATGGTAGAACCTGTCAAATAAAATCATGATTAACATACGTTTAAATGTAAATAAATTTATCTTCTTTTTTAATACGATATAAAAGACCGCCTTTAAAAGAGCGGTCTAATAAAAAATCGATATTTAAAAGCTTATTTCTATCGTTATGGTAGTACCAGAGTGTTCGATATTAGTTGATACATTGAAGCCTCTACCCCTAAGTTCCTCTTCTACTTGTGTGAGGTGATCAGGACTTACAGCATCAATCGGAAACAGGAACGTTGCTTTTCGCTTCCCTGCTTTAGAATCAGTTTCAGTGCCTGTTAAAATTTTTTCCAGCATGGCCTCTTGATTGATTTTAAAATTTTTAGCATTTTGACGCGCTTGTTCAGCACTAAAGTTATTAAGCATATTTATCTCTCTAATTATTAATTTATCTAATTTTATAGCATAAAAGCTTATATAGTTTTGGTGTTGTGTAGTTAATTCCAATCAGAAATATAAGCTTATTGATTAAATAATCTTTCTATCCATTCAATAAATTTTCTGGCATTTCTATTTTTAAAATCTTCTTTATTTGGAATGTAATAGCACAACTCAGATTGAACTGATTTAGTCTTAAGAGGTTGTATAAGATTCGCTTTAATAAATCTCTGGGCAAGTGTATAAGAACAAAACACGAGTCCATTGGCCGCTAATGCCTCATGTATTCCAAAAATTTCCTGATCAAACTTCTTAATTGTTATTTGCATTCGGTCCCATCCATTCAGCTCAAGCCAAGTTTCTAGTGGCGGACTTGGTAATGCTTTATTTTTCCATTCTGTGGTGAATAACGTTATTGGCTCATTAGAATGTTCTAGTAGATCAAGTTTAGATGCACCAAATACATTAAAAGACTCATATTTAAGAATATCGTTAGAAGGTACTAAAGATACATCACCATATCGAATAGGTAATGTATATAAGTGACTTTCTAACGCTTCACCTGTAGAAAATTCAACTGAGATATCAGGATGTAATTGATAAAATTCATTTATTGAGGGAATTAACAACATTGCTGCCAATGAGGATGTGGTAGCTACTCTGAGTATATTTCCATTTACTGTTATTTCATCTAGCGCATCTTCAATTTTACGAAATCCTTCAGAAATCGCTACTGCTAGCCTATCACCTGTCGTTGTAAGCGTTATTTTTCTTACCTGTCGATGAAATAAATCAACATTTAACCTGCTTTCAAGATTGGCAATATGATGTGAAATTGCAGTCGGTGTTAGCGAAAGCTCTTCAGCAGCCAATTTAAAACTGCCTAGTCGAGCAGCTGATTCAAATGCCCTAAGTGCTTGCAATGAGACTTGCATGCTTTCTCCTGAATCACAGTTATAGGTGATTTAAAATCATCTATAGCTGTAATTTTCTCGTTTGTCTACTTCTCATTTAAAACTCAGAATAAATTAACTCCTAACCCTTATGGAATTTATGATGAGCAAAATGTTACATATAGATGCCAGCGTACGAGCTGCAATTAACCCCAATCCAAATCATAATTCTATTTCAAAAAATATTGCCAGCCGATTGGTCAGTTTATGGAAAAATAAAAGGCCTATGGATGAGTATATTTATCGGGACCTAGGAATGAATCCGCCTCCATTTATTACTCAGGACTGGATTGATGCTGTATTCACACCTGAAAATAAAAGAACACAAACTCAATGTGATGTCTTATCAATATCCGATCAGTTAATAGCGGAGGTTTCGAGTTCAGATATCATTCTAATTTCTTCTCCTATGTACAATTACGGTATGCCTGCTCAACTAAAAGCATGGTTTGACCAAATTATTCGAATTAATAAGACATTTGATTTTGACCTTTCTCGAGGAGACTTCCCTTTACAACCTCTTTTATCTGGAAAAATTTTAATCATTATCACGTCTAGTGGAGAGTTTGGTTTTGAGAAAGATGGAATTCGTCACGACATGAATCATCTTGTACCTCACCTGCGTACACTCAGTAAATATTTAGGTGTAGAGGAAATTTATGAAATTGCCTCAGAATATCAAGAGTTTGGAGATGAACGACATATAAAGTCATTAGAAAATGCTTTTCAAAAAGCTGAAGAACTTGTAGCTAAACTTGCTGGTTCATTCACAAAAAAGCCGCAGAAGATTAATACTTAATTTTTAAAATTTAATAACCTACTGGCATTTTAACTGAGCTATACCATTAAAAAATAAAAAGCCGACCCAATTGGGTCGGCTTTCTTATTTCTGCACTGAAACAAACTTATAGTTATATATTATTCATATTGAAATTGTTTTTCTTGTCTCCAAGAATATACAGACCTGTATGTTTAATCAATTGAATTTTTCTCATTGAATCGGTTAATTTAATTCATTATCATTTTTACAAATTAAAACCCATCCAATTCATCACTTTACTAGCTTTTTAAAATAAGTTAATTGTTTAATATAACTAATATAATTATTTATTTTATTAACTATTGCCGTAAAATATCTATTATTTTAAATAAAAACTACTCAATTTAAACTTTAAGCCATTCACTATCCTTAATTAAAAAAGCCCATCACGAAGATGAGCCTTTTAAATTTTAACTATCAACTCATTTTAAATTGATAGACTTTCTTTTTCTTCTTGAAATAAATGAATTAATGGTTGAGTTAATAACTCATAACGCCAACCCAAAAGATAATCAGGTAAATCTTGTTCATCCCCTTGAGAAAGAACATGTTGATGAATTGCGTTTAGCCATTTTTTTCTCAGTAATACTTCTTTAGGAATAGATGTTTCACTTATTGCATGGGCTAGTACCATATCCATTTTATTTAAAGTTTCTTTAGATGTTACTTTAAAAGGTTTGGCAATTCTTGCTGGCCATTCACTTTCATTAGGTAAATCTTTAAGTAATTCTAGAATCGTTTTTCCATATTCACGAACTACATTTGGGCGAATATCTTTAACTTGCGAGAGTTGAAAACTATTACGTGGATTCTTTTCAACCATATCAATCATGGTTGAGTTTCTAAGAATAAAACTACGTGGCTGGTTCGTCGCTTTAACAATGTAATCACGCCATTCACTTAAATTTTGCAATTGCATCAATTGACGGCGCGAATGACGATAATTACCAACATCGGTATAGAGTAACTCTTTAGGCGTTTCACTAATAATTTCTTTAGTTAAACTACTACAATCTTCAAGAACATAGTCATAAAGCCCTTTCTGCTTAAGTTGTTCTTGAATATGATGAGCTAACTTCATTATATATAGAACATCATTGGCTGCATAACAGAGTTGCTGAGGCGATAAAGGCCGAGCCAACCAATCGGATCTTGTTTGATCTTTTTCAATGTCAATATCGAGACAAAGCTTTAAAGCGCCTTGGTAACTCACTTGTAGTCCGTGACCTAAGAAAGAAAGGCCCACTTGAGTATCAAACACATTAAGCAAATCTTCTTGATCAGCGTAATGATAGATTAAATCGATGTCTTCCCCACATGCATGAAAAATGTTCTGCTGTGCGAGAAATATTTTTTTCCAAAACTGACTTAGATCTAATGAAACACCATCCAACAGATAGACATTACCATTTACATTGACTTGGCATACCCCAAGTTTAGGCCAGAGTGTGTCAACCTTAATAAATTCTGTATCAAGTCCATATATCGAACATTGATCCATTTTTTGAAGAACATCAACCAATTCGGTTTGCTGTTGGATAAACTGAAACATGCTTTCTCAAGTAAATGCAAAGAGTGCTTAGAACTCTGGTATATATAACATAGAAGTAGGAAATTACCACTTAAACCTTTATGAATACTCTATTTTTGAACAATTTTTCGAAAATAGATAATTTTTTGATCTTTTATTTATACTTTTAAAGTTAACTCCAAATATTCATTCTTTAAAATCTCTAAGATCTTTTTCATTCTTATGTGCTTTCATATTTTATTTAAAAGATCTTTTGTAATTAAAGACAAAATAATATTTGCCTTTAATAGCTAAATTAATAAATTTAATTCAATTTTATATCGCATCAATGAAATAAGCATCGGAATGCTTATTTCATTCTCATACGGTTATGAACTGCCTGACTTAAGGTATGGCTATCTACATACTCAAGTTCACCACCTTGCGGTACACCTTGAGCAATACGCGTCATGTGTATAGGTAAGTGCTTAGTCGCCTCTACCAAATAATGAGCGGTTGCCTGCCCCTCTACAGTCGCATTAGTTGCCAAAATCACTTCTTCAATAGTGCCTTGACTTAAGCGCTGAATCAGATAAGGAATACCAATTTCTTCTGGACCAATACCATCCAAAGGAGAAAGATGTCCCCCTAAAACATGGTATTTACCTCGAAAACTACCACTTTGCTCAATCGCCATTACATCTGCTGGTGATTCAACTACACACAATAGTTGATCTTCTCGCTCAGTTGAGGCACAAATATCACAAATTTCATTTTCAGTTAGAGAATGGCAAACGCTGCACTCATGAATATAACTTGAAGCCTCATGTAAAGCATGAGCTAATGCGAACGCACCTTCTCGATTTTTCATCAAAAGATGTAATGCCATACGTTGAGCCGATTTCGGACCAACGCTAGGCAATATACGTAAAGCTTGAACGAGTTGTTCAAATCTATCACTAAACACAGAACTTCCTTAGAACATGCCCGCTAAGCCAGGTGGCAAGCCCATACCAGAATTCGCTTTTTGCATTTTTTCTTCTGAAATAACTTCTGCTTGACGCACAGCATCATTTACCGCTGCAGCAATCAAATCTTCAATCATATCTGGTTCATCTTGAAGTAATTCAGGGTTAATTTCGATACGTTTTACAAGATAGCGACCATTCATGGTTACTTTAACCAAACCACCACCAGCTTCTGCTTGGACTTCAGTTTGGGCAAGCTCTTCTTTCGCCTTTTTTATATTTGTTTCCATATCTTTTTGCATGCGCTGCGCTTGCTGCATGAGCATATTGATATTCATAACTTTACTCCGTATCTCTATCAAATCTTTAAAGTATTATTGGTTATCTGGTAATACTTTATAAAAACTTAATCTCATTGAACCAACCCTTGTGATTAAAATCCATACAGATTAGTGCATTGAACTCAAATTAATCCGTAATTCTGACACAATAGACTAATGTTTTCTATCAGTATCTCTCGCTCTATTTCACATAGCTACATGAGTAACATGCTCATATTTAGGTACACTTCCTAAATATTTAGATGACATATGTTAAAGTCTTATAAAAACTCATAGCACTATTGAGATGCCTGTAACCCTTTATCAATTGTTTTATATTCACTTAAAGGGACTTTCTTAAAAGAAGTATTTGCTTCTTGGATAGATTTATCTGCTTCTTGCACCGACTTCTCTGCATTGTTAATCAATAAGGTTGTTTCATTCACTGGGTTCTGATTCGGTTTGGTCAGCAATTTGTATCCAACTACCCCGATTACCCCCACTACAACGACAATAGCAATAGGCTTAAGCATTTTTAAAACTCGCATTTCTTTTAATTAAATTTAAAGTCTTTATACCTTGTGCTCTTAGCCATCATTTAAACAAAAATGTAGGTTTTTTATTGCAATTCTGAAATTTGAGTAACATTTAAATATAAAAAACCATCTCGATTAAAGAGATGGTTTGATAAACAAAACAACAAAAGAGAATTATTTCGATCGAGATAATTAGATTAAATCCAGACCACGTGAGATATCACGGATAATATCATTAATATCTTCTAAGCCTACCGATACACGTATTAAACCCTCTTGGATGCCCGCCGCAGCTTTAGCTTCAGCAGAAAGTTTGCCATGTGTAGTCGTTGCAGGATGTGTAATTGTTGACTTCACATCACCTAAGTTGCCAGTAATTGAAATAAACTTAGTATTATCAATAACTTTCCAAGCACCTTCACGTTCGCCTTTAACAACAAATGAAACGATCCCGCCAAAACCATTTTGCTGTTTAGCAGCAAGTTCATGACCTTCATGACTTGGCAAACCAGCGTAGTAAACTTTTTCTACTTTTTCATGAGTAGATAACCATTCTGCAAGAATTTGAGCACTCTCGCAGTGTGCTTTCATACGCAAACGTAAAGTCTCTAAACCTTTTAAGAAGACCCAAGCATTAAATGGACTCATTGATGGGCCAAGCGTACGGACAACACCAAAAACCTCTTCTAACAACTGATGATTACCGACAACAGCACCGCCTAACGCGCGTCCTTGACCATCTAAATATTTAGTTGCCGAGTAAATGACAAGATCTGCACCAAATTTTAATGGTTGCTGCAAAACAGGCGTACAGAAACTGTTATCAACCGCAAGTAATGCACCATTCGCATGGGCAATATCTGCAAGCGCTTGAATATCTGCGATCTCAGCTAAAGGATTAGACGGTGACTCAACAAATAAAAGTTTAGTTTCTGGACGTACTGCCTTTTTCCAATCGTCTAAATCACATAAATCGACAAATGTAATATCTACACCAAACTTGGCAATATATTTTTCAAATAAGGCAACAACTGAACCAAAAACTGCTCTTGAGCAAATAACATGATCACCCGCTTTTAGATACGCCATAGTAACTGACAAAATCGCGCCCATTCCAGAGCTTGTCGCAACAGCACGTTCAGCACCATCTAAAGCTGCTAAACGTTTTTCGAACATCGATACAGTCGGATTGGTAAAACGAGAATAGATATTTCCTTGAACTTGACCAGAAAATTTTGCTGCAGCTTCTTCTGCATTTTCATATACAAAAGATGATGTCAAAAAAATCGGTTCGCCATGCTCACCTTCAAAACTACGAGTATGTCCGGTACGAATGGCTAAGGTATCAAGTTGGTATTCTAAATCATCAGACTGGTTCATTAAATGTTCGCCTTTACTGGTCATGTACTAAAAACTATCATCATTTTGAGTGTCTAATGTATTTAAGGTCAAGGTAAACCTTAAAATTATCGCTTAGACTTTATTCAATCTTTAGTAAATAGTTGGTAAAGCAAGATGAAACGCTTAAAGTCCCTTGTCTCTGAACAAAGTCAAATGAAGCATCTTTCTGCCCGACTATTTCACCCAAAAACATTGGTTCTGTCACAAAGCACTCCCTATGAAGTCATTGGAGAGTTCAATCAAACCCGTATTCGCTATTACGCAGCAACACAAAAAAGATTTAAAGAGCCTTTAGTATTTATTGCTCCACTCGCCATAAATATGGCGATATATGATTTATATCCTTATCGCTCTCTTATTAAATATTTCCAAAATGCTGGTTTCGATGTCTATTTGGTCGATTGGGGAAGTTTAAAGTTTAAAGATAGACATCTTAACTTTTTATCATTTATTGAAGATTTCATTCCTAAAGCGATAGAAATTGTCCGCACACATTCAGGAAGTGAACAAATCTCACTCCATGGATGGAGTATGGCTGGCATATTCGTCACTTTATATACTGCGCTTAACCAACCTAACTATATTAAAAACCTGATTGTTCTTGGTAGTCCAATAGATAGTTATGCATCTGGCTATATTGGCAAACTCTACCGAAACATGAATCATCTTATTGGTCGTAACAAAAAAATTCAGGACCGTATTTATTCTGGATTACCAAAACGTCTGATTCATAGTCCCGGAATTTTAAATTCATTAGGCTTTAAAATTCTTGATCCTAAAGGCTGGTTTGATGGGCATATTCAATTGCTAAAAAATCTTGATGACCTGCAATTTGTACAAGAGCATGCAACCTTAAGTAGCTTTTTAAATAATATGATTGATTACCCAGGTGGGATTAATCAGGACATGTTGTTTAATGTCTGGCTGCAAAACCCACTAAAACGTGGCTTTATTCAATTAAAAGATAAGAAAATCGAATTAAAAAATATAGATTGCTCTCTCTTAGTTGGCGCGGGTCGTAGTGATCAGTTGGTGACTGCTGATGCTGCTTCTCCATTAAGTCAATTGACAAGCAGTCAAGATGTCACGTTTACTCTCATCCCCGGCGGTCATTTAGGCCTAATGTCGAGTCAGGCCAGTGCTCTGGAGTTTTGGCCACGACTGGCAAAATGGCTGACCGAACGTTCAACACAAATTTAAGGACAAGGTCATGAGTCAATCTGTTGCATTTATTGGTTTGGGTGCAATGGGCTACCGTATGGCAGCACATTTACCGAAACACTTCGATACTGTCTATGTATGGAATCGAAATTTCGAAAAAGCCAAACAACATGCGATAGCATATGGCACAAAGGCTGCCTCATTAGAGCAAGCGGTACAAGCAGATATTATCTTTTCATGTTTACCGACAAGCACTGATGTAGAAGTACTTATTAATAATGTACAAATTAAATCTGGGGCAATCTGGATAGACTGTACAAGTGGGGTTCCTGACTCTGCTCGCGCATTAGCAAGCTCATTAAAACAATTGAATGTTGATTTTCTTGATGCTCCAGTAAGCGGTCAAACAGTAGGTGCTGAAAATGCAACTTTAACTGTAATGGTCGGTGGTGATGTAGCTGCTTTCAATCGCGCATTACCGGCACTGCAAGCAGTAGGTAAATTAATTAAACATGTTGGTGAGTCGGGCTCAGGATTTGCCGTAAAAGCCGTTAATAATATGTTACTCGCAGTCAACCTTTGGTCTGTTGCAGAAGGCTTCAGTGCACTCAAAGCACATGGTGTAAGCTTGAACGAAGCATTAGAGTGCATTAATGCCTCAAGTGGTAAAAGTTTGGTAACAGAAACTATATTCCCGCAGCGTGTATTGAGTCGTGAATTTCCAGTGACCTTTGGTTTACCGCTTCTGGCCAAAGATACAGGAATTGCTTTAGATTTAGTCCATCAAGCTAAGCTTCCTGCTCCAGTTTTGTCATTAACACAAAGTTTAATCCACGCTGCTCATTTAACTGCTGAAGACAATAGTGACTTCTCTGCGGCTGTTAAAATGTATGAAGCATGGACCAAGATTACATTGGAATAGATTTAATCTTTTAGATGGCAGCTTATTAAAGATGCTTAATTTTAATAAGCTGCATAATGAATATTAAAAAGACTTAAAAAAAAACCCATTTCAATTTTAGAAATGGGTTACAAAAACAAAAAACTATCAAACGCAGCAATTAAGGATCACATAATAGAAGCTAAAACATGTAAAATCAATACATCTTTCAGTTGAATTGTAAACTAAGATCAATTTTGGCTTATTTATATTTTAGATATCAAAAGAAAAAGCCCATTTCCGTCTAAATTAAAATGGGCTTTGTGAATTCCACTTAATCCTAAAATACAAAAATGTGATAATTATCACGCTTTGTATTTTTATAATGTCATTGATATATTTGTTTTTCATTGACCCAATTTCAAACTTAAGCCGTCTATTTAGCAAATGAAAAAGCTATAAAATCTCATCTTTCCCTACAATTTTTTATATATTATCAATCGAACCAAAAGTATATTTTTCTCTCATTAATAACAGTTAAAGTAAATTAAAACGAGAATCAAATTCTAAAAAAATATATATAATTTTTCTTAAGTTTATGTTTTTATTTGATTTTTATAAATAGTTGATATATAAAGTTTTTATTTATATTGTGAACAAATTATCAACCAAAATGACACTTGAGTAATTAATAGTCATTGAAATATTGGTAATAAACCTTATATTGAGTACAGGTTCATACCTTTAACTGAGGAAACGCTCATGAATAAATTTATGGTTGCAGTCTTTACTGGCATGGTGAGCATTGCTGGTTTAAATGTTCAAGCTGCAACGCCTGAGCAAGAATGTCAGAAATTGCAAGACGATTATAATTTGATTTATGCATCAAAAGGCTTTTGTTTTAAAGATCCTGATGCAAAAGAAAAATATGGTAATGAAAACTGTCATACGACAAAACCAAAGTTTTCTGACAAAGAGCAACAACGTCTTGATGCTATTAAAGAGCGTCAGAAAGAATTGAAATGTAAATAATTTTTAAAGGAATAATACATGGCATACGATGATCAAAATATCTTCGCAAAAATTTTACGTGATGAACTTCCAGCGATAAAAATCTATGAAGATGATCAAGTTCTAGCTTTTATGGATATTATGCCTCAAGCCGATGGTCATACATTAGTTATTCCAAAAACACCTGCTGTAACGCTCCTTGATTTACCTCCAGAAGCAGCCGCATATACCATACAAATTGTTCAGAAAATTGCGAAAGCAATGGAAAAAGCCCTCAATTTAGAAGGTATTGTCTTGATGCAACTTTCTGGAGCAGCGGCAGGACAAACTGTTCCGCATGTTCATTTTCACCTTATTCCTACAAATGTGCATCAACTTGGACGCCATGCTGTAGAGTTAGGAGATCAAGAAAAAATTAAAGGATTAGCTGAGAAAATTAAAGCAGCTCTTTGATTTTAATTCATTAAAGCGGAGTTTTGACTCCGCTTTTTTTCGTCTAAAAACTATAAAAAATTAAAATAATTAATTTATTTCTAAATTTTAACCGTCATAAAACTGTCATTTATTTTTCACGCCCCTGTCACAAAGTTTGCCGATACTGCTTAGCAAGTTGGTGAGCTTTTGTAACTTTTTGTACATAAGTCAACTACAAAATAAATAGTTAACTAGGCATACGCCATTTTTAAAAACTTTTTGGAGAAATCTCAATGAAGAAATTGCTACTCGCTGCCGCAGTTGCAACTTTGAGCATAAACGCGGTGCAAGCAGCGCCAACTTTGTATGGCAAACTGAATGTTTCTATTAACCAAGTTGACAATAAAAATTTCGATGGAAAAAGTGACGTTACTGAAGTTAACTCAAACTCTTCTCGCATTGGGGTAAAAGGCGAAGAGAAATTAACTGACAAGCTATCTGCTGTTTATTTAGCTGAATGGGCAATTTCTACTGATGGTTCAGGTTCTGATACTGATCTTAGCGCTCGTAACCGTTTTATCGGTTTAAAAACTGAAGGCGTGGGTACATTAAAAGTAGGTAAGTACGATTCTTACTTTAAAACCGCTGCTGGTGGTAACCAAGACATCTTTAATGACGATACACGTTTAGATATTACCAACATCATGTACGGCGAAAACCGCTTAGACAACGTGGTTGGTTTTGAATTAGACCCTAAATTATTAGCTGGTTTAACATTCAATATCATGGCTCAAACTGGCGAAAGCACCTCAGATAGCAAACAAGGTGAAACTGGTAAAGACAGCAAAAACGACAGCTTTGACTCTGTGTCAACTGCGCTTGGTTATGAAAACAAAGACCTTGGCTTAGCAGTGGCTGCTGCTGGTGACTTCGGTATTAAAGGTAAATATGCTGCTTACGGTCTGAAAGATGTTTATACAGATGCTTACCGTGTAACGGGTTCTTATGACATCGCAAAATCAGGCTTTGTTGTAGGTGCTTTATGGCAACATGCTGAACCTACTGATGACCTGACTGCATATGGTCAAACATATAAATCAGATGGTGCAGTTGACAAAGCTGGTAAAGCTTACCGCGGTTTAGAAGAAGAAGCTTATGCTGTTACAGCGGCGTATAAAATTCCAAATACTAAACTTAAAGTGAAAGCTGAATACGCTTCTGCTGAAACACAAGTAAGTGGTCAAGCAGATCGTAAAATTGACTTGTACGGTTTAGGTCTTGATTATCAAATCAACAAGCAAGCTCGTTTCTACGGTATTGTTGCTCAACAAAAACGCGACTGGTTGAATGATGATGACAAGCAAACTGTTGTAGGTACAGGTATCGAATATAACTTCTAATTAGTTATCTTTGATTCATATCTAAAATAAAAGGGCTAATGCCCTTTTATTTTATTGTTCAGATTTAAAAAGCCGATATTTTTATACCGGCTTTTTTTACTTTGTAGCTTACTTTAAGAAACCACTTACAAGATTCATAACATTTTGAATGTCTTGGTTTGCTTCTTGATGATCGGTACTGTCACCCTGAGGTGTTAATGAGTCAATGACTTGAGGTAAGACTGACGCAATTGCACCGTAAACTTGCTCTTTTGGAGCTTGAGCTTGCGCAGCAACCTGCTCAATGTCAGCTGGATTAAATAAACTCTGCAATTGTTGAGTAGGAACCTCACTATTGCTTTGATTTGGATCAACCCAGCTTTGAACTTGGTTACCTAAACCCGCACCTTTTAACTTTTCTAAAGCTGCCTGCAAACCACCTTGTTGCTGAACCCAACCTAAAATTAAAGGCACAACCGCAATTAATAAACTTTGTACACCACCACCTGCTTGAGGTGCATTATTATTGCCAGTCACTTGACCCAATACAGAACCGAATACTCCACCAAGGCCCCCTTGAGCGCCAGAAGAAGTATTACCACCCATTTGTCCAAGTACTGAACCTAAAATTCCGCCCAAACCGCCTTGACCTGATGCTTGCTGGTTCCCACCTAAAGCCTGCTGAGCCAAAACTTCAACAATGCTGCTTAAATTTGTCATGTGTAACTCTTATGTATGGTTTATACATGAGCATACGCGGATTCTTGTTCAGACAGCAAAAACCAAATTGTTAAATTTTGAAAGAGATTTAATGCTCTTTTACCAACGGAATCTATTCCAGTTTTCTGGGTTTGCCCAAAACTTTGAATTAAACCAATCTGGAACATGTTTATAGGTCAATATATTAAATTGCCATAAAGCAAAATCACTATCATGCGAAGTCTTATCAATCAGTTGTGTGAAGCCTAGGGAACGTAATAACTGTTCATCACTTCGTTTGCTCACCACAACAATTCGTTTTGCTAATAAATCTCGTAGCTTTACTAATAATTGTGATTTTTGAATATCACTGATGTTATGCATTTCATCAGTATCAAATAATACAAAACCCAAATCATAACGCTGAGTAAAAGGCAGACTTAAAAGCTCAGTTACGCTAAAATAGTGCCATTGAATTGCGTGATTCTGGTCAATTTTTTGGCCAATACAAAGTGCAGTATGAATGGGCTGTTCTTTTGATAAATCGTCTAGCATAGAAGCGATGACATTTTGTTCAGCCATGACTGCAACCCTTAATTGAAAGATGTGAGTTTAAACTTTATGGAACTACAAGGCATTTGCCATAAAATGCATGCAGGCCTAAAAGATGCTAGTGTAACTGATCAACAGACAACCAAGGCAAATGTTGAATACAAATTTGTATTAGATCGTTCAGAAATTGATCTTCCTTTTAATTTAGGACAAGAACTAGAAATCGAATGGACAGGTAATATTTATTGCACCTCTTGTGGCACTAAAACACCAAAATCTTATTCTCAAGGTCACTGCTTTAAATGTTTTAAAACGAAAGCGGAATGTGACCTCTGCATTATGAAACCAGAAACATGCCATTACCACTTAGGTACATGTCGTGAAGATGACTTTGCCCACAATGTTTGTTTCCAGCCTCATATTGTGTATTTGGCAAATTCGAGCGCTTTGAAAGTTGGCATTACCCGCGTTAGTCATATGCCAGGTCGTTGGTTAGATCAAGGTGCAACTCAGGCCTTACCAATTATGAAAGTTGGATCACGTCGTTTATCTGGTCAGCTTGAAACAATGTTTGGTTCTTTAGTTGCTGACAAAACTGATTGGCGTAAACTCCTTAAGGGAGAAGCTGAACCTCTAAAACTAACTGAGCAACGTGATCAGTTAATCGAAGAGTTTGCACCTAAAATTCAAACGATTCGTGAGGAATTTAGCCAAAATCTTGAATTTAACGAAACGGTTGAATTATTAGAAGATGAGCTACCACGTGAGTTTGTTTACCCTGTTGAGCAGTACCCTGAAAAGATTAAGTCATTAAATTTGGATAAAACTCCAAAAATTCGCGGTGTATTACAGGGCATTAAAGGTCAATATTTAATTTTTGATATTGGTGTTATTAACATCCGTAAATATACAGGTTACCAACTGATTATACGTGCCTAAGTAAGTTTTAAAGCCCCTAAAATGGGGCTTTTTCATTAACATGATTAAGATAATCTTTTCCTAAATAGCCAAGCAGCTAAGGGTAAAGTTACTACTCCAAGTATGATCATTGGAATAAAGTTGAATTTGACTTGTGCAAAGCTCGTACCTTCCAAATAAACCCGTTGTACCAAGTTAATTCCAAACCTTAAAGGGTTTGCGTAAGTTGCTATTTGTAGTACTTTCGGCATGTTTTCTACTGGTGTAAGTAAACCTGAAAGCAACATCAAAGGCATAATCAATAAAAATGTAAAAAGCATGGCTTGTTGCATATTTAAAGATAAGGCCGAAATTGATAGGCCCACTCCGACTACAGCTATGTTAAAACTCAATAAACCAAAATAAAGCAGTCCAATAGAGCCATTCATAGGAATTTTAAACCAGAATAAAATGATCAATAAAATAATGGTTGATTGCATCAAGCCTACAAAAATTGGCGGCAAGGCCTTACCAATCATAATTTGTAATGGTGTATACGGCGTAACTAATAACTGATCGAATGTACCCTGCTCTCGTTCACGTGCTACAGATAAAGCAGATAGAAGCAATGTCTGCATCATACTTAAAGCCGCAATTAATGAAGGCATTAAGCTCCATCGAGACTCTTGATTTGGATTGTACCATGTTCTTGTTTCAAGACTAATCGGTAAGGCTGAGTTAAATTTTTGCTGATTAAACTGACCAATAATTTTATTTAGATATGAACCAGCCACAACAGCAGTTGATGAGTTTCTGCCATCAACAATGACCTGTATAGGAGAGCTTTGGTTATTATTTAATTTGCTCTCGAAGTCTGAAGGAATCGTAATCACGACCAATGCCTGACGACTATCAATTACCTGTTTGATTTGATCTGTATATTGAAGTGTTGCAATCCGCTTAAAAATACCAGGGCCATCGAGCTTTGAGATTAGTTCATGCGAAACTTGCCCATTACTCTGATCTAAAATTGCATAATCCACACGGTTAACATCATAAGTTGCAGCATAACCAAACAAAAGTGCCTGCATCAGGGCTGGTACAAATAGAATAACTCTGTTTGCAGGGTCACTAAAAATGGTTAAGAATTCTTTTTTAACTAAAAAACTTAAGTGTTTTAGCCAAGCGATTAGTTGCTGCCACATAACTTTATCTCAACCGTTTTTTTAGTGAAAAATTCACGGCACATATCAAAACGACGATATATCCCACTAAAAAACCACATTCTTTAAGCCATAACTTCCAATCATCACCTCCCATAAATAAAGTTTTAATTAAAATCATAAAGTGTGTAGCTGGAAGTAACTGGCTAATAATTTGCACGACCAGAGGTAAATTACGTGTATCGAAAACAAATCCTGACAGCATAAGTGCGGGCATAAAACTTGCCAATAAAGCAATTTGACTCGCCTGAAACTGGCTTTGAGCAAAGCCTGATATGGTTAAACCAAGTAATAACGAAACAATTAAATATAAAAATGAAGCTGATAAAATTGAGAATAATGAACCACGCATGGGTACTTCAAAAATAAAATACGCAGCAATGATACAGATCACGATATCAATCATCCCGACCACAACATAGGGAATGAGCTTTGCTAATACAATTTCAAATGGCCGTACAGGCGTCACAAATAAGGCCTCTAGTGTTCCCCGTTCCCTTTCACGGGCAATTAGTAACCCCGTTAAAAATGCACCGATTAAAGTTAAAATTAATACCATTAAGCCTGAGACTAAAAACCAAGTACTGTTAGCAGATTCGTTAAACCATATTCGTTGTTCAATATTAACGGCGCTTGAAGTTGCTAATATTGGACTACGGTCAACTTGTATAGACGGCGCGGTAGCCAAAGCACCTGTGACATATCCTTCCAAAGCTGTTGCTATGGTGGTAGACGTACCATTTAATAACAGTTGAGCCTTTGCGTTACCTTGTTGTGCCTGACTCGATAAATCTGAAGGGAAATGCAAAATGGCATCAATCTCGCCATCTCGAATGGCCTGCTCTGCTTCAGGCAAATTATGAAATTGCTGACTCGTTAAATATTGTGAGCCATTTAAACCCGCTAAAACCTGATTGATCTGTGGTGAAGATTGATCAACTACAACACCAACTCGTGCCTGATTTAAGTCAAAGGAAAGTCCATAGCCAAATAGTAAAATTAAGATGATAGGCAGAACCAGACCAATCCCGAGGCTGCTTTTATCACGAATGAGCTGTTTAGTTTCTTTACGAACTAGCGCTGTCAATCGATTCCAAAATGCAAAACTCATTGTAGCCCCCTTAAACAGCATGCCTTAAAGCACGTGCTTGCTCCACAATTGCTATAAAAGCCTCATTCATATCACTGATATATCTATCTTTACTTGCTAATTCGCGTACTTGTTGGGGTGAACCTAAGGCTAACAACTTTCCTGCATCTTGTATGGCAATCCGGTCACAATATTCCGCTTCTTCCATAAAGTGCGTAGTGATAATGATGGTAATACCCTGATTCGCGAGCTCACCAATGCTGTACCAAAATGAACGCCGTGCAAGTGGATCAATGCCACTAGTGGGTTCATCTAAAAATAAAATTTCCGGTTCATGTAATAGTGCAGCAGTCATAGATAAACGTTGTTTATAGCCACCCGGTAAATCACCACTTTTAATATGAGTTTTTAAATCGTATTGCTGTAACGCTTTATCAATTTGTTGTTTTAGCTTTTCGCCCGATAAGCCATAGGCTCCACCAAAAAATTTGAGATTCTCTAAAACAGTTAAATTACTATAAAGTGCAAATTTCTGAGAGACATAACCTACGTTAGCCCTAGCTTCAGCTCGAGCTGTGCGTAAATTTTTACCAGCAACTTCCAAATATCCACTACTTGCTGGCAACAATCCACACAGCATTCGAAATGTCGTTGTTTTCCCAGCTCCATTAGGCCCAAGTAATCCAAAGATTTCACCGCGCTGTACATCAAATGAAGTGTTAGCGACAGCAGTAAAATCTCCAAAAGTTCTGACTAAATCTTTGACCACAATGATAGGTTGGTCTGATTCCAACTCATGATTTTGCAGTGAATCAAAAGCTCGTTCAGAAATAGATATTTGTTTTCGTTGCTTTTGATTCTGTTGTAATAACATCATAAAAGCATCTTCAAGTTCAGGTTCTCGTGTATTTGCTATTAGACCCTGAGGTAAAGCACCGGCTGATAATTCTTTCTGACGACTAATAAAACGTACTTGTTCACCTTTTGGAACAGCATCAATAATCTCTAGATGATTATCAAGTAATTGGGCTTGTACAGTCCGCGCCTTAATATTTGCAGGAGGTTCTACTTGCCATGTTTGCCCACGTGCTATTTCTTTTAATTGCTCTGGAGAGCCCTGCTTTAAAATTTTCCCCTCGTGCATGATATAAACTTGTGCACATTTTTCTGCTTCATCCATATAAGCAGTACTTATAATTACACTTAGGTTTTCTTCCTGAACAAGCTGTTCAATAATGATCCATAAGTCCCGTCTTGATAAAGGGTCTACACCAACACTAGGCTCATCAAGCAATAGTAACTCTGGGGGACGAACTAAAGTACATGCTAGCCCTAGTTTTTGTTTCATTCCGCCAGAAAGTTGACCCGCTAAACGTTGCGTAAATTGAGCAAGGTCTGTTATTTCCAATAAACGTTTAAATCGTTGATGACGAATTTCTTTTGGAACATCGTGTAAATCGGCATATAAATCAAGATTTTCTTGTACGCTTAAATCTTCATATAGTCCAAAGCGTTGCGGCATATAGCTAATACGGTCTTGTACAGCTTGTGGATTTTTACTCACGTCAATTCCAAGTACATTTAATGAACCCGAAGTGGCTTTATATAATCCTGCCATTAATCGTAATAAAGTTGTTTTCCCCGAACCATCTGGACCTACTAAAGCGGTAAGTTCTCCTTTATTGATTTGCATGTTTAAATGATCAATTGCAGTAATATCTGCTGCCTTTTTACTCTCAGCTTTAAAAATCATGACCAAATCATGCACATAAACCACTGTATTTTCATCGGTCATGGGCATTCTCACTTGAAGCAAATGGAACTTTCACAGTAACTGGTTGCCCCATTTTTAATTGATCATTCGGATCATTTACATACACTCGGACTTCATAAACCAGAGTTGTTCTAATCTCTTCGGTCTGCACTGTTTTAGGGGTGAACTCTGCAACTGAAGATATATAACCAATTTTTCCATGAATAGGCTGATTAGGATAAGAATCACGAATGACTTGGGCAGTATCTCCCATCTTAATGGAACTGAGATCTTGTTCATTGACATATACACGTACCCATTTCGGATCGGTCAGTGTCAATGTATAAACGGCCTTTTGAGCAGTTGTCATATCGCCAATTTCTTGTAGACGTGCTCGGACCACTGCATTTACAGGAGATTTTAGTTCAGTCTGGGTAAGGTTATAGTTAATTAAATCTAAATTAGCCTGAGCGACTTCATATTGTGCTTTGGTCGCTTCACGATCTTCTTGTCTAGCGCCTTTAATTAATAATTCTAAATTGGCCTGTCTTTCCCGTACCACTGCTTGAGCACTTTGCTGATTACTTTTGGCATAGTCTAACTCTTGTTGGCTAATTGCCCGACCATCTGTGCTACTCATCAAAATTTGTAACCGTTGTAAGTTTTTATCCGTTTTATCTAACTCTGCTTGAGCAGAAGCCAATTGTGCTTTTGCTTGGGTAATTTCTTCAGGACGAGCTCCGACCTCTTGTTTAATAATTGCCTCTTGTTGCGCTTTGAGCTGTGCTTGCGCCTGCTTTGCCTGAATTTGTAATGCATTGGTATTAAGAGTAGCAAGTAACTGGCCTGCTTGAACTTTATCACCCTCTTGGACCATGAGTTTTTGAATACGGCCAGACTGTTCAAATGCAAGCGAAACTTGGCGAATATCAACATTTCCATGCAAAGTTAAAAAACTATCTGATTGTTCTTTATCATTATATTTCCAAGCCCAAAAGCCGATTAGAGCCACAGCTATAATAACCAAAACACCGGCAATCACTTTTTTATTCATCTTATTGGCCTTTTTATTAAATTCAAATTTTCGTAGTTTAAATTCAATTTAAATTTAAATTACCTTACTCTTTGAATAAAAGATATACTTTTATGGTGAATTAAAATTAGGTTTAAACATGTCCAGATCTAGACGAAGTGATGGTGATTTAACCAAGTCTAAAATTATTGAGGCTGCGGGACCTTTGATAGCCCAATATGGTTTTGCAAAGACAGCAAACAAAGCAATTGCCAAAGCAGCAAATGTCGATTTAGCTGCGATTAATTATCACTTTGATGGTCGAGATGGTTTATATCAAGCAGTTTTATTGGAAGCTCACGCACACTATCTGGATGAAAACTACCTGCTAAAACTTGTTGAAAGCACTCACTCTCCAGAAGAAAAATTAAACTTATTACTTGAGACTTTATTGCATAAATTAACTGAAAAAGATGTCTGGCATGGCAAAGTCTTTATTCGTGAACTGTTTTCACCTTCAGAGCATTTATTAAGTTTTATTGAATTTGCAGGAATGCGAAAATTTTTTCTTATTCGTAAGTTGATTAGCCAAGTGGCTGGTTTAGATGAAAATGATCCGGCTGTTTTACCCTGCATTTTAAGTGTTATGACACCCTGCATGATGCTCATTATTGCCGGACCGAATGCTCAAGCACCCGAGCCTCTTAAGAATATAGCCCAGATGCCCTTACACGATTTAGTTGAACATTTTAAGAAATTTTCATTGGCTGGGTTAAAAGCAATTAGCCAATCAAATCTTAAAAATTAGCTATTCAAACATTGCAAAATTACCTGTACCGGATCTTCTGTATTTCCAGAAATAAGCTGTTTATGCATGGTTAGATGTTGCATCACTTGAATTTGTGCTGTTTCAACATTCATTAGTTTTTCTATTTCAGCTGCTAAATTTTCTGGTGTTGCATCTGCCTGAATCAACTCTTCAATTACTTTCTTACCAGCAATGATATTTGGCAAAGAGTAGTAAGGAATTTTGACCAAAAACTTAGCAATTAAATAAGTTAACCAATGCAACTTATAAAAAGTGACCATAGGTCTATGCATTAACATTGCTTCTAATGTCGCTGTTCCAGAAGCTAAAGCAATGATGTCACTTGCATTCATGACCATACGACCAACTTTTGATTCAGCGTCTGTATTTTCTAAAATATGAATTGCAGCTTTTAAATGAGGTGCTAATTGTTCAACACCCTGCTCAATCTGTTGTTTACGTGCATCGTTAATTGCAGGAATCAAAAATTGAATATCTGGATATTTGGTATGCAAAATATTGGCAGCGCCCAGCAACATAGGTAAAAGTCGCTCTACTTCACCTTTTCGGCTACCTGGCAACAAAGCAATATGTTTCTGATTTTCATCAATACCTAATTGTTGTTTAGCAATTTGAATTGGATTTTCAAGTGGTAATTGTTTAGCCAATGGATGACCTACAAATGCCGCTGGAACTTCATATCGCTCATAGAAGACTTTTTCAAAAGGAAATAAACAAAGTACTAAATCTATACTCTGTTTAATGCCATGAACACGCCCCTGACGCCATGCCCAAACCGAAGGGCTCACATATTGAACTGTTTTTATCGGGAGATTCTTTTCTTTAATACTTTTTGAAAGTCTGAGGTTAAAATCTGGTGCATCAATACCAATAAAAATATCAACGGGATTTTGAGTCCATTGACTGATTAGACCATCCCGCACGGCGAATAATTTTTTTAAGTCTTTTAATACCTCAACAATCCCCATCACAGACAGAGTTTCCATCGGGTAATAACTCTTAAAACCCTCAGCAATCATTTGAGGTCCACCAATTCCCTCAAATTCAGCATCGATTCCTTGTTCTCGAAAACTACGCATGAGCTTAACGCCAAGCGTATCTCCTGAAACTTCCCCAACTACAATGCCTATTTTAAGTTTTCGGTTTGCCAAGGCGATTTACCCAAGAATTTGAAATAATGCATTCTAGCATAGAGGTTTATCAATCTTGAACTTGATCGATACGTACTCATGAAAAGTAGCCAAAGGGCTTGGCTATCTAAAATTACATTCACTTACTATCTTTTAATCTAAATTAACAATGCAATTTGAATTGTAGCTTACATTTACAAACAATAAAATAAATGAGAATTATTTACATTATCTTTACTCTTATGAATATCCCACCTCGACCATTTAAGCTTACCATAGTCGCCTGCGCGATTTGTTATGCGAACCTATCTCATGCTCAAGACTCAGAGGTACAAGCTTTACAGACGATCCAAGTTAAAGCATCAAATGCTGAGCAGTCTTCTGAACAAACCAAAGCATATAATGTTAAGAACTCGAGTAGCGCAACCAAGCTTAATATTGAGGCTAAAGAAACCCCTCAAACTATTAATGTCGTTACTCGTCAGCAAATTGAAGATTTCGGGCTTACTAGTACTCGAGATATTTTAAGTAATACTCCCGGTGTCACTGTAACTGGATTAGAAACAAACCGAACAACTTATACTGCTCGTGGTTTTGATATTTCAAACATTTTGGTTGATGGAATCGGTATCCCTCAAGTTGACAGCTATAATTATAATAATAGTGATGCAGACAGTTATTTCTACGATCGTGTTGAAATTGTCAAAGGTGCTGATGCCTTAACAAATGCTCTTGGCGATCCTGGCGCTACAATTAACTATATCCGTAAACGCCCCACCAAAGAATTTCAAGCAAATGCTGGGGTGAGCTATGGTTCATGGGATACACAACGTTATGAAGCGGATATCTCTGGTTCTCTTACACAAGATGGAAGAGTACGAGGACGTCTTGTAGGTTATGAGAAAGTAGGAGATTCTTATCTAGACCGCTATTCAGAAGAAAAAAATGGATTTCAAGGAATTTTAGAAGCTGACGTTACAGACACCACAAATGTTTCAGCAGGATATTCGAAAACTCGTCAATACGCTAATGGTTCTCAATGGGGTGCTCTACCCTTGGTTAACTCCAAAGGTGAACCAATAAGTTATTCTCGTAACTATAATTATGCACCGTCATGGACATACTACGATTGGGAAATAGATAATTATTTTGCCAATATTGAACAAAAATTATGGGGAGACTGGAAGTTAAGATTAGGCTATAACCTTAAGAAATCAGATGTTAAAGATAAAATGCTTTATCTCAATGGATTTCCTTCTGCTACTGACAATACATCTGGTATTTCACTATTACCAGAGATTTATAATCAAAAATTTAAAGAAACTACTGCTAATGCAGACATTCAAGGTACTTTTAATTTATTAGGGCAGCAACACGAAGCAAATATTGGTTATAACTGGTCAAAATATAGTGCTCAAAGTGTTTATTCGTATGGCAGTAGTTTAGGTGTTATTACCACAGACTTACCAAGCTGGACTCCTGAAGAACCGACTTGGGGAGACTTTACCTATGCTGACCCAGAAGAAAGAACCATGAAGTCCGTTTACGGTGCGACTCGTCTTCACTTAGGTGAGGATCTAAAATTTATCTTAGGTGCCAACTACACTGAAATCGACACTTTAGAATATAAAAAGAATAAAGTTTCTCCATATGCAGGTATTACATATAACTTTACTCCTGAATACACAGGTTATATGAGTTACACCTCTATTTTTAGACCACAAACTGTTATTGATCTTTCTACTAAACAAACAGCTGTACCAGTAGAGGGTGAAAGCTATGAATTAGGTGTAAAAAGCGCTTGGTTAGATGGAGCTTTAACAGGAAATATCGCCATCTTTAGAACAGATGAAGATAATTTTGCACTAGATCCATTATGGGATCCGCTTTATAACAAATACTCATCTCCAATCGGAACGATTAGATCGCAAGGTGTTGAGGTAGGATTAACTGGAAAATTAACTGATAACTTAGATTTAGTTTTTGGTTTTTCAACATTTAGTCTAAAAAATATGGAAACGGGTGAAAGAGGCAGACCTAATATCCCGACTCAAACGCTTAACGTTTTGGCATCTTATACTGTTCCACAGATTCCAAAGTTAAAAGTCGGTGCAAGCATTAAATGGCAAGATGATATATATGACACCTCTTACTCAACTGTAAAACAAGATGCATATGCATTGCTTAACGTTATGGCCAGTTATGATTTAAACGAACATGTACTGTTCCAAGTGAATGGAAACAATCTGACAAATGAAAAATATTTGACAGGTTTATCTGGTGGCCAAGGTTACTATGGAGCTCCAGCCAACTATACAGTTGCTGTAAAGTTTAAATATTAATATCGTAGCCAATCCCAATTTAGGGATTGGCTTTTCTTATTATTCTTTGTTTATGTGTCATTAAAGATGTCCAAAACTGTAAATCTCCCTGTGTCATATCGCATAAAAGTTTTCTATCGATTCTTGCTGGTTTTCGGTATGGGTTTTGCCTGTATGACGTATTTAAGTCTTGGACTCACTGGAATTTTCCTTTTGACCTTAGACAAAGCTGAAGCCATCTATCTCGCAGCATTTATAGCAATTCTATTTTATGTAGTGTTCGTGATTATAGGTTTTTGCATTCAATCACTTTTGAAACTCACTGGGCTATCAGTCGTTCTATGTGCCCTTTTCTTTTTTGCAACGCGTATGGTGGGTTATGCATAAAGGTATACGCCAATCTATGGCATGGCTACATTCGTGGACTGGCTTAATTTTCGGATGGCTCGTGTTTGCCATTTTCTTAATGGGAAGTTTGTCCTATTACCGCCACGAAATTAATTTATGGATGCAGCCTCCACTTGCGCAATATGAAGTAAAGCAAGATATTGCTATTAAAACAGCCTATCAATACTTACAAGAACATGTTCCTGACGCCAAATCTTGGTATTTAAATATTGCAACACCTGAGAGTCCAGTAAACACCATGTATTGGGAAAAACCAGACGGCGGTTATGGAAATGCAACTCTAGATGCAAACACTGGTCAAGAACTTAAACTTTCGGCAACTCTAGGCGGCGACTTTTTTTACCGATTCCACTACCAACTTTTTGGTATTCCAATATTCATCGGGCGATTAATAGTATGTCTTGCCGCATTTATTATGTTGATTGCCTTGGTTTCAGGCATCATTACCCATAAAAAAATATTCACCGACTTTTTTACTTTGCGTACATTTAAGTCTCAGCGTTCATGGTTAGACTTTCATAATATTTCTTCGGTGATTGCCCTGCCTTTCTTTTTAACCATTACATTTACAGGCTTAGCTATTTTCTTTTATTTATATCTGCCTTGGGGAATGCAAAAGCTCTATCCTGAAAATCCATATCAATATTTTACCGAAATACGTACAAAGAATGTGCTTGAGAACCAATCGATACAGCCAGCTCAGAACTTATCTATCGAAAAGTTATTAAACCAAGTGCAACAACGTTGGGGAAATCAAACTTTATCGACAATTAGTGTAAAAAATCCAAATACCAATCAGGCGCAAATTACCTTTATTCAAAATGAAGATCATTCAATTACCCGGAATCAGGCTCAAATTACATTGAATGCTTCAACAGGCAAAGTCTTAGCAGACACACGTAATAATAGTGCTATTGCAACACTGAATGCGGGAGTTTATGGTCTACACATGGCAACATTTGCCCAACCTTTACTTCGCTTAGGTTTGTTCTTCTCTGGCATTTTAGGTTGTGTCATGATTGCCTCTGGTTTGCTACTCTGGAGCCTTAAACGCCAAATTCAAAATAAGAACAGTAAGTTTCACTTTGGACACTATTTAGTTGACCGTTTAAATGTCGCAACTTTTGTAGGACTGCCGTGTGCAACTGTCGCCTATTTAAGTGCGAATCGATTATTTACAGTCACTTCAACCACGATCAACTATGAAATTTATAGTTTTTTCTTAGTTTGGCTAATCAGCTTAATCATTGCTTTAGTCACTAAAAAACAATATTTATGGCGAACTCAACTGAGTATTTTTATTCTGCTTTGTATGGCGCTTCCAATCTTAAATTTAATTTATTTGCTCAAGCATGATTATGTTGAAAGCTTCAACAATTATTGGGTCTTTGCACGTATAGATGTATTTTTGTGGATATTTGCAGGCTTAGCGATTTTTATATTCTGCAAAATTCAACCTATTCAGCATAAAGCTGTAGAAAAAATCCAAAAGAAGCTGAATAAATTAAATACTGAGGTGAGCTCATGATCTTTATAGCTTTCATCTTAATTTTATTAGGAATGTATTTGTTGTTTATGGCGAGTGAAAAATATCGATCGCCAAAATCAACAGGCCATTTCAAATCATTAGCTCAAAAATATTACCAATACTTTAAGATAGCTGCATTCATATTGTTTGTTTTATGCGCATATATTCTGATTCGACATTATAATTTTTCAATTGGTTTTGTCAGTTGGTGGATATTTGCAACGCCGTTAACTTTTGGTCTCATCCTTCTACTTAACCCATTAAAACCATCAAAATAATCTTAGATCCTAATAATTTGATGAAAAATAACTCAAGCTAAGCAATATTTTGATTGCTTAGCTTTTTTTTGCATAAGTAAATCATTATTCATGACAACTGTTTATCTCTAAAAGGAATAAGATATGGGCGTTTCGTGATAAGTGGCGATAAAGATGTCTGGTGCTTTTGAATTTATCTTAGCGGGTATGTTAGTTGGTTTCTGTGTAGGGATTACAGGAGTTGGTGGTGGGTCATTAATGACACCAATTTTAATTAGTCTTTTTAGAATTGAACCGCATATCGCAATTGGTACCGATTTACTTTATGCCGCAATCTCAAAGTTCTGTGGCTCAATGGTTCATGCTAAGAAACTCAACATTGTCTGGCCAATTGTTTTATGGCTTGCAGTGGGTAGTATTCCAGCATCTTTCGCTACCACTTGGGTACTTGAACACTATTTAAGTCAGTCAACTCACTATAAAGCTGTGTTAACCATGGTTTTAGGTTTTATGCTAACACTGACTGGTGTTTCAATTATCTTTCGTTCACGTATTGAAAAATTCTTTAATCGTTTTAGAAATAAAGAAACCGTACAAACAGAAAATGAGCAATTGGCTATTCACCATAAACGCCTCTACATCATCCTCATGGGTATTATTTTAGGCGTATTCGTAACGCTTTCATCTGTCGGCGCTGGTGCATTTGGCATTATGGCACTCGTGATCATGTTCCCTAACTTGCCAATGATTCGAATTATTGGTTCAGATGTGGTACATGCGGTATTGCTTACTTTAGTGGCCGGCCTTGGACACATGAGTGCTGGTAACGTCGACTTTACGCTTCTTATGTGGTTATTGGTGGGTTCGATTCCAGCAATTATTGTAGGTACGCTTATTAGTTCTCGCATGCCTGAACGTTTAATCCGAAAAATTTTAGGGATTACCCTATTTGCTCTCGGTGTTAATTTTATGGTTAACCCGGTCAAAGCAAAACCAAAAGCCCCTGTGGTACAACAACAAGCCGTGATTGCTGAAAAAACAAGCAATCCAACTGAAAGATAGCAAAATCAATAAGATTTTTCCAAACTGAAATACCATGAGATGTAGGATTTTCATAATTATTTCATGGTATATTCAGTACACAAAACAACCTTTAGTATGATCGAACCAGTGACAGCAATGAATACAAATTCAAAATCCGTTTCCAAGCCCGATATCGACGACGTTAATATTAAAAGCATTCAAACTCTTGTAACACCAGCTGAGCTTAAATCAGAGTTGCCTTTATCTGATGTTGCTTCACAAACCGTTCTAAAAGGTCGCGAAACTATTCGTAATATCTTAGATGGTTCAGATAAACGTTTGTTTGTCGTTATTGGTCCTTGCTCTATTCACGACCCGAAAGCTGCTCACGAATATGCCGATCGCTTAAAAGTGCTAAGCGAAAAAGTTAAAGATTCATTGTATTTAGTTATGCGTGTTTATTTTGAAAAACCACGTACGACAATTGGTTGGAAAGGTCTAATCAATGACCCTGATATGAATGACTCATTTAACATCGAAAAAGGTTTACGTATTGGTCGTAAACTCTTGCTTGAGTTAAATGAAAAAGGTTTGCCATGTGCAACTGAAGCACTTGACCCTAACTCTCCACAATACTACCAAGACTTAATTTCATGGTCTGCAATTGGTGCACGTACAACCGAGAGCCAAACTCACCGTGAAATGTCTTCTGGTCTATCATCACCAGTTGGTTTTAAAAATGGTACAGACGGCGGTTTAACTGTTGCCACCAATGCCATGCAGTCTGTTAAATATGGTCATAGCTTCTTAGGCCTTAACGAAGACGGTCAAGTTTCAATTATTAATACAAATGGTAACCCTTATGCACACGTTGTATTACGTGGTGGTAATGGTAAGCCTAACTATGATGCTGGCTCTGTTGAAGAAGCAGAAAATGCTTTAGCGAAAGCAAAAGTTAGCAATAAAATCATGATTGATGCGAGTCACGCGAACTCAAATAAAGACCCGTACTTACAGCCACTTGTTCTTAAAAATATTACTGAACAAATTTTAGATGGTAATAAGTCAATTGTTGGTCTTATGGTTGAAAGTCACTTAAAAGGCGGCCGCCAAGATATTCCTGAAAACCTTTGTGACCTAGAATATGGTAAATCAGTGACTGATGGCTGTATTGACTGGGAAACCACTGAAAAAACATTACTTGAAATGCATGATGCTTTAAAAGACGTTTTACCAAATCGTTAATTCATCTTTTTAAGAATATCGATTAAGCCCTCATTTTTGAGGGCTTTTTATTTTAATGAAATTTCTAGATAAGCCGGAATAGTGTTTAAAAGTTTTATTATTTATAAATAAAAATAGCTTACGATAAAAGCAAAAAGCAGCACAGTTTCGCTAAGCTCAATCGCAGCCCCTACAGTGTCCCCTGTAATACCATCAATACGTTTTATAAACAGATGTCTTAAATAAACAAGGCTCATTAAAAAGCCAATCACGGCGATTAGACCTTGCCATCTCCAATATAAAGGTAGCAGCAAAACTAACCCAGTTATTAACCAAGACGCTGTTTTGGGTAAATGATCAGTCAGAGAACGGCCTAAACCTTTTTCTCGAACATATGGCGTAGTTAAAAACAAAATTGATGGCACAAGGCGCCCAAGTGCAGGAAGCAATATTAAAAATAGCGTTTGATGTTGTTCAATCAGTACATAGACCAGTGCGAACTTAAGCAGACATATAAGAACTAAACTCAGTACTCCAATTGGGCCACAACTTGGATCCTTCATAATTTGTAAAGTACGTAACTTGTCTCCAAAACCACCTACCCACGCATCTGCCGTATCTGCCAGCCCATCTAAATGCAAACCGCCTGTTAGCCAAATCCATAAAGTCATTATGATGGCGGCAAGTAGAAGAATTGGTAATTTTGCGAACAAACATGTAATAAAAAAAAGGATGCCACCAATAATGAGTCCAACCAATGGATAAAACAAAATAGCTCGACCATTTTGTTGCGCCGTAGGCATTGTTTTTAACTCGATCGGCAGAACAGTTAAAAATTGCAATGCGATCCAAAATGGTGTCATGTCCAAATCTCTAACTGATCTATATTTAAAAAACAGTTTGAATTATGAAGAAATAAAAATGGGAATAGCAATCCCTATTCCCATTAAAGACTTCAGAAAACTGAAAATCTATTGTATTTGATAGCACTGTTTCAATTTTATGTAGTCATAGTAGAAACTGGTTGGGCTATAGCGCGCATAGTTACATGCAGACTTAAACAAAGTTTCTTTTTCGTTATAAAGCATTTTTACCAAAGTATTGCCTTGGCTATTTTGATAAATATCCCACTGTAAATTAGCAGCCATAGGTGAAACCAATTCTCCACGCCATGAGCTGGTTGAGTAATTATACGTCTGGCGAAGTGGTAAAGGCTGCATCATATTATGTAAGTCTAGGCTGGTGGCCAGAGGAATAATAATTTCAGCATGGGCAAAACGTAAAACCGCTTTGTAAGGTTGGGCTTTATTCACAACAGCATCAACTTGTTGGAACATATCTTGTTTTAAGCCTTGTGCAATTTCACTCGTGACCAGATTTGACTCTGTGAAACTTGGGCCTTTTTCGTAAAAATCATTGGCATCATTAAATTCAGCATAGAATTCTGCGGCTTCAACAGGCATATACTTATCAAAATCGATACCTTTTAGCTCATCTTTCATACCACCAGAAATCGAATAGAGCTCATACACATAAGCTGCTGCATCAACTGCACTAGCGATAGTGTTTTTACCCTTACCTTTTTCCGTAATTTGCTCACCTTTCGGCGAAGTTACGGTAAAAGACCCTGTATTACTAAAGCTATAACCCGCTGTACCCAATTTTTTAATAAAGTCTGCTTTAAAAATCGGGTTGAGTACAGTCTGAGCAGTTTTTTCAGCTTGGGTATTTTTTGATAACTCATCTAACTTTTGGGCTAAATCATTATTATTTTCTTCAAAATCTTGATAGGCCTGACTTGCATCATAAATTTTCTGCTGACTAGCACTGAGTGGCTGTGTTAAGTCTTCATCTGCATTCAAGCTATGGAAATAAAGTTTAAAACGATCTACCCCGCCATCTTCAACACTTGGAACGCTTTCACTCGACAAATTGGTATAAGAGACTGGAACAATTTTATCTTTGAGCTGCGATTGTTGTTTAATTAATTCAGCCGTAAAAAATTTAGCACTATCTACCGCACGATCGACACCTGAACTTTGTACTGATATGGAGGCTTGCGGATTTAAAAGATTTGGTAAGCGTTGTAATAATCGATCTGCAATACCACGATGTTCTAAAATGCCCGTCATAGTTTCGTTTCCATAACCAAACTGGCGAATTCCCTCAACACCGTAACCTAACAGAATATTGGCTTTCATCATGGCCTCTAGGTCAGCACCTAATTGCTCACCTAACGGCGTTAAGGCATTTTCTGCTTTTGCCTGCTTCCATAAATTATAAAGTGCTAAATCATATTTGAGGCTTGATAAACCTCTTGAACCATGACGTGCAACTAATTCTGTAAAAACTGGCTGGAACCCATTTGGTGCCTGTTCATAGCTTTTTAAATCTTGTTGTGGTTGGTAAGGCGTTTTGGTTTGATAATACTTTGATTGGATTGTAGGTGGTGTCGTTGGTTGATCATCTTGATCGTCATTATTATTACAAGCTACAAGCAGCAATGACGAAGCAAGCATCGTCGTTTTAAATAAAATATTCATAAGTCTGATAAGTGATTAATAAGAAATGCCCATAGCATAATTTTTAGCAATGACAGTACGATTACATAACGTCAAATATCTTTATAAAAATAATAACTTACAAGTGTATAAAAATATAAATTTGCTATCTCAGCATAAAAGTTAATTGACCATCCATTTCAGAAAATTCGAGGGAATATAATTTCCCAAGCTCCGCTGGCATTTTAAGTAAGTCATCTAAAGGTTGTTGCTTGGCTAAACAAGCCAATAGCTTAATGACACCGCCATGGGTAACAACTAAAGCATGTTGCCAGTTTTGTTTTTGCATATTTTCAAGCAAATCTTGAAAACCTTTCAGGACTCGCATTTGAAATTGCATTAATGTTTCTGCCCCAGGCGGGCAATATTGACTCGGTTTTTGCCAAAAATTTGCTAGTAATTCTGGTGAAGTTTCATAAATTTGCTGAGTTGAAATGCCTTCCCAGTCTCCAAAGAACATTTCTTTTAAATCATGATTTAAAAGCAAAGGCAGTTCAGTTGTTTTAGCAAGTTGCTCTGCAAAACATGCACAGCGTTTTAACGAAGAACTTACAATGACATCCCATATCTGGTTTGTGTCTTGCTCAATGGTTGACTGCATTTGCTGCCAACCTTTTGGTGTTAGGTCATCATCTAAATGGCCACGTAAAGTATGGCTAAACTGACTTTCTCCATGTCTGAGTAAATCAATTTTCAATTTACTCAATTTTGTCTCCACTTACAGCAGCTTGAGAAAAGGTAGCCATTTGGTTGTGTAATACACATGCCATTTTAACTAATGCCAAAGCAGCTGCTGCTCCACTACCTTCACCTAAACGCAAATTCATCTTTAAAATTGGCTCAGCATTGAGTTCTTGCAAAATGCGATGGTGGCCATATTCCGCTGATTGATGACCAAATAACATCCAGTCACGCACTTTAGGATTCATTCGTACTGCACATAAAGCAGCTACCGAACTAATAAAGCCATCCACAATTACAGGTAAGCCAATTTGAGCACATCGAATGTAAGCACCGGTTATCGCCGCAATTTCCAAGCCGCCTACAGCACTTAGGGTTTTAAACGCATCCCCAATCACATGTTGGTAGTGACGCTCTATTGCCTGTTCAATCACTTCAATTTTATGTCTTAACTGATCGGCACCAATTCCTGTACCAACACCAGTTAATTGCTCAGCCGTATCATTTAATAAAAGACATGCTAAGGCAGAAGCAGAACAGGTATTTCCAATTCCCATTTCACCCGCAATATAAATATCTGCGCCGTCGGCTTTAGCTGTATCTACGCTCTTTTTCCCCAATTCTAAAGCAGCACGACATTCTTCAGCATTCATTGCCACTTGTTTGGCAAAATTTGCCGTCCCAGCACGAATACAATGACGTTCAACACCGACATATTCGTATGCTTCGCCTACTGTGCCACAATCAATGACTTGCAAATGAGCTTGATGATATTTAGCAATTACACTAATTGCTGCACCACCAGTTGTGAAGTTTTGCAACATTTGGCGTGTGACAGCTTGAGGATATGCAGAGATATTTTCTTCAACCACGCCATGATCGCCTGCAAAAACTGTGATCCACGGATAGTTAACTTGAGGATGAGCGTTGGACTGTAAACTGGCAAGTGTAATTGCAATCTGCTCTAAATCACCTAATGCACCTGTAGGCTTAGTGAGTTGGAGTTGATGTTGCTCAGCATGTTGTTTTGCTTCCAGATTAGGTTGCTGTACAGATTCTAACCACCAGTTCATTTTATTTCTCACCTTTTAAAATCATTGGAAAACCAGCCACACAAAACACAACCTTATCTGCAATTTGTCCTAAAGCTTGATGCAGTCTTCCTGCTTCATCTACAAAACGACGGCTAATCTCGCCTAACGGCACAACACCCAGACCAGTTTCATTACTGACTAAAATAATTTCTGATTGAAGCTTAGGTAAAACTTTTAACAGCTGCTCACACTCAAACTCTTGAACGTTTTGATCATCTAAAAGTAACAAATTCGTTAGCCAGAGCGTTAAACAATCCACCAGAATGATTTGATTAGGTCGATCAATTTTTTGCAAAGTTTTTGCCAAAAATAATGGCTCTTCAACCAAAGACCAGTGAGCAGGACGCTGATTTTGATGGTGTGCAATTCGGCTTTGCATTTCTGAATCAAGCGCTTGCGCAGTCGCGACATAAGTCACAGCTAATTGCATAGATATTGCCGTTTGTTCAGCCAATCGACTTTTACCAGAACGAGCACCACCCAAAATTAGTTGCAACATGAATCACCTAAAAATAAATGCTGATATGGATATAACTTACCTTGTAAAGTTTGAACCTGGTAATAACCAAACGTCAAATGCTCAATTTTAAGTTCAAATTCAGCATGTTTATATTGTACAGGTAATTCAGAAATTTTTTGTAAAATCAAATCACTATTATAATTTTCTCTATATAGACCTAGGGTAATGTGTGGGCAATAATCTAAAGCCGCAATTTCATTAGAAACCATGCCTAGCTTTTGTCGTATTAGAGATAAGATATTTCCGGCATCTTGAATTTCTACAAATAAAGCACTACTAAAACTATCAACTGCTCCAATTTTTAAATGAAATGGAGCAAAATCCTCTTTTCTTAAAATTTCTCTCTGTTGCTCAAACTCACTAAAACTAAAATCATCTTTATAAAGTTTAGATTCATCAGTCAAAAAACCACATATAAACAATGTGACATGATATTGGCGGCTATTGGGTTCTAACAAAAAATCTGAAAAATGCCTGCGCAATCTATCTAAATAATCAACTAATTTTTGATCATTAATTTCCAGATACCATAAAGCATAATTTTGACGCCCAAGATGCCATTCCGGATAATCCCGTATAGATGTTGGCACCATGGATGTCGAAGGTTTTAGCAACACAGCTTTAATTCAAAATGATTCAATTTTTGTATTAAAGCATGTTTGCCTTTTAGTTGTAGAGTCTTAATTCATTGAACGAATTTAAGCATATTGAGTATGTGTAGTTTTGGAGTTAATAATATTCATGTTCAAAGGTTGCTTACCTTGTTCAGAAAATAAATATTGAATTAATTGTGTCAACTCAACTTCCAGCTGTCTTTTCTGAACTGTACTCATGTCCAAGTTCTGAATTTGTTGCTGCAAATGTTTAATCGCATCAATTTCTAAAAATTGAATTGCATAGGCATAACCTAAAGCAGCACCTTTTAATAAGTTTTTATAGGGTAAATCATGGCTAATATTCACCACAATTGATGCTATTACCCGTTCATTGTGGCCCAGTTTACGTAGCGGATCTCGCGCAACACGCTGACATGGATCTTTAAATGCATATTCACATGAATCTAGAAAACTCTGAGCGAGTCGATCTAGATCTTTTGCATAGTTAGGTAATACGATTGCAAGTCCTTGCTTTACTTCTGTAATTAAATTCTCTGCAAATGCTTTAACAGAGCTATCGCCCATGGCAACACCAATAGAATCATAACCTAGTAAAGATGCATACCAAGCAAGCATCGCGTGTACGCCGTTCCACAGTCGATTTTTGATTAATTGAATATCTGTAATCTGCTCAACCAACACAACTTGGCGCAATTTTTCGAGTAAAGGGCTACCTTTTTCTACATAAATTGGCATATCAGTTTCGCTATGGAACAAGATTAGATCCATGCTTTGTAATATATGTCCTGGCTGAAAATTACGACGCATATTATCTACATATAAAGATGCCTGATTTTGCTGATCTTGGGTCAGTTTATTGCAATCTTCAATTTCGACCTGCTCTTCATGTTCCACATCAGATAAATGCTGTTCAAGAAAATGATGCTTAATACGAAGCTGACGATATAGATTTTGATTAGACAATTTTGAAACCATACGGTTTACAACGGTGTCGCAAAAGTAATGTTCTTTTAAAATATGCTCCGTCACGTCCTCATCATTAGTTAGTTCTAAAAGCGCTTCTCTAAGATGCTTCATCACCAAATATTTTGCGCCAACTTTATTTAAAATAATTAAAAAAGTTAAAGGTTCTATACATGTTTCGAGTGCCGAGTTAAAACGAGCGTATAAACCTTTTGCAATCGTTTTTGACTCAACTTCAATAGCTTGTTCAGGCAAACATAGTGCAATCAAACTTGAATGGGTATACATCTCTAACATTTGCTGTTCATTGTCAGAATCAACAATTGTCATATTTTCAATGCGTTCATCATAAGAAAACTGTCCATAGCGAATGCTATAAGTTCCAAACGCATTTACAGCTTCACGGAATAGACTATTACGTGTAGAGGCAATAATACGTCTTGGTTTTGTGTATCCATCCCAGTGTGACAAGATTTGCGCTATATATCCGCCGCCAATAGCACCAAAACCGTGTATGCCAACGGTAAGTTGATTTAGGCTTTGCGGAAAAGACTCTTGTCCTTGTGGCATATCCATAACAGGAATAAATTGGTCGAGATCTGTTAAGAAGTCATACATCTGATCGTAATAAAAATCGGCTTTTGCCAACATTTCATCATTTGGTTCTTTAATATCTTTTAATAAAATTGTTAGACCTTTCGATGAGTGAGCTGACGTTAAACCATTTTCAGAATCTTCAAACATTAAACATTGGTTAGCATCTAAATGAAGCTGACTTGCTGCTTTTAGAAATATTTCAGGATGAGGCTTTCCATTTTGTACTTCATCCCCACAAGTAATTACATCAAAAAATTTATAAACATTTGCATTAATTAAATATTCTTCGGCAATTGCTCTACGACTTGAAGTAGCCACAGCCATTCTTAAACCTGATTTTCTTAAACGTTCTAAAACTTGAACCAAACCTTTTTTGATAGGAACGCCGTGTTTTCGTATATGTTCAAGCTCCATCTCATCGGCTCTTTTTCGTATCTCTTTATATGGAATATTCACACCATACAAACGTTGAGCTAATTGTTCAGCAGTAGTTGCACTTAAACCTAAACATTGCATTAAATATTCGTGTGAAAATTCCTGTCCCATGAGTTCTTGAGATGCTTGTTGCAATGTTTGAAACCGCAACCTCTCAGTATCAAACATTGTCCCATCCATATCAAAAATTGCTCCATGAACAGGTTTTCCATGAAAAATAAGCACGCTTTTACCTCTTTTTTTGATCATGTTTTATTCAGGGTATACAAAAAATTGGTTAAAAAGGCAGGATGTTAATAAATGAAACACTAGTGGTTATTTTTTAATCAAAAATATAAGTGATCTGTTACTGAGCAGAGTTAAAACTCTAAAAAGGTTGAACAATATAAATAAGTATGAAGCTAACTTTAAATGCAAGAGTAGCAAGCCATCCTCGCTTGCTACTCTTGGTTTATTCTTTTTGTTGCGCTGATAGTATTTATTTTTCTTAGTTCCATTTACCGCTGCTTGAACCCGCATATTTTTATAATGTCTCGCAGGTGTCACATACCAGATATCAACTCGCCTTTTGCTGTTCTTCTTGTTTGAGCTTCTGGTATAACTCTAATTTTCATTAGAAAATGAGCATAAACTTAGAAGGTGAGCTTTATATTACAATCAATCTCCTCCCCCTTATCGGGACTAGGACTACATCGCCATTAACAATAATGATAATCATTTTCATTTAATAGTTCAAGCTTTTTTGCAATTATTTATGCTTATCTCTTTTTTGAAAAATGAAGAAGTATCTGCAATGAGCTATTTGTAGATAAAAATAATGATTAGTTCTTAGAGTCTTCCTCTAAACTTTTCTTACTGATCAAGCACATCAACAAATTGAGCATTTAAAAGCTGTGCTAAATCTTTAGGATTTAAACCAATATCCAGCCCTCTTTTTCCGCCACTTACATAAATTTTGCTAAAGTTTTGTGCTGATGCATCAATGACAGTTTTTAAACGTTTCTTTTGGCCTAAAGGGCTAATTCCTCCTACCAAATATCCCGTTAAACGTTCAGCATCTTTAGGATTAGCCATCTGTAATTTTTTACATCCAAACGCCGTAGCTACTTTTTTTAAATTTAATTGGTGATTAACCGGCAAGACAGCAACAAAATAATTCTTATCGTCACTTACCATTAGAGTCTTAAATACTTCTTTTACATCCAAATCTAATTTTTCGGCTGCTTCTAATCCAAAACTTTTGGCATTTGAATCATGTTCATATTCATGAATTGAAAATTCAATTTTATTACTTTTTAACAATCTGCATGCAGGAGTCATGATAAGTAGTGTTATAGATGAAATTGTTTGGATTATAGTTTTTTTTAAAAAAATTTTAAATTTGCTTAGGCTATTTACAAGAGTTACATAAAAATTCAATCAGCAACTGAAGAAAAAATAATCTCAACTTGATATTCGCTGCTCGACTCCATATATTTTATTTAGATTTGAAGTCTGAGCTGACAATTTTATGAGTTATAAACACAACAATCTGATGGCTATGCGTCACCGTTTTTGGGATGAATCTTCAGATTCTGTATTAAACGAAAAACAGTTTTTACAGCAGACGTTAATTGAACAAGGTATTTTTAATGAGGCAACTCTTGAGGATGTGAAGTATTTTTTCTACACCTTGCCTAGCATTATTATTGTAAAAGCCCATGCATTCGGTTTCATGCATGATTCAGTCAAGCAGATGTTATTGCAACATATTCAGAATAATCGCCTTCATTTAATGCAGAAATCTGAATTAAAGATTCAATTTAAAATGTAATCTATTGTTTATGTCTACAACCCTTTTAACTTAACTCAATCTTCTGAATTGGTTTGAATTCTAAATTCCGAATATTGCTTAGGCTATTTCAAGCTAAAAGCAATAAAGTATGGAATTTCGACCTATCATTCAGTCTGAGAGAACTATTTTAATACGCTCAAAACATGTAATATTCGTTACAATTTTAGATCACAGCGTTTGGCTGCATGATGCGCATAGGATTCTATTTTCATGTCAAATCAGAAAGATAAGCTTAAGAGTTTAAAAACTTCTTCCATGGATCGACGCTTATCAATCGCGAAAGCTTCTTTACTTGCAGGAACACGTTGGGCAACTGCAAGTGCTTCTTCTATATTTTCTAATGAGGAAGAAAAAGAAAAGAAACGTAAAAAAGCGTTGAGCGAACAAGCTAATTATCTGGTTTCTGAAATAGGCAAACTTAAGGGTTCTATTGTTAAAATCGGGCAAATGATGGCCCTTTATGGTGAACATTTTTTACCAGAAGAAATTACACAAGCATTAAATACCCTAAATAACCAAACTGTTGCTTTAGATTGGCCTGCAATTAAGCCACATCTACAAGAACAACTGGGCGCTAAGTTAAATGATTTAACGATTGATCATGAACCAATTGGTACCGCCTCTTTAGCACAAGTTCACCGTGCAACACGTAAATCAGATGGCTTGGAATTAGTTCTAAAAATTCAATATCCAGGTGTTGCGAACGCAATTGATTCAGATATGAGCTTGTTTAAAAACATGCTTAAACTGACACGTATGGTGCCACAAACCCGTGAATTTGATCAGTGGTTTGATGAAGTGCGTGAAATGATGCATCGTGAAGTTGACTATGATGTTGAAGCTGCCACTACTCGTCGCTTTGGTGAACGCTTAAAAGATGACGAGCGTTATATTGTTCCTACAATTGTAGATGAGTATTGTACCAACCAAGTACTCTGCATGACTTTCGAACGCGGTGTTCCAATCAATAGCCCTGTTATGTTGTCTTTGCCTCAAGAGCGTCGTAATCAGCTTGGTGAAGCTTCATTAGAAATTGCTGTTCGTGAAATTTTTGAATGGGGCGAAATGCAAACCGATCCTAACTTCGGTAACTACCTTGTCCGTTTAGGTAATGGTCAAGATGTTCAGGATAAGATTGTATTATTAGACTTTGGTGCTATCCGTCAGTTTGATAACCACTTATTATCGGTTGCCCGCAATCTAATTCAGGCAGGTTATCAACATGATAAACAATTAATGATACAAGCCATGACTGGTTATGAATTTTTTGATGCAATGCCGGAAAGCATTAAGCCAGGTATGGCCGATGTTTTTCTATTAGCGACAGAAGCATTTAGCACCCCATCAAATAATCCAGATATGCCTGCTGGTCTAATGGATGAACATGAACGTTATGACTGGAAGAAAAGCCAGTTACATAGCCGTGTTATGCAGCAAGCAAGTAAATCGATGGCATCACGTTATTTCTCTGTCCCTCCCAAAGAATTTATGTTTATTAGTCGTAAATTTATTGGGGCATATACGTTTATGACAGTCATTGATGCTAAAACAAATGTACGTCGTATGATTCGTAACTTCGGTTAATTTCATGAAGGGCTAGAATGGTTCCATGTCATTCTAGCCAATACCCCTCTAAACACACCACAAAAAAGTTATTTTAAATAAATAAAATCATACACTTAAAATACGTTTATTTTTTCCCTACCATTTATCCACTCATTTTTTGAATGTCAGTAACGACATAGTCTTTTACTATAATGCGTGTCAGCATAAAACAATAACAACGTGTTAGGACACCATAATCATGACAAGTATGATCAATAAAGCTCAGGGTTTGGGTTTATCGCTGATCACAAAATTGGCTGGAAGCGATGTACTTGATCAACTCAAGTTACGTAAATTTTTAGAAAAATCCCTTTATCAAGGTTCAAAAGCTGGTTTTAGAGCATTAAGCCAGACTCAAAAAGCATTTAAACCTAAGCCAATATCTCAACAACGTCTACCTCAGCAGAACAAGAATCTGTTTGATTTAAACCTAACTGAAGAACAACAAATGACCTCTGATGCAATGTCTCAATTTGCTCAAGAAGTTCTATTGGGGTTAGCTCATGATGCAGATCAGACTGCTCAGTTTCCAGAAAGTCTTTGGCAATATATAGAAGATCTAGGTCTTAACTACTATGCACTTCCAGAAGCATTAGGTGGTGTAGCAACTGAACAAAATATTGTAAGTAACTTATTGATTGCTGAAAAATTGGCTGAAGGCGATTTTAGTCTTACAGCTGGATTACTCAGTACATTTAGTGTCATTAATGCAATTACACGTTGGGGTTCTGCCGAAGTTCAGTCGATGTACTTACCTTGTTTTGCAGAAGACTCAGAGATTACAGCAACCTTTGCTGTACAAGAAGCAACTCCAGCATTTAATCCTTATGTATTAAAAACCAAAGCATCACTTGAAAATGATCAATTCTATATTGAGGGTGAAAAAACGCTTGTTATTTTAGGTGATCTGGCCGATATCTTTTTAGTAAGTGCGGACTTTAATGGCAAGCCAGATATATTTGTAGTGCAATGCAACGATAGCATTTCTATCAAAAATACGCCTGCTATGGGCCTTAAAGCGACAGAAACAGCAACTTTACGCTTTAATCACACTCCTGCTCTACGCATAGGTGCAACAGACTTTGATTACACTGCTTTCTTAGATCTGGGAAATTTAATGTGGTGTGCGATGGCTGTTGGTACTTGTGACGCTGTAAAAACCTATTGTATTAAATATGCCAATGAACGAACTGCTTTCGGAGAGCCGATTTCTCACCGTCAAAGTGTCGCTTTCATGATTGCAGATATGGCAATTGAAATTGATGCAATGCGTATGTTGATCTTGAATGCTGCAAGCCGTGCTGAAGCAGGTCAATCATTCCATCGTGAAGCCTACCTTGCTCGTTTACTTTGTGCTGAAAAATCCATGAAAATTGGTACAGATGGTGTGCAAATTCTTGGGGGACACGGTTTCACAAAAGAACACCCTGTTGAACGTTGGTATCGTGATTTACGAGCTACTGCAATTTTACATTCTGGCTTACATGCATAACTGATGATCAGAGGATAATACAATGAACTTACAAAATCCTAAAAAATTCAAAATGATGATTGATCAGGCACATGATGTTGCGATCAATGTTTTACGCCCTATTTCTCGTAAATATGATAAAGCTGAGCATACTTATCCAAAAGAGCTCGATATGTTAGCTTCACTCATTGATGGTATGAATGAAGGTGGCGAAGGTATTAATGCCGGAGCTGCGGGTGCTGGCAAACGTGGCGATACAGACAATGAAGGTATTCGTAACGGAACCAATATGTCTACCGCTCTAGGGATTATTGAGATGTGTTATGGCGATACAGGCTTATTACTGAGCATGCCACGTCAGGGCCTTGGGAACTCAGCCATTGCTGCTGTTGCAAATGATGAGCAATTAGAGCGCTTCAAAGGAACATGGGCTGCAATGGCGATTACCGAGCCAGGTTGCGGTTCTGACTCTGCCGCGATCCGCACCACTGCAACCAAAGATGGTAATGACTATATTTTAAATGGTGAAAAGATTTTTGTGACATCTGGCGAACGTGCAGATTCTGTCGTCGTTTGGGCGACTTTAGATAAAAAACTGGGACGTGCAGCTATTAAATCATTTGTAGTACCAAAAGGTACGCTTGGAATGAAGGTTGAACGCTTAGAACATAAATTGGGAATTAAAGCTTCAGATACAGCAGTTATTAGTTTTATTGACTGCCGTGTACCTGCTGAGAACCTTTTGGGAAATGCTGAAGTCGATGTTGCAAAAGGTTTTGCTGGAGTGATGGAAACTTTTGACAACACTCGTCCTCTAGTCGCTGCAATGGCAATCGGTTGTGCTAAAGCTTCTTTAGAACGTATTAAAGAAATTTTTAAAGACCAACTTGATCCAGATTATTCTACCCCTTATCTACATACTTCTAATCTTGCAGCACAAATCTACCGTATGGAAGCTGAGTGGGAAGCCGCTCGCCTGCTTATGTTAAAGTCAACGTGGATGGCAGATAACAAAAAGCCAAACTCTAAAGAAGCTTCTATTGCGAAAGCCAAAGCTGGCCGTGTTGGTAACGAGATTACTTTAAAATGTGTCGAATTGGCAGCAAGTGTTGGTTATAACGAAGATGAGTTACTTGAGAAATGGGCACGCGATTCAAAAATTCTCGATATCTTTGAAGGTACTCAACAAATCCAACAATTGATTATTGCCCGCCGAGAACTTGGTAAATCTTCTAGCGAACTAAAATAATAATTAAGGGAAATTTTTCCCTTCTTTTATTAGCTATTTATGTCAAAACTTAAAAAGCCCTCTAGCTATTAAACTAGAGGGCTTCGTATTTCAGGAATTAATATTTTTATTTATTGGGTAGTTGTACTATCTAATGTTTTATCAACTACACCAAATTTCTTAAAAATTTTTGCACGACGCTTTGATGAAATATTCGCTTTGTTTAAATCACCTTTATAGTGATCAAAAACTCGCTTATCCATGATTTTAAACCACAATGAAGGGATTAATGCTGGTAGTAGCATACTTGCATAACCGCTTGGTAGCTCTGGTGCCTCATCAAAATGACGTAATGCTTGGAATGGACGAGTCGGATAAGCATGATGGTCTGAATGACGCTGCAACTGGTACAAGAATAAGTTTGTTACTACGTTATTGTTGTTCCAGCTATGCTCAGGCATTGTACGTTCATAATTACCATCAGCTTTTTTCTGACGTAATAAACCATAGTGCTCAATATAATTAATAATTTCGAAAAGACTAATACCATAAAAAGCTTGAGTCGCTAAATATGGAATTGTACCTTTACCAAAGATTCCAACCATAGAACCATGAAAAGCAGCAGTCATTCCCCAGCCTTGTAATAATTCATTATCTGAAGACCAGAATTCTTTACCTTTACGTTTTAAACGATTTTTTTCAATTTCTATTGCAGATTTAAAAGAACCAATAACTGTACGTGGCCAGAACTCATAGAATGTTTCACCCATACGTGATGAAGCTGGATCTTCTGGTGTTGCTGCACGCTTATGATGACCGTAAGGATGTTCAATACGGAAATGGTTATAACCTGTAGGAACTAAAGCAAGATGAGACAGAATATGGTCTATACGATCATGCTTATGACTTAACTCATGGGCTGTATTAATCGCAATACCATTGATTGCACCCATTGAGATACCAAGTAAAATCTTATCAATAAAAGATGTCGTTTTACGACTTGTTAAATAACATGCATAAACATTTGCAGCATACTGTAGAGGAATAAAGCTCTTCACAAGACGAGAATAATATGGATCTTTTTCTAAAAGCTTAATTTCTTCATCTGTTGGATTTCGAGCATCTTTCCCAATAATAGTATCAATTGCCGGAATCACGACATGTAATAAAAGTGGACCACCTAAAGCAAAGACTTTCTTTAATGGGCGTGGACCAAACTGATAACCGGCTAAAATACCTAAACCGATAGCAGGTAAAGCAGGGCTAATCATCCATAAAAAGCGTTTGCGATCTATTTCACGCATAGACGCAGGCACTGGCATAAGTTCTTGCTGAACATTTACTGGTGCATTCATAGCTATATTTCCTTTTTCTATATGTCTATATAGTTAAAGAAATAGTGTTTAGTTAACAGTAGTAACCGTCCAAAAAACCTATGTTAAAGTCTTTGGCATTTTCTTCCACTTTTTTGTCCTAAAAACACATGTTGATCTATTCTTATAGCTCACTATAATTTTATTAAAATAATGATTGATCATTTAAATATGGATGCACTAAGTAAATTTTTTGATGATATTCACCTTAATAAGTCTGAATACATCTATTTAAAAGCGCAAGGAGAATGGGCTTTTAAAACACAAGATCAATCTGCTCTACTTGCTTATATTGTTTTAACTGGTTCAGTATATATACAACTTAATGCTTCAGAAAAAATAACTGCGACTGCTGGTGATATTATTTTAATTCCCTCTGGGAAAGCACATAGTGCGACTGACTCAAAATCAACAGCGAGTAAGTTGGTAGATTCTCTGGATATTACTTCGCTTTTTAACGGTCACAGACAAGATGCAATCGAGTTTGGTACTTCATCTCCAGATAATACATTATTGCTATGTTTACGCTGCCAAATCGATACTCATATGGCTGGACCACTCATTAATGCACTGCCGTCCATCATGCATATTCAGCATGAAAATCAAACCAATCCACCTGAATGGCTACAAATTGGACTCTATTTTCTGGCCATTGAAACTCAAAAAATCAGGCCGGGTCATGACAAAATTATTGATCATTTAGTCAGTATTTTACTCATTGAATGCATTCGTGATCATATTCAACAAATGACTGATCAACAAAACTGGTTAAGTGCCTTAACTCATCCGGAACTGAGCAATGCACTATCTGCTATTCATAGTCGGCCTGAAGTCACATGGACAGTTGAATCTTTAGCTGAACAATGCTGTATGTCACGTTCTAAATTTGCGAATATATTTAACAGTATTATTGGTGAGCCACCCCTCACATATTTGCAGCATTATCGTTTTCGCTTGGCAAGTCAGTATTTACGCACAAGTAACTTATCAATTCAACAAATATCAAATAAGGTTGGTTACTCATCTGAAACAGCATTTAGTCAGGCATTCAAACGAATTTTTGATTTATCTCCTAAACAATATAGACAGCAATATATTGGACACAGCTTAGATTAACTGCCAATAAAAAAAGCGCCGAGGCGCTTTTTTTATTGAATCAAATTATTATTTAATTTTCGCATGTGATTTTAAATATTGACTGTAATCTTCTAATATTTGTTGACCACGCGATTGACGATAAAGTTGCTTTAACTGCTGTAACTGATCAGCAGGAATAGCGTTCGCAGCAGATGAATTTACATTTGAAACTGCAACAACAACCAGCTCATTTGGTAAATTCGCTGTTGAAACAGACCACATACCTGGCTTAGGTGTAGCTGCACTAAATGCTGCGCGCTCAATTTCACGCTTTAATCCTTGTGAACGACTAAATACGCCAGCCGATTCAAATGCTACTTTATTTTTAGCAACAACTTGATCTGCTGGTTGAGTTTTAAATTCAGCCAACATTGTAGCAATTTTTGCTTGAACAGCTTTACGCGCTTTTTCATCGATAACTTTTGCTTTCGCTTCATTCATCGCTTGTGCTAAAGGTTTTATACCAGCAGCATGATAATCACGTACTTTAACCCATACCGTATCACCATTCGCTAATTGAATGTTAGATGATGTATTACGGTCACCATTTTTCACGTTATCATTAAACAATTTAATTTTAACGTTTGGATCACTTAAATACGGATTTTGTGTAGCTAAAGTTACGCCATTTAATGATTCAACTTTTGTACCTTTTACTTCTTGCACAACAGCTTCTAAAGAATCATTACCAACAATCGTTTCATTTAAACTATTTACTGTATCTGAATAAACAGTCGCAACTTTATTCTTTTCAACCTCAGCAGTTAAACGCGCCTTCTCTGCTTCGAATGAAGGGATTTGATTAGCTTGAGTTTCTGCCTCAATAATATGATAACCATATTGAGTTTTTACTGGTTGAGAAATTTGTCCATTTTTCAAGCTCACTACAGTTTTATCAAACGCATCGGAAAAAACACCCGGTGCGTATGCTTCAACTAAACCGCCTTTTGCTTTTGAACTTGGATCTTCAGAGAACTGAGATGCAGCTTGTGCAAATGTAAGGCCGCCTTGAATTTTCGCATATACTTCTTTAGCAAGTTTTTGAGCTGCTGCATCATCACGAGCATCTGTAGTAATTAAAATATGCTTCACAGTCCGTTTAGCATCTTTTTTCTGAGTTTCAACGAACTTGCTATATGCTTGCTGAAGTTCAGCTTCAGTTGCAGGAGCTGGTTTAGCCATCAGTGATGGAGACACAACAACATAATCCACGTCAACAGAAGCTTGTTGTTTAAACTCATTTTGGTGTTTATTGTAATAATCTGTAGCTTCTTGATTAGAGGCAGTTAAACCAGTTTTATAACCATCTAATTTAATGCTAGCCAAATGTAATGTACGTTGTTCAGTTTGCAAATTCGCAATTTGCATTAAATCAACTTTACTTACCAAAGAGTAATCAGAAAAAGTTGAAGTTAGCATTTTTAAAGCATGATCTTGACGAAGGCTAGATATTAAGCCCTGACTTGTCATACCAATAGAACGTAAATAATTTTCATAGAGTTTTTGCGAGAATTGTCCATTCTCTTGCAAACTAGGCTGCTGAGCTAACATCTGCTCAATTTGAGTATCACTCAGTGAAATACCTAGTTTTTCAGCTTGTTGAATTAGTAAATTACGTGACACTAAAATATCGAGTGCTTTAGCCTGAATAACAGGCAAATTAAGTAAACTCTCATCACCTTTAACAGCAGCTAAATATTGTTCTTTGTAAGACTGAGTTAAAGTTTCAAGGTCTTTTTTAGATATTTCTTGGCCATTTACTGTCTTTGCAACATCAGCCTTGTTTCCCCTATTAAAATATCCTTCAATACCTACAAGTGCTAAAGGGGTCAAAAACAAAATTAGAAGGACTTTGCCGAGCCAACCCTTAATGACTGTACGAAACGATTCCATAAGTATTCCAATATTTTATTTCGAGGCGAATTTTAACTGAAAAACCACAATCAATGAATGAGCAATATTGGTCAATTCAGATTTTTAATAAAAAACGCGCCTATATTGGCGCGTTTAATCATCTTAAAAGATTAAGCTACTGAATCTTTAAGACCTTTACCAGCTTTGAAGCTAGGTACTTTTGTTGCTTTAATTTGAAGCTCTTCACCAGTTTTAGGGTTACGACCAGTACGTGCAGCACGTTCTTTAACACTGAAAGTACCAAAACCAACTAAAGTTACTGTGTCACCTTTTTTAAGTGCTTCAGTAATTGACGCAATTGTCGCATCGAGTGCCTTGCCTGCATCAGTCTTAGATACTCCCCCTTTTTCAGCAATTGCATCGATTAATTCTGATTTATTCATGAATAAAACATCCTCTTAATATCGTTTGTTTAAGGTCCAAGGCTATAGTTTAAAAGGCCATGACGCCTTTATAGCAATGCTTTGGGGGAAAACGCAATACTAGAGCAGGGCTTTTAGCGAAAATAAATGCTAAAAAACTGTTATATATTTGCTAAATCCCAACATTTTTTACTTTTTATTCAATTTTTCTTTCAACTGCTGGTTTTCTTCTATTAAAGCATCCACCTTAATATGAAGCTGTACCAAGAGCTGTTCAATGTGCTGTAAATCCTTCGGAGTCACCAGTCCAATCCGGTTTAAAGAATGGTTAACACTGGTATCAAGAATTTTTTCTACTTTATCTTTTGTTTCAGATACAGATTCTTTTGCTTTTTCTGTGACCTTACCAACAGTAGTGTCTGCTAAGTCTCCTGTTTTAGATTCCAGTTCTTCACCTACTTTGACCAAAGAGTCAAATAGCTTATTACCTTCTTCTTCTGCGCGTGAAAAAGCCCCTAGCCCTGCTAACCAAATTTGCTTGGTATACTTTCTAAAATCCAAAGCCGACTTTCTTGAACTTCTTGATTTTAATTTGTTTTTTTCTTCTGACTCTTCTGTCGGGGTATCTATATTTGCATTATCCATTGATCTAAGCTCCTAATCAGATGAGAGAGATGATGACTGATTTGACCACAAAATATTTCTATAATATCAAAGTAAAGACTTGATCCATTTACAAAACTGTTCTACAAAGCAATTAAGTCGTGTAAATATATTTAACAGGACATTTATTAAAGTTTGGGATAGGATGTCCCATTCTTCGGTTAACTGCTATTTGTAAGGATAAACTTTTATGAGTGAAACGCAACAAAGACAAAAACATCCCCGTCTGTTGCTGAATATTGTTCTAATTATTTTAGAAACTTTCTTTTCATTTATTCTCACCCACGATGGTGTTCTTCGCTTGCAAGCGAAAAAGTTTATTTCAAACAAAACAACTATTCGCATCAATAGCTACCTTCCTTTTTTTGACTTTTATGTTCAATTTACAGAAAAGGGTTTGTTGTTCGATATCCATTCTTTTGATCGACGTATTGATCTTGAAATCAATAGTACGCTTATCGATTTGATTAAGATTTTTGCTTTTTCAAACCAGCGTAGTCTTAAGAACATGCGTATTGATGGTGATGAAGAAACGAAAAAAGAGTTATTAGATTTAATTTCTCATCTTACTCTGCCTAAACTTTTAGCTGACTGGAAGCAATGGTTTAATACACCAGATGATGAAGCTGAAACCCTTGCTTCACGTAAACGAATTGCTCCATTGCTTGAAAAAATTGATCAACAACGTTCAGAAATCAATTCACTTCATGTGGAAATCAAACAATATCAAAATCGAATTACTCGCTTACAACAACGTCAACGCAACATTAACTTAGGCTTTGGTATAATTAGCCTGATATTTATTGTTTTTTTCATATATAATTTGTGGGTTGCTTAAATTATTTTTCCATTTTGTTCCTGCACTTGAATTAAAAATAAAAAAACTTGACTATTTTAGTCGGGATTCATAAAATCCTATTATCTAGTCTTAACATGTGTATCGAATCATGCGCCTTACAACTCGCGGTCGCTACGCAGTGACTGCTCTACTTGATTTAGCTTTGCAGCCAACTGAACAAACGATCACGCTCGCCGAAATTGCCGCACGTCAATCTATTTCAGTTGCTTACTTAGAACAGTTATTCGCTAAACTTAAGCGTCATGGGTTAGTTTCTAGTGTCCGTGGTGCAAATGGTGGTTATCATTTGGCTCGAAACGCTGATGAAATTACTGTGTTAGAAATTATTGAAGCCGTAAATGAAACCGTTGATGCAACACGTTGCGACCACAAAGCTAACTGCCAAAATGGTGCAATGTGTCTTACTCACGATTTATGGCAAGAACTCTCTCATCATATTGCCGACTATTTAGCAAAAATCTCTCTTGCCGACCTCATTAGCCGAGACAACGTTCAAACTGTTGCATTGCGCCAAAATGTGACTGGCACAGATTCAGCTCTTTTATCGGGTACAGGTATTTGATATGAAACGTCCAATTTATCTTGATTACGCAGCAACCACTCCAGTAGATCCGCAAGTTGCAGAACGTATGATGGAGTGTTTAACTTTCGACGGTACCTTTGGTAATGCTGCATCTCGTTCCCATGCTTATGGCTGGCAGGCAGAAGAAAAAGTTGAATATGCGCGTGAGCAAGTCGCAAATTTAATTAAAGCCGATCCACGTGAAATCGTTTGGACTTCTGGTGCTACCGAATCAGACAACCTTGCACTTAAAGGCGTAGCTCAATTCTATGCTTCTAAAGGCAAACACATTATTACAAGTAAAATTGAACACAAAGCTGTTCTAGATCCTTGTCGTGAATTAGAAGAACAAGGTTTTGAAATTACTTATTTAGAACCAGAACCACAAACAGGTTTAATTACACCTGAAATGGTAAAAGCTGCACTTCGTCCTGATACTGTTCTTGTTTCTCTTATGATGGTAAACAACGAAATCGGTACAGTTACAGATGTAGCAGCAATTGGTGAGTTAACACGTGCCAATAAAACCTTCTTTCATGTAGATGCTGCTCAAGCTGCTGGTAAAGTTGAAATCGATTTATCTACCATGAAAATTGATCTTATGAGTTTCTCAGCTCATAAAATTTATGGTCCAAAAGGTATCGGTGCATTATATGTACGTCGTAGCCCACGTGTTCGTTTAAAAGCACAAATTCATGGCGGCGGTCATGAACGCGGTATGCGCTCTGGTACTTTAGCAACTCACCAAATTGTTGGTATGGGTGAAGCTTTTGAACTTGCTGGCAAAAGATTGCATGCAGAACAAGAACGCATTCGTAAACTACGTGACAAACTTTGGAATGGTTTACAAGGCCTTGAACAGGTTTTCTTAAACGGCCATCCAACTCAAAACGTTGCTAACTATTTAAACGTCAGCTTTAACTTTGTTGAAGGTGAATCTTTAATGATGGCACTTAAAGATGCTGCTGTATCAAGTGGTTCTGCTTGTACTTCTGCAACTTTAGAGCCTTCATACGTTCTTCGCGCATTAGGTTTATCTGATGAGCTAGCGCACAGCTCAATCCGCTTCAGTTTTGGTAAATACACAACTGAAGAAGACATTGATCATGTGCTTACAATTACCAAAGCCGCTGTTGAGAAATTACGTGAACTTTCTCCGCTTTGGGATATGTATAAAGAAGGTATCGACCTTTCTACAGTTGAATGGGCTGAACACTAATTCATTGAAATTAGTATTTTTACCCTCATATTAATATTAGGCTGACCCCGAGGTTTGGAGAAGCGACATGGCTTATAGCGAAAAGGTAATTGATCATTACGAAAACCCTCGTAATGTTGGTGTTTTAGATAAAAACTCTAAAAATGTTGGTACAGGTATGGTCGGTGCACCTGCGTGTGGTGACGTAATGCGTTTACAAATCCAAGTAAACGATAACGGTGTAATCGAAGAAGCACGTTTTAAAACTTATGGTTGTGGTTCTGCAATCGCATCAAGTTCTCTTGTAACCGAATGGTTAAAAGGCAAAACTCTTGATGAAGCTCAAACCATCAAGAATATTGATATTGCGACTGAGCTTGCACTTCCACCAGTAAAAGTTCACTGTTCTGTACTAGCTGAAGATGCGATTAAAGCTGCGATTGAAGATTACCGCACTAAAAAATCTAAAGCGTAATTTGTTACCATTGTAAACGTTGGAGTTTTCATGATTCATTTAACTGAAAATGCTGCGACTCATATTAGCAATTACCTTAAAAATCGAGGTAAGGGTGAAGGCATTCGCGTGGGTGTGAAAACTTCTGGTTGTTCTGGATTGGCCTATGTTCTTGAGTTTGTAGACTCTATTGATGAACATGACCAAGTTTTCGAACAATTTGGCGTTAAGGTATTTGTAGATCCAAAAAGCTCAGTGTATTTAGAGGGCTTAGAAATGGACTACGTTAAAAATGGCCTTAATGAAGGGTTCGAATTTAACAATCCTAATAAAAAAGGTGAATGTGGCTGTGGTGAATCTTTCACTGTCTAAGCTTTCTCCTTTCATCTCTCATTAAAACAGTGTCTTTTTATAGCACTGTTTTAATGTATTTAATTAATGTGGACCTCATTTCCAATGAATCATTTTGAGTTGTTCAATTTACCCGTAGCACTCGATATCGATTTGGCGAGCTTAAAATCTAGTTTCTTGAATTTGCAGCAGCAGTATCATCCAGATAAAGCTGAAGATAAAGATCAGGCGTTGATCAAATCAAGTGAAATCAATCAAGCTTTTAAAACTTTGTCGCAAGTAGATAGCCGCGCTGCTTATCTATTGTCACTCAAAAAGCAAGATCACCACCTCGATCAATCCATTAGCGATTTTGAGTTCTTACAATCAGCTTTAGAAATTCGTGAACAACTTGATGAAGCAACTTCACAAGAGCATCTGACCACACTTAAACAAGAAGTGTTTCAATGGATGGATGGCCTAGTTCGCGAATTTAAAATTGATTACGCAGATGAGGACTGGGGTGAAGCTCGAGATACTGTACGTAAATTACGTTTCTTTCAGCGCGTTCTTAACGACATTGAAAAAGCAGAAGATCAAATGTTGGATGACGAAGACAACTTTGATTTAGACGACGATTTTTAATTTTGCTTTTTCCAAATTATATTCAAGGGATTTAACTCATGGCACTTTTGCAAATTGCTGAACCGGGTCAATCCAGTGCCCCACATCAACACCGCATTGCGATTGGTATCGACCTAGGAACAACACATTCCTTAGTTGCGACAGTGTTATCAGGCAAACCTAAAGTACTCAATGACGAAAAAGAAAGAAGGCTCCTTCCTTCTATTGTGCACTATGGAAATGATGCAACTCACTATGGTGAAGAAGCAAAGCCTTTCCTTATTGCCGATCCTAAAAATACAATTGTTTCTGTAAAACGTTTTATGGGTCGTTCAAAAGCAGATATTAAATTTCAACACCCATATGAGTTAGTGGGTTCTGAAAATGAAATGCCAGCTTTTGAAACATGTGCTGGTCGTAAAACCCCTGTTGAAATTTCTGCTGAAATTTTAAAGCAATTAAAAGACCGTGCTGAAGCTAGCTTACAAAATCCAATAAATGGCGCAGTGATTACTGTTCCAGCCTATTTTGATGAAGCTCAGCGACAAGCAACACGTGATGCTGCCCAGCTTGCTGGCTTAAATGTATTACGTTTATTAAACGAGCCAACTGCTGCTGCTGTCGCTTATGGTTTAGACCAAGAAACTAATTTAGCTACAGATCATAACTATGTAATTTATGATTTAGGTGGTGGTACTTTCGACGTATCAATCTTGCGTTTCTCACAAGGTGTCTTTGAAGTATTAGCTACAGGTGGTCACACTGCTTTAGGCGGTGATGACTTAGATCGTCTCATTGTTAAATGGGCTAAAAAGCAGCTCAATATCGATACTCTTAACGATGAAACTTATGCAGTATTTATTGTTGCTGCTCGTCAAGCGAAAGAACAACTATCAACTCAAGAATCAGTTCAATTAAAACTACTTGAAAACGTACTAACACTTGATCGTCCAACTTTTGAAAGCATTATTCAAGTTGCTTTAGATAAAACAATCAGTGTTTGTAAACGCGTTTTACGTGATGCGAAACTTGAGTTAACTGATATTCAGAATGTTGTTTTAGTGGGTGGCTCTACCCGTTCTTATGCTGTTCAGCAAGCAGTTCGCAATGTATTTAATCAAGAACCACTTTGTACGATCAATCCTGATGAAGTAGTTGCAATTGGTGCTTCTATCACAGCTAACCAGCTTATTGGTAATAGCCAAGATGGCTCATTACTTTTAGATGTCACTCCTCTTTCACTTGGCTTAGAAACCATGGGTGGATTAGTAGAACGTCTTATTTCACGTAATACTGCTATTCCAGTCGCTCGTCGTCAAGAATTCACAACTTATCAAGATGGCCAAACTGCCATGCTTATTCATGTTGTTCAAGGTGAACGAGATTTGGTAGAGCACTGTCGTTCATTAGGCAGATTTGTCCTTCATGGCATTCCTCCAATGACTGCTGGTCAAGCACGCATTGAAGTTACCTTTCAGGTAGATGCTGATGGTTTACTTACAGTTTCTGCTCGTGAAACAACTTCGGGTGTACAGGCTCAAATTGATATTAAGCCATCTTATGGCCTATCGGAATCTGATACTGAACGCTTATTAATTGAAGGTTTCCAGCACGCAGAAGAAGATAAAAATCTGCGTCATTTAAAAGAAACCAAAGTTGAAGCCCAACGTGAACTTGAAGCTTTAGAACAAGCTCTCAAAGTTGATGCTGATTTACTCAATGATGAGCAGCTTGAAGCACTTAAAACTGCTGAAAATTTGCTAAAAGTACAACTTGAAGGCAATGATATTCAAGCGATTGAAAAAGCTGTAGAACAACTTAAAGTACATAGTGATGCTTTTGCCGCACTACGTATGAATCGACATATTGACCACGCCTTAAAAGGTACAAAACTTGAAGATTGGTCAAATTCAAACTAAAGGTATAGGTGATCAATATGCCCCGCATTAAAGTACTTCCTCATGCTCAGATCTGCCCTGAAGGCGCAGAATTTGAAGTCGAACAAAATGCAAATCTTTGCCAAAGTTTGCTTGATCGAGGAATTAAAATTGAACACGCTTGTGACATGTCGTGTGCTTGTACAACTTGTCATGTAGTCGTTCGCAAGGGCTTTGACAGTCTAGAAGAAATGGATGACGTTGAAGCAGATCTTTTAGATCGGGCTTGGGGTCTTGAACCAGATTCTCGTCTCTCTTGCCAAGTGAAGATTGTTGATGAAGATTTAGAAATTGAGATTCCTAAATACACAATCAATCACGCTTCCGAAAATCATTAAAATAAAAAAGCTGCTTTAAAAGCAGCTTTTTTTTACTTCACGTTTTAAACTTGATCTTGTTGATCAATTTCAACTGGCTTAACTTCATCTTCAAGTCTTAACCGTGCAATGCCTTGAGTATTAATTAAAGTTTGTTGAACTTTAAGTCGTTGAACCATTTTCTCAAGTACTTCTACCAATTCTGGATATTCATAATTTTGTACTTCTTCTAAATTAAGTACTAAATGAAAGCCTTTATACTCATAGTCAAACCATTGTTGATGATCTGACTTATTCCCCGTGTACTTCTCCATCACCTGCCATGTCTTTACTGCACCTTGAATACCTTTTAAGTAAATTGGCGTTTTGGGAGCACAAAGAAAATCACTTTTGATTATTTGATAAGTATCATCTGAAATTAAGATTTCATCTATTTCAGCAGCATATTGTAAACGAGCTGCCAAATTCACATCACGACCTACAATGGTATAAGCCATACGATGCGTTGCCCCATAATTTCCTACGTGGCAGTAACCAGTACTAATTCCCATACGAATGTGTAAGGCTGAATAGCCCATTTTTTTCCATCGTTCACGTAACAATTTCATTTGCTGACGCATAGCGATTGCCATTTCTACACAGGCTTTAGCATCTTGTTCTACCCCCTGAGAATTCGGATCACCAAAAAATATGAGGATGGCATCCCCCATAAATTTATCGACAGTAGCTTCATACTGCTTCGCGATTTCCGTCATATGGCTTAAATAATCATTAAGCAAAAATGCCAAATCATCAGGAATTAATGTTTCTGATAACTCTGTAAAGCCCTGAATATCAGAGAAAAACACAGTCATTTTTTTTCGTTTATACTCAATTTTTGCTTCCGCTTCACCGCGCATAATAGACTGCCACAACTGTAGCGGTGCATAACGACTTAACTGATTAGCAAAAGCAATATAGCGCGTCATTTGATCATAGTAATGTTGGCGCTGCTGACTGATTTTTTTAACCCAACGATGTTGGTAATAATTTCCAATGGTGATAAACATGACCAAACCTAAGAGTGTAATTACAGTTAACTCTTGGCTAGTCGGTTCAAAATATGTATAAAAACCAAATAGGAAAAAAGTACTTAAATAAAAAATAATCGCGCCTAGCAAGCTAGTCAAACAAATGACTGCGAAAGAAATACGACTATTAATTGCAGAATAAAATAATGCAAAAAGTGCAATAAATGTAGGCACCAAATTAAGATGCAGACCCGCTAAGGTAACCGCCACAACAATTGCATCAATTGCAAAAAAAACACTTTTTTGTGTTTTCTTATCAAATTGGTATTGAAGCCAGTGCTCTAACTTTGAACTAATAAAAAGCAAAAATAGGAAGAAAGGTGGAACGTAGATCTGATAATTTGTATTAGGTGAGGTAAAAGCATAGATCACTAAAATTAAGGACAGAATTGAATATCCCATCAAGCGATGAAAATATGCAAACTGCTTAGGCTCTCTATCGATAAACCTCTCTAATTGCACCCTGTCCTCCATACCTCAATGTAGCCACATTCATATAAATGTGGCATTGCATTGATTTAATCCATGCGCCAATCAAAAGGCATATCACCTTGACCACGTAAAGCAAGCATAAGGGTTTGACGCATGTGAGCCAGTACATCATTTGTGTATGGAACAGCAGGCGTGCCCCAAACTGGCTTAGGCCATGCAACATCATTTTGATAACGCACGACGTGATGGAAATGCAACTGAGGCACCATGTTACCTAGAGCTGCAACATTCATTTTATCAGCACGGAATACTCGAGATAGCTGGCTAGACAACCAACTTGATTCGCGTAAAAACTGCTCTTGATCAGCTTGGCTCAATTCATATAATTCTGTGATTCCCGGCACACGAGGGATTAAAATCAGCCACGGGAATTGCATATCATTCATTAAACGACATGTTGAAAGCGGGAAATCGCCTACAAAAAAAGTATCTTGAGCAAGTTGTGGATGCAAACTAAACATATCTTTTATAAATGACAATAAACAATAATGGCTAATACTATCACATCAGTTTTGATGTGAGTATTGCTAGTGTCTGGTTTGATTACAAATAACAATGATTTTATGCACTTATTCACCACTGGATCCGATAAATCATGCATAAAACCATGCTATGAACTTACATAAAATTCACATGCAGTAAAAAATGCTTCAAAACATCATTTATACATGTATTTCAGTTAATAATTTCGCTAACAAATCATTAATGAACTGGATACGTTTTTCATGTTCTTCAAGCTGAACCATAACCTTCAAACGCTGCCCACCATCCATGCGGTAATAGGTCGGATTTTTTTGCATTAACTGAATAATACTGATGGCTTGAACTGGAGTATCCGGTGAAAACTCAATATTACCGCCTTGTGTATTGATATCAATTTTGGTAATACCCAACTGCTCTGCTTTCAATCTAATTTGATGAACACTAAATAAGTGTTTTACAGATTGTGGTGGCACACCAAAACGATCAATTAACTCCATACGGATGTTGTCCAGTTTTTCTTGCGTATCTGTATTACTAATACGCTTATAAAACAATAAGCGCTGATGAACATCGCCTAAATACTCATGTGGAATAAGCGCTGGAATATGTAAATTGATTTCCGCAGTTAATGACAAAGGCGCATCAAAATTCGGGGTTTTACCTTGCTGAATTGCCTTAGTGGCTTTCTCAAGCATTTCCATATACAGACTATATCCAATTGCCTGCATTGAACCACTTTGTTGCTCACCTAAAAGCTCACCCGCACCGCGAATTTCTAAATCTTCTGTAGCTAGCATAAAACCAGCACCCAAAGTTGAAGCACGCTGGATTGCATCTAAGCGCTTTTCTGCATCACCTTTTAAATGTTTTATAGAAGGAACCAGTAAATAAGCATAAGCTTGGTGGTGTGAGCGCCCCACACGGCCACGTAATTGATGTAATTGAGCTAAACCAAGTTTGTCAGCCCTTTCTATCAAAATTGTATTGGCATTTGGAACATCAATTCCGGTTTCAATAATGGTTGAGCATACCAATACATTAAATTCTTTGTGATAGAACTGCTGCATGACTTGTTCAAGCTCTCTTTCTCTCATTTGGCCATGAGCTACAGCCACACGAGCTTCAGGCACAAGAACACGGATGTTTTCAGCAGCCCTTTCAATCGTATCGACTTCATTATGTAAGAAGTATACTTGGCCACCACGTAGCAATTCACGCAAGATCGCTTCTTTAATAGAAGCTTCCGTATGTTCTTGTACAAATGTTTTAACCGCTAAACGACGGGCTGGTGGTGTAGCAATGATAGATAGATCACGCATTCCCGAAAAAGCCATATTTAAAGTTCGTGGAATTGGTGTTGCGGTAAGCGTCAACATATCTACATCTGCACGTAATGCCTTGATCCGCTCTTTATCACGCACACCAAATCGATGTTCTTCATCGACCACCATTAGGCCCAAGTCTTTAAATTGCACATTTTCTTGTAAAAGTTTATGTGTTCCAACCACAATATCCACTTTACCAGCAATTAAATCTTCAATATTTTTTGTATGGGCTTTATTTGAGCCAAAGCGTGACAACACTTCTATACGCACAGGCCAATCAGCAAAACGATCCTTAAAAGATTCATAATGTTGTTGTGCAAGTAAAGTTGTAGGTACTAAAACAGCAACTTGCTTACCGTTTTGCACAGCAACAAACGCAGCTCGCATTGCGACTTCAGTTTTACCGAAACCAACATCGCCACAAACAAGTCGATCCATAGGTCTAGCTTGTTGCATATCGTGAAGCGTGGCTTCAATAGCATTCGCCTGATCGAGTGTTTCTTCGTAAGCAAATCCACTGGCAAATTGCATATAAAGTGATTGATCGAGTTCAAAACCAAAACCAGGTTTTGACTGACGACGTGCTTGGATATGTAATAGTTCGGCGGCAACATCATGAATTTGTTCTAAAGCTTTGCGTTTAGCTTTACTCCATGCATCACTTCCAATTTTATGCAGTGGAGCTAAATCTGGGTCTCCACCACTATAACGACTAATAAGATGCAAATTAGTCACAGGCACATAAACTTTTGCGCCTTCAGCATAATTTAGTTGCAAGAATTCATAATCTTGCCCTTCAATTGCTAAAGTAACTAATCCTGCATAACGCCCCACACCATGATCAATATGAACAACAGGAGCATCAATACTTAATTCAGTCAAACTGCGAATTAAGAACTCTTCTGAAACTTCTTGCTGACGTTTACGACGACGCTGAACTACCCGATGTTCATATAACTGATTTTCTGAAATAACCGACAATTGGTCTGTTAAAAGCAAACCACGGTCTAGCGGTGCATTTGTAATAGCAATCGCAAACTGACTAGTCTGAAATTGCTCAAAACTATCTACGCCAGGGATATCTCCTAAGCTGGCACGTAAACCATCTCTTAAGCTTTCACGTCGGCCTGCACTTTCTGCAACCAACAAGACCGGATGATTTGCTTCATCAATATATTTTTTGACTACCGAGAATGGTTTTTCTTTTTTTGGATCAACTGGTAACTTGGGTGGCTGCTCTACCTTAAGATTTAAAGCGCCAGCTTTTTCTTCAACTATTTCTGCGCTCACCAACATACGCGGAAATTGATTTAAAGCACTGAGCAGATGATTTGGAGCAATAAATAATTCTTCAGGAGGAAGAATTGGTTGATCTACGTTATGACGTCTGTCTTCATAACGACGAAAAACTTCTTTCCAAAAATTAGTTAAGTCAGTATCTACATCATTAGTTGTAATTACAATGCAATTCTTTGGAAAGTACGTTGTAAGTGTACTTTGCGATTGCATTTGTGCTTTATCAAAAAACAATGGCAAATAAAATTCAATTCCTGGTGAAGCAATTCCCTCTAGGACATCTTGATAAATCGGGTTTTTCTTAGGATTGGCCGTAGGGAAAAGTTCAGAATACCGATCTCTAAAAATTGAACGGGCTTCTTTTAGTGGAAATTCTTTTGCTGGTAAAACTGTAAAACTTTTTAAAGGCTTCGTTGTTCTTTGCGTTTCTGGATCAAAGAATTTTAATGTATCAATTTCATCATCAAACAGATCAATACGAATAGGCGCTTCTTGGCCTGACGCAAAAATATCCATAATACTGCCACGTACAGCAAACTCACCATGATCATAAACAGTGTCTACCAAATGATAACCGGCTTGTACTAAACGTAACTTCTGTTGCTCTAAATCGAATTTCTGTCCAACGTGAATATCAAAGTGTTCACCCAAAACCCATGAATACGGTGCAACTCTTTGAGCTAAAGTACTTGCTGAAATGAGCAATACACCCTTCTGAGGCATATTAGATAAAATTGCAAGACGTTCTGAAACAATATCTTGATGAGGTGACAAACGATCATAAGGCAAGATTTCCCAATCAGGGAAAATTGTCGGTTTTATGCCATAAAACTCAAGTTCACTTTCTAATTGAGCAACATGTTGGTTATTTCTAGCGACCACAACAAGTAAAGAAGAATGCTGAACAGCAATTTCTTTAAATAATAATGCAGCAGATGAACCTAATAACGACCCCACCCAACGCTTTTCACCGGCTTTGAGCTGTTGTAAATTCAATTGAGAGATTTCTTGTTGAAACATGTATATGGCTTTTATCAGCTAAGAAGATATGAGCCTAATAGTAGCATGATGTTTTTAGTGAAATGAGTTATTTTTTTGAAAATCAAACTACTAGTTAGCTGTACTTTTTATATTTTTTAATCAATCAACTATGATTATTTATCACGCAAAAACAAAACGTAATATTGATTTAATATTTGTATAATCGCTTTAAGCTGAAGTAGCTTTTCTTGTGTATTTCCCAATCTTTCTACATAACGTTGGGTTGCTATTTCCAGATCAATCTTTTCATTAATTTGTGGAGTAATTAGGAATAATTTCTGAAGATTATCAAAATTTTGCAATTTACGGTTTGAGAAATACTCAAGATGTTCTGACCATTTCTCATTAATCTGCACATCCTTGATTATAGGACCGCGTTCAGAATCAAATTTTAATAGATTCTCTCGCAAGTAAATTTGTTCTGGTGTTTCTTTTGAGCCTTGAAAAAGCTGCGTTATCTTCTTAAACATTTCATCACATCATATTAATTTTCAATTCAAGCAATGGAAGTAATCTAGTTACTTCCATCATTTAAGCCTTTTAGTTTAACGACTAGTCATCACCTAAATCATCAAGAAAATCGACCGTTGGTACAAAAAATAAAGTTCCTGTTTGAGCAGTACTAAAGTCAAGCAACCGATCAAGATTGCCCTGCTCGTTCCCCAAGAACATGTTTTCAAGCATTTGTCGGGTTGTACTAAATTTACGCGAGTAACCAATAAAGAAAGTACCATATTCATTTTTTGAAGGATTTGAGAAAGGCATATTAGCTCGCATAATTTTAAGCTCATTACCTTCTGCATCATGCGCTTTACTTACTACATTATGTGCAGTTAGTGGCTTTTCATCATCACCGAGTTCAACATCATTGAACTTTTTACGGCCAATCACTTTTTCTTGCTCGTCATCACTCAATCCACGCCATTTTTCCATGTCGTGTGTATATTTCTGGATAAAAGCATAACTTCCACCGATAAAGTCAGGATCTTCATTACCCACTAATGCCCATTGCGCTGCAATAACCGGTTCTGGATTCTCTGTCCCATCTACGAAGCCAATAATTGCCCGTCCATCAAAATAACGGAAACCATGCACTTCATCAATTGGATAAGTCACTTTACCAAGTTGTTGATTGATTATATTGCCCAGCTCATAACATAAAGCCTGACGATCAGCACGAATATGAAAAAATAGATCACCAGCTGTTGAAATAGCCGTGTATTTCGGCCCTTTAATTTCTTTAAATGTTTCTAATTCTTGAGGCTTCGTTTGCTCTGGAAATAAGATATCCCATGCATTTGAACTAAAACCTAGCGTGGCATTAAACTTACTATCTGGATAACGATTAGTTAGACTTCTAGTTAATGCTGAAAAATTACTAGCAAAATCTTTTACTTTTTCTATTACAGAATCACCTTGAGTGAGTCCCAATACGATAAATAGTGCATTTTCACCAGGACTGCTCGTTACAGGTTGAATTCTCATACATTCCATAAAATATGCCTTATTTGGGTATTTAACCTCTTTAATTTAGCATATTCATGTTCTTATGAAATCTGATCTTTCTAAGAGTTTAAGTAAATTGACTTAAACTCTTTCTAAAGCCTATCTTAATTAATCAACGACCATATTGCTTCTTTAAATATTTTACGATTTGAGCAGACTCAAACATCTTCACTCCCGTATTTGGGTCTACCAAATAAGGTACCTGCATTTTACCTTGCATAACAGGCAATATTTTTTCTCGTTTTCCACCTTTTAGAGGCACATATTTACCCGGTTTTAAGCGAAAAATAGCTGGGCCTTGATCTTGCCATCTTTCTTTTGCAACATTATGCAGAATATAAGGAAGCTCCAACTCACAGAGTAGACTTCTTACAACTCGTGAATAAGGACTTGCCTCAAAACTCCATAACTCAAGTTTTTGTTCAGGCACAGCTCTATTAATGATTTTTTTATTTATCCAAACTCCCCGAGCACCATTTAATATGGTCCCAGCAAATGCAGCATAAGGGACGTTAGGGTAACTCGAAAATTTCTGAGGCGTCTTCCCGGTCTTACCGTAGTGTTTAAATAAATGATGAATAATTTCTTGTGACTCATATAAGTAGTCACCTGTATTTTCATCTACTAAAAAAGGAAACCGTAATTTGCCACCTTTTTCTTTTACGACCGAACGATGTTTTGTCCCACCTTTAGGACATGGATAAATTTCTACATCCAGATTTAAAAGTGTAAGGACTTCACGGACACGACGGCAAAATGGTGAACCTTCAAATTCATATAACTTCAAGGCTTTTACAGGTTGCTGAGGAAATGCGGTACCTGTTACACCCCGACCACCTTCAACAATTGCAGAGACAACTGCCTGTAATACTTTAATTTGATGATTCACCATCATGCGATCCTTTATAAACTGTGATTACACTAATTTTTCTTTTGAAATCACAATTCCATTATTATCAGCATAGATATAATCGCCTGATTGAATTGTGACACCACCAAAATACAAAGTGGTATCTACTTCGCCAATGCCTTTACGATTACTTTTTTGGGGAATTGCTGCCAATGCATGTATACCTAAATCAAGGGTAGCAATAGCATCGACATCGCGTACACAGCCATAAATTACTACACCATTCCAGTTATTTTTAACTGCCGATTCTGCAATCAGGTCACCCATAAGCGCACAACGCATAGATGCACCACCATCTACAACGAGTACTTTATCTGTACCATCTGTTGCCAATAACTCTTTTACACGCGAGTTATCTTCAAAACACTTTACTGTTACAACCTGTCCCCCAAAAGTTTTACGCGCCCCATAACTTTGAAAGAACTTTCCATCCATTGAGGGAATTACAACTTGTAAGTCTTTTTCAGGGTTATCATCTAATAAATCACATGTTACAAACGGTACTGTCGACACTTCCATTCTCCCTTATCGAGTTTTCTGTATGCTCAGATTATCATATCGTTTGAATGCTTCAATTTGCGTTAGCGCCGCTACGACCATGGTATGAGCCAATTGCTCCGCCGTCACAGGTTTATATTTGAATGGTTTTTGCCATTTATTCTCAATAAATTTAAATAGACTTTGCCCCAAATCCTCTATAAGCCGTACATCACTGCGCTTACCAATCAGTAAAGAGGGTCTAAAAATAGATAATTTTTCAATTCCCAAACTCTCAACATAATCTTCCAACTGTCCTTTCACTTTATTGTAGAAAATTGGTGAGTTTGCATTTGCACCAAGGGCACTCACTAATAAAAGATGAATATGTTTATCTTGCACCAAATCTGCCAAATGGGCATTGATTTCATAATCTACCGCGTAGAAGCCTTGCTTTGAGCCCGCATTTTTTAATGTTGTTCCCAGACAGCTAAATGCATGGGTATGACCACTCACATCTTCATCATTCAACATTAAGAAATCTTCTATGATGAGCTGGTTAACTTTGTCATATGTATTAAATACTTGAGATTCTTTTCTAACCACCAGCGTAATGGCTTCAAATTCTGGAGCCTGCTGGAGCTTTTCAACAAGTGCTAATCCGACCAACCCTGTTGCGCCGAGCACAATCGCTTTTTTCTTACTTGCTGTCATTTTTTATCCATCCCTCTTTAACTTTGTTTTAAATTTAACCTTTTCTTACCGTTTTAACAGCCCCTAAAACAGCTTAAAACGTTCTCAAGGCTTGACTTCACGGTGTCTATTCATCACAATATGGCACTTGTTTACGGGCTGGTGATGGTTGCACCAGTTTACTGGATTGACCACAGCCCGCCCAGACCAACTTATTTTCAAGGAGTGCAAGAGTGGCAAACTCTGCTCAAGCTAAAAAACGTGCGCGTCAAAACGTTACTGCACGTAAACACAACGCAAGCTTGCGTTCTATGGTTCGTACATACATCAAACGTACTTTAAGTGCAATTGCTGGTGGTGATCATGCTGTTGCTACAGAAGCTTACCAAAAAGCTGTTCCTGTAATCGACCGTATGGCTGATAAAGGCATCATCCACAAAAATAAAGCTGCTCGTCATAAGAGCCGTTTAAATGCTCAAGTTAAAGCGTTAGCTAACTAATTAAAGCATGTAAAAAAAGCCCAATAGGGCTTTTTTTATTATCTATCATTTTTGAGCTTATAGCGTTTTTCCAAATTTAGCTACATTTAGCTCATAGGCCTTACCTCTCCAAATCCATTTTAATTTACAATTTGGAAATTCTTCGCCTTCAAACCATACAAATAGGCCTTCCATCATTTCAGGCCAATCTTCTTTCTTAATTTCATTATCACCAGAAATTACAGCAACAATTGCAGCAATAATAGTGTCATGGCTGACAGCTAAACTAAGCCCGCCTTGAGTTTTAGGATGCGTATGATAAATAAGCTCTAGTACATCTAAAACACCAGTAATTGGGTGTTTCATACCAGGTAATGCATTATTTACAAAACTATTAATAAAACCCAAAGCACCTTGCTTTTTAAAATAAGGGGCAGCTTGTTGTATGTCTAATACAAAGCTACCAGGTTCAACCAGTAGTCCTTGCTCAATAATTTCAATCGTATGTGTATTAAATTCAGGACTTACGGCATCAGCCCCTTCGATCATGAGCGCAGCCGTATCGACACAACGCTGTATTGGACTTGAAATACAATGCTGAATAACACGATCTGTATTTTTAATTAAATAATTACCCCATGCCTGCGCAAGCTCACGCCCTTGAGGAGTGAGTTGGAGATCATATCCAGCTAAGCCCTGTCCACCCACAAGTTCTCTTAGAGAATGACGCGTAAATAAGGTTACAGGAGTTGAAGCATCGGGCAATAAATCAATTGCTTCAAACATACTTTTAGGCAATAAATCGAGTGCCATTTTTATCTTGTCATCTTTTTTCAATACTTTGCCACTATAACATGTCTGGCATAACTCTCAATCAATAACACCTGCTTGGGCTAATGCTTCAAATGCTATTTTTTTGCTTTCCTGATCACGAAATGCGATAAAGCCCTTATTTAAAACCGTGTGTCTCTGATTATATTCAAAAGGTTTTCCATCAAGAGTAAGTAAGCCACCCCCTATACTCTCTAACAAACCTTGACCAGAACTGGTGTCCCATTCAGAAGTTGGATGAAATCGTGGATAAATATCTATTTCACCTTCCAACATCATGCAGAATTTGTAGGCACTTCCTGCTTCTCGTCGAATAATGCTATGTTTTTCTTCAATAGGTTGAATAAATTTTTGATATTTGGGGTTTTTACTGCCATGACTAAGTCCTATTTGAATAGGCTCATCTGGCGAAAACGAAGTTATTTGATATTGATACCACTGTTTTTGAGTGAAACTATATTTAAAAGGTAAATCTTGCAGATATCCCAAGTACACGACTTGTTGACATGGCACAGCAATAACTGAAAAGATCGTTTCTTTACCCTTAATCAAACTTAGGTTGATCGTAAACTCATCACGCTCATGTATGAATTCTTTAGTTCCATCAAGAGGATCTAACATCCAGCATGTGGACCACTCATGCCGAGCACTATAATCACTTTCTTCAGACAAAACCGGCAAGTCTGGCGTAATCTCTGCCAAGTGCTTTAATAAGAAAAGGTTCACTTTTAAATCTGCTTGAGTCACAGGTGAATCATCTTGTTTTTCGTGAATAGTGAACTCATAACCCGCAGAATAATTTTGATATTCTTGTAATAAAATCTCGCTTGCTTGTTCCAAAACTGGAAGAAGCTGATTAATCAAAGTATCTTGTGGGCGCGTAGTTGTTATAAACATAAATATGCTCTACATAGTTTCATTTCTATTATAGGTGAATTATGAACAATTCAGTATTCGCCAACAGTTTGATTTACTAAAATAGTCATTTATCTTAATCATTAGGTAAGCGCTGCTTTCTGTGCGTGCTATATAGCTAATATGAATAATTATAGTGTTTAAAAAAGCCTTTATTTCGTACAAAAAACAATCTATAAGTTATGAAAAATAAACAACTTAAATCAGATTTATCCATTTCCTTTTCATATATTTCTTGTTATGTTCAATCACACAATAACAAGATGGAAGAAAGCGCACATGATGCTATATGGATATCATTTCTCGACAATAGAACACAACTGGGAAGAACTCACGCCCTTAAATGAGTTCCTACAAACATTTGCAGATGATGATGGTGATGTTTCAACAAGAGATAAAGAGTCTCTCAAAGAAATCATTGCGAAATCAGATACAGCTTTAGCTTTAGCAAGAGAAATGGGTTGGGATGGTAGTTACACAGGATGTCCTTATCTATTCTGGTTACCAAGTAAAAATAGCCAGTCTTTTGAATATGGCTTTGTATTTAAACAGACATCAGACAATACCACTTTTGTGATTTCACCAATTGAGTTGAGCTATCTAGCTCAAGATTCAGAAGTGCAAACATTAAGTAAAACTATTGAATAAGCAATATAGGTTATTGATTCAGATTTGATATCAATAACCTCATCTTGATTTTATTTATGTTAGTCAAACATGCTTAACTGTGGTGTAGGTTTTATAATTTTTTCTTTTGGTACATGCGAGCATTCAAATTCTTCAACTGGAAAACCTTCGATAAAGCTTGAAATATCAGGTGATTCCAAACTCAACCACTCTTCTAATCGGTCATGTGGGATCACAATAACTGATCTTTTGACATCTCCAGGCTCGTGAAAATCTTTCATCATAGGATGATCTATAGCATCCATGGTCAACATACTTGCAGAACGAATAATCGTTTCATTTATTTTGCAAATTTCATAGATTGCTGCAATAAAAAAAGCCTGTCCATCTTTACGGCGTACACCCCACCGCTCAGGTTTATCATTTATATATTTACTTTCATAAAATTCAGTCACCGGAATCACACCGAACTTACACTTAAGTGCAGCTTCTTGAAAACTCGGTTTTTGGAAAATCGTTTCATGACGGGCATTGTAAGTATGTTTTGCTATGTTTGTATCTTCAGCCCATTTTGGAACTAAACCAAACATGACTTCACGCCACTCAAGACCTTGTGGTGATTTAAATAATAGCGGCATTGTTCCCGCAGGATAAACCTCTTCGGCATAGCTAAAGCCGACCACAGGCAACTGGAGTTGCTGCAATTGGGCAAGAGTTAAAGGTTTAAAGTTGGCACACATAGCAAGAATAAACTACTGTATTTTTACTCTCTTATTTTATAAGCATTTACGCGATAAACCAAATAAAAAGGCACTTGAAAGTGCCTTTAACGACATAACTTTACGCTTATGAAACGTGGTGAATCCCTTGAGGAATAGCTTGTAAAAGTCGTTTGGTATAATCATGTTGAGGATGCGCATAGAGCTCATCCGAATTGGCAATTTCAACAACTTCACCATGATTCATGACCATGACCTGATCAGATATATATTTCACAACCGATAAATCATGGGAAATAAAGATATAACTGAGTCCAAACTCATCTTGTAAGTCTTGTAATAAGTTAAGTACCTGTGCTTGAACCGAAACGTCTAGTGCTGAAACAGATTCATCACAAATCAAAATTTCAGGCTTTAGCGTTAAACATCGTGCAATCGCAATACGCTGACGTTGTCCCCCAGAAAACTCGTGTGGATAGCGATAATAAGCTTGCTCAGGTAAATTCACTCGCTCAAGTAATCCAAGTGCAATTTGTTTACGCTCAGCATCATCTTTACCAATACCATGAATTTGCATGGGTTCTAATAAAATCTGCCCAACTGTAAAGCGTGGATTAAGAGAAGCATATGGGTTTTGAAAGATAATCTGGATTTTCCGTTGATATTTAGCAAACTCTTTCTCAGTTAATGAAAGAATATCTTTTCCTTCAATGAAAGCTTGCCCACCTGAAGCTTCATGTAACCGCATGAGTAGTAGCCCAACGGTTGTTTTACCTGAACCGGATTCACCGACTAAACCTAAAGTTTTTCCTTTAGCAAGTTTAAAAGAAACTCCTTTTACGGCTTGAAACTCTTCTTTGCCAAATAATCCTTTACGACTATAAAAGCTTTTTTTCAGATCTTTTACTTCTAAAATAATTTGCTCATCACCATTTAAGCCACGTTTGCGCTGCGGAATTTCTGAAGCATCAAAACTTTTCTCAACCAAGATATCATCTTCTTGGCACATAAAATCACTGGTCACAGGCAATCGATAAGGACGCTGTGATATTTGTGGACGACAGTAAAGTAATGCTCGGGTATATACATCTTTAGGCTGTTCCAAAACCTGTTCAGCAGCGCCTTGCTCTCTAATTTCACCATGACGCATCACAATGACTTTATCTGCAATTTCACCGACCAGTGCCAAATCGTGGGTAATAAAAAGCATCGACATTTGGCGGCGCTTACGCAACGATTCGAGTAAATCAATAATCTGCTTTTGAATTGTGACATCAAGTGCAGTAGTGGGCTCATCGGCAATCAGTAGTTTAGGCTCACAAGCAATCGCCATTGCAATCATGACACGTTGCTGTTGACCACCCGAAAGTTGATTTGGATAGGCATCAATTTTAATTTCAGGTGAAGGAATACCTACTTCTTTAAGTAATTCTAAAACGCGTTGTCGGGCTTGTTTACGGTTCAACCCCATATGCAAACACAACACTTCTGCAATTTGATTACCAACTGTAAAAACTGGGTTTAAAGATGACATCGGTTCCTGAAAAATCATGGCAATATCTTTACCACAGATTTTCCGCATATCTTTACGAGACAAACTGAGTAAGTCTTTGCCTTCAAATATAATTTTACTTTGTTCATCAATTTTGCTTTGCCCTACAGGCAGTAATCCCATAGTTGCCAAAGAAGTTACCGATTTACCACTACCCGATTCACCGACTAAAGCAACCGTAGTATTTGCTGGAATATCAAAAGAAATTCCTTTTACGGTTTCAATATATTGCTTATCTTCACCTTTAAAACTTACTCGTAAATTTTTAACATGTAGTAACGGCGCATTCTCATATTCTTGTTCTATCATTTGGACCTTCCTCTTATTTTAGCTTTGGGTCTAACGCATCACGAAGTGCATCAGTAAACATTGAGAATGCCGTAACCAAAACAGCCATTGCGACAGAGGCTGCGACTAGCTGCCACCATTTACCTAAAAGAAGTTCACTTTGCGCTTCATTTAACATGCTCCCCCAAGACACCACACCTACTGGTACACCGAAACCTAAGAAACTCAAAATGACTTCAGATTTAATGAAAGAAACCACTAAAATCGACATTTGGACTAAAGCGATATGGCTGACATTAGGAAAAATATGAATGAACATACGGCGGAAGTGACCAACGCCAATTGCTTTAGCTGCAAGAACGTATTCACGTGCAGTATGTTTCATATATTCAGCACGAATTAAGCGATAAACGCCTGTCCAACCCGTTAAACCTAAAATCAGAACAATAGATAAAATGCCTTTTTGTTGAAGCACGGCAGCAATAGCAAGCACTAATAATAAATATGGAATTGAGGTAAAAATGTTATAAAACCAGTTGAGAATATCATCCACCCAACCACCAAAATATCCTGAAATTGCACCTAAAAGTGTACCAATGCCTACCGCAAGTAAAGCCGATATCACCCCAACAATAATTGAAGTTTCAGCCCCCTTAATTGTTTTCTTTAAAACGTCTTGTCCCCACTTATCAGCGCCAAACACAAGTGTGCTTTTAAGCTCTACTTGCTGGTCTAATAAATGTCCGCCAAGTTGCTGATCGATCGCTTTCATATCATCGGCTAATGGGTCAACTACACCATAGTAATCAATCGCGTCCCCAGAACTCTTGCTTTGCTTAATCTGCTCATTCAGTTCTTTTATGACATCTTTTAATGGATCGACTGGATTTTCTGGTAATTCCTCGTCAACCGCCGCTGCATTTTGTCCAGCATCTGTGGTCTTATCTGCACCTATAAATGTGGGAGGTGCGTAGCTCACTGCAACTTCTTTATTCCAATCAGATGCAATCACACCCGTCATTGATAGAATCAAGATAATAAAATAAAGCAATACAATCGCTAGTGATGACATCGCGATTTTGTCAGCCCGAAGACGTCGCATGGCAAGTTTCCACAGGCCAGATGAAGGAGTTTCGGCTTTTGTTTGTTCTTTTCTTTTTGATAAAACGCTCAGCATAGCCCACCTACTTCAACTGTACACGTGGATCAACCACTTTGTAGACCAAATCGGCAATCAGGTTAAAAATCATAGTTGCTGCGGCGATGTATACTGTAATTGCCTTAATAACAGGGAAATCACTTCGTTCAACTGCAATAATGACCTCTCGACCAATACCGGGAATACCAAAAAAACGTTCAATTAAAAATGCGCCTATGAGTAATGCAGGTAAAGTTGACATCACGTCGGTAATAATAGGAATTGAAGCGTTACGCAGTACATGTACACCTAAAATTCGGCTTTCACCTACACCTTTAGCACGTGCTGTTCGAACATAGTCCTGATTAATTTCATCAAGCACAAAACTACGATACAAACGTAAGGTTGGTGCAATACTCACAACTAACATGATTAAAATTGGAAGTAAGGCAAATTTAAATAAATTCTCGGTAAAGGTGTCACTCCAGCCTTGTACAGGGAACCAACTGAGCTGATAAGCTAAAACATATTGAAAAACAATAATGTAAACTAAAATACTAATTGACATAGCAATGGTACATAGCATCATGACCATACGGTCGGTTAGAGAGCCTCGTACCGCTGCAACAGCCAATGCCAAAATAATTGAAATAACGGTTTGTAAAATAGTGAGCGGAATTAAAAGCGTTAACGATGGCCCTAATCGGGTTAAAATAATTTGGGAAACAGGTTCGCCAGTACTCCAACTCGCACCATAGTCAAAAGTCAGAATCTGCTTAATGAAAATCCAGAGTTGAACGTAATACGGCTGATCGACACCTAGCTGTTTACGAATGTTTTCGATCTGCTCAGGATTAGACATCTTGCCTGCTAAAATATAGGCAGGATCTCCACCGACCCAGTTAAAAAGAATAAAAATAAGTAAGACGACTCCCAACATGGTTGGAATCATCTGCCATAAACGCCGAATAACATATGCCAGCATAGTGATAATTCCTTATTTAACCCGTTGTCCGGTAATTTCATTAAAGAACGCTTTATTGTCAGGCTCACGACCGAGAAAATCTTTCACTAGTTCAGCTGCTGGTTTTTGGCTACCTTGCGATAAAATCGTTTGACGGTAACGTTGCCCTACTTGCGGATTATTGAGGTTATCCCCATATGCAGAAAGCATGTCTAAAGCCAAAACTTCAGACCACATATAGCCGTAATAACCTGCTTGATACCCGCCCATCAAATGCCCAAACTGACCTGGAAATTCAGTTGTTGGTACATAACCTAAGGCTGTAGCGGCTTCCTTTTTTTGCCAAGTTTCTAAAGGTTTTACTTTTAAAGCATCAGCGCTATGAAGGGCCATATCATACTGGGCATAGAGAGTTTGACGTGCATAACGCAAACCACGTCCATAGTTATGCACCGCTTTTAAACGTGCAATTAACTCATCATCAACACGTGGACATGCTGGATCACAATAATCGGCAACTTTAGATAAGGTTTCTTTACGGCGCGCCCACTCTTCATACATTTGAGAAGGCGCTTCTACAAAATCACGTTCTACAGATGTTCCTGACTGACTGGCATAACGTGTATTTGACAAAATGCCATGCAAGGCATGACCAAACTCATGAACAAAAGTTTCTAGCTCATCACTATTTAAACCTTTGCGGTTAAAATTGGTGACCAATGCTGAAACTGGTAAGCGGTTGGTTAAAGTACTGCCACCATAAACTCCCCAAACCGCGGCATGACCATATTTCCCCTCACGAGGGAATTTATCCATATACAGACCACCCAAAAGCTTTCCTGTCTTTTTATCAACTACATCGTAATATTCAACTTCATCCTGCCATGCTTTTACTTTGACAGGTTTAAAGTCAATACCGTAAAGGTCAGATGAAATAGCAAACAACCACTTTTGAGCAGCTAAAGTTGGGAAATAATCACGAAGTTTTTCCTGATCAATCTGATATTTACTCTTACGAAGTTTTTCACTCCAGTAAGCTTCACTCCAACGTGTGATCTCGGTTTTATCTAATGGTGTTTTTAAAGTTTGCGCTTTAAATGCTCGGAGTTCTTCGACTTCTTTACGTTCAAGGGGTGCTACTGTTTTTTGTACGTCTGCCAAAAACTGGTTTACAGCATCAGGGGTTTTAGCCATACGATCTTTTAAAACCCAATCCGCATAACTTGCTTTTCCAAACAATTGTGCCAACTCATAACGTAAATCTACTGCCTGTTTGAGTAGTTTTAAATTTTGCTCAGTACCACGTCTTGTAAAAGCAATCTGATATCTTTTTCGGGCATCATCGTTATCTGCCAACTCCATAAATGGCCGATATTCTGGATATTCAAAACCAACCAAATAATTTCCTTTCGCATTCTTTTTCAAACCTGAAATATAACTTTCTGGTAAACCCTTCATCTCTTCAGGAGTAAACTCAAGTTTTTCAGGGTTATCACGAACGTTTCGGGCATATTCTTGTTCTAATTTAGTCAATTCATCTAGAATAGCTTTCATTCTTACGCGTTTTGCAGGTTCAAGTTGAACACCTGTATCTTCAAATTGGCTCAAAATATCTTGACGATATTTTTTATCAACAGGGTCCGTTGCTTGTGTATTTTTAATTAAGTTATATAGCTTGGGATTTTGAAACATATCAGTGTGAAATTGATTAATTTTGATTTCACAATCTTCGGCTGCCTTACGCAACTTTGCATCTGGGTCTACGTTACTATATAAACTTATCGGACCTGAAAAATCTTCAAAATGAGCAAAAATTTTATCCCATTTTGCCAAAATAGGTGCCGCTGCCGCGTTAGCATTAACAGGTGTTTTCTCAAAGTCTGTAATCTGTTGCTGAATTTTTTTTAAATTAGAATCACACCATGTTGGAAGCTGCTTTGCTTTAAGTAGTGGCAATGTACTACGAGTTGTTTCAGCTGAAGCATATTGGTTTATACCTATAGCCAGCATACATAACGTTGTCATTTTTAGTGTTTTATTCTTCATCATATCTCCAGATTTTTCATTTAATGATTAGATTTAGTATTTGTATCAATATCAAAGTACATCCACTCAGCATGTAAAATTGGATGCTTTTTATAGCCAATGACACACGGCTGGGCCAACATATTTCGGTAGCGGGCATAGGACATCTGCACAGGCATATAGACTTCTAACAAACGCGTCATTTTTCGATAAAGTGCATCTCGTTCAGGACCTGATTGCATTTGTTGCGTCTGACGATACAACTGGTCAAACTCTGGAGTCGAGCCACAAGACCAGTTCGTCATATGCGTATTGGGACCATAAAAATTCTGCATAAAATTATCCCCATCCGGATAATCGGCTATCCATGCAGACGCACCAAACATACCTTCACACTGTTTTTGCGCTCGAATGAGGTCTGCAAAAAGCATTGGTTTAAACACCATTCGAATATTCAGACTATCAAAGTTTTTTTTCCAAAGCTCAGCGCTTTGTTGACCAATACTGTCACTACGAGCCATATATTCAATGACAAGGGGCTTCCCATTTGGTTGAGTGCGCCAACCTGATGCATCTTTTTTATAGTGATATCTATCTAATAGTAAATTTGCTGCTTTCACCGAATATGGCGTACTGGTTCTATACTGAGGGTCATATCCCACTACACCGGGTGGAACTGGAAAATGTAGACGCTCGGCATCATCATTTCTTACTAATTTAATTTCTTGATCTAGCGAGCGAGACATTGCAATTGCACGGCGTAAAGCAATTTTTTCTTTACTCATTCCCCCTACGACTGGATTTTTAAGGTTCCAATAAATATAGCTAATTTCAGGATCAACAATACGAGATAAATGCACACCTTCTTTGGCAAGCTCAGGTCTTAATTTACCGTCTTTAATCGCCTTCGCGACCAATTGCCCTTCAAGCTGAAATATATCAATCTCACCACGCTGAAATGCCAGCCATCGTGATTGGTTTTCTTCCATAACCTGAATATCGATTGTGCTTATTTGAGGCATTTTTTTACCTTTAAGGCGTTTTACAATTGCCCCATCCTCAGGGCTACTGGCTGCAAAGTTCCAAGTAAAGCCGCGATAATCGGGATTCGCTTTTAGAACAATGCGCGAAGCTGGCACCCACTTGCTCAGTACATAAGGGCCTGTACCTACAGGATGTCCCATGACAAAACCAGCTTTATCCTTATATTTTTCTATTACTTCACGTGCTACTGCACCTGTCGGGTCATGTGCCAGTAATAAAGGAAAGTTATAATCTGGTTTAACTAATCGGATCACTAAGGTATATCTATCTGGTGTTTGTAAACCACTTACCTTTTGGTCATAGTTAAATTTTCCAGTTTTATTGGCTGCATTTATTAATGCATCCATACCTTCGATTTTGTTCTCTAACAACCAGCTATTGGGAGAACGTAAATTCGGATCCAATAAGCGCTTAAAAGAATAAGCATAATCATTGGCTGTTAATTCTCGTGGTTTACCTTTAAAAACAGGGTCCGGTGTAAAATAAATACCTTTTTGAATGTGAATGGTATAGGTCAGACCATCGGCACTGACTTGTGGCATAGTCGTAGCAATATGAGGAACTAATTTTGCGGGCCTTGCTAAATAGTCATACGTATATAAAGTTTCAAATATTGAAGTGGTTACATGCGCCGAATATAAATCATGGATATAAGCTGGGTCGAAACCTGTTTCAGCTGTCGGGAATACATAACGTAAAACTTTATTTGGGTCGGCTGGGCTTTTCGCAAAAATACTTGTAGATCCAGTTAATGCCATGCTGGCAAGTAACAAACCGACACCACAATGCTTGAGCTGTTTTATTAAATTTTCAGTCATATTTATCTTTATCTAAAATTATTTTTTAACAGGAGTAATATCAAGATATTGCCAGTTTGTATTCATCATCGGGTGAGGTTTAAACCCCTGAACTTGCGGCTGTATCAACCAATTACGAATTCGAGTTACATGAATAATCCACGGATTATCAGCCTCAATCTGGCGGTTAAGCTTTTCATAATATGGAAGACGTTGTTGGGGGGGTAAATGAGTGGCTTGATTATAAAGAGCATCGTATGTTTTAGACTGGTAACAAGCATGGTTTCCTTGCCCAGCGTTTGGACCATAAAGTAATTGTGCAAAATTTTCTCCTTCAGGATAGTCAGCAATCCATGCTCCACTCCAAATCATATATTTACATTGAGTTGCAGCTTTTAAGTTATCTGCAAAGTTACTCACCTTGAAGTCAGCGCGAATGCCAATGGCATCCAGATTTTTTTTCCAGAGTTCAGAATGAATAACCGATGCTGAGCTATTTTCATTATTAATTTTTAAAACCAAAGGTTTCCCGTTTGGTAAGTTTCGGTAACCATCAGCCCCTTTTTTATAACCATAATGATCAAGTAGTTTATTGGCTAATAGCGGATTGTATCCTACGCTACTTCTGTACTTCGGGTTATATCCATTTACACCTTCAGGTATAAACATTTCTGCTCTAACCGCTTGCCCTTTGTAAGCCTGTCTTATACTTTCTTTTTGATCATATGCCAAAGTAATTGCTCGACGAAGAGCTATCTTGTCTGGGCTAAAACCGCCAATCACCGGATCACGCATGTTCATCATCGTATAGGTAATTTCAGGTTCTTTATTAGAGAAATGCTTAATTCCTTTTTTTTGAAAAGATGCTTTAAGTTGTCCCTTATCTAAAGCTTGAGGAACTGCATTCGCAGTAAGTCTATCAAAATCCAATTGACCAGACTGAAAAGCTAACCATCGAGACTGTTGTTCTTCAATAATACTGACTACAACTTTACCAATTTGCGGCATTTTCTTACCGCTCATTTCTTTAACAAGCTGGTTATCCCACGGCGTTCCTGTTGACTTAAAGTTCCACACGAAACCCCGATAATCAGGATTGGCAACCAGCTCGACCTTACTTCTTGGAACATATTTACTTAACATGTAAGGTCCAGTACCTACTGGATGCATGCCAATACGATCACCATAATAATCAACAACCTCCTTAGCAACACCACCAAATGCAATATAGGCAAGAATATAAGGAAAATTATAATCTTGACGTGTCAAAGTGAATTGTAGAGTATATCGATCAAGCGCTTTAAGCCCTGCAATTGGCGCAGCATAATCAAACTTTCCAGTTTTCTTTGCTTGAGCTACAACTGCGTCGGCACCTAACAATTTCCCATCAATAAATGAAACAGAAGGTGCCCTATTTTCAGGATCTAGAATGCGTTTAATTGAATAAACATAGTCTTCGGCTACCAATTCACGGCGTTTGCCTTTAAAAGCAGGGTCATTGGTGAAGTAAATACCTGGTTTAATTTTAAATGTATAAACTTTACCGTCTTGTTCAACTTTAGGCAGGCTTTCAGCCGTATAAGGAACTAACTGCACAGGACGAGCTAAATAATCATATTTGAGTAAAGGCTCGAAAATAGCTTCTGCAATACTGCCACTATAAAAATTGGTGGTTTTAACCATGTCAAAACCATCATCAGGCGCTTCATAAGCAACATGTAATATTTTGTTTGGTTGTGCAGGCGTTTGGGCGAAAGCACAAGAAACTGATGTAATAGCCAGACTTAAAATGGCGAGCTTAAAAATTTTTAATTTCAAGTTCCTACCTACTTAATTAATATTTTAAAGATATTATCTTTTGAGTAACATCTAAATCCGCATAAGAAAAGTTCTTTCTCAACGGACTACTTTCTTCTTTTTAAATTACTAACCGTTTTATTCAATCTTTTATTTGATCAAATGGAAAAAGCTAACAATAAAATTAGAAAGCTGTAACTATCTAATATAAAGCGAATTTCATGCCATATTTTATGATCAAAAATAATCCATATAAAAATATTTAAAATTTACATTTTAATTAGGCACTTAAAACTTCTGGGACTATATAAATAAAAGTAAGTTTATGCCAAATATTATATTTATATAACGTATCCATCATTAACCTATAATGCACAATTAAAAGTCATAAATGTTTCATTCTAGTTCAGGAAAAATCGTTATTTTTCACAAAAAATAACATATTAACACTTTGATTTATAAATATAAGTATATGAAATTATCATAATGTTACGTTATATAATTACATTTAATAAAGTTCTAAAAAGATACAGAAATCGATATCTAATACATGAAGATTCAAACAATGATTATTTTTTATACAAATAAATTTGAAACTTTTCGCCAACTCATTATTTTTTTCCAAATAGAAAAATAATTTGTTTAATTCCACCCTCTGAATTACAGCCTCAACCATAATAAAATCAATATTTATCAATATTTTGCATAAACTAAAAAAAGAAAAATATATAGTTGGCACTTGCTTTGCTTAAACACTTTTCAGCAATATCGCTAACTACAACAAAAAGGGATCAAATCCACGATGAAAAAAAAATACAATGTTCGATCTCAGGTAACCCCCAAGATCGGCAAAACAATTCTTAAATTAAGCACCCTTAGTTTAAGCATGATGTGTCTTACCCTGGCACAAGCAGCAGAAACCGAACCATCATCAACATCTGAAGACAAACCGGTCAAAGTTGTAAAAGTTGCTGTGACAGGCTCATCAATTAAAGGAGTTGCAGCTCAAAGTGCCTCACCCATTACTATCGTAAAAGTTGATGAAATCTTAAAACAAGGGGTAACCACAACTGAAGAGGCTTTAGCAAAAATTAGTGCAAACCAATCGAACTTTGTGACTGCAAGTAATGTTGGTGCAAGTAGGACGGCAGGTTCAGCAGCGAACCTTAGAGCCTTAGGTGCCAATAAAACACTTGTTTTACTGAATGGTCGTCGGTTGGCTGCAAATGCATATGATAGCGGCGTCACAAACTTAAATATTATTCCACTCGCAATGTTAGACCGGATTGAGGTTTTACGTGATGGTGCTTCTTCCATTTATGGAACAGATGCAATTGGTGGGGTAATTAACTTTATTACTAAAAAACAGTTTACGGGCCTTAATCTAACCGCAGGTTATCAAAAACCAGAAGAAAAAGGCGGAGAACAGCAAGATTACAGCATCTTTGGCGGCTTCGGTGATTTAGATGAAAATGGCTATAACGTTTTTGGTGTGGTGGACTATCGCAAAGGCGATGATGTCATGGCCAAAGACCGTAAAGTTAGTCGGCGTGGAGGCATATTACCTGAATTAGGTATAGAAAAAGCCAGTAGTGGCTCATTTCCCGCCAATGTTCCGGGCTTGAGTAACCCATATGCATCCACAGGTTGCGGTGATAATCCTCTTGTTATGACGAGTCAGGATGGGAAAAGTTGTCTATATAACAGCCAAGCTGTGATTGGAATTGTTCCAAAAACAGAAGATATATCTGTAATGGGACATGCCACTTTTAAACTGAATGATAATTTCAACGCGATTGCAGAATACTTATACGCAAGAAGTGAAATTACTACTTCAGTAGCGCCAGATGTATTTTTTGATCTGACGCTTGACCCTAGCAGTAAATATTATCCAGGAAATGGCATAACTCCAGCTTTAGCAGGCGCTACTGGAACTATCCCACTATATCTGCGTTCACAATCAGGTAACCGTATAAGTAACAGTATTAACCAATCTCATAGATTGTTTGCTGGTATTGAGGGTGAAACTCATGGTTGGGATATTAATTCAGGCGTTACCTATGCGCATAGTAGTGCATCGGATGCTACCGTAAGTGGTTATTTAAACTTTGACAAAACACAAGAAGCTTTAAACAATGGTATTTTAAACCCATTCGGACCACAAAACCCTGAAGATGCTAATGTATGGAATGAGTTAGGAGTTGAAGGTAAATACTTAAAAGCCAACCTAGATACAACTACCGTTGATTTCACTGCAAGCCGCCCTATATTTAAATTACCAGCTGGAGACGTAGGTTTTGCAATTGGAGCAAGCTATCGCTATGAAGATTGGACCACAAAAGTCATTGATGATGTTGCACGAGTCGCGCCTAGTACAGGGGTCGATCCGGATGAGCCAGTAAATACTGGCGATCGTAATATTAAATCGGTATTTACCGAATTTCACATTCCTCTTCATAAAACTTTAGAAGCTCAAATTGCTGCTCGTTATGATGACTACAATGATTTTGGCGATACGTTTAATCCCAAATTTGCACTTCGTTGGGAACCTATTAAACAGTTAATGTTCCGCACAACTTATAGTACTGGCTTCAGAGCTCCAACACTTTGGGAAGTGAATGGACCAAATTCAGTAACCAATACAGGTGGATACTATTATGATCCCGTACTCTGCCCAGGAGGTGACTTAAAAACAGGTGGTGTAAAAGAGCGTGATTGTAATATGCAATTCGACAGACAAAATGGGGGGAATAAAACGCTAGATCCTGAAGAATCAAAGTCTTTTACTGCAGGCTTAGTATTTGAACCAATTAAAAATTTAGCTTTCACTCTTGATTACTTCAATATCGAAGTAGACAAGCAAATTGCTACACTTTCAGAAACTGCTATTTTTGACGATCCAGTGAAATATGCAGACAAATTTGTACGTAACCCTGATGGCTCATTAGATTATATTATTACAACACAACAAAATTTAGGGGGAATTAAAACCTCAGGTTTTGATGTCGGCTTAAGTTGGGTTTCTCCAATGACTGCTACAGGTCGATTCGGTTTCAACATTGATGGTACATATATAACAGACTACAAATATCAAGCCGAACCAGATGGGGACTGGAAAAGTGTTGCCGGCACTTATAGTGGTCTAGACTACCAAGCTATTATTCTTCGCTGGAAACATACTGCAAACCTAAATTGGAATTATGAAAACTGGGCTTTAAACCTCCAACAAAACTTCTCTCGCGGTTATCAAGATCAAAATTCAACTTCTTCTGTTAAGGATGGTTATAGAAATCACAAGGTAAGCGACTATACAACATACAATATTTCAGGCACTTATAAAGGCTTTAAAAATCTAGAAGTGACCGCTGGTATCAAAAATATTTTTGATGAAGACCCTCCTGCTTCAAATGTTGGCGACAACTTCCAAATGGGATATGACCCACGTTATGCAGATCCTTTAGGACGTACTTACTTTGTAAGAGGTACATATAAGTTCTAAATGGTTGTTCTGCAAATGTAACTCTCAACAGTTAGTTTGCAGAACAAATACTCATTCTTAGCCAAACAGTCATTTTAAAAAATTGTTTGTCTACAGTTTCAGGAGTAATTATGGGCATGACTTTTACAGACATAGAAAATAAATCTGCAAAGCGCCTTATTGGTATTGCCGCAGTACTTTTTCTGCATCTTATTGTTGCCTATATTCTGATGTCAGGTTTAGCAAACAATATTCAAAAACCAGCAGAAAAACCTGTGGAATTACAAATTATTCAAGATATTAAACCACCTCCTCCACCTAAACCAGAGGAGCCAAAACCTAAGGAAAAACCGCCTGAGCCACCTAAAATGGTAGAAAAAGTAGCCAAAGTACCCGAGCCAGTGAAACAGGTCGAAAAAGCGACACCTGTACAAAAAGTGACTCCAGTAGCTCAACCGACTAAAGTTGCCCCAACTCCAACTGCTGCACCTAGTACTCCATCACCTAGCCCAGTAGCAGCACCTGCTCCAGTGGCTGCTGCTGCAACACCTGCTCCAAAACCTACGGGTGTAACTCGCGGTGTTTCGGTGGGTTCTGCTGGCTGTGAAAAACCGGAATATCCACGCGAAGCGCTTATGAATGAAGAGCAAGGTACGGTGCGTATACGTGTTTTGGTTGATACTTCTGGCAAAGTCATTGATGCCAAAGTCAAAAAAACGAGTGGCAGCAAAATTTTAGATAAGGCGGCAACTAAAGCTTACAGCTTATGTACGTTCAAACCAGCAATGAAAGATGGCGTGCCTCAGCAAGACTGGTATGAAATTGAATATCCATTCGTAATTGAATAAACAACTGAATTAGCAAGAAATTAAAAATATTGGAGATAATATGATGAAAAAACCAACTCAACACCTAGTACGCTTCGCTTCTGCAAGTTTAATCGCAGCATGCTCTTTACTTCCATTAAGCTCGGTTTTTGCAGAAGAAACTAATACTCCAGTTGCAACAGCAACCGCTGAGACAACTTCAAATGCTGCAATTCCTACTCCACCACCAAAGCCAGCAACAAGTGAAACTGTTAAAAATCCTTATGGCCTAGAAGCGCTTTGGCGTGAGGGAGATTTAGTTGCTAAATCTACTTTATTTATATTAGTACTCATGTCGATTGGTACGTGGTACATCATTATTTCTAAATTCTTACAGCAAGCTAAAGTAAAGCGCCAAGGTAAAGAAGCAGAGAAAAGTTTTTGGGAAGCAACTTCACTAGATAATGCAGCCGACAATCTAGAGCAAAGCAGTGCATATCGCTTTATTGCAGAAAAAGGCATTAATTCAACCAAATCACACGGCGGCTCTTTACTTGAACGTATTGACTTTAATACATGGGTAAGCATTTCAATTCAACGCGCAATTGAAAAAATACAAAATCACTTAGGTGGTGGTTTAGCTTTCTTGGCAACAGTTGGATCAACGGCGCCATTTGTGGGTCTTTTTGGTACGGTTTGGGGAATTTATCACGCATTAACAGCTATCGGCATTTCAGGTCAGGCATCTATTGATAAAGTTGCTGGTCCTGTCGGTGAAGCTTTAATTATGACAGCTATTGGTCTTGCAGTCGCAGTACCTGCTGTACTTGGTTACAACTGGCTAACTCGCCGTAATAAAGCAGTTATGGAAAATGTCCGTTCGTTTGGTTCAGATTTGCATGCGGTTTTATTAAGCGGAGAAATTAATACCAATAACTCCATTAACCGCAGCATTAAATAATCAGGAGTAAACATTATGGGTATGAGTGTTGGCTCTGAAGATGATGATGAAATGATTGGCACAATTAACACGACGCCTCTCGTTGATGTCATGTTGGTTTTACTTATTATTTTTCTTATTACGATACCGGTAGTTACACATACGGTTCCTGTGAAACTGCCAGAAGAAAAAAATACTCCGTACGCAACCACGCCTGAAAATATTCAACTTTCTGTAAACAAGAAAGGAGATATTTTTTGGAACGAAAGTTATGTGCCTAACAAAGAAATATTGTTATCAAAACTCCAAGCAGTTGCACAAAAAAGACCTCAGCCAGAGGTACACATTCGTGGAGATCAGCTTACCCATTTTGAGGCAATAGATCAGGTGATTAGCACCACCAAACAAGCCGGTATTGGCAAAATTGCCTTTGTTACTAGCCCTCCAGCCTCCCCGTAATTAACTTAAGGAGAATTTTATGGGTATGAATGTCGGCTCAAATAATGATGATGACGTGATGTTAGAAGTCAACATGACACCTCTTATTGATGTCATGCTGGTACTCATTATTATGTTTATTATTACCATACCTGCGCCAAACAACGCGATTAATATTAATTTGCCAAATGGCACACCGCCACCAACAAATGAAAAGCCACCTGAAGTCATTGATGTTCGCATTGATTCAGCAGGCAAAGTATTTTGGAATAACCAACAGGTTTCAGACCGCACCGCACTAGAGACTTTATTTCAAGGTGTTGTTGCCAAAAAAGATCAAGACCAGATCAAACTTAAACCTGACCAAATGGCTGAATATAAAAACGTTGCAATGGTCATGGCTACAGCACAGCGTTTAGGTGTCACTAAAATTGGAATTGTGAGCAGTAACTAATATTGCTTTTAAATCTATTTAATTCTATTAACTCCTACGCTAACTTGAATCTTCAGTTAGCGTTTTTTTGAAGGGAAATATTCAACTCTAAAATAATATCTCCACACTCATCATGTTCTCCAGTTTCTATAAAACCTATTTTTTTATAAAGTTTATTAGCAAAGTGATTAGATGATTTATACATCGTTCGAATGCGTTTAGCTCCTTTTGTGAATATTTCATCAATCGCCATTTGCAAAGCTGCGGTACCATAACCTTTGGCTTGATTATTTGCATCAATCATAAAGCGAAACAACCAAAACAATGTCTCATCAGGTGGATCAATTTCGACACAATACATTAAGAAACCAACGACTTCATTATCAAAACAGATCACTCGTGGACAGTAATGTTCTTCCACTTTAGACTCAGCAATAGAATATACATTTGGTGCAACATAGTCTTTTTGAGATTCATCCAATGATAATCTTGCACATTGAATCCAATTCTTTCGATTGAGATTTTTTAAATTAATCAAACTTAAAACCTTTTAGCTATAAATCTACTTTCTATAAGCACAAAATATACCGAAAATAAAAAAGCCTCCGAAGAGGCTTTTTTTATGACAGGTTAAAATTAGTCACCTGTATAACCTTTTAACTTTAAACGAGCAGCATGAAGTAACGGCTCAGTATAACCTGAAGGCTGTTCACAACCTTTAAAGATGAGGTCAGAAGCTGCTTGGAAAGCAATATTGGTTTCAAAGTTAGCTGCCATTGGTTTGTACAATGGGTCATTCGCGTTTTGCTCATCAACAATTTTCGCCATGCGTTTAAGCACTTCTTCAACTTGTTCACGAGTCACAATACCGTGACGTAACCAGTTCGCAACGTGTTGAGAAGAAATACGTAATGTTGCACGGTCTTCCATCAAGCCCACGTTGTTAATATCAGGAACTTTCGAACAACCCACACCTAAGTCAACCCAACGAACTACATAACCCAAAATACCTTGGCAGTTATTTTCAAGTTCGTTGTTGATCTCTTTTGCTGACCAATTTGTTTCTGGTGCAAACGGCGGAGTCAACAAGTCGTCTAATGACAACATTTCTTCAGCTTTCAACTGATCTTGACGCGCTTTTACATTAACTTGATGGTAATGCATCGCATGAAGCACTGCACCTGCTGGAGATGGAACCCAAGCACATGATGCACCCGCATTTGGATGTGCAGCTTTAGTTGCCAACATATCTTTCATGCTATCTGGTTTTGGCCACATGCCTTTACCAATTTGTGCTTTACCTTGTAAACCAGTCTTCAAACCAATTGCAACGTTACGGTTTTCGTAAGCAGCAATCCATTTTTGTGTTTTTACAGCTTCTTTACGCACAACTGGCGCAGCTTCCATTGATGTATGAATTTCATCGCCAGTACGGTCCATGAAACCAGTATTAATAAAGATTGTGCGGTCTTTTGCAGCAGCGATACAGTTTTTCAAGTTTACAGATGTACGACGTTCTTCATCCATAATACCGATTTTTAATGACTTCGCTGGTAATCCAATCGCCTGTTCAGCACGTTCAAATAACTCTACAGCAAACGCAACTTCTTCTGGACCATGCATTTTTGGTTTAACAATATACATAGAACCTTTACGTGAGTTCTTGTTTTCGTTTTCACTACGGATATCAGCAACTGACAATAATGGTGTTACCAATGCATCCATAATTCCTTCGAAAATTTCTTCCCCATCTACTAAAATAGCTGGGTTAGTCATTAAATGACCTACGTTACGAAGTAACATAAGTGAACGACCATGAAGTTTTGTTGTACCACCAATTAAGTTTTTAATTTCGCGATCTTTATTTAAATCACGAACAATCGTTTTACCATTTTTCTCGATAGATTCTTGAAGCGTACCCTTCATTAGACCTAACCAGTTACGGTAGCCTTCAACTTTTTCTTCAGCGTCTACTGCTGCAACAGAATCTTCTAAATCCTGAATGGTGGTTACAGCTGCTTCAAATGTTAAATCCTTAACACCAGCTAAATCAGTTTGACCAATTGGGCTAGAGGCATCAATTTCGATAATGACATGAAGGCCATTACTTAGAAGTACAACTTCTGTAGGATTCGCTTCTTCACCGTTGAAACCAACGAACTGAGCTTCATGAGCTAAACCTGTTTTTGAACCATCTTTCAAAGTTACAACAAGTTTATTTTGCTCAATCGCATATTTTGTTGCATCTGCATGCGAACCTTGCGCAAGTGGAAAAACTTCATTTAAGAAATTTTTAGCGAACTCAATCACTTTTGCACCACGTACAGGATTATATCCTTTACCTTTTTCAGCTCCGCCTTCTTCAGAAATTACATCGAAGCCGTAAAGTGCATCATATAAAGAGCCCCAACGAGCATTTGCAGCATTTAAGCTATAACGTGCATTACGTACAGGCACAACTAACTGCGGTCCTGCCAATAATGCAATTTCTTCATCAACATTTTCAGTTGTAATTTGAAAATCTTCAACTTCTGGCAATAAATAACCAATTTCAGTTAAGAACGCCTTATAAGCACCTAATTCAAATTTGTTGTTACGGTGCCATTCATCAATTTTTGCTTGTAATTCATCACGCTTAGCCAATAATGCTTTATTTTTTGGGCTAAGATCGACAACAACTTGCTCAAAGTTCTTCCAGTAAGTTTCACTATCTAAACCAGAACCTGGTAAAGCTTCATTTTCGATAAAATCGTAAAGTTCTTTAGCAATCGCTAACTTGCCTTTTTGAATACGTGCAGTCATTGTCTTTCCTGAAGTTGCTACTTTTTATACCAAGAGAATCCTAGTATACCGATTTAAATTAAGCTGAATACTAATATCACATTCCTAAATAGTAAGCATTTTCCCTTGTAAAACTATTGACAAAGATAAATTTATCTATATAGGAAATATTAAAATTCTAACTAGGATTCTCAACAATTTATTCAATATTTAAAGATACTGAAACTAGACTTTTTGTTAACAGACAAAAAATTTCACTATCTTATTTTTCTAAAGCGTATTTAGTTATATCAAACTTTGCAGCTTGAAAAAGCACTATTTAACGAAATTTATCTATTTTTGTTGTAAAAAAAGCGCCCTATATAGAGCGCTTTTCATATCTATTTTTTATGCGTTTTTAGCTTCATCAATATGGCGATGTTCTGAATGCAAATATTCATCAGATTGCATTTCTAATAAACGCGAACGAGTACGCTCAATTTCAAAGGCTAATTTTTCACCTTGATAAATATCAATAATACTATCTTGCGAAGTTAAAAGTAATTTTACTCCACGGTCATAAAACTCATCGACTAGATAAATAAAACGACGTGTGCCTTCAGACAAGAAATCTGTTAAATGAGGAACATTACTCACTAAAACCGTATTATAGATATTTGCAATTTCAATAAAATCTGCTGGGCTACGTGGTTTAAAGCAGAGTTCAGAAAACTCACACCACAACACATCTTCTGTATGCCCTAGAGTCTCAACAATACGATTATTGATTACAATAGGCTCTTGAGAATGAGCTTGTGTATGAGTTAATGCACTAAAACGTTCCGACATCCAGTTTTGGACTTCATTACTTAATGGTGATTTAAATAATTGAGCTTGTTTTAATACGCGCAAACGATAATCCACACCTGCATCTACATTTAAAATAGCGCAGTTCTTTTTAACCATTTCAATTGTTGGTAAAAAGCGGTCACGATGAATACCATTTTTATATAAACCGTCTGGTGCAATGTTTGATGTTGCAATTAATGTCACGCCACGAACAAACAATTTTTGAAATAAATCACTCAGAATCATTGCATCTGTTACGTTTGATACAAAGAACTCATCAAAACAAATAACGACTGCATCTTTATAAATTTGGTCAGCCACGATTTCAAGTGGATTACGTTGGCCTGAAAGCTTATTTAGCTCTTTATGAACATGTTGCATGAAATGATGAAAATGCATACGTGTTTTACGACGAAACGGCACTGACTCATAAAATTGATCCATAAGCCAAGTTTTTCCACGACCTACACCACCCCACATATAGACACCTTTAGGTGATGTTTGGCGGCGAAAACGACGGAAAGCTTTTTTAGAGGCTTTATAACGGTTTAAAAGTTCTTTCCATACGCGATCTAATTCTTGCACTGCCTGTGCTTGCGCTTCATCTGCCATAAACTGGCCTGAAGCTAAAGCCTCAGCATAGCGTTCTGCTGGGGAAGAAGGTGAGAATGCAGTACTATGAGAAGATTTTAAATTTAACATATCGTTTTATTTCAATTTTAACTGATAGGAGTATAGCGAACATTTTGTTCAACCACATTAGCTTTTAGCATCAAGAATTACGACGATGACTCTTTGCCATATTGTCGAGGACTCTGTCCAAACCATCGTTTAAATGCATGATTAAACGCCGCTGGTTCAGAATAACCGAGCAATTCAGCAATAACTTCTATTGAGTATTCTCTATATTCCATAAGCTTTAATGCCTTATTCTTGATGATTTGTTCACGAATTTGCTTATAACTCGTATTTAACTGTTGCAATTGATGCCTTAATGTCCTTTCAGGCATTTTCAATGCAAAAGCAGTTTCCGCCATGCTCGGGATAATACCTTGTTGCAACTCAAGATAATCTTGCACACATTGTATGATATGTGGTGTTTGGTGATCTTGTTGATTTAATCTTGTTATTTCTGTAATACATTTTGATTCATAAATACGATGTGTAATGATATCCGCTGAAGGAATCTTAATTTCAAGCACATCCTTGCTTAGGCTAAATGCTGCATATTTACCATTAAAGTGCACATCATCGCCATAGTATGCAAAATAGCGGGATAAAGTATCTGAGTCATTTGGTTTTTCAAATGGAAGTTCTATACGCATAGCGGGCATTTGTAGTCCCATCATCGTATAAATATCTTGAATAAATTTATAAGTTCCTGAAACTTCACATTGGGCCCGCAACTTGCCAATTTGTGTTTTCAAATCAACGGGCAAATAACTTAAAATTGTACGCTCATCAGTTTCATATAGGCCTAAAGCACCAAATAAATGAGTAAGTTTTTGATACTTTATCCCTTTATTTAATGCAGTTTGAACATCATTACTTGTGACCAGCAACATAAGCAATGGTCCGTAACCGGCTAAAGCATAATGCTGTCCAATAAATAGGCCCTTTTCAGGCTCAACATTTTCACTAATAATTTGCTGAATATCCCATTCTAGGCGATCATGAATTGTGGAACTCGGATCTAAAGCATCAACCTTAATTCCTATACCAGCCAAACGTGAGTCGACATCAATGCCTGCATTGCGCATTCCTTGAATTAAATACATTAAACCAAGTATCGACCGTTTCATTCTTCTATCAATTTCCCTAGACTCAAATGTTTTACTATAAACAAGAAAGAAAATTAATTGCCGAATCTATCAATTTTCACGTCGATACAATCATGTTTAAACTGGTTAAAAAACGTTAGTCTTGCCTGCAATCCTCCTTTTAGCTTATGCAGGGTTTCCAATGCTAAACGCAAAGCAAGATGCTATTCAAAAAACTAAAATCGCTATTATTGGTGCTGGATTTGGTGGCCTAGGAATGGCAATCCGTTTACTGCAAAATCAACAGCAAGACTTTGTTATTTTAGAAAAATCAAATGATGTTGGCGGAACTTGGCGGGAAAATCGCTACCCAGGTGCAGCATGTGATGTTCAATCTCATATGTATTCTCTCTCTTTTGCACCAAAAACAGACTGGTCAAAACGCTATGCTGAAGCTCCAGAAATTTTTCAATATATTCAAGATATTACAAAAAAATATAAGATTAAAAATTACTGCAAATTTAACCATGATGTGAGCAATATCCAATATGACGAAGCACGTCACGTGTGGACTCTAGACTTTAAAAATCAGCCTTCTATTGAAGCTCAATTTGTTGTTTTTGCTTCTGGTCCTTTACACATTCCGCAAATTCCCCATATTCAGGGTATCGAAAAATTTAAAGGGAAAGTTTTCCATTCATCACAATGGGAACATGACTATAATTTGAATGGTAAATCAGTCGCATCTATTGGTACAGGTGGTAGCGCAATTCAATATATTCCGGAAATAGCTAGAGATGTTAAGCAGCTCTATGTATTTCAAAGAACGGCAGCATGGGTAATACCACGAGATGAACGCAAATACTCAGGTTTGAGTAAAGTATTATTCAAATCTTCCAATATTTATCGCCAAATTCATCGTAGTCGTCTTTATTGGAGTAATGAGTCACGTGTTGTACCGATTGTTCAACCTCAAATTATGAAATATGGTCAAAAGTTGGCAGAAGCTTTCATTCGCTTCCAAGTTAAAGACAAGGAAGTGGCTAAGAAACTCACACCGGACTTTGTGATGGGATGTAAACGTATTCTTATTTCAAATAAATACTTCCCTACATTTAACCGTAAAAATGTTGAGCTAATAACAGATAGCATTCAAGAAATTAAGGAAAACAGTATTGTTACTAAAGATGGTAAAGAACGGCCTATTGATTGCTTAATTTATGGCACAGGTTTTATAACTGACCCACGTATTTACTTAAAACATTTCACTTGTATTGGACGCAATCAACTCGAGTTAAAACAGGCATGGAAAGATGGTGCAGAAAGTTATTATGGCATTATGACTAAAAACTTTCCCAACCTATTTCAATTAGTCGGCCCTAATACAGTATTAGGTCATAATTCGGTTATTTTTATGATTGAATCTCAAGTAAATTACATTTTACAACTTATTCAACTCGTAGAGAAATCTGGTCAAAAAGCAATTGAGATCAAACCAGAAGTTCAAGATGCTTTTAACGAGCGAGTTCAAACTCAGCTTCAAGGGACTGTGTGGCAAGCTGGAGGCTGTAGTAGCTGGTATCAATCTTCAGATGGAAAAAACTTTTCGTTATGGCCAACCTATACATGGAAGTATTGGTTAGAAACGCGCAAAGTTAATCCAAAAGATTACTTACTCTTAAATAAAAGCTCACAGAGCTATGCAGCTTAAAATGTTCAAGACATAATAGGTGGGTTAAAAACAATCCACCTATTATTATATGCAATCCTTTTATCTTATCATTCAAATTTTTTTAGCACTTGCTTTCGGCTATTTTCTAGCACCTAAACTATCTCTAAATATCCGACAGTTTATTTTCAAAATACTGCCCTATTTTTCTTATATTCTTTTAGCAAGTGTGGCTTTAGAGTTAACACTGGCACTTGATCAAATTGAGAATCCTTCTGCCATACTTCCACCAGCTATAATCATTGCACTTACCACATCTTTTGGTTCTTTTTTTACATGTTTATTGGCTTATACAATTTTTGATAAACAAAGTGTAAAAGGAAAAATCTCACTTCAACTTTTTGTAAATGCTTTAAAGAATATTGCAAAAGCCTTTCTTGCCTTAGGTGTCGGTGTTCTATTGGGAGCTATTGTCACTCAATTCAATTCACATATGGCATTTAATAGTTGGTATTTATTATTACTGTTTATTTTCTTAATTGGTATTGAACTTGCCTTCACTCATTTCAACCGTACGTGGTTAAGCTGGAAAATTTTAATTGTACCTTTAGCTGCTTTTATAGGGTCATGTATTGCAGGCTTCTTCAACTACTTTTTGCTTAACAAGCATTTTGCACTGAACGAAACATTAGCATTAGCACAAGGTTATGGCTGGTACTCAATGTCAGGAATCTTATTTACGCAATTACATTCGGCAGAACTAGGTGGCATCGCGCTATTGACTGATTTATTTAGAGAAATTGTTGCTATATTTTTAATGTATACCATGGGATGGCGTTTTCCTCGCCCTGCTATCTCAAGTGCTGGCGCAACGTCAATGGATGCTACCTTAGCAATGGTAAAACAGTCATGTGGTACACATTATGTACCACATGCCATGATGAGTGGCTTATTATTAAGCCTACTCGCCCCGTTATTAATTAGCTTATTTCTAAATTTTTAGGCAATTGAAGCAAGAATAGATTTCAACATTTCTGTTGGATCTTCTGCTTTAGTAATCGGTCGACCAATGACCAAATGTGTAGAACCATCAAGCATAGCCTGCTTTGGAGTCACAATACGTTTTTGGTCGTCTGCATTAGAACCCTCTGGGCGAATACCTGGTGTTACCAAAGAGAAGTCTTGCCCAATTAATTCACGAAGAATCTTAGCTTCTTGAGCAGAACAAACTACCCCATCTAAGCCACTTTCTTTAGTGAGTTTAGCTAAGCGCTTTACATGCTCTACAGGTTCAACATCCAAACCAATATCTTTTAAATCTTCTCGACCCATTGATGTGAGTACTGTCACAGCAATAAGCTGGGTTTGATAGTTACCTGCTTTTAAACGCTCCACACAGGTTTCCATCATTTTACGGCCACCTGAAGCGTGAACATTTACCATCCACACTCCTAAATCAGCTGCTGCACAAACAGCCTGAGCGGTAGTATTTGGAATATCATGAAATTTAAGATCAAGAAAAACTTCAAAATTTTGTTCTTGAAGTTTTTTTACAACAGATGGGCCTTCATGAGTAAAAAGCTCTTTACCCACTTTTACACGGCATAAAGTAGGATCAAGTTGTTCAACAATTTTTAAAGCGTCATATTGGCTTTTTGCATCTAACGCAACAATGATACTCAAGAGACTTTCTTCCATCACATAAAATCAGCGTCATTATAATAGACAAGTCATCAAGTAATAAAGGAATGTATAAGGAAGGCTTTCAAATTTAGAGACAATAATGTCACGGGGACTAATTTTTAGAAAAATAAAAAGAAGAAAACAGTGATAAATTAAGGAATATACTACTCTTTATTCGAGAATAAAGAGTAGTATTCGAATTATAGCGGAGTAGAGTTTTTATCTTGAGGATAAACATCTAAAACGGTTTTTTCATGTCTTACATTTGCAGCGGCTTCTGCTGCTGCTAATTGAGCACTTTGAATCTGTTCTTTTCTCAAATGGTCAATATCTTTACGAAGACGTTTAATTTCCCAGCTTTGTTGAAATACTCTGAAAACCTGAACACCTAGCAAAAGACCGACCACCGTTCCAAGCACTAATGTGAGTAGCAATAATAAGCCTAATCGCATAGCTGGAACTTGAGTAAATAGCAAATCAACAGACAGCTCTGTTGGGTTTTGCAATACAAGGGCTAAAGAATAACCAAATACAACAATAAGCAATGCAATTAAAATATAACGCATAGGCACCCCACTTATAAATTTTTATTTATTTTCCGGATTCATTGACTGCATCACGCAGTGCTTTCCCGGGTTTGAAATGCGGAACAGCTTTAGCTGCCACTTCAACTGATCTTCCAGTTTTAGGATTGCGACCAACTCTTGGATCACGGTGGTGTAAAGCAAAGCTACCAAAACCACGGATTTCAATTCGATTATCAGTTGATAGTGCTTCTATCATTTGATCAATCATAATTTTAACCGCCTCTTCCACCAAAGGTTCAGCTAAGTGTGGGTTTTTTAGCGCAATGCGTTCAATCAAATCAGACTTATTAAGAGCTTCAGTAGTCATCTACGACCTCGTTATTTATTGCTACTCTATGTCGTCTGATAATAACCTGTTTAAATACAAAACGGTAGCGCAGTATGTTGAATACTAGGCTACCGTTTACAGTAATTTGTATAAAAAGTACAATTCCGTTACATGAAACTGTACTTTGTTAACCTATTACTTCATTTGTGCTTTAATCAAGTCACCAATAGTCTTAGGACCATTTTCTTGACTTGTTGTTGCTGTACGTAAAGTAGCAACTGCTTCTTTCTCTTCAGCTTCGTCTTTTGCTTTAACAGACAAGTTGATAGAGCGAGATTTACGATCAACGTTGATGATTTTCGCTTCAACTTCTTGACCAACTTCTAAGAATTTAGTTGCATCTTCAACGCGGTCACGGTTGATTTCAGAAGCTTTAAGAGTAGCTTCTACTTCGTCAGCTAACTTAACAGTTGCGCCACGAGCATCAACTGCAGTTACAGTACCTTTAACTAAAGCACCGCGTTCGTTAGCAGCTAAGAAATCATTGAACGGATCGCTGTTCAATTGCTTGATACCAAGGCTGATACGGTTACCTTCAGCGTCTACAGACAAGATAACAGCTTCAACAGTGTCACCTTTCTTGTAACGACGAATAGCTTCTTCGCCTTGCTCGTTCCAAGAAATATCAGACAAGTGTACTAAACCGTCGATACCGCCGTTCAAGCCGATGAAGATACCAAAGTCAGTGATAGACTTGATAGTACCAGATACTTTTTCGCCTTTCTCATGAGCTTTAGCAAACTCTTCCCATGGGTTAGCACGAGTTTGTTTGATACCAAGGCTGATACGACGACGTTCTTCATCAACTTCAAGAACCATAACATCAACTTCATCACCAATCTGAACAACTTTAGATGGGTGGATGTTTTTGTTAGTGTGGTCCATTTCAGAAACGTGAACTAAACCTTCAACGCCTTCAGCGATTTCAGCGAAACAACCGTAGTCAGTTAAGTTAGTTACACGAGCTTTAACGATAGAACCTTTAGGGTAACGGCTCATGATCGCTAACCATGGATCTTCGCCTAATTGTTTAAGGCCTAAAGATACGCGGTTACGCTCACGGTCAAATTTAAGTACTTTAACAGTAACTTCTTGACCAACTTCAACAACTTCTGAAGGGTGCTTGATACGTTTCCAAGCCATATCTGTGATATGGAGAAGACCATCAATACCACCAAGATCAACGAATGCGCCGTAATCAGTAAGGTTCTTGATTGTACCTGTAACTGTTTGACCTTCTTCAAGTTGAGCAAGTAATGCTTCACGATCAGCAGAAGATTCTGCTTCCATAACAGCACGACGAGATACAACAACGTTATTACGTTTAGCATCAAGTTTGATTACTTTAAACTCTAACTCTTTACCTTCAAGGTGAGTAGTGTCACGGATAGGACGAGTGTCAACTAATGAACCTGGTAAGAATGCACGAACAGGACCGATGTCAACAGTGAAACCGCCTTTAACTTTACCAGAGATAACACCAGTAACGATTTCGCCATCTTCAAAGATTTTTTCAAGTTTAGTCCAAGTTTCAGCACGCTTAGCTTTTTCACGTGATAAAACTGTTTGACCCATACCGTTGTCAAGAGCTTCAACAACTACGTCAACAGTATCGCCAACTTGAACTTCAAGTTCACGTTGTTCATTTAAAAATTCAGCACGGTCAACAATGCCTTCAGACTTTAGGCCAGTGTCAACAGTTACCCAGTCGCTATCGATGTTTACAACAACACCTTGGATGACTGCACCCTTTTCAACGTTGAGGTTTAATTCACTTTCTTCAAAGAGGGCTGCAAAAGATTCGGTCATGATATACCTGATAAATTCAGCGGTCTTGGATCAGACAAGGCCGGTTTAGTTAAGTATCAACATAGTCTTTATAAACTGATCAAGCTATGCGTCAACTGATAATTCTATTTGCTAAATGGTACGGCTATCGACATAATCAACCATCAACTTAAATACCTGATCGATCGTTAATTCCGAACTATCAATGATATAAGCGTCTTCGGCTGGCTTGAGTGGAGCAACTTCTCGTTCCATATCTCTTTTGTCACGCGCCTGTATATTAGCTAAAATGTCGTTTATTTTAGCATCTAGGCCCATGCCCTGCAACTGTTTTACTCTTCGCTCAGCACGCGACTCAGCTGAAGCCGTTAGATAAATTTTCGCATTTGCTTCAGGAAAAATAGCTGTTGCCATGTCACGACCATCTGCAACTAAACCAGGATTTTGTGCAAAAGCTCTTTGTCGCTCAAATAATGCCTGTCTAAGTTCTGGAATTGCTGCAACTTTCGATGCATATTCACCAACCCGTTCTGTACGAATTGTTTGAGATACATCTTCGCCATCTAGAAAAACTAAAATCCCTGCTGCGGAAGTTTCAAATTTAATATCCAGTTGACGTGCATATTGAACGCATTCATCGAGCTGACTGTCTAATTTCTCTAATAAATCGTGTTTATGTAATGACAACCCTAATAAACGATATAAGGCACCAGAATCGAGTAAATGATATTGATAATGTGCTGCAAGTTTTGCGGCCAATGTTCCTTTACCCGAACCACTCGGACCATCAATAGTAATAATTTGAACTGTCATTGAACTCTCACTAAGAAGCAATTGCTTTAGCTAATCTCGAAAAGCCTAGTGTAATGGCTAGTTTTAGCTGTGCAAGGATTAATTTACTTACCACTGGAGCTTTTGCTGTTAACTCGATACGGTATGTAACTAAAGTTATATATGGGGTAATTTCAGAAAACTCGATTCGACCTAAATGGTGTTTAATCAAAAGATTGTCTATTAATTTATATTCAATGCTTTTATTTTCTTCAAGCAATGTAATTTCTTCTTTAATTGGTTTAATTGGACCAAATCCCATACGACGAACTGAGCCTAAACCATCAGGTCTTTTAGAATCTGCTGAGTCTTTTACACGTACAACTTGTAACGGTGCAAAAGCAGTATTATAAGTTGAATGTTTAGAGAGCAAGTTAAATACATCATCAAGTGGAGCATTAAATTCTTTTTTTACGGTAATTACATTACGCATTGAATATTCCTTATTAAATAGAATCATGGCAGTAAAATCGCGTTAGTTTGCCATAAGCTCATGTTACTTTTTAATCATTTAAGGACGTTTTTTGTTGTTTTTCTAGTTTCTTTTGCTCACGTCTTTGTTTAAAAAAATGACTGAGTTGTTGGGCACATTTTTCTTGTAAACAACCATGTTCAAAGGTAAATCTGTGATTGTAATAACCATGTTGTAGTAATTGACGAGCGCTTACCAATGAACCTGCTTTAGGTTCTGTTGTACCAAAAACCACATGTTTGATTCTTGCATGTACTAATGCGCCTACACACATTGTGCACGGCTCAAGAGTGACATATAAAATTGCATCTTCAGGTAATCGATAATTTTCTAATGATAAACACGCTGCACGAATAGCCTGAATTTCTGCATGTGCAGTTGGATCTAACAAACTAATTGGAGCATTATATCCCGACCCAATCACTCTATTTTGGCTCACCACAACCGCTCCAACTGGGATCTCACCCTGCTGAGCGGCTAATTCAGCTTGCTCGTAAGCAAGCTGCATCCAATATTCATCACTATATTCAGTCATGTATTTTAGGTGATCACACCATGTTGTCTAAGCAAAGCATTCCAGCTATCTATTGAGGTAACTGGTGGACAATCAGCTAATATACCTCTTAGGCTTAGATCTTCACATGGTTTCCATTCTGGTGATAAATCTTTATCAACCAAGCGTGCACGGACACCTTCTACAAAGTCAGGATGACGAATTTTCCACTCAGAAATCTGAGCTTCTAAATCAAAGACCTCATCCCAAGAATGTATTTGTTTACCCCATTGCCAAAGCAACCAAGTAATTGCCGCAGTACTAGGAGATCCTTTTTGCAAGTTCTCACTCGCTTGGCGGAGCCAATCACTGCTAGCATCACGCAAGCTAACAATAGCTTGGTAATCTTGTTCAAAATTAAAACCACGGCAAACGCTATGAATCACATCTAGCGAGTTTTGCAATGGACCTGCCGCAACAGGACGATGCAAACTATTTAAAGTATCATCAATTGCGCGGAAATCCCCTGCAGGATAATGAGCCCAATTAATATTTAAAACTTTTTGCAAAACATTATCACGCTGTGCTTCACAAATATGCGTTGCCCAACCGATGCTATATGCTCCAGCGGCTGTCATGATTGAACCAGTTAAACCAGTAAACAAACCTACTGGACCACGATCTGCCAGGAAACGGCTCGCCCCAACATCTGGATATAAACCAATATTAATCTCAGGCATTGCCAAACGAGAATATGGGGTTACTAGACGGAATGGTGCTGCCATAAACAAGCCCAGACCACCACCCATAACATAACCTTCACCCCAAACAACCACAGGTTTAGCATAATTATGTAAGAGTAAGTCTAAAGCATATTCTTGCTGAAAAAATTTATTCGCAGTATCTACTTCTTGATTTATAACAAGTTGACGCAATTTTCTAACGTCGCCACCTGCACAAAAAGCTTTTGGTGTAGTTGAATCTAACCAAATTGCTTTAACGCTCTCATCATCACGAAAATCTTCAAATACACGTAATAATGCCGTTACGATTGATTCATCTAAAGCATGCAATGATTTAGGACGATTCAAACGTACTATACGCCAGCCATTTTTTGCTTCTTCAACCACCAAGTCCGGGTGATAGTTATTTACATTGGGAGAGTTCATCATGCGTCCAATTGCCAGTCTATGGGCTCAATGCCATGTTGTTTCAAATATTGATTTGTTTTTGAGAACACTTTGCATCCAAAAAAACCACCTCTATTTGCAGCAAGAGGTGATGGATGGGCGGCGGTTAAAACCAAGTGTCTATCTCTATTTATACGTTGTCCTTTGCGCTGTGCATAAGCACCCCACAAAATAAATACCACATGTTCTCTTTGCTCATTCAAAACATCAATGACTTCATCAGTAAATGCTTCCCAACCTTGCTTTTGATGTGAAGTTGGCTGCCCAGCTTCAACAGTAAGCACGCTGTTCAGTAAAAGCACCCCTTGTTTAGCCCATTTCGTTAAGTCACCATGGCGAGGAGCTGGAATACCCAAATCTGTATGCAATTCATGAAAAATATTACGTAAAGATGGTGGTAATGCAATACCTTTTTGAACAGAGAAACTTAATCCATTCGCTTGGTTCGGTCCATGATATGGATCTTGTCCCAGAATAACGACCTTCACATCAGCCAATGGTGTCGTATTTAGAGCACTAAAGATTTGTTTACTCGGTGGATATATTATTTTTTGTGCTTGCTTCTCTTGAAATAAGAAATCGCGCAAATTATCCATTTGAGGACTTAACAAAAAAGGTGCTAAAGATATTTTCCAGCTTTCTTCTAATTGAACTTTACTGAGTTTATCTTGCTGTTGCTCAGTTAATTGCATTAATGTCATCCTAGATCAATTTTCAATTCTACAAATAGAGTAATTCGATTTACACTTCGACTTGCAAATCAACTTGAGGATTATTAAATTTCATCCCTTTTTTCAAGTCTTCATACATTTGCGGATTTGCCCACTCTATCTGAATTTGTTCTGAAAAAACAATTCCATCAAGACTTAAGATACCCATTTGTTCGTTTTGAATATCTTCAATAAAGCTTTGAGCATATCCAGTATCGGTCTCATGAACAATAACTGAATAAACCTCAACATCACCTTCCCCATTTTGAGTGATTGTTGATTGCAAAACTTGCTGAGCTAAATAAAAGAAAATACGAGAGAACTGTTCGGCTGAGGGTGAAACCGGTAAAGAAATCCAGCGAGCACTAAAAGTCTGACAAGCATCAATATATTGAGAATCATCTTTTTCCCAAAAACAGATTGCATGATCAAAGCTGTCTATAAGGTCTTTTATTACCCCTTTTAAAAGCCCAAAATCATAAACCATTTGTCCATGATCTAATTTCGAAGCTTTAAGTAATAATTCGACTTTATAGCTATGTCCATGAATTGATCGCTTACAACGATCCGATGTACAGTTACGTACAACATGTGCATTTTCAAACTTAAATAACTTGCGAATTAACATGTGCCAAATCGATCATTCCTTCTAAGAACATTATTATAAAGCAAAAGACAAAAACTTCGCACCACTTTTCAATTAGAAACAATTAGCGAAAAGTATGATAAGACTTGTGAAGAAATATTGAAGATAAGCATATGGAAAATTTATATTTATTCTATTATGTCGATTAGAGAAATTCATAAAAACGACTTTTCAATGACATGATCCAAACGAATAAATTACAATTTTTCAACTAGTTAAATGGCGACATATTTCTAGAGTAGACATAAACCTGCTTATCATTACGCATGAGTGCACTTGTAAATTGTCTTTTTCTATTATTAAGCACCACCTCAATTTGTGCTTGAAAAAAACTCGACTTTACATCTAACAGGCTATTCACCTCAGTTCTCTTTTGAGTATCGACTGTTGAAAAAGCATTCAATTGCCATAATTCATCAACATTTTGAAAGAATTTTAAATTTTGTTGGCGCATTTGAAGCTCTTTTTCTACCGCCCCTATATCTAATTTTTCATCAATACTCGCTAAGACTAATACTGAAGCAGTATTAATATTCACTTTTGTATTCTCGGGTAATGCAGAAATATAAGGGGCAATTAAATCGTATTTCTTGCCATCAAAACCTCTTACTAATTTCAACTCTTCAATGCGATGAAATTTAGCGTTTGAAGCTAAATAGCTAGGATCAAGGCCTTCATAATAGCTACTTTCTGCTCCCATAGGTCCAGATGGTTCTTCATCTGGATCTTGCCAATCGATAACTGCTTGACTTAACTCTGCTGGCAAGCCTACACGTACAAGTAAGCGCTCAAACCAGCTTTTGGCAGCTTCATTTACCTTACCTTCATTGGTTGTTAAATTGTTTAAGTTAAATTTGCCTGACTCGTCGATTAAACGTCCTGATACAGCTCCATCTTCTATTGGAAAAGGTGGCATTGGCTGTGCCCATGTTTCCTTTAAATGATCAACGCCACCTGCATTGTTTGCATCTTGAATTAATAACTCAGAAAAAAAAGCTTCTGCACTTTTGGCATATAATAATGACTGATTTTGACGCATTAAATAACCAGTGTTTTCCATCGTATTGGTTTGATGCTTTGCAATAGAGGCAGCTAAAATTGTAGCCAATGCAACCATAATTAAAATTGTGAGCAAAGCTACGCCTTGCTGGCTCTTTTTATAGTGCAACATTATGCTCCTCCTTGTTTGGAGAGCGATAAATTCCCTTGGTTTAAGCTATAAATCCACTCATAACTTACACCAGCAACTGTGAGTTGTATTTTTATTCCTTTCGGCAGTTTTCTAAACTCTTCTGGCTTTGTGGGATCAATATTAATTTCTGGCCACTTTGTCACTTCTTGTGGCGTGAGCACCATAATTTGAAACTGTTCAACTTGACTCAACAAAGTGCTAGATAAAGGTTGCTCTCTGTTTGAAGTATTTAAATTGCTATATTTAAGACGATAAAGCTTTTTTTGATCAGGATCATATCGATATTCAATACGCTCAAAAGGTGATAACCCTTGTTTTAAAGGGTCAGTAACACCAGCCTTGCTAAAGCGAAGAACTTCATTATCAAGTTCTAATGCTGGATGAAGCTGCCCCCCTTGATTTGCCGATAAAGGTATAATTTGTAATGTATCTCGCAAAACTTGTTGATACGCATCTTGTAATTCAAATAGCTGCACTTCATGTTGAGCATTACGATCACGGACTTTTAATAAATAATCAAAAATCTTCCAACCTAACAAAGATAAAACAGCAAAAATTGCAATTGCGACTAAAAGCTCAACTAAAGTAAATCCAGAGGCACGAGTTAATCGAGCCCTGTTCGATCGTGCTGCAAGACGTGAAGCTGTGCTTCGAGAGCGAAAATATTTATTTTTTATCATTATTTTGCTTTTACTGGATAATTAAAAAATACCAAGTGGGTAATACCATTTTGAACTTTTCCTTTATCAGAATCATATAAGCTAATTTGCAAATCTACTTTCTGAACATTGGGGCTGACTGTAGATTCAGCTGATTTATCAATCTGCCAAGTTTCCCCTTGAGAAGTAACCTGCTTACTTTGAGTACCTTGAAGCCATTCTTGATTTATCTCCATTAAGGCTACTTCATTCATTGCCACAAACTGAGCTTTTGTTCTAAGAATTGCATTTGAAGTAGATTGGGTATATTGCATGGCCACTTTAGTTAACGCGACAGCAGCTACTGCAAAAATTGCTAAAGCTACCATTACTTCTAATAGAGTAAAGCCTTTAGATTTCATTTATTTTACCCAAATGATCAATTTGTATTTCTGAACCAATTGGTTTTTGTTCAAAGTAAAACTGTATTTTAACTGTTTTAGCTTCACCATTTCCAAACCAAATTAACTGGGGAGCCTGTCCACCAACTAAATCTGTATTCGTAGCTTTTGAATAGGTTTGACCATCTAGAGGTTGTACTGTAAACGATACATGTTTAGGCAATTGACGCATAGTAAATTCTGGGTATTTCTGCCAACGGTTTTTTAAATCTTGGACCTGTAATTTACTCTGATCGTGGTATTCATACAGCTCATAAGAAAATGGAGAAACGTCAGTTTCACTCATAGTAGATAGAGCTAAAACACGAGACTGATCAAGTGACTCTTTACCAATTTTATGTGCATCAAGCAAAAATAACTCTCTTGCTTGCATCGCTTTCTTTTGGTCAACCCCACCTATATTAAGTACAACAAGCGAGGTCATAATCGTCATAATAACAATCACCACCATCACTTCAATGAGGGTAAAACCTTTTTGTGATTTAGGTGGTGATGGAGATTTCATATCGACCTATTAAGCATATTGTTCAACAGCTTGTTTAGGTAAGGCTAATGCCTGATCAATATAAGCCACTCTTAACGTGTCCCTTGAACCTAGATACCGTTGGTAAAAACTTGAGTTAAGAATAGCTGCTGCACCATGAGTTAATGACCAAATAGATGCAAGATAATCTCGAGTTGTCATATTGCTTTGAATAGATTCTAAATAGTGATCTGTCATGCGAATGATAATTCGTAATCGCTGTTTACGCACCTGATAAAGTTCATTAAAAAGGTGATGCACACCTTGAGCTGTGATCGAAAGTTTTTCCTCAATTTGATGAAATAAAACTGTCCGCTCAGGATGATGTAAATGATGCAACATGAAAAAGGCTAAGTGTTCTGGAAAGGCCTTTTCAGTATCTTGAACCATTTCTAGTAACATACGTTCATTACGAATAATCAATAGCATGTACAATTCATCTTTACTTTGAAAGTGTTTGTACAAAGTTCCTTTTGCTAAATCAAGCTCAGCAGCCAAGACATCAAGTGTCATTCCGGCTTCGCCATTTTCTAGCAATAATTGCTCCGCAACCTGAAATATTAATACTTCTCTTGCTCGGAACTGAGCCTGACGATCCATCTTCACGCAATTACTCTCTTATATAGTTTCTATAACCTAAATCGCTTTTAGCAAGTTCTCAAAATTTTGTGAGGTGATCATTGCAATTTCCTCAACCGATTTATCATATACATCACTGAGTGCTTTGGCTACATAAGGCACATATTTTGGTTCATTTGTTTTACCGCGGTATGGAACAGGTGCTAAATAAGGACTATCTGTTTCAATTAAAAGTCGATCTAGCGGAACTTGTTTAGCTACATCACGCAAGTCTTGTGCATTTTTAAATGACACAATACCTGAAAAAGAAATGTAATAACCGCAATCCAGTACAGCCTTAGCTGTTTCCCAATCTTCGGTAAAACAGTGCAAAATTCCATGCGTGGAATGTTCAGCACGGATAATATCTACCGTATCATGCTTTGCTGAACGCGTATGAACAACGACTGGTTTTTTTACAATTTTCGAAGCTTGGATATGTCTTGCAAAACATGCCTTTTGTTCTTCAACAAAATCTGTACTGTGATAATAGTCCAGTCCAGTTTCACCCAGAGCCCATACTTTTTCTGATTGAGCTAATTCAATTAAGTGCTCGGTCGTTGCACGTGCCATCGTATCTATATCTTCACAAGGATGCACACCTACCGTATAACCAACGTCTTCATGCCTATTTGCAATTTCTGCTAGTGCAATATGGTCATCAAGATCAACAGAAATTGCCATAAATTTAGACACTCCTTCTGCTCGCGCTGCAGCGAGCGCAAGGTCCAGATCACCGTTATAAGGCGTTAAATCTAACATCGTTAAATGGCAATGCGTATCAACAAACACTTTTCTATCCTATTTAATTACATGGTATAACTTGGACGATCTAGAGACATACTACCAGCCAAAACTCTTTCTGCCTCAGCTTTATAGTAAATTCCCTTATCTCCACTTAATTGAATAGCAAAACCTTGAGGTTTAAATCCACTTTGCTTGTGTGATATCCAAATTACCTTACCAGTGAGAGGAATTTTTTGAGACTGTTCAGGCAAAGTAGCTAAAATGAAAATTTCTTGTCCCATCTTTACCTTTTGTTTTGATGGTACAAATAGGCCTCCACCTTGCACATATCCCATATAGCTTGCTTGCAAAGTAGCTCTATCAGGAATATTGACCTGAATAATCCCCCCCATTTGCGGTTGCATAATCTTCCCCTTAAATATTCATTAACGTTATAAACAATTGATCTATAATAAGTTGACTTTGTACATTTTGCTCAACAAGCTTTTTTGCTTGTTGTACTTCACTATAAATATTAAATAAGCTTTCTAAATCGTAATATGGACTTAATTGATCAAAATCTAAATCAGTATTTTTTTGTGGCTGATTTAGCTTGACACAAATTAAATCTCCCAACAAGTATTCAAAAAGTACGATAAAATCATTAAAACTTAATTCTTTTTGCCATTTTCCTGAGAAAAATAGAGGCATATTTTTTTGAGCTACAATTTTTAGCCAGTCATTTAAGAAAATCTGTCGTTTAGCAAACCAATCACTTTTTGCAATTTCTATTGCTTGCAAAGGCATATCATTAGATAGGCCAAGTAATAAATCAGGTTGTACTTCTGCAAGTTCAGATAAATGCTCATCCAAATATGAAGTAGCCTGTTCATATGAAATACGATCTAAAGCAAAATGCTGCAATCGGCTACGAATAGTGGCTGGTAATTTAAGATAATGATCAGCCAATAAAATTAAAACAACACGTTCACCGGGTTCTTCTAAAGTTTTTAGTAGCGCATTCGATGATGCTAAGTTAAGAGCTTCAGCAGGCTCAATAAGAATAACGCGCCAGCCTTCTCCCGTTTGTTGCACGAAAGGCAGTAAATCTCGGATCTTTTCGATTTTTATTTTTGCATTCTGCTTTTTATTTTCTTCATCTGTTGTGATGTGGACATAATTGGGATGAGTGTCTGATTTTAACCATTGACAGCTGCTACACTCACCACAAGCACCATGAGGCTGCTTATTAAGACAAAGCACCCATGCCAAAAAATGCTTAGCAAAAGCATGTTTCCCACAGCCTTGCTTGCCATAAAATAATAGGCCATGTCCAATATTGGGAAACCTTGTTGTTAAGGTATCCCATGTTGTTTTTTGCCAAGGATAAACCTTTGAGGTTACATTCGGATTCATTAAAAATTAACGCTTATTCAAAAGATTCGACAGGCATTTTATTTAAGCGATCAAGATCAGCTTGAGTGTCTACACCAGGAGGTAAATTTGCTTGAGCGACAGCAATCGCAATACGATGTCCATTTTCTAAAACACGTAATTGTTCAAGACTTTCTAACTTTTCAAGCTTACCCATATCCCAAGTCACATATTCTTGTAATAAGTTCACTCGATAGGCATATAAACCTAAATGGCGAAATGCTTCAGTATGTAAACTTGGCTCTGCCTGCACAGCCCCATCACGGTCGTACGGAATGGTTGCCCGGCTAAAATACAATGCTTCATTTTGCTTAGACATGACTACTTTTACAATGCTATCACGCTGAAATTCATCTAAGGTATGAATAGGCTCACACAATGTAGACATTGAACAATTTGGTTTATCAACCAAGAGTTTTGCAACTTGTTGAACAAGTTGAGCTGGTAATAAAGGCTCATCCCCCTGAACATTCACAATAATATCATCTGCTGCCCACCCCTTAATACGAGCAACTTCGCTTAATCGGTCTGTTCCTGACGGATGATCAGGACTCGTAAGCACAACGTCCACACCATCTGCACGGCAAATCTCAGCAATACGCTCATCATCTGTTGCCACACATAGATCATCAAAGCCCTCGACTTTTTTTGCTTGATCCACAACACGCAAAATCATAGGACGGTCATGAATAAGCAACAATGGTTTACCTGGCAAACGCGAACTTGAGAAGCGTGCTGGAATGACGATGTGTTTCATTTTTTCTTCCTAAGATAATTGGATATCAAGTTGCTGCAGTTGCTGCTTTAAAACCTGATAACACTCTATAGACAGGATAGCTTTAACAGGAACAACCCAAATAGGCTGTTTAAATTTCGGATTTTTTTCAAGCAATGGTAATAATTTAACTGCATCTTTTTCAGTTGTAATAAGTGGCAGTTCATCATTAAAAATTAAATCATTGATTGAGTAATCATGATGGTCACGAAATGCATGTTCTTGAAACTGTTTCAGGCCTAAATCTTTAAGTGTTTGATAAAAACGCTGTGGAAAGCCAATACCCACTACAGCATGATAATTACTTTGAGGATTAAAACCGTGTTCGGCCCTTGACGAAGGATTGAGTAAATATGGCTGTCCAGTCTCAAGATGCATATTTAATTCTGTAGTTGGTTTATACGCATGTTCAATTACTGTTCCAGTTTCTAAACGCTCAACTGGCTCTCTCAAATATCCCTCAGGTAATAGTTTTTGATTTCCTAAACCACGATTTTGATCGAGCACAATCCACTCGATTTGTCGTCCCAAAGCCCAATGCTGTAAGCCATCATCACTAATAATTAAATCTAGTGGTGTTGATGCAATCAAGAGCTCTATTGCAGTCTGCCTATTAGGACCCACCGCCATTGGTACACTTGTCGATTGAACAATTAATGCAGGCTCATCTCCGACCTGAGTTGCTTGAGCACCCGAAGTAACCAACATTGGAAAAGGACCAGTACCACCATACCCCCGACTAATTACCCCAACTTTTACATTATGCTGTTGTAGATAATTCACCAGTTGTATTAATAATGGAGTTTTTCCGCTGCCACCCACCGTAATATTGCCAATCACCATGACAGGTACAGGGGCTTTATAGACTTTCTTTAAACCAGCAGTATAAAAATTACGATTTAATAGAAACCCAGCACGATACAAACAAGATAATGGACGTAAAGCAATCAACCAACTCGATTGCTTATTCCATGCATTCTGGATCAGCTGGGCCAATGACATGCTTAGTTATCCTCAAAATTACGCTGATGTAATTGATAATAAGCACCATGTTTTTCAAGAAGTTCTTGATGAGTACCTTGCTCAACAATTTCCCCGTGATCCATCACCACAATACAATCAGCATTTTCAATTGTTGACAAACGGTGCGCAATAACGATTGTTGTACGGTCTTGCATCGCTTCATCAAATGCTTGCTGAATAAAATGTTCAGATTCGTTGTCGAGAGCACTCGTAGCTTCATCTAAAATTAGAATTGGAGCATTCTTTAAAATTGCTCGAGCAATTGCAATTCGTTGACGCTGACCACCTGATAAGTTTAGACCTTGTGCACCTAAAACAGTGTCATAACCGTTTGGTAAATTCATAATGAAGTCATGTGCATATGCTGCTTTGGCCGCTGCATAGATTTCTTCATCTGATGCACCTTCCAACTGACCATATGCAATGTTTTCACGAACAGTACGGTTGAACAATATAACTTGTTGATTTACCATTGCAATTTGCGTACGTAGACTAGAAAGCTCAATATCATTAATTGGCAAATCATCTAAATAAATTTGTCCACTCGATACTTCTTGAAAACGTACCAACATATTCACTAATGAACTTTTACCAGCCCCTGAACGACCAACCAAGGCCACAGTTTGACCTGGACGAATATCTAAAGAAAAATCTTTAATAGCTGCTACACCATCAGCATAATTTAATGTCACATGATCAAAACGGATTGCCCCATTTAATTTAGGTTTCAATTGACCATTATTTTGCTCTTCAGGTAAATCTAGCAGCTCAAAAACAGAATGAGCTGCTGCTAAACCGCGTTGTAACTTTTCATTAACATCAGTCAAGTTTTTAACAGGTTTTGCTAATAGGCCTGCTGCTGTAATATAAGCCACGAACTCACCAGCACTTGTGCCACCCAAAATCTGAGGTCTTAAGGCTAACCATACAATAAGTGCCATAGCGCAAGCCATAACCACCTGAACCACTGGGCTATTCAGGTTTTGTACAATCACCATTTTTAAACCGCGTTTTAAATTCTCTTCCGATGATTTATAGAATCTTTCTTGTTCAGATTCCTCACCAGCAAAACTTTTTACTACTGCATTACCATTAATACTTTCCTGAACAACATGATTCACATCACCCATGGTATCTTGAACCTGTAACGAAAGCTTGCGCATTCTTTTAGATGCTTTACGTACTAATACGCCAATCACAGGTAAAAATACAAAAATACATAACGTAAGACGCCAATTGGTATAAAACAGATAGCCTAATAACCCCAGAGTAATCATCCCATCTCTAACAATGGTTCTTAATGACTCAGAAGAAGCAGCTGTTAACTGTTCAACGTTATACATAATTTTGGCAGTAATATGGCCAGATGAATTATCTAAGTAATATTGTGCTGGGAGTTTTAAAAGTTTCGCATAAACTTCTTGACGAATACTAAAAACCAAACTACGCGAAATCACTGCGGTATAGTACCCCCCCATAAACAGGCCTAGGCCACGGAAGAAGACTAATAAAATAATTAATAACGGAAACCAATCCAAATCTGCTCTACTGCTGTTTTGGATTGCATCAATAATAAATTTAATCAATTTAGCAACGGAAACTTCTGTTGCTGAGTTAATACCGAACCCGATAAGTACTAATAAGGCCACGCCCCAATAAGGTTTTAAATAGGCTATGAGACGCATGTAAACCTTAAAATCTTGATTCACTCAGAAAAACCTCTAGAAGGAACTTTGGTACTAATATTGATGTTAACAAAACCGAGTTGTCCTGCCACATCCATAACACGAATTACATCCTGATGAGATGCTTTGGCATCCGCAGCAATGATGAACATAAAATCACGGTGCTCTTGAGCAACTTGCTTAATCGCAGTACTCAGATCAGCAACCTCTTTAGATGAAAGTGCTTGACCATTCACAGCATAATGACCAGCAGAGTCTACCACGACTTCAATTTTATGATCGTACTGTTTTGGTGGAACACCTTGTGCATCTGGTAATGTTAGATTGATGCGACTTGGCTGATTAAAAGTGGTCGACAGCAATAAAAAAACCAAAATGAACAACAAACAATCAATCATAGGCGTTAAATTGATATGAATGTCTTCAACCTGAGAACGTTTAAATTTCATCTGGCTTTCACCTCCTAACCAACACGGCGGTGTTCAGCTACAGACGAAGAACGCTTATAGAACAATGAGGCATGAAATAAGGTCGATTGCTGTTCTAATTCGGCAATATAATCTTGCACTACTCTTTGAAAGTAGCGATAAGCAATTAAAGCAGGAATCGCAATTAACATTCCCACAGCTGTGGTAATGAGTGCTTTAGAGATACCAGGGATCATTAAACTTGGACTACCAGCCGATCCAAAATCAATAACAAGAAATGACTCAATAATTCCCACTACAGTACCAAGCAACCCTAGCAGCGGCGCTACGGCACTTAGAGTACCCAAAAAATTAATATTTTTTTCCAAATAAGAAATTTCTTGAGAAGCTGCTACTTCCATTTGCGCACGAGCAAATTGCTCACCATGCTCACGATGCTCAAAACCTGCTTTTAAAATGTGTCCCAATGCGCTACTTTGCGTTTCTACATTTTGCTCTAAACTTTCCACGATATCTTCAGCTCTTAAAGAGCCCTTACCGCTTAATGCTTCGGGTAGAACTTGTGAACGTCTTAACCGAACAAAACGTTCAATACTGATCGCAACAGTTAAAATCGAGCATAGAATTAAAGGCAGCATCAACCAGCCACCCGCTCTCACAAGTTCCCACATATGTTCTTCCCCAAGAATATAAAATTAGAAATACATGACCCAACTGCAAATTATTCTGGCAAACAAATATTTAAAATGCCATCTAACTCATCCAAGGTATGATAATGAATAACAAGTTTACCCTTACCTTTTTGGTTATGATCAATTTTTACATTAGCGCCAAAACGCTCTGATAGTTTTTGTGTCAATTGCTCAATATCTGGTGCTACAGGCGCTTTTTCTTTCTCCTGCTTAGGCTCACTTCTATCACGCACCAATTGCTCTGTTTGACGAACTGACAATCCTTTCTCAATTACAATTTTAGCAACTTCTAATTGATCTTTACCTTTTAATGTCAAAATTGCTCGAGCATGCCCCATATCAAGCTGGCCTTGCTGCATGAAGTCTTTAATATCATCAGCTAAACTCAATAATCGCAATAAATTACTCACAGTAGTACGTGCTTTACCAACCGTGTCAGCAATTTCTTGATGACTTAAACCAAATTCATCATGAAAGCGCTGTAGAGCTATTGCTTGATCAATTGGATTTAAATCTTGGCGCTGAATGTTTTCAATTAACGCCAATGCAATTGCAACCTGATCATTTAAATCACGAACAATTGCTGGAATTTCAGTTAAGCCCGCAATTTGTGCTGCACGCCAACGACGTTCACCCGCAATGATTTCAAATGGATGAGCTTCATCATCAACTGGACGGATTACAATAGGCTGCATCACCCCATGTTTTTCAATAGACGATGCCAACTCTTGTAAATCATGCTCATGAATAAAACGACGTGGTTGATATTCACCACGTTTCAGTAAATTCACATCAACTTGTTTTAACTGTCCGTGGTCTAACGCCTGTGCTTCAAGTTGTAGTTTTTCTTTTTGAATTGAACCAAGTAATGCATCTAAACCACGTCCTTTAGCCAATCCGCGTTTTTTGATGCTCATACTTTACTTCCTTTCTTCACTTTACTTCTCTTTAACATCTCAGCTGCAAGATTTAAGTATGCAACTGCACCTTTAGAACTTTTTTCGAAATAGATAACAGGTAAACCATGTGCTGGCGCTTCTGCTAAGCGAACATTTCGTGGAACAACAGTATCATAAAGTTTTTTGCCGAAATATTGCTCTAGTTCTGCAGATACATCACGTGTTAAAGCATTTCGTGCATCGTACATCGTACGCAGTACACCAATAATCTCTAAATCGGGATTGAGTGCTTTTTGAATACGATCAATGGTCTGAGTTAAATCAGCCAAACCCTCTAGCGCATAATATTCACATTGCATTGGAATAATTACACTATCTACAGCTGCCAAAGCATTGACAGTAATCAAGCTCAAGCTTGGAGCACAATCCACAATGATATAGTCAAATGAGTTTCTGATTTCATTCAAAGCATTCTTTAGAATGAATTCACGACCTTCTTGCTCTGCGATAGCGAGCTCTACACCTGAAAGCTCACGATTAGAGCCTAGAACTTTATATCCAACTTCTGCTTTTTGAATGGCTGTTTCAATTGGAACTTCACCAAGAAGAACATCTGTAATTGAATACAAAAGATCGTTCTTTTGAATACCAGACCCCATCGTAGCATTACCTTGTGAGTCCATATCTACAAGTAATACACGTTTTTTTAATACAGCTAGAGACGCTGCAAGATTTACTGCAGTCGTTGTTTTACCAACACCACCCTTTTGGTTTGCAATCGCAATAATTTGAGCCATGGTAACCTTAATACTTTTTATTTAGATACGTTGAAGTAAAAGTAAATGACGTTGTTCATCAAGTCTTGGTACGTGCAGTTCAATCACTTTACATGAAAAGTCCTGCTTGAGCTGCTCAATTTCATCAACTGGCACTACACCTTTCATTGCTGCGATTATACTGCTCTGATGAAGGTATGGCTGAGCCGCATCTACAAAGTCCGTTAAAGAAGCAAAAGCTCGACTTGTTATGACGTCAAACTGGCCAAGCTCATCAATTGTATCTTGATTCTCAACCCGTGTTTGTACTGCCACAACGTTACTCAATTTAAGATCAGCAATAAATTGCTTCAAAAAACGAATTTTTTTACCATTAGAATCTAAAAGAACACATTGGCGTTGTGGCTGACAAAGAGCAATAATCATGCCAGGCATACCACCACCTGTACCCACATCAAGCAGTCTACCTTCAGGTAAGTCATTTAAAATACTTAGACTATCCAACAAATGCTTCACTAACATTTCTTTCGGATCACGAATTGCTGTCAGATTATATGCTTTATTCCAAAGTACCAAAGCATCTTGATACTTTAACAATAATGCCAAAGCTTCATCGCTAAGCGATAAACCTAATTTTTGACTACCCTGTTGTAACTCTTGAAAAAACGGATGCATAAACAGATAACATCTAAGTAAAATTTAAAACAAAGTATACCCATTTATGCATCGTGGAACACTAGTTAACGATTAGGGATTACACAGTTAATCGTAGAAGCCTTCACGAATTTGCAAATCTAGCTCCATTAAACGCTCAGGCGTTCCCACATCTACCCATGCACCTTTAAGTTTTTCACCAGATATTTTTTGATTCTGCATCGCTTGCTTCAACAGTGGAGCTAAAGGACGTTTACCAGGTTCCAATCCATCAAAAAGCTTAGGATGGATAACAGACACACCACTAAAAGTGAGGTTCTCACCCGTCACATCTTGATCGAATGTAAAAGTGCGTCCATCGAACAATGTAAAGTCACCTTCAGGATGCTGTTTAGGATTATCAACCAACACAAGATGTGCTAAATCATCATTTAGCTTAATATGGCGTAGGGCTTCAAAATCCATTGTGGTCCATACATCTCCATTCACCAGAATAAACGGATCTGTTCCAAGCAATGGCAAAGCATTAATAATTCCACCGGCTGTTTCTAGACCCTCATCCTCTCGTGTCCAACGGATATCCACACCAAATTGAGAGCCATCGCCTAAGCTGCTGATGAGCTTGTCGGCCAACCATGCAGAATTGATGACGATTTCGGTCACACCAATTTTCTTAAGTTTTTCAATATGCCACACAATAAGCGGTTTACCACCTACCTCAAGCAGAGGCTTTGGTGTATATAGCGTAAGTGGACGCATACGATTACCCAAGCCAGCAGCAAGAATCATTGCTTTCATTATGCTGCTACCTCGTAGTTACCATATTTCTCGATAAACTTCGGCATAACTATGTTATTTATGAATAACATAAACTCATCAAGTTCAGCATAACCACGGCTTTCTTCGATCAAATACCACATTACACGTGGTAAATCTTTTAAATAACCTGATTTACCATCGCGCTCAAACAGACGCACAAAGATGCCCAAAATTTTAATATGGCGCTGAATAGCCATTAAATCTGCATCACGCTTGAACTGCTCAAAACTACGGTTCTGTTTGGCAGAATCAGGTAATAAGTCATAAAAGACTCTAAACCATTGATACACACGCTCTGCATTCCACTGAACATAAGCATCACGAGTAATCGAGATTAGATCATAAGTATCTGCACCAATCACCGCATCCTGAAAATCAATAACTCCAAGCTCTGGTTCATTTGCAATTTTCATCAAATTACGACTGTGAAAATCACGATGTACAATCACTTGCGGCTGAGCCAATGCAGTTTTTGCTAACACATCGAAAGCATCATCAATCACCTGTTGCTGTTCCACACTCGGAGTAATCTGCAAAGATGGTAGCATCCAGTCAGTCAACAGCTTCATTTCAGTTAACAATTTCTCATAGGAGTATGCTGGAAATTGCTCCTGACCATTCACAGACTGCAAATGAATCAGCTGTTTAAAGCTTTGTTCATAATATTTATCGACTGTTTCATCATTTAATAATGTCGACAACAGCACATCACCAAAATCTTCTAATAACAGAAAACCCTGAGCTAAATCTTTCGCGACGATCTGAGGGACGCGTACACCATGGCCTGCAAAAAATTCGTCAATGGTCACAAACGGAACACAGTCTTCTTTTTCTGGAGGGGCATCCATGAGCATATACGTTTTATTTTGTAACTGGATACGCGCATAACGGCGGAAGCTTGCATCACCTGCCAAAAAAGCGATCTTAAATTGATCATTTTCAAGAACAGATGTAAGCCATGTATATATCAATTGTTCACGTTGTGTATTCATTTGCAATAAAATCTAAAACAAGCTGAGATTTTTGAAGGGTTAAGTGTAGCCACTTATAAACTTTTTCTCTATGATGCGACAATAATTAATTGTGAATTAGCATACTTGGTTAATGAGACAATGAAGCATCAGTTTAAATTTAATCCTTTAGCGACAGCTATTTTTACGCTCTTATGTGGCTCCATACAATCAAGTTATGCTGAGTCAGCTGATGTTGTCTCCAATATAGACAATAATCAACTTAAAGCGAGCATCAAAGAAGCTTACCCAGGTCAAGAATTCTTTCAACAGTATTATGTTGATAAATCGGCACCTGAGGCACAGCTTCGTGACAATAAATATTTAAGCTCGGCATTTTGCCAGGGTACATGGGTTACACCGATTAACCCGAATACCAAAGCACTAGATGCCGACAAAACGACTTCAGTCGTTACGGCTAACTATGGACATTATAATCCTGCCGGTGACTCTGTTTTAGAAGGCGACGTGGTTATTGATCAGGAAGGACGCACGGTTCGTGCTGACAAGGTTACGATTGATAAGACGCAAACCTTTGCACATGCACAAGGCCGAGTACAACTCGCTCAAGGTGGATTACTTTCACAGAGTGACGAAATTAATTACAACCTAAAAAACCAGACTGGTAATTTAGAAAATAGTTTTTATATTTCTGAACAACAACATGCCCATGGTCATGCAGGGAAAATCGAAAGAACATCGCCAAATGTCATGGTTCTTAACGATGCAACCTATACGACTTGCCCACCAGGCCAAAAACCGGGTTGGAAAATTCAGGCAAATAAAATTGAGTTAAATCAGGAAACTGGACGTGGTGTAACTCGCGGGACAAAACTGTATGTTAAAGACGTTCCTGTTCTAGCAGTTCCTTACTTTAACTTCCCGATTGATGATCGCCGAACTACAGGTATTCTCAACCCACAGTTTGGTTTCTCAAACGATGGTGGTATTGAGCTTTCTGTTCCAGTTTATTTAAACCTTGCACCTAACTATGATCTGACACTGACTCCGCGTTATTTAGCAGACCGTGGTGCAATGCTAAAAGGTGACTTTCGATACTTAACCGATGGTTTTGGTGCGGGTGAAATCTGGGGTGGCATGTTGCCATCTGACAAAGAATACGATGATAAAGATCGTAAAGATTTCCATTTCTTACATAACTGGGACATCAACGATCAATGGTCAACTAATCTCGAATATAACTACGCTTCAGATAAAGACTATTTTTCAGATTTAGATAGCAGTCCTAACTCTAAAACAGACCTAAACTTACGTAGAGCATGGGAACTTAACTACCAACATGGTATTCCGGGTTTAAAAGCTCAGCTTAAAGTCGAAGATTTCCAGACACTTGATCCAGAAATTGCGGATGTTGATAAGCCTTATGCGCGTTTACCACAATTCTTATTGAATTATGTCACAGGCAATCCATTAGGCTTGCAGTACGAGTTCAATAACGATACTGCATACTTCAAGAAATCAATTACTGATGATTCTGCTCAGGAAAGTAGTGGTACACGTATCTATAACCAGTTTGCAACGCGCTACAACTACCGCACACCAGCAGCATTTGTAATACCTGAAGTTTCCGTACGATCTATTCAAACATTCTATGATAAAGACAGTATTGCATCTCAAGGTCTAGATGGCGGTTCTGAAAATAAATCAGTAGTTGTACCTCAATTTACATTGGACACTGGACTGAATTTTGAACGTGAGGGCAAGTATTTACAAACCCTTACTCCTCGTGCATTTTATGCATATGCTCCATACAAAAACCAAGACAGTTCTCCAAACTTTGACTCAACTTCAGCATCAGTAAGTTACGATCAATTATTTAACCCTTACCGCTTCTACGGACATGACCGTCTTGAAGACAACAACTTTCTATCACTTGGCGTAAGTTATAGTCTTTTTGACACAGTTGGCTTAGAACGTTTACGTGCGAGTGTTGGTCAAAGTTATTATTTTGAAGACCGCCGTGTGACATTAAAGCAACAAGACGAGATTGATACCGAACGCAATACCGGTCCAGTTGTAAGTTTAACAAGCCAGTTAAATCAAAACTTCACTATCGCAGCCAACTCAGCATGGATGTCGAATGGTGACAACGCTCAGCGTGATTTCCAGGCTTATTATACTGGAGACAAAGGAAATCTATATAACTTAGGCTATTTCTATCGCAAAGATATTGCAGGCCGTCAAGATACTTACGATCAGGTTGTTGCATCGTTTATACAACCAATTAAAGACAATTGGCGTATTATGGGGCACGTACAATACGACATGGATAACGATGTTGCGCGTGAGATTTTATTAGGCGTTAACTATGAATCATGTTGCTGGGGTATTTCAGTCTATGGCCGCTCATACTACAACGACCTAGATGATCCAAAATCTCCAGATGTTAGTGAAAAGCGCGCCATTATGGCCGAAATTACACTAAAAGGTTTAGGTGGTTTAAACAATAAACTCGCGTCTTTACTTGAAAATCGCGTTTTAGGTTTTAACAAAATTAATCAATCTTGGACACAACGTTAATGAAGACAAAGCATCTTAAACAGTTTTTTAAAGCAACTACCCTTGCTGCCCTAATCTCTTCATCAATGCATAGTTTTGCCCAACCCGCTGATGAAGTTGTGGCAATTGTGGACAATAGCGTAATTTTAAAAAGCGATCTTCAACAAGGGATGGCAGAAGCTGCTCACGAACTACAAGCACAAAAAAAAGAGGTTCCACCTCAGCAATATTTACAATTTCAGGTGTTAGATCAATTAATCTTGCGTCAGGCACAACTTGAGCAAGTTAAGAAATATGGTATCAAACCTGATGAAAAAAGCTTAAATGAAGCTGTATTAAAAGTAGCAAGTCAATCTGGAACTAAAAGTTTAGAAGCCTTCCAGCAAAAGTTAGATGCTATGGCACCAGGGACTTATGAAAGTTTACGCGGTCGAATCGCTGAAGATTTAGCAATTAGTCGTTTGCGCCAACAACAAGTCATGTCTCGTATTAAAATTAGTGATCAAGATGTAGAAAACTTCTTAAAATCACCTCAGGGTCAAGCTGCTTTAGGCAACCAAGCACATGTAATTCATATGCGTATTGCTGGTGATAATCCACAGGAAGTTCAATCTGTGGCTCAAGAAGTACGTTCAAAGCTTGCACAAAGTAATGATATAAACGCATTGAAAAAACTTTCGACTGCAAATGTAAAAGTTGATGGTGCTGACATGGGATTCCGTCCACTTTCAGACATTCCTGCTGAACTTGCAGCACGCATTACCCCATTACAAGATGGCCAAACAACTGACTTAATTTCAGTACGTGATGGTGTACATGTTTTAAAGCTTATTGAACGCAAACAAAATGAACAAAAAGCTTTAGTACCTCAATTTCAAACTCGCCACATTCTCATTCAACCATCTGAAGTGGTCAGCCTTGAAAATGCGAAGCAAATTATTGACAATATCTATAAACGCTTAAAAGCTGGCGATGATTTTGCAACACTTGCAGCTACCTACTCTAATGATACAGGTTCAGCGCGTGATGGCGGTAGCTTAGGTTGGGTAACTCCTGGCATGATGGTACCTGAATTTGATAAGAAAATGCAGGAAATTCCTGTAGGTGAAATCAGCGAACCATTCCAAACTCAATTCGGTTGGCATATCCTACAAGTAACTGAAAAACGTGAAAAAGATATGACTCATGAATATCAAGAGCGTATGGCACGTCAAATTTTAGGTGAACGCCAGTTTAATACTGAAATCGATAGCTGGTTACGCGAAGTGCGTGCAAATGCATATGTAGAAATCAAAGATCCAAGTCTAGACAAAAAGAACTTACAGAAATAAGTTCTTTTATCATCAAAACCTGTGTTTATCGCAGGTTTTTTTTATGAATAAAATTTAACTAATAAAAAACCGGTTATATAGATAACCGGTTTCTATAAATTAAACCCTAACGGGAATTATTTATAACGATCAACCATTTTCTCTAAAGAAATTGGACGGATCTTGTCAGCATTTCCAGCTGTACCAAACGCTTCATAACGATCGATACAAATTTGCTTCATTGTATCAACTGTTTTAGCAAAGTATTTGCGTGGATCAAACTCAGATGGATTCTCAGCCAAAAATTGACGAATCGCACCAGTTGAAGCTAAACGCAAATCAGTATCAATGTTGATTTTACGTACACCGTGTTTGATTGCTTCTACAAGCTGCTCAACAGGCACACCATAAGTTTCGCCAATATTACCGCCGAACTCATTGATTACCTTTAACCATTCTTGTGGAACAGAACTCGAACCATGCATTACAAGGTGAGTATTTGGTAATGCCGCATGAATTTCTTTAATGCGGTCAATTGCCAAGATATCACCTGTAGGTGGACGCGTAAATTTATACGCACCGTGTGAAGTACCTACTGCAATTGCTAGCGCATCAACATTTGTATCAGCAACGAACTGAGTCGCTTCTTCAACAGAAGTTAGAAGTTGAGAATGGTCAAGTACACCTTCAGCACCCACACCATCTTCTTCACCAGCCATACCAGTTTCAAGGCTACCTAAACAGCCAATCTCACCTTCGACAGAAACACCACATGCATGTGCTAAAGCAACAACATTACGAGTTACATCAACATTGTATTCGTAAGATGTAGGTGTTTTACCATCTACACCTAATGAACCGTCCATCATCACTGAGCTAAAGCCAAGCTGAATTGAACGCTGACAGATATCAGGGCTTGTACCATGGTCTTGGTGCATTACCACTGGAATATGTGGCCATTCTTCAATTGCAGCCAAAATAAGATGGCGTAAGAATGGAGCGCCTGCATATTTGCGAGCTCCAGCTGATGCTTGAACAATTACAGGTGAATTGGTTGCATCCGCGGCAAGCATGATTGCGCGCATTTGTTCTAAGTTATTTACGTTAAATGCTGGTACGCCGTAGTTATGTTCAGCAGCGTGATCCAAGAGCTGGCGCATTGAAATGAGTGCCATAATATCCTCCCAGGTAGTGCGGGTTATTCTACCCTTTCATTTATTTCAATTCAGCAACAAATCACAGTATTTCAAAAAAAATCCCCGCATATGCAGGGATTTTTTAACAAAAAACAACAAATTAATGTGTTTCTGAAGCAGCAGCCTCACTTGGTGCACTACCTTCAACCACATCGGTATTCTTTTCATCTAAAACTGGCTTATCAATCGCATCAATTGCTGCTTGTTGCTCAGGTGTTACTTTGTCAGAAACAGCAGTAGAAGCTGCCGATTCTTGTCCAGCCTGAGATGCTTCATCTTTCTTAGCACAAGCAGTCAACATCATCGGTACAATTAACAGAGCAGCAAATGTAAGCTTTAAATTCATCACTATTGTCCACAGTTGGTGATTTAATGCTCGCTATTTTATTGCAGATATATGACAGTTTAATGACCTATCCATGAAAAAAGGGACTGGTAACCCAGTCCCTTCTTATTTTTTAGATAACAGTATTATTACGCACGCTCAAGTAAAACCGCGACTGCTGGCAAAGTCTTGCCTTCAACAAACTCAAGGAATGCACCGCCACCTGTAGAAATATAACCAATTTGATCAGCAACGTTATATTTATCAATCGCAGCTAAAGTATCTCCACCACCAGCAATCGAGAAACCAGCAGATTGTGCAACAGCAAGAGAAAGTGCTTTAGTACCTTCACCAAATTGATCAACTTCAAATACGCCTACAGGACCATTCCAAAGAATCGTTTTTGATGTTGTTAAAATATTTGCAAATGCTTTAGCTGTTTCCGGACCAACATCTAAAATCATATCGTTTGATGTTACATCTTCTACTTTCTTCACAACTGCTTGCGCTGCTGCTAACGAACCTAAGAAATCTTCAAAATTAATTTGTGAAGCATCAGCAACCACAACATCTGTAGGTAGTGGAACACTTACTTTCGCAGCAATTTGTTTTGCAGTTTCAACCAAGTCAGCTTCGTATAATGATTTACCAACATTGAAACCAGCAGCTGCCAAGAATGTATTTGCAATACCACCACCAACGATAAGTTGATCACAAATACTAGAAAGTGAGTTTAGAACATCAAGTTTAGTTGAAACTTTAGAACCAGCAACAATTGCAACCATCGGTTTTTCAGGAGTTTGCATTGCACGGCCAAGTGCATCTAATTCAGCTGCCAATAAAGGACCCGCTGCTGCAACAGGAGCAAAACGAGCTACACCTTCAGTAGATGCTTCTGCACGGTGAGCAGTACCAAATGCATCCATAACAAATACATCGCATAATGCAGCATATTTTTGTGCAAGATCTTGATTATTTTTCTTTTCACCATGGTTAAAGCGTACATTCTCAAGCAGTACGACTTGACCAGCATCAACTTCTACGCCATCTAGGTAATCTGTTAACAATTTCACTTCTTGGCCCAATACTTCTGTTAAATAAGCAGCGACGGGCGCAAGTGATTGTTCTGGCTTTGGCTCACCTTCAACAGGACGACCTAGATGCGAAAATACCATCACAGCCGCACCTTTTTCTAAAGCAGCTTTAATAGTTGGTAATGCCGCGCGCAAGCGAGCATCGCTAGTAATCACACCATTCTTGACAGGAACGTTTAAATCTTCACGAATAAGGACGCGTTTACCTGTTAAGTTAAGGTCAGTCATACGCTGAAAATTCATGTAAAGCTCTCTTTATGATTTTAAAAACGCGCCAATTTTAAATGATTACATCAAAAAAGGTTAGTTTTTTTGCATAAAAGCTGTAGAAAGCCCCAGTTTTGATTATGATAGAGATAGTCATTTGATATTTCATCCATTATGTCTATTCATCCAGATCCACAAATCAATCGTTTAAATGTTTTAGGGGAACCTTTAGCAAGTTGTTGTTTCGACCCTATTACTGGCTATTTTAGAAATGGCTTTTGCCACACAGCAGTCACAGACCTTGGTCAGCATACTGTATGTGCGCAAATGACCTCTGATTTCTTAAATTTTTCACAAAAAATTGGGAATGATCTTATTACCCCTTTACCAGAAGTAGATTTCCCAGGCCTAAAGCCCGGTGATTTCTGGTGTATCTGTGTAACTCGTTGGGTAGAAGCTTATCAAGCTGGTCAAGCCCCTCCCATCAAAATACATGCATGTCATCAAGCTGTATTAAGCTATGTGCCTTTAGATGTTTTAATGGAATTTGCAGTGTAATGGTACAGCCACAAATTATTTTGGCATCAAGCAGTCAAACACGCAAAGCCTTAATGGATCGCTTAGGGATTAACTATATCTGTGTTAGTCCAGATATTGATGAGAGCCCTCGGGGTGAGATCCATGCGGATGAACTTGCAAAAAGGTTGGCTTTCACAAAAGCCCAAGTAATTGCTGCACAAAACCCACATGCAATTATTATTGGTTCCGATCAAGTCGCATGGCGAGAACATGCTCCCAATGACTTCATTGGTAAACCGATGACCATTGAAAATGCCAAATTACAGTTAGCAGAAAACTCAGGTCGAACTGTCTACTTTAGTACCGCACTCAGTGTGCAATGGCTTGACGGGAATTTTGAACAAACGCTTGTTGAACACTATCAAGTTAAATTCCGAACCTTGAATCAAACTGAAATTGAACGATATATTGCATTAGATCAACCACTCCATTGTGCTGGTAGCTTTAAGTGTGAAAGTTTAGGAATTAGTTTGTTCGAAAAAATGACAGGCCAAGACCAGACGACTCTTATGGGTTTACCCATGATTCAAGTTTGCCATATTTTAAGGCAGCTTGGCCTACAGATTCCTTAATTTTAGATATTTTTATAAATAGGTTATTTCCATGACAGAACCTTTAGCAGTTTTAGGCGGTATTACTGCCGAACAATTCTTAACAGAATATTGGCAGAAAAAACCTTTGCTGGTACGTAACGGATTGCCAGAGATTGTAGGTCTTTTAGAACCGCAAGATGTGCAAGAACTTGCTTTGGAAGAACATGCGAGTGCCCGACTCATTCGCCAAAAAGATAGAAATCCAAATGAATGGCACGTCAAGTCTTCACCTCTAACTAAAGGTGACTTTCAAAAGCTACCAAAATTATGGACTATTTTAGTACAGGCGGTAGACCACTACTCTTTTGACCTTTCTGAGCTTTGGAAAAGATTTCCTTTTATTCCTCAATGGCGCCGTGACGATATTATGGTGTCTTATGCACCTAAAGGCGGTTCAGTTGGAAAACATTTTGATTTTTATGATGTGTTTTTAGTTCAAGGTCACGGACACAGACGCTGGCAATTAGGACAAATGTGCGATGTAAATACTGCATTTGTACCTAATCAACCATTAAAACTTTTACCAGAAATAGACGTACAATTTGATGAAGTTCTAGCACCAGGTGATTTACTGTATGTTCCGCCTGGAATGGCACATTATGGCGTTGCCGAAGATGATTGCTTAACTTTCTCATTTGGCTTTCGCATGCCAAACGTTGCAGGAATGATGGAACGTATTAGTGATCAATTTTCAGCTAATACTTTATTGCAAAATCCTGTTGTAGACATTGCACGCAAACAGATTAGCCAAATTGGTGAAATTAATGCAACTGAACTGAGCCACCTAAAAGACTTAGTTCTAGCTCAATTAAAAGATTCATCAACACTTGATGCCGCTATCATGTCTTACATGAGTGAACCTAAATATCCAGATAATATTCCAGAAGCTGATGAAATCGAAGCCGATGACTTGAAAGAAATTTTACACGAAGGATACGAAATTCTTTTAGAGCCAGCCTCTCGACTACTTTATACAGAACAAAACGGAACCATAAACTTTTGGGGAAATGGTGAAGTTCTATGTATAGCTGAACCCTTTGTGCAAAAATTAAAAGCGATTGCTAATGGAGAGAGCTTGCCATTTGATAACCAATTTAATGATGACGAAACACTAGAAAACGTTGCTCACTTATTAAATGAATCTATTCTGATGCTTCTACCCCCTGCAGAGTAAATGTTTTAATAAAAGTAGGTTTTTTCATGAAAGTGGAAAACCTACTTTTTAAATTAGCAAGCAAACTCAAAAATACATTCAATTATTATTCGTTAAATTTATCTAAAAAAATCTTAAATAGTATGTGGTTAAGATTATTAAACTTTAAAGAAATCTTGAAATGAGAATTAAAAATAGAAAAGCTTCATGATTAAAAAAACGGCATATTTATTACTTACTTTTGCCTTAAAATTTAAACGTTACAGTTTAAAAAAATAATATCTTTTTTCTATCAATAACAAACAATACCTTGTAAAATTAAAGATCCAGATTTTCATTAATACAGATCACAGTTCACAAGCTAATAGCAATTCATTTGTGAGAGGCTAAAAATATGTCGAAGAAAGATGACATTATTAACACCGCATTAAGACTTTTTAACTCGTATAGCTACAATTCTATAGGTGTGGATCGCATCATTAATGAATCTGGCGTTGCAAAAATGACTTTCTACAAGCATTTTCCATCAAAAGAAAAATTAATTGAAGAATGTCTACTTCTACGAAACACGCTTTTACAGAACTCTCTTACCTCGGCCTTATCAAAACATGATGAGTTAGACCCTCTTGCGAGAATTAAAGCAGTATTTTTATGGTATTCCGACTGGTTTAATAGTGAAGATTTTAATGGCTGTATGTTTCAAAAAGCTTTGGAAGAGGTTTTAAAACAATATCCGTCAACGCATCAACCTGCCACTTTGTATAAAGCTTGGTTGACTCAACTCATGCAAAACCTTCTCAACCAATATGATGTAAAAGAACCAGGTCCTTTATCTTTACTACTCGTTAATATATTGGAAGGTATGACCATTCAAGCTCAGGTCGAGCATGGCTCAATAAAAATTTATGATTATTGGAATCGAGTTGAAAAATTAATCGACTTTGAAAGAGCTGCTTAAAAATAAAGCGTGACATTCTTCTTCTTATATTAATATTCTTCTTATCTATCACGCTGCGTCTGAAAGTCATTTTGGTTCAAAATTAGACGTTTTTTTCGACCTTACTAAACCAAAATATACAGACCTGTCTGTACAAAACAGATTATATATTTAAAAAATAAAAACTCAATCATTTTTTTTGTTTCATTCAAAGATAAATTAGATTTAACTATTTATCGGAATGAAATAAGGCTTATTTCACGTTGGCTTCAATTCACTTATACTTAACAATTAAACTTATAACACAATGCAACATTTTAAACACAAAAGAAATACAAACAACTGTTTTTAATTAAAAATACTACTTATTTATCAGTTCCCCTTATATTGCTTTTCAACAAAAACAATTGGATTGATTAGTTTTGCTACATTCATTTCAGCAAGATCAATCTATACTATGCCCGCTATATTGATATAGGTATAAAGTATGAAAGATGGACTCCAAATTGAAGAAATGAAAAATGCGGCTGATTCAGTCGTGGGAATTCTAAAATCTTTGGCTAATACAGATCGTTTATTAATTTTATGTCACTTAGCTTACGAGGAGCTAAATGTTTCACAGATTGAAGAGAAGACCCAAATTACACAGCCCACTCTTTCACAACAGCTTATGATGTTACGTAAAAGTGATGTTGTATCAACTCGTCGTGATGGCAAGCAAATTTTTTATTCTATTAAGGATGACAATATGCATTCAATTTTAAATACGCTTCATCAGCTGTACTGTGCAAGTAAATAATATTTTTAAATTATAATTTTATAATAATAGTAGTAATTTCCTGAAATATGCGATTTTTCAGCTTGAAAGCTTAGAGCCTAGTCGAAGCACAAAGTTTTGAAAATTCGCGTAGCTTTTCCAAAGCCTCACCGATGCCATTTAATCTGTTATCAATTTATTTCTTCGGAGTTCATTCGGCACTTTCACTCCTTTTGATATAATTCATTTACTTGACGAACAATTAACAAGCAAAGCCTCCAATAAAAAAATTTAAAATTTAAAATTAACCAAAACTAAAACAATGACTTAATATTACCATCTACTATAAAAATCTCTAGTTAGCATAAAAAAGCTTAAGATTCCCATAACTTAAGTATAAAATACTCCGCTTGTTCAACCTTTAGCCACGAATAGGTTAATAAGGTCTTTATATGCTTGAATTCCTTTCTCGATTAAGCTTGGTAGCCAAGATTATTATCGCCATTATTTTAGGTATTGGCGTTGCATTACTATTTCCAGACATTACGCCATATTTAAGTTTATTTGGTGAGCTTTTTATTAAAGCATTAAAGTCTGTTGCCCCTATTTTAGTCTTTGTATTAGTACTTTCTTCTATTGCCAACTTTCAGGTAGGCCATAGTGCGAATTTACGTCCAATCATGATTTTATACGTAGTAGGTATGTTGCTTGCTGCTTTCACAGCTGTGATTGTTAGTCTTTCTTTTCCTAGTACTTTGTTCCTCAACACTGTTTCACACAATGATTTGCAAGCACCAGGCAGTTTAGCTGACATTCTGAAAAATTTGCTTTTAAGCTTTATTGCTAACCCTGTTCAAGCCATTAGTGAAGCAAACTTTATCGGTATTTTAGCTTGGGCAATTGGCCTTGGTTTAGCGATGCGCCATAGCTCAGACACCACAAAACAAGTCATGCAGGATGTTGCACATGCTGTTAGTGCTATTATTCATAAAGTAATTGCTTTTGCACCTGTCGGTATTTTCGGTTTAGTTGCAGTGACTTTTGCAGATGCTGGTCTCGCAACACTTGAAAGTTATGCGCAATTATTAGTAGTACTGTTAGGTACGATGTTCTTTGTTGCTTTAGTTATCAATCCAATTCTTGTTGCGCTTACTATACGTGGGAATCCATATCCTCTCGTGTTTAAATGCCTTAAAGAAAGTGGGATTACTGCTTTCTTCACACGAAGCTCAGCAGCCAACATTCCAGTTAACTTAGATTTAGCAGAGCGCTTAGGCGTTAATCCATCAACAGCAAGCGTCTCTATTCCATTAGGTGCGACAGTAAATATGGCTGGTGCAGCAGTGACAATTACTGTACTCACACTAGCAACTGTACATACGCTTGGAATTCATGTTGATTTTGCAACAATGCTCATCTTATCAGTTGTTGCTACAATTTCAGCTTGCGGTGCTTCTGGTGTAGCTGGTGGTTCTTTACTTCTAATTCCAGTAGCTTGTAGTTTATTTGGCATTTCAACTGAAATTGCTATGCAAGTAGTGGCTATTGGTATGATTATTAGTGTATTGCAAGACTCTACAGAAACAGCTCTTAACTCTTCTACGGACGTTTTATTTACCGCAGCTGTAGATATTCGTTCTAAACAAACTTCCTAAACAAAATGCCATTTCAGCGTCTACCAAACTGGTTCCAACTTGGGGCCTTTTTACTGGCATTCAATGCTGGAATGATTAATGTATTAGGGCTAATTACCCTTTTGCATCAATCTATTTCACATATGACTGGCAACGTTAGTATGCTAGCTATGAGTTTGGTAGAGTGGCAACCAGAACATATCATTTTCTTGCTTCTGGTGATCATTTGTTATGTTTGCGGTTCATTTTATAGTGGTTTTATTTTAGGCAGCAGCCATTTTCGTCTAGGTCGACGCTATGGCTTACCTTTGAGTCTTGTTGCTTTATTCATTTTTCTTTGTTGGCTATTACTTCCTTATTTTCCACGCTATGGATTATTATGGGCTTGTACAGCGATGGGCCTACAAAATGCAATGGTGAGCCATTATAAAGGAACCATTATTCGAACTACCCATCTATCTGGCGTTTTAACAGATATTGGTTTAGCACTTGGATATAAAGCTAGAGGCTTACAGGTAGAAAACCGGCGTATAGTTTTACACTTACTAATTTTTGCAGGTTTTCTGCTGGGTGGAATTCTCGCCGCGCTGGTACATCCGCAATTAAAGTTACAAGCATTTTTATTGCCAGCAACTTTAAGCTTAGTCTTAAGTATTTCTTACTGGCTAGTTTACTTCTATAGCCCTTCAACTTCACATAAGGATTAAGTCATGGTTAAAAATGCCTTACAAGCCCAGCTACTAAAAGCTGGGTTAGTGGATAATAAAAAAGCAAAAAAATTAACAAAACAAGCTCATCACGAACAACGTATCGGCCAAAGTAATGAGGCCGAAATCAAAGCGAATATTGAAAAAGCTCAACAAGAAAAGTTAGCTAAAGATCAGGCTTTAAACTTAGAAAAACAACAACAACTTGAGGAAAAAGCCCTCAAAGCATCAATCATTCAAATGATTAAACATCATAAAATTTCAAATACTGATGGTGATAGTGTTTATCAATTTATTGATGAGAGTAAGATCAAGAAAGTATATATTTCTCAGCAAGTATATAATGCCCTTGTTTCAGGCAGTCTAGTCATTGCTAAAGATCAAAATCAATATGCTTACTTACCTAAAGCATTAGCTGAAAAAATTGATCAGAAGATGAAAGGTTTTATTTTATTGAACAATGCTGAGTCGAATGAACAGACTACAGATGAAGAAGATCCATATGCAGCTTATGTTATTCCTGATGATTTAATGTGGTAAGACATACAAGGGCCTTTATAATGCAAATATAAAGGCCTTTTTCAAATGGCTTTAAAAAGTGTTAATTTAACAATTGTTCAAAATAGTAAGAAAAAATACTTAAAGAATAAATTCCTTCACCACTTTATCTACTAATCCCGATATAATAAATCATAATTTTTTAAGTCTTCGCGACATTCTTGAAGATTTCTTCAGGCATCCAAATTTACGTCATGTACGAATGAATGACGTACAACATAATCAGTTCATGTGTATTTGTGCATATTCAAAAGATCGAAAACCGAAGTGATATTGATCTAACTGACTTTTTTGTAAATTTAATTGCAAAGACTTAATTAAGTGGCTTTTGTCTTAAAGGTAGTAATTCATGCTGAAGTGGTTTGAAAAACTTGTAGATCCCTACCCAACAAAAGGTCTGGATGAACCTTTACCGACTCGTTTTTTTCCATTTGTCTGGCAAGCAACGGAAGGCTTACGCCCATACTTATTCTTACTTATTCTTTTTACAGCAGGTGCGGCAAGCTTTGAAGCCTTACTTTTTTCAAAGATTGGACAACTCGTAGATTGGTTAAGTAGTAGTCGCCCTGAAAGTTTTTTAAGTCAGCACACGACTGATTTACTACTTTTAATTGGTGTTTTATTTACCAATATCTTTTTTGTAAATATTCAATCTATTGTAAAACATCAGATTTTATATAGTACTTTTCCAATGCGTTTGCGCTGGCGTTTTCATAATCTTTTATTGAAACAAAGCTTAGATTTTTTTCATAACGACTTTGCTGGTCGACTTTCTGCAAAAGTTATGCAAACGGCTCTAGCCATTCGTGAATTCTGGATTATTTTGGGCGATATGTTGGCTTATGTCGCTATTTACTTTATTACCGTTAGTATTGTTCTGGGCTCAATTTCAACAATTTTGCTAATACCACTTTTAGTTTGGTTAACCTTATTCTTATTAAGTGCTTGGTTCTTTATTCCACGTTTAAGTAAAGTATCTCAGCAGCAAGCCGATGCTAGATCAATTATGACTGGCCGTGTTACCGACGCTTATACCAACATTCAAACTGTTAAATTGTTTGCACATGCTGGACGTGAGAGCCAATATGCAAAAGCATCAATGAAAGAGTTTATGACAACAGTCTATGCTCAGATGCGTTTAGGCACTCTTTTTGAAATAAGTATCAACATGCTATCAGCCGTCTTATTTATTGGGGTTATTGGCACCTCAGTTTGGCTATGGACTCAAGGTTTAGCAGCATTAGGTGTAATTGCAGCGACTACTGCCATGATTTTAAAACTTAATAGTATGGCTGAGTTTATGATGTGGCATATGTCCGCATTATTTGAAAATGTTGGAACCATTCAAGATGGTATGCAAACATTAGGTAAAAAAATTAATATTCAAGACAAACCTGATGCAAAAACACTTGAAGTAAGCCAAGGCGAGATTGTATTTAAAGATGTTAGCTTTGCTTATAACAATAAAAATGTGATTAATCACTTCAACTTAAAAATTAAAGCTGGTGAAAAGATAGGAATTGTTGGACGTTCTGGAGCAGGCAAATCTACGCTTATTCAGTTGCTTTTACATTTTTATCATCTTAAGCAAGGTGCAATTTTAATTGATGGGCAAAATATTGAAGATGTGACTCAAGATAGTCTAAGAGCGAATATTGCTTTAGTAACACAAGATACGTCTTTATTACATCGCTCAGTCGCTGAAAATATTAAGTATGGACGTCCAGATGCATCTGATGCCGATATGAAAAATGCTGTAAAGAAAGCAAAAGCCGCCGAATTTATACCTCAATTGGTAGATCTAAAGGGTCGTAATGGATATGACGCCCAAGTAGGTGAACGTGGTGTAAAACTTTCTGGCGGTCAAAGACAGCGTATTGCTATTGCACGTGTATTTTTAAAAGATGCCCCTATTCTCATTTTAGATGAAGCCACTAGTGCTTTAGATTCAGAAGTTGAAGCAGCTATCCAGTCAAGTTTAAATGACCTTATGGTTGATAAAACTGTTATTGCAATTGCACACCGATTATCTACTATTGCACAAATGGATCGTTTAATTGTTCTTGACGAAGGCCAAATCGCTGAGCAAGGAACACATGAAGAGTTAATTGCGCAAAATGGAATATATGCACAATTATGGAAACGTCAAACAGGCGGCTTCCTAATTGAACAAAAAGTTTTACAGGGTCAAGATTAATGCTTTATTTAGAAGATTTGAAAATTGGTGATCGTTTTATTAGTCGTGAATATGAAATCACCTTAGATGAAATCAAAAAATTTGCAAATTCCTATGACCCTCAAACATTTCACTTAGATGAAGAGCAAGCTAAGCATGATCCTATTTTTCAAGGGATTGCTGCCAGTGGTTGGCACACTTCTGCCATCACTATGCGTTTATGGACAGAATGCATGCCTATTCATGGAGGCTTGATAGGTTCAGAATCTAGTTTGCGGTGGCCACGCCCCACTCGACCGGGTGATAGAATTCATGTTGAAACTGAAATTTCAGCTATCACCCCATCCAAAACAAAATTAGATCGTGGTATTGTAAGTTACGTTACACAAGCCTTAAATCAACATGGGGATGTCTTACTTATTTCAACAACAAAAATTGTTGTCTTTAAAAAGAATGTTTAAAAATGGTTAATATGATTGTCTAACAGTTTTTATAAACTCAGATTATATTTCATGACAAGATGTGTAAGAAATGCATGTGAAAAATTGATGAGAGCAATGGAACGCATATGAAAATTACCTCAGCTCGTCAAGATCAGGGTATTCCGGGTGTCTATGGCTTATTGCTATTAGATGTCGTTTCACGTTGGGGATACAACGATGAAACATTATTTGCTCCATTTCATCTTACAAGCGAGCAACTGGCTGACCCTGACTATCGTATTTCTACACCAGTAGCAAATGAACTGGTTAAACACGCTCTTAAACTAACTGGTGAAACGACTTTGGGTTACCATCTTGGTACTCAAATGCGTATTTCAATTCATGGTTTCATTGGCTATGCAATTATGACAGCCAAAGATATTACAGAAGCAATTGCACTCGCAGCACGCTTTATTCAGCTACGCCTGCCCTTTTTACAATTATATTTCTCAACTTTTGGACCCAAGGCGACCTTACAATTACAGTGTGATATTGAACTTGAGCCTTTACGTACAGAAATCGTTTTAGGTTTAACCATTGGTATCATGAGCATGGCGAAAGCTATGACTGGCATTGACGATTTAGCTGGAGATGTAGACTTAGATTTTCCAGAGCCAGAAGGTTTTGACAAATATAAAAATAAACTAAGCAGCACAATTCGCTTTAACCAACCACATTTAATTTCAAGTTTTGATAAAAAGTATTTAGGACTTAAATTAGTCAACGCCGACCCTATTGCAAGTCAAGTTGCCATTAACCAATGTGAAGCTGAACTTTCCGCTTTGGGTGAGCGCCGACGTTTAGCAATGCGTGTTCGTGATATTTTAAGTAATTCTGAACAGCATTACTTAAGCATAGAAAATGTAGCAGAATGCTTACATATGTCGGACCGCACACTTAAACGTCAATTGGCAGCAGAAGGAACTTCCTTTTCTACATTAGTTGATGAAGTACGCTATCGACATGCAACATCTTTGCTTTCGCGTACAGATTATAGTCTTGAACAGATTGCAGATGAACTTGGCTATTCGGACGTTGCAAATTTTAGCCGTGCTTTTAAACGCTGGAGTGGCCGCAGCCCAAGCAACTGGCGTAAAGACCCATACTTATAATGTTTAAAACTATTGGACACAAGCTTAAGGAGTTACCATGAATCACCCTTCGGAACTGAAGTATGCACGTACACATGAGTGGGTAAAAATTGAAGGTGATCTTGTTATTACAGGGATTACTGACCATGCACAAGATGAGCTTGGCGATTTGGTGTATGTCGAAACTCCTGAAGTTGGTAGTCAAGTTACAGCTGGCGAACAAGCTGGAGTTGTTGAATCAGTGAAAACTGCTTCAGACATCCATGCTCCTGTTTCAGGCACTGTAGTAGAAGTAAATACTGACCTTGAAGATGATCCTGATTTTGTAAATGATGATCCATACGGCAAAGGCTGGATTTATAAAATCAAACCAGACAATATTGCAGATGTTGAAAAACTTTTAACAAATGCAGAATATGAAGCTGGCCTATAAGATAGGTATAGTTTTCAAGATTTAATAAAAACCAGTTTAGATTTAGACTGGTTTTTTTCTTTGTTTATGCAGTTAATTTAAAATCAGTTATCTGATTCGGTGACCTATATGACAAAACTTGTTGTATTCTCTGGCGCGGGTATGAGTGCCGAAAGTGGAATTAGCACTTTTCGTGACAGTAATGGTCTATGGGAAAATTATGACATTCAGCAAGTTGCCACACCTGAAGCATGGCAAAAGAACCCTGCTTTAGTTCAACGCTTTTATAATGAAAGACGCAAAAATATTTTAGAATCTCAACCTAATCAAGCTCATCAATATATTTCCAAGCTACAAGACTATTTTGAAGTACAAGTTATTACTCAAAATATTGATGATTTGCATGAACGCGCAGGAAGTTCCAACGTTTTACATTTGCATGGAAACATTCGGTTAGCAAAAAGCTCGGGGCCAAAGGCACAATTCACAACTCAGTTTTATGACATTAACGGTTGGAAATTAGATTTAGAACACGACCTTTGCCCAGATGGATATCCTCTTCGTCCACATGTTGTTTGGTTTGGTGAAGCTGTACCTGCTTATGAAGAAGCAATTAAAGTCGTGCAAAGTGCAGACATTTTTATTGTAATCGGGTCGACATTAAGCGTATATCCTGTTGCAGGTTTAGTGCATGAAATTGCAGCTCAATGTAAAGCATACTATATAGATCCCAAAGCAGATCATGGACGTGTTCCTCAACAATACGAATTGTTAAAGATGTCAGCTACTCAAGGAATGCATGAACTTTTTAAGAATTTAACCAATTGACTCCTATTTTTAAGTACTAAATCAATTTAATTTGAATAAAAATTATTATTTTTTGGACAAAATTTTGTCAAATTTTCCAACTTTGTTCTAATTTCGCGCAATAAAATTTTTCCCTCCACTCACTTTGTAACTAAATATAGAGTTATTTTTTTATAAAATTTATTTTTCTCAAGAAAATTCAAAAAAACAAAATATTAAAAAATTATAAGTGAATGATTAATAATATATTTTTTAGATTGTAATTTAAATTACACCGATTTACACAAAGATACAAAAATACAATATAAAAATAACAGAGCAAAAAAATTCTTTTGTGGTTGAATCTCAACCTCTTGAATGCCGTACAAGAAAACAGCGACCTGGATTAGGTTACAATCACGGATTATGGATATAAGGACACACATCCATCATGAGTTATTTTGATCCCACCCTCATCATGTTTATGGTGTACATCGTAGCAATGGTACTTATTGGCTTATTTGCCTACCGTGCTACAAGCGACTTCTCAGATTATATTCTTGGTGGTCGTAGTTTAGGCAGTTTCGTTACTGCGTTATCCGCAGGCGCATCAGACATGAGTGGCTGGCTACTCATGGGCTTACCAGGAGCAATTTATCTTTCTGGTCTATCTGAAGCGTGGATTGCAATTGGTCTTATTATCGGTGCTTGGCTTAACTGGCTACTGGTTGCTGGTCGATTACGCGTTCATACTGAAATTCAAAACAATGCATTAACTTTGCCAGATTATTTTACAAGCCGTTTTGACGACCAGAAAAAAGTACTCCGTATTTTCTCTGCCGTTATCATCTTGGTTTTCTTCGCTATTTACTGTGCTTCAGGCATGGTGGCGGGCGCCCGTTTATTTGAAAATTTATTCGGTATGTCATACAACACTGCAATTTGGCTTAGTGCTATTGCAACCATCAGTTATGTTTGTATCGGTGGATTCTTAGCAATTAGCTGGACTGATACATTCCAAGCTGGATTGATGATTTTTGCCCTGATATTAACGCCAATCGTGACTTACCTTGCGATCGGGGACACAACTCATTTTGTTACTCTCATTGAAACTGCACGTCCGCATGCATTTAATCTCATCTCAGATTTTGGTGTGGTAGCAGTTTTATCCTCCATGGCATGGGGTCTTGGTTACTTTGGTCAACCACACATCCTTGTACGTTTCATGGCGGCTGATTCAGTAAAATCTATTCCTGCTGCTCGTCGTATCGGTATGACATGGATGATTTTATGCTTAATGGGTGCTGTAGGTGCTGGTTTCTTCGGTATTGCTTATTTTGAGCAACACCCTGAATTAGCGGCAGTTGTGAGCAAAAACCCTGAAACTGTATTTATGGAATTGACTAAAATTTTATTCAATCCATGGATCGTAGGTATCATTTTGGCTGCAATTTTAGCTGCTGTTATGAGCACGTTAAGCTGTCAACTTTTGGTATGTTCAAGTGCTTTAACTGAAGATTTATACAAAGGTTTCCTTCGTAAAAATGCATCTCAAAAAGAACTTGTATGGGTTGGCCGTGTAATGGTTCTTGTCATTGCTGTTCTTGCAATTATTCTTGCAGGTAACCCAGATAGTAAAGTTCTTGGTCTTGTTGCTTATGCATGGGCTGGCTTCGGTGCAGCATTTGGTCCGCTTATCATCTTGTCATTGTTCTGGAAACGTATGAATTTACAAGGTGCTTTAGCGGGTATGATCGTTGGTGCAGTTGTGGTTATTGGCTGGAAAAATCTTTTCGCAGACACTGGTGTTTACGAAATTATTCCTGGCTTTATCCTTGCATTTATCAGCATCGTTGTTGTGAGTCTTTTAACTAAAGCACCAAATACGACAGTAACTGGACGCTTTGAACAAGCAGATAAACTCTACAAAGAAAGCGTATAATCCATCTAAATAAACTAAGGGGCTTCGGCCCCTTTATTTATTTTTAGTTTTGATTTTAATTTTTGAAGTATCCTTCACGACTTGCATCACTGGGTAACTACGGGTTTCTTTTACCCCAGGCAACTGCCATAACACTTGCCCTGCAATACGTCTAAACTCTTCCATACTGGCACTTCGTAATTTAATTAAAAAATCGAAGCCCCCACTGACCATATGGCACTCAACAATTTCCGGATAATGCACCACAGCATCAATAAACTCATCTAAAACATTAGGTGTCGTTTTATCCAGTAATACTTCAACAAACACCAAAAAATTAGCATTTAACTTAACAGGGTTTAACTTAGCCTCATATCCCAAGATGAATTCATCTTTTGTCAGCTTTTGGACTCGTGCCATGACAGCAGTTGGAGATAAATTCACAAGTTCGGCTAATTTACTGTTCGAAATACGCCCATCTGTTTGAAGAATATCCAAAATTTTTAAATCAGTGCGATCAAGGCTTAATAATGTGCCATTCATCTGAATTTTCCTCTAAAAAATGGGATAAATATAGTGAGTTATTCGGTGTTTCTTCTGTAATGATAAATTATCTAAACCTCTCTACTCAAGATAAATAGTACGAGAGCTAGTTGGCGGAAACAGATATGAATACAATGGATACTTTTCATCAAATGGATAAATCTCACCAAGGCTATATCACCGAATTCAACGATAAAAGTGAGTTTGAACAACGCATTAATACAGCTTGGCGTCGTGCTGAACCAGAAGCTGTAGAAGAGCTATTACAAGCTGCCGCGGTATCTGATGATTTAGATCATAAAATTTATGACCTTGCTTTTAATCTTGCACATAACTTACGTGAACGTAAAACCTCTTCGGGTAAAGCAGGTATTGTTCAAGGGTTGCTACAAGAATTCTCCCTTTCTTCACAAGAAGGCGTGGCTTTAATGTGTCTTGCTGAAGCTTTGCTTCGTATTCCAGACTCAGCAACACGTGATTTACTTATTCGAGATAAAATCAATCAAGGCAACTGGAAAGAACACGTTGGCCAAAGCAGCTTAATGTTTGTAAATGCTGCTGCATGGGGCCTTATGCTGACTGGTAAGCTGATGGAAACACCAAAGCAAACTAGTCTTTCAAGTGTACTTACTGGCCTTTTAGCACGTAGTGGCCGTGGCATTATTCGTAAAGCAGTCGATGTTGCAATGCGTATGATGGGTGAACAGTTTGTTACTGGTGAAACCATTGAAGAAGCTGTAGACCATGCAAAAGTGCTTGAAGACAAAGGTTTCCGCTATTCATACGACATGCTAGGTGAAGCTGCTTTAACCGAACATGATGCTGAACGCTATTTCAACGATTATACACAAGCTATCCATGCAATTGGCAAAGCGTCTAACGGTAAAGGCGTTTATGAGGGCCCAGGTATCTCAATTAAGCTTTCTGCCTTACACCCCCGCTATCAACGCGCGCAAATTGAGCGTGTTCATCAAGAACTATACGGCAAAGTATTTGAACTCGCTCTTTTAGCTAAAAAGTACAATATTGGTTTAAATATCGATGCAGAAGAATCAGAACGTTTAGAAATTTCTCTTGAGTTACTTGAACGCCTTTGTTTCGAACCAGAACTTGCAAACTGGAAAGGTATTGGTTTCGTTATTCAAGCGTACCAAAAACGCTGTTTCTTCGTGGTTGATTATATTATTGATCTTGCTAAACGCAGCCAAAAGCGCCTCATGATCCGTCTTGTGAAAGGTGCGTATTGGGATAGCGAGATCAAGAAAGCACAAATCGAAGGTATGGATGACTATCCTGTCTTCACTCGTAAGGTGCATACGGATTTATCTTATATCGCTTGTGCTAAAAAATTACTTGCAGCACCAGAGTTCATCTATCCGCAATTTGCAACTCATAATGCTCAAACGTTAGCAACGATCTATCATTTAGCTGATCCAAGCAAATATTATGCTGGTCAGTACGAGTTCCAATGTTTACATGGTATGGGTGAGCCACTTTATGAACAAGTTGTTGGCCCACGTGAGCAAAATAAATTAGGCGTACCATGCCGTATTTATGCTCCAGTTGGTAACCATGAAACTTTGTTGGCTTACTTAGTTCGCCGTTTACTTGAAAATGGTGCAAATACTTCATTTGTTAACCGTATTGCCGATAAAACACTTAAAGTTGAAGATCTGATTCAGTCTCCAATTTACGATATTCGCAATGCAGCTAAACTTGAAGGTTCAGTTGGCTTAAAACACCCATCTATTCCGTTACCTTTAGACATGTATGGCTCGCTCCGTAAAAACTCTAAAGGATATGATTTAGCTAATGATGCTCCACTTGAAGCTTTAGACAACACAGCTCAACAACTGCGTAACCGTATCTGGCAAAGCCATCCGTTATTGGCAGATAACGGTTCTTTAGAACAAGGTAATTCTGTTGCAATTACAAACCCAGCACAAAATGATGAAATTGTTGGGCATGTACAAGAAGCTGATCTAAAGCATGTAGAAGTTGCACTTAATGCAGCTGAACAAACTCAGTCTGAATGGGCTAATACTCCTAAAGATCAACGTGCTCAATACTTAAAACGTGCAGCTGACCTGATGGAAAGCCGTATTGAAGAGTTAATGGTATTGCTTTGCCGTGAAAGTGGTAAAACCTATGCCAATGCGATTGCTGAAGTTCGTGAAGCTGTAGATTTCTTACGTTACTACGCAACTCAAGTTGAGAACCTTCCAGCTAATACAATCATTCAGCCTTTAGGTACTGTACTTTGTATTAGCCCATGGAACTTCCCTCTTGCGATTTTCTCAGGCCAAATCGCGGCTGCATTAGTCAGCGGTAACTGTGTTATTGCTAAACCAGCCGAACAGACTCCATTAATTGCAGCTCAAGCAGTGCAAATTTTATGGGAAGCTGGTATTCCTCATGGCGCTGTGCAGTTATTGCCAGGTCGTGGTGAAACAGTTGGTGCTCAGCTTAGCCAAGATAATCGTATCGATGGCATTATGTTTACAGGTTCAACTGAAGTCGCAAAAATTTTACAGAAGACAGTTGCAAAACGTTTATCTGAAAATGGCCAGTCAATTCCACTCATTGCAGAAACTGGTGGTCAAAATGCAATGATTGTGGACTCATCAGCTTTAACTGAACAAGTCGTACTTGATGTTGTAAGTTCAGCTTTTGATAGCGCTGGTCAACGTTGTTCTGCTTTACGTATTTTATGTGTACAAGAAGATAGTGCTGCAACCGTTATTAAAATGCTTAAAGGTGCAATGCAACAGTTGAGCGTAGGTAACCCTGCCATTTTAAAAACTGACATTGGTCCTGTTATTGATGTTGAAGCAAAACAGACGATTGATCAGCACATCCAAAAAATGAAGTCTAAAGGCTATCCAGTACATCAGCTAATGTTTGGCGCAACGAGCCAGAATGAATTAGATAAAGGAACTTTTGTTGTACCAACAGCAATTGAGTTACCTAACCTTGATGATTTACAACGTGAAGTCTTTGGTCCAGTTTTACACATCATTACCTATAAGTATGGCGAGCTTGAGCAACTCATCTCGCGAATTAATGCCAAAGGTTATGGTTTAACAATGGGTTTACACACCCGTATTGATCAAACGATCCAAACAGTGATTCAACATGCTGAAGTTGGTAACCTTTATATCAACCGAAATATTGTTGGTGCTGTTGTTGGTGTTCAACCATTTGGTGGTGAAGGTTTATCTGGTACAGGTCCAAAAGCTGGTGGTCCGCTTTACATGTACCGCTTAATGCAACATTGTTCAAATAAAGTATTGGCAACACCATTTGCCATGAAAAATGAACAAACTGCTTTTGAAGGCTTTAACCGAGAGGTTTATCAGAGCTTACAAAATTGGGCGAAACAGCATTTACCGCAAGAAAATCACGAAATTGAACCGTTTGGCGTTGGTAAATTCTATGAGTTACAAGGGCCTACCGGAGAAAGTAACCAATATATTATTCTGCCGCGTCACCGTGTTCTTTCAATCGCTGACACAGAGCAAAATCAATTGCATCAATTGCTCGCAATTTTTGCAGTTGGTAGCCAAGCTGCGGTAATGCCAAATAGTCCATTATTGGCAAAATATAAACAAACCTTGCCGAAAGATGTGCTTGCTGCAATTACTACAGTCAAAAATATCGCATCAGATGATTTTGATGCAGTTTTACATCATGGTAATCGTGAAGAAATCTTCTCATTACAGCAAGAAGTTGCTACTCGTTCCGGTGCAATTGTAGGTATTACCCATGTTGAGCCAAATGAGACTATTCCACTTGAACGTTTAGTAATTGAACGTGCAATTAGTGTGAATACAGCTGCGGCTGGTGGTAACGCAAGCTTAATGACAATGGCTGATTAATACGTAAGTTTCTAAAAAAAGCCCAAATCTTAGTATTTGGGCTTTTTTATATAATGAAGTAATCTTTTCTTAAATATATAAATTTTATCAATTCGAGATTCTAATAATGATCTTTTTAGAACCAGACCAATATCAACAAAAATGCGCTCAGCTTTTTAATTTATATCACAAAGATATTTCCACATTACTACCATTTGCCAAAATTGAGCATATTGGTTCATCTTCAATACCGAATGCAATTTCAAAGGGTGATTTAGATATTTATATTGAAGTTAAGCCTGATCAGTTCGAATTCGCAATCGAACAATTAAAAAGGCTAAACTTTATAGAAAAACAAAACACGCTGAGAACACATGAACTTTGTATGCTTGAGTCACTCAATAACGATGATGTTGCTTTTCAAATTGTAGTCACAGGTTCAAAGTTCACATTTTTCTTAACATTTAGAAATAAGCTTATCGCCTCTCCAGCACTGGTCGATGAATATAATCAATTAAAATTACAGTGTAGTCATCTAGATCATGATCAATATAGAGCAATAAAATCAGAATTTATTACTCGCATTTTGAAACATCCATAATTTTAACGACAGTCATCCTTATTGATATCTAGCTAAAATTGGCTCCTGTAACCCCGTTTTTTTTGATACCATTCACTATTTGATTCTGTCTAAATTTTCTTTGTCTATGACCTCTTCTTATCATCAACAACTTCAAACTAAAATTGACCGCATTACTGCCCAATTTTCTGAATTTACTCCACCTACATTAGAAGTGTTTGAGTCACCTGAACAACATTTCCGTATGCGTGCTGAGTTTCGTATCTGGCATACAGAAAATGACATGTTCTATGCCATGTTTGAACGTAACGATGATGACAAACAAAAAACCGTTTTACGCATTGATGAATTCCCCATTGCAGACCAAAGCATTAATGATTTAATGCCAAAACTTTTGGAAGAGCTCAAAGCACAACCTAAGCTTTCTAGCCGTTTATTTGAAGCTGATTTTCTTGCAACACTCAGCGGGGAAATGTTAGTTACATTAATCTATCACCGTAAACTTGATCAAGAATGGGAACAAGCAGCTAAAGCGCTTGCTGAGAAGTTAGACATTAAGATTATGGGTCGTAGTCGTGGTCAAAAAATTATTATTGGCGATGATTTTGTCGTAGAAGAATTTGAACTCTTAAATCGTTCATTTAAATACAAACAAATCGAAAGTAGCTTTACTCAGCCTAACGCACAAGTTTGCAAAAAAATGCTGCAATGGGCGTGTGATGCAGCTGAAGGATCGAAAAAACACTTATTAGAACTTTATTGTGGTAATGGTAACTTTACTCTTCCTCTTTCTTTAAAGTTTGAACGTGTTCTAGCAACAGAACTCGCGAAATCTTCCGTTTATGCTGCTCAATGGAATATCGAGCAAAACCAGATTGATAATATTCAAGTAGCCCGTCTTTCAGCTGAAGAATTTACTCAAGCCTATCAGGGTGAACGCGAATTCCGCCGCTTACAAGAAGCGAATATTGATATCCAAAGTTATGACTTTGATACCGTATTTGTTGATCCCCCACGCGCAGGGATTGATGATGAAACTTTAAAACTTTTACAAGGTTTTGAACGGATTATCTACATTTCATGTAACCCAGATACACTGTATGAGAACCTAAAAATATTAGGTTTAACTCATCGTATTACCAAGTTTGCATTATTCGATCAGTTCCCATATACCCATCATGTGGAATCGGGTGTATTACTTGAGAAGATTTAAACAAAATCTTTCATTGTAAATTTAAAATCAAAGGGGGTTATATACCTCCTTATTTTTTAATGTTTTTTTATTTAACTATTTAGATTTTCAAAAAATATCAAGTCATCTATCCGTCATAATTTCGTTTAACTCACGCATTCCTATCGAAAATTCTCGAGTTCAATTGGTGGATTTATCACTTATAGAGACTTGTATTTTATTTTAAATTGGCTATATTTCGAGCTATGTTAGATTGTATATGAAGGCTCTATGAGTTTTTGGCAAAAGCTGTTCTTAGCAGATCAACAGCATAACGAGCATAAAAACCAAACTGCTTGTGTTGAAAATGACTGCTCATGTAAAACAAATGAACAACTTCTAAGTGCTCTTGCACTCGCAACAGATGAAGATGTCATTAAGGGAATAAAGAAAGTTCTTATTTCCCGTGGTTATAGCCGAAAAGAGTTGAATGAACTCACTCAAAAACCCTCTATCCATTAATTAAAAAGCCAGTCTTGTACTGGCTTTTTTATATTTCACTTTAATCTACACTCTGTCTGATCTACCCAACCAACAATTGGTCCCATTTCAAATTGTTGATCATTACGCTTGTCTTTTTGAACATATAAACTAGAAATAGAACCATCCAGATATAAAGCCTGCTCTACCATAAGATTTCTTTGAAAAAACTGAGCAAACTTGTAAAAACTCACGCTATTCTTCGATATTACAAAGTAGAGTTTATTATTTCTAATACCGACTCCATTACGAATTTTATTTGATTGAGAGTCCGATAAAAAAAGGGAATTTATCTTTCCATCAATCACTAACATTGGGCCAGATTGTGTCGCATAATCAACGTTGAAATCTCGGCGACTGTATTGCTGCGTTGTTAAAATGAAGGCCTGCTTTTTATTCCAACTTAACACCCCATTAGGCTGCAAAAAGAAATTTCCCAATCCTTTACTTTTATTTAGTGGCTGAATCACCTTAGCTTGTTCAACATACAGCCCTACTGGAGAAAATCCCGGATGGAACATCCCTGCATTCATTGCGAAAGAAAGTCGCTCACATTGCTTTAAATGTTCCTGAACATTGTTAAAGCTTTTGTAATACTGCTGATTATTAGAATTCTTAAGAAACAACCGTAACTGTTTTAAATTGCTAATTGAAACCACATCATATTGGTCGCCTTCCGCTGTTTTAACTTGCTGGTGTTCTATCGCATAGACAGACTGAATCAAAAGCCCATATATAGTTAAGCACCACATCAACCATTTCATTTAATACCACCAGACATGACATTTTTTCTTCATATTAAATCTTTAAATTAGATACAATAAACACAATTATAATTGGATATGTACCAAACTCATCCATTCGACGTAATCAATACACTCCACATTGCTGATATTGGTTATAATGATGAGCAGCTTTTCAATAAAAGCCTTTTACACTTTATTGGATCAGCGTAAGCATGCAACAACCGAATAAGCGCTACCCTTTGGGGGCTCATCTCATCGTAAGGCATCTCGGCTATAGCCATCATGGTATATACGCAGGGAGAGGTCGAGTCATCCATTATTCAGGCTTAGCGCATTTCATCAAAAAACGCCCCATTGAAATTACCTCAATAGATGCATTCTCGCATGGTAAAAAAATACATGTTCGCTCTTATGACACGCCACGCTATAAAGGAAGAGCTGTCGTGCGCCGAATGCGTTCACGTATGCATGAAAACCACTACCATCTAATTATTAATAACTGTGAACATTTATGTAGTTGGGCAATTACCGGAATCGAAAGTAGCACCCAAGTTGAACGTATGATGCATCGATTAACGACCATTGGTTATGTAAGTTCAATTATGAGTTATATGAATGGGATGATGCTCACTGTTGCAACAACATGTTTTGCTCTTGTTCTTTATATTAAAAAGAAATTGCGTGATCAGGCAAAAATGAAGGTCCCTACTTATCAATTTCTTAGAGAAAAATCTGAAAAAAGGAATATTGATCCTTCAGTCCCCTTAGTGTTTATAGATCCAGATAAAAAAGAACCAATTTAATAAAAAAGCCCTCAAATATGAGGGCTTTTAGAAAACTTAAAACTTATTTTTTATCAACTTTTGCTTCAGTCGTAATGTTTACAGTGATTTTATCACCAACATTAGGCACATAGTTTCCTAGACCAAAGTCAGAGCGTTTGAATGAAGTTGTAGCATTAAAACCAATCGCTGGAACTTTAGCCATTGGGTGTTCGCCTTGCTTGTTTAAAACAGCATCAAGTACCACAGGCTTAGTTACACCTTTAACAGTTAAGTCACCAGTAATTTTAAAGTGCTTTTTGTCTTTAGTTTCAACTTTAGTACTTTTAAACGTAATGTTTGGATATTTAGCAGCATTAAACCAAGCTTCTTCTTGGAACTCTTTATCCAAAGCAGGAACGTTTGTATTTACACTGCTTAAAGGAATAGTCACATTTACAGATGAGTTTGCTGGTTTAGCATTATCAACTTTAATTACACCTTGGATATCCGAGAAATTAGCGCTTGGAGTAGAGAAACCAAAGTGATTCCACGAGAAAACAGTAGCTGTATGTGTAGGATCAATTTTGTAGTCCACTGGCGCAGCTAAAGTAACTGAACTAGCCAATGCTACTGCCAAACCAAAGCTTAGTGTTTTAAGATGCATTTTTCGTATCCTTTATTGATATAGTCGTTAGTGTATACATCAAGTAATTTAATTCACTATTCTTTATAAAACGATATGTTTCATCCATGCAACAATAAAAGCGTTACAGTTATTATTTAAAAACAATATTATAAGATATCGGTGTTGTCATACCGTTTCCGAACTCTCAAATTAATTCGTTTTTACTTCGACTTTATTGATCAATAACAAGGTAAAACATGGCTAATACTGCTCAAGCACAAAGTACTTCCACTCCATATCGAGTAACTCTGACCGATCCTTCGGGTCACCAATGGTTTGCTGATGAGCCTACAGACAAAGGTGGTCTAGATACTGCTCCAAACCCAGTTCAAATCTTACTGTCTGCTTTAGGCGCTTGTACCACCATCACATTAGAGATGTATGCGAATCTTAAAGGTATTAAGCTTGATCATGTTCAAGTTGATTTAGTATTAAACCCAAATGGTGAACCAGAGAAAGGCCAAAATAATATTGAACGCAAAATCACGCTCAAAGGTGAATTCAGTGAAGACCAACACAAGCGTTTATTAAAAGTTGCCGAGAACTGCCCTATTCATAAATTACTCACTTCTCAAATTAATATTCAAACCGAACTTAGCATTTAACCTTTCAAATATAAAAAAGCGCTCCCTAATGGAGCGCTTTTTTACACTACTTCAATATTTAAGCAGTTAATTCTTTTACTGCTGCAACAACAGCTTCAGTGGTAATACCAAAGAATTGGAACAAATCTTTTGCTGGTGCAGATTCACCATAAGTTGTCATACCAATTACTTTGCCATCAAGACCAACAAACTTCCACCAGTAGTCAACATGAGCAGCTTCAACTGCAACACGCGCACGGATATGAGCTGGTAATACAGCTTCACGATATGCAGCGTCTTGTTTCATAAATTCTTCTGCACATGGCATAGAAACTACACGCACACCGTCAAGTTGAGCATAAGCTTCCATTGCTAAAGAAATTTCAGAACCAGTTGCAATAATAATTGCTTTTAATTCGCCTTTTTCTTGAGCAAGAACATACCCACCTTTTGCAACATTTTGAATTTGCTCTTCAGAACGTGTTTGGAATGGTAAGTTTTGTCGAGAGAAAATGAGTGCTGTAGGGCCATCTTTACGCTCTAAAGCAGATTTCCATGCAGTAGCAGTTTCTACAGTATCAGCAGGACGCCATGTATTTAGGTTAGGTGTACCACGTAAAGAAGCAATTTGTTCGATTGGTTGGTGAGTTGGACCATCTTCACCCAAACCAATTGAGTCATGTGTATAAACATGAATTACACGTTGTTTCATCAATGCAGACATACGTACTGCATTACGCGCATATTCCATAAACATTAAGAATGTTGCAACGTAAGGAACAAAACCACCATGTAATGCAACGCCATTGGCAATTGCAGTCATACCGAACTCACGTACGCCATAATATACGTAGTTACCAGCTGGGTTCTCTTGAATACCTTGGCAACCTTTCCAAAGCGTTAAGTTAGAACCAGCCAAGTCAGCAGAACCACCTAGCAATTCAGGCAATAAAGGACCAAATGCTTGTAATGTGTTTTGGCTTGCTTTACGTGTTGCGATTGTCTCGCCTTTCGCATTTGTTTCACGAATGAATGCATCTGCTTGCGCTGCAAATTCAGCTGGTAAGTCACCGCTAATACGACGAAGTAACTCAGCTGCTTCAGTTGGATATTTTGCTTGATACTGTGCAAATACCGCATCCCAAGCTGCTTCAGATTCAGTACCTTTTGCTTTCGCGTCCCATGCAGCATATACATCAGCAGGAATAACGAATGCTTCTTCTTTCCAGCCCAATGCTTCACGAGTTAAAGTAATCTCATCTTTACCTAATGGCGCACCATGACAGTCTTCTTTACCCTGCTTATTTGGTGAACCTAAACCAATAATGGTTTTACACATAATAATGGTTGGTTTTTGAGTTTCAGCTTTTGCTTCGATTGTTGCTTGACGAATCGCATCAGCATCATGACCATCTACACGAAGAACTTGCCAACCATAGGCTTTAAAACGCTCTTCTGTATCATCGCTGAACCAGCCTTCTACTTCACCATCAATTGAAATGCCATTATCATCATAATAAGCAATCAATTTACCAAGTTGTAAAGTACCTGCTAAAGAACATACTTCGTGAGAAATACCTTCCATTAAACAGCCATCACCCAAGAAACAGTAAGTGAAATGATCTACAACGTTTAAATCATCTTTATTGAACTGGGCAGCTAAAGTCTTTTCTGCCAATGCAAAACCAACAGCGTTTGCAATACCTTGACCTAAAGGACCAGTCGTAGTTTCGATACCTGGTGCATAACCATATTCAGGGTGACCAGGAGTTTTTGAATGTAATTGACGGAACTGTTTTAAATCTTCAATTGAAAGATCATAACCTGTTAAATGAAGCAAAGCGTATTGCAACATTGAGCCATGACCGTTTGATAAAACGAAACGGTCGCGGTTTGCCCATTGTGGATTAGTTGGGTTGTGATTTAAAAACTCGCGCCAGACGACGTCAGCAATATCTGCCATCCCCATTGGAGCACCAGGATGCCCTGAGTTTGCCTGTTGCACAGCATCCATTGCCAATACACGAATTGCATTTGCAATACGACGTTCGTTTAAAGGGGTCGCCATAAGATCAGAATCCAATTTTAATAGATTGATGAAAAGAAGAAGATGAATAACAATTCAATGCCGCTATATTGTCTTAAAAAAAAGGCTGAGGGTAAACCCCAACATAGTATATTTCTTTATTTTTAACCGTTTCTTGGTTACACAAAAAACATTTGAACCTTTAAGTTATACAAAACAGTGCTCATTTTTTTAAATACTACTCCAATATGCGAGCAGGCAGTTCTATTAGACTTTGATATATAGATAAAATATTGTGAAATCTCTATCTAGATCGATCATGTTTCTTTTCTTTAAAATCCAACTTGTAAGACATCATCTTTTTGTTAAACTATATGTCTAAAAAACGTACTAACAACAAATTATTAAAATACCAATACTTTAAATAAATACTCTTTATATCAATTTTACTAATACACTTATCAATTAAAACACAGTATAAATGAAACAAATTCATGCTTTTTGGTCAGTATGAACTGGTCCTCAAGCTCAAGTCGATGTAACATATTATGTCTTTTGAAATAACCAAGATAGGACTTTCATGCGCGAGTACGCTGTTTTTACCTCGGAATCTGTAAGCGAAGGTCATCCTGATAAAATGGCCGACCAAATTAGCGACGCTATTTTGGATGCAATCTTAAAAGAAGACCCATACGCACGTGTTGCATGTGAAACACTGGTAAAAACAGGCGCTGTTGTACTTGCTGGTGAAGTAACAACGACTGCTAATATTGATGTTGAAGCTGTTGTTCGTCATACCGTTAACGGTATTGGATACCACCACTCTGATCTTGGCTTTGATGGATCAACATGTGCTGTAATCAATATGATTGGTAAACAATCACCAGAGATTGCACAAGGTGTAGACCGTCAAAAACCTGAAGATCAAGGTGCCGGTGACCAAGGTTTGATGTTCGGTTATGCAAGCCGTGAAACAGATGTGTTAATGCCTGCTCCGATTTCTTATGCTCACCGTTTAATGGAACGTCAAGCTGAACTTCGTCGCTCAGGCGCACTTCCATGGTTACGCCCAGATGCAAAAAGCCAAGTTACTTTTGCATATGAAAATGGCAAACCTGTACGTCTAGATGCGGTCGTTTTGTCTACTCAACATGATCCTGAAATTACTCAAAGCCAGCTTAAAGAAGCTGTTATTGAAGAAATTATCAAGCCGATCATTCCTGCTGAAATGTTCCACGCTGCGACTAAATTCCATATTAACCCAACAGGTATGTTCGTTATTGGCGGCCCTGTAGGCGACTGTGGCTTAACAGGTCGTAAAATTATTGTTGATACATACGGTGGTATGGCTCGTCACGGCGGTGGTGCTTTCTCTGGTAAAGATCCATCTAAAGTTGACCGCTCAGCTGCATATGCAGGCCGTTATGTTGCAAAAAATATTGTAGCAGCTGGTCTTGCTGACAAATGTGAAATTCAGGTAAGTTACGCAATTGGTGTAGCAGAACCTACTTCAATTTCAATTAATACATTTGGTACAGCAAAAGTTTCTGATGAGTTGATTATTCAACTTGTACGTGATCATTTCGATTTAAGACCGTTTGGTATTACTCGTATGCTGGATCTTATTCAGCCAATGTATAAACAAACTGCGGCTTATGGTCACTTTGGTCGCGAAGGATCAGATACTGCATTTACATGGGAAAAAACTGATAAAGTTGAAGCTCTTAAAGATGCTGCTGGCCTCTAATATAAAGTCATAAAAAAGCCCGCCAATGAGCGGGCTTTTTTACAGTTCAAATTTCATAATATGTAGGGTTTACTCTTCTAGCAACCATCCTTGATGCCATATCATTTGTAGCTCTGATCAAAATTTATTGTCTTGTGGTTTTATCATCCTGATTTAATACATCAAGTAATGTTGACTGCGTCGGAGTATCTTGATGGTTCTGTACATATATATGGACAACTTTAAATACAATGACAACTGCTAGACAAGCCATCACACAAAACATCCACAAACCATACGGGCTTCGAATATGTTGCGAACCACAATATGGACATGATTTATCAGTTGATGCCACAACTTTGTCGCAACACGCACAATGGTATTGATATAGCATAGGTAACCCTCCTTCCCTCATTTCAACCGTTGTTTTTTTAATAGGTTTGCTGCATTTTTAATTTATACATCCTTTATATTTATCCTATGTGAAATGAAAAGATAATTCAATCTGAATGAACAATTGAGTCAATTAAAAAATATTTTTAAAATACAAAAAGATAAGTTAAATATTATTTTTTTGGCACTATTTTTCTTATTTTGATATTTTGCCAAATTTGCTAAAATAAGCGAATAATCTCACATTTTAGGTCAATGCATGTCAGATACACAGCTCATTAATAAGGGTGGCTTTCGCGAAAGAGCCAACCGAAGTCGAGGTTATCAACAATCTGAAAACAAGCAAACCGCTCTACATTCAAATAAATATCAACCGCAGTCAAAACCACATGAAGAAACTAAATTAGAAATAGACAATAATGATTCATCTACTTCGGATTGCCAAAATAAATAATTATTTAAAAATAAAAAAGCTTAAACCCATGAGGTTTAAGCTTTTTCATATTCAGAACACATTTATTAATCTTTATTTTTATGCTCAATTTTTTTGTGGTCTGGGGTAACGTCTCGCGCTTCGCCATCAATAATGTTTGAGTCATGGTATTGGCCTTGACCACCACCCTGCTGGTTCTGCATATCTTGCATTTGACGCATTAAATCAGCAAATGGGTTTTGTCCCGAAGCATTACCGCCCATACCACCCATCATTTTATTCATCATGGCTTGTTGGCGTTTTGCAAGAGTTCTCATCGCTACATTACGAAATGCGGTTTGAACACCAGGAATCAAAATTAAAACAGCCAAAACATCAGATACAAGACCCGGCAACATTAATAAGAAACCTGCAAAAGCATAAGCAAGTTTTTTAGTTACAGTTGGGTCACTACCTAGCTGGCCTGTCATCTGCATTTGCTGTAATTGAGGCATAATACCGGCAGTACTTCTGCGAATAAGCCCCAAACCAATAAAGAAAGCAATAATGAACCAAAAGAACACATACCATCCACTGATGAACTGTGCTACGCCAATCCATACGGCAATTTCAACAATCGCGCCCAGAACTACAATAAGAAGTAAATTCATGTAAAACTTTATCTATCTCAAAAAGAAAATTCATTGCAGTTTTATTTGACCTAACCTTATCTAAGTTGCAAATAAGGATTAAGCATTCCTCTTAGCTCTGATTGTTCTGCCTAATTTCTAAAAATTAACAAAAACTATCGCATCAGCAAGAGTCTGCAATACTGGAGTACATTTGATTTTAACTCGATAAAAACAAACATGCTTTATTATTAATGAGTGCTGTATCAACTTTATCAAGTGTCACTTCAATCAGATTTTAATTTTTTACTCTATTTAACTGAGAATTCGTTCAAAAAAGAACTTTTTTAGTCAAATAAAGTCTTATTTGCTTAGCAAATTTAGGAGCATTCCTTTGTTTATGCTTTCCTTTTAGAAGTAGAGGACTTTAAAAGCAATACCTACAATAAACCTTCCTAGATAGCTTACATTTTAGCTATCTAAAGACAGTTCTATTCAAGTTAAATTAATTAGCAATACTTCAAATTAAACTTAGTCAGATTATGTATAAAAAAGCCCTTATCGTTGCAACAGCTACTCTATTTTTATCCGCCTGTTCTTCTAATTCAGTAAAACAACATCAAATATATTCTATTTCTGCCAATAAAAATTCAGAAGAAATTAAATCACTGTTTGATCAAGCACAGACCACGGGTGTTTTGGTGATTAAGCGAGGGCAAACAGAAGAAATTTATGGAAATGATCTTAAAAGAGCATCAACCAACTATGTTCCCGCCTCTACCTTTAAAATGTTAAATGCTTTAATTGGACTTGAACATCATAAGGCAACTACAACTGAAGTATTTAAATGGAATGGACAAAAACGCTTATTTCCTGACTGGGAAAAGGACATGACACTGGGCGATGCTATGAAAGCTTCTGCAATTCCAGTTTACCAAGAATTAGCTCGACGAATTGGACTTGACCTTATGTCCAAAGAGGTAAAACGAGTTGGTTTTGGTAATGCTAACATTGGTTCAAAAGTAGATAATTTTTGGCTCGTTGGCCCTCTAAAAATTACACCTCAACAAGAAACCCAATTTGTTTATCAATTAGCCCATAAAACGCTTCCATTTAGCCAAGATGTGCAAGAACAAGTTCAATCAATGGTGTTCATAGAAGAAAAAAATGGAACTAAAATTTATGCCAAAAGTGGTTGGGGATGGGATGTTGAACCACAAGTTGGTTGGTTAACAGGCTGGGTCGTTCAACCACAAGGAGAAATTGTGGCATTCTCACTTAATTTAGAAATGAAAAAAGGAACTCCTAGCTCTATTCGCAAAGAAATTGCTTATAAAGGCTTAGAACAACTGGGTATCTTATAAGTTGAACTTTATAGCCCAAGCATAGACTGGGCTATTATTCTGTTTTTTAGAATGTGATGTTTTTATTTATCCATCGATTGGATGAAATGGTGTGCTCAAATTTAACTGATAAAAAGCAGCATCAAGCCATTCACCAAACTTAAAACCGACTTGTTTAAAAGTGCCTGCGTGAGTAAAGCCCATTTTTTCATGTAAACCTATGCTTGCCTGATTGGTCGCATCAATACAACCAATCAATACATGTAACTCGGCCTCTTGAGCTCGTTGAATCAACTCTTGCATTAAAATTTTGCTTAGTCCGCTACCACGATGTTCATGATGAATATAAATACTATGTTCAACGGTATATTTATAGGCGGGAAAAGCCCTAAAGGTTCCCCAGCTCGCAAAACCCAATAACTTGTCAGTCTCATCAACAATACCAATTACGGGAAAACCATTTTGTCTTTTAACCGAGAACCAATTTTTCATCGACTCTTCAGAGCGCGGTAAATAGTCATATAGAGCGGTAGAATTGATAATTGCTTCATTCAAAATCTCTAAAATAGCCACTGAATGTTCTGCTTCATTACAATCAATTAAACTAAAATTGGAATTGAGGGAAAAAGTCATAAAGATTCCTTAATGGCAGAGACGAGTTGACTAGAGACGACTAAAATATAGCGAGCGACTTGAGATGAATTATTACTGTATATAACGGGCTGGTTTAGTTGCATTGCCAAACAATCCCCTGTGCTTAAAGCATAAGAAGATTCACCTAATTGAATATCAATTTTCCCTTCAACTACCCAAAGTTGCTGTTGTACCACCTTAGAGGTTTCACTAATTTCATAAGTAATTCGTGAGTGAGGGGGAAATTCAATTTCAACAATTTGAAATGAAGACTTCCAATTTGGAGGTGAAATTTGACGGCGAAGATAGCCAGTTTCCGGGTCTTTCCATTCTGATTGTTGACTACGCCGAACAATAGGCTGAGGTGATTGATTAACTTGTTGATTAGCGAAGAGTTGAGTCAAAGGTACATCTAAACCATTTGCTAGCTTTTCAAGGACAACCGCAGTTGGGCTGGCCTCACCTCTTTCAATTAATGAAATAGCAGAACGGCTCACCTGACATCGTGTAGCAAGAACATCCAGGGTATATCCACGAGCTAAACGCAGTTCACGTACTTGCTGTGCAATGCGAATATTAATATCTTCCATACACCCACAAACTTCGCTTCCAAAATTATAGATAAATATTCCACTAAACTAGAATATTGTCAATTATCAAAGAATTTTATCTTTTTAGAAATTTTGAAAAATCTTCTTTGTAGTAACCAAAATAGAATCTATTAAAAAAACGAAAAATAACCATTCATAAGTGACTTGCTTAAATAACTCATGCAGATCATATTTTGGTATGTAACAATAGCTTTAAATTATTTATGTAAGCCTTCGCATGTCTTTGATTATTGGGATTGACCCTGGTTCACGCTTAACAGGTTATGGAATCATAGAAAAAGATGGTAGCAAACTACGTTTCATCGATGCAGGTACTATTCGAACAGAAACTAAGGAAATGCCCGAACGCTTAAAACGTATCTTTGCTGGTATTGAACGTATTGTTAAATTTCATGGCCCAACTGAAGCTGCCGTTGAGCAAGTGTTTATGGCCCAAAACCCCGATTCGGCTCTAAAACTTGGACAAGCACGTGGTGCAGCAATAGCCGCTTTGGTCAATTTAGATTTACAAGTTGCAGAATATACTGCGCGCCAAATTAAACAATCTGTTGTAGGTTATGGTGCCGCGGATAAAGAACAAGTACAAATGATGGTCATGCGATTACTTAACCTCACCATCAAACCTCAAGCAGATGCCGCAGATGCACTAGCAGCAGCAATTTGCCATGCTCATGCATCTGGAAGTATGAGTAAACTGTCGGTCCTTAATGCCTTAGGTGGTATGGCACGTGGACGAAGCCGCTCTAGCAGTCGCAGACGTTAAAGCTTTATTAGTTCACGACTTGTGTAATTGCCTGATTCATCTCAAAAGCCTGTAAACCACGCATACCTTGTTTTGCAAGTTGGTCACCAGCCTGAGCATGAAGGGTAACAATTTCATGTAATGCAATTGCCTTATGGAATTGTGCTTTTAGACTTGCAATCATTCCTGCTAGTACATCGCCCATCCCTCCAGTTCCCATACCAGCATTCCCTTGGGTACAAATATAAAGAGTATCTTCCAAAATCAGACTACCCGCTCCTTTAAGCACCCACTGCCCTGCATATTTTTGTTGTAAGGCATAAATTGCAGAGATTCGATCATTCTCAATCTGAGTAGTAGAACACTCAAGCAATGTTGCAGCTTCTCCAGAGTGAGGTGTTAAATAAATATGTGCATTCAATTTTTGAGGTTGCTTTGCTAGAAACCATAAAGCATCTGCATCTAAAACAATTTCCAGATGTTCACTTTGATTTAATAAATTAAACCATTGTAGGTAGATCTGCTTTGCCCAATCATCACGCCCCAACCCCATTCCAAAACACACTGCATCAACCTGAGATAAAATGTCTTTAATAGAATTTTCATTTAAGGCATTAATATCACGGAGCATAATATTTGGTGAACGTGACAGAATAGCCTGATGATGGTTTTGATGACAAACCACCGTGACTTTACCTGCTCCTGCATGAAAAGCAGCCTCGGCAGCCATAATTACAGCACCGCCCATTTGTTCATGCCCGCCAACGACTAAAACATGCCCATAACTCCCTTTATGACCAAATGCTAATCGCTTAGGAAGTTTAATATTTGTTGATGTTAAATAAGCTAACGGTTTCAGCTCTTGGTCTATAGGAATTAAATCAATTAAATGAAGCTCGCCTACGTATTCTTTGCCTTGACCTGTAAATAATCCGGCTTTAAGTCCTAAAACTGTAAATGTATGATCAGCCCTTATTGCACAAGGTAAAGTACATCCTGTATTTGCCTGCAAACCGCTGGGTATATCAACAGAAATTTTTAGGCCAGTTTGTTCATTAAATTGTTGAATAGCCTGTTGCCAATTAGTGTTTAATTCTCGATTTAAACCAATACCAAATAAAGCATCAATATGACAATCAAAATGCTTTGCAAGTTCAAAACCTTGATGAATTTCCACCAGTTGATCTTTTGCAAATTGCACAGCTTGATGTAAATCTGCTGAAGCCCCTACTTCTGATGCAAAGATTTCAACACTCCAGCCTGCTTGCTTTAAATAAGCTGCTATAAAATAACCATCACCAGCATTGTTGCCTTGCCCACACCAAACAGCAATATTTTTAACAGACTGCTCGTTAAAAAGTTCAATTAGCTGTTGAGCAATTGACCAAGCCGCTTGTTGCATTAAACCTAATGATGAGTTTTGCGCAGCAAACCAGCGTTGCTCCCATGCTTGAATATCATCGCTATGGTAAACTACCGTCTGCATATTATTATCCTCTTCTGTTTTGGTTTATGACATCTTCCGATACATCACGCATTGCGTTGCAACAACTTGATCTTCATGAATTAAAAGCATGGATCAAGGCTCAAGCTTTAGACTTGGGTTTTGCTGATTGTGTCATTGCAAAACCAGATGCTCAAGAGCAAATGCCACGTTTTTTAGAGTATCTTGAACGTGGCTATCATGCAGATATGACCTATTTAGAAGAAAATCTAGAAAAGCGGGCTGATCCAACATTATTAGTTCCTGACACAAAAAGTATTATCTGCGTTCGCATGAACTATCTGGTTGAGTCACCAAAACCTCGATATGTACCTTACGAACCAAATTCTGCGATTATCGCCCGTTATGCACGTGGTCGAGACTACCATAAGGTCATGCGTGGTAGATTGAAAACTTTAGCCACACGAATTCGTGAAAAAGTTGGTGATTTTGAATCACGTCCTTTCGCTGATTCAGCCCCTATTTTTGAAAAATCATTGGCTGAAAGTGCTGGAATGGGTTGGACGGGTAAACATACTTTGCTCATTCACAAAAAGTCAGGTTCTTTTTTTGTATTGGGTGAACTATTTACATCACTCGATTTACCTTTTGATGGTCCAACGACCTCTCACTGTGGTTCGTGTAGTGCTTGTATTGATATTTGTCCGACGCAAGCGATTGTTGAACCTTATATGCTCGATGCAAGGCGTTGTATCGCATATTTAACTATCGAATATAAAGGAATTATTGCTGAAGAATTACGTGCCGGTATTGGTAACCGAGTTTTTGGTTGTGATGACTGTCAATTAATTTGCCCTTGGAACAGTTTTGCCAAAACTGCGTCCATTAGTGATTTCAATCCTAGAAATGGTTTAGACAGCATCAGCCTACTCGATATCTGGCAATGGGATGAAGCTACGTTTTTGGCTAATACAGAAGGCAGCCCAATCCGCCGGACAGGTTATCAATCTTTTAAACGTAATATTGCTATCGGTTTAGGAAATGCTCCTTATTCAAAGGAAATTGTAGCTCAACTACAAAATGGCAAGATTTTGCATGATGATATTGTCAACGTGCATATTGATTGGGCAATTGAACAACAACTTAATCAACTTCAGTCATGAAATTAAAAAAATGATGTTTTTTGCCCTATAGCTTTAATACGAATTCTGTATGATTATGTATAGTGAATTAATGCCATCATCATGGATATGACAATGACTCTACGTAATGATTGGAATCGTGAAGAAATCCAAGCTTTATATGAACAACCCTTTTTGGATTTAGTTTTCAAGGCTCAGCAAGTACATCGCGAGCACTTCACTGCCAATGCGATTCAGGTCAGCACCCTTTTATCGATTAAAACTGGTAAATGCCCCGAAGATTGCAAGTACTGCTCACAATCAGCACATTACGAATCAAAACTAGAAGCAGAAAAACGTATTGCTGTAGAAAAAGTGATTAGCGAAGCAAAAGCTGCAAAAGATTCAGGTTCTTCTCGTTTTTGTATGGGTGCAGCTTGGCGTAACCCACATGAACGCGATATGCCTTATGTTTTAGAAATGGTACGTGAAGTAAAAGCTTTAGGTTTAGAAACCTGTATGACTTTAGGCATGCTTAACCAATCTCAAGCAGAGCGCCTACAAGTTGCTGGTTTAGATTATTATAATCACAATCTAGATACATCTCGTGAGTACTACTCACACATCATTAGCACTCGTACTTTTGATGATCGTTTAAATACATTAGATTATGTTCGCCAAGCTGGAATGAAAGTTTGTAGTGGCGGCATTGTAGGTTTAGGCGAAAGCCGTGATGACCGTGTTGGTTTATTACATGAATTAGCTACTCTACCAATTCATCCTGAATCTGTGCCAATTAACATGCTTGTTCCAATTGAAGGAACGCCGTTAGCTGATGTTGAAAAGCTTGATGTAATTGAATGGATCCGCACTATTGCTGTTGCGCGCATTATTATGCCGCATAGCTATATTCGTTTATCCGCTGGTCGTGAGTCATTAAGTGATTCAGATCAAGCATTAGCATTTATGGCAGGCGCAAACTCCCTATTCTCTGGTGATAAGTTACTCACCACACCAAATGCAGGTGAAGGTAAAGACCAAGCGTTGTTTAACAAACTCGGCTTAACCGCAGAAAAACCAAAACCAACAGTTGCTGACTTATCAGTAAATGCTATGAGCGCATAACTCAAGGCAGTAAAATAAAAAAGCCCTGATTCTTCAGGGCTTTTTTATTTAAACAGAAGTAACTAAAATTCCATAAGTGGCATTAAGAAATGTCCCGACTCGAACAATGTCTTTTCCTGCTGCATGCGTTACAGACAGCTCTTGGCTCAACACATCAAAATTAAAAGCATCAAAAACATCTTGATGGTGTAAGAGCCAAGTCACTGTATCTGCTATATTATCATCTACAATATAAGTTAAGGCCTTAAAGTCTTTACTCATAAATAACTCTTAAAAATAAATTTTATGAATTTTATATGAGTTAACTCTACCTTAAAAGAGAATCTAAGCTGCTTTAGGGTTCACTAAAGAACGACCCGACAATAAGCTTGTCAAAGCTTGTGGTGAAAACTCCAATGAAAGCACATGATTCTTGAGATTAACAGAGTGCTTGCTGATCAATGGAAGTAAACCTTCTTCTGTTTCAAAGACGTATTCATCTGCAATATTTAAGATACCCTCAAGATTAGTTGTACTCGAAGCAAGATCATGACTAAAGATGTCATAAATCGTTTGCAAGTTAAACGTTGTCTGCTGCTCCGTTGGGTGCTTAATGAGATAATCCTTTAAAAACAAAACTAGCTTATGAGCAAAGAAAAAGTAATTAGGTTTATAGCTATACTTCATACTATTCATGGAACGGAACTCCAGATTATCTTTTATTAAATTACAACTAAAACAGTAGGAATTGAATCTTAAAAAATTCTTAAAAAATAAATATATTCACAAGATAAATTAAAAAATAATTTTATTATTAAAAAACAATAATTTACATCATATATATGGGCAATTTTTATCTTAAATGTCTTAAAGTTAGATTAATTTAATAAAATACAATTACTTAAATATTACGAATTTTTTTATTTTATTTTAAATAATGAATCACACATTATTTTACCAAATGATAAAAAATATATTCCCAAATTTTTTATTAATAAAACAACTGATCAAAATACATATAAATATAATGTTTTTCTTGTTTTTTGGTTGAAAAGTGATATATTTCCTTCGCCTTACTTAAGCAGAATAAACTTGCTAAAAAGTAATGGATTTTATTTTAAAAGGCTATTCTGGGGATTTTATGAAAAGATTTATTTTTATGGCGGCGGTTTCTCTCTTAAATATAACAAATGCACAAGCTGCAGATGGCACAATTACTATTAATGGTCTTGTCACGGATAATACTTGTACGATTGATACTGGAGATAAAAATCTAACAATTAACCTACCTACAGTTTCATCTCAAACCTTAAAAAATGCAGGTGATGTAGCTGGTCGCACCCCATTTCAAATTAATTTAACGAACTGTGCTTCGGCTGGTAAAGTAGCCACCTATTTTGAGCCGGGTGCTACCGTTGATTTTAATACTGGTCGGTTATTAAACCAAGCAACTTCAGGCGGCGCAACAAATGTGAATATCCAGTTGCTAGGCAGTAATAATGCTGTAATTCCTGTACTCGCTACAGGCACGAATGCGACTCAGACCAACTCACAATGGGTGAATGTTTCGGCAGGTGGTGATGCTGACCTTAACTATTATGCTGAATACTATGCTACAGGTGCTTCAACTGCGGGTACGGTAACATCGCAAGTAAAATACACCATTATTTATCAATAAAATTAAAATTGAAGCTTCTATTTAAAGATAGAAGCTATCTCCTATCTATTATTCATTATTGAGAATATGACTCATGCTTTTTCGTGGTCGTAAGTTTTTCTGGGGATTAGTTTGTCTACAGGTAGCACTGACTACCACAGGCCATACTGAAATTGTTTTACATGGAACTCGTGTCATTTATCCTTCAAATGCACGTGAGATCACTTTGCAACTGAGTAATAACGGTACAGCTCCCTCTCTTGTTCAAGCTTGGATCGATGATGGAAATGCAAAGTCGACTCCCGATGAAGCAAATGTGCCCTTCATTATTACTCCCCCGATTTCACGAGTAGAAGCGACTAAAGGCCAGACCTTAAGAATTACAGCTCTACCTAATACGTCTCAATTAAATCAGCAACAAGAATCTATTTTTTGGCTTAATGTTTTAGATATACCTCCTAAACCGGAAGGAAAAACTCAACAAGACCAAAACACCTCTATTTCTAATAATTTTTTACAGCTTGCTGTTCGTTCGCGCATTAAATTTTTTTATCGCCCTATAAATCTAAACGAAAATATTGAGCAACTAAGTGAGAAAGTTCAATGGAAAATGAATGATCAATATCTAATAGTGAAGAACCCGACACCCTTTTTCCTGACTATTAGCTCCATTTTTCAAGGAAGTGAAGGCCATAAAACAGACTTATTACAGCAAGGATTAATGGTTGCCCCTTTTTCCGAAGATAAAATAAAACTAAAAACTAAAAATTTAGCAGACATGAGCTTTGTATATATCAATGATTATGGTGGAAGAGTTGAGCACCCAATAAAGTTCTAACCTTACTGTATTACTTAAGAAAACCTAAATACCTATCATGAATAGGCTCTAAAACTATGTCTAAATGGTTTATACCTTATATATGTTTAAAAAGCTCTTTTACTTGTTATGTGGCCTCAAGTATTGCGGTATTTATGCCTTTGGCTGCATATGCCGAAAATAGTACCGATGTTTCAGGTTTCTCAAAAGCAGAGTTTGATAGTAATTTTTTAGTAGGTAATGCGCAAAAAATTGATATTGGTCGTTTCAAATATGGAAACCCCATCTTAGCTGGTGAATATAGCTTAGATGTCTATATTAATGGTCAATGGCTGGGTAAACGACGTATGCGCTTTAACGCACACACTCCCAATGCAAATGCCGAAACCTGTTTCACAGAAGCCATGTTACTAGAATATGGCGTAAAAGCTGAGGTGCTTAGCCAACATTCTCATACATCATCTCTTTCTTGTGACACACTTGGGACTTGGATAGATAATGCTTTTTATTTATTTGACAGCTCTCGTTTAAGAATTGATATTTCTATCCCCCAAGCCACATTAGAAAAAAATGCACAAGGCTATATCGACCCACATTTTTGGGATCGAGGTATTAATGCAGCTTTTTTGACATATAACGCAACTGCTTATCGGATAGTTAACGAACAACATGAAAGTACATATGCTTTTATGGGGACTAATCTTGGAGCAAATTTAGCGAGTTGGCAATTTCGCCATAATGGACAATGGAAATGGCAAGACCATACTGATTTTCAAACTGATAATTCTTCTTATACTTCAACGAATACATATATACAAAAAGCGTTTCCGAAAATTCATGGCGTTGTGACTTTAGGCGATTATTTTACTAATAGTGATTTTATCGACTCTTTACCGTATCGGGGCGTAAATATTTCAAGTGATGACCGAATGCTTCCAAACAGTATGCTCGGTTACGCTCCCAGAGTGAGAGGTTATGCAAAAACCAATGCGAAAGTCGAGGTTAGGCAACAAGGCAATTTAATTTATCAGACAACGGTACCACCCGGAAACTTTGAAATTAATGATCTTTACCCAACGGGGTTTGGAGGTGAGCTACAAGTTTCGGTAATTGAATCTAATGGAATAGTTCAAAAATTCTCTATTCCCTATGCTTCTGTCGTCGAAATGCTACGCCCTCAAATGAGTCGATACTCTTTTACTTTAGGGCAGTTTCGAGATTCAAACCTTAGCCTAACTCCATGGCTGATACAGGGTAAGTATCAACGGGGAATTAATAATTACCTCACAACTTACAGTGCGGTTCAAGCGACCCAGCAATATCTCTCGTTATTACTAGGTACAGCTTTTTCAACACCAATTGGAGCTGTCTCTTTTGATGCCACTCAATCAAAAGCTGAGTTTGATCATCAATCTAAAATGACAGGGCAAAGTTATCGTTTAAGTTACAGTAGACTATTTTCTCCAACAAATACTAATTTAACATTAGCTACTTATCGCTATTCAACAGAGAACTACCTCAAATTGCGTGATGCAATTTTAATTCAAGATTTACAACAACAAAATATTGATAGCTTTTCCGTAGGAAAACAAAAAAGTGAATTCCAGATTACTTTAAATCAAGTTCTTCCAAAGCAATGGGGAAATTTTTATTTAGTGGGTTCATGGACAAACTATTGGAATCAACCCACGACCAATAAACAGTTCCAATTAGGTTATAGCAATCAATTTAAAGATTTAACTTATAGTTTATCCGCAATTAGCAGCGAGATTAATGAAGGCAGCAATCGTACAGGTCAAGATACGCAGTACCTTGCTTCTTTATCTTTTCCATTAGATTTTAAGAAAAATTCTCTGACTTTTAATAGTGTTATTGGTGAGGACAGCCAGACTTTAAGTTTCAGTGGCTTTACAGGAAGTCGCTTAAACTACGGCGCATCAATTTCTAATCAGGATCATGGTCAAACCAACCTGAATATTAATGGTACCTATAAAACAAACTATACAACACTTGGTGCTTCATTAAGTCACGCAGATTCATACCAACAAGAAATGCTTAACTTCAGTGGCAATGTTGTTGCACATTCCCAAGGAATTCTGTTTGGGCCAGATCAGGCTCAAACCATGGTGCTGGTGTATGCACCGGATGCTACGGGAGCACAAGTCGGTAATACACCAGGGCTCAGTATTAACAAAAATGGATATGCCGTTATTCCGTATGTTACGCCTTACCGTATGAATGACATCAGTCTTGATCCACAAGATATGTCCACACAAGTTGAACTTGGTGAGAGCAGTTTACGGATTGCCCCTTATGCAGGTTCGATCACTAAAGTTCAATTCTCAACAAAAAAAGGTTATGCACTTTTTATTAGTACAACAACATTAGATGGCTCACATCTACCTTTTGCCGCACAAGTGTACAACCAGAATAACGAAGTAATAGGTATTGTCGCGCAAGGCAGTCGCATTTATTTACGAACCCCCTTAACCCATGACCGTTTATATGTGAAATGGGGAAATACGAGTACTGAAAAATGTGAAATTGAATACGATATAGCGGATCAAATAAAGCATAACAACCAACCAATTATTATGACAAAGGCAGTCTGTAAATGAATAATATTTTAAAAAAAATTGGATTTTTGGCAGTGAGTATATTTGCTTATAGCCATACAAATGCAAATTGTAATTTAAGTAAAGGATTTACTACCGTCGATATTCCGATGAATATAGGTAAAATCGTAGTAAAACCAAATGATCCTATAGGAACGATCTTACAAAAGAATACTTTTACAGTATCTCCTAATAATTCGACTGCAACTTGTAATCGAGCGAGTGATCAAATTATTGCAGCTCTCCCCTTAAATTATCCAATTAGTCCTATAGGGAATAATGTTTATGCTACCAATATTCCAGGTATTGGTATTCGACTTTATCGCGAAGCTGCCGATGCTTCAGATTTTTCAGGATATTATCCCTATAGACGTACATTAACACCCAATCAAACATATACACTTTCCCCTGGGTATTTTGTTATGGAAGTTATTAAAACTGCCATGACAACAGGCTCCGGAGCACTAGTCGCAGGCCGTTACAGTACCTATTACGTATCAGGACAACAGAACCGCCCATTTTTAACTACTACCGTATTAAGTAATACCCCTATTCTTATTGCGTCTTCATCTTGTGAAATTCAAAATGGTGTAGATTCACCCGTTCAACTTCCAACCGTGATGAAATCAGGCTTTAGAGCGATCGGGTCAACCCAAGGGGAACAGAATTTTAATTTATCGATCTTATGTAATGGTGGCGAAAACAACTCTGGTATCGCTACGAGCAATACGATCAGCTTAAGTTTTGATTATAATTCTGATACCTCCAATAATCAGGTGATTAACAACAGTGCCGCGAATTCAATCAAAGCCAACGGTGTGGGTGTCGAACTGTTATGGAATATGAATGGAGCAAATCAGCCGATTCAAAAAGCAAGCAAACTAAATATAGGTATGGTGAGTTCCAACCAAACTGTTGAATATGATATACCTTTAACTGCTCGTTACTATCAGACTGCCACCAATGTAACCGCAGGTGAGGTTAAAGCCACAGCGACGGTGACGATTCAATATGATTAACTATTCTCTATAAAATTACTAAAAACAAATAAGCTCAATGCTACCAAGAGAACTCAAAAAACTAATTTTTCAAACTTTGTAGTTCTATTAAAAAATCACATAAAAAAATGCTCATAAGCAAAAATAGCAAATGAGCATTAGTGATAACCACTTAACCTGAAATACAAATTGTGGGAAATAGATCACAATTTGCATGGGTATAATTTCAAAATTCGGCTTAAAGATCAAGTCTTTTTTTTAACAAAAATTTAAAAAATCATCATAACATATTGTTTTAAATAAATTAAAAAATAAATTTAATTTATAATCGCTATTTTATAGTGTTTCTAAAGAATTATCATTCTATTAATTAATAAAAACTTAATTTTAAGAATAATTAAAAAGACACCCGTCAAGTCGAATAAATTAAAAATCAATTTAATTTCATGTAGTTATATTAAAATCATCAAAAAATTAAATTTTACAGAATTACATAATTTATAATAAAAAAAACATAAATAAATTTAGAAATCTCCTTCAATTGCCAATAATATCTTTAGACTTTTTATCAGAACGTAACATGCTCATTTTTTGGAAAATATTATGTATCTTATTACTAAGTCTAGGCGCTACGAGTATAGGTTTTGCGATTAGTAACATCGATCTTTTTCTTTTTTTTATAGGTTTGCTTTTATTAACCTCTTTTATCTTAGCTTTAAAACAAGCACGTGAAGATGCGGGTTTCTTTCCTGATCATTAAACTAATATAAGTTTCTGAGATATAGAATCAGCAATAAAATCATGATTGAATATGCGCTATAGTTTATAGGGTTGTCATCAAATTATGTCTAAAAATTCTTCAGACGCTGGAATTTTTTTATGGATGACTTACGAGACTATGCAAAAGATGGGCTTAGATGCAGCATCTATTTTTGCAAGTGTAAATTTGCCTAATCAACCACCCGATAAAAATATTCGTAGAGATAATTCTACCCAACATCGTTTTTGGACAGCTGCTGAAGAAATCAGCCAAGATCCTGATATTGGCTTACACGTAGGTAAGCAAATGCTGCCTTTCCGGGGTTTGGTCATTGAATATCTATTTTTGAGCAGCTCTACATTTGGTGAAGGATTGCAGCGCGCTATAAGATATCAAGCCCTACTTACAGATGTATTTAGCCTTTCCTTAACCATTAATGAAGATCAAGCAATATTATCGGGTTTTGAGCATCCCGTAAGACATTATCTAGAATGTGGGATTGGTATTTTCCTTAATTTTTTTAAATATATTACTAATAATGAGTTCAGACCTAGTCATATTACTCTACCTTACCAACAAGGTGCCTCGGCTGAAACTTATCAAGAGATGTGGGAATGCCCTGTCATTTTAGGCCAAATAAAAGGTGCTATAGTTTTTCCTAGTGTACTATTAAATAAAACCTCGCCAGCTGCTGAGCCAGAATTATTAAAAATCCATGAAACTCTTGCGGAACAACAGCTATTAACATTAGAAAAGCATCAACTCATTCATGCAATTGAACGTTTGCTTAGTAATGGATTATTTGAATCTGGGCAATTTGATCAAAAATTGATTGCAGAACAATTAAACCGCAACCCTCGTACTCTTCGCGCTGATTTGCAAGCTATTAATACAAATTATGAAAAGATTCTAAATCAACATCGAGAAAAACTTGCCAGACGTTTGCTTGCTAATACACAAGAAACTATTGATCAAATTGTTTATTTAACCGGTTTTTCAGAGCCCTCTGCGTTCACACGTGCATTCAAACGGTGGACCAATGAAACTCCCAGTGCTTATCGACAACGCAAACAAAAACAATCAAATTGATTTTAAAGGCAATTGGTCTACTGCCTATTAGGTCAAAGGGATAAAACATTCTTCTTTTAAAATGGCTTTAAATTGTAAAAGAAGAAGTGACCAATATGCTTGGATTCCCTATAGGTGTTTTTGTAGCCAATGGCTTGGAATGGTACTTTCATAAAATTTGGCTGCATGAGTTTCCAAGCCAGTATCGTAATAGTCCATTTTTCACCCATATCGCACATCATAAACGTGCCCGTTTAAATGGCTTCCATGATGAAGGCTATGCCGAGTCTATGCTTAAAAATGCTGAAATTTATAATGAAAAAACAGCCTTAATTGGATTAGCAGGTGCTGCTACCATTTTTTTACCTGTAGCTCCTTCTTTTACAGCTGGACTCTATTATGGTTTATGGAATTATTGGCGTGTACATGCTAAATCTCATTTAGATCCAGAATATGCAAAAAAACGTATTCCTTGGCATTATGATCACCATATGACAAGTAATCAGAATGCTAATTGGTGCGTTACCAGACCTTGGTTTGACTATATTATGGGAACAAGAGTAACCACCGAAGTATCTAAAACCGAAACTAATCCTTTAGGGATAAAATTACCTAAATGGGTAGAAAAACCTATTAATTCAGCTGCTAGACGTTTACTTGCTAAGTCTTTTGCCAAAATTGATTTAAACTCTCGTCAAGATCAATCTAATTTACGTGAAGGCATAGAAGTTAGTCTAACCTAGCGTATTGATCTAACCAAACTCAAAAGAAGCTGCGGAAAAATGGCAGCTTCTTTAAACAGACGTCTAAAAGTTAGTATTTAACTAACTAAGTTTAAGTTCTAAAAGACTCGAAACAACTCACCAGAAAATCCATTACTACACGTATTGCAGGACTATGTCGTAGATCTTCATGGGTTACCAACCAGATTTCAGCACTCATAGGATGATCATCTTGCAATCTTACCAAATTACTCAATGTGCCTAAAAAATCAGGTAACACAGCTAACCCAGCTTCTCCACATGCGGCTCTCCACTGAAGCTCAGGATGATTTGTAACCATTATAGGTTCTTTATTCCCTAATCTTTCTTTTAACTTCTGCTGTTTTTGACCATGTACACCTCCGACTTCTACGCTGATCCATTCATAACTTTCAGAATCAGTTGAAGCTAAATAATTTGGAGCAGCGTATATCCCAAAAGGAATTTCGCCGACTTTACGAGCAACTAAGTTTTCATCTTTAGGACGTCCAAATCGTACAGCAATATCAGCCTCACTATGCTGTAAAGAAACATAATGAACATCACCGAGTACACGTAATTTTAATTGGGGATAATGTCGATAAAATCTCCCCAGATGAGGCATGATGAGATGCGCAGCCGTTAAAGGAGGCATACTAATAGAAACACTACCCATCACTTCTTGCTGACCAGCTTGAGTTAAACGTTCAATAGAAAACGTTTCTTCCATCATACGAGCAACTGCTTGTGCAAGACGTTCCCCATCTGGGGTAAGTATGTATGTGCGTGGTCTACGATCAACTAATTTGAGTTTTAAATTTTGTTCTAGTTGAGCAATTCTTCTGGATACAGTTGCATGGTCTACCCCCAACTTTCTTGCGGCAGCTGACAGTGACTTCTCTTCGGTAAAAACTGAAAAGTAATGTAAATTTTCCCAATCAATCATTGTGCAAATTTTCACATTAGAAGTGTATTAATACGGAATTGTACACCTTTATATAATTGCCCAGAATAAAACCTTTCTTAGTGGGAGCCTGTCGATGAACAGAACGGTGGCTTATGCCTATGCTGGTGTTGTATTAACGATGTTTTTTTGGGGATCAGCATTTAATGCAATGTCTTATATTATTCAACATATGTCTCCGCTATCTGCCGCATCTGAACGGTTTTCAATTGCAAGCCTAGGCTTACTTCTGATCTTTTCAATAACAGGCAAACTAAGATGGGCAGCCTTAAGTCAAAATTTATTTATCTATCTTATTATTGGGGTTGTCGGCATTGCAGGATTCAACATAGGTTGTTTTTATGGCTTACAGACTACATCTGCCGTGAATGGTGCTTTAATTATGGCAACCACACCGTTGATGACCTTATTAATGACAATTATTTTGGACGGTGAAAAACTTACCCCTAGTAAATTTTTAGGTGTTTTATTCGGCTTAAGTGGTGTGTTACTCGTCATTAGTCAGGGGCATATAACAACTTTACTTCACCTGAAAATAGACATTGGAGATCTATTTATATTATTAGGGGCTTTTGGATTTTGCTTAGCAAACGTTCTATCTCGCCGCTATGTAAAAAATGCCACGCCTTTAGAAACAACGACTTTTTCTATGATGTTCGGGGCAATAACACTTGGCGTGTTAAGTATGATATTTGAAGATCCTCTTACAGCCATCACTTCTGCGCCTGTGAATGCACATCTGGCCATGGGTTATGTCATTATCTGCTCTACAATGATTGCTTATTTATTCTGGTTTAATGGAATACAAAAGTTAGGAGCCGGGCGTGCTTCCGTCTTTTTTAACTTTGTACCAGTATTTAGTATGCTCATCGCCCTACTTACAGGGCAGTCTCTCAATATCTGGCAATTGATAGGAACAGCTTTAGTGATGTTTGGTGTAATGAGTAGCGGAGGTTTTTTTAAAATTAAAGGCACGCCACTTATAGTAAAACATTGTACAAAATAGGAAATATGCTGCTACATTAAAAATCATATGTTTATCATGTAGCAGCATTTTCAAATAAAAAATAGAAAAAATATTTACTTAATAAACTCTTTAATTTTATAAGTTTTATTTTTAAAAATATATTTTTACATTTTCAATTATTTATCACAAAAGCTCATCTTAATTATTGCGTTGTAACAAATAATATATGTTTCTTTAAAACTTAATAAAAGATTGCCATATATAGTTTTAAAACAACCTAAGGAGATATTAAAATGAAGCTGGATTTCACCACCATTGAAAAGCAAGCCCAATTGCTGCAAGAAGAGCAAGAAAAAATTGGACAACAAGATCATGATTTTCAGATTGCTTTAGATAAGCATAGAGAATCTTTAAAGAATTTATTTAAAGAGCTTTTTCATGATCAAGAAATTAAAACAGAAAATGGAGGCCACTGTTGTGTAACATTCGGAAATTTTAAAATTTCTTTATTAATTGAAACTGCTAAATTTGAGAATGGTGTACCGGTAAAATTAAATTCAGTAAATCCTATTATTGTGAAATTTAAAAAAGATAAACCAGTTGCAAAAGCACAATTTACCGATGCAACTCAATATCTAGATAATCATTCAGAAGCTCCAAACTATCAGTATTATTATAAACAAGAAGATAAAACTCAACTCGTCCAATTTTCTGAACTTCCAACTTTTTTTCAAGCTATCTTAGACACTAATGTATAAAGTCAGGCCCTCAATAGAGGGCTTTTTTATATATTATTTTTCTATCATTTAAATCTATTAAAAATAATATCAGTCTAATTATTTTTCTATTTATCTATGAAATATTTAAGCCACTTTTAGGTTCTACACCCTTAAAAAGTATTTGATTCTTTTTAAAATTGCTTGTATATACATGTTTGTATTTGTTTATACAAATGCAGACTTAATAAAAATAGAGTGGACTCTTAAAGGACAAGGAGAGTGTAATGGACTCATCGGCTGAGACACCAAATAACAGTTTTATTGAAAACCGAAGCATTGATTTTATTCCAGAGAATGAAAGACATGGCGGAGTATTTGCTCAATTCACCCTCTGGTTTGGTGCCAATTTACAAATCACGGCCATTGTGACGGGTGCTCTAGCAGTTGTATTAGGTGGTGATGTTTTTTGGTCTATTATTGGTTTATTCGTGGGACAATGTTTTGGTGCTGCCGTTATGGCACTACATGCTGCCCAAGGTCCAAAACTTGGGCTTCCCCAAATGATTTCAAGTCGTGTCCAATTTGGGGTATATGGTGCATGTATTCCAATCATACTCGTTTGTCTGATGTATCTGGGGTTTACTGCAACTGGTGAGGTACTCGCAGGTAAAGCAATTGCACATCTAGCACATGTCAGCAATACAACTGGCATCTTAATTTATGCTTGCTTTATTATCTTATTTGCAACAATTGGATATCGCTTAATTCATGTGGTAGGCAAAGTAGCCAGTATTATTGGCTTGATTGCTTTTGTTATTATTCTGACTCAAATTTTAGCTCTTTCTGATTTTTCTGAACTCTTAGCAGTGCGTCATTTTAGTTGGTCTTCATTTTTGTTAGCAGTTTCACTTTCTGCTTCTTGGCAAATCTCTTTTGGACCTTATGTTGCAGACTACTCTCGTTATCTTCCAACTAAAACGTCTTCATCTCGCGTTTTCTGGGCCGTTGGCTTAGGTTCTTTAGTGGGTTCACAAATTTCCATGAGCTTAGGTGTTTTGATTGCTCAGGTTGCAAACGGGAATTTTGTTGGAAATGAGGTTCAATATGTAGTTGGAATGAACCCCATCGCCTTAGTTGTTACCTTCTTATATTTTAGTATTGCTTTTGGCAAAGTTACTCTGACGACCTTAAATGCTTACGGTAGTTTTATGTGTGTTGCTACGGTTTGGAACAGTTTCAAATCGACAAATCAAATCTCAAAAATAACAAGATTGCTCATTGTCCTTGCTATGGTCGTGATCTCGACCTTTATAGCAATTATTGGCGAGCACACTTTCTTAAGTGCTTTTAAAGCATTTATTTTGTTTTTACTTACTTTTTTTATTCCATGGAGCGCAATTAATCTGGTTGATTACTACTTTATCTCTAAAGAAGAATGTGATGTAGATGCGCTATATGACCCAAATGGCAAGTATGGCCGCTGGAATCGAATCGGTATTACTTGCTACTTTTTAGGTATTTTAATTCAACTACCATTCATTGATAGTAAATTCTATACAGGTCAAATCGCGGCAATGTTGGGAGGCATAGATCTATCATGGCTAGTGGGACTTATCTCTACAGCTTTGATCTACTATTTTTTTGCTAAAAGGGCTCAACTAAAGTTTGTAAAACAGTTACCTCTCGAACAAGTTAAGTAAAGCCCAAACATAAGATATCAAAGTATGACTTTGATATCTTATTGAGATTGATAAAAAGCTATTCTTGTAATGCTTTACCCTGTGCTGAAATAGGTAGCCCAAATAATTTATCAAAGCCCCAATTAAAGATAAAAGTGTAGATGGGAATAATGATAATAAAAGCTACATCTAACCAAAAAGCAGCAATCAGAGAAATATCCATCCACCATGAAATAAGCGGTATTAAAAATAGGACTAAGGTAAGCTGGAAACCAATAGCATGTCCAACTCTACGCTTAATTGTACGAACATTACTACTTTGCCTAGCTTCCCACTTCTCATATAAAACATTGTAAATAAAATTCCAAGTTACAGCGATGGTCGTAATCATGACAGATAGAGGCCCAGTATGTTCCACACTATCACCGACCAAGATAGCTAATCCTACTGATGAAATAATCATTCCGATCACTTCATAAGAAGAAACATATACGATTCGACGCTTTACACCTTGCATAATCAATAAACTCTGCTTAATTCTTTATATTTTAATTTCAGTTAAAATCATATATAAAGTTAATAGCTTTCAGTTTGACTGATATCAAAATGAATTTTAACAGTGAAAATATTGAACTCTTCATCACCGTACTAGATACGGGATCTTTCTCTGCGGCCGCTCGTAAACTAAATCGGGTCCCCTCAGCAGTCAGCATGGCCATTGCTAATTTGGAAGCAGAATTGGGTTATATCTTATTTGAACGAACCCATCGAAAGGTCATTCCAACCTCTATAGCATTGGCCTTAGAACCACAGGCTCGCATTATTTCTGAACAGCTTAGGCTATTTAGTACTCATGCCCATGAACTTTCTTTAGGCCTTGAAAGTAAATTACGTATTGGTGTTGTCTCTGATGTAAATACCAAATTATTATTCTATTCAATAAAAAAATTAGCCGATAAATTCCCATTACTTAATATAGAAGTTATTACTGCCCCTCAAGATGACATCGTCAATTTACTTTATACGGAAGAAATTAGTCTTTGCTTAGCAGGGTCAGACCTAAATATAAAAATGCGTGAAAATCTGCAATTGGTAATGACTGAAACAGTAGTTGCCACTATTTCGTCTAGTCATAGTCTTCTACAAGAAAAAACAAAGCCGTTTTCTATTGAAGAGTTAATCAATATTAGGCAAATTGTAGTAGCGAGTAGTGACCATGAAATGACAGATTCTCGTTCAATTATTGGTGCAATGTACTGGAAAACGAATAGTCTACAAACAGCAATTAATATGGTTGAAGCAGGACTCGGCTGGGGAAATTTCCCTTTATCATTAGTACAAGAAAAAATCGATCAAGGTCATTTAGTTCTTTTAGATTTTAAAAATACCAAAAATCATTTACCTCTATCCATTTATTTAATTTGGCTTCAAGACCGCCCATTATCTAAAGCGGCTCGAGAACTCATCCAAATTATTCAAGAAAATTTATAATTTCTTATACTTTAGTTCTGAGTACATCTGATTTCTTTTTATAGTTTTACTTCAAATTAAATATGCTTGCTTTAAAGATTTACCTTATTGTTCAGGCCCTGTTTCCGTCAATGTTATACAAAACAAGAAGCCTACTTAAAAAGCAGGCTTCTTACTGTATTTCAGGACTAAGCAATAGTTTTTTATTTTGGAAAAATACATTTTTACTTTATTAAAACCTAGCATTTTAGTCAAGAATAAAATTAATAAAATACAATCATTTGTATTCCATGTGAAAACAATCACACTTTAAGTTTTATATAGAAAACACATTAGAAAAAGAAAGAAATTTCAATGATAAAAATTTCCAACTTTTACACTTAAAAGTTCTATTTTTTTTAATAAAATGAGATAAATTGCTTAATTTTAAAAATAAGCTCGAATTTATTCATCTCTTTTCTCTTTTCTCTTTTCTCTTTTCGCTTTTTATCTTTAAAGCTATATCCATCTTATATTAGCTTATTTATTTTGAAATACTTTGACTCTCAATATTTTATAAGTAATGTTTCGATTATATCCAGACTTACAAAAATCAAAGGACAAGTCCTTTACAAGTTCTAAAAAATTAATCCTATAACTATTATCATTTTTTATTCTTAACTTTTTGAATATTAATTATGTATCCTGACTTAGATTACTTAGAAGAAAATTTACTCATCATCAATATATTTATGACAGTTTTTCATCAAATTCCAAAGAATAAATCCTATTAGGGAGATATAGACTTGACTTTGATAAGAAGTAATTGACTCTATAAATATAATTTTATGAATTAGTTTTATTCAAAACACTCTCATAGCTATTATTAAAATAATTTTCGATCGAAAATTTATAAATTGCACGCGATACATATATGCACAAATCAGCTTATGCTCTACTATTTTTCGGTAAACTTATCTAACTTATTCTTGTCAGTATTATTCAAATAACCTCCCACAACTTGGTTGAATTTTAAACAATATATATTTTGAAAGAATTAATAATTCGAATCGAAAAGACAATTAAGCCTCTACCACTATAAGTTGCTGGCTGGAATAAGTTCTAATTGATCGATAAATAACTTAGTTCGCTTTACTCGCGAAGTACTCATACGCTAGAATCACTATCGCTTGTAATATTTAACCAAAACAACACAATATTTTTTGGGCTACTATACGCCAACTTTAGAAAATGACTTGTGTTTAATTAAAAAATTGATTAGTATTGCACGCACTGAAAAGCCTTGAGTTTAAAAGCTTTTCTTGCTTATAGGGCCTATAGCTCAGTTGGTTAGAGCAGCGGACTCATAATCCGTTGGTCCACAGTTCAAGTCTGTGTGGGCCCACCAAATACCAAACCTCATAAATTAAAAGTTTATGGGGTTTTTTAATATGTATTCAAATAGAATTTGGTTCGCCGTTATAAACAATACTTAAAATTTAATTATCAAATTTTAAAATTTATTTTTATTCCCAAACTTTTCAGCTTTTTTAAAATAATTTTTCTTTGTGCACTGAATATTTCTACTTCATCTATTAAGCTAAGATTTGTTTCCGCATAGGTTCGGAATGTTCTAATTGAACATCCCAGAACTTTTCCCATAAATCACAATACTCTAAGCATATCTTTTCAATATAGTTATAATCTTCTTCTGTACAAGCTTGCATCAAGACATACCATAAATCTTCTTCATGATCATCATCCGCAGCTTCGGCACTCTCATCCTCAGAAATACCATGTACATGATAATAACCACCGCCCTCCACCTCCAAACCTACGGCTTTAGTTGCTTTACGTAAAGGTGGACTGTAAAGGATAACCTCTTCTTCAGCGACTGCTAATAAAGCTGAAACAGCTTTATAGTCATGATAAGCATTTTCTAAAAATACTCTAACTTGATCTGCAATGTCACTTGGTTGATAAGTCAGACGATCTTCTCCCGTAATACCAAAATCATTTAATACATCTTCAAATAAAGGATAGTGAGCATATTCTGGGTTTCCCTGATAATAACCATCTTTGTCTAAACCGGGTCGAAATCCAAACTCATCAAAAATATTTAGGCTTAAAAGAAAACGTGGAAACATTTTTGCGCCAGCATGCAATCTTGGCTCTAATTGTTTAGTTTGAAATTGGGCCATAAGCAGTGCATCAGTAAAAGTTTGCACAATTGCATGACGATATTCTAAGTGAATTTTTTTTAAATTTTCTTTATTAATTTTTCCGTTATTTAAAATATCAATTGCTGGATGATTTGACACGGCATGGTTAGCGATTTTTGCTCTTAAACGGGACAAAAAGTCTGAATTTTTTTCCCATAGTTCAGCTGAAATGCTTTGCTTCATCCCTGCGAGTGCTTTCTTTCTAGGATTATTAAAATTCTCAAATTTCTTAGGCATATCCACTCTCATTAAACTTATTGAAGCCTGATCGATTTTTACATATTTTATTATAAAAACAATGACTTAAATTAATATTTAAATATGTTCCTTTATCAATCAATATTAGAATTAAAATCGTACGAAATCAAATAGAAATTTTCAAAGAAAACTCAGATAATGATAATCATTATCACAATATAAACTTGTATCTAATCCCTTTTTTTATTATGATAATTCATATTAAAATTTTAATTTTTTAGATTAAGTTATAATTAGTTCTAACTATATGGAATAGTAATGTCAAAAAAAGAAGATATTATAAATACTGCTTTAAATTTATTTAATCAGATTGGATACAATGCTACTGGTGTTGACCGTATTATTGCTGAATCTAATGTTGCAAAGATGACATTTTATAAATATTTTCCTTCGAAAGAAAATTTAATTATGGAATGTTTGCAACATCGAAATTTAAATATTCAAAATTCAATTAATGAACAACTAAGTTTACGTCAAGATGCTACCCCGCTTGAGAAAATTCATATTATTTTTAATTGGTATATTGAATGGATCAATAGTGAAACATTTAATGGATGTTTATTTAAAAAAGCATTTATTGAAGTATCTAAACAATATACTTCAATTCGTGAACCATTTTACGAATATACGAAGTGGTTGACTCATTTATTACAAGAACAGCTCACTCAATTAGGGATAGAAAACCCTACTCCACTTACTCACATCATTATTTCTATTATTGATGGGATGATTATTGATGGAACAACAGATAAAGCGCTTATTAACTCTGAAAAAATTTGGCAATATATTGAATATTTAATTAATGAAGAGATACCTCAGCAGGTCTCTTAATTTTAAAATTATCTAAGTTTATTATGTTTAAAAGAAAAATAAAAAGAACTTTTTAAATCTTCTACAGCTTAGATAATCTTCATTTTTGATGCTCTACTTTAGCTTTCATAATTTTTCTATGCTTTTTTACAAACTCATATTAGAATCCTGAAAATTTATCACCTTGCACTGATCTATGAAAAAATTTCTAGGTAACTCTATCTTTAAAGCTGCTGGTTGGACCTATAATGTAGATCCCGAAATTCTTGAGAAAAAACAAGTTATTATTGGCTTTGAACATACATCAAATCTAGATGCAGTGCTATCTATTGCTCTCTTCCAAATTTTAGACATTAAGATTCATACTTTAATAAAGAAAGAACTTTTTAAGGGTCCTCTTAAGCCAATTCTAGAAAAACTTGGTGGCATTCCCGTTGACCGCAAAGCGAGTAAAGATATTGTTTCTCAAATGGTTGAACAATTTCAAAATCATGAAACTTTTAACTTGGTGATTGCTCCTGAAGCTACTCGTGCCAAAGATGGCTCTGAACGTAAACCTATCCGTACAGGTTTTTGGCATATTGCCAAAGCAGCTAATGTTCCCATTGTACTCATGTATGCTAACGCGCGAAGTAAACAAGGCGGAATTCTAGGAAAAATTTACCCAACAGACTTACAAAAAGATTTGGAAACAATTAAAGAGCTATATGCGAAATTTGATATAGACGTCAAAATTAACTAACTCAAATTGGACTTGATTCGGCCTAATCTTACTCATTAGGTCTTAAGTTTATTATTCTTATTCAATTGGCTAACAAAACGCAGGGCAACAGTTTTCAACAAAACCAAGCCTATGCTAATATTCCAGCACTTTTGCATTTTCTTTTTTGGAGTTCACGTCCATGGCGGGTCATTCTAAATGGGCCAATATTAAGCATCGTAAAGCGAAACAAGATGCAAGTCGCGGTAAAGTTTTTACTAAATATATTCGTGAAATTGTGACTGCTGCCAGACTTGGTGGTGGAGATGCTGCTAGCAACCCTCGTCTGCGTGCAGTAGTTGAAAAAGCTCTTTCAGTTAATATGACACGTGACACCATCAACCGTGCAATCCAACGTGGTGCCGGTGGTGAAGATAATGATGATTTAAAAGAAGTAACTTACGAAGGTTATGGTGTTGGCGGTGTTGCTGTTCTTGTTGAAACAATGACAGATAACTTGAACCGTACAGTACCAGATGTACGTCACTGTTTTAGTAAAACAAATGGTAACCTAGGAACTGCGGGTTCTGTAGCTTATCTATTTACTAAACGTGGTGAAATTACTTTTGAAGATATTTCTTTAGAAGACAAAATCATGGAAGTTGCTTTAGAAGCTGGCGCTGAAGATATTGAAGTTTCAGAAGATGAAATTTTGGTAATCACGTCACCAGAAACTTTTGGTGAAGTTCAAGATGCTCTGACTGCTGCTGGTTTAAAATCTGACAATGCAGAAGTGGTTATGAGTCCATCAACCAAAGCTGAAATTACTGATGTCGACCAAGCAAAACAAATTCTTAAAATGATTGATATGTTTGAAGATCTCGATGATGTACAAAACGTTTATACCAACGTTGAGTTCTCAGATGAGGTTTTGGCTCAACTTGATGCCTAAATCAAACATTTGAATTAAAAAACGCACCATTAGGTGCGTTTTTTTATAGTTTATTTAATAGGTTATAGCAGTTAAAAACATTATATTTTTTAATAACAAAGCTGGAATGCAAAGCAACCACATTGTCAATTTTTCCAATACGTCTTAATAAAATTTCACTGTAGTCATCCATGTTGCGTGCTACAAGTTCCAAAATAAAATCGGCACTTTGCCCTGTCACTAGAAATGCATTGGTCACTTCTGGAATTGCTTCTATTTCGGAAAGAAATTTGTCAAACGTTTCAGTGTCATGCTTACTCAATGAAACTTGCAATAAGATGTGCAAGGTAAAGCCGAGTTTACTAAAATTAATTTCCCTTTTGAGCTGCCCCATAACGTTGGCTTCAATCAAGTGTTTAATCCGGCGATGCACAGAACTGACTGACAGATTGATCCGTTCTGAAAGTTCATTCAAATTTAAGTCTTCATGAGACAAAATTTCTAGAATTTGTTTATCAAAACGATCTAACTCCATTCCTATCTCCAGCCAGAATTTACAATGAGGACAGTATACCCTATACAACTCCCACGCATTGAAAAATACAAAGGTTTAAAAATAGCTAAAACATTTATTTCTTTTACATATTTTATTGCAGTTATGCATTTTAACCGTGCAAATAGTGGAGCATATGACTCATTTTAGAGAGTCAATTTCATGCTCTCATTTATTTTTTTCAATGAAAGGTCTTATTTACACTTCTATTTTGACATAAGCCAATGATAAAAATAGAAATTTTACTATTTTTCTAAATTGTTAAAGTTGGCATTATTATTGTTATGTATTTGCAGGAAAATTTTTATCCATGTCGGGGAATTCCTGTGAATAAGATCAAAACACTAGTGCTAGCAATGAGTTCTTTAGGTGTAATTAGCGTGACGATGCCTGTGCATGCAGCTACAGATGCTGAAGTTAATGCGTTACGTGATGAGGTAAAGGAATTAAAACAACTTGTTCAGAAACTATCTGATCAACAAAAAACAGCTTTATCAGTCAGTGCTCCACCAGCACCTCCCGCAACACCTGCGGTTTCTACCTCTCCTGTATCAAAACCAGGTTGGATGGCAATGGCAGATGGACAAACCCAAGTCAAGCTTTATGGTAGTGTCCGCGCAGATGCAACCTATGACTTTAAAGGTTCAAATGGTAGCATTTCAAATGGCGCTAACTACCCTTTAAATAAAGATGATCCAAGACAAGATTCTTTAAATGTATCTGCTGCAACCTCAAGAATTGGTCTAGACATTACTCGGCCTACCCAATACGGAGATTTAAACGGCAAAATTGAAGCCGATTTCATGGGTGGAAATGGCGATAATGGCAATGGGACCTTCCGTGTTCGTCATGCTTATATGTCTTTAGGTAAATGGTTAGCTGGTCAAACTACTTCACCTTTTGTAAACACCGATACATCGCCAGAAACAGTAGATTTTAATGGCGCTATTGGTACAGGTACTACACGTACAGTACAGGTTAGATACACTCAGTCAATTAATGCCCAACAAAAAATATTAGTTGCCTTAGAAGGCGGTGATGTTGAAAAAGCTGGTAATGCTGCCGGTGGGAGCCGTTTTCCTGCTTTAACAGCACGATATGATTTCAAAACTGCAGATAATAAAGGCCTATTACAGTTACATGGTCTTGCCCATGAAAACCGTGTAGCTCCAAAAGATAGCGCTTCTGAAGAAAAATTTGGTTGGGGTGTTGGGGTTGGTGGTAAATATGATTTAACTCCTCAAGATAGCTTGGTTGCTAATTACTATCACGTTAAAGGAGATGGCCGCTATTTACTTTATAGCAATTCTGCTTATGCCTATGACACAACAACACAAGATATTAATTTAGGTGAATTCGATAGTGCCGTTATTGGCTATCAACGGAAATGGAGCCCTATCCTCCGCTCTACTTTTGCAATAGGCGGTATTCAATATAAAGATGATAACATTTACGCAAATAGCAATTTAACCAGTACCAGCTATAACAAAGAAATTTATAATGCCTTGGTCAATTTAATCTGGAATCCAGTTAAAAGTATTGATTTAGGTGCAGAATATACTTACGGCCAGCGAGAAACTTTCGCAGGAGATAAGGGTGATTACTCTCGTATTAATTTATTAGCAAAATATAGTTTCTAAAAAATTGGATGTAAAAAAGAGCCTTTCAAAAGGCTCTTTTTTTATTAATGGTATTAATGCATGGCTTGAATTTTTTCTAAGAAAAGCTTCGCACGTTCGTGGCGAGCATCTAAATTATCAAAGAATTCATGCGTTGGGCAGTCTTCCAAAATCTTACCTTCATCCATAAAAATTAAACGGTTAGATACTCTTTTAGCAAAGCCCATTTCATGTGTAACACACATCATGGTCATACCTTCATGTGCAAGTTGCACCATCACTTCAAGTACTTCTCCGACCATTTCAGGGTCAAGTGCAGAAGTTGGTTCATCAAACAACATACAGATTGGGTCCATGGACAAGCCACGCGCAATCGCTACACGCTGCTGCTGTCCACCAGACAATTGACCCGGAAACTTATCTTTATGAGCAAGTAAACCTACACGCTCTAAATATTTCAGACCTTTTGAACGAGCATCAGCAACTGAACGCTTTAACACTTTGACTTGAGCAATTGTTAAATTTTCCAAGACAGTCATGTGTGGGAAAAGTTCAAAGTGCTGAAAGACCATTCCCACTCGTGAACGGAATTTCGCAAGATCCGTTTTTGGATCTTTCAGAGAAACGCCATCAACAATAATATCGCCTTGTTGAAATGGTTCTAACGCATTTACTGTTTTAATGAGTGTTGATTTTCCTGAACCAGATGGTCCGCAAACAACAACGACATCACCTTTTTCAATACTCGTCGTGCAATCTGTTAAAACCTGAAAATCACCATACCATTTAGAGATATGTTGGATGTCTATCATTGGCATTTAAAATCTCCAATTAGCGAATGATGGCAATTTTTTGCTGTAAGCGTTTGACTAATTGCGACAGCACAAACGAACTACAGAAGTACACTACAGCGACGATTAAATAGAATGTTGCTTTCGTTTCAGGACCATAAGTATTAGCCAATGTATCTGCACGACCTAAAAAGTCTGGTGCACTAATCACATACACTAATGAGATATCCTGAAATAAAATAATTGTTTGAGTTAACAATACTGGGAGCATGTTACGAAAGGCTTGAGGTAAAACCACGTAGCGCATTGATTGACCATAGGTAAAACCTAGCGCGTAACCTGCATTTACCTGACCTCTTGAAATAGACTGAATTCCGGAACGTACAATTTCCGAGAAAAATGCAGCCTCAAAAATAGCAAAAGTCACAACACTCGAAAACAACGGTCCCCAATATGTATCAGATTGAAACTCAAATATTTTTGGCAACAAAAAGTAGAAAATAAAGATTACCTGAATCAATGGAATACCACGAAACAGATCGACATAAAATTTTGCGAAATTACTTGCGATGGCATTGCTTGATAAACGCATCATTGCCAATGGGGTTCCGATCAGGATACCACCCAGCATCGCCAATACAGTCACGGTAAGGGTAAAAACAAAACCTTCTTTGAGTGCCGCGATCACGTCAGGATTGTGTAATAAAGAAAAATCCATAATTACTTCCCTCCTGAACCTAAGCCAGGTACAGCCATTCGTTTCTCAATCCATGCCATTACAAATTTAATGCTATAAGTAATGATCAAATAAACAGGTGTAGAGAGAATAAGAATGATGATGTCCTGAGAAGTTTCTTCCCGCATGGTTTTTGTATAAGCGAAGAAGTTCAAAACGCTCAAAGCATATAAAACAGCTGAGTTTTTGAAAACGTTCATTGCTTCAGAAGTAATCGTGGGCCACACTGTACGATATGCAACAGGTAAAATGACATAACGATAGCTTTGTGCAGTGGTAAAACCTACTGCGGAAGCAGCAAATTTTTGTCCTGTTGAAACAGTATTAATACCAGCACGTATGTGCTCAGATACACGCGCAGCTGTGTAGAGACCTAATGCAAAAACACCAATAACCGCAGGTTGCTGATTTAAAAGATTTTTCCACCATCCACCAGCGACAACATCTCCACTGCCTGCACTTATGCTATCCGGCAAAAATTCCGGAAAAACAAATGCCCAGAAGAATAGCTGCACAATAAGTGGAATATTACGGAAAATTTCAACGTAACAATTGCCAATAAATGCGAGAGGTTTGTTAGGTAATGTACGAATTACCCCTAGGAGAGAACCTAATAAAAATGCGATAAGAAAGGCTATAACAGCTGTCCAAACCATAGTAAAGACGCCTGAACCTAACATTTGTAACCATGTGGGCGCTTCAGCATGAGCATTGTAGCTTGAGCTACCAATTACTCTACAGACTGATTCTGCCCATGCGGCTTTATCGACACCATATTCATTAGACTCCGCACAGAATATAGTCCAGTTTAGCGAGCCGACTGACATGTTTGCCCCTTAAATGAATATCTTTAGGAAAATAGACCGCTTAAGCAAGTGAGGTTTCACTTGCTTAAGTAAATTTAGGACAAAAAGATCTTGTTAGATCCCTGCATCTGTTGGGTGAGCTTTTAATTTTTTATAAGATGAACTTTGTGGCATGTTCAAATTTGTATTTTTTGGTGGAATTGGCGATAAGAACCACTTCTTATATAAAGCGTCCATTTGACCAGTTTTCCATAGATTATTTACAGTACGATCAGCAATCGCTTTAAATTTTGTATCACCTTTAGCAAGCATAATGCCATAAGGCTCTGATGAAAGTACTGGACCAACAATTGCGAAAGCTTTAGGTGTAGAAGACTTGGCAACTAAGCCAGCTAAAATATTATCATCCATGACAAATGCAGCAGCACGGCCTGATGCCATCATTGCAAAAGAGTCAGAGTGATCTTTACCATAGATGTTTTGGATATTAAGCGCTTGGCCTTTTTCATTCATTTTGATGTATTTATCAGATGTTGTACCTTGAGTTGTTACAACAGCCTTGCCATTTAAATCTGCCAAGCTCTTAATGCCAGAGTTCGCTTTAACTGCCATACGTACTTCAGTCGCATAGTAGTTTGTTGAGAAACCAACTTGCTCTTGGCGTTGCTTAGAGTTTGTGGTCGTACCACATTCCATATCGATATTGCCTGCTAAAAGTTCAGGAATACGAGTTGATGAAGTTACTGCCTTGTACTCAACTTTTAGCCCAGGCATTTTCAATTCTTTTTTAATGTCATTTGCAAACTGGTTACAGATATCGACTGCATAACCTACTGGTTTACCTGCAACAACATATGAAATTGGGTCAGAAGATTCTCGGTGGCCAATGACGATTTTTCCGCTGCTTTTAATTTTAGCTAATGTATCTGCTGCCTGAATTTGAGAAGTAGCACCAACCGTACAAAGCATAAATGTTGAAATAATGAGAGAGGTTGCAGAACGTTTCATAAGAACTCCTTGATGATCATTCTCTCTATTTATCTATAGAATCATTCATATAGAGAAATAGAGTGATTTATTATTAAATTGCAATTATCGAGCCAACTTTTCCAAGTAGGACACATCCATTTGCTTCACTTATTTTATTCAATCTGTTTTGCAGAATTAATACCTTTAAAACTGCTCACATGTTTCTACTTTAATCTATATTTTAATCTTCTGTCTATTATTAAGCTCACCTAATTACACTTAAATGTGGCAATTATTGATTACATTGTAAACACATGCACAATAAAGAGGCTTAACTTCTTCTAAAAACTGTTTTTAGAAAAATTATATTTTCTGCAAAATTATAAAAATTAAACTTATTAGAGATTTAGCTAAACATTAAATTCACATTGTAAAAAGCAACTTAAGCATCAAAATAATATATGCAAATGGTTTAATAAAAATCATTTAGAAAATTGATAGTAATATTTAGATAAATGAGTGACCTTAGAAATATTACAAAAATGCCCTGAGAAAATCAGGGCATTTTATAAAGTTTAAATTCCTCGCCAATCTACACGCGCGTTTCTTTCGGTTTGATATATTCTTAAAACATATTGGCCTAGAGGCAAATCAAGTAAATATTTTTGATAGTTGCTCCATTCTGCAGAAACTTCTTCAGCCTCTTCACGCTCCCACGGCGTACCTTTTACCTCTAATAGTGGTGCAAGCATCGAACAGACAGAAATATCGGCAAGACTTAATCGGTCGCCCACCATATAGCGCGCTTGATTTTCTATTAAATACTGGTTTAGTTCATTTATGAGTTCGTCCATTTTCTCTTTGGACTGGCCCACTAACTCCTCTTCAAGCTTATAGTTCTTTTTTACGAGTGTTTTGAGAAAAGGTTTTGATATTTTTTCAAACTGACGTAAATAACCTTGTTCACCCATCATAATTTCTAGAGCATGATCCCCTTGGGCTAAATTATGTGCTAAAGCCCAACGACGCACATGTATCCCAAGATCATCAGCCAAACTATCAATTTTCAGTGTTTGTTGTCTAAGTTGCTCATCACGACGTAAAAGCACATGTTCTGGGTAGGTATCATCCAGATAAAGTGCAATTTTGGTTGATTCAGCAATCCATTGATGATCATCTTTCAAAATTGGCAGCAAATTTTGCCCTGTTTTGAGTTGTGCGAAAGCACGATGAAACCCTGGAATCAAGTTATGAGCCACATAATCAAGTTCTTTATGGTCTAACAACCAGCGAGCTTTTTCACAATAATGGGACAAAGGGAACTGATACAAAACCCGCATAAAATCTCCACGTTTATTTTTATTTGACTATTTGTACAAAAATGGTCGATGGTAAGTAGATACTTTAGAAGCTATTTTTAGTGAAAACAATGGATATTGTGCTCATTTTTGCTGACAGTTAAGTCTATTTTTTTTATATCTTTTTTTACCGTACTTATTGCTCTTTTTCATATTAAAACTAATTTTATTATTAATTTTTTGCATAAAAACAACAACCAATTGATTTTTAATAATTTTTAATATCTTTATTTTTCCATTAAAAATCAAAAAAAATGCTTTGCACTTTATTTCATAAGCTGAGCATAAGTCCTCGTTTAGTGGAAAAATATTTCTTTTGTAAGGTAATGACAGCAATACAAGGTGTCATTATGTCTAATTCTCTATCTAAAACGACGGCATACGTCCAAGTCATTCAAAATGATCAACAAGCCATTAATGCCGCTTATCAAGTGGCGGATTATGCTTTAGAGGGTCGTAATACACGTGATCAACAACGCTTATTACCTCATGAGCAAATCGAAAGCTTTAGCCAAAAAGGCTTAGGCGGAATCCGAATTGCAAAAAAATATGGCGGAGCTTTTGTGTCCAATAAAACCTTGGCACAAGTTTTCCGTATTTTAAGTAAAGGCGATGCGAATGTTGGTCAGATTCCACAAAATCAGATTAGCCTTTTAAACCTGATCGAAATCTTGGGTACAGAACAACAAAAACAATTTATCTTTTCAGAAATATTAGCAGGAAAACGTCTTGCCAACGGTGGCCCAGAACGTAATACACATGACTCAAAAACACTAAAAACTACGCTCACCATTGAAAATGGTAAATATATTTTAAACGGTGAGAAATTTTATTCGACTGGAACAAGTTTTGCTCACTGGCTTGCAATTAAGGCTGTTCATCCTGAAGGCCATGTCGTTTTAGTGATTGTTAACCGAGATACTCAAGGCATTGAAGTCATTAATGACTGGAATGGCTTTGGTCAACGTACAACTGCGAGCGGTACAGTTAAATTAAATGATGTTGAAGTTAATCCTGAACTTATTTTTGATGAACGTTTATTAACACAAGTCCCAACTTATCGCGGTGCTTATTCGCAGTTATTACAAGTTGCAATTGATGTTGGAATTGCAGAAGCCGCTTTTGAAGATACCTTATCGACCATTCATAAAGCACGACCGATTATTGATGCAAATGTTGAAAAAGCCAGCTTTGAGCATTACACCCTGCAAGAGGTTGGTAAGTTAAATATTGTGCTCGACGCTGCAATTTTATTGCTTGATGAAGCGGCTGAATATTTAGATGAACTTGACCAACTTGAAAATGTGACTGATGAACAAGTAGCGAAAGCTTCAATTTTGGTTGCTGAAGCGAAAGTCTATGCCAATGATGCCGCTCTACAAATCTCTGAAAAACTGCTGGAACTTGGTGGAAGTCGCTCAAGTTTAAGCCAGCATAATTTAGATCAACATTGGCGAAATGCCCGTGTACATACGTTACACGACCCTGTTCGTTGGAAATTACATGCCATTGGCAATTATTACCTTAATGGTCATTTCCCTGCCCGCCATGCCTGGATTTAAGGAGAAATTGTCATGACTTCATATCAATCGGTTCAAACTAAACAAACATCGGCATCAAACCAAGCACACATTATTCAAAATGATGCTGAAGCTTTAGAAATTGCTAAAGAATTTGCTGAGCAATTTAAAAAAACCGCAGTAGAACGCGATACCAAGCGAATTTTACCGTATACCGAAATTGATGCCTTAAGCCAGTCTGGGCTTTGGGCAATTACAGTACCAAAGCAATATGGAGGTGCCGAAGTTTCAAGCCATACGGTAGCTAAAGTAATTGCCCTTTTAAGTGGCGCAGATGGTTCAATTGGTCAAATTCCACAAAACCATTTCTATGCATTAGAAGTCTTACGCAATACGGGAACAGAAGCTCAAAAACAACGCTTATATGGCGAAGTGTTAAATGGCACGCGCTTTGGTAATGCACTTGCTGAATTTAAAACAAAAACTTCGACTCACAAACAAACCAATATCCGTCCTCACGAAAATGGATATTTGATTCAGGGTGAAAAGTTTTACTGCACAGGAAGTTTATTTGCTCACCGTATTCCAACCTTAGTTTTAGATGATGCAGGCCGAGAATATCTGGCGTTTGTAAAAAGTGGTTCGCAAGGATTAAAACTTGTGGACGACTGGTCTGGCTTCGGACAGAAAACCACAGGTAGCGGCACAGTCAAATTCGATCAGGTTTTTGTCGATGCAGACGATGTCATTCCTTTTGATACTGCATTTTTACAACCAACTTTAGTGGGCCCTTTTGCCCAAATTATGCATGCATCGATTGAGGTAGGCATTGCACGAGCAGCCTTTGAAGAAAGCTTGCAAAGAGTACATCAAGCTCGCCCATGGATTGATTCGCAAGTTGCAACGGCAAACCAAGATCCTTTAACAATTTATGAATTAGGACGCATTGCAGTAGATGTACGAGCAAGTGAAGTTTTATTAAAACAAGCAGCTCAATCAATTGATGCCGCAAAAATTGAAACTACACCTGAAAGGATTGCTAAAGCTTCAATTGATGTTGCGAAAGTACGTGCTCATAGTAGCGATATCGCATTAAAAGCGTCATCGAAACTGATTGAACTTGCTGGTAGCCGTGGTAGTCAAGCACAAGATGGCTTAGACCGTTTCTGGCGCAATGCACGCGTGCATACGTTGCATGATGCTGCACGTTGGAAATATTACTTTATCGGCAACTATGTTCTGAATGGTGTTTTACCACCTCGTCGGGGGACATTGTAATGACTGATTTTAAAACAAAAGAAATTTTACTAAACGCCTTTGACATGAACTGTGTGGGGCATATCAATCATGGCTTATGGACACATCCACGTGATGAATCACACCGCTTTAATGAACTAAGCTATTGGACAGAACAAGCCAAAACCTTAGAAAGTGGTCTCTTTGATGGTTTGTTTATTGCAGACATTACTGGTGTGTATGACGTCTATCAAAATGGTATTGATCTGACTTTAAAAGAGTCCATTCAGCTTCCGAGCCATGACCCATCTACACTCATTTCAGCTATGGCAGCAGTCACTCAAAACTTAAGTTTTGGGGTCACTGTGAACTTAAGCTATGAACATCCGTATCAGTTTGCCCGTCGTTTTGCGAGTCTTGACCATTTAACTCAAGGTCGTATTGGCTGGAATATCGTGACAGGTTATTTAGATAGCGCCGAACGCTTAATTGGTCAAAAAGGTTTAAAAGACCACGATGCGCGTTATGAACAGGCCGAGGAGTTTTTAGAGCTTTGCTATAAATATTGGGAAGGTTCATGGGAAAACGACGCAGTCAAAAAAGATAAAGTAAATCGTGTTTTTACAGACCCATCTAAAGTTCACACCATCCACCATCACGGTAAATATTACCAAAGTGAAGGCGTATTTCAGGTGTCTCCTTCCGTGCAACGCACCCCAACATTACTTCAAGCTGGTGCTTCACCGAAAGGTATGCAGTTTGCGACTCGTCATGCCGAATGTGTATTTATTGGCGGTGACAAACCCGAAAAAATTCGTGAACAAGTGAAAAAGATTCGTGCTCTTGCCGAACAACAAGGACGTTCAGCGGATGACATTAAAGTCTTTGTTGGCATAACCGTTGTTGTTGCTGAAACACATGATTTGGCTGTACAAAAACTTAATGAATACCGCCAGTACGCAAGCCCTGAAGCAGGCTTAGCTCATTATGCGAGTTCAACAGGTATTGACTTAAGTAAGTTTGCTGATGATGAAGCAATTCCTTATCAGAAAAGTAACAGCATTGTTTCGATTACCGAAAAATTTAAAGAACAGCAAATCACTAAAAATGATTTAAAAGATCAACATGTTTTGGGTGGTCGTTATCCACTCATTGTCGGTAGTGGCGAAGAAGTTGCTGAATATTTAATTCATCTTTTAGATGAAACCGATATTGATGGCTTTAATTTAACGCGTACTGTTGCACCTGAGTCTCACCACGACTTTATTCGCTTGGTCATTCCTGAGCTGCAACAACGTGGTCGCTATAAAACTGCATATAAAACGGGTTCACTACGGAACAAAATCTTTAATCGGGGTGATCAATTACCGAAACAGCACCCTGTTCAAGCGTTCCGATGTAGTCCCTATAACAACAGCAAAAACTTAACAAAAATTGAAGAAATAACTGCTTAAATTTGGAGATAGACATGGCTCAAACAGCCTCTAAAAAATGGCTAGGCGTAGGCTTAGTCGTTGTAGTCCTTTTTGTTGCTTTATTCTTTTGGAATAAACACCGTCAAAGTGGCTCAAATGAACTTGTAATTGGCATTAGTCCACCGTTTGCAAAAACTTTACAAGCTGCTGCCGATGAAGCAAAGCTACAGGGTTTAAATGTGAAGCTGGTTGAATTTTCTGACTGGAATACACCAAACATTACTTTAAATCATGGGGATATTGATGCGAACTTTTTCCAGCATCAACCGTTCTTAGACAATGCAATTAAAGAAACTGGCTTTAAATTAAAAGCATTTGCAGTGGGTGCAGCATCACATGTGGGACTTTATTCAAAGAAATATAAAAGCCTTGATGAATTGCCACAAAATGCACGTGTAGTCATTCCAAATGATCCAGTGAATCAAGGTCGTGCCCTACTACTGTTACAGCAAGCTAAATTAATTACGCTTAAAGATTCAAACAATCATTTATCTGCACTTAAAGATGTTGTTTCAAACCCTAAAAACTTGCAATTCATCGAGGTTGAAGGACCACAGACTGCTCGTGCAATTGACGATGTTGACTTGGCTTTTGGCTACCCACATTACTTACGCTTAGCAAAAACAGCTGACCCTGAGAGTGCACTTTTACTTGATGACAATACCAATAAACGTTATGCCATTTTATTTGTAGTGCGGGATGACTACCAAGATAAGGGCGACAAATTAAAGAAATTTGTTGAGATTTATCAAAACTCGCCAAAAGTTAAAGCTGTCTTAGATGCTGAGATTGGGCCAACGCTTTGGTTCCCGGGCTGGAAGTAATAACGGAAAGATTATGGCTATTCAGTTCAAACAATATAAGCCTTGGTTACTCGGAATTACGATTTTAATCGTGATTCTGGGTCTCATCGGCTATCGCTATATTAAAAATAAGCAAACCGATGATGTTTTAACGATTGGCATTAGCCCGCCTTATGCTGAGCTATTACAAAGCGTTGCCAATGAAGTTGAAAAGCAAGGTGTTCACGTCAAGCTTGTTGAATTTTCTGACTGGCGAGCACCGAATGTTGCCGTACAAAACGGTGATATTGATGCAAACTTTTTCCAGCAAAGCGTATTTCTACGTAATGCTGTCAAAGAAACTGGTTATGACTTACATGCATTTGCCGTGGGTTCAGGAAGTCACGTAGGTTTATATTCAAAAAAATATAAAACACTTGATGATTTACCTTCACAGGCACGCGTTGCTATTCCAAACGACCCAGTCAATTTAGCTCGTGCCTTAATTTTGCTACATCGCGCTGGCTTAATTCAGCTTAAAGATAGCAACAACGAACTTTCGACCACCCAAGACATTATTGTTAATCCTAAACAGCTGAGCTTTGTTGAAGTTGAAGGCCCGCAGACAGCGCATGCATATAACGATGTCGATTTAATTTTCGGCTTCCCTCACTACTTAAAAATGGCAAAGGTAACCGACCCGCATAGCGCATTATTTTTAGATCCAATTGATAAAAAATATGCAATTTTGTTTGTAACCCGTCGTGATTACCAAGATAAAAATCAAAAACTGGTAACCTTCGTCAAAGCATTCCAGAACTCAAAACAAGCGCAGGATATTCTGGATAAAGACTTTGGCCAAGGTATGTGGTTTCAAGGCTGGAAATAAGGAGAATGACGATGGTGAGTTTTGGATCACAAGTTGATTTTTCTCTACCCCATATCAAAATTCGTGGTTTAAATAAGTTTTACCAATCACAAGGTCAAAAACTGCATGCTTTAAAAGAAATTAACCTTGATATTCCTCAAGGTAAAATCTTAGGCATTATTGGTAAAAGCGGTGCAGGCAAATCTTCCTTGCTCCGTACTTTAAATGGCTTGGAACAAGTGAATACTGGCAGTATTCATATTCATCAACAAAACATTGCTGAATTGAGTCATGCCGAACTCATTCAAACCCGTCAACGGATTGGAATGATTTTCCAACATTTCAATTTAATGTCTGCAAAAACAGTTTGGGAAAATGTGGCATTGCCATTAAAAGTTTCCAATTACAACAAAGCAGATATCGACCAACGTGTAAATGAAGTTTTGGCACTGGTGGGATTGGCAGATAAGTCTAGCTATTATCCGTCACAACTTTCTGGTGGGCAAAAGCAACGTGTCGGTATTGCACGTGCACTTGTTCACCACCCTGAAATTTTACTGTGCGATGAAGCGACCTCAGCACTTGATCCAGAAAGTACAGCCACTATTTTGGCTTTACTTAAGAAGATTAATCAGGAGCTTGGCTTAACTATTGTATTAATCACTCACGAAATGCAGGTCATTCGAGAAATTTGCGATCAAGTCGTAGTGATTGATCAAGGTGAGATTGTAGAGGCTGGACAAGTTTGGTCTGTGTTCTCACGACCAGAGCAACAAATTACTCAAGAATTGCTAAATCTTGAACAGATCAGTTTACCTTTCAAAATTAGCCCTCTACCCGATGAAAATTCAACTCATATTATTGTAAAACTTAAATATGAGGCTGAAGCTCATCAGGTTCCTGATATTCAAGAACTACTTGCTAGGTTTAAAGCACCCGTCAATTTATATCAAAGTCAGGTCGATACCATTCAAGGGCACATTATTGGTTCACTTTTAGTGGGTATCCCTAATGTAGAAATTGATATTTCATCCATACGACAAGACGCATTAACAGCAATTGCACAATTTGAGGTACTTGGCTATGCCCGACCAGCTCATTGATCTATTAATTACTGGAACTGTAGATACCTTACTTATGGTGGGTGCATCTGCATTGATTGCTTTTTTAATTGGCTTACCGATTGCTGTTGTTCTAGTGAGTACTTCTGAGCATGGCATTCACCCATCACAAAAGATTAATCAGGCTTTGGGCTGGGTAATCAACATTACTCGCTCTGTACCTTTTCTTATTTTAATGGTTGCACTTATTCCGCTTACTCGCTGGATTGTGGGTACAAGTTACGGTGTATGGGCAGCCGTTGTTCCATTAACGATTGCTGCAATTCCTTTCTTTGCGCGTATTGCAGAAGTGAGCTTACGTGAAGTCGATCAAGGCTTAATTGAAGCAGCACAAGCGATGGGCTGTAACCGCAAACAAATTATTTGGCATGTGCTTTTACCAGAGGCTTTGCCAGGTATAATTGCGGGCTTTACCGTGACTATTGTTACCATGATTAACTCCTCGGCTATTGCCGGTGCTATTGGTGCGGGTGGCCTAGGAGACATTGCTTATCGTTATGGCTATCAACGTTTTGATATGCAGATTATGGTCGCTGTAATTTTAGTGTTGATTGTTTTAGTCATGTTAGTACAAGCGACTGGTGATGCATTAGCCCAGCAACTCGATAAACGTAAAGTTTAAACGCAAGAGAACCCTGCTCTAGCCATGACTTTGTCATGGCTTTCATGTAAAATCAGCCACAATTTTTAATTTACACATTTGTGAGTGGTTTTCATGGGTTTTAATTGCGGTATTGTTGGTCTGCCAAACGTAGGGAAATCTACCCTTTTCAATGCATTAACGAAAGCAGCAATTGCAGCGGAAAACTTCCCTTTCTGTACCATTGAACCAAACACAGGTATTGTTCCTGTACCAGATCCACGTTTAGACAAACTTGCTGCGATTGTGAAACCGCAACGTATTTTGCCAACTACAATGGAATTTGTAGATATTGCAGGTCTTGTTGCTGGTGCATCAAAAGGTGAAGGCTTGGGTAACCAATTCCTTGCTAACATTCGTGAAACTGATGCAATTGCTCACGTGGTACGTTGTTTCGAAGATGAAAACGTGATTCACGTAAATGGTAAAATTGATCCATTAGATGACATCGCAACCATCAATACTGAACTTGCACTTGCAGACCTTGAAACTGTTGCTAAAGCAATTTTACGCTTAACTAAAGTTGCTAAAGGCGGTGACAAAGAAGCTGTTGCAACTAAAGCAGTTTTAGAAAAAATCCAACCATTACTAGACGAAGGTAAACCAGCACGCGCAGCTGATTTGTCTGATGACGAACGTAAATTAGTTCGTGGTTTTGGTTTAATGACTTTAAAACCAACCATGTATATTGCAAACGTTGCAGAAGATGGTTTTGAAAATAACCCGCATTTAGATGCAGTAAAAAAACTTGCTGCTGAAGAAAACGCAATTGTTGTTCCTCTTTGCAACCAAATCGAAGCTGAAATTTCATTATTAGAAGATGAAGATCGTGCTGAGTTCCTAGAAGCAATGGGCATGGAAGAACCAGGCTTAAATGTGGTTATTCGTGCAGGTTATGCGCTTTTAGGTTTACAGACTTATTTCACTGCTGGTGTACAAGAAGTACGTGCATGGACTGTAAAAGTTGGTGCTACCGCTCCTCAAGCAGCTGGTGTTATTCACACTGACTTCGAAAAAGGCTTTATCCGTGCTGAAGTTGTTGCATATGATGACTTCGTACAATACAACGGTGAAAACGGCGCTAAAGAAGCTGGTAAATGGCGTTTAGAAGGTAAAACTTACGTTGTTCAAGATGGTGATGTAATGCACTTCCGTTTTAACGTTTAAGTTAAAGCTAAAAAAAGCCCCAACATATTGGGGCTTTTTTTATATTTATAAGGAATGATTCAGATCCATCATCTCTCGTTTACTACGTGCTTCTTTCAAAATTCGCTCATGCAATGGCTTTCTAAAACCCAACATAAATATAAATTCTGCCAATACAAATAACGGCCCAATCGCAAGTCCTATTACATCATCAACAAAAGCTGGTTTTTTCTTTTCGAAATAATGCCCAACAAACTGAAAGACCCACCCCACCACAAAGAAGCCAATACTTGCTGCTAACCATTCTCCCCAAGATAATTGAGCAATTTGGCTCGCAAGTGGATAGACAACAACTAAAAGAATCAGCATGAGTAAACCAAATACTTTATCTAAAATAAAATAATAAATCGTACTAGCTGCAATCAACACCATGGCTAAAGTAAGTTTAAAACTATCAATATCTATCCCAGCTCTTGCTGTTAAACATAAAATTGAAAACACGATGAGTGGAATACCAATAAAATGCGTCAAAATATTTTTATGATTTAAGTGGTAAGCCGCATATTTGCTAAGCTGTTGCTCCAGATTTGACATGAGTTATTCCCTATTCATCAACATATAGTCATACTGTACAAATAAGGAAAACTTAAAGTTGTCAGCTATTTGACAAATTAATGATTTTTTTCATGGATGGCCCAATATTGGACATTATTTATATTAACCGACTAAAAGAAAACACATGGTTTAGTGTGCTTCCAGAAGCATTCCAAAACTTTATTCTAGAACATGGTAAGCAAAGAACCTTTGAAAAAAATAGTTATGTTTTCCGTGCCCAAGATGTGTTTGATGGCATTTATACCGTGCTTGAAGGCTCAATTAGCTTAGGTTATGTCGATGTAAATGGTAATGAAGCACTTTCTGCTATTGCTGAGCCAATCATGTGGTTTGGTGAAATATCCCTCATTGACCATGAACCGCGCTCGCACGATGCGATTGCTTTGAAAAAAAGTACGGTTCTGCATATTCCTGCAATGCCCTTAAATGAACTACTCAAAGAAAATCCCTATTACTGGTACTATTTTGCTCGTTTAACGAGCCAAAAACTCAGGTATGTCTTCTTAGAACAGATTGCTATACAAACACGCAGTATTTCTCAAAGGCTTGCTCAGCGTCTTCTATTTATTTTAGAAGGTTATGGTAATCATATTCTCATTCAAGATCATCACATCCATATTTCTCAAGAACAATTGGCAAATATGCTGACCACCTCCAGACAGACCATCAACCATGAGCTAAGCCTGCTCGAAAAACAGAAAATCATCAAAATTGCTTTTCGAAAAATTGAGATTCTAGATATTGAGAAATTGAAAGTAGTTGCTCAAGCACAATCCTAATTTTTTAAAAGCGGCTAAATAATAAAAACTTAAAATTAAATTAAAAAATTAGATAACACTGCAAATCAAAACATTGTTCAAACTCTATTTCCACAAAATAAATGTTTTAAAGCAGATATTTTCATTTTACACTCAGGCTGAGCAATAATACTCAACAAGGCGCTGATTAACATGAAAAAATTATCAACAATTCTTACAGCAGGCGTATTGGCTATGCTAAGTGTTTCGGCATTTGCATGTCCAAAAGGAACTCAATTACAAGGCGGTACAGGACCAAATCATAAAGGCGGAAAATGTGTTGCTGCACACGGCAAAGCAACTGCTAAAAAAGAAGTAGCAAAAGCAAAACAAGATGTTAAAAAAGATATGACTGAACAAAAGCATGAAGCCATGACGAAATCTATGCATGCTCAGCATGATGCAAATCAAATGAAACATGACGCGATGAAACCAGCAACAAAACCTTAATTAACATTCACTCATTATCGTTTAAAAGCAAAAAAGCGAGATTGATCATCTCGCTTTTTATATTTGTCTGCTTTATTTTGGAGAAGTATTTCCAAGACTTGGCTTCTCAATTGCATCCTTACATTGAGCTTTATCTCGCTCATAATCTGCCTGCTTCTTAGCAACCGAATCATTATTTTCAAGCGTTTCACGTGCCCACACATCTAGACTAGTAAGAGCTTTACGACAAAGCGCGTATTTCCCTTCTGTCACTGAGTCAGTCATTTTCACATTAATACGCCAGTCCGTACTCAATTGACGTAAAGGTTTACGAACTTTGTCATCGATTTGACTCAGTTGCTTTTCATAAACCAAATGCTCAACCGTATTAATTAATGTCCATGCTTTTTGAGCATAAACAGTTGCATCATTGGTTAGTTTCGGTGCTGGTTTAATTTCTACTTTTTTTTCTGCACCCTGATTACCATTGTCACAGCCCTGCAATGTAAAAATACTTGCACTCAACATGGCGATATAAACTAAACGAATCTTTGCGTTGAACATATCAAACTGCCGATTAAACATTTCGGCACTATGCTATTAAATTCGGCTACAATACTCAATCTTTCAAGTATTTTTATCATTTGGTTTATTGCCAAGGTGCATTGTGTCCAAACAACAATTGATGGCTGATCAAACGGCAACTTTTTGGCAAGGTGCCAAAGATAGTCAAGCTATCGTACTCACCTATTTACCCGTTTCTTTTGCCTTCGGTGTTTCTGCATCTCAGTTTGGTTTTACACCATGGGAAGCTTTTTTCCTATCTTGCTCAATGTATGCTGGAGCCAGTCAGTTCTTGGTTGTCGCACTTTTGGCTAGTGGTTCATCTATCTGGTTAACTGCATTAACAGTCATTGCACTTGATATTCGCCATGTGCTTTATGGACCAGCGCTATATAACCTTATTCCCAACAAGTTAAATCTTAAAAAAACGGCGGTTTGGGCATGGGGATTAACCGATGAAGTTTTTGCAAGTGGCATGATCCAACTTTCACAACGTCGTCAGCAATGGTCTGAGTCTTGGATGTTAGGACTTAGCCTATTTAGTTGGATGGCTTGGGCAAGTGGCTCTTTACTGGGCGGATTATTTGCAGATCAGGTCACTCATCTTCCAAAATTTTTACAAGCAGCATTAGACTTTTTACTTCCAGCTTTATTTTTGAGTTTCTTGTTAGCGGCTTTTGAGCGAAAGCATAGCCTTGTAGTCGCTGTATCTTTAGTCGTTTCAGCTTTAGCCTGCTATTGGATTAACTTATCTGCTGCCATTTTTATTGGTATTCTTTCAGGCATTTTAGCAGGCCTGTTTAAACATTATGTTTTAAGACAACAAGATGAGGTCGAAGTTTAAAATGAACCTAGAGATTATTCTGGTCGGCATAATTGTGGGTATTGCTAATTTCGCCTCACGTTTTGGACCATTCTTTGTTATACAAAAGCTGCAAGGTACACAGCAAAGACGCGGTTCAGTCTGGTTAAAAATTGCTTTGGGCTGTATTGGTATATCTGCAATTAGCGCCATGCTTGTGGTTGCGACCCTTCCACCACTTCTTGAAAATCCAGATAAAAGCCTAGCTATGCTTATCGGCTTTTTGGTTTTAGCGGGACTTTATTTTAAATTTAAGAAAATTGTTCCAGCAACTTTAACTGCCGCAATTGTTTATGGCCTGATCTATACTTATTTACCTTTATAAATAGATAAACTCATCTTCCTTATATAAACTACAACCTAGCCAGAAGCGTTTAAGATGGAAACTTCTGGTATGAAAAATCTAATTTTTTGAATTGATTAAAAAGATAACTTCATCTACCCATTAGAGATAAAAATGTCACAAGTTAAAATTTACGCAAATGAACAAACGATTATGCAATATCGAGAATTACTTTCTCATGCCATACATCAAGCACTCATTGAAGAATTGAAATATCCGGTTGAGAAAAGATTTCAACGTTTTATTAGCCTTAAACCGGGAAACTTTATTTATCCTTCTGACCGTAGCCAACACTACATCATCATTGAGCTTTCAATGTTTATAGGTCGTAGTACAGAAACGAAAAAGAGACTTATCCAAACATTATTTCGCAATATTGAAGAACAATGCAAAATAGCGCCTCAAGATATCGAAATTACAATTTTTGAAACACCTAAAGAAAATTGGGGTATTCGTGGTAAAAATGCAGATGAGCTACTTTTAAACTATCAAGTTAATGTCTAAATAAAGTACATTCTTAATTGTCCGACAAAATTCATTTTTTATGCGTTATAAGGCTTAACTCCACCATAAGTTCTGCTATGCTTAAAAAAATAATTTTGTCAGGATGATTCGCATGAGCGTGACACTCGGTACCCCCCTTCAATCTTCTGCATTTAAAGTTTTATTGTTAGGTTCAGGAGAGCTTGGCAAAGAAGTTGTAATTTCCTTACAACGCCTTGGTGTAGAAGTACATGCAGCCGACCGTTATGATCATGCGCCAGCCATGCAAGTTGCACATTTTTCTTATGTGTTAAATATGGCCGATCCTACTCAATTAAAACAGCTCATCGAAAAAATTAAACCGAATTTAATTGTTCCAGAAATTGAGGCCATCGCTACAGAAGTTCTTGTTGAAATTGAAACGAGCCAAACTGCAACCGTTATTCCTTCTGCTAAAGCTGTAAACCTGACAATGAACCGTGAAGGTATTCGTCGTCTTGCTGCTGAAGAACTTGGTTTACCTACCTCTGCTTACCGCTTTGCCGACTCACTAGAAAGCTTCCGCGCCGCTTCTGATGATATTGGTTATCCAAATTTTGTAAAACCAGTGATGTCATCTTCAGGTAAAGGCCAATCTCGTGTAAAAAGCTTCGATGAAGTCGATGCTGCTTGGGAATATGCGATGCAAGGTGGTCGTGTTAACCAAGGTACGGTCATCATTGAATCTCAAATTGATTTTGATTTTGAAATTACATTACTTACCGTTCGCGCTAAAAACCCTGAAACTGGTGAAATCGAAACTCACTACTGCGACCCAATTGGTCACCGTCAAGATGCAGGTGATTATGTAGAAAGCTGGCAGCCTCAACCAATGACACCTGCTGCACTTGAAGAAGCAAAACGTATTGCAAATAAAGTGACAACAGCACTGGGTGGCTGTGGTATTTTCGGTGTAGAACTGTTTATTAAAGGCGATAAAGTCTGGTTCAGTGAAGTATCACCTCGCCCACATGATACAGGTCTAGTGACTCTAGCATCGCAATTTCAAAGCGAATTTGAACTGCATGCTCGTGCAATTTTAGGATTACCAGTGAGCACAGCTCGCCATAGTGTTGCTGCGAGTGCAGTTATTTATGCAGGAGTGGATGCCAACAACTTAAGCTACAGCGGCTTAAATACGGCGTTAGCCAATCCAAATACTGACCTACGCCTGTTTGGTAAACCAGAAGGTTTCAAACGACGTCGTATGGGTGTAGCAACTGCTCGTGCAGAAAATACTGATCTTGCTCGTACTTTAGCGAAAGAAACCGCTGATCAAGTAAGCGTAAAAACCAACTCTTAATATTTACTTATTGGTAGACCCATTTTCATGATCAATACATCGCCATTGCTGAACTACGTTACAAGCCATCATGATATTAAAGCCATTAATCAATGGCGAACGGATGTAGAAAAGCAATTGCAGGATTCATATGAAAATGGGCAATCGATTCGAGAAGTCATTAAAGCGCGCTCAGACCTCGTTGATGAAGCACTGATCTTTTTATGGAAACATGCCGAACTCGACCAGACAGGATTAGGTCTTTTTGCTGTGGGTGGTTATGGGCGCCGTGAAATGTTGCCCTATTCCGACGTTGATATCATGATTTTGTCAGAACATGAAATTAACGAAGAAAACGAAAAGCGTATTTCTACATTTATTTCCTCTTTATGGGATGTTGGTAATTTTAAACCCGGAATTAGCGTTCGTACCATCCAAAGCTGTGTTGAACAAGCTGCTACCGATTTAACTGTTGCAACTACACTCATCGAAGCTCGTTTAATTACGGGGAATAGTCAACTTGCAAAATGGCCGCGTCGTATTGTTTCGCAAACGTGGACAGACAAAACCTTTTTTGATGCAAAAATGGCTGAACAAGCCAAGCGTTACCACCAACACAACAATACTGAAAGCAATTTAGAACCAGATATTAAAAATGCACCTGGTGGCATTCGTGACATTAACCAGATTGGCTGGATTGCCAAGCGTCATTTCCGCGTAAACCGCATTTATGACTTAGTACATTTAGGTTTTATTTCAGAGTTTGAATTAACAGTTTTAGAAGAGGCTGAAAGTTTTCTTTGGGAAATTCGCCACCATTTACATCGTTTAGCGAAACGTGATGAAAACCGTCTTCTGTTCGATCATCAAAGAGAAATTGCGGCTCAATTTGGTTATGTCCGTCAAGAAGGCCAACCTGTAAATTATGGTGTTGAGCAGTTCATGAAACGCTACTACCGTACCGCACAACAGGTTTCTACCCTCAATGAAATGTTATTGGCCTATTTTAGCGAATCGGTCATTACTCCGCGCTTACCAAATTACGAACGTAAAATTGAAGAAGTTAATAATCATTTTAAAATCGTTGATAACAAGCTTGCAGTACAGCACCACAAAATATTCGCAGAACACCCAAGTGCTATTTTAGAATTGTTCTATATTTTGGCTAATCGACCGGATATTGAAGGGATCCGCGCTCGTACTTTACGCTTACTTATTCTTGCTGCAAAACGCATTAATCAAAATTATCGAGATAATCCTGAACATCAAGCGCTGTTTATGTCGATTATTCGCTCACCCTATCGCCTATACGATACTTTAGTTGCGATGAAGCGCTATGGTGTTTTAGGAAACTATATTCCAGCATTTGGCCAAATTATGGGTCTTATGCAATATGACTTATTCCACATCTATACAGTCGATGCTCACACATTATTATTACTACGCAACTTAAACCGTTTTAAAGAACCTGAGTTTGCTAAAGAGTTCCCTGTTGTAAGCTCTGTTTTCCAACGTCTCGCACGTCAAGATATTGTATTTATTGCTGCATTATTTCATGACATTGCTAAAGGCCGTGGTGGAGACCATAGTGAACTCGGTGCAGAAGATGCAATCGAATTTGGACGTGCGCACGGCTTTACAGAGCGTGAATGCAAATTAATTGCATGGCTCATCCACAACCATTTACTCATGTCACTGACTGCTCAGAAAAAGGATATTTCCGATCCAGATGTTGTTAAAGATTTTGCTGAAAAACTTGGCGATATGGAACATCTCGATTATCTATATACCTTAACGGTTGCCGATATTAATGCGACGAATCCAAAACTGTGGAACACATGGCGTGCTTCACTTATGCGTCAACTTTATACGCATGCCCGTGATGTAATTCGTACAGGTTTAAGTCGCCCTGTTGACTATCAAATGCTGATTGAAGACACCAAATTTGCAGCAAGTGAATTACTGGTGAATAACTTCTCATTAGCAGACGTCGAAAAAGTATGGCAAGAGCTGGGTGATGAATACTTCATTAAAGAATCAGCAGATGAAATTGCATGGCACACTCAAGCAATTTTGAAACACGGTGATAATCCAGAGCCATTAGTACTGTTGCGTGCTCACCGTAAAGCTGCCCAAGATGCAGTGCAAATCTTTATATATACGCGTGACCAACCCAACCTTTTTGCCACCACTGTTGCAGTTTTGGACAAAATGAATTTAGACGTTCAAGATGCAAAGATTATCACGGCAAGTACGGCATTTAGCTTAGACACCTATGTTGTGCTTGATCGTTTCGGGACATTGCTGACCGACCCTGAACGCGAAGAAACCGTTAAAACTGCATTAGTAAAAGCGCTTAGTCAGCCAGATCAATATCCAGGACTCATGCAACGTCGAATTCCACGTCAACTACGTCATTTTGATATTGAAAATACAGTTGACGTTACATTGAATGAAGCGTTACAGCAAAACATGGTCGAAATTTCAACACTTGATCACCCTGGCCTACTTGCACGCGTAGGTGGCTTATTTATGATGCAAGGTTTAGACATCCATTCAGCTAGAATTGCAACTTTAGGTGAACGTGCAGAAGATATTTTCTTTGTCACGAAAAAAGATGGAAAACCATTAAATAACGAAGAGGTCAAACTCTTCTCGGAAAAGCTTAAAGCTGCATTAGATGAAGCATCTAATCAAATTTGTCAGCATTGAAACTCAACTAATTGGTAACTGTTTAATGAACTCTAGCTTGTCGTTATTGCACCCGTATCCATTTGAAAAGTTAAACCAGCTTTTTAAGGATATCACTCCTGCTAATCTCCCATTGATTCCACTATCAATTGGTGAACCTAAGCACCCAGCACCAGAGTTTGTTAAACAGGCAATAATTGACAACTTTAACCATCTATCAACTTATCCGAATAGTAAGGGTTTGCCAGAGCTTCGCCAAAGTATTGCAGAGTGGTTAACTCAACGCTTCAACCTGAATAGCATCAGTGCAGAAAATCATATTTTACCCGTATCAGGTACTCGTGAAGGGATTTTCTCATTTGTTCAGGCGCTCATTAACCGTGAAGATGCACCGTATGTAGTAATGCCGAATCCGTTTTATCAAATTTATGAAGGTGCAGCTCTACTCGCTGGTGCAAAACCTTATTTCATCAATTGCACCGAAGAAAATGGCTATTTAGGTGATTTTGATGCTGTACCAGCAGAAGTATGGGAAAAAACCGCCCTTCTTTTTGTATGTACACCAGGTAACCCAACAGGTACTGTGCTTTCTAAAGAGCAATTCAAAAAGTTAATTGCCTTATCTGATCAATATAATTTTGTTATTGCTTCTGACGAATGCTATTCAGAACTTTGGTTCGATCAAGCACCTACAGGCTTATTAGAAGTTTGTGCAGAACTTGGTCGTGATGACTATAAAAACTGTGTCGTATTCCATTCACTTTCTAAACGCTCAAACTTGCCGGGTTTACGCTCAGGTTTTGTAGCTGGTGATGCAGAATTATTAAAACCATATTTGCAGTACCGTACTTATCATGGTGCAGCAATGCCTGTTCAACATCAGCTTGCATCAATTGCAGCTTGGAATGATGAAAGCCATGTTGAAGAAAACCGTAAGCAATATCGTGCAAAATTTGATTTATTCCAAACCGAACTAGGTCACTTATTACCTCTGCAAAAGCCAGATGCTGGTTTTTATTATTGGTTAAAAGTTGATAATGATGAAACTTTTGCCAAGATGCTAATGGAAAAAGCACATATTAAGGTTTTACCTGGTCGTTATTTGTCACGTGACACAGATCAAGGTAACCCCGGGGAAAATCATGTACGTATGGCTTTAGTTGCCGATTTAGCGCAATGCGAAGAAGTGGTTAAGCGTTTAAAAGCAATTCTCTAAGCATAAGCAAAGTGTACAGCCTTTAGTAATATTAAAGGCTGTACACTACATTAACTATAAATAACCAGCAGTACTGCGAAAAATATAAAAGCCAGACTAGAGCAATAATATAGGCCCTTAGCAGAACGTTTAAGCTGTTCTAGAACCCGATTTTGAAGCAATAAGCGAACCAATAATAAGTTCCAAGCAAGCACGACCCCAGTCATCCACGTACACATCAGCAATTTTTGAAACAGACTAAAGTCATGCTGAATGAGCAACATTAAGCTGCTATAAAACATGATATTTTTCGGATTAAGAAGGCTAGATTGTATTCCTAACATTAAGCTCTTAACTTTATCCTGCTGTTGATGCTCTTGATCCATCAAACCATTTTTTTCAATAGCAAAAGTTAAGGTGCCAGACCGAGCCGCACTAAAACAAAGGTAATTCAAATAAACCAAATACCCAGCCCCAAGCCATTTAAGTACTAAAAGAATGTTCGTACTCAAATTTCCAAGCAACATAAATCCAAACATACAGGCCATCAAAATCAAGGCATTACCAAAAGTAATTCCCACAATGACGCCATATGTATAGCGCGAACCCTTTTGCAAAAGACTGGTAAGAATCAGAAAGAAGTCAGGTCCCGGAGATAACAAAGCTAAAAAATGGGTAAAGGCAATAACTAAAAAAACTTCCATAACGGCTTCATCTGTAAAACAGTATGGAATAGCTTAAAAATAGAGAAAAATAATTTCTTGTAAATTATTGCGCGGCAACGAGTTGGAACTGACGAGGAGTGATTCCTGTATGGGCTTTGAAAGCTTTATGAAAATGGCTCTGATCACTAAAGCCTAAATTTACAGCGAGCTCTGCGAGTGGAATACCTTGTTTTAATTGTGCTCTGGCCTGATTAATCTTTAAATTAATTTGAAATGCATGAGGTGTTAAACCAACATTGGCTTTAAATAGGCGAATGATTGCATATCGACTAAGGCCAACCTGTTGAGCAAGCTCTTCTAAAGAAATAAATCGTTCGGATGATTTAATAATATGAACTAAGTCCAAAAAGCTTTCATACAAATATTGAGTTTTCTGTATTTCTTCTAATATAAAATGAGGTAATAACAACTGTGTAAGGCAATAGATCAGCGACTGTTCTTTTTCGAGAATTAATTTTTGAGAATCAAATAAAGTTTCATTCATATCAGAAAAAGCCTGATATAAATTTTCATCTTTAATAATGAGAGGTCTATGCTGGGGCAAATTTAAATCAAAGCCCTCTTTTTGAAACTCGGCATACCATTGATTAAGCCAAGATATATCCAGATGCAACATCTGGTAACTCCAAGCCTGATCAGGCAGCGGGTTACAAGAATGTTCAATGTGGGCAGGCACAATGACTAATGTGCCAGCAGAAATCTTTTGTGCTGTACCAAATGAGCTTTGAAAAACGCTATTCCCTTCGTCTATAGCTCCAATAGAAAATGTTGGATGACTATGAGACTTATAACATGTTCGGCTAAAACAAGACCTTCTGGTTTCAACATAAGGCATTCGCCCATCCTGCCAAAACTCAAAAGCTTGAGGAATAGCGTTCATTGAATTCATTAACTTGCTAATGCTTTTTCAATATCAGCTTCTAATGCCTCTGGTTTAGTCGTAGGAGCATAGCGATTTAACACAGCGCCATCTCTTCCCACCAAAAATTTGGTAAAGTTCCATTTAATCGTGCTACTACCTAAAATACCTTTAGCTTCACGTGTTAAATATCTAAAAATCACATGAGCTTCCGGTCCTTTTACATCAACTTTTGCAAACATCGGGAATTTCACCCCATAGTTGCGCTGACAGAACGTACCGATTTCTTTATTGTTACCTGGATCTTGCCCCCCAAACTGGTTGCAGGGAAAACCTAAAACTTCCAAACCTTGATCTTTATATTTCTCATAAAGTTTTTCAAGGCCAGCAAATTGTGGTGTAAAGCCACATTTACTTGCAGTATTTACAATTAGTAAAACTTTACCTTTGTAATCAGCTAATTGCTTAACTTCACCCTCTAACAGTTCAGCTTCAAACTGATAAATATTACTCATGGATAGGTTTCCTCATCATTTTTTTCTTGTGATTTCAGTTGTAATGATGCCGAGTTTACACAATAGCGCAAACCAGTCGGCTGTGGTCCATCTTCAAAAACATGCCCTAAATGAGCTTCGCAATCATGACAAACAATTTCAGTTCTGACCATACCATGCGATAAATCGTCATGTTCTTCAATTGCAGTTGGCTCAATCGGTTTAAAGAAGCTAGGCCAACCACAACCACTGTCATATTTGGTATCTGATGCGAACAATTCTGCACCGCAACAACGGCAGACATAGGTACCATGTTGCTTAGTATTCCAGTATTGCCCCGTAAATGCAGGTTCAGTGCCCTTTTGTCGTGTGATCCGATACTCTTCTGGTGATAACTCTCTTTGCCATTCCCGGTCTGTTTTATTGACTTTTCCCATGACATGCACCTTTATTCTGATGTAAACATTTCTGATGATTGAGTTTTTATATTTACGCCATTCATCACAAAAACACTAGTCTCTGAACGTAAAATTTGTTGGAATTTAATCATCTAAGCAATAGAAAGCAAAAAGTAAGCAAAATTCAAAATAAAAAGTAAGCAAATTTATGTTTTATTTTCTTCCAAGGAAGCAAAGATGGTGCTATTCTTGTTTGGCACGGTTGTACAGGACAAAACATGTCTCAGAAAAAAAGTGTGCTTTTCCAGCAACTATTACCAGTTATCAAACAGTATCAGCAATCGGGCTTTACCCATGAAAAAATTGTTGAATTGCTAAAAGATCAACACGATCTGAATTTGGTAACAGTTAAAACATTTAAAAGTTATTTATACCGATATGCAAAAGTGAATCCAGCTATGTCTAAAAATACTGCTACCCTCCAATCAATGCCAACTTCTCGAGAAATAAAGAAATCATCGAAGCTTGAGCATGTTTGTTATGACATTCGCGGACCAGTATTACGAGCCGCCAATGAAATGGAAGAGCAAGGACATAAAATCATCAAGCTAAATATCGGTAACCCTGCTCCATTTGGTTTTGAAGCACCACAAGAAATTATTAATGACGTTGCTTTAAACCTGCCAAATGCAATTGGTTATGTTGATTCAAAAGGTATCTTCCCTGCTCGTAAGGCAATTTGTCAGTATTACCAGCAAAAAGGGATCTTAAATATGCATGTCAATGACGTGTATATTGGCAACGGTGTATCTGAACTCATTGTCATGGCTATGCAAGGCCTATTAGATGATGGCGACGAAATGCTAATTCCAATGCCAGATTATCCACTTTGGACAGCAGCTGTTAATCTTTCAGGTGGTACGGCAATCCACTATAAATGTGATGAAGAAAATAGCTGGTATCCAGATATTGCTGATATTGAAAGTAAAATTACGCCGAACACACGCGGCATTGTCATTATTAACCCGAACAACCCGACTGGTTCAGTATATCCACGTCATGTGCTTGAACAAATTGTCGCAGTTGCAAAGAAACATGACTTAATTTTATTTGCTGACGAAATTTACGACAAAATTATTTATGACGGCATTGAACATGTTTCAGTGGCGTCATTAGCTGGTGACCAGCTATGCGTATCTTTTAATGGCTTATCAAAAGCTTATCGTATTGCAGGTTTCCGTTCAGGTTGGATGGCAATTACTGGTGACAAAAGCCGTGCTGCTGACTATATCGAAGGTTTAGATATGTTGGCATCGATGCGCCTATGTGCAAACGTTCAAGCTCAATATGCGATTCAAACCGCCCTCGGAGGATATCAATCAATTAATGACCTGATTCGTCCGGGTGGCCGTTTATACGAACAGCGTAATATTGCTTGGGAAATGCTAAATGAGATTCCTGGGGTAAGCTGCGTGAAACCAGAGGGAGCAATGTATTGTTTCCCTCGCCTCGATCCGAACATCTATCCAATTGAAGATGACGAAAAGTTAATGCTGGATTTGTTACGTGCAGAAAAAGTGTTATTGGTGCAAGGTACGGGCTTTAATTGGCCAACTCCAGATCATTTCCGTGTGGTTTTTTTACCTGCTGAAAATGAATTACGAGAAGCAATTACTCGTTTAGGTCGTTTTTTAGCCAACCGTCGTTAAAAAAATGCATATCAAAAAAGGCATCTTAAATTGGATGCCTTTTTTGATAATTCTATTTTATTATTTAAAAAAAAGAATAATCGCAAATACTTTCACCCTCCTACCCACTCAAAAACAACACTTTGAAGTTAAATACTTTTCATTAGAAATTTAATTCTTTTAACCTTTAAATTCAGCCTAAAAATTTATTTATATATTTTTTACCATACGTTTAATTTTGTATGTAATTTCGCATTTTCCTCTATCTTGATTATGCAAAAAATGCATGGATCAATATTTTTTTGCATTTCACACTGCATCAAAATCGAGCAACAATCCATCTCCATAACAACATCACCATATTCGATTCGGTTTAAACAGATACAGATCTAGGAAGATAAAATCGTTAAAACGACCGGACTGAACTAACAAGGAAAGCTTTCAATTATCCAAATCCCATCAAAGGATGATTGAATCAAATGGATAGAGGTTCATATGAAGCAAAAGAAATTGCTCAAGTATATTGTTGTTGCTATTTTACTTGGCATACTGACAGGTTGGATTTGTCACCACTTCTTTAATGAAGGTGAACAATTGAAGCAAATCGCTTCTTATTTCAGCATTATTTCAGACATCTTTTTACGCTTAATCAAAATGATTATTGCTCCATTGGTATTTGCCACAATTGTTGCAGGCATTGTATCAATGGGGAAATCTACATCAATTGGAAGTATTACACTTAAGTCAATGACTTGGTTTATTACTGCTTCGTTTGTATCGCTTGCAATCGGTATGGGATTAGCTAACTTTTTCCAACCTGGTGCAGCTTTAGATTTAGCATTACCAACAGCTCAACAACTTAGTGGCGCTTCTCTCCCAGCGACCACTGGCTTTACACTACAATCATTCTTAAGCCATGTTTTCCCACGCAGCATTGCAGAAGCAATGGCCAACAATGACATCCTACAAGTACTCGTTTTCTCAATCTTCTTTGGTTCAGCTCTTGCTTTTGTAAATCAAGGTAAAGAAAAAGACTCTGTCATTATCCGTTTGACTGAAGAACTTAGCAAAATCATGTTCCGTATTACCGATTACGTCATGATGTTTGCACCTTTTGCAGTATTTGCTGCAATCGCTTCAGCAATTACGGTACAAGGTTTAGGCTTGATTGTTGACTACGGTATTTTAATCGCAGAGTTCTATTTCGGTCTTCTGTTGCTTTGGATTATTTTGTTCTCTGTTGGTGCAATCGTACTTAAAAAAGATATTTTCCGCTTAGGCAAATTAATTCGCGAACCTGTAACACTTGCTTTTGCTACAGCTTCAAGTGAATCTGCCTACCCTAAAGTAATGGATGCACTAAATAAATTTGGTGTACCTAAAAAAGTGACTAGCTTTGTATTACCTTTGGGTTATTCATTCAACCTAGATGGTTCAATGATGTACACCACGTTTGCAGTACTGTTTATTGCTCAAGCTTACAACATCGATCTTAGCTTCACTCAACAAATCTTAATTCTGTTAACGCTTATGGTAACAAGTAAAGGTATTGCGGGTGTATCACGAGCTTCTATCGTGGTTATTTCAGCAACACTTACCATGTTCCATTTACCTGAAGCAGGCATTCTCTTATTGCTTGGTATCGATCAGTTCCTTGATATGGGTCGTACTGCAACAAACGTAGTAGGCAACAGTATTGCTACTGCCGTAGTTGCCAAACTTGAAGGTGATAAAGTAGCTGACACTGAAGAACTACCAGAGCCTGTATTAATTAAATCAACTCAAGAACAAACGACCGCTTAAGTTTCTCTTTTCTCCCACTCTCCCAACTTAAGAGCAATTTTATATGACCTTATAAAATTGCTCTTCTTTTTATTCTAAAATTAAATAATAAAAATTTATCTGTATTTTCATATTAAATAATGAACCAAATAACAGCTTTTAACTCCTATTAAATTTTCTTAAAGTAAACCTTAAAAAGAGAATAAAAATCACCCAAACAGAATTTATATTCTTAGAAATAAACATCAAGTGATTAAATTTTAATTCATTTTATTACAACTTAATTATATTAAACTATTGTAATAATTATTTAGCTTCTCTACTAAAAAAATTATATAATTTTATTTACAAATAATATTTTTTATAATCAACACCATATAAATACCAGATGGTAAATAAAAACCCCATCACACCCATTATTTTTTAATTTTATAAAGATAGAAAAATCATTTGTTTTCTTTATATTAAAAAGTAAACAAATCGAGATAAATTAGAAAAACTTAATAGATTTTTTATTTTATTCATGATATTTATTAACGCTGAATAAAAGCAATGACTAAGTAATTGTTGGTGAAACAAAATGCTATTCAGGGATGCTTCTTATTCAGCAAGTTACGAATATGTTTTACATGGTATGTATTTTGCTTAGGAAAAGCAGACATATTCGACAAACTTTTTTTACTTTCGTCACTTCATAAGGATATTTTCGATGTTGACTAAAACTGTTAAATCTTTAGGTTTAGCGATGGGCTTATTGGCCTGCTCTCTCCCACTTTACGCAAAAAACAATGTAGTTGTTGTTGCCACTGGCGGTACTATCGCAGGTGCTGGTGCAAGTTCAGCAAACAGTGCAACTTACACTGCTGCGAAAGTCCCAGTTGATGCCTTAATTAATGCAGTTCCACAAATCAAAGATTTGGCGAATGTAACTGGTATTCAGGCATTACAGGTCGCTTCTGAAAGTATTACTGACAAGGAATTATTACAAATTGCTCGTCAAGTAAATGAGCTGGTAAAAAAACCATCTGTTAATGGTGTTGTGATTACTCACGGTACAGATACTTTAGAAGAAACAGCATTTTTCTTAAATCTGGTTGTTCACACTGATAAGCCGATTGTTATTGTTGGTTCAATGCGCCCTTCAACTGCTCTTTCAGCAGATGGCCCACTTAACCTTTATAGTGCAGTTGCTTTAGCAGCTTCTGATGATGCAAAAAATAAAGGCGTTATGGTTCTCATGAACGACTCTATTTTTGCTGCGCGTGATGTAACTAAAGGCATTAACATTCACACAAATGCTTTTGTTAGCCAATGGGGTGCTTTAGGTACATTAGTTGAAGGCAAGCCATACTGGTTCAGACAGTCTGTAAAACGTTTTACAAATGCTTCAGAATTTAATATTGAAAATATTAAAGGTGATGCACTTCCAATGGTACAGATCGTTTATGGCTCAGACTCTATGCTTCCAGATGCTTATGAAGCATATGCAAAAGCTGGCGCTAAAGCGATTATCCATGCAGGTACTGGTAATGGTTCAGTTGCGAATTATATCGTACCAACTTTACAAAATCTTCACGACAAGAACGGTATTCAAATTATTCGCTCATCACGTGTTCAACAAGGTTTTGTAGTTCGTGATGCAGAACAACCTGACTCTAAATATGGCTGGGTAGCAGCACATGATTTAAATCCTCAGAAAGCACGTCTTCTTGCAGCATTAGCTCTTACCAAGACTACCGATGCTAAAGAAATTCAACGCATGTTCTGGCAGTACTAAGTTTTTCAACCAGCTCAAACCTAGAAGTTTGGGCTGGTCATATTTTATAAAAATAATGTCTTTTATATTAAATCTGTACAATAGATGTTCAACTCATTCTTCTTAAATAATAAAATCCTTAACAGTTTGCCAAAATATTAACCATTTCCTTTTAACTTTGCGTGTTAAACTATGCTGCGGTCGCATTAAGGATTGGTTTATGCAGTTTGTTCATCTAGGTATTTATACAGAATTTTCGATTACAGAGTCGATAGTTCGCATACCTGACTTGGTCAATGCTGCGGTTAAAGACCAAATGCCTGCATTGGCATTAACTGATCTCTCTAACCTCCATGCGGCGGTAAAGTTTTATAATTCTTGTTTGAAAAAAGGAATTAAGCCGCTTTTAGGTAGCACAATTCGCCTTGATGATGCTCAACATCGTGTCACCTTACTTGCAATGAGTGATATTGGGTGGAAAAGTCTGACCGAAATCGTTTCACGCGGTTTTATTGAAGGACAACAGCTCAGTATTCCATGTGTACAAAAAGAATGGGTACTTGAACAGCATCAAGACATTATCGTTTTACTTGGCCAGCATAGTGATGTTGGTCAGATGCTTTGCTCATCTAACCCTCAAAAAGCTGCTCCCCTTTTAGAAGCATGGCTCGAAAAGTTTGGTAACCGTGTTTATCTTGCTTTAACACGTACTGACCGTCCCGGTGAAGAAGACTTTATTCAAGAAGCAGCTAAGCTTGCTGCTCAATATAATGTTGGTGTAGTTGCACATAATGATGTGCACTTTGTAGAAAAAGAAGATTTCGAGGCACACGAAGCACGTGTTTGTATCGCTGATGGTTATGTATTAGCAGATAATCGCCGTCCACGGACGTATAGCCCAGAGCAGCACTTTAAAACCTCAGATGAAATGATCGAGTTGTTTTCCGATATTCCTAGTGCTATCGAGAACACCTATCATATTGCCAAACGCTGCAACGTTAAACTACAACTCGGTACTTACTTTTTACCTGACTATCCAATTCCAGATGGTTTTACCATCGACACTTATTTTGAACATTTATCAAAAGTAGGTTTGGAAGAGCGCTTAAATTATCTTTACCCTGTTGAAAAACGTGGTGAAGATTGGCCAGAGATTCGTAAGCCTTACGATGAACGAATTGATTATGAAGTCGGTATTATCCTGAAAATGGGTTTCCCAGGATACTTCCTCATCGTCATGGACTTCATTCAATGGGCAAAAAATAATGGTGTTCCTGTAGGGCCAGGTCGTGGTTCAGGCGCGGGTTCTTTAGTCGCATATAGCTTAAAAATTACTGACCTTGATCCACTTCGTTACGATCTACTCTTCGAACGTTTCTTAAACCCAGAACGTGTATCGATGCCTGACTTTGACGTCGATTTCTGTATTGCCGGACGTGACCGCGTCATTGACTATGTATCGCGTACTTATGGTCGCGAAGCCGTTTCACAAATTGCAACTTTCGGAACCATGGCAGCAAAAGGTGCAATCCGTGACGTTGCGCGTGTATTAGGTAAATCTTACGGTTTAGCTGACCGTATTTCAAAAATGGTGCCTACCAAACCGCTCGGTGTGGACTTAGCCACCGCTATTGATATGGAACCTCAGCTTAAAGATATTGTGACCAACCCATCTAACCCAGATAACGACGATGCAAGCGAAATCTGGGAAATGGCATTAAAGTTAGAAGGTGTAACCCGAAATACTGGTAAACATGCCGGTGGTGTAGTCATTGCACCAGGTAAAATTACCGATTTCTCGGCTGTACTTTGTGATGCAGATGGAACAAACCGTGTTGCTCAATATGATAAAGACGATGTAGAAGCAGCAGGTCTGGTCAAGTTCGACTTCTTGGGTTTACGTAACTTAACCGTTATCGAAGACGCGATCCAAAATATTAATAAAAACCGCGACAGTAATGATCAGCTGAATATCTTGCATGTTCCTCTAGACGACGCTAAAGCATATTCTGTCTTTGCCGATGCAAATACGACAGCGGTATTCCAGTTTGAATCCGTCGGCATGAAACGGATGCTTAAAGAAGCACGTCCAAGTAAATTCGAAGAAATTATTGCGTTCGTATCATTGTATCGTCCAGGTCCAATGGACCTTATTCCTGACTTTATTCACCGTATGCATGGTGGAGATTTTGAATATCTCCATCCCCTTCTTGAAGGTGTATTAGAGCCAACATACGGGATTATGGTTTATCAAGAACAGGTGATGCAGGCTGCACAGATCTGTGCAGGTTACACGTTAGGCGGCGCAGACTTATTACGCCGTGCAATGGGTAAAAAGAAACCTGAGGAAATGGTTAAGCAACGCCAAATTTTCCTAGAAGGTGCTGCTGAAAAAGGTATTGACGAAAGCACAGCCAACCATATCTTTGACTATATGGAAAAGTTTGCAGGATATGGTTTTAACAAATCTCACGCCGCTGCTTATGCACTCGTTGCCTACCATACAGCATGGTTGAAAGCTCATTACCCTGCTGAGTTTATGGCAGCCGTCATGACATCGGAAATGCAAAACACCGACAGTGTTGTATTCTTGATTGATGACTGTCGAAATAATAATCTTGATGTCTTACCACCATCGGTCAACATGTCGACTTATCACTTCCATGCGAGTAATGATAAAACGATTGTTTACGGCTTAGGTGCAATTAAAGGCGTCGGCGAACAAGCAATGCAGTCAGTTATTGACTCTCGTCGACAATATGGCCCTTATACAGATCTATTCGATTTTTGCCATCGTATTGATTTAAAGAAAATCAATAAACGTACTCTTGAAGCTTTAATTCGTGCGGGTGCACTCGATTGCTTAGGTATTGAACGTGCAAGCTTAATGGCTCAATTGCCTGAAGCTGTTCAAGCTGCTGAACAAGCTCGAAGTAACCGTGAAAGCGGTATTATGGATTTATTTGGTGAAGTTGAAGAAGTTCAGCGTAAGCCAGCTAAACCTGTAAAACCGTGGAGCGATGAAGTTCGTTTAAAAGGCGAAAAAGATACGCTTGGTTTATATCTAACAGGCCATCCAATTGACGTTTACCGACAAGAACTCAAAGCATTTATTCCTGTAAAACTAAATGAAATTACAGCTACGCGTCGTGGCGTTACTACGGTTTATGCAGGTTTGGTCATTGATGTCGCAAACTTCCCGAACCGAGTTGTTATTGTACTAGATGATGGTACGGCACGTATTGAAGTCAGCTGTAACCATGAGCGCTTCCAACGTTTTAAAGATATCGTTCAAGTGGAACGTGTTGTAGTTTTCGAAGGCGAAATCTATGAGCGAGAAGGCTTTGATCGTCCAATGGGACGTTTAACCAAAGCTTTCACCTTAAATGAAATAAGACAAAAACGTGCTAACAGTATTCAAATCAAATTAACAGAAGAGTTCATGCAACCAACATTGGCAAAAGATTTGCAAAACATGATCTTGCCATTTTGCAATGTAGATATGCATCAACATATCGCTCTACAGTTACAGATTGATCAACCCTATGCTCAAGCCGAGCTTCTGTTTGGTCCGCAATGGAAAGTCGCTCCTCTAGATGAATTACTTGCTAAGCTCAGAGATTATTTTGGTAAAGATAATATTTATATTGAATATCAAGTAAAGTCGAAAGCGGCTAAAGCAGCAGACCCTGTTCGTCCACATGCTGTTGCCTCTCCTCCTGCGGGTATGTCTATGGACGATGCATTGGATTTATACCAAAGCGAAGTTTCTCAATATTCGTAATTTCTGGAAATCTTATGAGTTCGTTTGACCACACCACCGTGTCAAAACAATTAGCACAAGTGCGTATTGTCATGGTAAATACAACTTTGCCTGCTAATATTGGCAGTGCTTTACGTGCCATGAAGACAATGGGACTAATTAAATTAGTTCTCGTAGCACCCAAAACATATCCTCATCCAGATATACAAGCACTTGCTGCTGGTGCCCAAGATTTATTTGAGCACCTTGAGATTGTAGATACCCTAGAAGATGCAATTAAAGATTGCCATTTGGTTTTTGGAACAAGTGCACGTAGTCGCACCATTCCTTGGCCTTTACTGGATGTGCGACCTGCAGCTAAAGAAGCCATTAAAGCAACCGCTCAAGGACAACAAATTGCAATTGTTTTTGGTCGTGAAGACCGTGGTTTAACTAATGAAGAATTAGCACTGGCAAATTACCATTTAACGATTCCTGTAAATCCGGACTATGGTGTACTAAATGTTGCGCAAGCGATTCAAGTCGTATGTTATGAGCTTCGCATGTCTGCTCTGGAACAAGACCAAGTCGACCAGAATGTAGATGAAATGCCATTAGTGCAAGGCCAAAGCATGCAATGGGATGAACCTTTGGTTACTCAGCAACAAATGGAAGAGTTTTATCCTCATCTAGAAAAAATGCTGACTGAAATTGAATTTTTAGATCCAGAGAATCCACGTTTATTGCCTTTGCGCTTGCGTCGTTTGTTTGGTCGTATACAATTAGATCGTATGGAATATCATTTACTTCGCGGTATTTTTAGTCGTGTACAAGCTCTAACCAGTGGTAAATGGAAAAAAGCATTATCTGACAAGGAGGATCAACCCAATGCTTAAACAGCTTAAAGAAGATATAAAGGCTGTATTTGCGCGTGATCCTGCTGCCCGCAATACACTCGAAGTTCTTACGACTTATCCTGGCATTCATGCAATTATGATGCATCGTGTTGCACATGAATTATGGCAAAAAGATTGTAAAGGTGCAGCTCGCCTACTTTCGTCATTTAGCCGTTTTGCCACAGGAATCGAAATTCATCCGGGTGCTAAAATCGGTAAGCGTTTTTTTATTGATCATGGCATGGGTGTTGTGATTGGTGAAACTGCTGAAATTGGCGACGATGTTACGCTTTATCATGGTGTTACCTTAGGTGGTACAACATGGAAGACTGGCAAGCGCCATCCAACTTTAGAAGACGGTGTGGTTGTTGGTGCTGGTGCAAAAATTTTGGGCCCATTCACGGTAGGTAAAGGCGCTAAAGTCGGTTCAAATGCTGTAGTGACTAAAGCTGTTCCTGCTGGTGTGACTGCTGTAGGAAACCCTGCTCGCTATATCTATAAAGATACCGACAAGAACCAAGATAAAGATGAAGAACGTCGCCGTGATTATGCACAAAGTATTGGTTTTGCCCCATATGCGACAACTGCTGATCAGTCAGATCCTATTTTAGAAGGTATGCGCGTTTTGCTTGATCGTATTCAGCACAATGAAACGCGTATGAATAATTTATGCCAGCGTTTATCAGAGCTAGACCCTAGCTTCAAAAAAGAAAGCCAAGATGAACAGCCTTTTAGTGATGAAGAGCTAAAAATACTTGAAGAAGTTCGTCGTGAATGTGGCGCACAAAACAAGATATCAAAAACGTAATATTCTTGATTCATAATGTAACACGCTTACCCTTGCATGTCGGTTTAGCTTTTCCTAGACTTACCAGTACCAAATCTGACTTTACTAAAATGAACGGAAGATCCTATGAATTTTAAGCCTTTGGCATATATCATCCTTGCGACCTCAAGTTTAACAGCTTGTACAATGGCACCCGTAAAAGAACAAAAAATTGAGCCTTTTGTTTTCAAGGAACCAGAGCTTACTCCTCCTTTTTATGCACTAAATCCTTTTAACTATGATCAACCGCCAGCATTTGAAGTTGCGTTAAAAGAAGCTGCTGCACAGCCGGTAACGAAAATGGTGGTTAACCGTCAAGATGATCCAACCAAACAGCTTACTCTCGACACCAATAAACTGATTGTTCCGACTGTAAATAACACACAGCGTTCAATGAAATATGCAGTTTTAGCTGGCGAGAATGAAATTGACGTTACAAGTATTGATGACTTCTTACAGTTAGTGGAAGGCAAAGCACGTCACTACCCACCTCGCTTTACTGACCGCCAAGAACGTAAAGGCTTCGAAAGTAAACTTAAAGAAGTAACACAGCAACTTGATACACTTGCTGCAAATGAAAATGCATCATTTGATATTTTACTTCGCGCGTTTAAAGCAAGTGTTCTTGCACGTAACCTTGATTTAGGTACTGTTCATACCACTAAATCTTTAGAATATGCTCAAAGACTTTTAAAAATTAATCCAGATGATGCGGAAGCAAACTTCTGGTTCGGTTTTGGCTTATCTGAAGGTGGTGGTCAACGTGAAGCCATTCCATATTTAGATAAAGCAATTAAAGGTAATGTTCAAGAAGCATATCTAGCTGCTGCAAATAACTATATTGCAATGGAGCAGAAGAAAAATGCGATCCAAACGCTTAAAAACTATAAAGTTAAATATCCAGATGAAGCGGAAATTGCTGATCGTTTAATTCAAGAAATTGAAAAACAAGGCCGTTGGAACGTATGGCAAGTTTTAACGAACCCTGCAATGTCTGCAACTACTCCTAGTACAACACCAAAAAAATAAGCTTAATTTTATAAAAAAGGGCTGTTTTGACAGCCCTTTTTTTATTTGATCATTTGAAAAATATTTTAAAATTTGTATGATCTACCTACCATTGAGCCACTAAATTTTGACCATAATGTTTTCAATAAAAAGAAGCAAAACAGTATTGACGGTCATACTACTCGGTTCAATTCTGAGTGGTTGTCAGGTCGTTAATGTTAAACAGCAAGCTTTGAATGTAACTATTGCAAATGAACGTAATAGTATTCTTACGCAAGATAAACTCAGCGAAGCAAGTCTGAATGTTTTATCAATGTCTGGTCAGGAAGCTAAGGTTTGTACTGACACACCTGATAACTGTGTAAATCAACTCAAAAAATTACCTCAAATTTTAGATGAACAGTTCTTATCAGCTGCAAGTGAAATGTATTTGGCAAAAGCAATGGCTTTGTCAGATTCATCTAATTGTAAGGTTAGTAGATTTACTAAACATAAGTCTGAAGAAGAACAAACCAATATTCAGAACAAATATGATGATTGTTTAGACCAGCAATTAAATTTACTGGATAAAAGTATTCGTTATAGTTACGCCTATTTGTTTTCAACGAAGCGTCAGCCTACTGACCGTATTTTTGATAATAGACAAGTTCAGATTCGTGACTTCTATAATCAGGCAATTGCCAAAATGGTCGGTGTTTATGATTTGAGACACCCTCAAAAAAATGGTGTTGAACCCCAAATTCATATTGGTAAAAGTGTCTATTCGATTGATTTTGAATTTCATAGACAGTTAACGGGTCAAAAATTAGAAAAATTAATTTCAAGTTATAACTTAAATTTTTCGGGCTTAAGAACCATTAACCGCCGTGATGGTTTTGGATCTGAATTTGTAGCGGTTTTTCCGAGTTCAGGAAAAGAAGATATTAATGAGTATATTTTAGACCCACTTAAATACAATTATAAAAATGGCGTTAACCCAAATATTCATCATGCACGTTATTTGGCTGCAACGATTGTAGCTGAACCAAAACATGCGACCACCGTTGAAGAAATTATTAATAATCCTGAATTCGTGATTCGGGTTTACGATCCATACCGGACCGACAATATTAGTGTAGCAGGAAAACAATATCCTCTAGCAGCCAACTTTTCCGCGCCTTACGGCTTATGGTTAGCTGAAAATAATTTAGGTGTCGCGGCTTATTTAAGCCTGATTGATCGTGATCAGCACTTGACCATGCCACACCTATATATGCTTGAACCATACAATCCAAATAAAAAAATTATTGTATTAGTCCATGGGCTCGCAAGTAGTCCTGAGGCATGGATTGCTTTGACTAATGATGTTATGGGTGATACGGTTTTAAGAGATAATTATCAAGTTTGGCAAGTTTTCTATTCGACTAATATGCCGATTCTGGAAAGCCGTTTCCAAACTTATGCCCTTCTTAAGCAAGCTTTTGGTTCTTTAAACCCTAATGATCATGCTGCACATGATGCCGTACTGGTTGGACATAGTATGGGAGGTATTATTAGCCGTTTACTGGTAAGTGATGGCGATATTACCAAGCCTGCTTTAGAGCTAATGACGACACGTCAGCAAAACCGCTTTAAGAAACATCCAATGGTTACTGAACGATTGCAAATGCATTCAATCAATAATTTTGATCGTGCAATTTTCTTGGCTTCTCCTCATCGAGGTACAGATTATGCAGATCGCTGGTTTACATTAGCAGCGCGTAAAATTATTCGTCTACCTGGTGCTTTTTTATCAGCTGTAGCAACTTCACTCACAACCGAAAATTTAGATGTTAAAGATTTCTTGAGTAATATTGATAGTGGTTTGATTCAAAATGGTCCAAGCGATTTGAGCCATCAGTCCAAATTTATGGAACTCACAGAAAATATTAATCCTCATAAGGGCTTGGTTTTCCACTCAATTATGGGCAATATCACCAAGAGCGATGATCCAAACGTAATTACAGATGGTATTGTTCCGTATAAAAGTGCTCACTTAGAAGGTGCCAAATCTGAGAAGGTTCTTCCAGGTGGACATTCAATTCAGTTAACGCCGCAAGCCGTTTTAGAACTGCGTCGTATTTTACGAGAGCATTTAGTCGAACATGGTTTATATAAACCATAAAAATAAAAAGAGCCAAAGGATAACCTTTGGCTCTTTTGTTTCTGGATCTAAATTTTATTGTCCAGAACGGATGATGTAATCAAATGCAGAGAGTGATGCTTTAGCGCCTTCACCTGTAGCAATAATAATTTGCTTGTACGGAACCGTAGTACAGTCACCCGCAGCAAACACACCTTTCACATTGGTTTCGTTGCGATCATTTACAATGATCTCGCCACGGTTGGTTAACTCAAGCTCACTGTCTTTCAAGAAGTCAGTGTTTGGCAATAAACCAATTTGTACAAAGATTCCTGCAAGCTCAACCACATGCTCTTCATCAGTCGCACGGTCTTTATATTTAAGTCCAGTCACTTGTGATCCATCGCCTAACACTTCAGTACTTAAGGCATTCATAATCACAGTGGTGTTTGGCAAGCTATGCAGTTTGTTTTGCAAGACTTGGTCAGCACGAAGTTTGGTGTCGAACTCAACTAAAGTCACATGTTCAACAATCCCTGCAAGGTCAATTGCAGCTTCTACACCCGAGTTACCACCACCAATCACGGCAACACGTTTGCCTTTGAACAATGGACCATCACAGTGTGGGCAGTACGCGACACCACGAGTACGGTATTCAGCTTCACCCGGTACATTCATTTCTCTCCAACGTGCACCTGTTGAAAGGATTACTGTTTTAGATTCAAGCTTTGCACCGTTTTCGAGTTCAACCTCAACCAGACCATTTGCTGTTTGATCTGCACCAACGATTTTGCTGACACGTTGCAGGTTCATGATATCAACATCATATTCACGAACATGTGCTTCCATTTCAGCAGCAAACTTAGGACCTTGAGTTTTTTGAACAGACGTGAAGTTTTCAATGTCCATGGTATCCATGACCTGACCACCAAAGCGTTCAGCCACGATACCTGTGTTAATGCCTTTACGTGCTGCATAGATGGCAGCTGTTGCACCCGCAGGTCCACCACCAATCACTAACACATCAAACGCATCTTTGGCATTAAGCGCTGCTGCATCTTTTTCAGCTGAGTTAGTGTCAAGTTTTGCCACAATCTCTTCAAGGGTCATACGACCTTGACCAATGTGCTCATTGTCTTGGAACACCATTGGAACAGCCATGATTTTGCGTTGTTCAACTTCGTCTTGGAAGAATGAACCATCGATCATGGTTGCAGTTGTGTTCGGGTTATAAATCGCAATCAGGTTAAGCGCCTGTACCACGTCCGGACAGTTATGACAGCTTAGTGATACAAACACATCAAAGTCAGCTTTAAGGTTTAAACCTTTTATCTGGTTGAGCACTTCATCAGACACTTTAGGAGCATAACCAGACACCTGTAACAGCGCCAAGATCAAAGATGTAAACTCATGGCCCATCGGTAAGCCAGCAAAGAACACACGAGGTTGTTCACCTGCTTTAGCGACACCAAAGCTTGGACGACGTGTATTGTTACCATCAAAACGGGCAGTGACCTTGTCAGAAAGTTCAGCAATTTCGGTAACCAGCTCTTTAATTTGAGCAGCTTTATCTGATTCATCCAAAGCAGCAACTAATTCGATTGGACTTTCTAAACGTTCTAAGTAAGCTTTTAATTGAGTTTTAATGTTTTGATCTAACATCTGTTTTTACTCCAATGCATCCAAATTCTTTCAATAGATGCATAGTACGTTAAAACACAGAATAGGTAAAACAGTATGTTTTTATAGATTTGATCGGTTTTTTAGATTTAATTATTATTCACTTCAATCAAAAAAAGCCAACCTGAACTCATCCAGCGCAGGCCGGCAAACTGGTTAAACTAGAGTAACACCACGCCAAATACAGCCCCAGCAATCAAGACATGTAAGGGATGAACCTTTTTAATTAAAGATAATAAAGTTGCAACGACGACCATAATGACAAGTAAAGTATTTATTGCAGCCGCCTCAGAAATAATCCACGCACTGGCAAGCACAGTTCCCACAGTGACGGGTTGTAAAGCAAGCTGTAAAACACGTCGCCATTTCTTATCTTTAAATTTTGACCAACCTCTCATTACAAATACAGTAATAATAGATGAAGGTAGAAATTTGGCGGTTGATGTCACAAGTAAACCCGATAGCCCTGCTACATGCCATCCCACCAACGGGACAATCATCATGTTTGGACCAGGGGCAGCTTGGGCCATGGCAAATAATGCACTAAATTCTTGTGCCGTCATCCAGTGATGAATATCGACCACTTGGCGTTGCATTTCAGGCAAAATTGTATTGCCGCCACCAAATGCAATAAGAGACAATTGAGTAAAAATGATGGCTAAAGTAAGTAGAACTGCACCCATTACACACGTCTCCAAATAATAGTTGAATAAAGTGCCAACAAAATCAGCATGGTCAAAAGCAAGGAGATTTTTAGAAAAGCAATGCTAACAATTGCTGCCACGACAACACACATCGCTATTGGGTTACGTAATAATGGTTTCAACATTTTTAAGCCGGTTGCCACCAGAAGCCCTGCTGCTGCTGCTCCCAGCCCTTCAAAAAGATGCTTAACCATTAAATTGTCTTGGAACTGCTCATAGACATAATGTAAAAGTACAACAATTATCGTAGGCGCAAGGATCAAGCCAATCAGTGAACTTACCGCTCCACGGACACCGCGAAACTCCATGCCAATCGCAACAGATAAATTAATGATATTGCCGCCCGGTAAAAATTGACACAGACCCAGTAATTCAGTGAATTTTTCAGGACTTAGCCACTGTCTCTGCTCTACAACGACTTTTCGTGCTAAAGGCAATACGCCACCAAATCCGATTAAACCTAATGTTAAAAAACCTAAAAATAGTTCTGTGCAGCTCGGTACACTCTCCTTCTGCACGGCAATTTCAACATGGTTCATTTTCGTTACTTTTCACTTTATCTGACCAAGATAGAATGATACTTTTATGACATATCTACAAATGCTTTTATTTTCTTTAACCATACCCTAAAGGTATTTCTATGCTAGATTTGCACAAGCTTCATGCCTTTGTTGTGGTTGTTGAAGAAAGAAACATTACCCACGCGGCAAACCGATTATTTATTCAACAGCCGCCATTAACACGTTTACTCAAAAAACTGGAAGAAGAGCTCGGAACACAATTGCTTGTTCGGCAACCACGTGGGATTGAACCAACTGAAGCAGGTTTAGCACTATTTAAAGAAGCACAAATTTTATTAGAGCATGCCAAACATATTCCTAAATTAGTTCAAGATGTCAGCCAAGGTAAAACAGGACAACTCAATATTGGTTTTACAAGTTCTGCAGGCTTACATCCACTGATTTCATTAGTATTGCGCTCCTATCGGGAAATATATCCAGGGGTACAAACCAAACTTGAAGAAGCAGGTAGCCAAAAGCAATTAGATCGGTTAATCTCGGAAAAACTTGATATCGCCTTTTTAAGAGCCCCGATTAGTCGTGATATTGGGTTAAAACATCTTCATATATTAGATGAGCCAATGATGGTGGCATTGCCTATAGGACATCCACTTACGCAAAAAGAAAAAATTAGTTCAAGTGACTTATCAGATGAAAATTTTGTTTTATACCGTCGTTCTTCAGGACAAGGTTTATATGACAACATTTTATATAGCTGCTACCAAGCGGGTTTTAGCCCACGTATTATTCAGGAAGCGCCTCGACCTACCGCAACATTAAATTTAGTCGCTGCTGGAATTGGTATAACTATTGTACCGGCCTCAATGCATAACTTCTGGGACCATGAAATTGTTTATCGCGAATTTGATAGTTCAATAAAACTTAATGCTCCTCTTTACTTGATTACAAGAGAAAATGAAAATTCAGCCAAAGTTTCAAACTTTATTAATTTATTACAAAAATTATTACCAACAATTACGTAACCAAAAAATTACTCAATAAAAAATGCCCCTATCGGAGCACTTTTTATTGAGTAAAACAGTCTATTTTTGATTGACTCGTTTAGATAACTCTTCTGCCGATTCTTTACGTTCCGAATAGCGATCTGTCAGATATTGTTTTTGTCCGCGTGTTAATAAAGTGAACTTATAGAGTTCCTCCATTACGTCGACAATTCGGTCATAGTAAGAGGATGGTTTCATACTTCCATCTTCTTCAAACTCTAAAAAAGCTTTAGCAACCGAAGACTGATTCGGGATCGTAATCATACGCATCCAGCGCCCTAAAATGCGCATTTGATTCACAGCATTGAAAGATTGAGAACCTCCACTAACCTGCATAACGGCTAAGGTTTTACCCTGAGTTGCACGAATTGCTCCGCCAGCTAAGGGAATCCAATCAATCTGAGCTTTTAAAATCGAACTCATTGCACCATGACGTTCTGGTGAACACCACACCATCCCTTCTGCCCAAGCCAGAAGCTCATGTAATTCTTGAACTTTTGGATGATCTGTTTCTGCATCTTCTGGTAAAGGTAAACCTTTAGGATGAAAGATTTTGACCTCGGCGCCTAAATATTCAAGAATTCGTCCAGCCGTCAACACAGCAAAACGACTATAAGAACGCTCACGATTAGAACCATATAGCAATAAAATGCGTGGTGGATGTTCAAGTTGCTGTACTTGCACTTGTTCAAAGGTAGGCTTATCTAAAAGATTTAACGCTACATTTGATAAATCATTGTTAAGACTGTTCATGGGAGAAATACTTTTTCTTGAGCCAAAGAGAAACTGAAACGAGTGAAATTAAAACCGGAACTTCAACCAATGGTCCTATCACAGTGGTAAATGCTACAGGTGATGCTAAACCAAATGTTGCAATCGCAACTGCTAAAGCAAGCTCAAAGTTGTTACCCGCAGCGGTAAATGAAATGGCAGTGGTACGTGGGTAGTTATTTCCCATACGTTTACTCATAAAGAAGCTAATGAAGAACATCACCACAAAGTAAATCATCAGTGGAATCGCAATTCGCAGCACATCTAAAGGTAAGCTCACCACATCACCACCTTTAAGACTAAACATAGCCACAATGGTAAAAAGTAATGCAAGCAAACTAATCGGACTGATTTTTGGTAAGAATTTAGTTTGATACCAATCTAATCCTTTTGCTTTCACTAAAATGAGTCGCGTGAGGAAACCCATTAAAAATGGAATACCTAAATACACCAATACAGCATGGGTAATGGTCCAGAAATTCACATCAATGACTTGACCAGCCACACCAAAATACGGCGGCAAGAAAGTTAAGAAAAGCCATGCATAAGTACTAAAGAATAAAATTTGGAAAATACTGTTAAAGGCAACTAAAGCAGCAACATATTGGTTATCCCCACAGGCCAAACCGTTCCAGACCAATACCATTGCAATGCAACGTGCCAAGCCTATCAAGATTAGACCTGTCATATATTCCGGATAGTTATGCAGAAAAATAATCGCTAAAGCAAACATCAAAACTGGAGCAATTAACCAGTTTTGTACTAAAGACAAAGCCAACGTTTTTTTATCTTTAAATACTTCCGGTAAAGTTGCGTAATCTACCTTTGCCAAAGGTGGATACATCATTAAAATTAAACCAATTGCAATCGGAATATTGACGTTATCTACACTAAGTTGATTCAAAGAAACCGAGGCTTGAGGAAAGAAAACACCTATTGCCACCCCTAAACCCATGGCAATAAAAATCCATAGCGTCAGATTCCGGTCTAAAAAAGAAAGCTTTTGCTTAGTCATGTTCTGCTCTCTTACTCAATATGAGAGATTTTATTAATCTCAGTAATCAAATGTGAACGATTTAAATGAGCAACATCGAGCGCGAACAACACATCTAAACGACGGTTGATATGATCTACTGTCTCTTGGAAAGCTTTTAATTTTTCTTCTTTTGGCAAGTCCAAATGAGATGGATCACTTAAGCCCCAGTGTGCTTTGATTGCACCGCCTAAATAAAGTGGGCATGCTTCTTGTGCAGCAGAATCACAGACTGTAATCACAACATCTGGTTGATACTGCTCGCAGTCATCAATGGTTTTGCTCCATAGCCCATCTGTTGAAAGACCTAAGTTTTCAAGTGTTTCAATGGTTAATGGATGCACCTGCCCTGATGGTTTACTTCCTGCGCTATACGCTTTCCAATTTTCTGGTGCACGACTATTAAATAAAACTTCTGACAAAATGCTACGGCAACTGTTTCCAGTACATAAAAATAAGAATTTCATGGTGTTACTCACAATAGGTAGAAATAGAAGAAAACTGTGAAGATGATTGATTCACGAAACTTTCATCTTGGTTTCCTATAATTTTCAAAACTTCAACGGCCCAACTTGGTAAATCTGGGTTAACGCTGTAATACACCCATTGCCCTTGTCTTGAGTCAAGTAAAATGCCATGAGTACGTAATAGCGCTAAATGTCGGGAAATTTTCGGTTGGCTTAAGTCAAGTTGCTCGGTCAGTTCACAAACACATATGTTTTGTTTTCTTAAAACTAATTTAAGAATGCTTAACCGAGTAAGGTCCGAAAGACATTTAAAAAAATCGACTTGAGTGATCATGTCAGTAACAATTCATATTCGTTATTGCAAATATACGTATATCCATATATAAATGCAATATCTTAATTCGGCGATAAATTTGTCATGACTGAGCTAGTGAAGATTTACCATAACCCTGCTTGTGGCACCTCACGTAATACGCTTGCACTTATTCGTCACGCTGGGATTGAACCCATTGTTATTGAATATTTACAGACACCTCCTAGTAAAGATGAGCTTACTCAACTCATTTCACAAGCTAGATTAACCGTTCGTGATGCAATTCGTAAAAATGTTGATCCATATAAAGATTTAGATTTAGAACAAGACAGCTGGACAGATGAACAGTTAATTGATTTTATGATTCAGTACCCAATTTTAATCAATCGTCCGTTTGTGGTGACTTCAAAAGGTACACGTCTGTGCCGTCCTTCTGAAATTGTTTTGGACATTTTAGATTCAGAAAACTTAGGCTATTTTGCAAAAGAAGATGGTGAAGTGATCATTAATGAACAAGGTCAACGAATAAAATAATCTAAGATTCTCATAGATAAAAAGCTAAACGGCGCAATGCCATTTAGCTTTTTTGTTAAATGAAAACGGTTAAAAATAGGACTTAATAAAAGGAAGAAGTTGTTCTCCTATCACCATGCCTAATAAACCAACTAATGCAACAAGAGGTGGAGCTGGCGACTTCACATTTAAAACATAATATAAGACACCAACGAGCAACCCTACAGCCAAAGATAATAAGTACATTTTCATGGTACATACCTTAGAGAACCAAGCCATTTAAAGCGGCAGGTTCCCATACTGTTTTATTTAAAATGCAAAACACGAACAACCCAGTGCGCCCCAGAAAGATTTTTTATCTTTATCATTTACAGGAACATCAAGCATCCATGAGTGGCTATGTCCATGCATACCGCAACTGCTAGCACATGCACACAGCGCGCTTTCTGACTGTAAAGACTGATTTGAAGGTGCATTACGGTTTTCAGATAACCGCCATTGCCCACCAAAACGTTTTACTGGTGACCATGTTGGTGATGCTGGTGGTAATGGAGGATCATCTTGCTTAAACTCTGCACCTGCATATACCACTTTTCCGCCTAAAACAGTGAGCACAGACTCAATCCACTGAATATCATCTGCTTCAACTTTGAAGTAGTCATCAGACAATACAACTAAATCAGCAAGTTCCCCTGCTGTTAATGAGCCTTTGACATCTTTTTCACCTGAAAACCAAGCCGAACCTTTGGTCCAGAGCATAAGCGCTGTTTGGCGATCTAATAGATTTTTTTCATCATACAAAGGTAAACCACCCACTGTTTTACCTGTGCTCAACCAATATAAGCAAACCCAAGGGTTATAAGACGCAACACGTGTTGCATCTGTTCCCGCACCTACAGGAACACCTAGCTCTAACATTTTCTTAACTGGTGGCGTTGCTTGAGCAGCTTCTGCACCATAGCGTTTTACGAAAATCTCACCTTGATATGCCATACGGTGTTGAATGGCAATACCGCCACCCAATGCACCAATACGCTCAATATTACGTTCAGATACGGTTTCGGCATGGTCAATAATAAATCGGGTTGCAAATGGCTGTTTTGAATTTACTTTTTCAAATACATTGAGCAAACGATTAATACTTTCATCATAGGTTGCATGAATACGGAATGGCCATTTCTTTTCAGATAAATGCTCTACAATGGCTTCGAGTTCACCTTCCATTTTTTCTGGTAAATCCGGACGTGGCTCATAGAAATCTTCAAAGTCGCCCGCCGACCAAGTCAGGTTCTCACCCGCTCCATTCATTCTAAATAGTTCATCACCATCGCCCGGAAATGTCATTTCTGTCCAGCGACGATAATCATCAAGTTCTTGACCAGCTTTTTGAGCAAATAAGTTGTATGCAATTCGCACTGTCATTTGGTTTTGGTCATGCAATTGCTTAATCACATCATAATCTTCAGGATAATTTTGCCCACCGCCACCCGCATCGATTGCAGAAGTAATACCTAATCGATTTAGTTCACGCATGAAATGACGAGTTGAATTGACTTGATCTTCAACTGGCAATTTCGGTGCTTTACCTAAGGTCGAATATAAAATCATAGCCGATGGAGTTGCGAGCAACAGACCCGTTGGCTCACCCTTTTCATCTCGTACAATCTTGCCGCCAGGCGGGTCTGGCGTGTCTTTATTAAAGCCCAATACATCAAGCGCAGCTCGGTTCAACAAGGCGCTAGCATATAAATGTAAAACAAATACTGGAGTATCAGGAGCGGCTTTATTAATTTCTTCTAAAGTCGGTAAACGCTTTTCGGCAAACTGGAATTCAGTCCAACCACCAACCACACGTACCCATTGAGGAGCTGGTGTATTATCGGCTTGTTCTTTGAGTAAGCGTAGTGCATCCGCTACAGATGGCACACCTTCCCAACGCAGTTCCATATTGTAGTTCAGGCCACCACGAATAATATGTAGATGACTGTCATTTAGACCCGGTATAACGCGACGACCATTTAAATCTACAACTTTGCTCGTCGCTGATGCCAGCTTCATGATCTCATCATTTGTGCCGGTGCGTACGACTTTACCATCTGCTATGGCAATTGCTTGTACTTCTGGATTTTTAGGATCTAGTGTGGTGATTTTACCGTTTTTAAGTATGAGGTTTATTTCGGTCATTCTGAACTCCATTCTTGTGAATTATCGTTCTAAAAAATAAAGGCATATCCGTATTAATATCACTTCAATATTGAATACTAGATATGCCTTTACCTAAATAAGTACTATTTTATTTTGCAGGAACTGGTGCAAGTACTTCGTGTTTTGATGTGGTACGTTCAGGTGCCTTATGTACCATCGTATAAGCATAATCAACGCCCATACCATAAGCACCAGAATGCTCACGTACAATTGCCATAACTGCATCATAGGTATCACGGTGTGCCCAATCACGTTGCCATTCAAGTAATACTTGTTGCCAAGTTACTGGAACAACACCTGCTTGAATCATACGTTGCATGGCATAGTCATGTGCTTCTTTCGATGTACCACCAGAAGCATCCGCAACCATATAAATTTCATAATCACCTTCAAGCATGGCACCAAAAGCAAAAGTGTTATTGCACACTTCAGTCCACAAACCCGAAACAATCACTTTCTTACGGTTATTTTTTGCAAGTGAATCACGTACTTTTTGATCATCCCATGAATTCATTGAAGTACGTTCTAATAATGGAGCATCAGGAAATACATCTAAAAGCTCAGGATATGTATGACCAGAGAAGCTTTCAGTTTCAACCGTAGTAATAGTGACAGGAATATTGAACGTTTTAGCTGCTTTTGCTAACCCTACAGTATTATTTTTTAATACTTGGCGGTCTATTGACTGCACACCAAAAGCCATTTGTGGCTGGTGATCAATAAAAATAACCTGACAATTCGTTGGTGAAAGTTGTTCTAAAAGTGACTTATTCATGGGTAAACTCCATTATTCCTTATGAGTAATGCATTAAAATTGCTTACTGGTCATTATCAAAACAGATAAAAATGTAAAAGCATAGACAGCAAATCAGCACGAATCTGTATCCTGCATGAATACAATAAAAACAATGATTGCTTTTTAATTTTTATAGTTTAATCATTGATATATATTTTTTTTAACTTTCGCTTATCCATGGATCGATTAGACTGTATTTCCACTTTTGTAAGTGTCGTAGAACATGGTAATTTTAGTAGTGCAGCCAGAGCACTCGATATCTCTCGTGACTTGGTTGCTAAACGCGTTTGCTACCTCGAAAATGACCTAAAAACTACACTATTAACCAGAACCACAAGACAGATGAACCTCACTTCTTGTGGAGAAAAGTTTTATCAACATAGCAAAGTCATTTTAAGTGAGTTTGAATGGGCTGCCTATGAAATTAACTACAATCAGCAGTACCCTGAAGGTGAACTCAAGCTCAATACCCCCATGTCTTTTAGTAATATTTTTCTTCAAAATATAATTTCAGACTTTATTGAAAAATACCCTAGTATCAAAATTGATTTGTTCATGACCGATCAGTTATTAGACATGAATAATAATAAATTTGATTTAACAATTCGTGTAGATGGCTCTCCTCCAAATTTGGCAAATAGTAAAATATTAAATACCTATCAACGATATTTATATGCAACGCCTGAGTATTTTAATCAGCATGGATTACCCGCCTCTTTAGAGGAACTCAAAGATCATAAATTTTTAATTTATTATCAAGATAGCCGTCATAAGAAGTTGATTTTCCAAAAAGATCAAAAAGAAGTGTCCTTTAATTGTTTCCCTGTGATGACCTGTAATAATGGTGAATTATTATTAGATATGTGCCTAAAAGATCACGGTATTGTCTTTCTTCCAGAGTTTATTGCAGAGCCTTACTACAAGGAAGGTAAATTACAGAAATGTTTGGAGGACTACACCAGTCAGCCACTTCATTTATATGTGACATGGCCAAACCGTAAAATTTTATCGAAGAAAGTAAAACTATTTATTGATTTTTTAACCCATCAAATCGCTCCTATAAAATAAGTGGTCTGGGCCTTTTCCATAAGAATTGGCCCACTTTTTTAGTTGGTTTGAGTAGCTTCAATCTTCTTATTTTTAAATAAATTTAATAAATTTTGCTCTGCTGTTACTACGCTGTTTTCTTCAATAAATGTCGTCGCGTAGTGTTCTAAATGCTCTTCCATCAGTTGTGTGGCTCGTTTTTCATCGCCTTGCTCAATAGCATCTAAAATTGCACGATGTTCATCTGCCGAACAATTATTATGTTTTGGAATTTCATACAAACCAATTAACAATGATGTTCTCGCAATAAGTGTCTGCAAATAGCTGGTCATAATAGTATTTTGATTAGCTTCAACAAGCTTTAGATGAAATTTACCTGATAGCTTAATCCACTCAGCCCAATTACCAGCTAATCGCTCTTGCGACTCTTGATCGACTAAGGCGCGAAGCTCACTAAAATCTAAGTGATGAGACTTTTGAGCTAACTTTTTTACAGTGACAATTTCAAGCATGCTGCGTGCTTCAAAGACCTCTTTTGTTTCATCAAGGCTATGTTCTGCTATGAGTGCCCCACGATTTGGCTGTATTTCGATGACCTTATCGTGCGCAAGTTTAACAAAAACGCGTCTTAAGACTCCCCGTGTCACACCAAATGCTTCACATAATGGCGCTTCAACCAAGCGTGCTCTAGGTGTAAGTTGCCTATTTAAAATGGCATCTACAATAGCGTTATATATATGGTCATCAATTTCATCATTGCTCATTTCTACGGCTCTTTTTGGTGCATTCGATGGCATTGATTTCTCCATTTTTATTAACGCCCTCTCTTTTTTAAAACATTATTTAATTTGAACAGTGTATGTCCAACTTAACCATTTGGAAATATTTCTCTCATAAGAACAATATCTATGCTGGAAGATCTATTCAAGATTTAACATTATAAGATTGTTCCATTCCTTTAAATTTACTCATTTTTTTATAACAGATTAAGCAAACCAACTTTCATTCATTTACCTCTAAATACACAAACTATTAGTTGAACGGAAAACTCACAAGCTTTGATTTCAGAATTTGGCATAACTTTTGCTCAATTAAGATTGTGCACAATTTAAATATAATATTGTGCACAATCTTAATTTCATTCTTTTAGACAGAAATCCAAAGCTGCTGAAAGTACCCACTATCTTAGGGAAGTGAGCGTTCAAGATGAATAATAGCGAAGCAATAATTAAACCTTCTTATGATGCAAAACTGACAAATCAAGACTTAGCCCCTTTAAAAAAGCAAACATGGGGTGCTTATAATATTTTTGCCTTCTGGATGTCTGACGTTCATAGTGTCGGTGGTTATGTTATGGCCGGAAGCCTTTTTGCACTTGGGCTGAATAGCTGGCAGGTACTTTTATCTTTACTCATCGGTATTGCAATTGTTCAGTTTTTTACAAATCTGATTGCCAAGTCTAGCCAACAAACTGGTACTCCCTATCCTGTTATATGTCGTGCAACTTTCGGTGTGCTTGGTGCAAATATTCCTGCTGTTATTCGTGGTCTGATTGCGGTCGCATGGTATGGCATTCAAACCTATTTGGCCTCAAGTGCATTCTTATTGGTCATTTTAAAGTTCTTTCCGGAATGGTCAGTCTATGCAGATGTTTCAAATTATGGATTTCTTGGACTGTCCTTTTTAGGATGGATCGGCTTCATGCTGCTTTGGCTACTACAAGCTATTGTTTTTTGGTCTGGCATGGACAGCATTCGTAAGTTCATCGACTGGGCTGGCCCCGCGGTCTACGTTGTGATGTTTGCCATGGCAGTATGGCTCATCTGGAAAGCTGGATGGCAAAATATTGATTTAAACTTGAGCGGTGTTCAATACGACGGATTTGCGGTTGTACCTGTCATGATTGGTGCTATTGCTCTTGTTGTTTCATATTTTTCAGGACCTATGCTGAACTTTGGCGACTTCGCTCGTTACGGCAAAAGTTTTAGTGCCATTAAAATGGGTAACTTTCTTGGTTTACCCATTAACTTTCTAGGCTTTTCTTTACTTACCGTGGTTTGTATTGCAGCGACACTTCCGGTGTACGGCAAACTCATTACCGACCCTGTCGAGATGGTTGGTAAATTGGATAACACTTTTGTAGTCATTTTAGGCAGCTTGACCTTAATGATTGCGACCATCGGGATTAATATTGTCGCTAACTTTGTTTCGCCTGCCTTTGATTTTTCGAATGTTTCACCGAGTAAAATTAGCTGGCGTATGGGTGGAATGATTGCAGCAGTAGGTTCAATTTTCATCACCCCATGGAATCTGTTTAATAATCCTCAAGTGATTCACTACACCATTGATATTTTAGGCGCGTTTATCGGCCCACTTTTTGGCGTATTGCTAGCTGATTTTTACCTCGTGAAAAAACAAAAAATCTTAGTAGATGACTTATATACCTTAGACGCTAAGGGTTTGTATTGGTATAAAAATGGTTATAACCGTTCTGCTTTTTATGCCTTAATTCCAGCTTCATTAATTCCTGTTTTGTGCATGCTTTTACCGCAATTATCCGCGCTTGCTAATTTCACTTGGTTTATTGGCATGGGGCTTGGTTTTGTGATTTACCGATTTCTTAACCAACCGCTTACTCATGCAAAATCTGTAATGACTAAGGTATAAGTACAATGAAAATTAAAATTATTAACCCCAATACCACTCAAAGCATGACAGACAAAATTGCTGCTTCTGCAAAGATAGTCGCAGGGACTGATACTCAAATTATTGCAGTCAGTCCTCAAATGGGCCCTGCAACGATTGAAAGTTATTATGATGAAGCATTAAGTGCAGTAGGTGTGCTGGAGGAAATCCGACAAGGTGAACAGCTAAATGTAGATGCCTATATTATTGCCTGTTTTGGTGACCCTGCGCTTTATGCTGCCCGTGAAATCACTTCGGCACCTGTGATTGGGATTGCTGAAGCAGCTATGCGTACCGCAAGTTATGTAAGTACTGGGTTTAGTGTAATCACAACATTACAGCGGACAGTGAATATGAGTTGGCATCTGGCTAATCGCTATGGGGCTCAGCCCTTTTGTAAAAATGTTCGAGCTTGTCACATCGCAGTTGAAGAGTTGGAGCTTCCTGACTCAGATGCTTATCGAACCATACGAGATGAATGCGCAAAAGCACTCGCTGAAGATAAAAGCGATGCGATTATTTTAGGCTGTGCAGGTATGAGTGATTTATGTCTAAAGCTAAAAAATGAGTTAGGTGTAATAGTTATTGACGGTGTTACAGCGGCAGTTAAACAAGCAGAAATGTTGGTTCAGTTAAATTTAAAGACCAGCAAAGTTGGTGATTGGGCCCCACCTCCTGCAAAGAACTACACAGGCATATTGTCAGGTTTTGGAATGCGCTAAAGAGTTATTGTTTCAATTCCAACTCAAAACACTGTGTTGGAATTGAAACAAAGAATAATTAAAAGAATCAAACCTCGACTAACTCTGGCTGTTGTTCTTTTTTATAAAATGGCACATCACCATTAATGGTTGCACGGTGCATAATGCGATGTGCATCGCCATAATCAAATAATGCTTTATGTTGCGTGCAACGGTTATCCCAAATCGCTACGTCACCATCTTGCCATTTCCAACGCAAATGAAACTGCTCTTGGGTCGCATGTTCAAACAAGAAATTAAGCAACTGCTCGCTTTCTTGCTCGGGTAACTCATTAATTCGAGTGGTAAAGCCTTCACTTACAAACAACAGAGGTTCACCTGTGACCGGATGGGTACGCACCACTGGGTGAACCACTGGTGGGTTACGTTTAAATGTTTGCAAAAGCTTTTCACGGTCTTCTTCGTTATGGGCAAAACGCTCAAGTGGAAAAGACTTACGAATATCGTGTGTTGCAGTTAAGCCACGTAATTTCTGCTGTAGTTCGAGCGGAAGCCCTTTAAAAGCTGCTGTATTACTTGACCATAACGTATCGCCACCTACAGGTGGAATTTTAATGGCTTGCAACACGCACCCTAATGGTGGATTTTTGCTAAAAGTCACGTCTGTATGCCAGAGTTCATTGTCACGCAAATCTTGTTTCCAACTGTCGAGCACCATCACTTCAGGTACATCTTCAATTGAAGGATAAATCGGGTGTACATGTAAGCTACCAAAACTACGTGCCAAGTCTGCTTGTGCTTGCGGTGCTAATTGTTGCTTTCGAAAAAAAATAACCTGATGATCAAGCAAAGCCTGCTGGATTTGTTGCGTTGTCTGTTCATTTAACGCATTCAAATCAATATCGTGAATAATTGCGCCAATGGTAGGCTTGATCACTTCAATATTTAAGTTTGCTACTACTGTATTCATCTTCTTTACTACAACTGCTGACCATACCAAGGAGAAAACTGTTTTTGTAACCAACGTAAAAACAGCTCAAAACTAACTGCGACAATCGCAATCACAATAATGCCCAAAATCACCGTATCGGTAATTAAGAACTGCGCGGCCGACTGCACCATAAAACCAATACCGCGGTCCGCTGCAACCAACTCTGCTGCAACTAATGTTGACCAACCTACCCCGAGACCAATACGGATACCGGTAATAATATGAGGTAAAGCTGTTGGCAAAATGACATGCCAAAAGACTTGTGACTGACTTGCTCCTAGCGACAAGGCAGCTCGTTCACGATTCAATTGATGGCTTAACACGCCATGCGCACTACTAATAATGACAGGCGCCAAAATCGAGAAGAAAATCAAAAGTACTTTTGTGGTTTCGCCAATACCAAACCAAATTACAAGTAACGGCAAATAAGCTAACGGTGGAATTGGACGTAATAATTCAACCAAAGGATCTAAAACTGCACGTACCCATTTGTTCAGACCCATCCATAAACCCAGCGGAACACCAATCACCACAGCAGCAATCAAAGCCAAAAACACACGAGAGATACTGGCTGCTAAGTGTTGCCACAAAGTAGCCTTCATAAAGCCTTCTTGGCTTACCGATATAAATTTTTGCCATACTGCCTGTGGGCTAGGTAAAAACAGTTCAGGTACGATATGCAAAGCAGTAATGAGAAACCAGAGCGCAACCACACTTCCCACACTGATTATGCTTACCGCCAGAGTTCGATGTTTCTCAAAAAATGACGATAAAAATGAAGGATTTTCTGTTTGCACATCTGGCTTAAGTTTTAGCCCTGCTTTGTCATATTCATAGACGTTATCTTTAGTGCTCATGTTGTTAACGCCTCCTTACCGCTTTGTTTTTGTGCCCTTAAACTTTCAAATAGCTGTTCTCTAAGCTGAATAAATTGAGGGTCCGATTTAATTGAGCGAATAGACTCACCCTGACGATATCGTTTAGCAAAATCAAGATGTAAAGTTTCTACAATTTTGCCTGGATGCGCTGTCATCAGAACTAACTGATTGCTCAGCAACAATGCTTCTTCAATGTCATGAGTAATTAAAAAGAAGCTTTTATTTTGCTGAATCCATAAATCAAGCACTAACTGCTGCATGTTTTCACGGGTAAAAGCATCGAGTGCTGCAAAAGGTTCATCTAATAAAATAAACGGCGCATGACTAATCAAAGCTCTGGCGATACCAACACGTTGTTTCATACCACCGGAAAGTTCCCAAATATTGGCTTTTTCAACGTGACTTAAACCTACAATTTTTAAAATTGCTTTCACTTGCACTTCGATATCCGCACGCTTTAAACCTTTTAACTGCAAAGCGAAGCCAACATTATCTGCAACATTCAACCAAGGAAGTAATGCATGATCCTGAAACACCACAGCGCGGGTTACATCTGGTCCATTTACGACTTCATGATTTACAAGCACATCACCGGAACTTGGCTTTTGAAAACCAGCCAAGATATTAAGCAAAGTTGTTTTGCCACATCCCGACTCACCTAAAATGACAGTTAAAGAACCTTCTTCAATCGTTAGGTTAATGTCTTGTAAAACTGGCTTTTGCTGTTTAGGAAAAGTCAGATGAATATGTTTGGCTTCTAATACACTCATGACAACTCCTTAAGGCTGCAAAAATGAAGAGTTCACATTGCCTTTATAATCGGCTTTAAGTTGGTCGACTTTGCCCTGACCTTTTAAGAATTTCGCTGTATCAAAAATATTTTGCGCAAATTCACCATCTAAAGTTTGTTTTTGATGAGCATGATCTAGGTAAATATTTCCACTTAATAAAAGCGGGATATCTTTTGGATCAGAACCTGTTAACTGAGCAATTTTCTCAACGTTATCGGCATTTTTAACGTAAGTAGCTGGTTCTTGGTTATATTTTTCTAATTGCTCAAGTGTGGTTTTAACAAAAGTTTTTAGGAAATCAGGATTTTTCTCTGCAAAATCTTTACGTACCACCCATAAGTCGTAGGTTGGAGCACCCCATTCACCCACTTGTTTTGAGTCGGTTAAAACCGTGCCAGATGCTTTAGCTTTACTTAATGCAGGTTCCCATACATAGGCAGCATCAATATCACCACGTTCCCAAGCAGCTGAAATTTCAGGTGGACGCAAGTTAATAATTTTTACTTTGTCTTCTGGAATGTTCCAATGTTTAAGCGCAGACAATAGGCTGTAATGTGTGGTTGACACAAACGGTACAGCAATAGTTTTGCCAATTAAATCTTGAGGGCTTTTAATGCCTGATTTATTACTTACCACCAATGCTTCAGATGCACCAAGTTTTGACGTAATTAAAAATACTTCTATCGGTAAATCACGGCTTGCCGCAGCTGCAAGTGGGCTTGATCCAATATTGCCAAGCACAACATCGCCTGAAGCCAGAGCGTTTACAACGTCTGAGCCGGCATCAAATTTTTTCCATTGAATGGTACGTTGACTATGCTTTTCATATTCCCCATTTGCTTGCGCCACTTTGCTTGGGTCAACCCCTGTTTGATAAGCAATGATTACGGGTTTGCTGTCACCAACTGAAGCACTTGTATTATTGTCTTTCTTATTTTGCCATACGATAAATGCAACAATTGCTACAACCACAATTGCCGTGATAATCAACGGTTTGGTCTTTGTGCTCATAATTTCATGATCTTTCAATAATATAAGCCCATGGTATGCAGCCGCCTTTATAATGAAAAATAAAAAAATATGAGTTGCTTATCAGGTTTTTATAAATAACTTTTCCTTATAAGTTTTTATCTTTTAGTAAAAAGCAAACATCAAACAAACTTACAACTTAGAGGTAAAATTAAAATACTTATATATCAATAATTAAAAACGATATTCAAAAAATACATGATGATGAACACCTGACATACATCCTCTAATTATTTTATCATTTTTGTTTTTGCTTATCGCAACCAGAGTTTTGTATCTAATTAATTTTCATTCTTTTATATAAAGTACAGATTTTATTATCTTTTTATCTTTAATCTTCTGCAAATATTGAGATTTGGACAAATCTTTTTCTGGTTTATACATGAGGCAAATTTAATTTTTATTTTTTAAGAGGAGAAAGAATCTTTTGTTTAAACATTCTAAAACTTTCAAAAAAATATTCATCGCAACGACTTTAATTACATTCAGCCTTTCAAGTCATGCAGCCCTTACCTTTGGTAATGCTGAAGAAGGCCAACTTAAAGTGAGTGGTACTGTTCGGGCTAAATATGTTTATGATTTTGACTCTGAACCTTCTACGAGCAAATTTTCCTTTAACGACGCAGTATTATGGTTAGACTACAACTCCCCGAAATGGATTGGTCGTTTAGATTATCGGGTCTATGAATATTACGGGCGTTTAGGCGATGCCAATTGGCTTACCGATGCGTGGTTGGGTTATAAAATTAATGACAACAGTAAAATTATTGCTGGCTTAAACCCCGTTCCTTTTGGCTTGGGTCGCTTTTGGGGAAATACTTATTATTTAGGGATTGCCAATAGTGCAGGTTGGGAAGATGTACACAACCTAGGGGTGAAATATGACTTCAATGATGGAATCAATGAAGCACAACTCGCCTTTTACCCTACCGACGGTGGTACCTATAGAGGTAAAAGCAAAGACTCAAGTCGATTTAGTATCAACCCTGTCAATGCGGATGACTCAGTACCACAAGGCACCAATACCAAAGAAAAGAACTCCATTGTTGTTCGAGGCGCTCACACCTTTAAAAATGTTCTAGGGCAAGAAAATTTCTCTACCCAACTTGGTGCCTCTGCATGGTATTCCACCATTGAAAACAAACGTTCAGGACAAGATGGCGACCGCCAAGTCTATTCAGTTTTTAGCAATACCAATTATAACCAATGGAATTTACAGCTTTTGGCTGGTTATCAAGACATTGATAATGCCGACACCCAATATAAAGATCATCTAACTTTGGGTGGTTTCGATTATTCATTTAACTCAGCAACCAAAGGTCAGATTTATTCAGCCGAACTGAGCTATTTATTTCCTCAGCAGTTTGGCCCGATTACCTCTGTTCGTCCGTACCTAAACTATAGTTCTTATCGAAAAGAACAAGATGGCTTTAAAGACTCCACCCGTTTTATTCCCGGCATTGCGTTTAACTATCAAAAATTGACGGTACAAGCCGAGTTGTTGATTGGCAAACATGATCCATATTTAGGCGATAGCGAAGGTCTTGCAGCTGGTGGAACTAACGATAAATGGAATAAAAAAGCGTTTGTGATTTTTGCTTATTATTTCTAACCCACAAAATAAAGGCCAACAGATGTTGGCCTTTATTTTATTTAGAGATTTATTTTTACTCTAGTCTATTACTGGTGAATTATTGAGAGGAAGTTCTGTTTTATCTTCATCGATAACATCGACATCTTGAGCGGTAGGCTCAAACTTAATCAGTAGTCCAATCACAATTAAAGGAATAAACGCAAAGATAGAAATAATCAGATAAACATCGGTTTTATAACCCGCCATCCAGATTGGTAAAACAAACAAAGCAATTGCTTGAGCAACACCAGTTATGGCACGGTTAAACCCGACACCAACACCACGAATCGAAGCAGGATAAGCCATAGTTGGATAAACCATCATTTGCGCACCTGGCCCAAAACCTTCAGCAAAGAGCCACAAACCTAGCATTCCAATAGCGGTGTAGAGTAAAAAGCTATTACTGGGTTCACCAATTAATGCCAATGCAATGAGGGCAATAAACTGAAGTAAAAAACCTGTGAGTAGCACATGACGAGATTTAAATCTGCTGGCGACGAACACACCTAATAGTCCACCCGTAAATGCAAACAATAAATTGAGTCCAAGTGTGGTGGTAATGGTCGTCAAAACATCTGTATGAAAGAACCGTGTCAAAATCGAAGGTAAAAAGAAGGCAATAGTGGTGTACTGAAATGCCACCGAAATGTGAATCACAATCGCTACTATGGTTCTTGGCAAATAAGTTTTATTGAATAAAACCGCAAAACCCTCACGCTTTTTCTTTTCAGCCGTTCTTTCTACTTTTTCGACTGTTGCAACGGCATTAATTGCATAAGACTCTTGTAGAACTTTAGCTGCCCCTTTTAAATCACCTTGGTTGGCAAGCCAGATTGGTGACTCGGTTAAATATTTACCACGAATAAAAATAATGAGTAGCGCAGGTACCGCTCCAAAAATTAAAGATGCTCGCCATAACCAGTTGCTATGTTCAGGCGGTAAAAGAAAATAAAGCACTAAAACCAGACCAAAGCAGACAGAAGAAGCCGCATACCACATTGGGCACCATGCCGCTAAACGGGCAGCTTTATTGCTACTGCCGTTAAACTTGGAAAATTCAGATAAGTAGGACATTGCCACAGGCAGATCAATCCCCACACTAATTCCCATAATAAATCTGGCTAAAATTAAAACCCAAACATTTGGTGCAAAGCCTGCGACAATTGCCGCAATGACAAATAGCACCATGTCAGCCATAAACACTCGATAACGGCCGATTTTATCCGTTAGCCAACCGCCAATTAAATTACCTACAATGGTTCCACAGACAATTGCTGAAGCCACCACACCAGTCATAACGGGACTTAAAGAAAACTCTGAGATGACTTGCTCAATACCGAAAGAGAGTGTTGTTAAATCATAGGCATCAATAAACACACCAATCAGTGCCAACCAAATGACTTTATTAGACTTACCCTTCCCTGCAAATTTGGAAATTAATTGTGAAACATCATCGGGAGATTTAATTTCATAACGGTGGTTATGATCGAGTTCTTGTGTGCTCACTTAATAATTCCTGAATTTTAATAACAGAAACAAAATAATGATTATTCACATAATACAAAAACAAATTAATCTGATGTTTTAATCTGAATTATAGAATTATTTTTTCATTATTAACTCAGCAATAAAACCGATATAAAAAGACAAAATAAAAGCTGGTATTTAACCAGCTATTTATTTAAAGGCTTTCAAAAAAATTAACTCGCCTCAGCAAGTTTTAATTCTTTTAGATTGCGATATTTAGCACCGCGGTGATTTTCAGGTAAATAAGGACCTGCACCAAATAATTTTTCTCTTAATGTCCCTTGTGCGTACGAAGTTTGATATACCCCTCGTTTTTGTAACTCTGGAACAATAAACTCAACTACATCGGCAAAGGTTTGATGAGCCAAAATATAGGCTAGATTAAAGCCATCAACATCGGTATCTTCAACCCACTGCTGTAGGGCATCGGAAACTGTTTCTGCCGAACCCACCAATACTGGGCCATTACCACCTAAGCTGTTCCAGTTTGCAATTTCCTCAATCGTCCATACACGCTCTGGATCTGCATTTACATAAGAGTCTAATAAAGATTGAATAGCATTGGTTTGAATATATTCAACTTTGTCAGTTGGTTGGTATTGTGAGAAGTCCACACCAGACCAGCCAGACAGCAACGTTAAAGCTCCATCATAGCTTCCATAGCTTTGATATTCTTTAAACTTAGCCTGAGCTTTTGCATCGGTTTCGTCGGTTACAATAGACAAGAGCGCATAAATTTTAACTGAGTACGGGTCGCGGCCTTCTTGAGCCAGTTTTTGGCGAATGCCTTGCACGACTTTTTTAGTAGCAATTTTAGACGGTGCTGCAATGAATACGCATTCGGCATTTTGGCTGGCAAACTTCTGCCCGCGTGAGGAAGCACCTGCTTGATAAAGTACAGGCGTCCGCTGTGGTGATGGCTCACAAATATGGATGCCCGGTACAGTAAAGTATTTACCTTCATGCTGAATTGGATGCACTTTTTTATGGTCAGCAAAGATACCGCTTTCACGGTCACGAAGTACCGAACCTTCTTCCCAAGAACCTTCCCAAAGTTTATAAAGCACTTCTAAATACTCATCAGCAATATCATAACGATTGTCATGATTGACCTGAGTTTTTAGGCCTAAGTTTTTTGAACCACTTTCTAAATAAGAAGTCACGATATTCCATCCAACCCGTCCTTTGGTTAAATGGTCTAGGGTACTAATACGTCTAGCAAAAGGATAAGGATGCTCAAAGGAAATAGAAGTCGTGACGCCAAAGCCCAAGTGCTTTGTGACTGCCGCCATGGCAGGTACTATCTGTAATGGATCATTGACCGGAACTTGTACTGCGCCTGTTAAGGCATGTTCAGCACTCTGATGGTAAACATCATAAATCCCCAACACATCTGCAATAAAAATACCGTCAAAAAAACCGCGTTCCAAAATTTGTGCTAAATCTGTCCAATATTCTAAATCTTTATATTCAACAGAGCGATCTTGGGGATGTCGCCATAATCCAGGAGATTGATGTGCAATACAATTCATTTCAAAAGCATTAAAACTAATCTTCTTAGTCATAAAATATCAACCAGCATTTTAATTACTTTTATACTAAAACAATTTTTATCTATTCTTTATAATATAAATCCCAAACAAAATATGATTTTATTCTAATAGGTTTTTATAAATTATTTTAAAAACAAAAATAATATTAAGCCGCTAAAACTAGCAGCTTAATATCTAAAATTTTAAATTATTGTTTAGCAACGTTACCAATTCGCCACTGATAAGGCGGTAATGTTCCATTCACACTAAAATCACCTACTATTCGATTTTTAAACACTCTTGGGTTGTGTGAAGATAAGGTTCGTACATTTCGCCAGTATCGATCTAGACCTAAATCTTTGTCTGTTGCTGAAGCACCTAATGCATCAAATAGAATTGTAGATGCGTTTAAGATTAAATCGGTAATAACTGTTTGAGACTGTGCACTTTCAAGCTCGGCAAGTGCATTTTGCTCTTCTTCAAGCTGCTCATTATTTTGAAATGCTGCCAAGTAAGCGCGCTGTAAGCTGCGTGCAACTTTTTCAACAATCGCTCCTGCACTATAAGCAGCGCCACGAATTTGTCCCACTACTTGTAAAATTTGCGGGTCCTGTTTTACAAATTGGGCATTCGCATGCGTGTAGTTTCGGGTACGTTTAGCAACAGCTTGTGAAACCTCATATGTCGCAGCTCGTCCTAAACCAGTAATGATTGCCAGTTGCACAAGTTGATAATAGGCAGCCGAATATTTAAAACGATCATCATCAGGTAAGATTTCGGTTTCATTAACCAATACGTCATGGAAATATGCCGTACCACTTGCAGTGAGTTGCTGACCAAAGCCATTCCAGTCATCTACAATTTCAACGCCTTCATCTTCACGGCGCACAACGACTGAGCCAGATTCCCCATTTAAATCTGTTACACCAACATCAACCCAGTCCGCATATAGGCTACCTGTGGTGTAGTATTTTTGACCTTTAACTCGAATTTTTCCGTCAGCATCTCGATACAAATGAGTTTCGAATTGATCGATTGACTCTTTCCCACCCTCGGACCATGCACTGCCAACCGTTTCCCCTTGTGCAATTCGGCTGAGCCAACGCTGTTGAAACGCTTTATTTTTGCTGACTAACACATCTTCAGTAAAACCGAAGTGCACACGCAACGCTTGCGGTAAATTTGAGTCTGCTTCTGCAAGTTCAATTAACAATGCAAATAGTTCAGGAATAGTTGCCTCAAAGCCACCATGTGCTTTAGGAAGTCGTAACCGTGTAAAACCAATATCTTTGAGCCACTGAAGTTGTTCATACGGCAAAATATGCTGTTGCTCACGGATTAAAGCCCCTTCTTTAATGCGAGCAAAAGTCGGTCTGAAATTTTTTGCCAATTCATCATAACGTTCAGAAGGCCCTTCACCCCATACCCGAGAAATGATTGAGGCCTGACTAAGTGCAGCGTGAGTTAGTGAACCGAGATGATGCTCAAAATTTAGATTTGTCATGTAAGTAAAACCAATATTGCTTTGCTTTTACCATAAAATATTTATTTCACATGAAAACGATTATTTTTTTATAACAGTATTCATTCTTCATATAACGCCAGAAAATGCCTACCAACATTAAGCGATCTCTTTCTTTTTAAGACTATGCTGACTTTGCAATAAGGTTTGCATATATTCTGAATAGACAGATAACTTCTCAAAAATATGTTCCGAATAAAACATATCATCAATTAAATGGGTCATTTGAGAGGCGGTGAAAGTATCGCATAAGCCTACAAGCTGTGCATTTAGCTGGGCAAATTGGGCACACAATTTCACATAGGTTTCATCTTTATTTTTAAATAATAATTGACGCATATCTAAATCATTTAGATCGTTTAAATCAGTATCTTGTTGAGGATTAATCCAATAAATTTTGACTTTTAAAAACAACGCAAGCTCTTCTAAATGCTCTAGGTCTATATCTAAATTCGTAATTAAAAAAATGGTGGAGATATCACTTCGGCACAGCGCTTTGATTAAGCTTAAATAAATAAACCCAACTTCACTCAACTCTGATAATTCTAAATCTAGATATATTTTTAAACTTTCAAGAACTTCATCTACTTTAAAAAAAACTTTCTTTTCGGCTTGATAATATTTATTGAGAATAGCAAGAACGGGCTTTGTCGCTGGTGTTGTATAAATAGCAGGCTTATTGAGGTTAGCAAAAACAAAAGGTGAAAATAGATAAGCCAGACTGCTTTGCTGTGGATGAATATGTGATTGAATTAAATAAACAGTTTGAGATTTAGAAAAGTCTCTTAAGACTTTTGCTCTTAATAAGGTTGCTTCAAGATTAACATAGGCCTGCTCTAATTGAGCCATTATAGGTGATGGAATAGCCTGATTTTTAATAATTTTATTTAGGATATTGAGTTGAGAAGTAATAAACATTTTTTAACATCCAAGCTATTTTAGAAGAGCTACACTTAAACCAAGGTCTTTAATAACCTACGTAACAACCAGACCTCATACAAAACAACAAGGGAATAGACAAGAAGAAATTTATCCTGTGCTCATATGTAAACCCAAAGTCGCATTCATAGTATTTTTGAAGATTGATTTTGGTCAGCCATAAATCTTGTTCATTTTTATTTTGGACTTTAGATGAATGGATATATAGCTACAGATAATTGAAAAAAAACTATAGCACCCATAATAATGACTTCGGACTGTTATAGTTTTATAAAAAATTTCTGTATCTACATATACAAAATGAGTGAGTGCATGATTAAGAAAACTTCTTAAGGTAGGTAGTTTTCATGAAACGATCTATGGTTCATCGTCAGATATTTCATCAATGTTTCAATGCAACATGCATTTTTACAAATGCAACATCAAGCATGAGCTTTGTTAACAGATTGAGAACAATCAATCGGTCTATTCTATTGAAATATCAAGCAATTATATTACTTCGCCCTTCTGGCATTTTACTTGCTAAGAACATTTATCACAGAAGTAAGTTCAATCGTCAGAATACTTTATTGCCTGAAAATAAGTATTTAACACAATCAATCATCATCAGCTAGTTCACAGGGGGAATGTATATGAGCCTCGGTCTAACCGCTTTAGAATTAGCACGAATACAATTTGCTTTCACAGTATCCTTTCATATTATTTTTCCAGCCACCTCCATTGGTCTTGCCTGCTTTTTAGCAGTTTTAGAGTGGAAGTGGTTAAGAACCCAAAACCCGATTTATAAAGATCTATTTAAATACTGGATCAAGATCTTTGCCGTTGCCTTTGGTATGGGTGTGGTCTCGGGCGTGGTCATGAGTTATCAGTTCGGTACCAACTGGAGTGAGTTTTCTCGTATTGCAGGAAGTATTACCGGTCCTTTACTTACCTATGAAGTCTTGAGTGCCTTCTTTTTAGAAGCTGGTTTCTTAGGCATTATGTTGTTTGGTTGGGGACGTGTCGGTCCCAGAGCCCATTTCTTTGCCACACTTATGGTTGCGATTGGTACCTGTATTTCCATGTTCTGGATTTTATCGTCCAATAGCTGGATGCAGACCCCTCAAGGCTTCGCTATAGAAAATGGCATTATTGTGCCAAAAGACTGGTTCGCTATTGTTTTTAACCCATCCTTCCCTTACCGCTTTGCCCATATGGGTGCAGCAGCCTTTTTAGTTTCTTCTTTATTAGTCGTAGGAACTTCTGCATGGCACTTAGTGAAAGGCCGTCGTGATGAATTGGTAAAAAAATCGTTCTCGATGGGTCTATGGATGGTGCTTGTAACTTCATGTTTGCAAGTCGTAATTGGTGATAATCATGGTTTAAATACTCGTGAGCATCAACCAGCCAAACTAGCAGCGATGGAAGGTCATTGGGAAACGAATCACAATGAACCTATGCCACTGTTACTATTTGCAATTCCAGATATGAAAGAAGAACGAAACCATTTTGAAGTGGGTGTTCCATATTTAGGTAGTTTAATTTTAACTCACAGTTTAGATGGCCAAGTTACAGGTTTAAAAGACTTCGCACCTGAAGATCGACCAAACTCAACCATCGTTTTCTGGAGCTTCCGTGTGATGGTCGGGCTTGGCGTACTCATGGTCACGCTGTCTTTAATTGCTCTTTGGTTACGTAAGCGTGGAAAACTTTATGAAACTTCATGGTTCCATAAGTTTGCTTTAGTGATGGGGCCATCTGGTTATATCGCCATGCTTGCAGGCTGGGTGACTACTGAAGTCGGCCGTCAACCATGGGTGGTATATGGCATCCTACGAACTAAAGATGGTTTATCTCATACTGTATCGGCAGAACAAGTCGGCATTAGCCTCTTTATTTTTGTAGTGGTATATACCATCGTTTTTGGTAGTGGTATCTACTACACATTAAAACTGATTAATAAGGGCCCTGTATTTATCGATACGCCAAATATGGAAGCAGGCGGTGTTGGACACTTTAAAACACCAATGCGCCCACTCAGTGCTGTCGATGAAAACATTGACAGTAAACAAAATTCTGGGGAGAACCGTCATGATTGATCTTTCTTTAATATGGGTCGGTATTATCGGTTTAGGTGTCATGATTTATGTCGTCATGGATGGCTTTGACTTAGGAATCGGGATCATGTTCCCTTTCATTAAGAACAGCCAAGAACGTGACGTGATGATGAATACCGTAGCCCCTGTCTGGGATGGCAACGAAACATGGATGGTACTCGGTGGAGCTGGTCTCTATGCTGCATTTCCACTAGTTTACTCAACGGTTTTATCGGCACTGTATTTACCTATTATTTTTATGGTAATTGCCTTAATTTTCCGTGGAGTCGCATTTGAATTCCGCTTTAAAGCTCATCGCACCAAATACCTTTGGGACTTAGCTTTTATTTGGGGTTCAGTATTAACTAGCTTCCTTCAAGGCATCATCTTGGGTGCCTATATTCAAGGCATTAAAACCACCAATGGTATTTTTTCTGGCGGATCACTTGATTGGTTGACACCATTTACCTTCTTTACTGGTATTGGTGTAGTTGCCATGTATGCCACTTTAGGATGTGGATGGCTTATTTTAAAAACCGAAAAAGGCTTGCAGCAACGTATGTATGAGCTTATGCCAAAGCTGATTATTGCACTGCTCATTATTTTTGGTGGAGTGAGTCTATATACACCATTAACTCATCCTGAAATTGCAGATCGCTGGTTCTCTTTACCGAATCTGTTCTATTTTAGTCCTGTACCTATTTTGGTCTTATTGTTTGTTGGGCTGATTTTATCAGCGTGTAAAAAGCAGCAACATGACCTCAAACCTTTTATATATACGCTAGCCCTAGTTTTCCTTGCATTTACAGGTTTTGTGATTAGTTTGTGGCCTTATATTATTCCGCCATCAGTCACCATCTGGCAAGCCGCAGCTCCACATTCAAGCCAACTGTTTGCTTTAGTCGGTGCGCTCATTCTGATTCCAATCATTATTGCTTACACTATTGTGTCTTACTGGGTATTCCGTGACAAAGTACGTGTAGGTGATGAAGGCTATCATTAAAGTTAGGAGGGTTTTATGAAAAATTTATCTTCTAAACTGTCTCAAACCCAATGGTTTATTTTGCTATGGCTAGGTGGTTTTTTAGCATTAGCTGTTATTGCTGGTTTGTTTAAAGTGATATTGATTTATGCAGCCCCTTACCTAAAGTAAACTTATTTTTATAAGCAAATGCCGTTTGTAGATTCTACAAACGGCATTTATTATTGATTAAGTGCATCTTTCATTTTGTCATTTCGTGCAGCCAATACATGTATAAATCAGAACAACTTGCCCATAGCATTCGCCAACTCATTGAGAGCGGCACTTTAAATGCACACGAGAAGTTACCTTCTTTAAGAGATCAGGTGCAACGCTCTGGTTTTAGTTTAATGACGGTAATGAATGCTTACCAAGAGCTTGAATCACAAGGTTTGATCTATTCCAAAGAAAAATCGGGATACTTCGTTGCCGAGCAAATTGCACTAAAGCCACTCGAACAATATTCAGTTGTTTCACTCAATTCTAAAATCGAAATTAACTCTTTGGTTTTTAAATATCTTAAATCGATTCAACATGAGTCTGTCATCCCTTTTGGTTCGGCCTTTCCCGATAGTCAGCTTTTATATGCACCAAAACTCATTCAAATTATGGGGCAACTTGCCCGCCAGAAACAAAGTTATGACCAGACTACGAGCCTACCTCCGGGTAATTTAGCTTTACGAAAACTCATTGCTCAACGCTACTGTATGCAAGGGATTCAAACCGACCCAGATGACATTGTCATTACATCTGGAGGATTGGATGCGCTCAATCTTTCTTTACAAGCAGTTGCCCAACCAGGCGACTATATTTTATTACAGCAAAACGTATTTTATGGAGCTTGGCAAGCAGCAGAACGTTTAGGGCTAAAAGTTATTACCATTCCTGAACATCCTCAACATGGTTTTGATCTAGAAGCTTTTGAACAGGTCATTAACAATTATCCAATTAAAGTATGTTGGCTCATGCTCAATAGCCATAATCCAATTGGGTTTACAGTCAGCGATGAGATTAAATATAAAATTGCCAAATTGCTTCATGAGCACCAGATTTATTTGATTGAAGATGATGTCTACGAAGAGCTGTTTTATGGCGGACAAAAACCTTTTTCAATGAAGTATTTTGATCAGCAAAATCTAGTGCTCCACTGCTCGTCTTTTTCTAAAACGTTAGGTGCAGGTTTTCGAGTAGGTTGGGTCTATGCGGGGAAGTTTTCAGACCATATTCAACACTTACAACTTATGAGTACCATTTCAGTGAATGCACTCATTCAAAATGCATTAGTCGAGTTTTTGTCTCATCATCACTATGAAAAGCACTTACGTGCTCTCAGGCTTTCACTTGAGCGTTATAAAAAGCAGTTTTATCATTATTTAAAGCAAAATCTACCACCATCTTGCGAAGTGTATTATTACCCAAGTGGTTATTTTCTTTGGGTTAAGCTGCCGAATAGTTTAGATAGTATGCAAATTTATGAAGAGTTAATTCAACAAAACATTGGGGTAGCTCCAAGCCCATTGTTTAGTGTTTTACCCGCGCAGCAGCATTATTTAAGAATCAACTGTTCTTTTGAATCGACACCTAAAATTCAAAGTGCATTAGAACAAATCATTAAGACAATTCAACAAAGAGTTGAAGCTGTTTCTTAAATAAAGTACTTCGACCTAAGCACAATTTTATAGTGATGGTTTTGTGGTAACTTTATAGCTTAAATCTATATTTTTAAAGGAAACAGGTTCAAGGGATTAATATGGAAATTGATGAAGAACTCACCCTTAAAAAGATACAGATTTTTTTAGCATTTATGCGCTGTGGCAATTTATCTAAAACAGCGACAGAAATGGAGCTTAGCAATGTTAGTGTTCACAAAGCATTGCACTCTTTAGAAAGTGCTTTACGTTGCCCGCTTTTTAAAAATGAAGGACGTAATCTAATCCCTTTAAAAAGTGCCTATGTATTTGAAGAACGGGCGCAAAAAATCGTACAGGACATTTTTATAACCGTAAATAAGACTAGAGAAGCTGCTGGCTTTGCGGCAAAAGTTTTACATTTAGGTTCTCTGTATTCTTTGACTGTCAAAACAATTCCAAATGTGATTAGTGGTCTTAAGCTCAGACGTAGTGAACTAGATATACAACTATTACTGAGCTCAAATCAGGACTTAGTTAAAAAGCTTAAAGCAACGGAGCTGGATGCGATTATTGTGGCACTCAATGAAACCACTCAAGATGATGACTTTGAAATTTTGCCGATGTTTTCAGATGATATTTTTCTGGCGGTAAACAAAGATTCTAAATATGCAGAGTTTAAAGACATTGATTTAAGTTTATTAAAAGAAGAGACCTTCCTCACTTTAACCAAAGGCTTCGCAACCCATAACGATAGCGATATTATTTTTAAAAAAGCAGGTTTTTCTCCTAAAGTTGCTTTGCAAGTGAACGATATTTTTACCTTAATTAGTATGGTCAGTTCTGGCGTTGGTTTTGCCCTTTTACCGGGTCGTATTTCTGCGGTTTATGAAAGCTCTGTTAAGCTTATTCCCCTAAAACAGCAATATCATATGCAACAAGAAATTGGTTTGGTCTTTCTAAAAAGTAAAGAACGAGATCCAAACTTACTCGCACTGATTGCTGAGTGTCGTATGTTTGCTTCTAATTTTAAAAGATAAAAATAAGGGCCGTTGTTTTGTATAACAACAGCCCTTTTTATTTAAGCCGTGGACGCTTAGCCACCTACCAATGCCTTAACCGCAAAGAATAAAACTGTTGGTCCCATTAAACAGCCAAGTCCCGTATGGAACGTTGCTGTCAGTGCACCATAAGGTACTAAACGGCGATCTGTCGCGGCCAAGCCTGCTGATACACCACTGACAGTTCCAGCCAAGCCACCAAAAATCATGGCAGAGCGTGGATTATCGAGTCCCATAAATTTAGCAGTGAGCGGTGTTGAGACCATCACACAAATTGCTTTAACTAAACCTGTTGCAATCGACAATGCCATTACTTCTGAACTTGCTCCAATTGCAGCGCCTGTAACTGGTCCCACAATATAAGTCACAGCACCTGCACCGATTGTGGTAATACTCACGGCATCTCGATAACCAAAAATCCAAGCAAACATACAACCAACAATAAATGGCAGAATAGTTCCAAGGAATAAAGAGAATGCGCCAATAAACCCAGCTTTTTTCGCTTCAGTGGCTTGTACCTCAAATGCCGTTGCTACAATTGTAAAGTCACGTAGCATTGCACCGCCCATGAGCCCTACACCGGTAAAGAGTGCAAGATCAGTTATGCCTTTTTCACCACCCGTCATTTTTCCGCCAAACCACGCCAAGATTAAGCCAATCACAATCGCAATTGCTGAAGCATGCACTCGTCCATTGGTTAAATATTTAGATAACTTGGTCGACAACCACATAATTAAAGCGATTAAGGCGAAAGCTGTAATTAAACCTAAATGGGTTAAGTCTTTTAATAATAGATCAACCATGAACTTTGCCTCCAATGCGGTTTAATGTGGTGTCTTCTTCCTTCGGTAAAGGGGTTGCTTTGTTATAACGACTTAAACCCGCAATCGTGAGCGTACAAACGATAACTGAAACCACAGCGGCAAAGAGTGCCATATGTCCACTAGATAAAGCTGAAACGACATTTTGTTGTGCTGCCATAGCAACAACAACAGGGATATACATGGTGCCCCAGAATGAAACGCCTTTTTCGGTTTCAACTGTCATAACACCACGTTTTTCCATCCATAACCGTATGCAAATGAGTAAAATCATGGCGATACCCACGCCACCAACGTTAGACTTTACGCCCAATAAAATGCCCAACAGATCACCGACAATCACACCCACCAAGGTGCAAAGTGCGAGTAAACCAACTCCATATATAATCATGACAATCCCTCATATCCTTGGATCATTTATGCTTTTGTAAAATCAGATTCAAAAAGAAAAACTATTGTCCTGTTCTTTTTGCATTGCCATCTGAATGCTGTCTATGCGTGTTCCTTGAAAAGACAACACGGTTCCTTCTTTAAATGTTCGACGTGCAAGTGTAGTAAGCACCGTTCCCGGCAACGCTTCGATCTGCAACCTCACACCTCGCTCCCATGCAGCTTGGATGGTACTTTCCCAATCTACAGTTCGACTCATATTAAAAGCTAAGTCATCACCAATCTGTTCTGGTCTGCTAAGCGTACGAGCCGTTGTACCACTTAAATAACGTATTTTAGGCTGCTTTAAAGTCACTCCCTCCATAGACGCTGCAAGTTGCTTTGCTTGCTGACTTAATAATTCACAGTGCGATGGCACCGATACATCTAATTTTTTTGCCACCACGCCTTGTTGCTTTGCCAAAACAGCAACTTGGTTCATGGCTTCAAAACTTCCTGAAATAACGATTTGGTTATGTGCATTAATATTGGCGACATACACCGCTGGCGTTATTTGATAAATTTGTTTGACCCATGTTTCGACAGCTGTACGGTCTGTACCAATTAGCGCAGTCATGCCATATCCAATTGGGTAGGCGGTTTGCATGAGTTCCCCTCGATAGGCAACCAAGCGAATGGCATCTTCATAGGCTAAAACCCCTGCCACAACCGCTGCCGACCATGCGCCAATCGATAGACCCGCGACATAATCAGGTTTTAAGTTTTCAGCAGCTAATAATGCTGAACTCACCACGCCTGAAATGAGCAAACAAAGTTGTACGGCTCGCGTCGATTGCAATGCAGCCGAACTGTCTAGCATCAAGACATCTTCCTTGAGTGCATCCGATGCACGCTCAAGGTATTCTTTAACCAGAGCGCTTTGAGGTAAGTCGTGCAACATATTGCTTCGTTGCACACCTTGTCCCGGATATACCCAAATCGAAGCCATGATATCTATTCCCTAATTCCATGGGTTTTCTACTAAGACCGCACCATCTGCACGTTTTAATAGAACTTTTCCGCTATTCCTAGCCCATTCTTTTAACGCCAGACCACCCTGTGGCAGTTGTAGCTGTATATCCACATTCAGCCCCGCTTGCTGAAAATTTTCGAGTAGCTCGACTGCTTGCTTTTTGGCAAAAGGCTGTTCAGCTCGAATCAACAAATCTATGTCACTTTGTTGGGTGACTGTTTCAATACCAGTTGCCAACTCAAACCCAAAACTTCCTGTATAGCCCCAACATCCTGAAAAACTTTTCATGATGTTAGAAATACTCTGCAAACGTTCTGCCAAATGCTCAAACTGCTGTGTATTAAAGTGAGTCAGTGCTTCTGGCTTAAGTTGTCTGCTAATAGCAGATCTTGGCATTTGCGTGGCATATCGTTGATGACGGAATTGTCCTCTTACACCCACAGCAACCTGATCTACGGGAGTGATTGCCCGCCGAACCACAACAGGATCGCCGCGATGTAACACCTCTTTCACCCAAAGCGGAGCACCATCAGCCAAGCAGTCGGCTGTCATGCCCCACAGCAAATCATGGGCTTCGAGATCAAGTTTCATGACCATTGCTCACGCAATAATTCACGAACCTTTTTAGACATCTGACGGTTTTCGCCGTGAAGTCTTTGTTCCAGTCCTCTAGATTGATCAGCATTAATTTCTTTAAATGCTTGAGCAATTGCTTGCTTCACTAACAACAGATCATCATTTGTTGGTTGTTCAGGATTTTCAACCGATAAAAGTTCCGACAACAAACCAAGCGTGGCATAGCTCTCGATGTCATAAGCCATTGGAGGAATGCTTGCAGCTAATTGTTCTAACTCATCAACCGACCGTTGGGTAACGCGTGCAGCAGATTCTTTACCCATCGCATGCACCATAACACCAGAATCTTTTAAGGCAATAATACGATTGGCTTGGTAACCATGCGCTAAGAAAGCACCTGACATCGACTTACCAACCAATAAACTGACAATAGGATGACCTGCTAATCTAGCTCTAGCGTAGCTGTCTACTGCACCCGCTAAAGCTTGATGAATACCCAATAATTCTTCACGGCGACCATAGGCCTGACTAGGTACATCAACCAAACATAAAATGCCGCGTTTAGTCTCGGCATGCGCATCAGCTTGAATCACCTCATCAACCGCTTTTGCCAAGCTCCAACCTTCCAAAAGGCCAACTTCACCTTGTCTCGCTCGCGGGAACAAATTATTGCTGTCTTGAACAACGGCAATCACGCGTACTGCTTGCAGATCAATCTGACCATCAGCCACCCAAACAGAAGCTGGAAAACCGTCCACTGTCTTAAAACCCTGCGTGAGTGCTTTAAACCAGTGTGCACCTCGCGTAGATGCTTTTAATGTATCAACTGCGATATTCATACTTGTTCTCCTTGATACAAAGTCTGAACCTGTGCTGGAGTAATCTGCTCGGTAGTATCAACGTGTTGTAACTGCGCTAAATAGAATGAGTAATTTGAACTACGATGCTGATTGGGTACGCCTTGGGCTAAATAGTCGATCACTTGTTGGCGAACTTTCTGGCGATCATCGTCAACATAGGCATCTGCTAAGCCACTGGCAAAACGCTGATTTCCTCCAGTTATGCTCCAAATAAATGGACGATCTTTGGCGTTATATTCTTGTACACCAGCTTCTTGTTCAATCACTTGCGGGCCATTTAAGCCTAAACGTCCTTCTTGTGTCATTACAATATAGCTACATAGTCCAGCAGCAATCGACATGCCACCAAAGCACCCTACACTGCCTGCAACCACAGCAATCACGGGTTGATACTGCCGTAAGTTCACAATTGCAGCCTGAATTTCAGCAATTGCAGCCAAACCTAAATTTGCTTCTTGTAAGCGAACGCCACCCGTTTCCAACAGTAAAATTGCAGCTGTTGGAATGCCTTTCAGATTATCTTCAACCGCAAGTTCTAAGGCACCTGCAATTTTAGCTCCACCCACCTCGCCTAAACTTCCACCTTGAAATAACCCTTCAATTGAAATTAAAACCACTGGGCGTTCTTCAATAGTTCCTTTTGCAATCACCACGCCATCATCTGCTTGCGGCACAATATTTTGCTTAAGCAACCAAGGCGACATGACGCGTGCAAATGGATCGAGTAACTCGCGAAAAGTCTCTTCATCTAATAATGCTTTGGCACGTTCTCTTGCACTCAGTTCAATAAAATCTTGTTTATTTAATAAACTTTGGATATCAGTCATGCGCAATCTCCTCCAATGCTTGTTCTAGACGTAAGCGAACAACGCCAGGAGTTGCACCAAAGTCATGAATATCAATATTGACCGCTGGCGGTATTTGAGCAGTAAAAATTCGTTCAAAAAGATTGTGCCAACGTGCTGCACTGCCATCTACCGAAGTCACTACCTGAATAGAGGTTTTTCCTTTTTCACCGGGTTCCATCAAAATTTCTAAATCGCCAGAGCCGACACATCCAACTAATGCCTTTTTTACAGGTGGCTCTGTCGCCAAAAACTCAAAATGAAGTGTTTCCATAATCAAAATCCCTCTTTGTTTTTTGAAGATGACTGCTCAACACGATCTATAAACAATGTTGCTGCCAACAAATCTGCTGCTCCGCCAGCGGATGCCTTCATCCTAAGTAGGTCAATCTCTAACAAATGCAAAGCACGTCGGCCTTCAAGGCTTGAACTACCGCCCAAATCGAGCACTTGCTGAGCACCTTGTTGCATACGCTTTAGGCCGTGAGTTCCAGAGCGATAGAGCACACAGGTATCTGTCAAATCAGTCATGATGGCAAGCAAAGCATCTAAGCGAGCAAACTCTTCTTTCATGGGTTTACTGCGACTTTGATAAAGCTGCTTTAAACCAAAATTCACAATAGTTGGGAAGCCTTGTTGTGCCTGCTCTTTTGCACCTAAGACAGCTATTTTTTTCTGTACTTGCTGACCATGACTCAAAGCCTGTTTGGGAATAAACCGATCTTCTAGCTGGGCAATCTGACCTGCCAGCTGACACAACTCAACAGCCGATAAATATTGTTGATTTGTGCGTGCCAATGCTGCTGCCGTGACCATTAAACCCAAGGCCCAAATTGCACCGCGGTGTGTATTAACCCCATCTGTTGCCAACATCATGACCTTTTCACCTTGGCGACCAATTTCACCAATGTCTTCACGCAAGGCCTGACACACTGTTCTGTGCTGGATTGCCGCTTGCGCCATCGCATCAAACATTGGGCCTAGACTTTTCGCAGAACGCTCCATTAATTCCAAAGTCAGATCATCATGTGCGCCACTGCCACGACGGTCGACCAAGGCGGGCTTTGGTGTCAGATTCACTTCATCAATTAAAGCCTCGACCGCCATGTCTGCTAAAAGCTGACTATGGCTGAGTGTTTGATATTGAATTTGAGCCATCATTACCAACTCCTGAATTTTGCAGGTGGTTGATATAAACCATCTGACCATGTCACCAAGTCGGCAATATTTTTTGCAGCTAAAAGTTCACGTGTAGCATCGGTACGGCGAATGCCTAAATCTTCAGGGAATACCACTAAACCTTCACGTCTTAGACGTGCTGTTGTTTTAGGGTCTTGGCTTAAACCAATACTGGTTACCCCTGCCACTGCGGCAATCATGGCTTGACGCTCTTCTTGGCTACTTGCTTTATATAAATAAGCAATGCCTTCTTCGGTGAGTAAATGGGTGACATCATCGCCATAAATCATGATCGGTGCTAAAGGCAGACCTGCCGTTTTTGCAACATCAATCGCATCAAGACGTTCCACAAAAGTCGGCTTACCACCTTCTTGAAAGGTTTCCACCATTTGCACAACTAGTTTTTTACCGCGGGCCAAATAGGTTTCTGTTTCATTAGCACCTTGCAAACGCATATCTAACCATGCTGGCGTATCATGGCGGCGTCCGCGTGGGTCATGCCCCATGTTTGGTGCACCACCAAAACCCGCTAAACGACCCTTGGTGACAGTCGAAGAATGCCCCATGCCATCAACTTGCAAGGTTGCACCAATAAATAGATCAACGGCGTACTGACCTGCAAGCTGACACATCATGCGGTTAGAACGTAAGGCGCCATCGCGACCTGTAAAGAAGACATCGGGACGTGCCGCAACATATTTTTCCATACCGAGTTCGGTACCAAAACAATGCACGCTTTCAACCCAACCTGTCTCAATGGCAGGAATTAAGGTTGGATGTGGGTTAAGAGTCCAGTTTCGGCAAATTTTTCCTTTTAAACCTAAAGACTCACCATAGGTCGGTAAAATCAGTTCAATTGCCGCAGTGTTAAAACCAATCCCATGATTTAACGATTGCACATTATGCTTTTCATAAATTCCGCGAATTGCCATCATGGCCATAAGCACATGAACAGGTTTGATATGTTTCGGGTCGCGAGTAAATAAAGGCTCAATATAAAAAGGCTGGTCTGCCACAACCACAAAATCAACCCAAGAAGCAGGAATATCGACACGTGGTAAATCAGTTACGTCATCGACCAATTCATTAACCTGAACAATCACAATACCATCACTAAAAGCCGCCGGTTCAATAAGTGCAGGAGAATCTTCAGTACTTGGGCCTGTATAGATATTGCCTTGGCGGTCTGCCATAAAACCGGCTGAAAGCACCACATTTGGAATAAGATCGACTACAAGGCGTGAATACAATTCAATATAGGTATGGATAGCACCAATTTCTAATAATCCATCTTCAATCAACTGGCTAATACGCAAACTTTGCGGACCAGCAAACGAGAAATCGAGCTTGCGTGCGATACCTTTTTCAAACAGATCCAGATGCTCTGAGCGTCCAACGCTTGGCATGATCATATGTAAATCATGCAAAACATCTGGATTGGTTTGTGCCAAAGATCGAGATAAGAAATCTGCTTGCTTTTGGTTGTTTCCTTCGAGTACGACTCTGTCACCCGGTGTAATCAAGGTTTCTAAGACTTTAATAATATCTTGAGTTGGAATGACAACTCCGTCGGTATATTGGCTTGCCATCTCCAGTTTTAGTTGTTTGGCATGACGCCGCTTTGTCCATAACCGTTCTTTATTTTGAACTGATCCTTCCATGTGCTTACCTATATAGATCGCAGTTTTGTTCTGAATCTATAAAAGCGCTTTATGGAATTTTGATCAATCAACCTACATCAGCAGTCATTAACCTCAGGTTAATGATTTATTGTAAGGTGGTTAAAAAGGAATTTGAGAGAATCAACGCACCAAACGTCCGCTATAAACTTGCTTATTTATAAAAACTGGTGCTTCAACTGTTTTGTATCAAACTATCAGATGATAGAATATTAAGTCTAATTATTCAGCTGCAATTACTTGATAAAAAATAGTTTATGCTAAAGAAATATACATATACCTGCTGCCAAAAACGCCTCAACATTTTCAAACTGGACTGTTGATACTTTCCTATATAAAAACCGAAAACATCCAGACTCATCGATTAATACTTATAATTAAAGGCTCTTTATGCTTCAGAATACCATGCATCGCCAAGTTCTAATTTTGGCGAGCTCCCAGTCACTTTTTCAAACCATATCAGTGATCGTCATGACCATTGGTGGTTTGGCTGGGGCTAATATTGCAAATACTCCTACGCTTGCAACTTTACCCATTGCATCTATGTTTTTGGGTACGGCTTTAATGATGTTTCCTGCCTCAATGCTCATGGCGCATGTAGGACGACGTAACGGTTTTTTATTCGGCGCTTCTTTAGGCGTGCTTGGCGGCATTATTGCCTCAATTGGCATCTTTTATAGCTCACTACTGCTTCTTGCATTAGGCACGCTATGTGTTGGAGCATATCAATCTTTTGCTCAGTTTTATCGTTTTGCTGCCAGTGAAGTTGCAAATGACGCGTTTCGTTCACGTGCTATTTCTTGGGTTATGGCAGGTGGTATTGTTGCTGCACTCATTGGTCCAACTTTGGCACGTTTTGGTGGTCCTTTATTCCAACATTTAGAATATATCGGTTCATTTTTAATTATCAGCATCATCTCGCTCGTGGCAATGGGTATTTTATCCAGCTTAAATATTGCTCCGACAGTTGAACAAAAATCTAACTTTACTGCTGGTCGACCATGGCAAGAGATTGTATTTAAACCTACCTATTTAGTTGCTTTGTTTGGGGCGGTAACAGGCTATGGCATCATGATTTTAGGTATGACTGCCACACCGATCGCCATGCGACACTCACATCATGAACTTGGATCGATTACGACAGTCATTCAACTGCATGTACTCGGTATGTTCCTGCCTTCATTCTTTACTGGAAATTTAATCGCCCGATTTGGTGTGCTTAAAATCATGTTTGCAGGTCTTGTGTTATTTGCTTGCTACATTGGTTTTGCCCTCTCTGGTATTCAGTTCGAATCTTTTGCTATATCTCTAATTTTATTAGGCGTGGGATGGAACTTTTTATTTATTGGCAGTACTTCTTTACTAACAGGAACGTATATGTCAGTTGAAAAAGCCAAGGCCCAAGCCATTAACGACATGACTGTTTTTATTGTCGGCTTAATCTGTTCTTTTAGCGCAGGTGCGTTACTCGACTTAGTTGGCTGGAAAGTAATGAATATGGCTTTAATACCGTGGTTAGTCATTGCAGCAATTTCTCTTTTCTGGCTCAGCCCTAAAAGAGAAAAGCAGCTTGTTTAAATGATTTCTAACGCGGTTTGCTTAACAACCATTCCAAGTTTTGACGAACCGCAGGCCATTCATGTTTTAAAATGCTATAAACATGGGTGTCCCGCAAAATATCATCTTTTACAATTTGAAATTAATTGCCCTTAGAACCTTACCTTTTCATTCATGATTTAGAACTAAATAATAATTTCATACCCAATCCAACAAAACCTAAAGCAAAACTGCGCCTAAGCCACTTTAATACAACAGGTTTGCCTACTACATGTTGACGCATCATTGCCGCAAAAGTGCCATAAAACATAAAAACCACTAGCGTAATGAACATAAAGATTGCACCCAATAGCAACATATCCCATGTAGGTGTTGTCGTATCAGTTCTAACAAACTGAGGTAAAAAGGCCAAGAAAAACAATGGTAATTTGGGGTTAAATAAATTTATAAATACAGCATAATTTATAATTTCGAAGGCTGAATGTTCTTTATTTTCTTGTTCAAAATGAAATGTTCCCTTCTCCTTAAGTGATGACCAAGCCATATACAATAAATAGGAAACTCCTAGAAATTTTAAAATAGTAAATAGATATGGACTAGTGACAAACACTAAAGCAAGACCGGCAATCGCCAGCACCATGTGTGGAATAATACCAAGAGTACAACCCACCGCCGCAAACAGACTGGCTTTTCCCCCTCGGGTTAAACCTGTGGCAATGGTATAAATTGCGCCTGAACCCGGCGAGATAACCACAATAAGTGATGTAACTAAAAATTCGATACTAATCTGCATAAGTCACTCCAAACATGGATTTTGGCTAAGTATTACAGAGATACAAAATAGTGGTCTTGAACAAAATTGCAGAAGTTTTTCTAAGATAAAATAGCTTTTTGATAACGACTCGGAGTAATGCCTAACTGGCGGACAAACGCTCTTGTCATATGGCTTTGATCAGCAAAACCTGCTCGCAAGGCTGCTTCAATTAGAGTATCTCCCTCTAACAGATAACGGCGTGCATGGCATACTCGTCGTTGTAGTAAATAGGCATGTGGTGTAATACCGATCTCACGAGAAAAGCTTCGCAATAACTGAAACCGGCTCAGATCACATAAACTAGCCAACTCACCGAGTGTAACCGCGTGCTCCGACATATCATCAAGATATTCTTTGGCACGTTGAGCAGAAGAACAACGGGCGTGTTGATAACGTTCAGATAGCATGTGATAACGACTTACATGCATCAAGCTAAATAAAAACATTTCTTCCAATGCTGTATTTTCAGCAACGGGCAATGACATTTCATTAAATAATCGCAATAAGCACTGACCTAAAAGCCTATCACGTACCAAAGGCTGCAATAAGGCATCAGCACTACGCCCTTCAGCAGCCAATTCTTGTTTTAATATTTCTGGCTGAATATAAACCATTTGCCACGCACGAGGACCATCAAGCGGTATACCATCATGAATTTCACCAGGGTTTACAATAATGACATCACCCTGTCCTGCCTCAACATGACCAACCAAACTCCATGAACGTTGTGCACCGCTGGTGATGATTCCAATACCGAGATGATCATGTGAGTGACGTGGAAAACTATGCTCGGTCAATAATGATAGAGCCTCAGTTCCAACAATTTGGGAACACAGTGGATCAACCTGATGGACTGGTCTAGACAATGGACTCATCCTGTAATAATAGTTATTTATTCTAATGCTTTTTCAAGAGCCGTAGAAATTGTGATCAAAGCATTAATTTTGCATGATTCATCTCATTCAGCAATCCTCTCTCAGGTAGAGAGGATACTTTTAGAAGAAATGAATTGTTAAATCATTTTACTCTTGGCTTACATAGTAACCATTCCAAGTTTTGACGAACCGCAGGCCATTCATGTTTTAAAATGCTATAAACATGGGTGTCCCGCAAAATATTATCTTTTACAATTTGATGGCTCCTGAGTACGCCATCGAGCTTTGCACCTAAACGTACAATTGCAGCTTGGCTCTGCACATTTAAAGAAGATGTCCGCAACTCAACCGCAATGCAGTCTAAAGACTCAAATGCATGAGCCAACAATAGTTTTTTACACTCAGTGTTCACAGGCGTGCGCTGTGCAGATTTACGATACCAAGTCGAACCAATCTCTGCACGGCGATGTGCAGCTTCAATATGCATTAAGGTCGTCATACCCACCGCTTGCCCTGTTTTTCGGTCTTCAATATAAAATGGCAACATGCTTCCAGATTGTTGCAAACCAAGACGTCTTTCAATTTCAGCAGTCATCTGTTCAGGTCTTGGAACACGGGTATACCAAAGATTGTAGAGCTCACCATCGCAAACTGCTTCTGCGAGAGATTCAGCTTGAGTTACATCTAGCGGCTTTAAAATAACGTGTTCGCCTACCAACTCAACAGGTGTAGTCCAAGACATGTTTTTCTCCTTAATGAATACTAAAATTTTATATTTTCAAAACTATTTGTTTAACTCAGCCACACTGTACATAGCATCCGCTATAGTTTTATGACCAGATTTCGCTAGACCATCTGCCGCACCTAAAATATCTCGACGATCTTTGTTTTGCCCAAGTTTTGATTTTCCTTGAAGCTTGGTAATTTCAATTTCTATACCGACAATAGCTTTTAGCATGGGTTCTAGATAATCTTTTGGTGCATCAGACATTTTCCATGGTTCAGGTTGAGATGCTTCATGTGTACGGGTTAAACGAGCCACAACACCTCGAACATAACGCTCATCATCTCGGATCGTCACTTTACCGTAAGCATGTACAACTCTATAGTTCCATGTTGGCACTTGTTTGTGCTGTTCATGTTTGGATGGATACCAGTTTGGAGAAATATAAGCATCACCCGCCTGAAACACGACGAGTACCTCATCTCCATTTTTAACGTCCTGCCAGACAGGATTAATTCTAGATACATGCGCATGCAACACCCCTAAGTTACCTTCATTTGTCTGTAACTCAAAAGGGAGATGATTTGCATCTAAACCATTGCTTCCATGACTAAAAAGCACACCAAACGGATGCTCCAAAATAAGAGAATGCAATACGTCCAAACGGTTTTCTGCAAAATCATCAGGGATATACATGGCTAAGAACCTCGTTGTAAATATCAGGGTTATTTATATTTTGTGTTGTAAATTTTCTGGTTTATGTGGTTTATTAAAAAGAACCACTTTGTATTTTTTTAAGTAGACCAGAATTATGGCAAGAATGGCAAAAGTTGTTGAACTTCCGTCTATTGCAAAGATTGATAAAAGCCAAGGAAAGATTAGTGCTCAACTGACCCAAGCTTTACGTGAAGCTGTACAAAGTGGCGATTTGCAGCCAGGAGACCCTTTACCATCTTCCCGTGAACTGGCTCAAACCCTTGAGGTCGCTCGCGGAACCATCATTGAAGCTTACGACCAGCTTTTAGCTGAAGGTGTTTTTGATTCTCAAGCAAGAACTGGAACTTATGTATCTCATGCGTTGGTTAAAACACCTACGCCGCAACATATTCAAAAAGAATCGATTAAACCAAGTTCAATACCTTTGACCAAATCTGCTCTTTCTTATGCCCAAGTGCTGAAGGAATTTAAACCACTTCCCCATGTTCCATTTGCTGTATCTGTACCCATTGGTCGCACTCAACCGAGTGATATTTGGCGTAAGTTTGGTAATAAATTTAGATCGCGAGGCGCAGGTGCACCTTCGGGATATGGCGAGCCTCAAGGTGTATTATCACTCAGAGTTGCTATAGCAGACTACGTGCGTCGCTCACGCTCTGTACACTGTGAGCCTAAACAAATCGTGATTACGCCCGGCATTCAACAAGCGCTTTATATTTGCAGCCAGATTTTATTTGAAGCCAAAGATGAGGTCTGGATTGAAGATCCAGCTTATCGTGGGACCACGGCCATTTTTGAGCATGCTGTACAAAACATTGGTATGGTCCGTGTTGCGGTTGATGAAGAAGGTATTCAGGTTGAAGCTGGAATTAAACTGTCTCCGAATGCCCGCGCAGCTTTTGTAACCCCTTCTCATCAATATCCACTTGGCATGCCTATGAGCTTGGCAAGACGTACTGCATTATTGGCTTGGGCAAAGCAGCAAAATGCATGGATCATTGAAGATGACTATGACAGTGAACTCCGTTATAACGGTCAACCCTTTCCATCTTTACAAGGTATGGCACCCGACCAAGTGATTTATCTCGGTACTTTCAGCAAAGTATTATTTCCGTCACTTAGACTTGGCTATGCAGTGTTACCTAAGGAACTGGTGGCACCTTTTTGTGGACTGAGGGTATTAATAGATAGACACCCGCCTACTGCCGACCAACATGTTTTGGCTGCTTTTATTCAAGAAGGCTATTTGGAGCGGCATATTCGACGTATTCGGAATGTTTACTCAGAAGTTCGAGAACACATTATTGGTTTGATTGAAAAATACATACCTCAAGAGCTGGCTTGGTTACAACCGGGCGATCAAGGCATGCATATGGTGTTATGGCTTGCTCAACATATTAATGACGTTGAAGTCGCAAGCACAGCAGTCAATGCAGGCATTGCCATTAAAGCAATTTCACCGACATTTTCAAAAGAACAGCAACGTTCGGGTTTAATTGTTGGCTTGGGTGACTTTGAGCCCGAACTTATGGAACAAGCCATAAAAAAACTATCAAAAATCATTCAACAACATGACAAGCCAACGTAGACAAAACCTACAACAGCAACCATAGATGAATGGCAAACGGGCCAATCAGCACCATTAAGATACCTGCAATGACCATAGTTAAACTTGCGATTACGCCCTCTTCACTATTGCGCTGCTGAGCTCGGACTGTACCAAAACCATGGGCTGCGTTCCCAAAGGCGGCTCCATTTGCCACATTAGAACGAATTTTAGTAATCGCTAAAATTGCATCGCCACAAATCATTCCAACCAAACCGGTAATGACGGTGAATAATGAAACCAAAGCCGCCGAACCATGAATATCTTCAGCTAAAATCATGGCAAATGGTGTTGAAATCGAACGTGCCATCAAACTACTGGTGACTTCAGGACTAAAATGGAACCACTGTGCCATTTCATAGGCAGACATCACACCCACACTCATTCCCACAATAATCGCAATCGATAAAACACTGAGATTTTTACGGATTGTTTCCCGATAACGATAAATCGGTACAGCAAAAGCGACCGTAGCTGGACCTAATAAATTAACAATCCACTGCGTATCTTCAGCATAAGTTTGATATGAAATTCCAAAAATCGTCATCAAAATGATGGTGAGTACAGGCACACTAATCGCGGGAGACAACCAAAGTTTTGGATGCTTTTGATAGATTTTCTTTGCCACGACATAAGCTACCAAAGTCCAGATGAGGCAAAGAATTGACCAAATATTCATGTCATTTTCTCTTAGATATGCCTATGTTGAAGACGTTTTCGAGCCTGTAAATAAGCCTTCAAACGATTGTAATAATGAATGGTCAAACACGTACTGAGCATGACTGAAATAGTCCCAACTGCAATGCTCAAAACAATTTGCCAACCTTCAGTCATAAACAAGGTTTTATACTGAACTACGGCAACCACAACAGGCACAAAAAACAGTAACAGCTCACCTAAAACAACGGTTGCTCCCATTGCCACCTGATCTATTTTGATAATTTTAAAGAACAGGCATAAAAGCAATAAAAACATACCTAAAATGCCTGCCGAAACAGGTACGCCAAGTTTTTGATGTAAAAGATATCCCACCCACCAAAATCCAGCCAAAATTAGAATTTGTTTAACTAAAGATAAAAGTGAAGGTCGTGAGGGTGTTCCAGAAGCAGATTCAGTACTCATTTTACGAAATTAAATGGTTAACTACACCATTATGCTATCTTGATTAAAACCGCTAAATATGAATTATTCATGTTAATATTATTCAAAAATGGAATAATCTAGTCTTCGTTATGCTCTCTTTAAAATCATTACAGTGTTTCGTTACCTTGGTAAAAACAAAAAGCTTTACCCGTACCGCTGAAGAGTTGTATTTGACTCAACCGACGATTAGTAAAATCTTACAACAGCTTGAAGAGCAGCTTCAGGTACAACTTCTAGTTAAACCTGATCACGGCCGTAAAAGACAAATTGAATTAACTGAAATTGGAGAACGTATTTATCAGCATGCGATTGAACTTCTTCAGGCAGAACAAAACATCTTTCTTGAAATTGAAAATTACCAACAATTAAAAACAGGTACTTTAAAACTTGGCGTACCGCCTTTAGGTTCGCAGCTCCTAACAACTGCTCTGTTTGATTATCACCAACAGTGGCCAGATATTGAATTGGCTTTTATGGAAGTGGGCTCACGCGGCATTGAACAAGCATTGCTCAACAACGAACTAGACGTTGGCGTTTTATTACAGCCCTTTGATGAACAAATTTTTAATAGCATTGAATTATGCAATTACCCTTTAATGGTTCTTTTACGTCGCGATGCGACTTGGGCAACACGCAAAAAAATAAATCTAGAAGAGCTACAACATCAGTCGTTTTTAATGTTTCCAGAAAACTTCTCTTTAAATAGTATTATTCTCGATGCCTGTAAACAGCATGGGTTTTATCCCTCTATCGCTTGTCGTACCAGTCAATGGCACCTCTTGGCAGATATGGTTTTACAACGTATGGGAATTGCGCTTCTCCCTCAATACTATACCGATATGCTCGACCCTACTTTATTTGCAGCAGTACCGCTTGAAAAACCAAATATTCAATGGCACTTAGTCATGGCTTGGAAAAAAAATCTTCCTGTCTCACCAGCGGTACAAGCGTGGCTGAGCATTGTTCGTCAGCATTTTCAGCACATTAAACCCTAATGAACAATGAAATTGCTTAATTCAGAAATCGATAAAGCTTTTCCACAAAAAAGCTACCCAATCTTGGAACAGCTCACTTAGACTAGATGCCATCCGTTTTATGACATGGACAATAACAATGAATAATGAACATTTTAAGCTGTACACAGATTCACAATTTCTAAGCCCCTACGCATTTACAGTTTTTGTCGGGCTACATGAAAAACAAATTCCATTTGAAATAGCGACCATCAACTTAGGCCAACAAGACCAGTTTGAGAAATCTTATCTAGAAAAGTCATTAACAGCCAAAGTCCCTGTACTTGAGCATAATGATTTTGCCTTATCAGAATCTTCTGCCATTTTAGAATATCTAGAAGAACTCTATTCAAACACACCAATTTATCCAACAGATATTCAGGCTCGGGCAAGAGCAAGACAACTTCAAGCATGGCTCAGATCAGACTTGGTGGCATTAAGAACTGAACGCCCAACTGAAGTCATTTTTATTCAACCCAACTCCACTCCGCTTTCCGACGAAGGCCAAAAAGCGGCTGAGAAACTTTTCTTTGTTGCAGAAAAACTTCTAGCGCCTGATGCCGAATTTCTGTTTGATTCATGGAGCATTGTGGATGCTGAACTCGCACTGATGTTACAACGCCTCATCCAAAATGGTGATGCTGTACCAGAACGACTAAAAAATTATGCACTGCAACAATGGCAACGCCCGAGCGTTCAAAAATGGCTTGCCTTGCGACATAACTAAATCCTATATTTCAACCAAACATGAGATAAAAAAATGAGTGATTCAAACTATATTCCTCCACAAGTTTGGCAATGGACTGGAGAAAAAACCGATTTAAACCAGCCTACTTCAGGCGCTCGATACGAACACACACTCCCTGTCGGAAAACACCCGCTCCAACTCTATTCTTTAGCAACACCTAATGGTCAGAAAGTCACTATTTTGCTTGAAGAGCTTTTAGCATTAGGTCATCAAGATGCTGAATATGATGCTTGGCTCATTAAAATTGGTGAAGGCCAGCAATTTGGCAGTGGCTTTGTAGAAGTTAACCCTAACTCTAAAATTCCAGCATTGGTTGACCATAGCCAAAATCCACCATTAAGAGTTTTCGAGTCTGGCTCAATTTTGCTTTATTTAGCTGAAAAGTTTAAAGCTTTCATTCCGACCGATATTGCTGCGCGTACTGAATGTCTCAATTGGTTATTCTGGCAAATGGGCAGCGCGCCATATTTAGGTGGTGGTTTTGGACATTTTTATGCCTATGCGCCCGTTAAAATTGAATATGCGGTTAACCGCTTTGCTATGGAAACAAAACGCTTGCTTGATGTGTTAGATCAGCATTTAGCAAAGCATGAATATTTAGCTGGTTCTGAATATACCATCGCCGACATTGCCGCATTCCCTTGGTATGGTGGACTTGTTAAAAACTGGGTCTATAACGGCGCGGAGTTTTTAAGTGTTGATGAATATAAACACGTAAAACGCTGGGCAGATGCGATTTTGGCACGCCCTGCTGTTCAACGTGGACGGATGGTTAATCGTACTTTTGGTGATTTAGAAACACAGTTACATGAACGTCATGACGCCAGTGATTTCGAGACTAAAACGCAAGATAAACTTTAATCGTTATTTTTACAATAAAACCCACTTTTGCTTAAACAGTGGGTTTTATTAGTCTTCAATATTAAAAATTATTTAATCTATTGATGTAATGAAAGTCCCTTAATTGCCTTATCAACTGCTTTTTTAGGTCCTCTTAACGCTACCCCGACCAAATTTAATTGATTTGCATCGTCGGCCAAAAAAGCCGCTCGATTATCCTCATCATTGCCTGTAGAAAACATGGCATGTACATATGGAATAATCGTTAGATCTTGCTCAATTGCTTTACGATGCGCTTTTTGTAGTCCTGATAAATCACCCTCAAATACCAACATTGGCTGCCCTAGCATGTTGCCATATTCATAACCATTTGCATCGATATAAGGTTTACCCAACATTTCAGGTACAGCCGAGGCAATTCCTGTTGCCAAAAAAGCCACAACATTTAGCCTTTGCCAAGTTGCAAGATCATTACGGACAATCAACGCAATTTTTGTGTCAAACATAAACCTCTATCCTGAATCATTTATCTCAAGTCAGTCATCATGCCTAATCCCGATTTTTCTCGTCTTGTACGTTTGTGCAAGCGCAATCACAAACGTACAAGACCCTAAATTTACGAGTCAGTATGCTGGGTTGTTTTTGATTCAGTAGATGCGTTATGGAAATCTTTCTTTATACCTTAAGTGTGATGTATAGCCCCGGCCCAGTAAATTTCATGGGTTTGAATGCGGGACTTACAGGACAGTTTAAAAAAACGATTTATTTTTTTATGGGTGTCGGCTGTGCGATGCTGATGTTATTCATGATTTTTGGATATGCAGGTGCGGCTATCATTCCACAAAATGCCCTGCACTATATTGCCTTGCTCGGCGCATGTTATACATTTTATCTTGCGTTTCAGATGTTAAAGGCGGATATCGATATTAATGATGAAGCCACTGAAATTCAGACACTTTCTTTCTGGAATGGCTTTTGGATACAAACTTTAAATCCAAAAGGGATTTTGGTTATTTTGCCTGTTACAACGATTATGTACCCAACAGCACACATTACCGGCATTCAAATCTTCTTAGTATCGTTGCTCATTTCGATTGGTGCAGCAGGCGCACCCTGTCTTTATTCGTGGGCTGGCGCAGTGTTAGGCAAAAAAATTAAAAATAAAATTTGGTTTAATCGCTTAAATAAAACCATGGCAATGATGCTAATCATTTCTGGCATATTTATGCTTTACGATTTCTTAAAAGGTATAAATCTAATTTAAGATAAAGTTTATGTCAGTCTAAACAGGCTGACTTTTAAATAACCTGTTTAGGAAGATAACTTGTTGATCATCCGCCATCTGGCTGGAGTCAATCCAAATGCTTTTAGAAAATGACGAGTCATGTGGCTCTGATCAAAAAATCCTGCAATTAAGGAAGCTTGAGTCAATGACTCTCCATACATTAGACAAGACTTCACAACCTCCAACCTACGCATGGTCATATATCGATGTGGACTTGTACCAAATAGCAATCGAAAGTCGCGTGAAAGACTCCAACGGTCACGCCCAATATTTTTTTCAATATCATCTAAAGAAATATTCTCAAATAAAGATGCATGTATAAACTCTCTGGCACGTTCCGCTGCGACATAGTCATAAGAATGAGAAGTTCGCTGTTTTTTATCAGAAATTTCGTAAAGTGTAGTGGCTAAATCATATAAAGCATCTTGCTTTTCTAAAGGGTCGATATGCTGGTCTATCCCTTGTAATAGAACATCTGTTGCCTTAAATAATCGGATATCTTGGCTTAGTCCATTCTCAAAAAATGGTAAAGGCTTACCCTTCATAATTTCCTGTAGGGTTGCAGGTTCTACGTACACCATCCGATATCTAAAACCATCTCGAGTACCTGACTCTCCATCATGTTTTTCATCAGGATGTAACACCATGGTCATTCCTGGCAAGCTATGTTTCATCTCTCCCCGATAATGAAAACTTTGAACACCAGTTAATGTCCGACCAATTGCAAATGTATCATGGCGATGCGACTCATAAGCATGATCATTAAAAAATGCTTCGATTCGTTCCAGACTATTTGGATCAGAATTTCTAACAATCCAATCATTTGCATTGGGCAGTTCAATCACATAGCCACCAAAATCTTATATTTCTAGACAACATTGAGTATACAAGTTATGGCTTAGACGCTAAGCATTTATTTTACGAAGCAACCAGTTATTCGCTTTAGCAGTGAATTCTCTGATTGTTAAATATGAGGTGACATTAAACAACGAGTTTATTTAATTTTTATACTTATCTAATTTTAATAATAGTTAATAAGATTAATTAATAATATTTCTAAAAAATCCCCACATGCTCTATTTATAAAAAAATATATATAAATAGATATTCGTTATTTCTGCTTATATTCAAATCAGCGTAAATTCAACAATAACAATCTAGATAGAAGATAAAGGATATTTTTAATGAATGCCAAATTAAATACAGAAAACCGTTCTGGTTTTATTTCATCGGGTTCAAATACATCCTTGTCAAATGAAGAGATTCTTTCTAAAGCAAAACAATATGCCCAAGACCATGAGCTTAATTTTAGTGGAAGTTTATCACCCACTGATGCATGGCATCTCGTACAACAAGGACAGGCAGTTTTAGTTGATGTACGCACTAACGAAGAGCGCAAATTTGTAGGATATGTTCCTGAAAGTATTCATGTTGCATGGGCAACAGGCACCTCTTTCAATCGTAATCCACGTTTTTTAAAAGAACTCGAAACCAAGACGGGTAAAGATAAAACCATTCTTTTGTTATGTCGTAGCGGAAACCGTTCAGCATTAGCAGCCGAAGCCGCATTTAATGCGGGTTTTGAGCACATTTATAACGTTCTTGAAGGCTTCGAAGGTGACTTAGATGATCAACAGCAGCGTAATCAAAAAAACGGCTGGCGTATTCATCAACTCCCTTGGCAACAAGACTAAAACTTCAACACATTTTCAGTGAATCAAGGAAAGCTTGTGACTCAATGGAACATTAATGCTGTTGTACAGGGTTTACAACAAGCAAGGCATGACTGGCGTCAGCAACAGCACAGAATCAAAGAATTTGGGGGCCGTGAACTTCCATCTAAAGAAGCTTTGAAAGCTATTTTAGATGATCTCTGCGGGATTCTATTTCCAATGCGCTTAGGCCCTGCCGACTTACGTCAGGAAACTGAAGATTCTTATATTGCCTATACTTTAAATCGGGTACTCACAGCCTTACATGCTCAAGTACAACTGGCTTTAAATTATGAGGCAAAGCGTCATTTGGGTCATTCAAGCACAGCCCAACAGCCGCAAGAGCTTGCCCAAAATATTGTTCAGGATTTTGCTAATACCTTGCCTTCTATACGTCGTCTTTTAGATGGCGATGTGCGTGCGGCCTACGAAGGCGATCCGGCGGCACATAGTGTGGATGAGGTACTACTCTGCTATCCGGGCATATTTGCGATTATTTATCACCGAATTGCGCATCAGTTATATGCCCAAGTTCCTCTACTGTCTCGCATTATTTCTGAGTTAGCCCACTCTGCAACGGGAATTGATATTCATCCGGGCGCACAAATCGGTAAAGGATTTTTTATCGATCATGGGACTGGCGTAGTGATTGGTGAAACCAGTGTCATTGGGGAACGTGTCCGTATTTATCAGGCAGTAACGCTTGGAGCAAAACGCTTTGAAACCAATGATGATGGTGCTTTGAAAAAAGATTATACACGCCATCCAATTGTTGAAGATGACGTTGTGATCTATGCAGGTGCCACTATTTTAGGCCGTATTACCATTGGTCGAGGGTCCATTATTGGGGGAAATGTCTGGCTGACACATAGTATTGCCGCAGGTAGCCAGATTTTACAGTCACCAAATGAGTCTTATCAAAAAAATCATATTCCCGGTTAAAAACTATAGATGTGAAATAAATAGATAAGGAGACAAATAAATAGTAAGAGCTAAATTAAATTAATTTAATGCTTATTTCTCATTTAAATATATTTTTATTTTAAAGATAGATTTTTAATTAATAAGCCACCTATTCAAAGTTTATAAAACCTTTTTATTTTTTTAAAACCAGAACTAATTCTAGTTTATAGCAATACTAGAGTTTTTAATTTTTTGATTTTACCAAGCCACTGTAATAAGGAAAAATGATTCATGGCGAAAAATACTGATAAAGCCCAACTTGCGCTTGGGGACCATGCAGCCCGCCAACTGGCCAATGCAACCAAGACAGCTCCTCAACTTTCTACGATTACTCCCCGATGGCTGACTCACTTACTTCAATGGCTTCCTGTTGAAGCAGGTATTTATCGCCTAAACCGTGTAAATAATACCGATGACATTCAGGTGGCTTGCACACAACGTGATGAAGCAACTTTACCTCAAACTTTTGTTGATTATGACCCAGAGCCACGCGAATACTTTTTAAATGGTGTATCTACTGTTCTGGATGTACATACACGTGTTGCTGACCTTTACAGCAGCCCCCACGATCAAATTAAAGAACAGCTTCGTTTAACGATTGAAACCATTAAAGAACGTCAAGAAAGTGAGCTCATCAATAACCCTGAATATGGCTTATTGGCGAGTGTGACAGATGACCAACGTATCTCAACTTTAAATGGCCCACCAACTCCAGATGATCTTGATGATTTGCTACGTAAAGTCTGGAAAGAACCGGGATTTTTCCTAGCGCACCCTGATGCGATTGCAGCATTTGGACGTGAATGTACACGCCGTGGTGTACCACCTCCAACAGTGAGTTTATTCGGTTCGCAATTTATTACATGGCGCGGGATTCCACTCATTCCATCTAATAAAATTCCAGTAGAAGATGGCAAAACTAAAATCTTGCTGCTTCGTGTCGGTGAAAAACGTCAAGGTATTGTCGGCTTATTCCAACCGGGGCTTGCCGGTGAACAGTCACCGGGGCTTTCAGTACGTTTTATGGGAATCAACCGTAACGCGATTGCATCTTACCTAATCTCTTTATATTGCTCGCTTGCAGTATTGACTGATGATGCTTTAGCAGTATTAGATGATGTGGAGGTGGACAAATATCATGACTACCCAGTTAACTACAAGTAATCTGCAAGGTAGTCCAACGGGGCCTGAAGTGACTGGTGTTAACCCACCAGCCAACTTCCCTGATGAGTCCACCATTGCTCGACTTGCTAATGAGTTTTTTTCAGCATTGCCAAGCTCAAGCAGTTCAGCTTCTCCATCAGGCCTTAACTTGGACTTACCTTTCGGAGCGCCACCGCATCCACCGCAACCGGGTGAACCATTTTCTGCACTGAGTGGTCGTGCGCCCAATATCGCCTTTCAGAAAAGTCTCAATCCAGAATATCCTGAGCATATTCCAAATTTGCCAGACTACCCTGAACGTCGAATTGTAGCGTCTGCGCCTGTGGTTGGTGGAGCTAATTTGCCACGCCCACCATTTGAACCACATTTGCCACAAGCTGCTCATAGTGAACCAAACGTGCCACGCATTGAACCAAACTTACCAACGGGTGCTGGTGAATCACCTTATTATTTTTTAAATGATTTTTCTGCTCCAAATGCAGCAGAACCGTCTGTTACTGGTGTTGAAGATAATTATTCGGTTGCGCAGTCTTTTCAGTTACCACATGGCGACCAGCTAAAGTCTTTGCTCGTTGAAGATCGTTTTGCAGCTGATACACCAGCAAAAACCTCACCAAGCTCTGGATTTTATTTCTTAGACTTACCACAAAGCGGGCAAAGTTATAGTCACTATCAACCATCTCAACCTACCTTTGTAGCAAGCAGTGCTCAGCCCTTAGATGTGCATGCCATTCGTCGTGATTTTCCAATTTTGCAGGAACGCGTCAATGGTCGCCCGCTAGTCTGGCTTGACAATGCTGCTACTACGCAAAAACCACAGCGTGTGATTGATCGAATTGCTTATTTTTATCAGCATGAAAACTCGAACATTCACCGTGCTGCACATGAGTTAGCAGCTCGTGCGACCGACGCCTATGAACATGCGCGAAATGTAGTTGCCCGTTTTATCGGTGCACCTTCTTCCAAAGAAATTATTTTTGTTCGAGGAACCACCGAAGGCATTAACCTAATTGCAAAAACGTGGGGCGAACAAAATATTGGTGAAGGTGATGAAATTATTATTTCTCACTTAGAACACCATGCCAATATTGTGCCTTGGTATCAACTCACTAAAAAAACTGGAGCAAAATTACGAGTCATTCCTGTTGATGACACGGGGCAAATTATTTTAGAAGAGTTGCCAAAACTGATTAATGAACGCACTAAACTGCTGTCTATTACTCAAGTGTCTAATGCTTTGGGAACAGTTACCCCTGTTGCTGAAGTGATTAAAATTGCTCATGCCAAAGGTGTACGTGTATTGGTTGACGGCGCTCAATCTGTTTCGCATATACCAACCGATGTTCAAGCCCTCGATGCAGACTTTTTTGTGTTTTCTGGACATAAAGTGTTTGGTCCAACAGGCATTGGTGCAGTCTATGCGAAACCAGAACTGCTAGAAACAATGCCGGTTTGGGAAGGTGGCGGCAACATGATTCAGGACGTCACCTTCGAACAGGTGGTTTACCAACCTGCACCAAACAAGTTTGAAGCTGGAACTGGGAACATTGCCGATGCAGTCGGTTTAGGTGCGGCTCTTGAATATGTCGAAAGTTTAGGTATTCATAACATCGCGCGCTATGAACATGATTTGCTTGAATATGGTCAAAATGCGCTTAGCAGTGTGTCTGGTTTACGTTTGATTGGAACTGCACATCACAAAGCCAGTGTCATGTCATTTACCCTACAAGGTTATTCAACTGAACAGGTAGGTAAGGCTTTAAACCAACATGGTATTGCCGTACGTTCTGGTCACCATTGTGCACAGCCAATTTTACGTCGTTTTGGTGTGGAACAAACCGTGCGTCCGTCTTTGGCTTTTTATAACACAACTGAAGAAATTGATTTATTGGTGTCAGTGTTACATCAACTTACGCGTAATAAGCGTACTGTTTAAATCTATTTTTTGAGAAAAGACTGCTTACGGGCGGTCTTTTTTATGGATTATTTCTTAAAACTACTTTAGCTCAACTTCATATATACGAACAAGTCAAAGTAGCTATCACAGAGGAGTCTTATTATTTTAAATTCAATTTCTGAATTAGCCTTCGGCTAGACTTACTTTGGTTTCGCCCAAAGTAAGCAAAAGCATTTTCATCTGCAAAACCTGTCCTCTTCTTATATCTAATCGATATATCGCAGAAACATAAACTGTTTAATACCACGCAGGTTGCAGATGATTTTAGCTCGAATTAAGAGTCATCAATAGTTCGGACAACGCAAAGCGGTTATCACGGCGGAGTCTTGTTATTTTAATTTTGATTCCTAGATTAACCTTCGGCTCGTGCTAAGAGTCATCTACAGCCTGCCCATAATTTATAAAAATAATGTTTTCGCAACATTTCCTGATAGATGAAAACAGTTAACAGGTTCTGTAGATGACAAAGTTTTTTGGTTAATTTTTCCAAAAAAAGTAACAGAATTAGCTACTTTCTATTGGTGTATAAACGATAAGACTCCGCCTTGAACACTATAAGCAATCTAAAATCGTACTTCTGCAACCCCACTAAATACTCTCGGCAATTAAACAAACAATCCCCAAATCAATCTCAATGCAATTCCAATTAACAACAACCCCATCACCCTCTCAAAATAAACCCCAAACTCCAAAAACCGTTTACGTACTATTGGATGAGCAAACATTACACTCACGACCATAAACCAGATCGCATTAACCATACACATCCATACTCCATAAAAGATCTGAACTTTCATGGGGGTTGTTACACTCACAATCGTAGTGAAAATTGCCAGAAAAAAGATGGTAGCTTTTGGATTCAATGCATTGGTGAGAAAACCCATCGTAAAGGCTTTAAATAAACTCGGAGTATCTGTATCTGCTTGGTCATTAATCTCAATATTAGTATTCGGCTGACTACGCAAACATTGCCATCCTAAATAAAGCAAATAAGCTGCTCCCGCTGTTCTGATGAGTGACATGAGCCATTCGCTTTGTTGAATCAAAAAGCCAATGCCAACAAGCGTATAAAACACATGGACCGAAATGCCAACACCAATACCAATCGCAGTCAGACATCCAATTAAGTAGCCATAACGTACACTTTGTCTTACCGTAACCACAAAATCTGGTCCCGGTAAAATGACTGCCAAAAAGTGAATGAGTGCCAGTGTTAAAAACTCATGCCCATACAACTGCCACATTTATTCAGCCTCCTTGGCAACGCTATAGCTGACACTGAGCTTTCCTTTCTTAATCTGATAGGACTGAATTTCTATAAAACCAATATCCCCTAATGCTGCAACATGAGTCCCGCCACAGGGAAATGCAGAAAACTCACCAAAACCGATTTCACGAAAACCATCTGCATGTTGCTGAAGATTAGCTGGTAAATTAGCCTGAATATATTGTAAACAATGCTGTTCAAGCATTTGAGCATCTAACTGCTGAGCTGTATCCAAAGCAATGAACTGAACTCGTGCATCATGTGGCCAGTGTTGTGCTTTTACAGCTTGCCAGCCAAATAGATGCATTACATGTCCAAGCAAATGCCCTGCTGAATGTAAGCGGCTATGATAATGACGTACTGCTTCATCCACTTGTGCAAAAGCCACTCCCAACTCAACAGGTTGTGTGCAGTAATGAATAATTTCCCCTTGTTCAATCGCTACATGCACTACATCAACTTCTGCGATTTTGCCCGTATCACTCGGTTGACCGCCACCTTGAGGATGAAATGGGGTTGCCGATAAATGCACGGCAAAACGCCCATCTTCACAAGAATTACACGCTAGAACTTCAACCTCAGCGGCAAGAGCACCTGTTAAATACAATGCTTGCGTCATACTTTTCTACATACACGTTAAGATGAAAAAGATTGTATTGCGATTTCTTAAACGCGATAATCCACTCTAAATCCAAATAACTTTTGCCTCATGAGCACAAATCAAAGTTTAGTTCTTTTAAATGAAATGGCGACTTTCGTTAAAGTGGTCGAGTCAGGGAGTTTTTCTGAAACGGCTCGACAACTCGGTACTACACCATCTGCGATAAGCCGTGCGATTGCTCGCTTAGAACGTGCTTTAGGAACCCGCTTACTTTATCGAACCACACGAAAGCTTCGTTTGAGTGAAAGTGGTCAACAGGTCTATCAACGTTGTTTAGATATGGTCAATGCGGCACAGGCAGTGATGGAAAGTTCGGGCCAATTTCATGTTGAACCGCAAGGAATCATTCGTCTTAGTGTTCCAAAAGCCGTTGGACATTTTATGATTCATCCACATTTACCAGAGTTTTTAGAACGTTATCCAAAAATTGATATTCAAATGCTTTTAGAAGACCGTTACGTTGACTTAATTGATGATGAAGTCGATTTAGCGCTTCGAATTACAGAGCAACCTTCTGGCGGCCTGATGGGACGAAAACTCATTGATATCGATCACTTGATTTGTGCTACTCCTGAATATTTAGAAAAACATGGCATACCAACCCATCCTCATGACTTAAAGCAGCATGACTGTATTTATTTGGGTGAACAAATCAGTGATTCAAAATGGAAATTTCAACAAGGGAATAAGTCGATTAGTGTTACTGTGCGGGGGCGTTATGCTGCAAATCATACAGGTGTTCGTTTAAGTGCAGCCCTACAGCATTTAGGAGTAGCCAGCTTACCCTACTTTGTTGCGCGCCATGCTTTACAACAACAGACTTTGGTTCAAGTTTTACCCGACTGGGATTTTAAGACCTATTACAGTGGTGGGCTGTGGCTACTCTATCCGCCAACACGCCATGTACCACCGAAATTAAGTGTGTTTATTCAATATTTGGCAGATAAATTGGCAGCCGAGCCGACTTTATTTAAGTTCAAATAATATAGAATCGAGGAATTAACACGATAGAATCCTACCTTTCTATCTCTAAAGCAATCAGCTAATTCTGTTACTTTTTTTGGAAAAAGTAACCAAAAAACTTCTTTATCTACAGAACCTGACCACTGTTTCCATCTATAAAAAATATTGCAAAACCATTATCTTTATAAATTATGGGCAGGCTGTAGATGAATACTAGCTCAAGCAAATACTATCTAGAGTCCTCTTTATTAGAATTATTCAACCAATAAATCTTTTGGATTAATCGTATCGCCATAGACTGGTTTTAAAGTTTTTTCATAAGCTTGATGAATTACACCTTCTTTTGCCAATTTTTCTAAATCTTGGTTCAACCAGTCCAATAGCTCTTTATCACCCTTTTTCACTGCTGGCGCAATTAAGTCCTGCTCACCTAAATTGGTAATACCGACGGTGTAATTTGGATTTTCTTTAGCCCAAGCTAAAACCAGCAAGTTGTCATGTGCTAAAGCAGCACCACGGCCATCTTTTAAAGCATCAAAGGTTTCTGTGTTTTGCTCATACTTTTGCAGTTTAATTTCAGGATGAGTCTTGGTGAAGAATGAATCAGCCGTAGTACCTTTATTCACCAACAAAGTTTTATCTTTGAGTTGAGCAATATCTGTAATTGGATGAGTTTTAGGAGACACAACACCCAAAGCAACTTTTAAATAAGGTTTAGCAAAATCGACTACTTCTTTACGTTCTGGTGTAACCGTAAAGTTGGCAAAAATAATATCCACTTTATTGGCTTTTAAATATTCGACACGATTTGCAGCTTCAGTTAAAACAAACTCTACCTTGTTTTCATCACCCAATAAGTCTTTAGCAACATGTTTGGCAATCTCTACATCGAAGCCCTGATTTTTACCTTGAGCATCTAAATATCCAAACGGCGGTTTATCGCTAAATACACCAATACGCACGACTCCATTCTTTTTAATCTGCTCAATACTCGACACAGTTTGAGTGCTGTCAGCTGTTTTTTCATTAGATTGCGTGCCTTTATCACATGCAACCAAACCTAAACTCAGCAAAGATGCAGCGAGGACATGCTTTATATTTTGTAAAGTTAGTGTTGTCATTATTTCACCCTATCGTTCTTGTAAAAGTCTTATTTAAAATCACAGTGCCTACTTTTAGACACTGCTCCAGCGATATCGAAAATTATTGGTCTACATCTAAAAACACATTAGGATTAACCGATTCACCATAAATTGGTTTTAAGGTTTCATCATAAATTTTCTTAATTTCACCGCTTGTTCTTAGCTGCTTAATTTCAGTATTGAGCCAATTCAATAATTGGGTATTGCCCTTTTTAACTGCTGGTGCAATAAACTCTTGATCACCAATAGACTGGATACCCGCCACATAACTTGGGTTCTTCGCGGCCCATGCCAAAGCATAAGTACTATCTTGTGAAATTGCGTCGCCACGACCGTCGGTTAAGGCTTTGAAGGCATCCGAGTTTCTTTCAAACTTCAGTAAATTCACTTTCGGATAGTGCTTAGTAAAATAGGTATCCGAACTGGTGCCTTTATTTACAATTAACGTTTTACCTTCCAATTGAGCAATATCAGTAATCGGCTTGGCTTTAGGAGAGACGATCCCGAAAGCACCTTTTAAATAAGGCTCGGCAAAATCTACAACTTCTTTACGTTCAGGCGTTACTGTAAATGTCGCAAATACAACATCAGCACGGTTTGATTTTAAAAACTCCACCCGATTTGAAGCCTCAGTCACAATAAATTCAACTTTCTTTTCATCGCCGAGCAGATCTTTAGTGACTCGTTTTGCTAAGGCCACATCAAAGCCCTGATTATTGCCAGCACTGTCTACATAACCAAAAGGCGGATCGTCAGCAAAAACGGCAACTCGCAACACCCCATTCTTTTTGACTTGCTCTAAAGACTGGTCTTCTTGAGTATTACTTGCTTGCTCAGTTGATGGCGTTTTACTACATGCCGTTAATAACACCCCAGCAACAGCAATACTGCTTAATATTTTTATTGAATTACGTTTAAACATTCACTTCCTCATGATTCAAATAATAAAAAACTTAATACGACAAGATATTTAAAAAGGTTTTAGCCCGCTCTGTTTTCGGCTGTTCAAAAAACTCTTCAGGTGGCGCCTGTTCAATAATTTTGCCTTTATCCATAAAAATAATGCGGTCGGCAACCTTACGGGCAAAGGACATTTCATGAGTCACAATCAACATGGTCATTCCCTCATTGGCTAGTTTCAAAACTACATCAAGCACTTCCCTGACCATTTCTGGGTCAAGCGCAGCTGTAATTTCATCGAGCAAAATGACTTTAGGTTGCATGACCAGTGATCTAACAATGGCGATACGCTGTTTTTGTCCACCGGAAAGTTGTCGCGGATAATCGAGTTTTCGTTCAAAGAGTCCTACTCGCTTTAACAACTCATCTGCAACTTGTTCAGCTTCATCACGTCGGCGTTTTTGCACTTTGAGTGGTCCAAGCAAAATATTGTCAATGACATTCATATGCCCAAATAGCTCATAGTTTTGAAAAACCATGCCAATTTTTTGACGAGCATTAGTCCAGTCAACATCTTTACCCAACACACCCGAACCTATTAATCGAATCTCACCACCTTGAATTGGTTCTAATCCATTAATACAGCGCAGTAAGGTACTTTTACCGCAGCCCGATGGGCCTAAAATAACAACCACCTCTCCTTGTTCTACATCTAGATCAATGCCCTGTAAAATATGACTTTGTGCAAATGATTTCTGTAATTGTTGTATCGATAACAAAGGCATAATTACTCCCAGACCTTTTCTAGATGTGCCGCCAAACGAGATAAGGGATAGCAAATCAGAAAATACAAAATAAAAATAAAGCCATAAATCCAAAGCGAGGCGCTCGGCACAGTCAGCAGCGAATTTTCAATAATTTGCTGGCCCACTTTAATGACCTCAACCACCCCAATCAGAACTGCCAAAGAGCTTGTTTTCACCATTCGGGTAAATAAATTAATCGCGCCTGGTGTTACTCGTTTTAGACTTTGCGGAAAAATAACGTAGACCAATGCTTGAACATGAGTCAGTCCAAGCGCATAGGCCGAATCTCGTTGATGCTGATCGATCGAGGTAATTGCCGCGCGAACCAAATCGCCCATTTCAGCCGTACCCCATAAAACAAACACCACAACACACACCCACATCGCAGAAAACTGCCAGTTAAACCATGTCGCAAAGCCGAAATAAAAAACAAAAAGCAAAACTAAAATTGGAATGATTCGAATCGCTTCTAAATACAAGCGGCACAACGCTTTAACCGCTATGTTTTTAGAAGTCATAATGACACCTAAAACCGTGCCTAAAATTGCAGAAAAAAATACCGAAATAAACGCAATTTTTGTGGTTGCCCAGAGTCCCCACATTAAACGTTCGAGATGACTCGCCTGAAATAAATAATCAAGTTCCATGGCTCACCTTCCGGCTTCTGTGTTCCAAATAACTGGTTAAAATAGACACGGGCAATAAAATAATCAGATAAGCCATGATTAATAAGAACAGAGCTTCTGTTGTTTTATAATCCATGCCAATTAAGTCTTTGGTGACAAAAAGCAGCTCAACGACAGCAATCGCACTCACCACAGAACTTTCTTTAATGAGAAATAGACAATTTGCTCCAATTGCTGGAATCGAAATAGCAAGCGCTTGAGGAAAAATGACATATCTAAAAATTTGAATCGGTTGCAGACCAATACTTTTTGCAGAATCAATCTGGCCTTTTGCAACAGATTGCAAACCTGCTCGAAAAGCTTCTGCCATATAGCTTCCGCCTAAAAATGTCAGTCCAATCACACCACAAGCAAAACCATCGATTTTGATACCAAGTTTTGGCAAACCGTAATACAGAAAGAATAGTTGAATTAATAAAGGGGTATTTCGAGATAACTCAATATAGAACTGGGCAATTCTATTTAGTACCCGCACGCGATATGTGATTAAAATGCTGCAAATCAGCCCTACAATAATGGCCAGAATAATGCTGATAATTGAAATTTTCAGCGTGGTCAAAGTTGCAGAGAAAAATTGCGGCAACACACTATGGATATACTGCCAGTTCAAGGAAAATTCCAAAAATAATATTAAAACGTTATAAATATTTAGCTTTAATCAGCGATCAAATATTTGTGTACCGAGTTTATTTTTTTCCTAATTGGTCTAAAACCATTTTTATTAGATAAGCTTTTCTATAAGTTTGATAAATTCGATTTGGCAATCGAAAGCATTCAAATCAGTTAAATACAACCGCTTAAAACATGTTCATTACAGTCCATATATAATAAAAACCAATAAAAAAATCGGACACCAACGCCCGATTTTCATGAAAAAAAATTCAGTGTATTGCTTATTTTCTGAGGACATCACCAATGCTTGGATCTTTATCAAATACCGATTTTGCATATGGACAAAGCGGAATCACTTTCACTTCTTTTTCGCGAACAAAAGCAACTAAAGCATCCAGTAATTGGCGACCTACGCCCTGTCCCCGATAATTTTCATTCACATCTGTGGCATCAATAATCAGCATGCCTTCGCCTGCCCATGTATAAGTCATTTCACCGGCAACGGTTTCACCATCAAGTAAACTAAAACTACCGTGTTTTGTATCATCTTTTTGTTGAATATTCACAATAAATTCCTCTTCTTACGACTCATATTTATTTAAAAATGACTTTGTATATCTTGAACTATAAGAACAAATCTAAGTGTAAAAAAATAGCCTGTTTTTAGCAGCGAGTCTGTATGCTTTTTAAAGACAATTCATGCATAAAACTCATAATTCTATTCGTAATTCTAGGCCTAATCCTTTCAAACCCTTGCTGATAAGCTCTGCAACCAGATTTGTTCGTTTCTTTTATGAACATTTAACGGTTTTAAAGTCGGAACTTTTATGTCTTCTTTTCATCAAATTGAGCAAGATACACATGAGAATAGCACACCAGCATGGGGTGCTGTATTTGTAATGTCACTATGCTGTGCAGTATTAATTGCCTCAGAATTCATGCCCGTAAGTTTACTCACACCAATCTCTTCAGATTTAAATATGAGTGAAGGCCAAGTCGGCCAAGCGATCGCAATTTCAGGCATTTTTGCTGTGGTAACCAGCTTAACTATTAGCCGTGTATTTAAGACATGGGATCGCCGTCATATCATGCTGTTACTTACCCTACTCATGATCGTTTCTGGCATGCTGATTACATTTGCTCACTCTGCTGCTTTATTCATGGTGGGCCGTGCAATTTTAGGTGTAGTGATTGGTGGTTTTTGGGCCATGTCGACTTCGATTGTGATGAGACTTGTTCCACCTCTGTCAATACCTAAAGCACTCGGTCTGTTAAATGGTGGCAATGCTCTAGCAACCACAATTGCAGCACCTTTAGGAAGTTTTCTAGGTTCAATCATTGGCTGGCGTGGCGCTTTTTTCTGTATCGTTCCTATCGCGATTATTGCGCTTGTATGGCAATTTAAAAGTATGCCCGCTCTTCCAGCAGTTATGTCTGCTGAAAAGTCAAAAAATCCCTTTGGACTACTGAAACGTCCGATTGTGTTTTATGGCATGACAGGGATTTTATTGTTATTTATGGGACAATTTGCGCTATTTACCTACTTACGCCCATTTCTAGAAACCGTCAGTCATGTCGATGCGGCCATGTTATCCATTTTATTACTCATATTAGGTATCGCGGGTTTAGCTGGCACATTCGTGATTAGTTTTATTCTTCATCAACATGTCTATCGCTACCTCATCCTTATTCCTTTAATAATGGCAAGCATTGCTTATGCCTTCGTGCTTGGTGGTCATCATTTGTGGTTGGTCGCAATATTGATGGGTTTATGGGGCTTTATTGGAACTTCGGCACCTGTCGCATGGAACACATGGCTTGCACAGACGTTGCATCAAGATACTGAGGTTGGTGGCGGTTTGATGGTTGCGATTATCCAATTTGCAATTACTTTAGGTGCAACTTTAGGCGGCTTGCTATATGACTCACAAGGCTATAGTGCTACGTTTTATATGAGCGCTATAGTGTTGTTATTCGGTGCTATTACTGCTTTTATTACTTGGCGAAGTGCTACTCGCGCAACACATCAATAACTAACCTTAATGCAGGCGAAAGTTGTCTACGATGTGGATAGTACAGGTGGTATCCGGGAAACTGAATACTGTAATCTTCCAATACTTGCACAAGTTTGCCTTGATTGAGATCTTGTTGGATCAGCTCTTGCGGAATGTAAGCCAATCCAAATCCAGCTCTAACCGCCTCGACAATATCGTAGCTTTCATTAAATATCCATTGTCCTTGAATTTTGATTTTTGTTTCTTGCCCATCCTTCAAAAACTCCCATGCATACACACTGCCTTGGGTTGTTAAACGAAAGCCAATACATTGATGATTGATTAAATCTTTGGGGGTTGCAGGAATTCCATATTTCTCAAAATATTGTGGCGTTGCAATCACCGCCATTTTGACATCTTCGCTAATACGTACCGCAATCATGCCATCTGCTACACGACTTCCAAAGCGAACTCCTGCATCAAATCGCTCTGCAACAATATCCACCATGCCGCTATTCGCCGCTAGCTCAACTTGCACATCAGGATAATCACCAGCAATCTTTTCAAGTTTTGGAATAAGCACTTCCCGTATCGCATGACTACTGGCATTAATACGAACCGTACCAGCGGGTTGATCCCGAAATGATGTTAAAAGCGATAATTCATTATCAATCTGGTCAAAGCTGGCGCTAATGGTTTGCTTTAATCTTTCACCCGCAGCTGTCGGTGAAACGCTTCGTGTGGTTCGGGTCAGTAGCAACATGCCTAAGCGCTCTTCTAAACCGCGAATGGTATGGCTTAGCGCAGACTGCGAAATTCCCATTTTTCCTGCGGCCTTCGTAAAACTCCCTTCTCGAGCCACCATTAAAAAAGCATAAAGATCATTATAGTTTTCTTTGTTTATCATCTGCTTTTGTCTCTTTTCACGGTTTAATTTAATTATAAATGATAAAACTATTTATGAATATTGCTCATAAGTCCATGTTTGTTTTTTAGGCTAATTATTATAAAGAAGATTCATTAAACTCTATATCAAGCAGTGAGTATCAAGATTTAGATGAGCTCAAGCATAAAAAGTGCCTGATTTTATTATTATCAAAAATTAATAAATTCAGCTCATACCTTTACGCTAGAAATTGAATAACTTCACTGTATTTAAGTGCATTCTCTTAAAGAAATGAGGTTCTTCGATATGGCTAATCAGAAGTTTTTTCTCGCTTTACTCAGCATCTTTTTCTCGTTTTCAGCCATATCTATCTCTTATGCAACAAGGCCTACGGGCAACAATCAACAAAGGTTATCGATGATGAAAATCCGTATTGATATTGAGGGGTCAAAGCAACCACTATTTGCAACATTACCCATAACACCGACTGTTCAAGATTTTGCCAAGCAGCTTCCGTTGACATTAAACCTTAAAGATTATGACTCTACTGAAAAAATAGCCGACCTACCCACCAAGCTAACTACACAGAATGCACCCAATGGCTATGCAGGAAAAGCTGGTGATCTTACCTATTACGCCCCTTGGGGCAATCTGGCTTTTTTCTATAAAGACTCAACTGTTGGGTACTCAAATGGTCTTATTTTGCTTGGGAAACTTTATGCTATTCCCCAAGAGTTCAAGCAAAAACAACCCATCAAAATTTCAATTTCCCAAATGAAATAAGCATGAGCAAATTCACCCATTCAAATTATTTAAATTGAGGTATCCATGACTACATCTCCCTTCTTTAAAAAGCTTAAAACCCATACGGCGGCTGCAATTTGTGCAGCAACTATTGGATTATTTTCTTCAACTTCAGCTATGGCGGCCGATATGTCTAATGGCGCAAATAACTTTTATCAAAGTCAGCAAGTGACTATTCAGAAAGTCACTTTTAAAAATCAATACAACATGAATATAGTCGGTAATCTGGTTATCCCCAAGAACTTAAATAAAAAACTAAAAGCCCCCGCTATTGTAATTGGTCACCCAATGGGAGCCGTGAAAGAACAAAGCTCTATGCTTTATGCACAGAAACTGGCTGAACAAGGTTTTGTAACCTTGGCAATTGATCAATCATTTTGGGGTGAAAGCGCGGGCCAACCCAGAAATGTAGTTGCACCTGACATTTACGCAGAAGCATTTAGTGCGGTTGTAGATTATTTAGGAACACAATCCTTTATTAACCGTGAACGTATTGGGGTACTCGGCATTTGCGGAAGTGGAAGTTTTGTCATTAGCGCAGCAAAAATTGACCCTCGTATGAAGGCCATTGCTACTGTCAGCATGTATGATATGGGCGCAGCTAACCGCAATGGCTTACGTCACTCACAAACCCTAGAGCAAAGAAAGCAAATTATTGCTGAAGCCGCTGAACAACGTTATGTTGAATTTAAAGGTGGTGAAACCAAATATACTAGCGGGACTACGCATGAGTTAACGGCAGATACACATCCGATCCAACGTGAATTTTATGACTTTTATCGTACCCCACGCGGAGAATATACGCCGAAAAGTTCATCAAAAGACCTTACAACGCATCCAACACTGACAAGTAATGTCAAATTTTTAAACTTCTATCCATTTAACGATATCGAAACCATCTCACCACGCCCAATGCTGTTTATTACAGGTGATCAGGCTCATTCAAAAGAGTTTAGTGAAGAAGCTTATAAACTCGCAGGCCAACCTAAAGAACTTTACTATGTTAAAGGTGCGGGACATGTTGATTTATACGATCGAGTCAATCTTATTCCATTTAATAAATTAACCAGTTTCTTTAAACAAAACTTGAAGTAATACAGATGGTAGAGGCTCAACACGGGCCTCTATATCTATTTAATGAAACTCTTGCACCAGACTATTAATATGCGCCACTGCCGCGGTTCGATTTTCAACACAAAGCTTTTCAAAAACATGTTCTAAATGTTTGTTTACCGTCCGCGGGCTCAACTCCAAAATTTCCGCAATATCTTTATTGGTTTTCCCTAACAATAACCAGTGCATGACTTCTGCTTCACGCTGAGTCAACTGTGGGCAATATTTTAAAATGTCAGCGACGTCTAATGCAGGCGTAGAGGTCTTGATCTGTATCAGATAATTTTTCGCCACACTTGTATCGGATTGCCACGGCGTGAGTAATAAAAGTTGTAATTGCTGAGATGGTGTTGAATAAGAACAGCTGGTTAATTTTTTTGGGTCTTTTTCATGTTCTAAGTCTGAAAACCAAGCTTTTAAACCTGCCTCAAAACCATCAATTTCAGGCAAATATTGATTTAGTAGATCACTGGCTTTTTGGGTTTTCCAAACAATTTTACCTTGAACATCTAGTGCAAGAATTGCTGTTTCTGTTGCATCAATGACCTGTTTTTGTTGCTGCAATAGTTTGGCATGTGCCAAATGTGTTTTTACTCTTGCTAATACTTCTTCAATATTCAAAGGCTTGGTTACATAGTCCACCCCACCGACCTGAAAACCACGCACAATATGCTCTGTCTCAGATAAACCTGTCATAAAAATAACGGGAATAAACTGCGTAATTGGACTCGCTTTAAGCTGTATGCAACTTTCAAAACCATCCATATGTGGCATATTGCCATCGAGTAAAATCATATCTGGTAAGCATCGGTGTGCAATCTCAATTGCACTTAATCCATCTGTCGTAACAAGTACACGATACCCTGCCTGATCCAGACTTTCATGCAACAAGCCCAAATTTTCCGGTACATCATCCACAATCAGAATAACAGCCTGCTCAGTTGTTGAAGCTTGCTGAAAAGAAACATGTTGCGTACTCATTGCTTATCCTGAATTAATCGTTGGGCGTGTTTTAAATCAAACTTTTGAATAGCCAGTTCAAGCTGTTCCCATAACTCTTCATGCTCCGGAAAATCTTGACGACAATGCGTTAAAGCATGTTGAATGCCTCGAATATAGCCTTGTCCAATCAAGTCATCTAGTTGCTGCAAGGCTTGAGTTAAATCTTGTGGTCCATTGTTTTCTGGTTGTTTTGTTGGTGTATAAACAGTGACTTTTTCTTGCTTATACGTCTTTACATGAAGTGCTTGAACCACATTATTTTCTTCGGTTAATGTTGACTTAGAATCAGCCCACACCAGCCCCAACTTATCTCCAATTTTACTCAGCAACAAATTGAGGTCGATTGGTTTTAGCATAAAGTCTTCACTTAACACCGCATCTTGTGGATTGACCTCACGTTCACCTGCATTGGCCGAAATAATTAAGATCGGCACATTGGTAATATTATTTTGACGTAATAACCGCGCAGTTTCCCACCCGCCCATCAAGGGCATATTCAAATCCATTAAAATCAGGTTAGGCTGAAAAATAGGAACACGTCTTAAACAATCAATGCCCGACTCGGCTTCTTCAATAATGAAACCCAAAGGTTTTAGAAAATTAGCAACTAAACCGCGGTCAACCGCTTCATTATCGACAACCAAAATTCGTTTTCGCTCGCCTTGATAGCCCGTAATCTGGTTAGAATAAACATTAGAAATTGGATGAACCACCTCTTTTGAAGGCAAATAAAACTTAATTTTAAACTGTGAACCCTCATTGAGCTGGCTACTCACAGATAGCTGCCCGCCAAGTAAATCGACCAATAATTTTACAATAGGCAGACCTAGCCCTGTTCCAGTAAATCCGCCTTGAACCACATTACTGCCTCGTTCAAACGGATTAAATATTCGCTCTAAATCCGCTTCTGCAATGCCACAACCTGTATCTCTAATTTCAAAATAGGCCGTTTGAAAGCGGTAATCGACTTTTAAAGTAATTGTGCCACTCGTCGTAAATTTTAAAGCATTGCCCAGTAAATTAATGAGTACCTGCTCTAAGCGCTTTTTGTCGGTACGGACATAGTGCGGCAGGTTATCTCCAATTTCATAAATAAACTGTAAATTCTTCTGTTCAAACTGTGGCTGAAACATTTGAATAATCTGTTCTATAAAATTTGGGAAGTGAACATCCACCACATTTAAAGAAATTTTGCCTGTCTCAATTCGTGCTAAATCCAGTAAACCGTCAATAAGTGAAGTTAAATGCTGCCCGCTACGGCTAATTACCCCAAGCGCCATTTTCCCCTGTTCCGAAAGCTGCTCTTGTTTTTGAAGCAATTGGCTATAGCCCAAAATACTATTTAGAGGTGTTCTTAGCTCGTGACTAATTCCAATGACATAACGACTTTTTGCGTCATTTGCACGCTCTGCTGCTATTCTGGCATCTTGCAGGTCTTTTGAAGTGACTTCATGCGCAGCAATTTCATCAATCAATAACGCTGTTTGTTGGTGTGTCTCAATTTCAGCATTACGGCGGCTTTCATCGTTTAGGACTAACCACCATGCTGCAACGCTCATTAATAAAAATAAGATGGTGTAAATTTTGACAAACAGCGTAAATAACTGAGGAACTCCTTCAGCATTAATCGTTTCCAGATATGCTTTTTCTTGGATATAAACCAGACTTAAACTCACCGCCAACACAATAGAAAGTCCTAAAGTCAGTAATAAATATAAACTGACCCGACTATTTAAACGACTAGCCCAACGTTCTGGTAAATAATGCCAGATAGCTTTTTTAAGTTGCACCGACCAACGTCCATCGGGTTTACACAAATCGTGACAGCGTGCTTCGAGTGAACAGCATAGAGAACAAATCGCACCGTTATAGGCTGGGCAACCCGCCATATCAGCGAGTTCATAGTCCCTTTCACATACAACACAGTTTGCAACCGAAGTTGCCTGAAATTTTTCAGGCTGGCGCGCAATGTAATATTTGCCTTTAGTTAGGTAAGCAATGATAGGAACACATAACATCGCACTTCCCAGCGCAATAAAACTCGCCAAGCCTTTCGCTATTAATCCGAAAAAGCCCAAATAACTAAGCATCGATAACACTGAAGCAATCAGTAAAGCACCCACACCTACGGGGTTGATGTCATATAAATAAGCACGACGAAATTCAATTCCCTTCGGGCTTAAACCTAAAGGCTTACATATAATTAAATCGGCAACAACGGCGCCAATCCATGCCAAAGCGATATTGCTATATAGTCCCAAAATGCGTTCAACTGCATGGCTAATTCCCATTTCCATCAAAACAATGGCAATAAAAACGTTAAAAAGAAGCCAGACAATTCGCCCTGGATGGCTATGAGTTAAACGGGCAAAAAAGTTTGACCATGCCAATGAGCCAGCATAAGCATTAGTCATATTAATTTTAATTTGCGCCAAACAGACCAGTGCTAGAGTCAATATTAACGCTAGCTGAGGATTTGGAATAAATTGTTGATAGGCGACCCAATACAAATAAGTCGGATTATCTAGTTCAGAGACAGGAATAAACAACTGAAAAGCCAACACCATCAGCAGCATGCCCATCAAAACTTTTAAAAATCCAAAAATAATCCAAGATGGGCCACCTAGAAAAACGGCAAAACGCCATGCGGTTCTGTTCTTTTCTTTTTGCGGTAAGAAACGTAAATAGTCAGCTTGCTCACCAATTTGGATCACAAATGAAAAAATAAGAGTGCACGCCGCACCAAAGTAATACAAATTGAAATCGGTCGAGTTTGAAACCGCACCAACAAAATGCAGGCTACTACTTAAAATTTGTGGTTGTTTCCAAAGTACAAAAAACCACGGTAACAACAGCAACAAGAGCCAGATTGGCTGAGTGATTGCCTGAACTTTATTAATAAAACCAATACCTTTGACCACTAAAGGCAAAATCACCAATGCAGAAATTAAGTAACCAATAACTTGCGGGATACCTAAGGCAAGCTCAAGTGCCATTGCCATAATGGCGGCTTCAAAGGCAAGCAGAATAAAGGTAAAGCTGGCATAAATTAGAGACGTAATGGTCGAGCCAATGTAGCCGAAACCTGCACCACGGGTAAGCAGATCAACATCTACATTATATTTTGCGGCGTAGTAACTAATCGGCCAACTAGTCAAAAATATGATGGTACATACGACAATTGCTGCCCATACTGCATTGCTAAAGCCATACTGCCAAAGCATGGTCGCCCCAATGGCTTCCATAGCCAAAAAGCTAACTGTAGAAATTGCGGTGTTGGTAACTGTCCAAGGTGACCACTTACGTACCGAGATGGGGGCATAGCGGAGCGCATAATCTTCGATACTTTCATCTGCCACCCAAATATTATATTCACGGCGTGTTTTGATCACACGTTGTGGGGCTTGTTGGGGGCGTGAAGAATCTGGCATAACACTCATGTTTGGCTTGTGGCTGCATTAAACCCAGCAATCCTTATGCCAAAAGTCAATTATCATCGCGATTTTCTCGAATACGCACATATACGCAAAATAACGTATTTTCAATTTTCATCAAAAATCACACACTCAAATTCATCAAAAAACAATGATCAATATTTGTGTTGATTGACCGAAAATGATTGGGAGATTGATGTTATGAGTGTATCTGAACATCCAAATCTGGACACTGTGCAAGGTACAGATTCACAAAAAGCAGTGAATGAAACCTTAGAAGATTATACTTTACGTTATGCTCCACATAGCTTTCGGCGCTGGAGCCCCAAAGTTGTTGCTATTACTGCACTTGGTGGTATTGCCTATCTTGCTGACTTTTCTATTGGCGCCAGTATTGGTATGTCTTATGGAACAACCAATGCGGTTTTCTCCATTTTATTTGCAGCAATTATTATCTTTTTAACTGGTATTCCTCTTGCCTACTATGCAGCACGTTATAACATCGACCTCGACTTGATTACCCGCGGCGCAGGTTTCGGTTACATCGGATCAGTCCTCACCAGTATCATTTTCGCCAGTTTCACATTTATTTTCTTTGCCCTTGAAGGTTCAATCATGGCGCAAGGATTATTACTCGGTTTAGGTATTCCGCTTTGGGCAGGCTACCTCATCTCGACCGTTATGGTGATTCCGCTGGTGATTTACGGCATGAAAGCCTTGAGTAAATTACAAGTATGGACAACTCCGCTTTGGCTCATTCTGATGATTGGTCCTGTGGCCTACCTGATTTACCAAGAACCAACCTTAGTCAGCCAGTTTGCTACTTTTACAGGTAAAGAGGGTTTTGCGACTGTAGATATGGCCGCGATCATGTTAGGTGCTGGTATATGCCTATCTTTGATTATGCAAATTGGTGAGCAAATTGACTACTTGCGCTTCATGCCCGCTAAAACAAAAGAAAATAGCAAAGCATGGTGGGCAGCCGTAATTTCAGCAGGTCCGGGTTGGGTAATTTTAGGGGCAATCAAACAAATTATTGGGGCATTTTTAGGTTTCTACTTATTAACAAAATTACCGGGTGTAAACAGTACTGAACCTGTTCAACAATTTAATGCAGCGTTTCATGACATGCTTCCGGGCTGGGCTGCTCTAACACTTGCGGTTATTTTGGTGGTCATTTCTCAAATTAAAATTAACGTGACCAATGCTTACTCTGGTTCCCTTGCTTGGACAAGCGCCTACACTCGTATTAGCAAGCATTATCCGGGTCGTATTGTCTTTGTAATGGTGAACTTGGCAATTGCCCTTGCCTTAATGGAAGGCAACATGTTTGCAGTACTCGGTAAAATCTTAGGGTTCTATTCAAACTTTGCGATTGCGTGGGTTGTGGTCGTTGCAACAGATATTTCAATTAATAAATATGTTTTAAAGCTTTCACCAAAAGAACCAGAATATCGTCGTGACATGCTATACAACGTAAATCCTGTCGGTATGGTTGCATTCCTTGTGTCAGCAGGCTTATCGATTGCCGCATTCTTCGGATTACTTGGTAGCTTCTTGGCTCCTTACTCACCGCTTATCGCGCTTGTACTTGCCTTTGTATTAACACCAATCATGGGTTTATTAACCAAAGGAAAATACTACATCAAGTCACATGATGACGGCATTAAAGAACCACGTTTTGACGCTGAAGGTACACCAGTTGCAACAGTTTACCACTGCCGTGTATGTGAAGAAGGTTACGAGCGTCCAGATATTATGTTCTCTCATAAACATAACGGCACCATCTGTTCTTTGTGTAAAACACTAGATACCTAAATATCCTTAAGACTAAAAAAGAAGCTTTTTAAAGCTTCTTTTTTTATCCCTAAAGATTTTAGCCAATCGGAAATAAACGTTCAGGCACGACATCTTTCATCACAATGGTTGAGATGAGCCGCTGTACACTCGGAATAGCCGATAACTTTTCATCGTACAAACGCTGAAAAGCTGGTAAATCTTTAGCCACCACATGCAGTAAATAATCTGGCTCACCAAATAAGCGCTGGGCCTGAATGATTTGCGGAATATCAATCACGGCATTTTCAAACTTCTCGACTGCCTGCTTATCACCTTCTTTAAGCGTAATAAAAACAATCGCTGAAAACTCAAATCCCACTAAATTCGGGTCGAGTTCTGCCCGATAGCCTTTGATGGCTCCTGACTCCTCTAAAGCCTTCACTCGTCGATGACATGGTGAAATGCTTAAGCCTACTTTTTCTGCCAATTCAGTAATAGATAATCGGCCATTTAACTGCAATTCAGCAAGAATCTTTTTATCTGTGCGATCCATTTAGAAAAATTTACCCCAAATGAGTGTGATATGAGCAAACATTTAAAAGCACATTCTAAATACATGAGCATATTATTTTCAACAAGTTCGAATGAATAGGAATTTTTTCTAAACCACGAACGAAACCTTTGAAAAATAGTTTGCCGAGATAAGCATATGGCTTTTAACATTTTTATCGCATTTTGGAGTGTCTCCATTCTTTTTATTATTACTCCAGGGGCAGACTGGGCCTATGCCATCTCAGCAGGAATTAAAGGCAAAGTCGTCGTACCTGCCGTTGCAGGTATGCTATTTGGGCACTTTATTACGATTTTATTGGTAGCGGCTGGTGTTGGTCTGCTTGTAGCAAATAACCCGAAGGCTCTGATGATTCTTACTGTTGCGGGTTCTGCTTATTTATTATGGATGGGAATAAATTTATTACTTACCCCTCCTACTCCAAATCAGTCTGAGTCTGAAAAAGCGCAATCATGGTTGAGCTGGGCAACAAAAGGCGTTTATGTGAGTGGCTTAAACCCGAAAGTTTTTCTACTCTTTTTAGCCTTGCTTCCTCAATTTATTGACACCACTGCATCATGGACGGTGACTACGCAAATTGTTGCTTTCGGTGTTGTCCACATGATTAGCTGCGCGATTATTTACTTAATGGTAGGTTACGGTTCACAAGCTATTCTAAAAAGCAGACCACAGGCAGCACGCTTAGTAGGACGGTTTTCAGGTGGTCTTATGGTAATCATCGCCACATGTTTATTGATTGGGCAAATTTAAAAAATTACTTAGCTTAGAGTTACTGGTCCCTATTTCGGATCAGTAACTAAAACCATAAAATATGAAAGCAACGCCTTATCTCATTCGTTTAAGGTTATAAGTCACGACTCCCCAAATGACCAGTTCTTGCCCCTCTTCAATATAAATATTTTGATAATCAGAGTTTTCTGCTTTTAGCCAAATTTTAGGTGGGTGGTAATTATTATCGATCATTAAGCGTTTAACGGTAAAATCATTGTCAATGAGCGCAATTACAATATCACCAGATTTAGCGGGAAGACTACGGTCCACAATAAGCGGATCGTCAATATCAATTCCAGCGTCTAACATTGATAAAGAATTTGCTTTGACAATAAACGTGGCATTTTCATTTCTAATTAAATATTCATTTAAATCGAGTGCTTGCTCAATATCATCTTGCGCTGGCGACGGAAAACCCGCAGCAACACGTTCAGTAGCTAAAGGAATATGGTAAATTTTATCGTTATTTGCATGGACCTGTTGAACCTTCAATTTTGAGCTAAAATCTGTCCGGTTGTCGGTTTTGACATTATTCAGTAACCAATTTTTGATAAAGTTCACTTGAGATTCTGGAACACGAATCACTTTTGTGGGTTCATTGAACTGTGCTTTACGACCAGCATTTTCACGGGCACCGCCATGCTCAAACTCGTTTTTCTTTGACATCTCGCCTCCATTTCACCGTTCAAATCCTACACAGACAATGTAACTTGAAAAAGTTACATTTTCAAGTTGACGAAATATTTTTTTTGCATAACAATAAATCCCATGATCAGATTTTAATCCATTTTGCTTTTAACAGGGATGTTTAAATCAAAATGGCAATTTGAAGAAAATCAAAACCTATTATGGGATAGTCCTGATTACTGACTGTTTTATGATTTTTATCAAATGAGATTCTGAACATTTAACATTCTGGTTAAATTCAGTTTTTTGGTATGGAGACATGCGAAATGAAAAATCAACGTGATGCAGTTTTAGGTTATGCAAATGAGCAACATGCTTACTATATCCGCCTCATTGAAAATGATGCGGTATTAGGCGAAAGCTATGGAATTTTCTGTGAAAATCCGGAAAGTGAAGCAGCAGAAAGTATTATGACCACCCTATTTTTAAAAAAATCTTTTTGGTTAAATGGCTCTGAATATCTTGATATTGTAAAAGGGCTACAACCACTCCCACAGTAAAGTAAATAAATTTAAAAACAAAGGAGGCAAAAGCCTCCTTTGTTTTTAAAGCACTATGCTTAAGACGTAAACCGTCCAGAGGCATCGCGTTTCTGATTTCGTGAATTTTGTCTTCGACCATCATAATCATCGTCATCACGACTGCGATCACGACCTCGGCCACTTGAACGGCCACGATCGTCATCATCATCGTCATCACGACTGCGACCTCGGCCTCGACCACTTGGACGGCCACGATCATCATCATCGTCGTCATCTCGGCTGCGGCTACGACCTCGGCCACTTGAACGGCCGCGATCGTCATCATCGTCATCTCGGCTGCGACCACGTCCTCGGCCACTTGAACGGCCGCGATCGTCATCATCATCGTCATCACGACTGCGGCCATGACCTCGACCACCTGAGCGGCCTCCGCGATCATCATCGTCGTCATCTCGGCTGCGGCCACGTCCTCGACCACCTGAACGGCCACGATCGTCATCATCGTCGTCATCACGGCTACGACCTCGGCCACCTGAGCGGCCACGATCATCATCATCGTCGTCATCTCGGCTGCGGCTACGACCTCGGCCACTTGAACGGCTGCGATCGTCACCATCATCGTCATCACGGCTGCGGCCACGACCTCGGCCACTTGAACGGCCGCGATCATCGTCATCATCATCGTCATCTCGGCTGTGGCTACGACCTCGGCCACCTGAGCGGCCACGATCATCATCGTCGTCATCATCACGACTGCGACCTCGGCCTCGACCACTTGAACGGCCGCGATCATCGTCATCATCATCGTCATCACGGCTGCGGCTACGACCTCGGCCACCTGAGCGGCCACGATCATCATCGTCGTCATCATCACGGTTGCGGCCTCGACCACTTGAACGGCCGCGATCATCATCGTCATCGTCGTCATCATCACGGCTGCGGCCACGTCCTCGACCACCTGAACGGCCACGATCGTCATCATCGTCGTCATCACGACTGCGGCCTCGACCTCGACCACTTGAACGGCCGCGATCATCGTCATCGTCGTCATCATCACGGCTGCGACCTCGACCTCGACCACTTGAACGGCCGCGATCATCGTCATCGTCGTCATCATCACGACTGCGGCTTCGACCGTTACGGTCACTATTTTTATGACTTAAAGCACCAGCTTCACGAGCCTCTTCAGAGGTAAATTCGTGAGCATTTCCACTTGCATGTGCTGCTCGGCCAGCTTCACGAGCTTCTTCAGAGGTAAATTCATGCGCATTACCGCTTGCATGCGCAGCTCGTCCACCTTTACTGGCTATTTCTCTAACTCTTTCAGGATCCATACTTGCAAATCCACGATTTGAAGTACCTGTGCTGTTATTATCTTGATCTTCATATCTTGTATTAGCCATAGTTACATCTTCCTATATTTAATTATAGTCACTACCGCTTTTATTTAACGGACTAAATAAAGATAAAAGATCTATAATATTTTCCTATCTATGCTATGTATCAATCTTTTTAAATGTATATAAAATAAAATAGTTAAAAACCTTATAAATTTATTACTTACACAAAAATTTAAAGATTTTAATTTTTATTATTTTTACTTTTTAAATAATCAGCATACTTATTATTACTCAAACAAACACTACAATATATTTTTACAAATATATATTATATATCCCTCTAGATAACAAAAACTTTCAATATAAACAAAATCGTAAAAAACCAAAACAATGGGTTAATTAAATAAACAGTTGTAAAACATTTAATTTTAATAAAAAACAATAACATATATTATTACATTTCAAAAAAATATTTACTTGTACAATAATCTTTCATGTTTAAAAATTAATTTAAGATATTTGATGATGAGAAGAAATCATGCCATTCAAAAATCAAAAGCCAACTCCCCAATACATTCATATTTCAATTCCTGAAATTCTACTAGGCCATATTAATATTGATAACACATGGCAGAGCTTTGATCAGGAATGGAGTTATAGAATAGAACCGCCTTACGCAAGCCATCCCTTTCAAAGAGATGTATATGTAATTAAATCAAAAAAGATTAAAGAAGAAGAAAAATTAATGAGTGACAACTACTTAAATAAAGAAAATAAAAATTTAGAAGCGATAGAATCAGCAAAAATAATTATAAAGAAAATATTAGATTTATCTAAAAATTTACCTATAGAGAACTGGTTAAATGATACAGGTCATAGATCTATTATTGAAAGTATGGTTGATAAAAACAAAGTTAAAATATTAGAGATTACCTAATATTTAGATAATAAATATTTTTTTACATCTCTATATATAAAATAACAAAGGCAACCTTTTAAAAAAGACAACTTACTCATATTCACGTGGGAATTAAGCATTATAGGAATAGTAAAACTAGATTTTAAACAGAGGTATTTGAAACATGGGAAATTCAACAAATCAGTATCCAACCTCCGCCCCTGCACAAGTCCAATCTCATCAACCTGGTGATCAGGAAAAAATGCATCCAGAACCAGAAGTCATAAAAGCATCACATAAAGGTAGCGATAAGTTACAAGGTAAAGTTGCCGTAATCAGCGGTGGTGATAGCGGTATTGGTCGGTCCGTGGCTGTATTATTTGCTCGAGAAGGTGCGGATATTGCCATACTTTATCTTGAAGAAGAACAAGATGCCCAAATCACTAAAGAACTTATTGAAAAAGAAGGCCAACGTTGTCTTTTACTGAAAGGCGATATTTCAGATCCAGACATTGCAAAACAAGAAATTGATGAGGTGTTAAAACATTTTGGCAAGATTAATATTTTGGTCAATAATGCAGGTGTTCAATATCAGCAAAAAGATATTGTAGACATTAGCAATGAACAATTAGAAAAAACATTTAAAACCAATATTTTCGCAATGTTTTACTTAACAAAAGAAGCTATTCCTTATATGCAAGAGGGAGATAGCATTATTAATACAACCAGTATTACTAGCTATCAAGGGCATGATGAACTCATTGATTATGCAAGTACTAAAGGCGCGATTACTTCTTTTACACGTAGCCTATCAAACAATTTAATGAAACAGAAAAAGGGTATTCGCGTAAATGGGGTTGCACCGGGTCCAATCTGGACACCTTTAATTCCAAGTAGTTTTGATGCTGAAACTGTCGAGAAGTTTGGTAAAGACACACCGATGGGAAGAATGGGTCAACCAAGTGAAGTCGCCCCTGCCTATCTTTTCCTTGCTTCAGATGATGCAAGCTACATTACAGGTCAGGTTATTCATGTAAACGGCGGTCAAATTGTGAATGGTTAAAAGATAGAAAATATTTGCATAAAAAAGCCCTGAAAGTTAACAACCTTCAGGGCTTTTACTTTAAGCCGGAACGTGCTGAGCTATTTTCTCTCGCGACCAAACGCGATGAGCTTTAAGCAAGTTTTTAAGTTTCTCTGAAATATGCTTAAATTCACCTTCTATTAGTGTTCCTTCATCTGCAACCAAATTAAGTGGTTCAAGTAGGTCAGATTTATTACCTAAAAAGACGACTGGTTTTAAATGTTTATAGGCTTCTAATACGTAATGACGAGTTACACCATCTTGTATCACCGCATTTAAATTATCGCCATCAGGAATGATGACTGCATCATAAGCAATTGATGGTTCTGCCATTTGCATGCCATCAGCTGCAATAATTTTGTCTTGATGATCTTTAACTGGTGCTAGACTCGGTGCTAATAAATGAACAACAGCCCCTTCCTTAATTGCCCAGTTTTTAATGGTTTCTAATGCATCAGACTTCACCAGATTATGGATAAGTACGGCTATTTTTCGGCCTTGAATATCGGTTGGCGGGAAAGCAAGCATGGATAACTTAGCCGATTTTTCAACGGATTGAGGTTTAAAATCGAGGCTAAGATCAGGTACTTCTATTCCTAGATTTGCTCCCACTTGACGGGCTAAATCAAGGTCGATATTCGCCAAAATTTGTTGGACCTGACGTTCACGAATATGTTTTCTTTTTACCTTACTGAGCTCAAAGGTATACGCATCGACCACATGTTTTTGCTCATGAGGTGCAAGGCTCTTGTAGTAAAGACGCGGCTGAGAAAAATGATCGGAAAAAGATTCACTTCTTTCACGAATCTTTTGACCACTCACTCTCTCATAGTAACTTTCAAATCCACCATTTTCTGCCGCTGGAGGTGTTTCAACCGGCCAGTTCCCATCAATTGAATTTGGTTGATAAGAAGCTTGCCCTTTATGAATAGTATGCTGATGAATACCATCGCGTTGATTATTATGGAATGGGCATACAGGTTTATTAATTGGTATTTGATGGAAATTCGGTCCGCCTAAACGACTTAACTGTGTATCCGTATATGAAAATAGTCGTGCCTGTAATAAGGGATCATTTGTAAAATCAATACCCGGTACAATATGCCCCGGACAGAAAGCAACCTGCTCTGTTTCAGCAAAGAAATTATCAACATTTCGATTTAAAACAAAACGACCAATAGGTGTGACAGGAACTAATTCTTCAGGAATAATTTTTGTTGGGTCAAGTAAGTCGAAATCGAACTTCATTTCATCTTCTTCTGCAACAATTTGCACCCCTAATTCCCATTCAGGATACACGCCTTTCTCAATGGCTTCGTAAAGATCTCGACGATGGAAATCAGGATCTTTACCTGCAAGTTTTTGTGCCTCATCCCAAACCAGAGCGCTTAAGCCTTGTTTAGGGGTCCAGTGAAACTTAACAAAATGAGCTTTACCTTCAGCATTAATTAAACGGAAGGTATGCACACCAAAGCCTTGAATTGAACGTAAATTACGAGGAATAGCCCGATCAGACATCGCCCAAATCACGGCATGCGCGGACTCTGGTACTAAAGACACAAAGTCCCAAAATGTATCATGCGCACTCGCTCCAGTAGGCATTTCAGTATCTGGTTCAGGTTTTACCGCATGTACAAAGTCAGGGAACTTAATACCATCTTGCACAAAGAAAACCGGAGCATTATTGCCGACCAAATCGAAGTTGCCTTCTTGTGTATAAAACTTAATAGCAAATCCACGAATATCACGGACGGTGTCAGCTGAACCACGTGGCCCTTGTACAGTCGAGAAACGTACAAAAATTGGAGTTTGAATAGATGGATCCGTCAAAAAACCCGCTTTCGTTAGACGCTCATTACCTTCATAAGCCTGAAAATAACCATGAGCTCCTACGCCACGAGCATGCACAATACGCTCTGGAATTCGTTCATGGTCAAAATGGGTAATCTTTTCTCGTAAGATAAAATCTTCTAATAATGTTGATCCGCGCGTTCCTGCTTTTAAACTATTTTGGTTATCAGCAATTTTAACCCCCTGATTGGTGGTTAAAGCCTGATTTGTAGCATCATCTCTTACTGTATCTAACTGTTCAGTTTTTTGAGTGGTATTGGCTTTGTTTGCCTCATCAGCACCAGCCATTTCACTTGTTTTATTTGTTAATTTAACGTTATCAGTCATGTTTATTACCTATGTTTTAAAATTAAACCTTGGGAATTAAAGAACTAGTTTTTGTTAAAAGAATTTAAATATGGGAAAAGGAGTTCAACATATTTACGTGTGCTCCAAAGTCCAATACTTTTATGATGTGAATCTGGCCCCAGAAACGGAGTCAGCTTGCATATTTTTATGGCAAGATCATGTGATTTCTGCACACGCTCTTGCAATGCATCAAGCTCGCCATCAGAGATATAGCTAAATAAATAATCTTGAATACGCTGGCTAGTATTTAATGCTCTGCTATATGCCAAGAAATTAGAAGAATGATCATTGCCCGCAATCCAGTCATGAATGATCTGACGCTCTACAGGGTTAAATACCCCATACATTTTTCCATTCTCATCATTAATTAATCTCCAGAAAACACTCTGTTCAGGGTCAGCATTAAATTTAATCCACTTATTTTCAATTAAATGAGATACCAGCCCCTCAACATCGTCTGGGTTAGATAACCATTGATTAATCGTTTTGCACCCGAAATCTCTAGTTTCGTTATGAATTAACTGCCCAACCAATGCCTTTCTCTTTAAAATTTTAAGAACAAAATCTTCAAGATTTAAATTTTTTATAATACTAGAAGAGCCTACGCCATGATTGTTTAGTGCAAAACCACGTTTTAATTTACTCAGAAAAAGTTCTTTATCTCTATATTTATCATAAATATTTTCTATAACTTTAATCGCTTTATTTGCATGTCCATTATCAATGTTATCAATGGTAATGTGCAGATTGAAGTACTTAGAATCGATGCCAAGCTCTGCAAGCTCATAATTGCTAATAAGTAGATGAAGTGGCAGTTGCTCATAGCCTAAATTAAAGCCCACAATCTCTGGAATAAACTCAGGTGGAGCATAACCAAGCGCCAACTGAATCACAGCATTATGGTAATATTCATCTGCTAAAAGCAGCTCAAAGCTATCGAGTCCCAAACTACGTAGCAAGTCGTCATAAATACATACATGATTTGCCTTAGGCTCACCTAACCCAAGCTCTTCCAAATAGGTAATAATAAGATCATGGAAAACTGGGTCATTCCAATAGTGAACACAACTATATAGCCATGCACCATCTACTTTTTTGGTTGGAGAAACTTTAATTAAAAATTCAAACGCCTGACCGACATTATTAAAGTACTCTCTCTCACCTCCGCTTTGTCTGCGGTTTAAATAAGACTGAAATACCTCACAATTTTCTTTATTATTGTTCTCACACCATGCTTTAACCATATTTATATGTGAAGGGAAATCAATTTCATTTTGATCTATTTTATCTATTTCTTTAGTTAGAAAATCTCTTGCTTTCTTTTCTTTTTCAAAACTAGAAATATCAGGATCAAGGAAAAAAACAAATAATTCGTAATAGTTCTGTTGATTATCTTGCAATAGGTCTAATAATCTTTCTTTCACTACAACAGGCATTTCCATTCTCCTTTTGTGAGATATAAACTACCATACTTTAATCAAATTATAATCCCAGTATCGCTTTGTTATATTGCGTTATTAAAAATAATTGTTTTTCTATAAATCTTTAAAATTCAAAAACATAACTTCTCACACAAAATTACATTCTCATCTTTAGAATAATTTAACTCCCTGTTTCTATAAAAAATATATAAATTTTAAATTTTTATTACATTAAGTTACCTTTAAAATTATAAAGATTAAAAAATTAACATAAAGTAATTAAAAATAATTTTATAACTAATTTAAAAACAATTGAAAGGAGAAAAAAATGTTTAATTCATGCTGTAAATTATTAGCACAAGAAAAAGTTAAAATTGCATTTTTTGAGAGTGCTTCTGCGGGCTATTTAGCTTACCGCTTTTCTTTAAGCCCCTATTCCGGCGACATACTTATTGGAAGCTTAGTCAGCTATGACTTACGGGTTAAAGAAAATACCCTTCATATTTCTTCGCAACTTATTGAAAAATATACACCTGAATCCATGCAAGTCACTGTAGAGATGATCAAAAAAGGTAAAGACCTTATAAAGGCAGATCTTTATGTGGCTTGCACGGGATTATTAAAAAAAGGTGGATCAGAAACAAAAGAAAAACCGGTAGGTACCTTCTTTTATTCTATTTTTATAAAAATAATTTTTATAATTTCCGTCGTATATTTAAGGGTTTTCCTTATTTTAAACTTAGACAACTTGTTTATTACATTACTCAAGATATAGAATTCACAATATTAGATAATAAAAAATAGAACCTCACTAATAAAAAATAACAAATACATATTTAGAAATGATCATTGTGTTTCTTTAACACCAATGTACTTAAATGTAATTTTATCCATCTTCATATTAATTATGTTTATCAATAAAATCCTCATTATATAAAAAACAAGGTTTTAGTTAGTTTCCAAAGTTACAGTTAAATATAGGGTAACACCCTTAGGCTACACATTTAAAATTTTCATGTTTAAATGAACCTATCTGAAGCTCTCAGATAAAACACACATTATAAATGATATGAGGTAATTAAAGATGAGCACTACTAATAATCAAAGCAATCAACCTAATAATCAGCAACAACAGCAACAGCAACAGCAACAGCAACAGCCAAATGGCAATCAACAGCAAAAAGATCAACAGCAACAACAGCAAAATGACAACCGCCGCCCACAACCAGGCTCTAATCAAAAAGATCCAAGTCAACAAAACTCAAATAACAATAATCAGCAACGTTAATTCATTGCCGATTTAATTGTCATTTGATGCGGTCATTCATTTTATTTAGGAAGGTGCCTTCACCTTCCTAAATTCAATATAAGCATAAAATTTAATAATAGATGAGGAAAAACTGATGACAGATCAAAATAGCGATCACGCACGACTGCCAGCCGGCGACCATAACTATTCTGATACCTATTGGCGCGAAAGTTACGTTACTCGTCCTTATTATCAAGAAGCTCAACTTACTACTCCAGATCTAGATTATGATCGAGATTTCTCGACAGCCTATGAATTAGGTCATCGTGCCCGTACCGAATCTAAAGAAGGTGCTCAATTTGAAGATGTCGAAGGTAGCCTTCAAAAAAAATGGGAAGAGCTGAAAGCTGAATCCCGCTTAAAATGGGAACATGCTAAACAGGCAATTAAAGACGCATGGAACGATAGATAGTATTTGTAATGTAGTATCTTCTATTTATTAATTTAAAAATATGAGCTTATTTCCTATTGGCCCTTGGAAATAAGCTCTTTTTATAGCATCTTATTTAATTATCTTTTTTCTTAAAATATTCAATAATTTCTTCCCCGTTATTTACTGGATGTTGCACTGAACGATAATTTTCTTCGTAATCATATGAAGATAAAGTAACCTTAGCTCGGATTGGCGGTAATTTTTCTTGTCCGCCAGTGGTAATCCGCTCAATAAAACTCGCAAGCCACAATACAAATTCTTGGGTATTCTTACTCTGCGGAATAATACTTAAATCCAATTTAATTTTAGATTCCTGTAGAGGTTTAATCAGTAATTCAGCAAAATCAATATAATTATATAAAAGCTTAAGCTTTGTCCCCTTCAGCTCATGTCTGAGTTCAATCATCAAATTGTTAAGATCTTCCATATGATCATCTGTAAAGCCTTTTTTTTCTTTAACATTTTGATATATTTTCTCAGCTATTCTTAAGTACTGGGGCATATCCTTACCTTTATAAAACTGTCATGACTACAATGAATTTAGGATGAATATAAGTAATTTATTGTGTTTATTTTATTAATTTTTTGAAACTATAACTCGTTATAGAAACACTTCAGTAACAACAAATTCGTAGAAAGATAATAACTTACTAATTTATTGATTAATTTTATATTTTCATATAATTATCTTTTTTATTATGTTACATATTTTATAGAAAATAACGATAAGAAAACTCACCTAAAAATGAGTTTTCTTAGAAAAAATAGTTATGAGTTTTTATCCATTTGGTGAGGGGTCGTGGGGTCATTAACGCCATGAGTTCCGTCATCTCTTGAATTTCTATCTTGGCAAGCGCTCATACCCATTGCAATTGCAACGACCATGCTAACTGCACAAAAAATTCTTAACATTGAAGTCACCCTTATTAATTTTAAGATGTCGGCTTATGAATAACATTATCTTCTGTTGGCCTGCCACTGTGGTTCTCTTAACTTTTGTAGATTATGCAAGCTTTTGTAAAAATCTAAATTAAATAAATGATTAAAAAATACCATTCTTGCAATTGATATTTTAATTAAATTTTGGCATTAGCTAATTATTTAAGATTGCCATATTCATAAAACTAAAATTGCTCATCCTTTATGAGTTTGTGTCTTATTAAGCCAATGATTGCAAACAATATATAAATAAACAATTAATAAATCTTTGATATATAAACATTAAAACTCAATTATAGAAATTAGCTTTAATAATTATTCAATTGTTTAAATTCTAAATAACTTATTATTTTATTAATGAAAATTTAAAAATATTAATATTTGTTTATATAAACCAATCTTTTATTTTTGCAATTGACCCGCTTTAATGCTCAGCTTATGATGCTCCGGCTGACCTATTTTGTCAGTCGGTTTTAGCAGATCGTCTACCTAAGTGCACTAAAAACAAGTTTTTTGGTGTGGAGCCCCTCGTGCCTTTGACGGAGGAACGGGAGTGGGACACCTTCGGGTGTGCTGGTTTCTTAGGTATCAGTCTGCTAACCCCCTTTCGTTTCACCACCATAATTAATAGCAGTGATTGGGCACAACTTCTTTTATCAAGGAGTCTCTAATGACTATTATTTTATATCATTTTATTTTTATTACTCTTCATTATCTTATTGTTCAGCTTAAAACACGTTTAAAGAATTCTTCCCATCTTTTTACCTATCCCTACTTTTATCTTTTTAGGGAAAAGATCTCACTATTTAACGCCAGTTAAAGATGAACGCATTTATAAGCATAACTTAACGATAACAACAACCAACGAAGAGCAATAATGATGTTTTTTTCATATCGTATTGTTTTAGTGTGCACTCTATTAATAATTTCTATAAGTTTATTAGGGTGCAGACCTATCAGTAAAAACGAATTCAATACACATTGTGTGTGGTCAGGCCATGCGCTCTCACAATGCAATTGTATTTATAACGCTTTAGAAGAACATTATTCGCCACAATTTGTAGAAGATCTAGAAAAAGTAAGCTTACAAAATATTGATGCGAACATGAACTTTGTGGAAACAATGAATGAAACAATTCACCAGTGTCAGTTAAGTGCAAGAAAAGACCCAATTAACTGATATTTGCATGTTCCACCAAGAAATCTAGAAAGACTCTTACACGTTTAGGAACGTATTTATCATGCCCGATCCAGACAGCATGAAATTCTTCAGAAGCATTAACATTCCAGTCTTCAAGAATTTTAACTAACTGCTTTTGTTCTAGCGCTTTTCGAACTTGAAACTCATTGAGTTGTGCAATGCCTGCATCGGCAAGTGCTAACTGCAAAATCGCTTCCCCATGATTTACTCTTAAAACCTGAGTAGGTACGAGCGTGATTTCTTGATTCTCTTTTTTAAATAACCATGTCTTATTCTGGCGTTGATAGCTGACGTCTAAAAGCTGATGTTCAGATAGTTCATCTGGATGCTGTGGACAACCACACTGTGTAATATATGCAGGTGAGCAGACATAATGTTTACGAGTGCTCCCCAATGAGCGAGCCACCAAATTTGAGCTTTTTAAAGGTCCAGTTCGAATCGCGACATCAATTCTTTGTTCAACTAAATTAATGACTTCATCACTTAAATGAGCCTCTAATTCAATTTGTGGATAGCGTTGATTAAATAAAGAAATGCACGGCAACAAAAAATGGGTCCAATATGAAAGACTGGTATGTATTCTGATTCGGCCTTTAGGTGTGTGATTTGCAGTAACAGATTGTTCCAGTTCATCTAGCTCACTGAGTATTTGAAGACCTTGCTCATAGAACTGGCAGCCTTCACTTGTGAGCTGAAACTGGCGTGTTGAACGATTCAGTAACCGGACTCCTAGTCGTTTTTCGAGCCGAGCAATTAATTTACTGACAGCAGACGGCGTCATGTCGCATGCTCTCGCTACTGCTGAAAAACTTCCTAATTCGACCACCCGAATAAAAATTGCCAGCTCGCCAGATCGATTAATATCAAAATATGACATAACTAAATCTATTTATGAATCTAATTCACAAATCTTATTCCGCTTAGACCGCTATAACAAGCCACTAATTTGTTTCAAGATGACTCTAATTCGTTTTAAGGATTCATGAGATGAAACTTTATAAATCTACCCTTTTCTCTCTAGTTTTATTGTCTACCGTAACGCAAGCAGAAGTACAAAAAAACCAATGGATTACCAGTTGGTCAGCCAGCCCACAAAAGGTTTGGAATAAGGATTTTGTTTTCCCAACCCATATTCCCGAACAAATATCCAATCAAACGATCAGACAAGTTAGTCAAATTAGTTTGGGTGGTGAAGCAGTTCGACTCGTTTTCACCAATCAATATGGCGAACAGCCGCTTTACATTGATAAAACCACCGTAGGCTTAGTTACCCCAAAAAGTCTTAAATCAAAGAGTGCTTACCCTGTTTACTTCTCGGGTAAGCTCAAAGCACAAATTTTACCGGGTAAACAATTGATTAGTGACCCAATTCATCTCTCTGTTCCTAATCATGCACAGTTAATGGTAAATAGTTTTATTCAAAAACCAACGACATTTAAAACTTTTCATTGGGATGCTAAACAAACCAGTTGGCTGATTACGGGTAACCAGACCGCAAATTTAAATGCTCCTAGCAATGCCAAAACAACCACTGCAAGATTATTACTCTCTGCGATAGAGGTAAAACCAAAGCATAAAGCCCATGTTGTTGCGGTCATTGGAGACTCAATTACCGATGGAGCAACTGCAACTCTAGATGCAAACACGAGATGGACCGACTTTTTAGCTAAGCGTTTATCGCCACATCAAGTAGCGGTGATTAATAGCGGAATCTCAGGAAATCGACTACTTACAGACGGTATGGGCGACAGTGCTTTAGAGCGCTTAAAAAAAGAAGTGTTTCAATATTCTGGGGTGAAAACGTTAATTGTTCTGGTGGGCATTAATGATATTTCATGGCCGGGTACAGCTTTTGCTCCTAAACAAGAAATACCGTCTTTTGAAGCATTAACTCAAGGTTATAAACGTGTCGTAGATGAAGCACATAAACAAGGCATTCAAGTGATTGGGGCAACCTTACCTCCATTTTCGGGTGCTTTACCCAATACCCTTTTAGATAACTACTACCAACCGAACAAAGATCAATTACGGAAAAAAATTAATGATTGGATAAGAACCAGTCAGACATTTGATGGAGTACTTGATCTTGATCAAGGTTTAAAAGATTCAAAACATCCCGAACGATTAAACTCGATTTATGACTCAGGTGATCATTTACATCCCAATGATCGCGGTAATCAACAAATGGCAAATCTGGTTCATTTAAACCAGTTACTCAAAAAATAAATGTGGGTACAGGTAGGAATTTTTCCCCTACCTGTATCAATATTGATTAGTTACCTTCTAATTCAGCGGTAAGTTTCGGTGCAATCGGCTGTTTTTCAACTGCAGGTCGTCGAAGCATCATGACTGCTAAAAAAGCAAGAATTGCAGGAATTGCGATCATTACGAAATTCATTTTATGAGGTAATTCCAAGCCTAATAACATGCCGGTTAAGATTGGCCCAACAATTGCTCCAATTCGACCAACACCGGAAGCACAGCCAATTCCAGTAGAACGCACACTTAATGGATAATATTGAGCAACGTAGCTATAAAGAAGAATTGAGGTACCAATGGTTGCTGCTCCTGCCACAGTCACCAAACCATATAAAACATAGGCTGGTGAGTTAAAGCCTAAACCGACTAATGCTAGAACACCCGCCAGCAGCATTGCCATAATTACAGGTTTTAAATGGAATTTATCAGAAAGAATCCCGCCACCGATTGAACCGATCATTGCGCCGACATTTAAGGCAAACAAGAATAAAATACTCTTTCCGAGTGAATACCCTGCTGCCAGCATGAGTTTTGGTAACCAGCTGCTTAAGGCATACACCATAAGTAAGCACATAAAGAATACTAACCAGAACATGAGTGTATTGAATGCGCGGCCTTGTTGAAATAACCCCTTTACAGAGCTACCTGTTGGAACATTATCGTCATTAAGCACTAACTGCGTATTGATCGTTAGGTTTTGTTCAGGTGAAATTTTTTGAATAATGCGCTGTGCTTGCTCAGTTTTACCAGTCTTAACTAAAAAGGTTAAAGACTCCGGTAAAAACTTCCATATAACAGGCAACAAAAATAAAGGGATACCTGCTATCAGGAACATAATTTGCCACCCCTGACTTTCAACCAAATAACTGCCAATTAATGCTGAAAGAATCCCCCCAATCGCATATCCACTAAACATGGTACCCACTAAGGTACTGCGTATACGTTTGGGTGCATATTCTGATGTGAGTGCAACTAAATTTGGCATTACCCCACCAATACCTAATCCCGCTAAGAATCGAAGCACCCCAAACTCAAGTGGACTTGATGCAAAAGCACCTAAAAAAGTAAAACCACTAAAAAGAGCGACACAAATTAAAATCACATTTTTACGGCCTATTTTGTCTGCCAAAGTTCCAAAGAACATTGCCCCAAACATCATTCCGCATAGAGCCGTACTTGCTAACATTCCCGCCTGTACAGCCGTCAATGACCACTCTTGCATTAGCAAAGGTAGTACAACGCCATAAATCACCAGATCATAACCATCAAAAACAATAATTAATAAACACCAAAGCAAAATGCTCCAGTGATAAGGTCTAAATTTGGCCTGATCAATAATTTCATTTACATTTAATTTAGATGTTGTCATTTACCCACCTCCTCTGTGAGATAAATTCATATTCAATTTTTTAAAACGACATACTGCACCCTAAAGAAAAAACAGATTATTCAAGGTTTTATTGAATTAATTAAAAATCGTAACTCGCCATCATGTTGAAGCGGTTATCGGTCCCGTTACGCCCATCAAAAGTTTCTCGTTCGCCATAAACATATTCGACACCCAAAGTAATTGGTTTGTAAGGGTTATAAAGTGCATTCACCCAGCCCTGCCAAAGTTCTTTGTTTTGAGTTGTACTAGTGCGTTGTAATTCAGCAAAACGGTTATCATCTTTGGCTTTCATATAGCCATAACCCAAGGTTGAACGAATTTGTGGCGTAAACTGATGGGTTATACCTAATGAAACTGTGTCAAATTCATTGCTATGCATATTGTTTTGATCATCTATTGCATAGCCGCTGTTACTCCATAGTAGGAAACGTCCATCTCCCTTGACATGGTAATAATCAGCTTTGAGTAATGTATCTGGCGTAATCTGATATTTCCCCCCTAGGCCTACACCCCAAGCCACTTCTTCATCATTGTTGGTTCTCTTTTCAGCCACAAAACTACGACCTGATAGCATCGAGCCATTTGTAAATTTATGGTTTAAGCGCCCTACCAAAGCTGGTAAACGCATTTTGTTATCAGGGTCTGATGTAGCGGTATATTTCGGGTCTTCAACCGATATTGCAAAGCTTGTATTTGCACTTAAGTTGTCGCTATAGCGAACCAGCGGTGATCTTAATAATGCTCCACCTACAAATGTGCCTGCATCAATCGTTTCTGGGTAATATTCTGGTGCAATAAATGTCGACCACGTTTGTCCAATGAGCCATTTATCAAAAGTTAAATAAGCATGGCGTATACGGAACTGATCACGAGTGGCTGCCCCAAAGAAGTCCATTTCTAACTTTCCACCCACATCACCCACGGCTGTTGGGGTTTTAAAATTCAACCCAAAGCGTGTCACATTAACTGTGCTGTGCAACTGATCTTTTTGTGCGCCCTCTTCAGGAGTATTTTCGAGTGGAACCCCACTAATATTGTTATACATGGTAGAAGCCCCCTTCATTTGATAAGAAGCATCTGCCCGTATATATCCATAGAGGTTAAATTCTGCACCCGACTTAGTTAACCCTTGCTGTATTGGCTGTGCAGCTTGAGGAGTTGCAGAAGTTGCTAGTTCCACTCGTCCTTGCGATAAAGATTTTTGAGCTTGTATATTTGCTTGTAGCATAGCTCGTAGTTCTTTCACTTCTTGGCGAAGTTGTTCTATTTCAGGATCTGTTTTGCCTGCAAAAGCAGAAGACACAAACAGGGCCACAGAAACCGCCAATAGGCTTTTTTGAACCGTTGTATTTAAAGCATTTATCATAAAACTTTCCTTTTTTGATCTTTAAATAGACTTAAAGATCTCGACATCCTTTTTGTTATATGCCTATCTAAAACAGGCCCTTAAAAAACTGACTTTCTTTCTCAAGAAAGACCTTCCATCATATTTTTTAGACAAAACCTCCCTAAAGCGGCATTAGGGCCACTTTTTAATTTGTTTTAAGTAAAGCTAAATCTTTTAATTTTTTTCAGTTTTCATATTCTCTTCCTCATTGAGAATATTTAGGTGTTAAGACAACATTCCTATGTCTCTACTGGCATTATTTTTTTTGCAATAAAACCCTGATAAGTCAGAACCTGTGCATAGGACTGCACGCTTTCAAAGCCAGTCTTTTGCAAAAGTTTTATATAACCTTCTGTGGTTAGGCTAAAAAAGTCTTGAGCCATACGCTCTAACATTTTCTGGCATTGCTCCTCAGTTAAGCCTTGTGCCAAACATAAATAACGTAAAGCTTGAAGCTGCTGAGGGTTTATACACGTCATTAAATCGTAGGTGAGCAAGACAGCATTTTCATTTAAGCGATCATAAATATCTTTAAAGAACGCAGGTTTTATATCATCAGCAATAAAATGCGCCACAAGAATAGACAGTGCAGCATCAAAGCAATTTTCCAGAGGCAAAGCCGAAGTTTCCCCATGTACGAAAGTCACTTGTGAAGATTTACCTAAAAGTTCAACCTGTTCTTGGGCTTTTTGAAGCATCGTTAAAGATGGATCAACTGCTGTAAATTTCCAGTTCGGATGTCTTTTAAGTAAATATTCGAGTTCATAACCCGTGCCACATCCTACAATTAATATGTGAGAGTTCGGTTTCAACACTGATTGCAAAATGGCATCCACCTGTTGATGGATCACTTCATAACCCGGAATTAATTTACGGATATGTTCGTCATATCCTTCGACTACTTTTGGGCTATTAAAGTCTTTTGCCATTTTGTTTTATCCTCTTTTCAAACTGTCTTTCAATTTATAGTTTGCTGCACTTTGACTGGGCTTTTGACTTTATTTAGTCAAAGACATTTCCTGTTAAATTAAGCTCAGCACGCATAATTTCTTGTAACTTAAACTTTTGGGCTTTGCCTGAAGCAGTCATTGGAAATTCATTAAAGAATCGGACATAGCGCGGCACTTTATTATGAGAAATGTGCTCTTTGCAGAATTGGCGAATACTATTTTCATCAATTTGATGATGTTCATGCAAAATAATACAAGCACAGAGTTCCTCACCATATCTCGCATCTGGCAAGCCTATTACCTGTACATCGCTCACATCGGGATGAGTATATAGAAAGTCTTCAATTTCTTTAGGAAAGAGATTTTCCCCACCACGAATCACGACGTCTTTAATACGACCTTTAATTTTAATAAAGCCGTCTTGGTCCATTTCTGCAATATCACCCGTATGCATCCAGCCAGCTGCATCAATCACTTCACGGGTCTTTTCTTCTTCGCCCCAATAACCAGCCATGACTGAATAACCACGAACACATAGCTCGCCTAAAGTCCCTTGCGGAACAATCTGACCTTCTAAATCGACAATTTTAATTTCAACATGCGGATGAACATGGCCAACTGTACTTACTCGTTTATCAATTGAATCGTTTACCGAACTTTGTACACTGACTGGCGAGGTTTCAGTCATACCATAACAAATCGTGATTTCAGACATATGCATTCGGTCTATGACACGCTGCATAATTTCACGTGGACATGGGCTACCAGCCATAATGCCCGTTCTTAAGCTCGACAGATCAAACTCATTAAATTGTTCATGTTCTAAAGTTGCAATAAACATGGTTGGTACGCCATATGCTGCCGTACAAAGTTCTTGATGAATGGCTTTTAACGTTTCTAAAGGATTAAATACCGCCGATGGATAGACCATCGTTGCCCCATGTGTAACACATGCTAAATTCCCCATCACCATGCCAAAACAATGAAATAACGGCACAGAAATACAGACTTTATCTTGAGGCGTTAAACGAATACCTTCACCAACAAAGTAACCATTATTTAAAATATTATGGTGGGTCAACATGGTCCCTTTTGGGTTACCCGTTGTACCAGAAGTAAATTGAATATTAATGGTTTCATCAAACTGATGTTGCTTGGTTAACTGTTTTAATTGTTCAAGCTGCTCGGAGTTTGGTGTTGTAACTAAATCACTAAAACGATGAATACCCGTATGTTGCTGGTCATCAATTTTAATCACAAATTTTAAATATGGCAGTCGTTCTGAACTGAGCACTTTATCTGAACTGTTGGTTAACTCAGGGGCAATTTTTGTGAGTAATTCTTGGTAATCAGTCGTTTTGAATTGAGAAGCAATAATCAATCCTTTGCATGAGACTTTATTCAACACATATTCAAGTTCATGGCTTTTATAAGCTGTATTTAGATTGACTAAAATAATCCCTGCTTTAAAAGCTGCAAATTGGGTTACCGTCCATTCCACACAGTTTGGTGACCAGATGGCTAACCGGTCGCCTTTTTTTAATCCCAATTTCAACAAGCTACAAGCAAAAGCATTTACTTCATCCTGTAAAGCTTTATAGGTTAATCGTCTGTTTTGATGAAAACTGACGATTGCTTCCTTTTCTGCATATTGCCGACAGGCCTGATCAAATTGTTCACCAATGGTCATACCCAATAAGGGTTGCGTGCTTGGTCCCGAGGCGTAGCTTAACCGTTCTTGTTGCATTGAATCATTCTCCTTGATTCTTTGTAATTCTCTTCGTACCTGATCTAATTGTTGTTACTGCAACTACTTTTCCAAACCGCCTACTTTGTAATGTTTATCCTTTATATGCCCTATTTCTTCTGCACAGCATCCACACAAAAGTCAGCAATCTGTTTTGAAAAATAGTCTCTGTGTGCTTGATCAAACTTTGTATTTTGAGCTGGATCTAGGGGTTCAACGACCACATAGGTCATGGCACCAACAACACAAAGTGCTGCTGTATTTAAATCATCCAAGACAAACTCACCACTTGCATTTCCATCCGCAAGTATTTTTTTCATACTTTGTTTAATCAATTGCTTCACACGAAAACGCTCATGTTCAACCGTTGAATCGACGGGTTCAAACATGAGTGAATATGCAAGCTGGGGACTATTGAGTGCCCGTTTTACAAAAGTTGCCACAGCCTTATGTAATTTCTGTTTTGCCGATAAGTCACTTTCGGTAATCGAATCAATCACCAATAGTTCTGTGTTAATGGCCTCAGACAAAACCTCAATGAGCACTTGGCTTTTATTATCGAAGTAGCGATAAACCAGACCACTTGATACACCCGCTTGCTCTGCAATTGTTTGTATTTGTGCGTCTTTAAACCCTCCCTCTGAAATTAATTTTCTGGCTGAACTCAAAATCGACTTACGATTTTGCTCCATCCGCTCTTGCATTAAAGATGATCGTTTATAGCTCATAATTTATTCTCTAACAAATAAAATGAATTGTAAATCATTTTATGAATCTGTATTCACTTTTTTAAAAAATCATTGTATGGTACATATCAAATACCCACAAAATATTTTATGGACAACAAATATAACCAATAGGATGAAAATATCATGAACCTCCGCAGCTTGAATTTCGGTCTAGATGAAACTTTAATTGCGCTTCAAGATTCAGTGGCCGCATTTTGTGCAAAGGAAATTGCACCAATTGCCCAACAAGTTGATCAAGACAACAAATTCCCTGCACATCTCTGGAAAAAATTCGGAGATATGGGCCTTTTAGGCATGACCGTCTCTGAAGAATATGGTGGTGCCAATATGGGTTATTTAGCTCATATTATTGCCATGCAAGAAATTTCTCGTGCTTCGGCAGCCATTGGCCTCTCTTACGGTGCTCATTCTAATTTATGTGTAAACCAAATTAATCGAAACGGTAACGAGCAACAAAAGCAGAAATATTTACCAAAACTGATTTCTGGCGAATATGTAGGTGCCCTTGCCATGTCTGAACCAAATGCTGGTTCTGATGTGGTTAGCATGAAATTACGTGCCGAGCAAAAAGGTGATCATTTCGTTTTAAATGGTTCAAAAATGTGGATCACCAACGGCGGTGATGCAGATGTACTTGTCGTTTATGCAAAAACTGACCCTAAAGCTGGTGCGAAAGGCATGACTGCTTTTTTAGTTGAAAAAGGCATGAAAGGCTTTAGTCATGGTAATCATTTAGACAAACTCGGTATGCGTGGCTCTAACACTTACCCACTATTTTTTGACAATGTGGAAGTGCCTGCTGAAAACGTACTGGGTGGTGTCGGTAACGGTACAAAAGTATTGATGAGTGGTTTGGACTATGAACGTGCAGTTTTAAGTGCTGGACCTTTAGGAATTATGGATGCCTGTTTAGATGTGGTGATTCCGTACTTACATCAACGCGAACAGTTTGGTCAGGCTTTAGGTGAATTCCAGCTCATGCAGGGCAAACTTGCCGATATGTATTCAACATGGTTGGCATGTAAAGCATTAGTTTATGCCGTTGGTGCTGCTTGTGACAAAGCCGACCATGACCGCAGCCTACGTAAAGATGCTGCAAGTGCCATTTTATATTCTGCTGAAAAAGCCACATGGATGGCTGGTGAAGCAATTCAAACTCTAGGCGGTAATGGTTACATCAATGAATTCCCTGCTGGGCGTTTATGGCGCGATGCAAAACTTTATGAAATTGGTGCCGGAACTTCTGAAATTCGCCGTATGTTGATTGGCCGCGAACTCTTCAATGAAACCAAATAATAATTATAAATAAGGACGCATCTTATGAACCAATTACAAAGCAAGATTAATGTTCGAAGTGAAGACTTCAAAACAAACCAGCAAGCCATGCAAACATTGGTCACAGATCTAAAACAAGTGGCCCAACGTATTGCGTTAGGCGGCGGTGAAAATGCCCGTCAAAAACATTTGGCTAGAGGGAAACTTTTACCCCGTGAACGTATTGATCAACTGATTGATGTCGGAACGGCATTTTTAGAAATTGGTCAATTGGCAGCGTACAACGTTTATGAAGATGATGTTCCTGCTGCGGGTGTGATTGCAGGTATTGGTCAAGTTAACGGCATCACTTGCATGATCGTTGCCAACGATGCAACGGTTAAAGGTGGAACGTATTACCCACTTACGGTCAAAAAGCATTTACGTGCACAAGAAATTGCCGAACAAAATCACTTGCCTTGTATTTATTTGGTGGACTCAGGTGGTGCCTATTTACCAATGCAAGATGAGGTTTTCCCTGACCGCGATCACTTCGGGCGCATTTTCTATAATCAGGCACGCATGTCGAGTCTGGGTATTGCCCAAATTGCTGTCGTAATGGGTAGCTGTACCGCAGGTGGTGCTTATGTACCAGCCATGTCTGATGAAACCATTATTGTACGTAATCAAGGTACGATTTTCTTAGGCGGTCCTCCTCTTGTAAAAGCTGCAACTGGCGAAGTAGTGAGCAGTGAAGATTTAGGTGGTGGTGATGTACACACACGTCTTTCTGGTGTGGCTGACCATTTAGCTGAAAATGATGAACATGCAATTGCGATTGCCCGTAACATTGTCGCTAACTTGAATAAGAAGCCAAATGATTTAAATAAGCAAGTTGATGAACCACTGTTTGATGCATCGGAACTCTATGGTGTGGTGCCAAGTGATGCACGTAAGCCTTTTGATATTCGTGAAGTGATTGCACGCATTGTAGATGGTTCTCGTTTTGATGAGTTTAAAACACGTTTTGGCTCAACCCTCATTACTGGTTTTGCTTCGCTTTATGGTATGCCAGTCGGCATTATTGCCAATAACGGGATTTTATTTTCAGAGTCTGCACAAAAAGGTGCCCACTTTATTGAACTGTGTACCCAGCGCAATATTCCATTGTTATTTTTGCAAAACATTACGGGCTTTATGGTCGGTCGCCAGTATGAAAACGAAGGGATTGCAAAAAATGGCGCTAAACTGGTCATGGCAGTTGCAACCGCAAATGTACCAAAACTCACCCTGATTATTGGTGGTTCGTTTGGTGCAGGTAACTACGGTATGTGTGGCCGCGCTTATTCACCACGCTTTTTATGGACATGGCCGAACTCTCGTATTTCAGTGATGGGCGGCGAACAAGCAGCCAGCGTACTTTCAACCTTAAAGCGCGATCAAATTGAGCAAAAAGGTGCCGAGTGGTCAGCACAACAAGAAGATGAGTTTAAACAACCCATTCGTGAACAATACGAACGCCAAGGCCATCCATATTATGCTTCTGCCCGCCTTTGGGATGACGGTGTAATTGACCCAGCTCAAACCCGTCAAGTACTGGGTTTAAGCCTTGCTGCTGCAATGAATGCCCCTATCCAGCCAACCAAATTTGGCGTGTTCCGCATGTAAGAGGTGTATATGAGCTATCAATTTTTACAACTCGAACAACAAGGTCAAGTTGCCTATGTTTGGCTGAATCGCCCTGAACTACACAATGCCTTCAATACAACAGTGATTGAAGAATTGCATGCTTGCTTTAAGCAAATTAATACACGTGATGATATTCGTGTTGTGGTTTTAGCTGGTCGTGGCAAAAGTTTTTCGGCAGGTGCTGACCTGAATTGGATGAAACAAGCAGGTCAAGCATCTTCAGCAGAAAATGAAGCAGATGCTCTAAAACTCGCGCAAATGTTAGATGCACTTGCAACACTGAGACAACCGACTATTGCCCGCGTTCATGGCATTGCCTTTGGTGGCGGCATGGGCTTGGCATCGGCTTGTGATATTTGCATTGCCAGCACAGATGCCAAGTTTGCAACCTCTGAAGTACGTTTAGGTCTTGCGCCATCTACCATTAGCCCATATGTGATTCGTGCAATTGGTGCAAGACAAGCCTCTCGTTACTTCTTAACTGCTGAGCGTATTTCAGCACGTGACGCCAAACAAATTGGCTTGGCACATGAAGTCGCAGATGCGGAAGACTTAGACAGAAAAGTTCAAGAAATTATTGATGCTCTATTACTTGGTGGGCCACAAGCTCAAGCTGCATCAAAACAACTCATTCAAATGGTGAGCAACCAGACCATGAGCACTGACTTGCTACAACAGACGGCGCATCATATTGCTCAAGTTCGTCAAGGTAGCGAGGCAAAAGAAGGTCTGAGTGCCTTTTTAAATAAACAACAGCCAGCGTGGACTACCACCTCAAATAACAACAATTAAGGACGATCATCATGTTTGAAAAGATTTTAATTGCGAACCGTGGTGAAATTGCCTGCCGCGTAATTCGTACTGCCAAAAAATTAGGTATCGCAACAGTTGCTGTTTACTCTGATGCAGATGCAAATGCACAACATGTCAAACTTGCAGATGAAGCCATCTATATTGGCCAGTCGCCTGCGACTCAAAGTTATTTACAAGCTGACCGCATTATTCAAGCTGCCATTGACACCGGTAGCCAAGCGATCCATCCGGGCTACGGCTTTTTATCCGAAAATGACCAGTTTGCACTTGCTTGCCAGCAACACAATATTTGCTTTATTGGCCCACCAGTCGATGCCATTTTAGCTATGGGTTTAAAAGCAACCTCTAAAGCTTTAATGGAAAAAGCAGGCGTCCCTTTAACACCGGGTTATCACGGAACCAACCAAGATGCTGACTTTTTAAAACAACAGGCAGACCGAATTGGTTATCCAGTTTTAATTAAAGCCAGTGCGGGCGGCGGTGGTAAAGGCATGAGCTTGGTTGAGCGCAGTGAAGATTTTCTGCATGCATTAGCTTCTTGTAAGCGCGAAGCTAAATCGAGCTTTGGTAATGATGATGTCTTGATTGAACGCTATGTGATTCAACCACGTCACATCGAAGTTCAAGTGTTTGGCGATACACATGGCAACTATGTACATTTGTTTGAACGTGATTGTTCCGTACAACGTCGCCATCAAAAAGTGCTAGAAGAAGCCCCTGCTCCACAAATGCCAAGCGAAAAGCTCGATGCAATGCGCCAAGCAGCAATTGATGCTGCACGTGCAGTAGATTATGTAGGTGCAGGTACGGTCGAGTTTATTGTGGAACAAGACGGTACGGCGTATTTCATGGAAATGAATACCCGCTTACAAGTCGAGCACCCAGTGACAGAAATGATTACCGGTGAAGACTTGGTTGAATGGCAACTTCGTGTAGCTTATGGCGAACCTTTACCAAAACTACAAAACGAATTACAAATTCTCGGGCATGCGCTCGAAGCACGAATCTATGCCGAAGAACCTGAAAAAGGCTTTTTACCTGCGATTGGTAAAATTGACTATTTGCACTACCCAACTCAAAACCAATATGTGCGTGTAGATAGCGGTATTGTTGAAGGCGATGAAATCACGACGTATTACGACCCAATGATTGCCAAACTGATCGTATGGGGTAAAAACCGTGAAGCTGCACTCATTCAAATGCAGCATGCTTTGAGCCAATTCCATGTGGATGGCTTAGGCAACAACATTGCTTTTCTTGAAAAAATTGTACGCAGTGAGTCTTTTAAACAAGCCAAGCTTGATACCAACCTGATTCAACGTGAACAAAACTTCTTGTTTAGCCCTGAAGATATCAAACCAGAACTTGTAGTGGCAGCAGCATTTATTGAGTTTTTAAGTAAACTCGAAAACAATCGCTCAAGCCAAAAACAGCTTTGGCAGGCTCAACCACTTTGGCGCTTAAATATTGCCTATCAGCACAGCATTAAACTGAATTATTTAAACCAAAATATTCAAATCAAATTTGCCTCACATGAGGATGGCTTCACCGCAGAATATAACGGACAAAGCTACCCGATTTCAGGTCAATTAATTGATGCGCATACTGCCTCTGTTCAAATTGCTGGTACTCAGCAAAAGCTATCTTTTAATCAAAGTCAGCAAGGCATTACCTTATTCCAAAATGGGCAAAGCTATAAGTTTGCTTATATTCGTCAAGATTTTAATCAAGCAGATAGTCAAGCCGATGAAGGTCACCTGAAAGCCCCAATGCCGGGTGTAGTCACGCAAGTGCTGGTGAGTGCAAATCATAGCGTTAAGAAAGACGATATTTTAATGACGCTTGAAGCAATGAAAATGGAATACACCATCCGTGCCCCTAAAGACGGCGTGATTGTGGACTCCTATTTCCAAGTGGGCGATCAAGTCAAAGCTGGCGATGAGCTTGTGGAATTTCAGCCCGCTCAGGAGGAAGTTGCATGAGTGAGTTTGTCAAAATTGTGGAGGTCGGTCCGAGAGACGGCCTTCAAAACGAAAAGCAGGCTTTAACCGTCGACCAACGCTTAAACTTTATTAATGACCTGATAAATGCAGGCCTAAAATCTATTGAAGTGGGTTCATGCGTTTCGGCAAAATGGGTGCCGCAAATGGCTCAAAGTGACGAGCTATTTAAGCTGTTACCACAGACCACAGATGTGCAATTTAGCCTGCTCACCCCCAATATCAAAGGTTTTGAAACTGCTCAAGCAGTAGGATGCAAAGAAGTTGCGGTTTTTACCGCAGCTTCTGAAAGCTTTACACGTAAAAATATTAACTGCTCTATTGATGAAAGCTTTGAAAAATTTAGCGATGTCATGAGCGCAGCGAAAGCACAAAACATACGTGTGCGTGGTTATGTCTCTTGTATTGTCGATTGCCCTTATGAAGGCGCGATTGCACCTGAGCAAGTGGTGAAAGTCGTTAAACGGCTCTATGACATGGGCTGCTATGAAGTGTCTTTAGGTGAAACCATTGGCACCGCAACACCAGATCGAGTTCAAAAGGTGTGGCAAGCCTGCCTCGCTGAACTAGACAGCAAGGTTTTAGCTGGGCATTTCCACAATACCTATGGCATGGCAATTGCCAATATTTATCAGTCTTTACAGCAAGGCATTCGTGTTTTTGATTCGTCTCTTGCAGGACTTGGTGGTTGCCCTTATGCCAAAGGTGCCTCTGGCAATGTATCGACCGAAGATCTGTTTTATTTGCTGTCCCATATGGGGTTTGAAACCGGGATTGATTTAGAAAAGTTAATGCAAGCCAGCCAAAATATTAGCAATGTATTAAACCGAAAAAGCTTGTCGAATTATGCAAATGCCTATTGGCAGACGAAGTGTGCTTAGCAATAAATTAAAATAACTCAACTTCTGGTATAAGGCTGAATAGATTAGGCTAAGTACCAGATCATCCTATCTCATCTTTATCTCATTTCATTCAGGAATTGGGACTAAATCCCTCATGCAATTTATTTAAAATCTATCATACATCTCTGTATTAAATGCCCCTCTCAACAGAAGCATTCTCTACCCTATTTTTATTCTAATCCGTATTATTGTTCATCCTTTTCTATCTTAATCCTTAAAAAATTTATCTCATTATTTATAAAAATAAGATGCATCCATTTCAATTCTTGGCGAAATATATTCTTCCACCCAATCCAACCATGCACGCGTTTTGGCATCAATAAAATGACGTGAAGGCAATAAGGTATAAACCCCAATATCGGGCGAACGCCACTCAGGCAAGATATGGCATAATCTTCCATTTTGAACTGCCTCTAAAGCCGAAAACATCGGCAATAACGCCACGCCCATATCCTGCTGTACAACATCTAATAATAATTCTGGGTTATCTGCAATGAGTTGCCCACCAATATCAATTTGGTAAGACTCACCATTTGCATTTAACAAGTGCCAATCTGCTGTAATCGATGGATTAACTAATCGTAAACAAGCATGGTTTTTTAAATCTTCGGGCGACTTAGGAACACCATGTTTTTCTAAATACGCAGGTGATGCACATAAAACAGAAAAAATAGTGCCAATTCTGCGGGCAACAAAGCGGGAATCTGTTAAAGATTCAGTGAGATAGAGACTCACGTCTACCCCTTTCGCCAACAGGTCCGGAACGTACTGTGATGTCGTATATTCCACCGTTAACTCGGGATAATTTTTGCAAAACTCGGCCATGACTGGAAAAACATAGTGATGCCCAAAGCTTCCCATGCTTAATACACGTAAACGCCCTTTCGGTTTAGATGCCGTTCCTGTTACTTCTGATTCTGCTTCATCCACTATTGAAATGACTTGGCGACAGCGCTCTGCATAAGTTGCACCAATATCGGTCAGAGCCTGCTGGCGCGTTGAGCGTTGTATTAATTTTGTACCTAAGCGTGTTTCTAGCTCGCTGATAAGGCGTGAAACCTGTGCTGTGGTCAGATCCATCTGCTCAGCTGCTGCTGTGAAACTCCCGCTATCAATCACTTTCAGGAATGCATGCATTGCATGCAATAGTCCACCATCGAGATTTTTGCGCATAACGTAAATATGTTTTCCTAAATTACGGATTGTTGCACCAGTTTAGATCAACCACAATGACTAAATGTACATACATTGGCACTAATTCTTTTTAAGAAGAGGAACCGATCTTTTTTTATTTCGTATGTCACTTGCTCCAAATATTCAACTGGATGTTGAAAAAAGAAAGTAGTCCGAGCTACTAAAAATTCTAAGGAGATATAAATGAACATAGCTACAAAAGTCACTCCAAATATTATTGCAACAAAGGATGTGTCACTTGAAGATAAATATATAAGTGATAACGGTACAGCATATATGACCGGCATTCAGGCACTTGTACGGTTGCCTCTTGCTCAGACTCGCCGTGACGCGATTAATGGTTATCATACTGCTGGTTTTATTTCTGGTTATCGCGGTTCTCCTGTTGGTAACTATGATAGTTTCCTTTGGCAAGTTCAAGGATTACTTAAATCCCATAATGTTGTATTTCAACCTGGTGTAAACGAAGACTTGGCTGCTACCGCAATCTGGGGCACCCAACAAGTTAATCTTTCAGGCCAAGGCAAATATGATGGAGTGTCTTCATGGTGGTATGGTAAAGGCCCGGGTGTTGACCGTTCAGGCGATGTACTCCGCCATGCTAACTTAGCTGGTACCTCTGAACGTGGTGGTGTCGTTGCTTTATTTGGTGATGACCACTCTTGTAAATCTTCTACAATCCCTCACCAGTCTGAACATGTCATGATTGGTTGTGGTATTCCAATTTTCTACCCAACATCCGTTCAACAAATTTTAGACTTTGGCGTACACGCCATTGCTGTTTCACGTTTTTCTGGCCTATGGTCTTCAATGAAGCTGGTGAGTGAAATTGTAGAAACTTCTGCTTCAGTTCATGTTGATCTAGACCGAGTTAATCCAGTTATACCAGAAGATGTCAATTTCCCTGCCGACGGCGTTAATATCCGTTGGCCAGATCATGGCATTCAGCAAGAAGAACGTCTTTATAAATATCGCTTACCTGCTGTTTTGGCTTATGCCCGTGCCAACAAAATCAACACCGTAACATGGCCTTGTGAAAATGCCCGTATTGGTATTGCCGCAAGTGGTAAAGGCTATTTAGATACGATTGAAGCCTTACGCATTTTAGGTATTGAAGATGAAACTGCCCAACAGCTTGGGCTACGTGTTTATCAGGTTGGTCTAATTTGGCCTTTAGAACCTCAAGGCGTTCGTGAATTTGCTGAAGGTTTACAAGAACTGATCGTTATTGAAGAAAAACGTCCAATTATTGAAGCACAAATTAAGGATGAGCTGTATTCACTTCCTGATGGCAAACGCCCACATGTGATTGGTAAAGCAACTGATGGTAAAGGTGAATGGAGTACCTCTATTGAGGAAGCACCACTCATTGGTCACTATGAGTACCAGCCTGAACCTATTGCAAAAATGCTGGCTGCTCGCTTCTTAAAACTAGATATTCCAGAAAGCCTAAAAGTACTAATCCAAAGCAGAATCGACTTACTGCTAAAAGCAGAGCAAGAATCAAAACGTGTTATTGATCTTGCTGAGCGTAAACCATATTTCTGTAGTGGTTGCCCACATAACTCTTCAACAGTAGTTCCTGAAGGTAGCCGTGCGCTAGGTGGTATTGGTTGCCACTATATTGCTGTTTCACTTGACCGTGGTACCGAAACGTTCTCTCAAATGGGTGGTGAAGGTGTAAGCTGGGTCGGTGCATCGCCATTTACCAATGAAAAACACATTTTTGCTAACCTTGGTGACGGAACTTACTTCCACTCAGGTTACTTAGCAATTCGTCAGTCCATCGCTGCAAAAACTAATATTACCTACAAAATCCTCTACAACGATGCGGTCGCTATGACAGGTGGTCAGCATGTAGATGGGCATTTGAGCGTTGCGCAGTTAACTCGTCAGCTTGCTGCCGAAGGTATCAAAAAACAAGTTATTGTCACTGATGAAGTTAAACTATTAAACGAAGAAGACGGTATTGCACCGGGTGTAGAAATTCGCCATCGTAATGAACTTGACGCTGTTCAACGTGAATTGCGTGAAGTTTCAGGTGTGACCGCTTTAATTTATGTACAAACCTGTGCCAGTGAAAAACGCCGTCGCCGTAAACGTGATGCATATCCTGACCCAGCTGAGCGTTTATACATTAACAGTGATATTTGCGAAGGCTGTGGCGACTGTTCGAAAAAATCAAACTGTTTATCTATTGAGCCAGTAGAGACAGCTTTAGGTACTAAGCGTCAAATTAACCAAAGTAGCTGTAATAAAGACTTCACTTGTGCTGAAGGGTTCTGCCCAAGTTTTGTGACTGTTCATACACGTGATATGAAACGTCCTGCTAAATTTGAAGGAATTGGCGCAGGCTGGCCGACATCACCAATCATTCCTCAGTTATATGATGTTCCAAGTCGTATTATGATCGGTGGTATTGGCGGTACAGGTGTTGTGACTATTGGTGCACTCCTTGGTATGGCGGCTCACCTAGAAGGCAAAGCGACACGTGTTATGGACATGGCTGGACTTGCACAAAAAGGTGGTACGGTTTATTCATACGTACAACTTGCAGCAAGTGATGAACAAATTTCTTCTACCAAAATTCCAGCAGGACAATGTGAATTACTGATTGGTGCCGATGCGGTAGTGGCTGGTGGTAGTGCTGCTCTATCTCGCTTAAGAGATGATGCTTTAGTTATTGTGAATGAAGACAGCACGCCGACTTCTGAGTTTATTAAATCTCGTGACTGGTATGCCCCTATTACCGATTTAATTGATCGTCTTCGTGGTCGTGTTCGTCAAGGTCAATTGGTTTCATTACCAGCAGCTCGCATTGCAACACAACTATTAGGCGATGCAATCTATACCAACCAGTTATTACTCGGTATGGCATGGCAATCTGGTCGTATTCCGCTATTACGTGAAAGCATTGAAAAAGCAATTCGCTTAAATGGTACTGCTGTTGAAAAGAACATCGAAGCTTTCCGCGTGGGTTGTCATCTTGCAAGTGATCCAACTTTAGCTGCACGTTTACTTGCGGCAATGCCAAAAACCAAAACGCCGCAAACGTTGGCTGAACTTGTTGAAGACCGCTCTGCTCGTCTGACAGACTATTGGAATGACGCTTATGCAACTAAATACCGTACGCTGGTAGAACTGGCTGCTAAAAAGTTACCAGAAGAATTAACTGGTACGATTGCAACCCAGCTTTATAGAGTCATGGCTTATAAAGATGAATATGAAGTTGCACGTCTGTTAACAGGTAAAAGCTTCAAAGAATCGATTGAAACACAATTCGGTAAAGGCCTACGTTTAACTTACCATCTTGCTCCACCAGCATTACTCGGCGGTCTGCAAAATGTTCGTAAACGTGCGTTTGGTTACTGGATGCGCTTCCCAATGATGATGCTTGCTCGCTTACAATGGCTTCGCGAAACTTTCCTTGACCCATTTGCACGTCAAGAAGAGCGTCAACACGAACAAGCATGGCGTGACCGTTACATTGCATTTGTTGAAGCACTTGTTGAAGCTCCAGAAAATCATAACTTGGCTGTTGCTGAACAAATTGCAAAATTACCAGCAGAAGTTCGTGGTTATGGACATATCAAAATGAAAGCAATGGATGCTGCAAAAGCGCGTTGGGATGAACTTACACCAACACTGATTAAAGTTCGTAGCTAAGAAATTGCTTAAAAATTAAATCTCGAAATAAAAAAGTCATCCTCAGGGATGACTTTTTTATTGGCTCAAAAATTTATTTAGCCATCTTACGTAAAGTTAAAATCTGCTCGCTTCTTCCAAATGGGCCATAGAGATCATGTAAAACTGCGCTTGTTAAGCCAATCCCATCCGATCCATATTGCTGAACAGTTTCCAAACCTAACCATTTACCTTGCGGATAACGGTGCATGTGGATTTGCAAATCAAGATTTGGAAACCCCCACGTAAATTCACCTTCTTGTCTTGGTACAATTCCGTTTGCGGTATCCACCATACCAATCAAATGTGCAAAATCTGTGGTCAGCTGCCCTTCAACCATTTCTTTATCATTATTTAGCCAAACGATACCTTTACCTGCGCGATGCTGATCATCAATTTTTGTCACTAATGTTTGAATAAAACCACCCGGCCATCTTTTCATACCCTTCCACTCTGTAAAAGAGTCTGGATGATGAACTGGCTGATCTTCAAGCCCAGCAATATCGGAACTGTCTTGAGTACACATTCGCCATGCTCTGGCAACAATACAGGTTTTACCTTGTGCTTGCATTTCAGCTTCTATTAGCTCAATTGTTTTTCCGGCACGAATCACTTGGGTCTTAATTGTAAATTCACCAAATGCAATAAGACCAAAAATATCAAAACTAATTCGACCAATTCGCATGCCTTGTCGTGGTGAAAACTGCTCTAACTCCGCTGCTATTAAGCCACTTGCTGGTGCCATATGCTGTTCATGAGGGTTCCAAGTGCCTTGTGCATGAACAGTTGAGCAATAATGAGCAATAACTTCACCTTGAGGACCAATTGATCTATTCAGTAATTGATAATAAGCATTCATGATTTTCTTTCCTTAGTCCTTATCGAACATCAATATTTAATGAAAGTTCACGTTTTAATGCTTATATTAATGGTCTATTCCCTTGGCTAAATTGGTTTTTCCTACCAAAAACTCATGAGTCTAAAGTTACAAATTTAATCAATGGGTAAAATTCCACATAAAAATTTCACCCATTGATTCTCAAAAAACTACTATTTACTAGAATGCAAAAGCCTCTTGATCAAGCTCCATGACAGATTCAGCTCCTGACTCAATTGCGGCAGCATGACTTTGTGTACGATGCAAAAGTTTTTGATAGAAAAACTTAGCTGTGCTTAGCTTCGCTTTATAAAAAGCTTCCTCTTGTGTACCTAATGCCAATTTTTCATGGGCAACTTGAGCCATTCGAGCCCAAAGATAGGCAAACACGACGTAACTAGAAAAATAAAGATAATCTAAAAATACAAATGCCATCTCGCCATTTTTAAGCAATAGTAATAGCGCGATCATAATGAAAAGTAGAAATGACAAAAATATAAACTTACGCCCCCACTCTTACTATAGTTAAAAGAGCAATAGATAAGAACAAAAGTGGCGGAACATAATCAAACCATGAAGCTCTCTGTATAATAGATTTTAATTTTCGAGCCATTACACCAACGGTCATATTGACACAAATACCTCCAAAATTAAAAATTAGCCCATATAAGAGAAAATACATCCAAGCAGGATGAGAATTTGAAGGTACAAATTGTGGTAACAAGCTAACAAAAAAGAGGCCAATCTTTGGGTTAGACAAATTAATCAACATTCCTTTACTAAATGTATGGCGGGCGGATTCTGTAGAATTTTGAGAAATAATATTTGGGCTTTCTATTGATTTACGTTTGGGCCAACACAGATATGCTAAATAAATTAAATACAAAGCACCAATAAATTGAATAACTTTGTATAGCATAGGAGTTTCTTGAAAGATAACCATTAACCCAAATGCCGTTAATAAAACATAGAAGAAGACACCAAACTCTACTCCTGCTGCTGCCTTTAATCCTGCTTTTATTCCATATTTTAATGATTGATTCATTACATAAACCATAGCAGGTCCAGGTGATAGATTAATAATCAACACTGTTATAATAAAAGATAAAAAACTATAATTCATTAGCTACTCTTTCCATTAAGTATTTCTAAAAAATAATACTTTAAGATTGGCCTCTTTAATTAAGTCAAAATTAGTATTTTCCAGCCCAATACTTTCCAGACACTCCCAATTGTTAATAATTACTTACATAAATTCTTATGATTAATTTTATAATCCAATTACATCATTTAGCAAAAAAATTTATTTCCAGATCTTCACCAGATGTATTAACTCATATAAAATTAAGACCTTATAAAAAATTATCTATTAACTAAAATCTACATTGCAGAATTAAAATATAATAATAAATGAAAACCTACATTCATTTCTATAATTATTAAAAATATATTTTACACTAGATCTTTTAACCCACTCCATATAATCAATAAAACCAACACAATAGAACATCTTATTAAATTTATATTAAAATTAGACCTTAACTCAATCAATATTACAGCTAATGAATTAGCTTAAAGAGGAAAATCAGAACCACCAATTAAATTACTTCTTAAAAATAAATTTCATAACGCCAACTCTTAATATTTAAAAATTATTTATTCTAGCTAACTAATAATTTATTATTCAAAAATATCATGGCTACTTCTAGTATGACCACATCTCTTAAACTAACTTATCCCATCCAATTTCTTTTATAAAAAAAGAGCATTTCCATGCCCTTTTTATTTTTTATCTAGCCTTTAGCTTGCATGCTTAAAACTATCAATTTGCTTAATCTCATAAGGCAAACCGACATAGTTTTCAGCCAATGTTGTTCTACCTGCAATCGAGCCAAGCACATAACTTAGCTCGGCTTGTTTAATCTTATGATCAAACTCACTTTCAGTTTCAAAGCGATGCAATAAATGAGTCATCCACCAAGAAAAACGCTCTGCTTTCCATACACGTTGTAGGCATTTCTCTGAGTATTCATCAATACCCTGTTCTGAACCTTCAACATAGTATTCAATAAGTGCGCTTGATAAGTAAGCAATATCAGAAGCCGCGAGATTGAGTCCTTTTGCTCCTGTCGGTGGAACAATATGCGCAGCATCGCCTGCTAAAAATAGTTTTCCAAAGCGCATTGGCTCAGTCACAAAGCTACGTAACGGCGCGATACTTTTTTCAATAGAGGTTCCAGTCACTAGCTTTTCACGGCTTTCAGGATCTAGGCGGTTTTTCAACTCATCCCAAAACTTTTCATCCGACCAGTCTTCTACATGATCTGTTAAAGGCACTTGTAAATAATAACGGCTACGCGTTTCAGAACGCATACTGCATAAAGCAAATCCACGTTCTGACTGTACGTAAATCAATTCATCGGCCACAGGTGGAACATCTGCCAACACACCTAACCAGCCAAACGGATAAACTTTTTCAAAAGTCTTAATCTTATCTTCAGGTACGCTGGCACGGCAGACACCATGGTAGCCATCACAACCTGCTATAAAGTCACACTCAATTTGAAAGGCTTTACCTTGGTATTCAAACTCAACTTTTGGTGCAGTGTAAAAATCTTTCACTTGTACATTTTGAGCTTCATAAAATGAAGTCAGCTGCTCTGCTTCACGCGCAGTCATTAAATCTTTAGTCACTTCGGTTTGACCATATACGGTCACTTGTTTACCACCTGTTAGTGCGGCCAAATCAACCCGATGTTTTACTCCATTGGTCAAGATTTCAATGCCTGAATGCGGTAATCCTTTGTCTTTTAAATTTTGGTCAACGCCTGCTTGTTTAAGTAAATCGACTGAAACTTGCTCTAAAATTCCTGCACGAATCCGTGAAGCCACATATTCAGCACTACGTTGCTCAACAATAATATGATCGATTCCAGCTTTATATAGAAGTTGCCCAAGCAATAACCCTGCTGGTCCAGAACCAATAATTGCAACCTGTGTCTTTAAAATATCCATAACTTCATCCTTGTTTCATCCTGACTTTTAAATTACTGGCTTTAAGTTTTGTGCACTATGTATCCAAGACGAAAATAACCGTTTATCATTTAGTTTGTCCGAATAGCGGACAGAAACAACCAAAATAACAGGAATGAAAGGATGCCTTCTCTCGATGCTTTTTTAGAGCACCCAAACTCGCATGAGAAAATTCGTCAAGAAGACTACATTGCAGGGTTAGCAAAAGGCTTAGCTTTACTGGAAGCTTTTGGAACAGATCGGCAACGGCTCAATGTGACTCAAGTGGCTGAACGAACAGGTATTAGTCGTACAGCGGCAAGGCGTTATCTGAAAACGTTAAAATACTTAGGCTATTTAGAAACAGATGAACATTACTTTTGGCTCACCCATCGCGTGCTGCGCTTTTCGAGTTCTTATTTAAGCTCTGCCCATCTGCCTAAAGTTGCTCAATCATTTTTAAATCTTTTGTGTGCGCAGACTTCTCTCACTTTTTCGATTGTAGTTCTGGACGATAATGAAGTCGTACCGATTGCCCGTAGTTATTTACCGCAGCAAGATAATTTACGCGTAAGCCCTTACGGCATGCATTTAGGAAACCGACTGCCTGCCCATGCAACTTCTACGGGTAAAGTATTGGTAGCCGCCCTACCTGAAGAAGCTCAGCACGCATGGGTAAAAACTTACGGTTTAAAACGCTTAACCCCATTTACCGTTGTAGATGAGTCAAAGTTTTTTGAAGTGCTTAAGGACATTTCATTATCGGATTATTGTCTTTCTAAAGAAGAACATGAGCTTGGCGTGATTGCGATTGCGGTGCCTGTATTTAATGCACAAGGTCAAGCCATAGCAGCGCTTAACTGCATGTCTCAAACTAACCGTGTACAAGAAGATTATTTGGTTCAACAAATTTTGCCATTGCTACGTAACACGGCAAATGAACTCAGAAATGTGATTTAAATAGACATAGAAACTCTTGTCATCAATTAGAGGTACAAGAGTTTCAGCTCATGATTTTAAATGGCGAATTCTTTTACTCGCTGGTTTGCGAGAACTCATGAAAGAACGAATACGAGCCAATTGAGCAGCTAAACAATATTGAAAAAATTACTTATAGCAATTTTAGGCATTGATTCAGTGATGAAGATTTTGTTCTATAGACATGGCTTTTTGCCAGCTTTCTAAGCTTTCTAGACTTTTTACATATTGTTCAATATTAAGATATTTTGATCGAATATTTAAAGAATTAATTAGACCATAGACTACGAAACCAATCATAAAATCTGCACCCGTTAAGCAATTGTCTACTAAGAATTTTTTGCCTACTAATTGTTGATCTAAATATGAAAATACTTTATCCAACTCAGCATGCGCATATTGATCCAAGAACTTTAATTGAGTGCCATTTTTTAACTCAGCCGAATTAAAAATATTTAATAAATATGGAACCATAGCCGAACTTTCTGAAAAATGAATCCATTGTAAATAATCAAGATAACTGTCTGAATCTTTCGCGGGCATAAGTTGAGAAGCAAACTTTTCAATCAAAATTTCTACAATGGCACCTGATTCAGCAATTACTTTTCCATCGAGCTCAATCACAGGTGATTTTCCTAAAGGATGAATGTTTTTTAATTCTTGAGGTGCAAGATTTGTAGTTTTATCTCGAAAATAACTTTTTAATTCATAAGGTTGATTAATTTCTTCAAGTAACCACAGAATGCGAAATGAACGTGAAGCATTTAAATGATGAAGAATAATAGACATTAATTTTCTCTTTTAAACTAGAAGGCCAACAAAGTGAGGCCTCACTATATAGACTGATAGACGACCGGTCTAATATTTTTTGTTATCAACTCAACATTTGTCTGATTAAGTAATAAAGTAAATGTGTTAAAAAATATAAAAAACCACATCCGTAGATATGGTGACAAATTGGCTTTTAAATTTATCAATTGTCTAGCGCATTCTGAGGCCTCAAATTACATTAACTACCTAAACTATGCAAAAAACAATCCAGTACCTTTTCCCGATCATCTGCCCCATCTAAGCTTAAAAGCTGAATAATTGCCCCTTCAATCATATATAAAAATAGCTTTGCATCCTGAAAAGTCGCATCGGTTTTAAGTGCTCTAAGTTGGCTATAGATTTCATTGATTAGCCAAGTTCTATATTTAATTGCGACTTGATACGCTTTTGGATAGGTCAGTTTTGTTTCAAAAATGGCTTTAAATAACAAATAATACAGCCCTTCTAAATGGGTGTGTAAAAGATAAAGTTTCTTGAGTTTTTCCTTCACGCTTAAGTCTTGATCATACTCAGCAATTAAAACCACTTTTTCTTTTAGACGCTCTTTTTGTACGATTAAACAGATTTCAACAAACCGCTCTTTCGAGTGAAAATAGTTATAAAAAGTCGCTTTTGGAATTCCGCACTCTTTCACGATTCTGTCGACCCCAACCGTATGAAACCCAAAATGGTGAAATAAATAAATCGACGTATTAATGACTTGTATGGCACGTGTAGGGAGAACTAACTTTGGCATAGTTTTACCGTTATAAATTCTTGTTGCTTCTAAATGAGATACTTTTTTGGGAGAAAAAAAGGCACAGCAAAGCCTATAAAGACTGTGCTTGGCACATCTCAAGTTTTATTGTTGATTAAGTTTTTTTGAGCCGTAATGACTTAAAGCCTGAAAACCTTGGGGCGATCAAGCTGCTTTAAATTTTTAAGCTGTGTCGTTATAGCTTTTGGCATCGAGAGCCAAGAAATAATGGATGTGCAAAGCCAACTCCTTTTTATTGGGAGTTCTGCCAGACATTAATAGGAATTATGGTGGCAGAACGAGAAAGGGTTCGCGGACTGGGTAAGACTCCAGCACACCCGAAGGTGTCCCTCTCCCGTCCTGAACTGCACCCCATAAGTTAGACTTTTTAAACTTATAAGGTGTGACCTATGCCAGTTCCAAAGCATTCAAAAGAGTTAAAACTCAAAGTAATTCAGGCTTATTTAGATGGTAGTAAAGGCTATAAAATTCTTTCCAAAGAGTTTAATGTAGATCTCCAAACCATTCGGTTATGGATTGAAAACTATAAGGCACATGGTACTGATGGGCTTAATATTAAAATTCAAAAAACTTATTATTCTTCAGAATTTAAAATCAATGCAATACAAATGCTTCTTGATAAGATACCCGTAAGAGAAGTAAGAAGACGGTTAAATCTGAGCGGGACGTCAATTTTAAGAAGATGGCTAGCTCTGTATCATAAAGAAGGGATTGCTGGGTTTAATACTAAACGGACTTATACCAATATGACTAAGCAAGATAAAACTAAAACAGTGAAACCAACAAGAGATGATAAAGACAAGTCTCAGCAAGAGCTCATTGATGAGCTTACAGCTTTACGCGCAGAGGTCGCTTTTTTAAAAAAGCTAAAAGCCTTAAAACTGAAGCAACGTACTTAAATTCAATTTGTACTGCAGACAGTGTTCAAATTATTTCAGAATTAAGGCAAATTTATCCATTAAAGCTCTTACTCAGTATTGCCAAGATAGCCCGTAGTACTTATTTCTACCACATGAAAGCTGTACGTACTAATGATAAATATACTGAGTTAAAACAGCAGATTAAGTCCATATACCATAAGCATAAGGGATGCTATGGCTATCGTAGAATTACTCTTGCTCTGAAAAGTACAGGAATAATGATTAACCATAAATGTGTATATCGACTCATGAAAACTATGGGACTTAAATCACGTATCAGAGCACTAAAATATCGCTCATATAAAAGTGGTTGTGTCGGGATAGTGGCTGATAACGTTTTAAAACGGCAATTTAAAGCAAATCGACCAAATCAGAAATGGGCAACTGATGTAACGGAATTTAATGTGAACGGTGAAAAACTTTACCTATCCCCGATTATCGATTTATTTAATGGGGAAATTATTACATTCCGAATCCAACGCAAACTCAATTATGAGTTAGTAAAAGATATGCTCATTCATGCTTTGGCTAAACTTAAACGACATGAAAAACCAATTCTCCATTCCGATCAAGGATGGCAATATCAAATGGCTCATTACCAACAGCAACTAAAACAACATGGTTTAATTCAAAGTATGTCTCGTAAGGGAAATTGTTTGGATAATGCTGTAATAGAAAGCTTCTTTGGAATATTAAAATCGGAATGCTTTCATGGTGAAAAATTTCAATCAATTGATGAATTAGAGAAAGCTATACAAGAGTACATTCATTATTATAATCATGAGAGAATCAAAGTGAAGCTACAAGGTTTATCCCCTGTACAATATAGAAATCAGTTTTTAAAAACTGCTTAATTAACTGTCCAACTTTATGGGGTCAGATCATCCTACCGCAACGGGAGGAGACGAGGAGTTTACACATAAGAGTATCCCTCAGAAAGGAATAAATCTGATGTGTTCTTACAAGCGGTCCGCGACGACCGACTGGCAATGTAGGCCAGCAGGCAAAGAATAGTGCCCAACCCTTTTGCAGTCAAGCATGCAAAATGACATTTGATTTAAATTAAATCATTAGAAAAGTAAGGCTAAATAATGAAGGAGTTATTGTTAAGTGGGAGTGATAGAGGTGGGAAAATAGATATTTTTAAAATGAAAATTCTATATAGACAATAATCAAATTTCTAGAATATAAGTAGTCAATCCTGTTGTTAACAGTAAGAAAAATAATTTATCATCTATAAAATTAATTTTTAAAAATAAATTCTTTTTTTATCTGCACTTATTAAATACAAAGGTAGTTCGAAATGTATAACTTAATTTCATCAGGTCAGGAATTATATAGTCTAGAAAAACATTTCGGAATAATTTGTAATCGGCATCCACATTTAAAATTACTAGAATCACAATGGCGCTTCGACCAAGAACTTATTAGCAAAGCTCTGCAAAATGTAAGTTCTATTTTTCCGCATTATAGTCGCCATGATGTATCCCATTCACGACAAATCATTGTAAATATTGAAAGATTACTGGGAGATAAAATTAAATTCTTGAGTGCAACTGACACATGGCTAATTTTAGAAGCAGCATATAATCATGATATCGGGATGGTCATTACTCAAAAACAAATCGAAGATATGAACACTCCTGAATTTGAAGAATTTGTACATTCTTTAAAAGCTAGTAGTGATGATAAGTTAAAAGGATTTGCTAAAAAATGGATTAAAAATAAAGCCTTGTTACCTCAAAAAGCTGCAGCTCATGACTTTTTTCATCAATACATTCAGCTTTTAGCCGAATGGTACAGACAAAAACATCCTACAAATTCTGCAAAAATAGTAAGGAATCCAGTTGAAGAAATTGGTTTGAATTCATCAAGAAATGAATTATTACCTAAACGACTATTTGATGTTCTTGCTGATATCTGTAAATCTCATGGTGATAGTTTTGAAGATCTAAAAAGATCTTTACCGAAAGCTGAAGCAGGAATGGCTGCTGAAGATTGTCATCCTCTATATGTTGCTTGTTTATTAAGAATGGGGGACTTATTAGATATAGATGATAATCGTTTTTGTCCAGTAATGATGTCAATGTGTGGGCATAACTTACCAAATTTAAGTAAAGCGCATTATGATAAGCATCATTCAATTAAGCATTTTAGACTCGATTCAGAACGAATAGAAATAAAATGTTTATGCCCTACCCCTGAATCTTATGAAGCTGCTTATGATTGGTTTAACTGGTTACAGCAAGAATATCATCAACAAACTCAACACTGGGATCAAATAGTACCTTCTAAAGAATTGGGACGCTTACCGACATTAATGACACCTGTGGTTAATATAGATGAACCGTACTTAATATTAAATCAAGGACGAAAGCCAAGCTTTAAGATTAATGAAGAAGCTATTTTAAAATTAGTAAGAGGAACGGGATTATATTCTTCAAAATTTGATTGCATCCGTGAAATTTTACAGAATGCTGTTGATTCAACATTACATAGAATATGGATTGAACATAAAGATGAAATTAAAAATTTAATTCCAACTGATTCTAAATTAAAAGAAATTTACGACAATTATAAAATGACTATAACTTTCGAACCGAAAGAAGAAAACTCAAATCAATGGATACTAAAGGTGAAGGATCAAGGAACTGGTATAAGCTTTAATGATTTACAATATATGTTAGAAATAGGCAGTTCTTCTCAAAATAAAGATAAACAAAGAAGAATTCGAGAAATGCCAAAATGGTTTAGACCCTCAGGAGCATTCGGTATTGGTTTACAAAGCGCATTTTTAATTTCCAACAAATTTACAATGACTACCTATTCTATTTTAGATAATAAAAAACTAAAAATTAGTTTTAATAGTAAAAGTAAAAGTGTAGTTGTTGAAAAAATAAATAAAAATATTGATTTTGGTACTGAGTTTATAATTGAGATTGATATTGATAGTTTACCAATCAACATATCTTATTCATCCAGTGAAAAATTTTTAATTAGCAAAAAGCTAAGAGAATTCGATTTTATGGATGAAGACTCAAATCTATCCTTTATTGAAACAATTAAAATACATAATAGTATTAATAGTTTTCTATTAAAGTCTCCTATTTCCTCTAATTTAAATGAAAACACGAGTGATGAGAAATTATACTTCGATATAGAAACGTCTATTTTGTTTAAAAACATTGAGTTTAATGATTCTAGCTCTCATAATTATTTTAAAAACTACTTCAGAGGTCAGGAGTTTAAAGACTTACACGCATACTTCGAATGTGTTGATTATATTGCGGATTTCTATCACACCAAATCAGAAAAATTCTTAACTTATAATAGAGAAAAAATTTTACCAGATGCTCACGAAAAAGCTTTAAGTTTATTAAAAAAAGGATTATGCAATTATATTGAAAAATATTTCAATGAGTTAGATGAAGAACAAAAACCTTTTGCAGCATTTAGCTATATAGTTCATCTTACAGATAAAAAATATTATGATATTGATGTTAAATATTTAGATTATTTAAATGAATTCCCCATAATTTTAGATGATAAAACGATTTTATTAAAAGATTTAATAGCTAAAATAAAAAATGAAGAAATTAAAAAAATTTCTACTTGTAATGGATTTAGCACTAATCACCTTGAAAATAAAATACCCCCAAACTTCATTTCCAATGAATCACGTGAAGGCCTATTTCAAATTATAAAATACTTAATTACCAAAGATGACTTTTATTATTATGAAGAATACAATACATATGAATTAGAAATTATATGTTTTCACAAAAGAGATATACAACCTATTTCAAATTCACTATTTAAAGATCTTATTGTCGATAAAATTAATGGGAAGAGATCTCCTATAGGATGTAGAATTATATTTCCAGCTTGGGGATGTTTTAGAAATCTATCAATTAAGAAAAAAATTAATTGGGCTGATATTTACCATTACTCTTCTTACAAAGAAGATTCATTAATCTTACCTTTAAATTTCAAATATAACCTAACAGATCAAAATTTTTATGAAGAATCAGATAACTTTGTTAATTGGATATTTAAACATAGAAAATATGAAGAAACTAAAATTGAAGACATTAAAAGATTAAATAAGGAATTAATTGAACATATTCGCAACATTCTTAAAGATAGCAACCTTAAAAAAATAGAAAATAAATTTGATATATAGAGGTTTTTAAATAAGGTTTATAAAGTATCTAGCCAATTTTACTTATTAATAAAAAGCCTCTGCTTTCACAGGGGCTTTTTTCAAAACCTACCCCATATCACGGCGCCAGTCTGTAACACGTAGATGTAAACAAAGCGACTTTGTTATTTAAACCATCTGTTATCAACACTTCATAATGCGCGAATTTTTTACTACTTCCGACCTTGGTTGCCGTTGCAAATAACACTTTATCTTTCGCACCACTCATATAGCGAATATCCGCTTGTAAGCCTGTATATGGCGCATCCCCTGCATTACAAGCCATCGCAAAAGCAATATCGGCTAAAGAAAATATAACACCACCATGTACGCCACCCAATGCATTCATGTGTTCGTCTTTCACATTAAGCTGGCAACGCGCTTCATCAAAACTGCGATGCAGCACTTGTACACCCAATAGCTCTGCGAATTGATCAACCGCAGTGGTTTCCATTTTTTGCACAAACGTCTCCCTACTCGTGCGAGTATTCCCTAACTGTTATAAACCTATATGTATTGAGATCGACTGATTAAAAGCCGTTAAACACTATCTTGTTTAATCTGATAGTTTGAAGAACGAAAGTCCTTATAGGTCAGGCGCTCATCCAACTCTGAGCTTAAAGGCTGAACTTCTTGCATTGAATTTAAGCATCGCTGTGCAAGCTCAATGTACTCTTGCGTGCCTCTAGTTTTCCACTTTTTTTCTTGTTCTGATAAATCACGTGCAACCTTGGCAGGACTGCCCATTGCCAGTACATTTGCCGGAATTATATCTTTGGTTTTGACTAAACTATTTGCACCAATAATGGTGTTTTCACCAATTTCTGCGTAGTCCAAAATTACGCTGTTCATGCCGACCAAAACATTTTTACCAATGCGGCAGCCATGCAAAATTGCCCCATGCCCAATGTGCCCCATTTCCTCAACTAAAGTCACGCTTTGTGGAAAGCCATGTACGGTGCAGTTATCTTGTATATTGGCATTTTGCTTAATATGAATACGACCAAAATCTGCACGCAACGAGGCAAATGGCCCCACATATACACCCGCTTCAATAATCACATCACCAATTAAAACAGCGGTTGGGTGTACAAAAGCCTCTGGGCTAACGACTGGAATAACACCGTCAATACTATAACAAGGCATGATTTAACCTCTCATTTGTCGCAACCAAACCTCCGAAACGGCGCCAATAGTGTGCTGTGGCATTTGGCATTGGTCCTTCTGCTGTTGCGGCAACAGACAAGAAGTATTCATCCGCAGGTTCAAATACTTTTTTATAAATATTCATTGATAAAGTTCGTGCACTAATCGCAGGCCAGTCAGTTGGCAACAATTCAAGCGGCAATGCAGGGTCTTTCAATAAAATCCGTCGATAATAATGAATCAGCAAAGTTCGAATCTGAAAGGCCTGAACAGGTTCGAGTTGTTCGTTTTCCTGCATCAGCAACACGCCAATTTCTCTAAAAATATCGAGAAACTGTAGATACCTTTGACGTAATTCATCGATTGGCCAATTAGTTCTGAGCATACGACCAATGGTATCGACCGAATTATTAAAGAGCTGCAATGTTTCGGCTTTAAACACCACCACTTGCTCACTCATATTTAAGTCAACCAACAACCGTTGCAGCTCAATACGGTTACAACCCGGATAAGCCATTAAGTTTGTCGAAATATTGGCAAACCCTAACCATTCGAGTTCTTTCTTCAGCAACGCTTTATTTTCAGTGTCGAGACTAGACATCAGAATAAGATCCCAATAATGGTCCCACTCTTTCATCTGGTCGTTATAAATACGTTGCTCGGCTTGCAAATAAGTCGAACGGCTCGAATCGGTAATGCGATAAAAACTGGTTCTGCCGATTTTGTCTGAACATAACCAATCATTTTTAACTAAACGAAAAACAGAGGTTCTTACAGCGCGGTCATTAAAACCAAATAGCTCTAATAACTGAATCAGGCTTGCAAGACTAATGTTTCCACCCCGATGAAGTACTGAATCTCCAAAAATTGTCGAAATAAGCGAAGTTCCACTTAAGGTTTCATTCTTTACAACAGAATCAATTATTTGCTGTATTTTTGCACTCATACTCATGTCTTGGCGTTTAGTTTCAGGGTATAGATTCTATACCCTGAATGATCTTGATGTTAAGCAATCTGACGCATATCGATTACCCGCTTTGCCTTACCTTCCGAACGAGGTAAGGTCGCTTCTGTAACAACTTCTACAGTAACGCTAATCCCAATCATGGTTTTAATACGTTTCATCAACTCCTGAGCAAGTTGATTGGCCTGTATAGTACAGTTATGACACATCTCTGTACGAATATGCAAAGTATCCATATGGCCTTTTTTAGTCACCAAAATTTCATAATTTGGAACTAAATGCGGAACTTGCAAAATTTGCTCTTCGATCTGGGTCGGGAAAACGTTCACGCCGCGAATAATAAGCATGTCGTCACTTCGGCCCACAATTTTATCCATCTTACGCATCGCCAGATTTTCTCCAGCGAGTAAACGGGTTAAATCACGGGTACGGTAACGAATAATCGGTAAGCCTTCTTTGGTAATGGTCGTAAAGACTAACTCGCCAAGTTCGCCATCTTTACAGACTTCACCTGTTTCAGGGTTAATAATTTCTGGGTAGAAATGATCTTCCCAAATGGTTAGCCCTTCGCCCTCACCTAGACATTGCATGGCAACACCCGGACCCATCACCTCAGACAAACCATAAATATCGAGTGCTTTAATATTGAGGCGTTCTTCAATTTCACGGCGAAGTTCATTGGTCCATGGTTCAGCACCAAAAATACCGACTTTTAAAGACGTATTACGTGCAGTACCAAATTGTTGTTCCAGCTTTTCAATAATGCTCACGCAATACGATGGCGTAACCATAATTGCAGTAGGTTTAAAGTCTTGAATGAGCTGAACTTGCTTTTCAGTTTGGCCGCCAGACATTGGAATAACCGTTGCACCTAAGCGCTCGGCGCCATAATGTGCGCCTAGACCACCTGTAAAGAGTCCATAGCCATAAGCAACCTGAATCATATCTTTGGCAGTTAAACCTGCCATGCGTAAGCAACGCGCAACGATGTCCGACCACGTATTAATATCTTTTTGGGTATAACCTACCACGGTCGGTTTACCCGTTGTGCCTGATGATGCATGTAAACGCACAATTTGCTCTTGCGGTACGGCAAACATCCCAAACGGATAGTTATCTCTTAAATCCTGTTTGGTGGTAAATGGAAACTTCGCCAGATCGTCTAAAGTTACGAAGTCATCAGGATGTACACCTGCGTCATCGAACTTTTTCTTATAGACCGGACTATTTTCATATACAAAAGTCAGGGTTTGTTTTAACCGTTTAGTTTGCAGCTCTCTAAGCTCTGCAAGTGTTAATTGTTCAACATTATCCGTTGTAAGGCTGTCCATCGCCTCTCTCCTCATTATGTAATTTTTAAAACCGTCTGAATTAATTTAAATTTTCCAAAATCAGTGCGACACCTTGTCCAACACCTACACACATTGTGCAAAGTGCATAGCGTCCACCTCGTTTTTTTAGCTCACGTGTTGCCGTAATGACTAAACGTGTACCACTCATACCGAGTGGATGCCCTAACGCAATCGCACCACCATTTGGGTTAACGCGTTCATCGTCATCTTTTAAACCAAGTTCACGCATACAAGCCAAAGATTGGGCTGCGAATGCTTCATTCAGCTCAATCACATCCATCTGATCTAGCGTCAAACCTGTCTGCTTTAAAATTTTCTGCACAGCCGGAACAGGACCTATACCCATATATTTGGGTTCAACCCCTGCACTTGCAATGCCAATTACTCGTGCTAAAGGTTTTAAACCATGTGTATCTGCAAATTCACGGTTGGTAATTAACACACACGCAGCGCCATCATTTACACCAGAGGCATTTCCGGCAGTCACCGAACCACCTTCTTTTTTAAACGGTGCTTTTAGCTTAGCAAGTGCTTCAAGTGTAGTTTCACGCGGATGTTCGTCTCGATTAACAACGTTCACGTTTTTCTTACGGTCTACAATCTCGACTGGCAAAATTTCGTCGTTGAAGAAACCGTTTTGTTGGGCAGCAGCCGTTTTTTGCTGGCTACGCAATGCAAAAGCATCTTGGTCTTCACGGCTAATTTGATATTTTTCAGCTACATTTTCAGCGGTTTCCGGCATGCTGTCGGTGCCGTATTGTGCTTTAAGTTGCTTATTTACAAAGCGCCAGCCAATGGTTGTATCATAAATTTCAGGAGTTCGGCTAAACGCTTCTGTTGGTTTAGCTTGTACAAATGGCGCACGGCTCATCGACTCAACACCACCTGCCAAAACGAACTGTGCTTCACCTGCTTTAATTGAGCGTGCTGCAAGTCCTACCGCATCTAAGCCCGATGCACATAAGCGATTGATAGTCATGGCTGGCACTGTATCAGGTAAGCCTGCCAAGAGTGTTGCCATACGTGCAACGTTACGGTTGTCTTCACCTGCTTGGTTAGCGCATCCTAAAAATACTTCGTCTACCGTATTCCACGGCAGGTTCGGGTGTTTATCTTTTAAATATTTAATGGGCAATGCAGCTAAATCATCTGCACGTACAACACTTAAGGCACCTGCATATCGTCCAATTGGGGTACGAATAAAATCGCAAATTAAAACGTCTTCCATGTTGACTCCTGATTATGCAAATTCGGTCATATCACGTGAATATTGAGTAGCAATGTTTTGAGTTTTCGCTACATATTGCTTGAGGTAGATACTCGCGCGATATTTTTCCTCTCCATATAGTGCATATAAATTATTTAAAGTTTGGAGCACATAAGTGCCGCCCATTTGTGTCAACCACTGGTAAGGACCCTTAGGATAATTCACTCCATATTTCATGGCATTATCAATATCTTCCAGACTCGCAACACCATGTAAACTTGCTTCGCATGCTTCATTAATGAGTAAAGCGATGGTGCGTAAGGTTAACAGTGCTGGATGGTCTTTAATCCACATCACGCTCATACCAAACTGCGCAAAGTAAGCTTCAACTTTTGCCAGATCACTCGTGTCACAAAGCTCGTTATGGCTGAGTACTAAAGCCTCTGCCTGCGCAAAATCATGATGCCAATCCATTAAAACCACTTTACGGCTTAAGTAATGAATATTGGCTGACTCACCTTGGCTTAAACGTAAATCGATATCATCAATTTGAAGCATATTGTCATCGCTTGCAGATCCACTTTTTAAACCTAAACGCGTTAGAAAAGCAGGTAGCTGAGACCAAGCACCTTTTAACTGAATATGAGCATCAACTGGCTTGGTAGCCAAAGCTTTAGGTTGAAATGTCTCGTACTGATTTTTTTCGTTATAGCGATAAAAGCCCTGTTTTGACTTACGGCCCCAAGCTCCTGCATCGACTAATTCTTTTTGAATTAGGCTCGGACGATAGCGTGGTTCGTAAAAAAACTCTTGGTAAACGCTTTGGGTCACCGAAAAGTTAACATCTTGCCCAATGAGGTCGGTGAGTTCACACGGCCCCATCGCAAAACCGCCACATTGCTTTAACGCATAGTCTAGCTGGTCGTAGCTAGTGACTTGTTCTTGCAGTGCTCTAAAGCCTTCTGCATAAAACGGACGTGCAATTCGGTTAACAATAAACCCAGGAGTCGACTTGGTTAATACTGGAATTTTTTTCCAGCCGAGCATTAAGTTTTTTAAAGCCAAACATAAGCTGTTTGGTGTCTTTAAGCCTTGCACAATTTCAACCAGTTTCATCACTGGCGCAGGGTTAAAAAAGTGTAAACCGACCACACGCTCAGGGTGAGCAATGCCAGCCGAAATTGCAGTCACTGAAATTGAAGATGTATTGCTTGCAAAAATGGTTTGCGCACTACAAATTTCAGCAAGTTGTTTAAATAAAGACTGTTTAACTTCTTTTTTCTCAACGACTGCTTCAATAACCAAGTCAGCATCACGTAGCGCTTCAACTTGATTCACCACAGTTAAACGCGCTAAGGCTTCATCAGCTTGCTGCTGTGTGAGCTTGCTCTTTTCAACCAGCTTTTTAAACGTCTGCCCCAAGCCCTCAACGGCTTGTTGCGCTTTTTGAGCATCTAAATCATATAAAATGGTCGAGTGCCCATTGATGATGGCTAACTGGGCAATGCCGATGCCCATGGTGCCAGAACCAATGACGGCAATTCGGGCACGAGATAAGTCTAAATCTGCCATGCTTAGCGCCCTTTAAAATTTGGTTCACGTTTATTCATAAAGGCTTGTACACCTTCACGATAATCTTCTGAACGACCCGCAATACGTTGTAAGTCACGCTCTAATAGCACTTGCTCATCAAAGGTGTTGTTGCTTGATTGATGAATTGCTTTTTTAATAAGAGATAGACCAAAAGTAGGCTGTTTCGCTAAACGTTCTGCGAGTTCCGTGACTTTTGTTTTAAGCTCAGCGTCCTCAACAACATCCCAAATCATGCCCCATTCTTTTGCGGTTTCTGCTGGGAGCTTGTCACCTAACAAGGTCAAACCCATCGCACGCGCATGACCTACAGCCCGTGGTAAAAACCATGTACCAGCCGAGTCTGGAACCAAACCTAAGCGACAAAATGCTTGTACAAAGTTTGCCGATTTGGCTGCAATCACCAAGTCACACGCCAACGCAATATTTGCCCCTGCACCTGCTGCCACACCATTTACGGCGCAAATAACAGGCTTTGGCATATTTACAATCGTTTTAATGAGCGGGTTATAGTAAGTTTCAATGGAATATCCTAAATCTGGAGCTTCAGCATTTGGGTCTACTACACGATCACCTAAATCTTGCCCGGCACAGAAGCCACGGCCTTCACCACTAATCACAACACAGCGAACATCTGGATTTTTGGTCCACTGGTTTAAAACCTCAGCCACTTCACGGTGCATATCAACGTTAAAGCTATTCAGTGCTTTTGGGCGGTTAAATGTCAGGTAGCCAACACCATTTTTTTCTTCAGCAATAATATTTTGATAGTCCATCACTCACCTCTAAACACTGGCTTTCTTTTCTCAAAGAAAGCATTAATCCCTTCGTTTCGATCTTTTGTAGCCGCCAGCCAGACAAAGTTTTGACGTTCAAACTTGAGTCCCTGACTTAAAGTCGTTTCATGAATACTTTTAATTGATTGTTTAATCACGCGAATCGCTAAGGGCGCTTGCTTCGCAATTTTGGCTGCAAGTTGAACCGCATATTCAACGGTTAATTCAGTCGGCACCACTTGACTGCAAATGCCATGTTGCTCTGCTTGTTTTGCCGAAATCATTTCACCTGTCATGGCCCAGCGCATGGTGAGTTGTTGCCCAACCAAGCGTGCTAAACGTTGTGTCCCGCCTGCACCCGGTAACATACCAAGACCAATTTCAGGTAAAGCAAAACGGGCATTTTCACCGCAAATCACCATATCTGAATGCAAAACCAGCTCAAATCCAGCGCCTAAGGCATAGCCATTGACGGCGGTAATGAGCGGCTTACTAAACGCATCAATTTTTTGCCAAAGCTTCGGGCGAATATCGAGTTGCAAAGACACGGCGTCCATAGCAGCCAACTCTGTAAGATCCGCCCCAGCCGCAAAACATTGAGCGTTACCCGTTAAAACCACTGCTTTAACTTGAGCGTTATGTTCAGCTTCTTCGAGCAACTCGCATAAACATTGCAATGTTGCATTGTTTAAAGCATTTCTTTTCTCTGGACGGTTTAGTGTTAATAACAAAACACCGTCAGCAGCTGTGCTGGCTTTGATTAACTCTTGCATGACAGCGCCTCTACTCATCAAAACTCAAACGTACATTTGGGCCTTTTGGTAAGGTTTGACAGCTAAGCACATAGCCCTTTTCAACTTCATCTTTTTCAAGGCTATAGTTAAGGAACATATCGACTTCACCAGAAACAACTTTACAACGGCAAGTCGCACACACCCCACCTTTACAGGCATACGGCAAGTCAGCACCCGCACGTAAAGCCGCATCAAGAATACTTTCATCGTCTTGAGCCACAGACACAATCAGTTCACGACCATCTAAAATAATGTTTACTTTTTCTTCTTTACGGTTCGCATCAGCTTCAGCGCTACGTTTACGAGCCTGCCCTGTATGGAAACGTTCGGTGTGAATTTTTTCTTTTGCAATACCATAGTTTGGCAACGTGCTTTCTACGGCATTCATCATTTCGTCTGGACCACAGGCAAAAACATGGTCAAAACTTGTTTCAAGTACATCAAAATCAAAAAGCTGTTTTAGCTTTTCTGCATCAATGCGACCATTCATTAGTTCACTGTCGTTGAACTCACGAGAAAAAATATTGATGAGTTGAAAACGCTCTTTAAACTGATCTTTCAAATCCATAATTTGCTCGGCAAACATGGTTTGTTTCCATGAGCGATTGCCATAGAGCAAGGTAAATTTAGCTTCAGGTTGTTCAAACAATACTTGCTTAACAATTGATAAAATTGGAGTAATACCACTGCCCGCAGCAACGCCTAAAAAGTTTTGTCCGCCAACCTTGGCTGCTTTTTGAAAAAACACGCCTTGTGGTGGCATTACTTCTAGCACATCGCCTACTTTCAAATGGTCATTTGCCCAGTTTGAAAATTGACCCTGATCAATTTTTTTAACAGCAATACTGATGTCTTCTTTTGCAGCATAGCTACAAATTGAATAACAACGGCGGATTTCACCAGCTTCGGTTAAATGGCGAATTGTTAAATGTTGACCCGGTTGAAATTGAAATTGTTCTTGTTGTTCTGGTACAACGTCAAATGCAATACAAATTGCCTGATCGGTTTGAGGCGTAATACTTTTTACTTTTAATGGTACAAATTGGCTCATGGCTGATTTCCTTATCTAAAGACTTAAATACATTTGAAGTAATCAAAAGGCTCAAGACAGTCCTGACATTTATAAAGTGCTTTACAGGCGGTAGAACTAAACTCTGTTAACAATCGGGTATGTCGGCTTTTACAACGTGGACACTCGACACCATCTTTTAAGTGAACGTGAGTACCACATTGATGCGCCAACCCTTCAGGTGGTGCAATGCCATAGACTTGCAGTTTCTTTTTACCCGCTTCAGACATCCAGTCCGTGGTCCATGCTTCTGACAAATCGACCATTACTTTGACCGGTGTCAAAGCTTCTGCGGTAAAGGCTTCAGCAATTTGTGCTTTCAACATATCTGTTGCTGGACAACCGCTATATGTTGGCGTTAGACGAACTACAATTTCTTGTTGATCGTTAATGTCTACGCCTCGAATCATGCCTAAATCCACAACTGATAAAACCGGAATTTCAGGATCACTTACCGTTTGTAGAACATCCCAACATTGGTCGATGCAATGACGAATCATATGCATGGCTCACCTCCTTGTCTTACCAGGTCATGCCCGGATAAGTTCTTTGAATACTTTGCATTTCAGCCAACAAATAACCTAAATGCTCAGTATGCAATCCTTGTTTTGCACCACGGCGATAAGCACCGTTAACAGCAACATTTAATTCAAAACGCTTAAGCTCATCTGCAATGGTTTGGTTCCATTGTTCTTTTTCATTTGAAAAATCTGGAATCACACCTTGTGCGACTAATGCTTGTTCGTCTGCATTAAGTTCAAATAACTCAGCGGTAAAGCGCCATAAATTATTTAATCCGTCTTGTACACGTTGATGCGCTTCATCTGTGCTTAAACTTAGACGCTCCATCCAGCTTGTCGAAAAACGGATGTGATACTTCACTTCTTTTAAAGATTTCACAGCAAGCGCACTTAATTCAGGAAGTGAGCTTTGGGTTAAAGCAGTAAATAAATGAAGATGGTAATGGTCCATCAACCACTGGCGTACAATCGTTTGTGCAAAATCACCGTTCGGTTGTTCGCACAACAATAGGTTTAGAAACTCGCGTTCTGTACGGAAATACGCAAGCTGATCTTCATCACGCTGAGCTTCATCATATTGACCTGCCAATGTCAGAAAGTTTCTTGCCTGACCTAACAAGTCCAAACCGATGTTTGCTAAAGCGATATCAACTTCAAGCTCAGGTGCATGTCCACACCATTCAGCCAAACGCTGAGACAAAACCAGTTGACTATCGCCAATATGCAATAAGAATTTAGATAAAACTGAATGATTCATTTTCCAACCCCTTACATATGCTCAATGCCATCTGGAATATGGTAAAAAGTCGGATGACGATAAACCTTATCTAGAGCAGGATCGAAAAACTCAGCTTTTTCATCAGGCTGTGAAGACTTAATGAGTTCAGAACGAATTACCCAAATGCTAATTCCTTCATTACGACGAGTGTAAACATCACGAGCATGTTGAAGTGCGATTTCATCATCTGGTGCTCTTAAGCTACCCACATGACGGTGGCTTAAGCCTTGTTTACTACGGACAAATACTTCGTAGAGTGACCAGTTGTTTTTATCTTCCATTTTGATTTCCTCAAATTTTTCCATAAATCTTGTTAAGCCACTTTGTTCGCTTCTAGCTGTTGTTTTTTAGCGTAGACCACGGCTGCATCACGAACCCATTTGCCGTTTTCCCATGCTTTACGGCGCGCTTCGATACGCTCGTGATTACATGGTCCACGTCCAGCAATCACTTCATTAAATTCGTGCCAGTCGATCTCGCCAAACTCATAGTGGCCTGTTTCTTCATTAAACTTTAAATCTGGATCTGGTACTTCCAAGCCAAGTTGCAACACTTGCGGTACGGTGTTATCGACAAACTTTTGACGCAATTCATCATTACCAAAGCGTTTGACTTTCCACGCCAGACTTTGTGCGCTATTTGGAGAATGCTCATCACTTGGGCCAAACATCATGAGCGCTGGCCACCAGTAGCGATTTACCGCATCTTGTGCCATTTGTTTTTGTTCTGGTGTACCGTTTGCCAAAGCCATCATCGCTTCAAAACCTTGACGTTGGTGGAAACTTTCTTCTTTACAAATACGTACCATTGCACGTGCATATGGCCCATACGAAGTACGGCAAAGTGCAACCTGATTTACAATCGCTGCCCCATCGACAAGCCAGCCAATCGCAGCGACATCTGCCCAAGTCAAAGTTGGATAGTTAAAGATTGATGAGTACTTCATTTTCCCATTAATCAATTTTTCCATCATATCATCACGGTCAGCACCCAAAGTTTCTGCCGCGCTGTACAGATATAAACCATGCCCAGCTTCATCTTGTACTTTCGCCAACAAAACCGCTTTACGTTTTAAAGTTGGCGCACGAGTAATCCAGTTCCCTTCAGGCAACATACCTACAATTTCAGAATGGCCATGTTGCCCGATTTGACGAATCAATGTTTTGCGATAGGCATCGGGCATTTCATCCTTAGCCTCGATCGTAATGTCATTGGCAATATTTTGTTCAAATTTCTGGTAGTTGTTTTCCATTCTTTCATTCCCTGTAGGTATCACCCTTAAATCTATTTTTCGATACACCAAAAACAAAGTCAACCTATTTTTTAGTATCAAATTAAATCCACCCACCAAAATCAACCTAAATGATTGAAATCAATAAATATTAATCAATTGTAAAAAACTTTTTTACTTTTAAAAATCAAAATAAAGTTGACTTTTAGACAAATTAATCTGAAATTATGAATCATATTTTTGCAATTTTTATAATTGATGTATCACATAAAAAGGAGTTTGGTCATGCTTGAACAAGCACACCTAGAAGGAACCACAACTGACACAGATTTTCAGCAGTCTGAGCATCAACTACCTCACCTTGCTTCTTATGCCTATGGAACATGGCATTCGACCAGTGAAGAACTACGCCCTGTTTATCACGCCATTACAGGTGAAGCTATTTATGCCGTAAGTAGTCATGGCATTGATATGAAACGTCTTGTTCAATATGCCAAACAAAATGGTTCAGAATTGGCAAACTGGACGTTTCACCAACGTGCTAATGCTTTAAAACAAATTGCCCAATATTTACTTGAACGCAAGGAAGAGTTCTACAAACTTGCTTATGCAACAGGTGCAACTCGTAAAGATGCATGGATTGATATTGAAGGCGGTATCCAGACATTATTTGCTTATTCAAGTCTGGTTCGTCGTGAACTCAATGACGAAAAAATTATTACTGAAGATAGCTGGATTCAATTATCTAAAAATGGAACTTTCGGCGCTAAACACATTTTAAGCCCTAAAGCAGGTGTTGCCGTTCACATCAACGCATTTAACTTCCCAATTTGGGGAATGCTTGAAAAGATTGCACCGACTTTACTTGCAGGTGTGCCATGTATTGTTAAACCTGCAACCGATGGTTCTCAATTAACTCAAGCTGTTGTAAAAGCGATTGAAGAAGCACATGTATTACCAAAAGGCTCGCTACAACTCATTTGTGGTCAGACTTATGACCTATTAGAGTATTTAGGTCCACAAGACTGTGTGACCTTTACAGGTTCTGCTTATACAGGTCAAAAACTACGTAACCACCCTCACCTTAATAAATATTCAATTCCATTTAGCATGGAAGCCGACTCGGTAAACAGTGCTATTTTAAGCCCTGAAGCAAATGAAGAAACTGTCGATTTATTTGTGCGTGAAGTCTTCCGTGAAATGACCACAAAAGCAGGTCAAAAATGTACTGCAATTCGTCGTGCTTTCGTTCCTGAAAATTTGTTAGCAACTGTGCAAGAAAAGCTAACTGCCAAACTTGCTAAAGTTGTGGTGGGTGACCCGCAAAAAGAAGAAACTACCATGGGCGCTTTAGCAAGCATTAAACAAAAACATGACGTCGCAGAAAAAGTTGCTGAACTCAGCAAAGATGCAAAAATTGTTTTTGGTGACAGCACTAGCTTTACATTTAATGCAGATCATCCTGAAAAAGGTGCTTTTTTCGCTCCAACTTTATTGTTATGCGAACAACCTTTGCAAGCGACACATGTTCATACGACAGAAGCTTTCGGTCCAGTATGTACACTCATGCCATATCAAAACATTGAAGAATTGGCCGACCTTGTTTCACGTGGCGAAGGTAGCTTAGTGGCTTCAGTCGTTAAAAATAATGATGAAAATATCGAACAGATTATTCAAAAAATTGCGCCTTGGCATGGACGTGTGCATGTACTCGATGCAGAGTCAGCAAAAGAAAGTACAGGACATGGTTCTCCACTTCCTCATCTCGTACACGGCGGGCCTGGTCGTGCAGGTGGCGGTGAAGAGTTAGGTGGTATTCGTGCCGTTAAACACTATATGCAGCGCACAGCAATTCAGGGTTCTCCAAATAGTCTGACGCAAATTACCCACTCGTGGACTGCTGGCTCAAAAGTCAACGAAGACCGTGTACATCCATTTAAAAAGTCTTTTGATGAGTTAGTGATTGGTGAACGTTTATTAACAGCGCGTCGCACTGTCAGCGAAGCAGATATTGTTAACTTTGCTGGTTTAAGTGGTGACTATTTCTATGCACATACCGACAAAATTGCAGCGGCCGAGTCTTTCTTTGGTGAACGCGTTGCGCACGGCTACTTTATTGTGTCTGCCGCAGCAGGTTTGTTTGTAGATGCAGCACAAGGTCCAGTTATTGCCAATTACGGTATGGACAACTTACGCTTTGTTGAACCAGTTAAAATTGGTGACTCGATTCAGGTTGAATTAACCTGTAAGCAAAAAACGCCTAAGCCACAAAAAGATCCATCTCAGCCTGCTCATGGGGTTGTGGTGTGGGATATTAAAGTCAAAAACCAACGCGGTGAACTTGTCGCAACCTACGACATTTTAACTTTAGTTGCTCGCCAGGCTTAATCTTTAAAATGAGATGGGGCACCACGTCCCCATCTCATTTTTTTAGCACTCAATTGCGTTAACAGCGAGGCCACCTTTTGAAGTCTCTTTATATTTCTCAGACATATCTCTGCCAGTTTCCTTCATTGTCTGAATAACTTTATCGAGCGTCACAAAATGCTCCCCTTCATCATGAAGTGCCATTTGTGCTGCATTAATGGCTTTTACAGCCGCAATTGCATTTCGCTCAATGCAAGGAACCTGAACCAAACCACCAATCGGGTCACACGTTAAACCCAAGTTATGTTCAAGCCCGATTTCAGCCGCATGTTCTACTTGTTCAGGTGATGCACCTAAAATCTCGGCTAAACCAGCCGAAGCCATCGCACAAGCTGAGCCTACTTCGCCCTGACATCCTACTTCTGCACCAGAAATAGACGCATTGAGCTTACATAAAATACCGACTGCTGCTGCACTCAAAAAGAAACGAACAACTTTGTCTTCGGAAAAATCTTTAGAAAAAGTCACGTAATAATATAAAACTGCCGGAATGATCCCTGCTGCACCATTTGTGGGAGCTGTCACTACTCGACCACCAGCAGCATTTTCTTCATTTACGGCTAACGCAAATAAATTGACCCATTCCATGGCATGAAAAGTAGTCACAATCAGGTTTGAATTTTTCTTATTTAATAACTTATCGTGAATTTTTTTAGCCCGACGTTTTACATTTAATCCACCCGGTAATATTCCTTCATTAATTAATCCGTTGTGAATGCATTGCTGCATCACTTTCCAGATGTCCATAATTTTGCTGCGAATCTCATTTTCACTACGCCAGCTTTTTTCGTTTTCAAGCATCAATTCACTGATTGATAAACGATGAGTTTTACATAAGCTTAAAAGTTCAGCTGCACTGTGAAATGGATATGGAACTTTAACGTCACTGGTTTCAGATTGGGTATGTGTTAATTGTCTTTGACTAACAATAAAACCCCCGCCAATCGAGTAATACGTTTCTTTATATAAGATTTCTTTCGCCTCGTTATAAGCAATCAGTTCCATTGCATTTGGGTGATGAGGCAAAGATTCATCTAAAAAAAGCAAATCATGCTTATAGTCAAAAGAAATACTCTTTTGCTGATCGAGCTGGATGGCTTTATTTTCAAGAACATCTTCAATCAAACTTGTACTTACTTGAGTATCGATATGTTCAGGATCAAAACCCATTAATCCTAAAAGAATAGCTTTATCTGTCGCATGACCAACACCAGTTGCTGCAAGCGAACCATATAACTTAATCTGAACTCGAAACGTCGTTTGGAGATCATTTTGCTTAACTAAATCATCCACAAAACTACAAGCTGCTCGCATTGGCCCAACCGTATGGGAGCTAGATGGGCCTACACCAATTTTAAAAAGATCAAATACACTTATAAACACGGGGGTCCTACCTTCAATTCATTATTATTCGTTTATTCGTCGTTATTGTGTCCTTTCGGATAACTCTAAAACTATCATTAAGCCGAGTACAAATCACGAATAACTATTGGCTAGCAGTGCAAAAAGACAACGGTTGAACAATCAACATCAATCGGTTTAATCAAAAATATAAATTGTGGAGCTTTTATCCCCCTAATAGATGTTCCAGAAATAGTCTTTAAATAAGTACGCCAATTTGTATAAATAAAAAACCACAAATATTAGCCATTAGTCGCACCTCTCTATTTTTATTCATTTTTGCTGGTAAAGTGTTTTACATGGTTTGATACAACCTACTTAGCTCAGATGCATAATTCACCTGTTCTTGCATCTGATGTTTTTCAGCCTCTAGTCCGCTAGAGGCTTTTTTTATTATTGATATAAAGCCTGATATATTAAATTGATAGAAATAATGAAAGAGAAGAAAAATGAATCACATATTAAAATTGAGTGTTTTAAGTTTTCCGGTTTTATTCTTAAGTGGATGTATTGGCTGTTATAACCCAACAGGTTGTAACCGTGATGATTCGCCTTATTTCTATACAACTCAAATAACTCAAGCAAAAGGCGTAACTGTTCCGGTTGGAACAAAACTGGTTTATAAATCTCAAAAGTCAAAACAGAAAAATGAACAAACTGCTCCACTTAAAGAAGAAAATATAACCTCGATAAAACTACCAAAAGATACTGCTATTCTTTGGGGAGGAATGCCCACAAATCATCTGCTTCAATTTGCCAATTCTGAAATGCAAGGATTTACCGCCTACCGAGCCCAAGAAGTTCCTGCTACATATTCCAATCAATTTTTAAAACTCTGGAAAGAATGTGATAGTGATTTAGATATCTCGATCAAAAATAAAAATGACTGGAGTTTTAACCCTGCAAATATGAAAATTATTGGATGCGGAATTAACTATCAAGAAAGAGCTTCGTACAACACCAACAATTCAAGCCAAGATAAAGTTGATATTTTTCTAATCAACATTAACAAGGCTTTACAACAACTACCTCAACAAAAAGAATATCCCGTAATTCATTCTTCTAAAAATTAAAGTCGCAAAAAAGCCCGCATTTCAGCAGGCTTTTTTATTTCAAAATTCGGTCTATTAGCTTTTAATTAAAAGTTAGCCACATGTTGCGTTCGTAATTTTTTTAGAAGCTGGATCGATAGTGACTGTAACTCGGTTTGTACGATAATCCATGGTCATTGGTTGACCCGGAGCAACTTTACGCACAATTTCTGATTGAGTCTTTTGTTTAATTTGATCATCAGTAAGGCCAGATTGTCCCACTAATTTTTGAGCTTCTTCTGCTACACAGTTGGCTTGATTGTCACGGAATAATTTCCATTCTTCAACTACTTGTCCATTTGGTAAATGACAATAGCCCACCTGACCATTTGCTTCATTTCTAATTTCTAATTTTCCACCTTGTTCAACACAATATTGACTAGCTGGATTTGGTGAACCAATTTTTGGTGGAGTCGGATCTTTATGTTGTACAGACGAGCAAGCCGTTAATGAAACAAGTGCCAAGCCAAGAAAGAGAATTTTTTTCATAATTTTTTGCTTCTTACTAAAAAAACTAAAGATATCAAAAAATTTCATATTCCATGTCACTTCTTTACAATAAAAAACTCACTTGAATGATCTAGCAAAATAAATTTAATTTATTGGAAATTAAGATATTCCCAATTAAAAGCTATTGTTGAAATATTCTATTCAGGTCTTTCTAAAATTCGTGGCCCCGATCCATCTTGTCCTAAAATATCTTCAGGATTTCTTAATGGGCATTGCTCTAATGATAAACAGCCACAGCCAATGCACCAGTCCATTTCATCTCTTAAACGAGTTAATTTTTGAATTCGATCATCCAGATTTTCTCGCCAATGACTTGATAGATCTTTCCATTGCTTGGCTGTTAATTTACTACCCACAGGATACTGACTTAAAGCCTCTTTAATTTCATTTAAAGGAATACCCACTCTTTGAGCGACTTTAATAATCGCAATATATCTTAAAATAATTAATGGATACCGACGTTGATTACCATTTGTTCTTATACTTTTTATAAGCCCTTTCGCTTCATAAAAATGTAAGGTCGAAACAGGAACTCCACTCCTTTTTGCAACTTCACCCACAGTCAAAACTCGACTAGAGTCAGCTTTTTTATTTTCACTCATCATGATTGACCTAAACTTTACTTGAGGTTTATAAGAGAGCGCTTTTATTTTGTCAAATAAATAACAGAGATTTTCTTATACGCTATGAGCCACTCTCCCCAAGGTATAGGTCTTATCTGTATAAACTGATGACAAAATGCATCTGATAATTAATTCAATCTATAAAATAACTTGTTGTCATTTAAATTTAAGAAATTAGTTTTGTAGAGTAACCGGACATCCACAAATCCAAAACATGTTGTAAACGAAAGGCATGGGTGCGCCTAATGGATAGACTTTTATCTGCTCAATCTTATAAGTTTTTTTACGTGACTCAATGTGTAATATATTATCGTAACGGGCAACCACAACTCCCTTCTTATATAATTTTTTCCTTTCATTCTTTGCGTCAAATTTATATACCAAAAAGTAAACTTTTTCTCCTACACCGATCTTTGAATGATTAACCATAATGTAACCATTACAATACTTACATTGCCAATCTTCCATATCTCAAATTATCACACGCTTAAATTAAAAAAACACACTGAATTTTATAGTATAGATTTATTAAAGATATAAATCTAAATAAATATTTTAATTGAAAAAATAAGGTTTATTTGTGACACATATCACAATAAAAAATTCAAATTATATTCAGATACATCAATCACTTATAAAAAATATTTAAGGTTTATTATTTTTGAATATATAAAACCCATCTACAATTTATTTAATCATATAGTATATTTAGCAATAACTTTAAATTTAATTATAAATCTAGCCTCAATATATAACATGACATTTATTTAATTATTTACATTTAACTTAACCTTCAATATAAAAATAGATTTCTTTAAAATATTAAATTAATTTCACAGTAAAATTGAAAATAATTCATTTCACATTATACAAATAATAAATATATAATTAATGGCATTACAATTTAATTTTTTTATTATGTCAACTCAACGTTTAAAATTAGAACTCCCTTCTGGACACGATCAATTATTACTTCACTCTTGTTGCGCTCCTTGTTCAGGAGAAGTTATGGAAGCATTAATCGACTCAGAAATTAAATTTTCAATATTTTTTTATAATCCTAATATTCATCCAGTAAAAGAATATTTAATCCGCAAAGAAGAAAATATTCGTTTTGCAGAAAAGCATAATATTCCATTTATCGATGCAGACTATGACACTGACAACTGGTTTGCCCGAGCAAAAGGGATGGAAGATGAACCTGAACGTGGCATTCGTTGTACCATGTGTTTTGATATGAGATTTGAACGAACTGCCCTTTACGCACATGAACACGGCTTTAGTCTCATCAGTAGTTCACTAGGAATTTCTCGTTGGAAAAATATGGCGCAAATCAATGACTGCGGAATTCGCGCTGCTGCTCACTATCCTGAAATTCAGTACTGGGACTATAACTGGCGTAAAAATGGTGGCTCAAGCCGTATGATTGAAATCAGTAAACGAGAAGAATTTTATCAGCAAGAATATTGTGGCTGTGTATATTCTTTACGAGATACTAACCGCTGGCGTATGGGTAATGGGCGTGATCGCATTAAACTGGGTGTTAAGTTTTATAGTAATGCCATGGAAGAAGATTAATTTTTATTTCTCTTTAAGAATTAATTAAGTTATTCCGAACTATATTTGTTTTTGATAAAAAACGGCCACATCTGGAGAATGTGGCCAAAAGGTGTACTAAATAAGCTTTGATGTAGTTAGATTAATTGTGCTAGCTTAAAATAATATTAATTAAAATTAATTTTTAAAATTTTAATAAAATTTCTAGTTTCATATAACCAATTGATCACAATAAAAATTTGCATTTAAGTATTTGAATAATGATTAAATTTATGTAAACAGCATAACTTAGGCTATTATTTAGCTTTTAAATATTGTGCAATTTTTTTAATGTTTTCAATAATTTCATTAGGTGTGTGGGCTGCATAGCCAATAAGTACAGCGGCCTTCTTGTTTGGCATCTGACAATATCTTGATAACGGCTGAACAGCTAAGTTTAGAGCTGAGCACTGATCAATAAATTCTTGCTCTGTCCACGCACCTTTTAACCAGCACACTGCATGGATACCTGAATCGGTTGGTTGAACATCGAGCACATCTGAAAGATGCTCATTAATCGCTTTAAACAATGCTTGTTGGCGCTCATAGCATACTTTTCTAACTTTACGCACGTGCCGAGCATAGTGGCCTTTTTGTATAAATAGAGACAAAGCAACCTGCTCTAAATAAGAACTTCGAACATCCGTGTAATATTTGGCCGCACTAAAGGTTTCAATCAATGCTTCAGGCACAACCATGAATCCTAACCGAAACTCAGGAAACATCATTTTGGTAAAAGTACCAGAATAAATAACTCTTTGCTGCTGATCTAAACCCTGTAAAGCTTGAATAGGATGTGTGCCATAGCGAAACTCACTATTATAATCATCTTCAAAAATCCATTTCCCTTGTTGGGATGCCCAATCGAGTAACGCAAAACGGCGAGCTAGACTTAAAGTTCCACCTACAGGAAACTGATGTGAGGGTGCGGTATAAACAAGTTTGCTTTTTGAATAATGATCTGTAATGTCAGAGATTCGCATTCCCTCCTCATCACTCTCGATCAAATTTACCTGAGCGCCAAAACTTCGAAAAATATTAAAAGCTGCGTCGTAGCCTGGTTCATCTAGGCACACCTCATCATTTGCTTGAAGTAAAGCGTAGCCAGCTAAATGAATTGCCTGCTGCGTCCCATTTACAATAATGATTTGCTGTTCATTGCAGTTCAGGCCTCGGGTGGAACGGACATACTCACAGATTGCCTGACGTAGAGGTAGATAGCCACGCGGGTCGTGAAATTGGCCCAGTTGATAATAAGATTGCCGCCAAGCTTGACTTAATAACTTTCCCCAAAGCTGATGAGGAAATAAATCAATACAGCCCACTCCCACATGAAACATTTTTTTCTTTGGAGTCGACCATGACTGTTCTCGCCATGAAGTTAATAAACCTTCAAAATTCGGATTAATATTTAAGAAATGGTGATTGGTTAGCGTAGTTTTTTTTGAATTTTCTTGGATATGTATTAACTGATCTGGCACATCCTCAGCAACATAGGTACCAGAACTTGGTTTGGTAAATAAGTATTCCTCATCGAGTAACCGCTCAAGCGCAGCTAACACAGAGTTTCGTGAAATCGACATCATCTCTGCTAGGGCACGACTTGAGGGTAATTTTGTTCCAGCACTAAGTCTTCCATCTAAAATAGCATCACGCAAAGCAGAATATAGTCCATCTTTAATCTGGCCCTTTGGCAAAATCAAATGTGGAAAAGATGCAGAAATCGAAGTTGCCATAACAAACTGGTACTGTAGAAAATATCAAAAGTGTATCTTATAAAAATACCACTATCAAAACTACACTCTTGTTTTCGATTTTCTAGAACTTTAAAACAGAGTGTAATTATTATGCAAAATCAAGATATTCAGATTGTTCCTGTTCAGCAGCAGGACTATTCACAATGGAAGAAATATTGGCTTGCTTATCAAAATTTCTATCAGGTAAATTTACCCATTCATGTTACTAAAGTGACTTGGGGGCGATTTTTCGATGAAAATGAACCCGTTTATTGTGCTGTTGCCAAACAAGGTGAGCAAGTTTTGGGAATTGTGCATTATGTTATTCATCGTTCAACGTGGGCAGAGAATAATTATTGTTATTTAGAAGACCTTTTTGTTTCACCTGAAGTCCGTGGGCAACACATTGGTAAGCAACTCATTGAATATGTACAAAAGCAGGCAATCGAGCATAACTGTGACCGTTTATATTGGCACACTCAAGAAACCAATCACACGGCTCAAAAACTCTATGACTGGATTGCACAAAAACCAGGAATAATTGAATATCGTATGCCTTTAATGTAAACCAATTGCAAACACCAAAAGCTTTAATTCTTTTGGTGTTTTATCTTAAACATACTTTATTTAAGACCAACATAGTTCCCTGCTTACACCTTAGCGAATGAGCTTTATGACTTTGTCATTAATGATGGTGCATTGATTAAACTCTGCAAAACGCTTGATCTCTTGCTCTAATTCAAAAAAGAAAAGCTCTTTATCTTTGATTGTTTTTTCGAGATGTATACTAATGACTTCTAACTCTTTTACTGTCCGATGTGCTTTGCAATCTATGCGGCCCACTAGCCCATCTTGATAAAGAATAGGTAAGCAAAAATAACCAAATACCCGTTTGGCCGCTGGCACATAGCATTCGATCCGATAATCAAATTCAAATAAAGAGGTTAAGCGGTCACGATGAATCAGCGAGTTATCAAAAGGCGAAAGTATTTTTAATCCAAAATCAGTATTCACTTTTTGTTCTATTGCAGCTACATCGACATATAGAGTTTGCCCATCGTCAAGTTTAATCGCTGACACTACACCTGCGTCAATTTGTTCCTTCAGCACAACACGCATAGTTTCTTTTAAATCTTTTCCCTTTAAGTGAACCAATTGCTTCCAAGTGAATGCGCCATGTGCTCGAAGCGTTGTATTAAATAAATACTGCGCATATTCATGAAGCGTAGGCAGACTTAAATCAATATTTTCAGGTAAGCAACGTTCGGTCAAATCATAGACTTTTTCCATTCCGTTACGCTCACAGATCATCAGGTCACCCTGCATATATAACTGCTCAAAAGCACGGCGACCTGGGCCTGTATTCCACCAACCACCCAAATTCTTTTTATTATTCTTATCAATATCTCGTAATCGAATTCTACCTTCTGCACGAACGCGGGCTAAAATTTCATTCATGAGATGTTGATCACCTCTATTGAAATAACGGCTTTCCCCTTTTCTGACCGACATCATGGTAGGCAGTGCATAACGGTAGTCTTTCATTGGCAGATAAGACGCCGCGTGATACCAATATTCAAAAATCTGACGCTCTCGAACCAAATTATTTAAATGACTTAAATCATAATCAGGCACTCGATTCCATAGTATATGGTGATGAGCGCGCTCAACGACCGATATGGTATCAATCTGCACATAACCCAAATGCTCAATAGCCTGTAAAGTTCCATCCACACCTTTTGCAAATGGACTAATCTTGCCTAAGCCTTGATTAAATAGAGTCAAACGTTTAAAAGATGAAGTCATAGAAAGCTCAATTGGCTAATCACTGAATCGATTTTAATGTCCTGTATTTTAGGTTCTGTAAACATATTTTTCTCTTTTTAACTTATATCATTCAAGCTTTCGGCAATGAGTTTTTCTGCCATTTCTTGAGTTTTTCTTAATCCCGGCATACGGAATTCAGTATGTCCATAATCTTGGATAGATTTCCAACGTCCGCCCCACGTGAGACCAACCGATTCAGCAACTTGTCCATATAAACGATAACCTTGCATAGCCCACGGGTCTCTTTCAGAAATAACCACTTTTCCATTTCGTTTAAAGGCTACATCTGCCGCCAAACCAAATTGATGGTAACTCTGATACCCTTTTGCTCTGGTCGTATTCGGATTACCTGCCAGCATATTCTGACGAGTAGGACTACGATAACCTTCTAATAAAACCAACTCATAACCATACTGTTCTTTCATGATTTTAAAGACCATGAGTAAACGCTGCTTATAACGTGGGTTCATTTTGCTCCATTTACGATCTACTAGACTGGTATCTAAAATAGCTCGCCCATCGAAACTCGCATTATCAATAGGTGAAGAATTAATAGCGCCACTACTTTGAGAGGAATATTGTTGCTCTAATTGGGTGGCCTCTACAATCGCAGCTTCAATTAGACTTTCATCCACTTCTGGCGGTGGCGATAATATTTCACCATTCAAAAGTGCATAAATTTGAGGATCTGTTTTTTTCAGATATTCAGCCTCAATTCGAGTTGAACTAATAGGTCGAGTAAAAGCAAACACTAAAATACTGGCAAACAAGAAAAAGCCTGCAATGACAATCCACCACTGCTGTAAATGCCAATGGGATTGTAGCTTTTCAGGCGCAGCTGCCTGATTCATTGTTTGAGCAAATTGTCTAACTTGATTAAGCTGCTTACGGCCTTGTGGCAGTAATGACAAAACAAAATCTTTGCTTCTACTCCTTAGCTCATAAGACATTAAAAACGCTAAACCAATTGCCAAGCATGTAAAGCAAAAGAAAATGAGAAAAATCATCATCAGTTCATTAATTCACGGCAAAAGGACTTCGTGTAATTTTAATATCTACCGATGCCTTAGGTGGTTCAACCTCAGCTTCTGGCTCGGCTGGAGCTTTATTCTCAACAATTGGTTTAGCCTGTGCCGCTTGTTGTTGCTGCGGTTTACTCACTGGCTTTTGCTGAGCTGGCTGTACCTTCGGTTGAGCCGTTTTAGCTGCACCCGTCTGTAGTTGAGGCACAACCTGAACTTTCTTTTCACCCGTGAGCTGTTCGTCAAATGGAGAAACTCGCTGTTGATTGACAGTAGCAGGCTTATGCTGAGCAGGTTTAAAGATATTACTTAATTCATTATCTTTAGGTTGTTCAAAGCCATCACGGCTCATTGAATCTGTTTCGTTGTCTTGACTGACAGCAACCTGATTTTGTTCATCAGAAGAATGAGCAGTTTCTTGATTTAAAATCTGTTCTTCTGTTGATTTACTCTCAATTGCTGCTGATTCTGAAGAATACGGTTGAGACAAGAACAGGAATAGCGAGATGCTGACAAACACCCCGGCAATAACACCAATAATAATATAAAGTATTGGTGATTTCGGCTTTTTTTTATTCGACTGTAACACTCGAATAGAAGTTGGTTTTTCCTGAGCCATTTCGTACCATCATCAAGGTAAATAAATTGTAATATGTGCTTGCTCTTGAGGAGCAGAAATCACATTTTGATAATTAGATAATGCTTTATCATTTTGATTATTCAGCATAAATCTTAGTCCTGCAAAGGTAAGTAATGCAAAAATCAATAAAAAGATCAAAATCCAGAAGAATGGTACTTCGCGATGAATAATATTTCGGATCTGATCGGGAATGGCCGAGAACGGTGAAAATGCGAGCTTTTTCCCTTTCAAATAGTCAATTTCATCACCCACTCGTGATACTAAATGGTTGAGACTTTCCGTTGACTCAATTCGGTACTTGCCCTGAAAACCTAACAAAAGGCAGTAATGAAATACTTCTAAAGCAGCTAGACGTTCTTTTCCACGGCTACGTAATTGCTCCAATATTTCAAAGAAGCGATAACCAGCTAATTGAGAACCAAACAAGCTCAATTGCAATGGACTAATTAACCAAGCATTTTGCAAATTAAAATAACTCGCGTCTTGTTGCGTTACGATCGTTTCATCAATCAAAGCACAAAATGCATATTTAGCATCATGAATATCATCAGCTGAAAATTGCAACTTTTTGGCTTGTTGCTCAAATTGATTAAGTAAATTTAAGATTTTTTCACGAAACCGCTGCGCATCTGCTGGTACATACTGATTTCGAATCAAAAAAACCAAATAAAACCCATCATGCAATAAATCAATAAGATTGATTGCCTGTAGTTTTGCTTGAGACTGGCTATTATTGCTCCCACCTGTTCCAATTTGCCCATCATCAAATAAAGAAGGAGCACCTGTGGATTGTGACATTTTTCTCTCCTTTATCGTTAAGCGTTCATGACCGCAATCAGTTCAATACTGATATCTTGGAAACCAGCCGGAACATAAATACAAATCGTCTCGGAATCTAACATGCGTTGGTATAGCTCATGATGCGGTTCAATTTCAAAATAGCTCACACCAGAACGTACCGGTATCGCAGTTGGAACTTGAATTAAGTGATGCAATGGAATTGCAGGCAATGCTGCAACCACGCGTTGCTCTACATCTAAAGTACTACCGATCTTGAATCGTAAAGGTACGATCTGGATCAACTCATGTGTCTGCATTGCGCTACTTGATACTGCAATATAAAGTCGAGTGTCTCGAGTAATCTTATCGGTCTCAAGACTTCCCACCCAATATGAAGGACGGATTTCTTTAAGTGCAATACTGATGTAACGACTCGAAATAATCGTATCGAGTAAATCACGCAAAATCGTATCTAACTGCGAAAAACTTTCTTGTAAATTATGGTGTTTATAGGCAGGTAATTGATCGACATCATATGCCGTCGAGAAAGTTAATAATGAACCTGCTAAACGCAATAATTCAAAGAACAAACGCTCTGGATGGATTTGTGGATATTGCACAAAATGATTTAGACCAGCATGAGCTGTATTTAACGCATTCACTAACCAGAACGAAACAATATCACCAGAACGGAATTCAATTAACTTCTGTTCATTTTCTCTGTTATTGGTTTGAATTGTCTTAATTTTTGCCTTAATAACGTTCAGTGTTCTTTTTAAATTTGAAATGAGTGTTTCAGATGCATCCACATGCAAAATTGGTGGAATAAATTTTCGATCAATTTCGAAAGCACCTGAGCTTTGACGCTTAATCTTTCCAATAGGTAAATATAAGAAACCATCTAAATTATGGTCAGGATTACTATGTACATCTAATAGTTTAAAAACAGCACGACGGCGTAACAAACTAATATCTGCTTCGGTAGCATTCGTAAAAAGATCATGTGTTTCAACAAGGTGAGATTGATATCTACCCTTTTGCGCTTGGTTCTGATCAATGAGATTTTGCTTATTTGCTTGTAAGAGTGGCAATGCTAAATAGATTAGCATCTCACCACGTAAATTAAGATCATCCAATAAAATTGGCTCAGGCAATAAATCATAAGCAGGTGCCTGATAAATTTCTCCGTCTTGCCAGATCATCTCTACAGACTCTAGAGCAAGAATATGTGTGCTCAATTGAGCCTCATCGAAATTTAATTTCTGAATACCATATGAAAAAGGTACAACCGCTCGAACCGTATGATTCAACCGTTGTTCATGATAGGTATCTTGAATTTGGAAATGTTGAGGTCTTAAAAATAAACCTTCGCCCCACAGGACTTTTTCAGCTTTAAACATATGTCTTTACCAATCTTTATTCGTATTCATTTTTAGGCTGCACACCTAACATTTCCTGAACCATTTGTAATGGATGCTCATCTTTAATGACTTGTGCTAACCATTCATGTAACGGCATTTGACTCCATTTAATGGTTTTTTGAAGCATATAACTCACAGGGCTATGAGGCTCATTTGCTTGAAAGTAATCCGCGATTTCTTGCAATACTTTCATTGCTTGCTCACGATTAGCCAAGTGAGTTTGTGCTTGAGGCTGAAAAACGGGCTGATCTGAAACAACTTGTACAGGCACTTGATTTTCCATAGATGAGCTTGTAATAACAGCAGCCTGTTCTTGGATTGGCGCAAGCCCAGTACCAAAAGCTTCTGCTTTATAAATCTTGCGTAATGTGCTGTGAATGGTTTCAAATGCTGAATCGATTGCACCAAAACTCGGCGAGTCTAGTCCCATTAAATGGTCAAGGGCTTGCTTTAAAACATCCCATTCAGTTAAGACTGAACTAAAATCTTGATAATTAGAATATTGAAAAGTTTTAGAAGTATTGAAAATGGCTTGATCGAATTGCTCTAACTCCGATGGTCCCGACTGACTATCGTAATCTTCAGTTTGCTTACGACGAACATTTTCGTGATATAGAAAATTATCATAATCAAGCAAATTATAATAAGGAGCTGTATTGGTTAAAGAAACCTTCTTTAACAACATCGGAAGTTGATTAATTAAACCCTGTAATAACCCAATGCGCTGATCTAAGTCATCATCTTCAATAACAGGATGAATTTCCTGCCAGTATTGATTAAGCATGGTATGGCTTAAAGTTAAACCTTTCGCCATGCCCTCAAAACCATAAAGATGACTCCAAGCTTCTATGAGCCAAGTTAATAGACGAATATCTTTAGTATTCTCTTTTAGCAAAACACTCGTTTTATTTGATACAAAGTCCCAGTCGGCCTGTTTGCGTTCAGCAACCCAATCGCCTTGATCTAGCAATAGATCATCTTGTGTTTTCGCCTTTTTGATTTCATGAAATTCATTAGAAAATGAAAAGTCATCACCACAAGGTAAGCTATCGCTAATGGGTTCAAGGAGTTCAGAAATATCAATATTCATCTAATTTTAGCTCTATTCAATTTTAAACTTCTGACTTCAACTTTTTACTCGTCCTTTTTTTAGCAGCTTTTGCAACAGGATCTAGTAAATATTGAATTTCGTCATCTTTAGCATCAATCATGATAATTTTTGGCAACTTTTGCTCTGCTAAAGCCACTAAAATTTCTGTAGCCAATGCAGGTAACACCGTAGAATTTAAAATATTATCAACATTACGTGCACCACTATCCACTTCTGTACAGCGGCTTAAAAGTAGCTCTACCAAATCTTCAGAATATTGGACTTGTGTCCCGTATTGTTTCTCAATTCTTGCTGTGATCTTGCCTAGCTTATGTTTAATAATTCGTACGAGTAAATCATCATGCAATGGGAAATATGGCACCACTCTCATTCGACCTAAAAATGCAGGCTTGAATTGCTTATATAAACTTGGTTTTAAATGGTCAATCAACTCTTCAGCTGTAGGCCATTCATCTACAGGCGTATTTAAGCAAGCCTGCATAATCGCGCTTGAGCCCGCATTTGAAGTCAACAAAATAGTGGTGTTCTTAAAGTCGATTACTCGTCCTTCACCATCTTCTAAAGTACCTTTATCAAATACTTGATAGAACAGTTCTTGAACATCACTATGTGCTTTTTCAATTTCATCAAGCAACACAACACTGTAAGGATTGCGACGAACAGCTTCTGTTAAAACCCCACCTTGACCATATCCCACATATCCAGGAGGTGCTCCTTTAAGCGAAGATACAGTATGGGCTTCCTGATATTCAGACATATTGATGGTAATTAAATGCTGCTCACCACCATATAATTCATTTGCCAAAGTTAGTGCAGTTTCAGTTTTACCTACACCACTTGGGCCCACCAAAAGAAATACACCTTGTGGCTTATTCGGATCTTCAAGTCTTGCTTTTGAAGTTTTAATACCCTGAACTAATTGTGTGAGTGCATAATCTTGCCCCATTACACGTTCGCCCAATTTATCTTCGAGTGTTAATATCTGTTTAATTTCATCATTAACCATTTTTCCAACTGGAATTCCGGTCCAATCAGAAATAATTTCATTAATGATTTGAGAGTTTACTCTTTCAAATACTAATGGTTGTTGGCCTTGAATATCAGCAAGATCCTTACGCAATAGATTGATCTGATCATAAGCCTCAGATTCATTCGTATGATTCTGTGCTTCTAATTCCTGAATTTTATGAACAAGTTCTAATTCTTTTTGCCACTGCTCTTGGGTTTCTTGAATCTCTTTTTGCAAAGACTCCAAATGGCTTTTTAAATTTTCCAATCGTTCATGATGAATTGGAATCTGACGATGTTCATTTTCTAAAATTTGCTGTTCAAGCTTTAAGTTATGCTCTTGAGCATTTAACTGATCAAGCTTTACAGGTTGGGCATTTTGGGTCAACGCAACACGTGCTGCTGCTGTATCAAGCACACTCACTGCTTTATCCGGAAGTTGACGACCACTAATATATCGATGTGAAGAGTGAACCGCTGTAACGATCGCCTCATCATCAATTTGTAATTTAAAATGCTGTTGCATGACTGGAATCATTGCCCGCAACATATCGACCGCAACGTCTTCTGTTGGCTCTTCTACTTTTACAACCTGAAAACGTCGGCTTAATGCAGCATCTTTTTCAAAATATTGTTTGTATTCTGCCCATGTTGTTGCAGCAATCGTGCGTAATTCACCACGTGCAAGAGCTGGTTTTAAGAGATTTGCAGCATCATTTTGCCCTGCTTGCCCACCTGCACCAATTAAGGTATGCGCTTCATCAATAAATAAGATAATAGGATGAGCAGAAGCTTGAACTTCCTGAATAACCTGTTTTAAACGATTTTCAAACTCGCCTTTAACACTTGCACCAGCCTGTAACAGCCCCATATCCAGCACATGTAAATGGACATTTTTTAGGGCGTTAGGCACTAAACCTTGAGCAATTTTTAAGGCTAAACCTTCGACCACCGCTGTTTTACCAACCCCCGGTTCTCCCGTTAAGATCGGGTTATTTTGGCGTCTACGCATTAAAATATCGAGCATTAACCGAATTTCATATTCACGCCCAATAACCGGATCTATACCGCCTTGTTTCGCTTTTTCAGTTAGATTAATCGTATATTGATCAAGTGCTGGTGTTTTAGCAGTTTTGGTATTCGCTACAGTCGTTTCTGTTGCTTCAGCTTCACCAGAAGGTGTTTTTGTTTCATCTTGTTGTTCAACACTCTTCTCACAAATTTCAAGAAACTTATGTTTCATTGAATCAATTGGTAAGAGATCAAATAAACTCGAAGCACGAGTCGCAATTTGATATAAATCAGATGCAGTTAATAACGCAACTAATAAATGACCACTACGCATGACTGGATTTTGCTCAGCCGAAGCCAATAACCATGCTTGTTCAAACAAACGAACAATAGATTTAGCAAAAATAGGAGTACGATTATTACCTTTCGGTAATTGAGATATTGTTTCTTTTAAATCATCAGCTAAAGCTTCAGGTGAAATTTTATATTTCTTTAATAAAATTTTTAAATCATTCTCTAAAGATTGATTAAGTAATTCTAAAAATAAATGTTCAATTTCAATTTCGTAATTTTGTTGAATAACACAAGCATTAGCCGATTTTTCTAAAGCAGTACGCGCAACTGTAGAAAGTTTTGTAATTAAAATTTTTAAATTACTCATCATTACTCTCAATATTTTTAAATAATTTAATGCTTAAAATCATAATGTCTGTATATTAACAAAATTCAGCTTTATCAGACAAACTACTCATCATTTCAAGCGTTAATATGTTTTAGTAGATATTTATATCTATATAAAAATATCTCTACCCTTATCCTTGATTAACTAAACTCTGTTTTGGTAATAATTTACAACCGCATGATAATGAATCATTTACGCGCGCTCCTGATTTTCCCATAACAAGCATATTCGGATCACCCGATACAATCGTAGAAACCGTTTTGTGTAACGGACAAGTTGCCTTGTCTCCTACACACGCAATTGCAATTCCATCAATTAAAAACGTACTATTACCAGAAATGACTTGCCCTCCACCTGTTGTTGGGCATCCAATCGTAATGTAAGGGCTAGCCATGTTCTTCTCCTTATATTTATAGAACGGTAAACTCAATTCGACGGTTTTTCTTTCTTCCTTCTGGAGAAGTATTATCTGCGACTGGTTTAGAAGAACCTAAACCTTCCGCAGATAAATGGTCTGCCGGAATACTCTTACTAATTAAATAGTTTTTTACTGCCAATGCTCGATCTTGGCTAAGTTTTAAGTTTTTAGTCGCATCGCCGGAACTATCTGTATGTCCTACGATTTTGACTTTTTTACCGCCTACTTTATTTAAAGCAACAGCCATCTCATCTAGAATTTTTTGACCGGCATCAGTTAACACTGCACTGCCAGATTCAAACTCAATAATTCGATTTTTAAGTGCATCATCAATAATTTTCTGTTCAGCCTGATTGACTGATAACTGTGAATACAGTTGGTACGGAGGCTGAACTAACCCTTGAAAAGACTGAATGGTAGGTTGAATATCTGCTGGATTCAGCATTTTTCCACTCAACTCAAATCGAGTACCGTTTACGCTTAACTTACCTTGCGAGACTTTTTTAAGATCAGGTGTAATGACTCGTGTAACAGAATCACTCCATCCATTTGGAGCAGCTACCGGTCTAACTTGTATTTTATCTACAACCTGATCTGCACCGTAAACAGACTGCATTTTTAATAAGATAGCCTGTTTACTAGCCTCGTTAGGAACTACACCTTCTACAACAATAGGCTGAGCCAAAGCATAATTAGCAACGGCATAGATAAAACAGCCTTTTATGAGCTGTGAAAGTTTAGTTTGATATCGTTGATTCATTATTATTCACCCAAAAAAGTCTGTCTAAATAGTTTTAAGCCTTGATTTAAACTTAATTGGCGTTGGCATAATGATTGTTCTAGCGTCGCTAAACCAGCATTCTGCTCCAAATAAGTATCAATCCACTGAGCTTCTATTAAAGAAACCCAGTGTTTACTATCCATATTCTGAGTAAAAATATCGCTAAGGGCTAAAATATCAGCACCCTGAAAACCGAAGAATAATACGGGCTGTTCTCGATGTAACAAGCCTATCAACACCTCAGTATTATGCTCCTTTAAAAAGCGACAAATAATACTGACCCAAAAAGCAGCTATTTCATAACTATAAGCAGGATTATTAATAGGCAAAATCAGGACTTTATTTAACCGACTAGTTCCATTTTGTAAAATTGGCTGTAGTAATAATCCCAGCCCAATCATACTTTGCGCTAGCTCATAAATACTTAACTTCATTAACTGAGCAAATGAGTGCATTGTATGATTTTCATAAAAGCCTACACATTCTCGTTCAGTTAAAACCTGAATTTGATTTTGTAAGTGACCTAATTTTCCAAGTAACAAATCTGAATCTTTAATGCCTTTTAAAGCACGATTGTTTTGAAATAAATCAACAAGTACATGTTTATAGCTATATGGTGCATATAACAAATTATCATACGGCAAATCAATTTCTAATAAATGGCTCAGCACCATTGGAAAAGATCGACCTGAACTATCTTCACTCGCGAGTAGGTTCGCCACTAAAAACATATTTTCTTTCGGATTTGCAATAAAGAAATCCAGTGAAGGCAACGTACTATAAGCTTCTTTAAAACTGCCCGATTGCATCGCATATTCCAATGCTTCAGTAATCCACTGATCAAGCAACTGTATTAAAGCATTCTGACCTTTTGTTTTTAAAAAGTCGCCTCGTGCAGGACTTTTGCCGTAATACAAAGGAGTTGTTTTTAATGTTTGCATGATTGCTCCTCCTTTCGCATAGAGGTTATTTTCCATGTCATGGTTTAACTCCTGCAGAAGGCTGGGCGAGTGCTGCAACAGGATTTTCAGTTCTTGCTGGAGCGGCAGCTTGAGCTGGCGCTTGCTGAGCAGACACCACTCGAGCGGCTTTATCGGCAGTGACTTTATCAACCAGTTGCATACCAGAATAACCACGGCTTGAACCAATGCTGCCTGAATTACTGCTGATTAGACGGAAATTCATTTTCACAACTAATGATGGGTCCGTCTTACTACGCCAAAGCATTTCAAATCCGCCATTTTGTTCTTTACGTTGAGCACTATCAATTAAACGGTTAATACCATATTCACCTGGCTCATCAAAAATCGTGTGCGTTTGACCTTGTAAATCCACAGCAGTAATACGAGCACCCGGAATGCTTCCTTGGTTTGGCCAAATGAAGTTAACCCACTGTTGAACACCGTTTTCATAAGTCATACGCTGACCATCAATATCAACGGTATATGAAAGTAACTGTGGATTTGGAATTGGGTAGAACTGGAAGTTCGATTGGTTGGTTGCTGGTGCCGCTGGAGCTTGAGCATTCAACTCACCTGTTGCCATACCATTCGCTGGAGTAACATATCTTTGGAAATTCATGACGAATTGAGGATTTAAACTAATTCCTAAATCTTTCCATGTCTTAGACGTTAACGTATAACCACGACGGATCACAAATGGATCAAGACTTTCTTTTACAAAGCGTGAAATACTACCGTTCTCGCCCAAGATTTGACCAATTTCACTGCTTGTAGCTTGCAAAGAAGCTGATGAGTTAAATGGATATTTCTTAGCAAGATTTGCTGTAAATGGTTGATAAGCTTGCATTACCCACAATTTATTAATTTCATCTTGCGTCGGTGTAATTAAACTCTCGAAAGCCTGCGTAAGTGGACTAACCACCAATTTTTGTAATAATCGCTGATCAATTTCATTGAAACCAACCGCCATTTTTTCATCTACAATTTTTTGCGTCTGGTTAAATACAGAAGTTTGCTCATTCAGGGTTTGCTTGACTAATGTCATCGCATTAGGCCCAACTTCACCGGCATTCTTAAGCTCATTAAACTTGCTACGAACTAGAGCTAAATTTGTCATATATTCATCAAGTAATGATTTACCTTGTTGATCATCGCGTTTGCGAACCAACTGATAGAACATTTGATATTCTTGAGAAATAGCGCCCTGAGCATTAGTTGCCACTTGATTGGCAACCTTATCATCATGATTTAAAACTTTACGTTTAAACCACGCAACAAATCCTTTTTGTGGAGCTGCGAGCTCTGCTTGCACAACAGGATTATCCCAGTTTGTTTCGATTGCTACTCTTTCAATTAAGGTACGAATTGGAGAGTTCTGTGGCTCACCTAAAACATCAATATTTTTTACTTGCTGAGCAAATTGGCCAGCTTTAGCATAATGAATACCACTTAAGAATTTTCTCCATTCCGCAATATATTCTTGCTTATAGAGTGCTGTCAGTTGCTTTCTAATTTGCTCAGGGCTGCCTGAGAAAGTTAAATCATCAGATTGACGGCTATTTAGCACCCAGTCTTTACTATCTGTTGGCTTATCTGCCGCTTCTTCAATCGCCTTTTCTACATAGTCATTCCATGCTTTTTGGGTAAATACACCAGGCAATGCATAACTACCCAATACAACATTTTTATTTGCCTCACCCACAATTTGACTGACAGTCAGCGCAGGGAAACGTACCGCAGCACGCATTTTTATTTCATTATAAACACGATCACGCGCAGGCATTCCTCTGACAACAGAGAGCAATACTTGACGTGTTTGATCAACAATTTGCGAATCTGCATCTAAAATTGGAAATTGTTTGTCATTTGCTAAAGTCATTGCATATGACAATATCTGTTCAGCTTCCTGAATCATATCTGCACGTGGCATTTGGCCCTTATTGGCATCTAACCAAGAACGCCAGAAACGCGTAACCTGATCACTTAAATGACTTGCATCCATATACTGTGGATTACTCATCATTAAATATGCTTTTAATGCATTGTAAGCATCTTGAGGATTTGTGTCTGAAGGTTCTAAATATTGTTGAGACTGAGCAGTTTGTTTAATCTCAACATTCGTATGATTGGCTTTTAATGTTGCTTCATTATTTTTTACGCGTTGCAAATATTGAGCAATATTTTGCTGTGTTGGTGTTAAGACAATTTGCTTAACGCCTTTTAAATATTCCGCTTTTAGTTTTTCACGAAGCTCATTGCCCTGATATAAACCAAAACTAAACTTAAGTGGTCTATTTTCATCAAACTCATCTAACTGCTGTAGACGTCTTTGAAGAATAAGTAAAGCTTCTAATTGGGTTGATAATTGCTGGCCTGAAGATTTTTCTAATTGAACAACCTTATTTAAATCTGCTTGAACTTCAGCAATTAATTGCTGGTTATTGCGATATGACCAAACCCAGACACCAAGAATAATTGAAACACCTGCTAAAGCACCAATAAATGCAATGTAACGCTGACGTTTTCTGCCAGCATTTACATGCTGTTTAACAAGATCTTTATCTTTTAAAATAACATCGGAAAATAGGCCATTTAAGAAATAACCATGGTTAGGGGTAATTTTTGAATGATCTTTTAAATCACTTTGAGCAATTTGAGTAAGCTGGAATTCTTGTGCAATTTGCTCCGTCATTGGACTTTCAATGACACCTTCCTGCAAAGCACTAGTGAAGTAGAACCCACGGAAAACAGGTTGAAATTGATATGGATTATCTTCAAAAAGTGTCGCAATAAAGCTCTTTAAAGCTGGTTTTAATGTTTTAAATTCTAATGGGAAAGTCATTACACTTGGAGAGATATTCTGCGAATGGCGGCGACTTAAATGAGTCGAACTTACCCCTTTTAAACCATCGTAAAGAATATTGTAATGTTTCTCGAATAAATCTACGGCATTGTGCGAAGAACTCTGTTCATAAGGAAGAGTCGCACCCCAAGCTTGGTTATATTCCTGAGCCTCATAAAATTCAAAAAACTCTGTAAAACCTGCAATCAAATCCATCTTTGAAAAGACTAAATAGACAGGCACCACCACTTCTAAACGCTCAGTTAAATCTTGAATACGAGCACGTAAATTTTTAGCAAGTTTTAACGAGTTTTCAGGACTTTGACTAATCAGCTCAGCAATACTGACAATTAAAATCAAACCATTGACCGGAGCTTTAGAACGGTTCTTTTTTAGAATATTTAAGAAACCTAACCACTCAGAATGATCTTCGCTATAAACAGAATAACGACCAGCTGTATCGAGTAAAATACCTTCTGTAGAGAAAAACCAGTCACAATTTCGAGTACCGCTTAACCCAGCAGATACCATTTTCTGATGCGTTTCTTCAAAAGGAAACTTTAAACCAGAGTTATAAATAGCTGAACTTTTACCTGCAGCGGGGTTACCAATAACCATATACCAAGGAAGCTCATAGAGTGCAGCATTCCCTTTTTTATCACCCAACTTAGATTTACGAATAAGTTGAATTGATTCTTTCATTTGTTGATTAACAAGCTGAAGCTCTTCTTTATCTTTATTTTTTCCGTACTCAGCTTGATTATCTTTTTCAATCGCTTCAGCTAACTCTTCACCTTGAGCAGCATGTTTTCTTCGTTGAATAAGCCAATAGATACCATAAACAATAAGACCCAAAGCATAGGCAGTCGCTAAAGCCCAGAATATATGACGGGGAATTGAAGTATATGAAGACATCAATGCCACGAACAATGACAAGGCGATAATTGCTTTAGGATTCGTGATGTACTGCCACAAGTAGCCTAAAATTGTATGCATTCTATTCTCGTTCTAAGTCCAAAGTTTAAATTAGTTATTCAACACCATCACATCATCTTCTGAATTTTCGGTGACATGCTTCACAAACGTATGTGCTGACACCGTATTTTCACCAAAGACAAAAGGAATGATATGTTCAGGGAAATGCATACTCAGCATAAAGCCATAAATATCAGCTAAATGTTGGGTATGCCCTAATGAAGATTTCACATAAATATAGTGATGCGGTTCTACAGGTGTTTTAAGAAAGTGTTGCTGCAATTTCTTCGAAACTCTTATATCCGTCTGATCTGACAATATCAGCACATAAGGTTCCTCTCCCTCATGCTGAGGTAAATCATTAAATTCAAAGTTATTAAAAAGCTTCGCTGTATCTTGTTGGCCCACAACCACTTTCAGTGCTTTAGTAGGCTCTAATTCTTGAATTTTTACTAAAGGATCTGCGAGTAAACAGCTTGCTGCAAATTCAGCAGGAATATAATCTTTAATCATCCAAGATTTCTCATCGACTAGATCTTGATCAATTTCTGAATCAGCGACGACTAAAAAGAACATCTCATGCTCTCTTTTATGAATACCTTTTAATAGGTGTATCAACTCTTGGTAAGCCAATTGCTCTCCAAAAAAATGATATTCAATATGAACCTTGTGCGGAGCAATACCAATCTCAGCAAAGAACTCTAAAATTAATTCATTACTTTGATCATCATTCCAGATATGTAGTAAATCCTCCGAAAGAAGGATGTGTAAATTTAAACGATTTAAACGGTAAACTTCGACTACAGACATTTGAGCATCGTCATATTCAGACTCGGGATCAACCCATGCCGGATGCATATGATATTCACGTGCTTGCTGCGACTCATAAAATAAAGTTGAACGCTTTAAATGCTCTGCAAGAAGATATAAGTTTTCTATATTTTGTTCTAATTGTTGTTGTATTAATGACATCATACGAACTTGTCGTGAAGATGAGTAATCACTCTCCTCATGATTGTCTTCATCCAAGTCTTTAATACGATAAGATAAAAGAGGCAATCCGTAAGAATTTAACAGTTGATCATCTAACTCTGGGCTTTTGAAGTTTTGTAGTTGCTCAATAATTGATTCATTCTCACCTAATGCATGTACGGCAAAAGCAGAGTAAATATTAAAATCTAACTGTTCGAGTGGTGCGTCAATTACAGTGGTTTGTTTTTGATTAGCATCATCTTTATTTTGATTTATAGATTGTTCTTTCTTGTCTTTATAAGCTCTATAGGTACTATAAATTAACCATGGCGATAAGATCACCAAGGTAATAATTGCTGGTAACAATAAGAAATAAAGAAAAAAATCACCTTTATCAGGGTTATATTGAACGTCACGCCAGTAGAAAATAATAAATCCACTAACCACTGTAAAAATAGCAATAAATGAGAGTAATATTTTTTTAATCACATTCTCTCTCCAATAAGGCTATAGCAAGTTTCATGACTATGTACTTTTGGTTGTCGTGATATGAGAAAAGAACCCTGCCCTAAACCGTTCTGGTTATTCTTAGTTAAGCAAATAGGTTGTATTTCTGACTCATCTAATACGAGCCGCAGATCTATCGATAAAGTTGGACTACACCACGTTTCTACAATTTTTTTTAGTTTTAAACTCAACTCTTGATTTGGGAGGAAATTTAAATATTGCTGACGCTTTAGTGGTCCAATCTGAATTTCAATTTTTCCATCAATTTGCTGAATGGTTTCCCCACAAAACGTATTAATGCCAAGTAAGCTCGGCTGACTTCCACCTAAAGTCGTTAATTGATCACTCGCTAACTTAAAAGATTCTTGTATAAACTCTTTAATCGTAATTTCATGCTTAAAAATACAGGACAGCATCGTTTTTAATGCATGAACTGTATTATTCTGGCCCTGCATTAATCCAGAAAACTCTGCAAAATAGTCATCAAGCTCTGTTTGCTGATGTTGGGAGCGCACATAGCCATTCAATGCATGCAGAATATCTAAATAATCGTTTTTATACTCAGTCTCATATCGAATCGGTAAATTATATGTAATGCTGGACTCTACATATTGAGCAGTAAGCTTATGGTTAAATAAGCTCAGAAACTCTTTAGTTTCAGCTCTTTGCTGACGTGGGGCCTGTTTAATCTTATTCGTATATGTATAAGGTAAAGCACCTTGTATGCCAGTAAGACCAACTATTAAATTCGTGATATAAATCCGCTCGTCCGTTAATTCTAAATTTTCAATTTCTGTAGCAGGAAAATTTAAATTAAAGGATGTCTCAAACTTGAAATGATCACTCCAAGATGAACCAACCGCACGACTTGAATCGTGCCTTAATAGACGTGTTGCTTGAATAAATTCAAAAGACTTTGGCTTGGTAAACAGCTCAGCTGTTATAGAAGAGTCTTGCCACCAACGTTCTGACTGCATTGGTATAACTCCTGCTGAGATGAATAATCCTTGACAACCAAATCAACAAAACTATTAATTTGGACCTTTAAATTAAAAACACGACTTAATAATTGGCTAAAAATGTATAGGCTATGCCCTCTGAATACAGACGAATCAATTTGCAATTCGGCCTTCACTCCCCTTACAAACATTGGGAATGGTTTACCATCTACCAGTTTGTGGGTAAGTGAAAATTCAAGATGTTTAATTGATTCAATAATTAGATAATTTTCTTTCGATAACGGTAAGTTATATAAAGCAAGTAACTCTTTAATATGAGATACGGCATCACCTTTCATTAAAGCTAAACTATTTAATGAAAGGTGTGAAATGACACGCCACTGCTCAGTCTGGCTTTGTCCAAATTGATAAGGTTTAGTCGGTCTTTTTAAAACAATGGCACGTCTGGCCAGACTACTATCATTTAAGTTCAATATATTATTAGACTGCCCCAATGCTTCATGTGGCAAGTCACGATTTGAACATAACAATTTTGTACTAATAAAATCTGAACGTGTTGAAGAAGGATTTAAATTTTTAGAAATAATTGAATATCCCATTTCAACAAAATTTGGTTGTAGTTTTTGATAGTTTACCGAATAGAAAAAGCGGGCCTTGTCCGCATGGTAGTGGCTCATCGCAAAAAAAGGCAGCACAGGAACATAGCTTTCTTCGTGACTAGTTTTTTCACGCACCATATTCATTTCAGTAATTGAATAGACTTGATAAAACTCAGGATGATGCGCATCTGTAATTAATGGATATTCTAATTGCTTGTGTACGATTTTTTGAGGTTCAGCATATTTTTCAAATAAATTAATGACTGGTGTGGTAAATAATTTAAAATTAGCAACATTCAACTCAGAATAATTTCGAACTACGGCTTGATCATTTAAATTTAATTTAAAATGTATAAGCAGTTCAAAATCACTCTCTTCTAGAGATAGAAGCTTTAAAAAACTTAAATCAAGTTTTAGATAATTAAATTTTTCAGGAAAACAAAAATACTCCATCAGCAACCGATAAGCATGGTGAGTATGTTGATCGAGTGGCAATAGACTTTCTTGCTCTGAAAAACCAGTTAACTCAAATGGATTTTTATCCAACGCTACAACTTTCTGCCCTATTCTGATGGCAAAAGTTGTTTCCTTCTTAAAAATACTGTCTAGTACTTGAAGCGGAAAATTAGAAATTGCATCTAAATAAATAGGAAGCTTTTCATTTATTAAACATAAATGAGCATGATTAAAAATTTCAAACTTAAAATTTAAAGTCGCATTTTGACTTAAATGCATATGTGCACTAGGTGTACTTTTGAACTCTAGCACTTGCAAACTTATCGGGAGTAATTTGATTTCTTGCGTGGTATTAAACTCACACTGAACACCTTTAAAACTGCGAGACTTTAAGACGGTGTGTGCAGGAACAATATGCGCTTCTGTGAGTTGCTTTATCTTATTTATATCTTCGAAACTTACCACCGAACAAGCAGGAAAGTGACGTAAGTATTGAGGAAACATCACCTCAAATAAAGAACGTGTAAATACGTCATAACTATCAGCAAGTTTTTTATCAATGCGAGCAGCAATTAATGAAAACGCCTGTATTAGACGCTCAATATGCGGATCATCAATCTGCTCTTGATTTAACGATAAACGCTGAGCAATTTTCGGATATTTTTGGGCAAATTCTCGAGATTGCTGACCAAATTCTTGTAGTTGTTTTTCGTAAAACGGTAAAAGCTCTTCTATCACAACACACCCACTACGCTTAGGTTCTCGCCGAAATTACATATTGTTGCGTTGTCGGTTTTAGCAATGCATCAAAAACGACAGGTTCATACAGTGGATGAATATTTAGATAAGCCTGAATGCTTAAACACAATGCCCCCATATTATGCCCATCCAACAACATCTCTACCCGTATTTGTCTTAATCTGGGCTCATGAGCTGCAATTGATTGTTCAATTGATTGGCAAATCTTGTCTCGATCTAGCGGATTAGCTGTAGAAAGCCCCACAAAATCAATAATCCCAAACTGAAGTATAGATTTTTTAACTAGCGGATAATCATCGACCACGTGGTCCAATTTAGCGACCCGACTATTTAGCAAGTCTTCTAAATCTTTCGCTACCGATTCTCTTAATTGCTGAATAGAAAGACCTTTTGCATAATCTTCACTTTCAGGAATTAAACGATCAAACAGAGTTGAACGAAATCCGTATGGATAAAGCCGATCTAAATTCATTCGAGTTCACAACAAGCATGCTTAAAGACAGCAGAGGCTAACTTTATGTCAGCCTCCACCAAATATTCACTTAAATAATTATGCTGCGTAAGAAGCAGTATTATTAGAAAGTGACCATTTCTTAGTAACAGCACCTTTAGCAGTACCGTTAATATCTTGTTGGTTATATGTCCACTCAACAGCTGCGTATTTCAAACCAAACGCTTCAGTTGGAACACCTTCTTCGTTAACTGTTGGAGTTACACTAGAAACAAGAACATGCTTCAATTTAATTTGTAAGTACTTAATGCGTTTGTCGCCATTCGCACGATAAAAATCAATTTGTACTTCATCAAATGTATAACCAGCTGAACATGCTTCCCATAATTTCGGGCTAGTTGCATCTAGGTCTTTAATAAAAAGCATATCTGAATGTTCAACACGTTCAGCAGTATGACCACCAACACTACTTGAAGTAGCAGATTTAGGTTGACGAATGTTGTGAGACCAAGAGTTAACTTCTAACCAGCCTTTGTGCTCAGAATCACGAGACTCGCCATCAACTTTATATTTACCGCGAAACTCAACGTATATATCTTTCATTTAGAACTTTCCTATTTTTAATTTAAAGTTATTCTTTCGCTGACCTTTATTAATTTGAGGACTGAGGTAACTCAGTGACAAGTCGCAAAGAAACTGACAACTCGTCCAGCTGGAAGTGTGGTCGCAAGAAAACCACAGATTTGTAGTGACCTGGTTGAGCAGGATCTTCTACAACTTTTACAGACGCTTCACGTAAAGGGTATTGAGCTTTTGCTTCTTGTGAAGCACCGTCATCTAGTAATACATACTGTGACAACCACTCATTTAAGAATGCTTCAACATTTCCAGCAGAAGCAAAGCTACCCACTTTATCTCTCATCATCGCTTTTAAATAATGAGCAATACGTGAAACGGCCATGATGTACTGAATTTGACTTGATAAAGCAGAGTTTGCATTTGCTGTATCATTGTCATATTTTTTAGGTTTTTGAGTTGATTGCGCGCCAAAGAAAGCAGCGTAATCGGTATTTTTACAATGTACTAAAGGAATAAAGCCCAAATCGCTTAGTTCTTTTTCGCGGCGGTCAGTAATAGCAATTTCAGTTGGGCACTTAAATACCACTTCGCCATCTTGTGTTTTAAAAGTATGAACTGGTAAGCCTTCTACTAAACCACCACCTTCAACACCGCGAATTGCAGCACACCAACCATGCATATCAAATGCATTTGTTAAACGAGTACCGAAAGCATAAGCAGCATTCATCCACAAATATTCGTTGTGGTTTGCACCTGAAACATCTTCAGCAAAGTTAAACCCTTCTGTAGCTGTTCCTTCTTTTGGATGGTAAGGAAGACGACCAAGCACATGCGGCAATGTTAATGCGACATAACGAGAGTCTTCACTGTCACGGAATGAACGCCATTGAACATATTCAGCCGTTTCGAAGATTTTTGAAACATCTCTAGGGCGATCAATATCGGTAAATGACTCAAGACCCAAAATGCTTGGGCTAGCCGCTGAAACAAATGGTGCGTGAGCTGCTGCTGCTACATGAGAGATTTGCTCAAGCAAATACATATCAGAAGGCGTACGGTCAAACTCAAAATCACCAATGAGTGCTGAATATGGCGCACCACCAAAAGACCCATACTCTTCTTCATAGATTTTTTTGAATAAAGTGCTTTGATCAAAGTCTGTAGCACCTTGAAAATCTTTTACCAACTCTTTTTTAGTCGTATTTAACATACGAATTTTAATGAGCGGATTAGATGGTGTTTCTTGACAGAAGTAGTAAAGACCACGCCAAGTTGACTCAATCTTTTGAAATTGCTCATTGTGCATGATCTGACTTAATTGATTTGAAATCAGTGCATCAATTTCGGCAATACGCTTATCAATTGATAAAGTCATATTTTCAGAAACTGTAATTGTTCCTGCCATTACTTCTTTAGCAAGTTCACCAATTAAGCTTTTTGCACGCGAATGTTCTTCTTCATTTCGGGCAATACGGCTTTCTTCAACAATCGAGTCTAAAAGATTAACTTGTTCATTTTCAACAAGTGACATTGCTGCAGATTGAGTATTATTCATGATCAGCCTCCGCACTTAATTTACGGATCTGATCAGTACTCTTAAGCACTTCATCAAGTAAGTCTTCTAGACGCTCACTGTTCGAAATCTTATTTCTCAAATCAGTTAAACGCTCGCGTGCTTCAACCAGTTTCTTTAATGGGTCAACCTGTTGAACAACATTTTCTGGGCGAAAATCTTCCATTGACTTAAATGTTAAATCAACTGCAATTCGCCCACCCTCTTCAGTCAGCGTATTATCTACCTGAAAAGCTGCTCTTGGAGACAATGACTCCATAACTTCATCAATATTATCTAAATCGACATTGATGAATTTTTTATCTTTTAATTTTGTACGTTCAAGCTCAGATGCTGCCGAAAAATCACCCATCACACCAACAACAAATGGTAGTTCCTTCGCTTCTTTTGCATCACCAATTTCAACATCATATGTAAGCTGAACACGTGGCGGTCGAATTCGCTGAAGCTTCTTTTGTACGCTTTCTCTCTTAGCCATAAGATTCTATTCCTGATTATTTAATTAAAGGGTCAAAAGGCGAACTTTTTGATTTATTAACATTGGCTACAGGGGCAGTTTTTTGTTTAACCGCAGTTGCTTTTGCTGGAGTTGCTACTCGTTTAGTTGCTGTTCTGGAACTAGTAACTCTGTTACGTGTTACAGTTTGTTTTTTATAACTTCTTCGTTCGTTATCAACTGAGCCACCTTCTGTAGCAGCCTTAACATTTGAAGTATCAGGCGCAGGCATTGAAGTATGAATATTTTCAATTAACTGTTTAGCGGGTGGGTACGTTACATCGTTGCTTAAATAACGCATTTCCTGACTTCGCATTTGCTGCAAAGAAGTATTGGCAATGCTTACACCAGATAAAAATAAAACATCTGTTATTAATGAACCGCGTATATTTTGACTTTGCAATTGACTTGCTAAATTCAACGCTTTAACTGGTTGATTGGTTTGATAAAACCGCATGGCTGCTTTAGCTAATAAATCATTTTTTTGAGTCGTATTATCACTATCACAAACTTGCTTAAAAATATTCAATAGCTCAGGATCATTTTGGCCTTCTGCTAACGGATTCTTTTTAATACAACTTTTTTTAAGTTTTACAGGCTCTAGTTCTGCTGCTTGAGCACCTGATAGACCGATAATGTTTCCAGTCAGAAAAAGTATCAAAATACTTCGTTTCAACACAACTTTCATTCCTCTGTTTTCTTATTTATTCAAGGCTTTACTGAAAAGTTAATATTGAGAAAACATTAAAAAATCAGACTATAAACCTTATATTCAAAAAATTTATGCGCAGTTTATCATATAAACAAACATATTTTATATAAAAATCATATCAACTTAAACTAAAAGTAAATAGTTAAGATGGTTATAAAATATAGCTTAATAAAGTTATTCTTATAAAAATATAATATTGTTATTTTTTGTAATTAAAAATAAGTAATTGATTTTAATCAAATAAATAAAAATAAAAACTGAATAAAAATTTATTTAAATATCATTCATTTAGTTTTTTTGAAACATTTGCTTAACAATATTTAAGTTTATATTAACTACAAGGTGCTTCTATTTGGTTACGAACAAACCATCAAAACTCAAAGTAAAAAAGTGCGCTACAAAAAACCATAAAACTTGTCAATACTAATCTGTCTATCTATTATACTTTTTAAATAAATTTAGTTTCCATGATAAAGGTTAAAAAGTACCACTCATACCCCTAAGCATGCTTTTTCAATATATTTTCATCAAAAATCTAGAAGCAAAAAAATTAAGTTTGTTTTTGTAAGCATAAGATAAAGAATTATAAAATATCTTAGTTCATTTTAGTTTTTCATAAATCAAAATGTTTATTTACTTAGCTGAATAACAAAACCGCTATTTATATCTTCCACCTCTCTTACTAAAATAGTTTCATCAATATTCAACCTAATGATTTACAACAAAATGATGAAACGGAATATAGCTGTTGTTTTATTTTCAAGTCTTGCTTTAAGTGCTTGTGCTAAATCTACTGAGACAAATCATAAACCATCAAAACCTTCACCAAAACTTCAGCAAAAAATTCAACAATTGGTTGAGAAAACCAAAAAGAATATGATCTTTGTTGAAGGCGGTAGCTATCTGATGGGTGATTTTGGACTAGTAACACCAGAATTAGAAAAAATGGTTCCGAATAGCATGGCGGTGAAAAACCCCAAAGGCAATACTGAAAAACCTAATAACCACCCTCTCCCTCTCTTCTCAGGAGAGATAATAAAACCCTGCATAAAGTTTCCCTTAGCAGCTTTAATATGAGTGCTTATAAGACTACTCTAGAAGACTATAATATTTTTACAGAAACCACTGGACAACCTGAAAGTTATTATAATCAACTCTATGCACCAGAAATCATTCAGGAAGTTGCTACAGGAATGGATTGGCAACAAGCCAAAGACTACTGTCAATGGCTAGGGCAACAAGTGGGTACCCCCATGGACTTACCTACTGAAGCGCAATGGGAGTATGTTGCTCGAAATAAAGGTCAATATGTTGTTTTTGCGACAGGTACAGATAAAGTAGAACCCAAAAAGAATCTATGGAAATTAAACCAGTACGATACTTACAGGCACACTAACAATCCTGACTCAGTACTTGATATTCCAGTACTTGGTAAAACCCCTCCAAATCTATTGGGTTTTTATGATCTTGTCACCAATAATTATGAATGGATGAATGACTGGTACGATAAAGATTATTATAAACATTCACCTATTGATAACCCAACAGGACCTAAGTCAGGAACTCAAAAAGTTTTGCGTAGCACAACTGCAATGAGTGCAGATGATTTAATGATGGCTGATGGACTCAATATAGCAAGAGCACAAGCCCAACCTAAATCAAATGAAGAGAATAAAATGACTTACCGTATGTATGGAGTACGTTGTGTCGCCAATATCCAACAACCTATAAAATAGCTTTAGACCATATATGGATCATCTGAGTTCTGCTCATAATTTGCTGCAATATTGAGACCCTGTTGAGAGCTAAAACTTTTTTCTTACATATCTGGCGCAATATGTTTATTTCTACCTACATTACGAGCAAGATTTAAAAGTGCGCCCAATAGTAACAAGTTATAAATTTTTAATAATTTATATAATAACTCATTAAAAAAGGCATGTTTATACTTAATACTAACATGCCTTAAAAAATTCTTATGCCAATCTCAATTACAGCTTAGACTTCCAATAATTAGCTTTCTCAGGATTATATTTAGGATTTCTATCATTTGAATAAATATCAACCAATAATTGTATAGCAGCTTTATTCTGCGCATTCGCTGCTTTTTCCGCATACTCAATTGATTTTGAAAAATTTTGCTCTACACCATTACCATCAAAATACTTAAGAGCAAGATTATATTGCCCTAATACAAAACCATTATTAGCTGCTTTTTCAAACCATTTTTTAGCAAGCACTGGGTCTTTTGCAACCCCATCTCCATTTTCATAAGCTAAACCAATATTGTTTTGCGACTCAACATCCCCCTGATTCGCGGCCTTTAATGCCCACTCAAAAGCCTTTTTGTGGTCTTTAGTTACACCTTCACCGTTGTATAAAAGACCCGCAACTATTACCTGTGATTGTAATAAGCCCAATTCTGCAGATTGACTAAAATACTTAAAAGCTTTCGCTTTATCTTCTGTTATACCTAATCCTTTATAATATGAAACGCCTAGATTATGTATGGCTGAAGGATTACCTTTCTTAGCCCCCTGTTCAAACCACTTTAAGGCTTTTAAATCATCTTTTTTTATTAAATCATTACCATTCCGATAAATTAATCCTAATTGCAACATGGCATTAGAAGAACCGAGTTTTGCAGATTTTTCAAATAATTCGAATGCCTTCTTCTGGCTAAATTCAACACCTTCACCTGTCGCATACATAGAACCTAATACAAACAATGCTTCAGGATCATTCGCCTTCGCCGCTTTCTCTAAATCTTCCTTCGACTTATAATCGGAAACTTTTCTGTAGTCTTTGGTTAGGGTCCCTTGTGTACTATTTTGACTACCTTCACTACATGCAGAGGTTAAAATAACACTTAAAATCAATAAAAAACGAAATTTCATCACATTATTCCACAAACCTAAAGTTAATCACTTGAAAGTATATGTTCTTCATACATTCCGACACCATATTGCTCCTGTAACTCTTTATGATATTGCTGCTTCTCTTCTGGTGTCATAGTTGTCATATCCATAATTAACCCTTCCGCAACATCACCACCTGTTTTGTCGCCTGCATACCATAAGACCCCAAAACAACTCAATCCTGCAACTGCTAACCCTATTGGCCTTTTCGATCCTTTAACCATTTTAGGGCAAACTTTTCCAGCTATTCCAACTGCCACACCACTACCATACATGGATCCACCTATACTTGCGACTTTAGCAGTCCCTTCTGCAGGTTTATTCTGCTCAAAATAAATTGCCGCTTCAGCAATATCCATTCCAGTACCCCAAGTGCCAACAGCCTTACCTACATGACCAATTGCTTCTCCAACATCAACAACTTTAATATTTGAAATTCCTCCTCCTTGATATTGACGAGAAGTTGTATTAGGCTCGGGTGGATGATACATTTTCGATTGATTACCTATAGCTTGTTTTAATCCCGCCCCTGTGCTACCTAATTTTTGTTTTGCTTTTTGAATTTGTATGCTTACTAAATTCTGAGGATCAATAGCAGGCTTACTACGATTAAATTTTTTATCAAATTCTGCCTGACCTTTAGCAAAATCTTTCTTTAAAATCTCATAATCAAAAACTCTTACCTTGGAGTCTTCAATTACTGCTAAAGAATTCATTAATAAATCAGCAGCTTTCTGACCACTTTGCATTTCTGTTAATAAATCACCTTTCTTTTCATAGTCTTCTTGCTTCTGTTTATCTTGTTCTTTTTTATACTCCTTAACACTTATTTGAGTTTTATTAACTGCGTTTTTATACTTATTAAGGATACTTTCTTTGATACTTTTTTGTTCCTCTTGACTCATCTTTACAGGACCAAGAATATAGAGAGGATTCTTTTTAGGATTATGAAGTGTATCTTTTAGAATATTATTTTTCGATCTTTCAAAGGTATTTTCAGGCTTTAAAAGATAAATTGGCACACCTTTCTTACTATTTTCTTGTTTACCATTAGCCATTTTTCCATTCCTCTCTATTAATATAATTTGGTAATTTAATATAAGCTCCTTCGACCAATTTAGTGTTTACATCAATATTTTCCATTCCAGTGTTTAAGGAAATTATTTCATCTGTAGTAATAGAATACTTATCAGCAATGGTTTTTAGGCTTTCACCGTCTTTCACTATATAGCCTGCTCTTAAATACTCCCCTTTCTGTCCTTCCTCCAATAAAGCTAAATTAGTCTTCACTTTAGGACTAATAAATATATATTCTCTGCAGTTATGATGATTTACATAACATATAGGCTTGATGGTATTATCATCGAATTTCATTACCCCCATAATTGGCAAGTATTCATCTGTATATACAAATTCCACCTCACCATTTCCATCTGTAACTTCTTTCTTAATTACATTTAAAGAATTATCTAAAAGATAACATTCCATTCCAACTATAGGCTTACCTATATAATCTAAAAATTTAAAATAGAATGGATCATCTTTAGTACCACCAATATTCTTAATAAAATAATTCCAAACATCACCACCGACTAATACTTCTACTTCTTTTGGCTCAGCATCTAAAATTCTCGGGCTTCTTCCATATTTATCAATTTTATGTTCTTCAACAACCCCATCACTTCCCTTTACAGACATAGTTAAATCTGTAAATTTATTTGTTGGGAAAACTTCATAAACATCTAATTTATTGCTATATTTTTTTGTTATATTTAATTCTTTTAGTTTAGGCACTTTAACATCTACTTTTCCGCCCCCCATAAACAAATGCTGACCAGCTTTCACCTCAAGCTTACCACCCGTGACAGGGAAAATACCCGAACCATTCAGCTTAACTTGAGATCCATTTGCAGTCAGATTAATTTCAGTTGGGCTAGTAATAAAAACTGTGTCTTCGGTTGAAGTAATTTGCACGCCCTTTCGAGCAATGACATCTAAGCCATCACCTTGTGCCTGAATTTCTACTTTACCTTGACCAGCAAAAAGGCGAGCGCCTTCTTGGGCTGCAAATAGACTAATTTTTTGACTTGCATGAGCCACTATATTCTTTTGTGTACTGATATTAATGCTATCACCTGCACTTTGAGTAAGCTGACCATCTGCACTAACATAAATGTCCTCATTACTACTTACAGCAATACTTTTTGGAGATGCCAACACCATCACCGCTGATTGGAACTCAGCAGCCTTTTTTGGGTCTTCTTGTTTAAGAATTTCTAAGAAAGTCTGAATATTCTCAAGCATATCTAACGGGTCAGTTTGCTGATTTTTAGCCACTTCACTGAGTGCTTTGGCATTGTTAAGGCTGCCTTCGATTTGTTGCTTAGCTTCATTTGCGTCTAGATGTACACCTTGAGCTTGATCCTGTTTGTGGGTACTAATGAGTAAGCCACTTCCCGCTCTGAGTGCACCCCACTGATCAGTTCTGAGTTCGAAGCCTTCACCACGACCATCGCTTGTCGCGCTGTCTTTTGGATGGCTTAAGTTACCCAAGTTTAGTTGGCTTATCGCATGACTACTTTGTAGCTGGGCGCTGATTTGGCCTGTGGTGTCATCAAACCGTAGCTGGTTAAAACCTTTACCATCGACTTCTTCGGAGCGGATGCCACTGAGCTTTTTAGTGTCGGGTAGCTGACCTTTCTGATCGAGCTGAGTTGGGTGGCGTTCGGCTTCGTGAATACGCCCCACCACAAACGGACGGTCAATATTGCCGTCAAAGAAGTCGATGACTACGATCTCACCAACACGTGGCAAGAAGCGTGATCCATAACCTGCGCCCGCCCATGGAGTCAGCACATCGACCCAAGCTGAGTCAGTATCATTATCGTTACTTCCTGCACCACCATCATGATTATGGTCATCAGCTCGAGTAAACAGGAAGCGCACTTTAATACGTCCCCACTGGTCTACATGGATACTTTCGCCCTCTAATCCCACCACTCTAGCACGCTGTGGATAAGCTGCTGGTCGGTGCTCGAGCGGGTTATACTCAGGAACAGTTTTAATATTTCTGCGGGACAAAATGAGTTCATTACCTTGACGCTCAGTCTGGTCGTTTAGCCCCGATTGATTGTTTTGCAATTGGCTTTGACTAAAAAGTTGATTGATTTGTTGTTGCAAATCTTTAGGCAAATTATTTTGCAAATAGAATCTTTTACCAATAATCAGAAATTCTTTGTCTGATCCGCTATGCGTATCTATTTCTGGATGTTCATTCAATTCAAACCAATAACCGACTTGCGCATCACGTACCGTGGTTTGTGCATGGAAATATTTTGATTGAAATGCATAATAATCAGATAGATTTTGATTGAGTTTTTCTAGCTGCTGGTGACCCGATGCAGTGGCTTGGTCTTCCCCATTTAAGTCTTGCATCCAAGCAGGACTGACATGCCATGCCTGCTCCAGACTTAAACTCGCATTATCCTGATTAGCACTATGACTATGCTTTGACTGAACACTCCCCATGCCTTCTTCTTGACTTAAAGCATCAGCCTGCCAGCGTTGTACATGCACGGCTGTAGATGGCAAGCTTCGAGTTGGCACAAGGCTTGTCATACTGTCTTGTTGTTCAACAGCGCTACTGCGGTGATAACGGATATTTCTTCGGTCTAATGCTAAATATGATTCATTATTATCAATTAAACTTAATTTTTGCGGTTGAATTTCATCCGAGCTATCAGTGGCAAACAACTGAGCTTCATCAATTAACCAGTTAATGCCTTCACTACGCCAAAGTCGGGTTAAAAAATCATAATCCGTTTCGTTACTTTGCATGACAAAAGGTCTAACATCGTAGTCTTGGCTTAGGTTTTTTAAATCCAAAGTTAAGCTAGATGCGAACAATGGGCTTTTGTTCTGCCATTCTATAAATAGAATTTCAGTGATATCCCGTACACTTTTATTCATAAACACACGGCTATTACGGCGTTTATGCCATAGCATGGTCGGATCTTGTAGTTTCAATTTATACAGCGTTAATGAACCATCACTCTGCCCCTGACTGGCTTCGGTAATAATTCCTGTAGTTCTGAATAATTGCCCCTGATCAGTTACCTGATCGACTGCAACCTGACAACCAATAAATTGTTTTAATGAAATATGCGCATTAGTAGAGAGACAAAATAGATCGGCAGCCAGACCTTCATTTAACTGATGTTGCCCTTCAATACTTTGCAAAAAGACTTGAGTATTCAACGATGGATTAGAAAACTGAACATGAAGTACGCGTTTTTGCGAGCTAATACCCAAATCTTCTAGAATTCTATGTATATGAGATAACATCTTTTTTATGAAAACTTTGTCAGGATTGGCATTATTTTATAAAATACAGAAACATCTGTCTATTTTGTAAAGAAAAACTTAACCATATGAATACAAGAGTGGATGAAGATGATGAAAGTAATAAAGATATAAAACGGATTAAAAACTTACACTATTAATTCACTTTTAAAAGTTGTTAAAATTTTAGTATTCTAAGAAATTCATTTTTAATTTAAATTTATTAATAGTATCTACAATTTTTTCACTTACTAGGTAGATATAAAGTTTATCCATATCTCTAGCAATAAAAAAGTCATCTATTGCAAGATCTTTTTTTATAAAGTCATCTTCATCTAATAAATTGTTTTTTCTCTTAATATACATAGCATAAATATCTACCTCTTCATTCCTCACATAGCACTTATAGAAATCACATTCATCTTCAAGGACTTCCTTCATTTCATTAAAAAATCTTTTTGAAAACAACAAAATTCCAGAAGATGAATAATAAAAATCAGTCTCTAATATGTGACTTAATTGATCAGAAAAAATATTATCATAATCTAAATTTATTCTAGGATTTTTTAAAAATTGATTACTTAAGTCAAATTTAAAATAATCAACGATAATTTCTTGCTTCCCTTTCAAATCAAAAGAAAAATCTCTATCAATATACTCAGACGGATAAATTGTATAAAAGCTCATAAAACCAAAAAATTAGTTAAAATATTTATAAATATTTTTCAATTATACATTAATTAACAGTCAAAACTTTTAGAGTATTTGACTGTTAATTTTTTAATTACTTACAATTGAATAAAGTTTTTTTCATAAAAAATATTATTAAAAAAGCTATTAACTGAATCCCCAATTTTGCAAAAATAGTCATCATAACCACCATAAAACTTAAATGATGGATCAATAAAATATGTTAAATGCTCACTATAGCCCAATCCAATTGGTAAAAGGTCACTTCCTGCCTTTAACGAATACTCCTCAAATATCCAGACAGGATCTATACCTTCTGTTGCTTTAATAGAATTGAAATACGAAAAATCTTTTTCTTTTCCTCTATATGCCTCATGAGCTATATTTAATCCATTAAAACTTTGGACAAAAACTATAGCAGAATAAAAATTTTATATTTATCCGCTTTCCATGCTTCTATGATGTGTTCACTATCTATTTTTCTTCCTGTATACCAACCACATTTGATTAAATATTCTCCAATATTGGCATTCAAATCAAAATTGGATTCTTGCATCCATTTCTTTCCTGTTAATGCTTTGTATATTAAAGAGGTGTTCACAAACCCCAAATTAGTAACGTGTTCACTACCTAAAGATTATTAGATATAATATTTGATATATTTTCCTTTAAACTTTTTATATCCCCACACTCTTTTTCAATTATAGGTGAGTCCCAATTCATATCTTTTATCAATACAATTTTAAAAAAACCATCTACCTCTAGATCTGGATACCACCCGACATCCAACATTTTATTGTTATTAAAAGAAATTTGTAATAAATCTTCAGACAAGTCAAAAACTGTATCTTCATTTATTTCAAAATTATCATCAATCCAAGAAATGGAGTCATGACTAACAACTCCATCTTTAATATCAATATTCCACCAAATATTCATTTTCCACTATTAAGCCTAATATTTATGTAATTACTTAAACTGAAGCTTTACTTTATGTCTTTTCCAAATAATTACTTAAAAATACTCTATGATATCTAATTAATAATTTAAATTAATCATTAGATATCATAATTACATTCTTTTAAATTTACTTTCCGGCCTCCCAGAAATCTATATTCTCCAATGCTCTTTCAATATCAGACATATCATCCACACCTAGATCATTATTAAATTTACGAGATAAAACTTTTCTAACATTAGCTAACCTATCACACACATTATTATTATCTATAAAATTAGTGGTTTCTTTTGCATATTCTTCATAAGAATTAGGCAGAGTTTCAGCATAATAGGACCCAATTTTATGTAATGAAATTAATATAAACTCTATCTCTTGTAAAACACTCAAGACTTCATCACCTGTATATACCAATTTTTTGTTAGCTTCTAACATTACCTTCTCCTATTAACAACTAAATTACACGGATTAATTACATCACCTTTAATGGTAAGTTCTTCTCTATGGTAACGTGGATTCTTAACCCATTCAGTTCTACTTTCTAAAACATCAAACTCAACATAATCTCTTCCTTTACCTTGTTTAATCTGATACTTGTCTTCAGCTTCAATTTGAGATAAAGGTTTTTTATTCGCTGGCTCAACATATACTCTATTATTATCTACAGCAAGTATTTTCTGTGTAAGTTCAATTGCATTCGAACCCTTTCTATTCGTGTAGTGTCTTACACGAATCATCTTACCAATTGTACAGGTAGTATTATTATTTTCTTTTTGACTATTCCCTTTTTTAGGTGATAGACCAAAAGGATCAACCCAGCCTACTGGATTCGGTACATAAGAATACACATTAAATCCACCCAATAATCCAATCGGGTCTTTACTAATAAACCGTCCTACATATGGTGAATAATAACGATAACGGTTGTAATGAAGTCCTGTTTCCCCATCATAATACTGACCTTGGAAACGAATGTTATTACTAATAATTTCTGAATTTTCAAAGAAATCTGACTTAGCCTGTTCTACCTTACACTCACCCCAAGCTTTATATTGAGCTTTCCAGACAATGGCGCCTGTTTGGTTACTCATTTCTTGCGGTGTGCCTAAATGGTCGCAGTGATAGAACCATACATCATCAAAACCTTGGCTTTGTTTTACCGTATTCCACAATGGATCTTTATAAATACTATATGTTTTTTCTGTCCAATCTTGGGTTTGATGTAGCTCAATTGAGTGATGATACGCTGCTTGCAACAAAGGCACGAAACTATCTTTTTCGTAGAAATAGTGTTTAGTGATATCAGCACTAGATTCATACGCTAAAGTATCACCATCCCAACCATAAATAATGTTCCGCTCTTGCCCTGTATGGTGATGCTTACTTCTTTTTTGAATGCGTCGACCTAAGGCATCGTAACGATACTCTGCCGTGTATTGATTGTTTCGGCTACGAATAAGACGTCCCAATACATCCCACTCAAGATTTAAATCACCTTGTGATGATTTTTGTCGAATCAACTGTCCAAAAACATCATATTGATATTGTTGGTCAAGATATTCCTGCACGATGTTATTAACTAAGCGGTTATAACCAAGACCCTTTTCAGTGGCAGTGGGTTGTGAGGATTGCTCTTTAGTACTGTTATATCGATCTAGAATATTACTTGCCGGGTCAAAATTAAATGTCTCTTTTCCAAGCTTACTGGTTGCCTCTAATAAGCGCCCGACAGGATCATATTTATAGTGAATGGTTCCACGACGTGTATCTTTAATGAGCGTTAACTCACCTGTTTTATCGTAGTGATATAAGCGCTCAATCAATTGGTTGGTATGCTGGATAGCATTATTTTGAGTTTGGACCTGATAGCCTTTGTCATGCCCATTCAACGTTAATTGCTGAGTTAAACGTCCAACTTCATCATAACGTTGTTGTTGGCTAAGACCATTTGCATAGTGTCGCAACGTCTCTCTATGTAAATCGTCACGTTCAAAACTAACAACATCTTCACCATTTAAAGCCACGCCATAGACATGCCCACTCCCGTAAGTCAGCCAATCTACTTTCTGTCCATCTGGTCGGATGGTTGTAGTTCGATTATTTAATTCATCATAGACATGTTTCCACACCGCAGTTTTCTGAGTCACAACATCTTGATGATGTTCTTTAACTAAATTGCCTGCTGCATCATAAAACCATTGCAAGTTAGTTTCGGCATTTTTAGCCTGAACTAGATTACCTAAGCCATCATAAGCAAATTCTTCTGTTTGCTTTTCTTCAAGCTCTTGTCCTTGGTAGCCATATCCTGCTGTACGTTGTTCTAAACGTCCCATGCTGTCAAAAATAAATTGCTGAATACGGTCTTTAGGCGCAGCACGATCTTTGAAATCTTGACCATAGGCAGAAGCGACCTCAATGCTACTAGTTAAACGACCATTATATTCATCATACGTATAAGCAGTTTCTTTGCCATCAAAATCAATTTCTTTTACTAATCGACCCGCAACATCATAAATAAATTCATAACTTGCGCCATTTTCATTAATTAAACGTTTTAAACGACTTAAACGGTCCCATTGATATTTTAAAGTTTGATTTAATGGGTCAATACGCTTAGTAATTAAACCAGCTGCATCATATTCATAACGTGTCTGCTGCCCTTTTGGGTCAATGTGAACTAATAAACGACCTTCTGCATCATGAATAAAATGCTCTTCAGCCCCATCAGCATGTTTGATTTTTTCAAGTTGTCCAAAAGCATTCAGTGGTAAACCTTTTGCTAGAGGCAGCCTTGGTTCAGCAGTTAATTCTGTATAGAAATATTCAACTTTTTGCTTTAAAGCATTTTCAATAAATTTGACGCGCCCGCGATCATCATAGTGCCAGTGAGTTTCTTTACCAGAACAATCCGTATACGTAACCAAGTTGCCTTTATCATCATATTTAAGTGTCTTCTTACCGCCTTTAGCATCTTTAATGGAAGTTACCAATCCCATCGCATTATAGGTATAGGCTGTTTCATGCTTCAGCGGATCAATTTCTTTAATTATATTTCCTGAAGCATCGTATTCTTTAAACCAACGCCCCTGTTCAGCGTCAACAAAACCGGTCAGATTATCTTTTTCGTCATATTCATAATAGAAGGTTGAGCCATCGGCCTGAACCAGACTTAAGACATTACCGCGTTCGTCATAGGTATATGATGTTTCAGTTCCATCTGTGGCAATATGCGATGTTATATTTTTTGCTTGGTCTCTAAAGAACCATTCTTGCAAATTATCTGGATAAATAATTCGATAGGTATAACCCGTAATACCATAATAGTATTCAGTCACATTACCATCGATATCCATGACTGAAGTTACTCGAACGTTTTCATCCCAATCTAATTTAGTAGCGGAACTATAGTCATCAGCCCATTCTTCAATCGCTTTTGAGCTAGGTAAAACGCCATCCCACTTTAAGTTCATTCCTCTTTGAGTAAGATCAGTATAACGAGTCAATAAGTGAGCTTGGTATTGATATTCATAAGAAGCAGCAAACTCATTGGTCGCCTTAATTAAATCGCCTTGCTCGTTATATTGATATGCTGATAGTTGTCTAATGAGTTGACTATCTTCAACCAACCAAGCTGCAACAACTTTCTGCACATCATTAATTTGTAATGCAACATGCGCCAGTGTTTGTTGTTGCTGTTTAAATATAATGTCGGATAAATAGCTATCACCATTTTCTAATTCATGGTCATAACGCAGCCCAATACTAAATCCATTTTGACGTTCAATGGAGACTAAACGAAACTCATTTTTATATTTTTGATAGAAGTGAGTTTCTGAAGCTCCATATGAAATAGATCTAATTTCAGATGAGACAACTGTATAAGTAAAAGTTTCAACTTCGTCATAGTAACTCTGTCCAACTTTTAGATCTGGTAAGCGAACTGGACGACCATCACCCCCAATATACTCCCAGCCCTCTTGTTCAATCGGTTCTTTGGGTTCATGAACGTTGTAACTAGAACAATGAACAATTTTGGTTGTAAAAGGTGTAATCCACCTCGCTCCGAAAATCGATTGATCATACTGATATAAGTTTGATACATACGTTCTCGAAAATTGCTCTATCAATAATGGATGAATTTGTGCATCGGTATGGTTTAAAAATTCAGTACCCATGGCAAAGGTAATCGATCGTTTAGTCGCACCCCCTTTACAGTTTTTACATGCATTCGCATTATGAGTCGCTGCATGTTCAGTATTCGCCTTTTCTAATTTATTATTTTTCTTGTCATGTCTGACTTGTGTAGTCTGAGTTGGCTTAACTTGGCCTGAGGCTTTTTTTCTAAATCTAGCATTACTTAAACGTAATATTTCAAATAGCCACCCAATTGTTTGTGGCTGTGCTGTATTTCCCAAGCCTTTAATTTTAGTATTGGCAGTAATACCAATTTTATTAATCGTTGCACCTACATTTAATATCGGCTGCTTTAGATGTGCAGGAACTAAAGAAGTAACAACTTTAGCATTGGAGTTTGCTCCTGTTTTAATCAGAGCTTTTCCCAAGTTTTCGGTCATGTAAACCAAGTTTTTTCCAGCTCGTGTTAAGTCACCACTTTTTATTCCTTTAATAACACCAGCAGCTTGCTGTTGAGCTCGGTTTGCATTTGACCCCGCATTTGTAAATACTTGGCCTTTTGTTACAACTCGAACAATACCACCATTAATTTGTGTTGTGGCATTTTGAACGGTTCCACCACAAGTGGCTAAAATTGAATTTAACTGTTGTAGGCCTGTTTTACAGAATTTATCAATTTGTCCAGCAACCTGATCATTTAAATGGTTGGAGATCACTACGATAACTGCTTCTCCTAAAGCAGCTTTACCCACACGTTTAACTTCTTGACGGACTAGAAACAGGGCTGGACGAGCAGACATACGAATTGCTGTTGTTCCTGGTACAGGTGCAATCCCAATAAGGTCAATACCCATTGTGGACCAATCCATAATATCGGCATTTTGAAAACCTTTATCGTAGATATAGCAAATGTCGGAAACCACATCGATAGCAGCCATCACATTTCCAATAATTGGAACTGTCCCCATTACACTGGCTAGCAAGTCTAATGTCACAATTTTATGCGTATGACTTTTTAACCAATCATCTATTTTTTGTTTTGAATGACTAACATCTTTAATAGCAACTTCTGTTAATGGCTTAACAACTTCTGTTTTTCCAGACATTTTCTTTCTCTATGAATTCTTTTTAAAAGGACTTTGCAAATATTGAGGAAGCGGGTTAGCCAGCAAACTACCGCTATCAACAGAACTTAATTTGCTGAAGTCATTTATTTTCTGAATTGATGCAAGATCAATATTGTTCCCTATTTTTTTACCTACTTCTGAAATAGGTAAAAAGCTTTTCACTTGATCAGTCACTAATCCCTGCGCTTCTGTTTTTAATAACGGCATTAAAGCCTTTGCTCCTTCAGATTTTATGCTTTGTGCAGTTTGAATATTTTTCATAATATTCGCAGGATTGGTTAATTGTTTAGATAATTCACCAAGTTTGGACTGGGCTGTTTTACTCATTTGTGCAATTAAGGAATCTGATTGCTCATTATCCGCATCATTCTTATTTGGCCACTCAACTGGACGTTTAAAGTCACTTGCTGCATCCCAAGGATCACGGTGATCTGGTTCAAAGAAGACTTTTACTGCACCTGTTGCTAAGCCAGAAACTCTTGCGAATCCTTTATCATCCAACTTGCCAGTGACTTCTTTTCCTAAGTTGTCGACAACTGTATAACTTCCACCTTTAACAAACTCACCATGCGCATAATCATGGATGAGCTCTAAAGTTCCTGGGCTACGTTTTGGCGGAGGCGGTAGTGAAGAACTGAAATTCGCACTTCCTCCCCCCATAAATAAATGCTGCCCAGCCTTCACCTCAAACTTACCACCAGTAACAGGGAAAATTCCCGAGCCATTAATCTTGAGTTGAGATCCGCCCGCCGTGATAACAATTTCTTTAGAAGCACTAATTTCAATTTTATCTTCTGTAGAAATAATCTGAACCGCTTTACGGGCAATTAAATCTGCTCCATCGCCCTGCGCTTGTATCTCGACCTTGCCTTTGCCTGCGTATAGTCTTGCCCCTTCTTGAGCTGCAAAAAGACTGATCTTGTTTTGGGCATGTGCAATCAGGTTCTTTTGGGTGGTTAGGTTAATGCTGTCTCCAGCAGTTTGGCTTAACTGAGCATCTGCGCTTAAGTGAATGTCTTCGTTACTGGCTATGGCAATACTGTTAGGTGCAGTTAATATCATCAAGGCTTGCTTAAAAGCAGCAGCTTTGTCTTGATCCTTTTCTTCAATTTGCTCTATGAAGGTTTTTAAGTTCTCAAGCACTTCCAATGGATCAGTTTGCTGATTTTTAGCAACTTCACTGAGGGCCTTGGCATTGTTAAGGCCACCGTCTATTTGTTTTTTAGCGTCGGTTGCGTCTAGATGTACGCCTTGGGCTTGGTCCTGTTTATGGGTACTAACTAGTAAGCCACTGCCAGCTCGCACCGCTCCCCACTGGTCTGTTCTAAGTTCGAAACCTTCACCACGACCGTCACTTTCGGCTTTGTCTTTTGGATGGCTTAAGTTACCCAAGTTGAGTTGGCTTGCCGCATGACTGCTTTGCAGCTGAGCACTGATTTGCCCTGTGGTGTCATCAAAGCGTAGCTGGTTAAAGCCCTTACCATCAACTTCTTCGGAGCGAATACCGCTGAGTTTTTTGGTATCAGGTAGCTGGCCTTTCTGGTCAAACTGAGTTGGGTGACGTTCAGCTTCGTGAATACGGCCCACCACAAATGGTCGATCAATGTTACCGTCAAAGAAATCGATGACAACGATCTCACCGACACGTGGCAAGAAACGGGCACCATAACCCGCACCTGCCCACGGGGTGAGTACATCGACCCAAGCGGAGTCGGTGTCATTATCGTTACTTCCTGCTCCACCATCATGGCTATGGTCATCAGCTCGGGTAAAAAGGAAGCGGACTTTAATGCGTCCCCACTGGTCTACATGAATGCTTTCGCCTTCCAGTCCCACCACTCTAGCTCGCTGCGGGTAAGCGGCTGGTCGGTGTTCTAGCGGGTGATATTCAGGCACAGCTTTAATATTGCGTCGAACGACATTCAGCTCAGCAAAGTGGCGCTGCTCAGGATTTTGCGTGTCGAGTTGGGCTGCCTTGAGCTTGTCTTTTGGTAATAGTCGCTCAAGTTGCTGCTGTAATTCTTTCGGTAAATTATTTTGGTTATAGTAGTGCTTGCTTAAGATTAAAAATTCTTTATCAGCACTGTCGTGTCGTTCAAGTTCAGGGTGGTCATTCAGCTCAAACCAGTAACCCACTTGTGCATCGCGGACGTTGCCTGAAACGGTAAACTGTTTAGAACTCAGGTGATGGTAAGCATTAATGTGCTGGTTCAGCTGTTCAATCTGACTATTACCAGAAGCTGTGGCTTGATCTTCACCTTTTAAGTCCTGCATCCACGCGGGGCTAACATGCCATGCATCTTCAAGGTTTAGGCTCGCATTATCATAGTGTTCACTATGTTGCTGCGTGCCCTGTACGCTGCCACTGCCTTCTTCTTGTTGTAAGGCGTCGGCTTGCCAACGTTGCACATGAACAGACGTTGGCTGTAAACGACGCTCAGCTTTGACTTGGGTAATAGTATCGAACTGTTCTGTGGCACTGCTGCGTTGGTAACGTAGGCTACGGCGCTCAAGAGCCTGATAATTTTGGTTATCGTCAATTAAACGCAGTACTTGTGGCTGAATGGACGCATTCGGGTCGGCTACTAAAAGCTGTGATTCATCAACCAACCAGTTAATGCCTTCGCTACGCCACAAACGGGTTAAAAAGTCATAGTCGCTTTCGTTTGACTGCATCACAAATGGACGCACATCGTAGTCTTTAGTTAACCCAGCCGTATCGAGCGTTAAGCTTGAGGCAAATAGCGGGCTTTTACCCTGCCATTCTTTAAACAGAATTTCGCTAATATCACGAACGCTTTTATTCATAAACACGCGGCTATTACGACGTTTATGCCAAAGTGCAGTTGGGTCTTTTAAGGTGAGGTTATAAATGGTCAGTGAGCCGTCGCTTTGACCTTGGCTCGCTTCAGTAATAATGCCTGTTGTTCTAAAGAACTGGCCCATGTCAGTGACCTGATCGACAGCAATCTGACAGCCAATAAATTGTTTTAATGCGATGTGTGCGTTCGTCGACAGACACAGTAGCTCAGCAACGCTGCCCTGATTAAGCGTATGTTCGCCTTCAATGCGTTGCAAGAAGACTTGATTGTTTAATGATGGGTTGGAAAATTGCACATGAAGTACACGATTCTGTGCAACCAAACCTAAACTATCTAAAATTTGAAATATTTTATTGGACATCGTTATTATAAAACTGAGTCATAATCAGCGCTATTTTATAAAAAACAGACAGAATTGTCTATTTATATAAAATAACTTATCGTCCATAACTTACATACTTTTTAGTTTATCTAAAAGAAAGACGGGCCACCAAAAAGTCTATAAATGCTCGAGTTTTGGCCGGTAAATTAGAAGTATTAGGATAAAGTAATTGAATATTTTGTAACGGTAATGAGAAGTCAGGAAATAACCGAATTAACCGGTTTTGTTGAATATCTTCATCAACTAACCATGCTGGGCAAATCGCAATACCTAATGATGACAGCGCCATTTGATGAATTGCGGTTACTGAATTTGATTCATACTGACTTCGAATAAAAGGTAATGAATATTGCTCCCCTAAACTATTTTGCAAAATATATTGTGAATCTTGCCAATTTAATAAGGTGTGTCCAATCCAAGGAACATCTGCCAAATCGGATATATTTTCTACAGGATGTTTTTGTATAAATTGCGGTGTAGCAACAATGTAAATTGGATATTCCCCAATTTTTCGAGTTTTTAGAGATGAGTTTTTTAAATTTCCTAGCCGTATAACAAGATCTAATTTTTCAGTGACTAAATCATCGAGAGATGAATTAAACGAATATTGTAAGCGTAAATGTGGGTAAAGCCGACAAAACTCAGGAAGTAAAGGCAAAATAAAGCGTTGACCAAATTCATTGGTTGATGAAAAACGTAAAGTGCCTGTAATGCTTGCGCCTAAATGTTGGCTTCGCTCAAATGCGTCATCAATCTGAAGTTGGATTTGTTTGAAGTCCTCATAAAAATGCTGGCCTATTTCAGTTAATGCAATATTACGAGTGTTTCGAATTAAGAGACTTGTATTTAACTGCTTTTCTAATTGTTTTATATCAATACTGACCATTGATCGGCTCAGTCCCAAAATTTCGGCAGCCTTAGTAAAAGATCCGGAATCGACAACTTGTAAAAAACTAGTAATTTGCTTGAGATTTTTTTGCACAATTCAGCCGATTGTTTGAAATTATTAAACAATGATTTTACTTCTCCTGCATCGACAATAAAAGAGCCGAATCTTACCCTGCCTGCACGGAGGTAGGTATGTCTTATCGATATAAAATAGCAACGGTGTTTTTACTTGGGTTCTTTATTGATTGCATTAACATTTTTATGTCAGCAATTGCTTTACCTAATATTGCATCATCATTTTCAGTCAGCCAATCCATGGTCGCTTGGGTAACAAATGCCTATATTCTCGGCCTCATTTTAATCATGCCGATGAGTTTATGGTTAGCCACCAAGTTAGGGAACCAAAAGTTATTGTGTTATTCGATGCTGTTATTTTCTATAAGCATTTGCTTTATTGGATTTAGCGAATCGATTTATAGCTTAATCTTTTGGCGATTTATTCAAGGTATCGCTGGAGGTTTATTAATTCCAGTCGGCCAAGCACTCGTATATGCCTTATTCCCCAATCAAGAACGCCAACGCATTTCTACAATGATTATGGCAATTGCACTGATTGCACCAGCTTTTTCACCTGCCCTTGGTGGTGTAATTATTGATTCATTGAATTGGCGATGGGTATTTTTTTCTAATCTTCCATTTTCTTTGCTTGCCTCATTTTTAGCATGGCTATGGGTTAAAAAAACAGAGAATGTGTCGAGTGAAAAACCAGACATAAAAGGCTTGGTTATTTTTAATATAAGCCTGTTATGTTTGTTACTCTCATTTTCATTCTATGGGGATTATCACAATCTCACGTTGGCTGTAAGCAGTTTGCTAATTTCGGTGGGAATGCTGATTTTTTACATTCAACATTCGAAAAAAATCGATCATCCTATTCTCAATCTACAGTTATTAAAAAATAAAAATTTACGCAATGCATTTATTATTTATTACGCTGTTCCTGGTATTTTTACAGGTGTTAATTTACTCAATATTTTTAATTTACAGGTTAACCTTGGCTTTAACGCAAAACAAACTGGCTCATTCATGTTGCTCTATGCAGCAGGTGCGCTAGTGGCAATGATCAGCGGTGGCCTACTCTATCAACGGTTAGGAAAGAAATATTTACTTATTATTGGCGTTACCCTTCATAGCCTTGGTATCTTTTTCTTATTTTTTATTTCAAACACTAGTCCAATCAGCTTGTTAGTATTCGCCTATTTAGTGATGGGTATGGGAGGCGGCTTAAGCGCCAATATTGCCCAAATTAGTTCGTTAATTGATTTTACGGGTCAAGATTTACTACAAGGCAGTGTACTCTGGAACATCAATCGACAAGTTTCATTTAGTGTCGGTACTGTTGTTCTCATTTCGATTTATAACCTTATGTCTGGCTCAACTGATCTCATTCGTTATCAACATACTTTTTTAATTGCAGCAGTCCTCTGCTTACTTTCACTCATTCCCATTTTAAAGGAGAAAGCACATGTCTAACCAAATGGATCAGGCCATTCAAAGCGTGATTGACCTACACGTTTTGATCGAAAATGTATTTACAGGAAAAAATGCACAGCAAAGTCTGAGCCCGCTTTTAGATAGCTTTGATCAAAATTTTAAGATGGTAACGGTTCAAGGTCACTCCATTGGTTTCGCCGAAGTGAATAGTTTATTTAGTCAAAATATTGGAAAAAAGCCTTCTTTAAAAATCGACATTATTAAGAGTACAGCTTTATACGAATTTGAAAATTATTGTTGGGTGCAATATCAAGAACATCAACAAACGAGTGAAACCGAAACAGTACGTACGTCCACTGCCTGCATTAAAGTAGAAGACGAAAAATGTTATTGGGTGTATTTACATGAAACTTTAGTTCCCTCGTCTTAATTCATCTAGAGCACCTTAAAGATGGCACCTATTTTGCTTAACAGTATTACGTTTTATGAAAATCGTAATACTGATCAAAATGGGGAGCTCTCGATATGGGTTATGTTGCAAAGGAATTTACGCGAAAGAACAAGCTGATTCTCAGTATTTGTTCTTTCGTTATTCCAATATGTCTTTGGTGCGCAATCAGTTACTTACCTTTTGTTTGGCATCCTCAAGTACAAATCACGAGTTCGGGAAGTGTTTCTTACTTACAAGTAGGAAGTCACATTGATAAAAATGTGTTCTATCTCGAAGCACAGAATGCAGTCAATCGAAATTCTGCACCACCACAAGGTATTTTAGTTAATCCGATTTATTTACCCGCTCCTCATGAAGTAGCTCAAGCTTTGGTGACTGCATTTACTACGCCACCCGAACAACCTGATTCGCCGTGGTTTCATCAAAGTTTATGGCACAGTATTAAACTGGTATTTTCAGCTTTTTTCATATCTTCGCTTATTGGAATTCCATTAGGTATTTTATGTGGTTTTTCTAAGCGCATATCACTGTTAACAGAGCCGTTTGTGGAGTTTTTCCGTTACTTGCCTGCTCCAGCGTTTGGTGCACTTGCAGTGGCAATTTTAGGTATTAATGATGCGCCTAAAATCGCAATTATTGTGATTGGTACACTTTTTCAGCAAATTCTCATTATTGCCAATACCACCCGAATGGTAGATCGAAGCTTAATTGAAGCTGGCTATACCCTTGGCACCAATAAGCTCAAAAGTTTATTCCATGTAGTGATTCCTGCTGCCTTACCTGATATTTATCGTGACTTACGTGTGCTATTGGGCTGGGCTTGGACCTATTTAATTGTTTCAGAGTTGATTGGTACAACCTCTGGTATTACTTGGTTTATTACCCAACAGGCACGCTATCAAAACTTTGACAATGTCTATGCAGCCATTCTGATTATTGGGGTAATTGGTCTGGTATGTGATTGGGTATTAATGAAGTTAGGTGAGCGGATGTTCACTTGGAAAGTAGGAGCAAAATAATGAATGATTCAACATTTAACACGCATGAATACTTTCAAAAAATTTATGAACGTCCTGTTATTTTAGAAGCTAAACAGCTCAGCCAAGTCTTTAAACATGGTCAAACCGAACGTACGGTTTTAAATAAACTCGATTTAAAAATTCACAAAAGAGAATTTATTTGTGTGATTGGTCCTTCTGGTTGTGGTAAATCGACGCTGAGCCGTGTCATTGCGGGTTTAGACCCATATCATAGTGGCGAAGTTTTAGTAGACGGCGAATGCATTACGGGCCCATGCCCTGAACGCGGCATGGTGTTTCAGGGTTATACCCTTTTCCCTTGGAAAACAGTAAAAGAAAACGTGATGTTTGGCCCGCAAATGCGCGGCGCCAGTCAAATGACAGCAGAAGCTCAAGCCCGTGAATGGATCAATATTATTGGTTTAGAAAAATATGAGAATCAGTATCCACATCAACTTTCTGGTGGCATGAAACAGCGCGTTGCAATTGCGAGAGCCTTGGTCAATCAACCTAAAATTTTACTTATGGATGAACCTTTTGGTGCGCTCGACCCTCACACTCGCCAAAAAATGCAAAAACACTTAATGGATTTATGGCAGAACATTGATATCACCATTATTTTTGTGACCCATGACATGGATGAAGCCATTTTACTGGCAGACCGAATTGTGGCACTCAAAGCCAACCCAGGTGAAATTAAGGAAATTATTGAAGTTAATTTACCGCGCCCACGTTCACTGGAATTAATGACTACCCCTGAGTTTAAACAGCTCCGTTCACGAGTTGATTATCTGGTACACGCCGAAGAGGACGAGCTTGACCCAGCTTTACAAGATTTACCAAAAATACCGCGTATGACTCAGGTCAGTACAGAGAAATAAGTAAGACATTAAAAAGCCCAAGCTGAACTTGGGCTTTTTAATTTATTGGGCTTATTTAAGTTGTTCTATCAGTGTTGGATAAATCAGCCCATCTACATTTTGTTCAGTTTTATAAATACCGTTTTCAACGTTAAATTTATTGACGTGATAGGTCGAGCCATAAATCGAGTCAAAGCCTTGAGATTTAGCAAATACCTTTTTATTGGCATTGATATCTAATAGATGCGTTCCGCTGACCATCGACTCATATTGTTTTGGATCAACCCCTGAACGGTTTGCCATGATTTTAACCGCATCGGCATGGGTTGCAGGGTCATTAATATATTTAACTGTTTTGTCCCACACTTGAATGATTTTTTTCCATTCTTCTTGATGGACCGTTAAATGGCTCATATTGACGGTCAAGGTGTCATAAATTAAACCTGGCTTGTCTTTAGAGGTATAGATAATTTTAGAACCTGCCACTGCTTTTAATGCCTGACCCGCAACAGGTTGCCAAACAGCAATCGCAGAAATATCTGGACTATTAAACACTTGAGGTAATTGGTTGGTTGCTGAATTTACTAGCTTCACCTCACTCGCTTTAATGTTATGGTCGGTCAAAGCAGTTGCTAGCAAAAGATGGTCAACCAAGCCTTTTTCGACACCAATTGATTTTCCTTTTAAGTCTTGAATGGTATTAATGCCCTCTTTGGCAATAATGACATCATTACCCGCAGAATAATCTGTTGCCAAAATCATCATGCCTTGCGTACCGCCCGAAGCGGTTACCAAGTTATCGCCATTGGTGACCAAAACGGCATCAAGCTGATTTGCTGAAAAGGCCGAAAGAGAAGCCGAATAATCAAACCATTTAAATTCTACATTTAACCCTGCTTCTTTTAACCAACCTTTTTCAATAGCCACTTGCCAAGCCACCCAGCCCGGCCAATCACTATAGCCAATGGTAATTGGTTTTGTATTTGTGGCTGCCTGAGCATCTTGTTTAGCCTCGGGCACTTTAGCTGTATTGTCACACCCACCCAATACAACTGCCGATAAAATAGATACGGATAAAAACGCTTTTTTAATCATATAGAAACTTCCCCAACATTTTTACTAACAACACTTTGAGCGGTTTGATTGAGTGACTGTATATAGGCTCGCCAGCCTCCAAAATGGCTAATATCGGTTGCATTTTGAATGGCATAAGCTTCGCAAATAAAGCCTTTGACCCATGTTCCATCTTTTAATTTAAGGTTCCCAATACCAAGCGGTGCAGGCACTTCAGCCACAATGGCTCCAAAATTTGCTAATGGAACATCCCAAACTTCAACTTCAATAGAAGTACCTGTCGCATCACATTGCAGCCCCGGTTTTGGTGGCGTGGTATTTTTTAGGGCAAAGAGTTTATAGGCTTCTGCTGTCTGGGTTTTCTTGAGTAAAGTGGCATTGCGGCTAGTCAGCTGAAAATTAAGCGGCATGCCTGTTAAGTGCGCTCCAACGACAGCAAGCTGCACTGAATGATTCGACTGGATGGTTATACCTTTTTGATAATGTTGAGTTGATTTACCCAAACTCAGCGGTGTTTCGGTTTGCCAGAGCTGTGCAAAATTTGCCAGTGCCTGATCGTGCCAAGCTGGTGCAATAAAGGTTACGCCACTTGGTAAACCATCCTCACGCAGTACATTTGGTAAGGCCAGTGCAGAAAGATCTGCAAAATTGACAAAGTTGGTATAGGCCCCCATGTGCGCGTTTTTAGTCAACGGGTCGGCTTCAACTTCGACAATGGTATAAATGGTTGGTGCTGTTGGGACCATCAATGCATCAAAAGGCTGTAACGCCAAATTAATTTTTCGCGCCAGTACAGCGCGGTTATATTCAGCTTGAAGTGCATCTGTTGCTTTGAATTTATCTGCCTGAGAAATAATCTGGGCAATAACCGGATGGGCTTTGTCACGTGTTGTTATGCGTTCAACGGCGACCGTTCTTTCCGCTACCCATGCATCGTTATACAATGCAGCAGCAAGCTCATTAAACGCGCTGAAATCTATACTCTCAACTTCATAACCGAGTTTTTTAATGCGCTCAATTGCAACTAAAAAGGCTTTTTCAGATTCAAAATCACCATAAAACTCAAGCTGGGCAGGAATAGCTATTTTTCGTTTAGAAAACTGAGTTGGTACATTGGCTGGATGTGCTCGTGAATATTCGTCCGTTTCATCATAGCCTTGCATTAAATTGGCAACGGCCCAAGCGTCATCAATATGCAGTGCAAAAATAGAAATGACATCAATGGTCCGACAGGCAGGAATTAAACCTGTGGTAGAGAACCAGCCTTTCGTCGGTTTAAGGCCCACAATATTGTTATGACCAGCAGGTACACGGCCTGAACCTGCGGTATCTGTTCCCAAACTAAAAGGCACAATACCGTTAGCAACTACTACCGATGAACCGGAGCTTGAACCGCCGCTAATATATTCGGGCTTAAAACTATTTTTTACTGCACCATAGGGAGAACGAACCCCGACCAGTCCAGTCGCAAACTGATCGAGGTTGGTTTTGCCCACCACAATCGCACCTGCTTTTTTCAACTTGGCAACTACAGTGGCATCTTGCTTAGCTAAATATTGAACCTCTTTACAGGCAGCAGTCGTGTGAAAGCCAGCGACATCAATATTGTCTTTAACTGCAAATGGCACACCGTACAGCGGTAAATCAGCAATATTCTGGTCTTTTAAAACATCAATTTGCGATTGAATTTGCTCGTTCGATGCAATTTCAATCCATGCATGGTCATCATTTTTAATTTCTGCAACATAAGCAATCAGACTTTCAATATGGATTTGTCCAGTTTGATATGCTGTTTTCCAGTCTTGGATGGTCCATAAATTTTTCAACACGCTACTCCTCATTTAGTCATTTTGCTGTATAGGCGGCATGACGGCATCCATCAGTTCTAAATGCCCTTTAATCACCCCTTTCAGCACAATAAATTGCTGGCTAATTTGTCTGAGTTCAGAGCTCGCACCCTGCATTAACATGACTTGCAATATCTTTTGTTGGTCAAGCTGGATATGAAGTGAGCTAATCACCTGTGCTAAAAACTGCTGTTGTAAATCAACCAATTGATTGCGTAGGGTCATTTGGCTAGCGTCATAAAGCAGCGTTAATGTGCCCACCATGACTTCATTGGCCTGTGCTTGCTCCGCAATCAGGTGTTTATTAATCATGTCGACAATGGCTTGCGAGCGACTTTCATAGCTCTGCTCGACAATTTTCTGATCGAGTGCGTTGAGTGTCGTTTCAGGCACGGTAATACTGATTCGAGCTAACTTTTGTTTTGCCACAGTCTTATCCTTTTGTTTTAGGCGGCTGATTGTTTTGTTTGATATATACGCCTGCACGTACGCTGAACAATTCGACTAAAAAGGCTTTTACAGTTTGCTTTGGTTGAACCACGGGTTTTACATCGTTCATATCGCACCTCTAGTTTGGTATTACCAAATTCAGTTTTTGTATTACTGATAAGAGATGCAGAAAATGTGCCAGTTTTTAAGCATGGTTTTGATGGATTTGAGGGGCATTTATGAGTGTTTTTTGGGCAGTTTCTTTAAAATTGTGCAAAATCAGGGCAACTATGAGTTTTGTTACACTAAACAGAAAGTTGAACCAAAAACGCTAGTCTGATTGAGTAAATAAGTTTTAAATTAAAATTATTTTGTAATATCATAACATTAATGATTAAAATTTTATTTAAATATGAATGATAAATTATATTACTGGGCTGAGAGAATCGATAGTTATACTTCTGATAATAGAGAGGACTACGATAAGATTCTTGAAGTAAAAAGATTAAATTTTTTTATTGGTAAAAATAATGCAGGCAAAAGTCGCTTCCTAAGATCTCTTTTTACATCTAGTTTGAATATCAAGGATAATAATTTTTATGATTTCACTACCGAAATAAAAAATTTAGAAAAATTATTAGAAAATTTTAATGGAGATATTCTGATGAATAACAATTTTAGTTATTCTTACAGAACTGATCTTTCTAAATTAATTTCACATCTTATTAAAACTCCTAAATTTCCGCAGAATGTATATAAAAAACAATTTTTAGAAAATTTTTCTCACATTAGAAAATATAGTTTTGGAGGCTCAAAATCTTTTACCAATTCAATTACTGAGATCGATTTAATTCTTGAAAAAAATGAAAATATCCTTACAACCAATTCAGATATTGATAAAAAATATATTCCTATTTTACGTGGAATGCGCCCTGTAACAGATATGGAAAATAAGCATCCATATATTGAGCGTGCTCAAAAAGATTATTTTTCAAATTCTCAAAAATATAATTCTTCCAACATCATTACTGGTGAATGCTTATACTCTGATTTAAAAACTCATTTATTAGGTGAACCAGAAGAACGTGATTTAATTAAAAGTTATGAAGAAAAGCTTAGCCAATACTTCTTTGATAATGAACCAGTCTCACTTATTCCAAAGCATAATCAAGATGTTGTTAATATTAAAATAGGAAAAGATAAGCAATTCCCTATTTCACAATTGGGTGATGGTTTACAACAAGCTATTATTTTGACTTATGAAGCTTTCACCAAAAAAGATGAAATCTACTCTTTTTTTATAGAAGAACCTGAGTTGCATATGCACGCCGGCATGGTTCGCCAACTCATGAATTTTTATTTAAATGAAACTAATCACTATTATTTTTTTACTACACACTCGAATCATCTTTTAGATATGGCAGATGAATCGGACCAAGTTATTATTCAAAAATTTGTTAAACAGCCTAAATCTGAAGATCCAAAAGAATTTGAATTTAAAATTTACCGTTGTGATAGAGATCGGGACTTACTCGCTTCATTAGGCGTAAAACCCTCATCAGTCTATTTAGCCAACTGTACAATTTGGGTTGAAGGCATAACTGATCGTCTTTATATTACAAAATATATGGAAAAATATTTAAGTGAATTAGAAAATTTGGATCTTGAGCAATATAAGAAATATCGACGCTTCATGCCCAATTACCACTACACATTTGTAGAATACGCAGGAAGTAACTTAACACATTGGTCTTTTAGTGATGATTATGCGGATCATTTAGAAGATAAAGGCTTAAGTGCAAAAGCTGTTGCAAGTGAAATGCTATTAATCGCAGATGGCGATATTCAAGGAAAAGCTGATCGTGTGAAAATCTTAAGATCCGAACTAAACAAAGATAATTATTATATTTTAGAATGTAAAGAAACGGAAAATACTTTGCCTAAAGCATCAATAGTTCGAGTAGCAAAAGTCCGTTTTCCTCGTATGAAACCTGAGACTAAAAAGAGCTATGATATTTCACTTATTGACGGTATTACTGAGGAAAATTACTTTGATCATGCAAATTATGGAATCGGAAAATTAATTGATTCAAAAATAAAGAAACCGTCTTCTGCTACAAAAAAAACTGCATTTGCAGATGGTACTGGTGTAGGAACTATTAAATATAAGTTAGATTTTTGCCGCGAAATAATTAAGGATTTCGATGAAAATCCTGACTGGCAGCTTACACCTAAGGCAAAGATGCTTTGTGAAAGAATTTTTAGACATATAGAAAAATGTAATCAATAAATTAATTTAATAGTTCCTAATCACGTTTTCAAAAATTAAGGTATTGTTAGGAACTATCAATTTAATAATAGCCTAACCCTATGAGGCCTGACTAATCATCGTATGTGCCCATAACGATAAAGACTCTAAAACAGGTTTAAAAGATTGGCCTAATTCAGTCATTTCATACACCACTTTAATCGGTGCTTTTTCACCATAAACGGTTCTAGAGATTAAGCCACTTTGCTCTAATTGCTTGAGTTGAAGGCTTAATGTCATTTCTGTGATGGTTGGCATTAATTGATTGATTTCATTAAAACGTTTTGGCCCATCTTTTAGATAATACAAAATAACGCCTTTCCATTTTCCACCCACCAAATCCATAGCCATACTGATATGGCATGGATAAGTTTTTCCATTCATGATGATTTCACATTTATTTTCAGTATTTGCCATTTTTAACGCCACCTATCAACTTTGATAGTTATTGTACACCCATACTATAAAAATTATAGTGACTATGATTTTTATAGTTTAAAGGCACTCTCATGGCTTTACTTATTTTGGCTCATCCCTACTACGCTCAATCAATTGCAAATAAAGCAATTGTAGAGGAGCTTGTTAAAACCTATCCGGACCTCGAAGTTCGAGATATTTTCCAGCTCTATCCAGACTATAAAATTGATGTAAGTACTGAACAAGAAGCCTTGTTACGCCACGACACGATCATTCTGCAATATCCCATGTTCTGGTTTAATATGCCGGCAATTTTGAAATTATGGTTTGATGAGGTTTTTACTTACCAGTTTGCCTATGGCTCTCAGGGCGATAAATTAAAAGATAAAAAAGTCATTATTAGTATGACGGTCGGGCAAAAAGAAGCCGATATGGTGAATGATCGAGAAAACTTAATCGATAGCTTTTTAAAAGCAGTTCAATATTCAATTCAATATACGCAAATGCAGTTAAGCGCCACCTACTTGCTTTATGACGTTTCGCCTTTATCAGGTAATCCAGAGTCGAAAATTAAATTAGAAGCGATTGAACATGGTCTTAAAGTATTAAAGCATTTGACCGAAGCATAAAATTTAAAGAGAGCATCGATATTGATGCTCTCTTTTTAGGTTTAAGCGACAGGCGCCAAGGTAAATAGCACTTGTCCTGTTTTTACGGTTTGCCCTTTTTCAATGGTAATGGTTTCTACCTTCATGCGTTCGGGTGCAATAATTGGAATTTCAATTTTCATTGCCTCAATCACCGCAAGGGTTGCACCTTCTTCAACAATATCTCCCGATGCACATTCAATTTTCCAGATTGACCCCGGCATATGCGACTCAACTGCACAGCCCCCTTCAGGAATAACTACGGTTTCACCTTCATCAACAGCATCTAGACTTTCAGAGATATATTCTTGCAAACCTGCTTCATGCCAACGGCGGCGTTCAGCTTCGAAATTGGCTTGCTGAGTGTCTTTAAAGGCTTGAATGCTGTCTTGATGTGTTTTTAAAAACTCGTTGTATTCTTTTAAGTTGAGTACGCCATCTTCAATGCGAAGTTGTAGACGGCCTGCCTTAAAGTCTTCACGCATTTGCAGAAGTTCTGTTTCAGAGACTTCATAAAACTTAACTTGGTCAAAAAAACGCAGTAGCCATGGTTTGCCATCTTCGAAGTCGGCATTTTTACGGTAACGGCTCCACATTTGGGTGGTACGGCCAACAAACTGGTAGCCACCCGGCCCTTCCATACCATATACACACATATAAGCCCCGCCAATGCCGACGGCATTTTCAGGTGTCCAAGTTCGTGCTGGATTATATTTTGTAGTGACTAAACGTTGGCGTGGGTCGAGGGGTGTCGCAACCGGTGCGCCTAAGTACACATCGCCTAAACCCATCACTAAATAATTCGCACTGTAAACCACATCTTTAACCGCTTGCTTTGAAGCTAAACCATTAATTCGGCGAATAAACTCAATGTTATCTGGGCACCACGGTGCATCTGGACGAACAATTTGCGTATAACGTTCAGTGGCAAGTTGAGTTTGCGAATCTTCCCAAGCTAAAGGCAAATAGACAGTGCGTGAAGGCACCTGCATATTTTGAATGTCGGGTAACTCGGCTTCTGCTTGTTGAAGTTTTTGTAGAAGCTCCAGTTGATCGAGGTGGATTGAATCAAAATGAATTTGTAGTGAACGGATGCCTGGTGTTAGGTCGATAATGCCCTGAATGTTTTGATCTTTGACCCATTGCATGAGCGCATGGATACGGAAGCGTAAATTTAGATCAAGTACTAACTCACCATATTCCACCAACAAATAGCTATTTCCAGCTGGTCGATAGGTCACGCTTGGTAAGTCAGCTTCACCTTCTAAAGTTGCCAAAACAGCATCTTTTAAAGTGTCGGGTTCTGCTTGAATGGTTGGGTTGAAATCAATGCGAGTTGTATCAGTCGCGCTCAAACTTTGATGATATTTTTGATCGAGTGCTTTTGCTTGCGCGTAACTCACAGGCACAAATTTGACTTTATCGCCTGCTTTTAATTGCCCGATTTTCCAAAGCTCAGAATGAATCACCACCGCTGGGCAGACAAAGCCACCTAAGCTCGGACCATCTGGACCCAAAATAATTGGCATATCACCCGTAAAATCAATTGCACCAATGGCATAAGCGTTATCGTGAATATTAGAAGGATGTAAGCCTGCCTCGCCGCCATCTTCACGTGCCCACTCAGGTTTGGGACCAATTAAACGAATGCCTGTACGGCTTGAGTTATAGTGAATTTCGAACTCGTTGGCAAAGAAGGTATCAATATCTTGTTTGGTGAAAAAATCTGGCGAGCCATGTGGCCCATACATCACTGCAATTTCCCAGTTTTGGGTAAAGCTAGGAATTTGCGCTTGAGCCAATGCAGTGGTCGATTGAGCTGAATATTCAGTAATCGGCAGCATATCGCCAATTAATAAATTACGTCCCGCGTGTCCACCAAACTGCCCCAAAGTAAAAGTCGCCTGCGACCCCAAATATTCAGGAACATCGAAACCACCTTTAACGCCAATATAGCTACGGCAACCTGAACGAATGATGCCGCACTTTAAAATCTGGCCTTTTTTCACATTGATGGTTTGCCACATCGGCACCAATTCACCATCAAGTTTTGACAGCATATCACCGCCCGTAATCACAATTTGGCTGTCACAGTGAAACTTTAAAGTTGGTCCTTGCAAGGTGCATTCAAGCCCTGCCGTATTTGGGTCATTGGCCAAAAGCTGGTTTGCCACAGTTAAACTGAGTGGGTCGATCGCACCCGATGGCGGCACACCGACATCCCAATAACCTAATCGACCTGTTACGTCTTGAATAGCGGTTTGAATACCAGACTGCAACACCTCAATTTTTTGAGTTTTCCATTCAAATGTATTTAAAAAACGGGTGGTTTGAGTACCTAAAGCAAACACATCGCAAGCAATAATGTTTTGCAAATACTCCAAATTGGTTTCAATACCAGCCACTTGTGTATTTGCAAGACTAGCACTCATTGTCTGTATGGCTTGGTCCCGTGTTGCAGCAGTCACAATGATTTTGGCAATCATTGGGTCATAAAAAGACGACACCGTTGAACCGGTTTCTACCCATGTTTCGACCCGTGCTTGTGGGTCAAATTTAACATGCGTGAGTAAGCCCGCACTCGGCTGGAACTGTTTAATCGGGTCTTCGGCATAAAGACGAACTTGAATCGAATGTCCTATTGGCTCTAACTGTTCAATCGGCGCAGACCAATCACCACTTGCTAAAGTGACCATCCACTCAACTAAATCAACACCGAACACTTGCTCGGTCACGCCGTGTTCAACTTGCAAACGCGTGTTGACCTCTAAGAAATAAAACTCTTGGGTTTCGGTGTCCATGACAAACTCAACCGTGCCTGCCGAGCGATAGTTCACCGATTGCATGAGTTGAATCGCAACTTTTTGAAGGTAGTCGCGTTGCTGTTCATTTAAGTGTGGCGCGGGTGTTTCTTCAATGACCTTCTGATTACGGCGTTGCACCGAACAATCTCGCTCACCCAACGCTAAAACTTGCCCGTTCCCATCACCAAAAATCTGAACTTCGATATGGCGTGCATGTTGTACAAATTTCTCTAAATACAAACCTGCATCTTTAAAATTGACCTGCGCTAAATAAGACACGGTTTGATAGGCATCTTTTAACTCTGTTTCATTCCAGACCAAACGCATACCAATACCACCGCCGCCCGCGGTACTTTTAAGCATGACCGGATAACCAATACGGGCTGCTTCGGTCAAAGCTTCTGCTTCGTCTGCAAGGAGTGAACTGCCCGGAAGTAAAGGCACGTTGCTTTTAATAGCGAGTTCACGTGCAGTATGTTTTAAACCAAAATCAAGCATTTGGCTTGAAGTTGGCCCAATAAACGCAATACCTTGGCTTTCACACAAATCACAAAACTCGGCATTTTCAGACAAAAAACCATAACCGGGGTGAATGGCTTCTGCCCCCGACTGTTTTGCAACCTCAAGGATTTTTTCAATATTTAAATAGCTTTGATGAGCAGGCGCAGGCCCTATCAGGAAAGCTTCATCGGCCAAAGTCACATGTAACGAATCACGATCGGCTTCGGAGTAAACAGCAACTGAAGCAATACCGAGTTTTTTTAGGGTGCGAATTACACGACAGGCAATTGCACCACGGTTGGCAATTAGAACTTTTTTAAACATGCTTACACCCCTTCCGCTTCACGGACAACCAGTTGAATTTTGGTTGGGTTATAGGCATTACATGGGTTGTTCAGCTGCGGACAATTTGAAATTAAAACAATTAAATCCATTTCTGCCCGAACTTCAACATATTTACCCGGGCCTGAAATTCCATCATCAAATTTAAGCTGCCCGTCTGGAGTTACTGGCACATTCATAAAAAAGTTAATGTTGGGTCCGATATGACGAACATTTAATCCATGCTTTTTTGCAATTGGGTGTTTTGCCAAGGCATACATAAAATTATTACGGCAACTATGCATAGGATAAGTTTCATGTGCATAGCGAACCGTATTACTTTCACATGAACAAGCACCACCAATCGTGTCATGGCGACCACAGTTATCATCATGAATAACCGCAATTGGGCGCCCCAAGTTACTGTAGAGCTTCGTACCCTTTTCTAAATAAATGTGTTGGTTGATCGCCAAAGTATCCATTGCGCTATAACGCTCAGTTGGATTTTCGGCACTCATAAACAAAGTATCGACCGCTTGGTTTCCCTCAAGATCAATAATTCGAAAATATTGGCCCTTTTTAACCTCGCACATCCACGCTTCACCCGCAGGACAAACCTCATTTAAAACTGCTTTTTCAAATGATTGTAAAACTGTCATGATGCTTCTCCTGATTTAAATATTGCTAAGTGCGTAGTAGCGGGCTGTGTTTTGAAACGCACGCTGATTTTGCGAACATGCATGACGACAAATATCGCTGTCTGTTAAAGGATTGGCTTTAAATAAACTGAGTTGAATATCGGCAGGTTGATAGCTTGAACTGGTGTCTAAACCATGCGGCGCGGCAGATAAAAATAGCAGGCAGTCCATTTCAAAACGCAGCTCAATGCTTTGATCCGTGTTGTCAGAACTGACATATGACAAAGCACCGCTTTCATCTGCCGCAACTTTAGAAAATAGATTAACGGCGGCACTGAGGTCTTGGCTTGCAAGTCCGTATTTACACATCTCAATGAGTAAACTGTCTAAGCCATTTTGGTACATATCATTGCGGGCATCTTGAAATGTACGCGTTCCAAATTGCTTTTCAATTTGTTCTGGTCGGCTTGGGCCACAGAGTGCATCGTTCCAACCATGCTCATCATGAACAATTGAAGCCATGACACGACCAAGGTCTGAATAGAGCACATTGGATGCTTTTAAATAGGCTGTGTGTTGCCCTTTTAAACTGTCAGGCATGTTAAAACGTTCAAGCACATCGGCAGCATTTACACAAAACAAAGAAACGTTTGCTTGCGCGCCAAGCGATGTAAATCTAAGAATAGTTCCCTTTTGAATACGGCCCGACCAGTGATGTCCTCCGGGTAAAAGTTCGGTCCAAATCGCCTGATTGTTATGATAATTTGCAGTGTTCATAGCTACTCCTGTCGGATAGTTTTAGACTTCCTCCCGGGCTTTTATCCCTCCGTGTAGTTCGCTAGGAACCGTGAACTCTCGGTCCAGACATACATGAAGTATCGGAACCCTAGATCACTTTTGATTGTTTATGACTATGCAAAGGACATGCCAGCTTAGTATTACGTTTTTGATTAAAAGTAATACTAAATTTGAGCAATTTGGGTGCGGTTTAAAATAAAAAGTAAAAAATCTGCACTAAAAATTGTGCATTTCATAACATCAGTACCGCATCGACACCGCAGTAATTATCTCAATAGAGATTTGAGTAACAATTAATGAATGCACAGCAATTTTAATTAGGAATGTTTTTCTTATTGATCTAACAAAAAGCCAATCATCTCTACAGTAAAATGATTGGCTCTATTATGAAGACTGGTCTTAATCTAACTTGAGCTGCTGTCTGAGCTTTAAGATATCCACCAATCCTTTATCTCTGGTTTGGTATAAATCGATATCTTCATATTGTGTTAACAGCTGGTTGGTTTGTGTTTCTAATAAGTCTGTTGTCTCGTCTGAATGTTGAAATGCTTGCATATCGTTCCACCATTCTGTCATTGGTGGGCCTAAATGATGAATCGCCTCTTTAAAGCCCTTTTGGTTTGCAAGCTGCATATTAATGTAGGGACCAAATAGCGCCCATCTTAATCCCGGCCCACTGGTAATCGCGATGTCAACATCTTCGGCAGAGCACACGCCTTGTTCAACCAGTGAAAAGGCTTCTCGCCATAGCGCAGCCTGCAAACGGTTTGCGACATGCCCTTTGACTTCTTTATTTAATACGATTGGGTTCTTACCTAATTGTTTATAGAACTCGGAAGCCTGCTTCAAAACTTGTGAAGACGTCAAATTACCACCAACAATCTCAACCAAAGGTAAAAGATGAGGCGGATTAAAAGGATGGCCTAGTAAAATACGTTCAGGATGTCGGGCCTCTTTTTGAAAATCAGACACTTTTAAGCCTGAAGAGCTTGAAGCAATAATGGTATGTTCAGGGCAATATGAAGTGATTTCTTGATATAGTTTTTGTTTTAAATCCAGACGTTCAGGTGCATTTTCTTGAATAAAATCTACATCTGAAACTGCATCTTTTAAGTGATTAGAAATTTCCAGATTAAGTAATACATCTTGTAGAGAATGGCTATGCTCAGAGTTTCCATCCAAAGCTAATAAATCGTTTAGATTTGCATATATTCTTTTTTTAAAGACCGCTTCATCTATAGGATACGGGTCATAAACCTTAACTTTAAATCCTTTATGTAAAAATAAGGCGGTCCAACTTGCTCCAATTACACCTGCACCTACCACACCAACCGTTTTAATAACTTCCATATTTTCCTCGTAATAATGTTGTTTTACTCGAAATTTCTTTACCCAATTGAATGCTTAAATAAACATAGCAGATTCAACCAATCAATAAATTTAATTGTTTATATTTTATATAATTTGTCCTATATTCCCTATCTTGAAAATTTATTCCTTTCGCCAGCACAGCTTAATCTTTTACCATTTTCTAACCGTTATTTACTGAACTTTATGTCAAAAAATCTAGCAACATTGATTGGTTTAAGCGCCATTCTCATGTGGGCATCTATGGTCGGTCTGATGAAACAAGTCAGTGCCGCCATTGGACCTGAGCTAGGTGTTACGCTTATTTATTCTTTAAGTGCGCTACTGTTGCTTGCCATTTTCAAAGTTCCAGACTTTAAGCAGATTTCTAAAAAATATTTAATATTGGGTACAGTCCTGTTCGTTGCTTACGAGCTGTGTTTTTCATTTGCGATTGCTTATTCTCAAAGCCCTCAACAAGCAATTGAAGTTAGCATTGTTAACTATCTGTGGCCGAGTTTAACGGTTTTGGCTTTTGTTATTTTTAAGGAATTAAAGTTTAATTTTCTTATTATTCTCGGCTTACTTATTTCAATTTCAGGAATTATTTTTATTCAAACTGGAAGCGGTGATTTTAGTCTAAGTAGCATTGTCGATAATTTTCATAACAACCCTCTGAGCTATATTTTGGCATTTGTAGGTGCCATTATTTGGGCTTTTTACTGTGTACTCACCAAAAAAATGAGTAATGGGCAAAACCCGATCTCTATTTTCTTTGTTTGTGTCGCACTCACACTATGGCTCAAGCTGCTTCTCTCTGGGCAATTCGCCATTCCTTCAATGAATATTCCAACTGTAATCACCCTTTTAATTGCATCCGCTGCAATTGGCTTTGGCTATGCGGCATGGAACATTGGTATCATTCATGGAAACATTACCATGCTTGTGGTTGCCTCTTATTTCACCCCTATTATTTCGTCTATTTTGGCGATGTTTGTTTTACAAACTCAATTGTCCTTAAGCTTTTGGCAAGGAACAGCCATGGTTACGGCTGGTTCATTTATTTGTTGGATTTCAACCAACTGGTCTGTGATTCAACCTTTCTTTAAAAAATTAAGAAATAAAAAACCGTAACGAGCAGAATTAAAACGAGTCACAATTACTCGTTATTTCACCGTAGTGCTGTAAAAGCTATCAATGGCATCAACCATTTGAGATAAACCCGGTTGCTCTAATGGATAATGCCCTGCATTTTCCAATATTACGCTTTTTACAGGTACCTTCTGAATACGGCTAAGAAATGGTGTACTTAAATCAAGTGGAGTCCAACGGTCTTTTTCTGGTTGAGTTAACAAGACTGGGCACACATCAAACTCTTCAGGCGTCACTTCAGGTTTGTAATGTATATATGAGTCTAAAAATGTGAGTGAAACCGAGTTACCAGCCGAGGTTTTATCTTTCATAAAAGCCTTTAAAGCCTCTTTATTGTTCACCAAAGTACTCATTTTACTTGCCCAGCTCATTGGAATCCGCATCGAGGCCAGAGGTGTTTTGGCAGTTAAATGCGCAATTGGTGTCCCTACTCGACTCATAAATAAGTTACTTGCTACAGTGTCTGTAACCTTCTGGCTACTTGTGTCAAGAAAGGTCATTCCTACAATTGCTTTCACTTTTTTATTCTTTGCCGCAACGTGATATGTCAGCATTCCACCTGCGCTTAAACCATAAAGTACAATTGGACGACTATCTTTTGCTAATTCAATATCAATTAAATCACTACCAGCTTGTACCCAATCGTTATAGCTAATAACCTTGCCTTTACTAACTTGAGTGACACCATAGCCCGGCATATCGACTGCAATTGTTTCATATCCCCGATCAGCCAATGGTTTACCTAAAATCATCGACATTTGTCGGCCATTCGTACCTACACCATGAAATAAAATCACTTTAATTTTTGCATTTGGATTTCGATAAGTATCCAAATGGATGTTATTACCATTCCAAGCCCACCATTCTTCTTTTGGTAACTGGTCTTTAGGAATATGAAATTCGTGAGGAAGAAATTGTTCAATTTGTTGCCAAGCAGCTTGATTTTGATAACCCATTGCCGAATCTCCTGATTTTATTTCTTTAGCGGCAGATGCACTTGTGACACAGACTACGAGGCCTATTACACTCAGTTTACTTATGAAATACCCGATAACACCTGCGGGCTTTGTTGGTTGAACAGCATTCATTTTTGTTGTACTCGTTCTTATCCCAAGCATAGATATTAGGCGTTTAAATTTTAATTAACCATGTTAGGTTAAAGCAGATGTTTTAGTATTTAGGTCAATTGATAAATTCAGGGTCTGAGTGCTGAAGTCTTAAAACTCCGACGGATTAGAATTCCCCCATTGCCCAAAGCGTGCTAATATCCAAATTCTGACAATCACCAATGTCAAAATTATTTTCAGAGGGAACAAGATGTTAAAAACTCAAAAAATCAACATCGTACAAGAATTTGATGCACCCGTAGACAAGGTCTTTGCAGTCTTGAGTGAACATGAAAACCTAAGCAAACTTTTCGCTCCTGCTAAAGTGACTCGCATTAGCAACGGAAAAGACGCTCGTAATGGTGTGGGTTCTGCTCGTAAAATGTCTATACCATTTACACCTTCATTTGTAGAAACAAATTTAGTCTACAAAGAAAATGAACTGATCGAATATGCAATCACAAGCGGTATTAGCCCAATTAAAGGTCACCATGGTGTAATGAAGTTTATTGATTTGGGAAACAACCGTACTCGTTTGGATTACACCATTAGCTTTAAAGGTCGAGTGCCTTTTCTTGGCCCCATCATTAAAGCAGCTTTACAAAATGGCGTAAGTCGCGGACTTAAAAAACTTAAGTTTTAATCGCTAACTTAAAAAGTAAAAGGCCCTATCTAGGGCTTTTTATTTGTCCACAAAAACAAAAGCCGACTCGTTAAAGTCAGCTTAATACCACAGTGTGAGAAAATTGCTTAAGTAGTTATTGTTCGTGGCAATCTTCTATCTATTTTCTTTTTCTAACATTAATTTACACCTTGGTTATGACTGTTTGATTAAAAAGAAATCAAAAGTACCAAATAAAATGCAAATTAATTCACTCTTAATAAAATAAATGCAATTCAATTAACACTTGTTAAAAATGATGTATATCAACTACATCTTTAGAAATTTTCTAAAGTTTAGTATGCTGAAAATAACTTACTAATTAATAGAAAATAAGCAATACAATGGAACATCAGAGTTTGTTAAAGGAATTAAATTCGCTTATTGAATATTATTCCAAAAGAACAGATTGTCCACCTACCAGAATTCGTATAGGTTACAGAGCCTATGCCAAACTCATGCAGAATCCAAAATTTGCTGATGAAGTAACAAACTCTGCTTTAGATCCAAATAAACGTAAATATAAAAAGATGAAAATCAAAGTCACGAAAGATGACGATCAACTAGAGCTCGAATAAATAAAAAGCCCAATGATGGGCGTTTTACTTTTAGAAAGTGTGTGGATTTCTCTCTAAGACAGCATTATTAAAAAATAATCTAATAACTTGTCTCGCTCATCTACACTGTTTTTACTTAAAAGTTGAACCATTGCCCCATCAATCACAAACAAGAACATGTGGGCGTCTTGCATTGAAGCCGTAGTTTTGACGGTTAAAAGCAGTTTATAAATTTCGTTGATTAGCCAAGTTCTATATTCAATCACCACGCGATAGGCTTTTGGGTAGAGCTTTTCAATTTCAAAAATTGCTTTAAAGGGTAAATGATAAAAGCCATTTAAGTCGGCATGTAAAAGGTAAATCTGCTTGAGTTTATCAAGCACCATTTGCTCTTTGTATGAATTAAGAATGGAAAATACTTTTACTTTGAGCGCATCTTTTTGAAAAGTCAGACACATCTCGATCAGTCGTTCTTTTGAATGAAAGTCATTATAGAAAGTAGCTTTGGGAATTTTGGCTTCCGCAATAATTCGGTCAACGCCGACTTTATGAAAGCCATCTTGATTAAATAAATCTTTTGCTGCGTGAAGCACGCGCAGTGCTCTAAATGAAGATTCTAAATTTTTCATGTATACCGCTTAAAATAATTTTTTGTTGTATCTAAAAGAGATAGAAGTGCCGTCACTCTTAAAATGAGTACTAAAAACAGGCATGGATAAGCAGCACAAAAATGTGCCCTAAGCTATCTCAGGTTTTATTGTTGCTATGATTTTTTAGTCGTAACGATCTAAGGTCGTAGAAAACCTAGAGTCGGTTAAACCGTTTTAAAGACTGTTCAAGCGGTATGAATAGAGAGAGTTTGGCAAAGGCCAAAAATTGAGAAGAATTAGTACGCATAGCGGACTCCTTTGGCTATAAAAGAAGTTTCACCGCATTACTGCTAAATAATGGTGGTGAAACGAAAGAGGGTTAGCAGACTGGAGCCAAAGAATCCAGCACACCCGAGGGTGTCCCCCTCCGTTCCTGAACTGCACCCCATAAGTTAGACTTTTTAAACTTATAAGGTGTGACCTATGCCAGTTCCAAAGCATTCAAAAGAGTTAAAACTCAAAGTAATTCAGGCTTATTTAGATGGTAGTAAAGGCTATAAAATTCTTTCCAAAGAGTTTAATGTAGATCTCCAAACCATTCGGTTATGGATTGAAAACTATAAGGCACATGGTACTGATGGGCTTAATATTAAAATTCAAAAAACTTATTATTCTTCAGAATTTAAAATCAATGCAATACAAATGCTTCTTGATAAGATACCCGTAAGAGAAGTAAGAAGACGGTTAAATCTGAGCGGGACGTCAATTTTAAGAAGATGGCTAGCTCTGTATCATAAAGAAGGGATTGCTGGGTTTAATACTAAACGGACTTATACCAATATGACTAAGCAAGATAAAACTAAAACAGTGAAACCAACAAGAGATGATAAAGACAAGTCTCAGCAAGAGCTCATTGATGAGCTTACAGCTTTACGCGCAGAGGTCGCTTTTTTAAAAAAGCTAAAAGCCTTAAAACTGAAGCAACGTACTTAAATTCAATTTGTACTGCAGACAGTGTTCAAATTATTTCAGAATTAAGGCAAATTTATCCATTAAAGCTCTTACTCAGTATTGCCAAGATAGCCCGTAGTACTTATTTCTACCACATGAAAGCTGTACGTACTAATGATAAATATACTGAGTTAAAACAGCAGATTAAGTCCATATACCATAAGCATAAGGGATGCTATGGCTATCGTAGAATTACTCTTGCTCTGAAAAGTACAGGAATAATGATTAACCATAAATGTGTATATCGACTCATGAAAACTATGGGACTTAAATCACGTATCAGAGCACTAAAATATCGCTCATATAAAAGTGGTTGTGTCGGGATAGTGGCTGATAACGTTTTAAAACGGCAATTTAAAGCAAATCGACCAAATCAGAAATGGGCAACTGATGTAACGGAATTTAATGTGAACGGTGAAAAACTTTACCTATCCCCGATTATCGATTTATTTAATGGGGAAATTATTACATTCCGAATCCAACGCAAACTCAATTATGAGTTAGTAAAAGATATGCTCATTCATGCTTTGGCTAAACTTAAACGACATGAAAAACCAATTCTCCATTCCGATCAAGGATGGCAATATCAAATGGCTCATTACCAACAGCAACTAAAACAACATGGTTTAATTCAAAGTATGTCTCGTAAGGGAAATTGTTTGGATAATGCTGTAATAGAAAGCTTCTTTGGAATATTAAAATCGGAATGCTTTCATGGTGAAAAATTTCAATCAATTGATGAATTAGAGAAAGCTATACAAGAGTACATTCATTATTATAATCATGAGAGAATCAAAGTGAAGCTACAAGGTTTATCCCCTGTACAATATAGAAATCAGTTTTTAAAAACTGCTTAATTAACTGTCCAACTTTATGGGGTCAGATCATTCCACCGTAAAAGGGGCACACAGGGATTTCCACAAAAAAGTTAGACTTTTTCGTGTACTTTGGCTGATGGTCTGCTAAAACCAACTGGCAATGTAGGCCAGCACGCAAAGGATAGTATTCGCACTTGTTGTCGTCAAGCGTGTGAAATGACAATCGTATTAAAGTAGAGCGGTTGGGGAAATTAAAAAGCCATTTACTAGGTTTAGGTTATGGTCTAGTTCATTATGAAATTTATAATACATTTTTGTATGATATAATTTTATGCCAAAATGATTAGAGTTAATTAATGACATTAAAATCTTTATATATAGAGTTTTATTATGGAGAATATTCGGCATATGAAAAAACAAAAAATATTAATAAATATATTGAAGAAAATGAAGATTTTCAAATAGATTATTTTACCGAATTACTACTACCATTTAATGATTATAATTCTTTATTACTTCGAACAATAAATATAACAGATCCTAGTTTCTCATATAATTGTATTGAAGCAGAAATATTAGCAGCTAAATTTTTTTTAGATATTTTAAATAATTATCAAGAAAACAATCTAAGCCCAGTTCAACTATGTACTATTTTCAATAATTTAGAAACAGGTTTTATGGGCGCTCCAAGAAATCTTCCAGATAATATAATTTATTACCCTACTTGGCTCGAATCTTTCTACGATGCTTGCGATTGGTGTGATGAAACATGGACTTTAGAGAATTCTCCTCACCTAATTGAAGCCACAAAACAGCAAATCCATGTCATAGAAAAATGGCTATTCTTCAAATAGTGATAAGGCATCTTTATTGCCATTTTCTGCTGCTTTTCTTAGCCACTTTTCGGCTAATTCATTGTTTTGTTGTACGCCTTCACCTTTAAAGTACATCATGCCCACAGTAAATTGTGCTTCATCGTTTTCCTGTTGAGCAGCTTTACTATACCATTCGAACGCTTTCTTATAATCTTGATTTACGCCTTGCCCAAGCGCATAACACGCCCCTAAGTTATTTTGTGCTATTGAGTTTCCTTGCTCAGCCGCTTTGCTATATAACTCAAAGGCTTTTTTATTATTTAGTTCTACGCCCTTACCTTGTGCATAAAGTGCTGCAAGATTATTTTGTGCATCTGCATAATTTTGTGCAGCAGCTTTGCTATACCAGTCAAATGCTTTTTTATAATCTTGGATTACCCCATAACCTTCTTCATAAAGTATGCCCAAATAGTATTTAGCTTCAGCATTATCTTGTGCAGCAGATTTGCTAAACCACTCAAAGGCTTTCTTATAGTTTTTAACTCCACCATCACCATTTGCATAATATGCACCTAAATTACTCTGTGCTTTTACTTCCCCTTGTTCAGCAGCTTTACTATACCATTCAAATGCTTTTTTATAATTTTGCTCTATCCCTTGCCCCAAAGCATACATTGCTCCCAAATTATTCTGTGCCTCTGCATTTCCTTGATTAGCAGCTTTGCTATACCATTCAAATGCCTTTTTATAATCTTGAGGAACAACTTTCCCCTCTACATATAGTTCACCAAGTTTTGCTTGAGCTCCTGCATCACCTCTTTCTGCTAACCGAGAAATATCTTTAAAATCTGGCTGATGACTACAAGCTAATAAGTTGATTGCTAAGAAAACGATACCAATTTTTTGAAGTTTTTTTCTTAAAATTAAAAACATAATTAATATTAAATTGCATTTGGTGATAAATATATTTAATGGATTTTAGCATAAAATCTCAAACACAAATAAATGGGTAGAGAATCCCAAAAAATGAGCTGATTGGGCTAAAACCCAATCAAACCCTACCTATAAAACACTCACTAATCCATCAACTTTTTACGGCGATAATATTCTATAGTTTTAAGAATCATGTACATCTTCATTTTTTGATAATTTGTCTGGCTGCCCGCAATGAGAGCATTGTTTTCTGAAGATAAAACTTAGCCCATTAACAAAAGAACCTAAATCATTCATGAAAAAACCACATTTACACCAAGGGCATATATCGTTAGCTAGCAGCTTAAACATCAAAAATAATATGATAGGAATCATGGTTATCGGAAAATAAATAGATAAGTACTTTTCATCTACTCTTGCTAGCATCAATACAACAATAACAACTGATGGAAATACTAATACTGAGAATACAAAGTTTCTACGTAAACGCATTAATCGCAAGTATTTCTGCATTTTCTCATCGACAAATTGCTTTTCCATTTATATTCCCAATTCTTTTTTACTTCTAGGGTCATTAGGAGCAAATTGGCAGGTATCTTTTTGATGATCCCATGCCCCTCCAGAGTCAGCACATGCATCCTTCTTGGCAGCATTATCAAAGAATTTATTTGCGATAAACTCGATTACACCGAGCAAGAGAACAAACATTAGAAATAGGACAATAAGCCATTTAAGTATTTTTAATATTTTTTTCATTTCAATCGCCAGATACAGGTAGAATAATCTAAATTCAACTACTTAAAACTTATTTTTTTACTACTTAACCTAAGCAGAAAAAGACCTACCAGAACTCCAATAAAATAGGAGTTATAAAAATACACCCAATTTTCGTCAGAGATAACCCAAGAAAAGACATTGCCCCATAGCGCGAATAGGAAAACAGAAACTATTGCACAAAGCATCGAAACAATTGAAAGAAAAGGATTAGTTAGAAGGCCTTTAAGGAGTATATAAACTTTATCATATAAAAATGCAAAGACTGCTCTATAATAGCGCCCAAAAATAGCACCTGAAAAAGCACCTAACAAAACGATCATGGGAAGGGACTCAATCATTTTACTACTCCAAATGAGAGAAGACTTAGCTCTTTAATACAAATATTAGATTGTCTAAGATTTTTTAATCTAAACAATTTAAATGACATCATGTCGAATAGCCCATGCAACCAAAACTAAAATAAACGTAATAACTGAACTTAAAGATGAAGATATTAATAAAGAAAGAAGTGCTAAGTGATTAGGACCATCTATAGTAAAAAATTGTGCATTGCTCCAATCTTTAGGAAACAAAATTGCTAAAACAAATAGAGTGATAATAAAAAACGATAAAAACCATATTGGCGCTAAATAGCGAAGCTTCCATCCTGCTTTAACTACAAAATAGCCTATACCATATAAGAATATAAAAAAATAGCGAAACCCAATATAGACATAGTACTTTCTTTTAAATAATAACTTACTTATCACAACGTTAATTTAGAAAACCTTATTACGAATACTCCACACTACAATAACTAGTAGCAATGTTAATAAAGTTGAAGACATACCTGCCACAAAAAATAAATCTACTGCTCGCCAATTTAATGATATCCTTCCATCCACAAAAAATTGGACATATCTTCCTTTAAAATAAAGTAGTAATAAAAATCCCAACCAAACAATTATAAATGTTGAAATAAAAGATAAGGCAGCCAAATGCCGAATCTTCCATCCAGTTTTAGCTATAAAATATCCAATGATATGTGAAATTATAAAAAAAATAGCGAAACCCAATATAGACATAGCACCCTCTTTAAGATTATTTTTTATATCAACCACTTATCTATCATTTAAAACTATTATTCTTCGGATGAAATCCAAAAAATCTTGCTCCAACCATCCATCCAGATAGATATACAAGCTTACCCAGCTCTGTTATCCCACCACTAAGAATGTGCCACAACATCAATCCTCCTGTTAAATATAGAGCGAATAAAATAAATATTAAAAAAATTGAAAGTAAAAGAACTAAATATTTATTTAAAAATTTATAAGCAATATTTACAAAAATAAGCAATGGTTTTTCAATTAAAAATATAGTGTATCGTCCAATAAGTACACCCACAAAAAACGTAAGTATTAGAATAAATATTGACACAGTTTAAGTTATTCCCTTTTTAATATTAAAATAATTTTCTATTTCTCATTATAGTTCCCAACAAGAGATAGAACTTCATTTCTTTTCATTTGCTTATCAGTTTTTATTAAGCATTTAATATGCCAATTTTTATCATTATTATTAAAAAAGAAAATTTAATAGGAGTTAAGCAACCTAAAACCACTCAACTCCTTAAAAAGGCTTCACTAATCCATCAACTTTTTACGGCGATACAACCCACAATTTCCAGAAAATAGCGCTGCCAACAAACAAGTAATAATCGCATAAGTTGCAACATTCATTCCAAATAGCTCAACCGCTAAAATAATAGAGGTTAACGGCGCCTTACTCGCTCCTGAAAACAGACTCACCAAGCCTAAGCCTGCAAGCAATGAAATTGGCAAGTTTAAAACCGCCCCTAAAGCATTACCTAATGTCGCCCCCACATAAAACAATGGCGTAATTTCACCACCTTTAAAACCAGAACCTAAGGTAATGGCAGTAAAAATGGTCTTGTTAAAAAAGTCGTAAAACTCAATCGGTACATAAAAAGATGCAATGATTTTATCTGTACCCAAACCATTGTATTGCTGATGCGCAGTGAACAAAGTAAGTAGCATAATGACAATACCGCCCACCATCGTTCTTAATGGCAAATAGCGAATGTATTTGTAAAAGATGTCACTGGCAAAATGAATTGCGGCAATAAAGAAACGTGCAATCAAACCAAAGATCAGTCCTGCCACAATTAAGTTCATGAGCGTGCTGAAATGAATAGGCGGAAACTCACTAATCACATAAAAAATGTGTGGGTGAACAATATCGAATAGTTCAGGAATGGTCGATGCAACAAGAGCAGACACAAAACATGGGAAAATGGCTGAATATCTTAAATTACCTAAAGCAGTAATTTCCAAGCCATAAATTGCGCCCGCCAAAGGCAAACCAAATACCCCAGCAAAGCCCGCTCCAATACTGGCAATTAAACAAATTTTTCGGTTATCTTCCGAGACTTTTAATATATGGCTCAAGTGATCAATTAAAGCACCTGAAAGCTGAACGGCTGGTGCTTCACGCCCTGCCGAACCACCAAACAACTGCGTTAAAATTGAGGTGATAAAAATGATGGGGCTCATTCGTTTTGGAATGAACGATTTAGGTTGGTGAATTTCATCAATGAGTAAATGCGTTCCCCGCTCAATGGGTGATCCATATTTTTTAATGAGATAACCAATACCAAAACCCACAAAAGGCAAGAAATAGATGAGCCAGTGATGCAGACTTCTGACTTTATTTGAAATATCAAAGGCCACAAAAATTAAAGTCGAAGCCAACCCCGCGACGACTCCAATCACAATTGATATGGCGAGCCAATAGACACTGTATTTTAGAATTTGATCATATTCAGATGAAGGTAGAATTTTCATTCGCGTTCTTCAATTAGCCTTTAAAATGGATGATAAATTCTCAATTTTTTTATGCAGCCAGTTCATTAAGTGAGAAATGCTTAAACTGGGCTAAAAATTAAAGCTCGCATAAGGCGAGCTTTCAATACAGTGATTAATCTTGATATCACCAAAGTGCGGGAAATATCTCATAACCCATTCTGGCTTTCAAGTTGAAAATAGTTAACGAGTACTGTGAACATAGCTAACTGAGTTAATAAATAAGCATTCGATTTGACCCGATCAAACAAGAAACACAATCAGGCCAAATCACATGTTCAAATCTTAATTAATGCGACCAATAATGGTTTCTGCATGGCAGGTCGCTCCCTTCTCTGCCTCAATCTGAATCACCCCGCTGCGATGCGCCAGTACCTGAACTTCCATTTTCATAGCTTCCATAATGGCAACGACTTGGCCTTCTGTGACTTGCTCACCATTTTCGACTTTCCAAGCGCTAATCACACCATTAATTGGGGCAAGTAAATGCTCAGCACTCACTTCCGGCTCGTTAGTTTGTGCTTGAGTTGCCGTTGCTGGACCTTGTGCAAACATGCCCGCTGGTAAACCTAAACGGTGTAACTTGCCATCAATTTCAATGTAGCTCAGCAACATCGGTTGTTGATGGTTTGGAATGCCGCGTTTGGTTGGCTTTAACTCTTGTTTAAAGTCATTTTCTATCCAACGGGTGTGTACATTAAACTCATCTGTAAAGTCAGGTTCATTGAGTACCGCACGGTGAAAGTCTAAAACCGAAGCTACACCTTCAATTTTAAATTGCTTTAAAGCACGTTTAGCGCGAGCAATTGCAACTTCACGGGTTGGACCAGTCACAATTAGTTTTGCCATGAGTGAGTCAAAGTGACTCGATACTAATGAGCCAGTTCGAACGCCTGTATCCACTCGTACACCATGACCAAACGGCGCTTCAAACAAACTCAACACACCAAACGCCGGAATAAACCCGCGAGCTGGGTCTTCGGCATTAATACGAAACTCAATCGCATGGCCTTGGGCTTTTGGTGTTTCTTTAATGGAAAGCGCGTGGCCCTGCGCAACACGAATTTGCTCTACCACCAAATCAACTTTTGATGTTTCTTCGGTAACTGGGTGCTCAACTTGCAAACGAGTGTTTACTTCTAAGAATGAAAGTTTTCCATCACGGCTAAGTAAGTATTCAACTGTACCTGCACCAACGTAATTTGCAGCCTGACAAATGTCTTTTGCCGAGGTTAAAATTTGTTGGTAAATCTCGTCGCTAATAAATGGTGCTGGCGCTTCTTCGACTAACTTTTGATTACGACGTTGCAACGAACAATCACGTGTACCAAGTACCACAATGTTGCCATGCTGATCGGCAATCACTTGAGCTTCTACATGGCGTGGTTTATCTAGATATTGCTCGACAAAACATTCACCACGGCCAAAGGCAGCTTTGGCCTCTCGTACTGCCGACTCATAAAGCTCTTTCACTTCTTCGAGTTTCCACGCGACTTTTAAGCCACGGCCACCGCCACCAAACGCAGCTTTAATGGCGATCGGCAAACCAAATTGTTTGGCAAACTCTAAAGCCTCATCTGCATTGTTAAGTGGGTCTTGCGTACCCTGAACTAACGGTGCACCGACAGAAGCAGCAATTTTACGTGCTTCGATTTTATCACCTAGTTTTTCAATCGCACTTGGAGATGGCCCAACCCATTTTAAGCCGGCATCGATCACGGCTTGAGCAAATTCAGCACGTTCAGATAAAAAGCCATAACCGGGATGAACCATGGTCGCTTTCGATTTTTTGGCAACTTCGATAATGGCAGGAATATTTAAATAGGTTTCGCTTGCGGTAGCACCAGCCAAGCCCCATGCTTCATCTGCAAGTTCGACATGCATGCTGCCAATATCGTCATCTGCATATAACGCGACCGATGCAATTCCCATGTCACAGCAAGCATGGATAATACGAACGGCAATTTCACCACGGTTAGCAATCAATAATTTTTCTGTATTCATCATTCATTCTCAAAATCTGTAAATTCGGCAATTTTTTTAAATTTGATATGGCAACCTGCTGGTATCTGCGCCACCAAATCCCAATGGTGTTTAGCAACAGCGCCAATGACCGGATATCCGCCCGTTAAAGGGTGATCATTCATAAACAAAACCGGCTGACCACTCGGTGGAATCTGCAAAGCACCAATGCATGTGCCTTCACTTTCCAGTTCATGTGTAATTTTGCGAGTTAAAGGCTCTGCACCTGAAAGTCTTAACCCAACACGGTTGCTTTCATTGGTCACAAGCCACTCTTGCTGACAGAGCAGTTCAATACTGTCTGGTTTGAACCAATCTGTGCGTGGCCCCATCACAATATCTAGCTCAACCACATCACCAGCTTTTGGCAAATCGAACTTGCCCACTTCATTTACACTAATGTTGGCTGCCTTCACCTGTCCTTGATAAATGGTATCTCCAAGCTTTAAAGGCTCTGGCCCTAACACCGCTAAGCTGTCAAATGAGGCACTATTGAGTACAGGTTCAACGTCTATGCCACCACGAATAGCCAAATAATTTCGAAGCCCTGCTGTTGGTGGCTGAATTTGAAATTCATCACCTTCATCCAGATCAATCGGCTGATAGCTTGCAAAGTCTGCGATTTGACCATCGGCAAATTTCACACGAATGGTTGAGATTGCACCTGCAACTGCAATAACACCAGCATGCTGCATTTTGGCTTTTAAGCCACCATTTAAAAGTTCAATTACGGGCGTGTCGGTTGGGTTGCCCACAATACGGTTAGCACTATGCATGGCAGATAAGTCCATTGCACCAGCCACGCCAACTCCAATATTGGTCTGGTTTAAACGCCCTTCGTCTTGAATGAGCATCTGTAAACTTGGTGCAGTGATCGTAAACAACGGTACAGATTGTTTCGGCTCAACCGTACGGATAATTTGCTGCGGTACATTTACGGTTGTTGGGCTATGCGTAACATCTTCAAAATGTACGGTCATGCCCGGTAACAGCAATGCAGGATTTTTACGCTCTAAATCCCACATTTTTTCCGATGTTGTACCAATAAGCTGCCAGCCACCCGGACTGTCTTTTGGGTAAATACCAGAGTATTTTCCAGCCAAGCCTAAAGAACCTGACGGTATTTTTTTACGCGGAACTGTTAAGCGTGGAATATCGGTAAAAGGCCGATCGGGACTGCTCATATAAGCAAAACCCGGCGCAAAACCAATAAAAGCGACATTCCACACGCTTTGGTGATGTTTTCTAATCACATCAGCCACAGACAAACCTTGTAACTCTGCAACTTGAGCAAGGTCTTCACCATCGTAACGAATCGGTACAATTACTTCTTGTCCGCTACGCTCAAATCCAGAATCAATCTTGAGGCTCTGAATTGAGGCAACCAGCATTTTAAAGTTGCTTTCGATCTCGTTGAAAAAAACTAAAATTGTTTTTGCAGCCGGGACTAAGTCTTTAATTCCATTCAATTGCGTATTTTGCAATTTATTGTACAACGCCAAAGTTTCTTCTAGGCTTGCAAGCTCTATCAGAAAACAATCGGCGTTTACCGATAAAAAACGCATTTGCTTATCCTTTTAATTCTTCTTTAGTCCAGTTAGCCAATCCAAGCACGGTCAGGAATGTCGGTAATAAACATGTGACCCGGTGCATGACTAATCGCAAAAGGAATTTTCGAGTTCATGACTGCCGCTTGAGGCGTTACACCGCAAGCCCAAAACACTGGAATTTCACCCGCTTCTATGCGAGAAGCATCACCAAAGTCAGGCTTATTTACGTCCAAAATCCCTAAGCTTTCAGGATGTCCAATATGTACAGGCGCACCATGGACACTTGGCATACGCGCGGTAATTTTTACAGCTTCACTAATTTGATGAGATGGAATTGGTCGCATTGAAACCACCATATTTCCAGAAATACACCCTGCTGGCTGGCACTGAATATTGCTCAGATACATCGGCACATTGGTGTCATCATGGATATGACGAACTTCAATACCCGCTTCTTGCAAAGCTGTTTCAAACGAAAAACTACAACCAATTAAGAAAGTCACCAAATCAGGATGGGCATTATAAATCTCGCTTGCATCGGTCACTTCATCAACCATTTCTCCATCTTTCCAAACGCGATAACGCGGAAAATCGGTACGGATGTCTGAGTCTGCGGCAAGCTTAGTTGCATAGATGCCTTCTTCGAGCACATCAAGCACTGGGCAGCTTTGCGGATTGCGATGTGCGTAAAGAAGGAAATCGTAAGCCCACTCTTTTGGCACCGAAATCATGTTCACCTGCGTCATGCCCGCAGCCATACCTGCTGTTGGTTTATCAAAACCTGCACGGATTTTTAAACGCGCATCTAAAGCGGCTTCAAGCTGAGCTGGGTCGACTTTAATATCCTTATACACTGTGCTCATCCTTATGCTTTGTTTACAAACGGGCGGATTTCAATATTGTTTTTTACAAGCTCGGCTTTAATGGCTGCTGACATTTCTAGTGCACCGTCAGTGTCGCCATGTAGGCAAATGGTGTCGGCTTGAATTGGGGTAAATACACCGTCAATTGACTCAACTCCACCATTTTTAAGCATTGAAACCACACGGCTGGCAACAAATGCCGAGTCATGTAAAACCGCACCTTCTAGGCGGCGAGATACCAATGAACCATCGCTGTTATACGCACGGTCAGCAAATGCTTCAGACACAACTTTTAAACCAGCCGCGCGTGCTTGTTCCACTAAGTTTGATCCAGCCAAAGCCACTAAAACCAATTCAGGGTTATACATTTTAATTGCATCAATCACTGCGGCTGCCTGAGCTTGGTCATGTGCAATGGTGTTGTAGAGCGCACCATGCGGTTTAACATATTGCACTTTTGAGCCTGCTACCTTTGCCAAACCATCGAGTGCAGAAATTTGGTAAAGTACATCGGCAATCAATTCGTCACGTGACAAATCCATATTACGGCGGCCAAAACCAACAAGGTCTGGGTAAGACACGTGAGCGCCAACAGTCACACCAAGCTCCACTGCTTTACGAACCGTTTTTAAAATGCCGAGCGGGTCGCCAGCATGAAAGCCACATGCAATATTGGCACTGGTCACGACAGGTAAAATCTGATCATCATTGCCCATTTTCCATGAGCCAAAGCTCTCACCCAAATCACTATTTAAATCTACAAACATGGCATTATTCCTTTATTACTTCACATCATCTGGCTTAAAGCTTGGTCAAATAGTTAAACACTGTCGTAAACGACATATAGCCCATCCACCACGTCAACAGACATGTTAATCCACCCAAAATAAGTAACCATTTTGGATAGTTATAATTACCCATTAAATCTTTACGGCACGCGGCAACATACACAAAAATTGTAAGGCCAATTGGCAACACCAAACCGTTAAAACCACCCACAAAAATGAGTAGACCTGCTGGAGTTGCGCCTAATAACACATAGAGCAATAAAGCCAATGCGATAAAAGTAATGGTCGTATAGTTGTTTTGTTTTGGTGTTAAGTTCTTTTTAAACACGTTAAAGAACGACACTGAAGTATATGCTGCACCAATAGTGCTACTAATGCCGGCTGCCCAGAAAATTAAACCAAATAATTTAAAACCAAATGTACCTGCTGCATATTGGAATGCTTGAGCTGCTGGGTTGGCATCATGGCTGGCTAAATCAATATTTGCACCACTCACCACTACACCTAAGAATGCTAAAAACAGCACATAGCGCATGATGCCGACAACAATAATGCCCTTGGTTGCAGCTTTAGCGACTTCATCAATATTTTCAGGACCAACCGCACCTTTATCGAGTAAACGGTGTGCGCCTGCATAGCAGATATAACCACCAACCGTACCGCCGACAATGGTGGTAATAATGGCAAAGTCAATCTGATCTGGAGCAAAGGTTTGATGTACAGCTTGACCCACAGGAGGCATCACAATCACGGCAACAATAATGATCAGGAGGATTTTAAGCAATCCCAACACGATCATGCTTTTATCCATGGCAAGCGTTGCTTTTCTTGAGGCAAAAATCAAAATGGCTAACGCACCACTTAAAATACCGCCCCACTTTGTGTCGAGGCCAAAAAGTGCATTTAGACCTAGGGCAGCACCTGCAATGTTACCGATACTAAAGAAAAAACCACCTAGAATGACCAGAAAAGCCAGTAAGTAACCACTGCCGGGAATTGCTTTATTGGCAATATCCGATGCACGCATTTGAGTGAGTGTGACCACTCGCCAAATATTTTGTTGAACCACATAATCAATCAGAATGGAAACTAAAATGGCAAAGCCAAATGCCGCCCCTAACTTCACTGTAAATACAGCAGTTTGGGTTAAAAAGCCGGGCCCCATTGCAGAGGTCGCCATCATAAAGATTGAGGCAACAATGGCCCATTGGCGATCTGATAAAAAAGAAGATTTCAGTAAAGACATATTAATGCGTTCCTCATCCATTTGAGCTTAACAACGCTATTTGCAAGTTGAACCAAGAACACCATTTCTTTCCCAAACGATATTCTTTAATCCTTTTAAATGACAAAGATTCCCTGTTCCCCAATCAACACAATCGGTGATCAAATCTTGTATCTAAAATAAAAACATAGCTAATACCTACGGACAATAAGACTTTTTACATAAAATAAAAAAATCAAATATTTGATTTTAAATGATTTAATGTTTATTAAAAAATCTGGATAAGTTTTACTTATCAAACTTCATAAGCTGCTTTTATGACTTTGCATGCAAGCAGCCTATTTAAAATAAGAAAAAATATTTTATAAAAATAATAACAGCGCTTATTTTTGGATTTTTTCATTGAGGCTTTTCATGGCACTTTCCGAGACTTTAACGGCAACCTCTGTCAATTTTTCTTTCAAGGCAACGTCATTTCCTTGAATGTAGATCGAGGTGAAATGAAAGGTCTTTAACTGAATGGGTGTATTTAATATTTCTAGTCGGCCATCAGTAATTTCTTTTAAAGCGGTTAAGGTCGGCACGACAGCAATACCTAAGCCTTGCTCAGCTAAACGCAATAAAGTTGCCAATGAATAACTGGTAATTGAAAGTGGTTCATCAATCCCTTGTTCTTTCATTCTGGCTTTCAATTCTTTATAGGGATAGGTAATTTTTGGATAAGTTAAAATGGTATGAGACATGAGAGTTTTAAAAGACATTTGAGCTACACAGCCCTTAAATGACGGTGAAGCCAAAAAGCTCAGCTCAAAGTCACACAATGCCTGTTCAATACATTCAAAAGCCAAAGTTGGTCCAAGTAAAAAGGCCATGTCCAAATCACCTGTACGCACACCTTCTTGTAGGTTAGGTGTTAGATCAACCACAATTTCTACTGAAATTTTTGGAAACTCTTGTTGAACCTTTTCGATATATTCGACTAGCCATGTATAGACAATCGTTTCAGAAACGCCTAAACGAATGGTGCCAGTCAAGTGCTGGTTTTCAGTCAGTTCAGCCACCAGATCTGTTTCTAGTCGCATAAATTTTTCGGCGTACTTAAATAAAGTTAAGCCTTTGTGCGTAGGTTTAAACTGCCGATAGTTTCGATCTAAGACTTTAAAGCCTAATTCATTTTCAAGAGATGTGATTTTTTGAGATACCGCAGGCTGGGTGGTTTGTAATTTAGTCGCAGCCTTATTGAAGCTATTTAAAGTCACAACCCAATAAAAAGCTTCCAGATTCTTTAAATTCACGTTTCATCCTGTCTTAAAAAACTCCTCTACTTTTATAGTATGGAATTTCTTAGCGTGATTAGGCTAGTAATAAATAAATTTTTAAATAAAGTTAGCCATCAAAACTTTTAAATGCTTTAGAAAGCTGACTAATTGTTTTGATCTGTTTTGAATAACGGCGGCATGACTGGCAGGCCAATAAATGCAGCTGTAAACCACTTTTCTCACGTAATAACAACGGCCTATCTTGCTTTTCAGACAACAGTTGAGTGGCTTGTCGACATGTCAACATGAACAATCCTCCTTCAATAACCATTTATTTTCTAAACATTCACGTAGTCGGGTACGACTTCGATACATCAACACATTAAAGTTTGAGATAGACAATTCCAACTTGCTACAAATTTCGTTGGAGCTCAGCTCTATTACTTCTCTCATCATAAAAACTTGAGCATATTTGGCTGGTAAATGATCTAAACAAGCTTCAAAAATTATCCAGAAATCTGACTGCTCTATCATTTCTTCAGGGCTTTGCCATGCTTGAGGCGCTTCATATTTATGCCAGTGCCCTGACGCATCGAACAACTCGTCGACACTGAGTTCGCTTTCCCCATCTTTAAATAATTCAGTCATTGCGACCAAACGTGACTTTTGCCGAATCACATCAATAATTTTATTTTTTAAAATGGCAAACACCCATGTTTTAAACGCAGCCCGTCCTTTAAATGAATCTAAATTTTGAAAAGCGCTCGTTAATGCCTCTTGCACTACATCCTCAGCTTGAGGAAGTGAGGAAAGCTGTAAAAAAGCAAATTTTATCATTTGCTGTCTTAAGTCTTGTAAAAAGGCTGGATTATGCAGTTGATCCCCTAGGTCGTCATGAGGTGATGCCGCGGCTGAAGTCATCCCTGTACCTCTTTAAAATCATGGGGAAGTTGAATTAATCGCAGTCGGATTAACAGTTCTTTTAATTCTTGAATTTGCAGATAAATATCATGTTCAGATAAATCAGTAAGTACAGATTGAATAAATGTATTAATATCTTGATCAGTTAGCTTTACATTTTGAGTCAACTGTTCAATCACCATAGCAAACAAAGGCGAAAGCTGTTCAATACATACATTGTCTTGTTCATCTCGCCAGACCATAATCGCTCCCGGTATAGGCTCAGCATGTTCTGGAGTCATTAAAGTTGTCCACGTATAAACGGGATATTGATAAACCAATACCCATACCTTCGTGGTTAACTGCCAATCACAGTTTTTCTGCAAGACTATTTTTTCAATTTCAACAGTATCTAAATACAACTCAAGCCATTCAAACTGCAACAACTCAGCCAACCAAGGATATTCTTGCAATATTGGGTGCTGCTGATCTGTCAAATACTCTCTAAACTCCAGAGAAATATCATTATACAAAGGTGAGCGACACTGGGCTTTTTGAAAAAATTCTGAGAGTAATTGTTGCCACTTTAATTCTGGCAACATCGCACGAGCTACGGGATAAACTAACTCAATAAATGAGCTGACATTATTAAAAAGCAAGTCTCGATAAATATGCATTCGTTCGGCAGGAAGAGCTTGAGGTAATTCCAAATCAGGATCTCTAATCCAGTCACAAAACTGTTGTTGCATGGTTTGGAAGGATATTTGATTTTCCTTCATAGCCACTCTCCTGTTGTTGAATTATTTTAATTTTGGCTAGTTCCTCTTCTAGCTCTCGCCATGATGGAATATTAAAGTCGCGCTCAAGTAAAGTTGCTTTCACACCACATACTTGATAGGTATATCTCAATAGTTCCCATACGCGATCACAAACCTCTGCACCATGCGTATCAATTAATAAATTTTTCTGAACTTGTTCATGTCCAGCAATATGTAAATAACGGATTCTCTCTTTTGGCATCTCCCGAATAAATCCAAATGCATCACTGCCATGATTAATGCTGTTGACATAGACATTATTTACATCCAGAAGCAAATCACAGTCTGCATATTGAAGAACTTCACAGATAAATTCCGCTTCACTCATTTCAGCATTGGGCATTAAATAAGTAGAAACATTCTCTATGACTAATCGTCTTCCTAAAATATCTTGAACACGTAAAATACGTTCAGCCACATATTTAACAGCCGCTTCGGTCATGGGGATTGGCAACAAATCATATAAGTAGCCCCCATCATTTGTATAACTTAAATGTTCAGAATAAATAGAGACATCATATTGTTCTAAAAAGCTTTTTATTTTGCTGATAAATTCAAGATTCAGTGGATGAGGACCGCCAATAGACAATGACAAGCCATGACAAATTAATGGGGCTTTTTCAACACACTGCGCGAGTAATTTTGCATGTCGTCCACCAAAACCTAGCCAGTTTTCAGGAGCAACTTCGATAAAATCGGGACATGTTTTTGCATCTAAAAACGAATCTATAAAATCACGCCTTAAACCCAGCCCTACGCCTGACAAATCCATCATGGTGATTTCTCCTTTTGGAAACGATGCCGACACTTACCAGAAGGCCGACATCATCCATGATCAGATTGTTTACTTAGCGCCGCACTTGCCGTCCGCTGCTTTTTTGGTTGCTCCACATTTTCCATCAGCTGCTTTTTTATCTGCACCACATTTTGCTTCGGCAGACTTTTCGTGGTTTTTCATTTTGCTAGCACCGCATTTTGCTTCACCGCATTTTCCATCTGCTGCTTTGGTTGCATGTGCTTCGGTTGTTGTATGGGTTGCTGCTACCGCCACTTGTGTAGCGCCAGCAACTGATAGTGCTAATAATGCCGCCACTGAAGTCATTGAGTTGAGTTTATTCATTTTAGTATTCCTTTAAAGATAAATTCTCGGTTTGTACATTTGTACGTATAGTTAGACGGACCAAATCCTTTTTTATTACACCGTAAATAAAAAAAAATTTTATGTAAGAAATACAGTCTTTATCCGACTAATTAATATTCAATCGCATCGGATGTGAAATTATCATGAAGAATTTTATTTATGGTTTATCTCAATATTATCAAAAACTGGGTAAAACTCTACAACATGCAGATGGCATCGCAGCTCTGGCTCTTCGATTGTATCTAGTGCCTATATTTTGGATGGCAGGCACAAATAAATTAATGCACTTCAATGATATTGTAGAATGGTTTGGCAACTCAGATGGAGGTTTAGGACTTCCCTTTCCATATCTAATGGCCCTGCTTGCAACAACAACTGAACTCGCGGGCGCAATACTATTAACATTAGGTTTATTTACCCGTTTAATCAGTATTCCACTTATTATTACGATGTTAGTTGCTATATTTACGGTACACCTCCCAAATGGTTGGCAAGCAATTGCTGACCCAAATGCACCCTTTGCAAACATGCAGGTGTTGGCTTCAGCTGAAAAGTTAGAGAAGGCTCGTGAAATACTACAAACCTACGGCAATTATGACTGGCTCACGTCTAGTGGTTCGTTTGTAATTTTAAACAATGGAATTGAGTTTGCCGCTACGTATTTAGTCATGCTTCTCGCACTGCTTGTTCTTGGAGGCGGCCGTTATTTTAGTTTAGATTATTGGATTAAAAAGAAACTGCCTAATTAATCATTACGTCAACAATCCTACATGCAGCAACATAGAGCATCTTTTTGCTTATTGTGTGCCATGTTTAGCTCATGACACACAATCAATAGTGAGGCAATTTGGTCAAACCAGAAGCTTGTATGAAATTATCTAACTCTCACAAAAATAATATCTAGGTCTTTTTTGGGTACAAACTTGGTTTTGGTCATCTGAAATTGAGTTGGACTAATCTTTTTAACTTGTCCATCCCAGCAAAAAGAAACCAGTTCATCTTTATCACGCTCAATGGTTAGCTTAAAGTTTTCAATCGGCTTTGCCCAATTTGCGCCCGTTGTCAAAATATAACCCAAAGCACTAAATGGTGAATTTTCTGCACTGGCTTTTTTTAAGCCCTGCTTAAATTGATTATCCATACAAAATTGTCGGCTATCTTCCTCGGGATATAAGGCAACAGAACCACCTACCAAAGGTTTATATTCATGGTAAATTTTAGTCAAACTATTGGCTTTAAAGGTTTGCTTCCAGCTATAGATCACTTGAGATGACCACGGGATTACATCATCTTTTTTAAAATTAGCTAAAATTTTCTGTATTTGTGGTTTATTACATTGTTTTAGCTTATCTACATAATACTCATAATCATAGTTATTACGCAGCCACGGGTTGAGCATATCTTTTTCACTAAAACCGCATTGCTTAAATTCGTCTGTTGCATCAATCAGAGGCGATTTTTCATCTTTTTGAATAAACGTTCTGACATGCATTTCCGGTTTTATATTTTTCCCATCAACCACAATCTTAAAACTTTTTAGAAGTTCTTCGGTATGGGCAAAATCAGACTCAAAGAAATTATCAATGCGTGGTAGCGGAAATAAGATTGTTTCAGTGACCTCTTTATTGCTTAGGTTTTTATAGAGGTAATCGACCTTAATCAGTTTTTTACTAATAAATAGATCTTCGCTTTGCATGGCAATCTGCGAATTTTTGAGATATTGAATTCCACCTGTACCAACATAGCCCGTAGAATCATTGGCTACGCTATAGGTCGATAGTTGAATCAATACAGTAAAAGTCATTACAAGCTTTTTCATTTTAAAGTGCTCTATGTCATTTTCTAATTATGGAATGTCAATCTGTGGTAAATCATATTATATATTTCACCCACAAAAAACCGTCTAAAGACGGTTCGTTCATACATTTAAAATCTAATTCCTTTTAATGATAATTTAGTTTTTGCCTCATCATCTTTTTTTGCACACTAATTTTTCCGATAAAATTGGTTAGCCATAAAATGCATTCATCCCGATGTTCAAAATGTGGAATCAAACTTAGATCAACTTTTATATCTCTATCTGCCAAAGGCAAACTCAAGCAATATTCAAAGTCGATAGAGTTGTACTTTAACTTTAGATCTTTTTCTTCGGCCTGCTTTTTGATTTCAGCCATAATTCGATTGAGGTTAACAATCAAGTTATTTGAAACTTGGTTATTTTCATAAATACGTTCATATACATTTTCAGCAACGTCTATGTATTTTACTAACTCGGCATTTTCGTTCATATTATTTATATTCCCCTTTTTTAAAGATTATGAACAGCTAAATGTTTAATTGCGTTACTTGACACATTGCTTATGTGAAAACCGTATATTTTTCTTTATTAACAAATATCACTAAGATATTGTTATTTATTATAATTCAATAGATATTTGCACATTTGTATACATTTAATATTTTCTAAAATCTAAATTTAGACAATATTAAATGTTATTAGGATGAGATTAAGACAAAAAAAACCGCCCCAGAAGGCGGTCGCTGAAGTTAAACCAGCAGTATATAGAAGTGTGGTGGATAGTCACTTCTACATTCTTTTTATGAGGGAGTTTTATTGGTTTTACTAAAATCTTCAGATTTAAAATAATTGATAATCATGTCTGCATGCTCTTCTTTTTGAGGAGCTACAGATACAGGAAATGCATCTTTCGACATATTAAAACCTGGTGGAAGAAATTGCGAAATTGGTGGCAATTTAGGTTTTCCACCTTCCGTAATTCGTTCAATAAAACCAGCTAACCATAGAAGATACTCTCCTTCATTTGCAAATTTTGGCATGACACTCAAGTCAATTTGAACTTTGCATTCACTTAAAGGTTTGGTTAAGTTCTCTTCAAAATCTATATAGTTGAACTTGAGCTTAAAGTCAGTTCCCTTGATCGCTTTTCGAATCTGACTAATTAAACAGTTAAGATTCTGAGTAATGTCATCAGTGAATAAGCTATCTTTTTTAATATTTTTATAAACCTTTTCGGCTACAGCTAAATACTTTGGCATTAACCTCTCTCCGTACTATTGTTATAAAGTGCTGATCTAAAAATCTTTTATGACTTTGATTATGCTCAAAGAAGTGTAAACAAAGGTAATCTTATAGGTGCGGTTTGTAAGTAATTAGCATCTTGTGTAAAGACAGCCTAAAAAACACCTAAAAAAATTATGGTTTTGATAACTCATCCACAAAATGAATGGTTGAATAGAGATAATTAGAAACATTTACTTTCATATTATTTTATACCAATTGGTAAAATTAATATATTTTCATCTGTTTATCACGTCGCATCAAACCCAAAACAGATCTACGCACTCTTATTTCTTCTTCAGAAAAGGGCAAGTGTTCTGTGAGTTCGTGAATTGATAGTGAATTATTTTCTATCAAGAAACAGTCTTGCTCTGTTGTCCAATTAGTCGTAGCCGATTCAGTTTGTTGTAAATAGCGTTTCATATTTCCTAGCAGACTAGTTTGCAATCTCAAGATGCCTGTCTTTCAGACGAGCTTATCCCTTAGATTTTGTGGTGATCTTAAGGCTCAATGTGATTATAGCAGTCTGTAGATGAGATGTTCAGCTCATAGCCTCTAATATAAAAAAGCCCACATACTGTGGGCTTCCTACTCATTATTTTGCGGCATTCACCCCAACAATAAACTGACTACAATTAGAACCTTCAGATGCGTTACCTAATTGCTTTTCAGAGAATTTGAATTTGGATGCAACTGACTCATAATCTTTTTTAAGGCTTTGCCCTGTTAGCTCACCAAGCTCTTTCACTTGTTCTGGTTTCAAGATGTCATGTTCAACAGCTTGGTTTACCATGACACATGCTGTCGTCATTGCGTCATAACGCGCAGCAGTTTTAGAGTAACCTAGAGCGCCGATTACTCCACCAACAATTAAGCCAATAATTACCGCTAAAGTTACGTGCATTTTATTCATTTTTTAAATACCTAAAAATCTAACCATAAAGAGGAGCACTTCAAAAGGTTGTGCTCAAGTCTAATTAAGATAAATGTATTTATCTGATATCAAAAGTTAGAATCTGTCAGATTTTTTGATAGATAAAGAGATTTCTAAATCATCAAGGTAAAAAAGCATTTGTTAGGAATACAAATCCGACAGAGAAAAATGCATTATCGTGATGAGAAATTTCATTGCCATAACTTGCATCTAACTGAACAAAGTCTTTATAGACCATGTATCGAAAACCTGTTTGGTAAAAGGAGTCGTTTCGGTCATTACCATATACTTCGGCAGTGAGCGTTAATGGATGAGTAAGTTGTGTTTCGGTTCCAATTCCCCACGTGGTCTGGTTTTTATGCGTGGTATTTTCGCGTAACCAGCCAAGGTTGGCATGGATTAAAAATTTATCATCAAAAGTAGAAATACTTAATGGAACATTGACCGTCCAATCTTTCTTTGAAGAGTCTTTAGTATTCATTTGAGTGCCAAAAGAAAAACCAACTCCCCAATCATTGGTTTCTAAAGGCTTTAATAAAGTTTTACCTTGTAAGGTTACATAGCTGACGTGCTCAGTATCATCGTTTAATCTTCCCAGCCCTACAGCAAATTCAAAATTGCCACCAAAATTACAGGCTGGCATTGCCCAATATTCTTTGTTGTCAGGATTATGCTGCATCCAAGATTCTAGTTGGCAGGTTTTTGGTGAAACAAGAGCAGCATCGTCAATAACCATAGGTCGTCCACTATGGCTAGTGTTAGATAAAGCCAATAAACAGAAACCTGAAATAAGTGAGCGTTTCTTTAAAGTAAATACCACTGGCATCACTCCCATAAGTTATGGAGCATATGCGAATACTGCAACCCGTCATGATTAAATCATGGGTTCATAATAGAAATGAAAAGATGAAAATAAAAAACCTCTTCTTGCATCCACAAAAAGAGGTCTGTTAGGACTTCAGTGGATACTTAGACTATTACCGATCGACTATTGTCACTCGAACAAGTACTCACAATGAAGCTCCTAAAAATTTGTTGGGCGGATTCTAAAATTACCTTTGTTAAATATCAAGTTAAAATTTAGTGACAACATGGTCTAACTCCGCAAGCAGATCGCAGGTATCTTTACTTTTTATATCAATGACTTTAATCATTATTGATTTCATCATTACTCCTTTTTTTACTTATCATTCAGATCCATCTAGTCTAGCCTGACGAGTTTCTGTTAATTCTGCATGTAGTTTATTATATTCTTCACGAGTGATATGACCTGTCACTAATAACGTGCGTAATGTGCCATAAAGAAAGCCAATATCATAACCCAAAGCATAATCACTAACTTTATCTTCTTTAGATGAATTTCTAATGCCTTCAATACCTTGATTTAACCAATCTAATGCATCTTGTGTAGAGTATTCCATAATTCATAGATCTATATTAACAGCCCAAATATTAATAATGATCTATCTAATAAAGCAAATATAAATATTAAAAAATCTCTATTTATACTATTAGATGATCGCCCCGTATGAATACGCTTTGGACCAAGTTCCCTCACCCAAACCCCAACAAAAAATATTCAAGCAACCGCTTTCTTTCATCTGGTTTATTGGGGTCTAAAAGAGTTTCTCTTAGCCAATCCTCTCTTTCTCAGCATCTTGCAAAAATGCGTGAGGAAGGACTAGTTGCGTATCGTCGTGAATCACAAACGCTGTATTACCGTATAGAAAATCCTGATATCGCAAAAATCATAGCGCTGCTTAAAAGTATTTTTCAGTCTTAAAGAAAGCCATATGGAAATATACGACTTTTGTTATGAATAAGTATGGGACTAAAACACTCTACTTATTCTTATTTAAAATTCTTTTACTTCGCTTTTGTTTTTTGCTTGGCACAGACATAGGGATAGCCACCTTACCTGTACCTAACCCGCGGAAAAAATAATTAATGATATATAGAAATAAAAGACCAAAATAAAAAATAGGAAATATACTAAATACAGTTATGATGATTTCCCATATCATCACCCCCACTCTGTAATTATACCCAAGTACTATAAGTCCACCTCTACGTCTGGGTCTCTGCTGAGTAATATCATCCTCAATAAAGTGAAAAATTCCGATAATAAAACATAGGGCAAATAAACTTGAGACTAATGTCTTTTTGATTAAAGGTTTCTCTAACCAAGGGTATTTTTTTGAAGATTCAAATTCGGCTTTAAAAAATATTTTATAAATTTCCTCTTGATAAGCTTTATTAACCCCATATTTTTTAATAAAAAAATAGCAGATAACACAACCAACAAAGAACATGACTATGGTTATGTAAATGCTATAAAGAATCGTAAAAAACGGTAATGGGCCTTTCGTACCAACAGTCACATGCATAGTTTGTGTGATGTATTGATATAGCTCATACTGCCATTCGTTTTTAGGATAGGCAGGAAATACAAATAAAGGAATAATAAAAAGAATGGAACATATAGCTATACTTCCTTTGTTCTCCTTACTTTTCAGTGCAATAGTAGACAGAAAGTTTTTAGAGGCCATAACTATATTTTACTATTATTGATGTTTCACCTTTTAATACCTCATTTGATAGTATCATTTCATCACTCACGTTCTAATCTTGAAACCAAATAAGTTGCTAATTTAACTAACATTATCTCTAATCTCAATATTAAACTCTCTTGACTATTGATATACTTTTATCTAGCTTAATATCTGTCTTAGCACCGATTTCTGATCGCAATAAATACATAACATTACTTATGCCCTTATTTAAATCTTCAGTAAACTCTTTAATAATTCCAGTTATTTTATTATTTTTTTCTTCAAATTCTTCTTCTTTATCAATAATCGGTTGCATAAGTTTTCCTGCATCCTCAATTTTAAATTCTATCAACTTAAATATATTTTCTTCTCGCTCATCTTGAAGATTATTAATACGCAACTCATCCAGTTTATGATATAAAATATTTAAATTATCCAAGCTATCACTATGTCTCTTTACTAAGTTTTCTAGTTCTTGAGATAAATCGAATTACCCCGTAAGCTCAAACATTAAAAACTCAATTCTTGGCAATATTAAATTAACAAAATCAACAACTTCCTTCTTTGTTCTTGTATCACATACAAATATAACTTTATCAAGATTTGTAGAAAAAGCCATTATTCTTTTCCACAACTCACTTTGGAAAGAATGCTTTTCAATTTGCAATACTTGCAAACCTGATAATAATAAAGAATATGATTCTGCAAACTCTAAATATACATTTTTCCTAGTTTCTGCTAATCGAGATACTTTTTGCAAATGTAATGCTGTATACCAAGAAAGTAAAATACCAACTACAATACCGATAGCTCCAATACATGAAGCAATTAATGTGTAATTAGCCTGAATTTGTGCACCTTTTAAAGTAGAAATTGCTGAAAATAACTCTTCACTCATACAAAAATTTAAACAGAAGTTAGTAGATAACTTCTAATCATTACACAGAGTTTATGATCAATAAACTTATAATAGTTCCCTCACCCAAACCCCAACAAAAAATACTCAAGCAACCGCTCTCTTTCATCTGGTTTTGTGGGGTCTAAAAGCTGAACCATTGCTCCATCAATCACAAACAAAAACATGTGTGCATCTTGTTTTGAAGCATTTTCATTCGTTGTTAAAAGCAACTTATAGATTTCATTAATGAACCAGTTCCGATATTCAACTACGGTCTGATAGGCCTTTGGATGTGTTTTCGCAATTTCAAAAATGGCTTTAAACGGCAAATGGTAAAGCCCTTCTAAGTCGGCATGTAAAAAGTAAAGCTTGTGCAATTTTTCAATTAGAGTTAATTCTTTTTGAGCGTTGATAATCGAAATCACTTCTTGTTTAAGGCCATCTGTTTGAAAGGTTAAGCTCATTTCAATGAGACGTTCTTTTGAATGAAAGTAGTTATAAAAAGTCGCTTTGGGCACTTTTGCCGACTCGATAATTCGGTCTACTCCGACGTTATGAAAGCCGTATTTATTAAAGAGAAATCTTGAAGTGTGAAGCACGCTTAAAGCACGAAATGGAAGATCTGAATGTGGCATAGTTTTACCGTTATAGAAAATTCTTGTTGTATATAAATGAGATATAAAATTAGCCATCCTTTTTTGGGAGAAAAAAAGGCATAGCAAAGCCATAAAGACTGTGCTTGGCACATCTCATGTTTTATTGTTGATTAAGTTTTTAGACGAAATAATTTAAAGCCTGAAAACCTTACGGCGATCAAACTGCTTTAAAAGTTTAAGTTGTGTCGTTATAGCTTTTGGTAAAGGCTGCCAAGAAATAATGGATGTGCAAAGCCAACTCCTTTTTATTTGGAGTTCTGCCAGACATTAAAATTATGGTGGCAGAACGGAAGTGGGTTCGCAGACTGGTCACACAACCAGCACACCCGAGGGTGTCCCACTCCCGTCCTACCGCAACGGGAGGGAACGAGATGGCCGCACAAAATTATTCCTCAGAGAAATAATCCTGATACGGGTGTGAATCGGTCTGCGACAACCGACTGGCAATGTAGGCCAGCAGGCAAAGAATAGTATTCAACCCTCTTTCAGTCAAGCACACGAAATGACAATCGTATTAAAATAGATCATTAAAAAGTAAGGATAAATAATTAAAATTTATTGTTAAATTGGGGTTTATAAAATGCCTATCAATCAAAGTTCTATCGGTATTTTAAAAGATCCAACTTGCAAAAAACCATCTACAATAATATTTTAGAGTAATTACTCTAAATTGAGATTTACTAATGAAAACTATAAGAATTGGTTCATATAACTGGATGCAAACTACAAATGGTCAGCTCAATTTCAAAGAGAAAATTAAGTTAATTCAAAAAATTATGCTGCCAACTATTATGGCCTCTATAAAAATAAATTACTTTCGATTCAGAACTTCCCATGATTTTGATATCGATCAGATCGTAATACCAGATACTCAAATGGTTAAAGTCGCGCTTGATGAACTAGAGGCTAAAGCAAATATATCTATCTACAATCATTCATGGCGGACCTATTTCTGGGGAGCTGCCTTAGGCAATATACAAAAACAGCAATTTGACCATGAATCACTTTTAATAGCCTCACTTTTTCATGATATTGGCTTAACTGAGCAACATATTCATAGTAAAGGTTGTAATTGTTTTACCTATGAGAGTGCTAAACAATTTGAGCTAAAGGCTAAAGAACATAGCTTTGATGAAAAGAAAAGTGAAGTTATTAGAGATGCTATCTGCTTACATATGAACGGCTATATTGATCATTCTGACCCAGCAGAAATTACGCTATTACAGCAAGGTGCATCCTGTGATGTGATTAGTGATGGTCTATATAGACTCCCCCTATCTTTTAGAAATGAAATTTTAGAAAAATACCCTCGAAAACAATTTAATAAAGAATTTATTGAGCTTATCGATTTAGAGAGAAAAAGTGTTCCAAATTCACGGACAGGTTTATTATCTGAACTTGGTTTACCACTCATGATTAAGTCAAATTTATATGAAGAGTAATTTTCTATTAGAACTATTAATCGTAAAAAATCTCAAAAGACTTAGCTTGAAATTTCAATTCACTAAACACTCACAACATATTGCTCTAGATTTTTTAATGCAAAATTAATCACTTGAGAAAGCTCTTCTTGCGAATATCCATCTCTTGCTTGAACAGATAATCCATGCAGAACAAGCGCGTAATATTGCCCTAAAGTTTTAGGGTCTGCATCTGCGACCAATTGACCATCTGATTTTGCTTGAACAAATCGTTCGACTAGACTTTGGCCCCGTGCAATACGCTGTGCTTTCATCCAGTCTAAAACAGCTTGATTTTCTTCGCCTAGCACACTCGCTGCCGACACAACCATGCAGCCATAGGAATGGTTGGCTTGCGTGTAAAGTGCTAGCGCATCTTGAAATAATTGGCTGATGGCATCTTTAATATTTTTTTGCTTTAAAGCATTTAAGGCGAAATTTCCTTCATTTTTTTCGTAGTGATTTACAGCCTCTCTAAACAAAGCCTCTTTTGAGCCAAATGCTTTATAAATTCGAGCTGAGGCAATCCCCAAAACTTCAACTAAATCTGACATTGATGTGCCTTCATAGCCGTGAAGCCAGAAAAAATCTCTCGCTTTTACGAGGGCTTCTTCTCGATCAAACTCTCTTGGTCTGCCAGCCATAATGACCCTTCATCAAATTCAGTACGTGTTTTCATTATTATTCGAAAAAAATATTTTCACAAATAAATCAATGAGATTTATTCAAAATAGTCCCGTTTTGTTTTGATTTTAAAATAAAAAGTTGTTTTTATCCAAAATTCAGCCTATTGTTTGTCGACCGACAACTAATTAGGTTTTATTATGAAAACCATCAAAGGCCCTAGTATTCATCTTGCTCAATTTAGTGATGATGTTTTCCCTTTTAACCGTCTAGAAGATATTGCTGCTTGGGTAGCAAACCAAGGCTTTGAAGCGGTACAACTTCCTGCTTGGGATAAGCGTTTATTTGATGTCAATTTGGCAGCAGAAAGCCAAGATTATTGCGATGAAATATTAGGTACTTTAAACAATCATGGCTTAAAAATTAGTGAGTTAACGACTCATATTTTTGGGCAGTTAATGGCTGTGCACCCTGCTTATGACTCAATGTGCGATAACTTTGCCCCCTCTCATTTGCATGGCAATTCAGCAGCTAGAACCGAGTGGGCAAAACAACAAATGCTCGCTTCAATTCAAGCTTCTGCCCGCTTAGGTCTTAAAGACATGGGGACATTTTCAGGTTCTTTGGCATGGCCTTATGTATTTCCATTTCCTCAAAGACCGTCAGGACTCATCGAAACGGCGTTTGATGAATTAGCGCGTCGCTGGCTTCCTATTTTGAATGCTTGTGATGAACAAGACGTCAACCTTTGCTATGAAATTCACCCCGGTGAAGATTTGCATGACGGTATTACATTTGAAATGTTTTTAGAGCGAACTCATAACCACCCACGTTGCCATATTCTTTTTGACCCAAGCCATTTTGTTTTGCAGCAACTGAACTATGTGGAATATATCGATATCTATAAAGATTTCATTCGCATGTTTCATGTTAAAGATGCCGAATTTAATCCAACAGGTCGTCAAGGAATGTATAGCGGCTATCAAAGCTGGGGAAATCGAGCGGGTCGATTCCGTTCTACGGGTGATGGTCAAGTTGACTTTAAAGCGATTTTTTCCAAGTTAGCGCATTACGACTACGAAGGCTGGGCAACATTAGAGTGGGAATGCTGCCTCAAAAATAAAGACGATGGCGCACGCGAAGGTGCCGAGTTTATTAAGCACAATATTATTCATGTCACCGATAAAGTGTTTGATGACTTTGCTGCTGCCCCTGTGAATCAGACTCAAATTAATCAGTTATTAGGGATTTAAGGAACCGTAAGAGATCAACATGAAAACTCAATTATTCAATGAAAACTCACATAACGAATTCCAACATCATTACATTCACATCGAAAGTAAAAAATTACACTACGTCACCTTAGGGGAAGGTCCAGTTGTATTACTGATTCCGGGTTGGCCACAAACATGGTACGCGTGGCACAAAGTCATGGTTGAACTGGCGAAACAGGGTTATCGAGCAATCGCTGTTGATTTACCCGGAACCGGAAATTCAGCTCCACTTGAGGGAAGTTACGATACGGGGCGTATCGCTAAAATTTTATCAATGCTCATGACTGAACTTGAATATCCAACTTATTCGGTTGTGGGTCATGATATTGGGATGTGGGTTGCCTATGCGCTTGCATCTGACTTTCCTGATTCTGTAACTCGTCTTGCGGTAACAGAAGCAGTGATTCCTGGTTTAGCGCCCGCACCTCCTATTTTTGTTGAGCCAAGTGAAAATATTTTTCTTTGGCATTTCATGTTTAACCAAACCCTAGATTTACCCGAAGCTTTAATCACAGGCCGTGAAGATACTTATTTAAATTATATGTTTGATAAATGGTCGTGGCACAAAGACAAAGTGGCTATTGAAACTTATATTGAAGCCTATAAAATTCCGGGTCGATTAACGGCGGGTTTTAATTATTACCGTTCTATTCCAGAGACCATACGTCAAAATAAAATCAGAGAAACTAAAAGCTTAGACATGCCAGTTTTAGCCATAGGCGCTGAACATGCCACAGACAATGCACCTTATGAAACCATGAAAAAGGTTTCACCGCATTTAACCAGTGCGATTGTAAAAGACTGCGGTCATTTCATTATGGAAGAACAGTCAGAAACATTTAGCTCTCTCATTTTAGATTTTTTACAGCAGGAAAAAAGCCATGCCTCTACTTGCTGAAATTGAAAACTGGCTTAAGTCCAAACCAACCGCACAAGCCGTAAACTCGTTGCAAGAGCTAAGGGAGCAAGTAAACAAAGACATTATTGATCAGCAAGGCATTCATAATGATGCAAGCTATCAACAAAGTTTTTATGTTGCTGTTTCAGATGATATGGAAATTGAGGTTCGTGTTTATGTTCCCCATTCCCTAGAAAACACTGAGCAACGACCCGCTTTAGTTTTTGCTCATGGTGGAGGCTGGTGTCTGGGAAGTTTAGATGCATGGGACCGCTCGTGTCGGTTATTAGCAGAATCCACTCAACTGGTTGTGTTTTCTGTGGACTATCGATTGGCTCCAGAGTTTAAGTTCCCAACACCTTTAAATGATTTTTTTACGGCCTTCCGTTATATCAGCGAAAATGCTTCACTATTTGGAATTGATCCAAACCATATTGCTGTAGGTGGAGATAGTGCCGGCGCAAACATAGCTGCGGCCACATGTCTCATGGCAAAACAACACCCAGAAATTAAGGTGAGCCATCAACTTCTTTTCTATCCTGCCTTAGATGCCACGATGAGTAGTAATTCTTATAGCCAATACGCCGAAGGTTATGGTTTGGACTCATCCACAATGGTTTATTGCTGGGATCAATATGTGCCGCATGAAAGTGAAAAACAGAATGAACTTGTAAGCCCGTTACTCGCTCAGTCTTTAGAAGGACTACCGGATGCGACCATTTTTATTTGTGAATATGATCCCGTTCGCGATGACGGTGAAAGATATGCTCAAAAACTGTGGGATGCTGGTATTCAGGTGAATTTTCATTTGTTAGACGGAATGATTCATGGCGCGATTCACATGCTGGCAATCAGTCCCGAGAATGTAAAATCTATCTATAGCAAAATTCGTATGTAGATATATTTTTCCATTATTCAAACATGTTGCTTAGTCGGGCCACTCTTCAAAATTGTTTAATTACACTTCTGGAGTGGCCCAATTAAATTTTAACTATGGATGTCGATTATCTCAGTTAAGCTTATGACACCGTGAACTTAACGCTATTATTTTGATAGATTGGCGTAATATCCTTGCCATTCAGTGTCACTTTTTTATAGGCGCCTTGAACTTTTTTAGCTGATAACACCGTATACGTTCCTGCCGCTAAATTGTCTTTTGTGACGAGCTGCAATGTTCCATTTAAGGTAAGCGTATTTGCCACCTGAACTGCTGGAAGTGCATTTGACTTGAAAGTGATGTTGAATGTGGTCCCTGCAAGCTGAGTTAAATTACCCGCAATATTAACTGTTTTTGCTGAGTTGGTTTTTAATAGGCTATTTTCATGCATATAAATATCGCCTTGACCAGCACCATGCTCAGACAATATTTCTAAACCACCCTGCTTTAAATCAATACCGCCCGTAAATGAATTATTTCCTGTCAGTGCTAAAGTTCCTGTACCTAATTTGGTGAGTTTACCTGCACCCGTAATATCATTACTCCATTGGTCATATTGGCTAAAGCCACCTAAACTTGCATCCATGGTCAGATTTACGTCGCCATCAAAACTGCCATAACCTGCGCCTGCTCTAAACAGGTTTAAGCGACCGTATCCTTCTACGTCATCCATGACAGGATAACCCGAAGCAAGCGCAGTCGATTTTAGAACTACACGGCGCTGATCGGCAGTTAAATAAGGAAGTCGAGTTTCTAATAAAACTTCAGCCCCTTTAGGCACTGTTGCTATTTTTGTTTTATCGCCAATTTGGTTAAAACCATAGGTCATCCAGTGATTCACCTGCTGTTTTAATTTTTCAATATCGGCAAAACGGTCATTCGCGTCATAAGGTGTTTTAGACAAACCATAAAATGATTCAAACGTTGAGCTTTTGGTCTCTTTCATAAGCTGTGTTTGAGCTTGTAGATAAGCTTCTTTTCGTTGCTCAACAGTCATGGCATTTAAGTTTGCAACATCTGCGGCAATCGATTGAAGACGTCCGCCAATCACGTCCATGGCTGAATGCATTCCCGCAATAATACGTGAATCACCCAAATCTAAACCACGAGCGATTAGTTCCTGATAGCGTTGAGGCACTAAATAAGCCATTGCAATTGCATTTCGGCCAGCTTCAGCCGTGTGTCCGCTTGGGAATCCACCGTCAGTTGCAGGCGTACTACTTTTTGCAGACTCTAAACTAGGCACTACAATAACTTCAGAACTCCAACGCCATGGGCGAGCATATTTATAAAAACGTTTTGCAGACTCCGTCGAAGAGTTATTTCCCATCGCTTGAACAAATTCAACGACTTTTCCAAAGTTGGCGTTTCCATCAGCCGTGGTTAGTCCACTATTATTTCCTTTGTCATCATATTTTACTTGTGCGGCATCGGCTGGTACTGAATTGATTGTGGTGGTCTGCCCAGTAAGCTTTCTCCATGGATCAGTCAATGCTCCCATCCCTGTCGTTACGCTATAACTTTTTCCACGTCTATCATCTAAATAGGCACGAATAGCTTCTTCTTCTGTACGCTTATGCGTGGTCTGAATTGAATAATTAATGTTGTAGTTCAATACATCCGCATTCTTTTTTGTACCGTCCGTACTGTCGCCTGGTAAACCTGTCCAGTTTGATTCGACTACCGCCGGAAAGCCGTCTTTTGCCTCCGCAGACTGTCCTGCATCTACAAACAAACTTGATGGTGTCCATACATCTAAAAAGCCACTCAGCACACGTACCCCAGCATTTGTTTCAACCGTTGCATACCGCGCATCGCCACGTTGATTGGTCACCCATGAATCTACAATGGTGGTGATATTTGATGGGACTGGAGCAGTATCCTCAAAACCTACACCCTTTGGCGCTGCGGGTATTTCTTGATTTGCTGTCGAATTATCATCAGAAGAATTGCTGTCATTACACCCTGTAAAAAAGACCGAACAAGAGATAAGAGAAAGTAAAAGTGTATTTATTTTAAAGCTTGACATGATGTGACCCGTTTAATAAATATCCGTATCTTTCATCATTAATGTTTAGTTGTTATTACATATCACCAGTTAATTTAAATTTATTCTAAATAATATCTTTTCAGTTTTATAGGTCGGAACTGCCCATAAGCAAATGGATAAGGAAATTCTTTAAAGACAAGAATATCTAGATTCAGAGGGTGCAATTGTGAAACATTCTTGGTGATACTATACTCATACTCAGGAACACCATGTTTGGTATGGGCTGATTCGGCTATCGATATAGAATTATAAGAGTACAACCACTCTAATTAGAACTATCAAAAATGATTAAAGGTGCTCTCTATCACACTATCAACAATATACATATAAGGTGTATTTCATATGAATAACTTACAATATTTTGAGCTAAAAAGTGCCAGATCAATTTTATTATTACTTGCACGCATACTGCTAGTTGCTCTTTTTCTCATCTCAGGTATACCAAAATTGATGGGGTTTGAGGGCACTGTGGGTTACATGCAATCATTACATACCCCTCTTCCTGTTGTTGCAGCCGCTATTGCTGTAGCAATGGAAGTAGGCGGATCTCTTCTTATTGTGCTTGGCTTCTTTACCCGTCCAGTTGCTTTAATTTTTGCTTTATACACATTAGGAACTGCAATCATCGGCCATGCTTATTGGAATATGACAGGTGATGCCGTTCATCCTAATATGATTAATTTTTACAAAAATATAAGCATTATTGGGGGATTCATTTTATTAGCGTTCACTGGTCCTGGAACTATCTCTTTGGATAAAAAGTAAGATCCTTAAATTATCAGCTAATTTAAAAAGCATTGAGCTAAACGAAATAAACTAATATAAGTCAATTAAGAAAAAAGAGAGCTTGAGCTCTCTTTTTTTATTTTAAAAACTCATAAAAAAATAAGAAGAAAATCCAATTAAATCAAAAACTAATCAGAACTATTCAGATGTGGTACTTGTTCAAGAAAATCTTTTAAAGGCATCGGGCACCCCCATAAATAACCTTGAAACTCAGTACATCCATTGTTTTTAAAAGCGCTAAACTGTTCAGCAGTTTCAATTCCCTCTACTAACACTTGCAGATTCAAATCTAGTCCAATTTTAATAATGCCAGTGACTAATTTATTACTACGTTTATCATCCAAAGCTGCTTGTACAAAGCTACGATCAATCTTGATTTGCCTAATCGGCATCTTTTGTAAATAGCTTAAAGATGAATATCCTGTACCAAAATCATCAAGAGAAAGCTGAATTCCTTGTTTAGATAAGATATGCATTTTTTCAATCATGCTGACACAATTCGTTAAAGCAATATTTTCAGTGATTTCTAATATGAGTCGAGATGGATTTATCTCATACTGCTGAATCAGCCCGATCACACTCTGCTCAAAGTTTGGTTGCATGAAGTGATCAGCACTAATATTGATTGAAAGCGTAAGATCTTTGGTCTCGTCTTTTTTACTCCAATCTTTTAAAACTTTGCAGGCCTGAGCCAATACCCACTCCCCAATCTCTGGCATTAATCCAAAAGTTTCAGCCGCGGGAATAAAATCTTTTGTAGGAACATAACCTAAAACAGGATGTTGCCATCGTAATAAAGCTTCTGCGCCAATTAGTGTTTCAGAAGCATTGATTTGCGGTTGATAAAAAAGCTCAAATTGTTCTTTAGCCAGTGCTAAGCGTAAGTCTTGCACCATGGTGTTTTCTGTCTGTATCTCTAATTGCATGGTGTAAATTGAAATACAAATCATGAGGGTAGCGACACAAGTTGCAATCCAACCACCATGGTTACGAATATCTTCGGGCAAAGGTATAGCGCTCTCAAGATTAAAAGAGCTACCACTAAAAAATATAAAGCACCCAATCGACAATAGAATTAAAACGATTTGTAAAAAGCTTGGATTTCTACGGTAATTTAAATACCCCAATATCGCCCCAGCAGGTAAAAACAATTGAGCCACCTGCGGGCGGTCACTTGTAGCTACATCAAAAAATAAGCAAAAAATGACTGGAAAAACAAGCAAAACGACTTGAGATAAAAGAATGCCCGCTGAAACACGGTTGATATAAATGAGAAAAAGGCTAAATATGGAGATCAGTGTAAAAAAGATGTCCATACCAACAATCAACCACATTTGAGCAAATGCAAAATATATGGTCCAAAATAAACAAAAAATAATGCAAATAAAGATATTCGCTTTTGCTGCGATTGTAAGCTGCTGATCCTTTACGGCGCGGTAATTTTTCTGACGTTTTTTAAAGTAAGACGAAGCTATCATAAATAAATCAACCGTAAAATATTTCTTCATAGACCCCCATCTTGATCATTGATTTTCCTTTTCAATATTCACCAATAAAACTTCATGTTTTATTCCCTTGTTCTTTATATGATTCTTCTTGAGATCGGTGTTGTTTTAATTGTGGTGGTACAGCCCGGTTGTTTAATTGAATGATATTGCTTTTTCAATCACCCTATAATTTTAAAGTATTATTCCCTAACGATACATCCCTCAGCGCCCAAGGTACAGGCTTTAAATAGTGAAAAATTAGAACATTACCATTTTTAGAATATATCGTTTCAATGATTGATATTAATAATAATTATCATTACTATTTAAGAATATCTTAAATGTTTGTTTAATTGTGCTACTCATTACCAATTTGTGGGCTCCTCTGCTATGAACCTGAATGTAGATAAACAAGTATGGTTTAGCCAAATTTACCGTTCTCAGCAAACCACGCTCTTGTCATGGTTTAAACATAAACTTCAGCATCATCATCAATCTGAAGACCTGAGTCAGGAAGTGTTTTATCGTGCTTTAAAAAGTGAATATAGTTTTAAACAAATTAAAGAGCCGCAAGCATGGCTAATGGGGATCGCCAAGCATGTCATTATTGACCATTGGCGTCGTCAACATATTGAAAATCTCTATCTCGATGCCCTACAACATCTTCCAGAAGAATATTACCCCTCTGCCGAACATGAAGTTTATATTCAAGAAACCTTGTATCAGGTTCATTTAATTTTAGAAAAACTCCCTACCCGAACAGCTCAAGTGTTTTTGATGTCTCAACTAGACGGCATGACTTACCGAGAAATTAGTGAAAAAATCAATATTTCTGAGGCCACTGTAAAAAGAGATATGAAACAAGCTTTTTTAGCATGTATAGACCTCTATAATTAAACCCGTTAAACGCGCTTAAATTGCTACTCTATGTCAGATATTACGAAAATCCCTCACCATGTTTTAGATGCAGCCGCAGATTGGTTGGTAATTTTGCATTCAGGGGAAATGACAGCGTTACAGCAGCAACAGTTTGAGCAATGGAAAGCTGAAAAAAAAGAACATCAATTAGCACTCCTGCAAATGGAAAAATTTAGCCATGGTTTAACAAACCTTGCAGGTAACTTCCCTTCCGAAGCGTTAGTCCAGGCCAATCAAAAATTTAACCTCGCTGCTAAACGCAATATGCTGTTAAGTCTTTCGGGTTTAGTCGTCGTTAGCTTATCGGTATATTTCATCCCTTGGGAAAAATGGCAGTCCGACTATCACACCAAAGTGGGTGAGATTAAAAAAGTATCGTTAAAAGATGGTTCTCAACTCATTATGGCAAGTAATTGCTATATCGATATAAATTTCACACAAGAAACACGACAAATAAAATTAATAGATGGCGAAATTTATATTGAAACAGCAAAAGATGCTCAGCATCGACCATTTATTGTCGAAACAAAGAATGGTTCGGTAGAAGCTTTAGGTACTCAATTTTCAGTGAGACAAGAAAATAGCGAACAAACAAAAGTCAAAGTTTATAAACATGCAGTAGCCATTGAGCCAGAGAACTCATCTAAACGGCAGATATTAAAACAAGGTCAGCGTGCTTTTTTTGATGAAAAATATATTTCAAAATCACTTCCACTCGATAATGATCAGCCTTACTGGACGCAACAACTTTTAGTCGTAGATCAATGGCCACTCCAAAAAGTATTGGATGAATTATTCCGCTATAAAAAGGGAACCTATAGCATTGATCCGGAATTGAAAGATATTAAGATTTCTGGCGTGTTTTCTCTAAAAAATCCAGAGCAAAGCTTAGAAACTTTGGCCTATAGCCATCAACTTGAACTGACCTATTACAGTCCTTATCTGTTAAATATTAAAAAAAGATAAAAAAATGTGACCCTTTTTTTGATCTGGTTCGACTTATAGAGAAATACACTCTCTGTCGAGAAGACCACATGAAGGATTATCAAGCAAAAAGTAAACTGGCTTTGGCTATACGTGCAGTGCTGTGGAGTACGCCATTGGTGGTCACGGCGCTTACCACAACTTCTGCTTACGCTGCGCAAACTTATCGTATTTCAATTAATCAAAGCACCCTTGATCAGGCCATTAAGCAACTTGCGATTCAAACGGGTACGACCATTAGCTACGATAATACGAGCCTTTCAAAAACAAAAAGCAAAGCGCTTAAAGGGAATTACGCTGTTGATGATGCCTTAAACCTTTTATTGCAAAGTCACCCATTTGAAGCCGTTAAAGTCAACAATGGCGGCTATAGCATCCGAGTGAAGTCTTCTCCCGCTCCGCTTGAACCCAAAGTCTTTCAGTTGGAAACGATTAAAACCAAAGCAAATAACAATAATGAATTTGATACGGCGGGTGGTGAAGCAGGTACAGCCCATTTAGCAACGATTCATGTTAATGCTGATCATGGCGAAAACCTAACAACCGAAGGTTCTGGTCTATATACTGCAAAAGCCACCACTGCTTCTACTGGCCTAGCTTTAAGTTTGAAAGAAACGCCTCAACTGGTCAGTGTAATCACCAATCAACAAATGAAAGATCAGAACCTGACACAACTAACCGATGTTGTAAGTCAGGCAGCAGGCCTCTCAATTAAACAAGGCGGAAATATTGGTAGTGATAATTCCCCTATTTACGCTCGCGGTAAAGAAGTGGATAGTTATTTACTCGATGGCGTGAAGCTCATGAGTTCATATTCAAGTATTTTCCAAAGTCAGGACATGGCTTTATTTGACCGTGTAGAGGTTGTGCGAGGTGCAAATGGGTTAATGACAGGCGCTGGAAGTGCAAGCGCAAGTATTAATCTAGTCCGCAAAAAACCATTACAGGACTTTAAAGCTTCGGTGAGTGCTGATATTGGTTCTTGGGATTCTTACCGTACCGATATTGATGTTTCCACACCACTTAATGAATCAGGAAGTATTCGTGGTCGTACTCTTTTTGCCTACCAAAAATCAGACTCCTATATCGACCGCTACAACGAAGAACGTAAAGTGGCTTATGCCGTAGTAGAAGCTGATTTAACCGACCGAACCAAAGGTAGTTTAGGTGCTAGCTATCAACAAATTGACATGACTGGCGTTGCTAGAGGTGGCTTACCTAGCTTTTATACCGATGGGACATTAATCGACTGGTCTCGCTCAGATTCAGCAGCAGCAAGTTGGACGGGTTCTGACCGTTCTACTACATCTTACTTTGCCGATATTGAACACCAGTTGAATGACCGCTGGAAATTAAAAGGTGTGGTGTCTAGAACAATTACCGATTCGGATGAAATTGTAGGCTATACCTACTCAAGTAAAGGAATCGATAAGGCCACAGGTAGCGGGGCGATGTTGTATGCAACCCGTTGGGATTATCGCCCTACTCAAGATTTATTTAATTTAACTTTAAATGGTTCATTTGATTTGTTTAATCAAACTCATGATGTAGTACTCGGCACAACCTACACAAAAAGTAAAAATAAACGTCCTACCTATTCTGGCTGGAATAACTCAGTTGGCGGCAAAATGACATGGGATGGCACTCTAAAAAATATTTTTGCGTGGGATGGCAGTACACCTAACCGCCCCGAAACAAAAATAGATGGTTGGTACAGCGGAGATGACCGTAGCCAATCTATTTTTGGTGCTGTTCGTCTTAAAGCAACCGATAATCTTGCAGTTATTTTAGGCACTCGAATTGAAGACTGGGAACGCGTAACTGGCAACCATTCAGATGCTAACAATAAGACCACCTACACAACACAAGAAGAAAGTGGCAAGGTGATTCCATATGTCGGTGTTACCTATGATTTCACTGACAACTGGACTGCGTATGCAAGCTACACCAATATTTTTTCACCACAAGATAAGAAAGCTGTTACAGGCGAATACATAGACCCATTAATAGGCAATAGTACCGAGCTGGGTATTAAGGGTGAGTTTTTTGATAATCAGTTAAATGTTGGCGCTGCTATTTATCAAACTAAAGAGGACAATACAGCGATTGCATTAACCAATGTATTTGCCCCAGATGGTTCTCAAGCCTATCGAACGGAATCTGGCACAAAAAGCCGCGGCTTTGAAATTGAAGCGACAGGTAAGTTGACTGATTTATGGCAAGTTTCCACAAGCTTTAGCCGTAACTTATCAAAAGATAGCCAAGACAACCGATTAAATACTGGTGTGCCAAATAACACAGCTAAACTGTTCACCACCTATACCCTACCTTATCTTGATGAAGCGCTTACCATTGGAGGCGGCATTCGTTGGCAAAGCGAAATTTATGATAAAAATGCAGTCTCTGCAACGGGTAGATTCACTCAAGAAAGTTACGCTTTAGTCGACTTAATGGCACGTTATAAGGTGAACAATAATCTTATGCTCAACTTTAATGTTAATAACTTATTTAATGAGAAATACCATTTAGCCACTACAAATAGCTATTACGGTGCTCCAACTAATTTCCGAGTGGGCATGAAATATGAGTGGTAAATAGATTAGTCGACTTTTAAAGACCTTACTTCAGAGGCAAATAATGTTCTTCTGAAGTAAGGTTAAATCTACTTAATAAGCTGGACTAGAATATTTTCGACTAAGCTCAGGCTATAATATTAGACATGCTCTATTATTTTATTTAATTCTCATATGAAGAATACGTTTTCTAACAGCAATCAAATTAGACAAGTGTCTAGCTTCCCTGAACTTATAAATACAAAGTTTCAAGGAGAGGCAAATGCGATGTGTTGGCACAGAAATTTGGTTGGTGATTTTAAAGAAATTGTGAATAAACTTCATTTAAAAGAAAATATTACAGAAGTTTCTATTGAAGACCTTTTAGCACTACAGCTCTCAGAACAAGGCAATCTGGCAAGAAAAACTATTTTAGAAGATATCGAGCAGTTAACTGAATTTGGTGCATCACCTGTACTTAATTTGCTTAAACATTATGAACGCGATGAAGAGCTAGATTTCATTTCAACAGACGTATATTCATTTCATGTTGATCGCTCCCCCATTGAAACCGATACTTTTTTATGTACCTATCACGGCGCCGCGAGCGATATTGTGTCCAATGATCAGGTTGAACAAAAAGTTTTGATTCCAGAAATTAGAGAAAAGCTCAAAGAATTACATGATGGCCCAGATGCTGAATTTGAAGCCTTCTTGGCAGAGTATTTTTTTGATTTGCATTATCAGCCTAAATCTAATGCCCAACCTGTAAATTTAGGCACAGGACATTTGTGGCGTCTGGCGGTAGACCATCCTACACAACAGGTTTTACCGTGTGTTCATCGAGCACCTGTTGAAAAGGATGGCGAGTATCGGTTGCTGTTGATTTGTTAAATGTTCCAGTGGTTAATTCGTTTTTTATGGATTAAATGTGCTGCCACTACATGACTGGAATGGCTTGAAGTCACTTTATATCAACAATACTGGTTTAAAGATTCATCACCTGTCACCAAAAAGAGTAATCCCTAGACCTATCAACATGACCACTGTTCCAGCCAGTTTAATCATGGAAACTGGTCGTTCAGTCGCCCCTAATAATCCGAAATGATCAATCAACAATGCCGAGATAATCTGTCCAGCAATTGCCAGCCCCAGCAAAGCAGATAACCCGATTCTAGGAGCAAGGACGACATAACTCAGCAGTGCGCACGAACCTAGTACTCCGCCCATTAGACTCCACCATGGCTGGGCAGGAATAGCGATCAGCGAAGGAGCGATTCCACCTCGCACCAGAGAGTAAATCCCAAGGCATACCGCACCAGCAGTAAACGAGAATAACGCCGCAGCAACAGAATCCCCGCCTATGCCTTTAGCCAGTTGGCCATTCAACGTGGTCTGTAGAGTAATCCCTAGCCCCGCGGCAAAGGCCATGAGGTAATAGATAACATTCATCGTGTTTGACCCACCCCTTCTATCCAATTTACTCAAGAGGCAGAAATGTCTCGGCAAAAATATCAGGAGCATAACCAGCCGCGGCAAAAAGATACTGGCGAGATTCATCAATCGCTGCACGAAGTCGCTCACTGTCCACACCCAACACTTTACCGTCACGTTTAACGATTCGTCCGCCAATCATCACTGTATCAATATTGCTGCGCTCAGTTGCATGAACTACCGTGCCAAAAGCATTGCCAGACGGATAAAGGTTAATGTCGTCTGTTCGAATCAATATCAAGTCAGCCTGTTTACCAAGTGTCAGGCTACCGATTTTTTCTTGCAGACCTGCGCAAGCAGCACCATCAGCCGTTGCAGCTTTTAGAAGGTTTTGAGTTTGAAGGGTCACTGGCGAATGTGCTGAGCCACAACATTTGTTCTGATGCATTCCCATTACACGCTGTAAGTAAAACGCTACGCGCATTTCCATAAACATATCGCCACTGTAAGAGGTTTCATTATCTACACTCAAACCGGGTCTAATGCCGTGACGTAAAGCCGATTGCATGGCAAACATACCGTCTTCGATGCCATAATGGGCATCTGATCGTGGGCATACGTTTACTCGTACTCCAGCCTCGCGCAAAATTTCCCATCCAGCGTCTGGCAGTGAGGTACAGTGGTTAAAGATATTATCTGGTCCTAGCAGACCTTGCTGATGCAGACCCTCTAGTGCAGCAGCCATTTCACCACCAAAAAATTCAGTAATGATTGGCAGCCCCAATCTGCGTGCCTCAGCCCATAGTTCAGGTTCTAGCTGAGCCATGGCAGCCAGTGATACCAAACTGTTTTCGCTGTTTTTAAAATATTTTTCTTGTAGGCGTTCGAGATTGCTAGGCCAGTTCGCTCTATCCCAGTCTCCTGATACTGGCGCACCAGAAGCATGTACAGCACGAATACCAGCATCTAGTAAAGCTTCAACAGCCGCATCAGAGTGAGCGGCACTACGACTATTGTGCGAGTTATCAATCACTGTTGTGATACCCGCATCTATACAGCCTAGCGCTGTAAGCAAATTACCGATGTACATATCTGCTGGGCGATAGTATTTGGCAAAAGAATAGTGCGTCGCGTTGCAATAGTCTTCTAACGTTTCAGCATTCGGATTAATCCGTCGCAGTTGCCCTTCCCATGAATGTCGATGAGTATCGACCATACCTGGCATCGCGATCATATTGGATGCATCAATAATAGCTGCACCTTCGGCTTCTAAATTTTCACCCACGGCAGTAATCATGCCGCTCTCGATAAGAATATCTCCGCGAACCATGTTCCCAATCACGCTATCCATGCTTAGGATCGTCGCCCCGCGAATCAGCGTTCTATTTGGTGAAGACTCAGTCAGCTGCACTATGTTTCTGTTGTAATCAGTCATCATTATTCCAACTTCTCAAATGTATGCTGAAAATCTATCTGAAGTGATAATGCTGAAAAAGCTGGTTAAACTGTTTTTATTATTCAGCGAAAGCGAATAATCTAAGAGTGTGAGTACAGTATTGGGACAAAGGTATGAGATTGGATCGTATTCAGGCAATGCAGATTTTTGTTCGGGTGGCAGAAGCTGAAAGCTTTATCCATGCAGCAGAGGCACTTTCCCTACCTGCCTCAACAGTCACTAGTACAATTAAAAATCTTGAAAAGTATTTACAAGTGCGTCTGTTAAACAGAACAACAAGACGCGTTAGCCTGACGCCAGACGGAGCAGAGTATCTGACCCAGTGCCGAGAAATACTCAACCTGATTGAACATACCGAATCTAACCTGACCAATGCCATCAAACAGCCACAGGGTCGATTACGAGTTGATATGCCTGCGGGCATCGCTCATTCAGTGATTATGCCAAACCTACAAGAGTTTCAACGGCGTTATCCAGATATCTACCTTATGATAGGCGTCAGCGATCGACAAGTAGACCTTATTAAGGAAGGTGTGGACTGTGTAATCCGCATGGGAAATTTAGAAAACTCCACGTTGGTTGCCCGCCCACTTGGTGAATTCCGCTGGGTAACATGCGCTTCGGCAGCATATTTAAAAGAAAATGGAATTCCGCAAACTCCCGATGATTTAGCACATCACCGAGCTATTCATTATTTTTCAGGGAACAACAGACATGCGGGTGAAATGCGCTTTGTACGAAATGGAGAGAAAAAAACTGTACAAATGAATGGTACTGTCGCCGTTAATGAAACTGAGCTTTACATAAAAATGTGCCTTGAAGGATACGGCCTCGCTCAACTTGCTGAAAGACTTGTGACGGAATACTTAAAAGAAAAAAGACTCATCCCCGTGTTACAAGACTGGTGCCCATCGTCTGTTCCAGTGACTTTACTGTATCCGCATCAGCGTTTTCTTTCACCAGCGGTACGCGTATTTTCAGACTGGATGGCCGAGCTAATAAGTGATCGACAATCTGATTCAAGTTAAAGGCTTATTCAATACTTTGTATTAGAAAATAAATCTCTTGTCAGATTTATATAAGTCTGGACAGCATTGCACGACGTTTCGGTGTTTCTATTATTAATATATGACATTCACACGAACCCAATCTTCATACTTGGTTGCCTGAACATTGGTACTCGATGTAATTGCCCCATGAATAGGAATAGTTTCTTTCATTCCTGTAGCGACGCCTGAACGTATTTTACTTCCCGACCCTCCCCAAATTTGGGTATGACCAGCATCTTGATACAGTACATATGCAACAGATGCTGTGCTTGAAGCAGATTTAAGTTCAAAGTTATTGTCTGAAGTTACAGCTAATTGATACGGTGTATTTTGACTACATTGGACAGATACATCCGTTCTTGCACCAGCAACTGGCTGAGAGCGAACAACTGAACCAAAATCTAAATTTCCTTGTGTAGAAACTTCACACGTTTCTACAATGGTTAAACTGACCTTCAATGCTGTAGATGTATTTCCAGCATCTGCACTATTTATTATCAGCATTCCCATAAGAGAAAATAAGGCGTACTTAATGACTTTCATTTCTTCTCCTTATATTTTCGTTCTAATATCTATTCGTCTTTATATTGTTATTTCTCTGTTCTTACTAAAGAAACAGTTTCAGGATCGTTTAGTTATAAGACTTAATATTAGGCAATGTCAATCAATACTAAACACATGATTTCCATCTTATTTTTATAAATTGTGATGAATTACACGCAATCCCACTAATTTAAAAAGTAGTTGATGTTTTTTATTTCTTTTAAGCACATATTTTGTCAATATTGATCACAATGTATACCAGTCTACGCGCCCTACTTCTAAAGATTATTAATAATCTGATCATCGGCTTTTAAGGCCATATTTAATAATTATGTCCATTATCGCAATTGCATAAAAGAAACGATCAAAATAATATTACAGGAAATAGATTATAACTTTACATATTATTTATCTTATTGATTCAATATAAAGAAGATTGTGAAGTTAAATTTAAAATGAATCATTCTGGCGATTAAAGCCACCTGTTTTTAATTAGAGAAACTATTGATATGAAAAAATATTTATTATTACTTTTACTCAGCTTTTATTCGATTCATTCATTTGCTTCAGACAAATTACATGGCAGTGTTTGGAAAACAATTGATGATGCAACCAATGAACCCAGAGCACTGGTAAGATTTAGCGAAGATAAAAATGGTAACCTCTCTGCTAACATCGAAAAAATACTCGTTCCGAGTGAAGCCAATAAATGTACGATGTGTGAAGGTACCTACAAAAACAAATCTTTAATTGGTTTAACCATCGTCAAAAATTTAAAAAGTGTAGGTCAAAATAAATATGACAAAGGATCTATCCTCGATCCACAGTCTGATAAGACATATCGTTTTAGTGCAACAATGTCACCAGATGGGAGCAAACTTATCGCACGTGGATACATTGGTATCTCTGCAATTGGTCGGAACCAAACATGGTATCGAATTAAATAAGCTTCTAGGTCTTTAAAAGACTTTATTTATAAATTGCATGGTTTTTTGACTTAATCATTTATCTCAAGAGCCATGCAATTTTCTAAAGAAATTTCTTTCTAATCTTTTGAATATACTTAGTCTAGTTAATCATTTAAAGGTGGCATAAGGCCTATCATTTAAATTCTTCCCTTACGTCCATTCAACCCCGCCAAAAAACAATCCAACACCCTTTCCCGATCAATTGCCCCATCCGAACTTAAAAGCTGAATAATTGCCCCTTCAATCATATATAAAAATAGCTTTGCATCCTGAAAAGTCGCATCGGTTTTTAGTTTTATAAGCTGACTATAGATTTCATTGATTAGCCAAGTTCTATATTTAATTGCGACTTGATAGGCTTTTGAATAGGTCAGTTTCGTTTCAAAAATTGCTTTAAATAATAGATAGTACAGCCCTTCTAAATCGGTGTGTAAGAAATAGAGCTTCTTAAGCTTATCAACCACATTGGTGTTACAGTCATACTCAGCAATTGAAACCACTTTTCCTTTCAAACGTTCTTTTTGCACAATCAAACAGATTTCAATAAAACGCTCTTTAGAGTGAAAATAATTATAAAAAGTCGCTTTGGGAATTTGAGACTCTTGCACGATTCGGTCGATTCCAACAACATGAAATCCGCGATGATGAAATAAATCAATCGACTTATTGATGACTTGTATAGCACGTGTTGGAAGAACTAACTTTGGCATAGTTTTACCGTTATAAAAATTCTTGTTGTTTCTAAATGAGATACTTTTTTGGGAGAAAAAAGACACAGCAAAGCCTATAAAGACTGTGCTTGGCACATCTCAAGTTTTATTGTTGAGGCAAGTTTTTTTGAGCCGTAATGACTTAAAGCCTGAAAACCCTAAAGGTCGTCAAGCTGCTTTATTTTTTAAGCTGTGTCGTTATAGCTTTTGGCAAAGGTTGCCAAGAAATAATGGATGTGCAAAGCCAACTCCTTTTTATTGGGAGTTCTGCCAAAACATTAAAATTATGGTGGCAGAACGAAAGAGGGTTGACGGACTGGTCATAGAGCCAGCACACCCGAAGGTGTCCCCCTCCCGTTCTGAACTGCACCCCATAAGTTAGACTTTTTAAACTTATAAGGTGTGACCTATGCCAGTTCCAAAGCATTCAAAAGAGTTAAAACTCAAAGTAATTCAGGCTTATTTAGATGGTAGTAAAGGCTATAAAATTCTTTCCAAAGAGTTTAATGTAGATCTCCAAACCATTCGGTTATGGATTGAAAACTATAAGGCACATGGTACTGATGGGCTTAATATTAAAATTCAAAAAACTTATTATTCTTCAGAATTTAAAATCAATGCAATACAAATGCTTCTTGATAAGATACCCGTAAGAGAAGTAAGAAGACGGTTAAATCTGAGCGGGACGTCAATTTTAAGAAGATGGCTAGCTCTGTATCATAAAGAAGGGATTGCTGGGTTTAATACTAAACGGACTTATACCAATATGACTAAGCAAGATAAAACTAAAACAGTGAAACCAACAAGAGATGATAAAGACAAGTCTCAGCAAGAGCTCATTGATGAGCTTACAGCTTTACGCGCAGAGGTCGCTTTTTTAAAAAAGCTAAAAGCCTTAAAACTGAAGCAACGTACTTAAATTCAATTTGTACTGCAGACAGTGTTCAAATTATTTCAGAATTAAGGCAAATTTATCCATTAAAGCTCTTACTCAGTATTGCCAAGATAGCCCGTAGTACTTATTTCTACCACATGAAAGCTGTACGTACTAATGATAAATATACTGAGTTAAAACAGCAGATTAAGTCCATATACCATAAGCATAAGGGATGCTATGGCTATCGTAGAATTACTCTTGCTCTGAAAAGTACAGGAATAATGATTAACCATAAATGTGTATATCGACTCATGAAAACTATGGGACTTAAATCACGTATCAGAGCACTAAAATATCGCTCATATAAAAGTGGTTGTGTCGGGATAGTGGCTGATAACGTTTTAAAACGGCAATTTAAAGCAAATCGACCAAATCAGAAATGGGCAACTGATGTAACGGAATTTAATGTGAACGGTGAAAAACTTTACCTATCCCCGATTATCGATTTATTTAATGGGGAAATTATTACATTCCGAATCCAACGCAAACTCAATTATGAGTTAGTAAAAGATATGCTCATTCATGCTTTGGCTAAACTTAAACGACATGAAAAACCAATTCTCCATTCCGATCAAGGATGGCAATATCAAATGGCTCATTACCAACAGCAACTAAAACAACATGGTTTAATTCAAAGTATGTCTCGTAAGGGAAATTGTTTGGATAATGCTGTAATAGAAAGCTTCTTTGGAATATTAAAATCGGAATGCTTTCATGGTGAAAAATTTCAATCAATTGATGAATTAGAGAAAGCTATACAAGAGTACATTCATTATTATAATCATGAGAGAATCAAAGTGAAGCTACAAGGTTTATCCCCTGTACAATATAGAAATCAGTTTTTAAAAACTGCTTAATTAACTGTCCAACTTTATGGGGTCAGATCATTCCACCGTAGAGGGGGCACGAGGGGCTAGGCACTAAAAGTAAAACCTTTAATGCTTCTATGATACGGTCCGTCAAAACCGACTGGCGATGTGGCCAGCAGGCAAAGGATAGTGTCCAACCCTTTTGCAGTCAAGCACACAAAATGACATTTGTTTTAAATTAGATCATTAAAAAGTAAGGATAAATAATGAGTGAGTTATTGTTAAATTAGGGTTTATAACGCAGGCATAAAATAAAACAGCCTAGAGGAGATAAGTCTTGAGCTGAATATACACAGATGTTGTGTATGTTGCCGATTTGAACCAAGAAAATAATTTACTCTTAAATTTATTTTTTCATAGGTAGTAGTAAAACTGGGTCTTCAACATCATAACCAGTTTCTTCTGGAACCCCCAGATATTTAACGACAACTAACCTCTTATTTTGTTTAGGCACTCTATAATTTTGGGAAATTTTTATTGCTTTGGTGTAATGAACCGCAATATGGGTCTTACTTTGTAAAGACGGCGATTTTACAACATATTCTGTTTTATATTGTGTCATCTTTTCTGAAGGATCAGACCAAGCTGATATTTGATTCTGATGACTTTTTAATCTTTGAATTTTTACAGTCTTACTATTACTTACGATCAAAGGGGTTAAATTCTTTTTAATTTTTTTTATAGCCTTATTAAATCCACTACTATCTTGATCATAATCAATCTTATGGGTTTTTGGATTGATATATAGAGATCGAACTTCAATAAGTTTATCGGGTGATTTACTATTTAACAGATAATAATATAATTGTGGTAGACGTCCTCGACCATCTTCATAATGTCTTAATACATAAAGTTTCTTGTCTTTTTCCTGATAACCCAATACTTCAATTTTTTGTCCACCACCCACTGTCGCATAAGTATGTGCGGATAAAGTAAAAATAGCACTAAAACTTAGAATTTTTAGAAACTTCATTAGCTGATATCCTTGTGATTTTTTAGACTGGAAAATTAATTAACGAACATAGAGTGGATCTTCTTCAACAAAAAATACTTCACCCGATGAAGGTAGAATCCATTGATAGGTTCCGTCTATTTTCTTCATTTTTTCTTTAAAAATATTATATACAGCTACAAGATCATGTTTTTCATCATATTCCCCTACATAGCCAAGCGCTTTTTCATCATGAAACTCTTTAAACATTTTATGCATTTTGACAGCTCTAAGTTCCATATCTTTTCTCCTTTTTATTATCACTACAATAATTATGATCTCTTTTTATTTTCAATACTAAAAAAAATGTACCAAAATATATCTTATAAAAGATCAATCAAATATTTATTGGATTTTAATATTTATCAAACCTAAACTTTTCCATATCGTATGGTATGTCTAACTTCACGCTCCACTGGCTTAATTCTTCACTCATTATAACGGCATCAACTTCAAAAGCATCTCGCTCACTAAAACCTTTTGTTTTTAAAAAATTAACAAAACTAGAGGAGTTTATTTTATTAAGATATCCGACTCTTAAAGTATCTATATATACTGCGATTTTATTTGTTTCTTTTTCGAGGCAGATTACAGCATTTTTAAAGACCTTCACGCTACCACCATTTTGGTTACCGACTAAAGTTATCAATTCTTCTTGATATAAAATTACAATTATTTCATGTTCAAAAAAGTTTTTGTTCTCTGTAAATATTTTCCCAGCTATTTTTAGGGTGCTTTCGGGGAGCTCTAGATTAACTGTAGAAAAAACCTTAAATAAAATATAAGCAAAAATAAATAAGATAAAAAGTATTATTATAAAATACATATTAAAATATTCCTCTTAATTTTATAAATTGGCAAAAAGAATAGTTATTCTTTCTACCAACCAATATTTTTAAGAAAAAATATAAATTTCTATATTATGATTTTTTCTCATTTTTATCATTTTGATTGACTTTTTCTACGTCATTTTGCTCAGGAGTTTTAGGTTCAAACTCTTTACCATCTTGTTGTTGCTGTTGTTGCTCTTTTGATTTGTCTTGATCGCTTTTAACTTGGTCCTGAGACATTAGAGTCTCTCCTATTTAATGGTGTGCAGATGATTATCTAGCACTTAGTTAACATAGTCTCTTTACCTTTATATAGATACAACGCAAGTGTATCTGAATGTGATACTGTTGTTTATTGTCACAATATATATTTTAATCACCACACAGAATAAATACTTTAACCCCTATATTTTTATTATTTTAAGCCTTATTAACTTTATGCTCACACCCCAAGTACGAATTTAACCCACAAAAACAATATCATAAAGTTTCTATATTTTTAGCTACAAATGCGAATATGATATTTTTTTTGCAAACCATATAAATAAAATAGATTTTAAATATCTATTAATTCGCATCCTTTATTTAGATTTTATTATTTAAATCAATATATAATATATTTTTTAAAAAATAATATCGATATTAAAGTATATAAAGGAACATATCTCTACATACCACTCCCATAACTACCGTAATGTAACTCAGTGAAAGGTATACTATCAAACTTCACTACTCTTATTAAGAAGCTTAAAATGTCTGATTTTAAAGACTTTTCAAAAAAAGCAACTCAGAACCAAAATGACTCCGATCCAAAACCAAATGAGGATAAAGTTGAAAAACCAGCCCAGCCATCTGAATCAGAAGATTCTTCACCAATTAAAAATAATGAAGAAAAAAATAAATAAAAAGATAATACTTTAATTAATATGAAAGAAGTCCATTTTGGGGCTTCTTTCATATTAATTTCTTATAAAGAACATTCCAACTAGATTCCTTGAAAACTCAAAATCCAATTAATTTTTAAATTTACTTAAATCTTTTGAATTAAAATCTGGATCGACATGTGTTTGTATTAATAAAATGAGTTCTTCATTTACTTGTCGAATTAGCTGTGCTTGTAATCGGTTATCTTCAAGCTCATCAATTAACCGAATAATGATATTCCTCAACCATTCACATTCTATTTCTTTCTCTGCATTTTTTTGGGCAAGATAATTTAAAAGTTTATCTTTTTCAATCAATTTATCTCCCATATAGACACCTACAATCCAAACTAAATTATTTTCTTTAGATTACAGGATAAAAGAATAGATTCATGAATAATTATGTATTTATAAATTTCAAAAATTAAATCTATAAAATATTTAAATTTTATTTTAATGAAGAGGATAGCTTCAGAAATCCACCCTCTTTGATAATAAATTATTTATTTTAATTTAGGTAACTAAAAGTTTCGTATTCAGTATTAATTCAGCTCTTTTTTGTGCTTCATAGAAGTCAAGTTCTTCACTTATCCAAAACGAATGAAGTTGCCCATCTAAATGAAAATACTCTTTATTATATTGAGAACCATGATCAGAATAATGGTTGTCTACTTTGAAATGAGTTTGATCATTCTTTCTTTTTTGACCATCAAGTATGCCGCCAATACAGATATCCATTTTAATGCCAATTATTAATCGAAATTGACTATAACACACATAGATCGGTTGCTCTAAAAAGAGTTGTTATCCGTAATTTTTCTACCATTTATCAATGTATTATGGCTTTAGTGTATCTGCTTAAATTTACAGGTAATAAAAAAGTAATTTGTATGTCTAGGATATTTAAATATGCAATATCAGTCTTTAATTTTCCAAATTTCATATTAGTGAAAATAACCCTTCTTTGATTAGATAAATCTCTATATGCTGCAATGAACCACTTACAGAAAACTATTCGAATGGCCGAACAGACCCTACTACAAGAGCTTAACTCGCGAATCGAATATTATTCTTCAAGAACAGACTATCCGCTACGTAGAATTTTAATAGGCTACCGTGCATACGCAAAATTAATGTTATGCGCCTCTTTCTCAGATGAGGTCATAAATTCTGCAATTGATCCCAATAAACGCAAATATAAAAAGTTAAAAATTAAAATTACGAAAGACGATAATCAACTTGATCTTGAATAAATCAATGAAATTGGCTCATTTATGAGTGTTTTATAGATAACTGATTTAATGAGATAAAAAAGTACAATCTATTTAAAAAATAAAAAACTTTTAAATCTGGAAATGCTTAGAAAAAAGAACAAATAAAAGAGGCCGAAACCTCTTTATTCTTATTACTATAAAAATCAGTCATCAATCATGGCGAACTCTTGCTCAGGAGTACCTTTAACCAAATGGTGACGGCTATATAAGAGATAATAAAGTATAAATCCGACATAAATCAGCGCGGCTAATAACCAAACTTTCGGATTCACCATTAACCCTGCAACTACTGCAACGGCGGCAAGAATCAAGGCAATACAAGACGTCCAAACTCCTCCAGGCGTTTTATAAGGACGTGGTAATTCAGGACGAGATACGCGTAATTTGATATGGGAAAGCATCATCAAAACATAAGAAATTGTTGCACCGAATACTGCCATTAAAATGAGTAAGTCACCTTCACCTGTTAAAGAGAGTAAAAACCCAATAATGCCCGGAATAATAATTGCCCAATATGGCGCTTTATTTTCATTGGTAAGTGATAAGTTCTTTGGCAAATATCCCGCCCGTGACAGTGCAAAAATCTGGCGTGAATATGCATAAATAATTGAAAAGAAACTTGCGACAAGTCCAGCAAGACCGACAAAGTTAACAAAGCTTGCCAACCATGTGTGCTGACCATACACCGCAATGAGCGCATCAACCAAAGGAGCTCCTGAATTTTTTAAAGCATTTGAACCCGCAGCGCCTGCTCCCAAAAATAAAATTAAAAGCGCAAACGATGCCAATATCAACATTGAACCAATCAAACCTCGTGGCAATGAACGTACTGGATCTTTTGCTTCTTCGGCAGCAAGTGGTACCCCTTCAACTGCAAGAAAGAACCAGATGGCATAAGGTACTGCTGCCCATATTCCCATATAGCCAAACGGTAAAAAGCTACTCGCACCTGCATGAGAACTGACTGGAATATCAAACAAACGTGCGCTGTCAAAATGTGGAAGCATCGCCACGATAAATACGACAAGTGCAATACAAGCAACCGCGGTAATTCCAAACATGATTTTAAGCGCTTCACCTGCACCTTTCAGATGAATGCCCATAAAAACTAAATAACAAATTAAATAAACAGCCCAGCCGCCAACTCCAAATAATGATTCGCAATATGAACCGATAAATACGGCAATCGCGGCAGGTGCAATTGCATATTCAATTAAAATCGCAGTCCCTGTGAGATATCCTCCAAAAGGACCAAATGCAACGCGGGCAAAACTATAGCCACCGCCAGCAGTGGGTAACATCGTTGACATCTCAGACATCACAAAGCTCATGCAGAGATACATAAACGCGACGATGACTGTTGCAATAAAGAGTCCGCCCCATCCACCTTGTGCCAGCCCAAAATTCCAACCCGCAAAGTCACCCGAAATGACGTAAGAGACACCTAGCCCCACTAAAAGTAACCAACCTACTGCCCCCTTTTTTAACTGACGTTTTGCAAAATACTCTGCGTCCTGTTGTAGAGCGCCAACATCTACGCTTAATTCAGACTCTTTCATTGTCGTATTGCCTTATCGACTAAATTTACACCATCAATAGTTGCGCAAAAGATATTCATAAAACTTGACAGCAAAACATCTCCCCGACCACTTGAAGTCAAGTTGATTCATTTTTTCTTTTATAAGATCGACGACATCTCAACACAGAACGTGTTTAAAAATTAAATTGAGGAGTTGGGTTATGTCTGTAGAACAAAATGAATTTTTAAGCCAAGTTCAATTACAAATACTGGCAGAACAAGCAATTAAGCAATATCCATCAGACTATCAAGGAAAGGTCAAACTACTGTGTCAGTCTGAAAATGCAACGTTTCAGATTTCGACCAGATCTGCCCGATATGCACTTCGAATTCACCGTCCGAACTATCACAGCAAATTAGATATACAAAGTGAGCTTGAATGGTTAGATGCCTTAAATGCGAGTGGTATTCAAGTTCCCGTTGCGATTGCAGATCAATCTGGTGAACGCGTAATCACCTTGAAATTATCGAATGATATTTATCGTTATGCAGTCCTTTTCAACTGGGTTGATGGCGATATGCCGACTGTTGAAGTTGACCCCACTGCATTTGAGCAACTAGGACAAATTACTGCAAAGTTGCACATTCATAGCAAAACATGGCAAGCGCCTGAAAACTTTCAACGTATTGTGTGGAATCATGAAACCATGATTGGTGCAGATGGACACTGGGGAAACTGGAAAAATGCACCTCACTTGAGACCACAAGACCACGGCGTTATCGAAGAAGCCATTGTACAAATCGCGAAAGATTTAAATTCTTTTGGCAAAACACAGGAGCGTTATGGCCTGATTCATGCCGATTTGCGTTTAACCAATCTATTACTACAACAAGAACGTATTGGCGTGATCGATTTTGATGACTGCGGCATGAGTTGGTTTATGCATGACCTCGCCGCTGCGATTAGCTTCAATGAACATTATGCAAATGCGCCTCAATGGGTTGATCACTGGTTAAAAGGCTACGAACGTGTAGGTCATATTCAGTCAGAAGAATATGAAATGATCCCAACTTTTATCATGCAACGCCGCATTCAAATGATGGCTTGGAATGGTTCTCACGCACAAACAGAAATGGCTCAAAGCCTTGGCGATCAATGGTCCAATGAAACTGTGCGTCTCTGTAAAAAATATTTAACCGGACAAATGCCTGTAGGAATTTGAAAAGTGATTTAGATCGCTTTTCCCTCATTTCCAATTTTTAGTTTTTAAATTTTATAGAATTTAAAGGAAGGGTTTATGCAAGCTACCCATCAACTGAGCCGAGTTGCCAAAGCACTATTACTCACCAGTAGTCTGGCAAGTATGATTGCGCTAAGCGCATGTAACTACAACCCTTTGCAAAGCGCATCTCCCCCAGTCGCTATTCAAAAAAAGGAATATATCCAAAAAGGTCAATGGGACACTTTTAACTTTGACCAGCTCAATCAATTGATTGCTACATATGGAAAAGACAGCCCTAACTATAATTCTGACAAACGTCCGTATATCGTCACTGACTTTGACAATACCTCAGTATTTTTAGACATCGAAGAAGCAACTTTAATTTATCAGCTTGAACACTTAGCGTTTAATGTCACGCCAGAGCAGCTAAATCAGATTATTCGTAAAGGAATTAGCTCGCAAAATTTTGAAGCCGCCTACAATAACCAGCAAGGCCAAGCAGTCAATATTGATAAAATCGCCCCAGATATTATTGCCAGCTACACATGGCTTTATTACCACTATAGCGGTCTAAAAGGTAAGCAAAGTCTGGATCAAATTAAACAAGATCCGCATTATCTCGATTTCATTACTAAAATGAGATATCTATATGCGGCGATTGGAGACACGTTTGATCATGAAGTTGCATATCCGTGGGTCACTTATTTGTTTACTGGGCTTACCGAACAACAAGTCCGTAATTTGGTAAAAGCAACCGTTGCTTGGCAAATGCAGCAACCGATTGGCCCTGTGACATGGACCTCTCCCGCAGCGCTTTCGGGCCAAGCAGGCGTTGTTAAAACCACTTGGGAAAATGGTTTAAGACCATACCGTGAAATGCAAAATCTATTTAAGGCCTTTCAGAACAATGGCATTGATGTCTATGTCTGCTCGGCATCTTTTATTGATGTGATTAAGGAAATTATTTCTAATCCAGACATCGGCTATAACATTAATGAAAAAAATGCCTACGCCATGGAGTTAGAACGAGATGCACAAAATCGAATTTTGCCCGAGTTTCGTCATGGCTATGCTCAAACTCAAGGTAAAGGCAAAACCGCAACCATCCAGCGCTTTTTAGTCTCTAAATATGGTTACGGGCCAATTTTTATCGCAGGTGACAGTGAAGGCGATCAAAATATGATGCAAGATTTTGCGGCGACTCAGAAGGTTCTGATTATTAACCGATTGCGCAGCCCAAGTTCTGATATCGGCAAGTTTTCTCAGCAGGCTGTGCAAGGCTATGGTCAAGCCAATACTAAGTTCTTACTACAGGGCCGCGATGCCAATACAGGTCAATTTAGACCCTCAATGGCCAGTTTAAGTTATGGTGCGCAAACGGCGAAAAATACAAAAAATTAGTATTTCACTTATTTTCTCATGCCTACAATACATGTTGTATGCATGAGAAGCCGCTTAATTTCTTGTTTTAGTTCTGCCCTTTTTGCCTATCTCTAATGCATTTTCTGCCTTCTTTTAGTTCGCTACCCAACCTAAAATACAACTCTTGATCTCTTCTTAAAGAATCAAGCCTGAAACTGAAAACAGCAACACATAAGTCATTATTTTATAAAAAACTTTTAATAACACAAAATCATGGATGTAAGTAAAAACTGGTATGGCTTTTGCTTAATATAAGAATAGTTAGGAATAAATATCATGAGACTTGACATGTTACATCTCAACCCAGCTCATCTTGTCGATTCAAATATGTGTAATCAAGGTGTATTGTCTGCAGCTGCCTCTGGATTAAGCGAGTTTATTCGTCAAAAAGGTGCAGATGTTGATCGTGTTTTAGGAATTAGTGGTATTAATCCTGAACTTTTAATTAGCCCAACATTGAGCTTACAACTCCCCAATTATTGCAAGGTGCTAGAACAGGCAGCACTGGTTTCAGGTTGTGATAATTTTGGCCTGCATTATGGTCAACAGTTTCAACCGAAATCATTAGGGCTCATTGGGTACATTGGTCTTTGTTCAAACACATTAGAGTCTGCACTCATGAACATGACCAATAACTTTTATTTGCATCAGAAAGATACACTCAATCGAATGGTCGATTTGGGAGATAGCTGGCGCATAGATTATCAAGTTCAACACGGCGCGATTTTAACTCGCCGCCAAGATGCAGAACTGACCATGGGCATGTTTATGAACGTGATTCGTGAAGTAATGGGCCCTCATTATTCACCACGCGCGATTCACTTTGAGCATACTCGACCTGAATTCTGGCAAGAACACAGCAAATTATTTAATGCGCCTGTTTATTTTGACCAACCTTTTAACTCTATCATCATTTCAAAAAAAGACGTCCAGCATACTATGCCGGGGCGTGATTCTATTTTGTTAACAGTGATTCTAGATACATTGCACCTACTCAATCGCGCTTCACCAAGTCAATGTCTTGCAGATCAAGTTCGCTCTCACATCCAGCTTGAACTGAGTGAAGGTGAACCAAACCTTGAAAAAATTGCTCATGATATTGGTTTAACGAGTTGCACCCTTACCCGCCGTTTAAAAAATGAAGGACTGACCTTTACCCATTTAGTTGATCAGGTTCGTTGTGACTTGGCCGAACATTATATTAAACAGAAAAATATTCCAATTTCAGAAATGGCATTCTTATTAGGTTATTCAGAAGTAAGTGCTCTATCACGTGCATTTAAACGCTGGTTTGGTGTTACACCACGTCAATTAAGACACTAAAACATCGCAAATACAGGCCTTGAATAAAGGCCTTTTTATTATTTAAGTAATTCGAGATATCTTCTAAAGACACATAAGATAATTACACAACAAAATACCCCTCAAATTAGATTTAACATCCAACTTGAAGGGTATTTTTTATATTTAAAGTGACTTACTTTAATTTTGTTAAGGCTTGATCCAAAGCACCGACTAACCAATCGATATCTTTTGTTTGGAAAGCCAAAGGTGGGCGCAGTTTTAATACGTTGCCATAAGGACCTGCAACTGAGGTTAAAACTCGATGAGTATTTCTGAGTTCCTCAATAAGGTTCAAAGCCAATGCTTTATTCGGCTCTTTTGTCGCTCTATCTTTAACCAGTTCAAATCCTATAAATAGACCAGCGCCACGGACATCACCCACCATCTCATGTTTGTCCATAAGTTTAGTGAGTTCTTTTAGAAGTAGCCCTCCCACATATTTACTATGGGTTTGTAATTCTTCTTCCTGAATGACTTTAAGTACAGCCTGTGCCGCTGCCATAGAAACAGGATTACCGCCAAAGGTATTAAAATATGGAATTTTATCGCTAAAAGCAGCGAGGACTTCACTCTTGGCTAAAAGCCCTGACACAGGAACTCCGTTACCCATTGGTTTACCTGTGGTAATGATATCAGGCACAACATTGTGGCGACCAAAGCCCCAGAAAGAATCGCCAGTGCGCGCGAAACCCGGTTGTACTTCATCAGCAATAAAGATACCGCCATTGGCATGCACGACATCAACCGCTTTTTGTAAGAACCCAACAGGATTAGGCATTACACCGTCAGAAGAAAATATTGAGTCCGCTAAAAAACCTGCAAACTTAATTCCTTTTGCATTCATATCATCAATTTGTTGCTGGATCTGCTGTGCGAACCATGTGCCTAAATCATCAGTTTGTATCCGATAATAATCAGGTGCTGGAACTAGGCGAGTTGTATCATCTAAAGGCTGCTCAGTTCCAAGTGCTGGAGAGCACCCTGACGTTAAGCTACTGGTGCCATGATACGACTCTTGAGACACAATAATTCCTGTACCGCCGCTATATTCACGTGCAATACGAATCGCTAAATCATTCGCTTCCGAACCTGTACACATATACATTGCACGGTCAATTTCATCAGGAGTAGTCTGTAAGAGTTCTTCGGTATAATCCAAAATATTTTCATGTAAATAACGGGTATGTGTATTGAGCATTTTCATTTGCTCATTTACTGCTTCAATCACCGCTGGATGACAATGTCCGATACTGGCAACATTGTTGTAGACATCTAGATATTGATGACCTGCTGCATCCCATAAATATTGCCCCTGACCTTTCACCAGATGCACGGGATTACGATAAAACAAGCGATAGGATTCACCTAAAATTTTATTTCTTTTATCGGTCAGTTTGCGGGTAGCATGATCCAGCTCAGCAGCATGTTCTGGACGAAAGCTATTGGTATCCATAATGGTTGAACGCGTACCCATGAATGACTCCTCTATTTATATTCAGCATACTTTTGCGCGAGACGATGACTCACATAGGCAACTCATACGCTGATTCGAAATATTTCAGTATTTGATTGAAGTTACGCAAACCATATTGCTTAAGTATCTTTAAAAAAACTTGACCTCAGACCACTTAAGCCACGATTTGAAGTCAACTCATTGGTCTTATATTCCTTGATATAATTCTTCCAATAAATAAATATTTGACCTTCAAGATTTATGTACCAGAACGTATAAAGATAATTTCACGAAAATGTAGTCTTCAAGTCAGTAATGAGCCAAAGGCCAGAATCTTTTTAGTCATCATCCTTTTAATGGATCGAAAAATAACAACTTTAGAGTTACGTTGGATCAAAACGTTTAGCCAGTTTCTTTTGCAGAATAATAACGAGAATTGGGAATCCTGCTGCGGAAATTGCACATATCATCAGTAACTTGTTTGCATTCTTTGGTGTCATATCATGATCAGGTAATAGAAAAGCAGACAGAAAAAATGCGATGGTTGTAACCAGATACATGATTGAGGTCTGTAATGAAGAAAATCCAGCTCGTTGCCTATCATCAGGAAACTGAATCGAAACCACCGAAGATGACACCAAACGACTGTAAGATGCGCCTAGAAATAAAGTAATAAATAACGTTGCATACTGATAGCCTAGAATTGGTATCAGCAAACTCAATATAAAGACGATGGTAGAACCTGTAGCCAGTATCAAAGCAGAAAAACGGGAGGTTAACGCCCCTGTGATTTTTGTAGACAGATAACCTATAACGCCCCCGCTGAAGAAGAGCCAAGGCAGTAGATCTTGCGAAGCGCCCAACTGCAGTATCATTAATGGCGCCAGAATAGGAATGACCAGCATAGGACTAAACTGTACAAGCGCATTACTCGAAGCGAACAGTAAAGTATCCATATCGAGAGGCAGCGCACGAAGCGTATCTAAAGAGACGGAGTCTTGGGGTATGATGGATACAATCAATGGCAATGCCAACACACACAATGCACTTATTAGCCACAAAGCTACATGCCAACCATAATGGGTACACAGAAATAATATCGTGGGCATTCCCACAATGCTTACTATCGAAAATGACGCAATCACCGTCGCCAACATTTTTCCCCGTAAATTAGGCGGTGCGTTGTTTATTAATATACTTATACCCACACCCATGGTCGTACCGCCAACCAGCCCTGCACAAAATCGAAGTGCAAGTAGAAGACTAAAACTGGATGTGAATGTAGTCAAAAGTGTTAGTAGGCCTAACAGCGCCATATTGATAATTAAAAAACGCTTTTTATTGAAATGATCAATCCAGTAGAAAGCAATAATTCCAGAAAGAACGGCGCCAAGTGTGTACATACCCGACACATAACCTGAGAACGATACAGGCACTGCGAAATCTGTTGCCATAAAAACAAAAACAGGATTGAACACCATATATTCCAGTGCATTCGTGAACTGAACAAAAGCAATTACAATGGCTATCCGCATGAGAGATTTATGATTAAATGTCTGCGTGACCGGAGGCATAGCAAGCAACCTATGGATGAAAGATATCCAAGTTTAACTACTATCAATGGTGTTTATTATATGGTAAAAATGACGCTTATTATTATCAAATATGGGATAATTGATGCGTCCAGCTCTGGATTTTAATACCCTGAAAGTGTTCATTGCGGTGGTTGAAAGAGAAAGTTTTGTTGGGGCATCGAAAATCCTTGAAATGCCGACATCAAATGTTAGTCGCTGTATTTCTCAGTTAGAAGAAAAACTGGATCTTCAGCTCATTGAGCGTAGCACTCGACATATGAAACTCACTCAGGCGGGGCAGCTACTCTATACCCGAGCAAAGCCATTACTGGAGGTGCTTGAGCAAACTGAGACAGAGTTAACGTTGCGGCAAATGCAACTCAAGGGTCCATTACGTATCTGTATTCCCAATGAAATAGGTCCTGCATTGCTGGGTTCTGTTATTGCCAATTTCGCCTTTCAGTACCCAGACCTAGAGATCAGCTGTATCACAAATTTGTCAGGTTTCGAATCTCTGCGTGATGATCTGGATTTAGCTATCATTATTACCCGCGGTCAGATGGATAACAGTGACTACATCGCCCGTCATTTGGTGACTATCCCTTGCACCATTGTTGCAGCCCCCTCCGTCATTCAGCGTTATGGTACCCCGACTCATATCCAGCAATTTGAAGAATTACCCTGTATTACAACGGTAAGTGCACTCAAAGGTGCTCCCTGGCAATTTGTGAATAAAAAGGGGGAATTCGAGACCATCAAGGTTAAAGGGCATTATCGAGTAAACAGCGGAGAGATGGCAGGACAAGCTGCGATATCAGGTGTCGGTTTTGCAATTCTATCCAAACAAGCCTGCCAACCCTACATTAGCGATGGACGGTTAATCGAGGTTGAGTTTGAACAATCGGCAGCGCCATTGCAATTGTTCGCACTTTATTCAAATCGCCGTTACTTACCCGCTAAAACAAGAGCACTTATTGATTTCATACAGCAGAAATTGAGTGATAGTTTGAGCTGATAAGGCCACTTTCTTTTTGCTGTTTATTTCCTCGCTCATTTTAGGAATCCTTTTTGTCAATTAGTCTCAATTTGTTAAGATAGCAACCGTGAAAAATTAAGTTAAGTTCTCACACACTGTTAACTCAATATTGACACTAAAAAAGGTACACTACAAAGGTATACTTTTTTCTTAGATTAAGTCAGATTTACACAGAAGTTGTTAGAATTGGTTCGACAACCAAACTTTCAAAGTTAACTTATTTATTATTGATTTTTTAAGGGTTTAATACGCATGAATAGCGCTGAAATCATGGCTGACTTATCTTCTCATACACCTATGATGCAGCAATATCTCAAAGTCAAAACGGACTATCAACATGCGTTGCTGTTTTATCGTATGGGTGACTTTTATGAACTCTTCTTTGAAGATGCTCATTTAGCAGCCAAACTTTTAGGCATCACCTTAACCCATCGTGGTAAAGCGAGTGGGCGACCTATTCCAATGGCGGGTGTTCCCTATCATGCGGCAGAAGGTTATCTTGCACGTCTTGTCAAAGCTGGGCGCACTGTAGCCATTTGCGAACAAGTTGGAGAAGTGACAGGTAAAGGTCCGGTTGATCGTAAAGTTGTTCGTATTCTTACTCCGGGTACGTTAACTGATGATGCATTACTCAGCAGTTATCAATCATCCAATCTAGTTTCATTATGCATCCATCAAAATCAGATTGGTTTTGCTTTACTCGACTTAAGTGCAGGCATTTTTAAAGTTCAACAACAAGATTACAAGCCAGAACAATTGCCTATCGAACTTGCGCGTTTAATGCCAAGTGAAATCTTGATTGATGAAGACTTGGTCGACACGAATATTATCGAACAAATTAAAAAGCACTTAGATTGTCCCGTTACCAAACGCCCGAATGTAGACTTCAATCAAAATAATGCACAAAAAACCTTATGTGACCAGTTTACGGTATCAACGCTTTCAGGCTTTGGTTTAGACCCATTGCCTTTAGCCAAAGCTGCCGCCGCTGCACTCATTCACTATGCAAAAGAAACACAAAAAACTGCATTACCACATATTCGTTCAATTCAACTTGAACAAAGCACAGACTTTATTGCGCTTGACCCAATCACACGTCGTAACTTAGAAATTATTGAACCATTATTTGAACATGGAACATCATTATTCCAACTGGTAAATGATTGCCAAACTGCAATGGGCGGACGCTTATTAAGCCGTACACTCATGCAACCTGTTCGTGATACCGCATTACTCGATGCTCGTTTAGATGCCATTGAGCAACTCATTCAAGGATATCATGAAAGCCCAGTTCGTTTAGTCCTTAAAGAAATTGGTGATATTGAGCGTGTGCTTAGTCGTGTTGCACTGGGCAGTGCGCGACCACGCGATTTAGTGCAACTTCGTCATGCATGTGCACAAATTCCAGCGTTAAGAACGGCATTAACTCCAGTCATTCAAGCGAAAAAATCCAAACTATTAGTTCAACTTGATCAAGAACTTGGTGATTTTAAAGCGCTTCATCAACATTTGATGGCTGCCATTGTTGAAAACCCACCTGTATTACTTCGTGATGGCAATGTAATTGCAGAAGGCTACGATGCGGATCTCGATGAATTACGCCAAATTCGCGATCATGCAGGTCAATTCCTCATTGATTTAGAAATTAAAGAGCGTGAACGTACAGGCATTAACACACTTAAAATCGGTTATAACCGTGTAAGTGGTTACTACATCGAACTGACTCGTGCCCAAGCAGAACAAGCTCCAGCCGACTATATCCGTCGCCAAACTTTAAAAAATGCTGAACGCTACATTACCCCTGAGTTAAAAAGTTTTGAAGATAAAGTTCTGTCGAGTGAGTCGCGTGCATTAGCACGTGAAAAAGCATTATTCGAAGCTTTACTTGAAAACCTTCGCGAAAATATTGCTCATCTCCAAATGATGAGTTCAGCAATTGCTCAAATTGATGTGGTTGCTAACTTTGCTCATCAAGCACGCTTAAACAATTGGGCGCGTCCTGAATTTACCCCAGAAACGGGCATTAAAATTCAGGCAGGCCGTCACCCTGTAGTTGAAGCATTAAACAAAGCACCATTTACACCAAATGATACTTTTCTTGATAGCCAACATCGCATGGCAATCATTACTGGCCCAAACATGGGCGGTAAATCAACATTCATGCGTCAAACGGCATTAATTAGTTTATTGGCTTACTGCGGCAGTTATATTCCAGCCAGAGCAGCCAAACTCGGTCCAATCGATCGTATTTTCACTCGTATTGGTTCAGCCGACGATTTATCTACAGGCAAATCGACCTTTATGGTTGAAATGACAGAAACCTCTCAAATTCTGCATCATGCAACTAATCAATCTCTTGTTTTGATGGATGAAGTTGGCCGCGGAACCAGTACCTATGATGGCTTGTCTTTAGCATGGGCATGCGTGGTTGATTTAACGAAGCGCGTAAAATGTTTATGTCTATTTGCCACGCATTATTTCGAGTTGACTGAACTTGGTGGTGAAGCAGGAATTGATAACTACCATGTCACGGCGCAAGAGCTTAACGGCAACCTGATTTTATTACATAAGGTTCAGCAAGGCCCTGCAAGTCAAAGTCATGGTTTACAGGTCGCAAAATTAGCTGGTATTCCTGCCAATGTGATTAAAGAAGCTCAAAAACGTTTACGTATTTTAGAGAAACAGCAGCAGCAACATCTACAAACAAGCTTTCAAAATGATTTGTTTGCGCCACCAGATGCGAACGCTGGTTCACAAGTCATAGAGAAAGTTGTCGAAATAGAGGTTTCATCCCCTGCTCTAGATTTACTTAAACAAATTGAAGTCGATAACTTATCACCTCGTCAGGCGCTTGAGCAGCTCTACGAGTTAAAAGCTGCACTAAAATCCTAATAAATCACGTCTGAATAAGCAGGCTTAGGTCTGCTTATTCATCTCGGAGAATAATATTTATATGATCTTAAGATCTTTGCAATATTCAGAAATCGATCTTATTTGGCAGCAAATTAGCCGCCGTGAGCTAATTACTCAAAACTACATACAAAAACAGCAACATCTAGAATTAGTTGATTGTTTTTTTGATGTACAACATTGGGACTCATATCATTTAGAAAATGACCCACCTAAACTGAAACAGCTCTTTGAACAAGGTTCAATATTTGTCGGCGCATTTGATGCTTCTGAAAAACTGGTTGGTGTGAGCGTAGTCTCAAATCAACTTATAGCGGATTACCCTCACGCGAAATTACTCCACTACTTCTATGTCGATGCAGATCATCAAGGTAAAGGCATTGGTGCCAAACTTATGCAAGCTGCAAAAGAGTCCGCCAAACAACTCGGTGCAAATCAACTGTATATTTCAGCAACCCCAAGTCGACGCACTGTAGATTTCTATATTAAGCATAGCGCACAACCATTAAGTGTCCCAGATCAACGACTTTGGCAATTAGAACCTGAAGATATCCATTTGCTCTGTACCCTTTAGTTCTACAGATTTAAGTGATTTTCAACAAAAAAAGCAGAAAATCAAAATTTGTAAAAGAAAAATGAGAAATTAAGACATTTAATAAAATTGATGGCTTGACTTAAATGACATCTGAATATTTAAAGGAAATATTTTTTAAGTAATTGTTTTATAAAATATATTATTATTTTGATTTTATAAACTAACACATCTTAAGGATGGAAGATCCGTTTGATTATCAACGTATTAACTTATCTTCATATGCATGAATAAAGAATATCAATAAAAGCAATTGTTTGTTTACCCCTTTTTTGCCTAAAATAAGCTATTCGAAATGAAACCATATTTTTTAGGTAGCTGTCGCCATGACCTTTGTTGTCACTGAAAATTGTATTAAATGTAAATACCAAGATTGCGTAGAAGTTTGTCCTGTAGACTGTTTTTACGAAGGTCCGAATTTCCTAGTGATCAATCCGGATGAATGTATTGACTGTGCATTATGTGAACCAGAGTGCCCGGCAAATGCAATTTTCTCTGAAGATGAGTTACCAGAAGGTCAAGAAGTGTTTATTGAGCTCAATGCTGACCTTTCTCAAAAATGGCCTAACATTACTCAAATTGGTGATCAACCGGCTGACCGTGAAGAATGGAACGGCAAACCTGATAAATTACAATATCTTGAAAAGTAATTTCAAAAAAGATCAGCAACCGCTGATCTTTTTTTATATCCTATTCAAACATTTCATTGCAAATTCCTCGTAATTTGTGCACTGTTTTGCATTAAAATAGCCGCAATATTTATAAGTGCTTAATTTTTCTTATGCGGAAGTTTTTGCAGAGTATGGTGCCCTTATGCATAATCCCAGCGGTTATGGTAGGTTGTGTCAGCTCTCCCCAACACACAACAACAGGCAAAACCTCTCCAAGTGGTAAACGAATCTTTATTCCACAAGAGCGCGTTATTATCGAGCGCCCGATTCCCCCTAAAGTTGAGCCTACATCTTATCGAAGCTGGTTAGGTTCGGGTGAAAATTACGAACGTGTTCGTGAATACGAAAAATTCTTAACCCGAAATAATGTCGCGGGCATTGTGCCAAGTTTTGAGTTATTACGTTCAGCACGCGATTGGCAAAAATGTGGGCGTTCAGAATATGCTGTGCCTAATCGCGAACTTTGGGGAAATTCTTTATCGACCCTACGCGTATTTAAATATTTAGTTGCGTCAAAAGTTCTAACCGATTTTGAGGTAACCTCGGTTTATCGAGATTTACCTTTAAATGAATGTGCTGGTGGCGCAAGCTCTTCTAAGCATTTATTTAACTCTGCAATTGATTTCCGTATTGGTCCTGAGTTCCCTCAAGCTCAAGATTATGCATTTATTGAAAATACCAAATTTAAACTCTGTCAATTCTGGGCTCAGCATGGTCAAAGCTTAAATATGGGTATTGGTTTATATAGCTCCGGACAAATTCATATTGATACTCAAGGCTATCGTACTTGGGGACCTGATTTAACTCGAAGCAGTTCGATGTGTAATTTTTAAATTAAAAAACTCCTTTCAATCGAAAGGAGTTTTCACTTAACCCCATTACAAACGTTTGGCTAAAGAGATGAGTTTTGAGCGGTTTTTAAAGCCGTGCTTTTTATAAAAATCTTCGGAAATAGATGCTCTTAACGTGTGCAGAACAATGGTTTCTATATTATTTTCTCTACACTTTCCTTCTATATACTTTAAAAGCTTAGAGCCAACTCCTTTTCCCTGATATTGGGGATGAATAAAAAAATCATCTAGATAATAACGAAGTCCTTGTATAGTTGGATGAATATGCCCCATTCCCACACCAATTAATTGGTTTCCCCATTTTGCACAAAAGCCAAAAGAAGATGAATATTGAAAATATCTCTCAAAATATTTTCTAATTGGTTCTAAATCATCAAACTTCTCATTCCATGGCTCATTACTAAAAGCTGAACAATAAACCTCAATCCCCTCTTCAAAATCTACACTTGTGAAAGCGCACAACGTAATTCTCATTTATACATCCCTAACTACACATTGATAAAAATAAGCAAGAAATGAACCTTTTTATACTCCTTGTTTAATTTGAGTTGGTAACTCAGAAAAAGTAATTTGCTCATTCACTAATCAACCAAAATTTCTTCAAACGAAGATTTTTGCACTCTAGGCATAAACGTTTAAAATACCCCTATCAACATATAGGTAAATTTGATTATGCAGCAGATGTGGACAGACATTGACGAATATATCGATTCACATTTAATTCCCGAAGACCCGCGACTCGAATATGCATTAAAAAATACCGACGAACACGGCTTCTCAAATCATCTTGCAGTGGCTCCTAACCAAGGAATGTTCTTGCAGATGCTTATTCAAATGAATAAATGTAAACGAGTTTTAGAAATTGGAACCTTTGCTGCATACAGTACAATTTGGTTAGGCCGTGCGTTACCTGAAGATGGTTATTTACTCACAATAGAAGGCCGTGACACTCACGCAGAAATGGCACAAAAAAACATCGACCATGCAAATCTTCCTGTAAAAGTTGAACTTAAAACTGGCCGTGCAGCAGATATTCTTTCTGAGATTGATCCTCAATCTATCGAGCCTTTTGATTTTATTTTCATTGATGCAGATAAACAGGGCTACCCAGAATATTTAGAATTGAGCCTGAAATTTTCCAGATCAGGTACAATTATTGTGCTTGATAATGTGATTCGCGCAGGTGATATTTTAAATCCAGACAATAAAAAACCAAGTATTGAAGGCATCCGTGAAATGTTTAAAGCCCTCGAAAACCATCCACAAATCTTGTCGTGTACAGCATTACAAACAGTTGGCTCAAAAGGCCATGATGGCTTCGCAATTGCAATTGTGAAATAATGGTTAAAAAATCGTCTTTTTTATTTTATTATTTATAATCAATAAATTACTTTTATTACAGTTGCTTTTCCATATAGTTATCCACAAGATTTGCGGATAACTATATGCAAATCTTATTATTTAGCTACCAACAATGGCACAGTCGCGTTTCGAAATATGGTTGTAGCAATACTACCCAAGAAGAACTGATGAATTTTGCTATGACTAAATGCACCTAGCACAATGATTTGAATACCATGTTCTTGTTGGTACTCTAAAATATTTTGTGCAACATCACCATAGCGATATACGGTCACTACATCTATACCCGCTTGTTTAAGGTAATGCTCAGGTTCATTGAGTACTTCTGGATGATCGCCAACATAAACCAAATGACATTGCAGTGTTCGTAATAAATCACTTTGAGCAATGCGGCGCATCATTTTTTGACAAGTTGGTGAATATTCATAGGCGAAAATAAATCGTGTCGGTATTTTAAAGTTTTCACCAATGGTCAAAACAGTACAGTTGGCTCCACGAATAAAGTTTTCAACATTACTACCAATTGGTTTCTGTTTTTCGGCAGCTCTTTCCCCAACTCGACCTAAAATTACGATGTCATTTTCATGCAAGAGATTAAAACTTTGCTCTAAAAAATCACCTTTTTCTTGAATTTTTGAACATGTAATATCGTGTTTTTCTTTAATAAGATCAGAAATATGACGGAGTAAATTATTGCTATAGTCTAAAGCGAGTTCACTTTGTTTTTGTTCCAACTCAGCTAACTCTTTTAGCAGCATTGCATTGCTTTCAAAGCCAATTACGCCACTAATTTCACCAAGATGATAACTTGCAGGGTAATAGTCTAGAATTTGTAATAATACAAGTTCTCGTCCGGTTGCTTTAGCAACCCATGCTGCTGCATCGGCAATAGCATTAATACACGGTGATGAGTCAATACACGCAATAACACGGTTCATGTCAGCCTCTCTTCTTCAGGTCTTTTGCCTTGGAGATTATTCTTAAAACTTAGCTTTAACTTAACATAGATAAAAATTGGTATGTTAAGGTTTATGTATAAAAATCAACTTTTTTGTTTAAAGATCAAACATCTTATTACATTCTTGAGACTGAATTATTCCCTTAAACGAAGAAATTTTGCGGGATTGCCACCTACAATATGGTACGGTTCCACATCTTTGGTCACCATGCTATTCATGCCGACCACAGCATGCTTACCTATTTTAATACCATCTTTAATACCCACATGTGCACCCAACCAAACGTCCTGCTCAATTTCAATTCCTTTAGAGGTGACAGGTTGCTGGTAAAGTGGACGATCTAACTGCATACCATGATCAAATGCATATAAGTGGCAATATGCAGCAATACGGACCTGATCATGCAACTTTATGCCGGCTCGCCCCCCATCTAAAATACAATGATGATTTATCGCGACCTCATTACCTATTTCAAGGGGTCCATGCAAACTGCAATCTGCTGCAATAAAACAATTATCACCAATAATAATTTTTCGTCCCGGTTCAGCAAAAATGTGAGCTAAGGGCGAGATAAAACAGTTTTTACCAATCTCAACTGTTTCCATCTCCATCAAATAAGCCTGATATTCTTGTTGCCACTCTTCGGCCCAAACACGATTTTTAGGTTTTAAAGTCCAATATAGCCATGGCATATAATTTAAACGGTGCTTATGTTGTTCCCGATATTTGAGTAAGGAATCAGTCATCAGTCAATTCCTCTTCAATTTTTAACTCTTCACGGCCACGCGTTACATCTCTGAGTTTTAAGGCAAGTGGCTCAATTTGATGTATTTGTAGTCTTGCTTCGATATCTACACCCGTTGCAGTATAGGTTTCCTGATATTCAATTTGTTGTTGAGTAAGCTCATATTGAAATATGGCCCATTCATTAAAGTGACAAGAAAAGTAAATCGTTTTCTTTGCAATAAGTTCAATACGCTCAGCCAATAGCAAACATTGCCCAGCACAACCACCATATGCTCTTACAAGACCGCCTGTACCTAGCTTTATTCCACCATACCAGCGGTTAACCATCACAATGATATTCGTCAGGTCATTCCCTTCAATGGTTGCCAAGATTGGACGACCTGCTGTTCCTGAGGGTTCGCCATCATCGTTAAAGCGAACATTATGCCCAATTTTCCATGCCCAGCATTGATGAGTTGTCGAGATATCTTTGTTTTGTTCTAAAAATTCTTTAACTTGCTGTTCATTTTCTACTGGTGCAGCGATAGCTTGAAATCTACTTTTTTTAATTTCTTCTTCAAACGTAATGGGTGATGCAATCGTAAAAGCCATAAATTAAATAAAGCATAATAAAAATCAAATTATAACGTGAATTTAATAGAATCAAACCCATAAAAAAAGCCCCGAATCTCGGGGCTTTTTTATTATCTTTCTCGTAACGCTTCTTTGGCTTTATTGAATGGTTTAAGTAAGTAATCCAGTACCGTCTTTTCACCCGTACGAATATCTACCGTTGCCACCATACCCGGTGTAATTCCGAAAGCTTTACCTTCTTTATTATAAAGCTTGTCTGAATCGGTTCGGATATAAACACGATAATAGAATTGATCTTGTTTAACTTCATCACGAATTGTGTCTGGGGAAATAACCGTAACCTTACCTTTTAACCCCCCATAAATTGAGTAGTCATAGGCAGTAATCTTAACCAGTGCTTCTTGTCCCGGTCGAATAAACGCAATGTCACGCGGTAAAATACGCGCTTCAATAAGTAGCTGTTCATCTATCGGCACAATGGTCATCAACTTGCCGTTTTGCGGAATAACACCGCCATGGGTGGTAACTGCAATTTCTTTCACAACACCACGTACAGGTGCTTTAAACACTGCGCGATCCAAGCTGTCACTACGACCCAGTACGACTTGTTGTTGCGTTTCAATATCAGTATTGGCTTTAGATAACTCTTCACGAGCCTTAACATAATACTGGTTCTGCGCATCATTCATTTTGTTTCTAAGGTCATTTGCTTCGCGACGTAAACGTAAAACTTCAACCTCACTGGCCGCGCCTTTAGCAACTAACGGTTCGGTCATTGCCAGTTCTTGTTGTACCAATTGCAAAGCTTGCTTTAAACCCGAGAGTGTTTGCTCAAGATCAGCCCGACGTGAGCGATATAATGCAGTTTCTTCATGTACAAGTTTTGGTTGTTTCAGCACCATTTCTGGAAAAACCAAAGGTGTGCCGTTTACCTCTGCACGTAAGCGTGCTGAAGTTGCCTGAGCGGAGATCAGTAAAGATCTTGACTCACCAACATTCGATGCAAAACGGGTTGGATCTAATTGCGCAAGAATTTCGCCTTTTTGAACAATGTCGCCTTCTTGTACATTTAGCTTGGTTAAAATACCACCTTCTAAGGACTGGATGACCTGCTCTTTAGACGATGGAACCACTTTACCTGTGCCGGTAGAGACTTCTTCAAGTTTAAATACCCATGCCCAGATAAAGAAAATAACTAAGCCAATCCCCACAATCCAGATCACTAAGCTGGCACGTGGTAATGGTGGTTCAGTATAAGAGACATTCATTGAACGGGTGAGTTCTTGTTCTTGTTTTGGCTCGCTCATGAATTACCTCCTTGCACTTGTTTTTGTTGGGCTGTTGATTGATTAAGGACCTGATCTCTTGGACCATCCATCACGATTTTGCCGTCGTTAACGACAATGATACGGTCCACCAGTTCTAAAACAGCGCGGCGGTGAGTCGCAACCACTAAGGTTCGATGGGCCAGCCATCCTTTTAAATGATCAATCAGTTGCTTCTCTGCCACATCATCAATCGCAGCTGTTGGTTCATCGAGTAATAAAATATTAGGTTGACGAATCAATAGACGAGCCAATAACAACGCTTGTTTTTGACCACCAGAGAAACCAACCCCACCTTCTAAAATTAGGTGATCGAGTCCTTCTTTTTTCTCTTGGACAAAAGGTAATGCACCCGTTACCACCAAAGCTCGAAGAATCTCTTCATCGGTTGCAAGCGGTGCACCCAAAGTGAGGTTTTCACGAATCGTACCGTAGAAAAGATACGCGTTCTGGTTGAGTAAACCCATATCACGACGTACATCAGATGGGTCAATTAAAGACAGATCTAAGCCATCTAAATGCACTGAACCTTGAGTTGGAACTTGCATGCCAGATAGAAGCTGAAGCAGGGTCGATTTACCTGCCCCATTACGCCCCAGAATTGCAATTTTTTCACCAGCGCGAATTTTTAAATGACGGATTGCCAAACTCGGTCTCGGGTCGTCTTCTCCATATTGGAACAAGGCATTTTTTAATTCGTAGTCGCCATTTAAAGCAGCTTTGTGCACTAGATGTGAACGGTCAGCCTGATCAATCGGACGTTGCATAAGCTCATCTAAGCTTTGTTTTGCAACTTTCGCCTGCTGTAAACGTCCTAGAACGCCTGTAATCTGTGCAATCGGACCTAGCATTCGTGAAGATAAAATTGAACAGGCCACTAACGCACCCGTAGTCATTTCACCATCCATCACCGCAAAACATCCCACCAAAACCACAATCGCATAGGTCAGACCCTGAAGCATTTGAGTCCATGCCATTAAGGTACCGACAATTTTACGTTGTCTCATACCGATATCGGCTGAAACTTCATTCATGTGGTTCCACTGGTTCTGGAAACGCGATTCAGCACGCAACAACTTGATATCTTCGATACCCTGCACCGCTTCAACAAGAATGGCATTACGAATTGATGATTCTCTCATACCCTCTTGTGCGAGTTGCGCTAGCTTTTTCTGTGCCAGAATACCCGGCAAAAGCATAAGTGGCACAACCAGCAACATCACCCAAAACAGTTTCCCGCCAATAATCGCAAAGATGGTCAGGAACAGGAAAAAGAATGGAAAATCGGCAATCGCACTAATGGTGGTAGAGGTTACCAGTTCACGAACACCTTCGAGCTCACGAATCTGCGAAATAAAACTACCGGTAGACTTTGAACGATCTTTATTCTTGATTCTTAAGGCATGACCAAATACGCGGTCAGAAACCCTTAAGTCGGCACGTTTACCGATAATATCGGATAAATATACCCGCGATATACGTAAGGTAAATTCGAAAAGTGCTGCGATGAGTACACCACCAGCCAGCACCCATAAGGTTGGAACAGACTGTGAAGGCACAACGCGGTCATAGACTTGCATTGAGAAAATAATAGTTGCCAGTGCCAAAATATTGGCAATGAGTGAGGCAAACATAATATCAACGTAACGTTTCCAGTCTCTTAGAACAATTGACCAGAACCAGCTTGCTTCATAGGGTTTGATATATTCATCAATACGCGCATCGGGAATAGAGCTTTCAGGACGCAGGATATAGACATTCTTAATGGTATTTTTTAAGACATCTAGGCTTAAATTTTGAGAAAGTCCATGGTCTCCACTAAACTGGATACTGACATTTCCTTGGGTATCGGCTTTATCAATAATACCAACCTGTCCGTCATAAAACTCGACCATAACAGGTAGCCGCCACGGATTCAGCAGCTCTAAAGAAAACGGTACTTTACGCAGATTTAGTCCAACCTGACGTGTAATGAGCTGTAAAACATCATCAAGGTTTTGATTCTGGTTCCAGTCAAGTTGTAAACGGATTCTTTCTTCTGAAGGCTCAATTCGGTAATGTTTAGCAATCGTTAAGACCGCCTGTAACCAGGGCTGGTAGTTTATTTTTGTCATCATGGTTGTACTTCGAACCCCTGAATTGAAATATTATTTAAGTCATAAGCTTGGCGGGAACGTCCTGTTGCCGAGATGTATTGCACAATACTGTTATAGATGTCATAACGTGCGGTTTCGAGTTCTGAATTGGCACTATGAATAGCCTGTTCTGCATTTAATAAATCGACCAATGAACGTGTACCAAGTTTGTACTGCTCTTGATAAAGTTCACGTGTACGAACAGTCGTGGCCTGACGATTGGTCAGTACCTGCATTTGGCGTTGTTTATTTTCAATTTGTTCACGGCTGGTTCTAATCTGATCGAGAACATCCATATAAACTGAATTGACTTTAGACTTTGCAGCTTCTTCTGCATAACTTGCCATTTTGACCTGAGAAGAAACGGCTCCACCTTGATAAAACTGGCTGGTTGCTTCAAGCATGACAGAACTGTACAGACCATCATCTTTATCATTGTTTGGGTTTCTGCCATTAATGGCCTGACTTAAGGAACCTTTGACGGACAAGGTTGGATAACGTGTTAAACGAGTCTGTTCCTTTTGTGCCTTGGCAACTTCAACACTCGCTTGCGCTGCAATCATTTTTGGAATGGTATTGAATTCAGGTTCGCCATATAAATCGGATACTTTCACCAGATCATCTGAAATAATCCAACCTGTTCGCGAGACATCTGCACCCAATAATGTTCTTAAATGTTGTTGGTACTGGCGTAATAATGATTGCTGTGCAATCAAACCAGACTGAGCAGCTTGTAAATAAGACTGAGCTTGAATCGGGTCAGCTTGGCTACTAATACCAGCATTTGCACGTAAATTGGCAATTTCCTGAATACGCTGGATACCCGCAATTTGCTGCTCGGCAATTTTATTTAATTGAAGATAGCGCTGAATATTGATAATCGACTGCGCCACGTCAAGTGCAATATCATCAATGCTGACCAGCACATTGGCCTGTTCAACCTGAACCTTGGCCTGCTCAACATCTACACCTGATTTAACTTTACCAAAATCATAGAGCATTTGAGTCGCATTTAGGGACAATAACTGTCGACCACGCTCACCACTACTCAAATCACCTGTGGTAATACCACCCGAAAGCTGTGGATAATAACCGGCCTTGGCATAATCAATACCCGCATTTTGGCCAGCTAAAGTGGAGATGGCTTGAGAAATATCTGGGTTCCGCTGGATTGCGACTTTCACCGCTTCCTGCAAAGTCATTTTCCTTGATGGCAAATTTGAATAAGATGCAGCTGATCTATCATTGAGTTGAACAGTCGGAAACTCCTGAACTCTAGAATGATCTAACTTAAAATTACTCAACTCTTGCATCTTGGCAACTTTAAATTCATCACTACTTTTAGGGGCAAAAAGTTGTGATAAGTTGTCTTTTAGGGTGTGATATTGCTCACTGGGTTTAGCAGCATATATCACTACAGGTACATGCAACGAAGTTAAAAGCATCAACCCTTTCAGGAAAGCCGGCTTTTTACATGTCCTTTCTACTTTTCTTTGGTTATATCCAATCATGCTTGTCTTGTTGATCTTGTTTGTTATCGTTTAAAAGCTTTTACATTCTACATAGTTTTTTGCACAAAGAAGCATAATTACTTGAATAATTTACACATTACTTTTTCATCAAATAAATATATTAAGTTATTGTTTTTAATAAACAAATATAAAAAACTAAAAAGAGGCATTGACCTCTTTTTAGACAAATAGATTAACTGTTTTATTTAAACTGTAAAATCGTCACCTAAGTAGACTTTACGGACTTGCTCGTTATCCAGAATTTCTTGTGGTGTACCTTCTGCAATGACGGCCCCTTCACTGACAATATATGCACGTTCACAAATTGCCAGAGTTTCACGTACGTTATGGTCAGTAATGAGTACACCGATACCACGATCTTTCAAAGTCTGAATGATATCTTTAATATCTCCAACCGAGATTGGGTCAACGCCGGCAAATGGCTCATCAAGTAACATAAATTTAGGATCAGCAGCCAATGCACGTGCAATTTCAGCACGGCGGCGTTCACCACCAGATACACTCATTCCCAATGAATCTTTAATATGACTGATTTTAAAGTCATTTAATAATTCGGTAAGACGTTGCTGGCGCTGTTGCTTATTTAAATCTTTGCGTGTTTCTAAAATGGACATAATATTTTCAGCAATGGTCAGCTTTCTAAAAATAGAAGCCTCTTGCGGAAGATATCCAATTCCCTTACGTGCCCGTTCATGCATTGCCAAATCGGACATATCAAGATCATCAAGGTGAATTTCACCTTTATCCATACGTACTAGCCCTACAACCATATAGAAGCTTGTTGTTTTTCCTGCACCGTTAGGGCCAAGTAAACCAACAATCTGTCCACTTTGCATACTAAAAGATACGTCTTTGACGACCCAACGCTTACTATAGTTTTTTCCTAAGTGTTTAATACACAAAGTTTGGGGTTGTTGAAGAGCTTGTTGCATTAGTCACGCGCTCCTGGAAAGCTTTTTGAACTTGATGGCGGAATAATAATTTGAACACGATTTGATGATGAGCCTTGAGCTTCAACATCACCTTTATTCATACTATATTTCAATGAGTTACCACGAATGCTTGAACCATCTTGATATAAATATGCACCACCATTCAATGTAATAATGCCCGTATCTGCATTATAAACAATGGTCTGTCCTTCACCACGTGCCACGCCTTTATCAGCACTTATTTGTTGCTGAAATTTAGACGGTCTACCTTTGGCAGTAATCGTTTGGATTTCACGTTTAGAGTTTAGCGTAGCAACAATCGAATCGGCTTGAAGCTTCATCGTACCTTGCTCAATCACGACATTGCCGGTGTAAGTCGTCAAACCAGTTTTTTCGTTATAAGTTGCACGGTCTGCCACGAGTGAAATTTGTTGATTACGGTCAGACGGCAATGCAAAAGTCGAAGCTGATGTTAAAGCAACGAATGTAATAACCGCAGCTTGTTTTAGGAAAGCTGAAGAACGTTTTAAATTAAGACTTTGGTGCATACTTTCCTCGAACATTAAAAAATTCGTACTGACCATTATTCAAATTAGCTTTTAATCCTTTGCTGACAAAGTCGGCTTGTGGAGACTGTACAATCACTTGATGATCAGTCTCAATCTCTCTGGTTTTTGGATAACCAGTTAACTCATCGGTTTTGAATTCAATTTTCCCTTGTGGAGCAAGTTTAGTTGCTACCACATCACCCGATAATATAACTTTACGGTTATCATCATAGCCATTTGCCTGTTTCGCAAAGAACGTTGCATCAACCTTGCCATCTTTATACATAGACGCATTAAGTTGATCCAACTTTGATGTTTTTTGTTGCATATCCTGTTCAAGCTGACGAACTTCAGCACGAATATACAAATTGCCTTGATCATCAGTTTGAGTCAAATGGACGCCCTGCGCCGAATATGTCATATTCTTCGCAGAACCAATGTCTAGTTTTTTTGCTTTGCCACTATAGTAGTAATAACCACCACTTATAGCAGCAATCACTACAGCAACAATAGATAAAACTCTGGTATCCATGAGCAGGAATAGCCTACCTTTTTAAGTAATCTTATTATTAATGCGGTACTGCAAGATATTTTTCAAGAAGTTCTTGGTAAATGCCTTTTGCGATCAGCAACATATCACAGACTTCTCGTACAGCACCGCGTCCACCCATCGACTGTGTCACTAAATGCGCACGACGACGCACTTCTTCATGCCCATTTGGCACAGTGACACTCATTCCTGCGATTGCGAAAGCAGATAAATCAGGCCAGTCATCGCCCATATATAAGCAATCAGAAGGCAGAATATTAAACTGTGCACAAGCTTCACGTAGCGCAGAACCTTTGTCTTCACGCCCTTGAAAAACGAGATCTACACCTAAATCAGACATACGTTTTTCAACGATATTACTTTTTCGGCCTGTAATAATGATGATTTTCATGCCCGCTTGCTGCGCAAGTTTCATACCTAAACCATCACGAATATCAAACGATTTAATCTCATCACCACTATTCGTTAAAGTTACAAAACCATCACTCAAAATACCATCAACATCCAGAACCAATGCCTGTAAATGACGTGCTTGTTCTAACAATGCATAAGATGCCATTGATTAATTTACCCCTGCCTGAATAAGGTCATGCATACTAATTACACCAATCACTTTATTTTGGTCATCAACCACAACAAATTGACTGATTTTTTTCAGGTTAAGCTGTTGTAGAGCTTCTACTGCACGTGCTTCTTGAGAAATAGTTGACGGTTTTTTTGTCATTACTTCAGAAACAGGTAAATTCACATCGAAACCTTGCTGTTTATCAATTAAACGACGCAAGTCACCATCGGTGAAAATACCAAGCAAATGTTCCTCATCATCAACAATCGTGGTCAAGCCTAAACGCTTATTAGAAATTTCGTAAAGCACTTGATTCATTGGTGTGTCTGGTGAAACTTTTGGCAATTCATCGCCTGTATGCATCAGATGCTTTACATGTAAAAGTAAACGCTTACCCAATGCTCCTGCGGGATGCGAACGCGCAAAATCATCTGCAGTAAAACCACGTGCTTCAAGTAAAGCAACAGCCAGTGCATCACCCAATACTAAAGTCGCTGTTGTGCTCGATGTCGGAGCTAATCCGAGTGGGCATGCTTCATCAGACTCGCCTAAGGTTAAAGCGATGTCGGCATTTTGAGGCATTGGCCCTTTATCAGTACGGCTAATCGTAATAAGAGGTACACCAAGATGTTTGATGAGTGGCATCAACATCATGATTTCATCACTTTTTCCAGAATTGGAAATCGCAATTAAAACGTCACCGCGAACCAGCATACCCAAATCACCATGCCCAGCTTCGCCCGGATGCATAAAGAAAGAAGGTGTACCAGTTGAAGCAAAAGTCGCAGCCATTTTACGGCCAATATGCCCTGACTTACCCATGCCAGTAATCACAACACGGCCTTTACACTGTAACAATATTTCACAAGCCTGACTAAAACTGTCATTAATTTGTGTTGCTAGCACGTCTAAGGCTTGCTGCTCAATACGCAATGTTGCTAATGCGCTGCTTTGAAAATCTGTAGGATTGGGCATACGAGTTTGACTCAAAATAATTGATCTGATCTCTTGTGAAGATCGGTGATTTTAATCAAAAGATTTGGGGGCATTCTAACATAACTCAATCATTTACACGTTTTTAAATGTATAAGATTTCACAAGCTTATAAAATTCTTGTATAAAACTTTGTGAAAAATGATGCATCAGTTATGATGTAACACTGTTTTTGTTGAGTGTTTGAAAACCCTTATGCAACCGTTTGTTTTATATAACTCTGAGCAACGAAAAAAAGTTGAATTTGTACCTCGCAAAGAAGGTCACATCGATATGTACGTCTGCGGTATGACCGTTTACGATTACTGTCATATCGGGCATGCTCGAGTTATGGTTGCATTTGACTACATTATACGTTTCTTACGTAGTCAAGGCTGGAGTGTTCGCTATATTCGCAACATTACCGACATTGACGACAAAATCATTAAACGTGCGAATGAAAATGGTGAAACCATTCAACAGCTCACCACTCGTTTCATTGATGCAATGAATGAAGATGCGGCAAATCTAGGCTGTGCCGCACCCGATGAAGCACCTAAAGCGACCGAATATATTGATCAGATGCAAAACATGATTGGCAATCTGGTCAATAAAGGTTCTGCTTACCCTGCTTCAAACGGCGATGTTTATTTTGAAGTCACTAAATTTGAAAAATATGGTCGCCTCTCTGGTCGTAAGCTTGATGATATGCAAGCTGGTGCGAGTGAGCGTGTTGACGTAGAAGTTGAAAAGAAACATCCGTTTGACTTTGTACTTTGGAAACATGCCAAAGAAAATGAACCATCGTGGGCGTCACCTTGGGGTAATGGTCGTCCGGGCTGGCACATTGAATGTTCTGCGATGTCGACTTGCTGCTTAGGTAATCACTTTGATATTCATGGTGGTGGTTCAGATTTAATGTTCCCACATCATGAAAATGAAATTGCTCAAAGTGAAGCGTCAACTGGTGAACAATATGTGAACTACTGGATGCATGTTGGCTTCATTAACGTTGATGGTGAAAAGATGTCTAAGTCTTTAGGCAACTTCTTTACTATTCGTGATGTGATGGAGAAATTCCACCCTGAAGTGATTCGCTACTTTATTGTGTCTTCGCACTATCGTAGTCCTGTGAACTTCTCTGATGTGGCATTGAAAGAAGCAAAAACTTCTTTAACTCGCTTCTATCATTCATTTAAAGCTTATCAACAAGTGTATGGTCAAACGACAACTGAAACGCTTGATCAAAGCTTTATTGAGCGTTTTAACAATGCAATGTGTGATGACTTCAACACTGCCGAAGCTATGGCTGTATTGTTTGAACTCAACAAAGAGTTAAACCGTGCTGTAAAAGAAGAGCAAGCTGACCAAGCGACTGTGCTTTATTCAACATTACGTCACCTCACCAACATTTTAGGTTTGGTACAACACAATGTAGATGCTTTCTTAAAATCAGATATTGGACAAGAAGCGCTTGCTTTGTCTGATGCTGAAATTGAAGATTTTATTCAACAACGTGTTGATGCGAAAAAAGCAAAAGACTTTGCTAAAGCAGATGGTATTCGCCAGTCTTTGCTCGACCAAGGTGTTGTATTAGAGGATACGCGTCAAGGTACAGTTTGGCGTCGTGCTGATTAAATGTTCAATTAAATCACAAGAGTGTTGACACTTCAGTGAAACACTCTATAATGTGCTCACATTGCGGGAATAGCTCAGTTGGTAGAGCATAACCTTGCCAAGGTTGGGGTCGCGAGTTCGAGTCTCGTTTCCCGCTCCAAAATTTAAAGACCACTTAATTCGAAAGAATTAGGTGGTCTTTTTATTGTCTATTAGTTCGCTAAAAAAGTTAGATTGCTCCCACCTCTTCTAATAATTATCTTTAATCAAATTTGACGGGCTGCATTCTTTCAACAAAGGACAAGACGGAAGAATTAAGACGGAGGTACACTTCCCTAACAAATTAATTGTTTGGGGATGATCCCCCTCGATTAATATCAAAGTGTATTTAACTCACATATAGGTGTGAACTTGGATATTTATAAAAAAATGATTTGTTCCGCTATTAATATACTTTTGGTCGCTTGTCAGCCACAAGAATCGAGGGTCGGAAATAGCCATGTGGAAATACCTAGTTATCAATCTAATGGCGTTTTCGCCTCTGCACGATTAAGAGGGCCGTTACAGCTAAAACAAGAATGTCTATATGTAAATGATATTCTAATTATTTTCCCTGAAGGATATGCAGAATGGGATGCTAAAAATCAAACTTTAACTTATAAAGATAAGAAAATTGCTTTAGGTGAAGAATTAGATTTAACTGGGGGTTTTGGTCGGTTTGAGCGAGATAGTCAGCGAATTAAAAATTTAAGCCCTTTATGTGATCATACGACTATTTGGATTGCTGGATAACATAGGGATTTATTAAAAGTGCATTTCATAAATTGGAATGCACTTTTTCTTTTATGTGGTAATTGTCAAACTAATTACTCTTCAAATTGCCAAATAACTCAGCTTTAATTGTAAAAGTTTATTCGACACCATTCAAACATAACCTATTGTTATTTAATATTTATTAGAACCTTACTACGGTTGGGGTCGCGAGTTCGAGTCTCGTTTCCCGCTCCAAAATTTAAAAACCACTTAATTCAAAAGAATTAGGTGGTTTTTTTATGTCTATTGGTTAGGTTTGACTAGTCGAAATTATATAAAAGAAACTCTTTCTTTATATTCTGCGGCAACACCACCCTCTTTGTTGTCTAAATCTCATATATCAATTTCAGTATGAGATTAGTTATATATAGTTCATTGGTAGAGATAATAAATTATAAAGTCACTAGTTTTGAGACAATGCCTTTTTACACCCCATATATAATATTTAGCCCCTCAGCATGCTAAAGATTTTTTGACTAAATTAACGTATCTCCAGTGAAAAAAAGAAAATTTATTTAAAAGTCCCTTTTTAATCCACATAATAGTAATATTTTTGATAGAAAAATTTTATACAAACAATTTATCTTCTATCGATATAAAAAATCATTAAATGTTTCAATATGATGCATTATAGATAATTTCTTGACTTGACCTAATCCGGGAAAATGTTGTCTATGATTTAAATCACGGAACCCAGCAATTCCATTACTCTCAATAAAACTAAATTGTTTACTATTTACTTCATTAATTAAAATATTTAATGCATGCCTGAACTTATCTGGACCTTTCTTAGATGTTTTATCGTCAAATGATAAATAATGCCTTATATATTTTTCATGATAACGTTTTTCATCAATGTACGATAAATGGATTGCAACAACATAGGCGGGTCCACCACTTTCAGTGAATTCAGAGCCTGTAATCGTATAATCTCCAAAACCAATAACATTGGGCGATTTTTTATAATATGTATGAATTCCTGTAAATTTTGACTCAGATGGATAATTAGCATTTTTATCTTGAGATTGAAAAAAATCATCAAACAAAATGACATTTTTCATTTCTTCAAGTATGACTGGTGATACATCTGCTTTAATTATAGTTTTCTCTGCAGTATGAGAAGCCTGAACTAATTCCTGAGATGCTCCATTTGATATAATAGAATATCTGGATAATCCTTTAATGATATCCGCAGCTCTAGGATCTTGATAATTAATACATGGTAAGAATGAAAGATCACCTTTTTCATTTTGAATATTTTTATAACTAAGTATGGGATTACTTTTTTTGAAGTCTCCTTTATCTGGATTGACTATAACTACAGGTTCTATGCCTTTTTTATTTAATTCTTCAATAGCTTTAATTAAAGAAGAAAAATTATTTTTAACAGGTTCAATAATCGGCGTATAGTTACCTAATACATTAGCTTCAACTAACTCCCGTAAAGCTAAAAGTTCATTTTGTTTTCCTCTGAGGATTGGATAGTACATTTTATTGACCCCATATCATTAAAATATTTAATTAAGGTTTGTAATTCTTGCTTACTAAACTTATAACTTATTGCGGCATTAGTTAAACTATTTGGTAAGTGTTCAATAAACATACCATTATTTTTTCTGCTTTTCTTTAAAATTTTAATATATTTTTTATTTAACTCCTCTTCATCTTTATATGTATGAATGATTGAAGCACACTTTTCAAACATTAACATATTCGGTAAAGAAATTTTTTCACCAATTATCTCTTCTGCTAATAATTTATACTCATTTTGTCGCATAGAGCCAATCAACAAATCTCTATTTAATGATTTTTCCCTTTGAGATGCTTTACGTAATATTTTTAGTGTATTTCTCGAAGTCAAGGTTATTACCCCAACATTTTGTGGAAACTCATTTAAAATAGTATTTTCATATTTTTTAGCGCAAACAATATAAATTTCATCAAATAACTGTTGATAAGAGTTTAGCTGATCCTCAAGCCTTACCAATGAGTCATAATCAGTTTTTATTTCATAACAAATTGATTTTCCATTTAAAATTACGCAATCGGCTTTATTCATCCCAACATGAAACTCCGATAACATCGTCGCCGTATTTAAAGAATGTTTTCCTAGAAATATTTTATTGGCAATGAAATTTTTAAATACATACTCATTTGGGTATTGTTTACTAAGAATCTGAAACGATAAATCATAGATTTCTCTTAATGATAATTCATTCTCTTGAGATGGGAAGAAATTTTCTGCTATTTCCTGAATATATGAAAAATCCCCCTTAGTAATATCATTTAAGATATTACTATTAAAGACTTTCGATAATTTTTTATATTCTAGAATCATAGCTATCGAAATACCCCCCTATTTATAATTACAAAAAAGCACCCCGACCTTCGAACTTCTGGGTGCTTTGCATAACAGCGATATAAGTATGAGTCAAAACCCTCTTCTTAGTCAAACCACAAGACACCTATACCAAATCAATTTTTAAAGAGAATTGTCCTTTTCACTTATCACTTCTTAAAGCCAAGTAGCCTAGAAGTTAGCTATTCTGCCCTAACCCTCTCAAATATTTTTAGCTAAATCTTTTGCCAAACATTGTTCATGCCACGTGGTTTGGAAGTTCTCGACAGCTTTTGATTTAATGAGAGGGTCTTCAAATAATTTTGAAGAATATGCAGATTTGATAAGCTCTTGATAAATTTGTTTGGCTTGTTCCTCTTCAAGATGATTCGCTATGTCATGCAACTCTTTAGCTGGCACCTCATGTTGTCTAGCATCCATCACGCCACTTGCTGCTTTTTTTACAGTTTCGCAGTAATGAAGCTGCATTGCTTCTGATGCTGCATAACATGGAATAGAAATTGCGCTGATAAAGAGGAATATAAATCTCATAGTCTCACCTTAATTTGACGCGCAAGGGTACCAACTAATCTGCCCAAATTTAAGTTAAAAAAGGTTATTTTTGTTTTCTCTTCTTTTATTTCACCTTTTGCACTTGAGTATTAGAAGCTCTCAGCACTGTTCCATCTGCCGCGACTGGCGCCATAAATGGAATTTTCTGGCCTGTATTTTTATCAATTAAAAGAGAATGACGCTCACCACTTTCAAATAAGTTGTGCTCACCCCATTGTCGTAGAGCCACAACCACTGGAAACAAACTCTCCCCTTTAGCGGTCAACACATACTCTTGATAAGCCGTACCATCCGAAGCATCTTGCATTTCAAGAACGTCTGCATCAACTAACTTTTTCAGTCGATCAGAAAGAATATTTCGCGCAACTCCCAGACTCCGCTGGAAGTCTCCAAAACGGCGCATTCCATCAAAAGCATCACGCACAATAAGCAGTGACCAACGGTCTCCAATCAGATTGACACAGCGTGCAACAGGACAAGGTTCTTCTTTTAAAGCTGTAGAGTTCGCCATCAGATTTCCTTAAAAATAATCAGGAATAAAATATCTAGTTGCATTTTAAAACTAGTCAATCTAACATTCAACTAGTTTCATTTTAAAACCAGATTGAATGGATTTAGGATTATGAAAGCCTCTCTTGCATCTTCAACTTCACCCACAGAAAACAATAGACCGCTTTCGAGCATGCCTCGTGGCGTCATATTGCTGTTTGCTATTACAAGTGGTGCAAGCGTAGCAAATGTCTATTATGCACAGCCCTTACTCGACATATTGGCTACGGACTTTAACATTAGCCATGCCGCCATCGGTGGTGTAGTTACAGCCACGCAAATTGGTTGTGCACTGGCCCTCGTGTTTCTGGTGCCGTTGGGCGATCTTGTAAATCGACGTCGATTAATGGCTATACAGTTACTGGCTCTAGTATCTGCATTGCTAGTTGTTGCATTTGCTCATTCTGTTGTTGTTCTTTTGGCAGGAATGCTTGTAGTGGGTTTACTGGGTACAGCCATGACACAAGGGCTTATCGCTTATGCTGCGAGTGCTGCTCTCCCACATGAGCAAGGACATGTAGTTGGCACTGCACAAAGTGGTGTGTTCATTGGTTTACTGCTTGCCCGAGTATTTTCAGGAGGAATCAGTGATGTAGCGGGTTGGCGTGGCGTGTACTTTTGTGCAGCTGTAATCATGCTCATGATTGCTTTACCCCTCTGGAGACGACTTCCTCATTTAAAAGTTCAGCCCGTTTCAATGCGCTACCCACAGCTTCTGGCTTCTATGTTAAAACTGCTGCACCAAGAAAAAGTACTTCAAGTGCGCTGTGTCTTAGCTTTACTCATGTTCGCGGCATTCAATATTTTTTGGAGCGCACTAGTATTGCCATTGAGTGAGCCACCTTATAATTTTTCACATACGATTATTGGATCTTTTGGTCTTGTCGGAGTTGTTGGTGCTCTGGCTGCTGCACGTGCTGGACAGTGGGCCGACCGCGGATATGCCCAACGTACAAGCTTGGCGGCACTCGTAATATTACTGCTTGCTTGGGGTCCACTTTCACTCATGGCGTACTCGCTCTGGGCATTGGTGATTGGCATAGTATTGCTAGACTTGGGCGGACAAGCTTTACATGTGACCAATCAGAGTATGATTTTTCGTACTCGCCCAGAAGCTCATAGCCGCCTTGTTGGTCTATACATGCTGTTTTATGCAATTGGTAGTGGACTGGGTGCGATCAGTACAACCGCTACTTACGCCTATGCTGGATGGCTTGGAGTGTGTGCACTCGGTGCAGGTGTGAGTCTGTTGGCGCTATTATTTTGGTGGATGACACGTCATATCTTGCCCAAAAACACAGACGAAAAAGATAACAATATATGAATTAGTAAAATATAATAAGATGAAATCTTCTCTAACAACCTAAATGTTGATATGCAACGTTAGTCCATTACTATCAAAAATATATGGAAGTCCCTAAAGGAATAAAATTGGGTATTAATAATAAATTGATTTGCACAGTTCTGTTGGTACTCCTTACGGGATGTCAGCGGCAAGAAGCGAACGAAAATACAAGTGCTGTAAAACTCCCTGTTTATCAGTTTAATGGCGTTTCTGCATCAGCACGCTTAAAAGGAATATTGCAGTTAAAACAAGAGTGTCTTTATGTGAACGATATACTCATTATCTTTCCAGAACATACGGCTCATTGGGATTCTGAAAAAGAATCTTTGAGTTATAAAGGCAAGCATATCGCTCTAGGCAGCAAATTAGATATTGCTGGAGGCATTGGTGACTTTGAGCAAGATAACCTACGCATTAAACATTTAAGCCCAATGTGTGATCATCAGAACATTTGGTTTGCTGGATAATCTACAGTGAAGGATTCGAGTTCAATATTGAAAGAAAGCCCCCATATGGGAGCTTTTCCAAAGTAGTTTAAGACCTGTTATCTAGAGATAAAGACTTAACTTGGATTAATCTCTGACGTTAATCTTTGTAAATCATGCCCCGAAGGCGCTTGGTAAACACGTAAACCAAATTCAGGAAGAATCGCAATTAAATGATCAAAAATGTCTGATTGAATTGCTTCATAGGAAACCCATGCAGTTGTATTGCTAAATGCATAAATTTCTAACGGCAAACCTTGGCTGGTCGGCTGTAATTGGCGAACCATAATCGTTTGATTTTGAGCAATCCCCTTATGTTGGCGCAAATAAAATTCAACATAGGCTCTAAATGTACCGATATTGGTTAAACGGCGTTTGTTATAACGAGATTGATTGCTTAAATGTTTATTGAATTCTTCAATTTCAGAATTCTTTGCATCAAGATATTGATCTAATAATAAAAATTCTTTGAGCTTTTGTTGCTCTTCATCAGTCATAAAATGAACACTACTTTGATCAAGAAAGAGTGAACGCTTCATACGACGGCAACCCGCATTGCTCATGCCACGCCAGTTTTTAAAAGTATCTGTAACGAGCTTATTGGTTGGAATGGTGGTGTAGGTTTTATCAAAATTTTGAACAGTCACTGTATGTAGTGAAATATCGATCACATCACCATCCGCATTCAATGAGGGCATCTCAATCCAATCTCCAATTCGCACCATGTCATAAGAGGCAATTTGTACACTCGCCACTAAAGACAAAATGGTGTTTTGGAAAACCAGCATTAATACTGCTGCCATCGCACCAAAACCTGCAAGTAAAGTGAACACATCCTTTTTAAGGAATGTGCCCAAAATCATAAGGCCACACACAACGAATAAAATTAATTTAACAAGTTGTAAGTAACCTTTAATCGGCTTGTTTCTAGATTTTGGATTACGTTGATAAATGAGGTTAAAGATATTTAACAGCTCGCTGACTGTAAGCGCGAGTGTAAGAAAAATAAATGCTTGCGCCCCCATTTCGACAAAAGTAATAAACTTCGGCGTTAGATGAGGAACTGTTGCAATACCGTTCATAATCACAACAGCTGGAACAATATTTGCAAATTTCTTTATGACACTATGTTGGGCAAAAATAGATTGATTGGGTGATTTGAACTTTGTGACTAAGTGACGAACGCCCCGAACAATAATGCGTTTAGCAATAAAATTTGCTATTGCTGCAAATAAAATCAAAATCGTGAGTGAAACAAACATCTCAAGCCAAGGATAGTGGCTTAGCTCAACCCGAATATCACGAAAAAAATTTAAAAAATCCAAACTCATACCCCTTAAAACTTTATTTTCTAGAATTTTAAGGGTTAAAGCATTTGATAATAAGACTTGTTTACATATGTAGTCATAAATACAACAACTAAGTTATATACCCAGCCCAAATTTAATTACGAATCTCATGATTTTTGACGCTTAACTATGATGTCTTAGCTACTTATGTTTTAGATCGTTTATATAACGTAGATCGAATGAATCGGTTCATTTAGAATAATGTGTTAAACGAATAATTTTGGTTCTAGTGAGTGAAATTTTCTGACTTTTTGACTTTTATTGGATTAATCTGGTTCACCTTATTCTTTATCTATATTGCTTGGACCTTTTTTCTTAAAAGTCTGGTTCATAAATTTTTAATTTATAAACGAGGAATCATTACCTCTGCCGAAGTTGTGTATTTTCAAGATTCTCTCGTCAAAGTTCAATATCGCCCTTTATGTCACATAAAATTAAAATTCCAAGCTGAGCAAGGTCAAATTATGACTGAAAATCTAAAGGTGCTTATTGCTAAACAAAATCACGATCAATATAAAGTCGGTAGCATAATAAAAATTAAATATGATCCACAAAATTTAAAGAATATTTCGATATTAGGAGAAGTTATGTTTTGAGTCATTTGTGGTTATTTAAAAAGTCACCTCCTATCAATCACATAAATATTCGCGACACAATAAAATACCACAATATTAACTAAAAACAAATACTTATAAAAATAAACTAACCTCACCTAAAGACTTCTGCTTAAATAAACACATTAATTGTAATAAAAAGATAATTATTATTAGTTTTATATCTAATTATTTCATTGTTACTCAAATATATTCATTAAGTGAGTTTATAAACCGATCCTGTAAGGTTTATTAAAAATTCAACATTTAGCTCATTATTTAAAGTAATTTAGTTTCTACCGTTTTTCTATTTTCAAAGAAGAGGTCTAAAATGAATACTTTAAATATTACTGACATTCAAAAACACGCAGATGTTATTGCTTCTTGTGGTACTAAAGTAGGAACAGTCGACCATCTCGATGGTGAAAATCAATTAAAGCTTACTCGAGACGAAAGTGGTCAACATCATCTCATTCCTACTGCGTGGATTGGGGAAGTAAAAGAAAACCAAGTCATACTCAATAAAAATTCAGAAGAAGTTAAAGATCAATGGCAAGCAATCTAGGCTTTTAAGCACGGCGAGTTACTTACCGTAAGCTTTATAATAAAAAGTTTTAGCTTATAAAAAATGAATAGGCTTAAAGAATTTAAAGCCTAGATTATAAAAATGAAGGCTCCTTTTAATAAAGGAGCCTTTTTTATTGACCGAACCTCTTACTTAGACCTTTTTTATCTCTATAAGCCTTTTGTAAGATGTTTTTGTCCCTTAAGCACATGGTGATCGATTTTACTTAATGCTAAAAATTGTGCATTCGCATTAAATGAATAATTATGAATAGGGTGACGTATATGATCACAGGGAATCATCAGCTTAAAGCTCGAAAAGTATATTTTGATTTCGCGGAGTCATCTGTCTGCTGGATGCCGAATGATCCGTTATGCTCACATGTAGCAAATGGTATCAATATGCTTTTACCGGCTGGCGAGTTCTGGTTCTGTCGAGTGTTTAATAAAACCCTTCCCTACATTACCGATGAAACATTGAAACAAGAAGTAGTAGGCTTTGTCCGCCAAGAAGCAGCGCATGCACGTGCCCATGAAAAAGCTCAAGACTTTTTACGTGAAAATGGCTATGACATTCAAGATCCACTCAACCGTGCGCATTTTGTTTTTAATATTTTATTGGGCGATAAACCCTTTGGTCTGCCGCTTGTAAAAGGCAAAAAACTTGAAGAATATTGGTTACTTTTCCGAGTAGGTGTTATTGCTGCAATTGAGCACTTTACCGGAACTATTGGTCAGTGGACACTTGATAGCAAGTCTTGGGATAGCGCTGACCCTGCAATGGCAGATTTATTCCGTTGGCACCTTGCCGAAGAAGTTGAACACCGCTGTGTTGCTTACGATTTATTTCAGCACCTTTTAACAAACAAGTTGGGTTTTTATGTGTCGCGCCAAGTCATTATGGCGGCTATTTTCCCACTGTTTATTTACTTCCTTGCTGATTTTGCACGTAGTCTAGGTAAGCAAGATTTAGAGCACGAAGACATTCAAAAATTGATGCGTCGTGGCTTCTTTAATTTCATTCGTGAATTTGAAAAAACGGCTACTCGCTCAGACAACCTACCGACCATTAAATATTTATGGAAAGCAACATTAAGATGGGTTTCTCCAAAATTTAACCCAATTCATGAAGGTGACACTGAACAAGCTTTGGCTTATATGGCTCGTTCACCTGCGGTTCAATATTTTGAACAAATGACCCATTCTACAAAACCTGCGACATTAAACTAAGCGCTTATTTCTTTCAAAGAAAAAGCCTCCTTGTTTGGAGGCTTTTTGTTATTTAACTTTCATTTAGTTAGGCAAAGTTTAAAAAGAAATAATCCAACAGCCGTGCGCTTTCATCTACCCCATTTTCGCCTAAAAGCTGGACCATTGCTCCATCAATCATAAATAAAAACATGTAAGCATCTTGGAGTGAAGCAGTAGATTTTAAGGTTAAAAGCAACTTATGAATTTCACCAACAAACCAGTTTCTATAATCAACTACGACTTTATAGGCAACCGGATAGAGCTTTTCAATTTCAAAAATTGCTTTAAAGGGCAAATGATAAAAGCCATTTAAGTCGGCATGTAGAAAATAAATCTCCTTAAGTTTATCGAGCACCATTTGTTCACGGTAAGAATTAGAAATTGAAAATACCTTGTCTTTTAGCGCGTCTTTTTGAAAAGTGAGACACATCTCGATGAGCCGTGCTTTTGAGTGAAAGTCGTTGTAAAAAGTAGCTTTGGCAACTTTGGCTTCTGCAATAATTTGGTCGACCCCGACCTTATGAAAGCCAAATTGATTAAATAAGTCTTTTGCGGTGTAAAGCACTCTGAGTGCTCTAAATGAAGATTCTAAATTTGGCATAGAAATACCGTTTAAATAATTTTTTGTTGTATCTAAAAGAGATAGAAATGCCGTCACTCTTAAAATGAGTGCTAAAAACAGGCATGAATAAGCAGCACAAAAATGTGCCTAAGCTATCTCAGGTTTTATTGTTGCTATGATTTTTGAGTCGTAACGATTCTTAAGGCGTAGAAAACCTAGAGTCGACTAAACCGTTTTAAAGACCATTTAGGCGGTATTGCTAGAGAGATTTTGGCAAAAGCCAATAAAGAAGAAATAGTACTCATGAGCGACTCCTTTTGATTTAGAAGAGTCTTACCAATTACTGTCAAATAATGGTGGCAAGACTAGAAGGGTTGACAGACTGGTACAAAAGGAAACCAGCGCACGCAAGCGTGCCCCTCCTAGCCTCACCATAAAGGCGTGACTTAAGAGAACGCACAAAACGAAACGTTGTTGTGCGCCTTTTGTACCAACTCTGTCAAAAGCTGACTGGCGATGTAGGCCAGCACGCAAAGCATAATCGGAGGGGTTTTAGGTGTCAATGTGATATTGGATAGAAATAAAGCTTTAAAATAATTTTAGTAAAAGGGTTTATTAATCCAATACAGAAGATTTAGTTTTTTTGAAACTTTTAAATATGAGTAAAACTTAAAAATGTACTCGACTATATTAATTCGTTAAGACTTTGAATACCGAGTTTTACACCATAACTTCCTTCACTATTGTCATCAAGCCAGCCACCATTAATTAAAGCTGGTACCGTCTGATTTATCACTTTACCAGCTAATAATTTAGCATCATCCCTACTTAAATAACCAACTGTTAAACCATTAATTTCAATTTTTACAGCGTTCTTATCATAAGCATTAAAAGGTTCAGAAACTACTCTAGCCATCACTTCTACATATTTTGATCTTTCTTGTTTAGGTCCAGCAATCTTTCTTAAATTAGCTTGATAAGACTGTTCTCCAACAATATCAAACAAATACTCTATTGGCCTTTCTGTTATAACAGTTTGTTTTTTATGTCTTTTAGCCAGTATTATCCATAAAACCAATAAACCAAATACCCCAAGTATCATTTCCATCTTTTGCCTCTTATTATTCAAAGAAGATTAGAATATTTAAAAGAGCAAACCGCAAAAACAGCTTACTCTTTTATAAATTTACTTAATGACAGTGATGGTCTCCAGTTTTACTATTCGTATGACATCCTTTAGAGTTTGTCCCCCCAGAATGAGCATTAACCTGTGTCACTGCCAAACCGATTAGACAAATGAATAAAAGTTTTTTCATGAGTTTATTTCCTTCAAGTTGGAATTATAATTGAGTATTTATTGTACAAAATAAATTATTAAGCTTTCATAAAAACAGATGAGTAACTTATGAACTTTAGTCTAGTTTCTATTTATAAAATTTCTACTCAAGCACTATTCAAAAAAGATAAACCATGAAAATTTGTATTGTAGGCCCTTCTGGTGCTGGTAAAACAACTATCGCCAAGAAATTAGCTGAAGAATTAAAGATATCTACTCATGCATTTGATGAGATCTACTGGGATTTAAGTGGAACTGAATTTGTAAAGAATTCCGAAGAAACTATCTCATTTGGTATTAAACAAATCATCTTACAAGATAGTTGGATTGTAGAGGGAGCTTACGATAAACGTTTACTTCCGCTACTTCTTGAATGCTCTTTAATTTTAAAGATGGAAGTACCTTTTTATTTAAGAACAATAAGGCTCCTGCAACGTTATCTAAAGTCTGTAGTTACAGGTAAAAGACCCAAAGAAACTCTAAAAAATACAATCGAGCTGATTCAGTTTTCACATCGTTTTGATAAACGCTTAGAAAAATTTTTGAGTAGTAATACTCAACTCTCTAGAAAGGTTATTTCTGTTCGTGACCTTTCATCAGCTATAAATGTAGTTCAAACAAATTTAAAATAATTTATCTCATCCTCTATGCCCAACGCGGTTAATTGATCCGTTTCTCGTTCGATGAGTTTGTCTTTATTATCTCAACGACAGATCCGAACTAAAGATGATCATTGATAGATCCAGAATTAGATGAGTTTTTATATTAGACTGCTTATTAGAGTGTGTTTTCTGGTTCAACTGGTAAATTTTATGTCGTGATACACCGATAAAATGAATAATTAAATCCATTTTATCGGCCTGCTAGAAGAGGTTTTTTAAAACCTTATTTTATTTTTTAATATAGTTTGGAAACTCTTTTAAAACCGTACCACATAAGTGGCCTTTCATATCTCCTCTCTTGCGTGCTTCAAATTGGTCCATACCTAATCTCATGACTTCTTTACCGTATTTATCACCTAGCTCATGCTTAGTACATTTTTCGGCTTCATGAATTAATTCTTGTGAAGAATAGTGATAATTACAATCAAGTTGAGCACGGCTTAAAAAACCATGTAGTTCAACTGTTTTCTCGCAGTGTGTTTGCCCTACAAGGCTTTGAGGTTCTTGAGCAGCATAGATTGATGTTCCTACTAATAAAGTAAAAACTGTTACTAAAAAATTACGCATTATTTCCCCGACAAAGTTATTAAAAGTATTAGTGGTAATGTTGCGGGCGTATTAAATAATAATTATTTATAAGTGTCTATTAATAAAAAGGAAATTAAATAAATCCCCTTCTCTTTTGAATACTTAATCTCCTTATAAAAATTGTGTGATTAAGTTTTATCAAATAAATGATATTAGATTTGTTTTATACCTATTTTTAATATAATCCAAGCTATTCAAGAAAAGAGTTTTAGTGATATTTCATTCATTTCTTATCGACTAAAACTCTTACTCAGTACACCACTTTAAAACCCTAATTTCTTAAAGACAAAATAACCCACATGGCTTTCAAAGCTACCGTCATTTTGAATTTTGAAATACTTCTTAACAAGGTCAGATGAACCTTCCTGCAAATAGCGTAAAGTTTTAATTTGATCTTCAGGGGTTTTCATACGCTTTACCCAACTATCAAAGTCCAATGAAAGCGTTTGTTTATCTAAGCCCACTAAATCAAAGCCCGCATCTTCGATAAAATAGACCCATTCTTTCACACTATAGTTTCGTACATGACTCGGGTCTCGAATAGTTTCGATCGTCTGTAAAAACGTGTCTAATATCGGCGAGCTAGAACTAATAATGTCTACAAAAATAACAATGCCATCGGGCTTAAGAACGCGGTTGACCTCTTTCATTGCACTAGGAACATGCTGCCAGTGATGAGCTGAATATCGGCTAATGACTACATCAAACTGATGGTCACTAAAAGGCATGTCTTCAGCAATGCCCTGCTGCACAAAGATGTTTTTTAATTTGCGTTGGCTGGCAGTCTTAGACACAGTGTCTAACATTTCATGAGATAAATCGTAAGCAAAAACAAGGTCTGCATGCGGAGCAACATTATAAGAGACATGGCCTCCACCACAGCCTAAATCAAGAACAACAGCATTTTCAATTTTATGAATTTCATTAATAAATTTATTAAATTCAATTCCTTCAGAATGAGCTTGGCTATTCAAATAGTCGAGGGACTTATTTTGATATTGTTTTTGATTTATATCGTGCTGGGTGATCATAACCTTGCTTCCTACTTTGCAATGAAATCACCATAAAGGAAAAGTTAGATAAAAAATAATGATTAGTTTTTCTTCAATTGATAAATAAAAGTTATTATTTAATTTGTTTTAATACACAGTAATCACAAAATTTTAAAATCCTTAAATTCAATAGACAGCTATACTGGCTTTATCTAAAAATTTTATAAAAGCAGAAAATGCAAAAAGCTATTTTATTTGATTTAGATCAAACTCTACTTGACAGAAATACCTCATTAATAAAATTTATCGAATGGCAAGTAAACTTTTTTCAACTAGTGCCACAACAGAATAAGCAAGATTTTATCGCCAGATTTATTGAATTAGATAACAATGGAAGTGTTTGGAAAGACTTGGTTTATTCCCAATTACTAGAAGATTTTAATATCAAATCTTTTAACGTCGAGACATTACTTGAATCCTACGTTAATGACTTTAATAAGTTTTCCTCTTCATTTGAAAGAGTTCCTGAAACAATTCAAAATCTTTACAACAAAGGATATAAATTAGGCTTAGTTTCTAATGGCAAATCCCCGTTTCAAGAAAATAACTTTTATGCACTGGGTATCAACGAGTTTTTTTCTACAATTATCGTTTCAGAGGCCATAGGCATACGGAAACCAGATAGACGAATATTTGAGTATGCGTGTAAAGAGCTTGGCTACATTCCTAATGAATGCATTTTTGTAGGTGATAACCCTAAAGCCGATATTGAAGGTGCTCACAAAGCTGGAATGAAAACTATCTTTTTCCACCCAGATCCTTCTATCTACTCTCCTTTAGCAGATAAAAAAATTAACCATTATGATCAGCTAGAAACAGCAATTAATAAATTAGAGAATTTTATTCTTTAAAAATAGATTTAAAATTTATAAGAAATCCGCAAAGAGCACTGTTTAGTCACCCTTACTGAAACAGTGCTCTTTGCTCCATCACAACCCCTATCCAGAAAGGTTCAATGCATAGAAATAGTGTATGTACCTTTAGCTCAAAATGTTTCCTGTATTTTTTGCTTTTTTTAAATGATGGCAGCATAAAAATAAAGTATATTTAATTTTATCAGAAGATTCTTCTTTGGTTTATATTTTGAACAGAACAGAATACACACTAGATCGCATAGATCGGAAAATTTTATCTGCTTTACGCGGGAATGGCCGTTTAACCGTTGCTCAATTAGCTGAAGAAGTGGGTCTTTCATCTTCTCCATGCTGGACACGACTAAAACGTCTGGAAACTTTAAAAATTATTGAAGGATATACGGTAAACGTAAACCCTAAAGCGATCGGCATTCATGAGGTATTTTTTATAGAAATTACTTTAGAGCGCCATGATGATGAAATGTTAGAGAATTTCAGCGAAGCATTAGCAGATATACCTGAAGTTGTAGAAGCTCATCTGGTTACAGGTGACTATGATTATTTGGTCAAAGTAGCCGTAAAAGATGCGGAGCATTACGAACGTTTTTTACGAAAAAAACTCTATTCAATTAAAGGCATTCGACACACACGCTCAACCTTTGCCCTACGCCCTCTTAAATCTGCCAATACAGCCGATTTAATGTTAATTGAATAAAAGATGTAGCGCCTATAGCACATCGACTTAAAATATTGATTCTAAAATTTTTATTAAGTTAAGCGGTTTAGACCATAACAGATTTAGACTCTGTTATATTTTTTTTAAAAAATTCTGTATCTATGATTACAGCCTCCTCATCTCCATAATAAAATTAATCTGAATTAGAGGCATCGCCATGAACATTTTGAAGAAAAAAAATAAGGCCAGTTTTGTATTCTTTATTATTACTCTCTACTCTTTTATTGGGTTTGGCTTAGGTTTCATTATTTGGGAATACCTTTTAAAGGCCTAGTTTGTTAAATACGAGTTAACCAACCTCAGAAATAATTTCTGAAGTAATTTCTTTGCTACGATGATATGCGGCTTTCATGGCTAAACGTATATCATCAGATACATTGCCTAAATCGAACATGCGTAAAGCAGATTCGGTAATTCCGTTGGCTAAAGTGACCTTTCCACATAAATCCGCAGGTGGGACATTAGTTTTACGGATCATTTCAACTGCACCAGCAGCGGCTTGAAGTGCTAAATCTAAGGCAAACTGTTTGTCGAGCCCTAATGAAACGCCCGTCTTAATCATGCTATCTAAAATATAAAAAAAGTAAGCCGGCCCTGAACCAGATAATGCAATAATTGCATCAGTTTGTGTTTCCGAAGCTGCCCAGAAAGTCTGCCCCGTTGCAGAGTACAGCATTTCGATGACATCTTTATCGAGCTGGTCCATTTGCTCAGAAGCAATGAGTACGTGAGTACCCGTATGCGTAAGCACAGGTGGATTTGAAATTACACGAACAATTTTTTTTGAGCCAGTAATCGTTGATAATTTTGCAATATCAACCCCTGCCATCATAGAAATAATAACTTTACGTGCTAAATACTTTTTAAATGGTTCAAGCGTTTCTTTTAAGTTTTTAGGTTCCAATAATAAAATAACAATATCTGCTTTTTTTAAACCATTTTCCTTTTCCTTTTGCTTTAACATATTTTCATCGTTATTTTTTTTCTCTTCAATAAGATGGATCTTTTCTTTTTTGAACCCTTTTAAAACTAAGCCTCCTATTAATGCTAACGCCAAATTACTACTACCAACAAAACAAATATGAGGTTGTACTTCATTTAACATTTAAAATATTTTCCTTTCTTAGGGGTATTATAGTAATTAATATTATCTATAATTTAATTATAAGTATTGAGTTAATGAAAGGCTATCTTAATAAAGAACCCACTCAAATAAACTATATTAAAGTGGGTTTCGTTTTATTTGCGCAATAAATAAAACAACTTTAGCTTAAGCCTAATGTATAACTATTTATAGCAAATTCCACACAGAAATTGTTAAAGTCTGTAATTATCATTATAAAATTGTACACTATTTTAATAGCTTATAAAGAGTATGAAATTGTTAGGTTTTCTAAACAAAAAAATGATGAATGAAAGACTCTACCCTTCCATGAAACAATTGCTAATGCTTTTATCAATCAACAATATTCACAACTCATATTTATTAATTAAAAAAGCAGCTAATTAGTTTCTTTTTTATTCTTTAAAATTCTCTCAGCTTTGCTCATGGCTTGGGTTAAATCAACATCTTCACAAACCCAAAAAGTAAAAATTTGTCCAAACAAGTGGAAGTGCTGTTTAATATATTTAGAACTATTGTCTGAATAATGCTCTTCAACCTTAAAGAAATCATTATTGTTTTCTATTTTTTGACCGTCAAAAATACCGCCGATACAAATATCCATTTTAATACCATACACCTAATTAGTTATGTTATAACATAAAATTTTTAAAACCTTTTATAAGAGTATTTTTATACTTCTTTTTTTAAATATAAGTTGAATCAAAACTTATAAAAAACCCACAAAATATAAAGTGGGCTTTTTTAACTCTAACAAAACGCTTTAAACTCAAATATATTTTATTTAAATAATATATTTAAATCAATTAAATGCTCTATTTATTTATGAGTTTTGAAGAATCACAATATTTGAAGCTTGTGGGCCTTTTTTACCCTGCACTACAGTAAACTCAACACGTTGACCTTCCAGGAGAACTTTAAAACCAGGTGTTTGAATATCGGTAAAATGAGCAAAAATATCTTTACCTTCATCAGTCACAATAAAACCAAAGCCTTTAGTTTCATTGAACCATTTTACTGTACCAGTAGTAGTAGACATATGTTATATCCTAAATCTTAAAATATTATAACTTATTATTGGGGAAACCAATTTAACTAAAAAATAGACGTCGAAACTTAAATATCTGAAAAAACCGAAGGATTATAAATAAAACTGCGCAAATAGAAATTTATGATGACAAGAATATTTTGTTAGTTATGCTCGATAATACACGCTTCAGAAGCATTTGCAATCGATATTCAAAATAATTAAAGCAAGAAAAATTCTATACCTCTTCCCTCTCATCTTTCATATTGATTTAATTAAAATTCCTTTCAATTAAAAGTCAAATTTTGTTTCATTTTAATCGAAAGGAGTACCTTTGTTATTTCCCCATAAGACCATCAATAAAATTTCTTTTCACCCGCAGGGCGTGTCTTAAAACGTCGATGGAACCACATGTATTGCGTTGGTGCGATGCGAATTTGATTCTCAATAATTTTATTTACTCTTTCAGCATCACTAACTTCACATCCACTTGGAAAATTCTCTAATTTGGGTTCAACGAGAACATGATATTGAGGATTTCTAATATTGCCACTTCTGTAAAAGTATAAAGGCACTGCTGCTGCTTTTGAGATATCCATAAGCCTGCGGTGGGCTGTGACAGTAGCTGCCTGCACCCCGAAAAATGATGCCATTACACCTTGCTTTAAGCCAAAATCCTGATCTGGGCTATACCATATCGCATGACCATGTTTAAGGTTTTGGATAAGTCCACGCATGTTATCTCGAGCAATCTGGTTTTTATACACTCTTGCGCGGCTACGATGAATCAGAAAATCTAAAAAGGGATTGTTTTGAGGTCGGTAAACCACGTCCATATTAAAAAATAAGGTACACGCGGCTCCGCCTGCATCTAAAAGGGTGCTATGAGTGCCTAGTAAAAGTACGCCATTTTCCTGATTGTTGGTTAAATTCTCTAATCCATCTATGTGAACACGGTTTTTAAACCAGTTTGGACTATACCAAGCATTTAAAGCCTCAAATACACCCGTTAAAGTATCAACAAAAACCTGTTTGGCTTTCACTTCAATTTGCATAGGTGTTTTTTCAGGAAAGCATGCTTCTAAATTACGTAGTGTTGTTTTTCTTCTTGAACCTAAAGATTTCCATGCTATTTTTGAAAGAAAATCGGCGAGACGCCATTGAATAGCCCAAGGTAACATCGCAAATAACATCAGAATAAAAGCTAAAACCCATAGACCCCAATATTTAAACGATAAAAAGGAAAATCGAAATTCGCCAGATTTAAACTGCCGTTCTTTTTTCGTCATACTGTATATTTCTTGAGGTATAGACTTAGCATACTAACACGCCTACTTGTCGGGGTTGTATGTTTATGTTGCAATAACGGCTATGCTTTTAAATACCTTATCTATTTATATAAATGCATATTTTATTTCGAAACTCTCAAATTTTAATATTTAATTTATTTATTTTAAATATACATAACCTTCTGTATACATAAATTATTTTCTCATTTAAAGTAATCGCATAATTTTGTCTCAATTGATAAATAGGATATATCAGCGTGAGCGGTCTTTTAGTTTTTATAACAATTGCATTTCTTACCCTATTAAGCCCCGGCCCCGGTGTTTTATTTACTGTCACAAATTCAATCAATTATGGTGTTAAAACCGCTTTATTCGGTATTAGCGGCTTAATTATTGGTATGTTTGTAATTGCTGTAATTTCCGCCAGTGGTGTAGGTCTTATTATTACGAGTAACCCTACTATTTTTACGGTTTTAAAATTTATTGGTGCATTTTATTTAATGTATCTCGGATATAAAAACTTTAGCAAAAAAATTCCATCGCAAGATTTAATCACAGATCAGCAAAGCGATAAAAATGTCAGTAAATCTAAACTATTTTATCAGGGTCTACTCGCATCTTTGCTTAACCCTAAAACAATCGTATTTTTTATTGCTCTTTTCCCTCAATTTATCGATATAAAGAAAGAAATTTTAAATCAGTTTTTAATTCTATCTTTAACCTTTTGTTTGATTGGTTTTTTAATTCATCTAGTCTATGCAAATTTCTCTTCAATTTTTAAAGAAAAGATGTTGGCTGGAAATAATTTTTCTATACTCAATAAAATCAGTGGGGCTATTTTCTTTCTTCTTGCAATTTTACTCATCGCACAATAAATCATTGCTTTAAGAATTATGCTTTAAAAGCCTTAACTCATGTTTAGACTTTTAAAGCATTTCGATGATTCAGCATATTTTTATCTAATTACAATTTTTACAACGATACCCTGTTTAAGATCCAACCATAAAAGAAGTCTTCATAATTTGGGTTCTGCTCTGTAATTTGGATATAGTGCTGCCCTTGCATAATATTTAAAACACGTACTAATACTGTTTCTCCTTCTTTATTACGCCTGTTCAAATAACTCCTAAGAGCTTGGAAAGTGAGAGGCCCATACTGGCCATCTAAAGCAAGATCTGACCAGCCTTCTTTTCCCTGCTTATTCAGCAAATTTAAAGCACGCTGCAACAAGGGTTTTGCAAAATTGACACCACAATTGACACCTGTATCAAATAACTCTTCTGCAATAGCTGGGTTAATCTCATTGATCTGGTCAAATTGGGGTTCAAACCAATATTGTTTCTTATAAATAGATTTGGCCACAGCTAATGGTAAATCTTGCATATTGCCTTGATAGCCTTGTGATCGAGCCACTGCTTCTGTAATACCAAATTTAGTGGCATGTCCATGATCTGATGGATGGTTAACATACCCACCTTCTCTGTTTATGATTGCTTCTAAGTATTGGTCGATATTCATTTTATTTTACCTATATCATTGAAACTGTTTTTAGCTATTTTGCAGATCATCTTTTGCTTTTTTTAAGTCTTTCATAACTTCCACAATCGTTTTACCTTCTTGTTTATTGATGAAGTTAAATATCCATCTCACAATAGCCCAACCAGGCAAACCGCAAATGAAGAAGAATCCACAAAGTGTGATCATTCCCCAAATATCCAACACCCATTCTTGTAAATTCCATTTCATGATAATAAATGAGCCACCTGTTAAGCTTGAAACTACTGTGCAGATCAGCCCAACAATCCATTCTTGCGGTGAGCGAGGGAAACGCATCATTAACACGACTGCGACAACTAAGCTGACTGCTAAAGCCACCATAATTGCAATGCTGTAAAAATTTAAAAATGTGGCTAATCCATTTATTGGAACTGTTTTCATCATCTTGTCCTGCTTTAAAGGGTAAAACTTGAAAATCCATCACCATGACCAGCTTGTTGTTTTTCAGGTTTTATAAATACCCTTAGTTTTCTTTATTACAGTCAATAAAAAACACTAACGCTTTAATGCGGCGCTAAATTGCAAGACGAACTTACCTTGACCCGCTTAATCTCAAGGCCCAAGAAAGAATGTTTGTGTGCTAAAGCTGGTTAGTGTGCACTGTTTAAGGCTTGTTCAATCAACTCAATCACGGTGATTGCACCTATCGCTTTTTGCATCGAGACTTGATCGTCGAATTCGAATGCTTCATCTTCAAGCTCACTTGCAATTTGCTTCGCCTCTTCAAGTGCCCTTTTTATTTTTTGTACCTTAAATTTGTTTACGTCTTTTGCAATTGTTGGGACATACCCTCCACGTTTTGCATTTTTAAGTTGTTTAGCTCTGTTCTGCATTGCTGTAGTCATTCACTATCTCCAACTCAACTTACTCGTTAATAAGGCATCTTTATCGTTTGTTATTCTTGAAGTTTTGACGCATTCTTTGAGCAATATAGCTAAGCTATGACTACAAATGTATGTTCGAAACGTTTCAACTGGTACAACAAACATATAGAACCAAACAATATGCGTTTAAAGCATTAATTTAAAAATAAATATTTCCTTTTCTGAAATTGTAAAAAAGTATTAAAGCTCTTAAGTTTAAGCCTTTTTCAGACTTTAATTTTTTGACCAAAAAGTTCAAATAAGGCTTTGCCGTATATCGGAAACTTTTGTTACGACTCACAATCTTTGTTAAATTCTTCATGTTCTTGATACCCTTTATCGACGAACATTAAGCCTGATCCACGGAATCGGGCTTTTTTTTATTCCAATTTTTGTTTTGATAGCCTATCTGCACATCATAATTGGGCTATCTCTCTTTTATTTTGCCTCCTATAAAAACAAAATAAATTTAGCTTTCATCTCAACACGTTGATAAACCTATAAATAGTGGTTCAAATACGATTTAAACTTTATCTATTCATCTTAAGATATAACTGATATTATAACTATAGTTATTATTAGTCAATAACTATAGTTGTTTTACTCGATATAACTTAAGTTATATATTTGTTATAAGTTTGCTGGTGTGACCGTTATGGCTCTTAAAGACCGTTTAAAAGATTCTAGGCTTAAAGCGAAAAAAACTCAGGCTGAAGTAGCAGAAGCAGTCAAGATGTCTCAGCCTGCCTATCAAGCTTTAGAGTCAGGGAAAAATTTGAAATCAGCGTTTCTTCCATTAATTGCCCAATTTTTAGGTGTAGATGGTTATTGGCTAACCACTGGAAATACTGAAGATTCTTTTAGAGAAAGTGATGTATTTAGCCCTACTGTTGTGAGTGCTGAATCCACCGATCAATATGTCTGGATTGAAGTTGTAGAAGCTAGCTTTTCTTGTGGTACGGGTGAATCTATCGAGTTTCACTTCGATGCAATTAATGGAAAAATTCCTTTTCCAGCCTCATTTTTTAAAGAAAAGCGGGTTGCTCAAGAGTGCATGCGTATTATCAAAGCTAAAGGCGATAGCATGACCGATTACATTAAAGATGGAGATTTAGTCGGTATTGATATCTCTCAAACTGAAGTGATTGATGGCGAGATTTATGCGGTTTACTTTGCTGGGGAAGGAATGATTAAGCAGATTTTTAAAGAAGCAGATGGCTCTTTAATTTTGCATAGTTTAAATGAAAAATTTAGAGACCGACGTGTAACCGAAGAAAATGGAAAAAACTTTAAAGTCATGGGCCGTCAATTCTGGCGAGCAGGTTAATTTAGTTATAAATATAATTAAAAGAATAATTCTATCGATTTTATATATTTCTGTTTTTTATAACTTTAATTATTTATAAATCGTATAGATATAAAAAAACCTATCTCCATTAAAAGAGATAGGTTTTTAGCTTGAGAGCTAAACATTTTATTAGCAATACGTACTTAAACGATAAAGCTGGTTAAATGCAGCATAAAAGCTTTTACCATCTTGGTTCAACTCGATTTCTTCACCAGTTTGAAGTTGAACTTTCTTACCAACTTCGACCCAACGATAACCATCTTGAGAGTTTTGCTTACGCACGTGAGGAACCACTCTCACATTAATTTCATTGCCATTTACGGCTGTGGCAATTTGCCACTCATTTACTATATTCACAATCATTCACTCATCACTGAGCTCATGTGATTTAACGGTATTTAATTAGAACGCTAGATTTAAGGTATGGACAGTCAGTCTAGAATTTAATATTTAGCTTGATATAGGGTTATTTATAAGCTAATGCTTTTCATAATTTTTGCATTATGAAAAGTGGTACATCACAGAGCATAATATTTTGGTTGCGGGGGTCGGATTTGAACCAACGACCTTCGGGTTATGAGCCCGACGAGCTACCAGACTGCTCCACCCCGCAATTGGAAGTAAGCTTTATACGCTTATATATTTTATAAAGCAAACTTTATTTTTTAATCTGTTGTAATTCATCAGTTTTATCTTTTTTAATTAATTTTATCTTTTGAATTAACTAGTAATGAACAACCTAAATTTAAATTTAATCTTTTGAATTGTTGTAATTATTTTAAACAGAACCCTAAATTCACAGACAGCAATTGCCTTGGTTGGATGGCTTTTATACTATCTAAGTTGGTCCTTTAATGTTTAGTTCGTATGTCTGAACCTCAGTTTTCCCTTAGTGAATATCTCGGCACAGTTCAGGAAGTCATACGTTTGGCTTTTGATGAACCAGTTTGGGTAAAAGCAGAGATTCGAAATTTAAATATTAAAGGCGGTCATTACTATTTAGAGCTTGCAGAAAAAGATGCCGAGACTGATAAAGTCATTGCAAGTTGTAAGGCCACAATCTGGAAATTTTCGGCAAGTAAAATTGTTCTAAAGTTTGAGCGTGAAACTGGTATTGAGATTTCAAGTGACTTAAATGTTCTCATAAAAATTCGCGCACGTTTTGATCCTCAATATGGATTTTCAGTCAATATTGAAGAGATTGACTCAAGTTTTACCTTAGGTGAAATTGCTAAACGTTATCAGCAAATTATTGAACGGCTCACTCAAGAAGCTTTAATTCATAAAAACAAACTACTCCCTACTCCTTTTGATATTCAAAATGTTTTAGTGATTGCGCCTCAAAATGCTGCGGGCTTAGGTGACTTTAAAAAAGATGCCGATGCGCTAGAGAGAAATAGTGTTTGCCATTTTGTGTATCACACCGCTACTTTTCAAGGGAACACTGCAGCAACTAGCTTGATTGAGTCTTTAGGTTCAGGTTTACGGCAATGGGCCAGCACATTTACATTTCCGCCAGACTTGATTGTGATTATTCGTGGCGGTGGATCGGTGAATGATTTAGCTTATTTGAATGATTATGAACTTGCCGCTCTGCTCTGCAAACGTACTGTACCCATTTGGGTCGGCATTGGTCATGAAAAAGATCGTACCATTCTTGATGAAATCGCTAATCGTTCATTCGACACGCCAAGTAAAGTGATTGCTGGTATTCGTAACCATATTGTTGAACGCGTACAAGAAGCAGTAGATAGTCTGCAAACCATTAAGCTGCTTTCACAGCATCAGATCACAACGTATCAAAGCAAGAATGACCAACTGCTTCACCACATTAAATCTTCAACACAGAGTCAACTTAACTCGGCTCATCACCTGCTTGACCAGATGAAAGAACGCATTCAGTTTAGTTCACAGCAACAAGTTAAATTTTCATTAGCCCAAATCGAATCGTTAATAAAAGAAGTCCTTCTACAAAACCCGAAACAAGTTCAAGCCAAAGGGTATGCAATTGTTAGATCAGAAGGAAAAGCAATTCGTTCTATACATCAAATTTCAAACCCTGCCATTGCCATTGAAATGCAAGATGGTGTGATCGAAGCCAACATTACACAGGTAATTCCAAATGAAGAATAAAGAGTTAACATTTAAGGATGGCCATGACATTTTGAAGAAAAATGCCGAACTACTTGAGTCTCAAGAAAGCCCAGATATTGATAATTTAATGAAGATTGTTGAAGAATCGATTACTGCTTATAAAGCGTGTAAATCACGTATAGAAGCAGTTCAACAAGCCTTAGATGAAACATTTAAAGAATAATATGCAATAAAAAAAGCCCATTCCTACTTCTCATTGAAGGAATGGGCTTAGTGAAAACCACTTAGTCCTGAAATGCAAAAGTGTGGATTAGGTCACACTTTTACAAAAAGCATGGTCCCACAACAATTCCTGATATTCAATATTTTAATTGTATTCAATGGTTAATTTTGCTCGTATTTTCATCAGATTCTAGCTAAAAACTTTCTTACTAAAATCGTGATGAAATACAAATGTGTTCTAGATGTTATTTTCAAAAGTGAGTCTAAAAATTATTCCTCGTTGAATGGCCCAATCAATTGATAAATTTTTCCGTCTTTAGGATTTTCATAGAGTAGATCCATATTGGGTAAAATAATGTCATCATCAATTTCAATATGTTCAACACTTTTATGAAGTTCAAGGGCGTGGTCGTTCATGGGTCTAACTTTCGCTAAAGCAATCGTTTCTTGGTTAAACTGGTCCTTAATAATTACTTTTACTCTTTTCATAAAAATCTCCTGAAAATTAAATTTTTTAATATAAATAATGGGTTAAGTTTAAAATGAGCTAATCGCTGAATAGCCGATTGGCATAGCAAAAAAAGTTAAAATAAATGCAGCCGTACGTTGTAAATTACATTGGTTTAACCAAGTTACTTTGTTTGAAATTAATACGGTTCCAAAAGCAATCCATAAAAATGCAATGGGTGTAATTAATGATAAAAAAATAGCAATATGCACAAAATAAACGTGAAGCACTTCCCATGCTGCATGTGGAAAAATAGCAGAAGCAAAGAGTAAAGCTTTAGGATTTAAAAGTGTTGCGACAAATAAAGCCTTAGGCGTAATAAGTGGGTTGTCTAATTTGATGTCATTTGTTGATGTTACCCAAAGTTTAAATGCAATGTAGAGAATGAAAGTGGCACTTATTAACTTTAATAAGGCAGGAAGCCAAGGGATTAAATGTGAAACTGACTCAAGCAAAACACCCCATGAAGTAATTGCAATGAGATAACCCATCACTTCAGCAGGAATAAGTTTAAGAGACTGCTTCACCCCTGCCTGTATTCCAGCCGAGGCTAACAATGTGTTTGTGGGGCCTGGAGTCAACAAAATGGTGACCACTAGTCCAATAAACAGAAATGACACCATAGGCAACGAACTCTTTAATTATGCTAGGCGAAATATGTCAAAAATGAGCATCTATTGTCGACAAAATGGTTGTAACAAGAAATATTAAAATTAAATTAATTAATGTTAAAACAAATAATTAACTCAAACCGACTGTAAATTCACTTACGATTTAAATAATTTTAAATGTGCAAAATCGATCACATAAATAGAGAATAATGAGCTATTATTACAAGCCTCTACCACATTAACTTGAGAATTTTTTACTCAAAAAATCTGCTGTTTTTTAATATTTTGAACTTTATATAACTGAGTAAATAGCAGCTTTTTGCCTCACTTGAAATTTTAAAATTGAACAATATATAAACAATTAGAAATCGTGATTTTACTGAATATGATGTCTCACTCCCCATCAATTCATTGATTGTCGCTTTCATCAAATAAATCAAATGATGGAGGATGCATGATGAATGCTTATGTTCGCCCTCATCCAGATGGTTTTAAATCTTACTTAGGAAAGAATCTAAAAACTGGCCTCTATGCCGTGCGGCTGGGTTGGACGGTTTATGAAACGAATGGCAATGGTTCTGTGCTGTACATTGTCAAGAATGAAGATAAGATTCCATTGGATGTAGACAAGTTTAAAACTGATCGTCCCAAAATCTATACTGCGCTTTTAAGTGAGGTGCAGTTTCAACGTAAAAAACAGTTAGCTATTGATCTGCAAAAATCCAATATTCCGTCTTATGACCGCCAAGCCTACAAAAAGCGTCGTGGGTTTGTAGGGTCTTCATAAACTCTTTCATTCAACCCGTTGTTAGATTCAAATATAGAAAAAGCACCCTCGGGTGCTTTTTCTTTTAACGACCAGTTGTAATTAATACGAACATACTCAGTATTAATGTGCTTAATGATCGTTTGCAATGGATGTGGACTTCATGCTCAGCTCCGTGAGCGTATTGATTAACGTTTTCCATTTCGTGTCCTTCAAAGTTCACATTCCTAATTTGCCTAATATTCACACAATAATAAATTAGCCAAAAGTATTATATGCAATTAAATTTAACACAATCCTTAAATTTTATTGACACTTTTTATCATCAAGAAATAAGCGCTTTTAAGCTAAAAACTGGATGTAACATTCTACTACGAGGTTAATTATGTATTGGGTATTTGTACCCCTTTCATCTCAAATACCCATTGTTTAAAAAATGATCTATAAAATGGAAAAACATAACAATATTCCATTTTTTAATAAAGACTTTTGGAATAGGAGAATTCATATGCAAACCAATCAAGAAGCAAATAATTCATTATTTTGCCAAGCCTCTAGCTCAATTCAAGCCTGTGTAGAATGTATGATTGCTTGTAAGACCTGTGCAGCCGCCTGTTTGCAAGAAGAACATATGATGCGTGAGTGCATTAAACACTGTCTGACTTGTGTAGAAATCTGTCAGTTATGTACTTCTTTAGAGTTAAGGCATTCTGAGTTAGCTGAACAAGCGATGCCATTATGTGCCCATGCATGTCAACTTTGTGCAGCAGAATGCGGCAAACACAAGCATGAACACTGCCAAATTTGTGCTAAAGCATGCCTAGCTTGTGCTCAAGCGTGTCAAGCCTATCGTGCCTAGTCGCGTAACGCATAAGAAAGTTTGTATAGCTGATTTATAGTCAGGCTATATATGGTAGGAAAATTTCTAAAAAACTTAATGACTTAAGATATTAAAAACTAATAATTTATCTTTTTTATTTAAGTGAGGTTAATAATAACTTTTCTTTAGGCATAAAAAAAACCCGCATCTTGGGGAAGAATGCAGGCTCTTAGATCTCCCACAACGACCATGAGTCCATTATTAAACTTGAACTTTAAACCGTTAAGTAAATGTACCTATAAATAAATTAAATTGCAATACAGAATAGTCTGTATGTTTAAAATATTTTATTATTTCTTCAGAGTTTTATTTGCTGAAGAAGAAACAGACAAAAGTAGATTCATAAAAACTTTATTTATGGCGTGATAATCCAATAAATAGCTTTTTTATAGGCATTAAAAAAGCCCGTTTCACGGGCTTTTCTGCAACGGTGAGCAATCTAAGATTTGTGTCTATCCATCTCTTACATGCTCTTTGCTAGCTATATGTAAGGCCTTATCGTATCTTTTGCCCTGTCCCAAGTTTCCCTGTGGATCGAGGAGATATTACGATTACCTTAAGTACAGTTATAGCACATTATTTATTCATGGCTAGTCTTGTTCACGTTTTTTTACAAACAAGCCCTACCCGATTAAATGACTATTTTTGGACGCCATCTGTTGCTTGTAAATATTGTTGAGCATGATCACCAATGATATGCCAAGAGGCCTTTGAAGTGACATAGGCATGAGAGCTAACTTGGGTAGATATTTCTTCATTAATGAGCCCCACCCTTAAACGCACTACATCGGGTTTATCTAAACGTTCACTCCAGACAGGTGAACCACAAGTTTTACAGAACACTCTCTTTTTATTGGGAGACGCAAAATAAGCCTGTAACAGGTTTTCTCCCTGCACAATATTCAAATCACTTTTCTGTACTTGCGTAATGGCAGCAAAAGCAGCGCCTTGTGCCTTTTGGCATTGCGTACAATGACAAACCATGATGGGTGCTAATTCGGCATTAATGCGCAGTTGAATCCCATTACAAAGACAAGAAGCTGTATAAGCCATGATTTTTCCTTTTTTTATTTTAATAAGATTTAGCTTACACCTACACCTTTTTCAATGTGATCTAAAATGGCACAAGAAGCTTGCTGGTTACCACAGCAATCATCGGCTGATGCCTGCAAAATATTAACCATTTCTTGTAAATGCGCAATTTTCTGTTTTAATTCAGCAATATGTTTTACGGTTAAGGCTTTCACCTCTGCACTATGCCGATCGGTATTTTTCCAAAGCGAAATCAGCTCTTTCATTTGTTCGGATGAAAAACCTAACTCTCTGGCATGTTTTAAGAAGTTTAAAGTCTTTAGGTCTGTTTCTGAGTAAATACGATAGCCTGAAGCAGAGCGCTGAGCGGCTTCAAGTAAACCGATTTCTTCATAGTAGCGAATCATTTTCGCCGAAATGCCCGAATGTTTGGATGCCTGACCGATATTCATCTCACACCTCAAATATTAAATTTGGTTTAAGACCTGCTGTCATGATCTTAAACCAAAAGTTGATTTTCAGCACCCTTACTGTACTTGCGCATGAAAACGTTTTAAGCGTAATGCATTGCCTAAAACAAAGACCGAAGAAAGTGCCATCGCTCCTGCTGCAAACATAGGTGAAAGTAGCACGCCAAATGCTGGATATAATGCGCCTGCCGCAATTGGAATAAGTGCAACGTTATATACAAATGCCCAGAACAAGTTTTGGCGAATGTTGCGCATAGTTGCTTTACTTAACGCAATTGCGTTCGGTACGCCTTTTAAACTACCTGACATCAACACAACATCGGCAGCTTCAATAGCGACATCTGTTCCGGTACCAATGGCTAAACCTACATCTGCTTGTGCCAAGGCTGGTGCATCATTAATACCATCCCCTACAAAGGCTAAGCGACCATATTGTTTTTGCAATTGGCGAACTGTGTCCACTTTGCCTTCGGGTAAAACCTCTGCCACAACTTCATCAATGTTCAGTTTTTTAGCAATCGCTTGCGCCGTATGACGGTTGTCTCCTGTAATCATGGCAACTTTTAGACCTAATTGATGTAAGGCCTCAATCGCAGCATAGGTTGTTTCTTTAATTGGGTCTGCCACGGCAATAATTGCAGCTAGTTGCTTGTCAATGGCGACATAAAGTGGCGTTTTTCCCTCTTCACCCAACTGTGCAGCAATCGCTTGGAATGCACCAGTGTCTAAACCAAGTTGGTGCATATAACGGTCTGCGCCAATTTGTACTTTTTGACCTGACACTTCAGCTTCAATACCTGAACCTGTAATCGAGTTAAATGCTGTTACGGGTAATAAGTTTAGGCCTTCGCTTTCTGCTGCTTGAACAATCGCGAGGGCAATTGGGTGTTCAGACTTGGCTTCGACCGAAGCAACTAAGGTCAGCACTTGCTCACGCTCAAAACCTGATTGCACATTAAAGTCTGTCAGTGTCGGTTTACCCTCGGTGAGCGTGCCCGTTTTATCAACTGCCACCACTTGTGCTTCTTGTAAAAGCTGCAAAGCTTCACCTTTACGGAACAAGACACCTAACTCAGCACCACGTCCAGTACCGACCATAATAGAAGTTGGCGTTGCAAGTCCCATCGCACAAGGGCAAGCAATAATTAGTACTGCAACGGCGTTGACCAAACCAAAAGTGAGCGCAGGCTCTGGCCCAAAAATAAACCAGACCATGAAAGTAATTGCAGCAATGAGCATTACCGCTGGCACAAACCACATGGTGACTTTATCGACTAAACCCTGAATCGGAAGTTTAGAACCTTGGGCTTGTTCAACCATGCGAATAATTTGTGAAAGTACAGACGAAGCTCCCACTGCGGTTGCTCGAATGTTTAGGGTACCATTCTGATTGACCGTACCACCAACCACTTGCTGCCCTACGATTTTTTCAACAGGAACGGGTTCACCCGTAATCATAGATTCATCAATGTAGCTGTGCCCTTCAACTACTTCACCATCGACTGGCACACGCTCACCCGGACGAATTTCTACAATAGTTCCACTAACCACTTCGGCAACTGTAACTTCAACCACTTGACCATCACGCTGAATGCGAGCAGTTTTTGGCTGCATTCCAACTAAATGTTGAATCGCTTGTGAAGTACGCCCTTTAGCTTTGGCTTCAAAATATCGCCCAAGTAAAATTAAACTAACAATTACAGCCGCTGCTTCAAAGTAAACATTGACCGTACCTTGTGGTAACACATGCGGCATAAAGGTTGCTACGACTGAGAAACTGTAGGCTGCCAAAGTTCCAACAGCCACTAGCGAGTTCATATCTGGTGCTAAACGCCATAGGGCTGGAATTCCTTTTTGGTAAAAACGGCGGCCAGGGAAAATGAGTACTAATGTCGTCAAAACAAATTGTAAAAGCCAGCTATTGTATTGACCAATCGTGTGCATGACCCACATGTGAAAAGCTGGAATGAGATGTGAACCCATTTCCAAAATAAACACAGGTAAAGCCAACACAATCGAAATGATTAAATCTTTTTTAAGCTGATCTAACTCTGACGCTTTTTTGTCGAGTTGCTCATTTTGATTTTTTTCAGATGCTTTCGCGTCATAACCTGCTTTTTTAACAGCGCGAATTAAGTCTTCAACATTGACTGATGCATCTGCCTGCACCCAAGCCTGCTCTGTTGCTAAGTTGACTGTGGCTTCTTGAACGCCGTCTACTTTTTTAAGGGCTTTTTCAACTCGTGCCACACAAGATGCACAGGTCATGCCCTCAATAGACAACTCTACTGGTGCGGCTTTTGGAACATCATAACCTGCTCGTTCAACTGCTTTAACCAGTGCTTCGCGCTGAATCGGTTGATTTGAATAAACAATAGCTTTTTCTGTTGCCAAATTAACGTTGGCAATCTCTACATTTTCAACTTTCTTAAGTGCTTTTTCGACACGACCTACACACGAGGCACAGGTCATACCTTCGATTGGAAGTGTTTCACTATATGCTGGCAATTTTGTGTTTTTTGAGTCCATCAAACACCTCTGCAAATCTGCAAAATTTAATATTCTGTATTGAGCATACAGATTCCCATCATGGGAAGGTCAAGCATATTTTTTAAAAAATTGGTCTTGACCTTACAATCATGACAAGGTTTAGACTCAGTGTTATCCAAACAAACATCTCATTCTTGATGGAGTATGAACATGAAACTACTTATTGAAAATATGACTTGCGGTGGCTGCGCTCGTGGCGTGACAGCAACGATTCAAGATGTCGACCCAAATGCAAAAGTAGATGTAGACCTAGCGACCAAAATAGTGACTGTCGAAACCAGTGAAAGTGTCGAAAAAATTACCGAAGCGCTGGATGAAGATGGTTTTCCAGCTCAAGTACAATAATGAATAAGGCCTAACATTTAAAGTTAGGCCTTTATTTTTGATCTTGTTGATATTTGCTCAAAGCTGAAATTTTTTAATTCGATAATCCAGTGCTGCCCGAGTTATTCCCAATAAACGTGCCGCTTCAGACACATTATGATTTGCCTTTTTTAGAGCCATTAAAATTAACTGTTTCTCGTGTTCTTCTAAATTAAAATCTGCCTTTAATAATTGCTCAAAGTCAGTTTCAATAGCTACAGCCTGCTCTGGGTCATGCTTGATCTGTGGGAAAATGGCATTTAACTTAATCAGCTGCTGATCATCCGTTAATAAAACGGCCCTTTCTAATAAGTTTTCCAACTCGCGAATATTGCCCGGCCATTCATATTGCTGCATAAAAACTTTGGTCTTTTCACTTACACCCTGAATAGTTTTACCGTACATTTTTTCAAAACGATGAAGAAAGTGTTCAACCAATAAAGGAATATCTTCACGGCGCTCCCGCAAAGGCGGAATCTGCACTGGGAAAATATTTAACCGATAATACAAATCTGCCCGAAATCGTCCTGTTTTCACAGCTTGCTCAAGATCTTCATTGGTTGCTGTAATTACACGGACATCTAAAATACGAGTTTGTGAATCTCCGACTCGCTCAAATTCACCTTCTTGCAAAATGCGTAATAGTGCTGCTTGTGCACGAGGTGAAAGCTCAATCACTTCATCTAAAAAAATAGTTCCGCCATTGGCTCGTTCAAACTTACCCAAGCGGGATTGATGCGCTCCTGTATAGGCACCTTTTTCTACGCCGAATAATTCAGACTCAATTAACTCTGGTGGAATCGCTGCACAGTTTACCGCAATAAAAGGTTGGTCTTTTCTTTGGCTATTTTCATGAACTCCTCGTGCAAAAGCTTCTTTACCAACCCCTGTTTCGCCTTGTAGTAAAATGGAAACTTTCGAACCCGCAGCTTTTGTTAGTAATGCACAGACCTGTTTATAAGATGCTGACTTACCCACTGAACTAAATAATTGGTAATCGGCTTCGCTGTCGCTATAAATTGATTTTTTTAATTCAAACAGTTCAGCCTGCAACGCAATGAGTTCTTTTTCCATGGGTTCGGGTGACATGAACTGAATCAGCTCATCAGCATTTTCCCACTCTTCTAAAGGCTTACCGATAATACGGCAATGCTCATCGCCACAGGCCTTACACTCTATTTCTTGATAAATAATGGTCATGCCCGTCGCAAAACTGCTGTATCCGCAAGCATAACCAAGAAGCATCCAGCACGCAGGTTCGGCACTTGGGCCAAAATGCTCTAAATGTACATCGGCTTCAAAAGAATTAAGCCAATTTAAATCGGCATAAAACTGTTTTTTATCGTGGCTTAAATTGAGCTGGTTGGCCTGTACTTGAACCATTCCACGAATCGCATGCATTTGTGGACCCGCCATAAAAGCATCGTGTTCATTTAAATCGGGGCGCATTTTTGTTGTAACTTCTGCATCCTTTAACCCAGCTTGATACCCTAAACGAATAAAGAAACGCTTAGTCCGCTCAAGCCCAATCATGTTCGCTAAATCTTTACGCAAATATCCCATAATGCTGGTGTGTAAAAGCAGCATCCGATATTCATCAAACCAGATTTGGCCGTGGGCAGTATCAAAGTGCAGTTTAGACAGCAAATCGTGAATTTCTTGCGGATGATCTGCGTATCGTCCCGTTGTATCGTATTTTACTCGAGCCATGAGTGATCTGTTTTAATCCATTAAACACATTTGGGTGTTATCTCATCTTATAGAAGAACAAGATAAATGTCCTAGTACCTTAAAGACATAACTTCATACTAAAAAAGTATTTCTAAATTTCTCCTTTTAAAGCCTCAAACATTCTAAAAATAAATTTTTACAACCCTCTTCATCAAATCATGAATATCTCTATTTCATCATTCAAAAATATTCATGAAATAGTGAATTTTTAAAACGCCTCACTTTTCATAAAAATCTTAATTAATTGTTTTTAATAAAAAAATAAAGTTGGCATAGCTTTTGTAAAGCTAATAGTGAGAGCAAGGAGCATTCATCAATTTCAAGACTATGTCTTGATGGAGTACAGCATGACGCAACCTCAAGTCGAAGCATTAACCAAATATATTCGGGTCACTGGCGACTTAAACGCAGAGTTTATCGAATTCGATTTTGCCATTCACGACCCAAGTCTATTTGTGGAACTGGTTTTGCCTAAACATGCATTTAATGATTTTTGTAAAACCAATCAAGTGGTTGAAATGACCCAAGAGCAGCAAGCTTTTAACGATGCTCAGGAAGAAAAATGGCGCTATGGCAATGAAGCAACCCTAGTCGGCACGCAACGTAATAGCAAAGATCACGATGATCAAATGTAAAAATATAAGGAGATAAAACTATGACTTTAGAAATCAAAACTTCAAATGTCGAACCCATCCGCCAGAACTACGCCTATATCGAAAGACGATTTGGCAGTAAGCCAGCAACTCGATATCAAGAAGTCAGTTTTGATGTACAGGCAGAGACTAACTTTCACTATCGTCCGTTGTGGAAGCCTGAAAAGACCTTAAATGACAAAACCCATACTGCCCTGCAAATGCAAGATTGGTATGTATTTAAAGATCCACGTCAATTCTATTATGGAACTTATGTTCAGCACCGTGCACGTTTGCAGGACACAGCCGAAAGTAATTTTGCTTTTTTTGAAAAACGTCAGCTTGCAGAACATTTGTCTGATGAAGTCAAAGCCAAGGTCATTGAATGCCTATTACCATTTCGCCACGTTGAACAAACTGCAAACTTACACATGATGTCTGGCAGTGCCTATGGTTATGGCACTGTGCTTACCCAAGCCTGTATTTATGCTGCGATGGATCATTTAGGGATAGCGCAATACATCTCACGGATTGGCTTAGCTTTAGATGGTAATAGTGGCGATTCATTACAACAGGCAAAACAGGCTTGGATGCAACATCCTGCATGGCAAGGCTTACGCCGTCTGTGTGAAGAAAGCCTCACCGAGCAAGACTACTTCAAACTCTTCTTATTACAAAATCTTGTGATTGACGGCTTTGTGACAGAGCTTGTCTATCAACAGTTCGATCAGTGGTTAGTGAATCAAAATGCTCGAGACTTAGCCATGTTGACTGAGTTTATGAAAGACACTTTAGGTGATTTACGTAAGTGGTCAGACAGTGTCATTAAAACTGCCGCAGCAGAGTCAGATCACAACAAACAGCTATTAAACAAATGGTTCACTCAGTCTTTGGCTCAAGTAAAAGCAGCTTTTACACCGTGGGCAATAGCCGCCTTAACCACAGATTCGGTCGATCAAGCAGAACAAGTTGTGATTGAACGTGCAAAAAAACTCGGCCTACAACCAGAACTTGCAAATGCTTAAGGAGAAGCAACATGTCTAAAGTCTATCTCGCGTTACAAGACAACGATACTTCACGCTACATCCTCGAAGCGATTGAAGAAGATAACCCTGAAGCTTCAATTCAGTATTTGCCCGCCATGATCCGAATTGAAAGTGAAACCGACTTAGTGATTAAAGCCGAAACCGTTTCTGAAAAACTAGGCCAAGATTGGGACATCCAGTCGTTACAACTCAACATGATTACGCTGGGCGGCAACGTCGAAGAAGATGACGATACTTTCCGTCTTCATTGGAATTAATCACAACATAGATGTTGTTTAACAAAGATTTAAGGATGATCAATCATGACAACTCAAACTAAAGAAACCAGCAAAAAATTAAATGCTAAAGATCGTTACCGTACATTAACTCGTGATCTGGACTGGGACTTTTCCTATGCTGACCGTAAAGAAGCCTTCCCTTATGAAGAGTTTGAAGGCATCAAAATTACTGACTGGTCTAAATGGGAAGATCCGTTCCGTTTGACCATGGATTCATACTGGAAATATCAGGCAGAAAAAGAGAAAAAACTTTATGCCATTTTTGATGCCTTTGCTCAAAACAATGGTCAGATGAATGTCAGCAATGAACGCTACCTCAATGCCATCAAACTCTTTTTAACGGCAGTTACCCCACTTGAATATCAGGCTTATCAAGGCTATGCCCATGTAGGTCGCCAGTTTAGTGGTATTGGAGCACGTATTGCTTCTCAGATGCAGTCGATTGATGAGCTGCGTCATGTACAGACCCAAATTCATGCCATGAGCCATTACAACAAGTTCTTTGATGGTTTTCAGGACTGGGCGCATATGCATGACCGCGTTTGGTATTTATCTGTGCCTAAATCATTTTTTGAAGATGCCCGTTCTGCTGGCCCTTTCGAATTTTTATTAGCGATTAGTTTTGCTTTTGAATATGTACTTACCAATTTGCTATTTGTTCCGTTTATGTCGGGTGCAGCTTATAACGGCGATATGGCAACCGTAACCTTTGGTTTTAGTGCGCAGTCAGATGAAGCGCGCCACATGACGCTCGGTCTTGAAATCGTGAAATTCTTGCTCGAACAACATGAAGACAACGTGCCGATTGTTCAGGAATGGATTGATAAATGGTTCTGGCGTGGGACTCGTTTGCTTTCAATTGTGGGCATGATGATGGATTACATGCTGCCAAATAAAGTGATGTCTTGGAAAGAAGCTTGGGAAGTTTACTTTGAACAGGCAGGCGGCGCGCTATTTAAAGATTTAAGCCGTTATGGCATTCGTATGCCGAAATATAGCGATGTGATTGTGAAAGAAAAAGAGCATGTCTCACATCAGGCATGGTGGATTTTCTATAACTTCGGTCATGCTGCTGGTTTCCATACATGGATTCCAACCGACGAAGAAATGGATTGGTTATCGGCTAAATATCCAGACACTTTCGATAAATACTACCGTCCAAAATGGGAACTGGCTCGCAAAATGGAAGCCGAAGGTAAACGCTTCTATAGCGCGGGCTTACCACAGCTTTGTCAGGTTTGTCAGATTCCAATGACCTTTACCGAAATGGGCGATGACCCAACTCAGTTTAGTTATCGCCATAGCATCTACCAAGGCGAACGCTACCACACCTGTTCAGATGGCTGTCATGACATTTTCGAGCGCGAGCCTGAGAAATATATACAAGCATGGCTACCTGTAAATCAAATTTTGCAAGGCAACTGTGGTGGCGGTGACCTCGAAACCATGCTCCGCGATTATTACCGCATGAATGTCGGTGCTGACAATCTGGATATTGAAGGTTCACCAGACCAACAGCGCTGGAAAAAATGGAAAGGCAACGCAGCTTAAGCACAAGGAATTGTTCAGGCAGTCATCAAACTGGCTGATAGGAAATAAGGAGATTGAACATGACTGTTCACGCGATACACAACAACTATCAATTTGAACCACTTGATCTGCAAAAAAACTATGGCGATCTATTCTTACTTTACGTGGGTTGGGATCATCACACACTTTTTTGCTCGGCACATGCCATGCTTGCCTCGCCTCAACAAACTTTTGGACAGTTGATTGAGCAACAAATTGCAGGTGGTTTTGCCCAACATCCAGATTTTGCCAAAATTGATTGGTCAAAAGTGCAATATACCTTAGATGGTCAAACAATAAATCCAGAGGGTACACAAAGCTTGGCAGAGCTTGGTTTTGGTCATAAGTCATTACTTCGTTTCGTTACGCCAGAATTAAATGGCTATAACGACAGCTATGTTTAATTCGGAGGTGTGTCATGAGTTATCAAGTCACCATTGAACCGATCGGAACAACGATTGAAGTAGAAGAAGACCAAACCATCTTAGATGCCGCTTTACGTCAAGGCGTTTGGTTGCCCTTTGCCTGTGGTCATGGCACTTGCGGGACATGTAAGGTTCAAGTCACCGATGGTTTTTATGATGTCGGTGAAGCCTCGCCATTTGCGCTCATGGATATTGAACGTGATGAAAATAAGGTGCTTGCCTGCTGCTGCAAACCACAATCCGACATGGTTATTGAAGCCGATGTCGATGAAGATCCAGATTTCTTAGGCCATTTGGTTCAAGACTATCAAGCGACCGTAATTGACATAAAAGACCTGTCGCCAACCATTAAAGGAATCCGACTACAACTAGATCGCTCAATCGAGTTCCAAGCGGGCCAATATATCAATGTCCAATTTCCAAACATTGAAGGAACTCGTGCATTTTCAATTGCCAACTCACCAAGTGAAGTCGGCATTGTTGAGCTGCATATTCGTAAAGTTGAAGGCGGTGCAGCGACGACTTATGTACATGAACAACTTGCCACGGGCGATCAGCTCGATATTTCAGGCCCTTATGGTCAATTTTTCGTACGCAAGTCAGATGATCAAAATGCCATTTTCATTGCAGGTGGTTCAGGTCTTTCAAGTCCACAATCAATGATTTTAGATTTACTTGAGTCTGGAGATAGTCGCACGATTTATCTCTTCCAAGGAGCACGAGACTTGGCAGAGCTATACAACCGAGAATTGTTTGAACAACTCGTGAAAGACTATCCGAACTTCCGTTATATCCCTGCCCTCAATGCACCAAAAGCAGAAGACCAATGGACGGGATTTACTGGATTCGTGCATGAAGCTGTTGCCGATTACTTTGAAAATCGATGTGGTGGACACAAAGCGTATTTGTGCGGCCCACCAATCATGATCGACTCGGCAATTTCAACACTCATGCAAAGTCGCTTATTCGAAAGGGACATTCACACTGAACGTTTCTTAAGTGCAGCCGATGGTGCTGCTGGACAGTCACGTTCGGCTTTATTCAAACATATTTAAAGATAAATCATTCAACAATCCACTTTTTCAAATGAGCTTTGTATTTGTAATTTAGAAAGAAAATACAAAGCTCACAGGAGTTCTGCATCCCAAATTTACAGGTTAAACAGACTTAAGTTTTTAAAGACCGTTAAGGAATAACGTTTTTTTAGTGACAAGCGAAACAACACAGAATAGGACATTCTATGAATAACAAAATTGCTGCAATCATATGTGGTGTAATCAGCGCCCTTTACCTTCCTTCTGCATTTGCAACAGAAAATGGCTCAGACTCTTTTGCATTAGGAGCCGAAGGTATGATGGCAGGTGCCCTACCACCTGCTGGTGTCTATTTACTCAGTTATTATCAAAATTATCATGCATCAGAGTTTCAAAATGGTCCCGACCAGTTCCATGTTGATGTCAACGCTGTGGTTCCTCGTTTGGTCTGGATGACTGATCAGAAAATTATGGATGGACAACTCGGGTTTTATGCAGCCCAGCCATTGGTTGATCTACGGCTTAAAGTAAATGGAATGGCTGACTCAAACCAAGGGCTTGGAGACTTGATTTTGGGTGGTATGCTCGGCTGGCATCAAGGAAATCATCACTGGATTGCAGCCCTAGAAACTGTGCTGGGAACAGGTGAATATGACACTCCAAGTACGACACATCCAGTTGAAGCCAATCTCGGGAAAAACTATCACACCATTCGACCTATTCTTGCCTATAGTTATGCCAACGCGGCAGGTTTAGATCTTTCAACTAAACTGTCTTATAGCTGGAATACGCGTAACGATGCAACCGACTACAAGTCTGGACAATACATTGCGAGTGACTATAGCTTAGGTTACCGCATTAAACCCAAACTCAAAGTTGCAGTTGAAGGCTATGCTTTTAAACAAACTACAGATGACAAAGTAAACGGAAGTGACATTGGGTTTAAAGGACAGGCTTTTGCAATTGGGCCAGGTATTCAATATGCCGATAAAAACTGGTCTATTGAAGCCAAATTTTTAAAAGAAACCGAAGTCGAATATCGTCCCGAAGGCCATACCAGCTGGCTAAAACTGATTTGGGCTTTCTAAAACACATCAACGCATAGCTTCAGCTTTTGAGGCTATGCCCTGCTTTATTTAAAAATCTATGCCGTTTGAATCATCTATCGGGTTCTGATCGAGTGTAAAAACAGTCCGTTGATAAGGTATCCCTTCTAAATCGTAGACCTGATAAATACAATCAAATAAGAGTTGTAAGTCCTCACTTCTGTCCATTGCGCGTGCAGTAATAAAAATCGGACTGACCGCACCGTTATCTAAAATTGGAATGTAATTTAAATGAGGAAAGCGAATGGTATCGGCACTGGCAGGAATAATACATAAACCTTCACCCGCTGCGACCAAACCTAAAGCCAACTGAATTTCGCGTATTTCATGCATATTTTTCGGAACCAAACTATGTTCGGCAAAAATATTCAAAAGCTGGGTCGAAAAATTGGGTTTCGGCGAAGTGGGATACATAAACATCTTTTCATCAATCAGATCAGCCAGATATACCCCTTCTGTACGCTGTGCAATCGGATGACTCGTATGTGCAGCAACCACCAAGCGTTCTTTACGTAGCAGAATACGTCTCACCGCAGGGTCACTAATTCTTAAACGTCCAAATCCGACATCAATACGGCCTTCTTTTAATGCCTGTAGTTGCTCAGTCGTACTTAACTCCATCAGTTGAATATTCAAATGAGGTTGTTGTTGCCGAAATAAATAAATGATTCGCGGCAGTAAACCATAGAGTAAAGACCCAACAAAACCAATGGTCACGCTTCTTTCAATCAGACCAATCCGCTTGGTCATACTTTTTATTTCTTCAGCATTCGACAAAAGTTTAAGAGCATGTTGATAAAAGAAATGTCCGGCTGGCGTTGTTTGTAAAGGACGGCTTCCACGCTCAAACAGTTGAATTCCAAGCTCACTTTCCAAATTTTGGATCTGTCGACTCAAAGGTGGTTGAGCAATAAATAGTTTTTCGGCTGCCTTTGTGAAGCTCTGCTCTTCAACAACAGCCACAAAATACCGTAAATGTCTTAGTTCCATAAGGCTTCCATACCTTTAAGATATAAAAAAATGCAAATTCAGTCTTAGACACAGTTTAACCATTCTTTTAAGGTATATACAAGCAACAAACCGATGGAGTGATGAATTGCTTTGTGAAAAGCCTTCTTGCCAATATTTAAGTGATTCATCTTCATCAATTCACGGTTAAACACCCAGCGCGCTCATGCGCTTCATTGACAATATTAGGATATCAAGACCTTGTAGATCGTAACTAAGGCCTTGGTGACTTCCACACTTTTGGAAAGTCGGAGAACGGACATGCCACGTATTCCTGTAATCAATACTAGCCATCTTGACCGTATTGATGAATTACTTGTCGATAACATCGATACAGGTGAATTTAAACTTCATCGCTCAGTGTTTACTGACGAAGCCCTATTTGACCTTGAAATGAAATACATCTTCGAAGGTAATTGGGTTTACTTAGCACACGAAAGCCAAATTCCAAATAATAATGACTACTACACCACTCACATTGGTCGTCAGCCCGTCATCATTGCCCGCAACCGTAACGGCGAATTGAATGCCATGATCAATGCGTGTTCACACCGCGGAGCACAACTTTGCCGTCACAAGCGTGGTAACAAAGCAACATATACCTGCCCTTTCCATGGCTGGACTTTTAACAACTCAGGCAAACTTCTAAAAGTTAAAGATCCAAGCGAAGCTGGTTACTCTGACTGTTTTAATCAAGACGGCTCACACGACCTTAAAAAAGTAGCTCGCTTTGAGAACTACAAAGGCTTCTTGTTTGGTAGCTTAAATCCAGATGTTCCTTCACTTGAAGAGTTCTTGGGTGAAACCACCAAAATCATCGACATGATTGTTGATCAATCTGAACATGGTCTGGAAGTTTTACGTGGTTCATCTACTTATACCTATGAAGGCAACTGGAAACTCACTGCTGAAAATGGTGCGGATGGTTACCACGTTTCTGCTGTTCACTGGAACTATGCAGCAACGACTCAACACCGTAAAGAAACTCAAGCTGCTGATAACATTCGCGCGATGAGCGCTGGTTCTTGGGGTAAACAAGGTGGTGGCTCGTATGGTTTTGAAAATGGCCATATGTTGCTTTGGACACAATGGGCAAACCCAGAAGACCGTCCAAACTTCCCGAACGCAGACGAATACACCGAAAAATACGGTGAAGCAATGTCGAAATGGATGATTGAGCGCTCACGTAACCTGTGCCTCTATCCAAACGTTTATTTGATGGATCAGTTCGGTTCGCAAATTCGTGTACTTCGCCCACTTTCTGTCAATAGAACCGAAGTCACCATTTACTGTATCGCACCTAAAGGCGAAGCACCTGAAGCTCGCGCGCGTCGTATCCGTCAATATGAAGATTTCTTTAATGCCTCAGGCATGGCAACACCAGACGATTTAGAAGAATTCCGTGCTTGTCAGGCAGGCTACGCAGGTATTGCACTTGAATGGAATGACATGTGCCGTGGTTCAAAACATTGGATTTATGGGCCAGACGATGCAGCAAACGAAATTGGTTTAAAACCAATGTTAAGTGGTATCAAAACTGAAGATGAAGGTCTTTATCTTGCCCAACATCAATATTGGTTACACACCATGAAACATGCGATTGCATCAGAGAAAGAAATTGCTGATCAGGGAGAAACAGCATGAGCACTCAAGACAAAGCAACTTTAGAAAATATTGCTCAGTTTCTCTATCGCGAAGCTCGCTTTTTAGATGATGAACAATGGGATGACTGGCTTGCATGCTACGCACCGGAAGCTTCTTTCTGGATGCCAGCTTGGGACGACGACGATAGATTAACTGAAGACCCTCAATCGGAAATTTCACTCATTTATTACCCAGACCGTCAAGGTTTAGAAGATCGTGTATTCCGTATTAAAACTGAGCGTTCATCTGCAACCATGCCGGACACACGCACAAGCCACAATATTGCCAACGTTGAAGTCGTAGAACGCGATGGAGATAAAGTTACTGTTCGCTTTAACTGGAATACCTTGAGTTTCCGTTACAAGACAAATTACAGCTATTTCGGTATGTCACGTTATGTGATCGATTTTTCAGGTGATCAACCAAAAATCTTGAGCAAGTATGTCGTTTTGAAAAATGACTACATCAATCAAGTGATTGATATCTACCACCTTTAAGACATACCCCCTCAGTTAAACGGACTGTTGGCTGAGGGTAAAAGTTTCAAATATTTTGTAGGATACAGCCATGTCAAACCACAATGTTGCACTTCAATTTGAAGATGGTGTTACACGTTTCATTAACGTAGCTCAAGGCGAAACCTTATCTGACGCAGCCTATCGCCAAAAAATTAATATTCCTTTGGATTGCCGTGATGGTGCATGTGGAACTTGCCGCGCATTTTGCGAGTCAGGTCATTATGACATGCCAGAAGAAACCTATATTGAAGATGCATTAACTCCAGAAGAAGCTGAGCAAGGCTATATTCTTGCTTGCCAATGTCGCCCAACCTCAGATGCTGTATTTCAAATTCAAGCATCATCAGATGTTTGCAAAACCGCAATTCATAGTTTCCAAGGTACATTAGCTAGCGTTGAAAATTTATCAGATTCAACCATCACTTTTGATATTCAACTTGATGAAGGCCAACCGGATATTCATTTCCTTGCAGGTCAGTATGTGAATGTTGCAATTCCTGAAACTGGCGAAACCCGTTCATATTCATTTAGCTCAAAACCGGGTAACCGTTTAACTGGCTTTGTGGTCCGTAACGTACCGAATGGCAAAATGAGTGAATTCTTGAGTAAGAATGCTCAAGCTGGTGACAAAATGACATTTACCGGTCCATTCGGTAGCTTCTATTTGCGTAATGTAGCGCGTCCTGTGCTTATGCTAGCAGGCGGTACTGGCATTGCCCCATTTATGTCGATGTTACAAGTGCTTGAAGAAAAAGGTTCAGAACAACCTGTTCGTTTAGTCTTTGGCGTAACCAATGACTTTGATTTGGTTGCTCTAGAAAAACTCAATGAGTTGCAGGCGAAATTCCCATGGTTTGAATATCGAACTGTGGTCGCAAGCCCTGAAAGTAACCATGAACGCAAAGGCTATGTCACTGGTCATATTGAAAGTGAATGGTTAAACGGTGGCGATGTTGATGTTTATCTATGTGGTCCAGTGCCAATGGTAGAGGCTGTACGTGGCTGGTTAGAAGCTGAAAATATCAAACCTGCTAGTTTCTTGTTTGAAAAATTCTCTGCAAACTAACTTAAGGTGGGGAAGTTATCTATGTCAAATCATCAAAGATTTACCGATAAAGTCGTGATTGTTACAGGTAGTGCTCAAGGTATTGGCCGTGGCGTGGCCCTGCAAGTTGCAGCTGAAGGCGGCCAAGTCATCATGGCTGACCGCTCTGAATATGTTGAAGAAGTTCTCAAAGAAATTCAGAGTGCAGGTGGCGATGCTGTCACGATTAATGCTGACCTTGAAACCTATGCAGGTGCGCAAGCGGTTGTTGCAAAAGCCATTGAACATTATGGTCGGGTAGATATCCTGATTAATAATGTAGGTGGCGCGATCTGGATGAAACCTTTTGAAGAGTTTTCCGAAGAAGAGATCATTAAGGAAGTGAATCGCTCATTGTTTCCAACATTATGGTGCTGCCGCGCTGTGTTGCCCGCCATGATTAAGCAACAATCGGGTGTTATTGTAAATTTATCTTCAATTGCAACCCGTGGTATTAACCGTATTCCCTACTCGGCATCTAAAGGTGGTGTAAATGCTTTAACAGCATCTCTTGCTTTTGAACATGCCAAAGACGGAATTCGAGTCAATGCCGTTGCGACGGGTGGAACCGAAGCACCGCCTCGCAAAGTACCGCGTAACGCCAACCCATTAAGTCAAAATGAAAAAGACTGGATGCAGCAAGTGGTTGATCAAACAATAGATCGAACATTTATGGGCCGTTATGGCACAATTCAAGAACAAGTGAATGCAATTTTATTTCTTGCATCAGACGAAGCATCGTATATGACTGGATCGGTTATTTCGGTCGGAGGTGGAGATCAGGGTTAACCCTGATCTTTTTATATGATTGGGTAAATAACATGATTTGCATGGAGGCAATCACACATGGCAACCCTGTTAAAGACATTAAAAAATGACTGGTCTATATCAGCAACAGTTGCTGGCTTTCTTGCGGTTTTAATTTCTTACTCAGGCCCACTGATTATTTTCTTTCAAGCTGCTCAGCGTGCTCATGTATCCACCGATATGATGGTGTCATGGATTTGGGGAATTTCAATTGGTGCTGCTGTTTCAGGTATTTATCTTTCGATTAAATATAAAACGCCTGTCATAACCGCATGGTCTGCACCGGGTACTGCCCTGTTAGTGACGCTATTTCCAAACGTCTCGTTGAATGAAGCAGTAGCCGCCTATATTACTTCTGCCATCGTTATTTTTTTAATTGGCGTTACAGGTTACTTCGACAAGTTACTGAAGTGGATTCCCCAAGATGTCGCTGCGGGCATGATGGCGGGTATTCTTTTTCAATTCGGTATTGGCCTATTTACCGCATCTGATAGCATGCCCTTTATTGTTTTTAGCATGCTCATTGTCTTTTTAATTGCCAAGCGTTTAATGCCACGCTACACCATGATTTGGGTATTAGCTGCTGGGGTTTTATTAAGCCTCATTTTAGGAAAAATGAATCCAGTTGATGTGAGTTTTAGTTTGGCTATCCCGCAGTGGATTAGCCCAGAGTGGACATGGAACTCAACTCTTAACCTTGCTCTTCCTCTCATTTTAGTCAGCTTAACTGGTCAATTTTTACCGGGTATGGCGATCATGAAACTCAGCGGTTACGACACGCCAGCCAAACCGATTATTAGCGTTACCAGTATTGCCTCTTTAGCTGTTGCCTGCGTCGGCGGTATTACCATTGTGCTTGCCTCAATTACCGCTGCTTTATGTATGGGCAAAGATGCACATGAACTTAAAGAAAAACGATATATTGCGGGTATCGCTAATGGAATTTTTTATATTTTAGGGGGCTTATTTGCTGGCAGTATTGTCATGCTATTTAGCTTACTTCCGAAAGAGCTGGTTGCAGCACTGGCAGGTTTAGCCTTGCTTGGAGCGATTGCCACAAATATTTCTGTCGCTATGAGAAATGATAGTCAACGTGATGCTGCACTTATTACCTTTTTAGCGACAGCATCAGGCATGCATTTTCTTGGATTAAGCTCAGTTTTTTGGGGTATTTGCATTGGTGTAATCGCCCATTTCATTCTCACACCACGATCAACTCCAGCCACAAATTAAGTTTTTTATCTAAACACTCCAACCAAAATAAAGCCTCAATCGCCAAATCAGGATGCAAATAATTTGCTAACCCTGATTTGGCGATTTTTTATTGAATATAGATTAAATTTCATTTTTAAGATGAATTTCTAAAATAATTAAATAATAGACTTTAATCTCCTGTCTTAATATTTTCACTCCAATTCATAATATAAATTTAGCTCTATTTTTATCAGTGATTCTTAGCAAGAAAATCAAGAATAAAACACCAATAAAAACATTAAAATTCTCACCATACAATATTTACCATCATTTAATACAGATAATAAAACCCACTTCAATACTCAAAATAAATTCATATTTTTCAAATAATTAAATTAATAAAAACACAATACCTTAAAGACATAAAGATATATCAATTAGGTTTTTGACTCTAACTCAATAACAAAATAGTTTATTAAAAAATAACACGACACTTCACAAATTGGAGGTGAAGAAAATGGATACGAGCAAGGTTAATATTAATGAGCTAATTGATAAGGCCAGTTTTACTTCTTTTCATTGGAAAGTTTTAATCTGGTGCTTACTTATTATTATTTTTGATGGATATGATTTAGTCATTTATGGAGTAGCACTCCCTTTATTAATGCAACAATGGTCATTAACTGCGGTAGAAGCAGGTTTGCTGGCAAGCGCGGCTCTATTCGGGATGATGTTTGGTGCCATGATTTTCGGCACACTTTCAGACAAACTGGGACGTAAAAAAACCATCCTGATTTGTGTCACCTTATTTAGCGGATTTACCTTTATTGGTGCTTTTGCCAAAGGGCCAACTGAGTTTGCTATTTTACGCTTTATTGCAGGCCTAGGGATTGGTGGCGTGATGCCAAACGTGGTCGCACTCATGACCGAATACGCACCAAAAAAAATCCGCAGTACATTAGTGGCAATCATGTTTAGTGGCTATGCAATTGGGGGTATGACATCTGCTCTACTCGGCGCATGGCTCGTGAAAGACATGGGCTGGCAAATCATGTTTTTAATTGCGGGTATTCCCCTGTTATTGCTCCCACTGATCTGGAAATTTCTGCCTGAGTCTCTCACCTTTTTAGTGAAATCTAATCAGAGTGAACAGGCAAAAAGTATTGTCAGCAAAATTGCGCCTCAAACTCAGGTAAATGCCAATACACAACTGGTGTTAAACGAAAGCACAACAACTGAAGCACCTGTCCGTGCGCTTTTCCAACAAGGCCGTACCTTCAGCACATTTATGTTCTGGATTGCTTTCTTTATGTGCTTACTCATGGTGTATGCCTTAGGAAGCTGGTTACCTAAACTTATGTTGCAAGCGGGCTATTCACTAGGTGCGAGCATGTTGTTCCTGTTTGCACTCAACATCGGTGGCATGGTTGGTGCAATTGGTGGCGGTGCTTTAGCAGATAGATTCCATTTAAAACCCGTCATTACCATCATGTTTATTGTTGGGTCAGCAGCTTTAATTTTACTTGGCATCAATAGTCCACAATTTATTTTATATAGCCTGATTGCTATTGCTGGTGCTGCCACAATTGGTTCGCAAATCTTACTCTACACTTTCGTTGCACAGTTCTATCCGACAGCACTTCGTTCAACTGGCATGGGCTGGGCATCTGGAATTGGCCGTATCGGTGCAATTATCGGTCCAGTTTTAACTGGAGCCCTACTCACACTTGAGCTTCCTCACCAAATGAATTTCTTAGCGATTGCAATTCCGGGTGTGATTGCTGCTCTTGCAATATTTATGGTCAATCTAAAAGCCTCTGTTGCTGCACAGACTCCATCAACATTTAACACTCAAAACACGCTTACCCAGCAGTAAAAATACATGCGCCGAGGATTGGCGCATCTTTTTGGAAATGGATTATGGAATTATTACACCGCTTTAAGCCATGTGCTTTAACTTTCGCAACCTTAGTGTTGATGTGTGGCAATTCATTCGCTGCAAATCCAAATCAGCAGCCCGAAGATGAATGGAAATTCACTTTAAAGAATGCCTACATCAACCGTAATTTTGATAATGATGCACTCAAAGATACTGGTAGCTGGTCTCAGGCAGCATCTTTATTTTATAAATCGAAAATGCATGACACCCCGCTGCAAATTGCAGACAAACCTATTACGATTGGTGCAGATGCTTCTGTTCAATACGCCGTGCGCTTAAGTTCAGACAAGCATGTTGCAGACACAGTTTTGCCTTTTAATAAAGAAACTCAGTCACAAGCATCAGACTTTTTAAAATACGGCGCGACCTTAAAACTGGGTTATGACAAAACGCTTTTGAGTGTGGGTGAGCTTTGGCTAGACTTGCCTGTAACCGCTGTCGATGCCAGCCGACAATTGCTCGCTTCTTATTGGGGAACCAATTTAAAGTCGCAACTTTCAGATCAACTCTATGCTGAAATTGGTCGGGTTGAAAAAGTATCCCCACGAAATGAAGAAGACTTTAAAAAGTTTTCATTCACGGCAAATGGAATTACCAAAGAATCTGATGGCTTAAATTATATAGATCTGCGCTATCAATTTACACCGTCACTCAAGGGCGAGTACTACTTTGGAAATTTAGAAGATCTGTATAACAAGCATTATGTGGGACTTGAGCATACATGGAAGCAGCCAACTTTTGCCCTAACTTCCAAGTTTAAATACTTCAATGCAAAAGATGATGGCAACACTTTTGATATCGATGCACAAAACATTGGAGTACTAGAAACGCTCAAAGTAAAAAACCATACCTTTGGTTTAGGATACCAACAAATCATGGGTGAGTCAGCTTATCCACTACCGGATGGTTTCTTGCCGGAAACCTATTTCATTAACTGGAATGCTACTGGTTTCTTTAAAGAAGATGAAAAGTCTTACCATGTCATGTATGGCTATGACTTTAAAAACTATGTACCTGGTTTAAACGCAATGGTGAAATATGTGTATGGCCATGACTTTAAAGCAGCCAATGGTGAGAAAAACCACGAAACTGAGTCGAACGTGATTTTAAACTATGCGTTTCAACAGCCGTACTTAAAGGGCGTTGCCCTGCAATACATTCGCATTGATTACAACGTAAAACATGGCAATGATTTTGGTGAAGACCGCCTGTTTGTCAATTACACTAAAAAGTTTTAATAACTTTTGATTTAATTTAAGCGGGCTAATTTTAGTCCGCTTTATTATTTTTGAGCCATAAAAAAACGCCCTTACGAGCGTTTTAATCAAACCAGCAACTTAAGCAACGTGCTTTTGTACAACAATCGAACCTACTGAATAACCAGCACCAAAAGATGAAATCACGCCATACTCGCCATCATTCACTTCATGGCCTGTACGGTGTAAAGCAATAATCACACCTGCTGAAGAGGTATTGGCAAATTCATCTAAAATAATTGGTGCGCGGCTTAGATCTGCCTCTTTACCAGCAACATACTTCAAGATTAGTTCATTCATGTTGGCATTGGCTTGGTGTAACCAGAAACGCTTAATATCGTTTGCAGTTAACTGCATTTTTTCCAACTGCGCATTAATGATTTTTGCCACCAATGGACAAACATCTTTAAATACTTTGCGGCCATCTTGACGGAATAATTTGTCGTCAACTACAGCATCTTCGCTACGGTTTAAGAAACCGAAGTTATTACGAATGTTGTTTGAAAATTGAGTAAATAGATGAATATCTAAGATTTCAAAACCAGTTTTAGTCGTAGTCTCTTCAATAATAGAAGCAGTTGCAACATCACCAAAAATGAAGTGACAATCACGGTTACGGTAATCTAGGTGACCAGAGGTAATCTCAACATTCACCAATAAAACACGGCGAGCGCCTGAACGAATTGCATCTGCCGCTTGTTTCAAACCAAAAGTAGCAGCTGAACATGCAACATTCATGTCATATGCATAACCTTCAATACCTAGCGCCGACTGGATTTCAATCGCTACAGCCGGATAAGCACGCTGCATATTTGAACATGCCAAAATTACGACATCAATATCTTCAGCAGTAACCCCTGCATTTTCCATTGCTTGTTTAGCTGCAATAACGCCCCATTCGGCCTGAAGAGACAGCTCATCATTTGAACGCTCAGACAAACGAGGACGTAAACGAGTCGGATCGAGAATTCCTGATTTTTCGATTACGTAACGGCTTTTAATACCAGAAGCTTTTTCAATAAATTCAGCACTTGAACCACGTAACTCTTCAAGTTCACCAGATGCAATTTTCTCTGCATTGTCTTGGTTATATTGTTCCACATAAGCATTTAAACTGACGGCCAGTTCTTCATTAGAAATGGTTTCTGTTGGATGAAATAGCCCAGTACCTGTAATACGAATGCCCATGTAAAACTCCTAAAAAAATGAAAAGGGTCTGTTAATCTTTCATTTATAAATTGCGTTGTTCGCTAAAAACAACATAAACAGACCCATATCTATTTTAACTGATTCCCAAACGATCCCATAACTTTTGCAGTCGAGTTGGTGAAATAGGCATCTTGGTTTTCATCGGTTGAGAAAATAAAGAAATGCGAAACTCTTCCAACATCAAATACAATTCTTTGATTTTAGGATCATTTTTTAATTTAAACACCTTGTCCATCCATGGATCGACATCGTCAATTGCTGCATGATCTCGCTGTAGATTATTGGGCAATCGGTCTAAACGCAATAGCAGCGCTTTCAAATAACGCGGGTATTCCTGCCAAAGATCGACAGACTGGCAATAAACAAAATTGCCAAGTGACATTAAATCTAACTGATCTTCGATATCATCAATACTTCTCCCAAATATCTCTGGATCAAGCACCAAAAGCTGACGGCGAATTTGCTGCCATTGAATATAAATCTCGCTCAATTGCTCAAGAGCCTGCTGACCATAACTCAAAAATTGCTTTTTGACCTGTTCTAGCAGTTTATTAAATTCATCTGCATTAATTGGCAGAGTCGTAATTGCCATTTGCAAGGTTGCATAGACCAACATCTGCTCAAGTTTAGCTTTATCGCCCAAAGGTGAGTAAGCTAAAGCAAGCGGTTTTGAAATCTGCTTTTTCAATTGACGAACCAAGTCACCAAGTTGCATGTGTACCAGACGGATAATGCCTTCACGATGCTGTTTAATGGCTTCAGCCTGATCATTAAAAGTCTGGATGACAATACCAGAGTCATCTTTAGCATCAGTTTCAGCAAAAGCTTTGGTCGGCACTAAAGCCTGATATTGTTTCACAACAACACCTGTGACCTTGTGTGAAGCCTCAAAAGTAAAGTTGTCAGGGAAGTTTTTAAACTCACCTTTTTGCTGTTTTACTGGACGATGCGTTTCCACACGACAACGTGCTTTTAGCTCTGGCAGATCACGACCTTTGGCAATCAACTTACCTTTTTCATCAATGACTTTAATGAACGGCACTAAATATGGATCAATGCGTTCAAACGAGAAATCTTTGTCTGTAATTTGCTCGCCACGTAAGGCAAAAGCTAAATAACTAAAAATATGTTCACGTAAATGTACTGCATCAATACCCTGCATGAGCTTACGAGCTGTATCAGGAATAGGCACCACATTACGACGCTTGTCTTTAGGTAACGCTTTGAGTAAAGCCTCAATTAAGTCTTGGCGCCAGCCCGGAATTCCCCATGACCAAATATTTTCATCAACCTGAGGTAGTGCCTGAACAGGAATCTGAACAGTTGCACCATCTTCGTCATGGCTTGGGTCAAAATGATATGTTGTGGCTAAACGTAGCTGCCCATTATGCAGATGATCTGGAAATTGCTGCGTAGTTGGTCGATCATTGAGCCAAAGCGCATCATCCTCAACGAATAAATAACGCGGATGATTTGCTTCTACCGTCGCTCGCCAGTCTTCAAAACTACGACGGCTTGCAATTTCTTCGGGAATTTTAGAGGCATAGAACTGATAAATTGTTTCTTCATCAACCACCAAATCACGGCGACGCAATTTATCTTCAACTCGCTCCACTTCTTCAAGTTTAAGTAAGTTGTGTTTTAAAAATGGTGGAACCGTACCCAAATTACCTGTGGTTAATGCATCACGTAAGAAAATCTCATGTGCAGCAGGCTGGTCAACTTTTTCAAAATTAATTAACCGTTTTGGTTCAATAATTAAACCAAACAAAGAAATTTGCGCGTAGGCATTTACGATCCCCGCTTTCTTAGACCAATGCGGTTCAAAATAGTGATATTTCAACAAGTCACGTGCAGCGAGCAAAATCCATTCAGGATCAATTTTGGCCAAAGTACGTAAATATACCTGCGACGTTTCGACCATTTCGAAAGCCATCACCCAAGAGGTATTGGTTTTGTGCAAAGTACTTGCTGGAAAAACTTTTGCCTTTTGCTGACGCACTGCCATAAAGGTGTTGCGTTCATCTGTTTTATTGGCAATGAAAGAAAGTAACCCTGTCAGCAACGCACGATGCAAGTTTTCATAATTTGCATCTTTTTCATTAAAGCTGAGTTTTAAACCTTCTGCTAATTCAACCAATTGCTGATGCGTTTGTTTCCACTCACGTAAACGCAACCAACTTAAAAAATTCTCCTTAGCAAACTGACGTCGTTTATTTTCAGACATACTTGCCTCACCTTTAGGATTTAAAGTATCCCAAAGTTTCAAATAAAACAGAAAATCTGAATCTGCTTCTTTGAACAATGCATGCTTTTGGTCAGCCTGCATCTGTTTATCGGCAGGACGCTCACGCGGATCTTGAACGGCTAAAGCACTCACCACAATCAAGATTTCTTTGAGTACACCAAAATGTGCACCACCAATAATCATACGCGCTAAACGTGGGTCAATCGGCATACGTGCCATCATTTGCCCGACTTTAGTCAGCTCATTTTTCTTCTCATTCATTGCCCCTAACTCAATCAAGAGCTTTCGACCATCGTTTACAAGACGGAAATCTGGCGGTTCAATAAAATCGAAGTTTTCTAACTCACCTAAGCCCAAACTTTGCATTTGCAAAATAACGGAAGCTAAATTGGTTCGTTTAATTTCAGGTTCGGTAAATTCTGGACGGCTTAAAAAGTCTTCTTCGCTGTATAAACGAATACAGACACCGGCAGCAATACGACCGCAACGCCCTTTACGCTGATTGGCAGCAGCTTGGGAAATGGCTTCAATCGGTAAGCGTTGTACACGTGATCGATAGTTATAACGAGAAATACGGGCAAAACCGCTATCAATCACATAGCGAATATTTGGAACAGTAAGCGCAGTTTCGGCTACGTTGGTCGCAATAATAATACGACGGCCTTTACCACCTGGACTGAAAATCTTTTGTTGTTCAGAAACAGCTAAGCGCGCATACAACGGTAAAATTTCGGTATGTCTTGGCCCATACTTTTGCAAGGTTTCCTGTAATTCACGAATTTCTTGCTCTGTGCTTGAGAAAATCAGAATATCGGCATGTTCTGGGTGACCTTTTGCTTCAGCATCGGCAAAACATTCTTCAACAGCTTGTACCACTGCACGCGGTAGATTTTCTTCAAAATCATCAAATTCATCGTCGTCACTTCCGCCAATATTCATCTCTGAAATTGGGCGATAAAGCACTTCAACTGGATAACTACGCCCTTCCACTTCAAAAATAGGCGCATCATTAAAGTAATTACTAAAACGATTTACATCTAAAGTTGCCGAAGTCACAATCACTTTTAGGTCTGGGCGTTTTGGCAGTAACTGCTTTAAATAACCCATAATAAAATCGATATTGAGTGAGCGTTCATGAGCTTCATCAATAATGATCGTGTCATATTTAGATAAGAAACGGTCATTGCCTAACTCGGCAAGTAAAATACCGTCGGTCATTAACCGGACAATCGAATCTTGCGAACCTTGTTCATTAAATCGGATTTTAAAACCAATCGATTCGCCAAGCTTTTCGCCGACTTCTTCTGCAATACGCTGTGACACACTACGTGCTGCTAAACGGCGTGGCTGTGTATGACCAATCATACCTGTTAAGCCACGACCTGCTAACATTGCAATTTGGGGAAGCTGAGTGGTTTTACCGGAACCTGTTTCACCTGCCACAATAATGACCTGATGCTTTTGAATTGCATCAATTAGACGGTCAGCATATTGAGAAACCGGTAGTTCCTGATTTAGTTTAATTTCAGGTAAACGTGCAAAGCGCTGTCTTACTTTGGCATTAGATTGTTCAAATAATTTTTCAATCTCTGCTGTATTGGCTTTTTTATCTTTACGTAAACGATTTAAACGGTGACGATCTCTTGCCATCACCCACTGATCTATATTTAAACCATTCTGCACAAACAAACTTTCCTGAAAATACAACAATCCGCTATTTTACGCTTTAATGTGCATAAGGTAAAACAATTGGTTTTTGATATATTTTTAATTTTTTTACATTTTACCCTTGAATTCTCACTAACGAGACTTCATGTTGTTAGGCAAGTTTCTTTTACTATAACTGTCATTTGATTTACATGTTTTTGCAGTCAAATCGAGTACAGTATTTGGGGACTTAAAAATCGCAAATTTATCACTTATTCAATTTTCCGATTTTAGTCATGTAAAAATACTATTTCCCCAATAAAGAATTTTTATTTATTCTACATCTCGTAAACAAGTTTAAATATAAACCTCAATCATGGAGACAATGATGAGCTTGATTAATACTGAAGTTAAACCATTCCAAGCAACTGCTTACCACAACGGCCAATTTGTTGAAGTTAACGAAACTAACCTTAAAGGTAAGTGGTCTGTTGTATTCTTCTATCCAGCTGACTTCACTTTCGTTTGTCCAACTGAACTTGGTGACTTAGCAGACAACTACGCTGAATTCCAAAAACTTGGTGTTGAAATTTATGCTGTATCTACTGATACACACTTCACGCACAAAGCTTGGCACGACACTTCTGAAGAAATCAAAAAAATCCAATATCCATTAGTTGGTGACCCAACTTGGACTCTTTCTAAAAACTTCGACGTTCTTATCGAATCTGAAGGCTTAGCTGACCGCGGTACTTTCGTTATCGATCCAGAAGGTAAAATCCAAATCGTTGAACTTAACGCTGGTGGTATCGGCCGTGATGCGTCTGAACTTCTTCGTAAAGTTAAAGCTGCTCAATACGTTCACGCTCACCCAGGTGAAGTTTGCCCAGCTAAATGGAAAGAAGGCGAAGCAACTCTTGCTCCATCTATCGACTTAGTTGGTAAAATCTAATTTTTTAGATTAGACCAATACGTCTGAAACCACCCTTTTTAGGGTGGTTTTTTTATTGATTATTTTTATAAATCTAAGCCCTACTCCACACCGAAATTTTATAGCTAATTTTTTACAATTCTTATACTTATAAATTTATAGCAACATTCATTTATGAATTGTCAGTCTGCTTAACTTAGAGTACTGTCAAATGATGAAACAAAAGAGTTTTATATATGTATTAAAAGATCAAACAAAAGTAGGAGTAGTTATATGGAAAAATCTGTTGTTGTAACCTCTTGGAAATATGATGTTTCTTCACGCTATTTAAAAATTTTCTATAGCAATGGCTCAGGTGAGCTCTATCATCCCGTTCCAGAGTTTATCTACAATAATTTGTTACGTACCAATGATAAAACTGCATTTGTTCACAAATATCTTGAGTTTGATCTGCATTTTAACAGACTCCGTATTTCTGCTTAATTATAAAAAATCAGCCCGCTGGGGCTGATCTATTTTATATCTTTTGGCTATTAAGCCGCGTTATTTTGCTCAATATATTTCTTTAGCATTTTATCCTTCACATCAACATGCATATTGATTTTACTGAGGTTGCCCTTATAGTGCTCGACAACACGATCATCCATAATTTTTGACCACCAAGATGGAATAAATGCAGGCAAAATCATTGCACCATAACCTGCTGGTAATTGCGGCGCATCTTCAAAGTGACGTAAGGTCTGAAAGCTGCGAGTTGGATTGGCATGATGATCTGAATGGCGTTGTAATTGATACAAGAACAAATTGGTCACCACATTATTATTGTTCCAGCTGTGCTCTGGCAAAGTACGTTCATATTGGCCATTTTCTTTCTTTGCACGTTTTAAACCATAATGTTCAATATAATTCACCGATTCAAACAAAGTTACTGCATAAACGGCTTGAGTGACTTGAAATGGAATCGAACGCGTACCAAATTTCGTCAACATGGCTGCATGGTACACAGCAGACATCGCCCAGCCATGAATCAGCTCATTTTCCTTACAGAAGAAAGGCAATTTCTTACGTTCTAAACGATTCTTTTCAATTTCGATCGCCGACTTAAAGCTACCGATCACGGTACGTGGTAAAAATTTCCAAAAGGTTTCACCAAATTGTGAAGATGCTGGGTCTTCAGGTGTCGCAACGCGACGGTGGTGTCCATAAGGATGTTCAATTCGGAAATGGTTATAACCCGATGGCGCTAAAGCTAAATGCGATAAATAATGTTCAAGCTGTCCATTCTTGTGGCTAAGTTCATGGGCAGTATTAATAGCAATCCCATTGACCATTCCCACCAAAGTTCCCAGTAAAACCTGATCAGCAAGAGATGTATTTTTACGACTGGCTAAATATGCCCCATAGATATTGGTCGCATATTGCAAAGGAATAAAAAGTTTAACTATACGAGCGTAATACGGATCAGCTTCTAAATCCGCGATTGCATCTAATGGCGGATTTTCTGTGTCTTCACCAATCAATTTATCCAATGCTGGAATAACACCATGAAGAAATAATGGGCCAAATGAAGCGAAAAACTTTTTAGTTTTTTTAGGACCAAATTGATAGCCCGCTAGGCCACCCATGGCAATGGTCGGTACAGCCAAACCCAATAGCCATAAATGACGTTTTTTGTCCTTAAATGTTGTTGTCGCTTGCTCGACATCCAGTTGAGTATGCATATTCATTAGAAACTCCAATCAAACACAAAATGCTTTGCTTGAATTGATTGTGTTCCTTCATAGCTTCTCTATATTATCATTTCAAGACTTGCTATTATCATTTTAAGACTTTACTGAGTTTTTCTTGTGCAGAAGCAACAGATTCCTGTTATTCCATCACGTTATTATTTACGGCTGATTGAAATTTTAATCAGCACGCATCAATACAATAATGATTTGTTGGTGACGTTGCAGCAAGAACTGGCAAAAACAGAGTTATTATCGATTCAACAAATTGAACAATTCATTAAGATTGGTTTGAGTCTGCCCAATACTCAAGACTTGGCCTTTGAATTGGGTAAAAATATAAAACTCAGCTCACATAGTCTAGTGGGCTATGCGCTAATGACTAGTCCTAATTTGGAACATGCACTTAGACTGATTGCCCAATATTTTAGACTGATTATGCCGAGCTTTAAGCTCAGTATTGGATTTCCGACCAATCAGCAAAAGGTTGAACTATTATTCGAACCAATTTTGCAGATGAATAAGCAATGTTTGGCCTTTCATATTGAAGCGATTGCCGTGGCGTTTTACTACAGCTTGTTAGAATTGGCAGGTCAGCAATTACAACGCTACCAAGTGTATTTGAGTGTTCCAGAGCCTAGCTATCAAGAACGTTACGTATCCTTAGTGAAAGCCAATTTCCACTTTAACTATACGTGGCTTTCAGGTATACGCGTAGTAATTGATCAGCAACAATTGGCACTGCCCTTGCCTTTAGCTGATGCGCATAGTTTAAAAATAGTTGAGCAACGCTGTCAGGAACAAATCCAGAAGATCTATCATCAAGGTGAAATTGTTGAATGGGTCAGCATGATGTTACGGCAAGCCAATCAAGTCCCAACCCTAATGGAATGTGCCAAAGTATTAAACATTTCTACCAAAACCCTACAACGCTATTTGCAGCAACAAGGTGTTGAGTTTCAAGCTTTAAAGCAGCGGATCAGCACTGAACGTGCCATTGATTTATTAGAGAATTCTGCCTTTACCATTACCCATATTGCCTATGAGCTGGGGTATTCCAATCCTGCCAATTTCACCCGTGCATTTAATAAAGTACAGGGCTGTAGTCCGCAAGCTTATCGGCAAGAATATCTAAAGAAAGTGAACCTACTTCAGAACCACCATACATAAACCAGCACCTACCGGCAAAATACTGCTCATAAAGTTTTGATCATTTTTGATCAACTCCAGAAATGACTTTACTTCAGCGGCATGTGAAATGACGTTATCAATAATGAGTACGCCACCTTTTGGCTTGATCAAACGTTTTAAATCTGGCCAATAATTCTCATAAGCATGACGCTCGGCATCTAACAAAATAAAATCAAACGTTTCCTGCGCTTCTTTTAAATAATCAGCTGCATCGCCTACCCAAAATTGAACGATTTCACTAAGCTCTAACTCAGCAACATGGCGTTTCGCCTCAGCACTTCGCTTTGCATCAATTTCAACTGTAGTCACCTGCCCACCAGTTGCCTGAGCGGCTTCAGCTAACCATAAAGTTGAGTAACCCGTTGAAGTACCAATTTCTAAAATTGACTTGGCTTGCTGCATGCGAATAAATTGCGACAATAGTTTTGCAGACTCAGCCTCAATATTGCGATAACGCAGCAAGCGATCTGCCTGCTGGGCATCATGCCGTTTAAAGGTGTCATATAAATCTGCAACTCTTTGTAAGAAAAAAGTATTTGGCATATATTCACCCTTTAAACTCGTTATTTTATATGACAGCCGTTTGAGTTAGGTGCTTTGAATTAACTTAAACCGCGGTACGATACTCCCATCAGCCAATTGAACCGTTTCAGTAAACATATCTAGTGGACGCACCCAAGTTGAATAGTCACCATAAAGACACTGATAAACGACTAACTCCTCTTCAGTCTCACTGTGTTTTGCCACAGAAAAAACTTGATAGAGATTACCTTTATAATGCTGATAAATGCCGCGTTGCAATGACATGAAAGTACCTTTTAATGTTATGACATAAAATCTTTACAGCCATATAACATATATAAATTTTAAAATACTTTCACTTTAAAAGATAAAAAAGAGTAATAAAGGACACTTAAAGACAAATTACCGCTTTAAATTATTGATATTGTTTATGAGTACCACACTACATTTAAAAAACCGATCAAATCTATAAAAACATACTGTTTTACCTATTTTGTGTTTTAACGTACTATGCATCTATTGAAAGAATTTGGATGTATTGGAGTAAAAACAGATGTTAGATCAAAACATTAAAACTCAATTAAAAGCTTACCTAGAACGTTTAGAAAGTCCAATCGAATTAGTTGCTGCTTTAGATGAATCAGATAAAGCTGCTCAAATTAAAGAGCTGGTTACCGAAATTGCTGAACTTTCTGACAAGGTCACTGCCCGTTTTGATGGCAACAATACACGTCGTCCAAGCTTTGGTGTGGCTAAAGCCGGTGAACAACCTCGTGTGTTCTTTGCCGGCTTACCGATGGGCCATGAGTTTACATCTTTGATCTTGGCACTGTTACAAGTGTCTGGCTATGCTCCTAAAGTGTCTGATGAAGTGCTCAACCAGATTAAAGGCTTAAACCTCAAAGCTGACTTTGATGTGTTTGTATCGCTAAGCTGTCATAACTGTCCAGACGTGGTACAGGCGCTTAACCTGATTGCGATTTATAACCCGAACACAACTGCAACCATGATTGATGGTTCATTCTTCCAAGACGAAGTAGAACAACGCAAAATCATGGCGGTTCCAATGGTGTTCCAAAATAATGAGCACATTGGTCAAGGTCGTATGACACTTGAAGAGATTGTGGCAAAACTCGACACCAACTCAGCTGAAAAAGATGCAGCGGCATTGAATGCCAAAGATGCGTTTGATGTGTTAGTGATTGGTGGTGGTCCTGCGGGTGCAACAGCTGCCATCTATGCAGCACGTAAAGGCATTAACACAGGTATCGTGGCTGAACGCTTTGGTGGTCAGGTCATGGATACCATGGACATTGAAAACTTCACTTCTGTGCAGAAAACTCAAGGTCCTAAGTTTGCTGCCGAAATGGAAGCACATGTTCGTGAATACGATGTTGATATCATGAACCTGCAACGTGTAAGCAAAATCGTTGGTGCAGATCAAACAGCAAATGGTCTGGTTGAAGTTGAACTCGAAAATGGTGCAAAGCTTGAATCGAAAACAGTGATCCTTTCAACAGGTGCACGTTGGAGAGAAATGAATGTACCGGGTGAGCAAGAATACCGTACCCGTGGTGTCGCGTACTGCCCACACTGTGATGGCCCTTTGTTCAAAGGCAAACGTGTTGCCGTGATTGGTGGTGGTAACTCGGGTGTAGAAGCTGCGATTGACCTTGCAGGGATTGTTGAGCATGTGACTTTGGTTGAGTTCGATACTAAACTCCGTGCTGATCAAGTCTTGCAAAACAAACTGCATAGCTTGCCAAACACAACTGTGATCATGAATGCCTTAAGTACAGAAGTGTTAGGTGATGGTTCACAAGTAACTGGTCTTAAATATAAAGATCGTGCCACTGATCAAGAGCATGTAGTTGAGCTTGCTGGAATCTTTGTACAGATTGGTTTATTACCAAACACTGACTTCTTAAAAGACAGTGAAGTTGAGTTAACCAACCGCGGTGAGATCATTGTGAATGACCGCAACGAAACCAATGTGAAAGGTGTGTTTGCTGCGGGTGACTGTACTACAGTTCCGTACAAACAAATCATTATTGCCACAGGTGAAGGCGCGAAAGCATCACTCTCTGCTTTTGATTACATCATTCGTTCGGGGCAATAAAATTTAGTCAAACCAGTACGATTTAACCCAAGCCTAGCATTACAAAATGCTAGGCTTTTTTAATATTAGAGTTACAACTCTTTAACAATTTTCGATCTTTATTAATCAGTTAGTTTATGTTTATATTTTAGACATCCATAATTTTGGATGCCATAAATTAGAAGGAAAAACACAATGAATAAATTACTTGTTGCTTTAGGTCTTGCTGCGACCGTTGCTCTTGTTGGATGTAATAAAGATAAAGCTCCAGAAACAGGTGCGACAACGGGTGAACACTTAGAAAATGCTGCTCAACAAGCAACTGCAGATATCAAATCTGCTGGTGACAAAGCTGCAAGCGATATTGCCACTGCAACTGATAATGCTACTGCAAAAATTGATGCTGCAACTGACCATGCTGCTGATGCTACCGCTGAAGCTGCTGCAAAAACTGAAGCGACTGCTCGTAAAGCAACTGCTGATACAGCTCAAGCTGTTGAAAATACCGCTGCTGAAGTAAAAAAAGATGCTCAACACTAATTGTCTTTAACAAAAAAAGCCCCTATTTATTAGGGGCTTTTTTTGGCTTTTAAAATCTTTTATGAAATTAGACCTTCATCACGCATGGCAATTTGTACAGATTGACGTTCTGCTACTTTATTACGTAGTGCAATAATATGTTTATATGGCGTTAAATCATGCTCAATTGAATTTGACCAGTTTGTTAAAACAAATAGATAAGCATCTGCTGGGCCAAAATTATCATTTACTAAATAATCATAATCAGATTCAGCCAAATAATTATCGATATATTTTAAAAGACGATCAATTTCTGCATAAGCTTTGGTTTTTTCATCAGTTGTTAAAGGCGCCCCAAAGAAAACTGCATAAGCATCATGTAATTCAGAGTTTAAATACCCCAACCACTCCAATACTTTCGCACGGCCCATCCCAGATGGAGGAATTAAATCCTGCTTAGGGTCATGTTGAGCAAGAAACGGTAAAATCGCAACATTTTCAGTTAGCATTAAACCCGGGTTAATTTCTAAAGCAGGTACATATCCTTTTGGATTAATCTCGTAATAATCTGCGCCTTTTTCTGTTTTATGAGTTTTTAAATTTACCCGTTCTAAGTCAAAATCAACATTAATTTCATTTAAAATAATATGTGCAGCTAAAGAACATGCGCCTGGCGAATAATATAATTTCATATCTGATCCTTGTTATCTCATATTAACGTTTTAAATTGCTTCTAGAAAACCTGCAAGGTTTGCACAATTCTTTAATTGTAAAAAAGCGTAAACTTATAAAATACTTACACCATCTAATATTCTTGAAAAAGTCATTCGTTGCAAGTTGTCTTGCGTGACGATTGTTTAAAATATGATAAAACACATTTGCGTCACGCAATTTTTCCGTTAATTACGCTTAAAAAGCTGGCTAAGCCAGTTCATTAATTCAGATAAGAAATCAAAAATACCATTTTTCTTATCATCGTTAGGATGGCTTGAGTCTTTTCCATTTAAATCGAGGTCTACAATTACTGGGTCGTGGTCCGAAGAACGATAAGCATCTTCACCATAGAATAATGCCTTTTGCTCATCGGTTTTATATTCTTCGTTGTAATCTAGAACTGTTGGCTCATCTGCATTGATATGCCATGCAAAGGTTCTCACAACTTTTGGATATAAAGCTGCATCAGCAATTGCATGGTCTAAGTTACCTGCTCCACCATTACCGTTGGCATCGCTCGCAACCCCATATACATAACTATATGCTTGAGTACCCTGACCGATTTTAGCGTCGTTAAGTAAAACTTTATAGTTCGCTTTTTCAAACGACAAAATAGGTTCTTCTTTTGCGTAGCTGTTCATATCCCCGACAAGTAAAGCATTTTGCTTAGGCACTTGAGTTGGATTTTTCGCTAACCACTGCACAATTTGATCAACTGCTTTTACACGAGTCGGGTTCCAGCAACCTTGACCATCTTTCTGGTCTACATCACTTGAGTTAGCATCAACTCCGCTACAACTTTTTGATTTCAAGTGGTTTGGAATAACAGTAAACGTTTTATTACCACGAACCGCTTGGAAACTTTGAGCCAGTGTTGTTCGGTTCTTGTCGCCCAAATCAAGCACAACAGGCTTATTTAAAGGCTTAACACGCTTACTGTTATAAATAATAGCAACCGCAATTGCATCACCACCTAAACGGTCTAAATTTTCAGGAACAACGTATTTCCAATCGCTACCTAAAGCTTTGGTCAAATTAGCAATAGCACTGTCTGGGCCATAACCATTGTTGGCAATTTCCATCAAACCGTATACATCGGCATCAATCGCTTTGAGTGCACTCACAATTTTACGATGCTGTTTGTCAAACTCAGCTTGCGTTGTCGCACCACGCTCTGTTGGAAAACCTGTTGCGCCATTGTCATAGTTCAAAACGTTAAATGAAGCTACACGAATGTGATTAGCATTTTTAGTAAGGACACTTTGACGAGGGTTTGGTTGAGTAAGAACCTCAGGTTGATTGCGCCCAAGCACAGGTTGCACACGCCAACCATTAAAACGGTACTCTAAAATACCTTCAGCATTTTTAAGTTGATAACCCGAACGTAGCGTATTGGCAGCACTAAAATTGCTTGGTAACCAGGGTGTACGGTTTTGATTGTTATAACCATCATCAAAAATAATTTTTGATAATAAGTTTTTCTGAGCTAGAGCCTTAGCTTCAGGAGATAGCGCAGGATATAAGTTGGTTGGAATATATAAGCGGCCTAAACTTAGCGAAAGTTCACCATAGCGACCATAATTGTAGTTCTCACTCACCGTTAAAGTCTGAGGTAATTTGACCAACATCCCTTGATAACGCTGCGGTGAATTAATTGAGCCACCCGTTAAACTAGCAAACGGAAGTTCAAGGCTAATCGGCTGAACCTGATTTGCCATATTGCTATTACAGGTTTGAATATCTTGTTGTAATTGATCTATCTGTAGCTGATTTTGATAGCTCGTTAAACGGCCACGTAAAATAACCTCATCGCCAACTTGCCCACCTTTTACCGCACTACTATTTGGAATATAAACAAAAATAGCATTGCTGACATTTGCACGTGCTTTTGTGTCTGGGGTCTGAACATAAAAACCAGAGAATCCATTGGCATAACGATAGTCAGCTGTAATCACACCACGCACAGTATAAGTCTGGTCTTGAGTTGCTGCCGCCAAGTCAGCAATAGATGTATCTGAGCTCGAACAACTTACTGTTTCAACAGGAGGCTGAGTAGTAGATCCTGATAAATTTGAAAAGTCATTTCGGTTTGTCCAAGCCGACCATGAATGATCCAAATCAAATGCTGCGGTTGCATCAACACTTAAAGCTGGGTTCTCTGTTTCAATACGCTTAAAACTATTTCCCAAGCTTGAAACTGCCGTCCCCCATCCCGCTGCTGGACGTTCACCAATCCGGCCAAAACGATCTACAGGTGTACCTTTGTAAACGAGTACGACTGCATCATCACCATTAAAAGACAGTGCTGCCACCTGATTAACTTTACTTCCAAGCTCTGTTTGCAACTCAGAGCGACCCACCAAAAACTTTTGCTTACTGGTTAATGATCCTTCTAAACGGAAAGTTGCCGTCTTTGCTGTACCACCATTATTAAATTGTTGAATCTCATAATCGGCTAAATTAACTGTAGCGCCATCTGGATTATAAATTTCCAAGCCTTTTTTATTGCTGCTGCCATCAACATATTGACTAAACATCAGCTGTGCTTGAGCAACTGAGCTATATGAAAATGCACCTAATGCACTTAAAAAGACCGAAAGTGTTCTTAATTGAAAAGTTTTCATGAGTAAAAGTGTTCATATGAGTTTTAATTAGTCTCTTAGAGTAAATATTGATCATGACATCTACATGAAGAAAAACACCGAAACATTTGACTTGATCCCATGAAGACTTAAAATACCGCATTTGAATTTCAATATTGCCAAGGTTATGTCGATCGATCAGTTAGAAACGCAAATTGCAGACTTAGACAATTTGCCTGAACACCGTGAAATTGTGACGTTTATGCGTCGTTCAGCACCACTTAATACGTCTCAACGCACGGCATTAGAACAACATCGCGATTTAATTTTGGAATATCCTGTTGGCGACTTACGTCAACACTTCGAACACCCAGAGCGTCCATTAACTGTTGAAATCGGTTTTGGTATGGGTCGTTCGTTAGTACTTATGGCAAAAGCAAATCCTGAACGTAACTATGTGGGTATTGAAGTGCATGTACCTGGTATTGCTCAATGCTTGTATGAAGCAGGTATAGCAGAAGTTAAAAACTTACGTGTACTTGATGCAGATGCAATTCAGGTTTTACGTGAAATGCCAGACAACAGCATTAACTGCGTACAACTTTACTTCCCAGACCCTTGGCAAAAGAAACGTCATTTCAAACGTCGTTTTGTTGCCCATGAGCGTATGCCATTGGTTGAACAAAAGCTTGAGCTTGGCGGTACATTCCATGCTGCAACAGATTGGGAACCGTATGCTGAATGGATGTTAGATGTATTAGACAACCGTCCAGACCTTGAAAACTTGGCAGGTAAAGGTAATAGCTACCCTCGTCCAGATTGGCGCCCAGTCACTAAGTTCGAACGTCGTGGTATTGAGTCAGGTCATAAGATTAATGACTTTATCTTTAAAAAGATTAAGTAAAATTTAACTATTAGAGACAAAAATGAAGGCATTAAATATTAGTATATAATGCCTTTTTAAATTAGCGTAAATCATATACCTCAATATATTTTTAAATTACATATATATTAATAATTTAAGTTAATTATCAACATATTCATTTTCTAGTATTTTTTGACTTAACTTCTAAAAGGAGCCACGTTCCAGACATCCAATAAGCGCCAAATTGCATTATCAATCTCTTGCCACTCTTCCCAATTATTTAAATTTGTTTCCCATTGAACCCATATTCCCCCATATTTATTAGGTTCATAACTATTTCCATAAATTTGAATAAAATGATTATCACTAGTATTTTCCGATGCTAATACATCTAAAAAAACCCCAGTAACATCTTTATTTTTTGAATATCCATAACAAAAAAAAGCTTTATCAGATATATTTCTTTTATAACAATCCAAACCATTTTTTTTAAACTTTGATTTAAGATTTACATATTTAGAATTAAAGTTATTTAGCATTATTTTATGAGTATCTAATTTCTGCTCTCGCATATCTATAGTTAGACCTTCAATCTTAACTCGCACTTGATCTTTATGATCCGGTATATACCCATCTGTAGCCTCAAAACTTGAGTTTCTTAAAACTAGATTAAATTGCAATTGCCGATTTGAATCAGGCATTGGTAAACTATCTATCTCTTTTTGAGTGATTGAAGCAAATTTTTCAGGTATATAACTTATTGGAAACTGGCCTAAATAATGTTCTCTTTCTGGGCGATAAAACTCTGAATCAAATTGATCAGAAATATGTATTCTACGTTCTCCTAATTTTGCTTTAACAACTAAATTATTATTTTGTTTCCATATAACAACATCCCCCTCTTGAGGTATATTGGCTTTTTCTTTATTCATACATCCTCCTAAAAATAAAAAGTACATAAACAATAAATTTTTCTTTAGATATGACATTAGTTAATCTCTAAAATTATCAAAACTTCTAAATAGTATTAAAATTATAAAATAGCAAAAATCTAATTAATATAATTTATTTCTTTTTCTTAATGAGATATCTTCACCACTTTGAGTTTCACTAGAGTTAAATACTTGCTCTTCTTCTGAAATAGTGCCACATGCAGTTACCAATATTCTCCTCACAAATGGATATATATCTTTTCTTAGAGAAGCCACACTCATACGTACCCCATATCTTTGGATTTGTTCTGGCTCATTAAGTGCTAAATTTTCATATAACTTCATAATATAAACAGCATCAATATCTTCACCGCTAATTTGATCTAAATTTAGTTGGGGTTCTTTGGTGCTATATAATTTTTCACCTTCTTTCATTCTTTTCATATTCCCTACTATTTTTAAATCTGTTGCTTTAATCGCTTTAAGAATTTCTTTATTATCACAACAAAGCTTGTTAAATGAATATGCTTCTACACTATAATTTCTATTACTTATTTTCTTCAAACTTGAAAGTGGATAAATCACTCCACCTAAAATTATTATAGAATAATTCATTGGCAAACTTTTCAAATAACCAATATCCACACTATTATCTTTTGTCCACAAACTTTTTAAATTATTCTTATTTTCGCTTAAATCTTTGCATTTTCTTTTATATTTTTTACAATTTTTATTATTATAATAATCCTGCATTGTTGCTACTGCTACAACATCCATATTCTCTTCAAATGTTTTATCTATTTTTGCAGTACTTATCACTTTAATAATTTCCTCTTTATCATTAAAATTAAATTTAGAAACATACATTACATGATCATCCACATTAAATCCTTCACGACCATCTCTAATCCAATGTTCCATTTCTATAGCCAAAAAATCTGCTTTTAAATTTATTAACTTTTCTTCATCAGTAAGATATTTATTCTCACTTGTACAAAATCCTTTTTCTTTATTTTTATTCATTACATATTCGTGATATTTATTATTAATAAAATCAAATATTACGAAAAACATCAATATAGCAAAAAAAATATTTTATATTTCTTCATTTTAATCCCCATTCAAACTCAAGTAGATAGTTTGACTTTTAAATAAGCCAAAAAGCTAATTAAAACACTATACGAAATCATATAATTCAAGCCAAAACAACCTTCACCTTTCACAATTAATCAAAACTTTAAAACTAATATAAAGACAATAATTCATATTTTTAATATAAACAATATCACATATTATTATTTAGCCTAATCCAACTTCAATTAACACTCAATCTTTCTACAGGAAGGTAAACATTAAAATAAACCCTTCCACATTCATCAATAGGATGTGCCTGAGATTCAATATAAACTTCTTTAGGTGGCATATATTTCATGTCCTTAATAAATGTATTAATTTTATATCTATAATAAGAAACAATTAAATAATAGTTAGTTATTTTTTGCTTAGAAAGATGCTTAACCTCCTTATTATTAATTAAATTATCATAATTAATAATACTACAGCAGTTATATGGATAAAAGTTTTGCAGATTGGCATCACCACCTGACGAAAGTGTTAATAAAAAACTATTTTTATTATTAAGTTGCTGATAAAGATTTTTATTATTTACATCAATATTGTCTCGTATTTTTGAAAATCCTGTTAAAACTACAACACTACCATGAGAAATACCATCTAATACCAAATCCTCATCAAGTATTTTATTTCCTCTTTTTCCTACAGTAACTTTAGAATTAATTGTATTATATGGATTTTCAATTTGACTTTTAAAAGCATTTTGCAAATCATCAAGATTACGAATATTTTTTTTAAAACAAATAGATTATAAGTAGCATTATCACTTTTTTCATTATCATCTACTTTATCTTTCGATTTTTTAAAAATGATATCATCCTTATAACTCTGAAAATAACTTGTCATCGCTCTTTCATACAATTGATTTGTATTAAAACTTTTCGCTTGCAAACAAAAATTTTTCTCTATTTTTCTTTGTTCATAATTTTTTACAATAAAATAGCCACCCCAAATTAAAAGTAAAATTAAGGATAGTCCTAGAAAAATATACTTTGTATAGATATTCTTAACCACAAGAAGAAGAAATTTAAAAATTAACCATAAGATTAAAAAAAATCCAAAAAAAATTGAAAGCCCCATTAATAATAAATTAAACATATAAAATATTTTTCTCTATCTAATACTATTTTAAATTCTCATACAAAACAGTGTAATTTAAGTTGGAGAAAATGACTCGCCGACTTGGCATGCTTGGATTACGCCATTCCCAATGATCTTCTCTTGATCAATAACCGTAAAATTAAGATACATTCAGAATTTATATTTTCATTTTCAATACATTATTTTAACACCAACTATACAAAACTGTCTGTACATTTTCCATCTTAACAGAATAGATAATATGAAAAAATTAAGCTTCTATAGCCATTATATTTCTCTGATCTTTTTTATTATTAAATCTTAAATAACTAAAGAATTTGTATTACATTCAATTTACTTAATCTCACGAAAAGTCAGAAAACAACATGTTAAAAATTTTAGGGCGTGATAACTCAATTAATGTTCGTAAAGTCTTATGGCTCTGTGAAGAATTAAATCTTGAATATGAAAGAGAAGATTGGGGAAGAGGCGTTCGTTCTGCCCAATCTCCTGAATTTTTAGAATTAAACCCAAATGGGCAAATTCCTGTTGTTTTAGATGGCGATTTAGTCCTTTGGCAATCCAATAGTATTATCCGTTATCTAGCAAATGCTTATGATAAAGAGCACCTGATTTACCCTACTCAAGCAAAAGAAAGATTTTTTGTAGACCAGTGGCTTGATTGGCAAGCGATCGAATTGAATAACAGTTGGACTTATACCATTATGTCTCTGCTGAGACATTCACCAGATCATCAAGACCCAAACTTATTACAACAAGGAATTGATAACTGGAATCGTCATATGCAGATTCTTGATCAACAACTTGCAAAAACTCAAGCCTATGTTGCAGGTTCACAATTTAGCTTAGCCGATATTCCAATTGGCCTGTCTGTACAACGCTGGAAGGCCACTCCTTTTGTCCATCCAACACTTAAGCACGTCGACCAATATTTTGAACGTTTAAATCAACGTGCGGGCTTCTTAAAATGGGGAAATAACGGTGAACCTTGATTTTTAAACAAACATTAAGCCGAGTGATGGCGTTTTAAGATGCCATCACTTAAAAGTTGATATATGTCTTTTAAATCATCTCGTTCTGCTTGAGCTAATAGGTTTTGATGCATTGCTAAGATATTTTGATCCCCTCGCATTGCAGGCCCTGTTTGCATTTGCATTGGATCATTTTCAGTGGCTTTTTTTGCTGTTTCCACAATTAATGGATAAAGCAAACTAAAGTCCACCTGCTCTGCATCCACTATCTGCTTTGCCATATCAAAACAATAATTACTAAAATTACAGGCAAATACGGCTGCTAGATGTAAAGTTAGACGCTGCTTTGAGGTATATTGATATACTCGTTTGCTTAGGCTATTTGCCAAATCTAAAAGTAGTTTCTGATCGACATCTGCTACTGCTTCAACAAACAACGGCGTTACAGTCCAGTCAACATCTCTTTCAAGGCTAAATGTTTGTAATGGATAAAACACCCCTGCTTTATCATGCACATGACTGATGACTTCAATATCTGTACTACCCGAGGTGTGAACCATAAGAGTTTCAGGAAATAATTCATGAACCTGTTTTACAAGCTCTGCAATTGCACTATCCGAAACTGCCAGAATAATTAAATCAACTGGCTGAAATTGCTGTAAAGACTGACATGCTTTAGCTTGAATTTTCTCTGCAAATTTTTGGGTTTTATCAAAATCACGTGCATAGACTTGTACGATGTTATGACCTTGAGCCAATAAAGCCTGTGCCAAATGAAAGGCAACTCGTCCACTTCCTATCAAACTGATTTTCATATTAACCCAACAATATTTATCTCTATAAAAAAAGCTTCTCAAAATGAGAAGCTTTTTTCAAATCAAAATGAATAAAATCAATAATTTTTCATAAATTATTTCATTATTGAGCTACTGAGAACTCGATGCGACGGTTTTTGAAACGTCCTTCATCAGTTGTATTTTCAGCAACTGGTTGATCAGAACCATGGCCTTGTGCAACTAATTTAGAAGCATCTACACCTTTAGATGTTAAATAGTCTACTACAGCTTGAGCACGGCGTTGAGACAAAGCTTTATTTGAAGCTGCATTACCAGTTGAGTCTGTATGGCCGCCAACATTTAATTTCACTCCAGACACTTTATTTAAAAGTGTTACAGCTTGATCAAGAATAGCTTTGTTATCCGCAGGGATTTCACTTGAACCACTCGCAAAATTAATAATTTGCAAATTGAGTGCTTTCACCAAAGCGTTGACATCGACATTGTTCGGGTCAATTGAGCCTAGAGCAGTTTGCGAAGCACTTAAGCTATTGCTCACAGATTGTTCAGCTGTTACTGGCGCTGCGGCTACAACCTCAGTATGTGGTACCAATGCTTTTACTTTTGCAGTTAAAGCTTCTAATGCTGCTGCATCAGCTGCTTTCAAAGTAATTTTATCACCCACCCACTCTAAAGATGCATTTGGTACGCCTTTTAATGCACCAAGCACACCAGCAAGTGCATCTTTGTCTGTAAATGAAGCTGCATAAGTTTGGCTTGTATCCACATTACAATCTTGAGTTGTCGAAAAAACCTTTTTAACGTTTGTTTGTAGAGTTGCCAAGAAGCCTTGGTCGCCAATCCCAGCCTGACACTGACTCACTGCTCCTTTATCATCTGTACTTAAAGTTAAACTAGCTGGTGCAGCAGCGGCTTCAACACCACTTGCAGCCGATGGTTCTGGTGCTGGTACAGCTTCTTTATGCTGACAAGAACGCCATAACCACGCAATGATAAGACCGAGAATAATTAGAGCAATAATGGGCAAAAATCCACGAGACTTACCTGTTTTTTCACTGGCTGCAGCTAATGGTGGAGCTGTTGAAGTTGAGTGTGGAACCGAAGATAAACCTGCTCCAATACCTAAAGGCGCCAATAGACCCACTGCCCATGCTGGTAAATATGAACGAATAGTATCTGCATGCTGGCGCAAGTAATTCACAATACTTTGCTGGTCATTTCCAGCAACATCTGAAATTGCAGTAAGACTCGGTTTAATTGCACTGTTAAGTGTGCTTTCAATTTCATTATTTGGTGCTGTGCCGCTTAAATGAGTAAGCACAGTATTCTTGATTTGATCATTATGAGAAAAAAGATCGGATAACGATGGAGCCAGACTATTTTTCAATTGTCCAATAAGATCAGGTTTAGCAGCTAATAATGAAAGTAAAATTGGATAAAACTTAGATAAAGCATTCGATTTTTCGCCTAGGTATCCATCCTGTTCATCTAATAATATTGAAGATACTTTTTCTTTAAGCAATTCTATAGGGTTTATCGACATTGGTTATTCTCCCGAATTTATACGTCGTAACCAGCAACTTTTGATTATTCAAATAGTTCTTCTTTGCTGATAGTTTTTTATTCTAATCTGCCTAGAATCTTTTATTGTTTTTTATATAATTTATATACAATTTTCCATCTAGTATTTACAAAACAGGTAGATCTTATTGATCTACCTGTTTATATTTTAAATTTACTTTAACTAAGTACTTTATCAGTTAGCAAAAGTTTCAAGCACTTTACCCGTTAGGTTTTGACCCAGTAATGGGGTATTTTTCCCTTGCGATAAAATTGTGTCTTTGCTTACTGTCCAACTAAAAGCAGGATCTATCAATACCCATCCTGCTTCATTTTCCCAACGCGCGGTCATATTCGCAACCTGCGCTGGCACGCTGGTTACTTTAGCAACCCATTCTAGAGGTTCGAATAAACCTTCATTAATCAGTTGAATCCCTAACGACACATAGGTATCAAAAGCTGTAATGCCCGGCTGAGTTTCAGCAAATGGCGCCATTTTTGCCGAACTGCTTAAAGGCTCATGGTGCGTACAAATTGCATCAATTACGCCCTCTTTTAAGCCTTGACGTAAAATTTCTTTATCTTGCTCAGAACGCAATGGTGGGCGAACGTGTGCAAGTGAATTGAAACCGTCTGTTAAATGTTCAGTTAAATGTAACTGGTGCATTGCAACATCGGCAGTCACAGGTAAGCCTTTTGCTTTTGCTGCACGAATTAGCTCAACCGATGCACCACAAGACAACAAACCAAAGTGAGCTTTTACGCCAGTTGCTTCAATCATAAGCAAATATTTTGCAATCGCTACAGTTTCAGCAAGTGCCGGAATCATCGGCAGACCTTGGCGAGAAGCAATAAAGCCTTCGTGTGTACATCCATCTTTAGCAATCTGTGGTTCTTCAGCATAGAACACAACCGTTAAGCCAAGACCCGCTGCATATTCCAAAGTACGAATAACCACATCATCATTTTCAAAAGCGGCGTTGGCATTTGAAACAGCAGTACAACCACCCTTTTTAAGACCGGCCATATTTGCAGGTTGTTTACCATTTAGACCTTGGGTTTGAGCACCGATAATATGCATGTGAATGCCGCCATCAAGCCATGCCTTTTCAATCAAGCCATGAATAAGCGCGCCGTTGTCTTGTACAATCGGTTTTGAATCTGGCGGAGTAATCACATGCAAAATACCATTAGCACGTGCCGCCTTCCCTTCAGATTTAAGTGTCCCATGTTGCTGTTGACCAGGCTCACGTAAACGCGCGCACAAATCAACCATGGTTGGCATTAACCATTTGCCTTGACCATCAATGGTTTGTTCAACTTGCTCTACTGGAGCAACCAGCTTGCCATTTTGAATATATACAGTTTGTACGTTGTCTGTTTTCTGGATTGGGTCTAACACACGTACATTTTCAATTTTTACAATACTCATGTGATCCATTCCTTACAACGTAATCGCTTCAATTAAGCCTTGTTCTTGGAGTTGGCCTTGCATTGACAACGCCAACACAGCCATACGAACTGCAATACCGTTGGTTACTTGTTTCAGAATAACCGACTGGTCTCCATCCGCCACACTTGAGTCAATTTCTACACCACGATTCATTGGCCCCGGATGCATCACGATGCAATCAGGTTTAGCCAAACCAAGACGCTCTTTGTTTAAGCCATACATTCTGTAAAATTCAGACTGTGAAGATAATGCTGGAGAGTCAATACGCTCATTTTGAATACGTAGAGCAATAATCACATCACAGTCTGCGATCCCAGCATCCATGTTATTAAACAAGCGGACATGCTCGCCATATTCTGAAAAGCCCACTGGTAATAATGTATTCGGTGCAATCACACGAATATCTTTACATCCTAGTGTTTGTAATGCTGCAACATCCGAACGTGCTACACGAGAGTGTTTAATGTCACCAATAATGGCAACACTCAACTCTTCAAACGGTTTCTTTGTTTCACGGCGAATGGTAAGCATATCGAGCATCGCTTGCGTTGGATGGGCATGACGTCCATCTCCTGCATTAATAATTGCGACCTTTGGACACACATCTTTAGCAATGAAATGTGCAGCGCCCGAAGATGAATGGCGTACAACAAAAATATCAGCAGCCATTGCTTCAAGGTTCCAGAGCGTATCTCGTAGCGTTTCACCTTTTGATGTACTTGAACGTGCAATATCAATATTCAGTACATTTGCAGACAAACGTTTTGCTGCTGCTTCAAAAGTAGTGCGAGTACGGGTGGAATTTTCAAAGAAAAGATTCATAACCGTCAATCCCTCTAAGAGCGGACGGTTAATTAAATTATTATTATCATCTAAAAAGCTTTGTGCGGTATCTAAAATCTTAGTGAGGTTTTCTTTTGAAAGTCCCTCAATCGTTAAAAAATGTTTTAAATTTCCGTCTTGATTGAGCTGAACCTGGCTCGGTTGATGCAACGCTGCAATATGCATAATGGATTCCTATGGGTCGAATCGCGAAAACGTGCATAGTGTAGCTGAATTCCGCTCTTTTCGCAGAAGAACTTTACAGAATAAGGCCCTAAATTGACCAGAAAATTTAGGACCGTGATCTGGACTATCTCAATGCACCTATATAATGATGTGGAACTTGTGCCCGATAAATGTCTTCGGCGGTGATTTCTGAATCTTCATCGACTTTAACATCAGCAAGTTTTTCTTTTTGAGAAGGCTCTGGCAGTGTGTCAACCAACGATCTTAATCGCTCAACGCATCGTTTTAATTCGTCATCCTCTGTTTCTAACGCTACCGTAATTACATATTTTGCATAATCTTTATTTTGAATCACGTACATTGCATCTATTACCCGCCCAGTCACCCTACGCATACGTACATATATTTGTGTAGCCACAGAGAAAGCATCTGCATTAGTGGTAAAACCATTCCCGATCATGTCTTTCATTTATAACGTCCCCATCCATTAAAATTATAAAAATGGTTAAAAACCGACTATGTCTGTTAAATAAATAACCATCGATAGTATTGATCTAGCAAAATACATACCAATTTCAAGGTATTACTCATTAAAAATCAGTTTATTGGTTGCAAAATGATAGGTTGCAATAATTTAAAAACCTTTAGACATCAAAATACGTTAAACTTTGCATCGTTAATATTTATATGTTTTGGTCAATCGAGTTTATGAATACCTCTTTACGTTTAAACCACTATTGGATTACTTGTGCTGATGGTTTAGAACCCCTCTTACAAGAAGAAATAGAACAACTTGGCACCAAAGTGACAGAACGTAAAGCAGGACGTTTAATCATTGAAGGGACGCTTGAACAAGCTTACCGCATCTGTATGTGGTCTCGTCTCGCTTCTCGTGTTTTACTTCCTATTCATACTTATGAACTTGAATTTACGCATGATGCACGTGATGTAGCAGAAGAGCTCTATGAAGGCGCGATGAGCTTTGATTGGTCACTTATTTTTGCACCACAAAGTACTTTCGCAATCCGCTTACATGCCGAACGTGAAATCATGGTCAATTCGCAATTTGCCACACTGCGTGTAAAAGATGGCGTTGTTGATTCCTTTATGGAAGCTGTAGGTCGTCGCCCTAGCATTGACACCAAACAACCAGAAATTACGATATATGCTTTGGCAGGTAAAACTGAACATACCTACTGTCTAGATTTATCAGGTGATTCGCTCCATAAACGTGGCTACCGTCGTTTTATGACGGATGCACCAATTAAAGAAAACCTTGCTGCGGCAATTTTACAAAAAGCTCAGCTCAAACAGCGTAATCCAGAGATTGTGCTTGACCCAATGTGTGGTTCAGGCACATTCATCATTGAAGCTTTAATGATTTTAACTGACCGTGCACCAGGACTTGTTCGCCGTTTTGGATTTAATGGCTGGCATGGTCATGATCGCGACCTTTGGCTTTCACTTAAAGCAGAGGCAGCAGAACGCCACGAAAAAGCACTTGAATTACCTTTACCTAAATTTTATGCCTACGATGCAGACTGGGAAGCAATTAAAGCAACCCGTGAAAATATTATTGCGGCAGGCTTTGAAAATTTATTAGGTCAGATTCAAATCGAAGAGCGTACTTTAGCTGACTGGCCAGATTTTGCTGCTGAAGGTAAAACTGCATTTATTGTGACTAACCCACCTTATGGTGAACGTTTAGGTGAAAAAGCTTCAAACCGTTCTCTATATCTAGGTTTATCAGCACTTTTACAAAAACATTTCCCAAATCAATATGCAGCAATTATTGCAGCTCAAATTGAACAATCCGATGTTTTAGCATTTGAAGCACCTGAAACTTTACGTTTAATGAATGGTAAGTTGCCAATTTATATTCGTTTCGGTGTAATCAAACCAGAAAAAGTGAGTCAGCCATTTTTAGCGACTTGGCAAGCCCAACCTATTGAAATGGAAGAAGCACAAGACTTCGCTAACCGTTTGCAAAAAAATATGACAGCCCTGAAAAAATGGGCAACTAAAGAAAATATTTATTGCTTACGTTTATATGATGCCGACTTACCTGACTTTAATGTCGCTGTTGACTTATATGGTGACCGTTTACACGTTCAGGAATACGCTCCACCAAAAACAATCGATCCAGAAAAAGCTAAAAAACGTTTTAATTTAGCGCTTGCTGCAATTCGTGCTGTTACTGGTTTAAACCGCGATGCCATCTTTATTAAGACACGTGCACGCCAAACTGGTACAACTCAATATACGAAACAAAGTACAGCTTCAAAACGTTTTATCGTGCAAGAAGGTAAAGCTAAAATTTTGGTTAACCTGACTGATTACCTTGATACAGGTTTATTCCTTGACCACCGTCAAATGCGTTTACGTATTGCTCAAGAAGCACGTGGTAAACACTTCTTGAACTTATATAGTTATACGTCTACTGCAAGCTTACATGCTGCACTTGGCGGTGCTGCAAGTACGACAAGTGTAGATTTATCTAACACTTACTTAAACTGGTCAAAAGAAAACTTCGTTTTAAATGGCTTAACTGTAGATCATGCAGATGAACAACACATGTTCTTTGCCAGCGACTGTTTTGAGTGGTTGAAAGAAGGTCATGAACAATACGATCTTATTTTTATTGACCCACCAACATTCTCAAACTCAAAAAAATTCTATGGGACATTCGATGTACAACGTGACCATATCTCACTGATCAAACGTGCAATGAACCGTTTGCACAGTGAAGGCACGCTCTATTTCTCGAATAACTATCGTGGTTTTGAAATGGACGAAGAAATTGAAGCTATTTTTCAGGTTGAAGAAATCACTTCTGAAACAATTGGCCTTGATTTTAAACGTAATCAAAAAATCCACCGTGCGTGGAAAATTCAGCACCCTGCTCTAGATCAATATTAATGAAACTAGAGGTTATTATTACTTCACGGTAATAATAACCTCGCCATGAACATTTTTTGACTCAAAATCATATTTGGTAAATCGGTCTGCTCTTTCCGGTAGCGCAATCATTTCTAACCTCTTCTTTTCTTTACTATCAACAACACGATTTTGTTTTTGTTCTTGATAAGGGGAAAGTACGCTAGTTCTAAGCGCACCCCATCGAACTTGCTGTAAATAGTTATCTCCTAACGCCTGACGTACTTGTTGTTGTTCTATCGCAGGTTTTTTTGCATCGTCCTGAGCTTTTGCAATAATGACGGGTAAAGACGTAGTTATCGCTCCTGTTTGGGTTGCAAGCGCACTTTCTGACATTGGTTGAGCTGCCCATGTATTTGATAATAATACAGATACACCGCTCAAAATTCCCAGCATATACCCTTGTTTATTGTTCATTTCATTCATCCTAAAATTGTTATTGTTTGTTATATCGAACAAAATTAACAATTTTTTAAGCATGTCGCAATGTTATAAACAAACTTCCCGACAATTAACATTGATCATTTTAAAACCTGAATTTTTTCACGAGTATTTTGTGAATATTCCAGTAGTTTTATAGATTGTTATCTCAGACTTGAACCACATCCTTAAATCACTTACTGTGATTTTATAATTTATCTGTAAATTGATTTTATTTATAAATAAACACCATTCGAGGTGAAATAATGCTTCAGCACTGCTGCCAAATATTAGAAACTCGTCAACTCAAAATTGCCTTTATTGAGAGTGCCAGTTCGGGTTATTTAACTAGCCAATTTTCCATTCATAAAAATAGCGGTGCAGACATTTTACTTGGTGGTTTAGTGAGTTATGACCCTAGCATTAAAGTTAGTATTTTAAATATCGACTCAAAGTTAATAGAAACCTACACAGCAGAGTCACCACAAGTTACTGAGGAAATGTGCAAACTGGGTCAACAGTTATTTCCACAAGCCGATCTTATTGTAAGTTGTACTGGTCTATTAAAATCTGGAGGAAGTGAAACCGCAGAAAAACCTGTAGGTACTTTTTTCATTTGCATTTCTTATCAAGAGCGTATTTATCATTACCACTATTTTTTATCTGGCCACCCTGAACAAAAATTAAAAACATTAACTCAGAAAGTTTCAGATGCCTTAGTTGCTTTACTCACATCAACAACATAAACAGCTTCACCATAAAAAAAGAGAATATGTTTCCATATTCTCTTTTCGGTTTTAGCAGAAAAAGCTTAGCTGAGTTTCATTTTATCGAAGACTAAGTGCCCATTTTCACCTTTAACTAAAATGGTATCACCTGCGACAAAATCACCCGACAAGATTTTTTGAGCTAATGTGTTTTCAATCTGTTGTTGAATCGCACGTTTTAATGGGCGCGCGCCATATACAGGGTCGAAACCAGCATCAATCAATAAATCAAAAGCAGTATCATCTACCGTTAAACTCATATCACGATCAACAAGTCGTGAACGTAATCGATCCAACTGAATATCGGCAATGCCTCGAATTTGTGCTTTCTTGAGTGAATGGAAAATCACAAGCTCATCAATCCGGTTAATAAATTCCGGACGGAAATGCTGACTTACCGCATTCATTACAATGGTACGCACTTCATCGTCAGTTGCCCCCTCACCTAGCTCACGTACATCTTGTGAACCCAAGTTCGATGTCATGACAATAACCGTGTTTTTAAAGTCGACTACTCGGCCTTGTGAGTCTGTTAAGCGTCCGTCATCCAACACTTGTAGCAGGATATTGAATACATCAGGATGGGCTTTTTCAACCTCATCAAACAACACCACACTATATGGTTTACGGCGAACAGCTTCAGTTAAAACACCGCCTTCTTCATAACCCACATAACCCGGAGGTGCACCCACCAAACGGCTAACCGAATGTTTCTCCATGAATTCACTCATGTCGATACGAATCATGGCGTCATCACTGTCAAACAAGAAGTTCGCCAGTGCTTTTGTTAACTCGGTTTTACCAACACCTGTTGGACCCAAGAATAAGAATGAACCACTTGGACGATTCGGATCAGATAACCCTGCGCGTGAACGACGAACTGCATTCGAAACGGCTACAACGGCTTCATCTTGCCCTACAACGCGGTCATGTAAAAAACCTTCCATATTGAGTAGTTTTTCACGCTCGCCTTGCAGCATTTTAGCAACTGGAATTCCTGTTGCTGCACTCACGACTTCAGCAATTTCATTTTCAGTTACTTTAGTACGAATAAGTTTTGGCTCTTCGTTCTCTTCTGCAACTTCATCTTGCTCAAGTTGTTTTTGAAGCTCTGGAATTACACCATACTGTAACCGCGCTGCTTCAGCCAAATCACCCTCACGCTGAGCCTTTTCAAAAGCAATACGCGCTTTATCAAGTTCAACCTGAGCTTGTTTAGTGCCTTCTACAAGAGTCTTCTCAGATTTCCAGATTTCTTCAAGATCGTTGTATTCTTTCTCGACTTCAGCAATCTGTTTTTCAAGGTGAGCGACTTCGGCTTTACTGCCTACATCTTCATCTTTTTTTACAGCTTCCAATTGCATTTTCAACTGGATTAAACGACGGTCGAGCTTATCAAGTGCTTCTGGTTTAGAGTCAATTTCCATCTTAATACGAGAAGCAGCTTCATCAATCAAGTCAATTGCTTTGTCTGGTAATTGACGATCTGTAATATAGCGATGAGACATTTTTGCCGCTGCAATAATCGCCGAGTCTAAAATTTGCACACCATGGTGAGTGGCATATTTCTCTTTTAGACCACGCAAAATCGCAATGGTATCTTCAACACTTGGCTCATCAACCAATACTTTTTGGAAGCGACGTTCTAAAGCTGCATCTTTTTCAATATATTGGCGATACTCATCTAAGGTTGTTGCACCCACACAGCGCAACTCACCGCGCGCCAATGCAGGTTTTAACATGTTCCCTGCATCCATTGCGCCATCACCCTTACCTGCGCCTACAAGCGTATGTAGTTCGTCAATAAACAGGATGATTTCGCCTTCGTGTTTAGCCAAATCTTTTAAAACAGCTTTTAAACGTTCTTCAAACTCGCCACGATATTTAGCACCAGCCAGTAATGAACCTAAATCTAATGATAAAACTCGTTTGCTTTTTAAACCTTCTGGTACTTCACCATTTACAATACGCTGCGCCAAACCTTCAACAATAGCGGTTTTACCAACACCCGGCTCACCAATGAGTACAGGGTTGTTTTTTGTACGACGTGATAAGACCTGAATAGTACGGCGGATTTCATCATCACGCCCAATAACCGGATCAAGTTTTCCCGCTAAAGCACGCTCAGTTAAATCAATCGTATATTTATTAAGTGAGTCACGTTGATCTTCGTGATTATTACTCATGACTTTGTCACTACCTCGAATATGTTCAATAACTTTACGTAAGCTGTCGGGAGTTACACCTACGGCACTTAAAATATTTTTAGTTTCGCCTGTCTCTGCTAGGCCTAATAGGACCCAGTCAGTTGACAAAAATTCATCGCCTGCTTTTTGCGCATATCTATCTGCCAGATTAAGCGCTTTAACGGCTTCAGGGTTTAAATTGACATCTCCAGTCGGATTAGCAATGGTCGGAGCATCTTTTATAGCTTGCTCAAGCTTTTGTTTAAGTTCAGGTAACCGTGCACCTGCTTGTTGCAACAAACTAATATTTGATGGCTCTTCTAATAGGGTAGACAAAATATGAATACCTGCGATCGCGGTATGGTCTTTACCCATCGCTAAAGATTGAGCATCCGAAAGGGCTTGCTGCAAGCGGTTTGTAAATTTTTCAAAACGCATTCTTGTTATTCCTCACAACAAATTTGTACTTGTCTAATAAATGGGAACACTTTTTCGGATTTCAAATAAATTTTTATATATTTTTCATAATGTTATTAAAACAACAATGAGTAAAACTCCATTATAATATGGGTTTATGAATGATCTATTTCAAGTATATTTTGTATAATTTTTAAGAGAGAACGAAAAAACGATATTTTCATCTGAATTTTTATAACAAGTAGCAATTTTAAAGCTGCACTATGTTTAATAGTTATCACTGTTAAATTTTAAAATATTAAAGGGAGCCCTTCGTCTGAAAGACTACCTTATTTCAAAATAACTAATTAATTATGCTATTGATGGAATGGACATTTAGCTTGCTCTGTTTTTTCTTTTGGAATATCTGGCGTAGAGATTGGACGACGCTGATGCTGTTCCTGAATGATTGGGAAAACAGATGTAAAGAAGTTTGACCAACCACCAGTACGTACTCGTAACAAATTATACTGCTCAGGTGATGTTACAGCTTCACTAAATGTTTCTGGGTTAGCCACAGTTATTGTTAAAATATTAGATGAACTACCTTGGCTGAACTGTTTTAAAATACCAATCAAATCTTTAACACCAAAGTCTTCACGAATATTAAAATCTGTAGGTGCTCCATCAGCCATTAAGTCTGTGCCAATACCATCAAAGCCTTGTAAAGCACGGCTAAACTCAACTTTTTGATGATCAATTGCCAAATCTGCAGGACTTGGTGATGGACTTAGATCAGAAGCTACTGTCGTACCTAAACGGCGACCATCAGCACTCGCACCATTCCATGCCCCCATCTCCACATGATTTTCAAAAGTTCCCACACCCGGTTGAATCTGTATACCAAACGGATGCTCTTTTGAACCATAGCGTTCAGCCAAATTTTTAAGGCTTTGTGCGAATTGTGGCCATGGATGAGTAAATGTCTTGACTGATATCTCAGCAATCATTTTAACAATCTCATCGCCTAGTTCATCAACTTCAGAGTTTCCTCGTCCATAACGTGGTTGTGCCAAAGCAATTTCACGTAAACGCTTATAACGATCAGCTTGCGCAGCAATACGAGCATGACCAGCTAAATTACTAATAAATGGCTCAGTCATTTTATATCCCCAGTCACAGCACAGACACTCTAATAGTTCAGGTAATGTAGTAACTGCGGTTAACGGGTCAAAAACCATCGCCTTAATGGCATACAACGAGTTAATTGTATTACTGAGCGAGATATAACATGGTCCATAAATATTATATTTAGCACCACCACTATAAAAATCTTGCCCTTTAGCCAAGCAGTCATCCATCAAGACATTTAGAATTGGAGATGGGCAAATATCCGTATTGGCACCGTAGCCTAGAATTTGCCCATTAAATGCCTTGCGATTAAGCAATTCAAAATGTTGCTTGTATAACTCTAATAATTCTTCAAAACTATCAATCTGATCAGCAGGTTTCGTATTTAATGAAACAGTTTGCCCAAACAGATAACTTTGTCCCGCACTTGAAATTGTTTTACCCTGATTTAGTGCACACTCCAAAGGCTGTAATGTCGAGAATCCACCTAAAGAAAACCAGTTTTCGCCAGGGAACTGAGGTTCATAACAACCATCACAAGCATAATTTTGAGCTGAACGAATATCGACTTTAGAATTCCAATTTGGCAAATTAGTGAGTGTATCTCCCCCTACACCATTTCCACTTTTATGAAGACTAGGAATGAGTTTTTCATCATTTAATAAAATTGGATGAGCACCGCCAGATAAAATTGCATGTGCAGCCACTTCTAAAATTTCTTCAGGAATATCCTTGCGAGTGCGTAGAGACAAACACGGTGCATTTAACGGTAACCGGCCTGATGCACGAATAAATAATTTTGTGACCTCATTGTAAGCTGGTTTGGTTTTAGAAAAGTCTTCTTCACCATCAGCGACTGTACCACCAACTGTAATCTGTTGAATCCATTGTCCCAAAGATGCACCTTGAGGATAAGGCCCTGAACTGCCACCCATCGCGAGATTACCAAAAGGCTGATGGTCTTCCATGAAAATACGGTTTTGTTGTACTTTTTCATCTAGCTTGATATAGAAAGCATCAATAATTTCTTGTGCTTGTTCAGGCGTAGCTGAATGGTTGTCCAAGAAAGGTTGTAACAGTTGATCCATGCGTCCAAATGCTGTTGGTTCACCATTTAAATGCAAACAGCTATGCAATGTAAAAATAAATTGAACTGCTTCAATAAATGTCTCTGGTTTATCTTTCGACAACTTTTCCATTCGATGACCAATCGCATTTAAGTTCTGTTTTTCAAATTGTTGCCCGTCTTGCATTTGCCCTGCGACTTTAAATGCGAGCTTTGAGTAATTTAAAAAATATTCAGAAATACCGGTTAGCGCCAATCTAGAAGCTTCATAAAAATCTTTTTTCTCTGGAGTCTGTGCATTGCTTGCATGTTTAGCAATTTCTAGTTGTAGACCAGCCAAACCTAAATCTAGTGCTTTTTTATAATTCGGAATAACATGTCCAACACCCGATGCTTCACTTAAGTTACGCAAAAAGCCCTGAATACGTTCTTCCTCAGATAAATACTTCATGACATAGCGACCTTCACCCAAGGTCAGGTTTGGCATGGCTCCTACAATAATTTCATCAGGCATGATGCGATAGGTATCTGATCCATAAATGACCTGACCATCACATTCACGTCTATTCGAATATGGAATCATTTCACCATTTTTTAATACAATTTTCCTTCCACGGAAACCATAATTTTCTGATGAAAATAACTGTAAGCTTAATCGAATAGCCCAACCTTTACGCAACATAATAGATAAACCCATAATATTTTCAGGCTTATCACTGATGTTAAACTCATCAATGTAATAATCTATCCCGTGCTCAATCTCTTCTTGTTTACGGTTGAAATACCAGTTGTCTTGCCACAAAGAAAATGTATTCTCAAGTAGACTTAAAATACGATTAGAAGGTGGCTGAAAAAAATCACTATGATGATTTAGCCGAGTCGCCATATTAAAGAGATAATTACTATGGTTGTAATACATCAAACCATTATCAGAACTGTTCGTATAATGTCGATCAAAACGCGTCCAGTCCATACCTGGGAATAAATTCCAGTCCATGTCTTTGTCTTTGTCTTTGTCTTTGTCTTTGTCTTTGTCTTTGTCTTTGTCTTTGTCTTTGTCTTTGTCTTTGTCTTTGTCTTTGTCTTTGTCTTTCAGATAATTGAAATTATTTAGATATTCTGGAGCATTATCTAATAGCAAGTCTTTTAAACTCGGAATATAGAAAATACCTCCTAAGTCCGAGTGAAGATTATTGAATAGACGGTCATTCATGAAGCCTTTGAGGACAGCTTGCTTGGAATCTTGCTCGGAATCTTGCTCGGAATCTTCCCTAGAATCTTTTCTTGGTCCAATCTGGCTTGCCATCACTTCTTCTAAAATGGCAGCAGTTTTTGCAAAACCAGCAAAATAAATTCCTTCTTCATCTGCTTTAGTTACCGATTTTGGCACTCTAAAACTTGAATTTGACTTAGCACGACCAAACGGCAAACCTAAACGCAGAACTGGTGTAGTATTTCCATTTTCATCTTGCACACGAGAAGCTTTAATGTGCGAACGGCTATCACGGTCTGGAATAATTGTGTCGTCAGTTTTACGTCCAATCAAATCTTCAATTTGGTCTTCTGACATCATGTTGATTTGATCCCAGTTAATCAGAAACCTTTGGGATAAAACGTATGAGCCACCAAAGTGCTCAATATCTTCTGCACCAATTAAAGTATGCTTTGCCAGTGAAATTGGATCAGACGGGTTATTTAAGTTCTCAGAAAAACGACAACCTAGAACCTTACCATTACGACCAGTTTTAGATTGTGAAGCAGTATACTGTTCATTTATTCCTTTGATATCTGAACCTAAAAATTTCTTAATATATTCCTGTAATACTGTACATGCATTAGCATCATCACTTTTCACATGCAGCCAAATATCACCATTCGAGTTTTTAAAACTTTCATTAGAATCAGTAAAAACTTTTGAGATATTTGGATTTTTTTCTTCTGGATAATGTAATTGCATTCCTTTTGGTCGTGATAAACCATCTTTTTTACAAATTGCATCCCAGTTATCAAAAGATACACCAATCGACAAAGTTGTATTTTTACTGGAAAGTGCCGGATTATTATGGACCTCTTGACGCACAGCTATCATTAATTGCTTGATTTTTTCACGTGTAATTTCTGTGTTAAGCCAAACCGTACTAAAAGTTGCATGAGGGGCAGGATAAACCAACCCACGTTGCATATATTTCCATATTTCAGTAAAACGATCTTCATAAGATATATTTAACATTATATTAAAGTCCTTTAAAATATTTATATAATAATTAAAATTTTGATTATAAATTTAACCAAAAAATCATTATTGACAATAAAAATTAAAATAACAAGATATTTAAAATCAAAGAAAAACAGTAAGAATTAATAAATAATAAAAATAAAAAGTTAAGTTTAGAAAATTTAAAATATAAGATAAATAAAATCACAAAAACAAGGATAAACAAACAATCAATTATTAAAATAAAGTAATAAATAAAATTAGAATTCAATTGTTAAAAAAATTAAAATAACTCTTAATTAAAACTTACTGATATAATCTCGAATATTCTCTTATAAAATTATTGTTGCTATGTTAATAAAAAAACTCATTTCTACTTTGCTTTTTACATCAATACCTTTTTACTGCTTTGCCGAGCTCCCTCAAGACTCTCGAAGAGCTGGCGGAATCGCAGTTATTCCCTTAACTAGTGATATTACTCGGGTCACCTTTCAACAAAAGCCAGTTTTAATCAGTCAGGAAGGTCATCAGCGTTATGCTGTACTTGGTATTCCATTATCTACTCCACTCGGCAGTGTTCAGCTCGATACCAATAAAGCCCCTATTCAAATAGAAATTAAATCCTATCCTTATGCTGAGCAACGGATTAAAGTTACTAACCAAGACTATGTGAACCCCAACCAAAGTCAGTTAGACCGTTACGCTCAAGAAGCGAAAGAACAAAATGATGTGTATAGCTCATTTACACAGAGCACATGGCAAGCCTTGCCAAAATTTATACGCCCCACTTCGGGGAAATTCAGTAACTCTTTTGGGCGAAAACGCTTCTTTAATGGCGAAGAGCGCGCGCCCCACTCAGGTTTAGATATCCCTGCACCAGTGGGACAAAAAGTAGTTGCTCCAGCAGATGGTGTTGTAATTCAAACCGGATCTTATTTTTTTAATGGTCAAACTGTATTGATTGATCACGGGCAAGGCTTAATCAGTATGTTTTGCCATTTAAGTGCAATTAAAGTAGAGAAAGGCCAACATATTCGCCAAGGAGAAACTTTAGGTTTAGTCGGTAAAACTGGACGTGTTACGGGCCCCCATTTACATTGGGGTATGAGTCTCAATAATGCACGAGTAGATCCGCAATTGTTTTTAGGTACTGCCCGCTAATTTAAAGCTTTCCGAAAATATTTTGGCGCATCGACATACCCTTCTCGTAAGTAAAATTGATGCGCCAATGTCCGTTGTTCGCCTGAATGCAGTTCCATTCGATCACAACCACGTTGTCTTGCCAATTGCTCAGCCTGCTGCAAAAGTAAATGTCCAACACCTTTACTTCGTATATTTTCATCAACACATAAATAGCACACTTTGGCAAAGTCACCTTTTAAGGCGATTTGTGGAATAAAATAAAGGGATAAAAAGCCACAAATTTTATTCTCTTCTTCAGCAATCAAAATTTGTGATTTAGGATCGCTATGTAATATTTCAAATTTTTCTTGGATAAGAGCGAGTGGTTGTGGGTACCCCATCTGTTTAAGTAAATTACAAATTGCCTGAGTATCTTCCCATTTAGCAGCACGAATATTCACTTTCATTTCTCCTCTTATTTTTTAGTTATTTTTGACAATAAAAAAGCCAACTCTAATGTCAGCTTCTTTTTTCTACCTATCAAAAAAACACCTTATTCAGCTTCAATAATTTCGAAGTCATGGGTAATTTCAACACCACCATCTGAAAGCATTTTACTCGCTGAACAATATTTTTCGGCAGATAATTCAACCGCTTTTGCAACCTGTTTTTCTTTTACAGCTTTACCTGTTACCACGAAGTGTAAGTGGATTTTAGTAAAAACAGCCGGAATTGCGTCAGCGCGCTCAGCTTTTAAATTACACACAACATTCGTCACATCTTGACGAGATTTCTTTAAAATGGTCACAATATCAAACGAAGCACACCCACCAAGTCCCATTAATAGCAACTCCATAGGACGTGGACCACGGTTTTCACCACCATACTCAGGTGAGCCGTCCATGATGACACTATGCCCACTATCTGATTTCGCTTCAAAAGCAACATTCTCTAGCCAATGTACACTTGTTTGCATTGCAACTACCTAAAAAAAATTATAAATTTAAGCAGGGTCTGTTGACATTTCATCTATGGATTGCTTTAGAGCTAAAAATTAATCCAAATAAGATGCAAAACCCAGACAATGGCTATCCTTTGTCCAGTTTTGTTATGATAGTTTGTGAAATTTCAGCCATAATCTGAGCTGCAATTTAAGCAGTGCAGGCATAGTGCAAGACCATGTTATTTTGTACGTTCCATTGTTAAGATCTATTTATTTAGAATGGCTAAATTTCATAGCTCTTGCTTGGTAACGTCTAAAAGAATTGTCTTATGTCGCAACCATCTGTGAAATGTCAACAGACCCTTGTTTTGTACACTAACATAAAATGAGTTGATAAGGAATTTCATCTCTTCTGTGTAATAGCTCATCTCGGGCTTGTGTGAATTGTTTACCCTATTCGGAACATATTAAGCATGACTTCAAATTTTTCACAACTCAGCACAGATGCTTTATCCCCGGGGCAACTACCTGAATCCGTTAAAGCATTGTTAAAACGTGCTCACATCAACAGATATCCAAAACGAACCACAATTGTTGATGCCGGAACAGAGTCGAAATCTTTATATTTAATTTTAAAAGGCTCAGTTTCAATTATTTTACGTGAAGATGATGAACGTGAAATTGTTGTTGCATATTTGAATCCGGGCGACTTCTTTGGGGAAATGGGGCTTTTCGAACCGAACCCTCAACGTACAGCTGAAGTTCGTACTCGTGATGTCTGTGAAATTGCAGAAATTTCTTATGACAACTTCCACGAACTTAGCAAACAATATCCAGACTTAAGTTATGCTGTTTTTGCACAGCTCGTTCGCCGTCTAAAAAATACGACCCGTAAAATGACAGATCTTGCATTTATCGATGTGTCTGGCCGTATTGCACGTTGTTTAATCGACTTATCTTCACAGCCAGAAGCAATGATTTTGCCAAATGGTCGTCAAATTCGTATTACTCGTCAAGAAATTGGTCGTATTGTGGGTTGTTCACGTGAAATGGTTGGTCGTGTACTTAAAACCTTAGAAGATCAAGGCATGATCCAAACAGATGGTAAAGCTATTCTTATTTTTGATGTTTCATTAGAAGATGCACCTGTTTCTGATGACGACTATGATGATGACGAATAATATTTATTAAATTTTTAATCAAAAGCAAACTTCGGTTTGCTTTTTTTATATGCAACAATGAGTTAATACACAAAACTTACAAACTATTCTAATTTTATGATTTAAGTTGAATACATATTCTCCGTTAGGCTAACTCAAAATTTCCAAGGATTCCGCTGTATGCAATTTAACCCACTTAGTCGCACAGGCCTCAAGCTTCCAGAAATTTGTTTAGGCACCATGACATTTGGTGAGCAAAACTCCCAGCAAGAAGCATTTCAACAACTCAATTATGCTTTGGCACACGGTTTATATTTTTGGGATACGGCAGAGATGTATTCGGTTCCGCCAAAACCTGAAACTTACGGTGCAACAGAAACGATCATTGGCAATTGGTTTGCCCAAAATGGTCAACGTGACAAAGTCTTTCTCGCTTCTAAAATTGCCGGACCTGGCTTTGGTGGAACACACATCCGAGAAGGCCATACGCGCTTCAACAGCGATCATATTGCGAAAGCCCTAGATGGTTCACTCAAACGTCTCCAAACCGACTATATCGACCTCTATCAACTCCATTGGCCCGAACGTCATACCAACTTTTTTGGTACGCTAGCTTATGGCAACCAACAAGCTCAAAATGATTACGACACGACACCTCTAGAAGAAACATTACTCGCCCTACAAGAAGAAATTAACCGCGGGCGCATTCGCTATATTGGTTTATCGAATGAAACGCCGTGGAGCACTATGAAATTTTTACATTTGGCTGAAAAGCTAGGTGTTAGCAAATTTGTAAGCGTTCAAAACCCATATAGTCTACTCAACCGTACTTATGAACTAGGTATGTCTGAAATTGCTAAATATGAAGATGTTGGCTTACTTGCATACTCTCCTCTTGCGTTTGGCTATCTTTCTGGCAAGTTTAGAAATGGCGCACGTCCAGCTAATGCCCGTGTCACATTATTTCCTCGTTTTAGCCGCTACAGTAACCCTCAAAGCGAATGGGCAACTGAACAATATGCACAGCTAGCAGAGAAACATGGACTCAGCTTAACCCAAATGGCATTAGCATTTATCAAACAACAATTCTTTGTGACCAGCACAATTATTGGTGCCACTAATCTAGATCAACTTAAAGAAAATATTCAAGCATTTGAAATTGAATTATCTACTGAAGTTATACAAGGCATTGAAGCCATTCACACTCAACAGCCCAACCCCGCGCCTTAAACAAAAAACGGATGCTTAAGCATCCGTTTTCTTTATCTATAAAAAATTTCTATCTTATTTACGGCTATTATAAACTGCCATTGCTGCAGGCAAGTTTTTACGCATTTCACCAATACGCTGAGAGTTAGATGGGTGAGTAGACAAGAAAGATGAACCACCACCACCTTCAAGCTTGTTCATTTTCTCCCACAGTGTAATCGCAGCATTTGGGTTATAACCTGCACGCGCCATTAGCATTAAACCACCTTGGTCAGCACGACTCTCCAAACTGCGAGAATATGGTAAGCCCACACCTACTTGTGTACCTAATTGAGCAGCAGCAGTTCCAAGCTGACCGACATTATTACCGGCATAGCTTAAACCAATACCTAATGCTAAATCAGTCAAAGCCTGAGCACCGATTTTACTTTTTGCATGCTCTTCTAAAGCGTGAGTCATTTCATGCCCCATAACTGCTGCAATTTCAGCATCAGTCAGGTTCAACTTATTTACAATACCTGTATAGAACACGACTTTACCACCTGGTGCTACGTAGGCATTAATCGTGTCAGACTTCAACACTGCCAACTGCCAGCTAAAAGGCTGACCAGTCTGGTTCATCTGATTTGCATAAGGTTTTAAACGGTTAAAAACAGCATTAATACGACTATAAGTACTGGAACTTGTATCTAATGTTCCCTTACCACGCGCTTCCTGCACCATTTTACTAAAACCTTGAGCAGATTGAGCATTTAACGTTGCCGTATCTGCACCTGCCATGTCAGCTACTGTTGTACAACCAGAAATGGTTACAACACTCGCAGCACATAAGCTTAAAAAAAGTTTTTTATTCATCAATTGGATCACCTAAATCGTTAAAAAGCTATTTATTCTTTTGCACTTATTATAAGAAATCCCGCTTATGCTTTGAATGTCTCATTTCTTCATGATCATAGTATTTATGTAACGATCAAGTAGATAAAGTCATCAAATAAATCCAGAAAATCAAACATATTACATTTAAGCCAAGATAGATATGACTTAAGGTCTTAACCTTCTCTTCCAGATTAGGACTTTCTCTTTTCCAGAGTAAATAACTATTTTGTATGAATACCACAGGAATTAACACGCATGCGAACAATACTGACAAGCTCATAAAAGCAGTCATGAAGAAATCTTCATGATATGTTTGTCCATAAATGACCAACATCGCTAATGTTGGAGAGCCACCAATAGCAAATAAAAAAGAATAAAAAATTGTTTTTGAAATAGTTGGTTGCAGCTTCATCCTGAGCCCATCATTCCTTATCGATATATAACGTTTTAATCTGAATCGAATCAAACAAAAACTGCACTTTAGTCGGGTATAAAAAAGCCCCCTTTCAGGAGGCTTTTTTAATCTTTGCTAATTAAGCAGAGAATGGATGACGTAAAACAATTGTTTCTGCGCGGTCTGGACCAGTTGAAACGATATCAATCGGACATTCGATTAACTGTTCAATACGCTTCACATAAGCCAAAGCATTTGCTGGTAATTGGTCGATACTAGTTAAACCCACAGTCGACTCGCTCCAACCAGGCATAGTTTCGTAGATTGGTTTCAAGCATTCAAAAGAAACCGCATCAGAAGAACCTACACAGCCTGAATCTGTATTTTCATAGCCCACACAGATTTTCACTTCTTCTAAACCATCTAAAACGTCAAGTTTAGTTAAGCAAATACCAGAAAGTGAGTTTACATCTACAGAACGGCGAAGGATTTCAGCATCAAACCAACCACAACGACGTTGACGACCAGTAGAAGCACCAAACTCATGACCTACTGTACCCAAGTGTTTACCAACTGGATCACCAGCATCAGCTGCTGCATCATAAACCAACTCAGTTGGGAATGGGCCAGCACCTACACGAGTTGTATAAGCCTTAGTAATACCTAATACATAATCAAGATGTAAAGGTCCCATACCTGAACCAGAGCTTACGCCACCAGCAGTTGTATTTGAACTTGTAACATATGGATAAGTACCGTGGTCAATATCTAGAAGTGAGCCTTGCGCTCCTTCAAACATTACAGCCTTACCCTCTTTGCGATAGTCATGCAACACTTTAGTCACATCAACCACTAATGGAGCAAGAACTTCACGCCATTGGTTGCAAAGAGCCAATACATCTTCAAATTTAACAGCTTCTACACCGTAGAACTGAGTCAACTGGAAGTTATGTAACTCAAGCATTTCAGACAGTTTTTCTTCTAATGCTGCACCACCACGAACAAGGTCAGCAACACGCACTGCACGGCGAGCGACTTTATCTTCGTATGCAGGACCAATACCACGACCTGTAGTACCGATTTTAGCATTACCACGTTTCTTTTCACGTGCCTGATCAAGTGCAATGTGGTTAGGCAAAATGAGTGGACAGTTTGGAGAAATACGTAGGCGTTCTTTAACAGGAACTCCTTCTGCTTCCAAAATTCCCATTTCTTCAATTAACGCGGCTGGTGAAAGTACCACACCATTACCAATTAAGCACAATACGTTTTCACGTAAAATACCTGATGGAATGAGGTGCAATACAGTTTTTTTACCACCTACGACAAGAGTATGACCTGCGTTATGTCCGCCTTGATAACGTACTACCGCAGCCGCCTGATCTGTGAGCAGGTCGACGATTTTACCTTTACCTTCGTCGCCCCATTGGGTACCAAGTACCACAACATTTTTGCCCATAATAGCCTCATTACATCATGCTGTTAAAATTGGAAACCACCAGTAAAAACTTACCGTTGGCGATTAAATCTTTTCAATATTCCATTGACCATTTTGCGACACGAGTTGATGGGTCGCATATGGAATAGAACTTAAATCATCATTACCTAACAATTGAACGACACGTAAACCTTGAGCACGTGCATTAGAAATTGCTTTGAGTAAATCCTGTTCTGTACCTTTTGGAGCAACAACAGTTTCGATCTCTGCGAACTGATTTGCGCCTAAGGCATATAAATCACAACTAAAGCCAGTAGCAGGACGTGCGCGACCAAAATGCTCACCAATACCATCGTAACGGCCACCCTGCGCTAACGGCGCAGCACGGTTCGGCGCATATACTGCGTACATTAAACCAGTGTGATAGTGATAACTACGTAGCTCTACGACATCGATACCGATATTGAGATTTGGCCAGCACCCTTTAATTTGCTCAAGCGTCGTCTTAAGCGCATCTAATGCTGACTTAAACTCTGCATCTTGCAAGATATTGGCACTTAAATTCGACTGCAATGCTTCTAGATCACTAGAATAACGGCCAAGCGCATAGAAATCAGAACCCATATTCAGGCTTTGAGTAAATTCTGCTAACTCTGGCAATGCTTTTCTTTGATAAAGATCAGACAGTTCATGTTCTTCATTTTTTGACAGTCCAGCATACTTGACTAGACTACGGAACAACCCTACATGGCCCAAATCTAAATGTGCGCCTTGCAAAGTATAGATGTTCTCAATCAACCCCAGCATAACACCGACCATTTCGACATCAGCTTCGATACTATCGTGGCCATATAATTCGGCACCTAATTGTAAAGGCGCACGAGTGGCATTGAAATTTTGTGGTTTAGTATGTAATACAGTCCCTGAATAACAGTAACGTGCAACGCCTTCAACTGGTCTTACATGTGCATCAATACGTGCAACTTGTGGCGTCATATCAGCACGAACACCGAGTAAACGGCCTGAGAGCTGATCAATAACCTTAAAAGTTACTAAATCTAAGTCTTGATTTGATTCTGATAATGAAGACAACGATTCGATGTATTCGATAAATGGTGTATATACCAATTGATAACCTCGTACCGCGAGAAAATCTAAAGCTTCACGGCGAAGTTTTTCAATGACTTGTGCCTGTTCCGGCAATACATCGGCTACCCCGTCAGGCAGCAACCATGTCTCTGAAATGGTCATATTTCAAGCCTAAAATCTGATCAACGTGGAACGACCCCACATAAAAAAATCGGGAACACACCCGATTTCTCTTAGTGTAGCATGATACTTTCTGCCATGCACCTGACAATTTGCATAAATCTTTCTGAATAAACTCTAAAGTCAAAAAGAAGTTTTTATGAATTAGCAAGTGGATTCAATATCTTACTATCACTCACTTAAATTATAATCAAAAGTTCTTCGACCAAAGAAAGGGCCAATAACTGAACTATCACCTTGTTTCCAATTCACCAAATTTAACTTTTGAATAGCTTTCTTAAATTATTTCAATTGACGTTTAGAAAGAATCACACAAATCTAATAATCGATTTGCATAGCCCCATTCATTATCGTACCAAGCAAATACTTTAGCTTGATGCCCCACCACCATGGTCTGGGTTAAATCAACAATCAGTGAATAAGGTGAATGGTTGAAATCACTTGAAACTAATGGTTCATCAGTAACAGCCATAATTTCTGCATAATCTGTTTGAGAAGCTTTAATCAATACTTCATTAATATGATGCACAGTAATTGGCGATTGAGCGATAAAAGTTAAGTCAATTGCAGCCACATTAATAGTCGGCACCCGAATTGAATAACCATCTATACGGTCTTCCATTTTTGGCATAACGCGCTTTAATGCACCTAATGCACTAGACGTTGTTGGTATAATATTTTGTCCAGAAGCTCTGGCACGACGCAAATCACGATGCGCGTGATCAAGTACAGACTGGTCTGCTGTAACAGCATGAATTTCTGTCATGAGCGCTGTTTCAATTCCAAACGCATCATCAATGATTTTAACTAAGGGTACTAATGCCTGCGTAGTACATGACACACTTGATATGATTTGATCAGTCGCTTTCACATCTGCATGGTTAACGCCATAGACAATTGCTGCATCTACATGATCAAAAGGTGCTGCACCAATAATTACCCTTTTTGCTCCAGCTTGTAGGTGGCGGGTTGCATCAGCATGGGAACGGAACAGTCCGGTACACTCAAGTACGACATCAACATCTAAACTAGACCATGGCAAAAGCTCAGGTTGTTCCTGTTTTAAAACTTCAACTTTTAGTGTTCTTTGATTTGATTGAATGTTCAAAAAAACTTTTTCATTTTCAATAAATATTTCCACATTTCCATTAAAACGGCCATGTGTGGAATCATATTTAAATAAGTGCACTAATGTTTGTACATCTGCTATATCGTTAATCGCCACGATTTCAAATTGAAATTGTTTTGAGCTCTCGAACCAAGCACGTAAAACATTACGTCCAATCCGCCCAAACCCATTAATGGCGATACGTTGCATGACCTATCCTTATCTACAAAACTAAAGGCTAAAGAAGGCATATAGTAAAGCACGTCACGCCCAATTGAATATAGATTTTTAGCCAAATCACAGTTTTGTAAGATATTCCTTTTAAAATCGTTGGTTCGGTGGGGTTTTTCCGCTACAATTTAGCGTTTTTAAAAAATAAGCCCCGTATCAAATGCTCAGGTTTGACATAAAACAAACAGGCATTGGTACATTTAGCCAAATTCGAAAATATGGAGTGACTTGGTTGTGAGTACTCGTTTAATGACATCTGCTGAAATTCGTGAAGCATTTTTGCGCTACTTTGAGACGCAAGGGCATACACGTGTCGCGTCGAGTTCTCTTGTTCCTGCCAACGACCCAACTTTATTATTTACAAATGCTGGGATGAACCAGTTTAAAGACTGCTTCTTAGGTCTTGAAAAACGTGACTATGTACGTGCAACTACATCACAAAAATGTGTACGTGCTGGTGGTAAACACAATGACTTAGACAACGTTGGTTACACTGCTCGTCACCATACATTCTTTGAAATGTTAGGCAATTTCTCATTTGGTGATTATTTCAAACGTGATGCTCTTAAATTTGCTTGGGAATTTTTGACTAGCGATGAGTGGCTAGCACTTCCTAAAGATCGTTTATATGCGACCGTTTATCACACAGATGATGAAGCTTATGACATCTGGAATAAAGAAATTGGTTTAGCGCCTGAACGTATTATCCGTATTGGTGATAATAAAGGCGAAAAATACGCATCTGATAACTTCTGGGCAATGGGTGACACAGGTCCATGTGGTCCTTGTTCTGAAATTTTCTTTGACCACGGCGATCATATTTGGGGCGGTTTACCAGGCACACCTGAAGAAGATGGTGACCGTTTCATTGAAATCTGGAACAACGTTTTCATGCAGTTCAACCGAACTGCTGATGGCGTACTTCACCCTCTCCCTGCTCCATCTGTTGATACAGGTATGGGCTTGGAGCGTATCTCTGCTGTATTGCAACATGTTAATTCAAACTATGATATTGACTTGTTCCAACACTTATTAAAAGCTGCTGCAAACATTATTGGTATTGAAGACGAAGGTCAGCCTTCTTTACGTGTAGTTGCAGACCATGCGCGCTCATGCTGTTTCTTAATTGCTGATGGTGTAAACCCAAGCAACGAAGGCCGCGGTTATGTATTACGCCGTATTATCCGCCGCGCTGTGCGTCACGGTAATAAGCTTGGTGCAACTGGTACATTCTTCTACAAAATGTTGCAACCTTTAATCGAAGTTATGGGTGAGGCTTATCCTGAGCTCGCAGCGCGCAAAGATGTGATTGAAGCAACTTTAGTTCGTGAAGAAGAACAGTTTGCTAAAACACTTGAGCAAGGTTTAAAACTACTTGAAGGTGAACTTGCTCAATTAAAAGACAAGACTATTCCTGGTGCGACAGTCTTCAAACTTTACGACACTTACGGCTTCCCAACAGACTTAACTGCTGATATTGCACGTGAACGTGACTTTATTATTGACGAAGCTGGTTTTGAAGTAGAAATGGCTGCTCAGCGTCAACGTGCTCGTGATGCTGGTAAATTCGCTATTGACTACAACAGCATTGTACAAGTTGAAGGCGAAACTCAGTTTGACGGTTACATCAACACTACTGGTCAAGGCCAAATTGTAGCGATCTACAAAGATGGCGTACAAGTTGATGAAGTTTCTGAAGGCGACGAAGCACTTATCGTTTTAAACCAGACTCCTTTCTATGCAGAAAGTGGTGGTCAGATTGGTGACACAGGTATCTTCAAAAATGAAACTGGTATTTTTGAAGTTCAAGATACGAAAAAATCAGGCGGTGCCTTTGTTCATCAAGGTATTGTGACCGTTGGTAATCTTAAAGCCAATCAAAACGTTGAAGCGATTGTTAAAGCAGACATTCGTGATGCAACAGCTCGCAACCACTCGGCAACTCACCTATTACATGCTGCCCTTCGTCAAATCTTAGGTTCACACGTACAACAAAAAGGTTCTTTAGTTGCAAGTGATATCTTACGTTTTGACTTTGCTAATGACCAACCGGTAACTTTTGAACAGTTACAACAGGTTGAGCGTTTGGTAAATGCAGAAATTATTGCAAATACCGCAGTAACCACTGAACTACTTGATATCGAAGCGGCAAAAGCCAAAGGCGCAATGATGTTGTTCGGCGAAAAATACGGTAACGAAGTTCGTGTTCTTGCTATGGGTTCAGTAATTGATGAGAAAAACTTCTCAATCGAACTTTGTGGTGGTATTCACGTTAAGCGTACAGGCGATATTGGTTTATTTAAGATCACTTCTGAAGGTGGTGTGGCTGCTGGTGTACGCCGTATTGAAGCAGTTACAGGTACTAAAGCGTTAGATGTGGTACAAAAAACCGATTCAGATATCCAGCACATTAATGGCTTATTAAAAGCACAGAAAGACCAAACTGTTGAGCGTGTACAAGCCAATGTTGAATTGGTTTCTGCATTACAAAAGCAGATTGAACAGCTCAATCAGAAATTGGCAAACTTCCAAGCGTCAGAATTGATTGATCAGGTACAAACGATTGCTGGTCGTCAAACGCTTATTACCACTGTTCAAGGTGTAGATGCGAAATCACTTCGCAACTTGCACGACAGTGTTAAATCAAAATTAGAGAACGCAGTCATTGTATTAGCTGGCGTAGAGGGTGACAAAGTTAGCCTGCTTGCTTCAGTTGCATCACAATACACTGCAAATCTAAAAGCAGGTGACATCATCAAGCATCTAGCAACCGAGTTAGGTGGTAAAGGTGGTGGTAAACCTGACTTAGCACAAGGTGGCGCGCCACTTAACGAGAAGTTTGGACAAGTTATTGCTGCATTACCTGCATGGCTTGAACAAAAATAAGACTTCACTTTTTGTGTAACTGACCCTGAAAAGCCTCTCAGGGTCATGGCTTATATGGAAAAACTATGGCATTAATCGTTCAAAAATATGGCGGTACTTCTATGGGTACCCCCGAGCGCATTTTAAATGTTGCTCGTCGTGTTAAGCGTTGGCATGATCACGGTCACAAGGTTGTTGTGGTCGTATCTGCAATGAGTGGTGAAACAAACCGCTTACTTGCTCTCGCTAAAGCCATTACCGAAACACCTGACCCACGCGAGTTAGACCAAATGGTTTCAACCGGTGAACAGGTGACGATTTCCATGTTAGCTATGGCACTTAATTCGATTGGTGTGGAAGCTAAATCCTATACCGGACGTCAAGTCGGTATTAAAACTGACAGTGCATTTACCAAGGCGCGTATTGAGTCTATTGATACAGATGTCATGACCAATGATCTTGATGCAGGACGTGTTATTGTTGTTGCTGGTTTCCAAGGCTTTGATGCTCATGGAAATATCACAACGTTAGGCCGTGGCGGTTCAGATACTTCTGGTGTTGCTCTTGCTGCTGCTCTAAAAGCAGATGAATGCCAAATTTACACTGATGTAGATGGCGTTTACACCACTGACCCTCGTGTTGCTCCTAAAGCCAAAAAAATCGACCGTATTTCTTTTGAAGAAATGCTAGAAATGGCTTCATTAGGTTCAAAAGTTTTACAAATTCGCTCAGTAGAATTTGCCGGAAAATATCAAGTTCCTTTGCGTGTATTATCAAGTTTTGATAATGATAACGACGGCGTGTTTGACGATGAATTTAAAGAAAATGTAGGTACACTCATTACGACTGAGGCGGAAGATAATATGGAACAGCCAATTATTGCAGGTATTGCTTTTAACCGTGACGAAGCAAAATTAACGATTTTAGGTGTACCTGATGAACCAGGTATTGCTTCTAAAATTTTATCACCAGTAAGTGATGCCAATATCGAAGTCGATATGATAGTGCAAAATGTTGAAGAAGACGGCACAACAGATTTCACTTTCACTGTAAACCGTGTTGATTTAGCTAAAGCTGAAAAAATCTTAAACGAAACTGCCAAAAATATTGGTGCACGTGAAGTTTCAACACGTGATGACATCGTTAAAGTGTCTATCGTAGGTGTAGGTATGCGTTCACATGCAGGCGTAGCGAGCAAGATGTTCACTGCCCTTGCTGATGAAGGCATTAATATCCTTATGATTTCAACATCTGAAATTAAAGTTTCTGTCATTATTGATGAGAAATACTTAGAACTTGCTGTTCGTTGTCTACACACCGCTTTTGGTTTAGATCGTGAACATGGTGAAAGCAGCGCCCGCGCTTAATTTTACCAAACGGTCAATTATTCATTAAAAAATGTTTACTTGTCCGACAATAATTAAAGAAAACACAGAGCCGCTATAGTTTTTTTTATAGCGGCTCTGTTATATTAAACGGAAAGTTTTTTGGCAGTGATTATCAAAATATGACTTTGTTCTCATATTTCTGTTAGAATCTGACTGAAAACTGAGGTTGAGCTTTTATTTGGGTACCAATATTGCAGTTTTAAGCGTTTAGCAAGGAGATAAACATGCTGATTCTGACCCGCCGTGTCGGGGAAACATTAATGATTGGGGATCAAGTCAGTGTTACTGTGCTTGGCGTCAAAGGAAATCAGGTTCGTATTGGTGTGAATGCACCAAAAGAGGTTTCTGTTCATCGCGAAGAAATTTATCAACGTATTCAACATGAACGTGCAATGCATGAACACCTTCAACATCTTGATCAAGATTATCAAGTTTCTTTTGAAGATGATAATTTTGCACAGAAAAACTTCAATCGTTAACATGAAGTTATTCTCTCCCTAATTAAAGCGACTTTATAGTCGCTTTAAATTTTTTAGGAAGTTGTATTTATAGGCCTAGAGCACGTTTAACAGGTGCGTAACTACGGCGGTGCTGATCAATTACACCATGCGCTGCAATCGCTTCAAAATGCGCTTTAGTTGGATATCCTTTATGTTTGGCAAAACCAAATAATGGATATTGTTGATCTAATTCCTGCATTTGTCGATCACGCGTAACTTTTGCCAGAATACTCGCTGCACTAATCTCCGCATGACTCGCATCTCCCCCAACAATCGCTTCACAAGGAATAATGATTCCTTTTGGAATTTGATTACCATCTACAATCACTTTTTGTGGCTGAGTTTTCAAACCATCAACTGCACGTTGCATAGCCAAAAAAGTCGCTTGTAAAATATTTAATTCATCAATTTCACTGTGCGTTGCTTCTGCAATTGACCAAGCTAAGGCTTTTTCTTGTATTTCAATAAACAACTTTTCACGTTTCTTTTCAGTTAATTTTTTAGAATCATTTAATCCCACAATTGGATTATTCGGATCTAAAATAACAGCCGCTGCCACAACAGAACCCACCAAAGGTCCTCGTCCCGCCTCATCTACACCAGCAATAAACATCAACTCTCTACCTTTAAACAAAAGAGGCTGATCAATAGTAATCAGCCTTCTTTAATACAAAAATCATTAATTACTTTTGTAAAGCTTCTGCCACACACTCATTTACAGTTTTTGAAACCACTTGGTTTACAATTGTAGCACGTGCATTTACATCAAATGCAGCCGCAGCCAATTCTACTGCTGTCACACTATTTGGTGCCTTTTCGCTCACACAACCACAAACATTGGTTTGAATGCTGTCACGTTGCTCAGCAGTCATAAGCTTTGTTGCTGTTTTCCAAGCTGAAACATTATTAATTTCTGTAATACATTTTGCATTTACAGCAACTTTTAATGCAGCAACACCCAACTGTTGAGTTGTAGTTTGTGCAGAAGTAGCGCCTGTACCCGTACCTGTAGTCGTTGCACACGCTGTTAAAGCTAAAACAACTGGCGCTAGAGCGAGCATCAATTTTTTCATCATTTTTTCCTTTGATTGAACCTTGGCAGCGCGTATTGTGCCTAAACTCAACTTTATAAGAAACAAATAATTTGATGCATTTATGCAAACTATTTTCCCCTGCAAAACTCAGCTCATCAAATGCATTTTTTCTTAAACGTTCTGTTTTTAGCACGCTCTGTTACATTTAAAACATTTCTCAAAATCAGCGCTTTCCCATAAAATTAAAAATCAAAACGACAAAAAAATAGGGTCTTTTATGCCTGCTGTTTCATCTCAGTATTACACCCGTACCGCACAAGTCCTGCATTGGGTGATGGCAATCATTTTCATCGCAGCATGGGCTATCGGCTTCTATAGTGGAAATTTTTTAAGTTATGACGTTGATGGCAGCTTTAAAGGTGATGTCATTACGTTGCACAAAAATATTGCGACAACCATTATCTTTTTGGTGATTATCCGGATTTTATGGCGCTATACACATCCAGCTCCAAAATTACCAGATACGATGTCACCAACCATGAAAACACTGGCACATGTTGGTCATCTATTCCTTTATGTGATTTTGGTGGCGTTACCTGTCACTGGTTGTTTATTTAGCTGGAGTGCTGGTCACCCTGCCCCTGTTTTATATTTATTTGAAATTCCGCGGTTAGTGCAAGATAACCCAGAGCTTTTAGCTGTTGTTAAACCATTACATATTTATATTTCTTGGTTTGCAGGCTTTCTTATTATTGGACATGTACTTGCCGCTTTAAAACATCACTTTGTTGATAAAGACAATATTTTAAATAGTATGACCAAACAACCAAAGTAATTGTATGTATAAAAAAACCGCCTGAGATAGGCGGTTTTTTTATTTAGATTTTTTTGATTTCTGCAATCCACTTTTGTTTCTCTTCATCTGAGATGAAAGAGGCTTCAAAAGAGTTGATTGCGAGTTTTTTCAACTCATCATTTGTTAGGTCTAAAGCTTGCTGAATTGCAAAGAAGTTATCATTCATATATCCACCGAAATATGATGGATCATCTGAGTTTACAGTCACGTGTACGTCTTTTTGTAGCAAACGACGGATATTATGATCTTTCATATCCTTTACAACACAGAGCTTTAAATTACTTAAAGGACAAACCGTCAAAGGCATTTTTTCGTTAATTAAACGTGCCATTAACTGTTCATCTTCTTCAGAACGTACACCATGGTCAATACGGTTCACTTTGAGCAAGTCTAAAGCTTCCCATACATATTCAGGTGGACCTTCTTCACCAGCGTGAGCAACGATTAAGAAGCCCTCTTCACGCGCTTTAGCGAAAACACGTTCAAATTTAGCTGGCGGATGCCCCACTTCACTTGAATCAAGCCCTACAGCAATAATATCTTGCTTAAATGGCAAAGCCTGCTCTAAGGTCTCAAAAGCTGCTTCTTCGCTTAAATGGCGTAAGAAACACATAATCAGTTGAGAACTAATACCAAACTTAGCTTTGGCATCAGCACAAGCACGTTTTAAACCGTTAATCACTGTTGAGAAAGCAACGCCACGATCAGTGTGAGTTTGCGGGTCGAAGAACATTTCTGTATGAACCACACGATCTTCTGCACATTTCTCAAAATAAGCCCATGCTAAATCATAAAAGTCTTGTTCATGTACAAGAACATTCGCACCAGCATAGTAAATATCTAAAAATGATTGAAGGTTATGAAAGTTATAAGCTTGCTTTACTTCTTCAACAGATTTGTAAGGAATCTGAATCTGATTGCGCTGGGCAATTGCAAACATTAATTCAGGTTCAAATGTCCCTTCAATATGTACATGCAATTCGGCTTTTGGTAAGGCGCGAATCAGCTCGACTTGATTCATATTAACTCCACGTCTAAAGAAAAAAGGGTGTGGTAAAAATCACACCCTTCTATAATTTTCTTCTTATTAAAAACTATGACTAAGACAGCTCAAGAAGAAAATTATAAAAAATCATATTAACCGCCAAACGCGATAAATTTAAATACCCAAAGTGCAGCAATAATCCATACCATGTACGGTACAGTTTTTGCCTTACCTGTGAATAATTTAACTAATGCATAGCTGATAAAGCCCATTGCAATACCATCAGCAATTGAATAGGTAAATGGCATAAATACAATAGTCAAAAATGCAGGAACAGCTTCTGTAATATCATCCCAGTCAATGTGAGTGATCCCTTGAATCATCAACACACCAATGAACAATAAAGCTGGCGCTGTTGCAAAACCTGGTACAGATTGAGCAAGAGGTGCTAAAAATAAACAGCAAATAAATAAGACCGCAACCACAACAGCAGTTAAACCAGTACGTCCACCTGCTGCCACACCTGAAGCTGACTCAATATATGGCGTAGTTGAAGATGTACCTAATGCGGCACCAGCCACAATTGCAGTAGAGTCAGCAAATAATGCTTTTTTCAAACGAGGTAATTTACCATCTTGCAAAAGACCAGCACGGTGTGAAACACCAACCAAAGTACCCGTACTATCAAACAAGTCGACAATAAAGAATACGAAGATTACGCCAACCATACTTGCAGTAAATAGACCTTTAAAGTCCATTTGCATAAAGGTTGGTGCAATTGAAGGAATTTGACCCACTACGCCCTTAAATTCATTTAGACCTAAGGCAGTCGCAATTGCTGTAACAACTAAAATACTAATAATGATTGCGCCACGGATTTTTAACTGGTGTAGAACCACAATCATTAAAAATCCAAATAACGCTAATAATACTGTAGGTTGTTTGATATCACCCAAGCCAACTAATGTCGCTTGATTATCAACAATGATGCCAGCATTTTTTAAAGCAATAAGTGCGAGGAATAAGCCAATACCACCACCAATCGCAAACTTCAGCGACATTGGAATGGCATTTACAATCGCTTCACGAATTTTAAAGAAGCTAATTGCAAGGAAGACAAGACCTGAAACAAAAACAGCAGCTAAAGCTGTTTGCCATGGCACGCCCATACCCATACAAACTGAATAGGTAAAATAAGCATTTAGACCCATACCAGGGGCCAGTGCGATTGGATAATTAGCAATGATCCCCATCACTAAACAGCCGATTGCTGCTGCCAAACAGGTCGCAACAAATACGGCGCCATGATCCATGCCGGTTTCAGATAAAATGAGTGGATTGACAATAATGATGTAACACATCGTTAGAAATGTAGTTACACCAGCAAGAACTTCAGTCCGGAAAGTGGTTTTATTGTCGCTTAACTTAAATAAACGCTCTAACCAGCCTGCCGAAGAATTGGGCGCCGCCATAAGTAGCCTCTATGCAAAATCTGAACTGTGGAATATTTACTTCTATGTAGGTCGCTGAACAATATTGTTTTTCTGTTCAGGCCTATAAACAAGAATCTCAAATTTAAGAAGCAACAAATATGCCACTCATTTGGTTTCTAGTTCATACATAGGAAATAACCACAGCCCCTCTTGAAACACAAAAAAGCTGCATAACCCCTATGCAGCTTTTTTACTATACGTTAAATAAGTTTAACAGATTCAACCGAAACATGATCAAAATTTATGAAAAGATATGACCAATGACGATGCAAAAAATCAGAAATTTAAAGCGCGATATTATTAGAAAATAATTTTTTTCTCGCTTATATAGCCTTGCAAATTATAAGAAGCCAAATTGCTGTGATGAGCATGATTAGGATTGCGTTCGATACTTTGTAAATTTTGTTCTGCTTCTTGAATGATTCGCATCAATTCCTGATGTCTTTTATTTTGGGTATCTAAATAAGCCCAATACCCTAATACAAAGACGATACTCACACACAACACGATTAATACTTTATTGATCATTATTATTATCTCTATGTTTTTAATGTTAATGATCTTAACAAAAAAAAATAGCTTTGTGAATGTTTTCACATTTATTTACAATAACACACATTCATCCAAATAATTGATAAAAAAGGTGATTTTAAATTTCTCACTACAATGATTGATAAATACGAAACATTTCCATTGAAAAGTAACTTTATTTTAAAACAGTTTGTGTTTAATTATTTTTAATATTAGCTTTTTATTCATTTCCATTATTAAGTTCATTTAAATATGCAGTGTAGACAAATGTGTATATCGCATGAAAAATCTCTAAATTTTCTATGTACTGAATAAGATAAAAAGATCGATTTTTCTTTCAATTGTTATATTTAAAATTGTTTGGTTAGCTAGCCATTTCCCTTTTTCATCTTTAGCTTTAAAAGTAAAATTCCAATTTTAACTAAAAGAGCCCTTTTTTTATTTGAGAAATAGCTTTTCATTTTATCGTTCTATAAATCGTACCAAGCTTTCCATTTTTAGAGCTTTATTACAATAATCGCTACGATAAACTGCACTCAGAGAAAAAATTAAATTAGGAGAGTAGATCATGTTTGATATGCGTTTATCTCATGAACGTGGTGCAGCACATCACGGCTGGTTACAATCAAAACATAGCTTTTCATTTGCTAACTATTGGGACCCAAAACAAGTCGGTTTTTCAGATCTACTTGTAATTAATGATGATAATGTTGCTCCGTCTAAAGGCTTTGGTACTCACCCCCACCGTAATATGGAAATTATTTCCTATGTACTTGAAGGTGCATTAGAGCATAAAGACTCGATGGGTACAGGTTCTGTGATTGTGCCTGGCGACATTCAGTTAATGAGTGCAGGTCGTGGAGTGGCTCATAGTGAATTTAACCATTCTGCTCAAGAAGGCGTACATTTTTTACAAATTTGGGTCGTTCCAAATGAAGTAAATACAGATCCAGGTTATCAACAAATTCATATTGATGAAGAAGACAAACGCGGTAAATTGCATTTGATTATTTCACCAAAAGGCGGTGAAAAAACTTTATCCATCAAACAAGACATTAATATTTACTCAGGTCTTTTTGATGGTGAAGAAACTGCCGAATTTACGATTCCTGATGGTCGATATGTGTACCTACATATTGCCAAAGGTCGCGTTGACGTCAATGGTAAAACCTTTAACACAGGTGATGCTGCACGTATCCGTGATGGTGGAAACTTATCGTTTACCAATGGTGATCATGCTGAAATTCTGATTTTTGATATGCGTCCGGAAGAAGTTCCAACCATGCCATAATGAAGCTAAGCCCTTACATAAAACTTTATGTGAGGGCTTTTTTAGCGTTTATACAAATTGAAAAAGTCTAACTGTGATTAATGCTCTTCTGAACGCGACATCTCTGCATTGATATAACTCATGATCATAGTGGTTAACCCCTGCACCATTTCATCAAAACTAATGTAAGGATTTGGCAAAATAAGATGTCGTGCCACATTAAAAATCCCACTATTAATGCAGATGTATGTAATCACAGCTACGTTGTTAATTTTTAAATACTTAGGATTATGCATCATATATTTCATGATGACTTCCACTAAAGCCTGCTCAATTTTTGGAATGTATTTATCGTACTGTAACTCGCCTGCATAACGTAAAACAGTTAAATAACGATCATTATTTTTCTTTAATAAATCACTAAAAGTATAAAAAATCATTTCAATGACTGGTTCTAATTCCAGCTGTAAAATAGTTGGCGTAAGCTCCGTAATCATGTCCAAAATTTCTCGAACAAAATAGTGATTCATCGCATCGTAAATTTCTTCTTTATTTTTAAAATATTCATATAAAGATCCGACACTCACCCCTGCAATTTCTGCAATATGGCGTGTGGTGGTGCCACTTGGTCCATGAAGCGCCACTGCAATAAAACCCGCTTCAATAATAGTATCGACAGTAACTTTGGCTCGAGTTTGACGAGGTTTACGCGTGGTCATACGATCTAATCAATAATCCGAACATAAAGTCAGATTAGCATGTAATCAGACTCGGTAGAAATAAAAAAACAAAATCCGAATAGTTGTCAAACTTGATCAAAAAAAGCCATAGAAATAGATGCAATTAAGGATATCGAAACACTCTTATATTTACTCTAATGACCCCAATCAAAATAAATTATTTATTATTTTTCAAAAATATATACAAATTTTTATTAAAGTTTTTCTTATGCAACAAATTGATAGATTACTTTTATATATTTAAGAATTTACCCGAATTGAATCCGAACATAAAGTCAGATTAATATGAAAAAATTAAAGAAGAGTCACTGAGAAATTCTGTGTGTCTCAACTCTTCTTTCCGTTATTCAGCCAAATAATCAAACAAATAACGGAGCAACAACACCGTAGTCAATCCAGAGAACTCTCTGCTTTGAAAATGGAATTTACAGTGCCTTGTTGAACATTAAGTTCATTGATTTTCATCAAAATGCACTACTACTGATTTGTCTCAAGGTGTCGCTATGATCTCGACCACAGTAAAAAAATCATTTAACAAACTTAAATTTCAACGTGAAATTGAGTTGCCGGATTTTGCTAGTAAAAGCACTATTCCAATCCGTCATTTAAATATTGGTTTTGATGGTAAGGAAATTGATGTCAGATTCTATATGGACAATCAATTTGCAACCTTGTTTTTTGCCACACTTTCAGTTTTTTTAACCTATGGTGAAGATCTGGTGATCGAAACTGCTCGTCATCACCGTGACTTTATTAAAGATCCAATCTTAAAACAGCGAGTGACTTCGCTCATTGGCCAAGAAGCAATTCACTCAAAATTGCACAATGAATATAACGATGCACTTCAAGATGCTGAATATCCTGTTGCACTCTATCGTTTCCTTGGCTCGAACTTCTTTAAATATGTGTTTTTAAAGTTTCCGCAGCCACTCAAATTATCAATGATGGCGGGTATTGAGCATTTTACCGCAGTACTTGCTGAATATATGATGAAGCATGAAAAGAACTTCTATTATTCAGATGATGCGAAGAGCCGTGCTTTGTGGATGTGGCATATGCTTGAAGAATCTGAGCATAAAGATATTGCCTATGATGTTTATCAACTCTTAAATGGCAGCTACCCATTACGAGCTTCTGGTTTCGCCCTTGCTCTCATTACCATTTTAGGGCTTATTCCTGCAACGACCTTATTTGTTCCTGTTTTAAGAAAACCGCAAGAGATGTTTACCTTAAAATTCTGGAAAGATGCCCGTCGTGGTGTAGGTTTAATCTTTGGCCCGAAAGATGGCGTTTTCGGAAGTACAATTGGTCAAATTCTTGACTATTTACGTCCAGATTTTCACCCAAATGACCATGATACGACTGAATATCTTGAGTACTACAAAAAGAAATTGCTGAACGAAGGCGGTGCAATTGCTCCTTACTTTGTTAAAGAATTTACCCCACCAGTACGCATGTCTTAATCGTCCTGCATTTCCAGCTATCAAACAGATAGCTGGCATCTCTTCAAGTTATTTATGGATGAATCATGATTTTATTTGGCAAAAAGAAAGTTAAACCAAGCCAAAAAGCTTATGCCGTGGTGACAGGTGCAGGCAGTGGGATTGGTCGAAGTTTTGCAATTGAACTGGCAAAACGTGGTGGCAGTGTAGTTTGTGCAGACATTAATCTCGAAGCTGCTGAAGAAACCGTAAAAATTCTTGAACAACAAGGCGCGAAAGCTTTCGCTATACGTTGCGATGTCGGTAACTCTGAACAGGTTACAGATCTAGCAGAAAGTGCTGAGATCTTACTTGGGCACCCTGTCACCCTTGTCATTAATAATGCAGGTGTAGGTTTGGGCGGAAAATTCGATGAAATGACACTCGAAGACTGGAATTGGGTCATGAATATCAACCTTTGGGGTGTTATTCACGGTTGTCATGCTTTCGTACCAAAATTTAAAAAGTTGGGTTATGGTGCGATTATTAATGTGGCTTCCGCTGCCTCTTATACAGCTGCACCAGAAATGACCGCCTATAACGTGACTAAAGCGGGTGTACGCGCGCTTTCAGAAACGCTTTCTGCCGAGCTGCATAAGTTCAATATTAAAGTGAATGTGCTCTGCCCTACTTTGGTTCCAACCAATATCATCAAAAATGGTCGGATTCCGGGACGCTATTCAAAGCTTGCAGACCATGCACTCATGAATTATGCCCTCACCACAAGTGATAGTGTAGCCAAATTAACACTGAACCGCCTTGATCAGAATGAGCTTTACACCATTCCTCAAATCGATGCGAAGTTATTCTGGCTCATGAAACGTGCATCACCAAGCTTGTATACCAAGTTCCTTGGCACGTCTTACAAATTATTTAAATAAGAAATTTATAGGTAGTACGCATATGACTGCTCAAATGAAAACAAATGCATCGGCAAAAAAAGCTGTCAATTCACCCAACCACATTTTCGACACCTTTATTGTAGGTGCCGGCATTTCAGGTATAGCTACTGCCATTCGCCTAGATCAAGTTGGCTATACCAATTATAAAATTATTGAAAAAGCTGGCCGTGTTGGTGGAACATGGCGTGAAAACACCTATCCAGGCTGTGGCTGTGATGTACCATCTGCGCTTTATTCTTACTCGTTTGCACCAAGTGCAAAGTGGAGCCATTTATTTGCTCGACAACCAGAAATTTTAAGTTATCTGGAAGATGTGAGTAATGAGTTTAATGTCGCATCTAAAATCGAATTTAACAACGAATTGCTGAACGCCGCATGGGATGAGTCACGCCATCTGTGGGTACTTGATACCACTACTGGTCAGTATTTATCTAAAACTGTTATTTTCGCTACAGGTCCAATTACCGAAGCACAAATTCCACGTCTTGAAGGTTTAGATACGTTTAAAGGTGAGATGTTCCATTCAGCTAAATGGAACCATGATTATGATTTGACAGGTAAACGCATTGCTGTAATTGGTACTGGCGCATCAGCCATTCAGTTTGTGCCCCAAATTCAACCAAAAGCGAAAGAGCTTTTTGTGTTCCAACGTACAGCACCTTGGGTACTACCAAAGCCTGATACGGACTTGGGCGAATTTAGTAAATCAGTGATTGCTAAATATCCATCTATTCAAGCAAGCTGGCGTAAAAGTGTAGCGCTAACGCTGAATGCGATTAACTTTGGTTTACGTAACCCGCTTGCACTTAAACCAGTAAATGTACTGGGTAAGCAATTACTTAAATTGCAGATTAATGACCCTGTGCTACGTAAAAATGTAACGCCAAACTTTGATATTGGTTGTAAACGTATTTTGTTTGCTAACAATTACTACCCTGCATTACAAGCACCAAATACGACCCTTATTCCTCATGGCTTGGTTAAAGTTGAAGGCAATACTGTTGTTGCTGCCAACGGTGAACGCCATGAAGTTGACGTAATTATTTGGGGCACTGGTTTTGAGGTATCTCATCCGCCAATTGGTAAACGTGTTCATAATGAAAAAGGTCAATGTTTACAAGATTTATGGAAAGATAGTTCACCTGAGGCTTATTTAGGTACCAACATTGAAAAAGTGCCGAATGCATTTTTAATTTTAGGCCCGAATGTCTTGGTTTATGACTCTTTTATTGGCTTAGCTGAGGCTCAGCTAGACTATATTGTAGATGGCTTATTGAAAATTAAGAACAAGGGTATTAGCAAGCTCAACGTTAAGCCCGAGGTTATTAAAAAGCATAATGATCTGGTGCAAAAACACTTAAAAACAACTGTATTTAATAGTGGTGGTTGTAAGAGTTACTACCTTGATGCCAACGGCCGTAACTTTGCTGCATGGCCATGGTCATTGAAAAAGCTGAAACAACGTTTGAAAAACGTCGATTTGAAAGATTATGAAGTGACATATCAAACGACAAAGACTCATTAATTTGTAATTTTGATCAAATCTGTTGTAAGAAATAGGCAGTGTATTTTAGGTTTTCATGAAATACACTGCCTTCTTCGTTGAATATCTTCAAGAAATAAAAAAACAGGATAAAGATGAAAGAAGGTCAATCAAGTCGTACCGCCGAAGCCGCCGCTGCATTACGTGCAAATCACTTTAAAAATACGGTCAGCCCTGTATTTTCAGACCCTTATGCTTTTGAGCTGACCAGTAGAAGCTGGAAAAAACTTCTATCAAGCCCACTTCTTGTTAAATTAATGAATTCTGCGGTTTTAAATCGCACTTTAGGTTTACTCACTGGGCAAGTCGTCGGACGCTCTCGTTATGCCGAAGATTTACTTGATCAGGCAGTTCAACAAAACACTCAACAATATGTTTTAGTTGGTGCCGGCCTAGATTCTTTTGCACTACGTGAGTCTCACCATTACCCAACTTTAAAAATCTTTGAAGTTGATCATCCCGATACTCAAGCTGCAAAACAAGCCAAGCTAAAAAAACTAGGCGAAATTCCTGCCACAGTTGAGTTTGTCGCAATTAATTTTGAAAAAGAGTCTATTTCGGAAGCCTTAGCCAGAAGTCTCTATGAGCGATCCGCTCCTGCATTTTTCTCATGGCTTGGAACGACACATTATTTAAACCCGCAAACGACGTTGCAGACCTTAAAAAGTATTGCTGCATTTGCAGCAAACGCTAGTGAAGTGGTACTCGACTATTCGACCGATTTTCAGGAATTAACTGGTATCGAACGCATTGGTAGCATGGGTGTTGCCCAGTTTACCCATTTGCTGAAAGAACCATTATTAGGTCAATTTAAACCGACTGATTTACATCATGCCGTGGAGCAGATGGGGTTTGAGGTCGTTGAAGATTTGTCAGGTGAAGCCATTACTGAACGTTATTTTAGTGCACGAGTAGATGAGATTCGCCATACCTCGGCGACACGCTTATTGCATTTGCGCTTGAATAAATAAACTCAGCTTGATGATTTACCACTTAACCGCACTGCATGCGGTGTCTTACCATGCCATCTTTTATATGCATGAATAAAACTGGCAGGTTCGGCATATCCCAACCATTCGGCAATTTGCTCAATAGAGGCTTTCGGTAAAGTCAGATATTGTTCTGCTAAAACTTGTCTGACTTCTTCACGAATTTGAATAAAGGTCATGCCTTCTTGAGCCAAATGACGGCGTAAGGTACGTGCATTTAAGTGCAAACGATCGGCAACCATATCCATAGATGGCATTTCCCCTCGTACCTTCATTAACTGCTGCTGCACTAAATTAATAAATTTCTTTTGTGTTTGGCGCCTATCTAAAATTTGCCGACATTGTTCTTCAGCCGTATGTAAAATCAGGTCATTGGCCATTTGTAGTTTTTGATCTACTTTGTGCGGATCGAGTAAAACAAAGTTCTTAGCCGCGCCAAACTCCGGCAGAATTCCAAACAAATCGATATAGGGTTGCACCTCAGCTTTAGGCTGGAAAGTGAAAGCCATATATTGACAAAAATTATCTTGTACCAAGTCCCGTTGCACCGTAATGAGCGCCGCGGCGTCCCGTTCAAGAATAAACTGGCGAACTGAAGGTGGTACGCCCTCATCTTCAATCTCAATCCGAATACCTTCATCTGTATCTGAAACTAGAAATCGGGTAAAAGCAAAAGTAAGTGAAAAATAGGTTAGAGCTAAATCAAGTGCTTCACGAATGCTGGCACTGCTCATGAGGGCCATCCCCAGAGGCCCAAATGTTGTAAAGTGATAGCGTGTACCTACATCTAAGCCTAATGTCGGCCTGTCTCCAAGCTGCTCAACCAAGTTATGAATAACCTGCAATTCTTGCTGACCTGTCACCACCATATTAGGGTCAAGCAATTGCTGTTGGCTAATTCCCGTCTCTTCTAAAATGGTCTGATAAGAAATGCCTGATTCCACCGCAAAATCAGCCATTAATCGAACACTATGTACACTGCGTTCAAAAGCCCATGCATACTTCACTGTATTGCTCAGAATGTCCTCGAATCACAATATTTTGTCCTCATCCATCCTCTAAATCAAGCAAATAAACGACTATTCTGCATACAGGAAATTGCGATTCTTTCGCCCACTGTTTTTAAGGATTTTAGAGCAGCCTATGTTTAATTCGTCAGCTAATTCAAATAAAAATGTACGTATCGCCATTATTGGCACTGGCTTTGGTGGTCTAGGACTTGCCATTCGCCTCAAACAAGCAGGTTTTGAACAATTTACTCTCTTTGAAAAAGCTGCCGATGTCGGTGGTGTCTGGCGCGACAACACGTATCCGGGCGCTGCATGCGATGTGCCATCACATCTTTATTCTTTTTCTTTTGAACAAGAGCTGGGTTGGAAAAATCGCTACGGAACCTCTCAAGAAATTTATCAATATTTACGCCACTGTGCCGATAAATATGACCTTCGCCCACATGTTCAATTTAATACTGAAATAGCTAGTGCAGAATTTGATGCTTTGCAAGGTGTATGGCACATTCAAAGTACTTCTGGTGAACAGTTCGAAGCTGAATTCTTAGTGGGCGCGGTAGGCCAACTCAACCGCCCTGCCTATCCAAAACTTAAAGGCATTGAAAACTTTAAAGGTAAGGCATTTCACTCAGCACGTTGGGACCATGACTATGACTTAACTGGCAAACGTGTTGCTGTAATTGGTACAGGTGCAAGTGCCATTCAGTTTGTTCCTGAAATTGCTAAACAGGTTGCTCATCTTGATGTTTATCAACGTTCGGCACCTTACGTCATTCCAAAGCCAGATCGGGTTTATCAACCTTTAGAGAAAAAAGCATTCCGCAAATTACCGATTTTGCAAAGTCTAGATCGTGCCTTGCAATATGGACATCACGAAATTCGTCTGCTGGCTTTCACCACTTCGCTGAATGAAATGCCTTTGGTGGAGTATCTATTCCAGCGCCATATTCGTAAGGTAGTTAAAGACTCCAAATTACGTCACCGTTTAATGCCGGACTACCCAATTGGCTGTAAGCGTATTTTAATTTCCAACCATTGGTATGAAACGCTCACTCAACCCCATGTAGATGTTATTCATACGGGCATTCAAGAAATTACTGAAAATGGAGTTTTAGATACGGAAGGAAATCTGCGTGAAATCGATACTATTATTTATGGTACTGGTTTTGCTGCAACGGAATTTATGGCGCCAATGCAGATCACAGGTCTTGATGGTCGTACCTTAAAAGATACATGGAAAGATGGTGCAGAAGCTTATCTCGGTTTAACTGTTAGCGGCTTTCCAAACTTCTTTATGCTTTATGGTCCAAATACCAATCTTGGGCACAACTCAATTGTCTATATGATTGAAAGTCAGGTGAATTACATTTTAGATGCCATTCAAACACTGATAAAAAATAAGTTGTTATTCACCAATGTTCGTGCAGAAGTTCAACACGAGTTCAACCAAAACATTCAAGAAAAAATGAAGAAAACCGTATGGGCACAAGGTTGTACCAGTTGGTATCAAACTGCTGATGGCAAGAATACCAATAACTGGCCAGGTTTTACCCTTGAGTATCGTCAACGCACTCGCCGCTTTGATATTGAAAACTACACTCAGGTTTCGGCTATTTCTTAAACAAGCTTCACCATAGGAAATGAGAAAAATAAACGGAGAATTTTATGAAAACATTTAAGAACAAAGTCGCTGCTGTGACAGGTGCGGGTTCTGGTATTGGACAAGCAATTGCAATTGCACTCGCGAAACAAGGCTGCCATCTGGCACTTTCCGATATCAGTGAAGCGGGCTTAGCCAAAACTGTCGAGCAGTTATCAGCCTACCCAGTTAAAGTGACCACTCAAAAGGTTGATGTGGCTAAGCGTACTGAAATTGCAGATTGGGCAAAAGCTGTTGTAAATGAGCATGGCCAAGTTAATTTGATTTTTAATAATGCTGGTGTCGCAATAGGTAGCACGGCTGAAGGTGTGAGCTATGAAGATCTTGAATGGCTTATTGGTATTAATTTTTGGGGCGTGGTTTATGGCACCAAAGAGTTTTTGCCTTACTTAAAGCAAAGTGGTGATGGGCATATTATTAATATTTCCAGCATGTTTGGCTTAACAGCTCAACCGACCCAAAGTGCTTATAACGCCAGTAAATTTGCCGTTCGTGGCTTTACAGAGTCTCTACGTCAAGAACTCGATCTACAAAATGCTGGAGTAAGTGCGACCTGTGTTCATCCGGGTGGTATTCGTACCAATATTGCCAAAGCTGCCCGTATGAATAACAGCGTCCAGTCTTTAGGAATGGACCCTGTTAAAAGCCAAGATGCTTTCGATAAATTACTACGCACCCCTGCTGACGAGGCTGCTCAACAAATTTTAGAGGCTGTTCGTAAAAACCGTCGCCGTTTACTGATTGGAGCCGATGCAAAAGTCGTTGATGTAATTCAGCGTATTCTTCCACAGGGTTACCAAAAGATTTTTGCAACAGCAACCGCGTTGCAAACTCGCCTACTCAACAAATCAGCAAAATAAAAATAGTGGTCAGCATACTCTTACTTTTAAGAGATGCTGACCGACATTAAATGCTTAGTATGAGTCCTTATTATGAAGCAGCTTCTTGCATGGACTATCCGGACTACACTACGTCCAGCTTTATCCCCAAAAACACCACTAAAACTACAACGTTTTTGTAGCGATGCAGCCAGTGCTATTGTGCTTGGGCCACGTGGTTATAAAACAAAAAAACAAATAATTGCTCAAGTGCCAACAGTTCATATTCAGCCCAAAACGACTAAGTCAGGGCTGGGTATCTTGTATTTACATGGCGGTGGCTATGTGGTTGGTAGTTCAAAAAGTCATACCAAGCTTGCCGCTCAAATCGGACATGCAGCTCAAGCTCAAGTCTGGTTACCTGAATATCGCCTCGCTCCTGAGCACTCAAGCCCCGCGGCTATTAAAGATGTAGTTGCAGTCTATCAAGCTCTACTTGCCCAAGGACAAGACCCGAAAAAACTCGTGTTTGTCGGAGATTCTGCGGGTGGCGGACTCAGTTTAAGCACCGCAATTGCTATTCGAGATGCAAAGTTACCGCTACCAGCAGCATTGGTTTTACTTTCGCCGTGGGTTGATTTAAGCCTCTCTGGAAGCACTATGAAAACCCACGCAGCTCAAGATGCAATGCTGTCTGAAGACTGGTTAGCGTGGTGTGCAAAAAACTATTGCGCGCAAAAATTAGTAATCGATCCAACCTGTTCCCCACTCTATGCTGACTTAACTGGACTACCGCCTATTTTGATTCATGTCGGTACCGAAGAAGTTTTATTAGATGATGCAAAACGCCTTGCTGAACAAGCTCAAAAATACGGCATTCCGACGAACTTTAGGATTTATGACCAAGTCGGACATGTTTTTCAGTTCCACGCAGGTATACTAAAAGAATCTAATGACTCGATTGAGCGCATTGGGCAATTCATTGATAAACATACACAGTCAATATAAAAAATAATCGCCAGAGAGGAGCCTCGGCATGACAACAAACAATTATGACTATGATTATCTCATTATTGGTTCAGGCTTTGGTGGTAGTGTTTCTGCTTGCCGTCTAACTGAAAAAGGCTATTCTGTGGCCGTAATGGAAATGGGGCGTCGTTGGAAAGCCGAGGATTTTGCGAAAAATAACTGGAATTCCCGCCGCTGGATTTGGCGTCCGGGCATGAAGCTTTTCGGCTATTTCAATATGCGCTTTTTTCGCCATGTCACCATTATTTGCGGGAATGCGGTAGGTGGAGGCTCAATTACCTATGCCAATACCCTACTCGTTCCACCTGAACATATTTGGGACGAAGGCACATGGGCAGATGCTGCGGACTGGAAAAATGAAATGCCACAGCACTATGCTGAAGCAGAACGTATGCTCGGGGTGACGGATAATAAAATTTTTGGTCCAGCTGACCATATGCTTAAACAAATGGGCGAAGCAGTCGGCGTGGGTCACACATTTAAACCGACACGTGTTGCGACGTTTTTTCCACCCGAAGGTGAACAAGGCGGCAAAACCTACCCCGACCCATATTTTAACGGTGAAGGTCCAGACCGTGCGACGTGTACGGCATGTGGCGGGTGCATGACGGGTTGTAAACACAACGCAAAAAATACTTTAGATAAAAACTATTTGTACTTTGCCGAAAAAAATGGCGCCAAGGTTTACGAAGAAACTAAAGTTGTTGATGTTAAACCACTCAATGGCAAAGCAGATGGCAGTGATGGCTATGAAGTAACCACTGAATGCTCAACCTCATGGTTTAATAAACAGCGTCGTACATGGCGAGTACGCAACGTGATTTTCTCGGCATCTTCTTTGGGCACCCAAGAGATGTTGTTCCGCTTAAAGCAGTCTGGTTCTCTGCCAAATATTTCTGATGACTTGGGCAATCGAGTTCGTACCAATGCCGAATCTATTTTAGGGGTTCGCTTCTTCGGTAAAGATGTCGACATGAGCAAAGGCGTTGCCATTGGTTCAAGTATTTACATCGACAATGACACTCATATTGAAGCAACTCGTTACCAAAGTGGTTCTGATGCAATGGGTCTTATGTGTACCTACATGGCAAAAGGTAAACCGGGTTGGACACGTATTTTTTATTGGTTATGGGTATTAATTTCCCATCCATTTATCTTTCTTCGCATGAGCAATCCAGTTGGTTTTGCACGTCAGACTTTAATTTTCTTGGTGATGCAAACTGCCGATGCTTCAATTAACATGCGCCTGAAACGCAACTGGTTTTGGCCTTTTGGCAAGGTTTTATCAAGTGAAGGTAAAAAGCTACCGGTTTACATTCCACAGGCCAATGTCTTTACCGAAAAAGTTGCCAAAATGTTTAATGGACACCCCATCACGACCATTACCGAGATTTTGTTTAATGTACCTTTTACCGCACACTGTATGGGTGGCTGTGCCATTGCTTCAAGCCCAGAACAAGGTGTAGTCGATGGAAAAAATCACGTTTTTAACTATAAAAACTTATATGTTGTAGATGGTTCAATGTTAGGTGCCAATTTGGGCGTTAACCCAAGTCTAACCATTACAGCTCTAGCAGAGCGTGCAATGTCGTATATTCCGGCTAAACACACTTTGGGCGAACATCAGGATGATATAGCAGATGCAGAAACCGTAGAGATCATCAAAGCTTCTGCTTAAACTAGAAATTTGTTTTATAAAAAAAGCCTATTTAAAAATAGGCTTTTTTTATTTAGCTTTTTAAATTACGAAGCTACTGTTTTAGCGCGAGCTGCATGCAATTTTTTATAGCTATCGATCAGACGTAAATGTCGATCAAGCCCTTCTAGTTTCATGCTTGTTGGTGTTAAACCGTAGAAACGAACGCTACCCTCTACAGAACCTAATACTGCCTCCATTCGTGTGTCACCAAACATACGGCGGAAGTTAGTCAGGTAGTCTTCAAGCTCTAGTTCTTCATCCAACATCACTTCAAGCACAACGTTCATGCACTGATAGAACAAGCCACGCTCAACAGTGTTGGTGTTATATTGCAAGTAAGTTTCGACTAACTCTTTTGCCTCTTCAAATTGCTGCAAAGCAACGTAAATCAACAATTTCAACTCTAAAATCGTAAGCTGTCCCCAAACTGTATTGTCATCAAATTCAATGCCAATGAGTGTGGTGATTTCGGTGTAATCGTCTAACTCACACTCTTCTAAGCGTTCAACCAACGCCTCAAGTTGTTCATCATCCAAACGATGCAGATTTAAAATATCTTCACGGAATGAAAGTGCCTTATTGGTATTGTCCCAAATCAAATCTTCAACGAGATAAATTTCTGAATAATCCGGTACTAAAATACGGCAAGCGGTCGCACCTAGGTGCTCATATACTGCCATATAAACTTCTTTACCCATCTCTTCGAGAATACCGAACAATGTTGCAGCTTCATCTGCATTCGACTCTTCGCCTTCTCCAGAAAAATCCCACTCAACAAAGTCATAGTCAGATTTAGAACTAAAGAAACGCCAAGATACCAAACCGCTTGAGTCAATAAAGTGCTCAACAAAGTTATTTGGCTCAGTCACCGCATTACTTTGGAAAGTCGGCTGTGGTAAATCATTTAAGCCTTCAAAACTACGACCTTGAAGTAATTCAGTCAGACTACGCTCTAAAGCAACTTCAAAACTTGGATGTGCACCAAACGATGCAAAAACACCACCCGTACGCGGGTTCATTAAAGTCACACACATCACAGGGAACTGGCCACCTAACGATGCATCTTTAACTAGAACAGGAAAACCTTGCTCTTCTAAACCTTTAATACCAGCAACGATACTTGGGTATTTTGCTAATACTTCTTCAGGAACATCTGGAAGTGCAATTTCACCTTCTAAAATTTCACGTTTTACAGCGCGTTCAAAAATTTCTGACAAGCATTGAACTTGAGCTTCCGCCAAAGTATTACCTGCACTCATACCATTACTTAAGTACAAGTTTTCAATTAAATTTGATGGGAAATAGACAACTTCATCGTCAGACTGGCGCACAAAAGGTAGCGAACAAATACCACGCTCTACGTTGCCTGAATTGGTGTCATATAAATGCGTACCGAGTAATTCATCATCTGGGTTATAAATCTCAAGACAGTATTCATCTAAGATTTCTTGAGGTAATTCACCATTTGGACCCGGTTTAAACCATTTTTCATCTGGATAATGCACAAATTCAGCATTGGCAATCTCTTCACCCCAGAACTGGTCGTTATAGAAGAAGTTACAGTTTAAACGCTCAATAAACTCGCCTAATGCAGATGCCAAAGCACTTTCTTTAGTTGCACCTTTACCATTGGTAAAACACATCGGAGACTGTGCATCGCGGATATGTAAAGACCACACATTCGGAACAATATTACGCCAAGATGCGATTTCAATCTTCATGCCCAAATTCGCCAAAATGGCAGACATATTGGCAATGGTTTCTTCTAATGGCAGGTCTTTACCCTGAATATAGGTATGGCTTTCTGAAGTTAAGCTTGGCAATAACAATGCTTGCGCATCTGCATCAATACTTTCAACTTCTTCAATAATAAACTCAGGACCAGTTTGAATGACTTTTTTAACAGTACAACGGTCGATTGAACGTAAAATCCCTTGGCGATCTTTCTCTGAAATATCAGCTGGTAATTCAATCTGAATTTTAAACGTTTGCTTGTAGCGGTTTTCAGGATCAACAATATTATTTTGTGATAAACGAATATTATCAGTTGGGATATCTCGAGCTGCACAATACACTTTTACAAAGTAGGCTGCACACAATGCGGAAGATGCTAAAAAATAGTCAAATGGGCCCGGTGCCGAACCGTCACCCTTGTAGCGAATTGGTTGATCGGCAATTACCGTAAAGTCATCGAACTTAGCTTCCTGTCGAAGATTGTCGAGATAATTAACCTTGATTTCCATGCTGGCACCTAAATATTTTTATGTGTCAGCACAGACACATAAAATTCTAAATATTGAAATATAAGCCGAATCGCAGCGAAGAAATTGACTTAAAAAAATGAGAGATTAAAGCCATGTGTTTAATGAACGACTCAATTGGCTTTAATAAGATTGACGGTATTATAGAGTGATTTTGTGAAGTTGATAACTAAAGTTAAAACATTGCTGCTCACAATGTTTTAACTTGTCTTTAATTTACTTAAATATTGAGCATTAAAATTTAAAGGTGTAATCAACATTCAACCGTGTTTCATTTGCCGAGTGAAATGTCATATTGCTTGGCATATCGTTACGATAGTGAGAAAAACGAGCTCGCATGCCTAGGCCTTTTAACTTTCCTTCAGGAATTTTATAGCCCAAATCAAACTCCATCGACTCTTCTTTAAAACGCTGATCGCCATATTGCAGCAAATCAATATCTTCACCTTTTGCATAGCGGGTCATAAAGCGCAGTCCATTTAATGGAACATCCCCTAATCGTGCATTTTTAAAATCATATTCGTAACGAATCGAATAGACTTTTTCATCTTTATTTGAGTAGTCAGAACTCATAAAATCAAGCACGACTGGACTTTCGGTTCCCGACAAAAACGGCAAACCAGTCGAGCCAAACGACTGCATATAGCCCAAAGAAACCGTATGGTTTTGATAGTTCAAACCAAATAAACCACTCATATGGCGGTTATCGACCTCTCCTATTTTTTTGCTTCCAGTTTCTTCACTATTAAAAAAACGCACGTCACTTAAAAAATTAAGCTCGTCATTTAAAGGCTGTTTTCCGTTAAAACCCAAAAATTGTTGCTGGTAAATGTCTTTGAGTTCGGCATGGTAGGCACGGAGACGATAGTCTTTTAACTGATAACTTCCTCCCAGCGTGTAAAAAGAATCAGTGGTTGCTGCCTTGTCAAAACGACGGTTGATATTGTCCGTTCCAACATCTGTAAAGCGAATTGAATCGCGCTGCCGCACTTCGTCGACATAAAACCCTTCGAGTTGAAGATTTGGAATTTCATTTGAAACAAAGCGAATACCGCGATAAGTCTGGGGGAACAAACGGGCTGGCGATGAAAATATGGTCGGTAATTGCGGAACCAGATCACCCACAAAAAGCTCATTTTTTCTAAATTTAGCCTTCCCTGTAATACCAATTTTTCCATAATAATCGTCACGCGAGTTATCGGTATTTACTGGTAATAAGCCACTACGTGCATAGTCATCAGCCCGACTTCCCATTAGGTTAAAGCCTGCCATTGCCAGCACATCAACACCGAACCCAACTGTCCCTTCGGTATAACCAGACTGCCCTTTAAAAATTAGACCCTGCGCCCAATCTCTGGCTGCGGTATAGGGATATGGGTCTTTTTTATAGTCTCGGTCAAAGTAAAAATTACGAAGTGTCAGCTCAGCTTTACTGTCTGAAATAAACTCGGCATGCACAACTTGACTAAATAACGGGCACAAGCATACCCCCACCCACAATGGTGTCTTTTTCATTTTTTATCTCAACTATTTAATTTATAATGGATTAAGGTGCTGTTTTAAGAGAGTAGTTTTGCTCTTTTTTACTTCGGTAAAAAGCGCTGCCCAGACTTAAAATCAGGAAAATAGCTAAAATAAAGACCACACCGTAATAGACATAAAGCGTTGCGGGCGCAATACCTTTATCCAGAAAAATACCTGCAATCGTTGGCGATAAAATTGCCCCAATACGGCCAAAACCAATGGCATAACCCACGCCACGACTACGGATTTCAGCGTCATAAATTGTTGGAGAAATAGAATATAGACCGGCCACACAGCCATTAATAAGTGTGCCGAGTAATAACCCCACCATGAGTGCGACACTCACTTGAGACGAGACTGCGACAAATAGAAAAACGCAAGCAGACGTTAGCCCTAAAAATAGGCTTAAGGCATAGAAAATTTTTATGCGTGATGCGAGTAAACCAATAATGGCCGCACCGAAAATACCGCCAATACTAATTAAAATACCGGTACTTACCCCTTGCTCTGGTGACATTCCCATTGAAATAAGAATTTTTGGTGTCCAGCTCATGACAAAGTAAAAGCCAAACATCACCAAAAAGAATGCAAACCACAGACAAAGTGTTTGAAATCCCAGTTGCCCTGCAAATAATTTGCTGAGTTCACTGCCATTTTGCGTGCTCATTTTTTCATAGCGCGGCATAACTGATAGTTCGTTAAGCCCCATGCGGTTTACAGTTGCATTGATTCGTTCCAATGCCTGTTTTGGTCGTTTCGCGAGTAAGTAATCTAAAGATTCAGGCAATAACCATGCGCTGATCAGCAACATTGCAATGGTGGTAACCCCACCTGCTAAAAAGATTGAACGCCAGCCTAAATGTTCAATCAATGCCAATGATAGTACTCCGCCAAGTGTCGCGCCAATTCCATAACCTGTCGACATTAAGCTCACTGCGAGACTGCGCCAGCGAGCATTGGCATATTCACTTGCTAACACATTACTACTGGCAAGAATCCCACCCACCCCAATTCCGGTAATAAACCGAAGTGCTGCTAACATGCCGTGGCTTTGTACAAAAGCACAGCCCAACATGCTAAGACCTGCGATCACAAGACAAACCAAGATGAGTAAACGGCGACCGATTTTATCAGCTAACGGTGCGAGAAAAATTGAACCAGCAGCCATTCCAAAAAGACCAGCACTTAACAACAAGCCAATTTGTGCGCCTGAAAGTGACCATTCTGCTGACACGGACGGTGCGGTAAATGCCATCACCATCACGTCAAAGCCATCAATAATATTAAGACAAATACAGATCAAAATGACGAACCATTGGTAGCGGCTCATATTATTTTGATTGATCTCACTCAGCACGTCTCTTTCCATTTGTGTATCTCCCTTGGATAAGACATACACACGACATTGCTGATATGAGCGATTGGGTGGTTATGCACATCCGTATCCATAATGACCTAGAGGAATATTTGTTTTTGAGCATCCTGCTCTTTTTCTATACTGAATATTTGGATCCAAAAAATCAACTAAAATTATAAATGGATTATTAAAAAGTATATAAACACATAAATTATATAACTATAAAATTATTAAAAACATAAAATTAGAAAGCTTAAATATTTTTATGGATCCATACAAAAAAATCTATTATGATCGATTCCAGAGCATTTTTTAGCCAAAAAAAGCTCAGTTTATTTTCAGGAAATGCAAGATGCATTTATGAGACATCAAAGGATTGTTGTTATGAAACTCAAAAGAGTAAGCCAGCTTACATTGGGACTTTTTTTTGCCAGCCAATTGTTTTACACAACGCAAGCAGCACCTCCAAAAAATCAACAACCACCCAACATCATGATTATTTTGGCCGATGATCTTGGATTTTCAGATATTGGCGCTTATGGCGGCGAAATTAAAACCCCTCATATTGATAGCCTATTAAAGCAAGGAAAAATGCTTTTTAATTTTCATGCTTCATCAATGTGTTCACCTACTCGTGCACAGCTTATGACAGGTGCAGATAACCACTTGGTAGGTTTAGGTGCCATGTATGAAACTTCAAAACGACAAGAAAAATTGGTTGGAGCAGATAGCCCGCGTGCACTCCTCAAAATTGATGGCTATTCAGGTCATTTAACGCAAAATGCTTATACACTCGCAGAGATTTTAAAGACAAAAGATTATTACACCTTCATGGTTGGTAAATGGCACTTAGGCTATGCTCCCGAACAAAACCCTAAAGCCCGTGGTTTTGATCAATCTTTTGCTCTGCTCGATGGCTTCGATTTACATTTTAAAGACCAACCCAAAAACTATCCGCGCAACACTCAATATACTGAAAATGGTCAAAAGACCACTTTGCCTGACAACTACTACTCGACCGACTTTTTTACACAAAAAGCTTTTGAATATTTAGACAAAAATAAAGCGCAAAAACCATTTTTTGCTTACCTAGCCTACACCGCTCCACATTGGCCAATACAGGCGCCTGCTCACTATAGAGACTTATACAAAGGTAAATACGATCAAGGCTACGATGCAATTCGCAAGCAACGCTTTGAGAGACAAAAGCAATTAGGATTAATTCCTGCAAATGCAGAATACCCAGTCGAGCGTGGCAATCAAGCTTTAGGCACAAAAAGCTGGAATGAACTTACCCCACAAGAGCGCAAATACGAAGCGCGTAAAATGGAAGTTTATGCGGGCATGGTTACCCAGTTAGACGACCGCGTGGGTGATGTCATTCAATATCTTAAAAAGCATCATTTATATGACAATACTTTGATTGTGTTTATGTCAGATAACGGCGCTGAAGGTGGTGATCATAATTTCCCAATGGGTGATGCCGACAATCGCTATGAAAATATAGGTAACGCCAGCTCATATGTTTACATGGGACCACGCTGGGCCGAAGTGAGCAGCACACCATTTACTTACTGGAAATCAGCCGCATCAGAAGGCGGAGTTCGAGTTCCATTTATTGTTAAATCACCAACTCAGGTTTCCAAACAACATGGAATCAACAATAACTTTGCGACAGTCAGAGATATATTTCCAACTGTTATGGAGCTAGCAGGCATTCAAAATAGTCAAGTTTATCCAGCAACTAGCACCAAAATTAAACCGTCGGGCTTTAGCCTAATTCCTGCTTTTAAAGATAATACTGCTCGTATTCGACCTGTTAATTATTATGACTTCAAAGAATTACATGGCAGCCGCTACGCTAAAACTGACCAATGGAAACTTGTTGAAAACTCACCTTCTAAATTTAAGAGTCATGGCTGGGAACTCTACAATTTAAAAACAGATTTTAATGAGCAACATAATGTTTACGCAAAACATCCTGAGATAGTAAAAGTCTTAAATGATAAATATTTAAGATATGCCAATGAAAATGGTGTTGTGGATTTTGAGCAATACAACAAAAAGTAGAGAAAACCAGATGAAACAGATCATGATGCTTTCATCTTTCCTCTTACTTTGTGCATGCCAAAAAACCACGCCTCAACTAGAACAGACCACCTTGCCCGACTTAGGCAGCAAAGCTAAATGTAATTCTTATTCGGGCCTTCCTTCGGGTTGGCCTAAAAATAAAGAAGCAGGCATGGTCAAGCTTCCGCAAGGAAAAATTGTTTTAGGCACCACACAAGGTTATGAAGATGAACGCCCATTAAACTTACAGACAACTTCAGTTCCCGCTTTTTTAATTGATGCGACTGAAGTCACCAATGCTCAATTTCAAGAGTTTGTTAAACAAACGGACTATGTCACCGATGCAGAGAAGCAAGGCGGCGCAGCTATGTTTGTACAACCAGATCATCCAGTTGAAGAATTACAATGGTGGCGATTTGAAAAAGGTGCCAATTGGAAACATCCATGGGGCTTAAATAACCCTAAACAACCCGCACCTCACGAACCTGTTCGCATGGTGACATGGAATGATGCCTACGCTTATGCAAACTGGCTGGGTCATGACTTACCGACTGAGCTTGAGTGGGAATATGCAGCCAAAGGTTTTCAACAAAATTCCGATATTGGCCCCACCCACGAAGGCCATATTGTAGCCAATTTCTGGCAAGGTGAATTTCCTTATAAAAACATTCAGGAAGATGGTTTTAAGGATGTTGCGCCTGTTGGTTGTTTTAGTAAAAACCCATTTGGTTTGTATGACTTGATTGGCAATGTATGGGAATGGACCCAAACACCCTATACAGGCCCACGAGATCACCACATGGGAGATCCATCGAAATATCGGCAAAGTCATGAACAGATTTTGCAATACACGATTAAAGGTGGGTCTTATTTATGCGCAACCAATTATTGCGCGCGTTATCGTGCTGCCGCAAGGCATCCACAGGAACTCGACCTTGCAACTAGCCATGTCGGATTTAGAACAGTAAAACGCTTTTAAACGGATTTAAAAATGAAGCATATTTTTATTTATGGGATTTTATTCTCAGAGACAACCCTTGCCTGCTGTTTAGCTCACAGTGCAGTAGATGTTAATTTTCAAAATACACTCACACTAAAAACATTCAACTTCGACAGACAATATGAAAATGGTACTAGCCCCGATACTCATAGCTTGAGTCAAGGCTTGATTTATCGTGGTGACTGGACAACCAAGCTTAATGATGTACAACTACACCTCAATCCAAGCATTCAATATGCATATCGCCTAAGTAACGACCAACACACCAATGATATGGTCATACCCTTTGAACCCAACACCAAGAAACAAGCACAAGATCAAGTTAAATATGGTTTAGGTGCTGGAGTTGAATATCAAAACTTTCGCATAAATATAGGTGACATCACTCCCGACTCACCACTTACGCCACAAGTGGATACACATCAATTACGTGTGAACTATAAAGGCTTGGAATTAAAATATAAGACACCACAACAAAATTTCGAGCTGGGTTTGATTAACCGTTATTCGCCAAAAAATGAGGAGGACTACCATAAACTCGCCATTTCAAAACATGAATCTGACGGGCTTTACTTTTTCCAGTGGGATGGGAAAACGCCTCAATATAATTGGAAATTTTATAATGGTTACTTAACAGATCTCATCAATCAAAGTTACTTTGCTTTTGATTATCAATGGACAAAGCAGCACACCACAAAATTACGTGTGTTTCGCCACGACGATGTCGGTAAATCAAATCTTGGTGAATATGACAATACATCCGTAGGGGCTATGCATTTTATCAAACATGGCAATTTTACAACTGGAATTGGCTACCAAGAAAACTTTGGCAAAGATGGTATTCCAAAACTCGACAATATGCCCATCCCGCATATGGTTAACTGGACCTTAGGCGCGTTTACCAAAGCTGATGAAAAGTCTTATCATTTCCTTGCTTCGTATGACTTTAAAGAATATATCAAAGGTCTAAAAATCACCTATAAATATATTTATGGAGATTCATTTCAGACCATGAATCAAAATGATTTTGAGCAAGAAAGTGATGTGTTGATTCAATATGACCTAAATGCTTGGATTAAAAATCTTAAATTTCTTTTCTTAAATATTAACTACGACACTAAACATGGCAAAAGTCTGGATGAACAGCGCATGATGCTTCATTACACCGTTAATTTCTAAATCTCAACACCCCCATAATGGCTTAACCACAGCCATTATGGATCCAAATTAAAACCACAAAATATTTCGCCTCTAAAATTCAAAAGAAATGCAAAATCCTTTAATAGCAATTAAAAATATACAAAATAACCAAATCAAAAGATCAATATTTTTTAAAAAATATACTGCTTATCAATTGACCAATATTTTTATTTACTATAAATTGGATCCAATAAGTGATAAGGAGTCGTCACAATGTTTATTAAAAATGCATGGTATGTAGCATGCCGCCCAGAAGAAATCCAAGACAAACCGCTAGGTCGCACCATCTGTGGTGAAAAAATCGTTTTTTACCGTGGTAAAGAAAATCAAGTTGCAGCCGTTGAAGATTTTTGTCCGCATCGTGGTGCCCCACTTTCACTGGGTTATGTCGAAGATGGAAACCTCGTATGTGGTTATCATGGTTTAGTCATGGGCTGTGATGGAAAAACCGTTTCAATGCCAGCCCAACGCGTAAATGGTTTCCCTTGCAACAAAGCATATGCAGTTGTTGAAAAGTTTGGTTTTATTTGGATATGGCCAGGCGAAAAAGCTTTAGCAGATGAAGCAAAACTCCCAACTTTAGAATGGGCAGATCATCCTGAATGGAGCTATGGCGGAGGCCTGTTTCACATTCAATGTGACTATCGCCTCATGGTCGATAATCTTATGGATTTAACCCACGAAACCTATGTTCACTCAAGCAGCATCGGACAAAAAGAAATTGATGAATCATTACCAATCACTAAAGTTGATGGTGACCATGTCATTACTGAACGTTACATGGAAAATGTGATCGCACCTCCATTTTGGCAAATGGCCCTTCGTGGCAACCACTTGGCAGATGATGTCCCTGTTGACCGTTGGCAACGTTGCCACTTCTTTGCTCCAAGTAATGTGCATATTGAAGTCGGTGTGGCACATGCTGGACATGGCGGTTATGACGCACCAAAAGACAAAAAAGTTTCGTCAATTGTCGTGGACTTTATTACTCCAGAAACTGAAACCTCACATTGGTATTTCTGGGGAATGGCACGCAACTTCCAGCCAGACAACGCAGAACTCACCGATCAAATTCGTGAAGGCCAAGGCAAAATCTTTACTGAAGATTTAGAAATGCTGGAGCAACAGCAGCAAAATATTTTAAACAATCCACATCGCAAGTTACTGATGCTCAATATTGACGCAGGCGGTGTACAGTCTCGTAAGGTGATTGAGCGACTACTTGCTGAAGAAAATAAAACGCCTTCTGAAACATCCGCACAAAAGTTTCCAAACATTCGGATTATTTAAAGGAGCATGAACATGGACGTTATTATTCAGAAAATTCACCAGCTTACCCCGACCATTCGTGCTTTTGAATTGGTTGCGGCAAATGGCACAGCGCTACCGAATTTTGAGGCAGGTGCACATATTGATGTGCATCTTAAAAACGGTCTAACCCGCCAATATTCACTTTCAAATTGTTGCAGTGAAAAGCATCGTTATGTAATTGGTGTTTTACATGATGCTAACTCACGCGGTGGTTCACGCTGTATCCATACTGAATATCGTGAAGGTGATCATTTAAAGATTGGTGAACCACGTAATTTATTTGAGATTCATTCTCAAACAAAGCAGGCGGTTTTATTTGCTGGCGGTATTGGTATTACCCCCATTTTATCGATGGCGTATCGACTTAAGTCAGTCAATATTCCTTTCGAATTGCGCTACTTTGTCCGTAGTCATGAAATGATTGCCTTCTATGGCAATTTAACTGAGCACTTCGGTGATCAAGTCTATTTTCACATTCAAGATCAGCCAGATACCGAATGTAATATGGCAGAGGTTTTAGGTCAGAGTTCACCAGATAAACACTTATATGTGTGTGGGCCTACAGGGTTTATGCAGTTTGTAATGAGCTCAGCTGAACAAGCTGGCTGGCACAGCGAGCAATTACATCAAGAGCACTTTGTCGCTCAAAAAGTAGATACGTCTAATGATGAAGCTTTTACTATTGAAGTTAAAGATACGGGCCGCCGAATTGAAGTATTACCAGAGCAAACTGCTACTGAAGCATTAATTGCAAATGGTTTTGATATTCCTGTTTCGTGTGAACAAGGCATTTGTGGAACGTGTATTACTCGCGTTGTAGAGGGTACGCCTGATCATCGGGATCTATTTATGACCGATGAGGAACATGCACTAAATGACCAGTTTACGCCCTGCTGTTCTCGTGCAAAAACTAAAAATCTTGTGATTGAGCTTTAATAGCTAAGTTCCTTTATTGAAAAATAAAGGAACTTATTTCATCTTAAGCGTTTAAAACATTTCTTAGCGTTTCACCTAAAATCACTACACTACTGTGCTCACGCATTAAAGTTTCAGCACGTCCTGCCTGACGATGTGTCAACGCATCGAAAATCGAACAATGCTGTAAATGTGCATAGTGCAAACGGCGATATTCCGACAAAGCTTGCTTCTCATCATAGGTAATGGCTTGGGCAGAAGCCATCGGCAATTGATTGTTTTTTGCTAGAGCTTGTATGAGCGCCACATTTTGCGCGCCCTCAATAATCGTGTCATGAAAAATGACATTAAAATGATGGTAACGTTCCAGTTCGGTATCGCCAAACTCGTCTTTTTCATTAAAGAGTTTTTCGGTTTCTTGAATGCAATGTTGCAGTGTCTTTTTCTGCTCTTCGCTTAAACCTTGTTCTGCCAAAGTTTTTGCAGCCAATCCTTCAAGCACACCCCGCACTTCAAGCGCATCATGAACCAGTTGTTCTGAAATTTCACGGACGGTGTAGCCACGGGTTGGGTTCTTGATGAGAAGACCTTCTTGTTCGAGCAGCCGAAATGCAATACGAACAGGTTGTCTCGAAACCCCAAGTAACTCGGCAGTGGGAATCTCAGCAATTCTGGCACCACCTTCAAGTTCCCCTGAAATAATCATTTTTCTTAATTTAAGTAAAACTTGTTGCCCTGAAGACATTTGCTGCCACACATTGTCAAAAACGTCACTTCGATGCTAACAACTTCATTTGCAAAATGAAATAAATTTTCTGTGTGAATCGGTGCTTAGGTATTTAGCTCAACCTAAACAAGCTCATTTATTTAAAGGCTTTTAAGATTATTCACCATGATATCGAGGTTATTACGAATTAAATAAGCCAGATTGATATCAATGCCTTCAAGCATCTTTTCTTCAACTTTTAATACAACTTCATTGCATTTATTGAGTTTTTCAACACCACTTTCGGTGAGTGTAATTAAAATACGGCGACCATGCGTAGGGTCAGGTTTCTTTTCAATCCAGCCATTGACCAGCAAATCTTGCAGAATTTTATTGGCAGATTGCGGCTTAATAAAAGAACGTTCAGCAAGTTTTGCATTGGATACATTACTTTTTGAAGCTAAAACAGAAAGTGCCGTAAATTGTGGCAAGGTAATTTCAAGCTCTTTTAAATGCTCTGTTAAATGTTTACTAATAATTCGGTCAACACGAGCAATCATGTAACTTAACTTAGGCTCATCTTCTACTTTTTTTTGAACTAAATTTGAACGTACCATAACCTTTCATTCATCATAAGAAAATCTGTAGTGAAAGTATGAGGTAGTCACCCCATACTTTCGTTAAAACTTAGCGAGCACCTGAGCTTTGTACTAAATGTACAGGCTGTTTAGGTTTTTTGACAAGAAGTAATGCAGAGATCGCTGCAATTAAAATCACTGGAATGCTTGAACCAATCACAATGGTCGAGCTTTGTCCAAGTGAAAGTAAAAAACCTGCCATTAAAGGTCCGGCAAAAGAACCAATACGGCCAATTGCAACCGCCGCACCAACTCCAGTTCCACGCATTTCGGTTGGATAATACATTGCTGCCAGACCGTACAATGCCGATTGTCCGCCCACAATGAATAAACCACAGCCCACTGCCGAAAGTGCCAGTAATGCAACGGTTGGAGAAATTGCCAAGCAACAAAGTGAGAATAAAATGCCTAGATAAATCAGCTTAATCACAAAACTCATGCGTAATTTATCAAGCAATACACCCATTAAGATTGAACCTAAAATTCCACCAACGTTGTACCCCATCTGTACATAGTTTGCTTGTAGCTTCGATAAGCCTTGCGCACCCATCAGTAACGGCAACCAGTTTAACAAAAAGTACAGCACCACTAAGGTACAGAAGAAACTCACCCAAAGCTGAATGGTCGACATGCGGCGTTCTTTAGCAAATAAAACTTCAAAGAATGGGGTCGTTTTTTGCGCTTGAACTTTACGTTGCAGGTAATCATTTGACTCAGGTAAAAAGCGCATGATGAGTGGAATTAACAAAATAGGCGCAATACCACCAATATAGAAAATATGACGCCACTCTGCATCACCCGCCAACGACATGGCAACCACAGAAGTCAGTAATCCACCAAAAGGAATGCCGCTATACATGATACTTACCGCTTTGCCCTTGTGCTGGTCAGGCACAGCTTCAGAGGCAAGTGTAATCATCATCGGGAGTGCGCCGCCCATTCCTAAACCGGTACAAAAGCGAATGAGCAATAACAAACTAAAGTTGGCAGCATAGGCGGTCAGCAAAGACATAATTCCAAAAAGCAGAATACTAAAAATCAGAATTTTCTTGCGCCCTACAATATCTGCAAATCTGCCACCTAATATGGCACCCGGTAGTGTTCCTAAAATTGCAGCACTAAATGCCCATGCCATCTGGCCATTATCCAACATAAACTCAGCCCGCATTCGTGGAGCGGCTACCCCCATTGATTGAAGATCAAAACCTTCAAAAATTGCGATTGCAAAGCAAAGCAGTAACGTAATCTTTGCTCTTGCAGACTGTCCTAATATCTTTTCCATTGTGTTGTCCTTTATTGACTAGTCGTTCCATTTAGCCCTTTGTGTATTGTTGTTTAAACACACCAAAAATATCAGTTAAACTTACTAAAAAATCAACATATTTTTATATAAAATTATTTATTAAATTAATTTTTATTTAAAATACATGCAATTATAAAATAATTATTAAATTTTAGAAAAAAGACTTGAATGTAAGTTTAACTGATATTAAATTAAATCTCAGAACATCACAAAATCATTCAAGGAGTATGAAGATGACTTATGAAAATCGCTGGGAAACCGTAGATGTTAAAGTTGAAGATGGAATTGCTTGGGTCACACTAAATCGCCCAGAAAAGAAAAATGCCATGAGTCCTACACTCAATCGTGAAATGATTGATGTGCTTGAAGCGATAGAACTTGATCAAAATGCACGTGTTTTAGTATTAACTGGTGCGGGTGACTCTTGGACAGCTGGCATGGACTTGAAAGAATATTTCCGCGAAGTCGACACTCAGCCTGAAATTTATCAAGAACGTATTCGTCGTGACTCATGTCGTTGGCAGTGGCAACTTCTTCGTATGTATTCAAAACCAACCATTGCAATGGTTAACGGCTGGTGTTTCGGAGGCGGTTTCTCACCATTAGTGGCGTGTGATCTTGCGATTGCAGCAGATGAAGCAACTTTCGGTTTATCTGAAATTAACTGGGGTATCCCACCGGGTAACCTTGTAAGTAAAGCAATGGCCGATACCGTAGGTCACCGTGCATCTTTGTACTACATCATGACGGGTAAAACCTTTAGTGGTAAAGAAGCCGAAACGATGGGTCTTGTGAATAAAAGCGTACCACTTGAACAGCTAAAAGCAGAAGTCACTGAACTTGCAAATTGTTTACTTGAGAAAAACCCAGTGGTTCTTCGTACAGCTAAAAATGGCTTTAAACGTTGCCGTGAACTAACATGGGACCAAAACGAAGACTACTTATATGCCAAGCTAGATCAATGTATCCATCGTGATACGGAAAATGGTCGCCAAGAAGGTTTGAAACAATTTTTAGATGAAAAATCAATTAAACCGGGTTTACAGAGCTATAAACGTACTGGTTAACTTTTGATTCTTTAATGGCAATGTAAGGACACAACCCATGCAAAATGTACAGTTACTTATTCACGGTCAATCTGTTGATGCATCAAATCAGGCAACTTTTGAGCGTATTAGCCCCATTGATGGATCAGTGGCAAGCAAAGCCGCTGCTGCAACTTTGGAAGATGTTGATCGTGCAATCGAATCGGCACAACAAGCTTTTAAAGTATGGTCGAAGCTCTCGCCTACCGAACGCCGTTTACGTTTATTAAAAGCAGCCGATTTAATGGACCAAAAGACCGAGCAATTCATTGAAACTGGAATGCAAGAGACAGGTTCAACTGCCACATGGTATGGGTTTAACGTTCACCTTGCTGCCAACATGTTACGTGAAGCAGCAGCAATGACCACGCAAATTGACGGAAGCCTGATTCCGTCAGATGTGCCGGGTAATCTTGCGATGGGCGTACGGTTTCCTTGCGGTGTGATTGTAGGGATCGCACCTTGGAATGCACCTGTCATTTTGGCAACACGTGCGCTTGCCATGCCTTTGGCTTGTGGCAACACGGTAGTGTTAAAAGCCTCGGAAGCCTGCCCAGCAACACATCGTCTCATTGGTGAAGTGTTACATGAAGCGGGTCTAGGTGAAGGTGTGGTAAATGTGATTACTCATGCCGCCGAAGATGCACCACAAATCGTGGAGCGCTTAGTGTCTCATCCAGCCGTTAAACGCATTAATTTTACGGGTTCAACCAAAGTCGGAAAAATTATTGCCGAGACTGCGGCTAAATATTTAAAACCTGTTTTACTCGAACTCGGTGGTAAAGCTCCTGTTGTGGTTTTAAACGAGGCCGACATTAATGAAGCAGTAAATGCTGTGACTTTTGGGGCGTTCTTTAATCAGGGACAAATTTGTATGTCGACCGAACGTGTTTTGGTTCAAGACAAAATTGCCGACCAGTTTATTGAAAAGCTGATTGAAAAAACCCGTTCTATTCGGGCAGGTAATCCTACTTCAAAAGAAAATGCACTCGGTGTTTTAGAAAGTCGCCGTGCCGCAAACCGTATTCAGCATTTACTTGAAGATGCCCAAAACAAAGGTGCCGACTTACCTTTAGGCATTCATATTGAAGACACCACCATGCAACCGACGCTGGTACTCAATATTAAACCTGACATGCTGCTTTACCGCGAAGAATCGTTTGGGCCTGTCTGCACAGTTCAACGTTTTGCAACCGTTGAAGAAGGTGTAGCACTGGCAAATGACAGCGAGTTCGGTCTTTCTTCGGCAGTGTTTAGCCAGAATATTTCGCAGGCATTGGAAGTGGCTAAACAGATTGATTCTGGTATTTGTCATATTAACGGCGCAACCGTGCATGACGAAGCTCAAATGCCATTTGGCGGAACAAAATCGAGTGGTTACGGACGATTTGGTAGTAAAGCCTCTATTGGTGAATTTACCGAACTACGCTGGATTACCATTCAGACCCAATCACGCCATTACCCGATTTAGTCGGATTAATGCGAACAACGACATATTAAATAAAAATTGCATGATGCAAAAAATAAAGCGCAGTGATGCGCTTTCCATGGAGTGAAAGAAATGCAAATGAATGCCACTCAATCACAAGACCGCGAACGGTTCGTAAAATTAGGGCAACATGATATTCATTATCACCATAAAGATGACACGCTCTATATCAGCCCAAAAGAGCAATTAAAACCGTATCCACAAAAACTGACAGATCGGTTAATTCATTTTGCACAAACCAAACCAGACCATATTTTTGCAGCAAAACGCAATGCTCAAGGTGAGTGGGTCAAACTAAGTTATGCAGAAGTTTTACAACGCGCATGGCATATTGCTCAGGCTTTACATGAACGTAACTTAAGCCAAGAAAGACCTTTAGTCATTTTAAGTGGTAATGATCTTGAACATTTAACACTCTCTATGGGTGCTATGCTGGCGGGTGTGCCTTTCTCTGCTATTTCCCCTGCCTACTCTCTTATTTCTCAAGACTTTGGCAAACTCAAACATGTGTTTGAAGTGCTCACACCTGGCTTGGTCTATGCCAGCGATGGACAAGCCTTTGCCAAAGCCATTCAAGCCTGTATTACACCTGACATTGAAGTAGTGACCAATAAAGGGATTGTAGGCGATCAGATCTGCACATCTTTTCAGTCGCTGTTAGATACGCCCGTTTCAAATGTTCAAGAGTTTTACCAAACCCTTGATGAAAACCAGATTGCTAAATTTCTGTTTACATCAGGTTCAACCAAGCTTCCTAAAGCTGTACCGACCACGCATTTAATGTTGTGCGTCAATCAGCAAATGCTATTGCAGACTTTCCCTGAGTTTGAAGAAACACCACCTGTCCTACTCGACTGGCTGTCTTGGCACCACACATTTGGTGGCAGTCACAATGTCGGCATCGCACTCTATAACGGCGGTACCATTTACATTGATGATGGCAAACCCGTTGTAGGAAAATTTGACGAAACCATTCGTAACCTCAAAGAAATTTCTCCAACAGTTTATTTAAATGTGCCAAAAGGTTGGGAAGAACTGACCGAAGCTTTAGAAAAAGATGAGGAATTAAGAGAGCGCTTTTTTGCTAAAGTTAAAATTTTATTCTTTGCAGGTGCTGCGCTTTCAGAAGCAGGTTGGAACAGACTCGATAAAATTGCTCAGCAACATTGTGGAGAAAAAATTCGCATTATGAGCGGATTGGGCATGACTGAAACTGCTCCCTCTTGTGCTTTTACAACTGGCCCACGTGTGATGGCTGGCTTTATTGGTTACCCTGCTCCGGGATGTGAAATCAAGTTGGTTCCATGTGGTGACAAACTTGAGTTTTGCGTTCGTGGCAAACATGTCATGAAAGGCTATTGGCGCTTAAAGGCGGACCAGCAAAGCACAGTTTTTGATGATGAAGGCTTTTTCCATACTGGCGATGCAGTTCGTTTGGTCGATGTAAATGATCCAACCAAAGGCCTCATGTACGACGGACGCATTGCCGAAGACTTTAAACTCAATACCGGCACTTTCGTCAATGTCGGCACGATTCGCAACAAAGTGCTCATTCAAGGTAATTTACTGGTTCAAGATGTCTGTATTACTGGGTCAAACCTCAATGCCGTGGGTTTTCTGATTTTTCCAAAATTAGAAACTTGTGCTCAACATGCCGGCCTTAAGCTTGGCGAGCATTCTGCAACAGAGATATTACAGCATCCTAAAGTTCAGCAATGGTTCCGCCAATTTTTAACGACATTTAATAAAGATGCGACTGGCAGTTCAAATACAGTCTCAATGCTTTATTTAATGACCGAACCACCTCAGCTCGATGCAGGCGAAGTCACCGATAAAGGCAATCTCAATCAAAGCAATATTACGAAACGTCGTGCCGCTTTAATTGATGAGCTTTATCAAAAGCAGGCCGAAAACCCACTCATTATTCGAGTACCCACCTTAAAGCAATAAGCTATTGAAATAAAAAAGGAAGCTCAAACTTCGGTTTGGGCAATAGCCCCACTTTTGCCTAAAAAAAGGTTCAACATGCTACACGATACAGAATTTGAACTATTTCGAGACAGTTACCGCAGGTTCTTAAAAGAACAGGTCGCTCCGTATTACGAACAGTGGGAACACGATGGCCTGATCCCACGTGATCTATGGCTTCGTCTTGGGGAAAATGGCTTTTTGTGCGTAGATGTGCCTGAGGAATATGGCGGTTACGGCGCTCCTGTTCATTATTCTCTCATGCTAGTTCAGGAAACTGCTCAAGCTGGCTTTGCATCTTTGGCGGTTGCAATTGGTGGGCAAAATGAGCTGGTTTCTCCTTACTTGCAAAATATTGGAACTGAAGAGCAAAAACGCTATTGGTTACCGAAAATGGTGACAGGTGAAGTTGTCACCGCAATTGCCATGACCGAAGCCAATGCAGGCTCAGACTTACAAGCTATACGCACTCAAGCCATTTTAGAAAATGACCACTACCGTATTAATGGTTCAAAAACGTTTATCTCAAATGGTTTACATGCCGACCTGATCGTTCTGGTAGCGAAAACTGACCCTCAAGCCAAAGCAAAAGGCATTTCAATTTTTCTAGTTGATGCTGCTTTAGACGGCGTTAAAAAAGGCCGCTCTTTACAAAAAATCGGACTACACGCTCAAGATACAGCCGAACTGTTTTTTGATGATGTGTATGTTCCAGCAACCCAGCGTTTAGGCGAAGAAGGACAAGGCTTTACCTATTTAATGCAAGAGTTGCCGCGTGAACGTTTAAGTATTTCCATGATGGCTTTGGGGTCAATTTTAGGAGCCATCGAACTGACCAAAGACTATGTTTTGGAGCGTAAAGCTTTCGGGCAACCCTTAAGTCAAATGCAAAACACGCGGTTTGTGCTCGCAAATGCCCAAATCAAGGCAAAAGCTGCCCAAGCTTTTGTAGACCAATGTGCAGCGTTGTACCAACAAGACCTGTTAAGCGTCACTCAAGTTGCAGCATTGAAATGCTTTATTACCGATGCTCAATGTGCAGTGATTGATCAGTTACTTCAACTTTTTGGTGGCTACGGTTACATGCAGGAATACCCGATTTCACGCTTTTTCGTGGATGCACGGGTACAAAAAATTTATGGGGGAACCAATGAAATTATGAAAGAAATCGTCGCCCGAAAACTGCTCGGCAAATAATTCGATTTAAAAACCAGACAAGGCAGACAGAACAATCATGCCTTGTTGAAAACAAAAATGATATTTCAGGAAGAAATGCTATGTCGAAATTATGGATGTACTCTACCCTTATGCTCTCTGGTTCAGTGTGGGCTGGCAATTTTATTGATAACAGTTCTGTAGAACTCACCACGCGAAATTTCTATTTTGACCGCGACTACCAAGAGCAATCTGCTTACCCTGCCGCCAAGGACTGGACACAAGGGTTTATTCTTAAAGCCAATTCAGGTTATACCGAAGGGACTGTCGGTTTTGGGCTGGATGTGCTTGCAACGGCAGGCTTTAAACTCGATGCCGATGCCGAGCATGGAGGTACAGGAAACTTACCCAGAGACACTCGCACCAATGAACCTGCTGACTCTTATGGCGAAATTGGTGTCACAGCAAAAGTAAAAAGGAGCCAGACCGAACTGCGCATAGGTACCCTAATGCCGATGAACCCTGTTTTAGTAGCTTCGCCTGCTCGCTTGTTACCTCAAACTTATCGAGGAATTTCACTGACCAGCAAAGATATTAAAGACTTTGACTTACAAGCAGCCTACCTCGATAAAGTGAATCATCGGGATTCAACAAACTATGAAAAAATTAAAATTTCAGGAGTGAATGGACGGTTTAAAAGTGCCGAAACTGATGGACTCTATTATTTAGGTGGGAACTATCAGCTTGATCCAGCAATCAAACTCACAGCGTTCTATATGGATGTTGATGATCTTTATAACCAGACCATGGTCGGCGCCTTACATCAACACAAAATTAATGACACCACTAATCTAAGCTCGCAGTTACGCTACTACCGCAGCCGTGATGACGGACAAGCAAAAGCAGGTTTAGTCGATAATGATCTGTATCATGCGCATTTCGAACTTAAACATCAAAACCATAAGTTTATTTTTGGAACCTTCCAACATCACGGCGACACCGCATTTCCGTATTTGACTGGAGGTGAAACTGGCCTACTCATTGATACATGGCCAGGCGAGTTTTTAAACCCAAAAGAAAAAGCCTATAGCTTCCGCTATGAATATGACTTTAAAGATTATGTTCCAGGTTTACGTTTCATGACCCGTTACACCACAGGTCACAATATTTATGCACCCAACTTAGGTGGCACCAATCTAAAAGAACGCGAAACCGACTTTGATTTAGGCTACACCGTTCAAAGTGGCTGGTTAAAAAATCTCGGGCTACGCGCGCGCTATGCAATGTATGACAACAACATGCTCTCCACTGCCAACATCAAGCCTGTAAATGAAACCCGTATCAACATTGATTACACATGGAAATTTAAATAATTCAAAACAAGAGGTTCAGTTACACATAGAACCTCTTTTTATTTCGAGAAATTCATCATGAAGAAAGTTGTAACGCTACTCTGTGGAATGAGTCTGATTGCCCTGACTCATGCCGAAACTCAATATAGCCCACCGCCCATTCAGCTAGAGCCTTTAGCAAAATTTAGTGTGGATTTAAATGCGCCTGTTTGGGAATTAGGCACAACCAGTGATGCTGGAAAACGCCGAATTATTCCTATTACAGGTGGAACATTTGAAGGGAAATCGCTTAAAGGCCGCATTTTAAATAATGGCGCAGATTGGCAAATAGTCGATAGTAAAGGACTGGCAATTATTGATACGCGATATTTGTTAGAAACCGATGACGGCGCACTCATTTATCTTCAAACCAAAGGTTACCGACATGGCTCGGCAGAAACACTAAAACAGCTTGCACAAGGCAAAGATGTCAACCCGAAAAATTACTATTTCAAAATTACCATGCAGTTTGAAACCAGCTCACCTAAATATTCATGGCTTAATCAGACTGTTGCAGTAGGTAGTGCAATGCGCTTGGGCAAAGCGGTTATTTATGATGCCTATACCCTGAAATAATAATTTTTATAATACTTACAAAAGGATGGACCCTTCATTATGGATCAAAAAACTTTAGAACACTTACCGCCCATCCACCACCATTTGGGTGGACATAATATCCATTGGAATGACAAAAACACTGAACTCACTATCCACTACACGGCACTAGAAAGCTTTACCAACCCACGCGGCACCGTCGAAGGCGGCATGATCTGCGCCATGCTTGATGACGTGATGGGACTTTTTACATATCTCGCCAATGACCGTAAACCAGCCACCACCATCAACTTAACGATGGATTTTTTAAGACCCTGCGCTATGGGCGAAGTCATTACAAAATGCCGTTTCATTAAACAAGGCAAAACTGTACTGAATCTCGAAAGTGAAGCTTGGCAAAACAACAAAATGATTGCACGAAGCACAGCTAATTTTCTGGTTTTAGATTAATTACAAACATTCATTCAATAAGGATATGAATAAATGAATTACACCAACAATAAACGAATTTTGACCCACTCCGCTTTAGTACTTGCCATGCTTGGTTCTTTGGCAGGCTGTGGAAGTGACAGTGATGACACAACTACGCCCTCAACAACGAAACCACCTCAGTTGTCTCCTGCTGTGGGCGTAAAAATGACAGGAAGCTGTTCAGACTTACTCGGATTTCAATACAACAATACCGTCATTAGCTCAGCCACGCTTCAAGAGGCAGGTACATTGACGGTAGCCAACAAACCAATTGGTGCTCATTGTTTGATCAAAGGTTATATGGACCAACGTATAAGCTCTGTCGATGGACAAACCTATCAAATTGGTTTTGAAATGCGCTTACCTGTTGATTGGAACGGCCGTTTTCTCTATCAAGGCAATGGTGGAACCGATGGTAATTTAATTCCTGCAACGGGTCAGGTCGGCAGCGGTGGTCCACTTACCAATGCCCTACATGATGGTTTCGCTGTTATTTCTTCCGATGCAGGACATAATGCCTCACAAAATCCAATGTTTGGTTTAGACCCTCAAGCCAGAATAAACTACGGTTATGGTGCGATTACCAAACTCACGCCTATGGCAAAAAATCTAATTAAAACAGCGTATGGTAAATTGCCAGACCGCTCCTATGCAGGCGGCACTTCAAATGGCGGACGCCACGCCATGATTGCGGCAACCCGTTTAGGCGACCAATATGATGGAATTTTAGCAAGTACACCCGGTTTTCATTTGCCTCGTGCAGCCGCAGCACAACTCTATACAGCACAACAGCTTCGTCGAGTTGCAACAGACGAAAATGACTTAAGTACAGCCCTCACTCTTTCAGAGCGTAAAGTATTAGCAAAAGCGATTTTAGATCAATGCGATGCGTTAGACGGTGTTGCAGATGGACTGGTTCAAGATGTTGAGGCTTGCCGTACTGCATTTGATATTCACAAAGATGTACCTGTTTGCTCAAGCACAAGAGATGGCACATGCCTAAGCACCGAACAAATTGATGTATTAGCCAACATTTACCGCGGTCCTGTAAATTCGGCTGGACAAGCCCTCTATGCAACCCAGCCTTTCGACCCCGGTTTAGTGGGAAGCAACTGGGCAAGCTGGAAATTCGAATCTTCGGTGGGAACAGCGCGTGACCCTGTTGCAGTCGGTATTCTTTTTCAGGTTCCACCAGACCCAACTGTAGTTCAAAATTCTAGACAATTTGCCTTTAACTATAATTTTGATACTGATTATCTAAAACTATCGGCGACCAATGATGTATACGCCGAAAGTTCTATGTCTTTCATGATGCCACCCGATGAACTCAATCTGGATAAACTCCGTAATCACGGTGGAAAAATGATTGTGGTACAAGGCACAGCAGACGGCGTTTTCTCTGTAGATGATACCCAAAATTGGTACGATCAACTGCTACAACACTATAAAAATGATGCAAAAGGTACAGCGCCTGAATTTGCACGTTTCTTTAGAGTTCCGGGCATGAACCATACCCGTGATGGCATTGCGACCGACCAATTTGACGCATTGACTGCTTTAGTCAACTGGGTGGAATATGGGCAAGCGCCTGACAAAATCATTGCGACTGCACGCGGCGCAGGTAATCCAAGTGGTCAAGTGAATACTGAACTTCCGCAAGACTGGGCACCAGACCGTACCCGTCCACTTTGCCCTTACCCACTGATTGCTCGTTACAATGGTCAGGGTGATAGCGAAAAAGCTGAAAACTTTAGCTGTAAATAACACCCTATAAGATAAAAAGAGAGCTTACATAGGCTCTCTTTTTTATTTTGCTAAGTATCACTATTCAATCATTATTAAATGATATTTCATCCAATGCCTGCATCGCTGCTAAGATAACACCGAAAACCAAAAACTCATTTCGATATGCAAAATCAGACTGCTTCAACCAAACCCTCAACTCAACTTGGAAAAGCACTGCTTTGTCTCATGACATCGGCATTATTATTTTCCATTATGGGAGTATGCATTCGTTTTGCTTCACAAACAGTGGACAATGCCACCGTCGTATTTTTTAGAAATGCAGTGGGTTTATTTATTTTTATTCCTATGCTCTTTAAGCAAGGGCTGGACTTTGTTAAGACCGATAAGCTTTGGATGCACACTTGGCGAAGTGTCGTAGGGCTCGCTGCAATGTATGGTTTTTTCTATGCAATTGCTAACTTAAAACTATCGAATGCGATGGTTTTTAGCTACTCATCTCCAATCTTTATTCCACTCATTGCATGGCTTTTCTTAAAGGAAAAAATCACAAAATCGATGATTTTTGCCGCCGTTATTGGGTTAATTGGAGTTTTATTTGTTGCTAAACCCGATCAAGGCCTACTCAATGCATTGTCCTTTATTGGTTTAGGTGCATGTTTTTTATCAGCGATGGCTTTTGTAACTGTAAGAGCTTTAACCAGTACAGAACCACCTGAGCGTATTGTTTTTTACTTCTGTATTTTCGGTAGTTTAATTTCCTCTATTCCAATGTTCTGGCATTGGCGTATTTTCACTTGGCATGAACTCGCATTGCTGATTGCCGCAGGACTTTTAGCAAACATTAGTCAGCTTTTTATGTCTTATGCTTATAGCTTAGCACCAGCAGGACAAATTGGCCCAATGAACTACATTGCCATTATTTTTGCAGGAATTTGGGGATTTGTTTTTTGGCATGAATTACCGGATCTGTTTACTCTGATCGGCATATTTATTATTTTATTTGCTATTTTGCTCTGTAATCCATTTTTGCAAAAAAAGTTATTCTCTTGCTTTAAGTAGCAGGCAAATCTTATTCTAATTTTGATACTGTAATCGATACTCATTCGGTGAAATGCCTGTCCAGTGCCGATAGGCTTTTCTAAAATTAGAAGTATCTGAAAAGCCAATTCTTTCAGCAATTTCATCTATAGATAAGGTCGTCTCTCGCAAATATTCATCCGCAAGACGGCGCCGAGTTTCATCTAACAATTCTTGATAAGTCAGACTAAAACCCGCTAATCGCCGATGTAAGGTACGCTTTGAAATATGCAACCGCTCAGCCATTTCTTGAGCCGATGGGAAAAGTCCTGTTCCATCTAACAAGATCAAACGAATCGTTTTCACCAACTCAGGCTCTTCAAGTTCAGCTGTACCTAACATCCGCTCACAAAAAGACTTACACATATCCGCGGTAATCGGGTTGGCATTTGGACAAGGTACATCAAGCCACTTTAAATCAAAGTGCCATTGCATGACGCCAGCATCAAACTGAACAGGACAATGAAACACTTTTTCGTACTCTTCTGCATAGTCAGGTGCTGGATAAGGCAATAAAAGCTTCTTTGCTTGAAATGGCCCTTCAAGCACACGTTCAATTAAGGTTTGCATTGAGCTAAACCAAAACTCGCACACCAAAGGCAGAAGCTTACCAAGTGCAATAATGTCTTGCCCTTCAAAAACAGCAGCATCCTCTCGAATATGAAAAGACTTCTTTAAAATAGGCCCAGCAAGTTTAATATGTCGAATGCCAAGTTCTACCGCTTGTCTAAAATTACGCGAAGAATAGAGTGCGTAACTATATACCCCAAAATCTGACAGCCGCTGCTTTTGTCCTGCACGCAATCCAATTAACGGATCATGAGATAAACGTTGAATATTTTGAAATAACTGGATTTTTTGAAGTTGAGAAATATATAAAGAGGGTTGATTCATCGCATCTGGTGAAATATTGGTACCAGATAAAACATCTGACATTGAATGGCCTTGCAAGCCCATTTCATCAAATAAACTGGTCAACCCCAGCAAATATGTATTCGAACCGAAAGATGTATTATCATAATTTCCTTCGATAACAAGATTTGTATTTTTATAAATATTATTAGCCATTTAACTCACACCATCCCTAGAGTGACGTGCATAATGGCACTAAACTACCTCTTGTTGTCTCAATTTAACATCGACCATACAACGCTTCAAGCATAAAGTATGATAAGTAAAAGTATGGGAAGGAATAAAAATGGAAAGCTCCACTTTAAAAGAATATAGCGGCTCTGCCACCGAACATATGGAACTTATTTTTTCCAAACAACGTGCTAATTTTGAGGCAGATCCATATCCAAGTCTTGAGGCACGTCGAACAAAACTGCATCAACTTAAAAAACAAATTATTCGTTATCAAGATGCTTTAGCTACTGCGATTAATGCTGACTTTAGTTCAAGATCACTGGATGAATCTAAACTATTAGATTTACTTGGCTCTGTGTTAGAGGCTGATCATGCAATTCATCACTTACGCCGCTGGATGCGCCCAAGTAAACGCCGTACCGAGCTTTTATTTTTATCAAATCGTTTAAGTGTGCAATACCAACCTAAAGGTGTGGTTGGTGTGATTGTGCCTTGGAACTTCCCCGTTTATTTAGCACTTGGGCCACTGATTGCCGCTTTGGCTGCGGGCAACCGAGTCATGATTAAATTGTCTGAAATTACACCAAATACTAATGCAATAGTAAGACGTATGCTCGCCGAAGTCTTTAATGAAGATGAAGTCGCAGTTTTTGGTGAAGAAATTACCGACCCCGCTAGATTTACCTCTTTGCCTTTTAACCATATTGTCTTTACTGGCTCTCCAGCCATTGGCAAAGTGGTAATGAGAGCAGCGGCTGAAAACTTAACACCAGTCACACTCGAGTTAGGTGGTAAATCACCAGCAATTGTGAGCCGTAACTACCCAATTGCCGATGCCGCAAAACGTATTACGCATGGTAAAGCAACAAACAGTGGTCAGATCTGTGTAGCACCTGACTACGCTTTGGTTCCCAAAGAAAGTATTGATGAATTTGTAGATGCTGCAAAATCAAGCTTTATAAAAATGTTTGGTCAAAACATCACAAACAATGAGAATTACACATCCATTGTCAATGACCGTCATTTAAAACGTATTCAAGATATTTTGACCGATGCACAAGAAAAAGGTGCGCGGATTATTCCTTGCGACACTTATAGCTTTGACCAACAAGGCCGCAGAATGCCTGTACAGATTGTGCTTAACTGCACTACCGACATGCGCATTATGAAAGAAGAGCTCTTTGGCCCTATTTTACCCGTGGTGGCATATGATTCTTTAGATGATGCGATTACCTATGTGAAATCGGATGAACGACCTTTAGCACTTTATTGCTTTACACATAGTTCGGTAGAACGTGATCGTATTTTACGTGAAACTCATTCGGGTGGTGTAACTATCAATGATTGGGGCTGGCATGTAGTTAACCATGATGCTCCTTTCGGAGGTATCGGAAACTCAGGCATGGGGTCATATCATGGTGAAGAAGGTTTCCGTGAACTTTCTCATGCAAAAACGGTATTTACACGCCATCGGTTTTTCCCGACTCAGCTTTTCCACCCGCCTTACGGAACATTCCTACAAAAATTAGCGATCCGCTTTTTCTTGAAAAAAGGTGATCCTAATATTAAATAAAGATTATAAAAAAGCCTCGTAACGAGGCTTTTTTATAATCTTTATTTAATATAAACAAAATTTTAAGTCTGAATATTTTTTTGCACCATTTAAATAATAAAATTGATCAGGAAGTTTTTTTCTAATAATTTGACTTTGAGAAGAACTATAAAAACCAACAATTTCTTTATTTTTATTATATATATATATAAAATCTTTATTTGTAATGGGATCTAAAAATAAATTTCTAAGATATCTGACATCTTTAGTATATCTTGGGTCTTTTAATAAAAAATTTATTTCAGCTGGATAAGTCAATACACCATCAGGTGGATTTGTATAGAACATATTGATTGCTTTACAATAAGCTATAGCTATTCGGAAAAGTTCTTGTTCTGCTTCAGTTTTTTTTATCTTTGAATAAACTAAAATATTATTAGAAATAAAAATAGAAATAAAAACAAGTAAAATTAAAAACCATATATAGCTATATCCATTTTCTCTTCTATTTTTATATAAGAATATTGACATATTTCACCAAGCTGAATAAATTTGACCATTCTGAGAAACCTCTAAACTAGAAGAACTAACATCATAAATACCTAAGTTTGGGTTATCTTCATAGTACGTTATCTTCCAATTTTTATTTTGAGTAATTGGATCTATTGGAACATTTCTAATATATTTTTCTTTAACAAGAATATCTAAGGTGACTGGATAGACACCTTGATCAGCATAATAATGATCAATAGCAACTCTTAAAGAATTTAAATTATTTTTTAATATAGTTTCTTTACCTTTATCTAAACTAGTTAAATATTGAGGTAAAACAACTGACAACATTAAAGCTAATAAAGTTATTACAACTAGCAATTCAACTAAAGTAAAACCAATATTTTTTTTTAACACAAACTCACCATTGACTATATTTTAATCCGTTTGAGCCCACTAACTTAGACATTGAATAAACATCATATACATCTTGCTTATATTCTGGAAAGTTATTATCTGTAGAATAACTCCGAAGTCCCCAGGGATTGCTATTTTCTTGTGACTTATAGAATGGATCTTCAGGAATTCTACGTAAAAATCTCATTACTTTTCCATCTCTAGTGGATTCTACTCCCAACAAAATATGAAGATTAGGCGGATAACCACTTTCAGTTTTATAAATATTAGGAATTAAATTATTATCACTAGCTGCTTTATAACGATCAATTGCGTCTCTAATTTCTATTAAAGATAATTTTAATTGCTTTTCCTTTTCATATTGTGCTAATAGCTTAGTTATCGGAAAAATAGAAGCAGCCAACATCCCTATTAAGCTCAAAGTTATTAGTATTTCTATATAAGAAAAGCCTTTTATATTATTCAAAAGTAATATCCTTTTCTAAATTTAAATTAATCTCTTCCTCATCCACAATAGCTTTTTCAATTATAAATTTTTCTTTACTACCAGGCTTAGGAACTAAAGGTTTTAATTTAACAATAGCTAAATTAGTGCCAGTCCCATTATTTGATTCAAAACTTAAGATTTTTTTACTATCTTTCATTTCTTCTCCGATAAATTTTAAGCCATCCAATTCATTTATATTAGAAATTTGCAAATTATCAGACAAGGAGGTAATTAAAGAGATTTTTTTGAAATTTAAAGGAGTATGCTGAATAGATAAAACTGCTTCATCTTTTTTAATATTTGTATTTGCACCAATTAAAAACATCTTAAATGGTAATTTGTTTTTTTCATTCACGTAAACATTAGAATTTGTTTTTTCTATATCTGAAGAAAGAATAGATTTATTAAGCAAAGAGGTCTGTTCAGATACACGAAGTGGAGTTACAGAAATATCATTATTAGTCCCAGAATAAAATGAAAGTACATCACTTTCAGGAGAATTAAATGGTTTAACAACATATGGGGTGATTAATAAAACAATTTCATTTTTAGTAGAATTATCTAAAGTATTAGAAAATAATCTACCTAAGATAGGAAAACGTCCAATCCCAGGAATATGTGAGGCTGAGGTTTTACTATCATCTCTTATTAACCCCGCAAGCATCTGGGTTTCGCCATTTAATAGTTGAAGTTTTGTAGAAGTGTTACGTGTTCCAATTTGATAAGCAAGAAGACCATTTTTAGATTTGATTTCTTTAATAATATTACTGACTTCGAGCTTTATATCCACATCTATTTGATTGTTTTTATTAATATTTGGTAAGATCTCTAATTTCAATCCCACATCTAAATAACTAACAGATTCAGATAAAAAATTAGCAGATTCACCAGTTGTTGTTGTAATAACTGGAACTTTGTCACCAATTAAGAAACTAGCAAGCTCTTTACTTTTAACACGTATACGAGGATTAGCCAATAGGTTACTTTTAGTACTTGTTTGTTTCAAATTTAATGAAGCAATTGTATCATTTGTAAGTAAGCGGATACTATTAGATGAAAAATTCTTTATATCATTAATAGAAAATATACCTGAACCTCCAATTGAATTTAATAGCTTCATATCAATCTTATCTGGTACTTCCAAACCCAATCCCAATAAAGAATCTTTTGATATTTCTAAAATTTCTATATTAAAAAGCACTTCTGGAGTATCAATATCTACACTAGAAAGTAATTTTTCAATACCATCAATCACTCCTTTTTTATCTCTTACAACTAAAAAATTTAATTTATTATCAGAGAATATAGACTTAGGATTATATAGCTTTTCAACCATATCTTTTGCTTTATCAACTGGAATTGAATTAAGATAGAATGTTTGAGTATAAAATTCATCATATATATTATTTTTATTTTCATTATTAGCATAAATTAAAAATGTTTGATTATTTAATTTTTTTAAATTCAACCCATTTGTTCTAATAATTAAATTCAAAACCTCAGATACAGTTGTATTTTTAGCAAAAATTGTTACAGACATATTTGAAATATCCGTATCTTTATCAATCACAAAATTTAAACCAGAATATTGTGATACCAAATCTAAAACACCAATTAAAGGAGCTTTTTTGAATTCCAAAGAAATCGTTTTATCCAAACCAGTTCCATTATTTATTTTATTATTTTTTAAATCAAAATAGTAAAGATCACTTTTTAAATTAAGAGCATCAATATTATTAGGATCTAAAACCAATATTTTATTAATTATTTCTTTTGCTTGTAAATTTTTTTGTTTTAAAACAAGCTCCTTAGCTTGATTGATTAATTCATTAATAATCAATTGTGATTGTATTTTTCTTCTCAAAAATAAAGCTTGTTTATTAGTGCTATCTATTTTTAATACCTCATTGATCTTTAGCTCTGCTTCATCATATTTTTTTTGATCAATAGAATTTGAAATAGAATTCAAATTTAAATTTACTTTATTCTGAAATTCAATCACATCTGCTGGTTTTATATTTTTACCCTGCTGAATCCTTTTCAATGGATTAGGTTCTTTTTGAGAAAAAAATTGGCAACCAGAAATACTAATAGTTAAACAACTAGAGATAATCAAAAATCTAATTTTCATAAACTTACTTACTTACCAAATACTCTTTATTATTTAAAATATCAATTAAAACAATATTACTATTGCCAACTGAAATTAGCTTAATATTATTATATATATCATTTATCTTAAGATATACATAATTATTATCAATTTCAAAAAAAAATGATAATTCTCCATCAGAATTAGCCAATCCCATATATGAAATATTATGATTTGTATAATTTTCATTAGATAAATTTTGATATACTGGTATAGTGCCTTTAACCTCTGGTAAAACTAAAGTTTTCTTTTTTAACTTATCTTTTTTAACCACTATATCAATATTTTTCTTCAATTCATCCTTTAATACTACAACTGGAGGTTCACCATTTGAAAAAGACCAAGTGGATGATAAACTTATTTTTTTATCTAGAATATTATTATTTTTAAAAGGTAAATCCTCTTTAGATCGCATGCTAATCGTACTAATATTTAATTCCCTAGAAAAATATCCAAATTGAATTAAAATAGTTAAAATCAAGAATAAAGAAATATAAGATATATATCTATTTATCATAAGACTGTATCTCCAAAACAAGTCCCGTTTTATTGGTCTCTTCAAAAGATAAATCTACTTTACTTATATTAAACTTATTCTCACTGCTTAAACTATTAATATCAAAAAGAAAATTTTTAATTTCATTTTCTGAACCGAGTAACGAAAAAACAAAGCTTTTTTTATTCATTACATATGATTTAATCTCAATACTATTTTTTTCAGTTGAACTCACAACTAAACTATATAAATCAATTTTTTTAGCTTTAAAAAAAGATTGATCTTTTATTTCTATTGTTTTGCTATCAATTAAATTTTCATACCCACTAATAATATCAATATACTTTTCCTTTATATAAAAATTACTAAGTATCACCCAAAAAACTACAAAAAAAAGCATCACAAAAAAATAAAATTTACTATTTATTAGAAAATCCATATACCAAAATATACGAAGCTTTAGATTATTCATATTTTCTTTCCAATTCAAAAGAATATAAACTATTTTGCTTATTAACTTTTTTTAATATATATTTATTACTTATATTATTTTTAAAGATATTAATATAGTCCATATTGGTTGACTTTCCATAAATTAGTATTATCTTATTTGTTAAAGATATTTTTTCTATAGAAATACCAACTTCTTTTTTCAGCATTATTTGATCTATTTCTTGGTAAAAATCTAAAGATTTATTATAAGAAGAAAAATCTTTATTTATTTCTTCATTATCAATTAATTGAGAATAATCTAATTTCAGTTTATTTATCTTATCTTTATATTGAAATAAAAAATAAAAATTAACCATTAAAACAACACATAAAGATAAAATTAGAAATAATGAAATATCTTTTTTTACTAATATTGGCTTTACTTTATACATAGTAAACTCATAATTTTAGGAAAAACAACTTTATCATCATTGTTTAAAAAATCAATATTAAACTCAAAACTACATATCTCAATATTTCGTAGAGCTTTATTGCTATGAAAAATATTTATATCAATTAACTTTTTTTCATAAAACTCATAATGATAATAACTCCCATTAAAGTTAAATATTTTTGAGTCAATTGATTTCATCTTATTTAATATTTCAATCACATCAAAATAAAATTCAAAACGACCCAAATTTAAATTACAGAAAAAGTTGTAAATATTTTTATCTAAAGCAATAAGAATAATTGGGTCTCCAAATGATTGCTTACTACAAAAAAATTGATATTCATTTTCATCAAAATTTAAATATTTCTTTAAAAAAATAGAGTTAGATATATTTTTTAAATTATCAATAGATAAATAATCATTAATATAAGGTAATACCGAAACTTTATAGAAATAAGTACACATATTTATTTTAAAATAAATAAAATGTAAACTTTTTACGTTTAAAACATCAATAAAGTATACTTTTAAATTTTCTAAACCATTCTTTAAATCATATATTCCTTTTTTTTCAACTCTTTTATTAACAACATAAATCCAAAATAAAGAGTCATTATCTATATAGATATGAATGGTTTTAAAAAAATTCAGCATGAGTAACTCTATTAACCTCTTCCATAGTGGTTTCTTTATTATTTACTGCTTCAATTGCCTCTTCTCTAAGAGTCCTCATCCCATTTTTTTTCAAATAACTTCTTATAGTTTTTATACTTTCATTTTCCAAGATCATTTCTCTTAGATGATCGTCAACCACCATAATTTCCATAATTGCTTTGCGACCTTTAAATCCAGTAAAATGACACTCTTCACATCCAATTTTTTCTGTTATTTGTGCCATACAATATTTACATTTTGTTCTTATTAAACGTTGCGCAATTACACCATTTAAACAACTTAAAAATCCATACATATCAATATTCATATGTTTAAAACGACCAATAACATCTAAAGCATTATTAGCATGTACAGATGTATAAACTAAATGACCTGTAAGTGAAGCTTGAATAGCTATTTCAGCTGTTTCTTTGTCTCGAATTTCACCAATTAAAATTGTATCAGGATCATGACGTAAAATAGATCGTAAACCCTTAGCAAAAGTTAAACCTTTTTTTTCATTTACTGGTATCTGTAAAGCATTTTCAATCTGATATTCAATTGGATCTTCAACTGTAATAATTTTACTATACCCATTATTATTTTCATTTAATAAAGCATATAAGGAAGTCGTCTTACCAGAACCTGTTGGACCAGTAAAAAGAATCATTCCATATGGTGATTTTGCTAGTTTTTTTACAATGTCAAGATTATTATCTTTAAAACCTAAATTTTCTAAGCTGATAGTTTCACTGATTGTATTTATTAAATTACTCTTATCTAAAATTCTAAGTACAGCATCTTCACCATGCAACCCTGGCATAATAGATATTCGTAAATCTAATTCCTTGGTATCTATGAAGGTAGATAAACGACCATCTTGAGGAATTCGCTGTTCGGCAATATCTAAATTAGCTAATACCTTTAATCTTGAAATAAGTTGTTCACCAAATTTTTTATTTTCAATTGTTTTTAGCGTAATTAATACTCCATCTAATCGTACCTTAATTATTATTGATTTTAACTTATTCTCAAAATGAATATCACTTGCTCCAAGACCAAAACTTTCTTTCAGAACATCTGAAAGAAAAGATTCTGTATTATTTACACTTTGCTTTATGTCTTGTTGACTATAATCAGCACTTTTATTTGAAAATTTATCTTTAATAGTTTCATAAAAAATATCTGGATTATGCAGTATACCTACTAAAAAATCAGTATCATCAAAATTTGATATCCAATTAATTAATTTTACTGTTGGTTTATCTTTAAATAAATAAAATTTAACTTCATTTTTATAAACACAACATACTTCTTTCTCTAAAATTAATTTTTCACTAATAATAGATGTATCTAATTCTATGTTCGATAAGTGTTCATTATCAAATATTAGATCAACAAAAATATTATCGTAATTCATTGTTGCACACTATTAGCTAAATCAAAAATTGGCATATATAATAAAACAATTATACCACCTATAAAAAAACCTATAATAATCATTAGTATTGGTTCAATAATTTGACTAGCACGTTCAATAAAATTTTCTATCTCCATATCATAAAATTCTGATGATTGTTTTAGCATATTTATAATTTCACCATTTTTATCACCAGCACTTAATAATCTTGATGAAATTGGTGTAGTGAGTTTTGAGCTTATTAATGAGGAGCTTAGGCTTTTTCCTTCAAGTATCATTGATCTAGCTTGTTGTATTTTTAGTTTATGCCTTTTAGTTAATGTTCCTTCCATTAGCGAAAATGCTTCTATAACAGATGAACCTGATTCTAATAGTAAAGCGAAACCTCTGTAAAATCTTGACAATAAAAATTTTTCGCATATTTCTGCAGTAAATTTATTTAATTGAATAATTTTTAATGCTAAAACCTGTATCCCCACTTTATAAAAATAAATTCCAATTAATATCAATAAAAATATAATACCAACCAGAAAGATCATTTTATATTCATAAACAATACTACCAAATGATAAAAGGCTTCTTGATAAAAATGGCAATTCAACACTAACATCTTGATATATAATTGAAAACTTTGGAACAAGATAAACTAGCAAAAACAATACTATCAAAAAAGACACTATAATAAGTACCATGGGATAAATAGAGGCGCTAATAACTTTACTTTTAATTTTATTTACATTTGATTCATAATTTATATAATTTTCTAAAGCATTTATTAATGTACCATTTTTCTCACTTGCAGCAATAGTTGCAATTAATAGACTAGGAAAATCATAATCACTTACATTCATTGCATTAGAAAAACTTTGGCCATCGTGCAGCCCTTCAAACAATTGCCTTACCATATCACTATAGTTTGTGTTATTTTCTTTTAAAATACTTAATGCTTCTGCTATTGAAATACCTGATTTTAGTAACGTCCTTATCTCATAAGCAAAAATGACATAGTTAATCTTAGTAGTCTTTAGTTGTTTAATTTCTTTATATTCAACTAATATTCCTTCTTTTTCTAATGAAATAATTTGCTTTAGTTCATGACTATTTCTAGAAGAAAAATTCTCACTAATCATTTTATTAGATTTAGAAATATATTTAACTGAAAACTCAGCCATTTTACCAATTACCTATATCTAAATTTTCGCCCTCACCGCCTATTTTTTTATCTTTACCAGTTGAGAAAACGTCATAATTTAAATTGAATTCACTGGGAACTCTATATTGGTAAGGCATACCCCAAGGGTCAAGTGGAATTTTCTTTATGTATGGACCCTTCCAATTTTCACTATTTTCTCCTGCCTGTACAAGTACCTTTAATCCCTCATTACTGTTAGGAAATTCACCTACGTCTAAACGATATTGATCAATGGCTTTTGTAAATGCATCAACTTGGGCCTTTACTACAGTTGTTTCCGATTTATCTAAATTCTTAAATAAATTAGGCCCAATAATTCCTGCCAATAGCCCAACGATCACTAAAACAATCATTAATTCCAGCAAAGTAAAACCATTTTTCTTATGAGCAATAAACAAACTAACCTCTAAATAAAACTTAATTATTTTAATCCACATTAAATAAAATTTATTACATATCGTCAAGTGTTTTGTTTAATTTTCATATACTTTTGTTTCCGTTCTTACGAGAATTCAAAGATACAATTTAAATTAAATTTCTTTCAACATTTGTTTTCAATTATAAGCAATTTTTTAATTAGACATTAAACTATTTTAGTTATTAATTTGGAGCCAGATCAATCTCAATATACTTTTATATGTTTTTAATTATTAAAATTTAAATGATCATTTTTTATTCTCTACATTTATATCTTGATCTTAGAAAATATTTATAAAGTTTTTCTCTAAAAATAAAAAGGCTAGGTCTCCCTAGCCTTAATAAAAATTATATATGATGAGTTGTCATCATTAATAGATCATCATATATAATTCTAGTTACTTTGTTTTTTTCTCTAGCTTTGGCTGTACTTTCTGTTGAGGCATCTTCAGATTAGTATACCCACCTAATTCTGCACTGATCGCTCCTCCAATCGATACTCCGGTCTTAAAATGCTGATCCTTTTTAAATATATCTAAATTGATAGTAGGCCCTGTAGCCTCAAACTTCCCCCCTCCTTCTTTTTGCACAAAGCCATTACCACTTATTGCATTTACCCCCACTAAACTTACCCCTACATTACCAACACCTATTGCAATATCCCCTTTAGCTGAAGTACGTCCAATAGGTCCATAACCCGTAGGCTTAGTATGAATTGATGGCCCACCAGCTGTATCAAGACTCAGTCCAGCCCCCACACCAACGCCTAGGCGAGCTATAGCTTCTAAACTTCCATTATTGAAACTAATTTCAGCTCCTCCACCCCAGCCCACATATAAACTACCACTCACAGCCCATAAACCTTTCGGATCAACTTTATTTACCGGATCATTCATTGCATAGGCATACGGATTCCAGCCTCCCTCCAATCCAATCGGATCTGCCTCCATATAACGCCCCAATAATGGGTTGTAATAGCGGTTTAAGTTGTAATGTAAGCCCGTCGCTTTATCATAAACTTGCCCTGGAAAACGAAGGTTCATCTCAACCGTTTCTACTGTCGGTTTAGCTACTCCAAATGCATCTGAATTCCTCACCCAAACCTTATTGTTCGTCGCTGAATCAATACCTCGGTACGGTGTGTTTTTCTCATCTGTTAGTAAATAGACAATCTTGTCACCATAAATCGCTGATACCGGCTTATCTCCCAACCAAATATATTCGACTAAAGCCTGCCCATTGCCATCATATTCACCTAAAAGATGATCTGCTTCATCATAGACATACTGGCGGGTCGATCCGTTGCGTGCCGTTAGTATCCTTTGGTTCTTATGATTATAGTCAATCTCATGGCTTGTATATTTCCCATCAGGAGTAGCACCCTCTGTGGCACGACGCCCCTGATAGTCATAAATTGCCGTTCCTAAAATATTCGGAAGATTCAACTCTCCTGTCGCATTATAACTAAAACTCTGGGCAGCATTATTATGGGTCATCGTCGCATATTTATTACCAGAGGTACTATACGTATAACTCGCACTTGTAATCGGATAAGGACTGCCTGTTCCACTAGAGCTAAATGTTTTTCTATTCCCATTGTCATCATAACTAAATGTATGGGTATAACCTCCCGTCAATAACTCCTGAAGCAACTGCCCTTTCTTATCATACTTATACGTTCGCGTTTGACTACCTATCTTCTTCGTTTGTAATAAACCATTCTTATAATAGCTATTTACAATCGAATCATAGTCCGCATTATTGACCTTGTTAGTAATATTGGTAATATTCTTCACTGAATCATATACATAATCCGTGGTATTTCCATTACCCCATTTCATACTTGAAACCAGGTTGATGTCGTTATAACCCAACGTTAAAATACTCTGATCACCTAAACTAACCCCTTGCAGCCTTGGATCTCCATATAATTTTCTTCCAGCAAAATCATTTTCCATTGTAAAGTAATCATATACATAGCTAACTTTTTTCCCCGATGGATAAGTGATTTCTTTTATACGATCACCTTGGGTATAACCATAACTCACCGTCAGCTTTTTATCCGCAGCCTGTAATCTTCCGGCACGCTGCTGTTTAGCAATTACACGGTCTAAACCATCATAGCTATATTCTGTATTCCCTCCCCAATATCTTTGACCATCCGTAAACCCGGTCTTATTCTGCGATTCAATCTTGTCTAAACGCCCAAAACGACTAGTATGATAGTTATATTTATAGTTGACATCCTTACTCGAAGCTGTCTGGTTTACATGCTGACAATTTGATTGTTTATAATGATCTAAAACATCATAAGACAAATAGTTACAGTAGCGGGTCGAGGCATGTTTGGATGTTAATAAATTCGATACACCATCATAGGTATATTCTTTTACCCCATAATCACTATTCGTTTCCTTCGCTAAATCTTTACCACTTGTATAGCTATTGGTAGAGTTCGAACCATTTGAAGCTTTCTTTAAAGTCGCATTATCAAAACTATCATAGTTATAACTATATATTTTACCCAATGGGTCCGTATAAGTCTTTTTTCTATTCAAGCCATCATAAGTAAAACTTTCTACACTTTCGGTACCCTCTGCATTCGGCTTTATTATTTTTAATACATTACCGTTCGCATCATATTCTTTCTTCTGCCAGTTTGCTGTACCATCTGAACCATATTTGCTTTCTGTCAGGTTCCCTAAACGGTCATAAACATAACTAGCTTTGTCTCTTTTTTCTCCCATATATAACTCCTGCATACCGGGTACAGGCATATATATATAATATAGTTCTTTCTCAGAGATCAGCTGTCCATTAGAGTTATAATTGTATACTTGTGCCAAGTACTTTTCTTGTTCATATAACGTTTCTATTAAGTCTTTATTCCCATTAAGATAGGTATATCTTTTTAAGTTAGTTTCAAGATCATCTTGTACGATTAAATTATTAAAAAAATATTCATAGAAATTAGTTTGGGTAAAATCACTTGCAGGATCAGTTCTTTTCTTAAACCTAGGCAAATTTGACCCGTCATATCCAATTGTTTCCACCACTCCACTCGGTTCTATAATCTTGCCCGGTGCTCCAGCTGAATTATAGTTACTATACTCGGTAACTGATGATAATCCATCCTTGGTGATGGTTTCCTTTTTTTTGTTTACGCCAATATCTTCATATTCAAGAGTTTTAATACTTCCGTCCGGATCCGTTTGCGTTTTCAATAAGTCATTCACATACTGATACGTAGATTTCTTACTCTTCGTCACTCCTCCATTGGTATTGGTAACCGTTGAACTGGTCACACGACCTTTACTATCTAAGGTATTTACAATAGTTTCATCTTTTCTTTCTATCTTTAATGGGGTCTGGAATCTTTTTACATCAGGGGAGTAAGTATAAGTAGTAGTTCTTTTTAAAGCTTCATCACGCTCTGCTTCAATTAAAGTGGATAAACGACCAAAATCATCATACTGAAATGATGTCGCATTACCATTTCTATCTATGACATATTTTAAATCAGAGGTGAGTACATCAAAACCGGCCCGCTGTATAGGGGTATTATTATAGGTGACACAAGGATATCCCCCGAAATCGATATACATATCCCTTTCACGGTGATCTCCATCAATATAAATTGTCATCGGATCAAAATCTTTATCTGCAGTATTATCCGTAGAGATAAAGTTCATTGTCCGTAAGCTGTAAAAAGTTTGATAAGCCTTTTCGCTCCCTCTTGTTTTAACGACACTCGCACGCTTTATGCCAGCTTTAGAGGAACTAAACGGATAAGAAAACCATAAAGGAGAATTTTCTTTTTTGTAATCAAAGTTTGCTATATCTACTGTATAAGGGCTTCCAAAATCCCGATACATGTGATGATAGGCTCTAGTTAATGCCGGTACAAAAAATTCTGAACCCGATGGAAATGGGTCACCTACGTTTCTAGTTATATTTATATTCCCTACCCTAGTATAGGTGTATCTTTCATTTGGATTATTTGTAGAGTTTACATTTGAAATTGCATAGATTTTTTCTTTATTTCCATTTAAATGATTTGTCCAGTCAAACTCCTCATAAAAATAGTCTGCTTGCTGTACCTTACCTGATTCTAATTCAGTTTCAGTAGGGGTTCTATTTAAGTATTCATCAATTGTATTGGATTTGCTCGAATACTTGCCAGCTATGACTTTAGTCGGGTAACTGATAGGTGCATAAGCCGTATCCGGATCTTTTTTATTACGCTCAATCGTCAGGAAGTTTCCATACTGGTCAACCACCTTAACTAATCCCGCATCACTCGCGTTATATTTAAACTTTAAATTCTGACCTGTTGACAATTCCGCTGCCGTAATCTTGTAAATGGCATCACTACCAAAGGTACTAATATGGCTGAGGGTATATTTATTACCATCCTTATAAAGGGTAAAGGATAAGTTCTTGACGTTATTAACACTCTTGCCATCACTAAATACACCTGAAGGCTGATTGAGTACTAAGCCCTTATCCCGGTGATTTTCACTATGATAACCGATGCGGTCTGCATCTTCTCGCTGCCCATTTCCGGTCGCTGCAAGGTATCCTTCATAATATAATGGCATGGATGAGAATATACGGGAGATTTTACCTAACTTTTTATCTGCCCCTAATCCCCCAATATAAAATGTTTCATCATGCTCATTCAGGAACCTGAGGCGCAGCAGAATCCTTAAATCACCTGAACTGGTATTTCCTTCATCGAATAGGATTAAATAATGGTTAAAGTTATCTTGCCAGCCGCCTATGGTTTTTAAGCCATCGGTTATTTCGCGGTTACGATTAAGATTTTCAGATAAGGCTGTTTGATAATTACGGGTATAAGGAATAGGACCTGAAATATCATTGACACTATAGTCGAATTCATTACCCAATAAGTCCCGGTAAGGCGTACAATTTTCTAAACCTGGTTGTTTGACTGCACTATGGATCATTTCAAATCGTCCTGCATGACTATTTGAATACATAATGGTTAATATCATTGTGACTAGATATTTTTTATGGTTCAGCATTCGTGCTCCATTCAATTATTTCGTTATTTTTTATGATTTAAAGTATAAAAATCGCCCAATAATTACATAAACAAAACTAAATATATATATTTTTTTTAATTATTAAAATTTAAATGATCATTTTTTATTCTCTACATTTATATCTTGATCTTAGAAAATATTTATAAAGTTTTTCTCTAAAAATAAAAAGGCTAGGTCTCCCTAGCCTTAATAAAAATTATATATATGATGAGTTGTCATCATTAATAGATCATCATATATAATTCTAGTTACTTTGTTTTTTTCTCTAGCTTTGGCTGTACTTTCTGTTGAGGCATCTTCAGATTAGTATACCCACCTAATTCTGCACTGATCGCTCCTCCAATCGATACTCCGGTCTTAAAATGCTGATCCTTTTTAAATATATCTAAATTGATAGTAGGCCCTGTAGCCTCAAACTTCCCCCCTCCTTCTTTTTGCACAAAGCCATTACCACTTATTGCATTTACCCCCACTAAACTTACCCCTACATTACCAACACCTATTGCAATATCCCCTTTAGCTGAAGTACGTCCAATAGGTCCATAACCCGTAGGCTTAGTATGAATTGATGGCCCACCAGCTGTATCAAGACTCAGTCCAGCCCCCACACCAACGCCTAGGCGAGCTATAGCTTCTAAACTTCCATTATTGAAACTAATTTCAGCTCCTCCACCCCAGCCCACATATAAACTACCACTCACAGCCCATAAACCTTTCGGATCAACTTTATTTACCGGATCATTCATTGCATAGGCATACGGATTCCAGCCTCCCTCCAATCCAATCGGATCTGCCTCCATATAACGCCCCAATAATGGGTTGTAATAGCGGTTTAAGTTGTAATGTAAGCCCGTCGCTTTATCATAAACTTGCCCTGGAAAACGAAGGTTCATCTCAACCGTTTCTACTGTCGGTTTAGCTACTCCAAATGCATCTGAATTCCTCACCCAAACCTTATTGTTCGTCGCTGAATCAATACCTCGGTACGGTGTGTTTTTCTCATCTGTTAGTAAATAGACAATCTTGTCACCATAAATCGCTGATACCGGCTTATCTCCCAACCAAATATATTCGACTAAAGCCTGCCCATTGCCATCATATTCACCTAAAAGATGATCTGCTTCATCATAGACATACTGGCGGGTCGATCCGTTGCGTGCCGTTAGTATCCTTTGGTTCTTATGATTATAGTCAATCTCATGGCTTGTATATTTCCCATCAGGAGTAGCACCCTCTGTGGCACGACGCCCCTGATAGTCATAAATTGCCGTTCCTAAAATATTCGGAAGATTCAACTCTCCTGTCGCATTATAACTAAAACTCTGGGCAGCATTATTATGGGTCATCGTCGCATATTTATTACCAGAGGTACTATACGTATAACTCGCACTTGTAATCGGATAAGGACTGCCTATTCCACTAGAGCTAAATGTTTTTCTATTCCCATTGTCATCATAACTAAATGTATGGGTATAACCTCCCGTCAATAACTCCTGAAGCAACTGCCCTTTCTTATCATACTTATACGTTCGCGTTTGACTACCTATCTTCTTCGTTTGTAATAAACCATTCTTATAATAGCTATTTACAATCGAATCATAGTCCGCATTATTGACCTTGTTAGTAATATTGGTAATATTCTTCACTGAATCATATACATAATCCGTGGTATTTCCATTACCCCATTTCATACTTGAAACCAGGTTGATGTCGTTATAACCCAACGTTAAAATACTCTGATCACCTAAACTAACCCCTTGAAGCCTTGGATCTCCAACAATTATATTTGAGATTTCAGTGTAAGCATAATTATAATTGACTTTTTTCCCCGATGGATAAGTGATTTCTTTTATACGATCGCCTTGGGTATAACCATAACTCACCGTCAGCTTTTTATCCGCAGCCTGTAATCTTCCGGCACGCTGCTGTTTAGCAATTACACGGTCTAAACCATCATAGCTATATTCTGTATTCCCTCCCCAATATCTTTGACCATCCGTAAACCCGGTCTTATTCTGCGATTCAATCTTGTCTAAACGCCCAAAACGACTAGTATGATAGTTATATTTATAATTGACATCCTTACTCGAAGCTGTCTGGTTTACATGCTGACAATTTGATTGTTTATAATGATCTAAAACATCATAAGACAAATAGTTACAGTAGCGGGTCGAGGCATGTTTGGATGTTAATAAATTCGATACACCATCATAGGTATATTCTTTTACCCCATAATCACTATTCGTTTCCTTCGCTAAATCTTTACCACTTGTATAGCTATTGGTAGAGTTCGAACCATTTGAAGCTTTCTTTAAAGTCGCATTATCAAAACTATCATAGTTATAACTATATATTTTACCCAATGGGTCCGTATAAGTCTTTTTTCTATTCAAGCCATCATAAGTAAAACTTTCTACACTTTCGGTACCCTCTGCATTCGGCTTTATTATTTTTAATACATTACCGTTCGCATCATATTCTTTCTTCTGCCAGTTTGCTGTACCATCTGAACCATATTTGCTTTCTGTCAGGTTCCCTAAACGATCATAAACATAACTGGCCTTATCTCTTAATTCACCAACAGTATCAGGAAGAAGAGGATGATTATAATTAATATATTGTTCAGTTTCAGAAATTAACTGCCCATTAGCATTATATGTATAATTATTTTTTAGAAACTGATCCCTCTCTACAAATGAACTTAACAAGCCATCATCCAGAGAATATCTATATTGTTTTATTAAACCATCACCTTTATTTTCTGTTATAACATCATGATTAAAATTATATTCATAATTATTAGCTTGAACTAATCCACTAGCAGGATCAGTCCGTGCTTTAACTGTAGGTAAATTCGATTGATTATAAGAAATGTCTTGTATCACCCCACTTGGCTCTATAATCTTACGCGGTGCTCCAGCTGAATTATAGTTACTATACTCGGTAACTGATGATAATCCATCCTTGGTGATGGTTTCCTTTTTTTTGTTTACGCCAATATCTTCATATTCAAGGGTTTTAATACTTCCGTCCGGATCCGTTTGGCTTTTCAACAAGTCATTTTCATACTGATACGTAGATTTCTTACTCTTCGTCACTCCTCCATTGGTATTGGTAACCGTTGAACTGGTCACACGACCTTTACTATCTAAGGTATTTACAATAGTTTCATCTTTTCTTTCTATCTTTAATGGGGTCTGGAATCTTTTTACATCAGGGGAGTAAGTATAAGTAGTAGTTCTTTTTAAAGCTTCATCACGCTCTGCTTCAATTAAAGTAGATAAACGACCAAAATCATCATATTGAAATGCTGTCGCATTACCATTTCTATCTATGACATATTTTAGGTCAGAGGTTAGCACATCAAAACCGGCCCGCTGTATAGGGGTATTATTATAGGTGACACAAGGATATCCCCCGAAATCGATATACATATCCCTTTCGCGGTGATCTCCCCGAATATCGATATACATAGGATCAAAATCTTTATCTGCGGTATTATCTTTAGAGATAAAGTTTAATCTTCTTGTTGAATTATACCCTTGATAAGCCTTTTCAGTCCCTCCGGTTTTAACGACACTCGCCCGCTTTATGCCAGCTTTAGAGGAACTAAACGGATAAGAAAACCATAAACGAGAATCTTCTTGTTTATAGTCAAAATTAGCTATATCAACTTCAAAATCCGCACCATATTCCCTAAATTCTCTATGATAAGCTCTGGTTAGTACCGGAACAAAAAATTCTGGCCCGGAAGGAGCAGGCTCATTCAGACTTTTGATTTGGTTTACATTTCCTACTTTTGTATAAGTATATCTTTCATTAGGATTATTTGTAGAGTTTACAGCTGAAATTGCATAGATTTTTTCTTTATTTCCATTTAAATGATTTGCCCAGTCAAACTCTTCATAAAAATAGTCTGCTTGCTGTACCTTACCATCAGCTAATTCAGTTTCAGTAGGGGTTCTATTTAAGTAGTCATCAATTGTATTAGACTTGGTCGCATACTTCCCAGCTATGACTTTAGTTGGGTAACTAAGAGCTGCATAAGCCGTATCCGGATCTTTTTTATTACGCTCAATCGTCAGGAAGTTTCCATACTGGTCAACCACCTTAACTAATCCCGCATCACTCGCGTTATATTTAAATTTTAAATTCTGGCCTGTTGACAATTCCGCTGCCGTAATCTTGTAAATGGCATCACTACCGAAGGTACTAATATGGCTTAAGGTATATTTATTACCATCCTTATAAAGGGTAAATGATAGGTTCTTGACGTTATTAACACTCTTGCCATCACTAAATACACCTGAAGGCTGATTGAGTACCAGACCCTTATCGCGGTGATTTTCACTATGAAAACCGATGCGGTCCGCATCTTCTCGCTGTCCATTTCCCGTCGCTGCAAGGTAAGCTTCATAATATAATGGCATGGATGAGAATATACGGGAGATTTTACCTAACTTTTTATCTGCCCCTAATCCCCCAATATAAAATGTTTCATCATGCTCATTCAGGAACCTGAGGCGCAGCAGAATCCTTAAATCACCTGAACTGGTATTTCCTTCATCGAATAGGATTAAATAATGGTTAAAGTTATCTTGCCAGCCGCCTATGGTTTTTAAGCCATCGGTTATTTCGCGGTTACGATTAAGATTTTGAGATAAAGCTGTTTGATAAGTACGGGTATAAGGAATAGGACCTGAAATATCGTTGACACTATAGTCGAATTCATTACCCAATAAGTCCCGGTAAGGCGTACAATTTTCTAAACCTGGTTGTTTGACTGCACTATGGATCATTTCAAATCGCCCTGCATGGCTATTTGAATACATAATGGTTAATATCATTGTGACTAGATATTTTTTATGGTTCAGCATTCGTGCTCCATTCAATTATTTCGTTATTTTTTATGATTTAAAGTATAAAAATCGCCCAATAATTACATAAACAAAACTAAATATATATATTTTTTTTAATTATTAAAATTTAAATGATCATTTTTTATTCTCTACATTTATATTTTAATTATGACGTTATAAAAACATCTTTTGAAAAAAAAAGCTAGACTTCTGCCTAGCTTTTTATATCTAAGAAAAAATTAAATTAAAAATAATGACCACGTATTCTAAAATCTATTTAATAAATTCTATGGTATATCCATCAATCTTTTTCTTTTCATCTTCATGTAATTTTAACTTAATCATTCCGTCAGTAATACCACCTTTAACAGAATACGTATAGTAGTAATAGCTTTGCTCATCATCACCTCCAACGCCTCCACCAAAGTACTTCCCAGACTTACGCAAATTATACTCTTCTATATCACCATATTTTTTATGTAACTCCTCATCTTGCTTAAAGACCTTATCAATATATAATTAATTCCTTTTAGAAAGTCTATTTGCTATATAATTCAATGCGAATATAAATGGTATCAAAAGAAATATTATTACTAGTACTTTTTTTCATATTTAACTTCATTTTTATCCTTCATAAATATTTTAAATTACATATATGATAACCATAATGATTTTTCATATTTAAAAAATCATTATGATAAGACTATTATTTCGCCATCTTTTTCTCTAACTTTGGCTGTACTTTCTGTTGAGGCATCTTCAGATTAGTATACCCACCTAATTCTGCACTGATCGCTCCTCCAATCGATACTCCGGTCTTAAAATGCTGATCCTTTTTAAATATATCTAAATTGATAGTAGGCCCTGTAGCCTCAAACTTCCCCCCTCCTTCTTTTTGCACAAAGCCATTACCACTTATTGCATTTACCCCCACTAAACTTACCCCTACATTACCAACACCTATTGCAATATCCCCTTTAGCTGAAGTACGTCCAATAGGTCCATAACCCGTAGGCTTAGTATGAATTGATGGCCCACCAGCTGTATCAAGACTCAGTCCAGCCCCCACACCAACGCCTAGGCGAGCTATAGCTTCTAAACTTCCATTATTGAAACTAATTTCAGCTCCTCCACCCCAGCCCACATATAAACTACCACTCACAGCCCATAAACCTTTCGGATCAACTTTATTTACCGGATCATTCATTGCATAGGCATACGGATTCCAGCCTCCCTCCAATCCAATCGGATCTGCCTCCATATAACGCCCCAATAATGGGTTGTAATAGCGGTTTAAGTTGTAATGTAAGCCCGTCGCTTTATCATAAACTTGCCCTGGAAAACGAAGGTTCATCTCAACCGTTTCTACTGTCGGTTTAGCTACTCCAAATGCATCTGAATTCCTCACCCAAACCTTATTGTTCGTCGCTGAATCAATACCTCGGTACGGTGTGTTTTTCTCATCTGTTAGTAAATAGACAATCTTGTCACCATAAATCGCTGATACCGGCTTATCTCCCAACCAAATATATTCGACTAAAGCCTGCCCATTGCCATCATATTCACCTAAAAGATGATCTGCTTCATCATAGACATACTGGCGGGTCGATCCGTTGCGTGCCGTTAGTATCCTTTGGTTCTTATGATTATAGTCAATCTCATGGCTTGTATATTTCCCATCAGGAGTAGCACCCTCTGTGGCACGACGCCCCTGATAGTCATAAATTGCCGTTCCTAAAATATTCGGAAGATTCAACTCTCCTGTCGCATTATAACTAAAACTCTGGGCAGCATTATTATGGGTCATCGTCGCATATTTATTACCAGAGGTACTATACGTATAACTCGCACTTGTAATCGGATAAGGACTGCCTGTTCCACTAGAGCTAAATGTTTTTCTATTCCCATTGTCATCATAACTAAATGTATGGGTATAACCTCCCGTCAATAACTCCTGAAGCAACTGCCCTTTCTTATCATACTTATACGTTCGCGTTTGACTACCTATCTTCTTCGTTTGTAATAAACCATTCTTATAATAGCTATTTACAATCGAATCATAGTCCGCATTATTGACCTTGTTAGTAATATTGGTAATATTCTTCACTGAATCATATACATAATCCGTGGTATTTCCATTACCCCATTTCATACTTGAAACCAGGTTGATGTCGTTATAACCCAACGTTAAAATACTCTGATCACCTAAACTAACCCCTTGCAGCCTTGTATCCCCTACAATCCCACCCAATGGATAAGGCAATTCATAGTAAGTATAATTATAATTGACTTTTTTCCCCGATGGATAAGTGATTTCTTTTATACGATCGCCTTTGGTATAACCATAACTCACCGTCAGCTTTTTATCCGCAGCCTGTAATCTTCCGGCACGCTGCTGTTTAGCAATTACACGGTCTAAACCATCATAGCTATATTCTGTATTCCCTCCCCAATATCTTTGACCATCCGTAAACCCGGTCTTATTCTGCGATTCAATCTTGTCTAAACGCCCAAAACGACTAGTATGATAGTTATATTTATAGTTGACATCCTTACTCGAAGCTGTCTGGTTTACATGCTGACAATTTGATTGTTTATAATGATCTAAAACATCATAAGACAAATAGTTACAGTAGCGGGTCGAGGCATGTTTGGATGTTAATAAATTCGATACACCATCATAGGTATATTCTTTTACCCCATAATCACTATTCGTTTCCTTCGCTAAATCTTTACCACTTGTATAGCTATTGGTAGAGTTCGAACCATTTGAAGCTTTCTTTAAAGTCGCATTATCAAAACTATCATAGTTATAACTATATATTTTACCCAATGGGTCCGTATAAGTCTTTTTTCTATTCAAGCCATCATAAGTAAAACTTTCTACACTTTCGGTACCCTCTGCATTCGGCTTTATTATTTTTAATACATTGCCGTTCGCATCATATTCTTTCTTCTGCCAGTTTGCTGTACCATCTGAACCATATTTGCTTTCTGTCAGGTTCCCTAAACGATCATAAACATAACTAGCTTTATCTCTTAATTCGCCAACATTATCAGGCATAGACTCAAGAACATATTCTCCATATTGTTCTTTTTCAGAAATAATTTGACCATTAGAATTGTAAGAATAGTTTGTTTTTAAATACTTATCTTTTTCAATTACCCCTTGTAATAAATTAGTCACACTATTATATCTATAATTTTTTATTTTTCCTTCTGGCTGAATCTCTCTTATAACATCATTCTTAAAATCATAACTATAATTATTAGCTTGAATTAATCCACTAGCAGAATCAGTCCGTGCTTTAACTGTAGGTAAATTAGATTGATTATACGAAATGTCTTGTATCACCCCATTCGGCTCTATAATCTTACCTGGTGCCCCAGCAGAATTATAATTACTAAACTCGGTAACTGACGACAACCCATCCTTGGTGATGGTTTCCTTTTTTTTGTTTACGCCAATATCTTCATATTCAAGGGTTTTAATACTTCCGTCCGGATCTGTTTGGCTTTTCAATAAGTCATTCACATACTGATACGTAGATTTCTTACTCTTCGTCACTCCTCCATTGGTATTGGTAACCGTTGAACTGGTCACACGACCTTTACTATCTAAGGTATTTACAATAGTTTCATCTTTTCTTTCTATCTTTAATGGGGTCTGGAATCTTTTTACATCAGGGGAGTAAGTATAAGTAGTAGTTCTTTTTAAAGCTTCATCACGCTCTGCTTCAATTAAAGTAGATAAACGACCAAAATCATCATATTGAAATGCTGTCGCATTACCATTTCTATCTATGACATATTTTAGGTCAGAGGTTAGCACATCAAAACCGGCCCGCTGTATAGGGGTATTATTATAGGTGACACAAGGATACCCCCCGAAATCGATATACATATTCCTTTCACGGTGATCCCCATCAATATAAATCGTCATCGGATCAAAATCTTTATCTGCAGTATTATCCGTAGAGATAAAGTTCATCGTCCGTAAGCTGTAAAAAGTTTGATAAGCATTTTCACTCCCTCTAGTTTTAACGACACTCGCCCGCTTTATGCCAGCCTTAGAGGAACTAAATGGATAAGAAAACCATAAATTATTATCTTTTTTATAATCAAAATTTGCTATATCTGCTGTTAAATCTCCACCAGAATCACGATATTTACTATGATAGGCTCTGGTTAGCGCCGGTACAAAAAATTCTGGTCCATCAGGAAATGGATCTCTAGGCCCTCTGGTTAAGTTTATGTTCCCTACCTTAGTATAGTTGTATTTTTCAGTGGGATTATTTGTAGAGTTTACAGCTGAAATTGCATAGATCTTTTCTTTATTTCCATTTAAATGATTTGTCCAGTCAAACTCTTCATAAGAATAGTCTGCTTGCTGTACCTTACCTGATTCTAATTCAGTTTCAGTAGGGGTTCTATTTAAGTATTCATCAATTGTATTGGATTTGCTCGAATACTTGCCAGCTATGACTTTAGTCGGGTAACTGATAGGTGCATAAGCCGTATCCGGATCTTTTTTATTACGCTCAATCGTCAGGAAGTTTCCATACTGGTCAACCACCTTAACTAATCCCGCATCACTCGCGTTATATTTAAACTTTAAATTCTGACCTGTTGACAATTCCGCTGCCGTAATCTTGTAAATGGCATCACTACCGAAGGTACTAATATGGCTTAAGGTATATTTATTACCATCCTTATAAAGGGTAAAGGATAAGTTCTTGACGTTATTAACACTCTTGCCATCACTAAATACACCTGAAGGCTGATTGAGTACTAAGCCCTTATCCCGGTGATTTTCACTATGATAACCGATGCGGTCTGCATCTTCTCGCTGCCCATTTCCGGTCGCTGCAAGGTATCCTTCATAATATAATGGCATGGATGAGAATATACGGGAGATTTTACCTAACTTTTTATCTGCCCCTAATCCCCCAATATAAAATGTTTCATCATGCTCATTCAGGAACCTGAGGCGCAGCAGAATCCTTAAATCACCTGAACTGGTATTTCCTTCATCGAATAGGATTAAATAATGGTTAAAGTTATCTTGCCAGCCGCCTATGGTTTTTAAGCCATCGGTTATTTCGCGGTTACGATTAAGATTTTCAGATAAGGCTGTTTGATAATTACGGGTATAAGGAATAGGACCTGAAATATCATTGACACTATAGTCGAATTCATTACCCAATAAGTCCCGGTAAGGCGTACAATTTTCTAAACCTGGTTGTTTGACTGCACTATGGATCATTTCAAATCGCCCTGCATGGCTATTTGAATACATAATGGTTAATATCATTGTGACTAGATATTTTTTATGGTTCAGCATTCGTGCTCCATTCAATTATTTCGTTATTTCTTATGATTTAAAGTATAAAAATCGCCCAATAATTACATAAACAAAACTAAATATATATATTTTTTTTAATTATTAAAATTTAAATGATCATTTTTTATTCTTTAAATTTATATTTTAATTATGACACCACAATAAATATCTTATATAAAATTTATTCAAAACAAAAAAGCTAGGCTTCTGCCTAGCTTTAAAAAAATTCATTATGTAGCTTAAATATAATCAACCTTTTGAGCTTTTAAAATATCAAGCTGCAACATCTTTTTCTTTTTATATCTATAGGCAACAAACAAACCAATAAACCAGATTGGTGAACACTCAAGTGCAATTAAAGTGTCATGATCTAAAGCTAAAATTACAATAGTGAAAACTAAAAACAGCATCGTAAACCATGCCATAAATAATCCACCCGGCATTTTATATTGAGATTGAATATGTAATTCAGGGAATTTTTTACGATAGGAAATATAAGAAAGCACAATCAACATGAATGTAAAAATACATAAAATTGAAGTGAGCGCTGAAATAATTGTAAACGCAGTCATGACATTTGGAACAATAAATAAAATAGAAGTTCCCATCGTCACACAAGCCATCGAAAATACGAGTCCTCTAATTGGAACCTTACTTTTAGATAACTTACTAAAGCTTTTAGGAGCATCATTGTCTAATGCTAAACCGTATAACATACGACTGGTCGCAAAAATTCCGCTATTGGCAGAAGATAGCGCCGAAGTCGCAACAACAAAATTGATTAAACCTGCTGCAATTGGTAACCCGACCAATGTAAACATTTCTACAAATGGGCTTTTTTCTGGTGAAACTTTTGCCCAAGATGTGACCGCAATAATACAAACCAATGCACCTACGTAGAACAATAAAATACGTAAAGGAATAGAGTTAATCGCTTTTGGAAGTGATTTATGCGGGTCTTTGGTTTCAGCAGCAGTCGTACCAACCAGCTCAATACCCACAAATGCAAAGATGGCAATTTGGAAGCCTGCCAAGAAACCTGTTACGCCATATGGAAACATCGACTCTGTTTCAAACAAATGGCTAACCGATGCCTTAACACCATTTGGAGAAGTAAATCCGGTACTAATTAAGTAAATACCCGCAAGAATGAACAGAATAATTGCTGTAATTTTGATGAGGGAAAACCAAAATTCGAGTTCACCAAATAGCCGAACGGCCACAAAATTGAGTATGGTTAAGACTGCCAATGAAGTAAATGCAGGAATCCAGACGGGTAAATCGGGATACCAAAACTGCATGTACCCTCCGATCACAATCACGTCTGCAATAGCAGTAATAATCCAGTTACACCAATAGGACCAGCCCAGAAAAAACCCTGCCCATGGACCGAGATAAGCCGTTGCAAAATCTGCGAATGTTTTAAAATTAGTATTCGCCAGCAGCAGCTCACCCATTGCTCGCATTACGAAGAAAAAGAAGAAACCAATAATTAAATAGGTTAAAACAATTGAAGTTCCTGAAATGCTTAATGTTTTACCAGAACCCATAAATAATCCAGTCCCGATTGCACCGCCAATCGCAATCATCTGAATATGACGATTGGTTAATGAGCGCTGCAATTTCTCTTCTTCTTGCTCAGTCATATGTTGACTACCAAGAAGATCTCCTTCCAGGAATTGTTTTCCGTTATTCTTACTCATGTAATATTTACTCCAATTTATAGCAATCGTTGTAAATGTTTTAATAATAAATAAATTATATGATTATCAATTTAGTCCATTAAATCATGTTAAAAATATTATTAAATCATTTAAAACCTTATAAATTCCTTTTTAAAAGCTATTACCTATAACAATAAAAATTAATCATAAATCCTTTCCTTCATTATTATATTAGCCTGACATCTATAAATATAATTTCGATAGAGAATTAAAATATATAAATTAATTAAATATTTTAATTGTCTGTCTTTTATAGAATAGCGGCAGGCTAATGAATTCCAGCTCAGCGAACAAGATTGTGTTTATCCATGTACCAATCTTGCGTTAGCGATAATATAGTATTCCTTCTTAAATTTGGTGAAATGTATAGTATTCCTGCTTAATTAACAGCCATTCGCAAATGATCAGTCTCTTTGAGTTTGTTTACCGCTTTTGGATTGGAAACGTGTTTACCTTGAACACTTAGCACACGAATTAAACAACCATTTTCGGCATTCAATTGTTTTGCTTGTTCTTGTGTTAATTGCAATATTTTCTGATGAGGTTTGCTATACACAAGAATGGCTCGATAATTTTCATAGTCATCATTGGCCACAATGTAAGGTTCATCCCCTACCGCAATATTTTCAGGTTGTTCAATTTGGACCACTACAGATTGACTTTCTTTAATCGCTCGTAAGTTTTCAATATCTGCCTGCAATGTCGCCCCACCATCAAAAATATCGACATATCCTTTATAGCGCAGCCCTTCTTCTAGCAAGAGATTATAGGCTGGTCGAGTATTTGGATGAACAATACCAATCGCTGCTTTAGCATCGTCAGGTAACATATCGACATAGAGTGGATGTCTTGGCATCAGCTCTGCAATAAATGCTTTTTGCCCTACTCCACTTAAATAATCAGCTTTGGTAAATTCAATATCAAAAAACTTATGACCTACCGCATTCCAAAATGGTGACTGCCCATTTGCATCGGAATAGCCACGCATTTCTGCCACAATGGTTTCTTCAAAATATTGGCGAAATGCCGACAGAAACAAGAAACGAACTTTAGATAAAAATTTGCCATTTTTATTTAAGCGATAGTCTGGGTCTAAAAACAAAGTGCAAAGCTCACTACAATTGGTGTGGTCATTACTCAAATATAGTGTTGGTAAAGCTTTATAAACACTTAGCGGTTCCGAGGCATGAACTTGCGTCCCTACATGAAAGTTGTACCAAGGCTCTTTTAAACCAAGTGCGACTTCAATGCCACAGACCCCTACTACTTTGTTGAGTTCAGTGTCTTCAAGAACAAATAAATAAACCTGATCTGCCTTTGGTAATTCGCCTGCGACTGTTTTACACGCCCGTTCAATACGAGCAGCAAGCTTTTCCATATTTGGCTGTAAAGATGTCAAGCCAAAACCTGCTTTTTGAGCCAACAGGTAAAGGTCATCAACGTCTTTAGGTTCAATGTAGCGAATAATCATCATGCCGCTTGTTCATCCTTTTGAATTGCTACGAAGCGAGCAAGTGCACGGTCAAATCTTTTTAAACCTTCATCAATATCAGCCAAAGGAATAATCAGAGATGGTGTAAAGCGCACAACATTTGGACCAGCAATAAGACTAAGTAATCCCTCTTCACCCGCAAGGTTATTAATATCTTTTGCTTTGCCAGCGAACTCTGATTTTAAGACACAGCCAATCAGTAAACCTTGACCCCGAATTGTTTCAAAGATTTCATATTTTTCATTTAATTTATTTAAAGCTTTTTTATAGTAATCATGGCGTGCTTTAACCCCGTTAAGCACTTCAGGCGTATTAATAAACTCAAATACTGCGCCCGCAACCGCACTTGCTAACGGGTTACCGCCATAAGTCGTACCGTGTGTACCCACTGAAAAATGCGGTGCAAACTTATCGGTTGTTAACATTGCACCGACTGGGAAACCACCACCTAGTGCTTTTGCAGTTGTAAGAACATCTGGAATAACACCAGTGTTCATGTAGGCATAAAGTGAACCTGTACGGCCTACACCTGTTTGTACTTCATCAAAAATAAGTAAGGCACCAAACTCATCACATAGTGCGCGTAAGCCTTTTAAAAATTCGATGTCAGCCGGAATAACGCCGCCTTCACCTTGTATCGGCTCAACAATAACCGCACATGTTTGCTCATTCATTACCGCTTTTGCTGCGTCTAAATCATTAAAGGCAACATGGTTGATACCATTTGGAAGCGGTGCAAAGTCTTGTGAATATTTAGGCTGACCGCCTGCTGAAACAGTAAATAAAGTACGGCCATGAAAAGCATTTTTAAATGCCACAATGCCACTTTTACCAACAACGCCGCTGTCTAAACCCACTTTACGCGCTAGTTTTAATGCCGCTTCGTTAGCTTCAGCACCTGAGTTACAAAAGAAAACCTTGTCTGCAAATGTATTTTCAGTGAGTTGTTTTGCAAGGCGTAGAACAGGTTCATTTGTATAACCATTGCCCACATGCCAAAGTTTTTTTGCTTGTTCTGTTAAAGCATTTACTGCCACTGGATGCGCATGACCTAATGCGTTTACTGCAATCCCGCCTGCAAAATCGATATATTCTTTATTTTCTTGATCCCAGATACGTGAACCTTCACCACGTACAGGAATGAAATTTGCCGGTGCAAAAACTGGAACCATCCACTCGTTAAAGTCACTACGAGAAACTGCAAAATTATTCATCTTATCTAGTCCATTAAATTGAATTATTAGGCTTAACTGATGACCCTATTATTCAAAATCAAATTGATTCACAAAATTTGTAATTCAGTCAAAAATGAATTATTTTTTACCAATCTGATAATTGACAATTACAATATGGATAACATTGATCAAATTATTTTAGGTTTGCTTAAAGATAACGCACGGATGTCTGTTACCGAGTTAGCCGAAAAAGTTCACGTTTCAAGAGCAACGGTAAAAAAGAGAATCGAGTATTTAGAGTCGTCAGGCATCATTACCGGATACACAGTACGGTTTAAACCCAATGCAGAACGAAATGTCATCCGCGCATGGATGAGCATTATGGTCGAAGGGACCAAAGCGCAGTCTGTGATTAAAGAATTACGCCTAGAAAGTGCCGTTGAATGTTTGCATAAAACTAACGGTAAATGGGACATTTTGGTTGAGCTACGCTGTGATACTTTAGAAAACTTCGATAAAGTTTTAGAAAGAATCAGGAATATTTCAGGTATTTATAACAGTGAAACCAGCATTCTGCTTGCGAGTCATAAAACCTGATGATTCACTTTAATTTCAAATAATAAGAAAGAAAAATTGATGAGCTAAGCATAAGGTTTGGCTCATCAAGCTGCTCTCGATTATAAAAATTCTTCTATTGTCTTTCGTCAAATCAACAAAACTATTACGACGTTGAACCTATTCTAAAAATCTTCAATAAATTTTTTAACTTTTTTTAAACAATAAAATCAAAAACTTAAAATCCAATTTGATTTGAATTCTAACTTTTTTCATTCACTCCCCCCGTCAAAGCATTTGACAGAAAATTTAAAACATAATACATATAGCATTATATGTTATATGTTAAAACCTAAGGACAAGGTATAAAAAATGGCTAAAACTCAACTAAAACACTTTATTAACGGCGAATATGTTGCTAGCAAAGGAAATGATTATTTCGACTTGGTAAGTCCGGTGACTGGCGAAGTTTATGGTCAATCGCCTAATGCAACCGAGGCAGAAGTTGATGCTGCTTACGCTGCTGCAAAAGAAGCTTTTAAAATTTGGGGACGCAGTACACCTTCAACTCGTCAAAAAGCATTATTGAATTTGGCAGATGCTATTGAAGCAAATGCGGAGCGTTTAATTGAAGCGCAAAGTCGTAATACGGGTCAGTTAAAACACTTAATTGCATCTGAAGAAGTGGGTGCATCAGCAGATCAGGTTCGTTTCTTTGCAGGTGCTGCTCGCCTACTGAATGGCACAGCTTCAGGTGAATATTTAGAAGGTTTAACCTCTTCTATTCGCCGCGAACCAGTCGGTGTAGTTGGCCAAGTTACACCTTGGAACTATCCACTCATGATGGCTGTTTGGAAAATTGCTCCTGCTTTAGCAGCTGGTAATACTGTGGTACTTAAACCAAGTGACACAACACCAGAAAGTACACTTTTGCTTGCAGAAATTGCTGCCCCATTTTTCCCTAAAGGCGCATTTAATGTGGTGCTAGGCCAAGCTCAGGTGGGTTCAAAAGTTGTATCACATAAAACACCTGCGCTCGTTTCTATTACAGGTTCGGTTCGTGCAGGCTTACAAGTTGCAGCTTCTGCGGCAGCAAATTTAGCGAAAGCCCACCTTGAGCTTGGTGGGAAAGCACCTGTCGTCGTTTTTGAAGATGCCGACATCGATAAAGCTGTTGAAATGATTGCTTTAACGGGTTACTTCAATGCAGGACAAGACTGTACTGCTGCAACACGCGTGATTGTTGCTGAAGCAGTTCACGATGAATTTTTAGGTAAATTAATTGAAGCGGCAAAAAATACACGCTTTGGTGAACCAGATGATCAAGACGCACTTTATGGTCCACTCAACAACGCTAATCAATTAAAGAATGTTAAAACCTTTATTGACAACTTACCTGCTCACGCCAAAGTTGAAACGGGTGGCAAGCAAGCAGATCGTCCAGGATTCTATTTTGAACCGACTGTAATTAGTGGTTTAAAACAACACGACGAAGCAATTCAAAATGAAATTTTTGGACCAGTCATTACTGTTCAAAAATTTACAGATGAAAATGATGCCATTGAAAAAGCCAACGATATTGAATATGGCTTAGCTTCAAGTGTCTGGACTAAAGATCATGCACGCGCAACTCGCCTGTCTCGTGAACTTGATTTCGGAACCGTTTGGATTAACACCCATATTCCTCTAACCGCAGAAATGCCACACGGCGGCTTCAAAAAATCGGGTTATGGTAAAGATTTATCAGGCTATGGTTTTGAAGAATATACACGCATTAAACATGTAATGAGTTCAAATGAATAATAAAAATCAGATTTGAAAGGAGATCAAAATGAATAAACAAGAAATGAAAGACTTTGTGAGTAAGGCGCACCACGAGTTATTTAATTTACATGACACCACTGCTCTAGACCGCTATTTTTCGGAAGACTTTATTGAGCACTCTCCACTGGTTGCCAACGGTATTTCAGGATTGCGTCAACTGGTAGAAGACTGCCCCGACATGCAACATGAAGCTGTGCGTGTATTGGCAGATGGAGACTTGGTTGCGATTCATGGGCGCTTTCAAGGATTAGATGAAAACCCGTTAGTTGGCTTTGATATCTACCGCGTTAAAGATGGAAAAATTGTAGAGCATTGGGATGGTCTCGTAGCAGAAGCAGCTCCGAATGTGAGTGGCAGAACACAATTAGATGGTCCAACCGAAATCGTAACTCACCATGACCCAGAGGAAAATCGTGAAATTGTGACCTCTTTCTTTAAGAAGTCATTAATTGATGGCAATTACGAAGCATTTAAAGAATACACCCACGGCGATCAGTTCATTCAACATAGCCCAGATATTGGTGATGGCGTTAAGGCAGTGATTGATTTTTTGAACAATATCCGTAATGAAGGGCAAGGTTTGGTATACTCCAAAACTCATCGCTCCATTGCTGATGGTCAATTTGTCTTGACACATTCTGAAGGAAATATTGCTGGAAATCGACATGCTTATTTTGAATTGTGGCGTGTAGATAATGGCAAAATTGTTGAACTTTGGGATGCAATACCAGCTGTGCCTGAAGATGAACAGGCAGTCCATCAATATGGCGTGTTTTAATCATTTATCCGTTTCATTAAGCTAAGTCACTGACTTAGCTTTTAGAGAATTCGCCATGTCAGCATATACGATAATTTTTGCACCTATCGCTCAGGCAACTCGCTCGGAACAAGTTGTTGAACGCTTGGAAAATGCAATTATCTCTGGATTGCTCAAAAGCAATGAACAACTTCCTAACGAGGCGGATTTAGCTCGCTTAATGGGAGTGTCACCGATTACCGTTCGTGAAGCGTTAAATACTTTACGGGTAAAAGGTCTGATTGATACACGACGCGGACGAAACGGCGGAAGTTTTGTTTGTGAGTTACCTTCCGACTTACTCTTAAACAAACATCCTTTGCGTCAAGCTTCAAATGAATATCTTGCTGATCTAGGTGAATTTCATAGTGCAATTTTAAGCCATGGTGCTTATTTAGCAGCACAAAGAACCACTGAATATGAACTGGGCAAAATCAAAGAATTGATTGAGCAATTTGAACAAGCCGTTGAAGCAGACACTCGTGCCCAGCTTGATTTACGTTGCTTGCTGACGCTCACCTCTTTTGCCCAATCAGCTCGACTGGCAAATCAAGAGTTAACTATACAAGCCGAATGGGCTCCGCTCATCGCAGTGCTTTACCAAGATGATCATTTTCATCAATTGGTCGTCGCGCAATACCACCAACTTTTATCATCTTTTGTTCAAGCCAATGAAGATGATGCTGTTATTCAAGCACGAAAAATTATTTCGATGCTAACAGACCAAATGCTTCGATATAAGTTATCTATCGAATAAAAATAATAAAACAGAGCGCTTATCAAATATCGAGTGAGAAATACGGAATTTTAGGAGTTATAGGAATGACCCAACATTTAGATATAGAAGAGCTTCAAAATTTGTTAAAGACGGTGGTTGAGGAAACGACAGCCATTACAGAAAAACTGGCGGCTAAAGCGAGCAAAATTCTCTCAAAACATGAACCTGAAAAAACAAAAGACGTTAAGCTTTCAGGTTCAGAACGTTCAGCTTTGCAAAAAGAAATTAAAAAGGCATTACAGGAAAGCCATTACAGTCAAGGTATTGGCTTTGCAAGTTATAGTCCTGCAACGCAAGAAGAACAAGATTATTGGACACTCGAATGGTGGTATAAAAAAGAAGATCAGTTACAACAAGCCAAACTTGAAAACTATCAAAATGCTCAGCGATTTTTAGATTTTCGCTCTTTTGAGTGGTTCCATAAACCTGCTCAAAATAAAAGTCCGTGCATCCATGGGCCATATGTCGATTATATTTGTAATGGTGCATACACCATCACCCTTGCCCACCCAGTCATGATTCGTGATCAATTTATCGGTGTAATTGCCACCGACATTTTAGTTTCCGCACTCGAAAAACTTCTCATGCCGAAGCTGAAAAACATCAAACAAAAAGCAATCGTGATCAACGATTCTTCTCGAGTCATTACTTCAAATGACGTCACCATCAGGACAGGCACATTATTTAGAGGACAAAGCCCCGAGCAGGTTCTCTCACGACCGTGTCAATCTTTTCAATTGGTCGTTATCTAGAGTGAAGTCAAAGATATAAATATTTGACCTTGCTTTAGGGCATCACCAAATCGAAACAGCACCTGAAGCCTCTGGCTTTTGTTCAAACTTTCTTCAATCAGACTTGCTCATTCAGGTCTTGGGGAAGTTTTGGCTCAAAAATAGCATCGCTTTTCCGGATGAAAAGCAAAACAACGAAATTTGAGGTTGAAATGACATGGAAAATAAAACGTCTTCCTTAAAAAAACTGTCTCTTTGGCAAGTCACGATTATTGGTATTGCCTACATGACGCCAATGACAGTGTTTGATACTTTCGGCATTGTCTCTGGAATTACCAATGGTCACGTGCCACTTGCATATTTACTCGCACTTGGTGCCATGTTACTCACCGCTTGGAGCTATGCAAGATTCAGTAAAACTTCAGAAAAGTCAGGCTCGGCATATAGCTATACTGCTGAAAGCCTAGGCCCTAAAAGTGGCTTTTTTGTCGGTTGGTGCTCCCTACTCGACTATCTGTTATTACCACTCATTAATGTTTTGCTTGCCGCAATTTATCTCACTGCCCTCATTCCAAGTCTGCCTTACTGGTTTTGGGTGCTTGTGTCGGCGAGCCTTGTCACCTTAGTGAACTGTTTCCGTATTCGCTTACTGGCCAATTTAAGCCTGTTGTTTGTGTTTGCACCCATCATACTCATGGTTATCTTTGTCTATTTAGTGATTCAGGGTATTGGCTCGAGTCAAGGTTATGAGCATGTGCTTACCTTGGCTCCCCTCTGGCATGAGCACCAATCTTTACTACCACTCGTTGCGGGTGCCTCAGTTTTGTGCTTTTCATTTTTAGGTTTTGATGCGGTTACTACGCTTTCAAATGAAACCAAACAACCCACCAAAAATATTCCACGAGCAGTCATGTTAACAACACTTGCTGGTGGATTCATTTTCTTTACCGCCGCCTGGTTTATTCAGCTTTATTTTCCAAATAATCTTCGCTTCCAGCACCCTACTGAAGCGCTTCCTGAAATTGTGCTTTATGTCGGCGGGGCTTTTTTCCAGTCCATATTCTTATGCGGGCAAATTATGAACACCGTTGCCTCTGGCCTAGCCTCACATGCCAGTGCTTCACGTTTACTGTATATAATGGGCACTGACAATATTTTTCCTAAAAAGTATTTTGGGACAATTCATATCTCCTTAGGTACACCATTTTTCTCGGTTTTATTTGTTGGTCTTATTTCGATGTCCGCGGTTTTTCTAGATTTAGCACAAGTCGTAAGCCTTATCAGCTTTGGTGCTCTAGTCGCTTTTACAGCCGTAAACTTCTCGGTTTTTATGAAATTTTATATTAAAGATAAACAGCGCTCAGGGTTTAAAAATAAATTTCTAAACCTATTTTTGCCGCTTATATCAGTCATCAGCATTATTTGTCTCTGGCTTAACCTTGACTCATCTTCACTGACTTTCGGATGTTTCTGGTTATCTTTAGGCATTCTTTTATTTATCTATAAAACGATTAAAAAACAAAGTATTGCTATTAGTAATGCTTATTAATTTTACAGGAACTTCATCATGAATATTATTTCTAAACCCCAGTTTTTAAAAGACGTGGAATATAAACCAAGTAAATCTCTACAAGTGGGCAAAGAATGGAGCTGGTTAAATCCGAAACATGCAAAATTTGACACAACCACTGTAGAAGGCCCATCGGTAGATAATCCAGCGAACTACTATGAAAGCTCACTTTCTGATTGGCATACATTTGACAGTTTAAAGGTCGATTTAGAATGTGATGTGGTGGTTATTGGTGGCGGTTTATTAGGTTCATCGACAGCCTTACATTTAGCTGAACAAGGCGTAGATACCGTTTTATTAGAAAAAAATCGTATTGGTAGTGCAGCCTCTGGCAGAAATGGCGGACAACTCACCCCCGGTTTGGCACGCTGGGAAGCTCAAGAAATGGCCGATCGATTAGGTTATGAAGATGCAAAAAAACTGTGGCATTTTACCTCTACGGAAGCCATGCAACTCATTGATGACATTTCGGAAAAATACCAGCTCAACTTTGACCGAAAACGTGGCCACATTACTGCCGCCGTTCATGAAGGACATTTGGTTGGTTTAACACAAGGCGCCGATGCACGAAAGTATTTAGGTGAAGACCATACCCGCATTGTGGGTAAACACGAACTCATGGACTATATTAAGTCTGACTACTATACGGGTGGTTTAATTGATGAGTTGGGTGGACAAATTCATCCTTTAGCTTTAAACCGCGGCTTAATTTATGGTTTTTGCCAAAACGGCGGTACTGTTTATGAGCAAACAGAAGTCATTTCAATAGAAGAAAAACCAGATGGTATTTATGTTCAAACAGCAAATGCCGTCGTAAAAGCTAAAAAGTCTGTAGTTTTGGCAGTTCACCATGCCTCATTTAAACTTTTATCAGAGCAAAACAATACCACTATTCCCTTTTATACCTATGTTGCGACTACTGCTCCGCTAGAGCTTGATACAAAAGAGCTTCTGCCATTTGGGCATCCGGTTTATGACACTCAGTTCCAGATTGATTACTACCGCCCCGTGTTTAACAACCGCTTACTGTTTGGTGGTCAAGGCACGGGAACGTGTTGGGGTCCAGAGAAAACTTTAAATTATCTAGAGCACCGAATTCATACGGTATTCCCTCAAATTAAAAATCTAGAGATGGATTTTGTTTGGAGTGGAACGACTGATTTAACGGTAAATGGTGCAGTTGATAGCCGTAAGTTTGGCAATAAATTCCCGATTTATGCTGTTCATGGCTGGAGCGGTCATGGTGTGGCGCAGACTGTTCGTATTGGTAAAGCCATTGCAAATGACTTTGTTGGGCAATCTAATGACTTCGAAATGTTATCTAAAATTGACCATCAAAATATTATGTTTGGTCGTACCCTTGCTCCCGTTGTCATTCCGCTCGCAAAAAGTATGTATGGCATCGGCGCAATGATTAACCCAGGCAAAATGGTGTCTTTCTAATTTAGAAAAACATCATTTTTCTAAAAAAGGATTCGTGCAGTTTTGTGTGAATCCTTTTTATTTAACTGAGTAAAATCCCTTTCAAACTAGGTTATCCCTAGCCAATCTATTACAATAGCGCCAGCTTTTTAATTCAGCGCATATATTTTGAGCAACTCATCTTCCCAATTAAAACGTGGACTTAAAAATCGTCACATCCAGTTAATCGCTATGGGTGGTGCTGTCGGGACAGGTTTATTTTTAGGCTCTGCACAAGTCATCCAGTCCGCTGGTCCTTCTATTATTTTAGGTTATGCCATCGTTGGTTTGGTTGCATTTTTAATTATGCGCCAAATGGGTGAAATGATCGTAGAAGAACCTGTGGTCGGCTCTTTTAGTTACTTTGCACAAAAATATTGGGGAAGATTCCCCGGTTTTTTATCGGGCTGGAACTATTGGGTTGTCTATATTCTAGTCGCTATGACCGAACTAACAGCGGTCGCTAAATATGTACATTACTGGTGGCCCCATATTCCTGCTTGGATATCAGCTTTATTTTTCTTTGTTCTAGTCACATGTTTGAACTTGGGCAATGTTAAATTTTATGGTGAATCTGAGTTTTGGTTAGCCATTATTAAAGTCGCTGCTGTCATTGCAATGATTGTCTTTGGTCTATATTTATTGCTTACAGCGGGTAGCGACTCATTAGCTAGCTTTTCAAACCTATGGCAGCATGGCGGATTTTTCCCACATGGGTTCTCGGGCCTGTTTTATATGCTCGCCTTCTTAATGTTTGCTTTTGGCGGTATTGAACTGATTGGGATGACTGCTGCTGAAGCTGAAAATCCAGAAAAAAGTATTCCACAAGCAATCAATCAAGTGATTTTCCGCATCTTGATTTTTTATGTGGCTTCGCTTGCCATCATTATGTCACTTATTCCGTGGAATCAGCTTGACCTTGGTCGTTTAGATAAAAGCCCATTTGTCATGATTTTTAGCCAGCTTGGCATTGGTTGGGCTGCACATTTACTCAACTTTATTATTTTGACTGCTGCACTGTCGGTTTATAACAGCGGCATGTATGCCAACAGCCGTATGTTATATGGGCTTGCAGTACAGGGCCATGCTCCAAAAGTTTTTGCACAAGTGAGCAAACAAGGTGTTCCTAAAGCTGCTGTTATCTTCTCTTCTATTCTGATTTTTGGTTGTGTATTACTTAACTATTTCGTACCAGAAGAAGCTTTAAGCTATCTCATGTACATGGCCGTAGCCGCTTTAGTTTTAAACTGGGCAATTATTAGCTTTACCCATTTGAAGTTTAAACGTGCGATGAAACTTGAAGGTAAAGCTGTCAAATTTCCTGCGCTATTTTCGCCTTTGAGTAACTATATTGTTTTAATTTTTATTGGCATGATTTTATATATTATGTGGACTCAAGGATTTGAAAAATCGGTGATTTTACTTCCGATCTGGATCACGTTCATGTTTGGGCTATATAAATTTTTAAGTTGGAAAAAAGCACTCTAATATTCAAAGAAGGCTTATTCAAACAGGATAAGCCTTTTACCATTTAACAGCTCATCACCCTAAGTAACTCCAGAAAATCTACTCAAAAAATCATTCACATTCTATCCATCATTGTTGAATGGTTCTCTGCTAGGCACATTGATATGTAACCCTTAGTCATTCTAAACATTGGTATTTAATGGGATAATTATTAAAGTACAAGTGTTTACATGATGTATAAATATTTGCGCTCATGTTCAGCTAAAATCAAAGCAGACCAGTTTATTGTTGCAATCACTCAATAGGCAAAAGACACTTCATCGAAAGACGTTCTTTACCCACTTTACTGATTTAGCGCCGTCAACTGTGTCACTCAATGATGAAAGACAGGAAATTTTATGGAAAAAGCTCTGCAATGTCCTAAGTGTGGTTCTACAGAAATTGAAGCACGTGACCATGACAAATTACTTAGAACAACTGGCGGTGTTTTACTGACAGCTGCTGGCACAACGGCAGGTACTGTAGGTGGTGCGGCAACTGGCGCTTCTGTTGGAGCAGCCATTGGTACGATTGCTGGTCCTTTAGGTGTGATTGTTGGCGGAACTGTAGGAACTTTTGTCGGTGCAATTAGTGCAGGAATCACTGGCGGTGTGGTGGGTAATATTTTTGGTAAAAAAGCGGGTGTGATGATCGATAAGAACATTTTTCAGGATTACCGCTGCCTAAAATGCAAATATCGCTTTAAGCAAAAGAAGTAAAACGAATTAAGTAGGAGAACTAGTTGCTCTAGCTCTCCTGCTATCATAAATACCACAGGATTCTACAAATATAAGTCTTAATTTTTTCAAGGATGAGAAAGTTTTTAGACTGTTATCTGACTCTTATCGACCCAACTAGCTGCTTTTAAGCCCTGCTGGACTTGTTGATATTGATCAAAAAGCTGTTCTTGCTTAACCTCTTGACTACCTACAGCTTTATCTTCAGCAACTTTATATTACCTGTACCATCAAAAAAGACAGAAATATGAACTACATCTGAACAATCTTGTTTTGCCGCAGGTGAAGTGTTTGGAACCTCACTATTAGTTCTATAGTTGGTTTGATAATTGTTTTTTAAACATTATTTAGCCCCATTCTTTCTTGCCACCTTAAACCCTTTTCGGTTGGATTTGGCCAATTAAGAGATGTAGTAATTTCTACTGTATTATTAGGGTATAAATATGCAGATAAATATTCATATCCCTGAATTCCCTCCCATCATTTAAATTTGCCCATACATCCAATTACAACCAGTTAAAATTACTGGTATACCTAGTAAAATAAATAGTATTCTATATTTCATTATTTCTCTCCATTTAGAACTCTTATTAATTTATTTCAATAAAAGTATATTAGCCCTGATTAAAAAATTAATTATCCAGCTTCAGACATTAAGCTATTCATAATCTGATCCATTGTTAGCTTTTTATCTTTAAATTTTTCAATAACCGCTGTAAATTATTATCTAAGTCAAATTGAGTGCCATACATCAATCATTTCTTTAAACTAAAGGGTTCGCCTCCCCTTAGTTTATCTATACTTCGGTTGAATATTATTTTCCTTAATAATTTTGACTATAGAATAAAGTACAGAACGCTTAACCTGTGTATTGTTATAACTACCTTGATGATCAAAACCTGTCATTTTGAATACTTGTTTAACTCCAGACTGCTTTAGTGGAGCACAACCAGACTGGTACGGCACGGTACCATCTCCAGGTGCGTTTTGATTGGAGATTGAAAAGACACCCAGATTACCACTTACTAACGAGATATAGCGGATGCCATTATTCTCAAGCGCTAAGTCACGATTGTTAGCATCTGTACCTTTGCCTTTTTTAATTTTTTCCATTTGTTCTTGAACAATTTTTTGACGATGTGCACCTATTTGCTTTGCTGTTGCTCTTGGTAACCTTTTCATTTGCTCGGCCGTTAAACCTCTCAATGGTTGATCTAATGTCCATGTCAGTGTGCCAAAACTTGAATGCTTAGGGTCATGTCCATAATTAACATAAGTACATGAGTGATATTTATTCATAATTTTTGAATGGAAATCCTTAACACCATTAATTTTTTGCTTATAGATATCTTTGACATTCTTATCCGGATTATTTTTTTCAACCATTTTAGCAGGATCAATTAGTTCTTCCTTGACCATTTCCCACCAAACGCCGTCAGCTTTATAAATTTCTTCATAAGGGTCACTTTTAGGCAGAGAAACAACATTTGTTTGTAAGTCTTTTCCACCCATTAATCCTGAACCATTCAAGAATAACCATGGTCTTCCATTGTTATAAGCTTTACTTGGTAATAGTTCTAAACCACCTGGAGCATTTGCAAGCACAGCAGTTACATGTTCAGTATTTTTACCAATAACATTAGCCGCAACCGCACTTACCAGCCCACCCTCTGATGAACCTGCAACAAGTCGCCTATAAGCAGCAGCAGCACCTTCTGCTGGCATAACACCGTGGACTACACCAGCAATATCTCCTCCACGTAATTGAACTAGTCTACGCGTTAGAAGCCCTCCCATAGAATGAGTGACAATAATAAATTTATGGAACCGTGCACCATATTCTTGTTTTATCTTATCTATTTTTTGGGCAACAATTGCTGCTCCATTTTCACTAGATTGTAGCCAGTTATAACCCATAGCATAAACAGGGAAATGAAATTTTTTTAAATGCTCTATTTCTTTTTGATTAATTGATATAAATGACTCTTGAGGAGTCCATTTATTTGATTCTCCCTGATTAAGTAAACTTTTCCACTCATAAATTGCTTCTTGCTGTTTCATTTGATGAATTGCAGCATAGCCTCCTCCAACTCCACCTCCATAAATCGGTTTTTCATTTAAATCGACGTTATTCAGTACCATTTGTAAATAAGTTAAAATTCCGCCATAACTATCCCAATGCACTGTACCCCAATAGCGTTCTCTTAAGGTCTTTTCGGTTAATTTAAGTCGACTATCAACTTTTATATCGCCACTTGTATCAACTCTAGTATTTAAAGGGTCCAACTCACTCTGTAGCACGGCAGGGCTTTTTTGCATTTGTGAATAAATAGTACCTACCATGCCGCCGCCATTACCCAATTTCCATACAGGCTTCTTCAAAGCAGTATTAAAAATATTTGACCCCATAATTCCCGGCACAAAAATAATTGGAATTGTATCTTGCAAAGGTACTTCTACATAAGTCCCAGCCTTATTTGTGGTAGGACTAGTTGCCGAACCCGATTGAGCAATAGACTTATTTACCATCTTATTGTTCCTTTTTATTATTTGGTGCAATTTGGATGCTGTTTAAAATAAAGTCATGTAATTGAAAAACTTTCTTTTGGCTAATAGTAGACTGAAGTGGCTCATCATCATGGACAAGCTCAGCACTTTCTAAACCGTAATGAATATATGGATCATTATTATTTTGCAATGAACCCAAATATTGCCACGCTGCTGATTCAAAACCACGCTCAGAGAAGCCTCGACGATGGGCATGACCAAATATCTCTTCACCAGCTAAACCGTTAATCTCTTTTTTTTGCTCTCTTAGATTTTCTGTGCTCATCATGGCCTTAAAAATAGCAGGAGCATTTTTTTCATTTTCCTTAACCATTTCAATTAATGGACGGTCAGACTCTAATCGCGCTCGATGTTCAATATCTACTCGAACTCTTGGATAACTTGGAAAAGTTAAATGTAAATGCCCACCCGTAAATGGAATATTTTTACTCATATCATCTAAAATAAAAAACTCTTTCCAACATAAACCAGCTTGACCTTCTCCCTTAGATGATCTGAGTTTGATGCTTTTTAAGTTATGCTGTATTCGTTCAATTGAGCGATCAAGATACTCATTACTTGCACCACTTTTTAAAGTGAGAAGTTTATTGGGACTAAGATATAAATACCCGTCAATATTGTAGATTTCCTTATCATACTTATTCTCCCTGTATACGATAATATGGCTAACTGAATGCCCAGCTTGGTTTACAGGACCTTGCATTTCTCGTTTTAATAAAACACCCTCTGTTTCATGAGGTTCATTCTTGAGATTCTGAATTTTGTCTTTAATTAGTTTTTGATATGCTTCGTATATTTTTACACTTTCATCAACCTCAATATCACTACCATTATAGTTGAATTTACTGTATTCAATTTCTGACTCTTTCGGTACCGTTAATTCAATTCGGCCAAAACATACTTTCTTAGGGTTACTATAATCAATCACTTTAATTCCTTCTTGTTCTTTCTCAACATTTGAACATGCACTAAAAGAAACTGCTGTTAATAAGCAAAGTGTTAAGCGCTTTAACAAATTCATTCTCAACCTTCCTAGTGCTTTATTCTGGAGAAAAAACTTCTATATTTAATGCTGTCATTGCATCTTTGGTAAAAACTGTAGTTTTTCCATCTTCGCCAGATACACCTTCAAAAACTTGACCATCTTCAGCCGTAATTCGGTATTTAAGATTTTTTGCGGGTTCACCATCTGGATAATGCAAAATAAAATGCTCGTCATATTGTGATTTCAATTCCGGCATTGCTGGTAATTGGCTTGAAAGAGAAGCACCACTTTTTGTCTGGATCTGGCCAGCTTTAAGCTCTATTAAACCGGGGCATGCAATTTCTATATTTCCATCCTGAATTTTGATATATCCACCACCCGCAGTAATCAAAATTCCTTTTCCACTTTCAATTCGGACAAAATCATTAAGTGAGTAAACATGCATTTGTTGTTTGGAAGATAAAGTCATTTTTCCTTTTTGTGCTGCTACCTCTACATCCCCTTCACCCGATTTAATTTTGATTCCTGCATGTTTGGCAAAAATACTAATTTTATCCAGTGCCTTTGCAATCCAACTTTTACCAGTGAAAAATTGCAGATTTTTCGGTGTACTGAAATCGATATTTTGTTTAGCGGCAAGTTGCAAACTCTCTTTGCTATCTAAAATCATTGCTGATTCACTATGCAAAGCCACTAAAGCATCTGAACTTTCATTCCATTTATCAAATTTTTCTTTAAGTGAATCTTGTGAACCTAAATCTGGTTCATCTACTTCATGGGCTGAAGCAAGTTCTTTAAAGTATTTATTACTTTCGGTATGAAAATTAATATTCTCTTTTATGTTCGACCTTGTCAGTTGTTCGCCTTGTGCCTGTTCTGATGATTCGGACGTTAAAAGTATTCCTTTAGCGGCACGAACAGCTCCCCACTCATCTGTTCTTAATTCAAAGCCTTGTCCACGTCCTTCACTTTCCGCTTTATCTTTCGGATGACTCAAATTCCCCAAATTAAGCTGAGAGGAACCGTGACTGCTATGTAACTGAGCACTAATCTGCCCTGTCGTATCATCAAAACGGAGTTGGTTATACCCACTGCCGTCAACCTCTTTTGAACGAATACCACTCAGTTTTTTTGTGTCAGGTAATTGCCCTTTAATATCGAACTTCGTTGGAGAACGCTGCGCCTCATGGATGCGTCCCGTTACAAATGGTCGATCAATGTTGCCATCAAAGAAATCAATCACTACGATTTCATCTTTACGAGGTAAAAAACGTGCTCCGTAACCTTCACCAGCCCAAGGAGTAAGGACATCTATCCAAGCCGAATCTGTATCACTATTATTGGCCCCCGCACCACCATCATGGGCATGGTCATCTGTACGCGTAAATAGGAATCTGACTTTTATTCGTCCCCATTCATCCACATGAATTTCTTCACCATCACTGACCACTTTGGCGCGTTGTACATGAGCTATAGGACGATGCTTCAAAGGGTCATATTCAGGTACAACATTGATATTTCTACGAACGACTACAAATTCATTAGCCTGACGCTCTTGTTCACTGTCTTTGGTGGTTTGCCAGTGACTTAAGGTCAATAACTTTTCAACTTGGTCTTGTATATCTTTTGGCAGGTTATTTTGATTATAAAAGTGCTTATTAAGGATTAAAAACTCCTTATCATGCTGACTATGATTTTTTTCTAATTCTGGGTAGTCAAGCAATTGGAACCAATAACCGACTTGGGTATCACGTACACTGCTATGCGCTGTAAAATACTTGGCTTGTAATGACTGATATTGGTTTAAATGTATATTCAGTTTTTCTAACTGAGAGTTACTTGAAGCAGTGGCTTGATCCTCCCCTTTAAGATCACTTATCCAAGCAGGAGATATATTCAATGCCTGTTCTAGACTTAAGCTTTCATTGTCTCGCTGAGAACTATGTTTATGCAAACTAATGACTGATCCACTGGCATCTTCTTGACTTAGACTATCAGCTTGCCAACGTTGTACATGAATAGCTGTTGGTTGTAACTGTCGCTGAGCAATAAAACTAGTGATGCTGTCATATTGTTCAGTTGCGTTAGAACGATGGTAACGAATGGTTCTGCGTTCAAGCGATTGAAACTGATTATTATCATCAATTAAACGTAGTTTCTGTGCCTCAATACTTTGACTATTAGTTGTTACAATATAACTAGACTCATCCACAACCCAATTAATTGATTCTTCACGCATTATTCTAGTTAAATATGCGTAATCACTTTCATTAGACTGCATAGAGAATGGGCGTACATCATACGTTTTTGTTAAACCACTCGTCTCTAACTGTAAACTTGATGCAAATAAAGGACTTTTACTTTGCCATTCCTTAAAAATGACCTCAATAATATCCACAACACTTTTATTCATAAACACACGGCTATTACGTCGTTTATGCCATAAGCTAGTAGCATCCTGCATAGTCAAGCGATATAGACTAAAAGCACCATCGCTTTGCCCTTGACTGGCACCAGTTACAATACCCGTAGTTCTAAAAAGTTGACCGGAATCTGTCACTTGATCAACCGCAACCTGACATCCAATAAACTGTTTTAATTCAATATATGGGTTTGTAGATAAACAAATAAGTTCTGCTGATAGCCCATCATTAATCCCATGATACCCATCTATACGTTGCAACATAATCTGAGAATTAAGCTCTGCATTTGAAAACTGGATACTAATCGCCCGTTTCTGAACGCCAAATCCCATTTTTTCCAAGATACCAAAGATATTATTCAACATTATGAAACACGCTTTATTATTAACCCAATAAGTTTATCAGAATGACCTGTCTGTCTCAATTTAAGGTATTTCATATTTTGTTTATATTGGTATCTTTCCTTATCCTCATCATCTTCTTCTAATTTGCTTTATATAAATCTACAAACTGAACTTAAATTTTAATAACAAAAATATTTACGACCAATTTTAGTGAAGTGAAGCAATCAAAATCAGTAACTTACTTTACGCTGCTAAGAAGATATGAAAGAATTACGATCCAATATAACTTCTGAAAGTTAAAATGAAAAAAATATTATTTTTTAGTTTATTGAGCATTCTCAGCTCATATAGTTTTGCAGCAGATAATAGTTCAGTGTATCGAGGACTTGGTACTGGTCATCATGATTTTTTAAATTTCAAAATACTTAAACAACAAGGCCTTATAGCAAAAAAAGCCAATATTTCAAGAGCAGATTATAATGATGTATACAAATTAAAAAAGTCTTACCAATTTATGGGGCAAAACGTTGTACTAATCTCAGATGAATATATGTCTGAATATGTGGGATGTTGTGTTAGCGAAGGTTGGGGAGCTGTTTTTAAACAAACAGCTAATTTGAAATTGATTCAACAATTTGCAAAAACTAATCAATGTAATATCAACCCTATCGAGTCAGATAGTAATTACTATGGATTTAAAATCAGTTCCTTACCTAAAGGTAAATACTATGAACTATCATGTCGTGAACGTGACCTAAATGAGTCTGAATAAATAGAAGTTAAACTCTGGAAATAAAAAGCCAAACGATCTGTTTGGCTCAAAAAAAGCAAAAAGCCTGATCAAAATAATCTATAAGCTCTGTCATTTAAGTTATTCATTTGCACTAAATAAACTGCATTAAAAAATAATCTAAAAGCCTTTCTCTTTCATCTGGCTTGTTTGGATCTAAAAGCTGAACCATTGCCCCATCAATCACAAACAAGAACATGTGAGCATCAGGTTTTGAAACATTTGCATCGGTTGTTAAAAGCAAATTATAGATTTCATTAATGAACCAGTTTCGATAGTCAATCACGACCTGATATGCCTTGGGATGTGTTTTTGAAATCTCAAAAATAGCTTTAAAAAGCAAATGATAAAGTCCGTCTAAATCGGCATGTAAAAAGTAAATTTTGCGAAGCTTTTCAAGCAGAGCTAAGCCTTTTTGAACATAAATGATTGAAAGTACTTCTTGTTTAAGACCATCTTTTTGAAAGGTTAAACTCATTTGAATTAGCCTTTCTTTTGAATGAAAGTAATTATAAAAAGTGGCTTTGGGAACTTTTGCTGACTCAATAATTCGGTCGACCCCGACATTATGAAAGCCATAGTTGTTAAACAGATATCGGGAAGTGTGAAGCACACTTAAAGCACGAAATGGGAGATCTGAATGTGGCATAGTTTTACCGTTATAAAAAATTCTTGTTGTATATAAATGAGATAAAATGCCTTCACTCTTTTTTAAGCAAATAAAAGGCATAGCAAAGCCGTAAAGACTGTGCTTGGCACATCTCAAGTTTTATTGTTGATTAAGTTTTAAGTGATGAAGATTTAAAGTCCGAAAAGCCTAGTGACTTTCAAACTGCTTTAAATGTTTAAGTTGTGTCGTTATAGCTTTTGGCAAAGGCTGCCAAGAAATAATGAATGTGCAAAGCCAACTCCTTTTTATTGGGAGTTCTGCCAAAACATTAAAATTATGGTGGCAGAACGAAAGGGGGTTCGCAGACTGGAAACAAAGGAACCAGCACACCCGAAGGTGTCCCCCTTCCGCCCTACCGTAGAGAAAAAGGGGGCGAACGAGTTCCCGACACACAAAACAAGAGTTTTGCATATCGACTTTGTTTTCCCGGTCTGCGACAACCGACTGGCAATGTGGCCAGCAGGCAAAGGATAGTGCTCTACCCTTTGGCAGTCAAGCACACTAAACGATATTTGCTTTAAAATAGATCATTAAAAAGTAAGGATAAATAATTAAAATTTATTGTTAAATTGGGATTTATAAAGTCACAGAAGTTAAGAACAGTTTAGTGATTTATAGGTTTTTCGATTTGGGTTTATCCGAGTATTTCGTATAGGGCTACTATGTTAATTGAAGAAAATTTATAATATTAATAATAATCTCTAAGGCTAAAAAATTTAATGCTAACGAACACTCATCAAGACTATATAAACAAGATAACTAAAATACTTGAAAATTTGGAAGAAAAAGGAGAAATAATGATTCTTTCACAATCTTCAGAAATAGTATCAAAACTCATAATCCACTCAATTGCAGAAGAAACAATAGAAAAGAGATTAGAAAGTGATTTTATTATTGAATGTGACATTCCTTATTTACTAGAAACTATATCATCTCAGTTAGGCTCAATATTTAAAGAAGATAAAGAAAACTCAGATCGAATTGTGAATCAGTTTTATCATAATTTATTAGATAGATTGAATATGCAGCAAGTTGCAGAGCTTTTACACCATGAAGGAGCTTTTGAAATAGCCTTACGATCATACTATTCCATAAAATTGGGGAATGAAGATTATTTAGATTTGAACTATCTTGATTGGCGAAAACAATATTATTCTCAACTAAAATAATAAGAGGCTTTATATAAAATAAAAGGTGTTTTCTCCCGTTCCGCCGCAGAGGGAGACGAGTGGTATTGTTGTTTGCTTTTCATTCTATTCCTTTCAATTTATAAAAAATATATAATATTCTCAATAGTTTTCTAATTATCTATTACTTTCAATCAAGATCATTTAGTTTCAATAAAGAGAATAAAATGCAAGAACAAGCTTTACCCTCATCTCCTCAAGATTTGAATGAGGATCAAAATATTACGTCACCACCAATTTCACAATCAGGAATTTATCATTTTAAGTTTCATGGTAAAGCCTCGGAATATTTTGGAATCTGGATCGTTAATATTCTTTTGACTATTATTACTTTAAGCTTATATGCACCTTGGGCTAAAGTTCGTCGCTTACGCTATTTCTATGGCAATACAGAATTTTTTGAACGTCGCTTTGATTTTACAGGCATTCCAACCAAGATTTTGATTGGACGTTTAATTGCATTAGGAATTTACGCCGTATTTGCAATTTCATCACAGTATTCAATGATTGCGACTGTGGTTGGACTAGTTGCACTATATACAGCAGTACCTTGGCTAATTCGCGCTACTTTGCGTTTTACGGCAAGAAATAGTAAGTTCGGCAACGCACGTTTTTATTTTGGTGGAACGATAAAAGAATCTTATAAAGTCTTTCTTTTGAGTATATTGGTATATATTTTCACATTAGGAATCTTTACACCTGTAGCTATTTGGCTATATAAAAAATATTATCTTAACAATTTATATGCTGGACAATTAAATTTTAAATTAAACGCGAAATGGTCTGCATATATGGCTGCAGTTTATATCCCAGTTTTTGTTGCAATTGGTATAATTGCTATTTTTTCAATCATTTACTTTGCACTTGTCGGAACAATTTCTGGGTTCTCACCGAACGCTGTAGTCTTCGGAATGTTTATGGTATATGCATTTATTGGATTATTTATTTATCCATTAATTGCTGCACGTCTTTTTATTACGACATGGAACAATACTACAGTTGGAAACAGTCAATTTAAAACAGACTGTAATCAATGGCGTTTTGCATGGATTGTAGCTTCAAACTGGATTGTAAAAATCTTAACCATAGGCTTAATGTCTGCTTGGGCTGCGGTTCGTATTCACAAATATCAGATTGAATCGATGAGTTTAATTTTATTAGATAATCCAGATCAAATGATGAATCTAGCTCAGCAAGAACAAAGTGCTTTAGCTGAAGAAATCAGTGATATTTTTGATATTGACATCTCTCTATAATAATCTGAGTTTAATAATTTATGTCCCAAGCAGTAGATATCATTTTCTATGATGGCATAGTGTCTAAACCTCACCGTGCTCAGATTTCAGCTCAATCTAAATCTGAAGTTCTCATTCGGTATGGTGATCAATTAGAACAACAGCGTCATTATCAATATACTGATATGAAATTGATTGGTGCACTGGGACAGTTACACCCAGTGATTGAATTATCTGATGATGCACGGATTGAATTTCATAGAGCATTACCTGAATGGTTTAATTACACAACTAAAAAGGTTCAACATTCGATCTGGAAATTTGAACGCTCTCCAGCTCTTATTCTTTTTAGTGTAATTTTTGTGATTACTTTTGCGATCAGTCTAGTGAAATGGGGTGTTCCAGCTACATCCCATTATCTTGCTTTTCAATTACCTGAGAATACTTTAAAGAAACTAGGCGATGAAGCCGAGAATTATGTATTAAATAATTGGACTGCACCCAGCCAATTAGCACAAACTCAAAAAGACCAAATTACTAAACAATATTTGAATACTATTGCTGAAAACAGACCAGCCAAATTAGTCTTCCGTAAAGGCGATCATTTAGGAGCAAATGCTGTAGCGCTACCCAATAATACGATTATTATCACAGATGAACTGATCAAATTGGCACATACTAATCAGGAAATCTTAGGTGTATTAGCCCATGAACAAGGCCATTTAGTTTATCGCCATAGTTTACAACAAGGGTTAACTAGTTTAGGCCTAAGTATATTATACATTGCAATGACAGGAGATAGTTCAGACTTATTTACGTCATTACCGGCTGCTATGATTGGTGCAAATTACTCACGTAAATTTGAGTCCGAAGCCGATCTATATGCTTTACAGCTAATGGATAGGAAACATATCGAAGTCTCGCACTTCGCAAATTTCTTACAGCGTTTAAGCGATACAACAGAAGAAGGTATCGATAAAAAAAATCAGTCCAACCCGCCAACTTCTCAAGAAGAATCTTCAGCTAATAAACTATCTACAGCTGTTCTTGATACTTTATCTTCTCATCCTGCAACTGAAGAGCGTATTCGAATGGTTCATGATTTTGAGAAAAAACAGATGCTAAAGATTAAATAGCAGAAAACGAAGATTCATTCCCAAGACACTATTAAATATAAAATTAAGCTGAAAACTAAATCTGCCCAACTCAATCCAAATTTCCATATGAGTTGCTAAGGACTAAAACTTTTTTAAAGGCACACAAAATAATTTATAGGCTCACAGAGTCTATCTAGAAAATTTATGGTCTTTAGGAAGTGGAGCATCACATGGTTGATCCGTCTTTACATTGACCATTTTCACAGGCCCATCATTGTAGATTGTTACCTTACAGCCTTTTACGACATATTCCTGTTGAATGCCACCATACATTTCATCCTCAGAAACAGCAGATGCAACATCACAAGCCTCGTCAGCACGGCATGCAGCCTCTTCTTCACCAACCTTTACAGCTTCTGCCCCAGCAGCTTCCATTGCGTCTACAGCACTCTCCTGTACTTCAGCATCTACAGCCTGTATCTTTGCTGCATATGTATTTGAAAGATTCATCATAAGAAAAATTGCAAGAAATAACTTACTACAGTGATTTATTAAATTCATGAACTATCCATATTTATTAATTTAAATTCAGCGTATACCGAGATCGATTTTACTTTGCAAGTTAGGGATGCAAAGAGGTTTGTATTATAAGGAGCTATTCTACCCATAATTATACATATAGCAGCAATAGTTGACCCGAAAGAATTCTTCAAACAATTACAAAATATTGACCATTATGAGGATGCAATTAACTACAAAATATAAAATTAAACTGAAATTTAACTCTGCCCAACTCAATCCAAATTTTTATATGGGTTACTAAGTACTAAAAAATATTCACATAAAAAAGCCCCTGCTTTTAACAGGGGCTTTTCGAATTTGGCGGGTGAGATCCTAATTTAAACTAAGTATTGATAACATGGCTTTGTGCAATTCATTGTCCGCCGACTCAATGTTGTTGCTTTGCCAAGCAATATAGCCATCTGGTCTGATCATTATGCAAGCATTTTCATCATTAGTCCAAGAGCGAGAAAGTTCTCCATAAGAGTCTTCAACCTCTCTTTTTGGACCTACCTGTATAACTTTAATATCTAAATTGAGCTGGCTATTAATGTTATCTACTGCAAACTTCCATTTGTCACCTTGTAACCAACAGAAAAGCGTAAACTTTCCATTTCCGATTAAGTCTAAGGTTGATATTTTTTTATGATTTTTGACTAACCATGTATGAGGGAGTTTATGACCAGGAGTAAATGAGGGATAATAATGAAGATCTTCATCTCTACTAGAATCTACTTTATTTTCAATAGCAGACTCTGCTCCAATAATTGCAGATGAATGATACCGTACGTTAGTTTCTACTCCTAAGGCAGCAAATTCATAAGCTTTATATTCAATTGCAGATCTTAAATCACGGCGTTTAACAGCACCTTTTTCATTTCCTTCGCTTAAGGCGTTTATACTTCCTTGCATCGTCTCTGTACTGTACTTTCCATCTAACTCTAAAGCAGAAAAGATTGTAGAGAACTCTCTAACACTTTGATTTGCTCGCTTAACAATTCGCTCACCAACAGGTGCTCTTTCTTCATTAAAACTGTTTAATAAACCACTACCCGCTTTACCATTTAATACAAATGCTAATTTCCAACATAGGTTATAAGCATCTTGTATAGATGAGTTTGAACCTAATCCATTCGAAGGTGGATGACGATGGACAGCATCACCAATGCAGAAAACTCGACCTTTCGAGTATTGTTCTGCATACATTTCATTTACTGTCCATAACGACTTACTACTTATGCTTATTTCAATGTCGTTATCGCCAATAAGCTGTTTGCAAATTGCAATTGCTTCATCATCGGTAAGAGATGGCTCTTCTTTTTCAATGTCATACCCCCAAACAATCTGCCATTCATTCCAAGGTCTGACCATACGTAACAATCCTAGGCCAATCCCGCCAATGTTTGCTCCAGGTTGTATAATCCACCAGAGGTAACCAGGGCGATGCGAAACGTATTTTGTTAAATCGGCTTTAAAAATAATACTGATACTGCCACTTTTTCCCATTTTACCTGCCATAGGTAAATCTAAATCTTTTACGACTTGGCTGCTTGCACCATCAGCTCCGATTAAATACTTACAACGGATTAAGTATGTTTGTTTAGTTAATCTATCTAAAACAGTGACTGTTACGCCGTTCTCATCTTGTACATGAGATAAATATTCTGTATCAAATCTTGGGTGGCTCCCTCGTGATGCTGCATTTGAAAGTAAAATAGGTTCAAATAGGTGTTGAGGAAGATCACACTGTTCACAGGGGCTCGCTTTAGCATATTCTGATGTTCTTTCTGGATGATTCATTCCATAAGGAAAGCGTCCAATTTCATCACCCGTTAAAGATGTGCAATAAACAACATCTCCCATAACTTCCTTGGGTGCTGCTTTTGCTATTACTTCATCAGATATTCCTAAATCTCGAACAATTTCCATAGTTCTTTGACTTATATAATGAGCACGAGGGCTGTTTGCCAGCCATCTATATTTAGTTATTATGATATTTCTAATTCCATAACTACTTAACATAAGTGCAGCAGAAGAACCAGCTGGACCACTCCCAACAATTAAAACATCAGTTTCTAACATTTTTATCCTATTACTTACATATTCTTGGTAGCTAAATCACTATTGCATAAAATTAATGAAATAACCATTTTAGATATAATATTGCTTCAAAAAACTCTTTTTGATCATGCAGGTAAAACTTAACAACATTAAGTATTAAATAAGTCTATAAAAGTTATAAAGCAGATTTTTAATCAAGATTTCTTATAACAACATAGTTCAGTCTTTTAATAAATATGGCAAAGTTTTATGAGTTTGACTTAATTTAGTTAACATAATGTATTTCCTTCACTTGTTCGTTTAAAATTTTTAATGTAGTTAGACAAATATCTAAATATTGATTATCTGTAATTTTTTTAGGATAGGTATTAGCATCAATATTAATAATTACCTCATTCCACGTAAAAAGCTTTCTAAATGTATTTGATTTACATGCCACATCACTACTCAAAAAATCAGCTTTACGATTATAATATTGTGGTGAATACATAAAAACTCGAAACCCACCTTCCACCACAATATCACCTTCCCACTTTTTCCCTATTAGTTTATCTATATCTATAACTCTAATAGTAAAACCATTAGCACCATAATACTCTCTTGGTATTAACCAAAAACGACCACTACGCTTTATTAAAAAATATTTACGAGAGTCAAATTTTGGTAGTCGTGCGAAGTCTTCTTGTGTATAAGAGTCAAACTCTTCAGCTAACCTAATCCTTTCCCGTTCCATATTTGAATGAATAAGAGCATCTTGATCTTTCTCTGTTAAAGGAACACATTTATATACAAGCCATGCTATAAAAATAATTAAAAGCAAAGCCCATACAAAACCTTTAGTTGGTGTGTAGTTTTTTATTTTCATTTTTCCACCTTTAATAAACTAAGAATTAATGCACCTAGATTTTGATGTGGGGTATTTTGAGGGGTAAAAGCATAGATAAAAAAAGCCCCTGCTATTAACAGGGGCTTTTCGAATTTGGCGGAAGCGGTGAGATTCGAACTCACGGAGGACTCACACCCTCGTCGGTTTTCAAGACCGGTGCATTAAACCGCTCTGCCACGCTTCCATGTGCGTAAGAATACAAAGCTTATTCATTTTATTCAAGAAAAATATCATCACTTTGTGTTCAAGTGCATATTGTTTCATCAATTTTACAATCGAGCAGCTAATTCTGCTCCTTCTTTGATCGCACGCTTCGCATCTAGCTCCGCTGCGAGCTTTGCACCACCAATAATGTAGTAGTTCGCTATAGTCGACTCACCTTCTTTTGGCATCAAGTCTTTTACCGACTCTTGACCTGCACACACCACAATCGTATCGACACGTAAAAGCTGGTCTTGACCATTGTGCTCAATCCAAAGCCCTTCATCAGTGACCGCTTTATATTGCACACCACGGAGCATACGCACGCCATGCTTTTTAAGCTGTGCGCGATGTACCCAACCTGAAGTTTTACCAAGGCCAATACCTAGAGGTGTTGTCTTACGTTGCAGTAAATAAATCTGGCGAACAGGAAGTTCAACTACTGGTGGTTGCATACCACCTTCAGAAATATAGTTAGGATCTGGGTCTACGCCCCATTCACGTTGCCACTCGGCTAAAGGTTGAGGCTGGGGTTGATGTGGCGGTTTAAGTAAAAACTCTGACACATCAAAACCAATACCGCCCGCACCAATCACTGCAACTTTTTGCCCAACTTCTGCACCTTTTAAAACTTGAGCATAAGAAAGAACTTGTGGTGCATCGCTTCCTTCAATTTTTAATGCACGAGGGATTACACCAGTTGCAACAATGACTTCATCAAAACCTTCACGTTCAAGCTGCTCACGGTTCACGCGAGTATTTAAACGTACATCCACCCCAGTTTTTTCGAGTTGGACTTTAAAGTAGCGAATCGTTTCGTGAAACTCTTCTTTACCCGGCACCACCTTAGCAAAGTTGAACTGACCACCCACATCTGAAGTCGCTTCAAATAAAGTGACCGCATGACCACGGCTTGCCGCAACGGTTGCTGCTGACATACCCGCAACCCCGCCACCGACAACAGCAATACGTTTAGGCTGCTTGGTTTTTAAATACACCAGTTCTGTTTCATGGCCTGCACGTGGGTTCACTAAACAAGACACGCGCTTATTTTTAAAAGCATGGTCTAAACACGCTTGGTTACAAGCAATACAGGTATTAATTTCATCAACGCGGTTAGTCGCTGTTTTATTTACCCAAAAAGCATCGGCCAATAAAGGACGTGCCATTTGAACCATATCTGCTTTACCTGTTGCCAAAATTTCTTCGGCAGTTTCAGGCATGTTAATACGATTCGACGCAATAATCGGAATAGAAATATGTTGTTTTACATGAGCCGTATAATCGACAAAAGCTGCGCGAGGCACAGACGTTACAATGGTCGGAACACGGGCTTCATGCCAACCAATGCCTGTATTTAATAACGTTACACCTGCCTTTTCTAAAGCTTTGGCAACAATCACGACTTCTTGCATAGTGTTACCGTCATGAACTAAATCGAGTAAAGACAAGCGGAAACAAATAATAAATTTCTCGCCGACTTTGGCACGAATCGCTTTAACAATCTCGACCGGAAAACGCATACGGTTTTCAATGTCACCGCCCCAACGGTCAGTACGCTGATTCACGTGACTACTTAGAAACTGGTTAATTAAATAACCTTCCGAGCCCATAATTTCGACACCGTCATAGCCAGCTTTTTTGGCAATGTCAGCACACTGAGCGTAATCTTCAATTGTGCTGAGAATATTTTTTTCAGAAAGCTGACGTGGTTTAAATGGCGAAATTGGAGATTTAATGGCTGTTGAAGACACAACAAACGGTTGGTAACCATATCTGCCCGCATGCAAGATTTGCATTAAGATTTTAGAGCCATGTTTATGAACAGCATGAGTTACCAGACGGTGCTGAGGAACATCAAATAGACTGTTCATGGTTCCACCAGCAGGTGCTAACCACCCTTGACGGTTCGGTGAAATACCGCCAGTAACAATCAGGCCAACCCCACCTTTGGCACGCTCTTCAAAATAAGCAGCCAGTTTTGGGTAATTATAGAAACGGTCTTCTAAGCCCGTATGCATGGATCCCATCACCACACGGTTTTTAATAGTGGTAAAGCCTAAATGTAATGGTTTTAATAGATTGGCGTAACTTGTCATGCTGCGTCCCAATAGTTTTTTGCAACTTGTTGCATAGTACTTTAATACTTTTTTAGTAATTTTGGATGACCCAGTAAAGAAATTTATCGGAGCTTATGGTCAATCCATCAAAACCACTCCTATTACTTTTATTTAATGACACTAAGGAAATCTGGCTCTTTTTCCCATTTATATAATAAGCACAGCATAATCACACCAAGAATGGTAACACTTCATATTCATCCTATTTTCTTTTTAAGTCATTAAAAGTCTTTTCTTATTTGGAATAACAATACTTCATTCCCCCTTCCCATTCTATAAATACGCTTAGATTTTTTATGAAATTAAAACTTCAAATCAGAACAAGTGAATTAATGCTTTTTTTGCCAAAAAAAGCACCATGAATAGTGCTACAATAGCCGCCATTCAGAATTCTCGAGACCACCTACACGGGGTCTTTTTTATAAATGTTAGGATTAGCAATGACTGATAATGCAACTATCTTGCAGCATGTACCAGTAGGCAAAAAAGTTGGGATTGCCTTCTCCGGAGGCCTAGACACTTCAGCTGCTCTATTGTGGATGAAACAAAAAGGCGCAGAGCCTTATGCATACACTGCAAACTTAGGCCAGCCTGATGAAGATGACTACGATGCAATTCCAAAGAAAGCAGAACAATACGGCGCTGTAAAAGCTCGCTTAATTGACTGCCGCTTACAACTTGCGCTCGAAGGTATTGCTGCAATTCAGTGTGGTGCATTCCATATCAGTACAGGTGGTGTTCCTTATTTCAATACGACTCCACTCGGTCGTGCAGTAACAGGTACAATGTTAGTTACTGCAATGAAAGAAGATGACGTAAACATCTGGGGGGACGGCTCAACTTATAAAGGTAACGATATTGAACGTTTCTATCGTTATGGTTTGTTGACCAACCCGAATCTTAAAATTTACAAGCCTTGGTTAGATCAAAACTTCATCGATGAACTCGGTGGCCGTGCAGAAATGTCACAGTTCCTGATCGACAACGGTTTTGACTATAAAATGTCAAAAGAAAAAGCGTATTCAACTGACTCAAACATGTTGGGTGCAACTCACGAAGCAAAAGATCTTGAATACTTAAATGCTGGTATCAAAATCGTTGACCCAATTATGGGCGTTGCTTTCTGGAAAGATGAAGTTGAAATCAAACCAGAAGAAGTGACTGTACGCTTTGAAGAAGGTGTACCTGTTGCATTGAACGGTCAAACTTTTGACAATCCGGTTGAGCTTATTCTTGAAGCAAACCGTATTGGTGGTCGTCATGGTCTAGGTATGTCTGACCAAATCGAAAACCGTATTATCGAAGCAAAATCTCGTGGTATCTATGAAGCACCGGGTATGGCCCTTCTTCATATTGCTTACGAGCGTTTGGTTACTGGTATTCACAACGAAGATACGATCGAACAATACCGCATTAACGGTTTACGTTTAGGTCGTTTACTTTACCAAGGTCGTTGGTTCGACTCTCAAGCGCTTATGTTGCGTGAAACTGCACAGCGTTGGGTTGCTAAAGCTGTTACCGGTGAAGTTACGCTTGAACTTCGTCGTGGTAATGACTACACCATCATGAACACTGAATCTCCAAACTTAACGTACGAAGCTGAACGTTTAACAATGGAAAAAGGCGATTCAATGTTCTCGCCTATGGACCGTATTGGTCAGTTGACTATGCGTAACCTCGACATTACCGATACACGTGCAAAACTTGGTATCTATACAGATGCTGGTTTACTTTCAATCGGTCAAGGTTCTGCTATTCCTCAATTAGACAGTAAGAAAAAATAATTTTCTTAGCTCATAAAAAGGCCACCTATTAAGGTGGCCTTTTTATTTTTTAAAATTCATTCAGGCAATTTCGGCGACTTGTAAAGGCTGATAATAAATCTGGTTACGTCCAAGTTCCTTAGCCCGATATAAAGCTTGATCGGCAGCATGAATTAAATTTTCCTGAGTTACTCTTAAGCCTTCTGTGTAAACAGTAAAACCCAAACTAATGGTGACATGCTTAGAAACTAATGATGCAGCATGAGGAATCGCTTGACGTTCTATAGCTTTATAAATATTGGCAGCCACTGCATAGGCACCTTGAGCCGGTGTTTTCGGCAAAAGAACGACAAACTCTTCTCCGCCATAACGAGCAACAAAATCAACATGACGAATAGAATTTTTAATTGCAGAGGCAATAGACGAGATGACCTTGTCTCCCATCTGGTGTCCATAACAATCGTTATAGTTTTTAAAAAAATCGATATCAATAAATAAAACTGCCAATGGGCGTTGTTCTTGCTTTGCCCGATAGTAAAAAAAGTCGAACATCTCATCGAAAGTACGTCGATTAGAAATTTTAGTGAGCGCATCCTGCTGACTTAAATGAAGCAACTCAGATGCCTCAATACGTAAAATCTGTTCGTTAAGCTCAGCAAGCTGATTATTTAAAAAAAGGCTTCTTTCTCTAGACGTGAGCATCGTACTAATTGAAAAACCTAAAATACAGCTACCAAATAGTGCTCTTCCCAAAGCAATATAGTCACAATCCGCTTGAAATAAAATCAATAGAGAAAAAACACAAATGGCTGCGATCAAACCGACATAAAGCATATGCAAAGGCTTTATACCGCTCAAAATAAAGCCGAGCATATATAAAAAAGAAAGTAGTAACATCGACTGATTTTTAAGAGCGATATTTCCGACACTAAGAAGCAACATTGCATTGACAATAATGGTAAAAAAAACAATTCCGCATGCAGCAATATAAAAATATTCAGAGAGTTTCTTAAACTTGGCAAATACCCAAAATAACAGTAGCGCACCAGCAATATTAATTGCACTTAATATGCAGAAAATAAAATCCCAAGTTATGTAAGGTACACCTATCACTAAATAGTCTGTAGGTAGCACTAGCAAAATAAAAATAAGGTAGGTTAGGACACCACTTGCTAAAAATTTTGAGATATTTTGTTTTGTTCGCTCAAGATTTAAGCACCAGAATTTTTTTTCTAATTGATGGGGCAACGGTGTATTGGCATAACGATGGGTATGTAAAGTTACCAGATATTCTATTTCTTCTTTTGCTTTGAGTAATTCATGTACATTTCCCCTATTTACCACTAGCCGTTTCCTGCCTCTTACACATTAACAAAATATAACATTATTTTTTAACGCCTCTTGCGCTTTATTTTGCCATTTGTCCGTAATTCTCGTTACCATTTTCACACTTTATCGATTATCATTTGTTTTATTTCGAAGTTTGAACTGCCTTGAACTCTATTACCCTGCTCCAGCCAGATGATTGGCATGCACATTTACGTGATGGTTTAGCATTAAAACGTACCGTACCTGATTTGGCTAAACAGTTTGCTCGTGCGATCTGTATGCCAAACCTTGTTCCGCCAGTAAAAACTGTGGAAGAAGCATTAGCTTACCGTGAACGTATTCTTGCTCATGTTCCAGAGGGTCTCAATTTTGACCCACGTATGGTGCTTTATTTTACTGACTTCACTTCACCAGACGAAGTTCGTAAAATTAAAGAATCTGGGCATGTAAATGCAATTAAACTTTACCCAGCTGGTGCGACCACCAACTCTGATAACGGTGTAAGTGACATTCGTAAGGTTTATGCAGTTATTGAGCAATTAGAAGAGCATCAAGTTCCGTTATTACTTCATGGTGAAGTAACTCATAACCACGTCGATATTTTTGACCGTGAAAAACGTTTCCTTGATGAAGTACTCAACCCGCTTTTAAAACAGTTTCCAAAACTTAAAGTGGTGCTTGAGCACATCACCACAAGCGATGCGGCTCATTTTGTTTTAGAACATGACCGTAATGTTGCTGCAACAATCACGCCTCAGCATTTATTATTTAACCGTAATGACATGCTGGTTGGTGGTATTAAACCGCATTTCTATTGTTTACCAATTTTAAAGCGCCAAACACACCAAACAACTTTGCTTGAAGTTGCAACGAGTGGTAATCCTAAATTTTTCTTAGGTACAGACAGTGCGCCGCACTCGCAAGATGCAAAAGAAAATGCGTGTGGCTGTGCGGGCTGTTATAGTGCACCTAATGCAATTGAGCTTTATGCCCAAGCATTTGACCAAGTGGGTAAATTAGAACGCCTAGAAGGCTTTGCAAGCCATTTTGGCGCAGACTTCTACGGTCTACCACGTAATACTTCTACTATTACCTTGGTAAAAGAAGATAATCTTGTACCAGAATCTTTTGATTATTTAGATGATCAAAAAATTATCCCGCTGCATGCCGGGAAAACGCTGCAATGGAGAAAAGTGTGACACAAGAAACCTCTGTCCCGGTCATTGGCCAACGTTTTCGTGGCTTCTTACCTGTTGTTGTTGACGTTGAAACGGCAGGTTTTAATGCCCAGACAGATGCATTGCTAGAAATTGCGTGCATTCCAATTGTGTATGATGCTCAGGGGCAATTTGTCCCTGGTCCAGCATTTCATGCGCATATTAACCCGTTCGAAGGGGCTAACCTCGACCGCCGTTCGCTAGACTTTATTGGTATTGATCCATTCAATCCAATGCGTATGGCAATGGCTGAAGATGAACGAACTGCATTACGCCGTATTTTTAAATCAGTAAATGAAGTTCGTAAACAACAACATTGTACCCATGCAGTATTGGTTGGTCATAACGCCCATTTTGATCTTGGTTTTGTTCAAGCAGCGATTGCACGTACAAGCACAAAAAACCAGAACCCATTTCATAGCTTTTCAGTGATGGATACGGTTACTTTAAGTGCTGTTATGTTTGGACAAACTGTCCTTGCCAAAGCCTGTATTCAAGCTGGAATTGAGTTCGATGGTAAAGAAGCACACTCTGCTTTATACGATACTCAGAAAACTGCTGAACTGTTTTGCTATATTTTGAACAAACTGTCTCCTTACCTACTTGACAGTTTGGTGGCGGCTTCTTAAGATACCGCCATCCTCAACGTCCCTATCGTCTAGAGGCCTAGGACATCGCCCTTTCACGGCGGTAACCGGGGTTCGAATCCCCGTAGGGACGCCATTATTCTATTCTTATAAAATTTCTTTTTATTTTCTTAACATTCTATTTATTTTTTAACCCCTCTTATTTTTAAATAAAATACATTTGTATTTAAATATCACTGATCCGGTATTTTCTTTACATAGTTTTACAATATAATAATTCTTATTTTTATACTGATATTTATTATCAAATAGGTTTTAAATGGATCTTAAGCTTCGCCTCCTCTCCCTGAGCATTGCTCAATTCTGCTGTTTATCAACTGCTTTTGCAGAAACAGATAGTTCTTCAACGACTCTTGCGACGATTAAAATTAAAGCCCAACAGGCATCTGACCAAACTTATAAAGTCGATAGCTCAAGTAGCGCAACACGTAGTGAAATCGCATTAAAGGACACACCGCAATCGGTCAGTGTTGTAACCCAAAAAGTAATTGAAGATATCGGTGCAACGCGTCTTATTGAAGCTCTTGATTTAGCAGGTGGCATTGGACGAGCGAATAATTTTGGCGGTCAAGGCTTAACTGGTTTTAACCTTCGTGGCTTCACCAGTGGCGAATTTTATCGTAACGGATTCCCAATTAACCGTGGTTATCCAAATGCACCAGATAGCAACACAATTGAACGTATAGACGTTTTACGTGGCCCCTCTTCCAGCTTATATGGTCGTGGTGACCCAGGTGGTACGTTTAACTTAATTTCTAAAACACCGAAGTCTGAGCAACAAACCACTCTAGGTGCTCAGCTTAACAGTGAAGGTTTATACCGTACCACTGTAGACACCACAGGCACTATTCCAAATGCAGACAATATTGGTTATCGCCTAAATGTGATTGCAGAAGGTGGTGATAGTTATCGTGACAATGTCGAATCTAAACGATACGGAATTGCACCAGTCATTCAATGGCAAGCTTCTGACGCCACGAAAGTCACTTTTGAGGCCGATATTTTACGGAATCAACATCCACTTGACCGTGGGCATACGCGTTATCCTGCACAAAAGTCTTTTAATAGTTCACCAGAAACATATTTGTGGGAAACAGGTAAATATAACAACCGAATCTACAATGATAACAATATGACCCAATTACGAGTCGAACATGACCTTGGAAATGACTGGAAGCTCAATGCGGGCGTGCAATATTTAAATGGCAAATTATATGGCTACGCAGTAGAAGCAAATGGCATTCAAGCTGATGGAGAAACGCTCGAAAGAAATTACAACTATCGCGAATTAAAATGGCAAGACACTGATGCACAAATTAACCTAACAGGTAATTTCCAACTTTTAGGTTTAGCACATACCTTGGTGACTGGACTCGAATACGAAAACTACGATTATAAATCATACATTATTCGTTCAGATCCAAAGTCAAATAACTACCCAATCAATATTAATGATCCTGTTTTAGGCCAACCTCTACCCGAGCTTAAAAACGTTACCACCCATGATCGTGAAAATTTAAAAACAACAGCCGTTTTTGTACAAGATCAAATCGATTTAAATGAACGTTTAAGTGCTTTATTGGGTTTACGCTTTGAGCACTATGAGCATGACTATAAAAACCTATTACCAAATACTGCAAACTGGAATACTAGTCACGATGCCTTTATTCCCCGTTTAGGGTTAGTTTTTAAAGCCCGTGATGATCTTTCAATCTATAGTAATGCAGCAAAATCTTTTAAACCAAACACTGGCGCTAGTCGCAATGGAGAAGGTTTTGACCCTGAAGAAGGCATCGCTTACGAGTTAGGGTTTAAATGGCAAGTGCTAGACAATATGTTGTCGGTTGACTCTGCTATTTTTTATGCTAAAAAAGAAAATGTATTAACTATCGATCCTATTGATTCAGCCTATAAGGTTTCTGCTGGTGAAGTTCGTAGTCGTGGTATTGAATTAAATATTGCAGGGCAAATTACACCTGCTTGGAAAATTATTGGTGGATACGCATATACAGATGCGGAAGTGACTAAAGACAACAATTTGCAAAAAGGAACGTCTTTAGCCAATATTCCAAAGAACAGTTTTAATCTTTTAAATATTTATGAATTTCAGGGTGGAACTTTACAAGGTTTAGGTCTAGGGGTTAATCAAAAATATATTGATAAGCGCGCAGGACAAACCGCCAATAGTCCCTACACCATGAAAGGCTATGCGGTTACAGATTTGGTTTCTTATTATCAAGCAACACCAAAACTTCGTCTTAACTTAGATTTGAAGAATATTTTTGATAAAGTTTATGATGAAAGTGCCTTTAATTTATATGCTTATCCGGGCGAACCACGTACCGTTCAGTTTGGTATGAGCTATACGTTCTAACTTGAAAATATAAAAAATCCTTTCACGGCGATAACCCAAGTTCTAATCCCATAAGGATGTCAAACTCTAAAAAACCACTGCATTTTTAATGCAGTGGTTTTTTATTGATCTTCTCTCATAAAAATATAATCTTTTGATTTATAAATACTTTATTATACTTAAGTTATCTTCTGTCCTATACTAAGAGTAGATCAAAACTATAATTTGAACATGACATGCAAATTCGATTATTTCATCTACAAAATTCACGCTCTCAACGCATTATTTGGTTTTTAGAAGAATTAGGACTCAATTATGAGCTCATTATTAAATACCATTCAGATGTAGACGAAAATAAAAACTCACCCCACCAATTATCAAAATTTCCTACTATCGAAATCATTGAACAAGGAGAGTTTTCAATCTTAGCTGAAACCTCAGCAATCTTAGATTACTTATCTCATTTACATCCCCAATTGGGACAGAACAATTTATTAAGCCAGCACCTCCAAAATTTTTATTATTGGAAAAATTATTGTGAGGCGACATTCATTCCCGATTTGGTACTCAAACAAATCTTTCACCAAATTGTACAACGTACACCTTTTCCAATCCGTTTCATTTCTAAACTTTTAAAATATGGATTTGATCAAGGCTATCTTAATCAATCATTACAACGACAAATGAGCATGATTGATAAACATTTAGAGGATCACTTATGGTTTGCTGGAGATCAGTTTACTATTGCTGATATTTTGATGTGGTTCCCATTACTGGCTTGCTCACAAAATTACAGCCAGTTTAAACATATACAGCGTTATCTTATCCAAATAGAAAACAGACCTGCCTTTAAGAATGCTTTAATTAAAGGTCAATGGTCTGCTTCTACATTTAACGCTTACTGGACTATTGCATGGTAATTAATTTACGCAGATTTACGTGAATTTACGCGACCTTTTACCACAGCTTTAATATTGCCTTTGGCATAATTAAAAAAGACGACTAGTGGTGAAAGTTTTGGATTTGGCTTTTTGCCTTTACCAATTGTCTTAAATTGAGCGGCATACCAAATAATTTCCATGATTGCCATTTTATCGACAAAAGGTAGGCCTGTTTTAATTGGTTTTACAGCGTAGCGTACGTCCTGCCCTGCAATTAAACGGTCTGTTAAATCAGTCTCAACCGCAAGCGGACGCGCAATACCAATAAAATCACAAGCCCCACTTGCGAGTGCTGCATTCATCCCTTCTACAGTACGGAATCCACCTGTCACCATGAGTTTACATTTAACATGTTGGCGGATCTTTTCAGCAAAATCTAAGAAATAAGCTTCACGCGCAATTGTACTTGTCTTGCGCTTGTCAGCTTTAGCCCCAGCCATGGCAGGTGCTTCATAGGTGCCGCCTGAAATCTCAATCAAATCAATGCCAGCTTCATCTATCGCTTTAAATACTGAAATCACATCTTCTTCAGTAATTCCACCACGTTGGAAATCAGCAGAGTTCAGTTTGACTGAAATGATAAAATTCTCGGAAGTTGCTTCACGTACAGCTTTATAAACTTCTAATAAAAAGCGTGTACGGTTTTCAACTGAACCACCCCACTGGTCTGTGCGCTTATTCGTTAAAGGCGATAAGAACTGACTAATCAAATATCCATGCGCACCGTGTAATTGCACCCCTTCAAAACCTGCTTTTTCACAAATACGTGCAGCGGTTGCAAATCGATTAATGATATCTAGAATTTCATCATGAGTCAGTTCACGTGGCGTTCCAAACATAGTCGCTAAAGCTGGGCTAAATGGTACTGCTGACGGTGCGACAGTCTCTTTATTTAATCCTTTTGGACACTGACGTCCTGGGTGGGACAATTGAATCAACTGCACCATTCCATATTTCTTACCTAATGCCGCCCACTCTTTTAAGCGCTCTAAATCCCGTTCGGTTTCAATAACAACAACACCGGGTTCATTTTTTGCGCCCACATTGACCATGACGTTTCCTGTGATTGCACAGCCAAGCCCACCTTTTGCCCATGCCCCATATAAACCTAAATGTAAGTCATTTGGTTGACCTTCATGATTTGCAAGCGCCTCACTCATTGCACCTTTAATAATTCGGTTTTTGAATGTGGTATTGCGAATTGTGATGGGTTGAGCAATCTGGTTCATGGTTAACCTCTTTTTTAGTTTTTAGAGCAATTACTCTAATTTAGACGAGTTATAGGGCATGTCAAGTCATAATCGATAACTGACAATAGCATATGTCAATTTTAAAGAATATAAAAATATGCAACTTTTTGCATAAAATTAAAAAATAAACTATTCCATTTAAAAACAATTATTTAATATTTTATTTTAAAAGTTTGCTTTAATTAATTGTCTTGTATATTCAGTTTTAGGCTTAGAAAACAACAGTTCGGTTTTCTGATATTCAACAACTTGTGCATGGCGCAATACCATGACTTTATGGCACAACGATTTGACTATATTTAGATCATGGCTAATAAAGATATAGCTCAAATGTTCAGTTTTCTGTAATTGTCGTAAAAGCTTAATGATGGCTTTTTGTGTAGTTCGGTCTAATGCAGAAGTCGGTTCATCCAAAATTAAAAGTTTAGGCTGAACCACTAAAGCTCTTGCCAAAGCAACCCGTTGACGTTGTCCACCTGAAAGTTCGTGTGGATAACGGTGCTGAAAATCTTCAGGCAGTTCAACCTTATTAAGCACAGATTTAATTTGATCTTGAATTTGAGTGTTCAATACTTCTTTTACTTTTAAACCTTCAGCGATAATCTGCCCAACCGTCATTCGAGGGTTCAAACTACCAAACGGATCTTGGAATACAAGTTGAAAATCAGATCTCGCCAAACGTAAAGCTTTGGGAGCCAACTGATTCAAATCTTGTCCTAAAAAATTAATCCGCCCTTCACTTTTAATGAGCCGTATTAAAGCCAGAGCCAAAGATGACTTTCCAGCACCACTCTCCCCAACGATCCCAAGTGATTCACCTTGAGCAAGATCAAAGCTCAAACCTTCTATTGCAGTCACATAGCCCTGAACGCGATTGAAAATACCTTTTCTAATTGGAAATTGCACGCTAAGCTGTTGAACTGACAATATATTCTTTTCAATCTCAAGAGGTTCTGCATTTCCAAAATCATGTTCTAATAATTGCTGTGTATAAGCGGTTTTAGGATTTTCAAAAATCTGGCTAAGCTCACCTTGCTCTACAACACGCCCACTTTGCAATACAACCAGTTCATCGGCATATTGACGTATCAAATTTAGGTCATGGCTAATTAAAATAAGTGCCATTCCATATTTTGATTGTAAAGATTTTAATAGTTCTAAAATCTGGATCTGTAAAATTACATCAAGTGCTGTAGTCGGCTCATCAGCAATCAAAATTTTGGGTTGCAGTGCCAATGTCATGGCAATCATGACACGTTGTCGTTGACCGCCAGAAAGCTCATGTGGATACCGTTTTAAAATCTGTTCTGGCTCACTAATTCCGACATCTGTGAGTAACTCAATGACTTGTTGTCGAATATCCTTTTTACTCAAACCTAATAAAATAAGGTTTTCACCCACAATCTTTTCAACCCGATGTAGCGGATTTAACGCAGTAGCAGGCTCTTGAAAAATCATTGCAATTTGTCGACCACGCACATTGGATTGAGCTCTGTCATCTAGCTCAAGAATATTTTGGGAACCAATCCAAACGTGACCTGTTATTTCTAATTTCTCTTGTAGTAACCCCATGATTGCTAAACAGCTAATCGATTTACCTGAACCACTCTCGCCCACAATAGCCAGTGTTTCCCCTTCATTAAGCTGCACATTAAGGTCTTCTAACAAAATCTTTTGATCTAGCGTTTGAATCGAAAGATGTTCAACCTTCAACAATGCAGGAGTAACATTTGTATTATTTTCTTGGGTCAAAAGCATCACGAGCAGCCTCCCCAATATAAATTAAAAGTGAAAGAACAATAGCCAGACTAAAAAAACCTGAAATCGCTAGCCATGGTGCATCTAAATTATTTTTACCTTGGAGCAATAACTCCCCTAACGATGCTGCATCAGGCGGCAGTCCATACCCTAAAAAATCAAGAGCAGTTAAGGCACTAATATTAGTTGTTAAAATGAATGGTAATTGGGACAAGCTCGAACTGATTGCATTCGGCAAAATATGTTTAAAAATAATAACGCGATCAGCCACTCCTAACACTTGAGCGGCACGAACATAATCAAGCTGGCGAGCTTTTAAAAATTCTGCCCTGACAATCCCCACTAAAACTGTCCAGCCAAAAAATAACATAATGAAAAATAGCCAATATACATTGGGTACAAACATGCTGACCAAAATCATGACCATAAAAAGCATGGGTAAGCCATTCCAGACCTCAACCAAACGTTGTCCTAATAAATCTACCCAACCGCCATAGTAACCTTGAATGGCACCTACCGTAATTCCAAACAAAGCAGAACAAAAGGTTAAGGCCAAACCAAAAAGTAAAGATACTCTTAAACCATAAAGAATACGGGCAAAAACATCCCTTCCCTGATCATCAGTTCCTAACCAATTCTGCTTGGAGGGTGGTGATGGTACAGGAACTGCTAAATCTAAATTGGGAGTTTGATATGAAAATTTAATAAGTGGCCAGACTGCCCATCCTTGAGCATTAATAAGTTCTTGCACAGCCGGATCTTTATAATCTGCTTCTGTTTCAAACACGCCACCAAACGTCGTTTCTGGATATGTCTTAAACACAGGCAAATAGTAAGAATCCTCATACTTCACCAGTAATGGCTTATCGTTAGCAATCAACTCCGCAGCTAATGACAAAATCAAAATTAGACTAAATAAAATAAAGCTAGCCCAACCTAATTTATGTTGTCTAAAACGTTGTAATCGTGTCCGCACAATCAAAGACATTATTTGCCTCCTTGTGCGTCAAAGTGAATCCGAGGATCAATCCATTGGTACAACACATCACAAATGAGACGTAAGATTAGACTAAATAAAGTAAAGAAAAATAAGACGCCAAAAATAACAGGATAGTCCCGCTGGACAATGGCTTCAAAGCCTAATAAACCCACACCATCTAAATGAAAAATAATTTCTACAAATAGGTTACCCACAAAGAAAATACCCGCTAACACTTCTGGCAACCCTGCGAGCACGACTAAAATAGCATTACGAAATACATGCTTATATAAGACTTGCTGGCTATTCAATCCTTTTGCATAAGCAGCTAAAACATAGGGTTTATTGAGTTCTTCTAAAAATGAGTATTTAGTTAAATACGTTAAACTGGCAAAACCACCTAATACCATCGTAATAAGTGGCAAAGTCATATGCCATAAATAGTCGGTAACTTTGCCCCAAAGACTGAGTTGATGAAAATTATCTGACACAAGATTTTGTAATGGAAACCATTGAAAATAAGAGCCACCTGCAAAAAAAACCACAAGCAAAATAGCGAATACAAAACTTGGTACAGCATACCCCACCACAAGTACTAATGAGGTGGAGCGATCAAACCATGAACCTTGCTGTCTAGCCTTCTTAATACCAAGCGGAATAGAAATTAAATAAATCAGAAAAGTACTTACCAGCCCAAGCGAAATAGAAACAGGCATTTTGTCCCACAGCAATTGCACGACTGGTTTATCTTTAAAAAAACTCTGTCCAAAATCTAAAGTTAAATAGCCTTTTAACATTAGAAAAAAGCGTTCAGGAGCAGAATGATCAAAGCCATACTGCGCCTTAATTTGTTCAACCATTTCAGGGCTTAAACCTTGAGCACCTTGATAATAAGTGTCTGCACTTAATGCATGTCCAATTCCCAAATCACCTTCAGCTTGATGTATTGCTTGCTCAACTGGCCCACCTGGTGCAATTTGCACAACCACAAAGTTAATCAATAAAATGACAAACAATGTGGGAATCATTAAAAGAAGTCGCTTGAGAATATATGAACCCATATAACAGGATTTCCTTTATGGCAGGTGCTTTTTATTGTTGATGTAAATATTTGGCAACTTTTTTAGCTTTATTTGCATCACTCCACCAATAATCTATTCCAGACGAAAGTGCTGGTTTAATTTTAGGTTGTTGATACATATTCCAATAAGCATACCAGTTTTCACCTTTACCATAGGTCGGAATTTGATAATAACCAGCCCTCAGTAATCGATCGAGAATACGAGTATAAATAATCTGTTGGTCACGGCTCTTACTCGCAACAAGTTTTGAAATCACTTGATCAATTACGGGGGTGCGAATTCCCGCATAATTATAATTTCCATCCTGAGCTGCCGCGATGCTCCCCCAAAACTGAGTCTGCTCATTGCCCGGATTGAGAGATTGGGGCAAATTCATGGTGGTCATATCAAAGTCATAACGGCGGGTGCGCTCTAAATATTGCGGAGCGTCGACTTGACGTAAATTGACCTGAACACCGAGTTTTTTAAGATTACGGACAAAAGGCATTAATGTTCGTTGTTTGCCATCTTGTTGAATTAAAAACTCAAGCTGAACTTTTTTCCCTTCAGGCGTAAATAGCTGCCCCTCTTTAACCTTATAACCAGCCTGTATAAGCAGCTGCCGCGCAGTTAATAAATTTTGACGGTTAAATCCACTCGCATCCGACACTGGGTATTTCCAATCTACTAAGACACCCTTTTGCATGAGTGGAGGTAACTTAGGCAGCAATGGTTTCAATATTGCTAATTCAGTTTTCGAAGGCTGACCCGTTGCAGCCAATTCGCTATTTTCAAAATAACTTTGAAGGCGTTGATATTGACCATAAAACAAAGCTTTATTCTGCCATTCAAAGTCATAGGCATAGGTTAAGGCTTGTCTAAAACAAATATCATTTAAGGGTTTTCGTCGTGTGTTAAAGACATAACTTTCAGTGGCGATGGGGTTATGGTGACGGAACTTATATTGAGTAACTAACCCTGCTTTTACGGCTGGAAAGCGATAATCGGTTACCCATTTTTTTGGGTTAGTTTCTTCATGCAAAGTGTATTGCCCAGATTTAAACCCTTCAAAAGCAATATCCCAATTTCGATAATAAACATATTTTAAACGATCAAAATTATAGCGCCCCTTATTAATAGGCAAGTCTTTTGCCCAGTAATTCGGATTTCTTTTATAACTAATGCTTCTACCTGCATCAACTCGTTCAACCACATAAGGTCCCGAGCCAACAATTGGTTGTAGAGTAATTCGGGAAAAATCTTTTTTTTGCCAATCTGTTTTTGAATAAATCGGCAAGGTTGCCAAAATGAAAGGCATTTTAGGATTATGTGTAGACTTAAAACTAAACTTTACTTGATGGGCATTTATTACTTCTGTTTTTGCCAAATCAGCAAGGTACATCTGCAAACCTAAATTGGACTTAGTCTGATATGCATCAAAGCTAAATTTAACATCTGCCGCAGTGACTGGCTGTCCATTACTAAAACGTGCCTTAGGATTTAAATAGAAAGTAACAGACTGCGTTTTTTCTGGATCATAAGTAACTTTCTCTGCCAAAAGAGGATATAAAACCCCGACCTCATCTAGCGATTGGGTCATTAAAGTATCAAAAAGATAATTAACGCCTTCTGTAGCATTCCCCTTACCATTCATACTATTGAGGTTATCAAAAGTTCCTTGAGCAGCCTGACTTAACAAGCCACCTTTAGGTGCATTAGGATTTGCATATGGCATAGCCATCATTCCCAAATATTTAGGCTTGGAATGAATCGCTATATATGAAGTGGTTTGCTGTGCAGAAAAAACAGCATGAGAAACGACACTGAGCCCGACTAGCAGGCTCAGTTGAAAATATGATTTATGCATAAGTTGCTAATTATTTTATAAATTAGGCACTTTAATGACATCGCCAATGCGAAGCTGAGTAGAAGGTGTCAAATCATTCAGCTCAGCCAAGAAATTGGTTTCTAAACCATACTTGCTGGCAAGGCCAATTAATGTATCGCCACGCTTCACTTTGTATTCCACAACAGTTTTTGGAATCACAATATTTTGACCACGCTGTAAATTAGCACTCGCTTTTAATGCATTCATTTCAGCCAGTTCACGCACTGAAATACCTGCACGGCTCGCAATACTATTTAAAGACTCACCAGATTTAACAGTATATCTTTCAGTGTTTTTACCAGCCGCAACTGTTTTAGTTGAAGACTTGGTATCAACTTTAGCTGTTTCTACTGTAGACACATCACCTGTTAGCTTTAAACGTTGCCCTACACGAACACTACTGTTACGTGAAAGACCATTCAATGCAGCAAGATAATCCAACTGTAAGTGGTAACGGTTAGCAATATTACCTAAGCTATCACCAGATTTAACTGTGTAGTTCTCAGGTGTTTCTTCTTTAGTATTTTTAGAAGGCTTACTTGGTGCCTCTTCAACATTACCTGTGAGTTTTAAACGTTGACCAGCACGAAGTCCTGATGTACGCGACAAACCATTTAAGTCAGCTAAATAGCTTGTTTGCAAGTTATATTTACCAGCAATAGCATTTAAGCTATCACCCGACTGTACAACATATTGTTCAGGCACACTTAGACCAGCAGGTACTTTTAAAGTTTGACCAAGCTGTACATGACTACTCGCTTTTAAGTTATTTAATTCAGCTAACTCAGCTAGGCTAATTTTTGATTTAGTTGCAATACTCGATAAAGTATCACCGCGCTGTACTTTATAGCCTTCAGTTTTATAAGAAACACTTAGCGTCGCTTTCTCAGATTTACTAGAAGTTTTAGTTTCAGCGACTTCATCTACCGAAATATCTTGTGTAGGCACATTAATTTTTTGGCCAACCATCAAGTTACTGCCCGCAGTTAAACCTGGCGTTAATTCAGCAAGTTCCTGATTAGAGAGCGCATAACGATCTGCAATCAACTTAAGGTATTCACCGCGTTTAACGGTATAGCTCTTAGTTGCAATACGTCGTGTATTTGCCTGAACTACTTTTGGTTCTGCTTTAGCAGTTGAGCGACTATTCTTCGGCTCTTTTAACTGTAGTTTTTGTCCAACAAATAAACCATCAGTTACTGATAAATCGTTATATTCGGCTAATTGCTTTACTGACAAATTAAACTGGTTAGCAACACCGCTTAAGCTATCGTTAGCCTGAACTACATACACATCTGGTTTAGCCGTACTTTTCGAAGTACTTTGAGTTTCTTGTGGTTTCGCATCATAAAGATAAAGACTAGTTCCTACAAACAAAGTCTTTTCTGGATCAATCTGGTTCCACTTAGCAACATCACGCCAGTTCACACCATTCTTCATGGCAATAACTGCTAAAGTATCACCTGGCTGAATTGTATAAGTACTACGCTTACCTTTAGGCTGTACAACTACAACATCAGTATCAGTTTTGATATAAGGCTTATCTTTATTACGTTGTCCATCTTCAGAGTTAGCTACAGTCGCGTCTTCAGCTAAAGTTTTTGGATAAGCAAAACCTCTACTTACCTCTTTACCTTGTTGCTCTGCAACTGACTGGCTCGTCTGAATTGCGGTTAACCTAATTTTGCCATCATAAGGATCGACAATTTCAGTTCCTTGCGGCGCAATTGCTTTTAATTCAGCAACGACTTGATCTTTTTCAGCTTGAGTTGCTTGCGGTTGTAAAGCTTGATCTACAGTCTCTTTTGCACCTTCAGCACGAACTGCCGCTAAAATCTTTTCACGTTCAGAAGCCGAAATTGGTGGCTCCATTTTAACAGGCTGCTTAATATTAGCTGCATTGGTCACAGCTACAGGAATACGCGGCGCACTTGGTACATCTGCCGATGCAGCAAAGGCAGCTAACGCATCAGAACCACGTGGTGTAGATTTTGAAATCGTTGAAGTATTCTTCACCGGTGAAGAAGGTTTAACCGGCTGAACTTGCGTTGTAGGAGTTGTTCTTGTTGTCACCGTAGTAGTAGGACTAACAGTTGTCGGTGTAGACGGTGAAGTTACATTTGCCCACCAACCTGAGCCACCACCCGATTTTGTTCCTCTTAATTTATTATCAATTGAAGGACTTAAATCTGCTGGAATCAAAATACGCATTGGACTTGCAGGGTCTACTGCTTCACCACGATATCCCGGGTTCAATGCATAAAGTTCTGCACGGCTTAATCCTGCTGTAGAAGCAATTTCATTTAACGTTAAAGGTGCTGATAAAGTCACTTCACGGAAATGGGGTCTATTTGCAATAGGTGGTAGTTCTACACCATAAGCCTTTGGATTTTTAATAATTTGAGCAACAGCTAAGAAACGTGGAACATAGTTCATTGTTTCTTGAGGGAGTTTTAAAGACCAATAATCAGTTGGTAAACCAGCAGCTTGGTTGCGGTTAATCGCCTGCTGAATACGTCCAGGGCCAGCATTATAGGCTGCTAATGCAAGTTCCCAAGAACCAAATTGGTTATAGAGACTTCCTAAAAACTCATAAGCTGCGCGAGTCGACTCAACCACATCTCGGCGCCCATCATACATACCTGTTTGCTTTAAACCATAAATACGACCAGTGCTTGGAATGAACTGCCATAGCCCTGCTGCTGCTGCACTACTTGTTGCAGCTGGGTCATAAGAGCTTTCAATTACCGGTAATAATGCGAGTTCTGTCGGTAATCCACGGCGTTCCGCTTCTTTCACAGTATGATACAAATAACGGCTGGCACGAGCACTTAAACGATCAAGGTAAGGCTGACGAGAAATAAACCAACTACGCTGAGCTTCAATACGTGAATCCCAGTGATTCAAGTCCATTTTGAAACCAACGGACATACGCTTCCAGACATCACCATGCTTCAAAATAAGCAGACGATCACCTTCTACAGCGCGCATATCGGTTGCTGAAAGTAAGTCTTCCAAAGAGTCAAGACTACTCGCATCTAGATAACCTGCACCACTGACCTGTTTCGATTTAGAGGTTTTTGCAGATTGCGGAGTCGATGAACAGCCTGTTGTAATACCCAACGCAGCTAAAGCAGAGCTAAGTACGGTAATTTTGAACAATGATGCCGCAGATGGCTGCCACACAAATGTGGTTGGTTTATACATAAAAACTTCCAAACAACTCGCGTAATATTTTTTGGGGTTTGGCCACAAACCCTAGGTCTTCGATGCCATTGTATTAAAGCGTGCAAGATAGACAAGGCAATAATTTGATGTCATTTGCATGGAAATGTTACAAGAAATTAAAAAAACCTTGCTTTGTTACGATGGAACCGAACTTTTTGCGTATACAATACACCATATTCAGTTCTTTTTCTTTTAGTTTAGGTTTCGATTTATGTCTCAAACAATCACACTGTATGTTGATGGTGCATGTCGTGGCAATCCGGGTTTAGGTGGTTGGGGCGCATATGTCATTACCGAGCAGGGTGAACATAAATTATTTGGCGGTGAACCGGATACAACCAATAATCGCATGGAGCTCACTGCTGCGATTGAAGGCGTTTCATTTTGCCCAACCGATGCTCATTTAATTATCTGGACAGATTCAAATTATGTGAAGCAAGGGATTACTGAATGGATTCATGGCTGGAAAAAGAAAAACTGGAAGGATGTAAAAAATCCTGACCTTTGGCAAAAATTAGATGCCGTCTGTGCTGGTCGAAATATTGAATGGCATTGGATTAAAGGCCATGCTGGACATGCAGGCAACGAAATGGCCGATGAGCTTGCAAATATCGGAGCTGATCAAACTGCCCTGCAAAAAAAAACAGTTCAAGCGACTGCCCTGCAAGATATAAAAAAGCCTGAAAAGGATTGGTTGCTTGATGACCCTTTTGGGTTTGATATGGCAGAAGTAACCGAAGAAGATAATATTGATCTTGAACAGCCCGAAGAAGTTGAGATGATTATTGTGGAAGAAGAAGTTATTGAAGTTGAAGCTGCTGAGCCAGAAAGTAAGCAACCAATTAATAACATTCACCCTCAAGTTGTTGTAACCGAAGCCAAATTACAATTACAAGGGCCTCGACAACTGATTCTTGATACAGAAACTACTGGTTTCTATTTCCAAGATGGTGATCGCATTATTGAAGTGGGCGCTATTGAAATGATTAACCGGAAACTCACCGGTAGCTCAATTCATATTTATATTAACCCACAAAAACCAGTGGGCGATTCAGAAAATATCCATGGTATCAGTGATAATTTCTTAAAAGATAAACCGCTCTATGCAGAGATTGCTGACACGCTCTTTGATTATCTAAAAGGCGCAGAGATTATTGCCCATAACGCAACCTTCGATATGAACTTCCTTGATATGGAGTTTAGACGCGCAGGCCTTCCTGCGCTTTCCGAAGTATGTGAGGTAACAGATACTTTAGCTTTAGCGAAAAGCAAACATCCCGGACAAAAAAACTCGCTTGACGCCCTTGTAAGACGTTATGAAATTCCAGCACGTGACCGTACTTTCCACGGTGCATTACTCGATGCTGAAATTCTTTCAGATGTTTACCTAGCAATGACAGGTGGGCAAGTTTCTTTTGATATAGATGCCTTATCTCAAAGTGAAAATAGCCTGAACACAGCAAATAAAACCAGAGTTCAAATTGAACTACCAGTTATTCTTCCTTCCGAAGAAGAGCTAAATAGACATGAGACTTGGGTCAAAGAATTTGAGAAAAAGCATGGAGAACCTTGCCTTTTTGCAAAATAAATTTTTGATTCTTTAGCGTTTTTAGCTTTTCCCCTTTGTAAGTTAAGTTATATTAGTCACATAGATTTTTAGCTCAAATTACTGAGCACTACGAATATAACAATTGATTTTTTTGCAAAGGGGAACGTTTATGTCTGAGCATACTTCGATTCATTTCGATCCAACAGCTTTACTCATCATTAAACATGAAATTGATCGTTCAATAAAACTGGTTGAAGGCGCAGTAAGTACTTTAATTGAAGAACAAACACTCCCTTTCGGTATTGATGATGCATTAGAACAATTTAAGCAATGCACTCAAGTCCTCCGTTTAATTGATATCCCCTATCTTGCAAAAATCACTCAATATTCAACTGAGCTGATGCAAAAAATTATTGCGAAGCCAACACAAATTAACACCAATGATGTGGTTGCACTGAGTGAAGGCACGACCATGGTAAAACGGTATATTGAGTTTATCTGTTTGCGTGAATTACAAGTACCTCAGTTTCTTCTTAATACATTAAACAATTTAGAATTAGCTTTAAATAAACCACTGACATCTTCTGGACAAGCGATTGCTCCTTTACTTGCAAATACTGCACTTGAACTCCCATTACCAGAAGTATTGATTAATGAAACAACTCAGTTTATTCATCAACTCTATAAGCTATCTCTACATCAATTTTTAAACAAGACAGAAGCTAATCATAATTTTCAAGCTTTTAAACTTATTGGTACCTATTTGGTCAGCATGGCAAACCATCAGCCAAGCCAACAATATTGGCAACTCGTAAATTATGCTTTCGGCCATATTGATAACCTGCTTTTAAATGATTCACGCCTACGTGTACTCATTAATATTGAAAGTTATATTGGTCAGTTTTTAACAAGTCCTGAAACTTTTAAGCCTGATTTGGCTGCACTTGCAGATATTTTAAGTATAGTTATCGCTCAAGAAGATGAGGTTGCTCACCATATTCGCAACCAACTCCATATCGGTGAAGAAATACCTACAGACACTCAATTGCTCGTTTTAAGCCGTCATCTTTATGGGCCTGACTTCGACACCATGCACACAGTCAGCCAATTAATATTGAGCGAAATGAACAAAGTGCGTAACGATATTGAATATAACTATCAAAATATGTCGACTGAAAAAGCACAACAATTACAAACGAGCCTTTTGCAATTAGCCTATACATTTAAACTGCTTAATCTTGATGAAGCTGCATCTGAACTATCTCAACAGGCAAATAGTTTAAGTCAGCTCAATATATTAAGTAATGAAAACTATGCTCAGCAGCTTATGGACAGCATTTTGTCTGCCATGAACTCAATTGGTATTTTGGTACGCCAATATACGTCTAGTCGTTTACAGCTTAATGTGAACAATACAAATATTTCTTTAGATCGCCTTGATGAGGCACATCAAGCCTTACTCACCGAGACAAAAAATTTAATTGATTTTATTTGTCAGAGCCTTACCTTGTATGCAAATGATCAGACACAAAATATTGAAGCAATTGCAGGTTCATTAAAAGAGCTAGCAGGTGCGGCCGAATTTCTAGGAAGCACAATTCAACAAGAGGCTTTACTCCAAACTGCTCAATTTGTTCAACAACAACTTGAACAAAACCAGCCGTTTAATACAGACCAAATTCACTGTATTTTTAACGTATTAGCAGGCCTTGACATGTTGGTTGACAATTTAAAAAATAAACAGCCTGTTCTACAATCCATGTTTAATGTAGCATTGTCGAGTAGTCAACAACTTCAAAAAAAGGCAGCTTAATGTCTGAATTATCACTTGCTTATATTTTCCATCATCAACAATTACTGGTTGATCAAAACCTTCAACTACCCAAAGTCGAAAAGTTAGCAAGTGATTTACTTTTCACTCATGATGAGCAGGTCATTGCACGTGACTTGCTTGCTGAGGAAGCTATACCAGAAGGCTTACAATTGGTTCCAATTCGCCAACTCATTACAAGTTGGTCGAAAGAACAGTTTTTGCAAGCGAGCCGTGCTGTACAGTTACTTGAATGGCGACGCAATCATAAGTTTTGTAGTCACTGCGGACACCCGACAGAAGTTCATCCAACTGAATATGCAATGGTGTGCCCATCTTGTCGCTATCATCAATATCCTCGCGTAAACCCGTGCATTATTACCGTCATTACTCGAGGTGATAATGAAATCTTACTGGCGAAGTCAGTCCACAATAAAACCAATATGTATGGTTTGATTGCAGGTTTTGTTGAAGTTGGTGAAACTCTTGAAGAAGCGGTACAACGTGAAGCTTTTGAGGAAGTAGGCCTAAGACTCAAAAATGTTCAATATATGTCAAGTCAGCCTTGGCCTTTCCCGAGTAACCTTATGGTTGCGTTTAGAGCAGAATATGAGTCTGGTGAAATTAAGCTGCAAGAAGAAGAAATTGCAGATGCACAATTCTTCAAAATTGATCAATTACCTGAAATTCCATTTAAAGGTAGTATTGCTCATTCAATGATTATGCAGATTACCCAAGCTGGGTAATCTGTTGTGTTTTAAACGATATTCTCGTTTAAAACACTTCTTCAAGAAAATGTAAGATCGTTCTTTTAGTCCTGAAATAATGACTAATAAAACTAGAAAGGCTGGCCAAAATTGTAATATGTCCAGTTTTAGGAATCACGGCGATATGGCTGTGATTACCCTTCTCTCTAAGCGCTTGATCCATATCTAAAGTATTGTGTTTTTTTACAATCTGATCATTTTCAGCCATCAAAAGGTAATGTTTAATATTATTTTGATTAACGAAATAATATGGCATGACTTCTTTATAAGAGGTGCTTTGATCAAAAGCATCTTCGGCCAGTGGATCACCTTTATAGTCAAAATGATATGGGCCAGCTAAACCGATTATTGCCTTAATTTTCCCTAAACATTCAATTTTAGTTGAATCAGGGTGATAAACAGCAGACATCACATTAAATGCCCCTGCCGAATGCCCCATAAGTACAATATTTTCTGTAGAAATTTCCAGTTTTCCCTGATTTTGATGTAAATAATTCAATGCTTGAGTTAAGTCATCAACAAAGCTTGGGAAAATATTTTTAGGCGCTAACTGGTAGTTAATAACAGCAACGTCATAACCTTCTTTGGCAAATGTCTCACCAATAAAAAGATAATCTCGTTTATTACCATGCTGCCAAGCCCCACCATGCACAAAAACAATGAGAGGCTGATGAGTTAGCTTTTTAACAGACCGGTAAACATCCAAACGGTGGCGAGGCTTTAGGCCATAACGAACATTTGGAATCTGTTCAAAACCATCTTTTGGCGTAAAACGGTTTAAAGCAAAACTCCCCAAATCATACAGGCGGAACTCTTTATAAAGAGTTCGCGCCTGTTCAATTTTGCTTTGTAGTTGTTCAATCAGATTCATATATTACTGTGCAGTCGAAGCAGGATCTGTTTGGTCAGGATCAATTGCAACAGGTGTTTGAACTGTTGGTTGAGCAATGACGTTATTAATAATCGGTGTAGTTGTTGCACTACCCGTACTTGCAGCTGGTGCAGGTGCCAAATCAACATTATCAATTAAAGTGACAATTTTGGTAACGTTACCAACATTTTGTAAGACGTTATTTAAATCATTAATTTCAGCTGTATTTAAACGTCCCATTACATAAAGTACGCCATCTTCGGTATGTACCAGAACCTTACTATCAGAAACCACAGGTGCTTTCATTAAAAGAGCACGCGTATTTGCTGTTACACCTGCATCTTGCATGATGGTGTTGTAGCTGACCTTGTTACCCACCGTAATATAGTTATGTACAGCTTTCACATCACTCATGGCTTTAAGATTGTCTTCTGCCAATTGTTTCAAGTACGGGTCAGGCACTTGGCCAGTTAATAAAACTGTACTATGGAAGCTTTCAATATTAATACGTGACTGCTTGAAACGTTGATCAAGTTTATAAATGTTGATATTAGCTGTACGTTTAATTGAAGAGTCAATGAATACTTGGCCCAGACTGCGGACACCGCTATCTGTGCCCACTGGAGCTGTGCCTGTTCCACCAGAAATAAAACTTGCGCAACCTGATAAACTTGCGACACAAAGCATTGTTACAGCAATACGTTTTAACACTCCACCAGACTCCTATCAATTTCTTGGCTTGATCATAAAGCATCAGACTTAAATTTGCTCAAAAGAGTAATGAACTCTTAATCCAAAGTAAATGCATTTTCGATCCATTGCAGATCATAATGGAATTTTGAAAAGTCATGCTGTACTGTTTTTGCAATTTTCTGTGGAAAATCAAAACAAATCACATCAAAACGACAATAAAAATCCTGATAAGATGGATAGCGCTGTAAAAAACGCATCGCAGTTTTGATAATTTTCTTCTGTTTTGTCCACGTTACCATTTCACAAGCTTGTCCATAATTTCCTATAGTGCGTGCTTTTACTTCAACAAAAACTAGCTCTTGCCCTCTTTTGACGATTAAATCAACTTCGCCACGGCGTGAATGGTAATTACTTGTGACCCACACATAGTTTTGTGCTTGCAAAAGGTTTAACGCAGTTTGCTCTGCCCATTTCCCCAACTGCTGAGCTAATAACATTTTTATTCCCCCAAATTAAAAAATAGCTCTACATGTTTTTATGCGTAAGTTATTTTCTTAAATTCATCTGCCATATCAGATCTGAATTGAACAAATGAAAATCAGATCATTTTCAAAAAGCTCAAGCTAGCAGACATTGTTCACGCCCAAATCATAATTTCGGGTAAACTACCCCATTAAAATTGTTTATCTGTACGGAGTAAAACCAAATGAGTGCTCAGTTATTTGTTGTAGCCACCCCAATCGGGCACTTAGATGATATGACTTTCCGTGCAATTGATATTTTAAAATCAGTTTCTATTGTAGCTGCCGAAGATACTCGCCAATCAGCACAATTATTTAAACACTATAATATATCGACTCAACTTACTGCATGTCATGACCACAATGAAAGCAATAAAATTGAGCAGTTGGTTCAAAAACTACTTGCTGGCGATAGCGTTGCTTTAATTAGTGATGCAGGTACACCGCTCATTAGTGATCCAGGGTTTAAATTAGTTCGTGCTGCTCAAGAGCATGGTATTAGAGTCGTTCCTGTGCCGGGTGCGTGTGCTGCGATTGCTGCTTTAAGTGCTGTAGGTTTACCGAGTGATCGTTTTAGCTTTGAAGGTTTCCTTCCATCTCGAGCTTCACAACGTATTTCTCAATTAGAAAAACTAAAAAACGAAACCCAGACCTTAATTTTTTATGAAGCACCTCATCGTATCTTAGAGTCTATTAAAGATATGGCTCAAGTATTTGGTGAAGACCGTCCTGTAGGGTTTGCACGTGAAATTACTAAAACCTTTGAAACCATCAAAAAAATGACCTTAAAAGATTTAGTCAGCTTCATTGAAAATGACCATAACCAAGAAAAAGGTGAAATTGTAGTTGTTGTAGGTGGTGCAGCTGCAAAAACAGATCTAGAGCAAGAAAAACTAGACGAGCTTTTAAAGCGCTTACTCCAAGACTTATCTGTTAAAGCAGCGTCTCAACTTGCAGCCGATTTAACAGGAATTAAGAAGAAAATCGCTTATCAACGTGCGTTAGAGTTAACACAATCGTAATTTTTTAATTAAGCATGGTGATGACAAATAGTCTGTGTCATCACCATGACTAAATTTTGCATAATAGTATTAAAGATAAAAATAACTTCAAAATCAGAACAAACTTTATGGCTTTTAAAAGTACCTAAATTCTATCTCAATATGTATTTTGCTGACTCCACAATAGTCTCCGTCAGTGCATCCAACTGTTTAGACTGCCTTTTCCAATGATGCCAATACAACGGGATGTCGAGCTCAGCTTCGGGTATAACATCCACTAAAGTTCCATTGATTAGTAAAGATTGAACCTGAAGCTCGGGTACCATGCCATATCCCAAACCTAATTGAATCGCTTTCACAAAGGCATCTGTAGCTGGAATAAAACTGTAAGGATAGCTCTGCAAAGGCAACCCATAATATTTCAGTAATACCTCTGAATGCATAAGATCTTTATGGTTAAAAATGACAGCTGGTGCATTTCTTAAAGTTTCTCGGTTTACGCCATGTTTAAACCAATCAGCAGCAAATTCAGCCGAAGCCAACATTTTATAACGCATTTTTCCGAGTGGTTGAGCTAAACAACCTGACATGACCTGCTCTTCTGCCGAGATACAGGCATTGACCTGTCCTGTTTCTAATAAAGTATGTGTATGCGATTGGTCATCAATTTTTAGTTCTAATACTATTTTTTCTTTAAAAAGGATTTGCTGAATACTCGGTAAAAGCCAAGTAGCTAACGAATCTGCATTGGAAGCTAGAGCAATTTTGTAGAACTCTGATTCAGATGATTTACCCATCAAACCTTGTAATAAGTTTTGCTCCATTAATCGTGTATGACGTAAATGTTGTAATAAAGTTTGCCCTGCTTGTGTGAGTACACATGGGCGCCCACGGATAATTAAAATTTGGCCTAAATACTTTTCTAAAGCCTGCACGCGTAAGGATACTGCCGAGGGAGTAATATATAAATGCTCACCTGCCGCATCAAAACTTCCCGCTTCTGCCACTGCAAGAAAGGCTTCACATTGTTTGCTATCTAACATATCAAACCTAAATTTTTCTTAGCCAAACCTAAATATTCTTAATTTTACTTATTTCTTAATAAAAAGTCAGATAATTCCCACATCTGATTTTTCACCTTACTGTTATGTTCTCTCTTAGTATATTTTTTAAAGGTTTCGGTATTGGTAGTGGTCTAATTGTAGCAATTGGCGCTCAAAATGCTTTTGTTTTAAAACAAGGCCTTAAACAGCAATATGTGTTTTGGCTATGTTTAATCTGTGCGCTGTCCGACTCGATTCTAATCGCTTTTGGTGTATTAGGTTTTGCCGAAATCATGACAGCATCACCGATCTTAATTACAGTTGCTAAATATTTAGGAGCAACGTTTTTATTCGTCTACGGCGCGAAAGCATTCTATGCGGCATTTAAGACCACCCAGAGTATGGAACTTGATAGCAGCCAGAAACAGACTTTAACCCAAGCCCTAGTGACCTGTCTTGCCTTTACTTGGCTCAACCCACATGTCTATTTAGATACCATCGTTCTGATTGGTTCAGTTGCAACCCAACTAGAAGACAAAGTTAGTTTTGCTTTGGGCAGCATTGTTGCCTCTTGGATTTTCTTTTTCAGTTTGGGCTATGGCGCAAGATTATTAAAACCATTATTTACCAATCCAAAAGCTTGGAAAATTTTAGACTTTATTATTGGTTGCGTTATGTGGAGTATCGCAATATCACTACTCATCTAGTTCATTTAAAACAGCAAAAAGTACCATGTTTAAATGGTACTTTTATGCGCTTAAAATTATGCTTGAGAACCCAACACCAGCTTTGACTGTTTTCTTTCTTGCTGTGATTGCTTTATAACAGCATAACCAGAAGATACACCTAAGTAAGCAATTACAAAGGCAACAAATAAATCGGGAAATACGCTGCCTGTTCCAAATACCCCAACCGCCGCTAAAATTACAGCAACATTGGCAATAGAATCATTTCTGCTGCACAACCAAACAGAACGCATATTGGCATCTCCATCACGAAACGCATAAAGCATCAGAGCGACTGAAACATTCGCAATTAAAGCCATCACGCCAATTGCGCCCATGACCATAGGTTCAGGTGGAACACCATGAAAATATGACCACACCACTTTTCCAATGACAAAAACGCCAAAAGCTGTCATCGTTATTCCTTTCATTAATGCCGCTGTTGCACGCCAATATAAGCTCATCGAAAGGACAACTAACGATAACGCATAGTTTGCTGCATCTCCGGCAAAATCTAATGCATCTGCCCATAGTGAAACTGATTGGGCTTTGTAACCACCCAAAATTTCTACCACAAACATCAATGCATTAACGATAAGTGCAATCCATAACGCTTTTCTAAACCGTGGACTCACTTTCTTTGAAGGAGAACATGTTGAAGCACAACCACATCCAGCCATTTTATTTCCTCTAAAACTCTTTTATAGTCATTAAAAACCCTTGAGTAGCTCCAGAGTCAAGCCTTATGAGTCTTTCTATTGGCCAATTATCAAAAAAAGCGGATGTTCCCATTGATACGATCCGTTATTACGAAAAAGTAGGTGTACTTGATCGTATCCAACGTTCAGAAAATAATTATCGTATTTATACTGAACAAACACTTGGCGACCTATTGTTTATTAAGCATTGCCGTGAATTAGATATTTCACTCAGTGATATTAAAACGTTAAAAGAAATGAAAACTCAGCCTAAACAGGCATGTACGAAAATTGATAATTTAGTAGATAAATACTTAAATGAAGTATCAGAAAAAATTGAACGATTATTGCTTCTAAAAGAATCTTTAATTGATTTAAAACAGCACTGCTCTACCAATCGAACAGTAGATGAATGTGGGATTTTAAAAGAACTGCAAAGCTCTCCTTAAACCTGTTTTGGTAAATTCATACAAATAAAAAAGCACCACTCATGTGATGCTTTTTTAAGATTAATGGTCGCTATGTTCATCAGGAGGAACTTCGGTAATTCTCCCACCCCGAGCTAAAAATGCAGCGATTTCATCTTCCAGCGCTTGGCGCTGTTTCTGTTTAGCAGTGACAGTCAGCGTTTCTGCCTCAGCAAGATCAGTATCACTCATACTGCCTGCTTCTTCATCAGCTGCACCGCTTTCTGCTGCCTTCGCTTCATCTTCATCTACAGCAGAATCTTCTGCATCTTCATAATCATTGATATCTGACATTTCACACTCCCCAGAATGATTTTATTGCATCATTGCTATGGTCCCAAGACCTCAGAAATTTAGCAACCTCTTTGCATTTAGCAAAGAGCTAATTTGGTCAATTCCGTATCTTTTATGACCAAATTGGTAATGATATATAAATGATTGTTCAAAAAATATCTACTGGCATTTAATTCGCTTAGTAGAGTATAGGCCCAGTAAATATTTTAATGCCTATAGCGGGTACTTTGTAAAGCCCCTAAACCATTTGCTTGTTGCATAAATTTATCTTTTAGAACCGGAATCTGCTCAACTTGCTTAAGGCCCATATTACGAGCCCAAACTATTGGGAATAATTCACTACTTTCAAGCCAACCAATTGCCGACATGCTATGCATCATTGCATCATTCTGACCTTTACGGCGATGCTCATAACGCATTAAAGTTTGTTCATGCGCCCATACACCACGGCTTAAATCGTGAAGCAACACGTCACACAGTACTGCTGCATCAAGACAGCCAATATTTACCCCTTGTCCAGCAAGCGGATGAATCACATGTGCAGCATCACCAATCAAAGCTAAGCCTGCTTTTACGTATTGTTTTGCAGCTCGAGCTTTCAGCGGGAATTGTGCTCTGGAACGAACCTCTAACACCTCACCCAACATGTGTTGGCTTTCTTGAGTTAAAAGCTGCATAAACGCAGTATCGTTTAAAGCTGAATATTCATCGGCATAATCATCTGGTAGTGTCCAGACAATTGATTGCCAATATCCATTTTCAGCTTCTTCAAGACTTGCCATTGGTAAATATGCCAAAGGTCCTGTAGGTAAGAAAATTTGACGGGCAACATAATGATGGGGTTTTGCAGTTTTAATGGCACAGCTAATGGCTGCTTGTTTGTAATCCAGTACATCGAGGTCAATAAAAGCCTGTTCACGTACAAATGAATTAGCGCCATCTGCACCAATAAGCAGTTTAGTTTTAAGCGTAGTACCATCTGCCAATTGAATATGCCAACATTCAACACCCTGCTCAATACGAGTAACACGAACTTGGGTACGGTAATCTGTTAATTGCTCCAACATTTTTTGTTGAATGGCAACATTTAATACACTCGGTTCAACCATAGAACCTAACGCTTGCTCTGGCATCGGTCTTTGTATGGACTCATGGCCAAAATTAATTTCACCATAACCATTAAGATTCCAGACCTGCATGCCCGTATAAGGCATTTGACGCGCAAGATCATCCCAAACATTTACCGTTTTAAGCAAATGAATGGTCGCTTGGCTAAGCGCTAAAACACGCGGGTTCATCACACTTAATGTTTTCTCAACATCAAGTACAGGAGCCGCATCAAGCACTGTGGGTTGTACGCCACCTTGCGCAAGTAATAAAGCAGTTAAACCACCAACCAATCCACCACCAACAATGACGACATCCAACACTTCACTCATGCTTTTAACCCCATTGCATAGTTAGCCACCAATGGTTTTACACCTGGAATGACATCAAATGCAATTAATCCCGTATTACGAATTAATTTTAATAATGGATTTTGGTTACTAAAACCACGGACTACAGTGTCACAGAACTTAATTACTCGCTGCTGATCTGATAAACGAGCTTTTTCATAGGCAAGTAAATTATCAGGATTACCCAAATCATCAGAAGTGGTTAACTGGTTCACTAAATAACGCACCAAAACATCTGCATCACGTAGGCATAAATTAAAACCTTGTCCTGCAACAGGATGAATTGTATGCGCTGCATTACCCATTAAAATAACGCGGCCAACAGCTTGTTTATGTGCAAGCACTTGTGAAAGTGGATAGCTAAAACGTTTACCCGTTTTTTCAAACTTACCCGCTCGGTCACCATAGGTTTGTTGCAAGGCACTTAAGAAGTGTTGGTCATTTTCATCACCCAGCCATTCATTTTCGGTGCCTTTTTTTACAGGCCATACAACCGAACGGCGATATTCACCCGGTAAAGGCAATAAAGCTAAAGGCCCTAATGCACTGAAACGCTCAAAACCAACATGCTCATGCGGTTTCGATGTCTGAACCGTGGTGACAATTGCAACCTGATCATAATCATGGACATCCACACCGACGCCAATTGCCTGACGACAAAAAGAATCACGTCCATCAGCCGCAATTAATAATTTTGACTCAAGCTTTAAGATTTCATCACCACGCTGAGCTTCAATATGTACTTGTTCAGCATCTTGAGTTAAAGCTGTAACTTGTACGCTATCAATTAGCTCAATCAAAGGTTGCTGACGCACTTGAGTTAACAGCACACGACCAAGCCAAGCATTCTCAATCACTTGTCCAAAACTTTCGACTTTTTCTTGTTCTGCGATTAAACGTGCTTTACCAAAACTGCCTTGCTCAGTAATGTGGACTTGTAAAATTGGAGTAGCATGTTGCTGTAATGCATCCCACAACCCTAGCTTTTGATAAATTTGCACACTACGACGTGATAAAGCCGTATTACGTGCATCAAAACTCGAATGGTAAGGGGCAACATTTTGATCATCATAGTTTGGGTATTTCACAGCTTCTAATAGCTTTACCGCAATATTGGCCTTCGCGAGCATGAGTGAAAGGCTCAAACCCACCATTCCCCCACCTACAATAATCACTTGTTGTTGCATCGAGTTTTGCTCCTTTGGCGAATACGTTTAATTATGCTTTAGCTTGCGCCATTAAATGTTCAATATCTGCAATATCTTTAACTACATTGGCAGTTAAAACTCGTGGCCCTTTCGACGTTGCCACCACATCATCTTCAATACGAATACCGATACCACGCCATTTTTCATCTACAGTTTCATCATCTGGCGCAATGTATAAACCAGGTTCAACTGTAACAACCATACCCTCTTCATATTGACGCCAGTCTTCACCTTTTTTGTAAGATCCAACATCATGTACATCCATACCTAACCAATGACCTGTGCCATGCATATAAAACTGACGGTATGCTTCGGTTTTGATGAGTTCGTTAACATCACCTTTGAGCAAACCTAAATTAACTAAGCCTTCAGTTAAAATTTTGACTGCAACTTCATGAGGTTCACGATAAGAATTGCCAATACGAACTGCGTCAATGGCTGCATATTGAGAAGCCAATACAACTTCATATAAGGCTTTTTGTTCAGCACTAAATTTGCCATTTACAGGGAAAGTACGGGTAATATCCGATGCATAAAACTCATATTCACAAGCTGCATCAATCAAGACTAAATCACCATCTTTTAATGGCTTATTATTTTCAACATAGTGCAAAATACAAGCATTAGCACCACCACCAACAATACTGTTATAAGAAGGCACACAACCGTTTTGCCCAAATATATAATTCAGCTCAGCTTCAAGAGCATATTCCATCATGCCCGGACGTACCATTTGCATCGCACGCGTATGCGCTTCAGCACTAATATTTGCAGCAATTTGCATCAGCTCAAGTTCTTGTGGTGACTTGACTAAACGCATTTCATCAACAATACGGTCGAGCTGTGCCAGTTGAGCGGGAGCGCTCTCATGTCGGTGCTCGGCATCTGCTTGTTTAATCCACTGGCTCACCCGTGCATCAAACGCAGCATTGTGCCCAATCCGATAATAAAGACGCTCTTTATTTAATAACTTTTCAATAATCTCTTCATCAAGCAAATCAATTGCGTATGCTTCATCTGCGTCATAGTCTTCAATTGCACCATCAATTCCTGCACGGTAACCATTCCAGATTTCCATCTCGCGATTACGTTCACGGCAAAAAAGACTATAGCTATAGTCATCGTCCTCGAAGGTTTCAATGACAGCAACTGCCTCAGGCTCATCAAAGCCAGTCAAATAGAAAAAACTACTATCGGCACGGAATTTATAATCCGCATCACGATTACGGTACATTTCCTCACGCGTTGCAATAATTGCAATACTGTTTGGACCCATTTTTTCTGCCAGACGGTCTCTACGATGTCGAAAATCAGCTTGAGGCAATTTCATAATGATCTACTTGATTTAGAATTTTAAAGCCAAAAAATAAAATACAACCAATAACACATCGCCTCAATTAGCTTGGGCGATGTGGAGTAAACATTTCTACAATAGTTTGCTCTGTGTCTATAGGAGCAGATTTAATTTTTGCATGAAAGTTTTTCAATAAAGAACTGTCAGCTACAGTGATTTTTTTTCTACCAATAGACAAGCTTACAGGTATTAAGCGTACAAATTCATACAATTCTTCGTAGCTACTTTCACCTTCCTCATCATTATCAGAGTCTTCAAATTCGACCGCTGCAATATCTTGAAGGTTCTCAATCAACTCACGTTCATCATCACGAATATGACCCGATGCCAACCCAAAACCTAATACAACACCCGCACACCAATCTGATAATGCTTGTACACGCTCTTGAAGCGTATGTTCATCATCAGGAAGCATTGGTAAATAATCTAATTCATCATCAGATATAGCGTGAACGACATCTTCTGCTTCATCAGTTAAAAGTGCTAAAGCATCTTCACTTAACTCTGGCACATTAAGGGTTGTTAAAATTTGTGACCATTCTTCACGCGTTGGCGCTTCTGTCACACAAACAATACCTGTTAACAGACCATGTAACTCACTAGGGCTTGAAATTTCTTCAATTCCTTCAAAATGAGCGTTCCAATCTGTCCAGCCTGAAATATCGTCTTGCATTCGTTTATCCAATCTCTATACTTTGTATATATTACCTTTGATTGCAATTCTGTGCGACCTCGTTATGTTAGAACAATTACAGCGGCTACAAGCGCATATTAGCGTATTAAAAACACGCTTACATCATTTAGAGAGTGAACATGCGGCACTCTCAGAAGCTAATGAAATGGCTGAAACAGAGCATCACGCACAAGTTGTGCAAAAAAATAGTATTATCACTAAAAAACAAGAGGAAATTGAGTCGGTAACTGAGCAATTATCTCAGTTAAAAGGTCAATTTCAACAATTGAATCAGGATGCTAACACACTTGCTGAACGTTATAGCCGATTAGAAAAAAGTACGACTGATTTAAAAAATCGTTTTCAAGAAATTCTTGCTGAACGAAATGAATTACGTGTTGCCAAAGAAAAGTTACAAGCCCACCAGCGTCAAACTCAACAAGAGCTTCATGATTTACAACAAGATCGTGATCGTTTGTTACAAAAAAATGAGCTTGCCAAATCAAAAGTTGAAGCCATTATTCAACGTTTAGGAATTTTAGGTACTGCCCAAGATCAGCATGCTCAAGAAATTCAGCAGCTTGCCCATCCTAATGCTGAAACTGGTGAGGAGACCCAATCATGAGTGAACAAGTCATGGTAGAGCTTAGGCTGATTGAGCAGACCTTTAGACTCGCGACTACTTTAGATAAAAAAGATGAACTTGAACGTGCAGCAGAACTTCTCAATGAAAAATTTAATGAGATGCGTCGTAGTGCTCCACGTGTTGAACACAATAAACTGGTCATTATGGTTGCTCTACAACTGACTCAAGAAGTACTGAGCCTTAATAAGTCTTTGCAAGAATACACTCACTGTGAACGTTTACTGCAAACGATCTTGGATGATGTTGAACAAATTGTTTAATAAACTATCCATATAAAAATGCCTTGCTCTATGAATAATAGATGCAAGGCGTTTTTTATTTAGACTATTAGGACAATTGAAAAATATTTTATGCTTGTTAGTGTACAAAGCTTCATCAAACGCAAACTAAGTTTACAGTTCCAGAGGTTTAGGTGATTGCCAACATGGTCAGATCGGTTATACTTAAACTGTCTCTGGGATGTTCGCCAGCGGGTCTATTCCCCTGCCGATACTTAAACTTATGGATGTGTTCTGTATATTTAGAGTGTATGCCTACCTTCGTGTAGGAAACCCAGCAAGTATACGTCGCCTCCACCTTGAACTCATCGGGTTCAGGGTAACGACACATGCAGCGGCATCTTCGGAGCATTTAGTTTTAACTTTAAGAAAAATTCAAAATATTTATTTTAATTTAGTCTTTCATACAGACCTGTCAGTCTAAAATTCCTTTTTAACATTAAATTATCCTCTTACGTTATTAATTTACCCTACACTTCTACCATATTATTTTTCATTTCTATTAAGACACTCTTCATACCAAGCTGTTTGAAAATCTTCTATTGCTTTTCTTTTAAAGAAACTGGTTTTGAATACTTTGGCAGAGTAAGCCGAATTAATTAAATCCTGATAAAGTTGTTTTGCTTTAGGATCTTCTAGACCATTCGCTATGTGTTGCAAGTCTTGAGATGGAACTTTTTGTTGACGTGCCTCCATGACTGTATGAGCAACTTTTTTCACTACATTACAAATCTCAGGATCACTTACGTTTTCGTCTGCATGACAACTTAAAGCCAAAAAACCAAGAAGAAATAATCTAAACTTCATGTCCCTACCCTATTTTTATAGTTTAAAACGAATGACAGAATTTAATTATTAAAAAAAAGAAATAGAAAATTTCTTACTATTTCTTTTTAAAAGATCACGCAGGATTAATCACGTAAAAATAAATAATCAGACCCACTAAAACGGTTGAAGCAATTGTTAAGTATGTACCGACCGTATTAAAACTCTGTAAGAATTTCAAGATTTCCATATCTAGAACCCCCTAGACTATCACCGATAAAAGACAAAATGAAATTTATCACAACTCAATAATGCCAATCAATTCACACTTATCGGATTTTTTGAGATTTTAAACATAAATTAATTTATTGGTTACACCTAATCGCCAAGGCATCCTTGTAGTAGTCAGTTGCACTTTTCAAATCTAACAACAATTTTTCTTCGGTATAAGGTTTTGGTGAAATTTTTATTAATGCGGGCATATATTGAGTCTTGTAAACCTCAGGATAGTCATGGCACAAGATTTTGACTTTAACCTCTTGTGGTGTATTCGGATTATCCAATTGATCTAAAAACTCTCCAATTTTACGGTCAGACTCTTCAAATTGAGCTTTATAGTCAACTTCAGCCGCTTCAGGTTCTGTTTGTTTTGTGCACCCACCAAGCATCAATGCGGCGCTTATTGTAATGGTTAAATTTTTTAACTTCATAGGCTTAACAATTTCACATTTCTCTTTTTAAATATTCTTATCTCATTAAATGTAAATAAATACTGGTAATACGTAAAGAAATAGAGTTTTTATCGCTAAAGAAGATACCTCACATCACTTTATGACAATTAACTAACCAAATAAATTTAAAGTTATTTTCTAATTACTCTTCTATTTTCATAAAGCTATAAAAAATAGGTATAATTTTTCTCGACTGATCTCAAATCTTTGTTAGATTTACACATGAATGAACTTAGTTTTATTAGAAAAAATTTAAGATCTAAAAGACGCTCTTTAACCCCATTGGAGCAAAAACAAGCTCAGCTTAATGTTCTCCATCATCTAAATACCCTTGCTATTTTTCATTCATCAAAAAAAATTGGTTTATATTTACATGCCTTTGGAGAGGTTCATACAGACCTTCTCATAAAGTTATGTTTTAAAAAGAATAAGCAAGTTTACTTACCTATGATTTGTTCTATGAATCAAAATTTAGTTTGGGTAAAAATATCTAAAAACCAATATTTAAATCGACGTTTTTCTCATCATCCATTGGGTATGAAAGAACCTATGGCAACAAGAGGAAAACATGTATCTAAACTTGATTTACTGTTAATGCCACTTTTAGCGTGTGATCAATACGGTACGCGTATTGGTATGGGAGGTGGCTATTATGACCGTACATTGGCAACTGCAAAACACAAGCCTTATCGGTTGGGTGTAGCCCATCAATTTCAATTTATTGAGCATACTTTAAAACGTCAAAGTTGGGATCAACCCTTAGATGCTTTACTTACCCCTCAACATATTTATTATTTTAAAAGATAATCTTTATATAAAAAAATTTAAATTCAACAACTTAAAATAAAACTTTACTTTTCACGCCTCTAAAATCATAAAAGTAACCACCCTAAGGATGGTTACTTTTAAGTGACAGACCGCTTTACCAATTTATATTAACACGCCTACTTAGTGTTCAATATCGAATAAGTTTTACATTATTGTTAACAATACATTGCTTATAAATGGCACAAGAAACTGATTACTTTCCACCCAAACGGATTTTTTATTATATGAATATTTCATAATTATTAAGCTAAATTACTTATCCTTGCTACAAAATTTTATTCTTCTTAAGAATTAATTCATTGATTCATAATATTTTTAAAAAAAGTTGACTAAATTAGTCATTTTTTCCACATTTTCTATTGAAAGGCCCTTGTAATTTTCAAAATACACATCACTATAAAAACATGGCAACCTCGTTGTCACTCATTAGGAGTGCCCATGTCTGAACTTATTATGAATGAAAAAACTGACTTAGAGCCTCAGGTTCCAAGTGTATTACCACTTTTAGCGTTACGTGATGTAGTGGTCTATCCACACATGCAAATTGCGTTATTCGTGGGTCGTGAAAAATCGATCAATGCAGTTGATGTGGCTCGTAACAGTGACAATTTAGTATTTGTAGTTGCGCAAAAAGATTCGCTTACAGAAGATATTGATCACGATAACCTTTATCAGTACGGAACTGTCGCTAAGATTGTTCAGGTTGTAAATCATGAGAATGATGAAAACTGCATCAAAGTACTGATTGAAGGGTTACAGCGCTCTAAGCTTGAAAAAATTATCGATGAAGATAGCCATTTGACTGCTGAGCATAGCTTAAGTCCAATGACAATTAACGTAGATAAAGCTACTCAAGAAACTCGTTTACAAGAGTTACGTACTTTATTTGCTCAATACGCTGAAGCAAAATTACGTAATGCACGTGAACTGGTTGCAGCTGCTAATAAAATTGAAGACTTGCTACAGCTTATGTTCTTCGTGGCAACACGTGTGCCTCTAAATATTGAAATTAAACAGAAGTTTTTAGAGCACGATGAGTTTGAAGCACATTTGCAAGAGCTTATGAGCTACTTGGTGAATCAATCTGCAGAACAGCAAATTGAACAAACTTTGCATGACAGCGTAAAACGCCAAATGGAAAAAAACCAACGTGAATACTTTCTAAATGAAAAAATGAAAGTCATTCAACGTGAACTTTCTGACATGAATGGCGGCGCTGAAGATGACGTTGCTGAAATAGAAAAACGTCTTGCTGAAGCTGATTTACCTGAACACGTACGTAAAAAAGCTGAAGCTGAGTTCCGTAAGCTTAAAGCAATGCAACCAGCATCTAGTGAAGCGGCTGTTGTACGTAACTATCTAGAAGTAATTTTAGATACGCCGTGGAATAAAGCGAGCAAAGTGAGTATTAACCTTGCGAAAGCTCAAGAGATTCTTGATACAGATCACTACGGCTTAGATGACGTTAAAGATCGTATTGTTGAATACTTGGCTGTTCAGTCTCGTGTTAAAAAACTCAAAGGTCCGATTCTATGTTTAGTAGGCCCTCCTGGTGTCGGTAAAACTTCACTTGGTGAGTCAGTTGCAAAAGCAACAGGTCGTGAATTTGTTCGTATGGCGCTTGGTGGCGTACGTGACGAAGCAGAGATTCGTGGTCACCGTCGTACTTATATTGGCGCGATGCCAGGTAAAATCGTGCAGTCTTTAACAAAAGTTGGCGTGAAGAACCCATTGTTCTTACTCGACGAAATTGACAAGATGGCGCAAGACTACCGTGGTGATCCAGCTTCTGCATTACTTGAAGTATTAGATCCATCACAAAACAGTAAGTTCAACGATCACTATTTAGATCTTGATCTTGACCTGTCTGAAGTGATGTTTATCTGTACTGCAAACAGTATGAATATTCCTGAAGCATTGCTTGACCGTATGGAAGTTATTCGTCTACCGGGTTATACCGAAGATGAAAAAGTGAACATTGCTGAACGTTACCTTGTTCCAAAAGCGATTAAGAACAATGGTCTGCGTGCAAAAGAGTTAACAATTCATGAAGAAGCGATTCGTGATATTGTTCAGCGCTATACACGTGAAGCTGGTGTACGTAGTTTAGAACGTGAAGTGTCTAAAATTGCGCGTAAAGTGGTAAAAGAAGCCGTAAGTAAAAAGTCTAAAAACTTACAGCTTGATATTACCTCTGCCAATCTTCCAGAATACTTAGGTCCACACAAGTTTGACTTTGGTATTGCAGAAGATGAAGCGCAAGTAGGCCGCGTAAATGGTCTAGCTTGGACATCTGTAGGTGGTGAGTTGCTTACCATTGAAGTTGCAGCTGTCAAAGGTAAAGGTAAATTCATTACCACTGGTTCTCTCGGTGATGTCATGAAAGAGTCTATTACCACAGCAATGACTTTAGTACGTACGCGTGCCGATGAGCTAGGTATTGAGGCTTCTCGTTTTGAAGAAACTGATGTACACGTTCACTTACCAGAAGGTGCGACACCAAAAGATGGTCCATCTGCTGGTTTAGCGTTAACCACTGCCCTTGTATCAGCATTTACAGGTATTGCGATTCGTCCAGATATTGCAATGACTGGTGAAACAAGTTTAGGTGGTCGTGCAATGCGTATTGGTGGCTTAAAAGAAAAACTTCTTGCAGCACACCGCGGTGGGATCAAACTTGTATTTATTCCACAAGACAATGTTCGTGATTTGGCAGAAATTCCAGCCAATGTTAAAGAAGGTTTAGAAATCAAAGCTGTAAAAAGTATTGATGACATCTTACCTTTAGCATTAGTCTCAATGCCAAAGCCTTTACCTAAAACACCGATTGTAAAACCGGTGGAAGGTTCAAAAGCAGCACGTCACTAATTGAAATGTGAAAAAAGAGAGCTTCGGCTCTCTTTTTTTTGTTACACAATTTGATTGAAAAATATCCAACCATCCTCATAATAGGTATTAAGAGTATTTAATTAAATTAAGTATTCTTCGTTATCTGTTGTTTTATAGATAGCCTTGTTTTTATTCTCTATGATCATCTGAACTCCAGACAGATGATCATTTGATCGCAGTCCAACACCGTTTTTTGGACTGCGTTTTTTATGCCTATTTTACTACCACGAACTTATCTCTTCCTCAGGTATAATGCGCAAGCTGCTTTGAATGAATAGATAACATGAAAATTCGTATTCTGACCATTGGTCAAAAAATGCCTGCTTGGGTTCTCACTGGGTTTGAAGATTATTTCAAACGCATCCAGCCTTTTGTGCAAACTCAAGTCATTGAACTTCCTATGGCCAAACGTGGTAAGAATGATTCAGAAGCAGATATTTTAAAGTATTGCCAAATTGAAGGCGAAAGTATTCTAAATGCATTAAAACCAAATGAAACTTTAATTGCCCTAGAAGTCGGTGGTCGAGAACTCAGTACAGAAAAATTAGCTGACACCATGAAACAGTGGATGCTTGAAGGTAATGATGTAGTACTTGCGATTGGTGGCCCAGATGGTTTATCGGATCAGGTACGCAAAGCTGCGGCATGGCATTGGTCACTCTCAAAACTAACAATGCCACATCCTTTGGTACGGGTTTTATTAATTGAACAACTATATCGAGCGATGACTATTAATCATAATCATCCCTATCACCGTGCATAAAAACAACAACCGTTTCATTTTAGGAACAATCCGTTGAAATCAGGATACTTTTATCATGTCCTGATTTTGGCATAATGACTATTATTCTGCTTTTCAACTCAGGTGTAATGCAATGGAACTACAAACCCTTCCCGGACTGTTTATTTCACATGGTTCACCCATGCTTGCACTTGACCCGGAACAAGTAGGACCAGCTCTACACCGCTTAGGTACAAATCTTCCTACACCAAAGGCAATCATTGTGATGTCTGCGCATTGGGAAAGTAAAGCACTTGAAGTTTGTATTGCGACACGTCCTGAAACATGGCATGACTTCCGCGGCTTTCCTAAAGAGCTATATGAAATTCGCTACAGCGCACCTGGGCAGCCAGCGCTCGCCGAAGAAATCTTAAAACTACTGGCAGATGCTCATTTTGTTGCTCATGCCAATAGCACCCGTCCTCGTGACCATGGTGTATGGATGCCTCTATTGCATATGTACCCTGACGCCGATATTCCTGTAGTCGAAATTTCTTTGCCAACCAATTTAAGTGCACAAGAAATTTATCGTATAGGACAAACTCTCGCACCTTTACGTGACAAACAAGTTTTACTCATTGGTTCAGGCAGCATTACCCATAATCTTGCAGAGTTATCTTGGCAAGGAGACAACTCTAAAGTTCCTGAATGGGCTTCAACTTTTAGAAATGCTGTCGTTAATAAACTTACCCATCAAGATTATGATGGTGTACTGGAATGGCAATCATTGCCTTATGTCAAACGTAATCATCCTACCCTTGAACATTTTGCGCCTTTGTTCTTTGCTATGGGCACAGGCAATCGCTTTACGATTGTTCACAGCAGCTTCACAATGGGCTCACTAGGCATGGATATCTATCGTTTTGATTAATTATTAGCAAATACCCCGTTTTTCGGGGTATACCATTATTTTTGTTGAAAATTAGAATAACTTACAAACTTATACATTTTAAAAACCGAAACAATCAAATGTTTACATTTTCTTTTTTTAAGAATGTTTTAAGCTTATTGCTGTTGTTTTTTTACTTGAAGTTTTTAAATGAAAATTAAATATTTAATTCTTGCGTTATTACCTTTTTCTTTGATGGCGTGTCAAACAGTTACAAATACTCCAGCTCCGATTGTATCTGAGCAACAACAAAACCTTGCAGTCACTTTAGGTGAATATGCTTGGACATATCAAAATGTAAAAGCTTCTAAACCACTTATCCTTAACTTTAATACAGATAGCAAATTAGCAATCAATACAGGTTGTAATGGCCAAGGCGGTACGTGGAAAGTTGAAGGTAACCAACTTATTACTTCTAACCTTGTTTCAACTAGAATGGCTTGCCAAGATGACTTGATGAAACAAGAACAACTTTCTAATAGCATCTTTAATGAAGCAAAATTACCAATCGAAATTAGCAACAATAATGGTCAGGTGATTTTAAGCGTGACAGATAAAACTGGTCAAAAGCACATTTTCCAAGGTCAAAAAGCAGTTAATACTCAAGCTTTAACAGATTATTCTTGGTCTTATCAGCCTGAAAATACAAAAAAACCAATCGTTCTTAACTTTAGCAATGACCGTTTATCTATCGCAACAGGTTGTAACCGCCAAGGAACAACTTGGAAAGTTGAGAACAATACGATTGTAACGGCTGACGTAATGTCAACGATGATGGCGTGTGAACCTGCTTTAATGAAACAGGAACAATTTTCTAGCAGCCTCTTCCAAAAGCGTGCAATTCCATTTGAGCTTAATACAACAAATGTTGATCAACCAACATTAACGGTAACTGATGCGCAAGGTCAAAAATATACCTTTACTGGTAAAATGACACCTGAAGCAAAATATCAATCTGAAGGGAAAACTATTTTCCTAGAAGTTGCTCCACAAACTAAATCATGTACTGGTGTAGCACCACAAACATGTATGCAAGTTCGTGAAATTAAATATGATGACAAAGGTGTTAAAACTTACGCTGACAAAAACTGGTCATTATATTATGGTCAAATTGAAGGTTTCGAACATAATCCAGACCAACGCGTAATTTTACGTGTAAAACGTTTTGAAGTGAAAAATCCAGCAGCAGACCAATCTAGCCTAGCAGATGTGTTAGATATGGTTGTAGAGCAAGAGTTAGTTAAAAAACCTAAAAAATAAGTTTTTAGATTAAAAAAATCCGATGCTCAGGCATCGGATTTTTTTATTTCTATTCTTAGAAAATACCTTGAGCAAGCATTGCATCAGCTACTTTTACAAAGCCTGCAATATTGGCGCCATCAACATAGTTAACAGTACCGTCTTCTTTTGTACCGTATCTTACACAATTGGCATGAATGTCTTTCATAATTGCATGTAGACGCTCATCGACCTCGGCATGGGTCCAGCTTAAACGAATTGCATTTTGAGACATTTCTAAACCAGACGTTGCGACACCACCTGCATTAGATGCTTTTCCTGGCGCATACAAAATTTTGGCTTTGATAAAGTGTTCAACTGCCTCAAGTGTAGATGGCATATTAGCGCCTTCAGCCACGCACATTACACCATTTGCGATCAACGTTTTAGCATCATCACCTGTTAATTCATTTTGCGTCGCACATGGCAAAGCAATGTCTACAGGAATATGCCAAGGGGTTTTCCCTTCAAAATACTCAAAACCATGTTTAGAAGCAAACTCGGAAATGCGGCCACGCTTAACGTTTTTAAGATTCATCACTTCATCAAGTAATTCATCTGTAAAACCATTTTTTACATAAACAGTTCCGTTAGAGTCAGATAAAGTAACAACTTTTGCTCCTAAGAACATGGTCTTCTCTGCCGCGTATTGCGCAACATTACCCGAACCAGAAACAGAGACTGTTTTGCCAACGAAAGACTGCCCACGCGCTTTTAGCATTTCTTCTGCAAAATAAACCGTACCATAACCAGTAGCTTCAGGACGCATTAAGCTACCACCAAATGAAATTCCCTTACCGGTAAAAACACAAGCAGTGTCGTTACTCAGCTTTTTCATCATGCCTGCCATGTAACCGACTTCACGCGCGCCCACGCCAATATCTCCCGCAGGAATATCAGTATTCGGACCCAAATGACGGTACAGCTCAATCATTAATGCCTGACAGAATCTCATAATTTCAGCATCAGATTTACCTTTAGGATCGAAATCTGAACCACCTTTGCCCCCACCCATTGGTAAGGTTGTAAGTGAATTTTTAAAAGTCTGCTCAAAACCTAAAAATTTTAAAATTGATAGATTGACCGATGGATGGAAACGCATTCCGCCTTTGAATGGACCAATTGCTGAATTGTATTGAACACGGAAAGCTCGGTTAACTTGAGTCTGACCTTGATCATTCATCCATGAAACACGAAATTGAATCACACGCTCTGGTTCAACAAGGCGTTCTAACAATCCCTGCTCTGCATACTCTGGATTTTTTTCAATAAATGGCCACAAACTCGTCATGACTTCTTCAACAGCTTGCAAAAATTCAGGTTGATGCGGATCACGCGCTTGCACGTAATTCAGGAATTCATTTAGATTGTTGTATTTCAATGCAAGGTCCTCAGCATAGTCATGAATTAAATTGGTGCAATACATTATTAAATGCATCATTTAGCAGCAAAATATTAAATCCCTTTCCATCAATTTTAACAATAGTTATTTTAAATTATTTTATTCATCTTAATTATCAAAAACTTATTTTTAGAAAAACTACTCAAAGATAAGAAATAGTAATTTAACTCTTCACTTCTATTGATCTATTATTGTGCAATATTAGCTACATTTTAGGTCAATTAAAAACCCGATAAATTCGTTAAAATCCATTGACCTTACTTAGGTTTTTCTTCATTATCGCATCGTTTTAACCAAGCTATTTGCCCACTATGAATTCATCTATTTCTCTCATACGCGAGATTGATGCGTTATTACCACAAACACAATGTGGTCTATGTGGACATCGTGATGGATGTCTACCCTACGCAAAGTCGATTGCTGAAGGTGAAGAAGCAAATAAATGTGTTCCAGGTGGACAACCTGTTGCTGATGCATTGGCAAATCTACTCAATCGCTCTCCATTAACCGCTGAAAGTAGCGTATGGCCTGTACAAACAGATGGTCGCCCACAGCGAATGAAAGCGATTATTCGTGAAGATGAATGTATTGGCTGCACCAAATGTATTAGTGCTTGTCCTGTAGATGCTATCATTGGCAGTGGTAAGCTCATGCATACCATCTTGACCGACTTATGTACGGGTTGTGAGTTATGTATTCCACCTTGTCCAGTAGATTGCATTGATCTGGTTGAGGACACACAAGCCTTACCCAATGAACAACAGCGTGCCGCAGAACAAAATGATTTAAGGCAACGCTACTACTCACATATTCAACGTGAAGAAAAGCGTCGCAGTCACCGTAAAGGTCCTGTGGTACGTGCTGAAATTGACACTCAACTGTTTGCTCAGTTCTCTCAGGTACTTGATGAACTACCGTCAATTGAGCTCACAGAGAAACCTAAAGAAGCTGTGTTAACTGATGCAAAAACTACAATTGAGTTAGCCAAAATCCGTACCCAAATTAAGAAACTGGAAAAACAGCTAGGTGTGCGTGAAGATGCTAAAAAGCGTCTTCAACTCGAAGAATTACAACAGCAACTCATGCAACTACAGGAGGTCTGAATGGCTGTCAAAAATATGACGAAAAAGCAGATTCAAATTTTCTTTGAACGCCTTCGCGAACAACGGCCGTCACCTCAAACCGAGTTAAAATATTCATCTTCTTTTGAGTTACTCATTGCTGTTATGTTGTCAGCTCAAGCCACCGACGTAAGTGTGAATAAGGCAACTGATAAACTTTACCCTGTGGCGAACACAGCCGAGAAAATCTACAAATTGGGTGTAGATGGGTTAAAGGAATATATTAAAACAATTGGTCTTTACAACGCCAAAGCCGAAAATGTCATTAAAACCTGTAAGATTTTAATGGAGCAATTTAACGGTGAAGTTCCAAGCAACAGAAAAGACTTGGAAGCTTTACCAGGCGTCGGACGTAAAACCGCAAATGTTGTTTTAAATACAGCTTTTGGACAACCGACTATGGCCGTCGATACACATATTTTCCGAGTGGGAAATCGAACTGGCTTAGCCGTAGGTAAAAATGTACTTGAAGTTGAGCACCGCTTAATTAAGGTCATTCCTAAAGAATTTATTTTAGATTCACATCACTGGCTCATATTACACGGCCGTTATTGTTGTATCGCCCGTAAACCTAAATGTGCCGAATGTGTGGTTGCAGATGTTTGCAACTGGCCCGACCGTTTCGAATTTGGTGCTACAAAAACAATTCCAACAAAAAACCTCAGTTAATCCTGAGGTTTTTTAAACTGCTGTAATTTAGGATGTAGTTGACGTTCTCGACCATTTTGTTTATTTTCCAAAGCCTGTTGTTTCTGCACATGACGCAGCATTTTTTGACTTTGATACAATAGAAATAATAGTAAAGCTAAACTTAAAATTACCACTACAATCAAAATAATTTTCAGCAAAGAAATATCCTCAATCCACTCAAACGTTTCGATTTGCATGCCATAACAAAATCTTTAACATCTATTATGTCAGATTTTGTTGACTTGCATACCATGCATGAATATCTCGCTTCTCAATTGCAGTTGCCATTAGTTCGGGAAATTGATCAGGTGTACAGGCAAACGTTGGAATCCCCATATCAGCAAAGATCTGTGCATGCTGAGTATCGTACCAAGGCGCACCATCATCAGACAATGCCAATAGCGTAATTACTTGCACCCCACTATCCAGCATTTCAGCAACTTGTTTTAGCATTTGCTTAGCATCTCCGCCTTCACACAAATCACTGATGAGGATAAAAATTGTATCTTCTGGACGGGTAATTTTACTACGACAATATTTAATCGCTTTGGCAATATCAGTTCCTCCACCCAATTGCGTCCCAAAGAGCACATCGACAGGGTCTTCAAGTAACGGCGTTAAATCCGCTAACTCGGTATCAAATACAACCATTTGCGTAGTGACCGCACGAATACTTGCCATGACTGCCGCAAAAACACTGGAATAAATCACAGAGGGAGCCATCGAACCACTTTGATCGACACATAGTACAATGTCTTTTAAAGCCGTTTGTTGGCGTGGATGTCCATGTAATTCATGTGGAATAATCGTTTTAAATTCTTCTTGCCAATGCTTCAAATTGGCTTGAATGGTGCGTTTCCAGTTAATATCTTGCATACGTTTAGGACGGCGTGTATGCGCTGAACGATTAATACTACCCCGAATCGCTTGTTGCAATGGTTGTTTTAGACGGTTTTCAAGCTGCTCTACTAACTGACGTACCACAATACGCGCGGTTTCTTTGGTTTTTTCAGGCATTAAATGATTGAGTGAAATCAAGGTGGAAACCAAATGAATATCGACTTCCACACTCGCCAACAATTCAGGTTCTAACAACATTTGTTGTAAATTCAAACGCTCTAAAGCATCTTTTTGGATGACTTTCACTACAGAAGATGGGAAATACTGTCGAATATCGCCTAACCATTGCGCTACGCGAGGACTAGAATGTCCTAAGCCACCACGGCGATTAGGCTGTTCCTCCTGATAAAGTTCATTCAAGCATTCTTGCATCTTGCTATCTTGTACCGACCAATTGGGTAAATGTGTAGTCGAATTGGGGACTTGCCCTAAAATTAAGCGCCAACGTCGTTCTTGTTCGGCAAGGGCTGGTTGTTCTAAAGTGATCAGCTCTTCATTCATATCCATCACTTAACCCTCGACGGTAACAGGTTGTAAATACGCGTAAATTTCATCTAATACCATTTGAGCACGTGCAATATCTAAAGCACCGACCTCTTGTTTAACTGTGGTCGATTTTTGCGTCACTTTCTGAATTAATTGCTGTGCTTCAGCAGGGCTAAAACTTGAAGCAGTTCTGGCCAAAATTGGTAATAATTCAATAAATTGCTGCTCTTGTAATTGATTAACCCATTGACTCACAGCATCCCAAAGACTTTGCTCATGAATCAATAATAAGGCTTGATGCGTGAGAAAACCTTCAAACCAAGCTGCACTGTAGTCTGCCGTCTGCCCGATTGATAAAGCTCGAGACAGGAACCCTTGTGTCTGCTCAACATCAATCAACTGTTGTTCTCGCGCTAAACGTACACAACAACCATGCAAATAACCTTGCATCTGTTCAAGGTACAATAGTTGTTGCAAGGTATCTTGCCAGAGTTGTTGCAATTCATCTTTTTGTAATTGTTCTAAAAGTTCATATAAAGCTTGTAGTTGTTGGGCAAACTGCTGTGCCATTTCAGCATTCAGTTGTACACAATAATTTGGCAAACTCAACATCAATCGAATCGCTAAATGTTCTACCAACTGATGCAAATGTTGCATTGAAAACTGACGCACACTACCATAACGAATTGCCGTAATTAGCGGCTTTAAGGTAGCTAAAATAATACTTGGATCTTGATGCTGAGTAGTGAGCTCATTTAACTTATCTAAAGCAAGATTTAAACTTTGATCCAATCCCGAAAGCAAAATATTTTCAATCAGTTGAGCGATTTGTGCCACATCTTCACATTGCTTGATCTGATTTTCTAGATAACTTTGTGTAGCAAGCTGAATACTATTGCCCCACAATGACATTTCATTTAGATACAAGCTACTTTCAGGCTGCCAAGACAACTGCCAAATTTCTTTAAAATTCCCTTGCTTTGCACCTGTACCTGTTAATTCTGCCCAAGCAAGACCGAGTAATTTCACACAATGTAAAAATTGGCTTTTTGCCAAGTCGAATGCTTCACGTAAATCAAGAGTAATGTCACGATGTGGTGCTTCGAGTTTTAAGCGAAAATGCTTCACTTGCTGCAAAAAGTCTTTTTGAATTGGCAACTCAATCAATTCATCAGGTACTTGCCCTAATTGTTCATCTTCAAGCAATTTATCTAAAACAGGTTGTGGAAGATCTAAGCCATGATTCAATACCGAACGGATAACCTCAAATAAATCTTCGAGATCAGGAATACGACGCCCCCGTAATTGCAATAATGCCTGAATTAGTTGTACTGCATCTATAATCTGAGCACTAGAAGCATCGTGACCAGCCTGCCGTAAAGCATGAGCAAATTGACTTAACCAATCAATTGTAATTTTCTCACCATCGACATCTGTATCTAGTGCATGCTGATAATGTTTCCATAAATGTGTATACCAACCAACAGCATTCACACCTGCACCATAACCACTGTCTCTACTCAAACGCCCGTGTGTCCATGCAATCCATGCAGCATCAACTTTCACTTTAGGCAAGCCTTTGAGCAAAGCAGTATCAGCTTTATTTTGGGCTTTTAGATCCGCCAATATAGGTGCATGCCATGCCCCACAAATCACCACAATATTTTGATAGCCTTGCTTTTCTGCTTGCTTGATCACTTTGCGCATATAAGCTTCGCGATATTGCTCAAGTAATTGATCTTCGCTGGTGTAGTTTTCAGGTTGTTGACTTAGCAAATGATCACGTAAAGCTGCCATCGCATCGCTAATAGCAGTAAACATTTGTCCAGCATGTGGTTGCTGTTCGACTAGATGCTCCCAAAAACGCTCACTATCTTGATAACCTGCCTGTTCAGCCAATAATTGAATTGGATCTCGGCGAATAGAAAGATAATGCTGTTCCAGATTGTGTTCTGGCTCAATATCATCTTGCTGATTCAGCTCAACCTCTTGCTCATCTGCTAAAACTTGCTCTTGCTGTAACCGTTGCTCTGCCCATTGTTTTTCCAGCGCAAAACGATGTTGCAAAGGTAAATCCATAAACTCTACCGCGACTTGCGTACGCAGCGCATATTGCAGAGCTTGCCACTCAGGTGAAAACTCAGCAAAAGGATAGAATACCGCCTGTGAGCGCACTTCTTTTTGTACAGGAGTATTCAACAACAATGCCACAGGTGGCTTAAAATCAGCATGTTGCAATTGGGCTATGATTATATTGGCATCAGGGGGTCCTTCAATCAAAATACAATCAGGTTGAATCGAAGCCAAAGCATTACACACACTACGTGCGGAACCAGGTCCATGATGACGAATACCGAGAATATGCAGCATTTTTTATCCTTTATTCCGATCAAATCTTCTCCTTTCCAAGAAGAAGATTAAGATCAGGTCTTCATTATTTGGTTTTATTCTAAGTCACGACAAGCACGATACAGGTCTTGCCAACCCTCACGTTGTTTAATCACGGTTTCAAGATATTCTTTCCAAGGCACAACATCTTGGACAGGATCTTTTAATACAGCACCTTGTAGACCTGCTGCTAATTCATGGTCAGTCAAATTGCCTGAACCAAAATGTCCGGCCATTACCCAACCATGACTCATCACAGAAATAGCTTCAGCTGTTGATAATGTACCCGTAGTGGTTTTTAGCTTTTGCTTTCCATCCAAAGTTTGCCCATGACGTAATTCTCTAAAAATTGTAACTAGTTTTTGAATTTGAGCGTCTAAAGGCTGAATCTCAGGAAGTTGTAAACTTTTACCTAATGACTGAACACGCTTTTGTACGATCTCGACTTCTTCTGCGATTGTGGCAGGCGGCGGTAAAATTACGGTATTAAAACGACGTTTTAATGCAGAAGAAAGTTCATTTACTCCCTTATCACGGTTATTCGCGGTAGCAATTACACTAAAACCTTGTACCGCTTGATACTCAATACCCAACTCAGGCACAGGTAAATTTTTCTCAGAAAGCAAAGTGATCAAAGTATCTTGAACATCTGCAGGAATACGAGTGAGTTCCTCCACACGGGCGATCTTACCTTCTTGCATCGCACGCAACATCGGGCTTTTGACTAAAGCATCTTCACTTGGGCCTTTAGATAAAAGCTGGGCATAGTTCCAGCTGTAACGTAAAGTATCTTCGCTAGTTCCGGCTGTACCTTGAATCAATAAAGCGCTATTCCCCGAAATAGCAGTTGCCAAATGTTCTGACACCCAAGATTTTGCGGTGCCCGGCACTCCTAATAATAATAATGCCCGGTCAGTTGCCAAAGTTGCGACTGCGATTTCCATTAAACGGCGATTACCAATATATTTAGGTGAAATCACAGTGCCATCAGCCAAAGTGGTCCCCAATAAATAGTCCACGACAGCTTTCGGTGAAAGTTGCCATTGTGGTGGTTTCACTAAATTGTCATGTGCCTTTAATGCATCCAACTCATGAGAAAACTGTTGTTCTGCACGTGCACGTAAAACTTGTTGAGACATGTGGATTATCCTGATTTATGATTTATTGATAATTAAGCAATAATTTTTTGTTTGTACTGATTAAACTGAATAAGTTGTTTCCATTCAGAAATAGAAAAAAGAGGTTGTAAGCAACTGAAATCAATTGGATAAGCTTCCAAAATCAGACATTGTGCCTGCTCTTTTAGTAATACAAATTTATTTTGATCCTGCTGCAAGTCTAAAGTCTCATATGCATGTTGTATTAATACGGCTGCCATCTCTGAGATATTTTGATCTTGATGCAAGACTTGGGCTCTTTGAAATACAAACCAAAAATGTTCTAAATCCTGTTTTTGATAATGGGACTCGAGTTGTTTTATTAATAACTCTGTTGCTAGCTCTTGATCAAGCAGACTAAATATCCACTCACGTTCAAGCCTATTCCCAGTTGATATTGTCACAGCTTCACACCATTTGGTTTGATGTTGATAAAACCATAAAGCTAAATCACGGCGCTGCTCTTGATAACAACGAATAACAAAAGCATTCCAGATATGCTCTTTTTGTTGTGGATGTAATAAAAATAAATGATCCCAAGTACCAAATAATTCTAACCAATATGCGAGTGGCAATTGGATTAAAATTCTTTTGAGGTAAAGTACTCCCTGCGAACTTTCACAAAATGCCTGATAAGCTTGTTCGACTTGAGAGCTTTGATAAGCCGTTTTTAAACTTTTACGACTTTCAAGCAAATTTGCTTCTCGATCAAAAAAACCATAATCATTCAATGCGTCATCTTGATCTAAGTTAATATGAAATTTAACTTTTTTAGCTTGAGCATCGTAGCTCAAACATGCACGCAGTAACGCCATAATCTCGTTATAAAGTGCATTATCTTGATAATATAAATAGAAACCTAATGCAGCATTATTGCGTACTGTCGCTGCATTCTGTGGTTCCAGTGTTTTCACATGCTGGTATAAAGCCTCAAATTGGTTTACTGGCATGTTATATGTCACTAGACTTTCAGCATGACTTTGCAAATGATTTTTTTGAATGGATTGCGACCAAAACTCTGCAATATGTTCATGAATAAAGTTCGGCAATTGATCGCATAATTGGCTTATCAACAATGACCATTCGCTATTTTTTGATTTCAACAACTGGCGGATCAATGGTGCTGCATCGTGTTGTTTCACATATTTCCATACCCTTTTCGTATCATCCACACGTGTTGTAACATCTCCTTGAAATACAAATTCAGGTAGAATAGCTGCCAATAACACTGGGTTTCGACATAGTGGTAGAAGTTTCAACACCAAATAACGAGGAATCACTTGTTGCTGCTGTTGAGCAAGTTTAAAAATTTGATTAACCCAATTCTGATATAAAAATGGCGACTCTTGCGCAACAACCCATTTCAAAATTTGCACGAGTTGATTATCTAGTTGCTTTTCATTTTCTATCTGATCAATCTCGGCGATATTCTTTTGGAATGTTTCTGGCACACCTTGCGCTTGATAACCTGCTTGTTGCATCAGCACCCAATATTGGTTCAAGACTAATAAATCTTGAGCTGAATCAATTTGTTTAGGTACATAGATTTGCAATTCATCAGGGACTTTTACAGTCTGTTTAAATTGTTGCCCCAGAGTCAGTTTGAGTAACAACTGCTGATTGAACTCACGGTATGATGTGGTTAAAGACATTCAAAATGCCCTCCTTGCCAAATACTTATAAGTTTAAGTCTCAACCCATCCCACTCTACGCCAGCACTGAATGACTCAGCCCCCACTAAAAACCACAACTCAACAAATTGCTTAATTTCAATTTCACACATCTTTTGATCCTGATCGACCAAATAAATTGTTTTACCAAGCTTTACTAGACGTAATTGCTCTAGCCAGAAAAAGCGTACTAATTGCAAAGGATATTGTTTTAAGCCATTTGCATATTGAGTAAATGCTTTGTCAAAATTTTTAAAGCCTTTCGGCTCAACAAGCGTTGGGCTCAGATCATTAAATGATATTAAATTATCTTCCAGACGTAAGCGTTGTTGACTTATCACAGGATAAAGTTTGACATTTATAGGCAATTGTTTTTGATAAGGTAGGGTCAATCCAAAGTTTGAATGAGGTGGTATTTCAAAATCTAGTATTAAGTAATCTCGCAGATTCTGACTATCCCATAACCATTGACGACGATAACGTCCCCGACTGTTGACCAACTCGCGTGTCACTTGTCCTAGTGCGTAAAGATCAAGTTTATGAACTGATATGTTATCCCACATATCAGCTGGTAAATTAATACCAAATAACTGTTTCACCTCTTCATAAAGCTCAGGTTTAAGATGCTGACGGTTCTGCCATAAATGAATAGCCGTTTGTAATTTAGCCAACCAGAATGAACTCTCCATTTGCCAGTTGGTTTGATACAATGCACTAGAAAATTCATCTAAATAAATCACCAAACCTGCAACTTGAGCATCTACTAACCGACTTTGAATATCTCTGAATTTCTCGTGTTGTTGTTGGCGTAAACGCCCTAATCCTATAGCCACTACATCATTTAACCATGTTTGTAATGCATCAATCCCAGCATCCATTTTTTTCTCGCGCGCCAATTGGCGTTTGAGTCGAGCTTCTTCATCAATCGGTTTATCAATCTTGTTTTCTTTTTTCTCAAGAGTTTTGTTTTTTTTATCACGCCATTTTTGTACACGATCAGGTATGTTTTGTTCATCTGATTGCACAACAAATTTATCTTGATATTCTGTATAGACAAATAATAATGCTAAAGCATGTTTACAAGGTCGTTTAAAACTTGGACAACTACATTCACACTTCAGTTCAGGTAAAAAAATTGCACTTTGATAAATTGAACTACCTTGAATTTCTCCCCAAATCCATTGGTCAACTGAACCTGAAATATTATTCCACGCTTCAAATTTTGCTAGTTTCTTAGCTGATTTTGCTGAACTTGCATCTGGAATAATCTGTTCCACCTGATCAGGCTGAATTGTCAGCAACATATTTAACCCTTTAAAATAATTTTTTAATATCAATGTTTTGGTTTATACAATTAAACATACTATAAATGTTTTAAATCTACTTTTACATACTACTTTCACATGGTGCGACACATTATGTCGCCAATTATTATTGATATAAAAAAACTGCCCAATGAAACCATCAGGCAGTTTTAATAAAAAATAAATTATTTATCTAAAATATTAAACAAGTCTGTTTGTACATCTTCAATTGTACGTAAACCATTAAGCTTGTCATAAGTCGGCGCATTCTCACCAGATGCAGCACGGCTTTGATAGAAGCCAACCAATTGCTCAGTTTCTGTATGATAAGAAGCTAAACGTTTACGGATCGTTTCTTCTTGGTCATCTGGACGTTGAACAAGATCTTCACCAGTTTCATCATCTTTACCTTCCACTTTAGGTGGGTTGTAAACTGTATGATAAACACGACCAGAAGCTGGATGCTGACGACGACCAGAAAGACGTTGTACGATTTCTTCATCAGGAACATCAATTTCAATCACGTGATCAATGCTAATCCCTTCTTTTTCCAAAGCTTCAGCTTGTGGAATAGTACGTGGGAAACCATCGAAAATGCAGCCATTTGCACAGTCAGGTTGAGCAATACGTTCTTTTACTAAACCGATAATAAGTTCATCTGAAACCAAACCACCAGATTCCATTACACTTTTAGCTTTTAGACCTAATTCAGTACCTTCACGAATTGCAGCACGGAGCATATCACCGGTTGAAATTTGTGGGACATTGTAGCGCTTACAGATCAACTGAGCCTGAGTCCCTTTGCCTGCCCCAGGTGGTCCGAGTAAGATAATGCGCATAAAAAACATCCTCATTTAAAACAATGAATGTGAAGCCTGGCAGAACAAGTCTCTTTAATCTTCAATAGATCCTGCCCGACGTCGAATTATAAGAAAGCCACAAACAAATGTATTGTACCAGCAATAAATCCGGTTACCCCACCTAATACAATAAGAATCCATTCATCCTCCTGAAATGCAGGACGCAATAAATTCTGAAACTCTTTGGGTGTCAGTTCGCGAATACGCTCTTTAAACATTTGAAAAATCTTCTGTGCCCGGCTTGCGTTCAGCGCTGGGTCACATACGGGTCCCATCGTAATTTCAATTGAACGATCAATCAAGTCCGTCTTTAACCTTGCGTACTCTCTTGGCCCTAAAGAAAGCTGTAAAGATGTACGAACTAACGGTGTTTCCATAATTTCGTTAATATGACGCTTCACAATGCGGCGGGTTTTATCTTTACGCGGCCCGTACATCATTTCAGTCATAATTGATTTTAACGTAATCAGATCTTCAGTTACTACGCTTGAAAACACATCAGAAACTTCTTCTTGACGCTTCATAAAAGCACCTTGGACATTATAAGTCCCAATTCGAAGAACTGGTACAATCCAAGGGAACTTACGATCTTTTGTTAACCTAAAAATCTGTGGGTAACGAATATAATGTGGCTCAAGAGGGTTAAACACCATCCAAATTGCAATCCAGTTCGTTAAAAAGCCCCAAATCGCAGCCCAAAACGGGACTGTCCAGTGCCAAGGTACGACAAACCAAACAATCATTTGGAAAATACCAAAGAACATTCCAATTAAAGCGCTAATATGCCAAATAAAGTTGATTTCTTTTTGACCAACTTTTAAGAACATGCGTACCATCAAACGGCGATCGCCTTCCATTTGGCTAACGACCATTTCACGCATATTAACCAGTGACTCGACGTTCATGGTCAGCTCAGTCACTAATTCTCTTAACACGCCTGGTAATTGTTTATGCGCCTGAGCATAAATACGGCGTTTAATTGAATAAGGTAAGTTTTCCCAAAGTACAGCATTACGATCGATCATGACTTCATCAATAAGATGTTCAAGCTCAAACCCAACTTGTTCACCAATAATACGTGCCATGTCTTCAGGATCCATTGCTTCTAAAAATTCACGCAATGAACCTAATTTAGATAAAGTATTATCAGTAATAATACCTGAGATACGTCCAGCCTTACGTGGCACAATACCTTGCCAACCTACTGGTAGTGGACCTAAGTGGAAACCCCAAAATTTGATTGGGTAAAACACCATTTTTAAAGCCATCCACACGTGTGCCCATGTAACAAAGGCAGTGACGGGAATAATACTTAAAACGGCCCAAAAATCAGGTCTGTGTAAAAAGGTCTGCCACAATCCGCTGACGTACTCTAACATGTAAGACTCTCGTATTTATTTGTGCTCTGCTTATGGCGAGTTAACAATAAACTGCTTTTTTATAAACCAAAACTTAGAGAATAAGAAAATTGAATTTGTGGTTTAGTATCCGCGGCAACATTTCCATTTTGGTCAGTTAATTTTTCCGCCGCACCAATACCCACACTAAAAGTACTAATTCTTTCTGAATTCAACAATACATAGGCCAAATCGACACCAGCGCCTAAACGGGATTTATAATCACCATCGACCTCTTTACTATCGAGATGCCCAGCATAAAAACCGATATAGTAACCATTTTTATCTGTGCCAGTAAGATAATAAGGATAGCGAAACCCGACTTGGCCACCAGCAGTTTTGTCACCATTCAAAAAAGCGCCAACTTTTGCATAGGCAATACCATAAGGGTTTACCCATTCGCCGTTTAGATGTAATAATTTTTGTGTAAAACCTGCACCCACATTCCACGTAGATGCCGTATGTCCTGCTAATTTTGCTTCTGGAAGAAACGAATAGTCTTGAGCATGAGCCCAACTACTTACCGTCAAAACTGCAAGTAAGGGATAAATTTTTCTCATTATTTTCTCCATTTTCCCTAATCGTATGATGAGAACAACCCTATTCTATTGAATGAGAGACTTTAACAGAATTATTTTGCTTCTTATATACAAGTATCTACAATTTTGTTGTCTGCAAAGTCAAAACGTATCGTATTAAAAGGCAATGAAACTTTGAAAATTATGCAATATTTTAAGCTCTCTTGCGTTAGAATAAGCAGCTATTTTTCTACCCTATGTCATTAAGTCGATCCTTATGAAGCAGCACTTTCCTTTAAAAGATATCCAGCAAGAAAAGCGCATTTATCGAGGACGAATCTTTTTTGCCGTAGGTCTGGTTATCATTTGCTTATTAGTATTAATTAGCCGATACGCTTATCTACAAATTTTCCACTACGACGAATTCTCTACTGCATCTGACAAAAACCGAATTCGCTTGCAGCCACTTCCACCTGCTCGTGGTTATATCTATGACCGAAATGGTGTATTGCTGGCAGACAACTATCCTGTTTTTACAGCAACTTTAAGTAAAACAGATGTAGAAGATGCCGACCATGTTGTTGAACAGCTACAGCCTATTTTAGATCTAACACAAGAAGATATTGACCGTTTCAAAAGTCGTATAAAAACTGCTCGAAAAACTGAACGTGTCGCGATTAAACTTAATCTTACCGAAGCCAATATTGCCAAGTTCAGCGAAGCTAAATATAAATTTCCCGGCGTAAGAATCGAAACACAAATGACCCGTTATTACCCACATGGTGAGTTATTTGCTCATGTGATTGGTTATGTAGGGCGTATTAACGATAAAGAATTAAAAAGTATTGATAAAGATTTATATGCTGGAACCAACCTGATTGGAAAGATTGGGGTTGAGAAAAGCTATGAAGATTTGCTACACGGCACACCAGGGTATGAATCTGTTGAAGCAGATGCTCACAGTAACATATTGCGCCATTTAGGCCGTAAAGATCCTACTCGCGGGAATGACCTCTATTTATCTTTAGATTATGGTTTACAAGTCGTTGCGTCTCAACAGCTCGCAGGCCGTCGTGGTGCCATTGTAGCGATCGACCCTCGTACTGGCGAAATTCTGGCTTTAGTATCTAGCCCAAGTTTCAACCCTAATTTATTTGTGACTGGCATTAACCATAAGGATTATAGCTCTTTACGTGATAGTTTAGATCAACCGCTTTATAACCGTGCTGTACAAGGTGCATATCCACCAGGTTCCACAATTAAACCAATGGAAGCGATGGGTGGCTTACATTACGGTATTGTAGACTGGGCAACAGCAATTTCTGACCCAGGTTATTTCCATTTACCAGGCGATTCACATAAATTCCGTGACTGGAAAAAAACTGGTCATGGCATCGTAAACATGCATAAAGCCATCATTATGTCATGTGATACCTATTTCTATACTTTGGCGAGCCAAATGGGCATTGATAATATGAATCAATGGATGCGCCAATTTGGATTTGGTCAAAAAACTGGTGTCGACTTACCAAGTGAAAGTGAAGGTCTATATCCAAATCCTGAATGGAAAATGCGTACTCGCAAAGCGAAATGGATGAAGGGTGAAACTATTTCTGTGAGTATTGGTCAAGGTGCGTTTACAGCTACCCCATTACAGCTTGCTATGGCTACTGCAATTACAGCCAATCATGGTTCTCATGTCACCCCTCACGTTTTACGTGCTACTCATGGTGCAAAACCATTTACCGTACGTAATGCACCTGATGGAAAAATCAACTTCAACGGAACAGATGAAGACTGGGTAAAAATGCGAGATGCCATGATTGATGTAATTCAATCAGGTACTGGTCGAGGTATTCGTACTCCGTTGTACCAAATTGCAGGAAAGACAGGAACTGCACAGGTTAAAAGTATTGCACAGGGTAAACGCTACAATGAGTCAGCTCTGAGCGAACGCCAACTTGACCATGGTTTATTCGTTGGGTTTGCACCAGCTGACAAACCAGAAATTGCGATTGCCGTGATTTGGGAAAATGGTCGTCATGGTGGTTCTGCTGCCCAACTTGCAAAACCTATTTTTGATTATTGGTTATTAACTCGTAAGAAAAACCCAGTCCGACCAGCAAACCATCAAGTTAATGGCGGATTGATGACAGCTGGCATTAAGCCAGGTGAACTCTCTAGCGGCGGTGAAAGCTCTAGTCCAGCACTGGCTACTCCGACTAAACCAGCAGCATCAACACCACAAGCTACACCAACTCGTCCTGCAACCAATGAGGTCGACGAATAATGAAAAATCAATTACGTATTATTGGCGGCAAATGGAAAAGACGAGTACTACCTTTTGCTAGCATTGATGGCTTACGCCCCACTCCAGACAGAGTACGTGAAACTTTGTTTAACTGGTTAATGTGGGATATTCAAAATGCACATGTCCTTGATGTGTGCACAGGCTCTGGTGCATTAGGTTTTGAAGCATTGTCACGTGGTGCTGCTTCAGTTTATATGATTGAACCAGACAAGACTCAGGCACGATTTTTAAAAGATAATGTTGAGCTATTAAAAGCTCAAAACTGTCATCTAATCAATGCAACTGCTCAACAAGCTCTACCCCGTTTGAAAGAACAGTTCGATGTGGTGTTTTTAGATCCACCTTATAGTCTAGATTTATGGCAAGAACTCTCGAACTTGGCAGAGCCGCATATTAAAAAGAATGGATATATTTACATTGAAGCTGACCGAGATTTATCTCAGCTTCACCTTCCTTCAACATGGCAACAAGTTAAAACAACGAAAGCTGGTACAGTACACGCAGGGCTTTATCAGAAAATTTAATCATGTAGCATTTTTATGATGAATTAATTTACTGGATCTATTTATTTGAATTAGATTATTCTCATTTTGTATTTCAAAATAAATAGATCGTAAAAAATCGTATGAGTTGACCTCGATCATAAGGAAAACTCGAAATATATTCATAACCAATTTTCAGTCTTGGATTAACACTATAATTAACTCCATATCCAACTGAAATGTATAAGTCTTGAATATTAATATGATTCGTTAAACCATTGATGTTTTTGTTCTGAATTTGTCCCGTATCATAGGCTGTATAATTATAAATCACCCAACGCTCATTTGAATAAAATTCATTTTTGAGCACATTATAGTTATTAACTTCATCATCATGCTCAATGGCTAACCGCCTTTGTTCCAAGTTTAAATCTGATTGATCTAACAACTGGTCTGAATCTAGTAAAGTAGAATCACTTTCTGGTTGAAAAAAATCATAGGCCTGAACATACCCACTATAAAAGATAATAATTGCTGTAAAAACAGTATAAATATTTTTATGCACACACATTTTATTTTGCAAATCAAAAAAGGTAGCTTAAAGCTACCTTTTTTTGCAAGGTTTTAATTAACTTAAACCAATCACTGCAACAACTGCCGCACAGGTACCAACAATTTTTTTGCCATAAGGCACATATCGTGTAAGTGCAGCACCTAATGCCAATCCACCACAATAAATTAAAGCCATAGCCGCAACCATACCTGTCACCAATGCAACGACATGTCCTGCATGTGCTAATTCAACCCCATGCGCTATGCCATGAAAGCTTGCAAGTAATGCCGCAGCAATTGGTAAAATCCGATTTGATTTTGTCCATAGTGCAATTGCTGTAACAACCAAAGAAGCAACAATCCCATATTCAGCAACATTTGCAGGTACTAAACCTTGAGCACCAATTAAAAAACCTACAATTAGAGTAACACTCAAAGTAATTACACCTGCAACTTTCCATTGCTTAGCTGCTGACCAGAGTAAAACACCAAAAGCTAAGGCCATCACTAAATGATCTAAACCAGTAAATGGATGAATAAAACCTGCTATAAAACCCGAATGTTCATGGTCATGTCCCGGGTGTGCCATTACCAGTGTCGGTAGCAATGCAAGGAGCCCTATGCCCCATTTTTTAATGAAGTTCATAATCCCTCCTTAAGCTTTAAACAGCCCTTGTTTCTCAATAAATTGAATGATTTCTTCAAGACCATCTTGTGTTTTCATATTTGAAAATAAGAATGGTTTTTCGCCGCGCATGCGTTTTGCATCTTGATCCATAACATCAAGATTTGCACCGACCATTGGCGCAAGGTCAGTTTTATTAATAATGAGTAAGTCTGATTTGGTAATGCCCGGCCCACCTTTACGTGGAATTTTTTCGCCACCGGCTACATCAATTACATATAACGTTAAATCAGAAAGTTCTGGGCTAAATGTTGCTGCTAAATTATCACCACCGCTTTCAATAATAATGAGTTCTAAGCCTTCAAACTTTTCACATAAATCATCAATGGCAGCCAAATTAATTGAAGCATCTTCACGGATGGCTGTGTGTGGGCAACCGCCTGTTTCTACACCCACAATCCGATCTGGCGACATCGCTTCGTTACGGGTTAAAAAGTTTGAATCTTCTTTGGTATAAATATCATTCGTTACTACAGCCATGTTGTATTTATTACGCAAGGCTAAACATAAATTAAGAGTAAGCGCAGTTTTGCCCGAACCCACCGGTCCGCCAATTCCAACTCGTAATGGACTACGTTCTGTCATGATTTTTATCCTTTTTTCCTAAACTTAAGATCTGAATAACCGTGAATATTGTGTTTCGTGTTTCATGCTCAGCATGGCATAACGAGGTAAAGCGCTGCTCAATTGCTCATCATTAAGTTTTAAGGCTTTTTCTATCGCCTGTGGTACTAAACCATGTAAATGCCATAAAATTCTTTGTCCAGCCATTTGCCCTAAAGGTACGGTTTTTACCGCAGCCAGAACCTGATTTTCTAGAACAGTAAAAGTGTAGGCTGTGAGCACATCAACATCTTTAAGCCCAAGTCGACCACAGAGCTGTGCATAGACAGGCACAAAACCAAACTGCTTTTTAACCTCAACAGTTTTTTTTAAAACATCTCTAATCCATGCATTTAAAGAAAATGCCAGCTGCTGAGATTCTGCTAAAAGCTCTTTGCTTTCTCGGCTTGCTCTATATAAATTTGCCCAAACCAGAAACTGATCTTGGTCATCATGATGTTGCATGAGGCGTTTCAGTACTGGCAGCTCAAACCGTACTAACAGCATTTCCAGCACTTCTTCGAAATAAGCAATTGCTGAGGTTTCATCGTGTATTAAGCCAATATCAATGGCTGTTTCTACACCTTGTGAATAACAATATGCTCCGACTGGCAATGCCGTAGAAGACAATGTCAGTAATTGAAGTAATTGCACCGCGTTATGAATGGACATGGTGCAAAGCTTTGATTGGGCTTAAGCGGTGGTCATGGCTATGCTGTGCATAGGCACCGCTTTCAGGTTCAAACGGATGATCAGTTTCTGAGACTGTAAGCCCCAGCCCCTCTACCATTTCTGCAAGCACATGATCAGGTTCAAAATATAAAGCTGTAGGGGTCAACATTAATGGCACATGTCTATTACCTAAGTGATAAGCTGCTTTAAGCAAATCAAAATCGCTTGCTGCGCTGACTTGCATTAAACGTTCAGGTTTAGCATCAACACGTAGCACATCACCTTGTTGAGTTGCAATATATGAACCACTGCGCAAAATTCCAGTACGAGGTAAATCAGCGCCAATATCTACACCACTCGCTAAAGTCGCCCGAAAGCGGGATTTTTGGCGGGTATCAAAAGTCAGTTCAACCGTTTCAAATGCTTGATCAGGAGAAATATGTTCAAGACGTTGGGTATAGATTTTCATTTAGCTTCTCTCTCCTTACTTATTTCTTTCATATATAAAGTAATGAGGTAAATCACCTCTATAAAACTCATCAAAACAAGAAGTAACGCTGAGCCATGGGTAACACATCAGCAGGTTCACATGTTAATAATTCACCATCAGCTCTCACCTCGTAAGTCTCGGGGTGTACATGCATGACAGGACAATATGTGTTGTGTTTCATGTCAGTTTTGCTAATTTCGCGTGTGTTTTTACATGAACTAATTAACTTTTTAAGGTTTAATTTTTCAGCAACTTTTTCATCAATCGCCGCTTGAGATAAAAATGTAATGCAAGTGTTGTGCACACCACGTGGATAGGCACCAAACATTGGACGGTAATGCACTGGTTGAGGTGTCGGAATTGAAGCATTAATGTCACCCATCGGTGCTGCTGCAATCATGCCACCTTTAATAATCATAGATGGCTTCACCCCAAAAAATGCAGGTTTCCACAACACCAAATCAGCAAGTTTTCCGACTTCAACCGAACCAACTTCATGACTTAAACCATGTGTAATTGCTGGGTTAATCGTATATTTAGCAATGTAACGTTTAACCCGATTATTATCATGAAACTCATTATCACCCTCTAAAGGACCGCGTTGAATTTTCATTTTGTGGGCAGTTTGCCAAGTACGTAAAATCACTTCCCCTACACGTCCCATTGCCTGAGAGTCCGATGACATCATGGCAATTGCGCCTAAGTCTTGCAGAATATCTTCGGCTGCAATCGTTTCACGGCGAATACGACTTTCTGCAAAAGCGATATCTTCAGCAATTGCTGGGTCTAAATGGTGGCATACCATGAGCATATCTAAATGCTCATCAATGGTATTAATCGTATAAGGTCGTGTGGGATTAGTAGAAGACGGCAAAACATTAGTTTGTCCAATCGCTTTTAAAATATCAGGCGCATGTCCACCACCTGCACCTTCGGTATGGTAGGTATGAATCGTACGATTTTTAAATGCAGCTAGAGTCTCTTCTAAAAAACCACTTTCATTCAAGGTATCTGTATGAATCGCGACCTGCACATCAAACTCATCTGCCACGCTCAAGCAGTTATCAATGGCTGCAGGTGTTGAACCCCAATCTTCATGCAGCTTTAAGCCAATCACCCCAGCTTTAATTTGCTCTCGAATGGGGTCTGGTAAACTTAAATTACCTTTGCCTAATAGGCCAATATTCATCGGCAAATCATCAATAGCCTGTAACATGGTAGCAATGTGCCAAGGTCCCGGAGTCACTGTTGTTGCAGAGGTTCCTGCTGCCGGTCCTGTACCACCTCCGACCATTGTTGTTGTACCAGACATAAGCGCAGTTTCAACTTGTTGAGGACAAATCCAGTGAATGTGAGTATCAATACCACCTGCTGTTAAAATTTGTCCCTCACCCGCAATCACTTCTGTTGCAGCCCCTAAAGGAATCGTAATGTCCGGTTGAATATCAGGGTTTCCAGCTTTTCCTATTTTCCAGATTCGGCCATTTTTCAAGCCCACGTCAGCTTTAACAATTCCCCACCAATCCACAATTAAAGCATTGGTAATGACCGTGTCAGCAACTTCATCAGCTAAAAGCTGTGACTGCCCCATCCCATCACGAATGACTTTTCCGCCACCAAATTTAACTTCTTCACCGTATGTCGTTAAATCTTGCTCAACTTCAATAAAGAGCTCTGTATCAGCCAAGCGAATACGATCACCCACTGTTGGACCAAACATCTCAGCATATGCACGACGTGACATTTTCATAACTTAATACTCATCTCTTTCATTATCATTGTTATGTCTAATCCAACTTGCCCATGACGCGGCCTGCGAAACCATAAACTTCTCGCTTACCAACCAAAGCAACAAGCTCCACTTCTCGAGTTTGTCCCGGTTCAAAGCGAATTGCTGTACCAGCTGCAATATTCAATCGAAAACCTTTGGCCATTTCACGATCGAACTGTAATGCATCATTTGCTTCATAAAAATGAAAATGAGAACCCACCTGAATAGGCCGATCGCCAATGTTAGCAACTACAACTTTTAAAGTTTGCCGTCCAACATTCAGTTCAATATCAGCATCTGGAGTAATAATTTCGCCGGGGATCATAAGCGTTCCTTTTATACGATTGGCTGATGAACTGTGACTAATTTTGAGCCATCTGGAAAAGTTGCCTCGACCTGAACCTCAGCAATCATTTCTGGCACACCATCCATTACATCTTCGCGCTTTAATAAGGTTGTACCGTAGTGCATTAAATCACTGACCGTCATACCGTCCCGTGCACCTTCAAGTAAAGCTGCTGAAATAAAAGCAATAGCTTCAGGATAATTCAGTTTCAAGCCACGCGCTTTACGGCGTTCAGCAACAAGTCCTGCTGTAAAAATCAGTAATTTATCTTTTTCTGTTGGATTGAGTTCCATATCTCTTTCCTAAATTTCATTTATATTCTTTAAGCAAAATACGTGCTCAAAAACAGCATACTTGTTTTAACTGTTTTTTAAATACGCAATTTAACGTAATTTATGTTTTCCATATTCTTGGAAATTCTTCTTCTAAATCAAACCAATATCGACGAAATTTAGCCCGTATAGCTGCAAAAGCATCATGACAATGACGGACATCATTTCCCAAAAAACGGGCCGAAACCACATCATCCAATAAGGTTAATGTGACAGGTGCTTGCATACGCATCATCAATTCACGAATGAGCTCTAACTGTTGTTCTAAGTAAAATGATGAACGATATTTCTCGGGAGCGGCTGCCCAAAAGCTTCCCATCACAGCTTGATTGTTCATACCTAAACATGAACTAAGCCAACGGTCTTCTCCTTCAAAATACAATGTATCTGCAACCAACAATTTATGTTCGCGCCACAATTTAAACTGGTTGTAATAACTCCCTTGAACAAAGCGCTCAGCACGTGCCTGTCGCCCAAGTACCAACATATCCCATCCAATAAAACTCGCAGCATTATCAAGATGAATATGAGTTTCTGAATGTGCTAAGGCTCCATCAAAAAGCATCGTTTCTTGTGGAACCCACTCTAAAATAGACTGATCTTTCACATGCAAATGAATATGCTGAAAAGCTTGTTTTCCATTGGTTTTGTACCATTTCCCCGCTCCGGGAGTAGTCACTACCGCATAGGCTTGATCTTTGGTTTCAATTTCAAACGTCAGATGATCTCCTCCTGCAATTCCTGCTGGTGGATGTACAATAATCGCATGACACACACCTGTTCTTTCAGGCCAGAGCATTTTTTGCACCCTAACAGGGCCATGATGTTTTCGATGACTCATTATGGTGCGTAAATTTTCAAAACAAAAACCGAGCTCGAGTTGTGCATACCAAAATGGTGCTGAAGAGTTTTTTGAAAACGTTTGTACCTGATTCATTCTGGTTCATATGTTCAAAATAAGTGCTTAAACTTATAAGCAAAATACGCACCAAATATAAAAAAAAGCCAACTGATAAAATTAGATACAATTTTTCGATTTTAATGAGTTAAAAAATCATCAATGTCTAACATAAAACCACAGTAACTTATGGAATTGTTTATACAATAGCGCCCACCGTTGCTTCCATACTTGCTCTCCATGAAACTTTTGTTCGTGTTAACCCCCCTTGTCTTTTTAACTGGGTGTATTTTTGGTCAATCTAGTGAGGTCAAACGTGCAGAAAAAATCCTGCACAATTTCGAATGTAAAAATGTTGAGACAAGCCAGCTTGCAACAAGCTCGATTAATTCTTACTACCAGCAATCTTTAGCGGTAAGTAAAGAAAAAGCAACTTCATACGTAGAGAGCTACAAAAATGGTGAAGAATTATTCGATATGCCGCTAGATGAGGTTTTAAAGCAACAATACCAACTCTATAAATCAGCATGCGACTCTCTAGGTGGGGTTTCAGCGCAACCGTAATTTATAAGGTATTCATTAAATCGTTTTAGTGAATACCTCCTTTTTATTTTTGTTTTAATAATTATTCAAAATTTACTCACTTTACCTTTTGTTAAAATTAAATTACATACTTAAACTTTTATTAAGCTCTCATATTTCATAGCCTGTTTATTGCTTTTTTATTTATTTTCCGAGGTTTAGATCATCATGAAAAAAACATTATTATCAGTTGCACTTGTAAGTGCCCTTCTTGTTGCTTGTAGCAAAAATGAAAATAAAGCTGACACAACAGCACAAGCCTCTGCTCCTGCACAAACTACTGAATCAAATAACAATGCAGTAGATACCGCTCATACGGCTGAAAACTCTCTAGATTGGGACGGTACATATAAAGGCACTCTTCCATGTGCAGACTGTGAAGGTATTAAAACTGAGTTAGAATTAAAAGATGATAAAACTTATGAATTGACTGAAACTTATCTTGGCAAAGGTGATAAAAATCCATTTGAAACACACGGTACGTTTACTTTTGACAAAGATAATACTTCTGTAATTACCTTAGATGACAAAGGACAAAATCGTAAATTCTTCATTGGTGAAAATACTGCAACTGCTTTAGATATGGAAGGTAAGAAAGTTGAAGGTTCTTTAGCTGAACACTATGTATTGAAAAAATAATTATTTATTAATGATAAAAAAACCCGCTCATCTGAGCGGGTTTTTTTTGAAATCAATTCTTAGTGTGCAGCGAATTGGTTCATTGTATTTTTAGCATCATCATGTGCTTTAAGCGCATTGTCACCAGAGAAGATTTCTTTGTGATCATCACCGATGTCAGAACCAGCCATTGCTTGGTGTTTCACACAAGCGATACCACCACGGATTTCTTTACGTTGTACGCCAGCAACATAAGCCAACATACCTTCAGAACCGAAGTAACCTTGTGCAAGCTCATGTGTAGAAAGAGCAGCAGTGTGGTAAGTCGGAAGTGTGATCAAGTGATGGAACACACCCGCTTCACGAGAAGCATCTGCTTGGAATGTACGGATCTTAGCATCTGCATCAGCAGCTAATTCAGTAGCATCATACTCAGCGCTCATTAATTTAGCACGGTCGTAAGCAGAAACGTCTTTACCTTCAGCAACCCAACGATCGTAAGCTTGTTGACGGAAGTTTAAAGTCCAGTTGAATGATGGGCTGTTGTTATAAACAAGCTTCGCATTTGGAACAACTTCTTTAACACGGTTAACCATGTGAGCGATTTCTTCTACGTTTGGAGTCGCAGTTTCGATCCAAAGAAGGTCAGCACCATTTTGAAGGCTAGATACACAGTCAAGTACAACACGGTCAATTTGTGTGTCAGCACGGAACTGATATAAACCAGAAGGTAAACGCTTAGGACGGTGTAATTTACCATCACGTTTGATCAAGATTTCGTCTTCTTGAGCATCAGCAATGTCAATTTCAACAGTGTCTAAGAAACCGATGTATTGAGAAGCAATGTCACCTGGCTCTTTAACCACTGGGATTTTTTGAGTCAAGTCAGCGCCTTCAGAGTCAGTACGCGCAACGATGATACCGTCATCAAGACCCATTTCTAAGAATGCATAACGTAATGCATGGATTTTAGAGATGAAATCTTCATGTGGAACAGTTACTTTACCAGCTTGGTGACCACATTGTTTAGCATCAGATACTTGGTTTTCGATTTGAAGCGCACAAGCACCAGCTTCAATCATTTTACGAGCAAGTAAGTAAGTCGCTTCTTCGTTACCAAAACCAGCATCGATGTCAGCAATAATTGGCACAATGTGAGTTTGGAAACCGTCGATTTGAGCAGTGATTTCAGCAGCTTTAGCAGTATCACCAGCTTCGTTTGCTTTTTTAAGCGCACGGAATAAATCGTTTAATTCTTTTGCGTCAGCTTGACGTAAGAAAGTGTAGATTTCTTCGATCAATGCAGGTACTGAAGTTTTTTCGTGCATAGATTGGTCAGGAAGTGGACCAAATTCTGAACGAAGAGCAGCAACCATCCAACCAGAAAGGTAGATATAGCGACGCTCAGTAGTACCGAAGTATTTTTTGTTCGCAATCATTTTTTGTTGTGCGATAAAACCGTGCCAGCAACCTAATGATTGAGTGTATTTGCTAGAGTCAGCATCATAAGCAGCCATATCACGACGCATAATCGCAGCTGTATATTTAGCAATGTCTAAACCAGTTTTGAATTGGTTTTGCATTTGCATACGTGCAGCATCTTCTGGGCTAATATCGCGCCAAGTGCTACCGAATTTTGCTTTTAGTTCGCGGATTGCATCAATCGCTGTTTGATATGTAGTCATGATATTGTCCTGTATTCATTTTAGGATTTCATCGATTGAAGCCTAGAGTCATGTACTTAAACTTCTTATGACACCAGCTGCTTCTTCATGAACACAGCTTAGACTTAGCCAATCAATTAATCCAATATCCTTTATTAATCTTCAGTATTTATTTAAAAAATGTACCGATAAACCGATATTATAGATAAAACCAAAAACACTAACACTTTGTTTATAAAAATAAAATTATTCTAAAGGAGTATAGAGTTTTATTCTAAAAACTTAGTAAGTCTTATTTTTATACAATTTTTGAAGTTTTTCCACCCATTTTTAACCTTAAAAGTCAATTGTAAATTAGGCTATTTTTGCCAATGTAAAAAGTCAATTTCCATGCTAGAAAGTAATAAGTTATATATAAATATATTCTATTTGTCACCTTCATACTTAAAAATGTAGCAAAGACAATAAAATCGAGCCTTTGAAGCACTTTTCACCCCTACTTAATTCCTACAAAAAATGTCGTTTTTCTCATCATTTTTTCACACAATAGTTATTAGATATGGCATAATTTGAAACAATTTCAGGGTTTTATTTTCGGTATTTTTTTTATGAATCTGGAGCGAGTAGATCTTAATCTATTAATATATCTTGATGTACTTCTTCGTGAAAAAAATGTTACGCGCGCGGCCGAACAGCTTGGGGTAACTCAGCCTGCAATGAGTAATATTTTACGTCGCTTACGTAATTTATTTAATGACCCTCTTCTTATCCGCTCTTCTGAAGGGATGACTCCAACAGAACGTGCTCTCGAATTACAACCTCGTATTCGCGATGCACTTGCTGATCTCTCCATGATTTTGGAACCCCGTACCGAATTCCGCCCTTATACAAGTAATCGTGTTTTCCGCATTATGACATCGGACTATGCCGAGGCAACTTTAGTTCCTCGTCTTGTTAAAGCGCTCCGCTCTGAAGCTCCAAACGTTGTTCTTGATTTTCTTACACCAAGTGATGTGTCTTATAGAGACATGGAACAAGGTAAAGTTGATCTTGCAATTAATAGATTTAATGAAATACCGCAAAGTTTCCATCAGGTTTTAGTTTGGCGTGATAGTTTCAGTTGTATTCTTAACGATAAACACCCTGCTGTAACTCATTTAAATTTAAAAAGCTATTTAGATGCACAACATATCTGGGTTTCTAAAACAGGTATGGGTGTCGGTTTTGGCGTAAACCCTGATAAACAAGGTGGTTTAGGCTGGATTGATCAGGCATTAGAACGTATTGGTCAACGTCGTAAAATTTCTGTATTTACTCGCCACTACCAAATGCCAGCTTTACTTGCTCAAAACGTAGACCTTATTGCCACATTACCAACACGGATGGCACGTCTACAAACACAGAACCCTAAACTGGTTATAAAGGATCCTCCTTTTTATATTCCAGAGTTCGAACTTAAAATGGCTTGGTGCCCGTTGTTACATCATCACCCTGCTCATCGCTGGTTGCGCCAACTTATCTTATTTGTTGCTCGTCAAATGATTGAAGAGGAAAACCGTGAATTTCTAACCAATAATTCACAATTTTCTCACTATTAAATAAATTTTAATTTAATTGTCGATTTCAGGCGCTGAGCAATCAATCTGATTACCTCAGCGCTTTTTTATGTTAAAACATAGTCATAATAATGATGAATCTCAGGTGATTTGTGAGTCTCTTTCAAAATATCATTATCATCGTACTGCTCATTATCGGAGCGGGCTTTTTATCTTTAACTGAAATTGCACTCGCTGGTGCCAGAAAAGTTAAGCTAAAAATTCTAGCCGAAGCGGGTGAAGAACGCGCCCAACAAGTACTAGATTTACAAGAACAATCTGCTGACTTTTTTGCAGCCTCTCAAATTGGCCTAAATGCAGTTGCGATTTTAGGCGGTATTTTAGGTGAAGCTGCTTTTCGTCCCTATTTCGTGACTTTAGTTGACCGTTTCTACGCAGGTCCTTGGACACAAACGATTGGTTTTGCCCTATCCTTTACTTTAGTGACATCACTCTTTATTTTATTTGCCGATCTTATGCCAAAACGTTTGGCTATGATTGCACCCGAAAAAATTGCAATTAGTGTTATTAATCCAATTCAGGTTTTTATTAAGGTTTGTAAACCTTTAGCTTGGGGAATTAATGCAATTGCCAACCTGCTATTCCGTTTATTTAAAGTGAATACAACACGAGAAGACAACATTACTTTTGATGATATTTCAGCAGTAATGGATGCAGGTGCTCAAGCAGGCGTACTGCAAAAACAAGAACATCACTTTATCGAGAATGTTTTTGAATTAGAAGAACGCAACGTACCTTCCAGCATGACAACACGTGAAAATGTTGTTTATTTCACCTTAAACGAACATGAAGATAGCATTCGTCAAAAATTAGCAGAGTATCCTTATTCAAAATTTTTGGTATGTAATGAAAATATTGATCAGGTCATTGGTTACGTCGACGCCAAAGACTTTCTTGTTCGTATTTTAAATAATCAATCTCCAACACAATTGAATGAAACAACCATTCGTACTGTCCTGATGATTCCGGACACCTTAACCCTATCAGAATTACTTGATCGCTTCCGCTCTACCAAAGAAAAGTTTGCGGTTGTTATAAATGAATATGCGCTTGTTGTAGGGGTTATTACCTTAAGCGATATTATGATTACGGTTATGGGCGACTGGGTAACTCCAATTGAAGAAGATCAACAAATCATTAAACGTGATAATAACTCGTGGTTAATTGATGGCAGCACACCAATTGATGACCTAAGACACGCACTTGAAATTGATGAAATGCCTGATGAAGAAAATTATGAAACATTAGCAGGCTTCATGATGTACCGCCTACGCAAAATTCCACGTCCAGCAGATTTTGTAGAATTCGGTGGCTACAAGTTTGAAGTAGTCGATGTTGATCATTTTAAAATTGACCAACTTCTTGTAACTCGAATTTTAGAACAAAGCGAAGTACATTCATCAATTGATGAAAACTGATTTATATTAATTAAAATACCTCACAATTTTATGTGGGGTATTTTTTTAATCTAAATAAATTTTTCAAATATATGTAATAATCATTTTAGATCCATAAATTCAATTTGCTCTTTTAATCTAAAAATAATATTATTTAAATTATCACTTACATTAAATCTTAAATACTGAAAAATAATAGAATAATCTACATATCTCAATTAACATGATGCGATTAAGCCCCCATTTACATTGCAAACAAACTTATGTAACTTAGCTCAAAGCAAGCCTTTAAATGGTTCTTCTTCTCATTTCACCCATCAAACCACATATAATTTAAAAAAATATCATATAATTTTTATTTTTATAAAACCTTTATAATCCATTATAATGAATTACATTTATTATATGCTTATTATAACCCTAATATATATGTTCAGTATTTCGCCCAAATATACCCCTCCAACTGAATATATATTAACCAAATAAACTAAATATATTATTTGTCTTTTTAATAAAAATTAATAAGAATAACCAAGGTCAGAGTTTTGAATAAACTTGTTCAGTAAAACTATAGGCAAAGGATTGATTGTATGCTGACATTACTTGGTGTTGGCATGATTTTGTGCTTCATGTACTTAATCATGTCCAAACGTTTAAGCCCTATTATTGCTTTAATTCTCATCCCATTTATTTTTTCTCTTATTGCTTGGGGCCTAGGTCACTACTTTGAAAGTTTGAGTCACATTGAACTCAAAGGTCTCAGTGAGATGATGCTAGAAGGCATCAAAAAATTAGCGCCAACTGGCGTAATGCTTTTATTCGCAATTTTATATTTTGCCTTAATGATCGATGCAGGTCTTTTCGATCCACCAGTTAAATGGATTTTAAAAAAGGTTAAAGGCGATCCTTTAAAAATCACAATGGGAACCGTGTTCTTAACCACAATGGTTTCTTTAGATGGTGATGGCTCAACAACATATATGATTTGTGTGGCTGCAATGTTGCCACTTTATCAACGCTTAGGAATGAATACGCTCATCATGACTGCACTTATGCTGTTATGTAGCGGTGTAATGAACCTAACACCATGGGGTGGCCCTACAGCTCGTGCTGCAAGCGCCCTGCAAATTGACCCAAGCCACATTTTCGTACCAATGATTATCCCTATGGTCATTAGTATTGGTTGGTTATTTTTCTTGGCGTACTTATATGGTCGTTACGAGCAAAAACGTTTAGGCGTTATTGAGCTTGAAACTCACCATGGCGACAATATTACTGTATCGAAAGATCCTGAAGCGACCCGCCCACATTTACGCAAAGTAAATATGGTGCTTACCATCCTTCTTATGATTGCTTTGATCAAAGGCATTTTGCCTATGTCTGTGTTGTTTATGATAGCGTTCTGTATCGCAATGCTCATTAACTACCCTGATGTTGATATGCAGAAAAAGCGCATTGCAATGCATGCAGATAGTGTCTTAGCTGTTGTGGGCTTAATTTTTGCAGCAGGTATTTTCACAGGAATTTTATCTGGTACAGGTATGGTTGAGGCGATGTCTAAAGAGTTCGTCGCAATGATTCCTCCAAGCATGGGTCCATATCTTGCACCGATCACAGCTTTAGTGAGTATGCCTTTGACATTCTTTATGTCAAATGATGCTTTCTTCTATGGCGTTTTACCTATTCTTGCTGAAGCCGCTTCACATTATGGTATTAGTGCAGAAGCGATTGCTCGCGCTTCGATTGTAGGTCAACCTGTACACTTACTATCACCTCTTGTTCCATCAACCTATTTGTTATGTGGTCTTGCTAAAGTCGATTTTGCCGACCATCAAAAGTTCACTTTAAAGTGGGCATTCATAACGTGTATGGTATTAATGGGTACTGCTTTAGTGATTGGTGTTTTCCCACTCTTTAGCACGCTTTAATTATTCATATGCAATAAAAAAGCCCCAATCGGGGCTTTTTTTATTTCTGTACATATTCAATTAAGTGATCTAACACAATGTTAAAATGCAATGTAATGTCTTCTTCTAAAATTTTATAAGCATTATCAAACTGAACCATTGGCCAACCTTCTTTCCAAAATGGAAAAATATTGTGTAGACCTTCAGTCACGATCGCGTCTTCACGACTAATCGCTTGAGCAACTTGAGCTAAAACCTGAGCGGTTTCTGCACCATCAATAGCTAAATAATCAATACCACGTGCTTTAAAAATACGGATACGGTCTTTTTTATAACGAATCTTTTTCGCCTGACCTGAATTCAAGCCTAATGCCAGCGTAGCAGCTTCTACAAACTTTTCTTCAAAGTTTGCATTCAATGCAACTAAAGCCTGTTTATGTGCTTCTTGACGCCCAGCTTTCCCCCCATTACGGATAATCTCATTTGCTTCCGTATCTAGCTTATCTTTTTTCATAGACTGTAAAATGTCTAAAATTTCGATATCGCTTAAAGATTCAGGAGATTGCTCAAACATAGGAGTCCTTATACATACAACTAAAGGCATATTCTCTCATAAAAGCACTACTAAAGCAGAGTAAAATTTTAAATAGCCTATTATCTTGACTATTTTTATAGTCCTAACTTCATAGACTACACTCATAAAATCAAATAATTCTTTGGTTATAATTTTAATTATTTGCCAAATTAATTTTACCCTGATAATATTATTTTACCCAGATAAAAATATGCAGCTAAAATGAATACTAAAATTACCTATACTGCTTTCACTGGAAGTACGCTTATTGCGAGTGACTCCCTAGTTGAACTTGCAAAAACACTTAAGGATCTTCCGAAACCAACGGAAAATATTCTGATTTTTAACGATCAAACAGGTCAACAAATTGATCTTGATCTTTCTGGTTCAGAACAAGAATTTCAACAACGTTATGCTGAACCGGAAGAAATTAAAAAAGTTGGACGACCTAAACTCGGAGTAATTTCTCGTGAAATCACTTTACAGAAAAAACATTGGGATTGGTTAGATCAACAAAGTGCGAGTGCATCAGCAGTAATTCGTAAGTTAATTGATAAAGAGTTAAATAACCCAAATTCTGAAGGTAATATTATGCTCGCTAAACAAGCCATCGACCGTTTTATGTCTGCCATGTTGGGTAATATGCCAAATTACGAAGAAGCAACACGCGCCTTATATCAAGGCGATCGAGATATATTTTTAAAGATGATTCAGAGCTATCCTAAAGATTTAAGAGAATATTTAACTTTAAAAACTCAAAGTATTTTCTAAACCCAATAAAAAAAACCCGCTTACGCGGGTTTTTTCAAAATCAATTCAGCCTATTAAAGACGGACTAATGCAATAATTTGTTCAACCAACTCATCTACATTTTCAGTAGTAATGCTAGTATCAGTACCTTCAGCTACAGTAGTCAAAACAGTTACGCCAGTTTGACGGAGCAAAGCAACTTGTTCTTCCGTTAAATCAACTTTAGCAATAGCAACTACGCCTTGCTGAATTAACGAACTTTCAATGACTTGAGCTTGCTCGAGTGCTTTTGCAGAAACTTGAACTGCTGCTGGCTTTTGGCCTAAACGTGCAGCACGGTCTTCAGCAGTAACAGGATTACTATGCGCAGTCCACTCTACCGCAGACTCAACCATACCAGCACCAACCGTTACATTGCTTAAACGGTCAATGAAAATAAATGAACCTGTGTATCGTGAATCTTGATACTGGTCAAATACGACTGGCGCATCAAACTCAACAACAACGTCCGCAATTGCATTTAACTCAAGCTCTTCAACCTGAGTATGCTCAAGCGTATTCACATTCACACGATAGTGAATGTTAGTCACTTTGGCAGGAACAGTCTGTGTACCAATTTTAACGTTGTACAACTTACCCTTCACGAGCGGATGTTCATTCATCCATACCACTGAAGCACGAACACTGCGTGAAATTAATGGCTGTTCGCCAGCACGTACCAAAACGTTACCACGGCTAATATCAATTTCATCATTCAACGTTAATGTAACAGCTTGACCCGCAACAGCTTGATCTAGATTTCCATCAAAAGTAACGATTTCTTTAACTGTTGAACGCTTACCTGATGGTAATGCAACAATCTCATCACCAACATTGATTTCACCCAAAGCAACAGTACCAGCAAAACCACGGAAATCGAGGTTTGGACGGTTCACATATTGAACAGGGAAACGGAATTCGTGTTTGTTTGATTCGCGACTAATTTCCACAGATTCAAGAATGCTCATCAAGGTTTGACCCTTGTACCAAGCTGTATGCTCAGAAGCATTTACTACGTTATCGCCATTTAAAGCAGAAATTGGAACAAACTGGATGTTGGCTGGACGACGATCACCCAATTGGCTTACGAAAGCATCATATTCAATCTGAATTTCAGTAAAGCGTTCAGGAGAGTACTCAACCAAGTCCATTTTATTAATAGCAACAACGATATTTTTAATACCAAGTAAACTAGCAATAAACGTATGACGACGAGTTTGAGTTTGTACACCATAACGCGCATCAATCAAGATAATTGCAAGATCAGCTGTCGATGCGCCTGTTGCCATGTTACGGGTATATTGCTCATGCCCAGGTGTGTCAGCAATAATAAACTTACGCTTTTCTGTCGAGAAATAGCGGTAAGCCACATCAATGGTAATACCCTGCTCACGCTCAGCTTGTAAGCCATCTACAAGTAATGCCAAGTCTGGTGCATCACCTGTAGTTCCTACTTTTTTACTATCACGTGTTACAGCTTGCAATTGATCTTCATAAATCAATTTTGAGTCGTAGAGTAAACGTCCAATTAAAGTACTTTTACCATCATCCACGTTACCGCAAGTCAAAAAGCGCAGAAGGTCTTTTTGTTCATGTTGCTTCAAATAGGCCAAGATATCTTGACTGATTAATTCTGATTGATGAGACATTGCTCAAACTCCACAAATTTAGAAATTGTCTTAGAAATAGCCTTCTTGCTTTTTCTTTTCCATTGAGCCCGCTTCATCATGGTCAATCATACGACCTTGACGCTCAGAACTCGTGGCTAAAAGCATCTCTTGGATAATTTCAGGTAACGTATCTGCTTCAGACTCAACTGCACCAGTTAATGGATAACAGCCAAGCGTACGGAAACGTACAGACTTCATCTGTGGAACTTCACCTTCTTTTAAGCGCATACGTTCATCATCAACCATGATTAACGTACCACTACGCTCTACTACTGGACGAACAGCAGAGAAATAAAGAGGAACGATTTGAATATTTTCTAAATAGATATATTGCCAGATATCTAACTCAGTCCAGTTAGATAAAGGGAATACACGAATACTTTCACCTTTGTTCACTTTACCATTGTAAAGATTCCAAAGTTCAGGACGCTGGTTTTTCGGATCCCAACGATGCTTACTATCACGGAATGAGTAAACACGTTCTTTCGCACGTGATTTTTCTTCATCACGGCGTGCACCACCAAAAGCAGCATCAAATTGATATTTATCCAAAGCCTGTTTCAAAGCTTGGGTTTTCATAATATCAGTGTATTTTGAACTGCCATGATCAAATGGATTGATTCCAGCTTCGCGACCTTCTTTGTTCTGATGAACGATTAAATCAAAGCCATGCGTTTTTGCCATGTTATCGCGAAATGAAATCATCTCTTTAAATTTCCACCCAGTATCTACATGCAATAATGGGAATGGAAGTTTAGCTGGATAAAACGCTTTTAACGCAAGATGAAGCATTACCGCAGAGTCTTTACCAATTGAGTAAAGCATTACCGGATTTTCAAATTCAGCAGCAACTTCACGGATAATATGAATGCTTTCAGCTTCAAGTTGCTTGAGATGTGTGAGTCTTGATTCAGTCATGAACACGTCCTTCTCTATCCATTTTGCCCATAAAATCTAGAAGTGGTATTAAACCACCACGTAGAAGACCATGTGGAGGAACGAGTGCCATAACAACTCCAATTTTTCGTGATAAATAATCCAACCACAAGCCTTTATATGGCTTATAGCATTAGTTATGCATTATAGTGATTTAAAACCGATTCCTTTTGCTTGTTTTTTCATATTGATATTCGATTTCATCATATACATATAATATGCTGATTCACTTGCACAACTTTGCAATCGTAGCTTGTGCAGCCAACTTAAGCAAATCATGTTCTACTCTTTAGATTTCTCTAAAAACCATAAAAAAAGAGAAGCTTTGATAGCTTCTCTTTTCTAAAACATCATCTAATCTTAGAAACCGAACATTTTACGTTCTAATGGAATTTCAATACCAATAGATGCGCCCGCGTCATTACCTTCTAGATCAGAATCACTTACCCAGCCATTAATTTTTAATGGAAGATCAGGTTTGATGTAATGCGTCCAAGTTAGATCAAGGGCTTTAATTTCATCATCTTTAGGGAATGCTTTATTGATGGCCAAGTTAGATTGGTTGACTTTAACCACCATAGCACGACCACTTAAACGGTTCATGACATCAAAGCGGATATCACCACCCACTGAATACATTTGTCCATCACCCCCCATCGCGTGGCCTAATGGGTAACCATGTTGGTAATAACCATCTTTATAAGTTGAATGCGCATAAGAGATACCTCTTACATCACCATTCGTACGTGTGTCTGCCCATTCTGCATAAAGTTGATAAGGCAAGTTATTGTAGCTAGATGAATAGTCCACACCTGCTAAGTACATTTTCTTAGAAGGTAAACCGCCCGCCTCATCTTCACCTACATATTGTCCATATATACTAACTGGAACTTGGAATAGCGGTTGTAATAATAAACGCCCGTCGAAGCCAGCAATTTGGTTTGATGGATCTGCTTCACCAGTTCCGCCATTGTCTTTATTGCCGACAAATGCATCCCACAAAGAACTAAAACTTTCAGGACGTCCATCACCACCCCATTGAATAGCACGCGATGCGCCTAACTCAATATATGGCAATGGTTGTGCAGTTACGCGCAAGCCAATTAACTTAGCGTCTGGAACTGATTTATAGTCATCTAATTGACCAGCAAAAGCTTGATATTGCCAAGGTCCAATCCAAGATAACCATTTTGTATCAAAAGCATTTTGTACAGCACGTTGTGCTGTTACACCATAAACTGGGCGGCTAGCATCACCACGAATTAAGCTACCATCATGCCCAGGACCCCACCATGTTGGAATTTGACCCGCAACTACCCACTGATTCCAAAGTTTACCAGCGACATATGAGCCTTCAACATTCACATCTTGCCCATTATCAATTTGTGGGTCTTTTTCTGCATTTACTCGGATTTTTGCATCCCAGTTTTCACCACCTGCATTAAACTCTAAAGAACCTTGATATTGAGCTTTTTGGTTATCACCAAATGCTTGTGGAATATTTTTGCTATCAGTTTCAGCAAAAGCGCCCACTTTAACCGTATTGTTATCTGCTTTTAATGCATCAAGAACTGAATTAATAACTTTTTGTTGAGCTGGATGCGTCACTTGTGCTTGAGAAAGTGCTCTCTGGATTTCATCACCACTTAACGGCCAAGTTGAGGTGCTAATCTTGATAACACCTTGTTGATTCAACCAATTTAAGTCTGTACGTAAGTCCTCATTATTTAGCACCAAACCTTGTGCAAAAATAGCGGATGAAGCAGTTGCCAATATTGCAATCGAAAGTGTTTTTCTTAGAAACATGCCAGCCAATTCTCAAAGTTATTTATGAGCAACACCTTAAATTTTTTATCACAACTTTGCAATTGTTAAACTGTGCAATTACATTTTTTAACGCTATCTTAAGGTTAGTGTAGATAGGTAAGTTTTTGAGATATAAAAGTAATAAAAAAGGCAGTATAAATACTGCCTTTTTTTGCCTTTAGAAGATTAACCTTCTTTACGGCGCATGTGTGGGAATAAAATTACATCACGAATACTCGGCGCATCGGCAAATAACATAACCAAACGGTCAATACCGATACCCTCACCCGCTGTAGGTGGCAAACCATACTCAAGTGCTTCAACGAACTCTGCATCGTAATGCATTGCTTCATCATCACCAGCATCTTTCTCTGCAACTTGGGCTTGGAAACGCTCAGCCTGATCAATTGGATCGTTTAACTCGCTGAAACCATTTGCCAATTCACGACCACCGATGAAAAACTCAAAACGATCAGTAACATGTGGATTGTCATCATTACGGCGAGCAAGTGGAGATGTTTCAGCTGGGTATTCAGTAATAAATGTTGGCTGACGAAGTTTAGTTTCAACTGTTTCTTCAAATACGATAGTTTGAAGCTTACCTAAACCAAAACCTGGCTTAACTTGTTCTTTTAATTCTTCACGAATAAATTGAGCAAGAAACTCACGGTCACCAACATTTTCAGGTGTAAACTGTGGGTTATTCTCTAAAATCGCATCAAACATAGAGATTTTTTTGTATGGCCCTTTGAAGCTAAACACTTCACCTTGGTAAGGCACATCAGTTGTACCTAAAATATCCAAGGCCAACTTTTCAATCATATTTTCAGTTAATGCCATCAAGTCTTTATAGTCAGCGTAAGCTTGATAAAACTCGATCATCGTAAATTCAGGGTTATGACGTGTTGAAACACCTTCGTTACGGAAGTTACGGTTAATTTCAAACACACGCTCAAAACCACCAACAACCAAACGTTTTAAGTAAAGCTCAGGTGCAATACGCAAGAATAATGGCATATCCAAAGCATTATGATGTGTTTCAAACGGACGTGCAGACGCACCGCCCGGAATCACATGCATCATTGGCGTTTCAACTTCCATGAAACGTTCATTGTTTAAAAATGCTCGAATTCCAGCAACGACTTTGGCGCGGATTTCAAAAGTTTTACGTGTTTCTTCATTCACAATTAAATCAAGATAACGTTTACGATACTTAACTTCTGTGTCATTTAAACCGTGAAATTTATCTGGTAACGGGCGAAGCGATTTCGTTAAAAGCTCAAAACCTTCAAGGTGAACATATAAGTCACCTTTTCCTGAACGTCCGATATAACCTTCAGCAGCAATAATGTCGCCAAGATCTAAACCTTTAATGGTCTCGAGGATATCTTTTGGTAAACCTTTACGGTCAACATATAACTGAATACGGCCTGTCATATCTTGAATAACCATGAAAGATCCACGGTTTAACATGACACGACCAGCAATTTTTACATAGACATGCTCAGCACTTTCAATTTGTTCTTTCGACTGATCTTTAAATTGTTCTTGTAGGTCAGCAGCGTAGTGTTCACGCTTAAAAGTATTCGGCCAAGGACTCTTTCCAGTTTCCTTCGCAACATCTTGGATTTGCTTTAATTTGGCATGACGCTGTGCAATTAAATCGTTTTCGGAAATAGTTGGTTCAGAAGTCGATTGAGCGTTTTGTTGCGTCATCTCTGCCTCGATTAAGTAAAAATTAAGTGCTATATCTTAACAGATTGCAGGAGTTTTTCGAATGATTTCAATCAAACAAAAATGAAAAAAGACAATTTTATAGAACCAAACACTACTTTTTAAAGGCAAAATGACTTAGACCAATCGCTAAGATCATTTTTTAAAGCATTTAGTAAAATATAAAAAAATCCAAATAACCTCGATATTCAAAAGGCCCTATTTGCCTTTTATTTTATCAATGAGATTGTGTAGCAAATAATGAAAATTCTATTTTTACATGGCTTGGATTCTTCTCGTGAGTCGACAAAGTTCCATGCCATTTTACATCCTGAAAAATTTTGTATTGACGTCGATTATCGTAACTTAAGTTATGCATCTGTTGAGTACTTTTACCATCAGGTTATTCAGACGATCAAACCAGATTTATTGGTGGGTCATAGCATTGGAGGCTATTGGGCGCTAAAAACTGCTGCTCAACATAAATTAGCTGTTATTGTGGCGAATCCAAGTCTTACACCTAACTTTCGGACTGACTATCCTCAACTTTCTGAAGATGAACTCACTCTCTCTAACCCTAAAATGGCTTATTTAGAGTTAGGAGATGAGCAACTTGATATGTATCAGGTTCAAGAAAAACTTGCCCCCTACATGAACATCGAAACTTTTGAAGGTGGACATCATCGCTTGGCCTATCCTTCACGACTTAATGATCTCATTATGAAAATTTATAAAAAATATTTGGCTTAGATTTATATAGTTTGATTTTTGAAAAAACGGTTTTATGCGTAAATAAACGAAGCTCTATTTTGCTTCTGCCATTTTTTTAACCACCTCAAAACCTTGAACAAAGCCACTTTTCAACATGCCCATATATTCAGGTAAGGTGGCCAATTCAACTTTTAGAGTGGTTATATTATCTTTTTGGGTTAGAAAATATTTTTCTAAGGAACCACTCCACCCTTTAACCTCTTCACTTTCTAAATCTTCCTTACCCTCCTTAATCATTCCTAAATGTTTAAAAATTAATATTTCCGGTTTTTGCATTTGTTCAATCGTAGAAACCATGCCATTTCCTTCACCGTCAAGAAAATAAGTTTTACCACCTATTTGCCAGTCGGTACGCATCGATGAATCCGGCGCAAAGAATTTCGTCCACGCATTATATGTCTCGCTATTCCAAAGTATGTCCCATACTTTTTCTATAGACGCCGCAATTTCCACTTCATATACTAAATTTTCCATATTTCACTTCCCTGATTTATACCGTCTTAATGACAGCAAATTTTAATTTGGGGTTTTAATAATGACATTCTATCGCATCATAGTTTGTTGTTATTTAGCTTTCGTATGAGATGAATCTTTTAAATTATGAGGTGCTCTTTATTTCAAGATATTTTCATCAATAAAATTAATTTTAAGAATGCATTAGTTTATGGCGAAGTTTTGCCTAAATAACCACTTATTTGTCCTAACCTGCCATTCATCTTTGCTTACGAATGATTAAACTCCGTTATTTACTTTACTTTGAATGTAGAACTGCGTAAAAATTTGATATCCGATCAAAGGCACATTGGTTATTATTGACCGGATCGTAGTTACATTATTAATAGATGGAATAGTTTTACTGAAAGGCAGCTTTGAGCAAACTTATCAGTGCGGAGAGTCTCATGAAAAAATATCAATGTATCGTTTGTGGATGGATTTATGACGAAGCGGAAGGTTGGCCACAAGACGGCATTGCAGCTGGAACAAAATGGGAAGATATTCCAGATGACTGGACTTGCCCTGATTGCGGCGTTTCAAAAGCTGACTTCGAAATGATCGAAATCTAAGAACGTAAAGTAAAAGGCCATGATCGACATGGTCTTTTTTACGAATATTACTAATCACCGTATTAAATAAATAATTCTAACTCTGGAGAAAAAAATGCATCCTATCGTCATTATCGGATCAGGCATGGCGGGTTATACCTTAGCACGTGAGTTCCGTAAGCTTAACCCAGAGCAAGAACTTGTGATGATTTGTGCGGATGATGCAGTGAACTATGCAAAGCCAACATTATCAAATGCATTTGCAGGTAAAAAAGCACCTGAACAAATTCCTTTAGGCGATGCGACAAAAATGGGTACTCAACTCAATATGCGTATTGAGCCTTTTACCTTTGTGAAAGAAATTTTAGCTGAACGCCATGAGCTTGTTCTTGAAAAAGATGGTGTAACTTCTCAGCAACCCTATTCAAAATTGATTTTAGCCGTGGGTGCTAACCCAATTCGCCTTGCAATTGCAGGTGATGGTAGCGATGACATTCATGTTGTGAACTCACTCATTGATTACCGCGCTTTTCGTGAAAATCTAGCTCAGCGTAAAGACAAACGTGTTGTTATTTTAGGTGCAGGTTTAATTGGTTGTGAATTTGCCAACGACTTACTTCATAGTGAATATGACATCACTGTCATTGATTTAGCACCGCAACCATTAGGTCGTTTACTTCCATCACATATTGCTTCTGCTTTCCAGCAAAATCTTGAGGAAGCTGGAGTAAAATTTGCACTCGGAACCACTGTTGAAAAAGTTAGTAAAATTAATAATGGCGAAGATTATGCGATAACACTCGCAAACGGACAAACATTGGTTGCGGACCTTGTTCTTTCTGCGATTGGTTTACAGCCAAATATTTCACTTGCTCAAAGTGCAGATATTCAAACGAGCCGTGGAATTATTACCAATGGTTTACTGGAAACAAATCAAGCAGACATCTATGCAATTGGGGATTGCGCAGAGGTCAATGGTACTTTACTTCCATATGTTATGCCGATTATGCAACAAGCTCGTGCCCTCGCGAAAACACTCAGTGGACAACAAACTACCGTTCATTACCCTGCAATGCCAGTTGCAGTAAAAACGCCAGCTGCACCACTTACAGTTTTGCCTGCTCCAGTTGATGTAGAAGTGAACTGGGAAACAGAAGAATTCGACGATGGTATGCTTGCCAAAGCAATTGACAATGAAGGAACATTGCGTGGTTTTGTATTGCTAGGTGCAACCGCAGGTAAACAACGCTTAGCTTTGACAAAGCTTGTTCCAGATCTTATTCCAGCCCAAGCATAAGGTTTGTATCAGGAATACTCACTTAGAGAGTATTCTTTTAAGGAATGAATAACATGAATAGCGCCTTACAGTTTAACATTTCACCGTACACATCCTTCATGCAAGAAACCAAAGTCAACTTAGGCAATGGAATTGAGTTACATGTAGAAGTAGGTGGAAAACCAGAACATCCAACCATTTTGCTGATTATGGGTCTTGGTGCCCAAATGCTTTTTTGGCCAGATTTCTTCTGTAAATCGCTTATTGATCAAGGATTTCGTGTTATTCGTTTTGATAACCGTGATATTGGCCTTTCTTCAAAAGTACGTCATGAAGGTAAACGGTTAAATACTGTTAAATTGATGGGCCGCTTTGCACTGGGGCTAACTAATCAGGGTGCGCCCTATACTCTGCATGATATGGCAGACGATGTATCTATGCTTATTGATCGTTTAGGCGTGAACAAAGCGCATGTGATTGGTGCATCAATGGGTGGGATGATTGCTCAAATTCTTGCAGCAAAATATCCAGAAAAGGTTGAGAAATTAGGGCTCATGTTTACAAGCAATAACCAGCCTTTTTTACCACCACCTTTTCCAAAACAACTTTTGAGTTTAATTGGCAAGCCCGAGTCACGTGATGAAGAAGGGATTGTGAATCATAGTTTAAAACTATTTCAATTGATTGGTTCACCTGGTTATATCAACCAGATTGAAGCAATACAAACTGCGCGTAAGCTTTATCAACGTAGCTACTATCCTGCTGGTGTACTTCAGCAGTTTTTAGCAATATTATGTACAGGCTCCTTACTACAACTGGACCGTGAAATTAAGCAACCCGCTTTAGTCTTACATGGCTCTCGCGATCGCTTACTTCCCCCTAGCCACGGTAAGGCTGTAGCAAAAGCAATTTCCGGTGCTAAGTTTGAATTAATTGATGGAATGGGGCATGATATCCCTGCACATTTTATTCCACAGCTTAGCGGTTTATTTGCGCATCATTTTAAATCATCAGACTAGGACACTATGGCTGCATTACCCTCACTAAGACAGCTATCATATTTAGTTACGTTGTCGGAAACTTTGCATTTTACTGAAGCAGCACGCCGCTCTTTTGTCACTCAATCGACGTTATCAGGCGGCATCATGGAGCTTGAACGGTTATTAGGTGGCGTTCTGGTAGAACGTGATCGTCAGAATGTGCGTTTAACACCTTTAGGTGAACAAGTCGTTGCTCGTGCCCGTGTACTACTAGCAGATGCTCAAGATTTAATGCGTTTGAGCCGTGAAATGAGTGAGCCGTTAACGGGTGATTTGCATTTGGGTGTTATTCCAACCATTGCACCTTTTATCCTGACACGCTTACTTAATGAAGTGCATCAGCAGCTACCTAAAATTCAGCTACATTTGCATGAAGCACAAAGTGAAAAAATTGTAGAGCGTCTAGAACACGGTAATCTAGATATGATCGTTCTTGCTCTACCATTTGACACTAGAGGTCTAAAAGTCGCTGAAATTTCGAAAGAAAATTTGTACCTTGTATGTAGTAAACAAGATACGAATGCTCTTCAAGCAAACTCTCTAGATGATCTTGATTTATCAAGACTAATCTTGCTTGAGGAAGGCCACTGTTTACGTGACCACGTTTTGAGTGCGTGCCCTATCGGTGAGCGTAAAAACGACAACCGTTTAAAAGCAAGCTCTTTACCAACGTTAGTGGAAATGGTTTCTTCTGATTTAGGCTTTACGCTTTTACCAGAAATTGCAATTGAAAATAGTATGATCAAGTTTAATGATCAGATTACTGCAAAACCAATTGAAGATGCACCGAGCCGCACTTTAGCGCTAGTAACTCGTAAAAGTACACCATTACAAAGTGAGTTCGATGTATTACTGCAAATTATGCAGAAAATTACAACCAACTTGCACGCATAAAACATGTATAAAAAAAGGAGTCTTCGGACTCCTTTTTATTTTACTGTGGTGTTAAAGATGCCCACTTAAACACCCAAGCAGATGGCAGATTCAAACTATTATCAGCAATAATTTTCTCTCTAATAATTTGTGCTATAGCATAGTCATTTGCAGGGTCCACCATAACTCGTATTCCTTTAGTCGTTGCACTGGTTACAACCTTGTACCCTTTCGCTTCTAACTGCGACTGAACTGCACTTGCCTTATTTTGATTAGCTGCCAATGCAACTTGTACCATCCATTTCTTTTCACCATTTTCCAAAATTTCTTTAGCGATCGCTGCATCAAGTTGCTTTTTACTGTCAAAATTTTTCTTTTCTTCTACTTTTTTTGTGTGGACATCTTCAATTTTCTTTTGGGCTAATAACTCATCTTGTTTTGGTTTTCTTTTTTGGATGACTATTGTTTTATTTTTTTCCCCACTTTTTTTCGCTTTATCATTAGAAGGATTTACAAAATAAGGATATATTGCTTGATCATCAAATCTTTGAAATACGATGATATCCCCATAACACTTCTGATCTGCATAGGCGGTCACTGGCATTATCCCCAAAAGTATTTTAATAAGTAAACTTCTAATAAAGCATTGCATCTTATTCATTTACCAAAGTTAAGTATATTTAATGCGCCGTATTAAAGTAGATTTTTTGTGATTTGTATATTTTTAAAATTCAATGTTTTATGTAAAAAATCACATATTTTAAAAACATATTGCAGTGCTTCAAATTATTGTCGTTTATCCAGCAACCATTTAGAAAAACTAACTAAATTACTTTGAATTTCAGTTAATTAAAAAAGCCGACAAAATGTCGGCTTTTATTTAATCTTGAGAGTTCATTATTTAATGATTTCCAATAATGCCCTTTGAGCATTATGCAACTTTTCACCCTCAGCTGGCTCAGCACGGATCCAAGTACCGTCACCTTGTAACAGCCATGCTTGTTGATTATCTTGTAAGTAGTTCACCAAACCTTGTTGATAAATACGTTTTTTCAACGCAGGGTCTTCAACAGGGAAACACGCTTCAACACGATTAAATAAATTACGGTCCATCCAGTCTGCACTTGAACAGTAAATACGTGCATCACCATTATTACTAAAGTAATAAACGCGCGTATGCTCAAGGAAACGTCCTACAATTGAACGCACTCGAATATTCTCTGATAAGTTAGGCAAACCCGGACGTAAACAACAAATCGAACGGATAATCAGGTCAATCTGAACACCCGCCTGAGAAGCTTCGTACAATTTATTGATTAACTGAACTTCGGTTAACGCATTTACTTTAACAATGATTTGAGCTTTACGTCCTGCTTTAGCATTTGCAATTTCTTCATCAATAAAGTTAATAAGCTGAGCATGTAAGGTAAATGGCGCATGTAATAGCTTTTTCAATTTCGCCATTTTGCCCATGCCAGTCAGTTCTTGGAATATACGGTGTACGTCTTCACACAGATCTTTATCTGTGGTCATGAGACCATAATCTGTATAAATTCGAGCATTCATCGCATGGTAGTTACCTGTTCCTAAATGAACGTAACGCACCAGTTTATTATTTTCACGGCGTACCACCATGATCATTTTGGCGTGGGTTTTATAACCGACTATGCCATAAACAACGACTGCCCCAGCCTCTTGTAAAACGTTCGCTACTTCAATGTTGGATTCTTCATCAAAGCGAGCACGCAACTCAATGACTGCAATAACCTCTTTTCCATTACGAGCGGCTTCAGCCAAAATTTGCACAATTTCAGAATTAGCACCACTACGATATAGCGTCTGTTTGATTGCTAAGACTTGCGGATCACGTGCAGATTCGCGTAGCAATTGAATAACTGGCGCAAAAGACTCAAACGGATGATGAAGTAAAATATCCTGTTTTTGCATTGCCGAGAAAATACTCTCAGTCTTTTTAAACACTTTAGGCACAACTGGCGTATGCGAGTCATAACGTAAATGAGGGCGTTTAAAATTTGAAACCAGACGAGCTAAGTTTACAGGACCATCAACTTTGTATAATTGCTCATCGGTTAAATCAAACTCTTCCAGTAAGTACTCATAAATATGCTGTGGGCAATTATGGGTTACTTCCAAGCGAACGGCACGACCAAAACGGCGTGAACTTAATTCACCTTTTAATGCTTTAGCTAAGTCTTCAACATCTTCATTCAATGCCAAGTCTGCATTACGTGTAACGCGAAATTGGTAACATCCAGTTGCTGTCATTCCCGGGAATAAATCAGACACATGCTCATGAATAATTGCCGATAACATCACATGATGTTCTTTACCACCCGTTAATTCATCTGGTAGTCGTACAACGCGAGGTAATGAACGTGGCGCAGGCACAACAGCCAAATCAATTTGACGACCAAAAGCATCTTTACCTTCAAGAGTGATAATGAAGTTCAGGCTTTTATTCACAAGTCGTGGGAATGGATGTGCTGGATCTAAGCTAATTGGTGTTAAAACAGGCGCAACTTGTTCCTGAAAATATTTTTTTACCCAAGCAGACTGGGCTGGAGTTAACTCACCACGACGTAAGAAGCAAATATCTTCTTCACGTAGCTTAGGTAAGATTTCCTCATTTAAAATACGATATTGACGCTCAATCGCAGCATGAGCAGTTTCAGAGATTTTTTGTAAGACCTGTCTTGGCGTAAGACCATCTGGGCTACGACTCTCATTGCCTAGAGAAAATTGCTCCATCACTCCGGCAACACGAATTTCAAAGAACTCATCGAGATTACGTGAAAAAATGAGTAAGAAATTCATTCGCTCAAGTAAGGGATGTAAAGGGTCTACCGCTTGTTCCAATACACGCAAATGGAAATCAAGAATAGACAATTCACGATTTATATAACGGTCATTATAACTATATTCTATTGGGGTCGTTGTTGGTGTAATCGCTGTATTCATGTCTAACTCAATTCTCTATCCAGCCAAAATCTCTATAAACCAGTATGCTGCAAAAATATGACAATTTGGTAAAAACTAAAAAATTAACACATCTTTAAAACAGCATTATTCAGGAATCTGGGTGCTATTCATATAACGTAAAATAACGCGTTTTCTATATTGTAGTTTATGATCGTTACGGTGATCTTGATAATATTTCGGATCAGGCAATAATGCGGCTAAGAAAGCAGCTTGTTCACGCGTTAGGCTTTTAGCACTTTTACCATAATAATGTTGAGCAGCTGCTTCAATACCATACAGATTTTTGCCGAATTCAACCGAGTTCATATACACCTCAAGAATTCGGCGTTTTGACCACATGCGTTCCATCATCCAAGTCGCGACTGTTTCTTGACCTTTACGAATAAACGAACGCTTATTGTATAAAAAAAGATTCTTTGCAAGTTGTTGAGATACGGTAGAACCACCCGCAACCACTTCCCCCTCTTCATTATTTCGTTCAAGGGCAAAACGAATACCCTGCCAGTCAAAACCATGATGATGGATAAATTTTGCATCTTCACCCGCTAAAATCGCATGTTTGAAATTGTCGCTAATATCATCATAATCAAGCCACTGATGGACAATTGGCTCTGATGTATCAGACCAATAATCAATTCGCATGAACATGGTGGTATCCACTTCATGTGTCCGCCACCAGACCAAACTCGAAAAAATCCAAAGTTGAATAAGGAGAATCGCCCCAATAAAAATTAACAACACGCGAACAATAAAAGCTTTCATGTTCGTCCTGATCTCCTGTATTCAACTTTTTTCATGTTAAGCTGTAAAGCATGTTCATATATAACAAAAGCATAGCATGACTCAATATCAGCCTCCGCACATTAATCGTAAACTCAATGTACAAAATTGGTGGCTGACCGCCCTACTCATCGCAATCAATGTAGGTTTGTTTGTCTGGCAAATTGTCTCTGGCGTCGATATTAGTGACCCAGCCATGAAAGATGCCATTCATTGGGGAGCTGATTTTACACCACTTACTTTTTCTGGGCAGCCCGAACGTTTATTTACCAGCATGTTTTTTCATTTTGGTTTAGTTCATCTCATGCTTAACATGTGGGCCCTCTATATTTTCGGTAATGTTGCTGAGTCACTATTTGGTCGCTTCTATTTTATCGGGATGTACTTACTCGCTGGCTTATTTGGTAGCCTTTTAAGTAGTTATATGACGATTCAAAATGGACATGAATTGCTGCAACATTTTGACCAGAGCTTGCTTCCTCATGTCAGTGCAGGTGCTTCGGGTGCTGTGATGGGATTAGGTGCTGCGTTAACAGTGCTTTCTTTATTTCCACCGCTACCTCATCAAGCCTACATACTCGATAAAAAAGCATTATTAATGATTATGGCAATCAACCTTATTTTTGGTTTTGTCGCAACGGGAATTAATAATGCCGCACATATTGGCGGCATTATTATTGGGGCATTTCTTGCGCTGATGTGGTACTTAAGTTATGTCAGCAAATTTAAAAATACGCTCAAACTTGTAGGCTTATTAGGAGCAGTTGTAATTACAGGTGGTTTTTATATGTACTGTGTACAACTCAACTCACCTTTACTTCCTTTATGGCATGAAATCATCATCCAGAACCCCGGCATTATTCCTTAAGCTACAGCTGATTTAGTTCTCTTAAGCTTTGTAAAGGTGGTAAGTTGCAAAGATAGCCTAGTCGATAACGACCTATCAGGGCACAAACCAGCATCATGCCAACTGGTAAAATCAACCATATTTCAATATGCCACTGTAGTGCCATATTCATTTTATAGCTTGCAATAGCACTAATCACTTCTGCAAAACAGCAGGCAACTATGCCTGCTAATAATCCTAAAAATCCAACTTCAAGACTGAGCATCTGTTTCATTTTATTTTTAGACAATCCAAATGAACGTAACAAAGCAACTTCACGGCGTCGCTCATCCATTAATAAGTTTAAGCATGCAATCAGTACTAAAACCCCAGAGAAACCCACTAAAGCCGCCAGCACAGTCACAATTTTCACTAAAACATTCATTAAACGCTTTACTTCATCTAAAATTCGATCGACGTCAATAAATACCGTATTCGAAAATTGCTGAATGATATTGATCATTTTGGGTTGGTCTTGCTTTGGTACATAAAAGCTACCTAAATAACTTCCAGCGTTTTCATCTAAAGTTTTTGGTGAAAAAATAAAGAAAAAGTTAGGACTAAAACTCTCCCATTCTACACTTCGAAAATTAACAACTTTGGCCTGTAAATTGCCTTCCGGTAAACTAAAGGTAAGCTTATCTCCAATTTGAATACCAAGGCTTTCAGCCGTTTTGTTTTCAACAGAAACTTGCCCTACACCACTAAACTGAGCTTGACCATTTGTAATGGCATTGTCATTCGGTAAGTGATTAGACTGAGTTAAATTTAACTCACGACGTAAAGAATTATTTTGTTTTATGGCTTCTTCAGAAAAAGGTACCTCATTTTTTGCTAGCAATCGGCCTCGGATATTTGGATATAAAGGTGTGCTCTGCCAACCATTTTGTTTCAACTGTTGTTCAAAATCTTTTAAATCAAATGGAGGCAAACCATAAACAAATTGATTAGGCGTTCCTTCTGGCAATTGTTGCTGCCAACGCTCTAATAAATCAGTTCTTAATACACTTAACACTGTAATAAGGCTTAATCCTAAAGCTAGAGCAGTAATCTGTAATGCACTTTGGGAAGGAGAACGAATATAAAAAGACAAACGATTTTTCATCCTTTTTAGGCTACCAAGCAATAACCAGACAGCGGTGTAAAGCAAAATACAAAGAACGATAATCGCAGCCAAAACCATAATGCTGAGCATCAAGTTTTCACTCAACACCAAACTAAAAACAATGAGGCTACTAATGCCTGCAAAAAACATAAAAAATAATGATTTTCGAGATTTTGCTTGTTCACGAATAACTCGAATTGGTGGGGTATTTAAAAGCTCCCAAATGCTTGGCAAGATAAACCCAAGCAAAACAATCACGCTCGTAAAAATGGCGATTGGTAAAGGCCCAAGCAAAAGTGGTATTACCGAAAAACTTAATTCCAATTGAGGAATCAATTGCAACATGAGTTGAAGCAGACCATAGCCCAATATCAGCCCCAATAGGCTTCCTATAACAATCGAAATCGCACTAACAACACAAAGTAATCCAATATATGCCAATAAAATTTGGAATTTACTTCCCCCTAAACACCGGATGAGCGCAATGTGATCTTGGTTTTGTTGAACATATCGTTGGCTCGTTAAAGCGATGGCAATACCACACAATAAAATCGTTAAAATATTAGCCAATTGCAAAAAGGTATCAAGGTTTTCAAGTGGACGTAATAATCTGCTATTCGACTCACTTGCATCGCGTAACCGTAAACCCGCTGTTTCGTCTAAATCTTTAGTGGTTTGATGTTGTTGTTTAAACTGCTTAGCAAAAGTCTGTACCTGTTCTGGTTTACCCGCCATTAATAAACGATAGTCAATTCTACTGCCTGTCTGAATTGCATGAGTTTTAGCAATATCAGATTGATGGATAATAACCGTGGGAGAAAAGCCTGAGAAACCTAACTCTTGATTTGAATCACGTACAATCACACCACTAAAACGAAATGTACCATCCGCAATAGAAACAGCATCACCCAGTTTTACTTTTAATAAATCTGCCGCCCTTTGGCTTAACCACACCTCACCAGACCTAATTCCTTGCGTAGTTGGTTCAATTTCAAGCTGTCCTCTTAACGGAAATAAAGGCTCTATCGCTTTCACGTTGACCATGACAAACTGATCTTGTGTATGGGCCATAGAACTAAACATAGTGACATTGGTTTGCTTAAAACCAAGCTGCTCTGCTCTTTTTTTCCATGACTGTTCTATCGGTTCGTTATTCAATAGAACTAAATCAGCACCCAACATTTGCGAGGCTTGTAAACTGACAGCATTTTTAACTTGGTCATTGCTAAACTTCAGAGCGGTTGTGGCACTAATCGCAAGTGAAAGAGCAATAATGAGTAGATATAGACCACCCGTGCGGAAACTTTGAAGTAAAAGTGGTTTGAGAAGATTACGCATCATTTAACCACCCTGTACTGTCTTTAATCGGCCATCATCTAACTCAACATGGCGCTGACAAAGGCTTGCTAAGTTACGGTCGTGTGTAACCAAAATAAGGGTTGTACCTAACTCTCGATTTAAATCAAAAAGCAGATTTTCAATTTCTTGAGCTGTTTGACCATCTAAATTTCCGGTCGGTTCATCTGCAAAAATAATTTGTGGTTCTGCAATGAGCGCCCTCGCAATTGCCACACGTTGCTGTTCTCCTCCAGATAGGACTTTAGGAGTTTGCTCTACCTGACGACCAAGCCCCACTCGATGCAACCAATCTAACGCTTTTTTCTCTGCGGTTTTATAATCGAAATCTTTACGTAACCGTAAAGGTAACATCACATTTTCAAGCGCACTCAACTGAGGTAAAAGCTGAAAAGACTGAAATACGAAACCAATATGCTGCATTCTAATTTGAGCGCGTTGTTCTTCTGTTAACTCATGTACTGCTTGACCACATAGCCACACTTCTCCTTCAGACGGTTGATCTAAAGTCGCTAGAATTCCGAGTAAGGTTGATTTACCTGAGCCAGAACGTCCTGTAATTGCTACCTGTTCCCCTTCAAATATCTCTAAATCGATATCTTTTAAAATCGTAAACTGATTTTGGTTGATCTGAATAGTTTGTGTAACTTGATGGGCAGCAATGATGGGTTGTGGCATGATGTGAAAAGTCCTATGTATTCAGAATCAGGGTCGAAGTACAAATGTATAAATCTTTTTTGATTGGTTCTAAAAGCATCATGCTCATCTCATTAAGTATGCTGCCCATGCTTGTATCGGCGAAAACTATTTTAATTTTAGGAGATAGTATTAGTGCCGGTTACGGAATTGATCCCAAACAAGGTTGGGTACAACTACTGCAAAAACGTTTAGACCAACAGTATCCCAAACAACACAAAGTGGTCAATGCAAGTGTTAGTGGAGAAACAACAAGCGGAGCTTTGGCACGATTACCTAAATTATTGCAGACCTATAAGCCAAATGTAGTCGTGATTGAATTAGGCGGAAATGACGGCTTGCGTGGGCAACCACCTCAAATGATTCAAAAAAATCTGGATCAGCTCATTCAATTAAGCCAAAAACAAAAAGCCAAAGTTATTCTTTTTGGTATGAAAATTCCGCCAAATTATGGGGCTGCATATAGCAAAGCTTTTGAAAATAATTATAAAGTTGTAAGCCAAAAATATCAGGTGAAATTACTTCCGTTTTTTCTAGATGGCGTTGCTGGTCAAAAACAGCTTATGCAAAATGATTTGATTCATCCAAATGCACAAGCACAATCAAAACTACTTAATTTAGCTTTTCCATACATAAAAGGTGCCCTATAGGCACCTTTTAGTTTTAAATATTTTTATTATGATCAGAAATCAAAAAAAGTAACTTCACCAGTTTCTAGTGAATACTCTGCACCAACAACGATCAACTCACCTTTTGCGATCAAGCTTTCAAGTACACTTGAACCATGACGTAATTGATTTACTGAAGCAAAAACGTTTGAACGTACTGCATGACATGATAATTTTTTCAAATCATTTTTTAAGTCAGTTTGCATTAAAATTTCAACTGATGGACGAACACGGTTCACAATCGACATTAAGTTAGATGATGGCGGTTGATCAGGGTTCATTAAGGTATCAATTGTCGCTTGAATCGCGCCACAATGGCTGTGTCCTAATACAACTACAACCGGACAGTCATAGCGTTCTGCTGCGAACTCAACACTACCGACTTGTGAAGGTGCCACAACATTACCAGCAACACGAATTACGAATAAGTCACCAAGACCTTGGTCAAATACCATTTCTGCTGGAACACGAGAATCTGAGCAACCTAATACAATCGCAAACGGATTTTGATCCTTTGCCATTTCAGCGCGTTCATGATGAGATAAGGTTTTTGCAAGGGAAGTATTTCCATTTACAAATCGTTGATTACCAGCTTTCAGACGATCTAAAACTTCTTGCGCAGTAGGCATTTTATATTTCCATTGTTTTTTCAAGGTTGGAAATCATTTTAATGTGTCAAAATTTGAATGTCACTGACAAAAAATTAAATCATTTCCCATCAAAAATTTTAAAAATACTTCTTCTATTTGAATTGAGAATTTACTGCACATTCACTGCTGTTGAGTGAAAAAATAGACATACTTTAGCAAATGGATTGACTATAATTTTCCTCCTTTTAATCATTTAGCAAATGACTCATTGGCAAAGTTTTTCAATAATTTTCAAACTCGCTTATGCATCAAGGATGAAATCTTATGACAACGCTGTCCGCATCAAAAAAAACTGTTCTAAAAAAAACCGTTGCCGCATTTACCTTAGCATGCAGCCTTACAACAATAATGAGTATTTCTCAGACACAAGCTGCCGATACGATTGATATAAGCTTTCAAAATATTTTGCAGCAAGAACGAAGCTGGGCAGGCTTACAAAGTAAAAGTTTAAAAGTTGGTGATATAACTTGGTCATATAGTGAAGGTGGATCTCCCACTAAACCTACGTTGTTACTCATCCATGGATTAGGAGGTAGCCGTGATAACTGGAACCGTGTCGCCCGTTATCTGACAGCAAATTACCATGTCATTATTCCCGATTTACCAGGAAGTGGTGAAACCGTAGTTACACAAGACTTTGATTATTCAGTGCCTAATCTTGCCGAAAAATTACGTCGCTTTGTTGAAGCTGCAAATTTAAAAGGCCCTATTCATATTGCTGGCCACTCACTTGGCGGTTCAATTGCCCTACTCTATGCTGGACAATATCCATTTGAAACCAAAAGCCTATTCTTAGTTGATAGTGGCGGTATTTTCCGTTCAGCCAATACAATTTACCTAAAAGATCCTGCTTACCTAAAACAACTTTTAGTATCTAAAAAGGGGGACTTTAACTATTTGTTAAAGCAAACCATGTTTAATCCTCCGTTTATTCCAAAAGAATTTTTAGAAGCTCAAGAAAAGCTCATGATTAATCAGGCACCTCAAACGCAGAAACTGGTTGATCAGCTTATTGCGCTAAATAAGGTTTACACTCCCGATTCATTTGCAGTTCTCACAAAAACAATAGATGCACCGACACTGATTTTATGGGGTAAGCAAGATAAGATTATTAATGTCGAAGTCGCAAGTGAACTAAAACGACTTTTAAAGAATGCCCAACCTCCGGTTATTTTAGAAAATGTTGGCCATATGCCAATTTTGGAAGCTGAGCAGCTGGTTATTCAACAATATGTACCGTTTTTACTGAAAGTAGAAACGAATCAGTCGCCAAAAGCGACTACACCTTAAATAAAACTTCGGACTTGTGAGACCTTATGTCTACCCAACCGCTTATAGAAAAACTCATTGAAGCTCATCTTGATTTTTTAGATGAGGAATTTGCTCAGCCCCATGTTATCCAACAAGAATTTGAGCAATTTTATCATTGGTTGGGTAGTCGGCAACTACAACACCTCTGGACTTTCGAACAAATTCAGCAGCTGATTCAAAAGCAGATTTTAGACACCCCTGCTTCTGATTCCCTACTTGAACAAATTGCAGAACATCTCCGTTTTGCACTGATTCATCCTGCCAATGACAGTACAACAATTGAAGATGTTATTCCTGTTTTAACAATTGATGGAATTGCGCAATACGTTGCAAGTAAAGATCAGCATCGTAAAAAGCTAATTAAAACGATTGTGAATAATCCTGCATTTTCAGCACTCCTAACACAGCTGATTCAACAAACAATGCATGACTATTTAGATGAGTCGATGTCAAAACGGGTGCCGGGTGTAGGTCGTTTTATGAAGATGGGTAAATCGGTTCTAGAAACCGTAACCGACTCAAATCTGGATGACACGATTCATCATTATTTGCAAAAGAATATTTTAAAACTCACTCAAATGAGTGAGCGTGTTTTAAACCAACATTTTGACAATGATAAGCTCTACCATTTTCAGGCAAATATTTGGCATAAAGTTAAAACCATGCCGCTTTCTGTTTTGAAAAATTACGTAGAAGTTCAGGATTTATCAAAAACTGTGGGTTTAGGACATCAGATTTGGGATCACATTCGCCAAACTTCTTATTTGAAACAACAAGTACATGATGGTATTTACACGTGGTATGTGCGCAATCAGGAACATAATTTTGACTTGTTACTTCGTGACCTCAATATTGATGAAAGCTTAATTCAACATGAACTGACTCAGTTACTTGTGCCGGTATTACAGCAATTAGTCACAACTGGTCATTTAAGACGACGTGCTCGTGTTTACCTAGAGAAATTTTATTATTCTGAAAAAACCTTAGATATTTTAAATAACAAAGGCGCTTAAAGCGCCCTTGTTATTTGTATTGATTAGAAAGAATATTTTAGAGAGGCGTAATAAGCTCGACCTGGCTCATTGTAAGTTTGGCTAATCGAATTACTATCTCTTAAAATTTGTTTATCAAACAAGTTACTTACACCAACACGCGTACTAATATTGTCTGAAATTTTATAACCAACATTAATTCCAGCCGTACTATAGCTTTTTACAGTGCTTGGCTTAATCGCAGAATTTGTTCCACCTGAACCAATGCCAGATTCGATTCTATTTTCGGCAAACTGACGCGATTTTTGACGACCATATTGAGTAAATACAAAATTCACATCTAATTGATCTGTAATGTCGTAATCAAAAATTGAGTTAATTGTATAGTTAGGAACTAAAGATAATGGGTTACCCGTTTGCTTATCTTTCGAATCCATCATATAGGTAAAGTTGTTGGTCCAACGAATATCGCCAAAGTCTAATCCCAAACTTCCTTCAAAACCTTGAATTAATGCTTTAGGCGTATTTTCCCAACGTAAGATATTCCACTTCGTGTTGGTCACAGCTCCTGTATTTGCATTGGTACTTGAGCCATCTACAGTGCCAACAACATTCGTTCCTGCCACAATCTTATCTTTATAGTCATTACGGAACCACGTTAAGCTCGCGTTGACAATGTCTTTTTGGAACTGGATGCCTAACTCTTTGTTTACCGAAGTTTCAGGTTTTAAATCACCATTACCTTGTAATAAACAACGCGATTCAATATTGGCTGGACAACCATTGCCGTTCGTACTGAGTAAGTACCCTTCGGCATTTTGATACATATTTGGTGCTTTATAAGCTTTTGCTATCCCACCTTTTAACGTGAAATAATCATTGAGTCTTTGAGTAACGTTTAAGCTTGGGCTCCAGTTAGAGCCAGATTTGCTATGGTCGTCAAAACGTAAACCTAACACGGCATCGGTGCTGTCTGTGAGTTTCAAGTTGTCTTCGATATATGCAGAAGCAATACGTGATTCCATTTTACTGCGATTGCCTTTAGCTAATTGATCGCCATAACCTGAACCGCTGCTGTCTGTCCCCTGATTTGTCGAAATATTATCTTTAAATCTGTCTTCAACCCATTCAGTACCGAGTGTTAATACATGTGGTACATAATATTCAAAAGGAATATTGGCTTCACCATTCAACCGAAGAGTCTCTAAGCGTGAAGTGGCTTTATCATCCAGATTATTAATTTTTCCTTCTGTGCTACCACCCAGACCTTCAGGCAAACGTTTATTATGAGTTTTATCGTATTGAGCAACTAACTTACTTTTACCCCAAGACCAATCACCTTCATGTGTTAAAGCATAGCTATCACGGTACATGGTATTGGTTTCTTTACCAATAAGCTCCGAAAGAATCGCATCAGCTTCAGCATTTGCATTTAACTGAGAATCACCAGAATAAATATTCCCTTGCTTGCTAGATGAGACATCGAGCAAGACTGTTTGTTGGTCTGTTGCTTGCCAAGCTAAACGTCCTGAAATATCTTTATTTTTAACGCCTTCACGCCCAGCTGCCGTACTGCCAATTGATTTATTAATATCGACATCGTCAGCTTCTGTTTTATTGTAATTACCATATAAACGGTATGACAAAACATCTTTAATCAGTGGCCCACTCAAGTTAAAACCAACTCGATTTGATGAACCTTCTTTAGAGTCTTCAGGTTGTGAAGTATAGAGCTCTACCGAACCATGGGTTTCATTCGTCACTTTTTTAGTAATGATGTTGACTACACCACCTGCTGCACCCGAACCATATCGAGCTGCCGCTGGTCCACGTAAAACTTCAATCGATTCGATTGCTTCTGCTGGAACCCAGTTTGAATCACCGCGTGTATCACGTTCCCCTTTCCAACCATAGCGAACTGAATTACGAGAGTTAACAGGTTTTCCATCCACTAAAATGAGCGTATTTTCAGGACCCATTCCACGAATGTCGATTTGTCTATTATTACCACGCTGCCCTGTTGCACTGTTTCCCGTTAAATTTACACCAGGCATACGGCGTACATAATCTGAAATATCATTACGAACTGGAAGTTTTTCTAAATCTTCTTGGGTGATCACTGATACACCGAGCGATTGCTTTACTTGCTCTTCAGCTGTTACAAAAATTGTTTCCAATTTCACAGGTTCAGCAGGCTTTTCTAATGCTGGTTCAGCTTGTTCTTGCTCATTTTTTGCAGCATAAGCCATAGACATCATACTTGCCAGTACTGAAACAGAAAGCACTGACTGGATAATACGCTTCGACATAAGTATTCCCAATATATTGATTTATTAAACATCTCTCATTTTAAGTTCCGCATTGTAACAAATCTAAATAAAATTACAAATGATATTGATAATAATTATCATTATTTATATTGAATAATAAAAAAACCTCATTTCGAGGCTTTTTTATTTCACTTTTCAAATAATTTAATTATTTGAAATAAGCACCTTCAGCTTGTGTATGGTCAGTTTGGTCAACCACACGTTGAAGCTCTGGAATATGCTCTCTTAACGTCGTTTCTACACCTTGTTTCAAGGTAACGTCAATTGCAGAACATCCTTGGCAACCACCACCAAATTTCAATACAGCAGTTAAACCATGTTCTGGATTATCTTGTACTTCTACCAAGCTACAATTCCCGCCATGGCCTGCAAGACCCGGGTTAATTTCTGCTTGAAGAATGTAAGTAATACGCTCTTCAATTGATGCATCTGGACCAACACGTGGAACTTTAGAGTTTGGCGCGCGGAAAGTTAACTGCCCACCAAAACGGTCCTTATTGTAATCAATTACGGCATCTAAAAGATAAGGAATAGATGGCGCGTCAATATATGCAGGGAAATCTGGATAGTCCTGTTTATAATCCGTTGGGATTACTTCTTCTGGTGCACTATATGCCATACAGCATTCTGCACGTGGCGTACCCGGATGTTCAACAAAAACTCGAACGCCAATTCCCGGAGTATTTTGCTTCGTCAATAAATCGTGCAAATACTCTTGTGCAGATGGTGTAATCAAAAGGTTTGGAATTTCTTCTGCAACAGCAGTGTTGGTGTTCTCAGTCGACATAACAATATTCCTCAAGCTGATGCCTTTATATTAACCGAAGATGAGGTAGATTTAAAAAAAATCAACTAAATTTGTCGGATTTATACACAACAGGGTTTCAACTGAAGTTTTTAATGGCATTATTGGGCTCAATATTGATCATTTTTTAAATATTTCTTATGTTGCATCTGCCGTTTAACCATACCATTACCCTTATTATTATTACGGTCATTGTTTCTTTACTTGCGTTTAGCAATCAAAACGTGATGAATCGTTTGATTTTTTGGCCACCTGCAATGCAACGTGGGCAATTTGATCGTTTCATTACTCATGGCTTTATCCATGCAGATGGTACACACCTACTTTTCAACATGATTACCCTGTTCTTCTTTGGCAGCATTATTGAAAGTTTTTATCGCCAATATTTTTATGACATGGGTTTTGTTTTGTTCTATTTAGGCGGTTTAATCTTTGCGATTTTACCAAGCTATTTACAACATAGAAATGATACAAACTGGGCGAGCCTCGGCGCCTCTGGTGCTGTCTCAGCTGTTTTATTTGCTTATATTCTATTTCAACCATGGAAGCTGATTTTTGTATTCTTCATTCCAGTACCAGCCATTATTTTTGCAGTTTTATATGTAGCGTACAGCATTTGGGCTGGTAAACGTGGTAATAGCCATATCAACCATAGTGCTCATTTATGGGGTGCAGCTTACGGGGTCCTTGTCACCATTTTGATCGAACCTAAAGTGATTCCACATTTCTTAGATCAACTGACTCGTATTCCGTTCTAAGTCAGGCACTCAAAAAAAGCCCGTAATGGGCTTTTCTTTTTTTCTCATTTATTTATCACCATAAATTCTCAGTCTTTTTTCTGATTTTCTTTGATCTTTTCCTTGTTTTGATTGCAAAAACCATCTGATTAAACTCATGCCAAATCTTTTAATAATTCAGATGATACAATGAAGTACAAAGCAATTTTATCTAGCCTTTCCATTGCTTTATTTAGCTTATCTTTGGCTGGATGTAATGACAACGATAGACAAGAAAATGTAGTCAGCACTCCTAAACAGCCCAATATCTTATTTATTATGGCGGATGACTTAGGCTATTCAGATTTAGGGGCTTTCGGTAGTGAAATTCGTACACCAAATATTGATAGCCTAGCTCAAGAAGGTCGCCTTTTAACTGACTATCACACCGCCCCGACCTGTTCCCCAACACGCTCTCAACTCATTTCAGGTACTGATCACCATTTAGCTGGTATTGGTGCAATGGCTGAACTCACACCAGAACATTTAAAGGGCCAGCCCGGCTATGAGGGCTATTTGAATGAGCGTTCGCTATCGATTGCACAAGTGCTGAAAGATAATGGCTATCGTACTTATATCAGCGGTAAATGGCATTTAGGGCTAACCCCTGAAACGAATGCCCACGCAAAAGGTTTTGACCATTCATTTACCTTGTTACAAGGCCTAGATCACCACTTTAAGCAAGCGCCAAGTGCATTTAAGCGAAATTCGACCTATACGGAAGATGGGCAAATTATTCCTGTTTCAGCATTGCCTGATGACTTTTTCTCAACAAATTATTTTACCGATAAATTACTTAGCTATTTAGACTCCGGCAAAAATAGCGGCAAACCATTCTTTGCTTACGCTGCCTATACAGCGCCTCATTGGCCAATTCAGGCACCTGCTGAATACCGTGAAAAATACCGTGGAGTTTACAATGTTGGTTACGATGCAATTCGTAATGCGCGTATCGCACGCCAAAAACAGCTTGGTATTATCCCGGCAAACTTTGAAGCAGCCGAACCGATTGCAACTCAAAATGCTCCACAAAAATATGGAAAATGGGATGAGTTAACAGCCGAACAAAAGGCACTAGAAGCCCGTAAAATGGAAATCTATGCAGGTATGGTAGAAAATCTCGATGCCAATGTGGGCCGAATTATTCAATACCTCAAACAAAATAATCTTTATGACAATACCTTAATTTTCTTTGTTTCCGACAATGGTGCAGAAGGTTTTGTACGTGGAGGATACGGCAGTGAATCTGGCTTTGATAACTCTGTAGCAAATGTAGGTACACCGACCTCGTATCACTATATTGGTCCACGTTGGGCTGAGGTTAGTGCTGCACCTTTCCATTTGTGGAAGGATACGGCTGGTGAAGGTGCAACTACTGCCCCTGCTATCGTGAAATTACCAAATCAGAAAAAAGCAGAAGAAACGAATCATAGCTTTGCATCAGTACTCGATGTTTTCCCAACTTTACTAGAATATGCTCATATTCCAGTACCTCAAGGCCAATACAATGGTCGTACCATTAACACGCCATCAGGGATTTCATGGAAACCTTTACTTGAAAATAAAACCACTACGATTCGCCCCGAAAATTTTAGTTTTGCTGATGAGTTACATGGCAGTAAATATGCAAAACAAGGCGAGTGGAAAATTGCACTTCAAGGGCGCCCTGAATTAGGTACAGGAACTTGGGAGCTATACAACATTAAAGCAGATCGAGGGGAAAGACAGAACGTTGCTCAGCTTTACCCTGCTAAAGTGCAAGAACTCTTATCGGTCTATCAAAAATATACTGAAAAAAATGGTGTGCAGGAATATAACGCCAAATGAGATTGAAACCATTTTTAGTTACGACCATCAGCCTGTCTTTTATGGCAGGCTGTAGTCAATCTTCACAAGTTTCTGAACCCGCACCATCGTCTCAGCAGCAAACCTCGTTAGCTGACTTGGGTTCTATTGAGAAATGTAAAAACTACACTGGACTACCTCAAGGTTGGCTAAAACAACCTACAGCTGGAATGGTTTTAATTCCTAATGGACATTTTAATTTTGGTTCTGAAAAAGCCTATCCCGATGAACTTAATTTTGGAAAAAAGCAACGGGAAGTCAAAGGATTCTGGATTGATCAAACAGAAGTTACCATTGCTCAGTTTGCAAGTTTCGTAAAAGCAACGGGTTATATCACCGATGCCGAAAAACAAAAGCAGGCTGCTGTTTTTTCACCAGACCCTCAACATCCACAGCAATGGTGGCAGCTAAAGTCAGGTTATACATGGAAAACTCCAAACGGTAATAATGGTGCCGTAGCTAATCCGAATGAACCTGTGCGATATGTGAGTAAAAACGATGCTGAACATTATGCAGTCTGGTTAGGACATGATTTACCAACAGAACTAGAATGGGAATATGCAGCTAAAGCGAATTCGCAAACTGATACACCATTACATCAGGCCCCTACCGATGAACATCAACATCCACAAGCAAATTACTGGCAAGGTAAATTCCCTTTTCAAAACCTGAATCAAGATCACTTTAAAGATGTTGCGCCCGTTGGATGCTTTGCACCAAATCATTTCAAACTATTTGATATGATCGGAAATGTATGGGAATGGACATCATCTCCATATCAAGGTGCTCATGACCAACATATGGGAAATTATTCTGATTTAAGACAACAACAAATCACCAGTACACAATATGTAATTAAAGGCGGATCTTTTCTTTGCGCACAAAATTATTGTTCACGTTATCGTAGCAGTAGCCGCTATCCGCAAGACTTTGATTTAGCAGCAACCCATGTGGGCTTCCGAACGATTTTACGATCTGATTAGTTTCTTTAAATCAGAATTATTAAATATATTCTTAACCAAAAATAGATCGAAAAATAATCAAAATATTTCTATAGTAAAATGGAGAATGATAAAAAAGTGAGAACAAGATGAAAACATTACTTCTCTGTGCAGCAGCAATTTTCACAATGTCATTATCAGCCTGTGCAGTTCATACACCTGAAGGTAGTGTTGTGATTGATCCAGATTCACCTTATCACAACCATCCAGGAGACTTTTGCCCACCAGGACAAGCGAAAAAAGGACGTTGTTAGAGATAGCTTCTTTTAAAGTAATTTTGAAGTTACTTTAAACAAATAAGGTTCAATCAAGTGATAAAGTGAGTACAAAAATGGAGGGTTCCAACCCAAAAATAGATGGGGTGAAACTAGAAAATTATGGTGTAAAAAAATCACCATATCCCCAAGATTTTTAAAAGACAATCTTATGTTGTCTTCTATCTAGTTTCACCCCAATTCTTTCTTATTCAGTCTGACTTTTCTTATCTTTTAATAAAAAAGTCTAGTTTTTAATCATTTCTGTATCTGTATTATTGATACATTTTGAACATTTTACCTTCAGGCTAAAACTGATGTATTTGCTTAATACAAAATAATCATTTATGTAACGTAAGTCTATAAAAATGTTCTAAAATTGTGAAAAAAATTAAGACCAAAATGAGATGAATTTATCATAATAATTCCCTCTTCCATGTTTCATCACATAAATAATCAATATTATTTTGTCAGTTATTGCCACTCGTTTCCTTTCATTGGCATAGATAATGTATACATCTGTATATTAACCCAGTCGTATAACGAGATATTTTATGTCCAGCACAAGTCAAGTCGAAGGTCTACAATTTCCAGTACACGCCTCAACAAAAAAACAAAGCTCATCTCTTACTGGCCAAGAAATTTTGTCAGAGGCTTTATCTGTTGTAGATAATAAAACCGCACAACAAGTGTTGAATGAAAAAAACTGGCGAAAAAATTACCCAATATATTTTAAAGCACTTGTTAAACAAGGAATTTCTAATAGTAACCACCCCATTACTATTGCGAAGCAAGGTTTGCATAAAGCTCACCATATTTTTGACTATTATCGTGATAGTAAACACTACCTTTTAAAAGATGCAGTTAATATTGCTTCATCTACGCCACTTCATACAGTAAAACTTAAAGGTGAAAGTGATGCAGCACCTGAATGGTATGTTCCTTACAAAGGGCAAAAACTAAGCGGGCAAAGCTTACTGGACCAGATTCAACGTTGGGAAGAGGCTGGTATTATTGAACCAAGCCATGCAAAAGCTCTACGTGAAGCTATTGCTCACCCAGAATGGTTTGATTTATCAGACCGTACCATGGTGCTGTTTGGTGCAGCTTCAGAAGCAGGACCTCTACCTTGGTTAGCCAAATGGAAAGCGAATATTGTTGCTGTCGACTTACCAAACCCACGTGTCTGGGGCAAAATTTTAAATACGATTCAACAAGGAAACGCAACCCTCATTGCGCCTAGTGTTGAACAAATTGATTCATCAGCAAAAGTTTCTGAATTAAAGGATAAATTGGGTGCAAATTTATTGACTCAATTACCAGAAATTGCACAGTGGTTAGTCCAGTTTCCGCAAAAGTTAGATTTGGCTGCAATAGCTTATTTAGATGGCGAAAAGCATGTTCGTGTTTCCATGGCAATGGACAGCATCATGCAATTTGTGAGCGAGCATAAGTCTGATACGAGCCTTATGTTTATGTGTACGCCAACCGATGTTTATGCGGTTCCTAAAGAAGTCGCTAAAGCTGCTCAACAAAAGTTTAAATCACGCACAAAAATACAAAAAATGGCAGTGAAAGGTGTTTCCGCTCTTTCGCTCAATCGTTTTTTTCAGGCACCATATCAAGACTTAATTGCTTGTGAAAATGGAAAAACTTATGGCATTGCCGACTGTCTAGTTGTTGAACAAGGGCCAAACTATGCTTTGGCAAAACGCATTCAACAATGGCGTGCTATTTTGGCCCGCCATCAAGGACAACACGTCAGCATTAATATTGCACCATCAACAACGACTCACTCTGTGACTAAAAATCCATTGTTAAAAGCAGCTTTTAATGGTGCAGAGCTTTTTGATGTAGAAGCATTTAGCCCTGAAACTACCAATGCAATTATGGCTGCAATCTGGATTCATGACTTAAGAAATGAATCTTCTGTAGCAAATCCTGAAACTGAGCTAGACCATCCGCTTGAACTTATGATGGAAGGTGCCAACCACGGTGGATTGTGGCGTGTTGCTTATTTAGCAAGAACTGCTCTGCCTTTTGCTGCAATCTATGGCTTTGCAACCGAAAAACTACCTTTTGGAAAATCATCTAAAAAATAATTTGATTGAAGCCCAATTCTATAATTGGGCTTTTTTCTGTGTTTCTCTATTTATTTTGAAAATGTGATAGATATTTTTGCATTTCATCAGGTGGCACCATACCGCCTCCTGTCGCCCATATCACATGAGTTGCCTGTTTTAATTGCTTAGCTGACAACTGATGTAAAGCCAAATAATCAGGGTTAGTCTGGACATAGTATGGCCCCATCATTCCTGCCACCGCAGAAGGCTCAAGCTGAATATTTTCGGTTTGATTTAAAAGCGCAATGAGCTCATATAAACGTTCATCATCAATGGTGTAATAGCCATCAATTAACTGCTGCATAGCACGCCCAACAAAACCTGAAGCACGGCCTACTGCGAGCCCATCTGCGGTAGTTACATTATCGAGGCCAATATCATTCACTGAAATCTGATCATGCAAACCTGTGTGGACACCCAGTAACATACATGGTGAATGGGTGGGTTCTGCAAAGATACAATGTACATGCTCACCAAAAGCCAGTTTCAAGCCAAAACTTACCCCACCAGGGCCACCACCAACGCCACATGGCAAATAAACAAATAATGGATGTTCAGCATCGACTTTAATTTGTTTTTGCTCAAATTGCTGTTTTAAGCGTATTCCTGCAACTGCATAACCTAAAAACAATGTTTTTGAGTTTTCATCATCAATAAAAAAGCAGCGCGGATCTTGCTCTGCTGCTTTTCTTCCCTCTTCAACCGCTACTCCATAGTCACTGGCATATTCCACAACATTAACGCCTAATGAACGCAGTTTGTCTTTTTTCCATTGTCTTGCATCAGCCGACATATGGACTGTGACTCTAAAACCCAGTTTGGCGCTCATAATGCCTATAGAAAGCCCTAGGTTGCCTGTAGAACCTACTGCAATCTGATACTTAGAAAAGAATGCCCTAAATGACTCTTGATCTAACTTACTGTAATCGTCTTCAAACTTGAGAAGTCCAGCCTCAATGGCCAACTTTTCGGCGTGAGCCAAGACTTCATAAATACCACCACGCGCTTTAATTGAACCTGAAATAGGTAAATGGCTATCTTTTTTCAGCCAGAATACTCCACTCAGTTGCACTTGTTCTGTTGAAGAAAGTGCTTGTTGCATATAGGCAATTTCAACGATCTCTGATTCAATTTTTCCATGTTGCGCTTGAGTTTCAGGAAACACTTTTGCCAAATAAGGTGCGAAACGCTCTAATCGGGCTTCTGCTTCACTTACGTCTTCGGCTGTTAATCCAACTTTTTCTAAAGCTTCTTTTAAAGGATAGCAATGAGGTGTAAACCAAAATGTTTCTTGATAAGCTTGCAGTGTCTCAATAAGTGGAAATTGTTGTTTTAGCTGATCTATTTGAACCGCATCCATAATCTATCCTGATATAAAAGTTTTAAGCCTAGCCTCTGAAGTTACTTGAGGCTTTATAAGGACTCGTTAATTTATAATTGAATGTACATGAAAATAGACTGAACGTTAAAAAGAAACAAATAAAAAAGCCACTGTGAACAGTGGCTTTAATTTTTTAAATACTTTTATACAAACTGTAAGAATAACCAATACAAACCGCCTGACAAACAGATTGTTGCAGGAAGTGTAAATACCCATGCAGATAAAATCGTTTTAACTGTATTGAAGTTTAAACCCGATCTATTCGCTACCATGGTACCTGCAACAGCACTGTTTAAAACGTGTGTTGTTGAAACAGGCATACCTAAACCGTCGGCAGCTGCAATTGTACTCATTGCGACAAGCTCAGCAGACATCCCTTGACCATAAGTCATATGATGTTTACCAATACGTTCACCTACAGTCACAACAATACGTTTCCAACCAACCATGGTGCCTAAGCCAAGTGCCAAAGCAACTGCTACTTTCACCCAAGTTGGAATGTATTGTAAGAATGAATCTAAGCTACTACGGTATTCTTTCACGAGTTTTTCTTGTGATTGATCCATTTTTGGTAAAGCATCTGCTTTATCCAAACGCTTAAACGTCGTTGTACTTAAATACATGTCATTGCGAATTTCACTGATTGCAGCTTCTGGAATGTCTTTTAAGTTGCTATAGCTAGAAACTCGCTCACCCAAATGATCAGTCATGCTTGCCAATGCAGGCACTACTTCCGGAGTTTGCTGTTTAGTCTGAATATATTTAGTCAAAATAACACGTGCTTTTTCATCGGTTAATTCTGGCTGATTTTGATTCAAAAGTACGGCAGTTTGAGAAGAAAGCTGATGGAATGATTGAACTTGTTGTGTATCAAGGTTTTTATTCAATGAATAAGCCAATGGCACCAGACCAACCAAAATCAGCATGATTAAACCCATACCTTTTTGACCGTCATTCGAACCATGTGCAAAACTTACACCTGTACAGGTAAAGATTAAAATTGCACGAATGATTGCTGGTGGTGGTTTATTACCTTCTGGTGGTTGGAATAATTCTAATTGGCGTTTAAAAATAGTTTTAACCAACAAGAATACAATCGCTGCAAAAGCAAAACCAATTAAAGGTGAAAATAATAAGGCCTTACCGACTTTAATCACCTGATCCATATCAACACCACTGGTGGTTACGCCAGTCGATGCACTCAACAGATGGTTCATAATGCCCACACCCAAGATTGAACCAATCAAAGTATGAGAGCTAGAAGCAGGAATACCCAAGAACCAAGTACCTAAGTTCCAGAGAATTGCAGCAATAAGAAGCGCAAAAACCATTGCGAAACCTGCACCGCTACCCATGTTCATAATCAATTCAACAGGCAACAATGCAATAATGCCGTAAGCGACTGCGCCGCTTGCAACCATTACCCCAAGAAAATTACAAAAACCTGCCCACATGACTGCAACTGGTGCAGGTAAAGCATTGGTGTAAATCACTGTCGCTACTGCATTTGCAGTATCATGGAAGCCATTTACAAACTCAAAGCCTAAAGCAATCAAGAGTGCAGTAGATAAGAGAATAACCGAATAAAGACTCAAAGGCGGTACATGCGCTAAATCAGCACTCACCTGAAATCCAATATAAATAAGTGTTGCAACAATAATTGTCAGAAACACCGGCATAAAGAACTTAGGTGTCGGGACATGTACATTCGTCGATTTGACTTGCAGGTTTGCCGCAAGTTTTGAATCCGAAACAGGGGGTAGATTAGAATTCATGCAGACGGTAAGAGGATAGAAAAATCCTCTGTATTCTTAAATTAAATTATGACAATTATATGACAAAGCGGCGCCTGATGAAGTCAATTTTTCATATTTTGACCTCATTTGATGCACCTTTCCTCTATAAAATTTATTTTTTTATTAAAATACAATAATTTAAATCAATTTATATCTTCCTTATTTATGACTATTTTTAAAGCAAAAATATCTAAAAAATTACCTGTATGACGATTTTTTAAACAGGTTAATTGTCATAAAACGGAATATTGGAGATGAAATATTTCAATATCATGATCATTTTATGAATATTTGATGAAAAAATGCCCTCTTTTTGTTCGAAAACACTTTTTTTTACGACTAATTTACGGTGAATGGTGGGTCGTCATAGATCATCAATTGTGCTGCTATTCTGTTACAATAGCGCCGCATTTTTAAATTCATATAAAAGATCGGGGTTTTCTATGTCTACGCTTGCCACCCTAAAAGCGCTTCTTGCTAAACGCATTCTGATTATTGATGGTGCAATGGGAACGATGATCCAGCGCCATAAATTGGAAGAAGCCGACTACCGTGGTGAGCGTTTTGCTGATTGGGCACATGACTTAAAAGGTAACAATGACCTTTTAGTTTTGACACAGCCAGAAATCATTCAAGGCATTCATGAAGCTTATCTTGATGCTGGTGCAGACATTATTGAAACTAACAGCTTTAACGGCACGCGTGTTTCAATGTCTGATTACCACATGGAAGACCTTGTTCCCGAAATTAACCGTGAAGCAGCGCGTTTAGCCAAAGCAGCCTGTGAAAAATATTCAACACCAGACAAACCTCGTTTTGTAGCGGGTGTACTCGGCCCAACATCGCGTACCTGTTCAATTTCACCCAATGTAAATGATCCTGCCTTTCGTAACATTACCTTTGATGCGCTAAAAGAAAACTATATTGAGGCCACTCATGCGCTGATTGAAGGTGGTGCAGATATCATTCTGATTGAAACCGTTTTTGATACATTAAACTGTAAAGCTGCAATTTTTGCGGTGAAAGAAGTCTTTAAGCAAATTGGTCATGAATTACCACTCATGATTTCAGGGACCATTACCGATGCATCGGGTCGTACCTTAACAGGTCAAACTGCCGAAGCGTTCTGGAACTCTGTACGCCATGGTGATTTACTTTCAATTGGTTTTAACTGTGCCCTTGGTGCAGATGCCATGCGCCCTCACGTTAAAACTGTGTCTGATGTTGCTGATACTTTCATTTCTGCCCATCCAAATGCTGGCTTACCAAACGCTTTTGGTGAATATGATGAAACACCAGAACAAACTGCTGCCTTCTTAAAAGAATTTGCAGAAAGTGGTTTGATCAATATTACCGGCGGTTGCTGTGGTACCACACCAGATCATATTCGTGCTATTGCCAATGCGGTAAAAGACATTGCACCTCGTCAAATACCAGAAACTAAGCCAGCTTGTCGTTTAAGTGGCTTAGAACCATTTAATATTTATGACAACTCATTGTTTGTAAACGTAGGCGAACGTACTAACGTTACCGGTTCAAAAAAATTCCTACGCTTAATTCGTGAAGAAAACTTTGCCGAAGCTTTAGAAGTTGCACAGCAGCAAGTGGAAGCTGGTGCACAGATTATTGACATTAACATGGATGAAGGGATGCTCGATTCGCAAAATGCGATGGTACATTTCTTAAACCTTGTGGCCTCTGAACCAGATATTTCACGTGTGCCAATCATGATTGACTCATCGAAATGGGAAATCATTGAAGCAGGCTTAAAATGCGTACAAGGCAAACCGGTTGTTAACTCGATTTCTTTAAAAGAAGGTTATGACGAGTTTGTTGAAAAAGCTCGCTTGTGTCGCCAATATGGTGCTGCGATTATTGTGATGGCCTTTGATGAAACTGGTCAGGCCGATACTGCTGCACGTAAACGCGAAATCTGTAAACGTTCTTATGACGTTTTGGTTAACGATGTAGGCTTCCCTCCTGAAGATATTATTTTTGACCCGAACGTGTTTGCAGTAGCAACAGGTATTGAAGAACACAATAACTATGGCGTTGATTTTATTGAAGCCACAGGTTGGATTAAACAGAACTTACCTCACGCCATGATTTCTGGTGGTGTATCGAACGTATCGTTCTCGTTCCGTGGAAATGAACCTGTTCGTGAGGCGATCCACTCTGTGTTCTTGTACCATGCCATTAAACAAGGCATGACTATGGGTATTGTAAATGCCGGTCAAATGGCAATTTATGACGATATTCCTAAAGAACTCAAAGATGCAGTTGAAGATGTTGTTTTAAACCAAAACCAAGGTGAATCTGGTCAACTCGCTACTGAAAAATTACTTGAAGTCGCTGAAAAGTTCCGTGGTCATAGTGGTGCACAACGTGAAGCCGAAAACCTTGAATGGCGTAACGAACCTGTAGAAAAACGTCTTGAATATGCGTTGGTTAAAGGTATTACCACATACATTGACGAAGACACAGAAGAAGCCCGCCTAAAAGCTAAACGTCCTTTAGATGTAATTGAAGGCGCTTTGATGGACGGCATGAACGTTGTTGGTGACTTGTTCGGCTCAGGCAAAATGTTCCTACCACAGGTTGTGAAATCTGCACGTGTCATGAAACAAGCTGTGGCTTGGCTCAACCCGTACATTGAAGCTGAAAAAACAGGTAGCCAGTCTAAGGGTAAAGTTCTGATGGCAACTGTTAAGGGCGACGTACACGATATTGGTAAAAATATTGTGGGTGTTGTACTCGGTTGTAATGGTTATGACATTGTTGACCTTGGTGTGATGGTACCTTGCGAGAAAATCTTGCAAACTGCGATTGATGAAAAATGTGACATCATCGGGTTGTCAGGCCTGATTACTCCATCTTTAGATGAAATGGTGTTTGTTGCGAAAGAAATGCAACGTAAAGGCTTTGAGATTCCTTTATTGATCGGTGGTGCTACGACATCGAAAGCACACACAGCAGTAAAAATTGACCCTCAGTACCATAACGATGCGGTGATTTATGTTGCCGATGCCTCACGCGCTGTGGGCGTTGCAACTACCCTGCTTTCAAAAGAAATGCGTGGAAAATTCATTGAAGAGCACCGTGCTGAATATGCCAAAATTCGTGAGCGCTTAGCCAACAAACAACCAAAAGCAGCAAAACTGACTTATGCAGAGTCTGTTAAAAATGGCTTTAAAATTGATGAAAGCTACGTTCCAGCAAAACCAAATCTTTTGGGAACTCAAGTTTTAACAAACTACCCGCTTGAAACATTGGTTGAATATTTTGACTGGACACCATTCTTCATTTCTTGGAGCTTGGCAGGTAAGTTCCCGAAAATTTTACAAGATGAAGTGGTTGGTGAAGCTGCAACAGATTTGTACAACCAAGCTCAAGCAATGTTGAAAGATATTATCGACAACAACCTTTTTGATGCACGTGCTGTATTTGGTATGTTCCCTGCGCAGCGCACTGACGCCGATACCGTCAGCGTATTTGATGAAGCGGGTCAAAATGTTACGCATACCTTTGAACATTTGCGTCAGCAATCTGACAAAGTCACAGGTAAACCAAACTTGTCTTTAGCAGATTACATTCGTACTGACCGTGAGCAACAGGACTACTTAGGTGGATTCACTGTATCGATTTTTGGTGCAGAAGAATTGGCAAATGAGTACAAAGCTAAAGGTGATGACTACTCTGCAATTTTAGTACAGTCGTTGGCAGACCGTTTTGCTGAAGCTTTTGCCGAACACTTACATGAACGCATTCGTAAAGAGTTCTGGGGTTATAAAGCTGATGAAACACTGACCAATGAAGAACTGATTAAAGAGAAATATGTCGGTATTCGCCCAGCGCCGGGTTACCCAGCGTGTCCAGAGCACTCTGAAAAAGCGGTGTTATTTGACTGGTTAGGTTCTACAGACAAAATCGGCACTAAACTGACTGAGCATTTTGCGATGATGCCACCATCTTCAGTAAGTGGTTTCTACTATTCACACCCTCAAAGTGAATACTTTAACGTGGGTAAAATCTCTCAAGACCAACTTGAAGATTATGCAAAACGTAAAGGTTGGACACTTGATGAAGCGAAGCGTTGGTTAGGGCCGAATTTAGATGATTCGATTGCTTAAGTTCGTATAAATAATCTAAAGGGTTATTCTATTTAAATAAAATAACTCTGATTAAAAATAGGGCGTGAAGGAAATTCCATCACGCCCTTTTCAATTTGGAAATTTAATATTTCTACTTCAAATGTGACTTAATCTTCTCTTTAACTGCTTCAGTTGAAATACCATATCGATCATGCAAAGTTGGTAATGCGCCTGCATCTAAAAATGCATCTGGCAAACCAATCATATCAAAACGAGGATGTTGTCCATTTCTTAAAAGTAGTGAGCCGACTGCTTCCCCTAAACCACCCATGACTGAGTGATTTTCGGCAGTTAAAACAGGACGTCCACCTTTTGCGACTTCATCCAAAATGGTTTGTTCATCTAAAGGTTTAATTGTAGGTACATGCAGCACTGAAACCTCAATGCCCTCTTTTTCAAGCTCTTCGGCTGCCTCAAGCGCACGCATGGTCAATAAACCCGTCGAAATAATGAGTAAGTCTTTACCCGGTTTAATCACCTGCGCCTTACCCAATTTAAACTGGTAATTGTATTTATCGAGCACTAATGGAACCTGTCCACGCAATAAGCGCATATATACAGGACCGTTATGTGCGGCAATTTGAGGAATCGCCTGTTCAATTTCCAAGGCATCACACGGATCAATGACCATTAGGTTCGGCATTGCACGGAAAATCGCAATATCATCAGTCGCCTGATGGCTTGGGCCGTAGCCTGTGGTTAACCCCGGAAGTGCCGCCACAATTTTGACATTCAAGTTATCTTCTGCAATTGCCATACAAATAAAGTCATAGGCACGGCGTGATGCAAACACGGCATAGGTTGTAGCAAAAGGAACAAACCCTTCACGAGCGAGTCCTGCTGCTGCGCTCATCAAAAGTTGTTCTGCCATGCCCATTTGGAAAAACTTGTCTGGGTTTTCTTTAGCAAAAATATGTAGGTCAGTATATTTTGATAAATCGGCTGACAACCCCACAATATCGTCACGCTCTTTTGCCAAGGCATTCAGTGCATGTCCAAATGGTGCAGATTTGGTCGGTTGCCCCTCGGCAGCAATAGAAGCAATCATTGCCGAAGTGGTTAGTTTTTTCTTAGGAGGATTGGCTAACTGGCTCATGGTGTATTCCTTACTGTCCGTAGTGGGTCAAAATGTTTAAAGCGTAATCCCATTCATGTTCATCAACACGAATGAAGTGTGTTTTTTCACGGCTTTCCAAGAAAGACACGCCTTTTCCCATTTTGGTGTCACAAATAATGACTCGTGGGCATGCTCCCTCATGGTTTCGTGCTTGATCGAATGCCTCAAGTAAAGCTTCCATATTGTTGCCATCTACGCGCTGGGTGTACCAACCGAATGACTGCCAACGATCTACAATGGGTTCAAACGCTAAAATTTCACTGGAATGTCCATCTGCCTGCTGATTATTCACATCAATAATGGCAATCAAGTTATCTAGTTTCCAATGAGAAGCAGACATCACCGCTTCCCATGTTGAGCCTTCATTTAGCTCTCCATCGGACAGTAAGTTATAAACAAAAGCATCCGACTTTTTCTGTTTCAGTCCTAAACATGCGCCGACTGCAATTCCAAGACCATGCCCCAATGAGCCACCTGTAATTTCCATACCTGGTGTGTAAGAAGCCATGCCTGACATCGGTAAACGGCTGTCATCTGCCCCGTAGGTTTCAAGTTCTTCAAGCGGGATAATTTTTGCTTCAATTAAGGCTGCATAAAGTGCAATTGCATAGTGCCCAATAGACAAATAAAAACGGTCACGGCCTTCCCACTCTGGGTTTTCTGGCTGATATTTCATCGCATGGAAATAAGATACTGCCAGTAGATCTGCGGCACCTAATGCTTGTCCAACATAGCCTTGACCTTGTACTTGCCCCATACGTAAAGCATGTTGGCGAATGTGGTAGGCACGTTGTTGCAACTCGGCAATTTGGCCTGATTTATCAACATTTAACATTGTCATTTACTATTCCTTATTAACGATTGACCAGTTTTGCCGGAACGCGCAGAACCAAACTGGCACCGAAAATTAATACTGCTGTGATTAAGAACATGCCGATTGCATTTGAGCCTGTGTTGGTGGTGACCCAACCGATTAAATAAGGTGAGCAGAATCCAGCAAGGTTGGCAAAGCTATTGACTGCTGCAATACCTGCTGCTGCCGAAACACCACCCAAAAAGTTGGTTGGTAACATCCAGAATAAAGAAGATGCAGTGAGCACACCTGAGGCTGCAATGCAGAGGAAAATTAAAGAAAGTGTCAGATTTGAAGCGAGCAAAGTCGCAAGTGTAAGTGCGATCGCACCCGCACACATTGGGATAATTAAGTGCCAACGGCGTTCTTGGAAATGGTCACCACTGCGCCCTGCCAAAAGCATAACTACAATGGCGCACATATAAGGAAGACTCGTAAGTAGCCCAATATGCCAGTTATCACTGATGCCTGAGTTACGAATGAGACTAGGTAGCCAAAAGGTAATGGCGTATTGACCCATCACCACACAGAAGTAAATGCCTGCAAGTAACCATAAACGTTTATCGGCGACAAACTCTTTAATGCTACCGTGACCTTCTTTGTGTTGGTTATCTTGAGCAAGCTCTTGCTTCACCAAGTTTTTCTCGTCTTGAGTTAGCCAGTTCGCGTCTTGAACGGAATCTTTTAAAACAGCGAGTACGAGCAAACCGACGACAACCGTAGGAATCGCTTCAATTAAAAACATCCACTGCCAGCCAAACCAGCCATGCACACCGCTCATTCGGTCCATGATTAGACCCGAAAGTGGCCCACCAATCATTCCCGAGATTGGAATCGCGATAAACCAAAGTACGGTCATGCGTGCTCGACGATAAGATGGGAACCAGTAAGTGAGGTAAAGCAATAAGCCTGGGGCCAAACCCGCTTCGGCAACACCCAGTAAAAAACGTAAAGTGTAAAATTGCCATTCGGTTTGAACAAAGGCAAAACAGCCTGACAAAATGCCCCATGTAATCATGATGCGGGCAATCCAGCGTCTTGCTCCTACTTTGTGGAGTACGATGTTACTTGGCACTTCACATAGGAAATAACCAATAAAGAAAATCCCTGCGCCTAGCCCATATACAGCTTCACTAAACTGTAAATCGCTCATCATCTGGAGCTTGGCAAAACCAACATTTACTCGATCTAAATAGGCACAAAAATAACAAAGCATTAAAAATGGCATAAGCCGAAATGCAATTTTTCGATACGCCGATTTACGAACTGCCGTATCTACTTCAGATGAAAATACTGTATCCATCATGCGAATCCCTTTACATTTGGCCACAGTATCCTCTTGTGACCATCATTCTATTTTTAGTTTTGAAATGGCAAGCTTTAATGAATCAGCATGCCACCATTTACATCGAGTGTTACACCCGTTAGATAAGCTGACAGATCACTTGCTAAAAATAATGCTGCATTTGCAACATCTTGTGCTTTACCTAAACGGCCGAGCGGAATACCAGCAAGAATGTCATGACGACGGTCATCATTCATTAAACCGCCAGTAATATCGGTTTGAATAAGACCCGGAGTAAGAGAATTTACACGAATCTGATCACCACCAAACTCACGAGCCATCGCTTTTGCCAAACCTAAAACCCCTGCTTTTGCAGCGCTATAATGCGGCCCGCCAAAAATACCACCACCACGTTGTGCTGAAACAGAAGATAGACACACAATGCTTCCGCCACCATTTGCTTTCATGGATGGAATAACAGCTTGTGACATAATGAGTGTTCCGCGTAGGCTGACATCTAAAACACGGTCATAATCATTGCGTTGAATATCAAGTGTTTTTACAGGTTGGGTAATGCCTGCATTATTAATTAAAATGTCGATTTTTCCATAGTGTTGCAGTGCTTGTTCAACAGCTACTTTGACCTGTTCTTCATTTGCAACGTTTGCAGCAAGACCTAAATGCCCTTCGCCAAGTGCCTTTGCAGCGTTTTGGCTTTGAGCAAGATCTAAATCAACAATAATGACTTTGGCACCTTGCTGTGCAAAGATTTCTGCGGTTGCTCGCCCAATTCCACGTTCTGATGCTGCACCGGTAATTAATGCCACTTTTCCTTGTAGTAACATGTTGAATCCTCTTTTACGCTTTATTTCCTGAGTTCAGACTTAGATTCTCTTTTTTCAGAAGTTCCAGCAATCATCTCGAATTCAACAAGGCATGAAAAAAATTCATGCCTGTGCTATTTTGAAATGAGTTTTAGGGATAAAAACGGTTTATTTTATGGATAGTAGTGAAAACAATTTCAACCAGATGCCCTCAATTAAAACATTACAGGCTTTTGAACAAACTGCCCGTTTTGGCAATGTTGCAAAAGCAGCAGAGAATTTAAATCTCACGCCTTCAGCAGTCAGTCACCAAATTGCCAAACTAGAAGAAATGATTGGGCAAAGTTTATTTATTCGTGGTGCCCGTGGTGTGACGCTGACCCCTTCAGGTGAACGCTATTTTCAGGATGTCACGACCATCTTGCATAACCTGATGTTAGCCACTGAAAAAGCTGCCGATAAAAGCCCTAAAGACAGTTTATATATTCATTCATCCCCAAGTTTTGGTTTGCTTTGGCTACTACCACGCCTCGAATCATTTAAAGAAAAGTTTCCAATGATTCAGGTCAACCTGTCGTGTTCTTATGAAAACTTGCACTTTACTCGGGACAAGATCGACATTGATATTCGCCATGGTCTACCTAACTGGACGGGTGTGGAAATCAGGACAATTCGCAATGAAAAGCTAGAAGTGCTTGCATCACCTAAGTTACTTGAGCGTAGCCCAGTGCATAAGCCCCAAGATTTATTAAAAAAAGAACTGATTTTATCGCGCTCAACCTTAGTCACTTGGCCTCAGTGGTTTGCGCATCAGGGCTTAAGCATTCCTGAGTTTCCCTATACTTTGAGTTTTGACCGCTCTTATATGTCACTTGAAGCAGCCACACACGGACTAGGTTTTGTTTTAGAAAGTAATTTACTCACTCAAAATTATTTGGAATCTGGAAAGTTAGTTAGAGTTTTTGCAGATGAGCTATCGATTCCTATTTCTGCTCATCATTTGGTTTACCCGCGAACCCATCAGTTTATTCCTAAAATTGAGCTGTTTTTAAACTGGATTCATGATGAGTTGGCGGATTGAGAAAGTGATTGTTAAATAATATGAATTTCCTCAACTCTTAGGTGATGCATCATCTCTCGAATAAACACAAAGTAGGTAAAAATATAAAGCTGATCTGGGGCTACTTGGCTTGTGTAGTAGCTCAAACGCTCAATAAAATCATTGAATCCATGCTCAAGCTCAATGCGACTGATTTGCTTTTGAGCACTAAAAAATAACTCACTGAGTTGCGTCATAGCTACATCAGATGTAACAGCTACACCACTTATATTTAGATTTCTTAGTGGCTGAGACTCTATAATTTCTTCAATAAAATAAATCATCTTTTCAATAGCAAGCTCATCAATCACACTATGGCGAATGCTTTTTGAATTAATAAAACTCAAGCCCTGTTCAAGTTGAATATGTTGGTTGTCTAAGTCAAATGACAGGCCATTAAGACCGAGTGAAAATTTTAAAACCGAGTCAGAATAAGTCATAAAAATAGCTTACTGTTGAATTTTGATAATAAAGTTAATTTGTTTATAACCTTAAATAGTGTCAGTTTGTTCAATACCTAAAATGAACTGAGTTAATAATCATTAACACCATATAATAAAAAACTCTTTAAAAAGATGAAAAATCAATCTTATATTCATCAATATCCTACCATTACAAAATAGAGTATAAACATGAAAAAATTAGTAATTTTAAGTTTTACGATCTATGGCTTTGCACAAATTGCGAATGCAGCCACATTAAATGTAAAACCATACGGCACAACTCAAGACGGTCAAAAAGTTGATCTATACACTATGAGCAATAGCAAAGGAGTCTCTGTATCTTTTATTAGTTTTGGTGGCGTAATTACACAGATTTTGACTCCCGATGCACAAGGTAAACAAAATAATATCGTTTTGGGCTTCGATGATCTAAAAGGCTATGAAGTCACTGATACCAAGGAAGGCATTCATTTTGGCGGATTAATTGGTCGTTATGCGAATCGTATTGGCAATGCTAAATTTAACTTAGAAGGGAAAACATATAACCTCGAAAAAAATAATGGCCCGAATTCATTACATAGCGGTAATCCGGGTTTTGATAAACGTATTTGGCAAGTTAAGCCCCTTGTTTCCAAAGGTGAAATCGTCAAAGCTTCTCTTAAGTTAACCAGTCCAAATGGTGATCAAGGTTTTCCCGGAAAGTTAGATGTGGAGGTGATCTACAGTCTTTCAGATCAAAATGAATTCCAGATTGAATATAAGGCCAAAACTGATCAACCGACCGTCGTCAATCTCACCAACCACAGTTATTTCAACCTGTCAGGAGCTGGCAATAACCCTTATGGTGTACTCGATCATGTTGTACAGCTCAATGCAGACCGTGTATTGGTAACCGATCAAAATTCTTTACCCACAGGTGAAATAGCTTCGGTTGCAGGTACACCTTTTGATTTTCGGACTCCTAAAGCAATTGTAAAAGATATTCGAGCGAATCATCAGCAATTGGCGTATGGATATGGCTATGACCAAACTTGGGTGATTAACCAAAAGTCTCAAGGGAAATTAAATCTTGCTGCTAGTGTTGTTGACCCAAAATCTAAACGGACTATGCAAGTCCTAACCACTGAACCAAGCGTTCAAATGTATACGGCGAATCATTTATTAGGAAATGTTGCTGGTGCAAACGGCGTACTTTATCGACAAGCAGATGCTCTAGCATTAGAGACACAGCATTTTCCAGACAGCCCCAATCAACCAACTTTCCCATCTACTCGTTTGAACCCAAATCAAGCGTATAACAGTGTCACCGTATTTAAATTTGGTATTCAAAAATAGTCTTTTGAATTGGAATTATATTCATCTTAAAAAAGACTCTCAGTTTAATATGACTGAGAGTCTTTTCATTTATTTAACCTTTGTGTTCGTAAAATGCCGAATATTAACCGTCACCTCACTCCTATCTAAATAGGCCAAGGTGAAATGAATCACTTAATGAATATTTGTTCGAATTGAACCAGTCACACTCACATCACCCAGCTTTGTACCCTTCAGTTGGATATTAGAACCATCTTTAGAGATCAATACATTTTTACAATCACTTAAAGTACAAGAATAGCCATTTATCTGAATATTCACAGGATTTTGTCCTTGAACAGTGATATAACCATGCCCAGTAGTAGATGTAATAAAGTAAGTTATTTCTTTATTAGAGAGTTCATAAGCATAAACCTCGTTTGTATCAATTTTTCCTACATTTGAGATATCAATTTTGGCATAACTATTAATTAAAGTAATATTTCCTGAGGCTATTTTAGAGTTAGATCCAGTTTTTGAATTAAAGTAAACGTTATTAAATTCTACATTTACTCGATCGTTATCTAGTTTTTTTAATGTTCCCATAGCCGCCGCACTAGAGAGAATCTCTTCTCCTGTATAATAAGTGTTAACCAGCCCTGATGATTTACCTGTAAGAAAATATAAGCTCTCACCATTCGTAAATTGAACAACAAGCTGAGTATCCCTCATATAGGCTCGAAGAATATCCATTTTCTTACCATTAACAGTAATTTCACCATTATGGGTCTTTTCAAAATCTGTAAATTCTAAAGGTTTGCTACTAATACTCCCTTTTACCGTACCATTCAATGTAACTAAATACGTTACCTTTTCATTATTCGAGTAATATGAATCTTCAAATTTTTTATTATTAAATAATAGTGTTGAATCACCAGTACGATCATCATAAATCACACTAATTCCTTCACAACCTTCAGGAGTCCATTTATCATCCCTACAAGTTAAGGAAGATTTCTCCGTATCAATTCTTGCACTTACCACCTTACCAGAAAGCTTATCATATTCAACTCTAAAAAATTGATTTCTATCTAATTTATAATAAAATGAAAGCCCTGAATTCCCATAAGTTCTTACACTATAACTAGGTTCAATCACACTTTTACTAGATCCATTACTTGGAACAAGCTGGGTTGATATGCCATTATTTTTTTCATTAATTATAGTGAGATTTTGCTCAAAAGTTGTAGTGTAATTAATCAATGGAGTGGATGATAAAGTCGGGATTTCATTAGGATTTGACTTTGAAGATGTAGAAGAACCGTCGGTAGAACTTCTTCCACCACCCCCACCACATGCAACTAAAGTTAATGTAGAAACGAGAAAAACACTTAATGATAATTGCTTAATAGCGAACACTTCATACCACCCATAATAAATTTTATTTTATATAATAAATTCAATAAATTAAGAAATTATTACTATTTCTACAATATTATCAATTTATGTCTTGATATATTTCCTTGCGATTTTAAACAATTTTTTTCATAGGACAAGATAGCCTATTGAATTAACTTTATTATTTTTAATTAAAATAAATTTATCACCCTAATATATAGTTCTCTTTTCTAATAAAAAATCCCCCAACCTTTTTAAGACTGGAGGATTTAAAACAACGGAGTGATGGTTTTATTTAACCTTTGTATTTGGTAAAAATGCGGTTGCGAAACCTAATAATGGTAACAATGAACACAATCCAAATACCCATTCAATGCCGTTAACATCGGCCAAATGCCCTAAGCCTGCTGCGGCAATACCACTTACCCCAAACATAAGACCAAACATTAAACCAGCAATCATCCCCACACGGCCCGGAACAGCTTCTTGTGCATAAACCACCATTGCAGCAAAGGCAGACGACAACACCAAACCAGTAATAATTGATAAGACTGTTGTCCAAAACAAGTTTGCATACGGCATCATTAATGCAAATGGAGCCATACCCACAAATGAAACCCAGATAACAGCTTTACGACCAATCTTGTCACCAATTGGGCCACCTGCAAATGTACCTAAAGCAACAGCTGCCAAAAACGCAAACAAATGCAACTGAGCGGTCTGGATACTGATATGGAACTTTTGAATCAAGTAAAAAGTGAAGTAGTTGCTAATGCTGGCAATGTAGGTAAATTTAGCGAACATCAACACACTAATGGTGCTCAAGGCAATAATGAGCTTACGACCATGTAATTTACTCTGTGCTTGGTTTACACGTGTAACTACCTGATTTTTTGCATGACCAATCGTCCAACGGCTTACACCAAATAAAACCCAAATAGCTAAAAGTGCAAATATAACTAAGCCCGCAACTGCATGCTGTCCAAACGGTACAATCAGCAAAGCTGCTAACAATGGGCCAATAGCAGTGCCTGTATTTCCACCCACCTGAAAAGTCGATTGAGCCGTACCAAAACGTCCACCCGATGCCATTCGCGCCACCCGCGAAGCTTCTGGATGAAAGGTTGCAGACCCAACCCCAATAAGGGCAGATGCACACAACAACACAGCAAAACTTGGTGAAAATGCCAACAAGATAATGCCGCAGAATGTAACGACCATTCCGAGTGGTAGAAGATAAGGTTTTGGATGTTTATCGGTATAAAGTCCAATCCAAGGCTGTAGCAGTGAACCTGTAATTTGATATACAAACGAAATCAGGCCAACTTGAGCAAAACTCAGCGAGAAGTTTGCTTTGAGCATTGGATAGATGGCTGGTAACACGGCTTGAATTAAATCATTCAGTAAATGTGCAACCGCCACAGCACCTACAATTTTAATAATCATTCCTTGAGGCTGATCATTTGCAACGGTATTGGCAATACCATCTTTCAATTGTATTGAAGACGTCATACCTGAAAAACTCCAATATTTTAAGTAAGGTGCTTATTGTAAATTGTCGCTTATAAAGTTATCTTCCAATAATCATCGTATAAGTGACAATTTTTAGGATAGATTATGTCCGATTCTCTTATTCAGTCTGATTTGTCTGAACTTGTGATTGGGCTATCTTCTGAGCATGCCTACCGAGAAATCACACCTACTCATACACATATCCGCGCTCAGTTTTTATATGCGTCTACAGGAAACATTCAGGTGTTTACACCAAATAATGTCTGGATTGTGCCGCCCATGTGTGCGTTATGGATTCCTGCCCATGTCGAACATAGTGTCATTTCACTGAGTCACGTTAAGTTAAATACGGCATTGGTTGAAGTAAATGCAGCCGCTTTAATGGGGCAACATTGCTTTATTATTCGGGTGAGCAACCTGTTGCATGAGCTTTTGATTCGTTTAAACGAAATTGAACAAGAGGAGACTCCAAATATTGTCACCTCTCAAGAGCTTTCTCGTTCTTTACAAATTTTGATTTTTGAAGAAATTCATCGGGCCAATTTGCTGCCTATCCAGATTCCGTGGCCAAAAGACAAACGATTATTAAAAATTTGCCAAGCGTTATTACACGCGCCTAATCACTCAAAAGATTTAACAGATTGGGCTGATGATATTGGTGCGAGTTCGAGAACATTAATGCGTATGTTCCAAAAAGAAACTGGCCTATCTTATCGGGCATGGGTACAGCAAATGCATATCGCACTTGCCTTGAGTAAAATCGCGAATGGTGAATCTATTACTGAAATTTCCGAGTCACTGGGGTATAACAACCCCAGTGCATTCAGTGCGATGTTTAAACGACATCTCGGAAAAACACCTCAGCAATTTAGAAGTGCCGCGATGTCGTTATAAGTCTTTTTTTTTGCAGGTAGGTCATGCTTTTCGAGCAAATCATCGAAATCATGATAGACATGAAGTTCTCGATCTTTACCAGTTCTCGCATGATCTAATCGCTGTTCTGGATCAACCAAAACGAGTGTATGACCATCATCAATCAGACGATCTACACCTTCTAAAAACATACGTTTACCCACATCATGGATAAGCGAAATCTGGGTCAAATCAATCACGATTGTGCTTTGATCAGTTGTCTCGTCTTGTAAAATACGCAACAACATTTCAGCTTCGGTAAATTTCAATACACCTCGAAGCACATACACACTTAATGACGCATCTTTTCCTGTACGGTAATGGCTTTGTACAATAGTTTGTGCAGAAGGTGTACCTTCCATGAGATGTAATCCCATATCACGAGATAACCGTTCTAAAATATCGATACCTCGAATACTATGACCATGCTCATCTAGTCGAGGTGAAAAAGCAGCAATACTGACTTGACCTGGCAGCACACCCAAAATACCGCCAGCTACACCACTTTTAGCAGGAATACCTACAGTTGAAAGCCAGTCACCCGCGGCATCATACATACCACAGCTCATCATGACACTGAGTACTTGTCTCACTACAGATCGGTTCAATAAGCGTTTTCCGGTTTTAGGGTCGACCCCACCATTGGCAAGTACACTGCCCATACGTACCAGATCTTTAACTGTAACCATGATTGCACATTGACGAATGTAACCATTCACAATATCGACAGGGTCAGTTTCTAAAATTCCGACAGTTCGCAACATATAACCGATCGAAAGATTACGATAGGCTGTTTTGACTTCCGAATCGTAAACAGACTCATCAAAACTTAATTCGCGACCAGCAAGCTCGCTCATAAAACGGCGTAGAATTTCTGCACTGTGTAGACCATGTTTGACCTGAATCAATGAATGTACAGTAATTGCGCCAGAGTTGATCATCGGGTTTTTCGGACGGCCATCTTTACCCAATGAAATTTCATTGAAAGCTTCCCCTGAAGGTTCCACCCCTACTTTAGCGAGTACCGCATCAATGCCAAGCTGTTGTAAAACATAAGCATATACAAACGGTTTAGAAATTGACTGTATGGTGAATTCAGTATCATCATCGCCGATCGAATAAATTTCACCATCTACCGTAGACATTGCCAAAGCCAATCGGTCTGGATTTGCATTTGCCAACTCTGGAATATAGTCAGCTAGATGCCCGCTATTATCTACCTCACAGGCTTCTATCACATTTGCCAAATAATCTGGGAGAGGGGTTTTCATGGTCCGTAACCTTAAATGAGGAGATTTGCGCTTTAGAGCAATTTTTCAGCACAACCTGCTGATAATATTAAAATTATACTTTTTGAATGAATTAAAAATCACGATATAAGTATTGTAATTCCGTTGACTTCTTTATTTCAAGCTCATTATACCTTTTTCAAAACTTTAAAACAGAAGATTAGATTATTCTTTCTACAAATAGCACTCCATTTAAATGATCGACTTCATGTTGAACAATACGAGCAGGAAAACCGTGAAAAATCGTTTCAACGAATTCACCCTGAAGTGTTGAATATTTAACCTTTACCATTTCTGCGCGTTCAACTTGTCCACGTTCATCTGGCACGCTTAAGCAACCTTCTTCACCCAAAAGCGTTTCATTTGAGAACTCTAAAATTTCAGGATTCACCATCACCACCGCATCCATTTCAGGTGCATCGGGATAGCGCGGGTTTGGTCGAGAAGCCACAATAATGACTCGTTTAGAGATATAGACTTGAGGTGCAGCAATTCCTACACCATTACGTTCAAGCATAGTGGCATGCATGGCGGCTGCAAGCCCATAAAGCCAATCACTGTTCAGCTCACTAGATGAGACAGGTGCAGCAATCAGTTTTAAAATGTCTTCACCGCGCTTAGCTACAGGTAAAACTACACTCATCCCTTGAATCTCTCATTAAACTAGCTATGACAAGTTTTATTGTGTCGCTGAACGGCTCAAAAGAAAAGTCATTCCTACATCTGTTTTTGTTTAATCTAAAGCGTTTTTAGTTTTAAACCGTTTTGTCTTTTCTTGGTTAACCCAATCTACACTCATCTATAGCACAAATTTCCTCCATTTACTTTTAATTCACTTTTCCATTAATATTCAAACTTCGATTACAACAATTAAGTAAAAAATGGATCAAGAATTAACGTTGCAGGATGCGAACTATCTGAATAAAGAAGATAAACGAACCCTCGCTCTTTCTTCACTGGGTGGTGCTTTAGAGTTTTACGATTTTGTGATTTATGTGTTCTACGCCAAAATCATTTCCGACCTCTTTTTCCCAAGCACACTTAGTCCGTTTTGGGCCATGCTCAATACTTACGGTATTTTTGCAGCAGGTTACTTTTTTAGGCCGTTAGGTGGGGTTGTAATGGCCCATTTTGGCGATCTAGTTGGGCGAAAAAAACTATTTTCGCTTTCTATTTTACTGATGGCGCTGCCTACTCTGTTTATCGGGATATTGCCCACTTTTGAAAATATTGGTTATTTGGCACCGCTACTTTTATTGCTCATGCGTGTGGTGCAAGGTATTGCAATTGGAGGTGAAATTCCTGCCGCGTGGACATTTGTGTCTGAACATGTTCCCGAAAGAAAAATTGGACTGGCCAATGGTTTATTAACTGCCGGACTGTCTTTAGGAATTTTATTGGGCGCACTGATGTCTTTATGGATTTCGCTGAATTTTAGTGAAGGACAAATCCATGACTGGGCTTGGCGTATACCGTTTATTGCAGGCGGTATTTTTGGTCTAGTCGCACTTTATTTACGGACCTATTTAAAAGAAACACCTGTGTTTAAGGCAATGCAGGCACGTAAAGAAATTTCAAAAGAAATGCCGGTTAAACAAGTGTTAAAAACACATAAAACAGCCGTTGTTATTGGGATGTTATTTACGTGGTTTTTAACAGGCTGTGTGGTGGTGGTGATTTTAGCCATGCCAAATTTATTGATTGGTTCATTTGGTTTTGAACGTACTCAGACTTTTGAAATGCAAAGCGCAGCCATTGTCATGCAAATGGTTGGCTGTATTTTGGCAGGCTATTTTGCTGACCGTTTTGGCTGTGGCAAAGTCATGATGGTAGGTGCGCTTGCCGTGGCACTCACAGCAGCAATTTTTTATAACAGTTTAGGCCACGCCGCACATTCAACCATTTTTGGCTTATATATGTTGCTAGGTCTTTGCTCAGGCACTGTTGGAATGGTGTCAAGCAGCATGGTTAAAATGTTCCCTGCACCCGTTCGCTTCTCGGGCATTTCATTTTCTTATAATTTATCTTATGCAATTGTTGGCGGTATGACGTTGCCTTTAGTCCATTGGCTTAGTCAATATAGTGATATCGGTGCGATGTATTATATTTTTGCGCTCACCATTTTGGCCTTTGTGACTGCATTTATATTTTGGAATAAGTTTGAAAAGTCCAGATATTAAAAGAGCTTATCTATTAAATAAAAAACCACGCAACGGGCGTGGTTTTTTAATGTTGTTCACTTTAGAAAGTAAAACCGATATTAAAGTTAATACGATATAGCCATTTGTCGCTGTTTGGCGAAGTAGCCGAGGTATACCCTGTTGAGTTGGTCGCCCCACCAATAATGTTGGAGTTTTTACCCCACGTGTAATCTGCCCAAACCATAAATGGTGAAGCAATAAACATCATCCCTGTGGTGTTCATTTGCGAGTCGGACCAATCATCACGTTTTTTATCGAGATAACTATAGTCATTATAAAACTTAATGGCTTTTAGCTTGCCCATATTGGTCACAGGCAACGTATAGGCAAGGTTTAAACTGGCAATCGTACCTTCCGAAGCAATGAAATAAGCAGGTGTAAGGCCATTCGCTCCCATCAAAGTCATATCACTGTTTACACCATCCGGATTTTTAGCATCGTACTGATAATGAATGACCGAACTTTGTAAGTTAAAGCGCTTATAGTTATTTTCAGTATGCAAACCGACTGCATAATATTTGCCGTCTTTATCGGTGATATCATTATGTAGCTGGGCAACTGCACCCGACACGCCAAACTCTTGTTTACCGAAATCAGTTTCTAACTTGCGAACAATGCGGGTATTAACCTGATTGCGCTTTTCATTTTGATAGGCTTTTTGAGATGGAAATGCATTTCCTGCCAAGTCATCATAAGTTGCACTTTCAGGTGAATAACGCAGATTCGTCTCTAACATTTGCGGGTAATAACCGAGTTTTACATCCCAATCTTTGTCGTGATAATTCCAGTTGATCCCCGGTGCAATATTGTTGCCATAACCTAAAAAGAACGGAATGTGATAGGTCCAGCCATTTTGCGGATAGGGATAAATCGTAAAAGGTTTATAGACCAGACCCGCTTCAATACTGTTATTGGCATCTAAGTTATAGCCTACATATGCTTTTTCAATCGAGGTTTTCTGTTGGTCTTGAACCATATAACTGGCATTGATATAGGCATCATCAAACTTACCTTTGAGATCAACCCTGAAAATATCAAAATGGAGCTTACCAAAACCGCGGTTAGGCCCTTCCCAATCTTCATAGCGTTGATTTAACCGAACCACCCCACCTAACTTTAATGAGTCGGTGCCATCATCACTTTTCCATTCAAGCAATGAATCTTTTGCAAACGCACTTGCACTCATCCCCATAGCGAGTGGTGCAATGAATGCCATGATCAATGAAGTCTTTTTCATCTCTACATCCTTGATTGAGTTCCAGCATCCTGCTGGAACTTTATTTGTTTTACCTGTAAAACTTCGTTTTTATTGTTTTTTAGATAAAAAAATATCTAAAAAAAGGATGGCTTAGCAGCTCCCATCGCATATGTACTAAACCATCCAAACTGGTTAATACAGTTTCTTTTGCGGTGGACCCGCAAAGTTTAATGGTCCAATCGAGTTCATATCGAGCTCAATTACCGTTGGTCCTTCAAATGCAACCGCCTCTTGAATGACAGTTTTAAACTCATCTGCACTACCGACTTTCCAGCTCTTCACCCCCATTGATTCACCAAGGAGTTTGTAGTCTGGTGTATGCAATTCATTGAAATACTGACGACCACCAAAGTAGTTATTTTGAATGCCACGCATTACACCATAACCACCATCATTCATAATCATTAGGACCATGTTGGTGTTTTCTTGGACCATGGTTGCAATTTCGCCAATGCCAAGCATTAAGCCGCCATCGCCGACCAAACCAATCACTTTTTTGTCAGGGTTAGCAACCGAAGCACCGATTGCAGTTGCAAGACCTAAACCAATTGCACCCGCGAGTGAGTGAATGTTTTGGTTTGGTGCTTGTACAGGGAACAAGCGACTCCCCCATGTGCTACCTGACATGGTGATGTCACGTACAAAAATGCCGTCTTGAGGTAAAGCTGCGCGCAAGTGATCACAAATTAAAGCGTATTGGTCGATTTGCTTACGCAGTGCATCAATTGCAGCTTGTTTTGCAGCAACTACAGCCGCATCGTAATCGGCATCAACTTTTGAAGTACCTTGAAGCTGTTCCAACACGCGTGTTAAGACATCTTTGGCATCGCCACAAATGAAATTGCGGATTTTATAATTACGTTGCTGAGCCACTGGGTTAGCATCTACCTGAATAATGTTTTCAGGGAACTCAACCGAATAAGTTTTGGTTTCATTACTACGTAAACGAGAACCCAATACAACCATTAAGTCAGCATCTTTTAATAACTGCTCAACCGCTGCCGAGTTGTGGAATGCACCTAAACTACGTGGATGGTCGTCTGCCAACACCCCGCGGCCGTGCGTAGATGACACAACCGGAATACCTAAATCTGCAATTGCTTTAACTTCTGCAACGCTATTTAAAGTTCCACCACCAATCCAGAAAATTGGACGTTTTGCTTTTTTGATTTCACTTACAAGAAGATCAATTTCTGCTTGCTCTGCCTGTGGTAACTCAAGTGCTTTGACTGGCCCTAAGTTAAGTGGCAAATCAATTTCTGCTGCCTGCACATCAATCGGCAGCTCAACACTTACCGGTCCCATTGGAACTGTGGTTGCTACACGGATGGCTTCACGGATTACACCCACTGCATTGTCTGGACTTGTAATACGAAATGCCGCTTTGCTTGATGCGCGTAAAAACGTAAGTTGGTCTTTGGTTTCGTGAATGAAACTTGCATCACGGTCAAGATATTCACGCTCAACCTGACCTGTTAAATGCAATACAGGGCTACCCGCATTCATCGCTTCAATCAGTGAACCCACCGCATTACCAGCCCCAGCACCCGTACTTGTCAGTGCTACACCTAAGCCTTTAAAGCGTGAATGTGCATCTGCCATGGTTACCGCACCCGCTTCACCACGAGCAGCAACAAAACGCATTTTTTCACGGCGTCCTACTGCGTCGGCAATAGGTAAATTGTGAATGGAAATAACACCATAAATACTGTCAACTTGGTGCGCTTCTAAAACTCTTGCGATTGCTTCGCCTACATTTACACGTTCAGTCATGTCTGTTCCTCAAAATTTGTTTTTCAATCCTTGAATCTATTAATCGCACCAAGGGTTAGGCTGTTCATTCAGCCCCATATAAATACTCTTTTGCTGCATGTACGATAAAATGCCCAAACGGCCTTTTTCGCGCCCGATACCACTGTCTTTAAAGCCACCAAACGGCGCACTAATCGAGAACTTTTTGTAGGTATTAATCCACACTGTTCCCACTTCTAACACACGTGCAATCCGCCAAGCTTTACGGTAGCTTTCAGTCCAGATGCCTGCTGCAAGACCAAAACAACTATCATTGGCTTGGGCGATCAAATCTTGCTCGTTGTCATATTTCATGACGACTAAAACAGGGCCAAAAATTTCTTCCTGACAGGTTTGGGCACTATTACTTAAACCCGTAATAATAGTGGGTAAGTAATAACTGCCTTTGGCATAGTCACCAGTTGTTAATGCTTCGCCACCAACCAAAACTTGACCACCTTCGCTTTTAGCAAGCTGCACATAGCGATCAACCGACTGCAAATGTTTGTCATTTACGAGTGGCCCTAAATGCACACCAGCCTGTTCAGGATGGCCCACGCGTAAGCCTTTGGTAATCTCAACCAGACGCGTTAAAAACTGATCGTAAAGACTGCTATGAATAAACAAGCGAGAGCCTGCGATACACGCTTGGCCTGCCGAACTAAAAATACCGTACGCTACGCCTTTAGCAGCAAGTTCTACATCAGCATCTGGCAGAACGATTGTTGGTGACTTACCACCTAGCTCAAGCGATGTGGTAATGAGTTTGTCCGCTGCAATATGAGCTAAATGACGGCCCGTGGTTGTTCCTCCTGTAAAAGAGATTTTACGAACCAATGGATGTTGAGCAATGGCATCACCAATCACAGAACCACGACCAACTAACACACTGAGTAAGCCTTTTGGCAAACCTGCCTCTTCAAAAATTTTGGCAAGTTCTAAAGCAATCAGCGAAGTTGCTTCTGCTGGTTTTAACACCACTGCATTTCCTGCTGCTAAAGCTGGAGCAAGCTTTTGAACTTCACTCGCAATTGGAGAATTCCAAGGTGTGATTGCTGCCACAACGCCTACAGGTTCATGCACGCTCATGGTCATAAAATCTGGAGCGCGTTGAGTGGTTAGTTCATCATTCAGCGTTTCACACGCCGCTGCAACATAACGTGCAGTCGCCGCAGCACTCATCACCAAACCACGTGTTTCGGTTAAAGGCTTACCATTATCGCGTGTTTGTAGTTTTGCCAATTCATCGACACGCGTTTCAATAATGTCTGCAACCTTGTAAAGAATACGTGCGCGCTCATGCGGCAAGCTATTTCTCCAGCTGGGTTGACGCCAAGCCTGATCAGCCTTTTCAATCGCTTCATTCACATCTTCAAGCGTTGCAGTCGAAATTTCTGCATTGACAGACTGATCTGCCGGAAACAGGCTTTGGATGACCGCACCGCGGCCCAAACGCCATTCACCTGCAATATAAATTTCCTTTGCCATGATCAAATCCTTCTTAAATCTGTATTGCTTCTACACTGTTGCGACAAGCACGAATCACGCTAAGCGCAGCCAAAGTTGATGTTTTCGGGTTACTTGCTAACGGCACACCAACCAGTTCAATGGTCATTTGCCCAAAGCCACCTTCTGCCACGATGGTGTGTTTGTTTTTGTTGATGGCTGGATCAACAGTTAACTCGACCATGGTTTCATCCATTCCAAGTCCAGCAAGTGCAATCGTTGCAGCGACGTTGGCATTGGCCGGAAATTTCATGGCAGCTTCACGAGCAGTTCCGGTAAAAAAGACTGTAGCTTCAGTCACATGGTCTAAATCGACCAATTGCTCTGCATAACTACCCTTCCAGCTTTTTGGACTTTTACAGCCTTTGTAAGTGACTTTTTGCAAGCCACCTTCTTTGGCTGCTGAAATACCGTCAATGCCAGCAATGGCACCTGCGAGTAAATGCAGATGGGCATTATTTTCTTCAGCTGTTTGTTTAAGCTGAATCAGAAAATCGCTATCAGCTAAAGTTCCAACCGAAATCAGGCCTATGGTCCAACCTTTCGCTAAAACCTTTTGAGCATGTTCTTTCACTGCTGCTTGACCTGCCACCTCAATGACATAGTCTGGCGCACCATCACATTGCTCAATATCTGAAATCACCTGAATCTCTGAAGACACTTGTGATTGAACTTTTTCAACGCTACGAGACGGCACGACAATCCATTTCAGTTGCAAATCTTGAGGCAAGTGAGCATGCACTTCTGCTGCCATTGCTCCAAAACCAATCATCATCAACTTTTTCATGACAGCACCTGATATTTATAAATGTTTATTAAAACCACCTGAGACATCGAGTGCCGCACCTGTGGTGTACGATGCCAATGGAGATGCCAAGAAAACTAAAGCACGGGCTGGTTCTTCAGGACGGCCTAAACGCTGCATTGGAATGCCTCGGTTTTTAGCAATATTGCCTGTCCATTCTTCCCATGACTGGTTTAAGTCTGAGCGAGTTTCATAACGGCGTTTCCACTGCGCGGATTCGACCATTCCGAGTAAAATCGAGTTCACACGAACACCATACTGAGTAAACTCATGAGCCAAAGAATGTGTAAGATTCAACAACGCCGCTCGTGCTGATGACGTGGCAATCATGTGTGGCTCTGGTTGTAACGCCAGTAAAGAGTTCACATTGGTAATTGAGGCATTTGCCGATTGTTTTAAATCTTCAAGAAAAGCCCGTACCGGATGTAAAACACTGAAATACTTCAGCTCAATTTCTTTCATCCAGTCTTCATCTTGCGTATTTTCAAAGTTTGAAACGCGGCCTTGTCCAGCATTATTAATGAGCATATCAACATTGCCCAAATTGAGTTTTACGTCTTTGGCAAATTGTTGAACTTCTTCTTTTTTCAACACATTACATGCTTTGGTAAAAATATTGGCATGTGGATACTTCTCTAAAATATAGAGCTTTGACGCATTCAAGCGCTCTTCATCGCGACCACACCAAGCTACTTTTGCACCCTCTGCAACCAGTATTTCAACAGCAGCCAGCCCAATCCCAGAGGAGCCACCCGTAACAACTGCAACTTTTCCTTCAACTTGGAAGCTCATAATCCTTAATCTCTCTTACGATTGTTCCTGAATCGTCAACATAATTTGGTTAAATGCTTGCGGTTGGTCGACATAACTTAGATGTCCTGCATCTTGGATGATGTAGTGCTGTTCCAACTGCAATTCCTGAGCAAGCTCTTGTATACCTAACGCAGGAGTGATTTGATCTTGCTGCCCTGCAATCACTGTGCATGGGGCTTGTAAATCTGTTAAATAATTACGTATTTCGTCATAGGCAAGTAAGTACGATGCATGTGTGAATCCCTGTAGGGTCAACTGCTGCATCACCTCTGAAACTAAAGCCAAGGCTTGTGGTTCTTGTTTATAAATCAAATGAGGCCCACGGCTTTCTGCCATACCTTTAGCGCCTAACTCTTTCAACATTTTTGGTCTTTTTTCAAAAACCTGAATTTGTGTTTGTTCGTCTTGACGTTGGTAGCCTTGAGCCAAATTGGCGATCACCAAATGCTCTACTCGCTCTGGGTAAAGTGCAGCAAATGCACTCGCCTGTAAGGCACCTAATGAGTGGCCAACAACAATTGCTTTTTCAATTTTTAAAACTTCAAACAGCGCTGCCAAACGCTTTGCATAATCGGTAGCATTCGGCTGATCAGTTAAAAGTTCATCTGACAAGCCATAGCCCGGTGCGTCCCAGGCAATGACATGAAAATGATAAGACAGCACTTCAAGTTGGTTCACCCAAGAAGCAGAACCCGAACTAATGCCATGTAACAGCACAAGGTATTCGCCCTGACCGGCTTCTCGATATGCTTGTTGCTGGCCTTGCACAGTCACCGTTTTAACCGGAAATTCTGCTAACTTTTCAATGAGTGTCATCATTTTTATTCCTTTCCCTTAACTCACATCATCAAACGCTTAACGTTTGATTTGAGACAATGGATGCTCTGGTGGATAGTTAGGAATCGTCGGTTTGCCTGTTCCCAACATCACACACATCAAGGCATCTTCTTGACCTGGGTTAAATAGACCACGGTAAATTCCCGGTGGAATTGAAATCAGGTCACGTTCTTTTAAACGGGTTTCGAATTTTTCACCGTTGTGCTCAATGAACAAATCAATTTCGCCGCGAAGCATAAAGAAAACTTCTTCAACGTCATGATGAATGTGCAAAGGTCCTTCACACTGTGGTGGCAACACCATGGTCGAAAACGTAAAGTTTTCTGCTGGTACAGTGTTACCGTCATTTGCAACACCTGTTGCGCCTGTACCCATGTAACGCATTTGCGCACGGCGATATTTCGGGTCGTAATCGGCTTGGAACTTCAAAGCCTCAAAGTCATATTTACGTGTCTCAAAGCGAGCAATACGCGTGTTTAACCAATCTTCTAAAGAAGAATTTTCTGGTTGTGCCCACGATTCGAATTGTTGTGTAGTCATTTTTTAAACTCCTATACAGTGAATTAATATCGTTTTAAAAGAGGAACCAAGAAAAATGACCCGATGACAGCGACAGCAGCCAAGAAGGTAATTCCCAAATTAAAACTATGTGTTTGCATCACGATGTAACCGATAAGTACAGGTGCAATTGCACTTGCAAAATTACCCAAACCGTTAAATATTCCGCCCGCAGTCGCCCCTACATTTGAGGTCGTTACTTTTGCAAGCAGAGCAAATACAGCAGCCACTCCAAAACCCCAAGCCATCGCACTTAAAGACATGGCAGCAATAATCAATAATGGCTGGGTCATGATGACCATCACATACATGAAAATGCCTGCGAGTAATAAGCCGCTAAATACTTGAATTGCACGGCGACCCAACTTGTCAGATAAAAACGCGCCGATGATTTCGCCAATTAACATGGCAATGAATGGAAAGCTTGAATACATCCCAAATTCTTTGAGGTTGAAGCCTTTGTCTTGCATTAAGTAAGAAGGAACCCAGCTGTTTAAGCCCCACAAATAAGTCATCAATGCAATGTTGAAGAGACAAACCAGCCAGAACGCTCTATTGCTCAAAAGTATTTTGGTATTGGCAATATGGCCTTTGAAATTTGTACGCTTGCTCTCGCCTTCAATTTCGACAGTTTTCTTAAGTTGCAAATTACGCAAACCGAAAACAATGCTGAAAATAGCGATTAGCGTTAACCCAGCCATCACAAAAAAAGTGGTATGCCAGTCATGGTGTGCCAAAACATTTGCCGTGATTGGGAACCCAAGGAATGCACCAATCGGTGTTCCAAGTAAGAACATGGTTGAAGCACGGGCTTGCTGACAGTCTGTATATGTCTGTTTAACAATGGTATAAGCCAAGGCAAATAACGGACCTTCTGCCAAACCTAACAGCACACGTAAAATCAACATGCCTGAATAACTGGTGGTGAACCCCATGCAAAACATGAGTAAACCCCATGAAGTTACACTCCAAAACAGCATTTTCTTTGGGTTAAAAATGTCGCCCAAAAAGCTTAGAAAAACTGATGAAAAACCATAAGCAAGTAAGAAACTTGTCATGAGCCATCCCAGTTTGGCCTTATCTTCAGCAATTCCCATTGCACTTTGGAAATGAGGATCTGAAAATAAAACCGCAATACTAATCTTGTCGAAAAATGCCAGTACCACACACACCATAAGGACAAAAGCAGGTACCCAATGCTTTAATCCACTTTTTTCTTCATTACTCATGTGTCATTCCTTCGATTTGGTAATGAGAACCAGATTTAATGTTTACGGTTTTAACTTCATGACATTAAATTCAGAATCTTCTAACAGTTTTGGGTCTAAAACAGTGTTGGCTTGCATCCAACGTTTTGCCAGTTTGACTAGTTTCGAATCATTAATGGCAATCATATTCAGCAAACAATTTTCATGGTCCAGATATAAATAACTCACCTGATCTTCACCGCCTTGGCGAATCACTAACTCTTTCGTTTTTTCAGGTTGATACGTACCTAATATCTGAATATTAAAGTGGTATTGATCAGACCAGAGCCAAGGAATATCGGTATATTCAGTTTCAATACCCAGCATCGACTTCGCTGCGGCAATTGCCTGATTTTGTGCATTTGCCCAAGATTGAATGCAATAGCCCAAACCCGGATGAATCGCGACATCGCCTGCGGCATAAATGTGTTGATCTGAAGTTTGTCCAAAGCAGTTCACCACAATGCCATCTTTCACATCGAGACCAGCGTGTACACCGAGCTCTTTAGCAATTTCGGCACCCGCGCCAACTACCACACAGTCAAACAATTGACTATTTTGTGGATGATTCACCACTTCAACTTTTTGATGAGGTGCTTCAACCAGATGAAGGCTCTTGCTGTCTAAATGAATTTTTGTGCCTTGGGTTTCATGCATATTTTTTAAAAATGCAGAGACTTCAGGACTCACACTTCTTGCACATAAACGATCGCCATATTCAAAAATATGAACGTCTTTACCTTGCTTACGCGCAGTTGCCGCAATTTCAAGACCAATCCAACCACCGCCAATCACAGCGACATTCTTTGCATGCTTTAAAATTTCAGCCAAACGTTCACAGTCATGCACATTACGTAAGGTCACAACATTTGGAATGAACTGCCATGTATTGACTGGTACACGTGCACGGCTTCCTGTTGCAATCAGTAATTTGTCATAGGGCAAAACCTGACCACTTTCTAAATGAACCTGTTTTTGTTCACGATCGACTTTTGTTGCAATTTCCGGTTTGTGCCATTGAACGTTGAACTCTTGAACCTGCTCATTAGAAAACAGATTCAAACTTTCATAAGTCGCCTCTTTTGAAAGTACTTGCTTAGACAGTGGCGGACGCTCATAAAACACTTGATCTTCATTTGAAACCACATGAATTTCGCCCACATAACCATTTTGACGTAAGGTACTTACTGCCCAACCCGCTGCCTGTCCGGCACCTACAATTACGATCTTTTCCATAGCCATCTTCCTTGTAAAGCAATACCTGTTAAACAGGCTTCACCTGACGGCGGGTTGTGTCATCAAGACCACCCTCAATCGCCCACTCGGTGAAAAGCTCTAGACGATGTTCTTCTACACGTGGCTGCCATTCTTCTGTCAAATAATCATCGTTGGTGTAATATTCAAATGCACCGCCTAATGGTGAGTTGACGTACCAAAAATAAGCTGAAGAAATTGGGTGACGTCCCGGTCCAATAAAGGTTGACCATTCCGAACGATTCATATTTAAACCGCCCCCAATCACCTCATGGATATCACGTACGACAAATGCAACATGATTTAAGCCAGCTGGTTTATTTGGAACACTGAGCAAGAATAAATCATGGTGATAACCTTTACCGCGGCAACGTAAGAATGCACCGCGATTTTTGTAGGCATCAGACAAATGAAAGCCTACTTTTTCAATATAGAAATTTTCAGTTGCTGCTAAATCTGGTGTGAAGAACACGACATGTCCAATCGCAACAGGTTGACCTTTTTCATAGACAGGACTTGCCGCATTCACACGTTGAATATTGCCGTATTGGTTAATGCCTTCCGTTTTAAGTTCTTGAACATCTTTCACAAAACTTTGTTCAAAACGAATGGTCATGCCATTTGGATCAAGGCACTGAACTGTATTTTCAGAACGCTTAAAACCATTTACATCAGCTAGGCGGCCTGCCAAGTCTTCAAGGTCTTGAGCATGATCAACACCCCAAGTGACTTCACGTAAAGTTGAACCTTGCTCAATCGCAGGTGGCAAACGCTCATCATCACAATTAAATAGATAAATCTTGCTACCATTTTGGGTCTGGTAAAGATCAGTACCTTCAATATCAGAAGCACTTTGGTTTAAACCAAAATCTGCTAAAAACTTGTTTGAAGCGGCTCTATCTTCAACTCCAAACTTTAAAATCTCGATCCCTGTAATCATTTGACTACCCCTTAGTTAAAGACAAAACCGCCATTGACCGGAATATTTTGACCTGTCACAAAAGAGGACAAATCCGACAGTAGATACAATGCTGTTCCATTTAAATCTTGTGGAAGTTGCTGACGCTGAATCGCTCTTCCGTTGACATATAAATCGTGACGTTCCTGCGGTACATATTCGGTTGCTTCAACCAAAGTCAAACCTGGAGACAATGTGTTGACGCAGATATTGAACGGCCCCAACTCTCTTGCCATTGAACGTGTCATGGCAAAAATTGCACCTTTACTTGCCACATAAGCCATCAGGTTCGGTGCGCCCCAAAGTGCTGTATCGGAAGCAACATTAATGATCTTGCCAGCAGCCGACTGCTTTAAGTGTGGAACGCATGCCTTACTGATCAGCCATGTGCCTTTTACATTAATATTCATGACCCGATCCCAAAGTTCAGGATCATAATCAATCATATTTTTTCCACCTACATTGGTTGCAAGCGCTGCACAGTTCACAAGGCCATCTAACCCTTTTAACAGCTCAACACTTTTTGCTACCGCATTTTCAATCGAGGTCGCATCGGCAAGGTCAACGGTGACCGCATGAACATGAAGTCCTTGTTTCTGCAACTCTTGTGCTTCTTGCTGAACGAGCTCAGACAAAATATCTGCCATTACAACCTCGGCACCAGCTTCAGCAATCGCTTGAGCGAAATCTCGCCCTAAACCACGTGCAGCACCAGTCACTAAAACTTTTTTGCCTTGCAGCAACGCTACATTAGCCATGAGCTTCTTCCTGCATCTCGATACGGTTTGATGCATTTAGTGCAGCAATTTTCTTTAATTGCTTTTCAGCTTCTTTCTTCATTAAACGGCGTAAACGTGCAAGACCCACATCGTGTTGATATAAGAATTCTCTTTCACGAGCATTTGGTGCGAGGTTTTCTAAAATAATGCGGTCTTGTTCCAATACATCCCAATGCAACTGTTCTAAGTGATTGCGATATAAGAAACGCCATACATTGCGTTGCCAGCCACTTACTTTACGGCAGCGCCAGAAAAATACACGGGTATTGTTGGCATCAATTGGCGTTGCATAACCTACAATCCAAAATTCGCCACCCGGACCAAATTGTTTACGGTACGGAATTGAAAGACGTAACCAACTTGCACCTGTAGAGCCGTATTCAACCCAGTCGAAGTTCACACCCGTTTGGCCTTCTTTTTCAAAAACAAAACCATTATCTGTAGTACGGTGCTTCATCTCTGCGGTACGTTCACCATCTGCCATCGAATGTGATGTCGCGTGTAAATATGTACCGTGCATTGGGTCCATCACGTTATCAATCGCGTATTGATGGTTTACTTTCCAGTCGGCTTGGCAAAGGAACGCACTCCACTCTTCGCTTGCAAGTTGTTCTGGGAACTCAAGCGGTTTTGGCTGTTCATTTGCGTCGATACCAAACCAAATAAAAATTGCGCCATGCTGTTCACTAACTGGATAGCTTTTTAAGCATTTGGTTCCTGTCATTGGGCATTCGTGAACGGCTGGAACATCTGCAACCACACCATCAGCACGAACTTCAACACCGTGATACCAACAAGCAACTCGATCACCTAAGTTCCAGCCTAATGAAAGACGAGCACCACGGTGCGGACAGCGGTCTTCAAGTGCGTGTACCTGACCTTCGGCATCACGCCAAACCACAATGTTTTCACCCAAACGGGTAATTCCGACCGGATTGGCAGCCACTTCCCAACTTGCTAAAACCGGATGCCATTGATCACGTAAACCGAGTTCTAAATATTCTTCAGCGCTTTGTGAAGCTGATACGATTGCGTTCATTTTATTCTTCCTTGAATTAATAACCTAAACGTTGCATTTCTTCTGTAAAGCTCGCAGAAGTCCATTCATCACCAGATTCACAGCGGAAACCCTGCTGATTAAGTGCAGAAACAACGTCATCTAATGCTGTTGCGCCCGCAGAAAATGCCTGAATCAAGTTCTTTACAAAGTCTTGTTCGTAGACAGTTGGTTCTTTATAACGTGTTTGCCAAACCAACAATTCAGATTGACCAGGAATTTGAATATTGTTGATACCTGCATCGGTTGCCGGCGTTGCATGAATCCAGCTAGCCAACTTTTCATTAAATGTCTTCATTGTTCTGCTTCCTTGTACCTGTGAGGACTAGAGTTGAATTTGAATATCTTGTCCTTCAACACGAACTGGGTACGTACATAGGTTTCTACATCCCGGTCCACTTTTTAGCTCACCTGTCTGAATGTCAAAAATTGCTTCGTGCAATGGGCATTCGACAGTTTGATCTTCGATAAATCCTTCGGTTAATAAGGCATATGCATGAGGGCAAACATTTTCAATCGCAAAGTAATTTTCATCGACGAAAAATACGCCAATTTTCTTCCCTTCAATTTCGATGGCTTTCGGCTCATCTTCGCTAACGTCACCCTGCTGACAAATTGAGATCCAACTCATACCTTGCGTCCTCATTTTGTTTTATATACAAAACATAATTTGATTTTCAAAACATGAGCTAAGCATAATACCCTTGATCATTTTTTGTCAAAGTAAAAATAAATAGATAATTCATTGGTTTAATAAATTTTAAATATTTTGTTACGTTTCAAACAAGAAACAAAGTTTTAAATATAAAAATTGTTTTATGTATTTTTAACAATTACAATAGTTCTAAAATAAAGCAGCATGCCCCAAATTGAACCTTGTTTTATTTATAGGAAAATGACACGAATGAGCCTAACAATTGAAGAAGATTCGCAAGAATCAGAAACAACAAAAAATGATGATAGATATTTAGTACCCGGCCTTGTACGGGGTTTAGCCATCTTGCAAGCATTTAACCAACAAGCACAAGAAATGACGATTACAGAAATCGCTGAAATTTTAGAAGTGAACCGTTCTAGTGCATTTCGTCTAATCTATACACTCGAATCTTGTGGCTATTTAAGAAAAGCTTCTCAAAAAACTTATGCACTTGATTCAAAAGTCATGGAATTAGGTTTTAACAGTTTATCTAAACTTTCATTGCTCGATTTATCGACGCCTTTAATGAAAGAACTACGTGATCAAACCAAACTTGCCGTGCATCTTTCTATTTTAGAAGGCACACATATTGTCTTTGTAAATAATATTCAGTCGATGGGAACCTTCACGAGTAACATTAGCTTAGGTACTCGCTGGCCTGCCCATGCAACCGTAATTGGTCAAATGTTATTGTCTGATTTACCTGAAACTGAAGTACGCCAGCGTTACCGTAACTTTGATGATTGGGATAGTTTTTCTGAACTGACTCCAACCAATTTAAAAACCTTATTGCAAAGATTAGTTTATGTAAAAACACAAAAAACGATGGTGAGCTGGGGTCATTATAATCATGATATGGCAGCCTGCGCGGCACCTATTTTTAAACAGTCAAATGGCAAAATGGTGGCGGTTATCTCTGTGAGTTGCCCAATTACCACTTACGATGAAAGAACATTTAAAGAAGATATCGCAAGTCTAGTCGTTGAAACAGCGAACAAAATTTCAAAATTTATTTATTAAAAAAAGCGACGTTAAGTCGCTTTTTTTTGCAATTTTATTTCACAAATTAAAAATTACGCTTAAATACGTTCCCATTCATATCTTGAAAAATAAGTGCCGAATGGTTTTCTTTAATATCAAACTTTAAATATTGCTGTTTAAATTGTACAACGGCATAAAACTCTTCAGCACCGTCATCTAACCCTGTAGCAGAAACCTGAGTGCCTTGTGGAAAATCCTTGAACCATTCAGCATTATAGAAATCTGACACTGAATTAAATTCACAATATTTTGCAGGCTCGGCCATTATTTTTGCGGCAATTTGATCAAACTGTTGCTGTTTATAACCATCTAAGCTCAACAACATGACCATTCTCCAAACTAAATCGGCTCAGAAGATAAATTCTGTTTCTTTTTAACCTTTTCCCATTGATACCAGCCATAAGCTGCCATTAGAACAAAGGCTGCATATAAAGCGGCTGTTAAAAATAAATCTTTATAGATAAACATACCCACGTAAATAATATCGACAAAAACCCAAAGTACCCATGTTGCAATATGCTTGCGACTAGTCCAATAGGTTGCGAGTAAACTAAACGCTGCAAGTTGCGAATCAAGCATTGGCACAGCCGCATCGGTAAAGTTTTTAAGAATCAAACCAAAGAGCAAACCACCTACCGCCGCAATAATCATTTGAAAAATTGCTTTTTGAACTGCAATCGGTTCAATACGAATGTCGTGATCTTGCTGCTTTCCCTTAAACCAGTAGTAAAAACCATAAAAATTTACGACCATAAAAAAGAACTGTAAAATCGTTTCACCATAAAGCTTAAATTCGTAGAACAAATAAGCATATAAAACAAAGGCAAAGAAATTAAACAGCCAACACCACATGTTCCTAATAACAGTTAATCCAACTCCAATTAGGCTAATCAAGACTGCAAAAATTTCTAAAGGTGACATAAGAACAGCTTCTTATAGAGATCAATTCGACGAGGTATTATGAGAAAAATATCAATTTAAGCAAACTGCTAATTTGAAATCAAAAAATCTGTGGTTCATGCTTGAATATAATTTGTACTTTTCTATTTCTGTGTTATAAAAATATCACCTGTATTTTAATATACTTATCATGTTTTTATCTAAAGCCCATCTATGTCTGGTTCACCAATTTTATGCCTTAGAGGTCAATGTCTCTATGGTCGATTGGCGACGTCTTTACTTTAGACTATCTGGCGCTTTGGATGAGAAAATCAAGATATTCCATTTGTAATATATCCCCTGATTTTCATAACAAGCCGCCATAAAACGCGGCTTTTTTTATGCCCTTTTAAAACACAAAAACAAACTTTCTGGAGCTTTATATGAAGCCATTATTTGAACAACAGAGTATACCCACCCCGCAGATTCAGCCGGCTGTAGCATTATCTTCACCTTCTACTCGCCTTGCTACAGCCGGCCAATTTATTGCTGTCGTCATTATTTGGTCACTTACCCCACTCGCGGCCGTCTGGACAGTACAAGAAATTCACTGGGCATGGGGGTTATTTATTCGATTCAGTTTGGCAATTCCAATCGCTTTGCTGTGTCTAAAATTTTTTCGTTTAAAACTCATCTTTAGTAAAAAAGCTGTTTTAAGTTATTGTGCCGGAGCCATTGGCTTATTTGGTTCTATGGCCTTTTGCTATATGGGCGCAGATAAAGTCCCCTCTGCCATTATTTCAATTATTTACGGTACTTCTCCGTTAGTGTCTGGACTCATCAGCTCTTTTTTATTAGGACGTGAACGTTTTTCAGCATGGCAGTGGCTTGGGCTGGGTATCGCTCTTGTCGGGATGAGTTTTACTTTAGGACTGTCTTCATCAGGTTTTCAGCTCAACCGCATTGGTATTATGTTAGAGCTGATTGCGATGCTGTTTTATGTATTGTCGACTTTTGCCGTAAAATCTGTTGGTGCGCATGTTCCGCCAATTACACAAATGACAGGTGCCACCCTTGTTTCATGGGTCGGTTATATATGCCTGTTACCTTTCTTTTGGTCACATCTTCCAAATGAATTTCCAAGCTTTAAAATATCGCTAGCGGTGCTCTACAGTGCAGTCTTTTCATCTGTGCTTGCCATGATTTTCTATTATCAACTCATCAAAGTCCTACAACCGACCACTGTGTTGCTCATTACTATTATTACCCCAGTTTTAGCTACATTTTGGGGAACATGGTTCAACCATGAACAGCTCAGCTCACATCTTATTTTAGGTTTAACCCTGTTATGCTTAGGGCTATTGATGTATTCACGCCGTCCAACATAATGTTTTATAACCTGATTGAGGCTACTCATCAGGTTATTCTCCCCCTCATATTTATATTAATCTTAAGAATAAAAGTTTAGTTTTATTTTAACCCTTCCTTCTATTTTTGTTTACGAAGTAGTCTATAAATTGTATTTGACACTTTTTAAACGATCGTTTAAAAACTTATTAAAGACAAATAAAGGACATCACGACATGTCAAATCAAGAAGGAAAAGTTAGCCGTGAAACTCGCAGACATATTTTTTTAATTGGACTAGATCGGGCAGCAAAACGTAATGCCTTTGATAGCCACCTGATTAAAGATTTATCACTAGCGCTCACCGAATATGAAAATAATGATGAACTGCGCTGTGCAGTAATCTTTGCCCATGGTGACCATTTTACTGCTGGTTTAGATCTCGTAGAGTTACAACCTAAGCTTGCTACAGGTGTTTTTGATTTTAGTGATGAAGAAGTAAACCCTTGGGGCACTGTGGGTCGAAAACTGAGTAAACCTTTGATTGTTGCGGTACAAGGCTATTGTTATACCGCTGGTATTGAACTCTTTCTGAACGCAGACATTGCTTTAGCAAGTGCAAACACTCAGTTTGCGCAAATGGAAGTTCAGCGCGGCATCTTACCTTTTGGTGGGGCAACAGCACGCTTTACACAAGCTGCGGGTTGGGCCAAGGCCATGCGCTATTTACTGACAGGTGACCCTTTTGATGCAAAAGCCGCCTTGGATATGAACCTGATTACAGAAATTTGCCCTGAAGGTACGGAGCTCAACCGTGCAATAGAACTCGCTGAACATATCGCTCAAGCGGCTCCCCTAGCGGTGAAAGCCACCTTAGCTTCAGCACGTGAAGCCATCAATGAAGGTTATCAAGCTGCATTTAGCCAGTTACAAAGTCATCTCCATCCCTTATTAAAAACTGAAGATGTACAAGAAGGAGTTTTTGCCATGTTGCAAAAAAGACCTCCTGTTTTTAAAGGTAAATAACTTTCATCACGCTAGAAAAATAAAGAGAAAAGCAATGCAATTAGCAACTCAAACGAACGAACAGCTTAGCCAAAATGTACAATTTTCAGCTTTAGATGGCTATCAACTGGGTGGCACTCGCTACTTTACGACGACAGCAGCTAAAGCCAATATTATCGTTGCTGGAGCAACGGGCGTCCCCCATGAATTTTACCGTCGATTTGCTGAATATATGACGCAATATGGTTATCAAGTATTCACTTTCGATTATCGAGGTGTGGGGAAATCGAGTCCCAAATCTTTAAAAGGATTTGATATGTCTTATTTAGACTGGGGACAATATGACTTAGCAGGTGCCATTGAATATTTATCGCAAGACCTCCTACCTCTTTTAATGGTGGGTCACTCTTACGGCGGTCACGCATTAGGGCTATTACCTAATCATGAAAAATTATTGGCCTGCTACACGTTTGGCACTGGGGCTGGCTGGCATGGCTATATGCCACTTAAAGAGCGCTTTAAAGTTCAAGTGGTCTGGAATATTGTGTTTCCTCCTATCGTCGCTGTGACAGGTTATTTACCTTGGAGCAAATTTAATATGGGTTCTGACTTGCCATTAAATGTGTATAAACAATGGCGCAAGTGGTGTAAAAATCCTAAGTATTTTTTTGCTGACCCAGAACAGCAACATTTAATTGAACAATATGCTTCTGTCAAAACACCAATTTATGCAGTATCGGCCCTTGATGATGATTGGGCTTTGCCGGCTTCTTGTCGTGCATTTATGCAGCATTATCGACAAGCTCCGGTCACATATATCAGCCTTCAACCTCAAGATGTTTCTATGAAAACAATTGGGCATATGGGCTACTTTAAAAAAGGTGCTGAACAGATCTGGAGTAAAATCCGTACTACTTTTGATGATTTGGTACAAGCCTGATTTATGTTTTGGATAATTTAAGATGAGACCGCAAAAACTTGCGAAAGAAGAATTGCTCAAGCACTGTGCTTTGCAGTTTAAAACCTATGGTTACGCAGGCACCAGTATGGACATGCTGGCAAAGGCTTGCGGCCTAACCAAAGCTTCTTTTTATTACTATTATCCAAACAAAGAAGCGCTATTGCTTGAAGTGCTCAATAGCACTCATCAGTATTTGATTCATTCTCTATTTGGAAATACGGTAAAGTCCGAACTCTCAGCCATTGAACGGTTTGAGCAAATGCATGAGCGTGCTATTCATTTTTTTACACAAGGTGTTAACGGCTGCTTAATAGGTATCATTTCTATGGAAGCAGCATATGGCTCACCTAAAATTTTAGCCAAAATACGCAGCATTTTTCAGGACTGGCAACTTGCAATTCAGTCTATTTTTGCGAAGAGCCTTGCTCAAGATCAAGCAGAGATTTTAGCAAAACAAAGTATTGCTGATTATGAAGGTGCGATCTTGATGTACCGTGTCACCCATGATGAGTTTTATATTAGTCAAGTCAAACAACGGATTCTTGGACTTCTCAGTTCATAAAAAATAAAGCCCACTTGAAGTGGGCTTTATTTTATTAATCAGGCTTATTCAACTCTAACAATTTTACCTAGTTCATCGTGGTGAACGACTGTAATTTTTTGGCTACGTCCCTGCTCAATTTCATGTTCAGGTAAATCAAAATAGCGTGCATAATCATCAGTCTGTTTCATTTTAAGCGCACTACCACCGACACGACGCTCAGGTAGCACATGGCTCCACAACAATAAACAAATTGCACAAGCAATTAATGCTGTAAGGCCATGTTCAATTCCTAAGCCAAAGGCACTAAATAAGCGATGTACCAAATGAGTTTTTTGTAGTTCAACCAATAACCATACAAACACGAACGGACGCCACAACAACAACCAAACCGCCCACATCATGGCTGTGCTTGTTGTAGAAGCATAGCGTTTATGCCATGGTAATTGACGGCGTAAATCAATAATCAACGAATCTGTCTTCATTTCTCTCTTTACCTAACGGAGTGCTGTGGTTTTTCCCCAGACATCAATACAGCACGATCTTTAAAATCTCATGACTCTTGCATTTCATCTAACGAATGCCCCGATCCGGGCTCACCCAACGTGCTCGTTTCTCATCTCCACGTCGTAAGACTTTTGGAAATGCCACAATGGTTGCCGAAATCGTAATTAACCAAAAGACTAGCGGGTACCAAATCATCCAGAAATAATTTTTTCCTAGGTTTGGTTCATAACGACTATCCATCCATTTGCTTAAAGCAAACTGAATTAGACAGGTTGCCCCCAATAAAATACCGCTACCATACGGTAAAAATGGAGAGCTCACAACGGCTAGTGCTGGTACGGGTAAAATAAAATGTACCAACCACAATACAGCCATCGCTAGCATTAAATATGACCAAACTAATGTTAAGCAAAGCTCAAACATTAAAGGCCATAAAAAATTCAATTTTGGCTTGGTGAACACATCAATATTTTTAATTAATACTTGTGCGCCACCCATTGCCCAGCGTAAACGTTGTTTCCACAACCCATTTAAGGTTTCAGGCATTAAAATCCAAACCAAGGCATTCGGCTCAAACTCAATATCCCAACCTGCACGCTGTAATTTCCAAGTAATATCGATATCTTCAGTCAACATATTTGGTGACCAATAGTCGACTTGGTGAACGGCGCTTTTACGAAAAGCGGTAATCACGCCTGATACGGTAAACAAGCGACCAAAGGTACGTTGTGCACGTTTAATCATGCCTACAATCGAAGAAAACTCACCGACCTGAATACGCCCTAATAAAGTTGAGCGAGTGCGGATACGGGGGTTTCCAGTAACCGCAGCAACAGTCGGATTTTTAAGAAAATGACGAATCATCCACTTTGCTGCATGTGGATCAAGTAAAGCATCACCATCAATACCAATTAAAAACTCGGCATCGGTCATTAAGCTTCCGGCTTGCAACCCCATGGCTTTACCTTGGTTTTGAGCCAAATGAACAACACGAAGTTTTTCATGTTGTTCTGCTAAGCGATCGAGTACTTCGCCAGTATTGTCTGAGCTACCATCATTAATCGCGATGACTTCAAAATGAGGATAGTCCAGTTTTAAAGCATGGCTAATGGTTTCTTCTGCATTATCCCCTTCATTAAAACAAGGAACTAATACAGCGACTTTTGGATAACTTTCTAATGGCGCTGGTTGATCGTAAGGCGGAGCCTGACGTTCTTTCCAATAGAAAATGATCGCACCCATCATCCATAAATACGACATGAATAATGGATAATAAAAAACGAATTTTAAGGCATGCGACCATATTGCAGCAAAGATTGTCATGTTTCAGCCCCGACTACGGCACAAGACGAGATGATTTTTCAGCAAATGCTTTATGCATTACGTCAACATCCGGATGATCTTTAATTGGGTCATCTGGGTAATAACCGACATGCATTACACCTTGCTGATAAAGAGAATGAATTGTTGCTGCCATTTCAGCTGAAGGTACCTTTTCGTTTTTACGCCAGTCGGTTGCCTGTAATTCAAAAACGGTTTTCTTGATGCCATTCGGGTATTGTTTTACCCGATCAACCATATCTTTATAGAATTGATCAGCATTATCGACCTGTTCCATATAAGGCATTGCCATAATAGCTGTAAAATCATAACGTTTTAATGACTCTTCAAGAGATTGAGAGTACCAATTTTCCGCATATGGTTTTAAAGCAACTTGAGCATATAAATTGCGTGCAGTCATCAAGAACGGTTCATATTGTCGCACGTCATCAACGAGTTGCATCGCAAAATCATCTAGATATTTTGTCTTATATGCAGTCCACTTTTGTAAGTCTTGATCGTTTTCACGGATTTTTGCTAAATCTGTTGGCAAACCTTGCTTTGCATAAGCTTTTAAAGCATCAGGGCTTGCATCTTCATAATCAGATAATGTCACGTCATCATGGAACAAAAGTCCATTAAATGGCGTTGATTTAGCTAAATCCTGATAAATTTCACGAATCGTTTGACGTGCATCGGCTGAGAATGGACTTAAACGGATATACCCCATATTAAGGTGTTCACCTGCTTTTTCCTGCTGAGTCACCACCAAGTCCTTAGAAACAGGATCAGTTTTTGGTAGCTCCCACGCCAATAACGGCATCCATGCATAAATACGGCTTACAGATGTACGCGTTTGAATTTGCCATGCAACACGGTTAAACAAGTCTGCACGCATTGGAATATGACGGTTTGGGAAATAAACCATATCAGCAGAACCATTCGCATCTGGATCTGAAAATGCCTGTAAATAAACTGTATTTACACCCATGCCATTAATTCGATCTAACAAGTGTCCTAAATTACGCTCTTGTTGTTTCGGGTCTGGATCATAAATATAGTCCAGATCAATATGCATGATTTTTTGCGGACGATTATTATCCGTTAAATTTAATTCACGGTTTTTAATTTCTTGAGCCAAATCACCAGTTGTCATTCCACCTTCTACCAAAATACGGCTCATATTTTGTAGAGATTGTTTTGCATGGTCTGCCCCATCATCAAGCGTAATGGTCACTGGCATGCCTAATTTTTTTGCAATTTGAACAGTCTGCATATTATAGCGACCATATGGCCACACCATAATACGTGGTGAACGTAAGCCATGCGCTTTTAATAAGTCATTATTCTTTTTCAGGTCGTTATAAATACGTGCCTGATATTGTGCATCGTTCTCATATGTTTGTGTTTTAACATCATAAAAACGTGTGGTCGCAGCAGGTTCAGAGTTGCCTTGCGGGTTTCCTGTAATACCACGATGCAAATGATAGCTATGATTCGCGATTTCGACTAAACCGCTGTCTTGCATCTCTTTAAGCTCATTCCAGCTCAAGATCTTATCACGAGAGATTTCCTCGCCAGAGAAGTCAACTTTTTGACCAGCTTTTGGTTCTAACCATGAACCGACTACAGCCAAAACAACCGGAATCTTTTTTGCTTTAATAACAGGATATGCATTTTGATAAAAAGACTGATAACCATCATCTACGGTCAATAATACTGGCTTAGTCGGCAGTTGATATTTACCTTGATGCGCACGAATTAATTGATCAACGGTAATAAAATGGAAACCATTCTTTTGCAACCATTCAACGTGCTGTGTAAATTGTTGAGTCGTGACCGCATACTCAGGAATCATTGCATTTTTTGTATCAGTAATTTCATGATAACCAATGACCGTAAGTGTTGAAGCATCAATTTTTTGTGGTTTAGCCAATGCCATACCAGACATGCCAGTAAGGGCTAATCCAAGTGTAAGATTCAACAAAGGAGATGCAAAGCGGATAGTCATGAAATAGCGTCTCAATAACAATATAGATTATTTATGTGAAATTTGATGTTAGGACGCAAATTTTCTGAAATTTGGTCTTAATATCATCCTGCCCACAAATGAACAGTTTTTCAGTCAGCATTTATAATCAAATAACCTGAAAATAAGCTTAAATATTCAAAAAGCTAAAATATAAATTAATAATGTATTTATATTTAAAGCTCATATAAACAAGAAAGCCCCCTAAAGGGCTTTAAATTTTCACTAGTCACGGGTTTTGACATCAAACAATTCAATTTCAAAAATTAAATTAGAATTGGCTGGAATAATCTTACCCATTTTACGCTCACCATATGCTAAATGAGCAGGCACGATTAATTTACGTTTACCGCCAACTTTCATTCCCATGATGCCTTGGTCCCAGCCTTTAATGACACGGCCTGTTCCAATCACGCATTCAAAATAATTACCGCGGTCAATTGAAGAGTCAAATTTTGTACCGTCTTCTAACCAACCTGTATAGTGAGTCGTAATCAAAGCGCCTTTAACCGCTTCTTTACCTTCACCTACTTTTAAATCGATAATTTCTAATTCATTTGACATGGTTTACCCCTTAAACAGAATCTTTAAATAGCAACTGGTACTTAGTGTACCAATTGAATCTGTAGAATTTGTTGCGCTTTTCTATTTTACTGTAACTGTGTCCACACAACATTTGCCTGACCCTTTTCACCTAAAAGAGTCCACTCTGTATCCATCACATTTAACTGTAGCTGCATGGTACGTTCACAGAGTTGTTCGAGCTCAGCTGTGCTTGCAGGTGCGATTTGCCAAACCTGAACGTTACTTAACGTTTTAATTTTGCTATTTCTCTTCCACCACTCTTCGACTTGTGTGCCATACACAACAATCGCAACTTTTTTACAGCGTGCACTCGCTTTTTTGACTTTATCTTCCGAAGGTAAGCCCACTTCAATCCATGTTTCCAACTGACCTGTTAAATCCTTCTGCCATAACGCTGGTTCATCAGTTTCAAAAAGATCTTTTGTAAACTCAAGCTCATCACTTGCAAAACGGGCAAAGGCCATTAAACGAACCATTAAACGTTCTAAAGTTTCCGAAGGATGTAAGGCAAGCGTCAGTTGGTAATCACCATAAATATGGTCATCCATATTCGCAATATTCAAGTCTGCCTTATAAATTGTTGCTTTAAGCGCCATGATTAATATGTTCCAAAATTTGGCGCTAAGGATACTCGATTTTAGCTAAAAATTATAAAAAAACTGAGTAATGTAAAACATCGCGATGGTGAAATTTGCATATTCTTCCAAAACGCTCCACTTATTTTAGAGTTGGCTGGCTTTTTGCTTAAAAGAGATATTCTCCTCTTCCGAAAATTGATGACTTATGTGGCAAAAGCTCAAGCGTAGTTTATTTTTACAGGTTCTTTGTGCTCTCTTTCTTGGTGTTGCAGTTGGAGCTGGTTTTCATGATTTCTCCCTATCTTTAAAGCCATTGGGTGATGGTTTTATTTCTTTAATTAAGATGCTGATCGCACCAATTGTGTTTTGTGTGGTTGTACTCGGTATTTATGGTGCAAATGACATCAAAAAAATGGGCAAAGTCGGTGCAAAAACCATTCTCTATTTTGAAGTGGTCACAAGTATTGCTTTAGTTTTAGGCATTATTGTGGCCTATGTATTTAAACCTGGCGTTGGCATGAACATCGATATCAGCCATTTAGATGCAAAAGATTTAAGTACCTATACCGAACGTGCACATGAAATGCACACAGGTTCGGAATTTCTGCTCAATATTATTCCAAAAACCTTCACGGCTGCTTTTGCAAACGGCGATATTTTACAAGTTTTATTAATCGCTATTTTATTTGGTGTAGCACTACTTTTAATTCCTAAACATTTGGCAGAGCTGGTACGTCAGGCTTTGGAAGCTTTTTCTGAAGTCTTCTTTAAAATTATGGGACTGATTATTCGTTTAGCTCCAATTGGTGTTTTTGGTTCAGTGGCCTATACCACTGCCAAATTTGGTTTAGATTCACTTCTACAATTGGGTTATTTAGTTTTACTGTTTTATGCAACCTGCATTTTATTTGTTGTTATTGTTTTAGGTTCAATTTTAAAACTTGCCGGTCTCAACATCTTCAAATTTGTGGCTTATTTTAAAGATGAATTAGCCATTGTTTTAGGTACAGCCTCTTCTGACTCTGTCTTACCCCAAATCATGAAAAAACTCAGAAATCTGGGAATTAAGGATTCAACTGTAGGACTGGTTATTCCAACTGGTTATTCCTTTAACCTAGATGGGTTTTCAATTTACTTAACTCTAGCTGTTATTTTTATTGCACAAGCCTGCAATATTGATTTATCTACGCATGACTTGCTGGCTATTTTATTAGTTTCACTCATTACTTCTAAAGGTGCACACGGTATTCCCGGTTCAGCTTTAGTTATTCTTGCAGCCACCCTTTCAGTTATTCCAAGCCTCCCTGCGATTGGTCTAGTACTTCTACTTTCAGTCGACTGGTTCATTGGCATTATTCGTGCCTGCACCAACTTGATTGGTAACTGTGTTGCGGCCGTAGTCATTGCGCATTGGGAAAAAGATATTGACCATGCTCAAGCTAAAGCCGTGCTAAATACTAAACCTTAAAATCCGTTCTAGAGAACATTGAATCATCTTTTTCTCAATGTTCTCTAATCTTCAATTCGGCAATTCAATAAATCAGTTTCAAATGCCAACCAATCGTGTTCATGTTGGCTAATCATTTCAATCCGGTTATCAATGCCCTCTTCGCCAGACTTATAATTAAATTGCTGCGGATTAAAGTTAAAGGTTTTCCAACCCTGATCTGTATTAAAAATTCCCTTAATTCGCAGCCAATCTTTTTGTGCACATAACACATCAAGCAAAGCATAAAACTCAAACTTCCAGCGTTTAGGCAATTTCCAACCCGCGACAATATAACCTTGTGCCGACTCGACATAATGATAAGGTAACTGCTGAATTTCTTTCACGATCTCAGTTTCAGTCATTTGTTTTTGAAGTTTAAGTAAAGGTTGAATAGAGCGTTCGGTTAAACGAGCAGCCACATCAATTTTATTTAACGCTAACTGACCATGTTCAGTTTTAATCCACTCTTGTTGATAAGGCTGATATTCTTCTTTTAATAACTCAAGTGCCTGATCATCTTCAAAAGTCATCACATCAGTATGTGACACCAACACAATTTGGGCAGCTTTTAACTGATCTTCATAAAGGTTTTGCTTTACCCAGTTTGTATCATGCAAACGGCTACCATCTACAACTGTGACTAATGCTCGCATGGCTAAACTACTTTGCCAATGCGGTTCAGTCAGTTGATCAAATAACTGCGAAGGATGCCCAAGACCAGTCGGTTCAATAAATAGTCGGTCTGGCTTTTGTTCACTCAATAGACGGGCTAAAGCAATATGCATAGGCAATTGACTGCTACAACATAAGCAACCACCTAATAATTCTTTGACTGCATATCCTTCATCTTGAGGTAAGAGTTGTTGGTCCACTCCAATTTGCCCAAACTCATTCATTAATACAGCCCAGACCTCATCTTTAGGCTTCTGCCTTAATAAATGCTGTAATAATGTGGTTTTACCTGCCCCTAAAAAACCGGAAATAATATGGGTTGGAACAATTCTTTGAGCAATAAGTTTCACAAGCGACTCAAATCAACAAGGTTTAAAAAACTAAGAAAGGTATATCACTGTTTAAGTACCATGAAAATGATTTTTCACTTTGAAGATATACTTTCCAATTATCAGGCCAAAACACTTAATGTGTGACACACATCTCATTCAAAATCTAAATTAACTTTAGATAACTATAATTCAAACGGAATATTCTATTTATACGCATTCACAATTCATGCCAGAGTGTTAGGTTTACGTAACACAATTGGTTTTTTTTCACTCAACAAGAAATATTTTTACACATTTTAAGGTGTATTTAAGCCGGTTAACTTTACAGATTCCGCACATAAACGGTCCGTATATTTCATATTGTTAAGATAGGCGTAATAGATTGTTAAGTTAATTGATGTAATCCCAAGCTCGGCTTAGCATGTGTCCTAGCTTAGTCATTCAGCCATATACGTTTCGTGTAGGTATGAACGATTAGGTTTGATTTACTTTTTTAATGAATTTAAGGATGCCATAAAATGAAATTAGCTAAGACTCTACTTGCAACAACTTTAGCTTTAACTGCAGTATCAACTTTCGCTGCTTCTAAACATGAACAAGCACACAGCACTGCTGGTGAAGAGAAAGTTGTTGTTTCAACTCAAGAACAAGCAAACACAGCAAACGCTGCATCTGATGCTGTAGGTTCTGCTTCTGAAGCTGCTCCTGCAGCTCGTTAATTCTCTAAGCACTCTCCTCCAAGCTCAGAGATAATTTTACTGAAATGAAAAATGGATGCTGAATTTCAGTAAAGAAGAAAAGGATCGAACCATGCTGCGGTTCGATCCTTTTTTAAGAAGATTTCTTATACATACTACAAGATGGGTTGTGATTTTCTTGTAGACGTAAAACCTTACGGTGCTCGGCTGCTTCAAAGCGGCAACGTTTCCACTCAGTATTTAGATTTAATTGAGGCACTTCACATGGCTTGCTTTGTTCATCAACAGCAACCATGGTGAAATAACAGCTATTGGTATGGCGCACTGTACGCTTCTGGATATTTTGGGCTTCAACACGTATTCCCACTTCCATTGAAGTACGGCCTACATGGTTAACACTTGCCAAGAAGGTGACCAGCTCACCCACATAAATAGGTTCTTTAAAATTCACCTTATCTACAGATAACGTCACTACATAGCCACCCGAATAACGACTCGCACAAGCGTAAGCGACTTGGTCTAGTAGTTTTAGAATCGTACCACCATGAACATTACCTGAAAAATTTGCCATATCAGGCGTCATCAAAACTGACATCGTCAATTCAGACTGATCATCAGTTGCTGTGGTTATTTCATCTAATGTAGGCATAGCTCAACTCTGTGTCTTAAAACAAGCTCAGTCAACATTATGGTTGATAATTCACAAAAAAAACATGATTAAATCCATAACATGGCATTGTATTTTTTAATATCTCTGATTGTTTTTTAAAATCTAATTTTTTAAAGCATTATTTTTTAAAGTTATTTTTATAGCTGCATCATTTATTTTAAAGTTTTATAGAACATGCTATGCCATTTTATTCCACGCTTAATGGCATAGCAGGGTCTTACAGATCACTCGCTATACTTTAGTAATAACGCCTGTCACACCATTAATAATCATATCAATGGCGATCGTTCCGATTAATAAAGCAGATAAACGTCCCACAATGTCGAAATAACGGTCGATATGCTTGGCATGTTTATAGCGTAAATGATCATGTGAAAATTTCATCAAAATCAAAATACTACAGGTTAAAAACAAGGTGAAAGCAATCACTAGGGCTGCCTCACCAATTGACATTTCAATACCTGTAACCACAGCAGCACTGATGGTTCCCGGACCAATCATAAATGGCATTGCAATGGTGCCAGCCAGATGTTCTGGCGCTCCCCGCATTTCACCAATCGTATCGGCACCCTGAAAAACATAACGATAGCCAATGACCAAAAAGATAAGGCCTCCAAAAATCTGGAAGGCTTCGAAACGTACATTCAGATATTTACTAAAAATTGTTTCGCCGCCCCATGCAAATAGCATGAACACGACAAAAGCAATCAAGCTTCCCTGAATCAGTGCTTTATTAAACACCTTTGTTTCTGAATGACGGATTAGGCCAATCATATAAATGCTCATTAAAAATGGGTTGAGCAAAGAGAAAAATAAAGCAAAAGAATGTAGATAAGGAGAAGCCATGCATTGTCCTCTTAAGCTTGTGGATCTGGGAACAAAGGTCGGTTCCCTGGGCTAATACGATTAATATGTAAGAACGTCATATGTCTTTCATATTTATCTAAAATGTCATTAATAACCTGTTCCTTACCGTAACCAACGAGGTCGTTATCTTGAGAGCCATCATAAAGATACGTTTCAAGTCGGTAATAGAACTGTTTACCCCGTTTCACACGTTGACTGAAAATCGGTGCGCTATAGCGTACAGGCCAGATCTGGTAAACGAAGTTTTGTTCTTCTTCCAAATGAATAGTGAAGTCGAGATGGTAAAGCGTGTCTTCATCTTCGAGTAGCGTTTGCTGCACATCCACATTCATTCCCTGCTTAATAAGTTCATCAGCAACGGCCTGAACAGCCGGTCGACAAACTGTATCCAACATGCGCAGAGTTTCAGTGGTTCCCGGATGATGCATCACTCGAGTTAAACGCTGTTTCCAATTCAAAATATCAACGTTACCCACCACTGGAGCTGCATTCATGCTACGGCTGGCCTGCCTGTAATCTTCAAGCCTTAAGGACTTATAAAGTCCTGCCATGACAAGGAACATCACAAAACTAAACGGCAGTCCCATAATGATGGTTGCGTTTTGCAAAGCCGTAATCCCGTTGGTCATCAGCATCGCTAGCGTAAGTAAACCAATCGCAATTGCCCAGAACACACTCAACCAACGCGGAGCATCATTATCAATATGCGTTAACTTGGTGGTGAAGTTCCCTAGAACCAGCGCTCCTGAATCGGCAGATGTCACATAGAACAAAAGCCCTGTTACGGTGGCAATTGAAGCAATAAACGTAAAGCCCGGATATTGTGCTAACAAATCATAAAAACCATGAGCCGGATTCGCCAACACAGTAGCAGCTAAGGTTTGGTTCCCTTCAAAAATAACGCTGTGCAACGCACTATTACCAAAAATAGAGAGCCACGTGATCGTAAATAAAAGTGGGATAATTAAAGTACCAGACACAAACTCACGAATGGTACGCCCTCTTGAGATGCGCGCCAGAAAAAGTCCTACAAATGGAGACCACGCAATCCACCATGCCCAGAAGAATAAAGTCCAGCTACTCATCCACTCTTTAGGCTGTTCAAACGCAAAACTTTGTAAGGCCAAAGACGGGAAACGACTTAAGTAATCACCAACATTTTGAACAAGGGCATTGAGTAAAAACTCAGTATTTCCCAAGAACAAGATAAACAGTAAAAGGCCAATCGAAACATAAATATTGATTTCAGATAAAATTCGCAGGCCTTTATTGACCCCAGATGTCACCGAAATAATACTAATACCAACCGCGACAGCAATCAGGATAAATTGCATCCAGATGTTTTCTGGTAATCCCAATAACACATGTAGTCCATAATTTAGCTGTACCACCCCAATCCCGCAGGTTGTTGCAATACCAAAAATTGTCCCGATAACGGCAGCTGTATCAACGCTATGCCCAATTACACCATTAATTCTTTGACCAAAAATTGGGTAGAGTGCAGAGCGAATGGTAAGCGGCAGATTATAACGATAGCTAAAATATCCCAATGACATGCCAATCAAGGCATACATACACCAACCAGTTAAACCATAGTGGAACAATGTCCAGACCATACTTTGGCGTGCTGCCTCATAGGTTTGACCTGCTCCGACTGGAGGTTGCATATAATGAGATAAAGGCTCAGCGACCGAGAAGAACATTAAATCGATACCAATACCAGCCGAAAACAGCATGGCAGACCAACTTAGTAAACTAAACTCAGGTTTTGAATGCTTAGGTCCTAATTTAATACTGCCATATCTTGAACAGGCAATAAAAATCACAAACGCCATGTAAAGTGTTGCGGCAAGCAAGTAATACCAACCAAAGGTTGAGGTTACCCACTGAAGTACGGTGTTCATGATTCGGTTTGCAAAATCGTTGAACAAAAACGTGACGAGAGAAAAAATTAAAATAAGTACAGCTGAAAAATAAAAAACCACACGGTTGAGCGGGTCTTTTTTAGATTTAGATAATGTTAAATCATCAACTGCTCTTGGATTATCTGTTGCCATACAATCCTCAAGGAATAAAATAAAAACAAAATATTTAATTTCGTCTTTTCACTCTTATTTAAAACAATGAAAAGACGACTTTAAACGCAAAAAAATAATATATAGATGTGATCGGTTGAGGTTATAAAACCTCAGTCACTTTATTCTGGTCACAGTTCGATGGGACTGAAATGTCTTTTGAAACAGCTAACTGCTTTTTCACTAATTGAGGGTCAAAATCATCTTGCTTTAACGCTTTGGCTAAGCCAAACATATAAAGCAAAATAATGACTGAAAATGGTAAACCACATAACACCACAGCGCTTTGCATGGAGTTAAAACTACCGGCTAGTAACAAGCCAATACTTACAATGGTAATTACCACAGACCAAAAGACGCGTAACCAGATCGGTGAATCACTATCATTGGTGCCCCCTTTTGAGGACAAATTAGCGATCATTAGTGTACCAGAGCCAACTGGTGTCAAAAATAAAACGAAACAAATTACAACAACAATGCCAGCAACATAAGGATTAAATGGCAGATATTCGAGTAGCTTAAATAAAGATAATGCCGGATCAGTTAAGACCATATCACCCAAAACTTTCTGTTTTTGGTTCAAGATAAAGTAAATTGCCGTATTTCCAAAAACTGAGATCCAAGCCAGCGTAAAGCCTAATGGAATCAGGCATACACCCAGAATAACTTCTCGAATTGTACGTCCTTTTGAAATACGGGCAATAAACATCCCTACAAAAGGTGCCCAAGCAATCCACCATGCCCAATAAAATACTGTCCACGAACCTAACCAGCCACTGGCTTTTTGGTTGTATAAATACATATCAAAGCTTTTACCAATAAAATTGCTTAGATAATCACCCGTATTTTGCACAAGACCATTTAATAAATGATTTGTAGGGCCTGTTAAAAATACAAATAAAAGTAAGGCATACAGTAGACGTAAATTAATACGAGATAACCATGCCAGACCTTTTTCGATGCCGACCACTGTCGTAATCGTGGCAACAAACATCATGACCAGAACGGCAGTAATTAAGGTCACAGAGTTATCTGGAATTTGAGGAAGTAAATAGCAAATGCCAGATACGAGTACCAAAGCACCAATTCCTAAATTGGTGACCAAGGAAATAACCGTTGCTAAAATTCCAAAACCATCAACAAAATCTCCCACCAAGCCATGAACACGCTCTCCAAAAATTGGATAAAGCGCTGAACGTAATGCTAAGGGCAGGTCTTGTCTAAAAGCGAAGTAACCTAGAGTGACTCCAAGCAATGCATAGAGTACCCAGCCATGAATTCCCCAATGCAAAAAGCTATAGGTCATCGCATTACGGGCTGCCTGAATCGTTCCTGACTCGCCTTCGGGCGGTCTCAAGAAGTGATCAACAGGTTCGGCAACACCATAATAAAGTAGCGCAATACCAATACCTGCCGAGAACAACATTGAAGTCCATGCCAAATAAGTAAACTCAGGTTTGTCGTCGTCTTTTCCTAATGGAATCTGCCCTACTTTTGAAAAAGCAAGCCAAGCGACAAAGCCCAAACACAGCACAATAACCAACATGTAATACCACCCAAAAAAGTGATTTACCTGCTCTTGTACATAGGTCAGCCAAAACTGACTTTTTTCTGGAAACAGCACAAAAAGTAGGCCAAAAATGCCAATACTGATGGCTGAACTCCAAAATACAAAACGATTTAACCGAATATGGTCTGAAGAATATTTATCACTTTTCAACACCATCTTATTGCTCCTTGCAATCGGTGTATTTTCTCAAAATAACGTGATAAGTAATGTACTTATGCGCATCATCCTATCCTTAAGAATCTTTGATTTTACCTCTTTATTCCTAGAGGCAATCTTCAAAAATTCATTGATTTTTACATATCATACTTGTTATTGATTGAACGTTCAATCAATAACAAGTATGATAAAAAAAGTGCTATGATGCTCTGCAAGTTAACATGCTGAATTTAAAGCACCACTAAAAGTGCTGATGTGGAAAAACATGACAAAACGCAGAGTAAAACCAGAGCACGTGCGACGTGAAGAAATTATGAATGCCGCACTCGACGTAATTTATGAAGTGGGGTTATCCAATACCACCATTGCTCAAATTGCAAAAAAAGCCGAGCTGTCGACCGGCATTGTCAGCCATTACTTTGGCGACAAACAAGGGTTGATCAATACCTGTATGCAAGAAATGCTGAATGTTCTGCGTCATAAAACCGAACAGTACAGAGCAGAAGCAGATTCGCATCCAGAGAGCCAGATTAAGGCGATTATCGACTCTAACTTTGACATTAGTCAGGTCAATGAAAAAGCAATGCGGGTCTGGTTAGACTTTTGGTCAGCAAGTATGCATGTACCAGACTTAAGCCGCTTGCAAAAGATTAATGATCAACGCCTGTACTCTAACTTGAAGTTTTATTTTCTCAAGTTAATGGATGAACAACAGGCCAGTGTTGCCGCTAGAGGGTTGGCAGCATTGATTGATGGATTATGGTTACGAGGCAGTTTAAGCCGTCATAACGAATTTGACAGCAACCTTGCTCGTTCCATTGCTTACGATTATGTACAAACGCAAGTGCAATTTGCGAACAAGCCTTTGCAGGAGAGACAAAATGAGTGATGTACAAGTTCAACAACTGTATATCCATGGACGCTACGTTAAAGCAACCAGTGGTAAAACATTTAATAGTATTAACCCTGCCAACGGCGAGACGATCGCAACTCTTCAGCAAGCATCTGAACAAGATATTGAAGCTGCTGTACAAAGCGCACAACAAGGACAAAAAATCTGGGCTGCCATGACAGCCATGGAGCGTTCACGTATTTTACGTCGCGCAGTCGACATTTTGCGTGACCGTAATGATGAACTTGCCCGTCTTGAAACGCTAGACACTGGTAAAGCCTACAGCGAAACATCTACCGTCGACATTGTGACTGGTGCAGATGTACTCGAATATTATGCAGGCCTTGCAACAGCTATTCAGGGTGAACAAGTTCCGCTTCGCGAATCAAGTTTCTTTTATACACGCCGTGAACCTTTAGGCGTGGTTGCAGGTATTGGTGCCTGGAACTATCCAATTCAAATCGCTTTATGGAAATCTGCCCCTGCCCTTGCTGCCGGCAATGCCATGATTTTCAAACCAAGTGAAACCACTCCACTTACTGCATTCAAACTTGCAGAAATCTATACAGAAGCTGGCTTACCAGACGGCGTATTTAACGTAGTTCAAGGACCAGGCCGTGAAATTGGTCAGTGGCTCACTGAACATCCAGTAATTGAGAAAATCTCATTTACAGGTGGTGTTGAAACTGGCAAAAAAGTCATGGCAAGCGCGGCTGGTTCTACGCTAAAAGAAGTCACCATGGAACTTGGTGGTAAGTCTCCACTGATTATTTGTGAAGATGCCGACCTTAATCGCGCAGCTGATATTGCTGTCATGGCAAACTTCTTTAGTTCAGGCCAAGTTTGTACCAATGGTACGCGTGTATTTGTTCCAAAATCTCTTTTAGCCGATTTTGAAAAAGCTGTTGTAGAGCGTGTAAAACGTATTCGCATTGGTGACCCAATGGCTGAAGAAACCAACTTCGGCCCACTCACCAGCTTCCCTCATATGGAAAAAGTTCTGTCTTTCATTGAGTCAGGTAAACAACAAGGCGCTAAAGTCTTAATTGGTGGTGGACGTGCAACAGAAGGTGACCTTGCTAAAGGCGCTTATGTACTACCGACGGTATTTAGCGACTGCAATGACCAGATGGCAATTGTTCAAGAAGAAATTTTTGGACCAGTCATGAGCATCTTAAGCTACGAGACTGAAGAAGAAGTGATTCATCGTGCTAACGACACCACCTTTGGTTTAGCTGCTGGCGTTGTCACTCAAGATATTAGCCGCGCTCATCGCATTATTCACCAAATTGAAGCTGGTATTTGCTGGATTAACACTTGGGGCGAATCGCCTGCCGAAATGCCAGTGGGTGGCTACAAACAATCTGGTGTAGGCCGAGAAAATGGTCTAACCACGCTTGGGCACTATACCCGTATCAAATCTATTCAAGTTGAACTTGGCGATTATCAAAGCATTTTTTAATGCATCAATTGCCTTAAACACGTCAACCTAAATCACATATGCAGAGCAATCTTTATAGATTGCTCAGGCAAACTGTTAGTAAAAAAAGGATAGTTATGAATATTAAAGAATATGATTACATTATCATTGGCGCAGGATCTGCCGGAAATGTACTTGCTGCACGTCTTACTGAAGACAAAGATACCACCGTTTTATTATTAGAAGCTGGTGGACCAGATTATCGTTTGGATTTTCGTACCCAAATGCCGGCAGCTTTGGCCTACCCTCTTCAAGGTCGTCGCTATAACTGGGCTTATTTAACCGACCCTGAACCGCACATGAACAACCGTCGTATGGAATGCGGTCGTGGTAAAGGTTTAGGCGGCTCATCTTTAATTAATGGTATGTGCTATATCCGCGGTAATGCAATGGATTTAGAACAATGGGCAACCCATAAAGGCCTAGAAAACTGGTCTTATGCCGATTGTTTGCCATACTACAAAAAAGCTGAAACCCGTGACATTGGTGAGAATGACTACCATGGCGGCAATGGCCCTGTGTCAGTTGCTACACCTAAAAATGGCAACAATGTCTTGTTCCATGCCATGGTTGAAGCTGGCGTACAAGCAGGTTACCCGCGTACTGATGACTTAAATGGTTACCAGCAAGAAGGTTTTGGTCCAATGGACCGCACGGTAACGCCTAAAGGTCGCCGTTCAAGTACCGCACGTGGTTATCTGGATATGGCAAAAGGCCGTCCTAACCTCACTATTTTGACTCATGCAACGACCAATAAAATCTTGTTTAATCAAAAACAAGCCGTTGGTGTTGAATATATTATCGGGGCTGACCAAAACAACTTGCAACGCGCCTTAGTTAAACGCGAAGTCTTACTGTGTGCAGGTGCAATTGCTTCTCCACAAATTTTACAGCGCTCTGGTGTGGGTGAAAGTACCTTCTTAAAATCAATGGACATTGATGTCGTTCATGATTTGCCAGGTGTAGGTGAAAACCTGCAAGACCACTTGGAAATGTACCTACAATATAAATGTAAGCAACCCGTTTCTTTATACCCTGCCTTGAAATGGTATAACCAACCTGCGATTGGTGCTGAGTGGTTATTTAATGGTACAGGTATTGGCGCAAGTAACCAGTTTGAAGCAGGCGGATTTATCCGTAGTTCAGATGAGTTCAAATGGCCAAATATTCAGTACCATTTCTTGCCAGTTGCTATTAACTACAACGGTAGTAATGCAGTGAAAGAGCATGGTTTTCAGGCACACGTTGGTTCAATGCGTTCGCCTTCACGTGGCCGTATTAGACTTAAATCAAAAGATCCGTTTGAGCATCCAAGTATCTTGTTCAACTATATGTCGAGTGAACAAGACTGGCGTGAGTTCCGTGATGCGATTCGTATCACCCGAGAAATCATGCAACAACCTGCTCTTGATCCATATCGTGGTGAAGAAATTAGTCCGGGCAAACATTTGCAAACAGATGCAGAGCTTGACGACTTTGTTCGTAACCATGCAGAAACAGCTTATCATCCATCTTGTAGCTGTAAGATGGGTGAAGATGAAATGGCTGTCGTGGATGGTCAAGGCCGAGTCCATGGTATGCAAAGCTTACGTGTGGTTGATGCCTCGATCATGCCGCTTATTATTACCGGTAACTTAAATGCAACCACCATTATGATTGCCGAGAAAATTGCAGACCAAATTCGTGGACGTGAAGCATTACCACGTTCAACTGCACCATTCTATGTAGCCTCATAAAATCTTAAAGGGTATATTTCTTATGCAGAAATATACCCTTAATTTAATATTTATAATCCAAGCATTAATAAGAACGATGTATGACAGAAAATAAGCTCTTCAAAAAAAGCTGTTTTACATCAATATGGCATGAAACAAAAAATCATCTATCTTTATATACGTATATTCTTCAAATGATTTAACTTTAATCAAATAAAATTTATTAATTATATTTCAAATAGTTAATTAAAAATAATTATTGAAAATTATCTTATTAAAGCTCAAATTGATCAAATATAAATCATATTTATGATATTGATGAAACCCATTTATTATAAAAATTGTCTTGTCAATGCAAAATTGGTCTAAAATATAGAGTGTTTGCGATAATCCCAAGTAATTTTATTTTTTTATAAGTTCTCTGATTTTGAGAATTTACTTCGCATTTATATCCATTTTGTCTGGATACGCTGTCTAGGTTTCCTCACACCTTAAGTGACTCAAATAACTTATTTTAAGGTCCCCCTTACATGAAAAAGTTTTTGAAATACCTTCTGGTATTAATCATTCTTATTTTAATTGCAGGTATTGTTTTCTTGTTTAGACCGACAACGTCAAAACAAGTAGAAACTGCAAAAGATGAGCCAGTTGTTGATGCTGTTCTTGTTGGCGGCGGCATCATGAGTGCCACTCTTGGTACTTATTTCACTGAGCTTGAACCAAACTGGCAAATTCGTATGTATGAACGTCTTGACCAAGTTGCTCAAGAAAGTTCAAACGGCTTTAACAATGCCGGAACAGGCCACTCTGGCTTTATGGAAATGAACTATACCGAAGAGAAAAACGGTAAGATGGAAATTGTCAAAGCTGAAAAAGTTGCTTCTCAATTTGAAGTTGCTAAACAGTTTTGGTCATATCAGGTAAAACAAGGCGTTTTAGCTGAACCTAAATCATTCATTAACCCAGTTCCGCACATTGCTTTCGTTTGGGGCGATAACGTTCAATTCTTAGAAAAACGTTATGCTGCAATGATTCAAAGCCCGTTGTTCAAAGGCATGAAATTTACTGAAGACCCTGCTGTTATTAAACAATGGGCGCCTTTAGTGATGAACGATCGTGACCCTAGTCAAAAAGTTGCAGCGACCCGTATGGATGTTGGCTCTGACGTAAACTATGGTTCTATCACTAAACAATTAGTGAATCGTTTAGACCAAAACCCTAATTTCAAATTACAGACTTCAACCGAAGTGACTGGCATCAGCCAAAATGATGACAAAACTTGGACTGTGTCTTTCAAAAATTTGAAAACTGGTAAAGTAGATCACGTTAAAACGCGTTTTGTATTTATTGGTGCAGGTGGTGCAGCAGTTAAATTATTGCAACTTACTGGTTTACCAGAAGCGAAACAATATGCTGGCTTCCCTGTTGGTGGTGAGTTCTTAATTACTGACAACCCAAAAATTACTGCAGAACACACAGCAAAAGTTTATGGCCGTGCTGAACTTGGTGCGCCTCCAATGTCTGTGCCACATATTGATACGCGTTATATCGACGGTAAAAAATATGTATTGTTTGGACCATTTGCTACGTATTCAAACAAGTTCCTGAAAAACGGTTCTCAGCTTGATTTACTTGCATCTACTAACAAAAACAACGTTTTACCAATGACCACTGTTGGTTTGGAAAATCTTGATCTTGTTAAATACTTGGTTAGCCAAGTGATGATGTCAGATGAAGACCGTCTAAATGAACTTCGTAAGTACTACCCAGATGCGAAAGCTGAAGACTGGCGTTTAAGCCAAGGTGGTCAACGTGTTCAGATCATTAAAAAAGAGCCGGGCAAACCAGCTACACTTCAATTCGGTACAGAAATCTTTGCGTCTAAAGATGGTGCTGTAACTGCATTGTTAGGTGCATCTCCGGGTGCTTCCACTTCTCCATACATCATGCTTAACTTGCTTGAAAAAGCTTTCCCTGAGCAAACTGAAGGTAAATGGAATCAGAAGCTTCATGAAATTGTTGTTTCTTATAAACAAGACCTAAGCAAAGATCCTGTATTACTCGACAAAGTTCGTCAGTACACAAGTTCTACACTTGGCTTGAACTATACATCTCCGTTTAAAGCGGCAAACGATGAAACTGCTGCTGCCCCTGTTGCAAAAGCAAACTAAGTTTGATGATGTATAAGTAAAATTCCAAAAGGATGAATTTCGATTCGTCCTTTTGTTTTTTAAGACTTCAGTTGAAATATTTAGATTAGCTATGACACCTTTAAACTCATCATCCCGCCTCTTTTCATTTTGTTTTAAGCTCGTGCTTATTTTGCTACTGGCTTATCTTTTGTTAAGCGGTTTTTATATGTGGATGATTGGCGGTACAGCGATTTATGTAAGTTCAGCCGTGTTACTTGCCATCAATGCTTATGCATTTAAGCTCGGCAAATATCAAAAACTGTTTTCAATTTTAAATCTACTAATCAGTGCTGTCGCCTTATATTTTAGTACAGCCCATTTATTTTTCTCTTCTGTTCAATTCTTTATATTTTTACCTGCTCTATTTTTTGTGTCATTAGCGTTCACTCACGTCAAAAAAATTCGAAGCCTATATAAGGCTTTAATATTAATCAGCTTATTGATTTGGTCAGGCATACATTTTAGTCAACTTGAGCAACTTAAAGCGTATTATAAAACTCAGCACACTGGGGAAAGTTGGCAACAATATGGCGCACTTTAAGCTTGTTTTTTAATCTATAGCTGTATATAAATAAGTCTTCTTTTTCACATGAAGTTCATCAGTAAAATTGAACATCATATACAGAATTCCTTTTAAGAAAAAATATTCATAACAATCTAATTTATTTAGAAATATATAGAGCATATTAGCGATTGAATACGCCCCCTCTACACGCTAGATTACTTAAATATTTTTTCTCCCTTTATGTTGTAATTTATGAAAATTTTAGATGGCGGTTTAGGCCGTGAATTGGCTCGTCGTGGCGCTCCATTTCGTCAACCAGAGTGGTCTGCGCTTGCACTCATTGAAGCGCCTGAAACAGTAAAAGAAGTACATCTCGATTTTATTAACGCTGGTTCAGAAGTTATTACCACCAATAACTATGCTGTTGTACCATTTCACATTGGGCAAGAACGCTTTGAAACTGACGGCATTCGTTTAATTCAAGTTGCGATCGAACAAGCAAAAAATGCAGTTAAAGAAAGCGGCAAAAATGTCAAAATTGCAGGCTGCTTACCGCCTTTATTTGGTTCTTACCGTGCAGACTTGTTTCAGGCTGAGCAGGCTAAAGACCTTGCTGAACCCATCATTAATACATTGGCACCAGAGGTGGATTTCTGGTTAGCAGAAACTCAATCGTGCTTAAAAGAAGTCGAAACAGTGCATGCCTTATTACCAAAAGATGGTAAGGACTATTGGGTATCGTTTACCCTGCAAGACGAAATTAAACAAGAACAAGCCTTACTCCGCTCAGGTGAAAACATGCAACAAGTGGCTGATTTTATAAAACAGTCAAATGCAAAAGCGGTTTTGTTTAACTGCTGCCAGCCTGAAGTAATCTTGCAAGCCATTAATGAAATTAAAGGACTTATTCCAGAGTCTGTACAAATTGGTGCCTATGCCAATGCTTTCCCGCCTCAAGATAGCAGCGCAACTGCCAACGATGGACTTGATGAAGTTCGTAAAGACCTTGATGCTCCTGCTTATCTTGGTTTCGCCAAGCAATGGCAGCAAGCAGGCGCAAGTTTAGTAGGCGGTTGCTGTGGTATTGGTCCAGAACACATTGCTGAACTCTCTCAATTTTTTAAAGAATAAATACCATGTCTGCTGCCAAAATTGGATTGTTGTCTCTTACAGCGCTGGTCTTTAGTTCTATGGTGGGGTCAGGCGTATTTAGCCTCCCCCAAAATATGGCTCAGGTTGCCAACGGCTCTGCCCTTCTTGTTGCATGGCTCATTACCGGAGTCGGCATTATTTTCTTAGCCCTCACGCTATTACATTTAACTCGCCAACGACCAGATCTAGACGGTGGTATTTATAACTATGCGCGTGAAGGTTTTGGTGACCTGATTGGGTTTTGCTCCGCTTGGGGCTATTGGTTGTGTACCACCATTGGTATTGTCGGTTATGTCGTGATTGCCTTTTCGGGCGTTGGCATGTTTACCGACAGCAAAGACCATATTATTTTTGGTGAAGGCAATACGCTCTATTCACTCATTGGCTCAAGCATTTTTGTATGGCTTGTACACTGGTTGGTGAGTCGAGGCATTAAAGAAGCGGCAATTGTGAATTTACTGGCGACTATTGCCAAAATCATTCCAATGGTGGTTTTTATCTTCTTTACCTTTATTGCCTTTAAGTTTGATTTATTCAAACTCAACTTAAATGACTTCTCTTTAAAAGTTCCACTTTGGCAGCAAGTGAAAGACCTGATGCTAATTACCCTTTGGGTATTTACTGGTATTGAAGGTGCTGTGGTTTTATCATCACGTGCAAAAAACCGTTATGACATTGGTAAAGCCACTATTTTAGGTGTGTTACTGGCGTTAAGTTTTTACGTGATGGTTACAGTTTTGGCCTATGGCGTAGTAAGTCGTGAAGCACTTGCAGGCATGCATAACCCATCAATGGCAACCATTTTACAGCAGCTCATAGGCTTGCCAGGCACTATCGTTATTACCATTGGGCTTATTATTTCAGTTTCTTCGTCTTATTTAAGCTGGACTTTATTTGCAACTGAAATTCCATATTTGGCTGCAAAAAATGGCGCATTCCCGAAATTATTTTTAAAGAATAATCAGAATAATGTGCCGATTTCATCGCTTTGGCTTACCACTCTGGTCGTGCAAGGCGCATTGATTGCCGTGTATTTTTTCAATAAAAACTATACCCAGCTTTTATTGATTTCATCGGTAATGATTTTATTGCCTTATTTTCTGGTGTCGGCTTTTTATCTTAAAGAATCGATTCGCCACAAACGTACCCCACATATTGCTATTGCAAGCGTCGCTTCAATCTATGCGCTTTGGTTACTCTATGCAGCAGGATTAGATTTATTGCTGCTGTCTGTGGTCTTGTATTTAGTCGGCTTGGTTATTTTTTCAATCAGCTACTTTGAGCATAAAAAATCGCTCAAACAAAATCAGCTAAATTAATTATTTCAACCACTGCTGACCCATTTCAGCAGTGGTTGTCTAAAAACAAAATTTCTATTTTGAAGTCTGTGACTGCTTAAGATGCAACCGTAAAATACGGCGTAATTCTAAAATCGCTTCTGGGCTAGTTTGAATTGAATGCCCGCCTTTAATAATCAGTTCCGACTGTTCACCACCTAAATGTGAACTTTGATACGGCACAATTCCATCACTGCTTTTTAACTTATCTGCCGTACCATCAATATTGCCCATAATCGAGTGATAGACCACGTTAAACGATGGTTGAATGGCTTGCGTAAGCTGCATAAAACTAGAAGAACGACTTAAATTACTCGCTCCATTTTCAATTAAACCTTTTCTGAGCTTTGTATTTTTCTCATCTCTCATTTCGACTGCAATAAAGAAATCGGCAGGCAAACGAATAACACGGCGTGCAATTTGGGTAAACCATCGGTCAGCGTAATCTGTACCATGATGCGGTGCAGAAACAAAAACAACCCGCTTAAAATAAGGCAAAGCTTTGAACTGAAAACGCTCTTGAATCACTGGATTTTCTTTTAAACGATTTAACTGTGCTTCATTCATTTTTTGCATGGCTAAATCGGAAACATCGGCATCGCTTACCAATAAACGGCTAATGACTCCGCCCATACTATGCCCAACCAACACTGCATCATGCTCAGCATAGCTGTCTTTGGCAATGTTTTGGAAAGCCTGATTCAACAATGAATAAATCTGAAAACGGCTTTCAAAAATGGGCATATTGGTAGAATAAAACACCTGCCAAACTTGATAGTTTTGCCTCAATTCGGCATCGCCCATAATGTCATTGGTTAGGCTTACCCAAGCCTCTGGGCTACTCGCCAAGCCATGAACAAACACAATGATTTTCTTATTCGGGTTAAAAGGTTCCAGCATATATAAATGCGGCATGATTAAATTGGATTCTTTATTAATTAAAGACCAATACCCTGCTGCACCTAAATTATATTTCGAGAGCCAAAGCCCATAAGGCGCCGAATAATTTGCAGTGAGTGGATAGTCCACACCTTCAACTTTTACACGGTCTTGTCGATATGGATCAAACATGGCAATTTCTAACTCTGCTCCAGCAATGATCTGATCTGCTGTGGCTGTTTGTTTAGGGTAAGCAATAGCAGTGACTGGAAAGAAGCGTGGTAAATGAATATTAGGATTGGTTTGATGAGCATAAAAAGCATCGGGATCTAAAATGAAACCATGATTTACATCATTTTCTTTACGCCCGACAATAAATTCTGCCCCTAAGCCATCCTTACGGTTGACGGTATTAAAGCCAGAAAAGTTCATGTTATAGCTGGAGCGAAAGGTATCGACTTCTATTTTTTGTACATCTACGGCATGGTCAAAATTGACATGATATTGATGCCCATCTGCCTTAAGTACAGGTGGAAAACGATGCGTATTTAAATGATTAAAATACGTGGTCATTAACTTCGACAAAGCGACGTTATAAAAAATACGCACCTGATTTTGGCGATGATCAAACACTCGATCGAACGGCGACTCTTCAGAGTCAAATAAATAAACATAGCTATAGCGCAAGCTTTTATCGAACAAAGCTAACTCTTGCTCAACACAATTTTTACTTTTATTGATAGCATTACACTGGCTGCCACGCCCAACATCTAAAGCCTTGGCTAAATAAATTTCACTCAGCGCAGCATAGCGTTCTTCTCGACTGCTATTTTCAGACAAGCTTTGAATTTTAATTAAACAATCATCAAAATTTTGCAGACAAGATTTTTCGTCTTTTTTAACTAAATACAGCAAGTTTTGAGTTTGATGGCTTAAGGTGCCGTCAGTCAGAATACTTTCATTCTTACTTTTTAAAGCATTACTTAAATTACTTTCTTTTAAATTAATGACCTGACAGCCACTGAGCAAAGCCATTATTGTTATCATTGAATAATGGTAAGACTTTGTCATTCTGCATTCCTTAATCGAATGTATTCCCCATTAGGTCATTATGCCTGTAAAGCAATGAACGAACAATTTCAGCTCAGCTTCCGTTTTCCTTTATTGCGAAAAAAAGCCTGAATTACATTTCATTCAGGCCTATTCTTGGTGAGTTCAATCAAGCTTGGTTGAACTTTTGCTGTGAAGCTAAATAAGAAAAATACAAAATTGGTAAGATAAACGGCGCTACACTCCAGAAGTCAAAATAGACATAAAGTATCGCTCCTAAAAAGGCACCAATCACAAACCCAATTACAATACTGACACTTTTAAGTAAACTTGCCCGATTGGCTGCATTATTGTTTTTAAGCAAGTTAGCAATATCAATACCGAGCTGCGTGGTATTGCCCGTCATCATAGTACTTGGGCTAATATTTTTAATCAGCGTTTTGCTTGAAGTATTACGAATAGCTAAAGCAATTAAACCCAGCCCACCTGTTAATGCCACAGTAATTGCATCGGCATTTTTAAAAGGTTCGAAATAAAGCCCTGCAATCATAAAAGCAGATAGAAAGATGGCTTCAAATAAGAATAAATAAGACAGCGTTTTGTGCTTCACCTGACTACGGTCAATTAAAAGTTTTGTAATCACAACTGTCACAATGAACAAAGGAATCGCAGCAAGCTTAATCCATAAACCAGAGCCGCCTTTAACCCATGCCGCCCCTGCCAACACTAAGTTTCCTGTAACATGAGCGGTAAAAAAGCCAAACAATGCAATAAAGCCAATAGTATCAATTGCCCCACCAACCATAGTTAGTAAAACAGGATCTCGACATATCGCCCATGTACTTTCTGTTTCTTTTTTAATTGGGGTATCTACCATATAAAATATCCTGTTAAATTAAAGTTTTAAAGCAATTAAGTTGTATGTAAATGATTTAAAAATGAATAATGCTTAAACGTTTATGAAAGCAAAAAAAGATGTAAAAAAATAGGGTGTGTAATGTCGTAACACTGTCTTTAAAATAGCAACAATCAAAATTGTCTATTTTAAGGACAATAAAACAGTGATCATCTTCAAATCAATTTGACCTCTAAAACAGTTCTAACTATGATGAAGCCGCAAGTTGATATCAACTGATTTTGAACCTGAAAAAGTTATGCCAAAATATGGATAATGAAAAAAACAATCACGAGTAGATATATGTCACTTTATAATTATTCAGTTCTTTTAGGCGGATTATTATTTGCATCTATTGCCTTTGCAGGTCAGAAAACTAATGCTCAACGTGATTTCTATTTAAAATGTATGGCAGCAGGTCATAGCCGTGCAAGTTGTACATGTATTTATCATCGTTTAGAACGTCAATATTCCCCTAAACTGATGCTTAAACTTGGCAGTTTAAGTTTACAAAGCCCTGAAGTACCGCGTGATTTTGTAAAAACAATGAAGCGTACTATGCAACAGTGCCAATCATAATTCTTTCATTTTTTAAGCCACATCCATACTAATACCCCTGCCATACATAAAATTGCCGGATAGACAAACCACGGATGTGGAATAGTCCAAAGCATAAGTCCCGCAGCCAAACTCATACTGAATGTCGAGATATATTTTGCCTTTTTAGGAATACGCCGATGTTCTTGCCACTCTCGAACGAATGGACCGATATAACGATGATTTCGAAACCATTGATGAAGTTTTTCAGAGCCGCGAGCCGCAAAGAAAACAGCTAAAATTATAAAATCAACCGTGGGTAGGCCCGGAATAAAAATACCCAATATGCCAAGCGCGATACACAACCAAGCCAAACCAATAAACACCCAACGCGCCCAAATAGAACGAGCAAGCTTACTGACTGGTTGAGCGGGTACTAACGACTGCTCATGTTTTACGATCACATTTACTTGATTGAGTTTGTCCATACTGGGTAACCTTTATCCACTTTTTATTATTTCAATGTATCGAGCTGATCAAGCGCCTGACCAAAATATCCAAATGCATCTAAAGCACCTTGTACAACACGATCTTGCTGGGTTTGGTCAAAGCCTGTTTCGTCGAGTGCTTGCACAAAACGCTTCCAGACTTTAGCGCGCCCTTCGGGATAGGCAGCTAAATTACGCGCAGCAAACGTTTCAGAAAACCCTAAATGCTTTTGGGCCTCTTTAAATAAAAATGCAGCTCCTAAGGTTGAACCTTCAGACACATAAATCCAGCCTAAAGCTTCGGGTAGCTGTACGTTTTCACTTTGTAATTGCTGCCCGTTGGGTTGAATGCCTAAATCATTTAAATCGGCAAGTGCTTGTTTTGAGCGGCCACGAATATTGAGGTCCGGAATCAGTCCTGCCACACCCTCTTTTTCAAAAAGATGTTCAATTTCGCGCTGAAAGTAATATTGAGACAACGTAAATTGTGCGTATTTTTCTTTACTTGAAAACACCTTTGCTTGTGACATTAATTGATGCATACGTTCATGTTCAGCAGCGGTTTCTTGTTTCAAACGTAAAGACAAGCTGTTGCTAATGATTTGTTCTGTAGATGTGTTCATCATTTTTCTCCTGCAAGACGGATATCATTCATCGGTTAACGGCCCCGATTGAGTTTGAGTTGGACTGGAAAATCCACAACAATGGTCACGGCGCGACCATTAATTTTGTGGGGTTTAAATCTGGATTTACGTGCAGCTTGCATGACCCGCTCATCAAGGCTGGCAATGCCCGAACTTTGACGTAATTGAATGTTGATCGGCTGCCCTTTTTCATTAATGCGAATCCGAAGCTCAACCAAACGATTTTGTTGTTTTAACTCGCGGTCATCATAGTCAAGCCCACCAAAACTCAGCACATCCACACTACTCACCTGAACAACGTCATCGTGTTCAACTTGAGTGCTAGGTGCTTTGGAATATTCTTGCTGCGTTGCAGGTGTTTTGACGCCGCCACTTTTGGTTGTGCTGCTGGTGTTTTCTAGCAAGTGCTCTCTTTGCGGTTCAAGGTCAGTTGAACTGAGTTGTGTATCTGTATGAGGAGCTGCTCGCCTTTGTGTACGCTGCGCTGGTTGGAGTGGAGCTAAAATATTTAAATTCGTTTTTGATTGTGCTTGCTGTTTGTCACTTAAATTATTTTGCACGACCTCTTTAGAGGCAGTTTTTGACGCTAATGTTCGAACATTTGTAGGCGAGTTTTTTGATTCTTCAGGTACTGAAGATACCGAACTGTTTAATGTAGATTTAGGCGTTACACTTTTTTTAGGTTGGCTTTCGATCTTTTCAGCCGATGGCTTTTTAGCAGGCGCCAATGACACAAAACTTACTTTTAATGCATCTACTTTTGGCGATGCTCGAAAAGTATAAGGTTCAATTAAATGGCTCAGCATCCAGACAACAAACACATGCAGACCAATCACCACCACTACGGTTAAGCACTTATAAAAATGCTTCGGCTCTTGTGTGAAAGGCAACATAGCCATCGGCTTATGTGTCGGGAATAAAGATTTTGATTTCATGGCTTATTCCCTAAAAACGATGCTCAAGCTTGAGGCTAATGTTGTGTTTATCGTAGGAATACAGCCAATCGACATTACTTTTATTATGGTTGTAACGGTAGGTTAAATTAGGCGTCATGCCATAAAACTCAAAGCGCGGCATTTGCACAACAACGGTATAGTTCTGCTCAAAATCATGACGGCGTGCTAAGAAAGTTTCCGCATATTTATCAAACAGGCGCCAACGGTAAGAGCTCAACAAAGTGGTGTTAAATCCTGTGCTCCAAGACTTGCTTAAGCCCAACCTCACACCTTGTTGTTGGTAGGCAGCCATATATTTTTCTTGGGTCGAATGGTCAATTACATCTAGACCACCAAAAAAAGTCCACTGGTCTGGAAAAATCTTCCAGAAAGTGGCGAAGGCCGAATTTTCTACCCCATCTAGGGTTTTATATTTCTGATAATTTAAATCTTTACTCTCAGCCTCAAGCTTGAAAGCTTTATCTGCCGAGATAAAATGCATCCATTCGGCACGCGCGCCCCACGCATTATAAAGACCATCATTGCCATAACGTTTATGTTCAAAAAGCGGACTCACCCCAATTTGATTTTTTAAGTCAAAGTAGCTGTAGCCTGCATTAATGTTAACGGTAGATTCATTAAATGCCGCGTGGTCGTTATAGGACTGTCCAAACGCCAGCGCACGTAAAGCCACGCCATGATGCCCCTCAATCGCATAGCGTTTAATCAGACTGGCTTCGTAATCTAAACCTGTTGCCGACTCAGCTTTAGGCGTCCCACGGGTAACTTGCTCAATTGGGATAATATTACCGTCACTATCTTTGCCATAAAGCGTCCATGTTTTGCTCTGTTCAGACGAACTATTTAAATTACTGACATAGGTGTAACCCGCTGAAACCGAGCCTTGCCAAGAGTCTCGTTTTTTTAATGCCTGAACAAAAGTATTCACTGTTGTTAAAACCCCAGACGGGATTACCGCAGGGTCACTTTGTTTAAGTTGGTCTTGAATGGAAATAAAAAGGCGTGCTGCTTCCTTATTCTTCTGTTGTTCAAACAGCACGCGCGCTAACTCAAGTTCACAAATTAAGTTATGTGGTTGTTGTTTTAAGCTGCTTTGAAATTTTTGTTCAGCCAATTTCAGTTGACCCTGAGAACGTGCAACTGCCCCTTCGGCAAAGTCGGTTAAAGCCCGATCGTAGCCAACATATTTCTTATAATGTTCTAAATAAACTGTGGCTTTGAGCCACTGTTTTTGCATGACTGCCAAATATAACGCTTTGGCAAGATCATTCTGGTTTTGCTCAACACTATATTCTTGTCCATTAATTTGAAGTTTAGGTAATTGCTCGGTACTACGAATGGTTCCCTGCTCGTGAAACTGTCGCTGTTCTTGTAAAAGCGTTTGATCCAAGCTTTGATTGAGACGAAGCTGTGTGTCTTCGTCGGCATATAAAAATGGACAACTCAACAATGTCAGACAGCACAAAAGCGTTCGTTTCATAAAACAATAAACCTGAAGCAACCAAGCAAAAGCCAAAAAACAAAAGGAACCTACGTGTGTAGATTCCTTTTGAATTCATTAATTTTTAGCACCGCCAAATGCAGTGTTGTAAGACACGTTATCAAACTGGGCAATACCCGCTAAAGCCGAAGCATTTGCACCAAAGAATTGACCTTGAACCACACCAGAGTTGTCGATACCAGCCGTACCGTTAGCCGTTGCCAAACCGGCAAACGCAGCAGTACCTGGATTAAATGCCACACCATCTAGGCTTAATGATGAAACAGCCGTACCTGTTCCGTTAAGCGTCCCTTCAAGTGTGCCCGCGCCATAATTTGCCGTGAACGTACCACTTAACAAATTGCTTCCAGAACCATTAATCCCTGCAACCGTATAAGTTGCAGTACCCACAGTTGGAACAGTGGTATTGGTGTTATCACCCGCATAGTAAACGGTATGGCTCGCGCTTGCTGGCGTGTCGCCCGCTTTCCACCATTCACCAAAATAGACTTCCTGTGTGCCCACCTGACCAAAGTTAAAATTACCTAATGCACTGTGTGAAGGTGGCATTGCAGACACTGGAATATGCGAAATATTAAAGGTTTTGCTGCCAACCGTTACATTGGTGTTACTCGTTCCCTGAGCAGCAAAAGCCTGAGCCAAACCTTTTAACGAACTAAAACCTGTAAAAGCGTTATATGGTGCACCCGCAGCTTGAACCGATACCGCTGCAACACCACCCGGATGGCTTGCATTGGCAGCAGCACCGATTTTGATGTTACTTTCATTACTCGAAATACCATCAATACCTGCATAAGCAAATGCAGTTGAACAAGCAACGAGACCCAAGAACAATTGAGAGATTTTCATTTGTTGTTACTCCATCTTTTTTAAAACTAAGTTATTGTTTAATTTAAAATAACGATTTCGCTATTTTTAGTTTATTGAATAGGCCCAGCTGAAAACCTACTCAGTTTTTTTGTAAATAATAATCATTCAATCTTATTATTTACCGTTACCTGACTCCCCTTTTATGTATGTGTAGAGGGAATCAAATTCTGTTTAAAATTTAGTGGTCCAGCTAATTTTCATCGTTCGGCCGGGTGCCGCCATGGCACTACGGGTTAAAGGATCGATATAAAACTGGTTAGAAAGATTACTGCCGACAAATTCAACGGTGTTGTAGTTATCGACCTGATAACGCGCATAGGCATCAAAAATCCACGTGTCATCCCACGCCAAAGGCACATTGAGGTAATAGCCTTTATTGACGCTAGCATCATTGTTTTTGCGTAGCGGGCTTTCATAAGCTTTATAGAATGTTGCACGTGCACCGAGCTCTAACTTTTCATCTAAAAAGCGTGCGCCAAGCAAACCGTGGAAACTCAGTTCAGGTGTAGCCATGGTCACCAAGTAACCATTTGGGAAACCGTCATCAACACAGCGCTGATACGGTTCACGAAACTCAAGGCCCTGCTCGGTTTGAACCGTGCCGCCTAAAATCATTTTGTTAATGGCACTATTGGTATCACACACTTCATTTTTTAAGTTATAAGCCACGCTCAAGTCTGTGAAAAAACCGCCATTATCAAAACGACTTTGTAACTCTAAACCTGACAGCTTTTGCTCATCCATATTGGTAAAAATAAGGTTTTGATCACGCTCAATCACATTTTTGGTTTTGTTGTAGTAATAGGCGAGCTTAATGTCGGCATTACGCGCTGTACTGAACCAATCACGCATGTCATAGACATAACCCACTTCGTAGTTAAAAGCGTGTTCAGGTTTGATTGTTTGATATGGCAACATGGCAGAAAAACCAACAGTGCTTTCAAACAAACTTGGTAAGCGATATTCCTCTGCATAGCGTGCATAGATTCTGCTGTTTGGCGTGAGGTGAATTGAGGCACCTAACTGCGGTGCCCAGCCGCTATCTTTAACTTTGTCGGCAGACTCAACCGGAACTTGGTCAACCACCGACATAAAATTACCGCCAGTTACGACGTACTTTTGTCCAGAGGCATTGAGCTGGTTTAAAGGATTATCAGCAAGCGACAATTGCCCATTCGCATCTGCTTTCCAGCTCAGCGTATTTTTCTGTGACCAGATCATGTTATACAACGTGCTCTCTGAGGCAGGCACGGTATCGAGCTGCCCATCCCAATCAGGATTTTTTGTGGCATAGCGCTGTTTTAAAACATTGATTAAACGCTGCTGAGTCGAGGTGTAACTCTCAGGCATAGTCTGATATTCAAAGGTATATTCTTTAAGCCTACTTTTTTTGGTAAACAGCGGATTTAAATTCGGGTCAATCTCGCTCTGCAAAGACTTATTTAAAAAGTCATCAACAGCCCAATACGAGCGATAACGCATGCCCGCATCAAAACTTAACCAAGACAGCGGTCGATAATTAAAATTAAAGTCGAACGTTTTTTCCTCACGGCGCCCTGCTCGTGGCAATGCTTGATAGAGCGAATAACTTGGGCCAAATTCACCATACACATCATCAGACGTCAGCTTTTCTTTTAAGAAACTTCCACCGAGCGTCAAATCAAGCTGGTCTAACAAACGGGCTTTATTACTGACCGTAATGCCTTTACGCGTATTATCAGAATGGCTAATCGCCGTGTTAATAATCGTGTTATCTCGAAAGTCGATTGTGGTTGGCCACCCACCACGTGTGTATGTCTGGCTTTCGGTGTCGGTTTGCCAAATGTTGGCATAGAAATCAATCCAGCGATTATTCTCAGGCTTAAATTTATATTCGAGACTATAGGCTTTAGAGTGAATATTGCTTAAAGGCCACTGCGGAACACCCAAATCAGGCGTAATGCCCCAAACAATTCGAGACGGCATAATTTCACCAAAAATATTTTTGGTATCTCGGTAAGTCAGTTTAAGGGTCTGGCTATCGGTTGGGCGATAGGTCCCTTTTAATAACCACGACTCCATATGACTTGAAGTGTTGGGAACTTCATCGCCCGGTTGATAGGCATAGGCAAAGTAAGGGATAAAATCAAGGCTACTATCTGGCGTCGCTCGTTTATAGTAGCCCGCGCCATGTGTCCCCGAAAAATAGTTACCGCGCTCACGTACCGCATAAACTGCCAGTAAATCGAATTTATCTTGCTTGGTTGCAATTGCCAGTCGGCCCGCCAAGTCATCGCCCGAAAAATTAGAGTTATCACTTCTGGTCCGGTTCTTTTTATAAATATCGGGGTCATATTTGGCCCCGTTCATGTCGATCCAAGGCGTTGTGTCATCGTAGTTTTTGCCTACTTTACTCATGTCTGGCAAAGACGGATCGATTGAGTTGGTTGAGCCTTCTACCTTTAACTCTGCACCAAAAGATTTACCCGGACGAACAATGTCATCGGCCTCTAGCGTTTTAACCACCACACCACCGCCAACAGAAGTCGTGGTATTACGCTCCAAAGACGGGCCTTTAATGACTTCAATGCCCGCAATGAGATTAGGGTCGATATAGTTTCGGTTGTTTACCCCGTTGTAGCCACGCCATACGGCAATTGACTGTTCGGTACCATCAATGGTTAAAGGCACACGGCCAACGCCCTGCACACCACGTACACTTGGATCGAGTGCGCCACTGTTACGGGCATCACCACTATAGACGCCCACCATGCCTTGTAAAACATCGGCTGGGTTGGTTCCCTTAAAGCGCTCGACATAGTCTTTGCCCGCATAGACCGAAGAGCGGTTTGCGTCATAAACTTTGTTATAGCCTTCTGTGTCACGGTCTTCTTTGCCGTACACCACTATTGGGGTAAGTCGTACCGATGCATCTTCTTCAATTACGGCACCACTTAGTGGCAGGCTAGCGGCCTGAACCTTAGATGAAGTGACGCGCGGCATAGATTTTTTGCTGAGTGTGTAGCCCTGCCCAACTTTTACGGCATTAAATTCAGTTGCTTTTAAAAGCTGCTCAAAACCTTGCTCGACGGCAAAGCTGCCTTTTAAGCCTAGGCTGTGTAACCCTTGAAGTTGCTGAGCATCCATTGCAATTGAAGTACCCGATTGTTCGGCAAACTGGTTGAGTACGTTGGCAAGACGGCCCGCAGGAATGTTATAGCTTTTAACTCCGACTGTTTGTGCATAGGCCTGCTGCATAGGCAGCACAACAAGCCCACCCATCGACACAGCATGTATGGCAAACGCCAGTGTTGAGAATCGAAAAATCGACCGATTCCGCTTTTGCCCCGTTCCCGCTTTTTTCATTTGCCCGCCCCAGTAAATCGTAATAAGAATCATTCAATACAACTAATTAAAATGATCCATATTTATTGCTTCTACTTACTATGACGAACGACTTTCAAAAAAGTGGAACCTAAAATTGAAAATAAATTTAATTTTTTATTATTTTAAAGAAACCATCACTACAAACGGCGTGATTTGCTTAATTTTCAGGTCTGGAAAAACCGTAGCCAAAAGCTTAAGCGATTCTGTGGTTTGGTCTAAAGGCAATACCGCATTGACCCGTACATGTTGCAATGCCGCATCATTAAAAATAATTTTGCCTTTGTAATTACGTTCTAGCTCTTGTAGCACTTGATTCAGCGGCAGGTTTTCTACCATAAGCTGATGCTTTTGCCATTTTTGTTGTTCGTTATAAATATTGAGTGCAGGAAGTTTTTGCACACCGTTTTGGTCCATTTTAATGGCTTGCCCCGCCTCGACAATAGCCTCACGAGTAGTAAGCAATTGGGTCTTTTTAACCTGTGTAGCTTCTACTTTTACCTTTGAGTGTAACATTTTGAGTTCAGTTGCCGAAGGGTCATAACGGACACTAAAAGCTGTGCCGAGTGCCTGAATTTGTCCATGGCTGGTTTTGACCAAAAACGGTCTGGTCTTATCTTTGGCAACATCGACATAAATTTGACCTTGCACCAACTCAACCACTCGCTGGTTGGTTTTAAAATCAAGATTGACCGCGCTTTTACCACGCAAAATTAAACGTGAGCCGTCTGGCAAAGTTTGTGTAGTCCACTGCCCCGTTTGCCCTTGAATATCAGCAGTAACATAGGCCACTGTAGTATCGGTTAAATAAAATAACGCCCCACTCATGGCAACAAAAACGATAGCAAAAGCTGTTCCTGCCCGTAAATGCTTGTAGGCTTTGCCTGAGCTTAGGCCAGCCTTAAGGGCAACTTTGGTAACTTTTTTATGTCCACTGGTTTGGGAAAGTTTTTGAATCGAACCAATGCACTGTTCAATATCGGCAGCCACTTGGTGGTGTTGCTCACTGGTTTTTTTCCACTCTTCAAATTTTTGTTTGGCGGTTTTTCGTGAGCTTTCATCATCCGAACTCAGTTGAACAATCCAATGCGCGGCTTCTTCAACCAGTTGGTGATGTTTGCTTTTATCCATGGCCATTTAAATGCAAGCGTCCATGTCTTGTCGGTTTTGGTAGCATTGAATTAAACAGCTCGCCAAATATTTTTGAATCATTTTGGTCGACACATTTAAACGCTCGGCAATTTCTTTATGGGTATAGCCTTCGAGGTAATGCAAAATAAAAGCTTGCTGTGCTTTTTCAGAAACCCCTTCGAGTGCTTTGCAAAGCTGGTTAATTGCTTGAATAATTTGTATTTGGTCTTCGGGTGAAGCCACCGCTTCAAGCATATATTCCATTTGACTCAAGCCATCTAAATAGGCCTGTTCAATGCGTTTACGGCGCACTTGGTCAATCAGCAGGTTTTTAGCAATCGAGGTTAAATAGGCACGCGGTTCCTTAATGCCGAATAGCTCGTCTCGCGTTTGTAGCAGTTTAATAAATGTGTCCTGAACCAGATCTGCGGCCTGATCAGTATTACCTAATTTTTGTCTCAACCATTGGTGAAGCCAGCTTTGGTGACTTCTATATAACTGATCTACAAGCAAAGAAGTTTTGTTCACAGCACATGGACTCAAAACAAGGAACCCACAAATGATAATAATTATCATTTAAACAAGTCAAGCAATAATTCAAGTAAAACTTAAATCACTGTTTAATAAATTGAATTAATTGCCCATATAGTCCTAAAGTAACCTCTTTTTCATATATAGCTTGTAATGATTCATTCTCTACTAAACCTTTAACAAAAGTTTGAAAAAGATTTAATAGAGATTAAGCATTAATAGTTAATTTTTTAAGGCTACAATTTTTCTTCTAAACCACATCAATAAATCATCAATGTAGGTAAAGACCACAGGTACAACCAATAGACTTAATACAGTCGATGTTAACAAGCCACCAATCACCACAATAGCCGTTGGTTGTCTAAAACTTGGTTCAGCACCTAACCCTAAAGCATTAGGCATCATTCCCATCCCCATGGCTAAAGTTGTCATAATGATTGGACGAGCACGTTTAGAACAAGCATCCATGACTGCTTCAAAACGAGAACAATTCTTTTCCCGTCGGGCAATAATGGCGTAATCCACTAACAAAATTGAGTTTTTGGTCACAATTCCCATTAGCATTAAAATACCAATGACAACAGGCATAGAATAAGGCAAACCAAAAATGTAGAGTGAAACAAATGCACCACCTAACGCTAAAGGCAACGCTGAAAGAATCGTAACGGGTTGCATGAAGTCATGAAATAACAACACCAGAACAGCATACACACAAACAATTCCGATAAAGAAAGCAAGACCAAAACCTTGCAGCATTTCACTCATACGTTGCGTTTCACCTTGCTCAACCAATTTTACCCCTTGCGGTAAAGTCTTAAGTGAAGACAGTTTCATTGCCTCATTTTGCACTTCACCTGTTGCCAGACCATTGAGCTCTACGGATAAAGTAATATTACGCAAGCGATCAATACGGTTAATCTGTGAAGGACCACTGGCAATATCAATTTTTGCAACGCTACCTAATGCCACAGTTCCATTTGTTCCTTTGACTCGTAAGTTCGCAATGCTATCCAGATCATGACGTAGCTCAGGATTCATACGTACTCGCATGGCAACCTGACGCTGGGACAAATTCAGTTTAGGTAAACCTGATGAATATCCCCCATAGGTTGCATAGCGTATGGTATCTGCCAAGGCTTCTGAGGTTACGCCAAATGAAGCGGCTAAGGCTTTATCAGGATGAATCTGAATTTCAGGCTGCTCAATTGCAGCATCCGAACTGACGTTGCCAATTCCCTTTAATGTTCTTAACTGATTTTCCACATTGTGAGCAGTCTGTGTTAATAAATCAGGGTTATCACTGGCTAATGTTAATTCGAGTTTTTCACCACTATTACCGCCCCCTACAGTCACTCGTACTCCTGAAAGTGCTTTTAACTTTTCCCGAATTTTCTGCTCTACAGCCACCTGCTTAAGCTCTCGCTCATCACGCGCGACCAAATCTACTGTTAAAGTTGCACTAGTGACATCATCACCGCCGACTGACATAAATACATCTTTGACTTCCGGCAACTTTCGAATAATCACATCGGCCTGTTGTGCAGCAGCATTGGTTTCATTCAAGGTTGAACCAGGCTGTAATTCCAATTTGACACTAGATTGCGATTTGTCTTGGGCAGGCAGAAAAGAAACAGAATTTTGTAAACCCACAACTACAGTCAATAAAAAGAAGCCTGTCGCCAGTAACATGGTTGTCTTACGGTGCCCTAAGGTCCAATGAACGAGTGATTTATAGGTGGACATAATTCGTCCATCTTTTTCTTCGTCTTGATTCTGTTCACGAGGAGGCTTTAAAAGATAAGCTGCCATCATTGGGGTAAGTAAACGAGCAACTAATAGTGAAGCTAAAATGGCGACCGATGCAGTAATACCAAATTGTTTAAAAAACAAACCTGATATCCCGCCCATAAATGCTGTAGGTAAGAAAATTGCCACTAAGGTCAAAGTTGTAGCAATAACCGCTAACCCAATTTCATCTGTGGCTTCCATTGCCGCGTCATAGGGAGTTTTACCTTGCCGCAAATGCCTTTCAACATTTTCAACCTCCACAATCGCATCATCTACTAAAATGCCGACCACAAGAGATAATGCCAATAAGGTAATCATGTTTAAGGAATAATCTAGTAAATACATGACCCCAAAGGCAGGAATAATCGATAAAGGTAAAGCAACCGCAGAAATTAACGTTGTTCGCCAGTTTTTTAAAAATAGCCAAACCACCACAATTGCAAGAAATGCGCCTTCATAAAGCATGTCCATTGAACCCTGATAATTATCTTTAATCGGGTCAACCGTATTACTTGCTGCTTTAATCTTTACTTCAGGGTGTTCTTTTTGAAATTTGCTAATGGCAGCTCTTGCCCCATCAACCACACTCACATCAGAAAAACCTTTAGATCGTTTAATCTGGAAGCCAACCGTAGCTTTACCATTTTGATAAGCTCTTGAGGTCAGATCTGAATAACTGTCTTTAATCGTCGCAATTTCATCGAGTCTGACATAACTTCCATTGGACAATGGGATGCTAATTGCCCCCACATCTGCAACATGGTTAACCGTTGCCAAAGTTCTAACCGACTGGCGCTCTCCACCAATACGTCCCTGACCACCAGATGCATCTTGTTGCATTGCTTTGAGTTGAGTCGATACATCAGAAGGCATGACTCCCATTCCTGCCATCAGGCTAGGGTCAAGCTCAATCTGTACTTCACGGTCAAGTCCTCCAACACGGCTAATGGTATTTACACCTTTAACAGCCATGAGTGCTTTGGTCACATCATTATCAACAAACCAAGATAAATCTTTGGCATCGTAACTATCAGATTCAATGGTATAGGTGAGTAAGGCTGAATTTGAGATATTTACTTTGGAAATTGTGGGATCATTCATGCTGCTAGGCAATTCTGCGCGTACACTATCTACAGCATTACGAACTTCCGAAAGCGCCTCTTCACCATCTTTTTCCAGCTCAAAACTCACCGAAATCGTTGCCTGACCATCCGAAATCATGGTCGTGATGTGATCCAGTTTGGTTAAAGATGTTAATTTATCTTCAATTTTTCTGGCCACTTCAGTTTCCAGTTGTTCTGGTGCCGCGCCCTCTAAACTGGCTGAAATCTGAATGGTCGGTAAATCCATATCTGGCGTATCTTGTACTCCCAGATGATAGAAGCCGAATAGACCCAATACCGTTAAAAAGAAAAAGAGTAAAATAGCGGGAACTGGATTTTTAATTGACCAAGCAGAAACGTTCATTATGGCGCTCCTACTTGTGGTTGGGACCCATGTTCAACAGACTTTTCAGAAGACAAAATCTTAACTTTGACTCCTTCTGATAAAAATGCGCCGCCCTTCTCTACGATGTGTGCATTGCTTGCCAGCGCTGATAGAATTTCAACATCCTGCCCCACACGTCGTCCTGTTTCTACAACTACACTTTTAACCCGTTGGTCCTGACCAACCAGATAAATATATGAGCGCCCATCTCGCATTACGAGTGCAGATTGAGGAATAGTATTTGCCTCACTTTTTCCTACACTAATTTTGCCATTAGCAAACATACCAACATGCGCATTTCCAGAATTTAGACTGACATAGAGACTAGAACGTCCAGTGCTGTTCGATAAAGCTGGACCTATGCTTCGAACCACACCACTTAATTGCTGACCATTGGATAAAGAAAGATTCACTTTCTGACCAATTTGAATTGAATCAATTTGCTTGGCATCCACTTCAGGGCGCCACTCCAGACGTCCCTGACGAATCATACGGTACAGCTCAGTTCCCGAGCTGACGACATTCCCCAATACGGCAGACTTTGAAGAAACCACACCATTATCTATGGCGTAAATCTTGGTTTGCGATCGTTTTAATTGAGTACTGTCTACGTCTGCTTGTGCAGAAGCGACACTCGCTTGAGCTGACTCTACATTAATACGATATTCTTCTAATTGTTGATCAGATAACGCGCCTCCCGCTCCAATAATTTTAGCGCGCTTCAAATTCGATACTGCTTGTTGCAGGCTGACCTGATTTTGACGAAGATTGGCTTGTTGCTTACGCAAATCGGCATTTAAACTATCATCTGCCAGTTTAAGCAAAAGCTGACCTTTCTTTACATGATCACCCACATCAACATAGAGCTGTGCAATTTTATATCCACTAATCTCGGGGCTAACGATTATTTCCTGCCAAGCCGCAATGGGGCCAGTCGCACTAATGGTGTTTTCCCAAATTTGAGTTTTTGGAGAAACCACCTGTACGGATAAAACACTTTGCTCACTCTGGACAGAATCATTATTTTTATTTTGTGTTGGTTTTTTAATGAATAGCAAAAATATTGCGACTGCAATCAACATAATCACAATGACGATTATCGTCCATTTTTTCAGTCGTATCGCTTTGTTCATGATGCTAATCCTTAAAAATTAATGTCTTTCAAACTTGTCTCGGGTTGAGTGACGACGGCATTTTTTTGCCAGCCGCCCCCCATTGCCTTGTACAAAGCAATCCATTGCTGTACGCGGCTGGTTTGCAATTCAATTTGACTCATTTGTGCTGAAAGTGAGGAACGTCTTGCCGACTCCAAATCCAGTAAATTGGTATTGCCCGCTTTCCAACTTAATTGCAGCGCATTAAAGTAATTTTCATACTCTCGAACAGAGTTTTCTGATGCCTGCTCTTGGGCAGCAATCGAATTTAGCTGTACTAAGGCTTGCTCAACCTCACTCACTGCCGATCTCACCCCAGATTGATAATCTGCAATTGCAGATACATAGGTGGCTTTGGCACTTTCTACCGCAGCTTTTTTCTGACCTGCATCAAAAATGGGTAAAGATAGAGCGGGTCCAAATGACCATGAAGCTGCCGATGTTCCGCCCGTTAAAACTGTGCTGATTACCCCTGTTAATGAAAGGCTCGGATAACGATCAGCTTGAGCAGAGCCAATCTCTGCATAAGTGGCATAAACCTCACGTTCTAATGCGGCAATATCAGGGCGATGTTGCAACATCTGTGCGGGAACATCTGAAACATTAAATAAAGCTGGCTTTGGTAAGCTTTTCGACTTTCCACTATTGAGTAACGGGCGTAATGCGGTTTCTTGCATGCCCGTGACCTGTACCAGAGTTTTTACCAATAAATCACATTGCTTCTTTTGGTTAAGAAGATTCATCTGGGTACTCGCAAGATTGGCACGCGATAAAGCGCCATCCATGGGTGCAGTAAACCCTGCTTTGACCATTTGAGAATTTGCTTGTTCAGTTTTTTGCATCGATTGCAGTTCATTCTGATAAACCGCAACCAATAATTCACAGGACCGATATTGCACGTAGTCATCTGCCACTTCTGCTGCAAGCGAAATGCGGGCATCATGCCAATCATCTTGTCGGGCTTCGATACGAGACTGAGCGGCTTCATTCTGTTTTCGAATCTTGCCAAATAAATCAATTTCCCATGAAGCATCTAAACTGCCCGTTCCCTGATTAGAGACTTGGCCATCTTTCGCTCTTTTGGCGGAGGCACTGCCAGTCAAAGAAGGAAATAAACTGGCCTTTGATGTGGTTAATGTTGCCCTTGCCTGTTCAATTTTGGCCCATGCTTTAAGCAAATTAGGACTATTGTCTTGTGCTGTTTCAATCAATTGCCCTAAAACCGGATCATTAAACTGCGACCACCACTGTGTCAGGTCATCAACTTTATGATTTGAGTTAGGGGTGTTTTGTGACCAGACACTTGTAGTCTGAGATTTGGGAGGCTGATAAGACGAATAGTGCATACAGCCAGAAAATATAAAAGGAATGGATGAATACAACAGCAATGAATAAATTTGGCGGTTCATGCAGAAAGATAACTAAACTAGACGGTTTAGTTTAGTTTGACGAAATTTGATTGTCAAACTTACAATAGCCCCCTTGGCTTTATAGGAAAAAAACTTAATGGCAAAAGTAAAGAGTGAAGCAACCCGTAACATCATCCTTGATGCCGCTAGTCAAGTTTTCCAATTAAATGGGTATGAAAGCTCCACCATGGATGCCATACGAGATGTAGCTCAGGTTTCTAAAGCAACGCTATATAGTCACTTTGCGTCAAAAGCAGAATTATTTATTGAAACACTTCTACGTGAAGCAGAAGCCAATTTTAATGATGAAATGCTAAAACTTGAGCAAAATCCCGATAATTTAAAAAATCATCTCACTATTTTGGCTTCTAACATGATTCGTTCAGCCTATTCTACGAATGGCTTAGCCATTAGAAGGTTATTGATCGCAGACGGTCGACAGAATAATTTAGGAAAAAAATTCTATGAACGAGGACCTCAAGGGGCCAAGGCTTTTATGGCCTCTATTTTGCAAAAAGCGATGGATGATGGCTATTTAAAACAAGCAAATGCAGAAATAGCAGAATGTCACTTTAGAGCTTTAGTAGAAGCTGAATTTGCCGATATTTTATATTTTGGTTTAGACATTCCTTTAACAGAAGAATGGATTAAGGCAGCAAGTGAACGGGCAATAGAAACTTTCTTCAAAATTTATAAATAACACATTACTTTAACAATGATTTAGTAGAACTTCTTACACTCCAAGAAGTTCGCTATAACACTTTTTCAATGACTTAAAAAATTGTAGATTTATCAATATACTTTAATTTTTCAAACCTAAATCATTACCCGCTTAAAGCAAATGAGCCAGATTTTTAATTTCTTCCATCACTGCCTTACAAGCAGGCGTTAAATAGCCATGCTTAGAAATAGACAAAGAAATATAGCGCTTTAGCTCGGGACTCATAATTTTTGCCGCTTGAATTGAGGTGTATTGGCTGGCCTTTTTTAAAGCCTGTGGCCCAAGCATGGTGTAAATGCCAGATTCGGAAACCAAATGGGTTTGCAAACTAATCGAGTCAGCTTCAAACACAATATTAAGCTCTACCCCATTTTCATAAGCCATGTGGTCTAAAAAATTGCGCCAGTTACTTGGCCTGCAAAACGTGACCAGCGGTAACTGATTTATTGCTTTAAATTCGACTTCATTTGCCTGAGTGAGCACATCTCCTTCACAGCTCACCAAATAGGTATCGGCTTCGGTAAGATAGACATCACCGTGTTTAGGCGTCGGATTAAACCGATAGAGTATCGCTAAATCGACGCTACCATCTTCGAGCCATTTTTCTAAATGCACCCCTTGCCCTTCACGCACCGACAGTTTAATTAAGGGATATTTTTGTTGAAGCACTTTATATAAGGTCGATAACAACGGATGTGCAGTAGACGGCAAACTGGCAATACGAACCGTCCCGATCGGTGTATCGGTCGAGTGCAAAATTTCATTATTGAGTTGGTCGGTGACGTTCAGCCATGAACGAATTTTAGGAAGTAAATGCTGGCCTAAATCGGTAAGCTCAACACCACGCCCAGTTCGGTTAAACAAACGACCACCACATTGGGCTTCAAGCTCGTTCATTTGCCGACTTATTTGCGGTTGGTTGGTGTTATGCAGCATTGCGACTTTGCTTAAGCTACCGAGTTCCACCGCGTCTAAAAATATTTTCCATAAATCATAATTCATCGATTCTTCCTAAATCGTAAACTAGCGCTTTTGAGCTATACATTTTCAGTATAACTGAAATTCAAGAATTGGTAATTCCTACATAGCTCACCTATTTCTATACTCCAATCATGTTCTCTACAACACGATTTAAGTCAGATTAAGAACCAGAGAATATTTAATTACACTGTATAGGAAGTACGATTATGAGTTTAGATTTACGTGGATTAACCCCAGCACCTGTGACTCCTTTTACCCGTGACGGACAAGTAGACCATGATGCAATTCAACGTTTAGGTTCATGGTTAGGCAGTATTGATGGTGTGAAAGGCTTGGTTGTTCTTGGGCATGCAGGTGAAGGAACATTCTTATCGCAAAAAGAACAAATGCAGGTCATCGAAAGCTTTGTTAAATCGGTAGATGACAAAATTCCGGTAATTGCAGGTATTACACTCGAAGGTACTTCGGTTGCAGCAGAAGAAGCAAAACGTGCAGTGAGCGCGGGTGCTTCGGCAGGTTTAATCTACCCTTCACATGGCTGGTTGCGTTTTGGCTATCAAAAAGGCGCACCGCAAGACCGCTATAAAGCAATTTATGAAGAAAGTGGTTTACCATCAATTTTATTCCAATATCCAGATGCAACGAAGGCCACTTACGACCTAGAAACTCTACTCGATATTTCTGCACAGCCGGGTGTGTTTGCCATGAAAAATGGCGTGCGTAACATGCGCCGTTGGGATGTCGAAATTCCAATTATTCGCCGTGAACGTCCAGACTTACAGATTTTGACGTGCCACGATGAATATTTGCTTCACACCATGTTTGATGTAGACGGCGCTTTGGTTGGCTACGGCAACATTGCCCCTGAACTTTTAATTGAAATGATTAAGGCTGGTAAAGCCAAAGATTATGCCAAAGCACGTGCACTTCACGACCAACTTTTACCAGTGACTCGCAATGTCTATCACCGCGGTTCACATATGGAAGGCACGGTAGCGCTTAAACATGCATTGGTTGCTCGCGGAATTTTGGACCATGCCACTGTGCGTTCACCACTGCTTCCACTCGCAGATGGTGCTGAGCAAGAAATTCATGATGCGATGCGTCAAGCCGGAATTGGCAAGGTCGATTTAACCCAAGCCGTTGCTTAAATTCTATTCGGGCTAGCATGTACGCTAGCCTTTTTTTCCTGTACGCTGCCTGAGGCCAAACATCGGGCATGTCACTTAAAAATAATAATAAAAAGCATGCAAACTGTGGTGAACAGGTAGTGCGAAATAGAACAAAAAAACTACGAGGAATGTAGTCATAAGGAGATAGAAGATGACAAATCTAGCGGATGTAGAACCAATTAGTCATCATCAAAAAAATGCGGAAATTATTGCAAGACTCGAACGGCTACCCGTCACCGGACGTTTGCAATTTATGCGAATTACCATTGGTATAGCGACCTTTTTTGACGCTTATACTGTTCTTGCGATTGCCTTTGCTTTACCCCAACTCATTACCGAATGGCACCTGACCCCTGCCTATGTCGGTGCGATCATTGCCGCGGGCTATGTCGGTCAACTGGTCGGTGCGATCTTTTTTGGTTCTCTTGCCGAAAAAGTTGGTCGTTTAAAAGTACTGTCTTTTACCATTTTACTGTTTGTGGCAATGGACATTTCTTGTCTGTTTGCGTGGAGCGGAATGTCTCTGTTAATTTTCCGTTTCTTACAAGGTATAGGAACAGGTGGCGAAGTACCTGTTGCCAGTGCCTATATTAACGAGTTTATTGGTGCAGAAAAGCGCGGTAAGTTTTTCTTGCTCTATGAAGTTTTATTCCCGATGGGTCTGATGTTTGCAGGCATGGCAGCGTTTTTCCTGATGCCAATTTACGGCTGGAAAGTCATGTTTATTGTGGGCCTCGTTCCATCTTTACTGGTCATTCCTTTACGGTTTTTCTTGCCTGAGTCACCACGTTGGCTTGCCTCAAAAGGCCGTTTTAAAGAAGCCGATAAAGTTGTCAAAAGTTTTGAAGACGGTGCCATTAAAAGTGGTAAAACTTTGCCTGAACCTGTGGTTAAAGACATTAACCCGCAAGCCATGGCAAAAACTGACTGGCGTGAGCTGTTCCAAGGCATTTACCGCAAACGTACCTTTACCCTGTGGGGCATGTGGTTCTGCGTCTATATGATTAATAATGCCATGGTGACTTGGCTGCCATCTCTCTACAAACAACACTTTGGTCTGTCGCTACAAACCAGTTTAGGTTATGGCTGGATTACTTCGGGCGTGGGTGTGATTGCCTCTATTATCTGTGCGTTAATGATTGATAAAGTCGGCCGCCGTCCTTGGTACAGTGCAGCATTTTTCTTGGCAATCATTCCACTCATGAGCCTATCGATTTTAGGTGCAAAATCGGCGATGGAAGTGGTGATTTTAGCAACACTGAGCTATGCCATTTTGCAGACCATTTCATTCTCTTTATACCTTTACGCTGCCGAACTTTACCCAACTCGTCTACGTGCGATGGGCATCGGTTTTAGTACCGCTTGGTTACGTGCCGGCTCTGCGATTGGGCCTGTGATGGTTGGCCTCGTAGTTGGTGGTTACGGCATTCAATATGTGTTTAGTGTGCTTGCCGTTGTGGCACTCATTGGTGGCCTAGTGACCTTCTTGTTTGCCATTGAAACCAAAGGCCAAGTGCTCGAAAAACTCTCTCCGTAATTCATCCATTTCATAAAAAGCTTGCCTAACCTCAGCGTTAGGCAAAGGGCTTATTCATGCTTAAAAAAGGAATTTAAAATGAATAAATATTTGCTATGGGGCTGTATTGGTTTAGGCAGTGTGAGCAATGCATATGCAGAGCTTCCTCAAGAATTTGGCAAGTTAGAATTAAAACTTAACACCCGTTACTGGAACGATGAAGGCACTGCCCACCCCACGCTTACCAACCCTTCACCTTCATCGAGTGAATATGAACAAAGCGCTTTAGGCCTTGAGTTAAATTATCAATCACTTTACCTTTGGGACTGGCTTGGGGTAGATGGTTCACTCTATGCAGTCACCAAGTTATTTGACTCTGGCAAACCCAGCGCACAGCTTTTAGAAGTCGAAAATAATGGCAAGCTCGATCAAAACTTTGCAACTTTAGGGCAGCTCTACATCAAAGCAAAATTAGGCGATAAAGGCGAAATTAAATTAGGCCGTCAGTTGCAAGATTATCTTTTACTTAAAAGCACTAATAACCGCGCAGTGCCAGACACTTTTTCGGGTGCGAGTGGTCAGTTTCAACTGAATGATCAGCTACAGACTTACATGGCTTACTATGACCGCTGGAAACCACGCAGCATGGATAGTTTTGAAAAACTGGTGACTGAAAATGACGAACGCATTGATTATGTCGGTTTGCTTGGTGCCAAGTACCAATACAAAAACTGGAGCTTTAATGCTGAATATTTAAATAGCAAAGATTATTTAAAAAAGTACGGGGCGATTGCTCAATATAAGTTGCCCTTGCATGGCTTGGTGTGGACATTCAACACAGGTGCTTTTTTCTCGCGTGATGATGGCAAGCTGTTTAAATGCGGTGCCGAAACCGAGCTGGACTGTGTCAAAGGCCAAGACATTAACAACCGTGGGAATGGTTATTTTGTCGATGTAAATGTAGCCAAAAATAACCTCGAAGGTGGCATTGCCGTTTCAAAGTTTGATGGTTTTTGGATTGAAGATAACTTTGCCGTGCACTCCGACCGCAACTCGGTTTTAACGCAAGACCACGGCACCAACCCGTTTCCGACCTCTGCGACCATTGGCCCTGACTTTACCAATAACGATGAAACCGCCGTTGCCCTTCGGTTGAAATATAACTGGAAAGACTATGTGAAAGGCTTAAAAACTGAAGCGAAGTATATTTATGGTTTTGGCGCGCACCAAAGTAACATCAGCAGTGATATTGAAGGTAAAGAGCGTTACTTTGACTTTACGGTAAGTTATGCCTTGCCGTGGGTAAAAAACTTAGATGTGCGTTATTCATTTTTGCATTATGAATCAAAGTTTGAAAATGCAAACCTAGGTGAAAAAATAAATGGAATGACCCGTAAAGATTGGGACCAGCACCGTGTATTTATTAATTACCGTTATACATTTTAAGTGCAGGTTAAACGTTTAGTTTAACTTTATTATATTTATTAATTTACGGCTTTAAATAGATAAACTTTTGAGTTTAATTAAAATATAAATTTATATTTTAATTTTTAATAATATTTTATTTAAATTGAATTGACCTGTTAAAAACTTATGATTATTATGGTCTCGCTGGCCTACATTGCCAGTCGGTTTTGACAGACCGAGTATACAGCGTATCAGGTATAAATACTCCCTGAGTATGAGACTTGTGCGCAACTTGCACCTCCCCCTTACCGTTGCGGTAGGACGGGAGGGGGACGCGCTTGCGCGTGCTGGTTTGTATACCCAGTCTGTCAACCCTCTTCCGTTCTACCACCATAATCAATTGACGGTGATCTTTGGTGGTAGAGCTCCATAAATTCTAGGAGTTGACCATGACATTTTTTATATTAATCCCCTATCCTCTCTCGTAATTTTATTTATTTAAAATTTAGGCTTTCTCTCACCTAAAATATTTTAAATTTATAAATAATTTTATTTTAAAATTTTAATCATTTTATTTCCCTGTATTACAGGCGGGTTAACTATTCCCTTTTTAAATGATTTTAATACTTTAAATATAAGCGGCTTATTTTTTATTAATAACTTAGTGAAAATTATCACGAGAATAATATGAAACTTTATAAACCTATTTTGGCTTTAAGCCTTTTAATAGGCGATTACGGTGTTTCTGGTTGCGACATTCACACTCAGCAGGATTTTGAAGAAATTTGCCTGTCTGGTGGGCACACCCAAGCCAGTTGCGACTGTATTTACCAACGGCTTGAACAAGTGTATTCGCATAAGCTTATGCAACGTCTAGAACATGTCAGTTTGCAAAGTCCTGCTCTCCCACAGGACTTTGCCCCTACTTTTTTTAGTGTGATGCGGCGGTGCGATAAAAACGACATGGGCTAAGCTTTTGGCTTAGCTCCCTTATCTCTGTGTCGCAATGGTAGATTACTTTAAATCAGCGCAAAAAATTAAAGTTCTGTTGTGGCATGGGGGCCTTGGGGGGAATGTGATCGTTCCAAATAAATTAAGATTAAAAAATTACAGTGAACTCATATTTCCATAAGCTATAGATTTTTAATAAATTATATTTCATTATTCATTCTACATTTAACAACTACTAATTATTCAAATGTTTAAAACTGAAAATTATTATCACGTAGAGTATTGGGGAAATCAGGGAATAACTCAAACCTGTCTAATGAGTCTTTGTAATTTAATTCAAACTCATTCAGATTTAACCTATGCTTTGCTTCTTACCAATGAGCAGACCCATGCCTTTATTATTAAAGACGAAAATGAGAGCTTTTATGTAATACGCTCAGGTTTTACCTCTGGATATATAGGTGAAGGCCCTAGAGGCTTAGCAACTGCACTAACATTATTAAAAAGACATCAAATAGAAACTGAAGAAATATTGGTAAGTTCAAAAATTTTAAGAAGGGCAAATAATTCAACTTTGAATGACTCAGAGATTGAACTTCTATTAAAAAAAGAAATTATCCGCCCAATCAGACTACACGATTATATCCATCCTTTTACAAAAGAAGTTTCTGAAACTCATAAATCTAAACGCTACTATCCTCTGGAACTACCTTATTCAATTTTAGATGATAGAATTTTTGACCTTGCTCTGCTTTTTAAGCACGATCCTGATTCAGCTCTTCTAAAAGCTTATAAACGTCTGGAAGATATAGTTCGGACACGAACAGGGCTCAATGAACATAGTAATAGTTTAATGTCTAAAGCTTTCAATATTCCGAGCTCGTTCCTTACGTGGAATGTTCCAAATAATGGCGAAAATATTGGTCGAGCAAATATATTCATTGGTACTTATCAAGCTTTTAGAAATGCACGAGCACATCGAGAATCAAACGGAAACTATATCCAAATGTTTAGAGAGTTTCTTTTAATTAACGAATTGTACTTATTAGAAGCTGAAGCAATTGAAAGATCCACTCTTGAAGAGCCCATATCTAATTAAATAAAAAAGAGCTCAGCAGAGCTCTTACTTACTTTATTGTAATGCGCAGTATATTATTAGTTTTAGTACTTACTAAATTCACCTATAAAGTTCTGCTATTAAGAAAAATACCTCAGGAATTGCCCATGAAAATTATTAACCTCACAAAACTTCTCCTTATTAGTATACTCATGTCAGTGGGCTTTAATCTCTATGCGACCCCTATTCCCAGCTATAAAGGAATACCTAAAAAAGATGTGAACTTTGCTAAATTCCTTAAGAAAAATCACAACAAAATTGTTCAACTAGATTTACTCATACAAGATCCAGATGATTTTGATTTTATTACTTATGGTTACCGCTCAGTGAGTCCAACATTTGATATAGCTCCTATTGGTAAAGTGAAATATGACGCTTACATAGAATGCGACAAGATTAACAACCCGAATGCAGAGACGACTATTGATAAATGTGCTCCATACGTACAATGGAATACAGAAACTGGTCATTTGACAGGTAAGTTTAAAGTCCTCAGTAAAGGAAAAAATGGAATGGGTAGTATGCTTTACTATCTAGTTGCTACTAAGTAAAAATATTTTTATTTATTTTATAAATTTATGTAAGTGGAATATATTGCCTAATAAATAATTTTTCATTGTCTTTTAATTATAATTTTTAAAAACTTTAAAAGGACAAAGATATACTAGCAATATATTCCTTTGGTAAATTTTTAAATCCTATAAAATTAATTAATCTTAATATACCGTTTTTATCACTTTTTCTACGCCTTCAACTAACTCTATTACTTCGTCTTTAGTTGGCTCTCTTTCTTTATTATGATCACATAAATTTCTAATATCACCTAGCCGTTGAATAAAACGCCATTTAATTGTATCAATAATATCATTTTCTTTGAGTATTTGATAATAATCTGAAATTGAAGGGTGCTTCTTACGTGCACTTAGTCCATGTAAGTCGCAAACATGACCTAAATGTTTTTCTAAAACTACTCCCGCGATTGCACCAGCTCCTCTTGTAAAACCTTTTTTAGCTAAATCTTTTGCTGCATGAAGTTCTGAATCATAAAGATCTGCTTGGATAACTTCCTGTAGATCAAATAAAGAACTGCTAAACCTCTTTTCAACAGAAGCTAAAATAGAATTTTGATTTTGCATTTTAGTAAATGCGGCATTTTGATCAACAACAACTCTACCAGCTCTAGAAGTTTGTAACCCTAGTAAATAATCTGATATTCCATAAGTTAAATAATCAACCTCTTTTCTTTTTTCATCTTTATACTGTTTTATGAAATCATTTAAACGATCAGGAATAATTTGCTTAATAACCAAAAGTGCTTCTGTGTACCAAGAATCATATTCATTTTTAAAATTAGGTAACTCTATTCCTTTTTCTTCAAACATTTTTTTTATTTCATTAGGCAATTTATTTTGATCATCTACCATGGAATAGTAAAGTAAATCTCCTTGTCTAATCAATTCTTTTAATTGCTTCTTTAACACATCAAATTTTGATTCCATATCTACCTTTCCAAAAGATAAAAAAATTATTCTAATATTTTGATATTATTGTTATATCGCTCAGAATTCAAGCTAAAAATATTACAAAGCTATATAATTTAATAAGAAAAATTTAAAACAGCACTCAACATTAGCAATACTATTTTTGACTTTCCATAATAAATCATTTTCAAATAATTTATCAGAAAAGACATAAAATAATAAACTTCGTTAATCTAAACTTTTGCCTATCTTGTACAAAAGCGACAAATAATGTCGCCTGCGTATCAATCTACAGTACCATAAATTAATAATTTTGTTATGCTAATTCTAGTAAATCACCTTCTGGAAAAACATGAAATCATTAAGCAACTATCAAAGAATTTCATTAATCAATCAATTTAAAATTTTAGATCACATTTCACCTGATTCTATCTACAAACAACATATAGAAGTATTAAGAAATGGATTTACAAATTTTTATGATGAAATTTTTGAAACCCTTTCAAAGGAAGTACCAGAAGAAATATCTACCTTTGTTCATGAAGTATTAAATATGTATCGTTCAATGCATACATTTGCTCGTAAAAATAACTACCCTGACCTATTAGAGCAAATGGTATTTGAAGGTTTTGATGGCACTACAGAATTTCAATATTGGGATTACACTGAGTTCCTTTTAATTTTTTTAAATAGATATAAAGAATTAAAAGATAATAAAGGAGATAATGATTTCAATAGTCACACAGGTAATATTTATCAATATGAACAACAATTAAAAATATGGAAAAAATATAATAATCCAAATTTTGAATCAATAAATAAAGATATAATTATTGAAATTTTAGCAGCTTAACCCATCAAAGGCGTAATCTAAATATTTCATCAAACAAATAAATGAAATATTTAGATTACAAAGAAAAATCATAATTAATATAGTATAAGCAATAGAAATCAGAGCAAAATTTAATAACAAAATAAATCTATATTCAAAAGGTAAACAGCTAAGTATTCTTAATGAAATTATCACTTTAGTTGTTATCAGTGCTGCTTCAAGCCAGTGCCCAGATTATTTAAAAATCTCGTTATTAAGAGCTATTAATCAACTTTAGGTCTTATCTACATTTGCTCTAAGTGAATTTACATTTTTAACTATTTCAGCACTTGCCTTAATTAACTCATTACCAGCAGTGAGCTGATCTTTCATCAAATTTCCTATTTTATCATTCTGAGTTTGGTCAAGCTCTTTTCCAAAATACTTTAGTGCCAACTCTTTAATTAATTCGTCTTTATCCGCTTTTTCCAAAGAACGTACATGTATTGGAAAAGCTGTAATTTCAACATGTGTTTGATAAGCCTGATCTTTTAGTTTTTTTGCATGCGAGGCTCTTCTCAAGAATATGCTACATAAAGTAATCGTTAATGAAATTGTTAAAATTTTTATTACTATAAACATATAAATAGTATTTTTAGTTGCTAAATCCAAATCCATCTTGGAACTACTATTGATTGTAAATATAATTGCTAAAGCCAAAACTGAAAAAAAATATACATTATTATAAAAATACTCTTTGCCATATTTCTCACTAAGATCCAAATATATTTTATCAGTTTCCTTAAAATTCAAAGCTTGTATTGCAGAGTCAACACCTTTGATTTTTTCATCTAAATCACCAATCATTTGAGATATAACTATCTGATTTCTTTCATCAACATTTTTGTAGATAGTTATATATTGATTAGCTTCCTGATATATTCCATTTGTTTCCTCTATAAAATCGAGAAGCGTATTAATCTTACTCTCAATTGAAATCTGATCATCATTAAGGACATCATAAAATCCATCTAAATTAATTGATCTTGTGAGTAATGGAATGTATATCCCATGATGACTAAGATACTCCTTATCTTTTTCATCTGATTTACGTATGAAATAGTCTAAGTCACTCCCAAGTTTTTGAAGTTTTTCTAATACACCTTTATGATGATTTTCTAAGTACTCTTGATGTAGTTCAATAAAACTATAGATAAATTCTGAAGCACTAATTAAATAATCAAAGATTATTTGTGATTTTTGCTCTGACATACCTTGGCCCTTTTTTTATTACTATTTATAAGATTTGAAAGTATCTAATGTATCAATTTAATCAATTTTTATACATCATCTCAACGCGATCTAATCCCTTAGCCTCTATGCAACCAAGGTACCCTATAAACTTTTATACGCTTAGTTTTAAACATCGCCCAAATGATTTAATAATTTGAATCTTAAAAAGAAAAACCCCGAAACTTTCGTTTCAGGGCTTTTCACGAATTTTGGTGGAGATGGCGGGAGTTGAACCCGCGTCCGCCAGCATTACGCTCGAGAATACTACATGCTTAGATATCGTCTATTGTTTTAACACCTTGTGACCCGACGAACAGGGTACAAGTTGCGATCCTCTAAGTTTGGTATAAAGCCCCGAGGCTTGACTCTATACGGACTTGTGTGCGTGCGCTACGGTCGGGTTCCTAAACCACAAGTATTCTAGGAAGCGGACAAACTGCCCTTAGGCAGCTAGAGCGTAAGTTTCGTCGTTTGCGACTAAAATATGCAAATTTGATTTACGAGAGAAAATGCGCTCTCGGCATGCATCTATGAGTTTCATCACCAGCGTCGAAGCCAATAACATCCCCATGAATGTATGAGCATCATAGCATAACTAAAATAAAATACTGTGCATTTTATCAACAGTCCGCTACTGATGAACATATTTACATAATGGAGAGCCTTTTGTTTTTTTCAAGGGCCACATAAAAAAGCTGCCAAACATGACAGCTTTTTTTAAAGTGTGGTCTATAAAGCACCATTGCCTAACACAATACCTTCACGGCGTGGGTCTACCCCACCTGCGTATTTACTTTGATTATTAATGTTTACTTTCATAATCGTAGAAATACCGCTGGTTTGCGCAGTGTTGGCAACGCCATGCCCTTTTGCTTTTAAGCCTTCAATCAAATCAAGCAAAGAAAGCTGTACATTCGAGCTATCTACATTGGTGTTTTTACTATTGGTCGCTCCAAAGTTTACAAGCGAGGTGGCTTGCTGCGCATTTAAGTTCCAGTCCAGCGCCCCTACCAAAGTTTTAACCACATATTGAATGATTGTGCCGCCACCTGGTGAACCTGTTGCCATATAAAACTCATCTGGCGTGGTGCCTTTAAACACTAAAGTTGGCGCCATGGTACTACGTGGGCGTTTGCCACCTTCCACACGGTTAGCAACCAGTGCCCCAGTGCTATCAAGTGGGTTCGCGCTAAAGTCAGTTAACTGATTTGACAGCAAGAAACCATCCACCATGTGGAATGAACCCATGCTCGATTCAACAGTCGATGTCATTGAAACCACATTGCCATAGGCATCTACAATCGTGAACTGAGTTGTGCCATGTTCAACAGTCGTATCGACACCCGAAGCTGGATTGAAATTACCCGCTGGCGCAACGCCCATACTTTGGTTCGGGTTAATCAGTGCTGCACGTTGTTTTAAGTAATTTTTATCAATAAAGCTTGCAACACCCTGTGCTGGTAAAGCGACAAAGTCAGTGTCTGCCACATATTTATCGCGGTCGGCATAGGCCAAACGCTCTGCCTCAGCCACTAAATGCACACCCATTACATCAGGTACACCACCTTCATTTTCAGGGTTTTTAGGTGGATAGAGCGACATATCAAAGTTTTCTAAAATACCCAGCGTTTGCGCAACCGCAATTCCTCCCGAAGATGGAGGTGGCATGGTACACACATAGTAACGGTCACGGTACGTCGTACAAATCGGGTCGCGTTTTTTAACCTGATAGTTCGATAAATCCTGCAAGGTCATCAAACTTGGGGTAATTGGAGTTCGTGCTGGGTCATCCCCTAATGTTTGGCCTGCTTTTGCCACAATGGCTTGAGCAATCGGACCCGTGTGCAATGCATTTGCCCCTTGTGAAGCAAGTGCTTCTAGGGTTTTTGCATAGGCTTTGTTGGTCATAGTTTCACCCACTTTACGAGGTGATCCATCTGGGTAGAAATAGATTGCCATTGCATTTGCATCAAGCGCTAAATTATTTGCATTGCTTGCAATCGCATCTGCCAAACGGCCCGGAATGCGGAAACCGTTGTCAGCTAAACCAATCGCTTCACCAAAAAGCTGGTTCCATTTGAGTTTGCCATGTTCCTGTTGCGCTTGTTCAAGCAAACGCATCACACCAGGCACACCAATCGAGCGACCACTACGGCGGGCACTTGGTACAGGAGCTGGTGAATTTGGGTCATATATATCTTGGCGAATTAAATAATATTCGTTGGCTGCGGCAGGTGCTGTTTCACGGCCATCATAAGCAGTGACTTTTTTGGTTTTGGCATCGTAATACATCATAAAACCACTACCAGCAATCGTGCTCGACTGCGGTTCAACCAAACCCAACACTGCTTGTACCGCAACGGCTGCATCGACTGCACTACCACCTGCTCTTAAAACATCACAACCAGCTTTTACCGCAAGTGGTGTGTTTGCCACCACCATATATTTATCTGCGTATTTAACCGTGTTACCGAGCCTATAACCCGACGCACCTTCAGGCGCTGCTGGGTCACCATTTTGGTTTGAACCGACCACCACGCTTGATCCGTCTTGTGCCAGTTTGCTACAACTGGTCGGGTCATTATCAACAATTAAATTGGGCGGGTTTGTATTTGAATCATCCTTGGGCTGATCTGACGAGGAGTCATCTCCACATCCTTGTAATAAACCGACTGCTAATAAACTACTGAACAAAAATGAATATCTTTTATTCACGTGATAACTCCAATATATACGCCTGCCTATCCATGCAATTGCCATGCAAGCTTCTTTGTTTTCAGGTATTAAATTTTTTTAATCTTTGATAAAAATAAGGTTTTATAATATTGAATGTTTAAGGGCGTTTTATCCTGTGCCCTGTCTTATGCCTCCTTGCTTGATATCACACTCTTTTATAACTGATTTGCCCGATTCTGGCATGCTTTATTTCGCTAAATACAGGCAAAATCTGCCATTTATCGACTCGCTCTATTTTTTAATAGAGCTAAAAAAAGCACCTCCGAAGAGATGCTTTTGATGTTTAGTGAGATGGCATTCCGCTGACATCTCCTTTGGGTTTTGGACACAGCCAAATGACCAGCCCCGCAAAGACAAACACCATCGCAAATAGTAAAAATACATGGTTTGCCGACATGGTAATGGCTTCTTTATCAACGAGGTTTGAAATAATTCCTAAGGTCGAGTCAGCCGTAAAACCATTTTGCAAAAGGTTATTTTGAACTTCAGCAGTATTTAGGTTTGACACCATTTCACTACGCGCAACTTTGGCGTGGTCGTCCCACACCGTGACTGCAATTGAAGCACCAATTGCCCCTGCCATGGTTCTTAAGAAGTTCATTAGACCCGCAGCAGATGCAATTTCCTGCTGCAACACCGAACCGAGTGCAATGTTTGACAGTGGAATAAAGAAGAACGGTACGGCAAAACCTTGTAGGATTTGTGGCCACGCCAGTGCCATAAAGTCGGCATCTGTGGTCCAGAACGCCCGCATTAGGGTCACAGCACCCAGCAAAATCAGGCCAAAGCTTGCAAGTGCTCTTGGGTCATGTTTGGTCGAAAGCTTCGCCACAATCGGTGACATGGTCAAACTACCAAAGCCCATGGTTGCAGTTAAATAGCCGGCCCATGTGGCGGTGTAGGAAAGGTTCATTTGCAGCCACTGTGGTATCAGTACAATACTGCCAAAGAAAGCCCCAAAGCCCAGCGACAGAGCTAACACTGAGATTGCAAAACCCCTATGCCTAAAGACTTTTACATCCACGACGGGATGCTTGTCGGTCAGCTCCCATATGAGGAACACCACAAAGCCAATGGCGGCGGTTAAAGCAAGTACCACAATGCTGGTGCTGTTAAACCAATCGCGTTCGTGCCCTAAATCGAGCATGAGCTGTAGCGCACCAATCCACAGTATTAACAGACCTAAACCGACCGTATCGATTCTTAAAGAAATCGTTTCTGTTTCGGCTGGTTTGAGCAAACGGATTGCCGCTAAAACACAAATAATGCCGACCGGAATGTTAATAAAGAAAATCCAGTGCCAAGAAAGGTTGTCACTAATCAGACCACCTAAAATTGGTCCTAAAATTGGCCCAACGACGGTAGTCATTGCCCATAGGCCCATGGCCTGTGCATGCTTTTCTTTAGGGAAAATACGCATGAGCAAGGTTTGGCTGAGTGGCATAAGTGGGCCACCGCATAGACCTTGTCCAATACGGAAAAACACCAGCATGCCTAACGAGTTTGCTAGGCCGCACAAGAATGAAAAAATGGTAAAACCAATCAGGCCAAAAATAAAGACTCGGACGGTTCCAAAGCGGCCCGCAAGCCAACCCGTTAAAGGTACACAAATCGCTTCTGCAACTGCATACGAGGTAACGACCCATGTCCCTTGTGTACTTGAAACAGCAAGGTTACCGGTAATGTGTGGTACAGATACGTTGGCAATGGTCGTATCGAGTACGACCATAAAGTTCGACAAGGCAATAACAAACGCTGCCAGTAATAAACGGCCACCGCTCAGCTCGGCAAAAGGTGTTTGCGTTTTCATAAGCGTTTACTTCGCAGATAAGTCGACTTTTGCTTCCATCGACAAGCCAACACGCAGTGGGTGTTCAGCAAGTTCTTTCGGGTCAAGTGCAATACGAACTGGTAAGCGTTGAACCACTTTAATCCAGTTACCTGTTGCGTTTTGAGCCGGAATTAAGGCAAAGGCAGAGCCTGTACCACCAGAGAAGCCCATCACTTTGCCGTGATATTCAACATCGTCACCATATAAATCTGAAGTAAGTGTGACGATTTGACCCGGACGGACTTTTTTCAACTGACTTTCTTTAAAGTTCGCATCTACATATAAATCGTTGAGCGGCACAATCATCATCATGCTGGTGCCCGGTGCAACGCGTTGACCCACTTGAATATTACGACGTGTGACCACACCATCAACTGGCGCACGAATCACGGTACGTTCTAAATCAAGCTGAGCTTGTTCAACATGTGCTTGTGCAACTTGTACATCGGGTGTTGAAGTCTCGCTTACACCCTGAATTAAAGCTTCGTTCGCTGCAAAAGTGCTTTCGGCAGCTTTACGGCTTGAAGATGCTTGCGCTAAACCTGCTTTAGCAAGCTCTAGCCCTGCTTTGGCTGTTTCAACTGCACTTTGTGATTTAGTGAGTTCTTCTTTAGACACTGCACCAGACGCGGCAAGTTGCGCACGACGATTCAGCTCTAAAGCAGCTCTGTCGTAGTCGGCCTGTGCTTGAGCAACTTGTGCTTTGGCACTGGTAATTTCATCGGCACGTACCACAACTTGAGAGTTTAAAGAGCTACTGTTTGCCGCAGTTTGTTTGTATTGGCGTTTTGCTTTGGCAAGCTCTGCCTCAGCTTGCGCCAGTGCAATTTTGGCATCACGATCATCAATACGAACCAGCACGTCACCACGATGTACTGTTTGGGTATCTTTTACCACAACCTGAGCGACCTGCCCGCTTACCATTGAAGTGATTTGAGCCGTTTCTGCACCGACATAGGCATTATCCGTACTCACGGAATGATTTAAAAATAATGCCCAGATTGCATATAAAATAGCGGCGATCAATAAAATCAGCGCAAAAAAACCAAGAAATTTTTTGCGCTTGTTTTGATTGTTGTCATCCGAGGCAGATGTTGTTGGCACTGTTTCTTGTACATTGCTTTGTGCATCAGTCATGGTATGTTCCTAAAGATGGGTTGGCTTTGCCATCAATCTCGCACTACACCTTGTTATAGAGTTTTTATTTTTCTATAAACAAGACATACCGCATTGTCAAAGGAGCTAATTTTAACGCTAAAACCTCATGATATGAGAATAAAAAATTATAACTAATGCGTTCGTTCTAATTAAATTAATGTTTATCTCAAAGTTTTTGTGAAAATTTCTGCTTTTCAAACACTAAAAAAAGCGCACTTGGCGCTTTTTAACTACTTAAATGGGCAATTTAATAGGCGTATGAAGCAATACCCGCAGCAATTGCTTTACCTTCATCATTGACCATGGTCATACGCATGGTACAACCCTTACGACCTAAACGCAGAACTTCGGCACGTGCAATAAAGTATTTACCACGCCCCGGCGCCAAATAATCTACACGCATGTCGACAGTTGCCAAACGTGACACCTGCTTAATGGTCTCGGTTAAAGTTTCCGGCGTTGAACGGCGATATAGGTGTTCCATTGCCACAATACCGCCAATGCTATCGAGCAAGGTTGCAGCAACGCCACCATGCAAAATCTGAAATGCCAGATTGCCAATCAGGTCGGGTTGCATCTCGATATAGCCTTCAATCTGCCCGTCCACCACACGCATAATCATTCCACTATGCTTAAAAAAAGGAGAGCTATTAAACGCCTTACATAATTGCTTAAGAACTACATTCAGGTCAGTTTTTGCACCTAAATGAATGCTCCCAGTCCAATTTTTCTTTTCATCACTCATACGTTGCCTAAATTTAAAAGCATGATAAACACCCATAATTTTGTACAAATCCAGCATTATGGGGCTACAATACAGCAGTCGGTTGACAGTAATGGAATATCCGCCAACCTATCCTAGTGTAATACCGAACATCGAGATTGTTATGACTTATACGTTCAATCGTCCTGCATTTCCAGCCACTCGCATGCGCCGTATTCGTAAAAATGACCAGTTGCGTGCGATGGTCAGCGAAACACAGCTCACTACCAATCACTTGATTTATCCAGTATTTGTATTACCGGGACAAAATCAGACCCAAGATATTCCAAGTATGCCAAACATTCAGCGTTTGTCGGCAGATTTATTACTGAAAAAAGCTGAAAGACTTCTGGAATTGGGCGTATCAAAACTGGCTCTTTTTCCAGTTACCCCTCAAGAAGATAAAAGCCTCACCGCAGAAGCTGCATGGCATGAAGATGGTTTAGTCCAAACCACGTGCCGTTTACTTAAAAAAGAATTACCAGAAATGGTGTTAATTACTGATGGCGCACTCGACCCATACACGACTCATGGTCAAGACGGCATTATTGATGAGACAGGCTATGTGCTGAATGATGAGACTGTAAAATGCTTGATTAAACAAGCATTGAGCCATGCAGAAGCAGGTGCTGATGTAGTTGCACCAAGTGACATGATGGATGGTCGTATTGGCGCAATTCGTCAAGCTTTAGAAGCCAACGGTCACATCTATACCAACATCATGGCCTACTCTGCGAAATATGCGTCGAGCTTCTATGGCCCGTTCCGTGATGCTGTTGGCTCTGCATCCAACCTTAAAGGTGGTAATAAATATAACTACCAGATGGACTTTGCTAACCGTGCCGAAGCTTTACATGAAATCGCGCTTGATATTCAAGAAGGCGCAGACATGGTGATTGTAAAACCGGGCATGCCATATCTGGATGTGGTACGTGAAGTGAAAGATACCTTTGGTGTTCCAACATTCATTTATCAAGTGAGTGGCGAATACGCGATGTTAGCTGGCGCAATTCAAAATGGCTGGTTATCAGACTCTGTCATTTTAGAATCACTCATGTGCTGCCGCCGCGCTGGTGCCGACGGGATCTGGACTTACTTTGCAGAAACCGCTGCCGAAAAACTCAAGGAAATGAACTAAGTTCGCAGAGAAAGGATAACACTGCATGCATATTGCAATCATTGGCGCGGGCATTAGTGGATTAATGTCTGCGCTGGAGTTGGTTGAACAAGGCTGTACCGTCAGCATTTTTGATCAACAACAAGCGGGACAAGCAGCCTCTTGGGCTGGCGGAGGTATTCTTTCTCCGATGTACCCTTGGCGCTATGTGCATGCAGTGAACCAACTTGCTCAATTTGGTAAAGCCTCTTATCAAGCATGGAACCAAAAACTCTCCCCTGTTACAGGCATTGATTTTGAAATTCATGACACAGGCATGCTGATTTTTGATGAAGAAGATTTTGACATTGGGCTTTCCTACGCCGAGCAACATCAAGAACCCATGCAACGCTGTGAATATTTACAGCGAGATGCCCTAGAGCAAGTTAATCCGCATATATCCGATCAGTTTCAAGAAGCTATTTATTTCCCTGAACTGTCTAATATTCGCAATCCACGCGTATTACAGTCCCTGATTAGTTATTTAAAACAACATCCAAATGTTGAATTTTTTGAGCACTCTGCTGTTAAAAAACTGATTCAACAGGATGATGTTATACAGGCACTACAAACCGAAGATGGTCGCAAACATACAGCAGATCATTTTGTAATAACTTCGGGTGCTTGGAGCCATTACTGGAACTCACAATTACAACTCGAAATTCCAGTCGAACCTGTTCAAGGTCAAATGTTGTTATTTAAAACCCCTGCTCACTGGTTACCGACCATGTGCATGAATCGAGTGATGTATTTGATTCCACGTATGGACGGTCATATTGTGTGTGGGTCTAGCATGGCGCATCGTGGTTTTGACACGTCTACCGACGAAACAACCCAGCACAATATTTTAGAAGCGTGCTTAGAAATGGTGCCTGAACTGACCGATTTCCCGATCGTACAGCGCTGGGCAGGCCTCAGACCAAGTTCACCAAATGGTGTTCCATACATTGGCAAAATGCCTGAAATGGACAACCTCTGGGCAAACTTTGGTCATTTTAGAAATGGTTTATGCATGGGCGCAGGCTCAGCACAATTGCTCCGTCAGCTTATGCTGGGTCAACCAACGTTAGTTGATGCAAAAGCATATTCACCAGAGCGGTTGCAAAATAAAATCTTAGCCTGACGCGAGTATATTCTCTAAAGCCATTTTTAACTGAGGATATGCAAACTCAAATCCTTCAGCTTGTAAGGCAGCAGGTTTAACGTATTGCCCATTTAAGATCAATTGCGATTGCTCCCCTAACAAACAGCGGAAAACCGTACTGGGTGCTGACAACAGCGGTTTCTTATTGAGTACCGCAGCAGCTTGTTCAACAAAAGCTTGTTGAGTCACATTTTCTGGCGCCACTACATTATGGATTTGGGCAGATTGAGGATGCTTAAATATAAACTCGATTGCGTTTAACACATCTTCAATGTGTACCCAAACTACAGGCTGTCGACCGTGACCAATCTTGCCGACTAAATTGAATCGAATAGGGAGCAACATTTTAGGCAAGATGCCACCACCCTGCCCAAACACCACACCTAAGCGAATAATTTTAGTATTTTGCTGAGTATCTGCTAAAGCTGCATGTTCCCACTCTTGGCAAAGCTCGGACATAAAAATAGGCTGTGGTGAACTTTTTTCGGTGCACACCTCTGCCCACTTTTCTTCAACATCTATACCGTAATAACCAATGGCCGAGCCAGAAACAATCACTTCTGGAAAAATTTCAGTTTGCTTTAGCCATGCATATAACTTTTGTGTCGTGTTTACTCGGCTTTTAATGAGTTGTTTTTTACGTGATTCGGTCCAGCGTTTTTCACCAATATTTGCACCCGCCAAATTCACGACATAGTCAATTTGCCGTGTCAAAATATCTTCGAACTTTTGCACCCACTGTAAAGCAGAATGGTCAGATTTCTTCCCAGCCTGCCGCGTAACAGCAATCACGTTATAATTTTTTTGTAGTAGGAACTTAATTAAATGAGTTCCTATAAAGCCACTAGCACCAGTGATTAATACATTCTTATTCATATTTCCTCCAAAACTGAGGACACAAGTTTTAGTTAATTATATAAGAATCATTTATATTTAATCGTAGCGGTTTCTGTAGTGATCTATTACACATTAAACATTTTGCTTGCCATACGCTGTGCCTGTTTCCCATAAAACCAATAGGTAATCAAATAAAGTGGGATCGCTAACATTAAAAGCATAATGAGCATAATGCTTAAAAACTGAGGCTGCTTAAGGTAAAGCATAAAGTTCTGCAAAATCTCTGGGTCTTTTCTGGCAAATAAAAATAGGCCGAATAAAACACCACACAAGTTATAGCCCCAAAAAATCAGGGTAAAACCTAAAGTAAATTTCTTTTTTTCTTGTACAGTCGGTGCACGGCGCTCTTTCTTTAAAAATTTAAACAGGACAAAAATCATTGCGCCTAAATATGGAACGGCTGTTAAAATACCACCTACACTCGCTGGTAATAGTGCTGCAACCACACCTACAATTAAGGTGAGTCCTATGCATAAAGCAAAAAACCAGAGAAAGTAAGAGCGTAATTTGGTCATCTTTTTGCCTAATTTATGGGTTCAAAAAATAATTATAAATTTTTTTCGATTTTTTTTCATTTTTCTGTCAACCAATCCGAATCTCTTGACGTTATATAGGGTAATAAGGTCGCAGCAACCGAATACTTCCTTTGCACGGCATCCGCAAAATTGTTTCGGTGACCTTTCATTACGACTCTTTTCTTCCTTCAGATTTGGTTTTGTTAGCAGCCTAAACCCTTGATGAAGTTTTTGACCGACGATTCTCTCATCACTCGAATCGTCGGTTTTTATTTTCTAGCACCTTCATTTATTTTACGCTCAACATACACAATAGTTCTTTCTTGGCTATAAACGCTATGCGTATACTTTTTACACCATAAAAATATGATTTAAATAATATGAACACGATTGCCTATTTTGAAATCCAGTCTTCCAATCCTGCCCGAGACGCGCAGTTTTATCATGCTGTGTTTGGCTGGCAATTTAAACTCGATGAAAGCTTACCAATTGAATATTACCGTATAGAAACACCATCAATCATGGGTGGTCTCTTAAAACGTCCCGCTCAAACGCCTCCAATGGAATATGGCACCAATGCATTTACCTGTTCGGTTCAAGTCGAAAACTTTGATGAAGTTGCTGCAAAAATTTTAGCGCAAGGTGGCATTGTCGCCATGGATAAATTCGCCATTCCCGGTCGTGCTTGGCATGGTTACTTTGTCGATTTAGACCATAACGTTTTTGGTATTTTCCAAGTTGATGAAAATGCAGCTTAAAGATTTTATTTAACAACTCTATTTACGTTTAATTTATAGCCACCGCCTTGTTATCGGTGGCTATTTACTATTTATTCTTCGGCAAAGCTAAAGCTGGCTTCACATGTAATTGGGAAATTAACCGAATTGGCAATCATGCATTCGTGATGCGCTTCTTCATGCAATTTTGCAGCAAGCTCTTGGTCTGCACCTTTTTCTAAAATAACCGCTGGCTTTAAAATAATTTGAGTAAAGTGACCACGTTTAACTGGATCTGCATCTTCCATAAAGCCAAGTGCATGATCGACATAACTCAACACATGAATATGATTAACCGCACATAGGTGTAAATACCACAGCTTATGACAAGCTGAGGCAGAAGCAACCAATAAATCTTCTGGATTCCATCTGGTCACATCGCCTAAATAGGCAGGGTCTGATGAACCTTGAATAGTGGCTTTTTGTGGATGTTGAATACTAAAATCGCGCTTATATGAACGATAAGATGAAGTGCCTGTACCTGTATTACCTTCCCACTGTATTTTCACTTCGTATTTATGAATGGTCATTTTATTCTCAAGATTCATTGTTTGAACTGATAGTAACAAAGCAAAGTTTAAAGTGACAAAATTAATTCAGATTTCAGCTTAGGCTTAAATAACGAGCACTTTAAAATGTCTTGATAAAATCTCCTGCCAATTTATGCTAACGTATCTGTGTTTACTTTGGCTTGATGTCTGTTTCTATGTCCGTACATTTTCTACATACTTCTGACTGGCATTTGGGGCAGTTTTTTTATAATCATTCACGACACTACGAACACCAACAATTTTTAAGTTGGTTACTCACTCAAATTCAAGAAAAACAACCGCATGCCCTGCTCATTGCCGGCGATATTTTTGATGTGATTAATCCTGGTTCACAAGCACAAAAACAACTCTATCAATTTTTAGCAGATGCACATCGCGTTGCACCGCACATGCAAACGCTCATGATTGCGGGTAACCATGACTCAGGCTACCGTATTGAACAGGTCGAACCACTTTTAGAAAAATACAATGCAAAAACCGTGGGCGTGGTTCGCTGGAATGAAGATAAAACTCTAGATCTCGATCGTCTGCTGTTGCCTATTTATAATCAAAATCAAGAAATTGTGGCATGGTGCCTTGCCCTACCTTTTTTACGTTCGGCAGAAATTACGGGCTTTAATGAACATACCACCAATAGCAAAAATGCAATTGCCTATTTGCATGAACAACTGATTGCTGAAGCTAAACGTCGTAAAACACCAGACCAAGCGCTTATTTTGATGTCGCATGCTCATATGCAAGGTGGAGAAACATCCGACTCTGAACGCCCAATTATTATTGGTAATGAAGAGGCACTTTCAACGACTTTATTTGAAGACGCAATTGATTACGTGGCTTTAGGGCATTTGCACAAACCACAAAAAGTGGGTCAGCCGCACATTCGTTATAGCGGTTCACCTATTCCACTTTCTTTTAGTGAAATTAACTATAAACACCAAGTGGTTGAAGTCAAAATTGACCCTGCTCAAGAGACAGATCACCGTTTGCAGTTTGAAGCTGTTGAAATTCCGCGTTGTATCCAATTACATCGCATTCGTGGTGAGTTAAACGAAGTGCTGCAACAACTCAAAGCCTTGCCTCACGGCATTGTTGAAAATATTGACCATCGTGAATATGTCGATATTGAATATTATAGTTTAACGCCACCACAGCCTAATTTACGCCAACAGTTTGAAGCCGCATTGCCACCTGACCGCTATCGTTTAGTGCGTATTTCACGTCAATATGTGAGCCAAGATGCTTCGGACACCGATACAACTCAGCAAATTGCACTTGAACCCCCAACACCAGAAAAACTCTTTCAAAATATCTGGGAAAAACAAGGTTACAGCGCAGATGATGCAGTCTTAAAAGATTTTCTGAGTCTGGTACAAGAAGCACAAAAAAATCTTGAAAACGATGCAACTCCTTAAGGATATGTCATGAAAATTTTATCTATTCGTATAAAAAATCTGGCATCTCTTTCTGACGAGCACTTTATTGATTTTGAAAACGCGCCTCTAGCTCACGCAGGCTTAATTGCCATTGTGGGAAAAACAGGCGCAGGTAAGTCGACCATTTTAGATGCGATGTGTCTGGCCTTGTTTAATCGGGTTCCTCGCCTTAAAGACAGCGATGGTAAATTAAAAGATGTTGATGGTTCAGAGTTACTGACCAATTCACCTTTGACTGTATTACGCCGCGGTACAGGGCATGGTTTTGCTGAACTTTGTTTTATTGCACAAGATCAAAAACGCTATTTAGCACGCTGGGAAATTAAACGTGCGCGTGAAAATCCGAATGGTAAATTACAAAGTGTGCAACGCCACTTAAAATGCCTGACCGATGGTGTGGTGCTTGCAGACAAAGCCAAAGCAGTTGATGAAAAAGTTAAACAAATCACCCAGCTTTCATTTGAACAATTTACTCGTGCTGTTTTACTTGCCCAATCAGAAGTCACGGCGTTTTTAAAAGCACGAGATAGTGAACGCGGTGAACTACTTGAGTACCTGACAAACTCCAGCATTTTTGCCAAAATTGGTGAACTAGCTTTTCGTAAAACAGCAGATATTGCCAAACAGCGTAAACAGCTTGAAGAGTTTTTAGGTCATATTGAGATTTTATCTGATGAAGAAATCTCAGCATTTACCGAACAATATCAACAAGCTCAAGAGAACTATCAAAAATTAGAACAACAAAAAAATGTGTTGGATAAACAACAACAATGGTTTGAACGCAAAGCCAAACTTGAGCTTGAGGTTCAAGCTAAACAGCAACAGTTTCAAACCCAGCAAAACCATCATCAGCAACTTACGGGTGAACGTGAGCAATTAAAACGACTCGAAGTTTTCTCTGAAATACGCCCACAGGTCTTTCAGCAGACTCAAAATTTACAAACCCTACAACAACTTGAGCCGCAAATTCAGCAAGCTCAAATTAAGTTTAATGATTTGGTGCAAATTTTTGAAACTGGACAAAAACAATATCAATCAGCAGAGCAAGAACTCAAACAAACGCTCGATTTTGAGCAACAGCATCAACCTGCTTTAAATCAGGTTCGACAGTCTATTCAAGAGCGCACATTTATTGCAGATGAATATAAAAAGTGCAAAGAAAAAAGAAATGTTCTAGAGCAGAAACTCAGCCCGTTGCAACAACAGCAAAACACGGTTCAACAACAGATTGAGCAGCTTCAACAAAATCAGGCACATCTGCAACAACAGCTTACTCAGACTGGGCAATATGCTGTATTAGATAAAGGCCTTTCAGCACATTTACATCAACTCGGGCAATTTATTCAAAACTACGAAGCGATTGAACAACAGCTTGGAAACCCTACTCTAGCTCGTCAAAAACTATCGGAAGCTAAAAGTGAACTTGAACAACTGACGACTTCGGTGGGGACAGTTGAACAGATTGAGGTAAAACTTGAGCAACAGCGTAAAGATAAAGAACAAAAACTTACTCAAATTACTCAGCTAGACCTCATTCAACAAAAAGTTAAAATTTATCATGAGCTATATGCTGAGCTTCAGCAGTTCACCGAAAAACATAGCCAAACCTCAGCTCAAGAACAGCAGCTAAAAACCGTTTGCCAGTTAGCTGAGCAAGACTACCAAACAGCAAAAATAGAGCGTGAAAAATTACAGCAAATTTTGCAACAGCAACGCTTATTACATACAGAGAATATTGAGCAGTTACGTGCCAATCTTAAAGAAGGCGAAGCTTGTTTAGTCTGTGGCAGCACGCATCACCCCTACCGTATTGATGACAGCACAGTTTCCAAGGCCTTATTCGACTTGCAGCAACAACAAGAACAACAGGCAGTAGCGCTAGAGCAAACTAAATTTAACACGTGGCAAAGCGAACAGCAGATACTTACCCAGTGTCGTGCCGAGCTCGAACAAGTTCAAAAATATTTATCTCAACTTAAAGCCAAACAAGCAAACTTGCAGCAAGATCTTGTTCAGCAGTTAAGTCTCAACCAATTGCAAATTGATCTTGCTCAACCTCCAGAACAAATCTTACAAACGCTTAATGAGCTCAGACAAACCGCTCAAACTGCAATAAGTTCATTTGACTCAGAAAACTTGCGTTTAACCCAAGCGATTAAGCAGCAGAACCAGTTGCTTCAACATATTCAGCGTAATGAAAGCTTGCTCAATACGGCACAGCAATGGCAACAGCAAGTTCAGCATATTGTTCAGTGCTTATCTGAGTCCGAGCAGCACGCATGGCAGCAGTCGAGTAGCCAAACGGCTAAACAAACTTGGTCTATGCTTGATGCACGTGCCAAGCAACTTGAACAACAAGAACAGCTTTCTCAGCGTTTTGAACAGCAACAACAAGAACTTAAAATGATGGCTGCCAACCTTGAGCAAATGACCAAACAAATTAATGAGATCGACCAAAATCTCAAAGACATTACGCTCAAGGGGCAACAAAATAATGAAAGAGCGGTATCGCTCATTCAGCAAATGACAGGCCTTTCTAACCTTAAGCCTCATGATTGGTTAATGGAGCATGATGCCAAACGTCAGCATCAACAAACGGCTTATCATGCGTCTAAACAACGTTTTGAACAGACCAGACAGCACTTCGAGCAACAAAAACAGGCGCTAGATCAGCTCAAGCATCAACATCAACACACCGAGCAACATCAACAACAGATTAATGCGCAAATTCAAAGCTGGTTAAACGAGCATTCTGATTTTCAAGCGCAGGACTTTACGGCGCTCATACAGATTAATTCAGCACAAGAGCAAGATATCCGTAACCGTCTTAATCAGGCAGAACGTCTACTCAGTGAAACTTCATCTGCCCTTAAGACTATGCAAGAGCAATTGACTGATCACTTACAAACTCAACCAGATATTGAATTTGAAAAGCTCCTGAACCTGATTCAAGACAATATTGCAGAGCTTAAAGCCCAACTGGAAGTTCGTGATCAGCTCAAACTGAAGTTAGAGCTGCACCAGCAAAACCTTGCGAAACAGCAACAATATGCTGAACAAATTCAAAACATTCAGCAAGAAGAACATCGCTGGAGCAAAATTTCAGGTCTGATTGGCGATGCCAAAGGCAAAGAGTTCCGTGACTATGCCCAGCAATATCATCTGGATATTTTAGTGGAACATGCGAATCAGCAACTGGCGATGCTTTCTCAACGCTATACGTTAAAACGTCTCGACCAATCTTTAAGTCTTGCCATTATCGACCACGATATGGACGGAGAAATGCGTTCGGTTTCGTCTTTATCTGGCGGTGAATCCTTCTTAACAGCCCTCGCCTTATCTTTAGCTATTGCCAATATGGCTTCAGGTTCAATGAAAATTGAATCTCTGTTTATTGATGAAGGTTTTGGAACCTTAGATGCATCTTCTTTGCATATGGTGATGAATGCTTTAGATCAATTACAAAATCAGGGTCGTCAGGTTGTTCTCATCTCGCACATTCAAGAAATGCATGAGCGTATTCCTGTACAAATTCAAGTGAAACCACTTGGTGCTGGCGCAAGTACCATCGAGGTCATTGGTTAAAACTAAAAAGCCCCGACATCCTGTCGGGGCTTTTTTAGAATCTGCGTTGGTATAACTCCTGTCGTACCTGTATGCATCCATTCATCACTGTTTATTGTTATTCTTAGAAACATCCTGTCTCCTGATGAATTCATAATAAGTGAAAACCACTTTCCGCCATAGCCGCAAAAGGACGCAATGAACGTACGAAATAGCGTACATCATCCTTTTTGCGAATAGTCTCTAGCACCAAATAAAGCTGTCCCTACACGTACCATGGTTGAACCTGCGGCTATTGCAGCCTCTAAATCACCTGACATTCCCATGCTTAAAGTATCCCAGTCTTCAGGGTGAGCATGTTTTTCTCTCACCTCATCAAACAAACGCTTGGCATCTGCAAAAGCGGCAGTATTATCAGGTGCAGGAATCACCATCAAACCGCGTAGTCTGATTTTGGGTAATTGGCTAATTTGAGCAACTAACTCGGCAACCTCATCTGGTGCACAACCATCTTTACTATCTTGCCCGTCAATATTCACTTGCAAACAAATATTTAAGTCAGATTGATCTTGAAGCCTTTGATTAGATAATCGTTCAGCAATAATTAAACGATCTACACCGTGTACCCAATCAAATTTTTCAGCCAAATTTTTAGTCTTGTTCCGCTGAACATGACCAATAAAGTGCCATTCAATTTCTAAATCTTGTAAAGCTTCAATTTTTTCCAAAGCTTCCTGTAAATAGTTTTCGCCAAATGCTCTTTGCCCTGCTGCATACATTTCACGCAAACTTTCACTTGCATGTGTTTTTGATACGGCTAAAAGTTGCACAGTTTCAGGCGCACGCTGAGCATGTTCACAAGCACGCTGGATTTGCTGTAATACGTGCTGTCGCGCATCTTGCAGGTAATTCATTGACAAGGTTCTCATTTTCAAAAAACTTTTTTGCTTTTCACCTAAAGCGAGGTGTTGGTAAGCCTCAGTGAAAGCCGTATATTATTCTACAAAATAATGACATATTTTGATTTACTTGGGGAAATTATGGATATTACAGAGCTACTCGCTTTCTCTGTGAAAAATGGCGCGTCCGATTTACACTTATCTGCTGGCATGCCACCAATGATTCGCGTGGATGGCGAAGTCCGTCGCATTAACTTACCAGCTTTAGACCACAAAGATGTTCACCGCCTAGTCTATGACATCATGAATGATAAACAACGTCGTGACTATGAAGAAAAGCTCGAAACAGACTTTTCTTTTGAAGTTCCAAATGTTGCGCGTTTTCGTGTCAATGCATTTAACCAGAACCGCGGTGCGGGCGCAGTATTTCGTACCATTCCATCAAAAGTACTCACGATGGAAGATTTAGGCTTAGGGCAAATCTTTAAAGATATTTGTGATTACCCACGTGGCATTGTGTTAGTTACAGGACCAACAGGTTCGGGGAAATCAACCACGCTTGCAGCGATGATGGACTATATCAACGAAAATCGTTATGACCATATTTTAACAGTTGAAGACCCAATCGAATTTGTACACCAGTCGAAGAAATGTTTGATTAACCAGCGTGAAGTACATCGTGATACGCATGGCTTTAATGAAGCACTACGTTCGGCACTGCGTGAAGACCCCGATATTATTTTAGTCGGTGAGATGCGTGACCTTGAAACCATTCGTTTAGCACTTACCGCTGCTGAAACTGGTCACTTGGTATTTGGTACGCTCCATACGACTTCTGCTGCAAAAACCATTGACCGTGTGATTGACGTATTCCCTGCCGAAGAAAAAGACATGGTTCGTGCCATGTTATCTGAATCTTTACAGGCTGTTATTTCGCAAACCCTACTTAAAAAGAATGGCGGCGGACGTGTCGCAGCACATGAAATTATGATTGGTATTCCTGCCATCCGTAACTTAATTCGTGAAAATAAAGTCGCACAAATGTATTCATCAATTCAGACTGGTGCAAATCATGGCATGACGACACTCGACCAAAGCTTAAAAGGTTTGGTATCTCGTGGTGTGATTAGCCCACAAACTGCACGTACTGCTGCAAAACAGCCTGAATCCTTCCTATAAAAATAATTAGAGAATAAATATGGATTTTAATGACCTACTCAACCTCATGGTTGAAAAAAAATCATCCGACCTTTTTATTACAGATGGTGTTGCGCCATCTATGAAAATTAACGGGCAAATTGTTCCAATTTCAAAAAATAGTCTTTCAGGGGATGTTATTGGCCAACTATTACATTCCATCATGAGCGAAAAGCAGCGCAAAGAATTTGCGGACACTCGTGAATGTAACTTTGCCATTATGAACCGTGATAAAACGGCCCGCTTTCGTGTGAGCGCTTTTCAGCAGCGTGACATGCCAGGCATGGTACTACGTCGAATTGAAACTAAAATTCCTTCCATTGATGACTTGCAGTTACCGCCCGTTCTTAAAGATTTATCAATGACCAAACGCGGCATCATTATTTTTGTTGGTGCAACAGGTACTGGTAAGTCGACTTCATTGGCTTCAATGATCAGCTATCGCAATCACAATACTAAAGGTCATATCATTACCATTGAAGACCCAATCGAGTTTATTCATGAACATGCGGGCTGCATCATTACCCAACGTGAAGTCGGGATCGATACAGACTCATTTGAAATTGCTTTAAAGAATACTTTGCGACAAGCACCGGATGTAATCTTGATTGGTGAGATTCGATCTCGTGAAGTTATGGACTACGCGATTGGCTTTGCTGAAACAGGTCACCTTGTATTGGCTACGATGCACGCTAACAACGCCAACCAAGCGCTCGATCGTATTATTCACTTCTTTGAAAGTGACCGCCACAGTCAGCTTTACATGGACTTATCGCTTAACTTAAAGGCCATGATTGCGCAGCAACTTATTCCAACACCAGATGGCAATTCACGTCGTGCAGCCATTGAGATTTTGATTAACTCGCCATTAATTTCAGACTACATTCGTAAAGGCGAAATTCATGAAATTAAAGATTTAATGAAACGTTCGCGTGAACTGGGTATGCAAACCTTTGACCAAGCATTGTTTGATCTCTATAAAGCAGGCCAAATTACCTATAAAGATGCATTAAAACATGCCGACTCACCGAACGATTTGCGTTTGACCATTAAGCTTGCCGAAGAAGGACCTGATCAAATTGCAGGCACAAATCAGCATTTAACCTTCGACCGACAGTAATTTCTTCATAAAAAAAGGAAGGTTAAACGTAACCTTCCTTTTTTATTTGTTTTCTTTATGTGAAAACGATTATTTCTTGCGCAACACTTCCTGACACTCAGGTTCGTTACAGTAACCGTAGAGGTTTAATGAGTGACCTGTTAAGGTAAACCCATGTTGTTCTGCTACAGCATGCTGTTCCTTCTCGATAACATCATTAGTAAATTCAATAACTTTGTTGCAATTATAGCAAACCAAATGATCATGATGATCTTCTTGCATAATTTCGAAAACAGAATGATTATTTTCGAAATGATGGCGCTGAATGATACCCGCAGCTTCAAATTGTGTTAACACACGGTAAACTGTCGCAAGACCGACATCTTCCCCTTGTTCTAACAAAGTCTTGTAAATATCTTCAGCACTAAGATGATGTTGCTTTGAATTTTCTAATAATTCCAAAATCTTAATTCGTGGAAGGGTAACTTTAAGTCCAGCTTTGCGCAAATCTTGATTGGAAATAGGCATGAAAAAAGGTCTCTCAACAAATCTCAAGTTGGAATAGGCAATAGAATTTAGATGAAGTATGATCTATCCTTTGATCAAATGCATCATAATTTATTGGGATAGTGTAGCAAAATGCAAAAACTCGTGCTGACGTTATTAGTCACTTCACTCCTTGCTGGTTGTTCAATCTTTGGTGTATATAAGGTTGATATTCCTCAAGGGACTCCTTTGACCAAAGCTCAGGCCTCTCAAGTACAAGTCGGCATGAATTTCCAGCAAGTGCGTTTTTTGCTTGGTAGTCCAACTGTGACTGATCCCCTCAATCCTCAACGCTGGGACTACATTTACAACTATATCCCGGGAACTTATGCTAAAAAGGCAAAAATTCCTGCAGCACATGGTCAGCATTTAAAAATTTACTTTGATGGCACTGGCACAGTAACTAAAATTGAAGGTTTAGAAACTATTCCAGAATCGCAACCAGGTTTACCTGCTTCTAAAGAAGCGATTTTAACTGCCCCACCACTATAATCGTTTTTTCTAATAAAAATAAACCCCTCAAGTGAAATACTTCGAGGGGTTTTATTTATGGGACTTATTACTTTAAGCGATTACTTTTAATATATCGTCCCACAGGATTCTTCTCAGCGCGGTTACGGCGTATATCTTTAGGGTTAATAGTTAAAGGTCTATAGACCTCTACCCGATCACCTGCTTGCAAAATCGCATGTGCCTCAACTTTTGCACCAAAGATGCCAAGTTGTAATGGCTCAGACAAACTTACCTGTGTCTGCAAACCACTTGCCTCAACCGCTTGTAATGCAGTCATACCAGCTTCAAATGGAATAGCAACTAAAAACTGTTGCTCTGGGGCTGCAAAAGCAACCCACACTTGCTGAGCTTTTTCCATCAGATCATTTGTCCAATGACTGCAATCATGGCAATGACAATTGAAAGCGGTAAAACAATACGCACTGCAATACGCCACAAGTTATAGAACAACTCATTGCTAAAATTCATAGATTTACGCAAGTGGCTAATTTTCATAATCCAACCAGCAAAAATTGCATAGATGAGGCAAATGAGTAATCCCCAAAGCATCAAAATCAGCGTAAAGATGCCATGAAGTTCAGGCACAGCCCAAACCGCAATTGCCAAAATAATGACAACCCATTGTAAAACGTACATCAGTTGACGTTGAGCAAGCTGTTCTTTGGCAAGTTGAATAAACAGAGCTGTTGTCATTACCGCAGTAAAAATCCAGGTAAAAACAGGAAGCTGTGCTTGAAGAGAAAAGAAACCAAACGCGACGACAGCAATTAACTGAGCCAACCAGATTGGAAGTGCAGTTTTTGTGGCACCTTCTTGAGAGTGAATTACAGACAAGCTATTTTGCCAGTAAAGGCCTAAGCCTAAACCACTTGCAACAAGTGCAAGTACGGTCGCATTACCCCATTCTTTAAACTCAACATTTGTCCAATGCCAAGGCTGTAAAGTCGTTCCCATTGTATTAGCTAAAACAAGAGAAGCGATTACGCCGACTGTCATTAGCACAATTAAAATCTGACGCGGAATAAAAGATAAAATTAAAGCTGCAACAGCAAGACCAGCAAAAACAATTTGTCCAGAAACACTATTATTGAGCTGTGCTGTCAGTAAGTTGCCAGCAGTACTCAGTACATTCCCGGCTAAAAATGGAATAAAAATAACCGCAAGCCAACCAGCCAAACGCCATTTTGGTGAACTATCTGCTTCACGAGTTAAACTTGATAAAGCATTTAAGGCAGTAGTCTTAGACCGTTTTGCTAAGGCAATTTCCAAATAACAAACTGGCAGAGCCAATAACAGCATTGTGCCTAACCACAATAACCAGAAATCGATTTGACGATCAATCTGGATTCCCATAGCGGGTGCCAATGTCGCCATAATGATGAAAGATAAGCAAAACGCCATCAGGGGCGATAACCATCGTGACATAGGTATGTCCTGCATTATGCATTCCTTGAAAAAGACTATAGATATTTTGCCCGTCTCATGCCTGAAAATCAAAGTTTGCTCAATAAAAAAAGCAAACTACCGAAACGATAGTTTGCTGCGCTAACTAAAATTATAAGTTTTGTTATTTAAGTTATGCGAAAAACCGAGCAAACCAGTTTTTCCCTTTCTTCTTTTCTTTTTCTCTAATAATTCCCATCATGTTTTCTTTTACTGCCCCCACATAATCAGCATCGTCATGTTGAATATGATTGATTAACCATTTTGCTAAAATTTCTTGTAGCTCTTTTTCAACAGTATGTCCCATTTCAAAACGCTCACGATATAACTCTATTTTTTTAATAAACAAATCATGAACACGTTTATGTGGTACACGATATTTATAATCAGCTTCCTCTTGCAAACTTTCTTCGAAAGTAAAATGTGATTGCGTATAATCAATAATGTTGTCTAAAACGTCTTTAATACGACGTCTATCTTCATCATCTTTTACATCATCAATTTCATTAATATAATCAAGTATTCGTTTATGTTGTTCATCAATAACCTCAATACCCGTATTATATTCTGAAGCCCATTTCATTTTCATACATCTCCCCAATGATGTTCAATGACTGTTGCATAAACCTCATGATATATTTAAAGAATATAAATAAAAACAAAGCTATTTTGTCGGCTTTATCATATAAAAATTATATTTAAGTCAAGTTATTGTTTTTATTTGTTTTTTAAAAAATTAACCAACTAAAATAATAAAGTATTTTTTAAACAAAATACCTTACTATTAAATGTGAAATATATATAAATATCTCTATTCATACATTTTAAATATACTTTATATTAATACTGATCTGCACGAGTAATACGTTTAAGCTCTGGATTTTCCTGCTCGCGTTTTAATCTTTCTACCTGAGTAATTGCTTTTTTAATCGGCTTACCATGTTGAAATAAAATCATTTCACCTGGTTGATAAGCAGTCCAGTTTTCATTATGTGTTAAAGGTTCTGTCGTTATAACTGCCACACGATCTTCAGGTGTAGTGACCTGACTAAAATCAACCTCAACATCTAAGTCAATTAAATGAGCCTGATTAAATGGATATTCTCGAACCAACCAATGTAATTTAGTTATCGCGTAACTAAATAATGCCTTCCCATTCGACAAACAATAATTAAATGTGCCGTATTCAGCAATTTGTGGAGAAATTTTTTCTAATACTTCAAATATCTCATCAAGACTCGGTTCTTCATAACCGAAAGCTTCAACCAGTTGATCAAGCAAATAACAAAATGCACGTTCACTGTCTGTATTACCCACAGGGGTAAAACGTCCACTTAGTGGTGGATTAAAATCATGTAAATCACCATTATGGGCAAAAATCCAATGACGCCCCCACAACTCTCTAATAAAGGGATGAGAGTTTTCTAATGTAATTTTACCTTGAGTTGCTTTACGGATATGCGCGATCACGTTACGCGATTTGATAGGATAATTACGGATAAGATCGGCAATTGGAGATTCAACTGCCGATTGGTTATCGACAAATAGTCGGCAAGCTTTGTCTTCGAAAAATGCGATACCAAATCCATCACTATGATCTGAGGTAATTCCTGCACGCTGTGAAAAACCACGGAAAGAAAAAGTGATATCCGTTGGTGTTGCACAATTCATTCCTAATAGCTGGCACATATCGCTTTTAAACTACTTCTAATTACCTCATATACTCTATTGTGCATGAGAGTAAAATTGCTTGCAAATCTCAATATGTGCTGGCTATTAGAAAATAAGACATATTATTAACGCTGCCCCATTTTATTCATGACAAATGAAGTCGCCACTTTATTCACTTCCAGAAATACAAAATAATCTAGACAGTTAAATTCTTCATCAAAAAATGCCTGTTTAGATAGTTTTGACTGCATGCTCAAATACATTTGGAACAATTTTGGCATACGCTCATCTTGTGGAAAACTGAACTCAGGATATTCAGGTTCATAGATTTTTTTCGAACGAATATCAATTGTTTTGCTTTCAGATAATTGCTGGATCTGGCGATGTGTGTAGTACGCTCTAGCCAAATTATCTTGCAAATGAATACTGACACAGCCCATCAAATATTTAGCGCGCATTGACCATAATACTTTCGGTGCAAGGTTTAACCACAGCATCGACAATGCTTTACCATTACGAAAGCGAGGATGGACACACGTACGCCCTATCTCTAACACATTAGGAAGGTGCGATAACTGAGGAACAATATCAAACTCATGTGCGCTGTAGCTTTGTGCTATCTCATGACCTTGAAATAATTTTAGACGGGTATACGCTACAATTTCTCCAGTCCACTTTTCACGTAAGACTGCATGCTCGCAACCAAAATCATAAATGTCTTGATCTAAGTTATCTTCAAAATGAATTCCAAATTGTTGGCTAAATTGTTGTGCACGGAATCGTTGTACATCTTGTAATTCTTTTAAATTATCAACCCATTCAAAACGAAATTGTGTCTGATTTATTGCTTTATTACGATTTAAAGGTAAAGTCCAGGTTTGGCGATATTGATTAAATTTTTCCAGCATAATGAACGCTCCTAGTGACACCCCTTACACTAGTCAAAGCTCATGACAAAAAAATGACCAAATTAAAATGGTATAAAAAAAGACCACCTAGAGTGATCTTTTTATTGAGAATAACAGTTTTATTAAGCAGTTTTTGCGCGATTAGAAATCAGTGTTCCAACCCCATGATCAGTAAAGATCTCAAGCAATGTTGCATGTGGTACGCGACCATCAACAATATGCGCACTAACAACGCCGCCTTTAACAGCATCAAGTGCACAACCTACTTTAGGAATCATACCGCCATAGATCACGCCTGTTTCAATGAGGCGGTCAACTTCTTGCGTAGTAAGGCCAGTTAACAGATTTTTGTTTTCATCCAGCACGCCACTAATGTTTGTGAGCAAGATTAATTTTTCAGCACCTAATGCTTCTGCAACCTTACCTGCCACTAAATCAGCATTAATATTATAAGTATTGCCTTCTTCATCTACACCTAATGGTGCAATAACTGGAATAAAGTCACTTTGGGTAAACATTTCCAGCACATCTGTTTTAACGCCAGTTACTTCACCAACCATACCTAAATCAATATGTTTGATAGAACCGTCTTCTTCTTGCTTTTCCATAAGTAATTTACGAGCACGAAGTAAATTACCATCTTTACCTGTTAAACCAATGGCACGGCCGCCATGTTTATTAATCAAGTTAACAATCGATTTATTTACACTACCACCTAATACCATTTCAACCACTTCCATGGTTGCAGCATCAGTTACACGCATACCGTCAATACGGTCAGACTCGCGGCCTAACTGCTTTAAAAATGAGTCAACTTGTGGCCCACCACCGTGAACAACAATCGGATTTAACCCTACCGTTTTAAGTAAAACGATGTCTCGGGCAAATGAACTTTCTAGCTCCGGATCAGTCATCGCGTTGCCACCGTATTTCACCACCAGCGTTTTACCAGTAAAGCGTTGAATATACGGCAAAGCTTCAATCAAGATTTTTGCTTTGTCGACACCGATATGCTGATGTTGGGGCATTACGCCTCTCCTTACTTAGGCCTCTGAAAGTTCTTGTGCAATTTGCGGATAGTGCTCTTGCAACATATCTACAAATTTTTGCTGGATTTCCTTTAATCGTAAAGGATTATCTGCGTCAAATCTTACTGTAAAATATTCACCAGTATTTGATGCTCGAATAATGCCAAAACCATCATCAAAATCAAGACGTACGCCATCGATTTTACTGATGCGAGCACCTAAACGATGACTTAAAATTTCAATATCTTGTAATACATACTTTGGATCGGACTGATACGTACCAATATAGGTATCTTCTGTACAACATCTTTCTGGATAAGGAGCAAACAATTCGGAAATTGTTGTAGCATCAGATTGGGTAAAATATTCCATTACACGTAATGCAGCATATAAACCGTCGTCATAGCCAAAACCACGCCCATCATTAAAAACGTAGTGGCCTGCATATTCTCCACCAAAAATGGCGCGTCCATTCGACTGAGATAAATAAGCCCGCAAGAAACTACTTCCCGTACGGATCATTTTTGCTTTTCCGCCGAGTTGTTCGACCGTTTTTTGAACCATGCGTGAACATTTCACATCGAAAACAATTTCTTGCTCAGGGTGATGCTCTAGACACATCTGCGCAAAAAGTGATAACAAACGGTCTGCTGTCAATATCTGGGCTTTTTCATCGACTAAAACAACACGGTCACCATCACCATCAAGGGCAATGCCAATATCTGCCTGCTGCTCAACAACTGCTTTACGCAAATTAGTTAAGTGAGCTGCATGCGAAGGGTCTGGTGCATGGTCTGGAAACTCTCCATTTGGATGGGTTCGTAAAGCAATCACTTCACAACCCATTTTTTCCAATATTAATTTTGAGCAGTGTCCAGCAGAGCCATGTAAACCATCTAAAACAACTTTTAAAGGACGTTTTAACTGAATATCTTTAAAAATGGCTTGCTGATATTTTTGGCAAAACTCAGCTTTAAATTGAGGTGCAGTTAACTCCAGTACAGAAATTGAATGGGCTGGTACATAAGTTTGTGCTTCTTCACCCACCTGCTGAATCATTTCTGGAGACGGCGGTTCACCTTTTAAAATCCACTTAATACCATTATCGGACTTTGGGTTATGGCTTGCAGTCACCATAATGCCATTGCCACCAAAATCTCGCGCAATGTAATACATCATTGGTGATGAACAACAACCAATGTTTGTGACCACTAAACCCTGTTCTATTAAAATTTCTTCAATTAAGTGTGCATAGGCTGGACTTGTGAGACGGGCATCATAGCCAATCACTAATTGAGTTTGTTTTGCTTGTTTGTATTGTTGTGCCAATCCGTAGGCAATCGAACGAACAACGTCCGCGGTTAAGTAAGAAAGTTTGCCTCTAATATCGTAAGCACGAAAAATACTTTTTGGAAATGAGTGTCTTACATTCATAGTGTATCTTCTATTTAAAGATCAATCCGATCTATCGCAAAAACATAGATTATTCAAAATTTTTGAAAGGTTTGTTTGCTAAAAAAGTTAAAAGAATATGAGTAAAGCGTGTTGTAATATAATCCATTGTAACATTCAAGATGTAAAAAGAAACGCCTGTTCAACAGGCGTTTGATTTTCGTTAATATTTTCAAAAAACTTATTGTTTGCCTGTGTGACCAAAGCCACCAGCGCCACGTAAAGTTTCTTCAAATTCTTCTACTTGCTCAAATTCAGCTTGAACAACTGGAACTAAAACGTACTGTGCTAGGCGCTCACCTGGTTCTAGACGGAATGTGGTTTGACCACGGTTCCAAACTGAAACCATCAATTCACCTTGATAATCCGAATCAATCAAACCAACTAAATTGCCAAGCACGATACCGTGTTTATGACCTAAACCTGAACGCGGTAAAATTAAACCAGCAAAATTTACATCATGAATATAAATTGCCATACCTGTTTTCACTAAAACAGTTTGTCCTGGTTCAATATCAATTGCTTCATCGACGCAGGCACGTAAATCTAAACCCGCTGAACCTGCTGTTGCATAAGAAGGTAAAGGCCATTCTTTACCTAAACGCGGATCGAGCAATTTCACTTGAACTTTCATGGGATTTCCTAAAAATTAAAAAATTAACGCTTTAATAAAGCTTTTAAATTTGCCAGATATTGTTGAGCCTGTTCTTTAGGGTCAACATTAGCCGCAATTTTCTTTTTGCGCCCTAACCACTCCAACTCATCTTGAGGAAGTTCATCAAGGAAACGGCTTGGGGTCATCTGTCTCATCTGCCCACCATTTTTACGCTGCTCTGCCAAAGTTAAGGTTAAACCTTGACGTGCGCGGGTAATTCCCACGTACATAAGACGGCGTTCTTCTTCAATGGTTTCTGCTGCAATTGAGTTTTTATGCGGTAAAAGTTCTTCCTCTAATCCCATAATATAAACATATGGGAACTCCAAACCTTTTGCTGCATGCAAAGTAAGAAGGTTAACTTTGTCTGTATCTTCTTCTTCCTGCTGCTGTTCTAACAGGTCAAGTAGAACCAGTTTTCGAATGACACTTTCAATGTTCTTTTCATCAACATCTTCTGCACGATTAATCAGGTTTTGAATACTGTTAAATAAATTCTCGATATTATCGAGCTTACTCTTCTCTTGTGCAGGTGTTGCAGACTGTTCACGGACGTAATCCATATAGCCAGCTTCATTCATCATTTGACGAACTTTAGGCACTGGCTCATCGTCTTCTAACAATTCACGGGTAAACGTCGCAATAAAGTCGGCAAACTCATGAAGTTGAGTTTCTGCTTTTTTAGGAAGCACCATGCTTAAACGTTGGTCAGCGGAAGCACCAAGTAAAGACAAATTATTTTCTTGTGAGAATAAACCTAACTTCTCAAGAGTAACCGGCCCAATGGCGCGTTTAGGCGTATTAATAATACGTAAGAACGCACTGTCATCTTCAGGGTTAATAATAAGACGCAAATAACTCATTACATCTTTAATTTCTGCACGAGCGAAGAATGAAGTACCGCCAGATAATTTATACGGAATTTGCATCTGACGAAGCTGTGTTTCTAATACACGCGCCTGAAAATTCCCGCGATATAACACAGCGTAATCTTTCCAGTTTTTGCCGTTCATGAGCTTATGAGTCAGTAAGTCTTTTACCACGCGCTCTGCTTCATCATCATCATTACGACACGTAATAATTCTGATGACTTCACCATGCCCTTTATCACTCCACAATTTCTTATCAAAAATATGTGGGTTATTTTGAATCACACAGTTCGCTGCTTTTAAAATACGGCTCGTTGAACGATAGTTCTGTTCAAGTTTAATAATATGTAAATTTGGGAAATCTTGTTTAAGCAAAGCCATATTTTCAGGCTTAGCCCCACGCCACGCGTAGATCGATTGGTCATCGTCACCTACTGCTGTAAACTGCCCCATCACCCCAACTAAAAGCTTGACCAAAATATACTGGGCTGTGTTGGTATCTTGATATTCATCGACCAATAAATAGCGAACACGGTTTTGCCATTTATCACGTACTTCTGCATTTTCTTGCAATAAGCGTGTTGGCATAACAATCAAGTCATCAAAATCAACTGCGTTGTAAGCACGTAAATTACGTTCATAAAGCTGATAAAGATGCGCAAACTGTACATCTTCAGGTGTTTCACAAGTCGAATGTGCTTGCTCTGGCACGATCAGATCATTTTTCCAATCTGAAATTTTCTTCATTGCCTTGGCAATTAATTCTTTACTTTCTGCACCCGACAAATTGTCGCGATGCATCAGATCCATCAAAATACGTTTACAGTCATCTGCATCTAAAATCGAAAAATTAGCTTTTAAAGGTAAATTTTTAAGTTCTAAACGTAAAAGGTTTAAACCAAAAGTATGGAAAGTGGAGACAGATAGACCTTTTGATTCTTCACGTGACAAAAGCTTGGTCACACGCTCTTTCATTTCACGTGCAGCTTTGTTTGTGAAGGTCATCGCCGTTATACGATGCGCTGGAATACGGCAATGCTGCACCAAATAGGCAATTTTACGAGTAATTACCGATGTTTTACCTGAACCAGCACCAGCAAGCACCAATAAAGGGCCCTGAGTATATTTCATGGCTTCTTCTTGCTTGTTGTTCAATTGACTGGCAGATGACATCGTGTAGTACCTCTTAATTTTTCGAGCATGATTATAGTCATCTCTGTTTTAGAATCCCAATAGTAAATCTATGGATATGTATAAATGATGTCTAATAATGCAATTTATGCGCCGCAGTTTGTCGTGGTTATTTATTGTTCAGAGCCCATAAAAAAACCACCCGAGGGTGGTTTTTAACACAATAAATTAAATCTTATTGTTTTGCATAAATGCTGATTTCTACACGGCGGTTTTGTTCACGGCCAGATGCAGTTGAGTTATCTGCGATCGGGTTAGAAGAACCATAACCTTGTGCATCGATACGGCTAGATGAAAGGCCTTTACCAGCTAAATAGTTTTTAACTGATTGTGCACGTGATTGAGATAACGGAATGTTGATAGAGTCATTACCAGTGTTGTCTGTATAACCAGTAACCAAAATCGCGCTCTTGTTATCTTCAGCCAATGTTTGAGCTACTTTGTCTAAAGTTGAATAGAAGTTTGGCTTGATGTTTGATTTGTTTGTATCAAAAGTAATGCTACCAGGCATAATCAATTGAACAGAACCATCTGGATTACGGCCAACGTCTACGCCAGTACCTGCCATTTGTTGACGTAATTTTTTCTCTTTCTGGTCAAGGTATACGCCACCAGCGGCACCAAGAACTGCACCAATTGCTGCAGCACGGTTATTTTGACGGCTTGAGTTTGCACTTGACTTAGAAATACCGTAGCCAGCTGCTGCTCCAATTAGAGTACCTAATGCGGCTTTATCGTATTCAACGCCACCAAGATTATTACCAGTTGTTTGACAACCAGATAGTACTACTGCTGCCCCTACCACTGTTGAAATAACTAATGCACGCATTGCATGCCTCCTCACTTTGTGTGTTTTGTTGTCTGGATGAATAATGAAACAAAAACGAAGTATAAAACATTGATATTTTGTTAATAATAAACACTTTAGTTACTTTTTTGTAATATTTTGATGCACTTTCAGATGCTAGCTCATCACAATTTCTTCATTGTTGGCTAAGATGTCGTTGTATTTCATATTATGACAGTTATAGTTAAACAACTTTTCTATGGATTTTAGACATTCGGGGTCATTTATATGTCAACTGCACCCAATAAGCAATCTACGCTAAAAAAAATTACACGTGGACTCACTGTAGGTACAGTCATTACAGGAAGTACGTTTTTTCATGGTCCACCTGTTTTAGCATTAGGTCTGACAAAGCTCTTAAAAAAATCAAAAATGATTGATGAAACGAATATCCAAATCGCAAATAATTGGATAGACGTTAACAACAAACTTATCAATAAAGTATTACCCCATCTTAAATGGGATATCACCATCGAAGAGGGCCTTGACCTAAATATGCAAGGTCGCTATCTCATGACTTGTAATCATCAAAGTTGGGTAGATACGACGGTAAACCAATATTTCGGTTTAACCCGCATGCCACTCACCCGCTTTTTTACTAAATGGGAACTCATCTTTATTCCTTTCGTTGGGCAAGCATTTAAAATTTTAGGCTTCCCAATGATGAAACGTCACACCAAAGAACAGGTTGCAAAAAATCCTGAACTCAAAGACCGTGACATGATGGAAGCACGTAAAGCCTGCGAGCAGCTTTTAAGTCAGCCCTTTACATTATTGAATTATTTAGAAGGTACTCGTTTTACTCAAGAAAAACATGACCAGCAAAAATCACCATATAAGCATTTGCTTAAACCCAAAGCAGGTGGTTTAGCACTTGCATTAAATATCTTGGGTGACAAAATTGATGCCTTGGTTGATATGACGATTGTCTACCCAAATGGTGTACCTGGATATAGTGATTTCTGGCTAGGTGATGTTTCAAAAATTGCGGTAAATTTGCGTAAAATTGAAATTCCAGATTGGGTTCTTGGTGGAAACTATGAAGATGACGCGGTTTACCGTGAACGTTTCCAGCAATGGGTTCATGAAATTTGGACCGAAAAAGATCAACTTATTGAGCAAATGAAGTCTCAATCTCTCACTACAAACCTTTAAAAAGCACCCGTTATTATGCAAAACAGTTCTGGGAAAAAAACGAAATATCACCATGTAGATCCAAATAGTCTTTCATTTAGACTGTTTTTAATCTATGACATCTTTATGGTGTTCATTATCATTTTTAACCTGTTCTGTTTGGCTGCAAATTTCTTTTTAATGAGCAGTATCGGGGCATGGTTCTTCGAACACATTCATTTGCCCCAAGTACTAAGCTTTTACCGCAATTCTCTACACCCATGGGTAATCACATCAGAAGCATGGTTTATTGGTTTTTTAATTGTTGAGTTACTTGTTCGCTGGAGCATTGCAATCATCAATAAACACCATAAACGTTGGTTCTTTTTCCCTTTTATTCACTGGTATGAAATTTTAGCCATTATTCCTCAGCTTCGTTTTTTACGTTTATTTCGAGCAGGGATTATTGCTTATCGTTTACATGAGCTGGGCTATCCGGTTGTTCCGCCAAGCTGGCGAAAGACAGGTTTGTTTTACTATCGCGTCGTGATGGAAGAGCTGTCCGATCGTGTTGTTATTACGGTAATTGATGGTATTAGATATGAACTTGAAACCAGTTCTAGCCATAAACAAATTATTCACGACTTGGTTAATCATCATCGTGAACAATTTACTGTCACCCTAACAGCATTATTACAAGAGTCTTTAGCCACTGCTTTAAAAGAACAAAAGCCAGCAATTACAAAAGGCGTTGGGAAAATTGTAGATCAAGCTATTATTGATACACCGGAGCTAACCCAGTTATTACGCTTAATTCCTTTAGTGGGCGGTCGCATTGAGCAACAGATTCAAAGCATTGGTCAAAGATTAGGTGAAAATATTAGTGCAGGTTTAATTGAACCTTTAATTGAGGGTTCATCGGCGCACCCAAATCCGACTTATCAATTAATTTCTCAAAAAGTGAGTGAAATAAATATTAATAATCGTCAGCTTGAGCAATTGGTTGAATCTGTCGTGTTCGAGACACTCGAGTCTGTACGAAAACAAGTCAAGGTCAAACAATGGCAACAAACGCTTGCGGAGTATGATCGAATCAAAGAATAAGCATTTACTTAATTTTTTATGAATCTCGCTAGAGAATTGGCACAAATTGTTCTAGCATTTGCCCTATTTACAATAAACTTAACGCTATTACAGCTCGTTTAACGCCTTGAAGGAAGACTTATGGCTGATATACGGATTACCGGCAGAATGGTTAACTTTAGCAGGATAACCTTCGATACCAATGATCATGATGTGATCCGCCAGCAATTATCAAATATATTAAATGAAGGTTCCTATCATGGAACTTTAGTGATTATTGACAGTACAGTTGAGCAAGAATTAATTGCATTAATTCAACTTCTGGTGAGCTTAGGTTTGCAGCCTATGGCGGTAATCGATGGTATTTTAGGAGATGAAGCTCGCGCTATTCAATTCCCTGTTTTGCCGGCAGATCAACCATTACAGCGTATTAAAGCCACAACCGAACAAGTCGCGATTGTAGAAAAACCAGCTACCGCTCCCGCCTCGTCTTCAGCAGAAACAAAAAAACCACTAAACAAGATAGCGGTTGCCCATATTACCTCTTATCATGATGAAATTTTGCGTACAGGCCAATCCCTCGTACAAGATAACGGCGATATTATTTTGAAAGCTGGCATGAATAGTGGTTCTGAAGTTATTGCATCAGGAAATATACATATTTATGGCACAGTTCGTGGTAGAGTCATTGCTGGTGCGGGCGGGCACGCAGCTGCACGCATTTTTTGCCAATCTTTAGAGGCTGAGCTCGTTTCCATTGCCGGAACGTATTGTGTCGCAGATGATATCCCTAAACATGTGGTAAAAAAGCCAGTACATATATATTTAAATGAAAAGCAAGAGCTTGAATTTGAAGCGATTGAACTTTAGTTTATTAAGTAAATCACCAAAAAACAGCCCTTTTAAGGGTGTATGACCATAATAGGAGTGGATTCGGTGGCCAAAATTGTTGTCGTAACATCAGGCAAAGGTGGTGTAGGTAAAACTACAACGAGCGCATCTTTTGCAACAGGTTTAGCCCTTCGTGGTCATAAAACTGTTGTGATTGATTTTGATGTAGGCTTACGTAACCTTGATTTGATTATGGGTTGTGAGCGTCGTGTTGTTTATGATTTTGTCAATGTTATTAACAACGAAGCACGTCTGCAGCAAGCCCTTATTCGTGATAAAGATATCGAAAACCTTTATATTTTACCGGCTTCACAAACACGTGATAAAGATGCGTTGAGCGACGAAGGTGTTGCTCGTGTTATTGATGAGCTATCTCAAGAATTTGATTACGTTATTTGTGACTCACCTGCGGGTATTGAACGTGGTGCGATTTTAGCCATGTATCATGCAGATGAAGCAATCATTGTAACGAACCCTGAAATCTCTTCAGTACGTGACTCTGACCGCATTATTGGTATGTTAGATAGCAAAACCAAAAAAGTTGAACAAAACGAAGGACGTATACGTAAACATTTATGTATTACTCGTTTTAACCCTGAACGTGCTGACCGTCAGGAAATGCTAACAATTGATGATATTTCTAAAGATATTCTACGCGTACCGACATTAGGTGTTATTCCAGAATGTCCAAGTGTATTACAAGCATCAAACGAGGGTAAGCCAGTAATTCTATATTCAGAAACTAAAGCTGGTCAGGGTTATGATGATTTGGTTGCACGCTTTCTTGGCGAAGACCGTCCTTATCGACACATCACAGCTCAACCTAAAGGCTGGTTAGCACGACTATTTGGAGCGTAGTTATGGCAGGATTCTGGAGTAAATTATTTAGCAGTGACGAAAAGCCATCAAGTGCTCAAACTGCAAAAGATCGTTTGAAAGTTATTGTTGCTTCTGAACAAGGTTTAGGCCGCCGTTTAAGCCAAGACAAGATTGATCAGATGAAGAAAGAAATCATGCAAGTGGTCAGTCGTTATGTAAGTGGTGTAGGTGAACAGCATATCCAAATGCAGGTTCGCTCTGAAGCAAATATCGAAATGTTAGAAATGAATATCAATTTACCTGAAGAACGATAATTCTATTTCTGACTATTCAATAAAACAGAATCAAGGCAAAATAACGCAAGTTATTTTGCCTTTTTTAAAACTGAGGAGATTGTCATGGCATTATCACAGCCAGCAACTTTCAATGAAGAATGGTCCGATGAGCGTGTTTTTGCCTACCTCAACCAACTTCCGCCAACGGGTGTGAACGCAGATTTTCATGTGCTCTACCATGCATTCAAACATATGCGTCCAACAGACTATGAACGTCTTTTGACTCAATTTATTGCGGACGGACGCGATATTAATGCCAAAGACCCGGAAGGCCAACGCATCCATGATGTGATCGCCAAATTTCCACGTCAATCGGTACCCTTTTTAGAAGTTCTAGCAAAGTTTGCTTAAAAATAAAAAGCCTCTTAAAGAGGCTTTTTTTTACCTAAATTTATCGATTGCCAATCAGGAAAATACCAAACACCGTAAAAATACCGCCTGAAATACCATCAATCCATTTTGAAAAATTACGATAAGCTGATCTAAAACTCGGTAATGAAAAAATAAAAGTCACAAAGCAGAACCATAAAATCGTTTCAACCGTGACAATAATAAACAGTAACCAATGAACCTGATCAAGTTGAGGATTGGCTAAAAATAAAGAGAAAACACTACCAAAATAAATAACAGCTTTAGGATTTGATAGATTCGTTATAAGACCTTTAATAAAAAATAAGTAAGGTGCTTTGGGTAGCTCGACAGCAACAACATCTTCTTGCTGATTTTTTGAAAATGCTGAACGTAACATTTGATAGCCCAGCCAACACAGATATAAGCCACCAGCAATGAGTAAACCTTGCTTTAACCAAGCCATTTTCTCAAAAATAAGATTTAATCCCATCAGTGCCAAACAAGCCCAAAACATAACACCTGCTGTTATGCCAGCAACCACTAACATAGCGTCTTTACGTGATCGACTAATCGCTGTTTGAGATACAAGGAAAAAATCAGGCCCTGGAGTAATAAGTGCACAAAAATGGATAAAAGCTAAAGTAATCAGAGCGAGTAACATGTTTTCCTCCAGATTTAATTCATTGTTATTTATTTAGGAAAAATACATTAGCATTTTTTACTATACGATAAAATCTTTAAGTCATTTTATGGAAATGTTTATTTTTATTTAAATCATAAAAAAAGCCTCCGAAGAGGCTTTTAGCTATTTCATATTAAACCAATATATCTCGCTTACCATTAGGGCCCATTGCGCTCACAATGCCATTCTCTTCCATTTGGTCAATGATACGAGCAGCACGGTTATAACCAAGGCTAAATTTACGCTGTAGCGATGAAGTAGAAGCTTTACGTGTTTCTAAAACAAATGAAACACATTGGTCATAAAGTGCATCACGGTCAGAACCACCCTCACCCTCGTCAAAACCACGTGAAGTCGGTTCTTCATCAAATGGAGTCAAGATTTCATCGACATAGTCTGGTTCGCCACGTTCACGCCAAGCATCACATATGCGGTTTACTTCATCATCACTAATGAATGCACCATGCACACGCTCAGGCTCGATTTTACCAGGCCCCAAGAACAGCATATCACCATGGCCTAACAGATCTTCTGCACCACCTGCGTCCAAGATTGTACGCGAGTCGATTTTACTGTTTACACGTAGTGCTACACGCGTTGGAATATTGGCTTTAATCAAGCCCGTGATCACATCAACAGACGGACGTTGAGTTGCAAGCAATAGGTGAATACCAGCAGCACGAGATTTTTGCGCTAAACGCGTAATCATTTCCTCTGCTTTTTTACCGACCTGCATAATCATGTCGGCGAACTCATCTGCCACAATCACAATAGATGGTAACGGTGTTAAACGAGGCGCACGTTCTTGCGTTGCAGAGTCACTTGGTTTCCAAGTTGGATCAATTAGATCTTCCCCATTCGCAATTGCTTCTTCAACTTTACGGTTGTAGTCACTTAATTTACGAATTTTAAGAAATGACATCAGCTTATAGCGACGTTCCATTTCATTCACACACCAGTTCAACGCGCTTACTGCATCTTTCATGTCAGTAACGACTGGAGTTAATAAATGTGGAATATCATTATAGTTTGCAAGTTCTAGCTGTTTTGGATCGATTAAAATCAAGCGCAACTGATCAGGTGTATATTTAAGCAACATCGATAAAATCATCGAGTTTACTGCAACCGATTTACCCGAACCTGTTGTACCAGCAACTAACATGTGCGGTGCTTTCGCTAAATCAGTTAATACTGGATTACCTGAAATATCTTTACCCATTGCCATACTGATTAATGCACTTGGGTCTCGATAGGTTGGCGTTTCCAATAGCTCAATCAAACGTACCATTTCACGGGCACTGTTTGGCACTTCAATACCAATATATGGTTTACCCGGAATAACCTCTACCACACGTACAGAAGCCATCGACATTGAACGGGCTAAGTCACGTGAGATATTCGTTACCTTAGATGCTTTAACCCCCGGTGCCAAATCTAACTCAAAACGGGTGACTACTGGCCCTGGCTGAGCTTCAACCACTTGAGCCTTAACATTAAATTCTTGTAACTTAATTTCAAGTAATTCAGATAAGCGCGAAAGCTGCTCTTCAGTAAAGTTAACTTTCTTATTCGGATCAACCTTATCAAGCAGCTCAAGACCTGGCAAAGTTGGTAAATCCAAACGCTTCTTGGCAACCTGCATTGCACGAGACATTGGTCGACCAGCTGCATCTGTTAATGGCGCATCTAAATCGAAATCATCTTCATCAATATCAGGATTTTCCTGAGGTTTCCCAGCAGTTTCTTGCCATGCCTCAATAAACTCTTCTTTTGAAAGTTTATCGGCCTGAATAGTCGTTTGAATAGGAGCTTTTACAAATGCTGAAGATTGCGCATAACTACTTGCTCTTACAGGTTCAGCGGGCGCAATATCTTCATCTATCAATAAGTCATCAAAATCTTCAAAAACTTGTTCATTTGCTAAATTTTTAGGTGACTGATTTACATTCGATAAAGGTGAAGAAGTTTCTTTCGCAATATTCACCGATTGCGAAGTAGGTTCTGCATCTACATGTTGCTCTTGAACAAATGGTGTATGCACATCTGTTGCAGTTTTGCTGTTTGGAACCGCAGCAAGTAATTCATCAAAAATCTCATCATCATTCCAATCAAGACCATGTAAATCTTGTTTAGGTGTAGGTTGAGTTTGATGAACTTGAGAAATTGTTTGCTGGAATTGCTCATGAGCAGGAGCTTGTTCTGTTGAATCATCAGCTGCTCTCAAAAGTGCATCAATTTCTTGCTTATGGCTCGCATCATCACGTTGTAAAGCACGCCATACCTCACCAGTAGCAACTAAACGTTGGCTGTCTTTTTCAAGCTTATGGGCTTGCTCAAGCGTATGCTCGAAGTTTTGAGTATTTGCAACTGGTGTATCAACTACAGGTTCAGGTCGGCTCTGCTCTTTTGCTAACACATCGGCAAATAAACGCTCAGCAACCGCATCATGTCGTGTTGCCGCAGATTGTGGTTGAGTACTTTCAGATTGGACTGATGCTACTTTCTCATTTGAAGCATTTGTCTCTGCATTTTCTGCAACTTTAACCGCGGCTGCTTTATTAGCAGGCTGTGTTGTTAAATCATAATCCGATTCGTTCGGTGATACGTTTTTATAAAATAAATCTTGTAAATAACTTGGTGTCGCTTTAAGCGTAATCCATGTTTTACTCCATTGCACCCCAAATGCAAGAGTAAACAAGACCACTCCGAAAACCAGTAAAAATAAGGTCGCACCGTAAATTGTTAGCAATTGAGATAAGCTCTGACCTAACTCGTAACCAATAATTCCCCCAGCTGCATTATCTAAAGTATCAGCAGGCACATTCCAGTGTAAATAAAGTAGGCTAGACACAACCAGAATTAAAAAGAATTGTGCAGCATAACGAAATGGGCGGTTTAAAAAACTACGCGGCCACCACACCTGAATTGCTTCAATGAAAAGGAAAATTGGAATAAGCAAACTTGCCCATCCTAAAAAACCAAACAGCAAATCTGCAATCCATGCACCAGCAATACCACTTGCATTGGATACTTGCTGAGTATCACTGGAAATATGCATCCAGCCCGGGTCAAATGGTGTATATGTTACTGTTGCCAGAAACATATAAATGCCAAAAGAAACCAAGAATAATGTCATCAATAAGCGCTGTGCATAAACACTCGACACCGCAGTCATATACTGTCCTGTAACCCATTTAATTATTGGTTTAGAGATGTGAAGAACTACACTTAGATCTTCAACGAATGAACTTTATATTATGCACCTGTTCTTACAAAAAAGGTGCATGATTCTTTACAGTTGTTGTTAACATGAGCCACTTCTATATTGTTATATAACTTAATTCGATTGACCTGATCAATATTATCCACATTGATTTCACGCTATTGATCGACAAATTCACGTATAATTTTCAAAATTCTCGAAATTAATAAGGATACCCTCAATGAGTGCTCGTCATTCTCGGTTAATTATTCTCGGTTCTGGTCCTGCTGGTTATAGTGCAGCTGTCTATGCGGCACGTGCCAACCTTAAACCTACTTTAATTGCAGGTTTACAACTAGGTGGCCAACTTACAACAACAACCGAAGTTGACAACTGGCCGGGCGATCCTGAAGGTTTAACAGGTCCTGCATTAATGGATCGTATGCAAGCACATGCTGAACGCTTTGGTACAGAACTCGTCTATGACCATATTAACGAAGTGGACTTAAACGTACGTCCTTTTGTTCTTAAAGGTGATATGGAAGAGTACACATGTGACGCTTTGATTATTGCAACTGGTGCTACAGCTCAATATCTTGGCCTAGAGTCTGAACAGAAATTTATGGGCCAAGGCGTAAGTGCCTGTGCAACATGTGATGGTTTCTTCTACAAAAATCAAAAAGTGATGGTTGTAGGTGGTGGTAACACTGCAGTTGAAGAAGCGCTTTATTTATCAAATATTGCTGCACATGTAACGCTAGTACACCGCCGTGATAGTTTACGCTCTGAAAAGATTTTGCAAGATCATTTATTTGCCAAAGAAAAAGAAGGCAAAATCAGCATCATCTGGAATCATGAAGTTGAAGAAGTATTGGGTGACAATACTGGCGTAACAAGTGTTCGCCTTAAATCAACTCAAGATGACTCTAAGCAAGACGTAGAAGTTCATGGTCTATTCGTTGCAATCGGTCATAAACCGAACACTGCAATGTTTGATGGTCAATTAAACTTACGTGATGGCTATATTCAAGTGCAAAGCGGCACTTCAGGTAATGCAACAGCAACTTCTGTAGCTGGTGTTTTTGCTGCTGGTGACGTAGCTGACAGTATTTATCGTCAAGCCATTACTTCTGCTGGTTCAGGTTGTATGGCGGCACTTGATGCTGAAAAATATCTAGATAATCTCGGTTAATTCAATTAACACAAAAGACATTCAATGCTCTATTGAATGTCTTTTTTAATAGTGTTTTATTTCATCATATTTTCAAAATGGTCCAAATGCGTAAAACGTCCCGACCTCGTCTGATATTGATCAATCTGAGGAACTAACCGTTGAAAGTGTTCAGACTGGACATGTCGATCTAATGCGGCTCGATCTACCCATTCTTCAATAAAAACAAAATGTCCTAAATTTTTTATATCATGATATAAATCGTACGCAATACATCCTTCTTCACATCTCGTTTTTTCAACGAGTTCTTGATAAAGCGGCAAAACAAAATCAATTTTTTTAGTATCAATAAAATCTTCTGCAATAAGTTTTAGCATTAAGCAAACCTTTTCTATTCGTTCATTCATGCTAAAGATGAACAATAAAAATTGTCAATGAAGCTCAGTTACGTTAATTTTGAATCATTCTATTTCATTTTATCTTCTATGCAGAAACTTCCACTTTCTCAATTCATTTTCCCTGACCCCATTGAATCTGATCCGGATGGTCATGGTTTAATTTGTATTGGTGCTGATCTCTCCCCTTCTACTCTCTATGAAGCGTACACCCATGGATTATTTCCGTGGTTTAATGAAGATGAGCCCATTTGTTGGTGGAGTCCCGAACCTCGTTGTGTCATCTACCCTCAAAATTACAAGCCGAGCAAGTCACTACTTAGAAATATGAAAAAATATGACTATGCAATTACGGTAAATCATGCCTTTGAAGAAGTTATTCGCTCATGTTCTCTACCAAGAACTTATGCAGATGAAACATGGATTAGTGAAGATATTATTCAGGGCTACTGTGAGATGTTTAATGCTGGCTATGGTTACAGTATTGAAGTCTGGGAAGAAGATAAACTTGTTGGAGGTTTGTACGGAATTACAATTGGCAAAGGATGCTTCGGCGAGTCAATGTTTAGTAATGAAACAGATGTTTCAAAAATGGCTTTTTACACATTAATGCTGATTGGACAAGAAAATCAGCTCCCTTGGGTAGACTGTCAACTTGTAAATAGTCACTTAATTAGCTTGGGCGCTTGTACACTTTCTCGTCAAGACTACTTAAAATCGTTACAAGATGTAATTATTCACCCCTCTATCAATTGGAAAAAGTATCAAGAACGTGTATTTTCAAGTAAAACAATAGCATTAGATGCAAAATTAATGGAATGATAACAGGAGGGACCAATCATGAAATCATATCACCCGAAGTCCCTTTTAAATGATCTGCAGTATTATATTACTCCACCTCATGATTGCAGCTACTTAGAAAATAAATCGGCGCGCATGGTGTTTTTAGACCCTATTCATCGGATTGATGTGGTCACTCTTTCAGAACTTTCTCGTTTAGGATTTCGTCGTAGCGGTGACTTCGTTTATCGCCCTGAATGCCATTTATGTAGACAATGTTTGTCTTGTCGTGTTCCAGTTGCCGACTTCCAAATGAATGGAATGCAAAAAAAAGCATGGAAACGAAATCAAGACCTCACCATGACTATTTTGCCTACTCAGCAAGCGGCACAAATTCATTACGATTTATATGAACGCTATATTAATGAACGCCATGCTGATGGCGATATGTTTCCACCTAGCTTAGACCAGTTTGAAAAGTTTTTAGTACATAGTTGTACAGATAGCTTTTTTCTTGAGCTTTGGAAAGATAACCGTTTAATCAGTGTGTCTACCTGCGATCTAATGGATGATGGGCTATCTGCGGTTTATACTTTCTTCGACCCAGATGAGCACCGAAGATCACTTGGTGTGTACTCTATTCTTAACCAAATCGAATATGTTAAATCGCTTGGTTTAGAATATCTTTATTTAGGTTACTGGGTGCCGCACTCAGCAAAAATGAATTATAAATCGCAATATACCCCTTTAGAACTTCTATTAGATGGGCAATGGCGTCGCTTAAACAGATCCTTATCACCAGAAGAAATACAACAGTTAGGTACCTCTCTAATGACCACATTACCTTCTGAATGGAATAACTTAATTATTAAATAATTTTAATCCTGTCTTTTTGTTAGGTCAGCAACTAGACAGAAGTTTTAAAACAACGATGCAAAATCATCGGTACAGGTTTTTACCATAATTACAGCATGTTCACGCCCACCTTCTTGGGTAGGATAATAATTACGACGTAGATCTATTTGGTGAAAACCTGTTTTCTCATACAGACCAATTGCTGCTTTATTACTTTCGCGAACCTCTAAAAATATTTGTACTGGCTGATTTTTTAACTGATCAATTGATGCATTTAATAACTCATACCCGAGACCTTGTCCTTGCATTTTAGGATCAACTGCCATGAGTAATAGATTCGCTTCATCTAGCACTGGCTGCAAAATACAAAACCCAACGACTCTATTTTGTGACTCAATGACTGTACATTGGTAGGAATTCAGAGATTCAACAAATTGCTGTCTTGACCATGGATGTGTTTGCACTGATTTTTCGATTTGTACAACAATATCAATATCAGTGTTTTGCATAGTACGAATCATGAGTTCCAACACAATCAGAGTTTTAAAGGAATGCGTATTATAAAAACTTCACAAGAAAAAACGAGCAAAAAAAAGGATAATTAAATTGTCCTTTTTTTTGCTCGTTTTTTTTAGAGGCCTAACTTTTCACGCCAAGTTGCCAGTAATGCTGTAGTGTCAGAATCATTTGGATGAAATTTTGGTCTTAAGAAATCAAGTAACTCTGGAATCTGGCGGGTCATAAAACCTTTACGACCATACATGAACTTAAGCATGTATTTAGTATCTTTCAATGTTAATTTTCCATCGGTTTTTAATAACTTGGCAGTAAAATGTGTCTGCGTTGCAAAAATTAATGCCATTGCAATGATTAAAGCCGTTGAACGCATAAAATAAGCTTTTGGTCCTTGTCCATACATACTTGTATACACGTCAAATGCGACAGCTTTATGTTCATTTTCTTCTACAGCATGCCACATCCACAAATGATACATCGTGTCATCTTGGAACATCGCTTGAATTTCAGGATTTTGTAAAAGTTCAGCTGCAATGGTAGATGTGAAATGCTCTAAAGCACACGTTCCGGTCAAATCAATCATTTCTTTGGTATAACCAAAAGGTTTCATTAATTTAGTGACAACAGCAGTACCCACCTTAATAACAGTACCTGTCTGTTTTTCCATATGACGGACATCATACCCATAAGCTTGTGCTGAAGCATTAAAAGCAAGATGCTCTTTTGAATGCATAGCTTCTTGACCAATAAAGGCGCTAATTTCTTTTTGAAGATCGGGATCGGCAAGTTTTGGGTCATTTCGCACAGCACGCGTGCTATTTACAAAGAACTGTTCACCCTCCGGAAAAAGGGCCGATAATGCTGTCATAAAATGGGTTAATCCTGCATCATAATTTGCCCAATAACGAGGGACCTGAGCAAATTCAAAGTCCATACGACGAACAGGGAAACTAGCACCAGCACGATTGGAAATATTTACTTTAGCATTCATCTCAGACTCCTTTTAAGCGAATAGCTAATCCACTTATAACTTTATTTATTTTCTTAATATTTATAATCATACGTCTTTCAATGTGCCAATTAAGTGCAGATGAGGACAGAGAAATATCAGATGAGGTCATTCATAACCCCATAAAGGTGCATAGATCTGCTAATCGTTATTGTTAGTACTTAAAAAGAAAAAGGGCTACTATGAGCCCTTTCAAATCAACATAGATTTAAATTACAAACCTAATTTTGCTTTCCATGTTTTCAATAGACCTACTGTATCCAAATCATTTGGATGAAAACCAGGCTTAAAGTAAGCCAGCATTTCTTTAGCCATGCCAGTAATGATACCTTTCGATGGGCTATATGCGTATTTATAAATCACAGATAGCTCATCCAAATTTAACTTTTTATCTTGCTTTAATAGACGAAGTACAAAAGAAGACTGAATCAAGAAAATCAAAGTCATCGCAAATACTAAAGAGCTTGTACGTAATGCATAAGCTTTTACGCCTTTACCAAATACACCTTCATACACATCAAAAGCTACGGCTTTATGCTCATTTTCTTCGATAGCATGCCAATACCACATCGTTGACATTGTTTCATCTGTCATCAACTCTTGAATATGCTTATTGACTAATAGCTGTGAAGCAATCGTAGCGGTAAAATGTTCAAGTGCTGTTGTAGCAGTCAGGTCAACCATTTCTTTTGTCAGGCCAAATGGTTTGACAATTTTTACAAAAGCTTGAATTGCTGTTTGAATCGCTGTATCAGTAAACTTCTCTAACGCTTCAACGTCGTGACCAAACTTTTGAGCAGAGGCATTAAAATTCACATGCTCTTGAGTATGCATTGCTTCTTGCCCAATGAAAGCACTAATCTCTTTCTGAAGCTCTTTATCATCTTTAATAGAGGGGTGATAACGTACAGCCCGTACACTATCAATAAAGAATTTTTCACCTGCCGGAAACAACGCCGACAATGCTGTCATAAAGTGTGTTAGTCCAGCAGAACCATTCATCCAATATTCTGGTACATCATTAAAGTCAAAGTTCATACGACGTACAGGAAAGCTTGCCCCTGCACGATTAGTAATATTCACTTTAGCATTCATACCCAAAGCTCCTTAATAAGTAACCCAAGTTACTCAAACTTTATTGTTCGTTTTCTTGATTCTTATCATACAAATTTAATAAAAAGGATTAAGTGTAAATAAGGACATTGAAATATCAGTTAAGGCCAGCTTTTATAATGATTGTTAGACAATTAAATATAAAAAAAGCGCTCTAAAAAGAGCGCTTTTTTTCACTGAAAGTGATTATGCAGTTACTTTCGCAACAACACCAGCACCTACAGTACGACCACCTTCACGGATCGCAAAACGTAGACCTGGGTCCATTGCGATTGGGTGGATTAATTCTACTGACATTTCAACGTTGTCGCCTGGCATAACCATTTCAACGCCGTCTTGTAATTGGATTGCGCCAGTTACGTCAGTTGTACGGAAGTAGAACTGTGGACGGTAGCCGTTAAGGAATGGAGTATGACGACCACCTTCTTCTTTAGAAAGTACGTATACTTCTGCATCGAATTTAGTGTGCGGCTTGATTGTACCTGGTTTAGCAAGTACTTGACCACGTTGTACGTCTTCACGCTTAGTACCACGTAGAAGAACACCACAGTTCTCGCCTGCACGACCTTCGTCAAGCAATTTACGGAACATTTCTACGCCAGTAACTGTAGTTGTTTGAGTATCACGGATACCAACGATTTCAACTGATTCGCCTACTTTCACGATACCAGCTTCTACACGACCAGTTACTACTGTACCACGGCCAGAGATAGAGAATACGTCTTCGATTGGCATTAAGAATGCTTTGTCGATAGCACGTTCTGGTTCTGGAATGTAAGAGTCAAGCGCTTCAACAAGAGCAAGAACTGAAGGCTCACCATATTGACCAGCATCGCCTTCCAACGCTTTAAGCGCAGAACCACGAATAACTGGAGTGTCATCACCTGGGAAGTCATAAGTAGAAAGAAGTTCACGAACTTCCATTTCTACTAATTCAAGTAATTCTTCATCATCAACAAGGTCACACTTGTTCAAGAATACGATGATGTAAGGTACACCAACCTGACGAGAAAGAAGGATGTGTTCACGAGTTTGTGGCATTGGACCATCAGTCGCAGCACATACAAGGATCGCGCCGTCCATCTGAGCAGCACCAGTAATCATGTTTTTAACATAATCGGCGTGGCCCGGGCAGTCTACGTGAGCGTAGTGACGGATTGGAGAATCGTATTCTACGTGTGAAGTATTAATTGTAATACCACGTGCTTTTTCTTCAGGTGCTGAGTCGATTTGTGAGTAATCTTTCGCTTCACCGCCGTAAGTTTTTGCACAAATAGTTGCAATCGCAGCAGTTAAAGTTGTTTTACCATGGTCAACGTGACCGATTGTGCCCACGTTTACGTGTGGCTTATTACGTTCAAACTTGGCTTTAGCCATGATGATCTTCCTTTATAAACTGCTCATGCAGGGTCACTGCACGAGCGCTTGGTTTTAACTAAGAATTAGTTTGGGCTTATAGTAATCGAAAGATTACTCGTCGTCACCTTTTTTACCGCCAGTCTGGAACTTAGCGATGATGCCTTCAGCCACGTTACGTGGAGTTTCAGCGTATTTAGCGAATTCCATAGAATAAGTCGCACGACCTTGAGACATAGAACGCATTTGAGTCGCGTAACCAAACATCTCAGCCAATGGAACTTCTGCTTTAATTGCTTTTGTTCCACCAGGAAGATCATCCATACCTTGAACCATACCACGACGACGGTTTAAGTCACCCATGATATCGCCCATGTAGTCTTCTGGAGTTTCTACTTCAACTTTCATGATTGGTTCAAGAAGGATAGGATCAGCTTTCATGAAACCGTCACGGAAAGCGTACGAACCAGCCATTTTGAACGACAATTCATCAGAGTCGACATCATGGTAAGAACCATCGAATAATGTCGCTTTGATACCCACAACAGGGTAACCAGCTAATACACCATTCTTCATACGTTCTTGAATACCTTTGTCAACCGCACCAAAGAATTCTTTAGGTACAGTACCGCCGACAACTTCTTCAGCGAATTGGTATTCTTTACCAGCTTCTTCAACATCCATAGGCTCTAAACGAACATATACATGACCGAATTTACCTTTACCACCTGTTTGACGAACGAACTTACCTTCTTGCTCAACAGTCTTTTTGATTGTTTCGCGGTAAGCAACCATTGGTTTACCAATGTTCGCTTCAACACCGAATTCACGTTTCATACGGTCAACGATGATGTCAAGGTGAAGCTCACCCATACCAGCAATAATTGTTTGACCAGATTCTTCGTCTGTACGAACGCGGAACGATGGATCTTCTTTCGCCAAACGACCTAAAGCAATTGACATTTTTTCTTGGTCAGCTTTAGTTTTTGGTTCAACAGCCAATGAAATTACTGGCTCTGGGAATTCCATACGCTCAAGTGTAATGATGTTTTTCTCATCACATAATGTATCACCAGTAGTAACGTCTTTAAGACCTACACACGCTGCGATATCACCTGCACGGATTTCATCAAGATCTTGACGTTCGTTCGCATGCATTTGCACGATACGACCGATACGTTCACGCTTAGATTTAACTGGGTTATAAACCGGATCACCTTGTTTAAGAACACCAGAATAAACACGTACGAATGTTAAGTTACCTACGAACTTGTCGTTCATGATTTTGAACGCTAACGCAGAGAACGGAGCTTCGTCAGATGCTTCACGAGACGCTTTAGTTTCGTCTTTGTCGTCAAGGATACCTTCGATCGCTTTAACTTCTGTAGGTGATGGTAAGAATTCAATTACAGCATCCAACATACGTTGAACACCTTTGTTTTTGAACGCAGAACCACAAAGCATTACTTGAATTTCAGAAGCTAATGTACGAGCACGTAAACCTGCAATGATCTCTTCTTTAGAAAGATCACCTTCTTCAAGGTACTTGTCCATTAATTCTTCAGAAGCTTCAGCCGCAGCTTCAACCATTTTGGTACGCCATTCGTTAGACGTATCAACTAGGTCAGCTGGAATTTCAGCATATTCAAACTTCATACCTTGAGATGCTTCATCCCAGATAATCGCTTTCATTTCGATAAGGTCAACAACACCTGCAAACGTATCTTCTGCACCAATTGGCACAACGATAGGTACAGGATTACCACCTAAACGAGTTTTAACTTGCTCAACAGCACGGAAGAAGTTTGCACCAGTACGGTCCATCTTGTTCACGAATGCTAAACGAGGCACTTTATATTTGTTTGCTTGACGCCATACAGTTTCAGACTGAGGTTGTACGCCACCAACTGCACAGTAAACCATGCACGCACCGTCAAGAACACGCATAGAACGTTCAACTTCGATTGTGAAGTCTACGTGTCCCGGGGTGTCAATTACGTTGATACGGTGTTGTTCGAATTGGTTACCCATACCAGACCAGAAACAAGTTGTAGCAGCCGAGGTAATTGTAATACCACGCTCTTGCTCTTGTTCCATCCAGTCCATTGTTGCTGCACCATCGTGTACTTCACCAATTTTGTGAGATACACCTGTGTAGAACAAAATACGTTCTGTTGTAGTTGTTTTACCTGCGTCAATGTGCGCAGAAATACCGATGTTACGGTAATTACTAATTGGGGTTTGGCGAGCCATGATGTCTACATTCCTAAATGTTATATTTAAAACAGGACGCATCAATTAAATTGATGCGTACAAATATCCAAGCAGGCAACTTAAATACCCGCAAAGCTCCCACTTTGATAAAGAGCAATGTTGAATCGAGCTGCTGTACGCATGAATATTCTCCTGATTAGGGACTGTTTTATCCGCTTAGAAACGGTAGTGAGAGAAGGCTTTGTTGGCTTCAGCCATACGATGCACGTCTTCACGTTTTTTGATTGCTGCACCTTTACCTTCAGCTGCATCAAGCAACTCACCAGCAAGACGTAAAGCCATCGTTTTTTCAGAACGCTTAGCAGCAGCATCTACTAACCAACGCATCGCTAAGGCAGTACGACGGGATGGGCGTACTTCCATAGGTACTTGATAAGTAGCACCACCAACACGGCGTGCTTTTACTTCGACCATAGGACGAACTTTTTCAAGAGTAGTCTCGAAAAATTCAACTGGGTCTACTTTGTTTTTTTCTTGAACACGTTCTAAAGCACCGTAAACGATACCTTCAGCAACAGATTTTTTACCATCTTGCATTACGTGGTTCATGAATTTAGCGATTGTTTGGCTGCTAAATTTTGGATCTGGAAGGATCTCACGAGCAGCGACTACGCGACGTCTTGGCATTTTAATACACCTAATAATATGACACTTCAGGATAATCCAGCAGTTTGTACAAGTGTCATGTACACGACGCTGGCCTTACTATACGTCGCTTGAATTACAAATCTATGAAGAATTCAAACAAGCGAAACGCTAAAGGGCTTATTGGACTAGTTTCCTAGAATTACTTCTTAGGACGCTTAGTACCGTATTTAGAACGTGATTGATTACGATCTTTAACACCAGCACAGTCTAATGAACCACGAACGGTATGGTAACGTACACCTGGTAAGTCTTTAACACGACCACCACGGATAAGAACAACACTGTGCTCTTGTAGGTTATGACCTTCACCACCGATGTAGCTAGATACTTCAAAACCTGAAGTTAAGCGAACACGGCAAACCTTACGCATAGCTGAGTTAGGTTTTTTAGGTGTAGTTGTATAAACACGTGTACAAACACCACGACGTTGTGGACAAGCCTTCAACGCAGGAACTTTGGATTTTTCAACCAAAGTCGTACGACCCTTACGGATCAACTGATTCGTTGTTGCCATATGGCAATTCTCCCGTTATTAAAAAACCTTAAAAAGAAATACCTCTTTTTAAGGGCACATAATTGTAAGCTAAGATGCAAAAATGGTCAACACGGCAATACTTACCAAATGTTGACCATATCAATCTTTGACAGGATAACTTACAAATTTAAATAGAGTTCAAATTTTATTTTTAAACCTCTTATTTGTAAGCGTATTGTTAAGAGTATTTTTTATCATCCAGCTCCTCTTCATCTTCCTCTGGAGCTAAAGCTGGTTTTTGCTCAGTATGCTCATGTTCCTCTACATGTTTATCGGCAAGTTGCTCAATACCCTGATGAACATTTTCCTGAATTTTCTCTTCACTCTTTTTACTTTCAATCGGCTTTAAGACAATAGATACTTTTGAAATTACATCATGATTTTCTACTTTATGATGATGCGCAGCGTGAATATTGCCATCTTCACCAACATTTAAAAGACGTGGACTGGCTTTCTGAATGAGTGTAACCGCAGCATAATAAGCCTGTAGCGGAGATAAATGCTCACTTGGATGTTCATTTAAATAATGTCTTGCAGCGCCAAAGATAGCTTGTGCTTTATGACCAACATCCTCTTGTAGTTTCCAGCTATATACTGCGCTTAAAACAGCACCAGCAACTGGTGTAACTTTACCAAAGGCTGAGAGTTTAGGAATACGATTTAACCACCCCCATTTAAACTCTCCGTCTTCATCGACCAACCAGTTCTTTAAAGTATCAAAATCAGTAGTTGAACCTAACACTTGCTGAAATTGATGAATATCTTGCGTTTCCAACATATTCCGTAATGTTTTTAAAGCTAACAATAAAGTTTGCTTTTCAGCAATCAGACTAATATCAACTTCTTTAAAAATAAACTCGACAACATCTTGGTCAGTAACTTCTTGAAGGTCAAAGCCATGTGATCTTCCTGTCTGATAAATCGTTCTCAAGACCAACACGAGTGAAACAGGAACATCTACAGCAGCGCCAACCACACCGGACACGCCTGTGATGGCCCCTTGTATTGTCGCAATTAATTTATTTTGTTCAATGAGCGCCTGACTTAAGCGTTGAGAACGGCCCGTATCCTTAGTTAGTTCAAATAAATCTTTAGCCCCCGCTTCTTCCAAGATTTTTTCAGTTAAGGTGCTTTTTGAACTAAAGTCATTCAACCAATCAAATAAATAGCCTGAGACTTTTTGATCCCAATCTGGGGAAAGAATTGTAGCCACACCATTTACTTTTGTAAAATGCCGTCCAAAGACCTGACGAGTTACTTTCGGTAATTGTTCTCGAAGCATTTGTTGAGGACTTTCATATTGCTCAACTTCAAATGGGCTTTTTGTTCTCGATCTACCTTCAACCGTTTTACCAGCTGGAATTGGTTCAATTACCTTACTTACATCACCAGATTGGCTCTGTTGCAAGATACTCAATCCTGTAGAACTGAGCTTTTTAGCCACTCCGAAGACCTGAGAAAACAAATTGTCAGATTGATTATTATTGAATTTTGTCATCAAGTACCTCGATTTTTTAATTTATCTAATTAGACATAAATACTAGGTGGAATGTGGATTTATCTCAACTTGTATGTGTGTATTTTAGTTAACCCTAAATGCAACATACCATGTATTTAGTTATTTTTTTTAAATGTAAAATTGTCATAAAGATTTGCCATAAGAAATAAAAATCCTTTCTGCTATCATGTTAACAACGAAAAAACATGAGTCTTGTTTTCTTATAGCTATATTCTCCTATTCATTTTCATAGCTGTTGATCACCATAGACTCTTAATATCACCATAAAGGGACCTGTAGATGAAACGTGTTGTAATCACTGGTATGGGTATTAACTCATGTATCGGTAACTCTTTAGAAGCAGTTACTCATTCACTTCAAAACGGAATCTCCGGGACACGTTTTAACCCAACTTATGCTGAACTCAATTTTAAAAGTCATGTGAGCGCTGCTGCGGAACAAGATTTTGATCATATTGACCGTAAGTTAAAACGCTTTATGGGCGTATGTGCAATGTACGCTTACAATGCTGCTGTAGCTGCTGTTGAACACGCAGGACTTACTGCTGAGCAAATCGGTGGTAATCCACGTTACGGTATCGCAGGCGGTTCAGGTGGTGGTTCAACTGCATCTGTTGTTGAAATGACAGAGCTTTTAGAGACTAAAGGCGCACGTAAAGTAGGACCTTTCTTCGTACCACGCAACATGTCAAACACGATTACTGCAAACGTAGGTGTTGCATTTAAACTACAAGGTATTGCTCATACCATTACAAGTGCTTGTGCAACTTCTGCTGACGCAATTGGTTATGCATACAACCTTATTCAACTTGGCAAACAAGATCTTATGCTTGCTGGCGGTGGTGAAGAAGATCATTGGTCTCAAAGTTTATTATTTGATGCAATGGGTGCGCTTTGCTCGAAATATAATGAAACTCCAGAAACAGCATCTCGTCCATATTCAGCAGACCGTGACGGTTTCGTTATTGCTGGCGGTGGTGGTTTTGTCGTACTTGAATCACTTGAACACGCTCAAGCACGTGGTGCCAACATTTTAGCTGAAGTTGTTGGTTATGCTGCAAACAGCGATGGTGCAGACATGGTTGCTCCAAGTGGTGAAGGCGCTACACGTTGTGTATTAATGGCACTTGAAGAAGCTAAACAACATGGCGTAGAAAAAATTGACTATGTAAATACACATGGTACATCTACTCCAGCTGGTGACATTACAGAACTTAAAGCAATGGAACGTGCATTTGGCGAAGGCAATGTACCTCCTCTTAGCTCAACCAAATCTATGACAGGTCATAGCTTAGGTGCAGCTGGCGTACAAGAAGCTATTTACTCTGTTCTAATGATGCAAAATGACTTTATTGCACCAAACATCAATGTGACTGAACTTGATGAAGGCGCAAAACCTTTTGATATCGTACTTGAAAAACGTGATGCAAAATTGAATACTGTAATGAGTAACAGTTTTGGCTTTGGCGGTGTTAACGCTTGCCTTATTTTCAAGAAGTGGGATGCATAATCCCACGTAGGATTATCGATGGATGCACCTTCTGATGCTTTTTTGTGGGTAAAAGCATTACATATTATTGCTGTGGTTTGTTGGTTCGCTGCTTTGTTCTACTTACCACGTTTATATGTTTACCATGCCATGAGTGAAGATGCTGCTAGTCATCAACGCTTTGAAGTAATGGAACGTAAGTTGTATCGCGGAATTATGTGGCCTTCTATGATTGCCACATTAATTACCGCCCATTTTCTTGTCGAATGGGGCGATGCAACTCGACATTACCATCAGGCAACATGGTTTTATCTTAAAGTTGCTTTAGTCGCGTTATTAGTCATCTACCATTTGGTATGTGGCTACTATCGTAAAAAACTTATCGGAAATGCACACTATAAATCACATAAGTTCTGGCGTTTCTTCAATGAAATGCCAACTTTAATCTTATTTGCTGTAGTGATTTTAGTTGTCGTAAAGCCTCAGTTTTAACTAGGGCTTTTGCTTTTCTGAGCAATTTCTTTAATTTAGACAATAAAAACTCGCAGAGTTATCCCTATATTTAAATTTTTTCAATCAAAAGCATAAGCTCAATGCTCTCTTAAAGTTATACCCAATGAGTAACTCTGACCCTTTATTTACTAATAAGTAATCTATACTATCCTAAAGAAATAAATGAACTCATTTAATGGCAAAGCTATGCTAACCCTTACTGCCCTTAAACACTCAACCCAACAACAATTTATACGTCTTACGCTTTTTATTTTTCGTCACTTAAAAAACTATCCCATCAGATATCTAACGGCTCAAGAAAAAGTATTAGCACAACTTATTTTCGGTGGCATGCTCAATTGTGAACAACCTAGAATTATTGCTACTCGCTACCTTCCTTGGCAGTCTTGCGGTATTTTTATGGCACCAAATGGAAATATTTACGTCAACCCTTCCGACTACAGTGAAAATTACGCTCTAGAATCTAAATTTATGCAGGGTATTTTTATTCACGAACTCACTCATGTCATGCAATATCAAAAAGGTATTCATGTACTACTTAAAGGTGCATTGTTGCAATCGGCCTATTATCTTAGCTTTAAAAATTACAATCCCTATAAATACACCTACTCTCCCCACAAGGCGTTTAGCTCTTATAACATTGAACAACAAGGTGAAATTGCCCGTGACATTTGCTCTGGGAAAATCCCAAATATTATCTGTTCACCTCAACTTCATTTGTAACTAAATAATCAGTCTTTCTTTGAACGTAACATCTTTTGCTTAATGTAAATGAGAATTCTTATAAATCAGAAATACTTATCTAAACAAGAAAATCACGCTTACTTAATTCAAATTATTGAAAAAAATATAACGCGCTTATTCCAAATTGGCTTGTGATAAGGCAGTATACAAACAATAAAAATAATGAAGCCTGTTTCTATTCTATACAGAAAATCTCGTTATTTTTACGCAGAAAATATGTGATTGGTATATATTATTGATCTTGACATTTTTGTTTACTATTTTAATTGTTTACTATCGTATCATACACATCGTTGAAAAATTATATCTATAAAAATCAACACTGTGTGTATCTATATTCGTTATGATCTAGGATTAGGTTTGAATGAAAAGTTTTAAAGTTGCCCTTGCTCAGTTTTCTCCGCATATTGGCAATATTGACTCAAACACCAAAAAGATGATTGAGCAAGTGAATCAGGCGAAAAAACAAAACGCTGACCTGATTATTTTTCCCGAGCTTTCTGTTATTGGTTATCCAGCTGAAGACTTACTGTTACGTCCAAATTTAAATAAACGTATGCAAAAGGCTTTTGCTCAACTTGCCGAAGTTAAAGATATTGTCATGGTTTTCGGATTTGTAAACCAGACAGAAGATGGTCAACGTTATAATTCTGCTGCTGTCATGAAAGACGGTCAAGTTTTGGGTGTTTTTAACAAACACAATTTACCAAACTATGGCGTCTTTGATGAAAAACGTTATTTCCAAAAAGGACATCAGCATTTGGTGTTTGAATATCTTGGACATAAGTTTGGCGTATTGATTTGTGAAGATATCTGGTCAATTAATACCGTAAAACAGTTAAGCCAATTAAATGTTGATACTGTTCTTGTACTCAATGCATCACCATATGAAGTCGGTAAACCACAACACCGTACACAAACCTTAAGTGAACTTGCAAAACAACTTCATCTGAATATTGTTTACGTTAACCAAGTAGGTGGACAAGACGATTTAATTTTTGATGGCACAAGTTTTGTCAGTAATAAAAGTGGTGAAATTGCTTTACAAGCACCGAGCTTTAAAGAAGACCTTTATATTGCTGAATTTGACCCAAAAAACAAATCATTTAAAGTCACAGAATCAGCTCCTGCTTTAGAGACTTTTGCAGAGATCTATCAAGGGTTAGTTCTGGCCACACGTGATTACGTCGAACGTTCAGGCTTCCCAGGTGTAATTTTAGGTTTATCTGGCGGTATCGACTCTGCCCTTACATTAGCTATTGCTGTTGATGCAATCGGTGCAGAAAAAGTACAAGCCGTAATGATGCCTTATACCTACACTTCTCAAATTAGTGTTGAAGATGCGGCAGAACAAGCTCGTCGTATGGGTGTGACTTTCGGTATTGCTGAAATACATTCAGTTGTAAATAGCTTTATGCAAACCTTGTATCCTTTCTTTGGCAACTCACCAGCAGATGCAACCGAAGAGAATTTACAAGCGCGCGCACGCGGCACATTACTCATGGGTTTATCAAATAAATTTGGTAATTTAGTACTCGCTACTGGCAACAAGTCTGAGCTTTCAGTTGGCTACTGTACACTTTATGGTGACATGGTTGGTGGTTTTGCTGTTCTAAAAGATGTTTATAAAACGATCGTATTTGAATTAGCAAAATACCGTAATAGCTTAAGTGAAACTCCTGTTATTCCTGAACGTGTTATTACTCGTCCACCTTCAGCAGAACTTCGCCCAGACCAAAAAGACCAAGACTCTTTACCTGCATATGATGTATTAGATGCCATTCTTTACGCATACATTGAAGAAGATTTAAGTCAGGCAGATATTATTGCCAAAGGTTTTGATAAAGAAGTAGTTGAAAAAGTTATCCGTTTAGTTGATCGTAATGAATATAAACGTCGTCAAGGCGCGATTGGGCCGAGAATTACTTCTCGTGCATTTAGTCGTGAACGACGTTATCCGATTGTCAACGGTTGGACAGCGAATGACTGAGCAGAAAAACTCATCAAAAACCACAGCACTTGCTCAAGCACTTTTGCTTGAGCAGGTGGAATTTTTCAAAAAACAATTATCTATAGAAAACTCACCTATTTATTTCCAGCAGTTCATTCAACTCTTTATGCAACATGCTGACGAAATCAAGCTTCATGAAGTGGTGGATTTAGAGCAACTACAAGCCGTTGTGAAACGCTATGCTTTTGAAATGCAGCTAGGTGCTGGTTTACTTGAGTTTATTGGGGAAATTGCGCAGCGTATTTATCTGTCTGCTATGAAGTCTCCAATTCAGCTACAAGATCTGGTGTCCGATCACCAATTTGAAATGTGGCTCTCCAAATTTTTAGAAATGGAACATATTCCTCATTATCTCAACCAGTTTTTAAGAACTAGCCCCGCCGTTCAACAACTTTGCCAATATATTGCGACCTCGACCTTAGAACAGAAAATACCAAAATTTCTAAATGCATCTAGAGTAGATGACTATCATTTTGAATGGCAACATAAACTCAAAAAATTCTCTTTTTTACAACAACAACGTCTTGAGCATAAACTTGAAACTTGGATTGCCAGCTTTATTCACGAGCAACTCACAGAATTAAGTCTTTTGTCGACTGAAGATTTAGAAAGTCTGATACGACATGTCTGGGAAGATCTTAGACATAAAAAAATGTATGAGTTTATGAAGCAACTCACTCCTCTTGATGTTGAAGAGTTCTTTGTTTTAATTTACGAATATTGGAAAGAATTACGCCAATCACAATTTATGCAAGATCTTATTTTGTATGGCGTAGAAGTTTTTTATGAATTTTACAAAGACGAGAGTTTATTTGAAGTATTAAGTGAGATTGGTTTAACTGAAACCGATTTACAAACTGAAGCTTTACGTTTTTACCCTAAGGTCATAAATGTCTTTAATGAACACGGTATTTTAGAGCCGTTACTTCAAGCGATTTTAGCTCCTTTTTATCAAAGCCCAAAAACACTCGATATGATTGAAAAACATTTTAATGAGTAAAAAAAAGACAAAAAGAAACCATGCATGAGCATGGTTTTTAAAATGGTGGCTATGACGAGACTTGAACTTGTGACCCCCGCATTATGAGTGCGGTGCTCTAACCAACTGAGCTACATAGCCGTAAACTGTGTGCGCATTATCTATAGTTCTGCAGAACAGGTCAAGAGTTCAAAATCATTAAATTCCATCAAATGAACAAATAAGATTCAGATCACCTTTGTTTGTTCATTTTTTAGCAAATTTATGTTTTAAATAATTGATCGACCACAGAAATGTATTAAAAATCTAATACCTGTTTTTTATCTTTTTCCCGCGACACTCAAGTCATCATACTCAACTGTGAAGTCTTTCCTATATCACTAAGGTATTGATCAAAATGTTCTCTGCTTTACCTTCCAAAATAACAGTTTCACATGTATCGCCCCCTTCACAACATAGGTATTCAACATCAATATTTAATGTTTCGATCGCTTATAAAATTGACTAGTCACTTTTGACTTCATTTATTGATTAGACTTGGCAAGTACAACTATAAAAGTCTCTCCATCTTCAGGAACTGTTGAAGCAAATGATTTTCCCAATGGATGTATTCATCAAGGTAACAATGCTTATTACAACAATTAATCACAGCATCAATTATTGGTTTCAGTCCACATACATAGACATGTAGTTCTTTAGATTGTAATGAAATTAATTCGCCTAAGTTAAGCACACAACCTTCTGCGTCAACATAGCTGAACACATGCTCTGTATGCTCTGTTTTAGCTCATCTAACAAAGCTGCATGTTCAAGCTCACCGTAAGCTTAATGTAACTCGTACTCTGCCCCACGTGCTACGAGCTCATCTATTTAAGATAAGAATGGTAATACACAATACCACCTGCAATTAAGATGCTTATTGCCTTAAGCTAACAGGAATAATTTTTAAATATAAATAAGCTAATAAAAAAATCAAAAACATCTCATCATTATAAAGTCGGTATTTACAAACTGTGTTTAATCAAAAAAAGCATAAAAAAAGACCACGCAGGAGCGTGGTCTATAAAATGGTGGCTATGACGAGACTTGAACTTGTGACCCCCGCATTATGAGTGCGGTGCTCTAACCAACTGAGCTACATAGCCTTAAACTGTGCGCGCATTATCTTAGTTTCTTTAATGCACGTCAAGAAAAATTTTAAATAAATTAGGTGAAGTGAGCCTATAAGCCGGGTTCTGTCGAGGATGGTCATTCCTCTAGGCGTACAATCACTCATACGCTCAAGCGACCTACCCGAATCCAGTACGGGCCGTACCTCAGGATTCCTATTTGGTCTTGCTTCTGGTGGGGTTTACCATGCCGTGAACTGTTACCAGACACGCGGTGCGCTCTTACCGCACCCTTTCACCCTTACCTCACGAATGAGGCGGTCTACTCTCTGCTGCACTTTCCGTCGGCTTTCACCGCCCAGGCGTTACCCTGGCACCCTGCCCTATGAAGCCCGGACTTTCCTCCCCTGCTTCAGTCACGAAGACCTCCACAGCAGCGACCATCCAGCTCACTTCAGGGGCGCATATTAACAAATTTATTTACTAATTGCTTGTGCTTTTTTGAGCAATTAGTTTTTTATATTTGTCGAATAGCTGTTCTTCCGTTTCCTCATGCTCTGGATCTTTAGGAATACAATCTACAGGACAAAACAATTGGCATTGCGGTTGGTCATGATGACCAACGCATTCAGTGCACAAATCTGGATGAATTTCATAAATCACTTCACCCATGAAAATTGCTTCATTCGGGCAAACTGGTTCACAAACATCACAGTTTATGCATTCATCGGTGATATATAACGACACGTTACCAACCTTGTTGATGTTTACGTTCAAAGGCCTCAACCACAGCTTGCGGAACAAACTTGGTTACATCCCCTTTTAAACGAGCAATTTCCCGAATCAATGTCGAAGAAATAAAAGAGTACTGCTCAGATGGTGTTAAAAACACCGCTTCAAAATGTGGGTCAAGTTGACGGTTCATATTGGCAAGTTGAAATTCATATTCAAAATCAGAAACCGCTCTTAAACCACGAAGTACTGCGGTTGCCTTTTGTTCTTTGAAAAAATTAACCAGTAAACCATCGAAGCCTACAAATTCAACATTTGATAGATGGCTTAAAGATGATTGTGCCAGTTCAACTCTTTCTTCTAGACTGAACAAGGGGTTCTTATGATGTCCAATTGCAATTGCTACTACAACCTCATCAAACATTCTTGATGCTCTAGTAACTAAATCAACGTGTCCATTCGTGATGGGGTCAAATGTTCCAGGATAAATTACACGCGTTTTAGACATCCGCTAGTACTCTAATTGTATTGTGAACCTATTTTAGCAAAAGTTATACATGAGGCGAAATATTCATGTGCAGGAAAAACTTCACCTTAGCATCAGTTTACGGCACAATAGGCATAATTGTGGAAGTTTGAATTATGGCGAAAGCAACAGTAGTAAAGAAACATAATGGCGGAACAATCGCACAAAATAAACGTGCCCGTCATGATTATTTTATCGAAGAAAAATTTGAAGCGGGTATGTCACTTCAAGGTTGGGAAGTAAAATCCTTACGTGCTGGGCGCATGACTTTGACGGAAAGTTATGTCATTTTCAAGAATGGCGAAGCATTTTTACTTGGCTCACAAATTCAGCCTTTATTATCGGCTTCGACCCATGTGGTACCTGAAGCAACACGTACCCGTAAGTTATTGCTCTCCAGACGTCAGCTTGAACACCTAATGGGTGCAGTTAACCAAAAAGGTTACTCATGCGTTCCTTTGGCGTGTTACTGGAAAGGTCATTTAGTCAAACTAGAAATTGCACTTGTGAAAGGTAAACAACTTCACGACAAACGTGCAACTGAAAAAGACCGTGACTGGCAACGTGATAAAGCTCGTATATTTCATAAATAATTTAATAAAAAGCCTCTTTTTAGAGGCTTTTTTGTTATGAAATTTATTAATTTAATCTATACAAAAGCCCAGCAATATATTCACCAAACCACTTAGCTGTATCTAAGTCACCTTGTGGGGGAGTAACTTCAACAGGGGCGTTATCTGACTGTGTCATTAAACCTAAACAACTCGATAGTCTATTTAAATCTTTTTCACTATGCCCTGTGGTCATTAAAGGCAAACCTGACCACAACATGCCATGTTGCATGGCAAAAATATTTAATTGTTGTAATACCGCTAGTTTATCGCCACTCAATCCGCCCGAATTTGCAAAGCCAGCCGCAAGCTTGCCTTGCCATAAGCGCTCTTTCCAACGCTTAGAAGTACTGTCCATAAACTTTTTAAAGTCGGCAGTCATACTTCCCATATAGGTAGGAGATCCGAAAATAATGCCTTGTGATGCATCAAGCGCATCCCAATCAATATGCTCAATATTCATTAGATGTACTTTTACCCCCATCACCTCTGCACCAGCAGCAATAGCGAAAGCTACCTTGGCGGTATGACCATATGGACTGTGGTAGACAATAGAGAGATGTTTTTCAGGCAAAGACATAAGATTAAAATTTTGAGCGATTTTTTCTATTTTATCATTTTATTAGCGCTTGCTAAACCTACATCTATAAATATGAAATACAAGCGTTTCAATACGGTTCACAATTGTAATATTTTCAAACTCAATAAAAACTCTCTTATTCTGTTTAATTACGACAAAATAAGAGAGTGAATTTACTTATGTTTATAAAGCTTATATAAAAACAAAGGTAGCCATACGTCCAGTCTTCGTATCACGGCGATAGGAAAAATAATCATCGCTCTGTTGATAAGAACATTGATCTCCACCTAAAACCTGTTTCACACCTAAACTCTGCAAAATAAAACGCGCAATTGCATATAAATCTGCATGAAATTTATTTGGAGCTGCCCCCTCAACAAAAGCTGTTTCTAACTCTGGATATTTATCACAAAAAGCAGCCTTTACTTCGGCCCCAATTTCAAAACAAGGTTGACTAATCGCAGCTCCTAACCATGCCCAAGCTGGAGGGTTCTGCATAGCGGCAACTGTATTTTCAATAATGCCGCCAGCTAAACCGCGCCAACCCGCATGCAAATTTGCGACTTCCGTACCTTCGGCATTTCCTAACACGACAGGTAAACAATCAGCGGTCATCATCATTAAAGCATGACCTTTGGTTTGAGTGACCAAACCATCACCAATTAAAGCATTAAAAGGAATTTGTTCATTTACTGTATGGCAAATCGTACTATGTGTTTGAGTCATCCATGTCATTTTTTTAACACCGAACTGGGCAAACTCATCTAACAATATCATGCGATGTTGCTGAACACGTTGTGCCTCATCGTTGACATGTAAAGCCAGATTAAAGCCAGACAACTCAAGTTGATCCGTTGGTAATGCCAAATGATGTTGAACACGTGTCTGCCCTACAAATACACCTTGAGGTAATCCTTGAACAAATTCCATATACGCGTCCTTAATATGCAGCGTTTTCTGAACGTAACACATTCACTAAATGTGTAAAGTCTTCAGGCCACGGCGCTTCAAATAGCATTTCTTCACCAGTACGAGGATGTTTTAAGCCCAATTTAGCTGCATGCAACGCTTGGCGTTTAAAACCACGTAAAGTGTCAATGAGTAATTCAGACGCCCCTGCAGGTACACGTACACGGTTCATATAAATCTGATCGCCGATAAGCCCATAACCGATATAACTAAAGTGCACACGAATTTGATGAGTTCGACCTGTTTCAAGACGAGCTTGTACGCGAGTAAAATCTTTAAAGCGTTCTTTTACATTGTAATGGGTCACTGCATCGCGCCCACCCGGTAAAATCGCCATTTTCACACGGTCAACTGGATGACGTTTGATAGGTTCATCAATAGTACCGCCAGCAATAATATTTCCATAAACAACTAAGTCGTATACACGGTAAACCGATTTATTTGCCAATTGTTTACTTAAAGAAAATTGTGCCTCAAGACTTTTAGCAACCACTAACAAACCGCTGGTATCTTTATCAATACGATGTACTAAACCCGCACGAGAAAGTTCAGACAATTTTGGGAAATGATAAAGCAAGGCATTCACTAAAGTTCCAGAGCTATTGCCCGCCCCTGGATGTACTACCATGCCGACAGGTTTATTGATGACTAAAATGTCGTCATCTTCATAGACAATATTAAGTGGAATATTTTCAGGTTGGCTCGTGGTCTGAGCTTCGAGCTCAACTTCAAGTGTAAGCAGTTCTGTCCCTTCACAACGGTGCTTTGGCTTGACAATGTTACCATTCACCAACAGATGGCCATCCTTCAACCATTGTTTAAGCTTTTCACGTGAAAACTCATTCCACACCAAGGCTGCTACCTGATCGATACGTTGTCCCAGATAGCTTTCATCTAGCTGAACTTGCAACGATAAACGTGTTGCAGTTGTATCAGAAGTATGGTTATCTGCATCCTCAGAATCTTCAAGTAAATTGAAGTCGGTTTCAGATAAGTTTGTGTTTGAAGATTGTGCTGAAGTCATTTGATCATTGAGATAAAAGTGGTTTAATAGCGCAATTGTAGCTCATTGCCCAACATAACAGAGGAGTTTTTATGTCGCTACCACGTTATAAAATTACGATGCTTGCCTTATCTTTAGGTTTAGCGTCTGCATTTGTGGGCTGTAGCAGCAATCCAAGTAAAAAAGAAGTGGTCGATAGTGGCCCACAATCTAGTGAACAAGCTTACTTCGAAAAGGCCCAAAAGTCGCTTGACCGTGGTCAATATCTTGATGCGACTAAGTCTTTAGAAGCAATCGATACTTATTATCCGACTGGACAATACGCACAACAAGCACAACTTGAACTTCTCTATTCGAAATTTAAGCAAAAAGATTATGAAGGCGCGATTGCCTTAGCGGAACGTTTTATCCGTTTAAATCCTCAGCATCCAAATGTGGATTATGCTTATTATGTTCGTGCTGTAGCGAATATGGAGCAAAACTACGATAGTTTGATGCGCTATACATCTTTGCAACAATCTCATCGTGATGTGAGCTATTTAAAAGTTGCTTATCAAAATTTTGTTGATTTAATTCGTCGTTTCCCAAGTAGCCAATATTCTGTTGACGCCGCTCAGCGCATGAAATTTATTGGACAAGAACTTGCTGAAAATGAAATGACTGCTGCACGTTTTAATGTTAAACGTAAAGCTTGGATCGCTGCTGCAGAGCGTTCTCAATGGGTAATTGAACATTATCCACAAACTCCTCAAGTTCCAGAAGCTTTAGCAACTTTGGCATACAGCTATGACAAATTAGGCGATAAAGCAACTTCACAACAATATATTGAAGTTTTAAAACTCAATTATCCTAGTCTTGTGAAAAAAGACGGCACAGTTAACATGCGTGCTGCTCGTAAAGAAGGCAACTGGATTAACCGTGCGACCCTAGGTATTTTTGGTCGTGAATCTACTGCAGCAACACCAGAAAGCACAAGTGAATCAGAAGCTCCAAAACGTGGCTTCCTTAATCGTGTTAGCTTCGGTTTAATTGGCAATTCAGATAAAGAAGAAACTGCTGAGCCAGAGCAAACACAAGTTGAAGCACCAAAATCAGAACGTAGTTGGACAAACCGTTTAAGCTTTGGTTTATTAGACAAACCTGAGCCACAAGCAGCAGAAAATACAACTGTTGCTCCTGCTGCTACCTCTACAGATACATCAACTGATTCTCAATCAGATGATGCGAAACAAGGTGTAGATGACGCTGCTCAATAAGTTTAAGCTTTAAAAAACATCAACAAACAGGCAAGTGATATCACTTGCCTGTTTGTTTTTATAAAATATTAAAATATTTATTGGATAGATCTTGCCTCATCATGTCAGAATATTCTGAATCACTCTCTCATCAGTTTTAATACGGTTATCTGAATTATGGCAATTCCACAACATACGATTGATCAAATTTTAGATCGCACAGATATTGTCGATCTGATTGGTCAGCGTGTGAAACTGAAAAAGACGGGACGTACATATTCCGGCTGTTGCCCTTTTCATCAAGAAAAATCTCCATCGTTCCATGTCTATCGAGACAAGCAGTATTATCACTGCTTTGGCTGTCAGGCCAACGGTAACGCGATCCGTTTTCTGATGGACATTGATAACCGAAACTTTATAGATGTAATGAAAGAGTTATCGAGTAGCGCTGGAGTCGAACTACCCAAAGATAATACTGAAAACAAAAAACTGTCTTATACCCGTCAGGTTATGAAGCCGCCAGTTGCTAAAGCAAATACGGCGGAGCCCGTGGTTCCTCAGCAACCAATAGATGAAAGCTACAACACGCTTGAACCGGTATTTTTTGACGACCCTTTTGCCCAATTTGAACAGCCTTTCAACTTTGAGGAACCAGTTCAAGAAGGTAATTTATATGACTTACTGGAAAATATTGCCCAGTTCTATGAACACCAATTACCTAACAGTCAAAAAGCAAAAAACTACTTTAAGCAACGTGGCTTAACTAATCAGACGATTCAGTTTTGGCGCTTAGGCTATGCACCAGAAGATTGGCAACACCTAGAAAAAGCTTTTCCTTATGACATTGATGGTTTAAAGCAACTAGGACTTATTCGTTCAAGCGATAATGGTCGTGATTTTGACTTATTACGTGACCGTGTGATTTTTCCGATTCGAGACCCGAAAGGCCGCGTCGTTGGTTTTGGTGGACGTGCCTTAAATGATGAAATAAAACCCAAATACATTAACTCGCCTGACTCAGAGGTCTTTCACAAGAATCAGCTACTTTACGGGCTTTATGAAGGTAGAAAACTCAAATCTAGCGACTGGTTAATGGTTGAAGGCTATATGGATGTCATTGCACTTCAGCAATATGGCATTACAGGGGCTGTAGCGACTTTAGGGACTGCAAGTAATACCGAACACCTTAATATTTTATTTAAACAAAATAGCCGTATTACCATTGCTTTTGATGGTGATGCTGCCGGGCAAAAAGCAGCACGCAGAACGTTAGAAATTGCTTTACCACTTCTCAATGATGGTCGTGAACTCAAATTTTTCGTACTACCGAATGACCATGACCCCGATTCTCTGATCCGTCGTGAAGGGCTTGAAAATTTCCAAAAACTACTACAACAGTCCCCTCTTTTGTCTGATTTTGTCTTTGCCCATTTAACAGGTCAACATGACATCAGTACCCCTGAAGGCAAAAGCTTGGTCATGGGAGAACTCCGAGAACTGACTGAACTATTACCCAAACAGGGTTCGTTCCGTTATTTACTCAATCAATCTTTCCGTGAAAAACTCGGACTGGGTAAACGTTTTACACCACAAATCAGCCATGATGCCTCGCTCTCATTTAACATTCATACTAAAGATGAAGACTTTGCAATTGCAATTTTGATGCACCACCCTTTTCTTTATATTCATTTTGAAGGGTTACGTGCCTATATTCATCAAGATGAATTATTAGCAAAAGTACTGGCAATTTTAAATCGTATTTTTGATGACTTACCGGATGACCAAGAGCTGGCAACATATTATGTATTGGGTGCTTGTAGCAGCTATTGCCATGAAATTGCCGATATTATGCAAAGAACCAATATTCAGGCATTAACGCAGGCACCAGAAGTGGCCGATAAATTAGCCCAAGAATATGCTTTAGGCCTAAAAGAAAGATATTTACGTCAGAAACTTAAATCGCCGATTTCTCTCATTGAATCACGAAATTTAAGACAACAGCTTAATGAATTAACCAAACAAATTAGTTTAAGACTCTTGTCTTAATGCTTTGACTTACGCTCATGATCAAACACATCCTGTAAATGCTGTTGTAACCATTCAAAATAATCAGGATTTTCGGCCTTGGCAGCTTCGCGTAGCAAGATAGATGTTGGATGCATAAGCTTTTGCGTCAAACGATGCGCGAATTGCTGCAATACCTGCTCAGCATTCTCACCGTGATGCAAAGCCTCTAATGCATTCGTCAGCTCTTGTTGGCTAACTTCTTCACTATGTTGGCGATAAGCATGAATTGTGCTGCCCGCCTCTTTAACTTTTTGATGAGTAATAAGCTGGGTAGCTAATTGATTCACCATCACTTCCGCTTCAACAGCTGCCTGACGACGTTGAGCGAGGTTTTCCTCAATCACACTTTGTAAATCATCAACACCATACAAATAGACGCCATCAAGCGCTTCAACTTTAGGATCTATATCACGGGGTACAGCCAAATCAACCATTAACATTTGTTGATAGCGACGTTTCTTTAATGCGGCCTTAACATCAGGATAAGCAATTACTTGATATAAACTACCAGTACAACTCGACACAACATCAGCACGATACAAATTTTCAGCCAATGCTGAAAAATCAATAATTTCAACTTCAACCTGATGTGAAATCTCTTGAGCCAGTTGATCAGCACGCTCACGGCTACGATTACAAATAATAATTTTGGCGACGCCCATTTCAGCCAAATGTTTAGCAACCAAGCTATTCATTTCACCCGCAGCAACAACCATCACAGTAAGTTTTTCGGGCTTACTAAAAACCTGTAAAGCTAATTGTGCAACCGCATACCCCATCGAAACGGCATGGCTGCCCACCGCAGTTTCGGAACGTACACGTTTAGCTGCATAAAAAGCATATTCAAAAACACTGTTTAATTCAGGAGAGACCGTTTGGGCTTCTTTAGACAATGCCAAAGCACTTTTAACTTGCCCTAAAATTTGCGGCTCACCGAGCATGAGAGAGTCTAAGCCGCTCGCTACTCGCATTAAATGTGTAATTGCCTGCGTGTTCTCGTAACGATAAACATGATGAATTAAGTGCTGTACATCAATATTATTGGCATCAGCTAACCATTTCAGAAGGCTTTCGGCATTTTCCGCCATGGCATAAACTTCTGTACGGTTACATGTCGAGACGACCACCAAATCCTTTAAGCTTTGGTGATGGTTTTGTTCGGCAAGCAAACGACTTAATCGCTCTGCATTGAAAGCAATTTGTTCGCGGAGTTCGACAGAAGCTGTTTGATGGTTGACACCCAATGCAAAGAAAGACATATCAGATCATCATTTCGCTAAATTTATGCTATTGTGCAACATCGGTGTCATAAAAAGCATTACTTTGGATCAATAAAAATTGCGTCAAATGAATAGCCGTATTAATTTTAACGGTGCTTCGATAAGACAGTATTCTACCACATTCTTATTGTTAGGTAGCATGTCCTCGCATGTCTATGCACGCCCTGTGCAAGAGACCTATGCCGTGCATTCATTTGATCAGGCATTAGAGCAAACTATGGTCGCTGAATTTGCTCTGGCTTATGATGACATTCCTAACGCTTTGCACAATTACACAGTACTCGCAATCAAAAGTAACTCTACTTCAATTAAACAGCGAGCTTTAGATGTTGCCCTTGAATATAATGATTTTCAAGCCGCTTTAAACATTGCTACACATTGGGTAGCCCAAGAACCCAAAGATGTACCTGCTTTATTCTATTTGTCACATATTGCGTTAAAAACACATGAATACCAGCTTGCCGCTGAAACATTAGATAAAATTTTAAAAATAGATCCTACTGCCGATTTAGAACAAATTTTAGCGAGTATTGCCCCAGAGAATGCTCAAGATCGAGAAGTATTATTAACAGCTTTACGTTCTAGCTCTGAAAAAAACAACCCTTCTATTTTAGCTCTTATCGCCAACCTAGAAGCCCAAAATGGCCAATTAGAATCTGCTCTAACCAACATTAACAAGGCACTACGCCGACGTCCTAAAGTGACGAGCTTTATTTTAATGAAAGCAAACCTACTCATTGCTCTTAGCGATCAAGAAGGTGCGCTTAAATGGTATGCAAAGTCCAGCCGTAAATATAAGAAAAATTTAGATATTCGTTTAGCTGAAATCCGTTATCTTATACAACTTAATCAATCTCAACTGGCTTTAGAAAAGCTTGAAAACGTTATAGAGGCTAATCCCAAAGCTGAAGAAGCATTGTTTATTGCAGGCTTAACCAGCATTGATTTAAAACAATATGACAAAGCAGAACAATATCTTGTTGACCTACGAAACTCTGCAAAATACCAAAATGAGGCTTATTACTACTTAGCAATTAATGCAGAACGCAAACAACATTATGAATCAGCAAAAGCTTACTATCGCTTAGTTGATGGCAGTTTATACGTTGTTTCAAGACGTAATTTGATTGCGATTTATGATAAGCAGGATAATTTACACGATGCTTTACGGTTCCTCACTCAAGAACGCGTAAATTACCCTCAACATGCAAGTTTCTTATATCAAGCTCAAGCTGAAATTTTAAAGAAAATGGGCAATAAAAAAGCTGCCTTAAATTTATTAGATGAAGCGATAAAGAATTTACCGGATGATCCGGAACTCATTTACGCAGAAGTTTTATTACTTGATCCATATACTGACCGCGATAAACTCGACAAAACATTAAAGCAATTATTACAACTTGAACCTAATAGCCCAACTTATCTAAATGCATATGCCTATACACTAGCCTTACAAAACCGTAGGTTGAAAGAAGCACGTCAATATGCAGAACAAGCCTTAGAATATGCGCCAGAACAGGCCTCAATTCTAGATACGCTTGGCTATATTGCATTTTTACAGAATGATTATGAAGGTGCAGCAGAAGCTTTAGGCAAAGCTTATGAACTCAGCCATAATGTAAATATTGGCGTTCGTTATGCTAAAGCCCTGTATATGCAAGGATCATTAACTCAATTTAGCGCTGTGTTACAACAACTGAAACAAAAACATGCCAATGATCCACAATTACAACAGCTTGATGCGTTAATTTTACCTACATCTGCAAAAAAGAGTTAAATATATGAGCAAATTTGCCCAACTGTGCACAGCGATCTGTGGATCAAGTGTATTATTTCTAACCGGTTGTCAGCATTTTACTCAACCTAAACCCGCGGTTACCCAGCAAGTTCAAGATGAAAAACACTTTAATTTACAAGGTAAGATCGGAGTTCGTACGCCACAGCAAACCGGTAGTGCATTTTTCACGTGGGTTCAACAACAAGATAATTTTGATATTGAATTAAGCGGCATTTTGGGTGTAGGAAAAACCCAAATTCAGGGTAAACCTGGTGAAGTGAAGTTAAATAGTGCTAAAACAGGGTTAATTACTGCAGCCTCTCCAGAAGAACTTTTAGAGCGTGCAACTGGTTGGCAAGCACCCATTACTCATTTAACGAGCTGGATTTTGGCTAAACCTGCAACTTTAAGTGCTCAAATTAGTAAAGATAATGAAAATCGTGTAAACCAACTCATTGAAGACGGCTGGACAGTTAATTTCAGTTACGATGGTGAACAAACTTTGCCAAACAAACTGGTTTTAAAGCAAGCTCTTGCTGAAGATAAAGAAAACCGTATTACAATGGTCATCCAAAACCGCTAAGTCTAATTATATAAATCTATGATTCGAGTCTCTTCTCCAGCTAAGCTCAACCTGTTTTTGCATATTACAGGACGTCGTGAAAATGGTTATCATGAATTACAAACCATTTTCCAACTCATTGATTTATATGACTGGATGACATTTACACCGACTTTGGATGAACAAATCAAAATTGATGGATTGAGTGAAGTTCGACCTGAAGAAAACCTGATTTATCGGGCTGCTCAAATACTAAGACCGCATGCAAAAAAATTCTGCGGTCTAAACATCAAAATTGAAAAAAATATTCCAATGGGTGCGGGTTTAGGCGGAGGTTCATCCAATGCTGCCACAACCCTGATTGTGTTAAATCAATTATGGAAATGTGGTCTGAATCAAGAACAACTTGCAGACTATGGCGTAAAGCTCGGTGCCGATGTTCCTATTTTTATTTATGGTAAAAATGCATGGGCTGAAGGTATTGGTGAACATTTATCATTCATAGACTTAGATCAAAAACAGTTCATTATTTTAAAACCTGATTGTTTTATCAGCACTCAATTGCTTTTTTCACAAAAAACATTGACAAGAGACTCTAAGACCACTAAATTTTGCGCCTATCAGTTAGAACCTTCTAATTTTAGAAATAACTTTGAGCCATTGGCCCGACAGTTATACCCTGAAGTAGAAGAAGCAATGCAATATTTAGATCAGTTTGGTCAAGCAAAGCTTACAGGTACAGGTGCTTGTGTTTTTATTGAAGTAACGAATGAAATGAATATTGATGAAATTCTTAAACATTCACCATGTAAATCTTACTTGGTAAATAGTTTAAAAGAATCTCCTCTTAATCATTTTAAGGTTACACGTTAGGGGCGTCGCCAAGTGGTAAGGCACCGGGTTTTGATCTCGGCATCCGTTGGTTCGAATCCAGCCGCCCCTGCCAACCTCACCTGTAATGATGATTATATTAGGGGCGTCGCCAAGTGGTAAGGCACCGGGTTTTGATCTCGGCATCCGTTGGTTCGAATCCAGCCGCCCCTGCCATCATATATATCATCGAATTTAGGGGCGTCGCCAAGTGGTAAGGCACCGGGTTTTGATCTCGGCATCCGTTGGTTCGAATCCAGCCGCCCCTGCCATTCTCTTATTTTAAAGACAGACTTAATTGCTATGCTTTTTGTTGATTCATCTTGACATTGCATTGCAAAAATATTAAAGTTCTGCCGCATTAGGGGCGTCGCCAAGTGGTAAGGCACCGGGTTTTGATCTCGGCATCCGTTGGTTCGAATCCAGCCGCCCCTGCCATCTATTTAATTACATACCAACCGCCAAGGGTGCTTCATGCCCAATCTTGTCGTTTTTAGTGGAAATGCTCATCCACAGTTCGCTCAAAAAGTCGTAAGTCACTTACATATCCCTCTAGGTGCTGCATCAGTCGGTCACTTTTCTGATGGAGAAATTTCAGTAGAAATTACTGAAAATGTTCGTGGTAAAGACGTATTTATCGTTCAGCCTACTTGTGCCCCTACCAATGATAACCTTATGGAAATCTTGGTTATGGCAGATGCTTTGCGTCGTGCAAGTGCTGGTCGTATTACAGCCGTTATCCCGTATTTTGGTTATGCTCGCCAAGACCGTCGCCCACGTTCTGCACGTGTGCCGATTACAGCTAAAGTTGTTGCAGACATGCTTACCACTGTTGGTATTGATCGTGTCGTAATGATTGACTTACATGCTGACCAAATTCAGGGTTTCTTCGATATTCCAGTCGACAACATCTATGGTACTCCTGCTTTGCTTGCTGACTTACGTCAACAATCGCATGATAACCTTATGGTAGTTTCTCCTGACGTTGGTGGCGTAGTACGTGCTCGTGCCGTTGCCAAACAGATGGGTGACATCGATTTAGCAATTATTGATAAACGTCGTCAAAAAGCCAATGAATCGCAAGTTATGCATTTAATTGGTGACGTAAAAGATCGTGATTGCGTTATCGTAGATGACATGGTTGATACTGCCGGTACATTGTGTAAAGCAGCTGATGCGCTTAAGCAATTTGGTGCACGCCGTGTAGTTGCATACGCAACTCACCCTGTACTTTCTGGCAAGGCTATTGAAAACTTACGTAATTCAGTTATTGATGAATTAGTTGTCACTGACACTATTCCTCTTTCTGAAGAAGCATTAACCTTGGGCAAAATCCGTCAGGTTTCTGTTGCTAGCATGGTTGCTGAAACGATTCGTCGTATTAATAACGAAGAATCTATCAGTGCGATGTTCGATAGTTTATAATACCGCAGCTTTTATGAACCCTGGCCTTGGCTGGGGTTTTCTATCACTAAACTGGTCGCAAGTTTAGTCTATTTAACTTTAATGAGGATTTACTCATGTCAAACTTCGTATTAAACGCTCAAGCGCGTGCTGAAGACAAACAAGGGAAAGGTGCGAGCCGCCGCCTTCGTCACGAAGCATTAATTCCAGCTATCATTTATGGTGGCAATGCTGAGCCTGTAGCTATTACTTTAGAACTTCGTCAGCTTGTAAAAGCTTTAGAAAACAATGCTTTCTTTGAAGAAGTTATAGAAATCCAAGTTGGCGACAAAGTTGAAAACGTTAAAATCCAAGCGTTACAACGTCACCCAGCTAAAAACACTCCTATGCACGCTGACTTCAAACGCGCATAAGTGTTGAAAGGCGTAGATTAGTGTCAAATATTTCGCTAATTGTTGGTTTGGGCAATCCTGGTTCAGAATATGCCCAAACCCGCCATAATGCAGGCTTTTGGTTCATTGAACAGCTTGCTAATAAATATGGCATTACATTAAAAAATGATCCGAAATTTCACGGAATCAGCGGACGTGGTAATATAGAAGGACACGATGTCCGTCTACTTCTACCCACTACATTTATGAACCGTTCTGGACAAAGTGTAGTTCCATTTGCAAAATTTTATCAAATTGCTCCTGAAGCAATTTTGATTGCTCATGATGAACTTGATATGAACCCTGGTGTAATTCGTCTAAAAACAGGCGGAGGACATGGTGGTCATAACGGTTTACGTGACATTGTCCCTCATATTGGTCCAAATTTTCATCGTTTACGTATTGGTATCGGACATCCTGGCTCAAAAGAGCGAGTTTCAGGTCATGTACTTGGGAAAGCACCAAGTAGTGAACAAAGTCTGATGGATGCAGCAATTGATCATGCCCTTTCTAAAGTAAAATTACTTGTTCAAGGACAAGTTCCACAGGCCATGAATCAAATTAATGCGTATAAACCAACTTAAATTGTTGAACAATCAAGCTTGCTATCTTGCTTTTTTAGGAGCAAAATGCGCATCAGCCACTTTGCCAACAGCAAAAGCTAAAGATTTCACCATAAGATCTTACTCTTAGGTCTACTCAGGAGACGCTAGCCATGCTATCTCGTTTATTAAAATGCAAAATTCACCGCGCAGTTGTAACCCATGCTGAACTTCACTATGAAGGTTCTTGTGCAATTGATGGCGTATTGATGGACTTAGCTGGTATTCGTGAATATGAAGAAATTCATGTTTGGAATGTAACCAATGGCAAACGCTTCACGACCTATGCTATTCGTGGTGAAGATAACTCTGGAATTATTTCAGTAAATGGTGGCGCTGCACATCAAGCAGATGTCGGTGATTTAGTGATTATTGCTACATTTGGTGATTTTACTGAAGCTGAAGCAAATATTCATAAACCACGTTTGGTCTATGCTAACCCAAATAATACAGTCAACCACACAGCGAATTGTATTCCTGTTCAAGTTGCCTAATTTATTCTAAGAATAAAAAAAGCCCGCATTGACGGGCTTTTATCATTTTATAAATCCTAAATCGTTCCTTCCCACCAGTTCTTTTGCTGTTTGCAATTTAATGGTTGAAGCCCCTCTCCTCGCAAATCAAACAGAATCGCCTCTCCTTTTGTATTTACCTTAAATTCAGCATACTTTGCTTTCTGATAGCATTGAGCTAGACCTTCGGCAAACAAGAAACTTCGTGAAGCGGGATATAAAGCCTGTAAACGATTTTCAGGATTTTTTAAAATTAAACTTTGCCCAACAAATGAATTGTTAATATCTAAAATTGTACGAACTAATCGATTTTGTGAATCCAAAATAACTTTTGCTGGAACAGAAGAATGATTAAAAATTACCTGATCTAGAGCCTCACTCTCACTTCCTGCAAGAGCTTTAAGAGATTGTAAATTTAACTCATAAGCCAGTGCCATATAGTCACCTTGTAAAATTGAACGCGGATCAACTGGCTTAAGCTCAATAAAAATACTTTTACTATGATCCAGATGCCATTCATTTTTCGCTATCAATCCCACAAAAAATAATGTGGTAGCTATAGCCAGAATAAGAGAAAAATATTTCTTCATTATTTTTCTCCTTCAATAAGATGGCGTTGATTTTCTTGGTGGAGCAACCAATATAAAGCCCATAGAACAAGACCAGAAATCAAAATCGATGCACTCTTTGCCAAAAAAGTTATTTGTAAGTTGTAATAAAGCTGCCAAAGTACTAAAACAAATACTGCTAGAGTGACACCATAAACAATATAATCTTTCTTTTTTATCGCCCATGTTAGAATGATAAATAAAATGAAAACTTCAAAATAGCCAAGTGCAATGAGCAATACACCAAAAAGTAAGAATGCGAGAAACACTACTCCATACAACTGCTTATACAAATAAAAAATACTAAAGCAAAGCAACCAAAGACTAGGTAATAAATAGAAAATCCATATCTGCCGATCTTCCGAACTATCTAAAACTAGTCCCATAAAAGTATCAAAGAAAGTAGCTACTACAACTACCGCAAGCACACATAAATAGATACTACGCTCATATTGAACTATCGATTTAGCCTTCGGCAAGAACACCAAACTAAAAACAAAATAGCTGAGCAGTGTTAAATTTAAATAAGTCTGAGTGGAGTTTACTGACCACAATGAATGGTCCATTTGTAGTAAGTAAATAAATGCTATGCCATAAGTAGCAAGCATTTGAATTAAAATAAAGAACCAATGGGGTTTAAAAAAATAACTTATACAGAGAATAAAAATCTGTGCTATTAGCACCCATAACATCTGATCTGTTTCAGACTCTAGATGAAACAAAAAAGCAGTCTGACCACTTATGAATAAACAATAGGCAAATTGCCGAAAAAAGTAGTGTTGAGATTTTTTCAATAAAATAGAAGCTATACAAACAAAAATAACTCCAATAATTAAAGAAACAGCTTCCCAAAATACTAATGTAAAAGCCGCGAGTGCTAGGCCAGCAAGCCAAGCTCCAATAGCTAAAGGAATTATATAAAAGCGGCTTTGACGAAAAATTTTTATTAAAAAATAACTAATCAGCGCAAACCAGATAAAAATAATGCCTGCAATGAATAAAAAAATGAACTCATTTGAATCTTTAAATAAGTCATTGATCCTATCTACAAGCCATATTGTTGCAGTCACGCCAAGAACAGCAGCCATTAAGCTGGCACATAATTGATCATCTTTTTTGAAGAAATAATAAAAACCGATTATTCCTGAAAAGAAAGCCGAGATCAGATAAGGAATATTTTCACCAGATAAATATTGGATCATTCCAATTATCGAAATGACTGCAAACCAAACGATAAAGACGAAACGTAAAGCACGATACTTCTTTATACATACCCAAAATTCTATAAGGCTTAATAAATTTAAAGCAAACAGATATAAATAAGGAAACTTTTCTAACCAAAAGGTCTGCTTAAAAAATAAAAAAAGTGTAAGTTGGCTAGTAATACAAATTAAAGCAAAGATTCCAATATTGGGTCGATATAGCCAAGGTAATAACAGCAATGTCCAAATCAGGAAAAGTAAATAACTGTCTGCTCCAGTTTGATAGACCTGCCCGATTACAGCCAAACTTAAGCCTACCATCAAGCCGCAAATACCATGTAAAGTCTGCCTAACTCCTTCACTTAAGGTATCTTTTATACTGATCCATGCTGTCACAAGTAATATAAGTGGTGGGATGGCTAGCTGAATGCTGTCTGGAAGCATTAACCAATTAGCAGCAATTAAATAAAGAATACTGACCGCCATAAATACATAACTAAAAATATGGAGATGCTGAATAAATAAAGTATTCCTAAGGGGATAATCATCTCTTATCTGCATGAAACACCTATTTTATTTATAATTTTCTATAAAAAAACATAGCATTCCATTTTCATATCAACAAGTAAGCTCTTGTTAAAAAGCCTATTTCCATTTGTGAAAATACTTATTCATAAAGAAACTTAGCATTCTACAAAAGCATCTAGCCAATTTTATCAAGCGCGCTATAATAAAACCCATCGCTTCAGGGCGGGGTGTAATTCCCCACCGGTGGTAAAGTTAATTTTTATTGATAAATTAACAAGCCCACGAGCTTAAATTTTATGATTTGAGCAGATTTGGTGAAACTCCAAAGCCGACGGTATAGTCCGGATGAAAGAAGACGACGAACTGGGATAAATCCGTTTTATTTCAGCGCCAGCCTGTTTTTACATCAGTCCTGAAATGTTCAACCGTATTTTTACGAGAGCGTTTCATTATGTCTAGCTTAATTCAACCAGAACTTTTTTTCTCAGCCCTCTCTCCTGCTGAACAACGTATTCAACAAGCATTAGAAGATATCCGTCAAGGCAAACCTGTCTTGGTTATGGATGACTTCGATCGTGAAAATGAAGCAGATTTAATTATCGCAGCCGAAACTCTAACTGTTGAAACCATGGCACGTATGATTCGTGATGGCTCAGGTATTGTATGTTTATGCCTTACAGAAGAGTTAGCAGATCATTTAGAACTTCCCCCAATGGTTTCTCAAAACTCAAGCCAGTTTCATACCGCTTTTACAGTGACCATTGAAGCAGCTCAAGGTGTTACGACTGGTGTTTCGGCTAAAGACCGCGTTACTACCATTCAAACTGCAATTAAAGATGGTGCTGTTCCAAGTGATCTTAACCGTCCGGGCCATGTTTTTCCTTTACGTGCACGTACTGGAGGAGTACTGACTCGCCGAGGTCATACTGAGGGAACAATTGATCTAGCAAGACTAGCAGGGCTTAAACCTGCTGGCGTGTTATGTGAACTAACCAACCCAGATGGCACGATGGCATCAGGTATTCAAGTTTTGGCATATGCCCAAACTCATCATTTAACCGTGATTACGATTGAAGAACTTGTTCAATACCGCCAACAACACGGTATTTAAATAAAAAAGGTTTGGCTTTAGATAAAAGCCAAACCTTCAAATTAAAATTTACTAATATTTAAGATACTTTTTTTTGTGTTGCCTGATCTTCGACGTATTCCAAAAGTTCAGAAAATTGCGTAATCATTGCTTTAGGTTGTGCTTGCTTAAGTTCCTCTGGTGTTCCGTAACCATAAGTCACAGCGACCGCCTCAATACCATTGTGGCGAGCACCTAAAACATCATATTGACGGTCACCTACCATTAAGCATTCTTCTGAGTTTAATTGCTCACGTTCAAGAATATAATGAATAAGTTCAGCTTTATTGGTACGTTCCCCGGTTAACTCACTACCATAAATATTTACAAAATATTGGCTTAAGTCAAAATGATCTAAGATACGTTTTGCATAAATAGTTGGTTTAGCTGTTGCAACGAATAAACGATACCCATCTTCTTTCAATGCATTAAGTGTTTGCGCAACTGATGGATATACTTCATTTTCAAATAAACCTGTAACTGAAAAACGCTCACGATAAGCAAGTAAGGCTTGTTCAGCCAAAGCATCATCTTGAGTGGCTAATAGTTTTGCTAATGAGGCTTTTAAAGGAGGCCCAATTGTCCAGTCAATATTTAAATCGGCAGCCAACGGAAAGCCCAACTTATCCATTGCATAGCGAATTGAAGTATGAATACCAACTTTTGGGTCTGTTAGTGTTCCATCCAAATCAATCAAAATATGTTTTATAGCCATTCAATCATTAACCCAGTAAAGTATTTAATTCAATTAGTCGAGAGTTTAATCAAACTCTCTTATACTAACGTAAATTTAAATTGAAAAGGAAATAACCGTGCGTCCAACCGTACTTTGTTTCTCGGGTTTAGACCCTTCAGGTGGTGCAGGTTTACAAGCTGATATTGAAGCGATTGGACAAAGTGGTGCTCATGCAGCCATTGCATGTACAGCCCTCACCATACAAAACTCACAACAAGTATTTGGCTTCGAAGCAACCTCAAAAGAACTATTATTAGCTCAAGCAAATGCCGTTGTAGGTGATTTGCCGATTAAATGCGTTAAGTCAGGCATGCTTGGCACCACAGATAACATTGCTGCTCTCGCTGAATTTCTTCGCGCCCATCCAGAATATCAATATGTACTCGATCCTGTTTTGGTGGCAAATAGCGGGGGCTCTTTAGGTGATCAAGCAACTCTTGTCAAAGCTTTCGTTGAGCTTATTCCCCTAGCCACTATTATTACTCCAAATACAGTCGAATTACGTGCTCTCACGGGCATCGATGACTTAGAACAAGCAACGCAAAAGCTATTTAAAATGGGCGCAAAAGCTGTCTTAGTCAAAGGTGGACACGAAGATACACCAGATTATATTAAAAATAGTTTATATATTAATGGTGAACTTGCAGCGAGTAGTAGTTGCCCCCGCTTAGACGGTGAGTATCACGGTTCAGGTTGTTCTTTAGCTAGTTTTATTGCTGGTCGTTTGGCTTTAGGTGATTCTTTAAAAATTGCGGTACAGCATGCCGAAACATGGTTATTTGGTGTTTTAAAGAACGCCGAGACTCCTGTAGCAAATGGGCAAAAAATACCAAAAAGATTCTAGAAAAAGAAAAAGGCGCTAAAAGCGCCTTTTTTATTACCCTCAATTATTGAGGAATACGTAAAACCTGTCCTGGGAAGATTTCATCTGGATCTTTAAGCATTGGTTTATTTGCTTCAAAGATTTTTTGGTATTGATTTGCATCACCATAAAATTCTTTCGCAATTTTTGAAAGGTTATCACCAGATTTTACTGTGTAGAATTTACTTTCTGGTTCAGGAGTTGCAACGGTCATTTGATCATCTACCTGTGCAACATGATCAATATTCCCAACAATAAGAATAATTTTCTCTTTATCCGCTTGGCTTTTTACCTGTCCTTTAATGATTGCGGTATCAGTTGCACCGTTATACGTTACAGATAAACCCTCTACCCCTAGGCCTAAACTTTTAATTAATCCTAATAATTTATTTGCGATTTCTTGTGCAGAAGGTTCTGCTGGTGTTGCCGGAGCTGGTTGTGGTTCTGCTGGTGCGGTATTTTTCTTACCAATACCTTTTACAAAATCAAAAAGACCCATCTTTTAGTCCTCATATTATTGTTTATAGTAAAGTCATTAAACTGACCTTTATTGTTATACTTCAAAAAAGACAAGCCTCTGCTATCAATTGAGGTTGATCTTGTAAAAATATGTATCTCTTTTATTTTACTCAAATAAAAAAAGCCACCTTACGGTGGCCTTCTTTTTATTCAGCAATATGCGAATTAACCAAGTTTTTTAGTTACATAGTCAATTGCAGATTGAACTGTAGTGATTTCGTTTGAATCTTCATCAGGGATAGTGATGTCGAAGTCGTTTTCGAAAGACATTACAAGTTCAACTAAATCTAAAGAGTCAGCACCTAAGTCATCCATAAAAGATGCTTCGTTTTTAATCTCTTCAGCTTTAAGACCAAGTTGTTCTGCAACTGCTTGCTTAACGCGTAGTTCGATATCGCTCACAGGAATTCTCCTCATTGCTCGTGGCGTTTGATTTGCCACTAGTTTAATTGAATATAAAAATTTTTAAAAGTTATACATTAGCCCTAGGCCATGTATAAACCACCATTTACATGTAATACCGTACCGGTAATGTAACCTGCTTTATCACTTGCAAGGAAACTCACCGCATTTGCGATATCTTGTGGCTCACCTAAGCGATTTAAAGCCACTTGATCACTCATTTTTTTGCGAATTTCTTCACTAAGTGCATCTGTCATTTCTGTTGCAATGAAGCCTGGTGCCACACTGTTCACAGTGATTTGGCGACTACCCATCTCTTTTGCAAGACTACGGCTAAACGCTTCAATACCTGCTTTTGCAGCAGAGTAGTTCGCCTGACCTGGGTTTGCAAAATGTGCAACAACAGAACTAATATTAATAATGCGGCCAAAGCGCGCTTTTGTCATACCTTTAAGCACACGTTTAGATAAACGATATACGGCTTTAAGGTGAATGTTGAGAATGTCATCCCAATCATCTTCTGACATACGTAGCAATAAATTGTCTTTCGTGATACCCGCATTATTAACCAAAATAAGCACAGGGCCATAGTTCTGTTCAATATGAGAAACGACTGCTTCAATCTCATCGAGATTACGCACATCGAGAGCTAAACCTGCACCTTGCTCACCAAAGCTTTCACTTAACTTTTGTGCACCAGATTCAGATGTCGCAGTACCTACAACAAAATAACCGTCTTGAATAAGTTGCTGGGCAATTGCAGCGCCAATGCCCCGACTCGCGCCCGTTACTAATGCAACTTTGCGTTCTTGTGTCATGCAATTTTTCCTTCTGCCACTAAAACAGCATTTAGGGCATCTTCCATTTTACTCTTGCTATCAATAGCAAAAGCTTTTTCTATATTTGGTAAACGCTTCGCGAGATTACTCAATACTGTACCAGGCCCACACTCAACAACGTAGTGAATACCTTGGTCTTGTAAAAACTGCATCGTGTCTGTCCATTGTACAGATTGGTACAATTGAGCAGTTAACGCCTGACGCAATTGAGCAACATCGGTAGCTATTCCCGCGTTGACATTTTGTATTACAGGAATGGTAGGCAGCTCAATGGCAGTTTGTTCCAAAGCTTCTGCAAATTTTTCAGCAGCAGGTTTCATCAATGAACAATGCGAAGGAACCGACACAGGTAAAGCAATTGCTTTAGCAGACTGCTCTTTTGCCAAAGCCATCACTTGTTGTACAGATGCTGTACTTCCAGCAATCACGACTTGGCCTTGTGAATTATAGTTTGCAGCTTCTACTGAACCTTGACCTTCTGCATTCACGATTTGGCAAAGTTCAACCACTTTTTCATCAGCCAAACCAAGGATTGCAGCCATAGCCCCTTCCCCTTGAGGAACAGCACTTTGCATGAGTTTGCCACGCAAATTCACTAGTTTCACTGCATCTGCCAAGCTCATAGATTCTGCAGCAACCAAAGCACTGTATTCACCTAGAGAATGTCCTGCAAGATACTTAGGTGCCAGACCGCCTAAATCAAGCCATACACGCCATAGAGCGATACTGGCAGTTAATAACACAGGTTGGGTATTTTCTGTTTGGTTGAGGCCTTCACCACTTTGCGCAATATGCCACAGATCGAATCCAAGCGCATCTGAAGCTTCAGCAAAGGTTTGCCCAACCCCACTAAACTGTTCTGCTAGTTCAGCAAGCATACCGACTTTTTGTGAACCTTGACCTGGAAACACAAACGCAGTTTTTGTGGCTAAAGCTACTTGTTCAAGACGTTTAGCAGACATAAGAAATCCTTTTTTGGGTTTTCACTCATTTCTGGAGCGGAAATTTAACATGTTATTTATATTTTTATAATTGCGAAAAACAACAAAAAAAGGGAGCTTTCGCTCCCATTTTTTCTATACTTAAGCATCACGCTTAATGCATATCATACAATTATTCAGCATCAGCTGCTTTAGCGAATAATTGACGACCACGGTAGAAACCGTCTTTAGTAACGTGGTGACGACGATGAGTCTCACCAGTTGCTTGGTCTACTGTTAATGCATTCTCGGTTAAAGCGTCATGTGAACGGCGCATGTCACGGCGAGAGCGACTTTTACGGTTTTGCTGAACGGCCATGATGGCTCCTTACAAAGATCGAAAAAATGGATCAGAACAAATTCAGTTGTCTTATCTCACAATTATATCACAAATTATGAGTTAAGTTTACCCTTCAAACCTGCCAAAACATCAAACGGATTATCCCGTTTTTCTTCAACAACATTTTGAATGGTAGGTTGATGTTTATTTTCACAAGCATCATGCTTGGGAGATAAAGGCACCAACAATAACAGTTCATCTTCTAGTAGTGCGAGCAAGTTAATCGAGGCTGGCGTATCATAATCACCTTTCGTCGTAAACTCACTTTCACCTAAAACGATGAAATCAGCATCCTCATCCAAGCGCTCTATCAGTGACTCATCATCCATTAATGCAATATGGAAGTCTAAGACAAGAGGCATTTCAACAGGTTCCAAACAACGTTGGCACTCCATTGGAACTTTCGTGTCCATATGACCATCCATCCACACAATGCGATGATATGCATCCATTGATAGCTTACAGTCTATGTTGATCAATTGGTTATCAATTGATCCAACAGCTTCACGAGCGATACGAGCAAAGCGAGACAAGGGCAGTTTACCTGACCATGTAAAGCCTTGTTCAGCCCATTTAAACGGCTCAATCTGTGCCGGAAAGGTATTTGCTGACATAATTAAGGCGGCAATTCTACAAATTCATCGGTACTCTGTCAAAGATTAAGATACAATTTTGCACTTCTTTAGACAGAACTCGGGGTAAATTAAGCAATGCACCTGTTGCAGCCGCAACCTGAAGTTAACTCTTCATTACTCGTTTGCACCCATTCAACTCATCAGAACACTCTTGTACCTGACACGGTGCAACTCTCACCATGGTCAAGCTCAAAATCAGAGTCTGAGCAAGTCGATTGGCTTATTTTACACTTTAATCACTGGTTTTCCCACCATAATGTGACATTAGTTCGTGGAGATTTTGAACCAGAATATTTCCCGGCAACAAATCAGGGTCCGGCTAAAATCCAATTCGCCCATGGTTTTTTTAACAGTGCCCTTCACGAAATCAGTCATTGGTCGATCGCTGGTGAAAAACGGCGCCTATTACCTGATTTAGGATATTGGTATGCACCTGATGGCCGCACTCAAGAGCAACAAAGTTTATTTGAACAAGTAGAAATTAAGCCTCAGGCAATTGAATGGTTGTTCTCTCAGTCTTTTGGTAGAAAGTTTAGAGTCTCGCTTGATAACCTGACAGGTGACGGCGGAGATGGCAAAATATTTAAAGATAATGTTTATGCTCAAGTACAACGTTATTTTTCAGGCGAAGCTAAGTTGCCACGTGATGCAGCAGCATTTATTGGCTTTATTTGCCAATGTACACGTTCGGGTACGCCATTACAATTAAATGAATTCAAACGTGAACTCCTTGATTAATTGACAAAAAAACTACGTTCACTACTTGTCTAGTTCATTTAAAAAGCCTAATAATTATTTTTAACACTGGCGTGATGGAGTCTCCAAAATATGATGCATTTACATGTACATCCTGAAAATCCACAGCAACGCCTCATTAGCCAAGCGGTTGAACGCATTCGTGCCGGAGATGTTGTGGTTTACCCTACCGATGCTGCCTACGCAATTGGCTGTCAGATCGGTAATAAAAATGCTATGGAACGTATTGCGCAGATTCGCGGTTTAGGGCCTAAGCATCAATATGCCATTATGTGCTGTGATTTATCTGATATTGCAACTTATGCAAAAGTTGATAATGCAACTTATCGTTTATTGAAAGCAAATACCCCAGCCATTACGACTTTCATTTTACCTGCAACCAGTGAAGTTCCTCGTAGGTTGATGCACCCTAAAAAGAAAACCATTGGCTTACGTATTCCAAGTAACCCAATTTGTCAGGCTCTATTAAAAGAACTTGGTGAACCCCTACTCACCAGTACATTAATTTTACCAGGACAAGAAGATCCTCTAGACGATCCATACGATATTGAAAATCAGCTAGATAAAAGAATTGATGTATTTATTGATGGCGGTTTCGGCACTTTAACAAGCACAAGTATTGTTGATTTATCGGGTGAACATCCTGAAATTATTCGCCGTGGTATTGGCGATGTAAGTGCTTTTGAATAAGCACTTACAATTTTTACCAATAGTTTAAAAAAAAGTATTATCACTCAAAAAAATACTCTTTATTTATTTTGGATTTTTTTTACACTTTAGTCGTTAAGTAATTTATTAAAAGGCACAATTCATTTAGAATGATTTCCACTATCTGCTGTTCTTCTATTTACAGCTCTCTTTGACTTGAATAACAAGTCTCATGCTTTTGAAAATTCGCGTGGCTTATAATCGTAATGAATCAATCACTTCATCAATCCATGGAAGACGCTCCACACATCCGTGTTTTAGATGAGTGGCATGACAAAATTCCTGAAGATCTCTATATACCTCCTGCTGCATTTGAGATTTTGCTCGAACAGTTTGAAGGTCCACTAGATTTTTTAATTTATCTGATTCAAAAAAACGGTTTTGATTTAATTCAAGTCGATATCGCTCCTATAGCAACTCAATATTTAACCTATATGGATAGTATGAAGTCGTTAAATATTGAGCTGACCGCTGATTATATGGTGATGGCAGCTTTATTGGCTGACCTGAAATCTCGTCTACTTTTGCCGAAACCCACGTTTATAAGTATTGAAAAAGATCCTAAACAGGAACTTATTGATCGACTCGAAACCTATCTACGCATTAAGCAAGCGGCTGAGCGTTTAGGTCAAATGCCAATTCTTGAGCGTGATACATTCAGTGCAAATGTAAGCTTAGGTCATATCGCTCCTGTTTATGAAGGCTATGATATTTCAGCATTACATGATGCGTTGTTCTGTGTGTTTAATCGCCCAGAACCCGTTATTCATGTCGTGGCTCAAGAGCCTGTATTACTCGAAGAACGCATTGCGTATATTGAAGAGAAATTAGAGTCTGGTGACGTGTTAAGTTTTAAAGAATTACTCAATCCTTTGCAAGGTCGCATGGGAATGGTTGTGACTTTTATGGCTGTTTTAGAGTTAACCCGACAACAGCGAGTTAAAATTATTGCCTCTGGTATTGAAGCTCCTTTAGCAATTCAAGGATCTTCAATATGAGCTTTGAACAAAATAATAGTGATTTGTCATTAGCTGACATTCATCACGAAGTCTTATTACAACTTGAAGCAATTATTTTTGCCAGTGAAGCGCCCGTTTCAATTGCCCGTTTAAAAGAAGCATTTAATAATCAGTATAATAAACAACAGCTTCGTCAACTTTTACAACAGCTCGCACTATTACAACATGGCCGATCTATTGAGTTGATTGAAACAGCGCAAGGGTTTCGCTTTCAGGTAAGATCTAAATATCGTAGTATTATTGCGCAAATATGGCCAGAGCGACCAACAAAACTGTCGCCGTCATTACTAGAAACGCTGGCCGTCATTGCTTATCATCAACCGGTTACCCGTGCTGATATTGAACAAATTCGTGGTGTGTCTAATAATAGTCAGATTCTTAGAACACTATTTGACTGGAACTGGATTAAAGAAGCCGGTTTTAGAGATTTACCCGGAAGACCTGCGTTGCTAATTACAACGCCTCAGTTTCTGAATGCTTTTGGTCTAGCTTCGCTAGGCCAATTGCCTCCCCTACAGAACGCCAAGGAAGCCTTTATGGCCCTCGATGCAAATGCACCGAAATCATAAAGAGGTGGACTGTTGATCATTATGTCTAAGGTTGTGCTGTCATGAGTGAAAAATTGCAAAAAGTATTAGCGCGGATCGGATTAGGTTCCCGCCGATATATGGAAGAGGTTATTGCCGCAGGACGCGTGAGTGTGAACGGCCGTGTTGCCCAAGTGGGTGAGCGCATTGAACCAGGCGATGAATTACGCATTGATGGCCGTAAAGTTCAGTTTCAAATTGAAGACGAAATTCGTCGTCGTGTATTGATTTACTATAAGCCAGAGGGCGAAATCTGTTCACGTAATGACCCTGAAAAACGCCCAACCGTATTTGATCATTTACCACAAATTGCGAATGACCGCTGGGTAATGGTAGGTCGTCTAGATATTAACAGTACTGGTTTATTATTGTTCACAAATGATGGTGAGCTTGCTAACCGCTTAATGCACCCATCAAATGAAATTGAACGTGAATATGCTGTTCGAGTTATGGGTGAAGTAACGCCTAAAATACGCCAAAAAATGGTAACTGGTGTAGAGCTTGAAGATGGTCCAGCTAAATTTGAGTCTTTCTCGGAAATTGGTGGTGAAGGTATTAACCGCTGGTACCAAGTAGTGGTGAAAGAAGGTCGTAACCGTGAGGTTCGTCGTATTTTTGAATCACAAGAACTTAAAGTAAGCCGCTTATTGCGTACACGCTACGGTACAGTTATTTTACCACGCGAATTACGTACTGGCCGCTGGATGGAACTCGATAAAACTGACATCGACAATCTAGCGAAATCAGTTGAATTAAAACCACGTCAAGGTACAGGTTTATTTGGTATGGCAAAACGTCGTACTGACCGTATGACCGAAAAGCCAATGGCAGCTCGTCGTGGCGGTTTCTTGCGTCAACAACGCCGCGATGATGAAAAAGAAGCTCCTGTGAATACTGGTAACCAACGCAAATCGACTGGTTTTAACCGTGGTTCTAAGAAATTCTAAAATATTAAATAATGCATAAAAAAACCGCTCTTATAAGAGCGGTTTTTTATAGCCTACTTTAAATTAATTCATTTTTGCCAACTCAATCCACTCAGCTTCAGGGAAATGAATTGCTAAATAGTCTTTCAAATAATTTGACGTATCTTGAGAAATTAATGGATCTTTTGATTCATCTTTTAAGTTATATACCAAAGCTTGCAACTTCAGTCCACGAGATTTGAGCGCTTCAAGACTAAGTAAAGTATGGTTAATGCTTCCTAAACGACCCGATGTCACTAAAATAACGGGGAACTGGTGCTGAGCAATATAATCGATGGTGAGTAAACTTGTAGTTAATGGCACCATTAATCCACCAGCACCTTCGAGTAAAACAATATCAAAGCGCTCAGCTAATGTTTGTGTTGCATTTTCAATTTTTTGAAAGTCAATTTCTCTGTTATCTAGGCGTGTTGCCAGATGAGGCGAAGCAGGATAACTAAAAATTTCCGGCATGGTGAGCTTTTCATGATCTTCTTGAAACCAACCCTGCCCCATAATTTCACGATGCTTTTCAATATCTTCAGAAATATCAGCATTACCCGTCTGAATGAGTTTTTGGGTAATCACTTTTTTACCCTGCTCAGTCCATAATTTTGCTAAAAAGCCTGTCGCGTAGGTCTTACCAATTTCGGTATCAATCCCACTCACAAAATAGATCTGACAACTCATTTACTTCATTCTCCGGGCAATACAATAGATCGGATGATATGTTAAGGAATATCCCTCAGCATGCTTAAACCGATCATAATCTTGATAAAACTGTTGTAAAGTTTGCTTAGTCCAACGATGCTGAGCAGTTGCAGTCACACCTGTTGCTTTTAAATGCTGCAATACAGCTTTAGGCGAATCGAAATAGAGCTGGGCTTCTGACTCAGACAAATGCAGAACTTCAAAACCCGCCAAAGTTAAGGCATTGTTCCAATTTTCAATAGACCAATAACTTAAACCTTGCCCTGTTAATTCTTTAATCTCGATTAAGTTTCTTGGGCCAAAAGTTGAAAAACATAACCAGCCTTTTTCATTTAAAGCAGTATGACAATGTTGAAGTACACGAGGTAAATCTTGCATCCATTGCAAAGCCGAACCAGAAACGATCATGTCGAGCTGCTGCGGAAACGCTAAAGTTTCAACATCCCCAATCAACCATTTCAAATTTTCTTGATGGTTAAAGTGCTGCTGCACATCTGCATACAAGTCATTCAAAATTAACTCTTCAATCTGAAAAGATGCAGCAATAAGACGAGTTAAATTGCCAGAACCACAACCAATTTCAAAGACACGTGACATCGTTGTAGGGCAAAGCTGCTGGAGTAAAACCGTTAAATTTTGGCAAATTTGTTTTTGAACAATTGCATGCTCTGAATAGCTTTGCCCTGCTTTGGCAAAACGCTGGGCAACCAAGTTTTTATTCAGACTCACAGAAAACTCACCAATTCTTCAAGCTCATGTTGCTGTACCATTGACGTTAAAGAAATACGCAAACGCGAACTATTTTTAGGTACGGTCGGTGGACGCACAGGCATGGCGTAAAAACCACTTTGCTGAACCTGCTTTGCCTTATCGATAGCAGCCTGACTTTCTCCCACAATGACTGGAATAATATGGCTGGTAGATGGACTTACATAACCCTTTTGCACAACAGCTTGTTGAAGATATTGGCTAATATTTTTTAAATGTTCACGCTGAGATTGGGCGTGTAATACTTTTTGAAAAACAAAGTTTGCCCATGCCATAACAATCGGCGGTTGAGCAGTACTGAAAATAAGTGGGCGCATTTTATTAATTAAATAATCTTTAATAATTGGGTGACAAATAATGTATCCCCCCACTGCTGCTAGTGCTTTACCTAATGTCCCCACTAAAAAATCAATATCTTGAATGACATTGTATTGTTCAGCACATCCTAAACCTTGTTCGCCACGCACACCAATTGAATGCGCTTCATCAACATACAGCATAGTTCTGGCAAAACGTTTTTTAAGCCTGACTAATGCGGCTAAATCAGTTTCATCACCGTCCATACTAAAAATACTTTCAGTCACCACAATGATTCGTTCAATATTGTCATCATCATGATATTTTTGCAAAAGTTGCTCTAGGTGCTGCAAATCATTATGGCGATAACGCACATATTGCGCACCCGATAAACGTATACCGTCGATCATGCTCGCATGAACCAGCTTATCAGCCAAAATTAAAGTTTTGCCATCGGCAACAGCAGGCAAAATACCGATATTCATGTGGTAACCACTATTAAATAATAGTGCTGCCCGACCACCAAATGCTTGGCTTAGGCTATTTTCTAATTTTTCATATTCTTCAAAATTACCCGTTAATAAACGGGATGACGAAGAACTAAAATAGCTACGTTCGACTGGAAAATTTTCTAAAAACTCTTCACGAAGTTTTACATCCGCGGCTAAGCCAAGATAATCGTTTGAAGCCAAGTTCAGCATCGTTTTATTTTGAATCGTAATAAAACGCTCATGCTGTACATTTTGAGTGAACTGTCTGAAATTGCCTTGTTGTTTTAGTTCATCTAATTGGATAGCAAAATGATCAAGCAACGACATTTCAATGCACTCCCTGCATGGTTTTAACAACTTCAACCAACTGCTCAAGCAAATAGCTTAATTCCTGACTGGTAATCACATAAGGTGGCATTACATACACCAATTTACCAAAAGGACGAATCCAGATTCCACGGTCTACAAATTGTTGCTGCAACGTTTTCATATCAACATTAACAGTGAGTTCAACTACCCCTATTGCCCCCAATACTCTTACATCAGCAACATAATCAAGCTGATTGAGTGGTGTTAAGTATTGAGTAAGTTGTTGTTCAATTCGCTCAATATTGGCTTGCCAATCTTGCTCAATTAATAATTGCGTACTTTTTAAGGCAACAGCACAAGCAAGTGGGTTAGCCATAAAGGTTGGACCATGCATAAATACGCCAGCCTCACCGCGACTAATGGTCTCGGCAACATGCTTCGTCGTTAAGGTAGCAGACAATGTCATATAACCACCTGTTAGCCCTTTACCTATGCACATAATATCTGGCTCGACTTGTGCATGTTCCCACGCAAAGAGCTTACCGGTACGCCCAAAGCCTGTCGCAATTTCGTCAAAAATTAATAACAGATTATATTGTTCACAAAGTACTTTGGCTTGACGCAGATATTCAGGATGATAAAAACGCATGCCGCCTGCACCCTGTACAATCGGCTCGATAATTAAGGCTGCAAGATGCTCATGATTTTGCTGAATCGCTTGTTCTAATTCTGTAATATCTTGTGGATTCCATTCTTCATGAAATTTGGTTTGTGGTGCTGCAACAAAAAGACGATTTGGTAAGCTTGTGCCAAAAATCTGATGCATGCCTGTAACTGGATCACACACCGACATCGCATTCCATGTATCCCCATGGTAGCCAGAACGCGTTGTAATAAAATTTGTTTTTTGCGGTTTATCTTGAGCGGTCCAAAACTGCACTGCCATTTTCAAAGCAACTTCAACAGCAACAGAACCTGAATCTGCATAGAAAATTTTATCGAGACTTGGCGGGGTAATTTTTAAAAGAATTTTTCCAAGTTCAATTGCAGGGTCATGCGTTAAACCGCCAAACATGATGTGAGACATGTTTTGTAATTGATCGGTCACTGCCTGATTGAGTTCAGGATGGTTATAACCGTGAATTGCACACCACCAAGATGACATACCATCAATTAAAGTCCTACCATCATCTAACTCAATCGTCGCGCTATAGGCACGTTTAACTTTAAATGTTGGTAAAGGTTGGGTCATTGAAGTATAAGGATGCCAAATATGTTCCAAATCAAAATTATCTGTCATCCTATTTACCCTTTTACAGCGTTCAAATCTTTCATTGAACACATGTTAAACCTGTTAAGAATGAAAGAAAATTGCGATATCAATCAAAGCTGATTAACTTTGCTGATGAATTGTTAAAAATTGGCAGATTTCTTCAATTGTTCGTTCTACTTGTAGATATGGAAAAGCATGAGTAGCTTCATTTAATACTTTGTATTTCATCTTTTCTGTCGCGATATGTGCAAAATTTTCCTCAATTTTGCAAGGAATGACACCATCTTGCTCTGCAAATAAATGAAGCTGTGGACCTGAGTAATTTTTTAAGTTATCTACCAAGTTTAAATACTCTAACATTTCTAACCCTTGTAATAACAACTCATAAGAGGGTGGATTTGCTATATTTTGCATGTTTAGCCAATCTTTTTTAGCTTGTGCTGATCCTTGAGTAATTAAATAATAAAAGCGCTTTAAAGTAGCTTGTTGGTTTTGCAAAAAAGAAGTTTTAAATTGACTGAACACATCAGCAGGCATTGCAGTCTGCCAATTAGTGTTGGTAACAAAACATGGATTAGAAGCAAGCGTAATTAAAGTTTTAGTTAGACCAGTGCTCTTATAAAAAGAATCAACTAAGTAAGCTGCTAACTGCCCACCTAAAGACCAGCCTATTACCACATCAACCTCAGCCACTAAATCAAGCTGTGCTTGAAAGTTACTATCTAAAACATTAAAAATATTAATAAGTTGTACATCAAAACCCTTCTGCTGCAAATGCAATTTTAATGATTCTAAAGGTTCAATTCCTACTCCCCACCCTGTAATCAATAAAATTTTATTTTGTAACGTCATATTCTTACCCAAAGCTCATTTAGTGCAAATTATATATTAATATTTTAAGAAAATATCTTTTAAAATCAGCCTTAAAATTTAAAATATTGATTTTAAATCACGCATTAAAACCCATTAATATTCTGAAATATATTGATAAACAAGACCTTCATTATTAATAGGAAACATACAAAAAATTAATTATCTAAACATTGAAGCCAATCAAAAAACAACATACTCCACACTTCGCCTATAAATCCATTATGCAATGTAATTAATGTTAATACTTATGTTTTTTTATTAAAAGAAATGACTCATCAATTCATTTTAATGTTAGAAGATTAATTATTGATCAAAAAATATTGGGAAGGCTAATATGAACAGTCAAAGTACAATATCTGATAGGAGAGAAAAAAACACATATTTTGTTACATCCAGTGATATTATAAATACTTTATCCTTAGATAAAAATTACTGCTTATTTTTAGATATTGATGGAACATTAGCATCATTTCAAATTAAACCTGAGCAGAGTTTTATTCCAAAAACTACATTAGAAATTATAAAAAAAATTATTGAATTAAATATTCCCGTTATTGCTGTAACAGGTCGTGATATAGATACAGCAGGCAAGCTGCTACACCCTATTGAAGTTCCTATCGCAGGTTTACATGGTTTAGATATTTATTTTAGTTCAGATAATTATATTCGACCAGATTTAAGTAGTATTAATTTTAAAAAATTAAAACAAGATATTATAAAATCTTGTGAGAAATATCCTGAACTATTAATTGAAGATAAAGGATATTCTATTGCTTTACATTATCGCAAAAATCCTAACTTAGAAAATCATGCATTTAATATAATGCAACAGATTAAATCCTTTTACCCCCAATTAAAAATAAATAAGGGAAAATTTGTTGTTGAATTAATCCCTCACCATGCTGATAAAGGTAAAGCAATTCAAACTATATTAAATCATCTTAATTTAACCTCAGTGCTACCTATTTTTATAGGAGATGATTTAACAGATGAATCTGGTTTTATTTGTATTAATCAGCAATCTGGCCTCACCATTAAAGTAGGTTCTGGTGAAACACATGCCAAATATAGATTAAAAGATATCGATGATGTCGCTAATTTTCTTTTTTTATTTCAAAACAGAATAAAAAACTTATATGTCAAAAATAGCCGAAATCAGAATGGAGAAAAAATATGTCTAAATTAATCGTATTATCGAACCGAATAAGTATGCCATCTGGTAAGGCTTCAGCAGGTGGCCTTGCTGTAGCTGTACAAGATGCATTGAATGATAGCAATGGTATTTGGTTAGGCTGGAATGGTCAGCAAATTACCGATAGCGAAGAGCCAGAATTTGAGCAGGCCTATTCTCAGGGAATTGACTACATTACCTGCCCTCTCACCCATCAACAATACGCGCAATATTACTGTGGTTTTGCAAATAAGGTTCTGTGGCCAGCGATGCATGACCGAGAGGATCTTATTGAATATGATTCGCAAGAATATAATACCTATCAAAAGGTTAATCGATTATTCGCTGAAAAGTTAAAACAGCTTGCTCAGCCTGAAGATATCATATGGATACATGATTATCATTTTTTTAGTGTAGCCCGTTACTGCCGTGAATTAGGCATGCAAAATAAAATTGGTTTCTTTCTACATATCCCTTTTGCTAGCCTGAACATCTGGCTCAAAATTCCTGTGGCCCGAGAGTTAATTCAAGACTTGAGCCAATATGATGTAATTGGTTTACAAACCCAGATTGATCAAAATGCATGCATGCAAACATGTTTAAGTTTACTTGAAGCTCAGAAAATTCACCGTGACAGTATCAGCTACAAAAAACGTCAAATACTAATTAAATCGTACCCGATTGGCGTTCAGCCAGAGATTATACAAAAGCAAGCGCAGCAAGATTTGCCAAGCCCTTGTGTGTTTAATTTTGAAGAAATACCTCGTCAAAAAACAATCATTGGGGTTGACCGAATTGATTATTCAAAAGGTTTACTTGAGCGTTTTAATGCATTTGCAACCTTCTTAGAAACTAATCCTGAATATCATGGGTTAGTCCGACATCTGCAAGTTGCAACACCGTCACGTACTGATATTGCAGTTTATCAGCGTTTATACGAACGTTTTAAGACCAAGTTGGAATTGATCAATGAAGAATTTGCACATGAAGACTGGAGACCTGTAGATTGTTGCTATGATCCAGTTCAACACCATAATCTCATGCATATTTACCGCCATTCAGATATTTGCTGGATTAGTTCACTACGCGATGGTATGAACCTAGTCGCTAAAGAATATATTGCAGCTCAAGATCCGGAGAATCCTGGCGTACTAATTTTATCTAAATATGCGGGTGCTGCTGAGCAGATGTCTCAAGCCTTGATTGTTGATCCGCAAGACAGAGCGGCAATGATGGATGCTTTAAAAATGGCTTTAGAAATGTCTAAAGCTGAGCGTATTAATCGTTATCAACAATTGATAGAGGGTTTATCAGCATCTGATCTTACTCATTGGAGAAACGATTTCTTAGATGATTTAGAAAAAACACCAACTTTACTGATGAAACCTCAGCGCTTATTACAAGACAATTATCAATCTATCTATCAGGTTTTATAAATCTAAATAAAAGAACATCGAGAAATTAAATTCTCGATGTTCTTTAGATTATTTCTATTATTTATAAATTAATTCGCCTTTGCGAGCGTAAAGCGGTTAAGTAAAGCAATAATAAATAGTAATACTGCTACACCTGTTAAAACTGTACTTAAACCAGTCCATTCACCAATTAAACCAATTAAAGCTGGCCCACTTAAGGTACCTGTATAGGCAATCGTTGATACTAAAGAAAGTGCTGCTGCTTTAGGCATATCGTTTTGTCGACCTACGCGAGAAAACATAACAGGCACAATATTGGAACAGCCTAATCCTAAAAGTGCATAGCCTAATACAACCACTTGCCATACGGGTGCGGTCACAATAACAGCCATACCAATTGCTGCACCAATGGCACTATAAGTTACAACATTTTTTTCACCCCATTGCTTTAGCAAAATGTGGCCCGTAAAACGTCCAGTCGTCATGCTCAGAGCAAAAAAGGTATAAGCAAGACCAGCAAAGGCTGGATTAAGCTGATACTTACTTGTTAAATAAATACCACCCCAATCCATTGCCGCACCTTCTGATAAAAAGGCAATAAAACACATCATGCCAATAAGCAGAATAATGCCGTTAGGTCGATAGAGTTTTTTAGGTGTATCGGCTTCTTGATGTGGCTTTTCATCCTGTTCAAAAGACTTTAAACAAGGAGGAATAGCAACTGCACCAATGACGAGCAAAATCATTACAACAGACAAAGTACTCATTAATGGAGAAAGACCTACTGCCAATAATGCAGTCACCAGCATAGCCCCAGTTAAGCCGCCAAGACTGCACATTCCATGGAAGCTAGACATCAGAGCTCGCAGGCTATGTTTTTCAACAACCACTGCCTGTAAATTTATAGCTACCCCAAGACAGCCTGCTGCCGACCCAAACACAAATAATGCTACAGCCATCATCACAATGCTGTTCCACATCGTTAGGCTAGGTAATAACACCATTAACAGCATCAATGCCAACGCAATTAATGGCCGACATCCCCAACGCTTGACTAAAGCGCCAGTCGCAGGCATTGCAATCATTGAGCCAATACCCATACACAAGAGCAGCAAACCAAAATCGGCATGATTGAGGTTTAAACGTTGCTGTGCAAAAGGAATCAGTGGTGCCCAAGCTGCGGTCGCAAAACCCAAACTAAAAAAGCTTAGTCGTGTTGCAAGACGCTGCGTGCTTAAGAGAGTAGCTGTATCTAAAACAGCAGGTTTGGTAAATAACATATTTCGCGAACTCACCATAAAATCATTGGCGATCCATACCAACCGATTTTCCATAGAAAAACCCTTGCCTCATGAAGTTTCTAGGCAAGGGTTTTGTTGGCGAAATTATATCCAATTCCATAAAAAAAACAGGGGGTGTGATACAATTTTTATGACTTTTTTGTAACTACCAAAGCCTTATATACTAAGGCTTTGAATATATTAAATTTGAGAAAAATACTTTTTTATTTCTATTTTATTAAAGCTAAAAATCAGGCGATAAAAAACCCAGCATCAGCTGGGTTTTTTATTAAATTTGAGATTGAATATAGTTTTGTAAGCCAATCAACTCAATTAAACGTAATTGCTTTTCTAACCAGTAGGTATGGTCTTCTTCAGTATCAGATAATTGTTGACGTAACATATCACGGCTAATGTAATCGCCTTTCTCTTCACAGAGTTTGATACCTGTCGCTAACTTTTCACGAACATGATATTCAAGCGCCAAATCAGCTTTTAAACAAGAAACAACGTCTGTACCGACATTAATGTCTTCACGGTGCATGTTTGGTTTAGCACCTAAAAACAATACACGGCGAATGATCGCATCAGCATGAGAAGCTTCTTCTTGCATCTCATGATCAATACGTTCATAAATTTTATTTAAACCCCAATCTTCGTACATACGAGAATGGATTAGATATTGATCACGGGCAGCCAATTCTCCGCCAATGAGCATATTTAAATAGTCTATGACTTCTGGATTGCCACGCATAATAAATCTCCTATCGTATGAGCACTATTATGGGCAATCTTAAAAATGATTGCAAAGTAAAAAATAGTTAAGTTTATGATTTTTATAAAATTAAAATGAGAAACATACGCATTTGCAGTTTAAGTTAATTAAATTTCCTCTGCAAAAAGAAACGCTTGTCCGATTTATACACCCAGACAAGCGTTAAAATATGACATAAACCATCAATTTATAAATTTGTAACTAAAATCAATGGTTCTTATTTCGGTAGGTTTATTCGCTTAAGGTCTGCCCATAGCTCGCCATAAGAGATAAGAAATCAGTCTCATTCATGACGACAATACCAAGCTTTGCAGCTTTTTCTAATTTTGAACCTGCTTTTTCACCAGCAACAACACATTTGGTTTTACTTGACACACTACCGCTCACGCGCGCGCCTAATGCTTGTAGCATCTGGGTCGCTTGATCACGGGTCATTTGCTCTAATGTGCCTGTTAAAACCCAACTCTCGCCATTTAATGGCTGGCGTGTTGGTGCAGTCGGCGCATCCCAATGAATTCCAGCTGCAATTAAGCGATCAAGCACTTCAAGGTTATGAGGTGCCAAGAAAAAGTCAGCAATCCATTCTGCGGTAATATCGCCGACATCCGGTGTTTTCTTTAAAGCTTCAACATCGGCAGCTTTTAGGGCTTCTAAAGTTTGGAAAGTATTGGCTAACATTCTGGCAGTAGTTTCACCTACCCCACGAATTCCTAAAGCATAAATAAAACGCGCAAGGGTTGTCTTTTTACTGGCTTCGATGGCATCAATCAGATTTTGTACTGACTTTTCTCCCATTTTTTCAATGCCAAGTAAAGTTTCTCGGTGCTCATGTAAATGATAGATATCGGCAACATCTTTAAGCAAATCGAGATGTAATAAAGACTCTACCCAACGATCGCCCAAACCTTCAATATCAAGCGCCTTACGTGACACGAAATGACGAATGGCTTCAATTCGCTGAGCAGCACAGTAAAGACCACCAGAACAACGTGCTAAGGCTTCCCCTTCTGGCATTACAACGGGTGAGGCACAAACAGGACAGCTTTCAGGTAAATGTACAATTTCAGCATCAGGTGAGCGGAACTCTGGCCAGACTTTTTCTACTTTAGGAATAACATCGCCAGTACGATAAACACTAACCGTATCGCCAACACGTACATCAAGACGATGGATTTCACCAATGTTGTGTAAAGTTACATTGGAAACCGTAACACCCCCCACAAATACAGGGTTTAAGCGTGCTACAGGAGTCAAAGTACCTGTACGCCCCACTTGCCAATCAATCTGATCCACCGTAGTTAATGCAGCTTGTGCAGGGAATTTATAGGCAGTCGCCCAACGTGGCTCACGACTTAAAAAACCAAGTTGTTGTTGTTGTTTTAAGTCATCAACCTTTACGACCATTCCATCAATTTCAACTTGTAAATCGGGACGTTCTTGCTGAATTTGCTCGTAGCGTTGTTGTACTTCCTGAATTGAATTACATAGATACTGACGTTCAGCAATTTCAAATCCAAGTTTCGTTAGCCATTGCAAGCTATCATGCATGGTGGTTAAGCCATGATTAGGTTCACACTGAGCAATACCATATGCATAAAACGCTAAGGGTCTGCCAGCAGCAATATTTGGATCGAGCTGTCTTAAACTACCAGCTGCTGCATTACGCGGATTCGCAAACGTTTTATCGCCTTTTGCTTCCTGATCGGCATTGAGTTTTTCAAAGCCAGACTTTGGCATGAGCACTTCACCGCGTACTTCAAGCAGTCGTGGAATTTCAAAATGATCCGAATGCAACACTTTAGGCAAGTTGCGAATCGTTTTAACGTTCTGGGTAATGTCTTCTCCGGTTTCTCCGTCGCCACGTGTAACACCACGTATTAACACACCGTTTTCATACCAAAGAGAAATCGCAAGACCATCGAGTTTTAGTTCTACTTCATATTGTACTTTTTGATTGGGCAAACGCTCTTCGACACGGCGTGCAAATGCAAACAAGTCTTCCTGATTAAAAACATTCCCCAAAGAAAGCATAGGAACTACATGGGTCACACTTTGAAATTTAGAGAGTGCTTGTCCGCCTACCTTTGTAGTTGGAGAATCTGATTGAACCTGTTCTGGATATTGCTCTTCTAAAGCTTTTAACTGGTGAAATAAATGATCATATTCACTGTCCGAGATTGTCGGCTGATCCATCACATAATATGCATGGTTATGCTTTGCAATCAGTTGAATAAGCTGACGCATCTGTTCGATCACGGAAGTTGTTGCCATTATGTTATTCACCATAAAAAAGGGTGGAAATTTCTCCACCCTGAACTGCGACTAGATATGTTGCAATTATCGCAACGAATGTAAAAAATTAAAACTAGGCAGTCGCCTGTGCCGGACGATAATCAATCACATGATGACGCCAGTGTTCTTTTAACTGTGGTGTAAATTCAAGATTATTCTCATCATAAACTTTGCCATCAATTTCACGAGCAATTAAACCTGCAATACTCGCCATCATGTCAAAACCAGTCACAGCTTTACTGTTTGGAAGTGCAAGGAAAAATGCCAACCCTTGGACTTGTTCAGTAGATAAGGTTTCAAGATCAAACCCAGCTGGTCCATTGTCCGTCATACGCAGTACTGAAAACATAAGTACACTCGGCTCATCAGTATTTTCATAGCGATGAAAACACGACATTTCGCCATAACGTAAACCGTATTTCAGCAGCACTTTAAGTGCTTTATCGCCAGACAACGCGCGACGAGGGTTTGGATAGACATTTAATGCAATAATCTGTTCAGCCATCGCTAAGGCACTTTCATCATCATAGCGCTGCTGTTCATGCAAATGCACATCCAGAATATTACTCTCGCCTTCAAATTCAGCAATTTCAGCAGTTTCAATATTTGGATTTAAACTCAACTCAGGCTCAGCCTTTTCGCTTTCTGGTTCCAAGCTTTCTTCTGATTTAACAGAAACCGTATCAACCAACTCAACTGAACTATCTGTGTTAATGGTAGAGCTTTTTACAGTTTCTTCAGATTTAATTTCATCTGGAGACATTTCAACAACTGGTTGAATTTGTTCGGCCGAAATTGATTTAGTAGGTTCTACAGCCAAAGTTTCTGTTTGTTTTGTTTCACTGACTTGTGACGCCGCATTTAAAGTCGGTTCTACTCGCTCTGCGCTAGTCGTCGATACTCCCTCTGCTTCAGCTTGCTCAAGCTGATCTCTCACATGCCTAGGTATAACCGGCTGATTACTATCAGGATTAATATGCAAATCACTGTCTAATGAGGGTTCAGCATGGTTTGACTTTTTTAAAATCATTTTTAAGCCAATTAGCATAATAATAATGGCGACAACGATGCCAATAATCGTATTGATTTCCATTCTATGACTCCGAAACTAACCCGTATTCTTTTGCCTGTTCTAAATCGACAGTGACTAATTTTGATGTACCCGGTTCAGGCATGGTCACACCCAACAAATCAGTTGCCATGGTCATCGCCAGCTTATTATGTGTAATGTAAATGAATTGTACATGTTCAGAAAGCTCTTTTACCAAATTACAATATCTCTGAACATTCGCATCATCAAGTGGTGCGTCCACTTCATCTAACACACAAAACGGTGCCGGATTCAATCTAAAAATCGCAAATACTAATGCTAAAGCTGTTAAAGCCTTTTCTCCACCGGAAAGTAATGCTAGAGAACTATTTTTCTTACCCGGTGGTCTAGCCATCAGTTTAACACCAGATTGCCAGTCATCTTCAAGACTTAAACTTGCTTCACCACCATTAAAGACCTTTGGAAACAGATTTTGCAACTCTTGATTAATCTGATCAAACGTTGTCATAAACAACTTACGGGTTTCCTGATCAATGCTTTTCATCGCATCTTTTAGTTGAGTTACCGTATTTTCCAGATCTTGAATCTGGTGACTCAACTCATCAAAACGCTGGGAAACTTCTTCAAACTCTTGTGAAGCGGCAAGGTTAACCGCACCGATTTTTTCAAACTGTTTCTGTACTTTTTCCAGTTTTTGCTGGTGCTCGGTTAAATCGATTTGTAAGCCCTTTTGGAGCTCGGCATTTAGCTCTTTAAGCTGTTCTTGGTAATGTTCACGATCTGACTTAGCTGCTTGCCATGCCAAACGTTTTGCTTCAAGTTGTTCTCTGAGCTGCTCATCTTTTTGTTGATATTGATGACGCTGATCTGTCAGGGTTTGTTGTTTTTCCTGCACACTATTTAATTCAAGCTGCCATTCATTCCAGTTCTTTTGCAACTTTTCAGTTTGAGCAAATTGTTGCTGAAATTCCGACTCAAGATTTGGCAACTCTAACTGAATAGGATCAACAAATTTTTTCGCCTGTTCCATTTGAGCATTAATTTGCTGATATTGGCTCTGCAAGAACGAAATATCTTTTTCAAGCAACTCTATCTGTTGAGTCGTTTGCGTGCTGTTACGACGTAAAATTTCACGTTCTTGTTGTTGCTGAAGCAGAGCTTGTTGTTGTTCCTCTAGTTGCTCTGTTAACTCTTCTACCCGAAATTGCAATGTTTTATAGTCAGGTAAAATGGTTTCAAGCTTGATTGCTAGCGCATGTAAATCAATCTCCAGATCATCTTTTTGCATTGCATCTTCTTCAAGTTGCATATCTAACTGACTGAGTTGATCTTTCAATTGCTGTTTTTGCAATAAAAATGCTTGTGCAGCGGTTTGCTGTTTAGCAATTTGCACATCAAGCTGTTGTAAGTCTTTTTGTTTTTGTTTAACAACTTGCTGTTTCTGTTGCAAATCAGACTGCAACTGCCCTAGCTCATCTTTTTGCTGAACTACAATTTGATCTAATGCTTGTAATTCGGGTTGTTGCTTTTCAAGAACTTGTTCAATTTCATCTAGGCGAATACGATGACTGAGCATCCCTTGTGCACTTTGACTCTCATCATCATACATAAGAGCAATGACCCAATCCTGCCCGACATGATAACCATCTAAAGTCAAAATAGACTGCCCATGTTGCAGTTGCTTTTGCTCATTTAAAGCATGAGTCAAATCTTGTGCAATCGCTACATTCGAAAAGATTGATAGCTGTGGAGATGCAATCCAATCATTTAAACAAGCTAAGTTTTGCTTAAATTGATTTGTTTGCTCTGAAGGTTTTAACTGGCGAGCAACCCCTTCTTGAAAAGTTTGTTCGGTATCAAGAATATGAGCTTGTAACCATTTTGCTAAAAACTTTTCAATAATCTGCGCATGTGGTTTGCCTTGCTCTGTTAATTGCAAAGCTTGCATTAAACGTAATGCATCTTGATGTTGCTTCGGGCTTTGCTTAGCAACAAGCTGGCTTAAGTTTTTCTGCTCTGATAATAAAACTTGTATTTCTGTTTTCAGCGTTTGCTGTTGATTTTTACTTGCCTGATGTTGCTGTTGAGACTGCTCTAAACGCTGTGAGAGCTGCTCAATTTCAGTCTCAAGTGTCGCAATTTCACGACGAAGTTGCTGTTGCAGTTTCTCAAGCTCACCCTGTTCATCTTCATGAACATGCGATTGAATCTGACTTGCTTGATGTTGCAACGTTTCTTTTTGTTGCTCAATTCTTAGAACATTTTTGCCTAACTGCTCAATTTGGGCAGACATTTGCATTTTTTGCTGCTGTTGTTTTTCAACCTGAGCTTTTACTTGTTCAAACTGTTGTTGTGCTTGTTTTTGCTGGGATTGTAAATCAGCAAAGTTTTGTTCAGCTTCCGTTGCAGTATGCTCAATTGCAGTTAAGGCTTCAGTTTGTTCATCTAACTGATTATTCAACGTTTCAAGTTGCAATTCAGAAAGCTGTAAACGTTCTTTAGTTTGGAATCTTTGCTGTTCTAATTGAACGAGAGTCGTACTGTTTTGCTGGTATAAACTCTGTTTTTGTTCCAGAGTCATTTTCAGTTCAGATAGTTTTTTTTCAGCTTGCTGCCATTCGTGTTGTAGTGGTGAAGATTGCTGAATGAGTCTCTGAAATAAAGCACTAGTTGCTTCCAAATCATGTTCAATCGTACTTAGCTCTGAACGTACCAACTTAAAATTTTCGCCCAGTTCATTCATTTGAACTGTATATTCTTCTTGTAAGCGTACGCTTTTATCTGCTTGAAAAGATAAAATTTCAATCTTAAGCGTACGAATCTGACCTTCTAACGTTTTATATTGAACGGCTGCTTCTGATTGGCGTTTAAGCGTCTTAAGCTGCGATTTTAACTCTAGGGCAATATCTTCTAAACGTGAAAGGTTTTGCTCAGTATGCTCAAGATGTTGCAAAGTTTCGCGTCGACGAGCTTGATAACGAGAAACACCTGCGGCCTCTTCAATAAAAATACGCATTTCTTCAGGCTTGGCATCAACTAGACGGTTAATCATGCCCTGTTCAATCACCGCATAAGAACGTGGTCCCAACCCTGTTCCCAAGAAAATATCGGTAATATCACGACGGCGACAACGTGTGCCATTTAAGAAATATTCGGACTTGCCTTCACGGGTGACCTGACGGCGAACAGCTAGCTCATTATAAGCATTATAGGATCCACCTAACTTGCCATACGTATTATCAAAACGTAGCTCAACACTCGCCACACCAACTGGCTTACGTTTGGAAGTTCCTGTAAAAATAACATCTTGCATGCTACCACCACGCAGTTGACGAGCATTTGATTCACCCATCACCCAACGAATGGCATCAATTACATTTGATTTGCCACAACCATTTGGACCAACCACTGCTGTGCGGTTAGCCTTAAAATTTAAAGTTGTACTATCTGCAAAAGATTTAAAGCCGGAAAGTTTTAAACTGCTTAAACGCATAATGCCCTAACTAGCGGCGTGAGCGTCTTGCCCAGGCCAATTCAATCTGTTTCATTCGTGTCAGCGATTCCAACACAAGGTTACGTAAGTGTCGACAAAAATCTTCCATAAATAAAGCGGCTTGTTGTGATTTTCGGATCAAAATTGCATCAATCACGAGTTTAAATAATGCAAATGCTTCTTGTAGTTCTCGCTTAGAGGTATTTAAGGTCAAAAAATAACTACGACGTAATGAAGGCAATAACTCTTTATAGAATTTCATTAGATAAGGATTTCCGACCATATCTTGCTGTTCAGCCAGATATTGGAAAACACCATCATAAAATTTCTCGATATCTCCTGCTTTTACATGCTCAAGAAGTTGTTCTAACAATAACTGTAATTGATCTGCTTCATGTGCCCGCCATGTTTCACTTATTCGTTGAACAATATGCCCCAATAACATCATATTTGTGTCAAACAGTGCTTTAACCTGCTGTGCAGACATTTCTGAAACAATTGCCCCACGGCGTGGAAATATCTCAATTAAATGAGTACGCTCTAATAATAACAATGCTTCACGAACTGACCCTCGGCTCACGTCAAGCTCTTTAGCAATACGTAGTTCTTGAATACGTTCGCCTTCAACCAGCTCGCCACTAATGATCTGTTCACTAATATATTTGACAATTTGCTCAGAAAGACTTTCTGTCTCTTCGAGATTCATAAATCACCCGCTACTTTTTATATGCATTAATCCATGCTTTTCTTTCGCATCCTTGTTTTTAACTGATCCCATCGATTAAAAACTATGTCATTGTCTGACAATTTCATTGCATTTTAAGCCAACCCATTTAAAAACAATACCAAAATCAGATGAATAAAAGCCCCGAATGTTCTTATATTATTTAATAAAAAGAGCTCGAATTTCCAAAAATTCAAGCTCTTAGGTCGTAGTCTTCTTAAGGTTAATATTTTATTCTCTAGTGCATAATGCCCTTATAAATAAAATAACTCCCTACCACAACTAACAAACAGGCAAAGCATTTTTTTAACATTTGTGGTGACAATGCATGAGCGACTTTTGCTCCAAACTTGGCTGTAATAAAACTCATGACACTAATGCCAATAAAAGCATAGATATGTACATAACCAATCGTGTTAGGTACAGAGATGTGTTCTTTAGCACCAAACCACATGAAGCCAATTGCGCCCGCAATTGCAATGGGTAAACCACAAGCAGCAGAAGTTGCGACTGCTTTTTGCATAACGACGCCATGACGGTTTAAATACGGAACAGTTAAGCTACCGCCCCCAATTCCAAAAATTGCAGAGGCAACACCAATTCCCCCACCAGCCATCACTTGCATAGATGCTGAAGGAAGCTGACGTGTTGGATCAACGACAACATGGGCGCCTTTAAACATGCGATAAGCCATGGAAACAGCAAAAATACCAATAAGAAGTTGCAAATGTTGACCAGACATCAGGTCAGCAATACCAGCACCTAAAAATGAACCAATAATGAGCCCAGGCGCTAAATTACGAAAAACTGACCAAAGTACAGCTCCTTTTTTATGGTGAGCCGACACCGAACTAAAAGACGTTACGATAATCGTTGCTAGTGATGTTCCTACTGCAATATGCATGATTACCGCAGGGTCATAGTGTAACTGGGTAAAAACGACATAGAGGATTGGTACAATAATTAATCCACCACCAACCCCAAACAATCCGGCAGTAAAACCAGCAATTGCGCCAATGAGTAAATATATGATTAACTCCATAAATGTTTTACCACTCTGCTCATATTCAACATGGATTTAGAGACTCGCCAACTACAACAACTTTTAAGCGCAAAAAACCAGCTTCCAGAAGTGGTTTTATTAAAAGCAACCACAACTTCGACCAATGATGATATTCGTGAAATTGCCCAAAAAGGCATTACAACAGGCTTGGTTTGCAGTGCTCAACAAACTCAAGGGCGAGGTCAACATCAACGGCAATGGATTTCACCTGAAGGAAACATTTATTTAAGCACATTGGTGCAAACTCGAACACCCTTAGATGGTCGCTTAGCACTTGAAGTTGCTTTAAATATTTTGCAAATCCCGCAATTACAACCCCTAAGCTTACAAGTAAAATGGCCAAATGATTTATATAGTGCGCAAGGTAAATGGGGTGGAATTTTAGTTGAACCCCTTTCGCAACATCAGGCTATAGTAGGTGTGGGCATTAATTTAAAAATGCCACCCGTAACCGACAGTGATCAGCCGATTACCTCTTTAGAAGATTTAGGTTTAGAGCAAAACAACCGTCTTGAGTTAGTTTCAGAGCTGTATATGGCTATTCAAAACGCAGCTCGCTGGTTCGATCATGGCTGCTACAACTTAGCTGGCCGTTTTAATCATCATGCCGCATGGATTAATCAATTCGTGCAGTTTGAGCATAGCCAAGGACTAGTAGAAGGTCGTTTTGTTGGAATTTCCAATGATGGAGCCGTCATACTTGAAACTCCGGAACCTAAGCAGTTTTATCAAGGTCGCTTAAGACCACAGATCAATCAATAAACAGGTGTTTCTCCATGAAAAGTTTATGGCTCGATATCGGGAACACTCGTTTAAAATACTGGATTACTGAAAATCACCAAACTATTGAGCATGCCGCAGAACTGCATTTGCAATCCCCTGCCGATTTATTACTTGGGTTAATTCAACATTTTAAGCATCAAGGTCTACATCGGATTGGGGTGTCATCCGTCTTAGATACTGAGAATAATCAACGCATTCAACAAATTCTAAAATGGCTTGAAATTCCAGTTGTTTTTGCAAAAGTTCATGCTGAATATGCTGAGTTAAAGTGTGGCTATGAGGTACCGAGTCAGCTCGGGATTGACCGCTGGTTACAAGTACTCGCTGTGGCTCAGGCTAATGAAAACTATTGTATTATTGGATGTGGAACAGCCTTAACGATTGATTTAACGCAAGGCAAACAACATTTAGGCGGGTACATTTTACCTAACCTTTATCTGCAACGCGATGCACTTATTCAAAATACAAAAGGCATTAAAATTCCTGACTCAGCTTTTGATAATCTAAACCCAGGCAACAACACCGTAGATGCAGTCCATCACGGTATTTTGTTAGGCCTTATTAGTACTATCGAAAATATTATGCAGCAATCTCCGAAAAAACTGCTCCTTACCGGTGGAGATGCACAACTATTTGCCAAGTTCTTGAAAAAATATAATCCAGTCGTAGAAACTGACCTTTTGCTCAAAGGATTACAACAATATATTGCTCATTATCCTAAAGACTAAAATGTAGGGTAAAATAAAAGGCGCTATATGCGCCTTTTATTTTACGAACTTATTTCTTTTGGTCGTTGTTGCCAAAGAGTGGCCCCATTCCGCCGCCACCGCCGCCGCCAAATTGTTTTTGCATATTGCCTAATGAACGCATCATTTTGCTCATACCAGATGGATTCGCAAACTTCTTCATCATTTTAGCCATTTGTGCTTGTTGCTTAATGAGTTTATTCACTTCAGCAACATCCATACCACAACCAGCTGCAATACGTTTTTTACGGCTTGGGTTCATCAAGTCTGGATTACGGCGTTCTTTAACGGTCATCGACTGGATAATAGCTTCCATTTTCTTAACCTGTTTTTCAGGATTCGCTTGCTCAATCGCTTGCTGAATTCCTGCACCGCTCATGCCTGGCAACTTATCTAAGAAGCCCATCATGCCGCCCATACTTTTCATTTGCTCAAATTGCATCAGCATATCTTCAAAGTTGAAGCTGCCTCCTTTTTGCAATTTTTTAGCCATTTTTTCGGCTTTTTCTTTGTCGATTTTACGTTCAACTTCCTCGACTAAAGAAAGTACGTCACCCATGCCCAAAATACGTTGAGCAACACGATCTGGATGGAATGGTTCTAAAGCATCAAGCTTCTCACCCATACCCAAGAACTTGATTGGCTTACCCGTAATTGCACGCACAGAAAGCGCTGCACCACCACGTGCATCACCATCAGTCTTAGTGAGAATCACACCTGTAAGTGCCAATGCATCATTAAAGGCTTTAGCTGTATTTGCAGCATCCTGACCTGTCATGGCATCAACCACAAACAAGGTTTCAGTTGGCTTAACAGCAGCATGCAATTCTTTAATTTCGTCCATCATGTCTTCATCGACATGTAAACGACCAGCGGTATCGACAATCAATACATCAGCAAATTGGATTTTTGCCTGTTCAATTGCACGATTAACGATATCAATTGGCTTTTCAGAAGCATCTGAAGGAATAAAACCTGCCCCAACTTCTGCTGACACAGTTTCTAACTGCTTAATCGCTGCTGGACGGTAAACGTCCGCAGAAACCGTCATTACTTTTTTCTTTTGACGCTCTTTTAAGAAACGTGCCAACTTAGCGGCAGTTGTCGTTTTACCCGCACCTTGTAAACCAGCAAGTAATACAACAACGGGAGGCTTAGCACTTAAATCAAGTGTTTCATTCGCCTCACCCATCATCTTGGTGAGTTCGTCATAGACAATTTTTACAAATGCCTGGCCTGGCGATAACTGAGTCATCACTTCCTGGCCCAATGCCTCTTCCTTAACTTTCGCGATAAATTCACGAGTTACAGGTAACGCGACATCGGCTTCAAGAAGTGCCATACGTACTTCACGTAAGGTATCTTTAATATTGTCTTCGGTCAGCTGCCCTGAGCCAGTAACATTTCTTAAACTCTGTGTGAGTCGTTCTGTTAAGGTATCAAACATTGCAAAATCCGCTTAAAATGGCTAGTTGCAAAAAAAATCTTTCTCGAAATAGAAAATTTATGCATAGAATGCTATAGGATACTTTAGTTCGCAGCGAATTTATATCTTATATAGATGAATTAATCCTGAAAAAGGTTTGACATGATTAGCCTCCCCTTGGTTTACACAATTTTGGCACTCATTGCATATACCACTTCTTTCTGGTATCTGTTTATTCGTTTAATGTCAAAACGTGAACCAAACCCATGGTTATTTGCTGTTGTTGCAACTTTGGCACTCCTGTTGCACGGCACAGTTTTATGCCATGCCATGCTGACACCAGCCGGAATTAACTACGATGTTTTTAATTTAGTATCTTTTACATCGTGGCTTATGCTGTTGTTAAGTTTAATTTTTAGTATTTTTCGCCCTATTGTACCGTTAAACTTGTTAGGCATTCCTGTAGCGGCTATTGGCCTGATTTTAGGTTTTGCATTCAGCCGACCCGATCAATTTATTGAACAACACTCTTTAGGCCTTGATGTCCATATCATTCTGTCTTTATCTGCCTATGCAGTTTTACTAATGGCAACCATTCACGCTATTTTGCTGTGGTTCCAAAATCGTGAACTCAAAAAGAAACAAAAAAAACGCTTTTGGGTCAATTTACTCCCATCAATTCAGGCAATGGAATCTTTGTTATTTGACCTCATCATTACTGGTTTTATTCTATTAACAATTGCACTCGCTTTTGGTTTCTTGACTATCGATAGCTTCTTTGCCCAACATCTCGCTCATAAAACTGTATTTAGTATTATTTCCTGGTTTATCTATGGATCATTATTGATTGGTCATTATAAACTCGGATGGCGAGGACAAAAGGCCATTCGTTTTACCTTAATCGGCTTTGTGCTTTTAGCCATTGGTTTTATTGGTAGTAAATTTGTGCTTGAAATGATTTTGGGTCTCTAAATTAATTAAAATTTCATCGATACTAGACAGCGTTATACATATCCCGTATAACGCTGTTTTCTTTTTGCTCAGGTGACACAGACTGTGAAACTCATACTCGCTCCAATGGAAGGTTTAACTGACCCGATCATGCGGGATACACTCACATCTGTTGGTCATTTCGACTGGTGTGTGACCGAGTTTATTCGAGTTACAGACAGCATTTTGCCAGACCATATCTACTATAGTTTTTGTCCAGAATTAAAAAATGACGGTAAAACGGCGGCTGGGACACCTGTCCATGTCCAGTTCTTAGGAAATAATCCAGATATGCTGGCAGCAAATGCAGTAAAAGTTGTAGAGCTTGGTGCACCAGCAATTGATCTAAATTTCGGTTGTCCCGCAAAAACTGTAAACCGACACCGAGGCGGCTCAGTTCTTCTTGATGAACCTGATGTTGTACATATGCTAATTAAAGCAGTAAGAGATGCGGTACCTCCGCATATTCCTGTTTCAGCAAAAATGCGTTTAGGTTATCTCGATGAAAATCACACCATGGAAAATGCCCATGCTGTTGAAGATGCTGGTGCAAGTTGGTTGACAGTTCACGCTCGTACTAAAGCAGATGGTTACACACCACCAGCTTATTGGGAAAAAATTCTACCCATTAAAGAAGCTTTAAAAATTAATGTAATTGCCAACGGTGAAATCTGGAGCAATGCAGATGCTAGAGCTTGTCAGCAACAATCTGGCTGCGAAGATTTAATGATTGGCCGTGGTGCTGTGACTACCCCAGATTTAACACAATGCATTCGTGAAAATATGAATGAGGCATTATTCAGTTGGGAACAACTTGTTGATTTGCAAATTCGCTTTTTAAACGGTCAAGCAAAAACAGAAATTGGTATGGTTGGTCGTTATAAACAATGGTTGGGGATGATGACTAAAGCCTACCCCCAAGCTAAAAACTTATGGGATCAAGTTAAGCGTATTAAAGCTTTGGATGAAATTGTTCAACAGTTAGAACACACCAGATCAGAAAACATTTAACTCAATATAGTCATAAAAAGAGGGCGATTGTTTTCACAACCGCCCTCTTTCGTATTTCAGGTTAAGTTATTATTTTTTCTAAAAGCCACTTACTTTCATTTTTAAGTCAGTCACTGACGCCCCTGTAATACCAAAACTCCCCATAGAACCATTAGGCAAGTTATTAAATGTCGTTGTACTTTGGGTTCCCATATTTCCTAAAGTGACATTGTTAAGTGAAGCATCGAACTTACTCGACACTCCGTTATTCCCAAAAGTTAATCCCGTTGGATCAACGCCCGCATAAAAACCATCAAGCACAAAACCTGTCGAGGTATTTGTTCCAGCAAATTTAAATCCAAATGTAGCTCCCGTATTATCCGAGACTAAAGTAATTGGACAACCCGCAGCAGCAGAACAAATAGATTGAATTGCCCCACCAAATTTAACCATCACTGATTGAGCAGCATGGCCAAGCTGGATATTTAAACGAGGTTTATTGGTTTGTACAAAGTTAATATCTAGATTTCCAGTTGAACGAATGATTTCTTTTACACCCGTATTCACTGTCGTTCCCGAACTAAAAATTGATTTTGGTGCATAACTGGTTAATGCATAATCGGATGGACTAGATAAAGATGCACTTGGAGCTAAATAAACTGAAAAAGGTAAAAGTCGAATACCGTTTACATCATTGCCCATAGACACAGCTAAATTTAAAAAAGGATTTCCACCACCTGCATCAGTATCCATTATGATATTAAAAGAAGGATTACTAGATACCGCAGCTTTAATAAACTCTATGCTAGGAACCGGATTAGTAGAATTCCCTGCGATGACAAAGCCAGCCTTACTATTATACGAAGTTGAAGCAATACCATTTGTATCAATCAGAGCAACTTGGTTGAATTGGACTTTATCTGCCTGAATACCTAAAGTTAGGCCATTTTGGCCTGTCGTTGCCGCAAGACTTTGATCATCCAAAGGCTGCATTGCAAAAACACTTGAACTACTGGCAAGTAACAACCAGCACCCTATATTTTTATTCTTCATGTCGCTCTAATCCTTAAGAGACAAACGCTTATTATTTGTTCAGACTATCAGAATAATATTCAAGTACAAAGCAATTATCCCTATAACCCGACGAATGTAAATCCAATCACACTAAAATAAAATTTATATAAAAAAGTGACGATAATCGTCACTTTAATTGATTAATTAAAAGCACCATTTCTAGGCACAATACTAAAGCTACTATTTAAACGTCCACCAGTAATGGCAAGCTCGCCTAAACGTGCACCTGCGCCAGTTGAAGGCGGATAGAAGTTAATATCTTTAACACGTAATGCACCGTCAATACTCTTATCAGGATTAAAATAAACCGCCGTATTTACGCCAACTTTACCTAAACCACTTGCGGTGTCTTTGCCCACAACTAAAGCGGAATTAAACGCTAGCTTTCCAGTAATATTATCAAAGCCAATTGCAGAACCATCGATCGGATCACTAATCTGAACTGTATTTCCAGTTGCTGTGGCAGGCATTGTGAAATCGCCGAGTACAGTTAGAGCGCTACCATCAGCAATTGAACTGTTTGGCACGATCGATAAGTTAAGATCGCCACCTAAACGTAGTTTTAAACCAAATAAGACATCATTATTTTTGGCAAAATTATCAATAGGTGAAGTACATGAACCTGTCGCTGGACAAGTTTTATATTTAGCCCCTGGTAAATAACCTGCTGCAATTTCAGTTGATAAAGCAAGGAGCATCTCTTTTAAACTAATATTGAGGCTGCCATTTTCTAAACCGATACTGCCATTACCTTTGAGGAACATATCGATATTACGTAAGCCCATGTAATAATCAGTCGGGTTACCACCATTATTAGCATTTGGAGAACCATCGATCAATAATACAGAGGTCGTTTTGGTTCCAGTCGCATCACGTCCTGTAGTTCCAGCTGCAACACCAAAACCTAAACGCGAAGTCGTTCCAGATGTCGCAACAACATTCTGAACAGGTTTACCATTGGCATCTTTTGTATAGTAATAAGCACTATTTGCTGGCGCGTCTAAACCATATACAGCAGCATTAGCATTTAAGTTATAAAAAGGTAGTGCTAAGCCCCACTGGTTGTTTGCACCATTGTCTGCAAACTGATTGGCAGGAGCGACATTCGCACTTGTTGTAAAACGACCACGTCTTGAAAATGCTTGAAACTCTGCTCCACGCATCGCAAGAATTAAGCTAAATGGATTAGTAACCGTATCACGGTGAATATTATGTTGATAATCAGCAGCCGTTGTTAAAGTACCCGATCCTAAACGAATTGCATTTAAAGTCGCGTTGTTTGGCATTAATAACGTTTTTGTATCAGCAAGATTTAAATAAATATTTCCGCTGTCAAAATAACCACGCGTAGCTGAGTTAAGACCGGTTAAATTACCAAATTCGAAACCGTAAGCATTTAAACCTGCTCCACCAATTTCTAAAGTGGTTGCTTTGCCGTCTGAACCTAGCATTGAGTCATTATCTTTAGTGAACTCACCTTTCATGCGGAAGGCTATTCCAGAATTACCTAAAATGCTATTACTTGAACCTGTACCCGAAGCTGTATTTGCAGTGCCTAAAGTGGTGGTATCCGCCGTACCGTCCATACCACGGACTTGTAAATAACTATTTACCATACGTCCGCTAGCACCTAAACGAATCAAACCTTTCGCATTTTGTGGACTATTAGTTGCATCTAAAGCATAAGGGTTAGTTTTATCTACATTCGAGCTGAGCATTACCTCAATATTCAGGCCTGAATTGGTTACTTTGCCGCTACTATCAACATACGTACCCGCAGTTAAACCAGAAGCTGAATCTGCTACACGGTTAAAATCAACATAGCCATAGGTACTATTTGGAGTTTGCCCTACACCAGCAACATTAGTTCCAGTATTTGTCTGTAAAACTAAGCCACGAGTTGGGTCAATCAACATGGCCCCTTTACCAACAAAATTAAAGTTAAAATTTCTTAAAATTAGCTGGTTTAACTGACTACGAGCATCCAATTGCCCTAGATAAATATTGGCATTATTAATACCAAGTGTCATGCTTGACTGGCTATTTGCATTAAATAGCCCATCTTGGGTTGTAAGTGCCAAATTTAAAGGAGAGGTCGTTTGAATAGCCAACTGCCCTAAAGTTGGCGAGCAGCTAGCTGAACTATTACAAACTTTAACGCTATTTACGGTAATAAGTGATGGACTACTTTGCATAGAAAAGTCTAGTCCAGTTTTACCCGTAGTTGGGTTACTCCCAACATCTAAACGGTAATTAGTGCTTAAAGATTGACTAGATGCATTACTTTTTTGGACTTTTACACCACTCGCTTGAGCTCTTAATACCTGATCAGCACTTGTTGGTGTGCCTGCATGGTCATCCCAATATGCATTATCAATATTAATTTCGTTAAATGTAGTTTGTATCGAGATTCCATCTTGTCCATTGACGGCACTCAAATCAGCATCTGTTAAGGCTTCTAAAGCATAAATTTGTCCACTCACTAACAACATGCTGGTTGTTAATGTATTTAAAATAAACTTTGAGCTGTGATTTTCTTTATTTTTTTTCATCACTTCAGTTCCTTTGAAATCTACATTAACGCTTAACAACGAGGATGGCTGCCATCACAGCTAAAGACCATGACTTTTCCTTGAATAGCCAAGTTTCCGTTCATCATTAAGCCCATAAAACCAGTTTCACGCCCATAGTCATAAGCAGACGGAGTTGCTGTAGCAACTTGCTGTGCTGCACTATTGGCAGTCGCAGCATATGTCGGTTTTTTGAAATATGCATAATCATACATATTTGCACTCGACCCTTGCGTTGTTGTTGAGCTCGTAAAGTTATCTTGTTCAATCGATAAAGCATTGAAACCAAAATTACGAATTAAAATTGGCTGCGCTGCACTAAAACTAAGCTGTATAGCTGGCTTAATAATTTCCGTATTACTTTTATCAAGATACTTTAAATCAGCGCCATCCAAACCCATTTTTTGAATATTTAAAGTTCCTTGTACACCTTTAAACACTAGCCAAAGTTTATTACCACTATCGCTATTTTCAGCCCAACCACTTGGCTTCGTCGCATCTGCCTGAACAAAACGCTTATTAATCGCTAAACCGATATGACAGAATTCGACGTTTTGACAAACACCACCACTACCATTGTCAAATACACCGTTAACTGTCTGGTTTAAATTAAGCATTAAAGATAAATCAGCACCAGCTTGACCATTAATCGCTTGCAAAGCCTCGTTATCTAAAGTTTGCAGCTCCGCATGAGTAACCGTGGCGCAAAGAGCGAGGATCAAAGTACTTAATTTTTTCATATCACTCTCCTCCTCTTATAGGCCTTTAGTTGTTAGTTTTAAATGTTGGATTAATACACCATCAATTGAAGCAGAACCCAAGTTATTTAAAGGGCTAATGTTGGACAATGCTGGAGCTTGATTGGCAGTTGGAATCACATAGCCAGTTGTGCCATTACTGCTACCAATTAAATCATTAACTACGGCATTTCTTGAAGTTAGCCATGGAATAGCAGCATTGCTCCAATCACGATTGGAGGTTGTTCCGTACATTGGAGTTGAACCTGATGTACTCGTACATCCTAGTGCACCAGAGCACTTTGGAGCATCGGCTGGTTTTGGTGTTGGATTTGTAATAACCCAAGCACCAGTTCCTTTGTTATATTCCCACTGATATAAATACCCAACAGTAGTATAATCACAGTTCGAATTAAACAAACCACAACTATAGGTTTGATTCCATGTTTGAGTATTTTGTTGTCTTTGTTTAAAACGTACTTCTGTCATGGTGGCAGATGTAGTACCAGACACTGAGTTGGTCAATGACACTAAACTACCAGCTGAAGTTCCAGAAACTTGTGTTCCAGTTGAAATTAAGCGTCCAAAGGAAACCCCAATAGCTCCTTCACCAGTATTTGCTAACAAGGTTTTTCCATTATCAGGGCTATAAACTGTGCCGATCGAGATACTACTGTGCGTTGGATTAACACAAGAATAAACGTTACAAGTAGAACCTTTGTAAGACGTGTCAGCACCAGTATAATCTGTATAAATCTGTTTATATATTTCAGGTTTATTCGCAATTCGTGCAATTTCAATACTAAAGTTTTTACCGTCTGAGCCTAAAACCAATGGTTGATATAAATTACCTAATACTAAATTAATATTTGGATTATAAAGATACAATCCTTCACTATCAGCAAACTTTGGTGCTACAGCACCTGTAGAGTCAAATGCTGGTGTATATAAATTATTTGAAGCATTCGGAGAATCTGAAGTTTCTCGAGTACTAAAACGCAATACTTTACTCGTGTCATTAAATGCAATTCGTGTTTTATTCGATGTTTTTGTATCTGTTCGGGTTCGATTTTCTACATAGTAACGGCATCCACGCGAGGTACTGAAACTTCCTGTTCCACTGTTACCACAATCTCCAGTACTACTTGTACTTAAAGTTGAGTTTGCACCTGCATGTACCGTTTGCCACCCGTTATTACTGCTTGTTGCATATGTTTGCGTTTGACTCGTAACATTTTCAGTGACAATACTTGTATTTTTACTATCACCTGTATTTAAGCGAACTAAGCCAGACATTCCTAAAGTATTGTTATAAAAAGGACTCATTCCACCAGCAGAAGTCGCCCCACCTAAGGTCTGAAACAGGCTAATCTGGCTACCGTTTAGACTGAAACCGTTTAAAATCCCTTGTAAGCGTAATCTGTTAGCACGGGTTGTATCAATACTTGTTCCAATCAATCCATTACTATTGCCATATTGAAATTGGGCTAGAGAGCCATTCGTTGTAGCGACAACATTTGGATTTCGTACAAATGCATCAGCCCATAGACCCAGTTTTAAATTATATGCATCTGCTCCCTCTGCTCCATCAATTGTTGGTTGATAAAGAGGAGCCTCTAAAGATAAATACGTGACAGGATAAAGAGAACTATCGGTAGTACTAAAATTAGGAACATTGGTAGCAGTCTTCACTTTGAATATCCATGGATTGGCACCCGTACCCCAACTCGAAATCGCTGCTGCGGCTGAGGTGTTAGCAATACGTGAATTTGCGTCACCATCCGATTTAGATAATGCTAAGCCATACAGAAAGATATCCGCTTTACCAACTGCACGGTCTTCTGATCCGACACTACCATTACCACTCGTATCAGCTGCAGCAACACTCAAAGGCCCAACAGGCACATAGTTAATGTAACCCGTATCTTTACTACGATCGGTAATAATTTGATTTACAGATTCATTTGGGCCAGCACCACGAAACACCATAAATGCATTTTGAGGTAATATCGCAATACCTTCACCCGTAGTTTCACTTAAACCAGCATCTGAAAGCTCTTCAAGAGCAAAACTAGACTGACTTAAAAAAAGTCCAATTAAACTTGCTAAAACGGTTTTTTGAAAACATACCGTATAATTAAGTGTAGTCATCTTGACCTTCCTGTTTTATACGATGCTGTGCACCATATTTCTTTTTCTTTAACAGTCCTTAAAGCAAGATAGAATTATTTCCTTTTCATCTTGCAAGGTGCAACCATTTAAAATTGCCAACCTTTCCACATTTCTATTATGCTGAATATTTACTCAAATGCAAAATTAAATGAACAAAAATGCATTTTTCCGATGAATGAAAAATTGTCCAATTACTTAAATTAATCAACAGAATTTTAAAGAACCGTAACAGTTAGCTGAAAAACTCTGTTTTTGTAATACAACATTAGTTAACCCCATTGAAGCTGGCGTTTTTCCTGTTAAATCAACAGTTCCAATTGGAAGATTACCTAAAAGTAGACAATTATATGCAAGTGCTCCACATGGAACAGGATTATTATTTAGGTATGAGCTGACTTGCCCTAAAGCATCATTAATAGTGGCTAAAGCAATATCAACATTCCCTGTAGGAGTAATTTGACCAATATCAATTGGATTTGTGAGTTCTAACCACCATCCTGTTTGAGCAGTCGATGCTGCCTCTGGCCACAAAATATTTACACCTTGTACAGATAAGTAACCAGCAGATCCATTTAATTGCGCAGCATGGAAATAACCCAGACTTTGTTTAATTGCTACATTTACATCTAAATTATTTACTGTTCCTGTTACATTGCCAGAAATCGCAACTGGAAGACCTAGTACTGATGCAGTTGCATCTAAAGTTCCTGTAACTGAAATTCCTCCGACCCTTGCAGTTGCATTTAAATTAGCCGTATTAATACGCTTACCCGTAATAATCTGCTGCCCCATTGATAATGTTCCTGTACCAGCACCTAAGTTTAGATTATAAGAATTCGATGTAAACGGAACTGTATATAGATTACCTAGAACTTGCGCTCGTCCAGTAATTGGTGTGCCTGTCTCATCTTGGGTAATACCATAGTAAGGATTCGTAGTTACGGTCCCCCCTGTTGGTTTAGTTACCATATATCCACTTAATGAATTAATACCAGTGGAAGAATCACCATTTTCTAAACCAAAAGTAAGTAAGCCCGAAAGTGACTTAGCACTTAATCGAAAACCTTGAATCTCACGAGTAGAAGCTGAATCTGGATTTTTAACAGCGAACTCTAAAAAGGGATTGGTAATAACAGCAGAAGACGAAGCACGTTCAGTACTCGTACTATCTACAGTACCACCACTTAAGCTCAGATAATCAATATCAATATCACAAGCACCCGCTCCATTTACACCACCGCAACCTAACTGTAATCTTCTAATGTTGGCATTAATTTCTAATTGAGCATCTAGCGCAAGTCGATAAAAACCCATATTTCCATTTGAACTTGAGTTGCTTGCAGAATCTGTAGGTGCAATATAAGACATACCCATTAAGGCTTGCCCACGAGTTGCGGATAGTTCCGAATCTGACATAGGCACTAATGTAGAAGCAGCATAAGCTGAAGAAAAGCATAAGCTTCCGAGTGTCAAAAGTGCTACTCGAAGAGACGTAAACTGTCGCATGGCCGACCTCCGTATCCGTGGGGGCATAATCCTGTTTAATTTCTTTTTATTTGGCCTGTCTGAATTTAGTAGATATCTAAACAATTACTGCTAAAAAGACAACCTATATCCGATATATTTGTTTTTCAATACTGTGATGCAGAACAAAAAAACAAATCAATTATTGACCATATTATATTATTTTGTACAAAAGGAAACTGTCATTTATCACTATTCCGATAAACGCATCTCATGTAAATTTTATTCATAAAATTGGGCCACCTGAGCGACCCATTATTTTAAAACTCTTCTTTATCTAAGATAAATTATGTTTTAGGAAGTGTAACACCTGTTTGACCTTGGTATTTACCACCACGATCTTTATAAGATGTTTCACAGACTTCATCACTTTCAAAGAATAGCATCTGTGCTACACCTTCCCCTGCATAAATACGGGCAGGTAAATTAGTGGTGTTTGAAAATTCTAAAGTTACGTGACCTTCCCATTCAGGTTCTAGTGGAGTCACATTCACAATGATACCGCAACGAGCATAAGTCGACTTACCTAGACATACGGTCAACACATTACGAGGAATACGGAAATATTCAATCGTACGCGCTAGAGCAAATGAGTTTGGCGGAATAATACAAACATCAGACTCAATATCGATAAAACTTTTGTCATCAAAATTCTTTGGATCGACAATTGCAGAATGTACGTTAGTAAAAACCTTGAATTCACGGGCACAGCGTACATCATAGCCATAGCTAGAGACCCCGTATGAGATCAACTTTTCACCATTTTCATCAAAACGGACTTGATTCTCTGCATAAGGTTCAATCATGCCGTGTTTTTCGCTCATTTCGCGAATCCAACGATCAGACTTAATAGCCATGTATTTTCTATCCAAAAGGTAATTTCATTGATTTCGACGTACTTTAACTTAAAAAAGCAATTATGAAAACAACGCAAAGCTACTCAAACAAATAAGAATAGCTCAGCGGTACCTTTAAAGGCTCAGTAAAGCAGAATAGCTAATAGGAATTGAAAAGCTGACTAAAACGAGTGAAGCTGTTTTTTGCAAATTAGTCTGATTTAGCCATGCAACTTTCTTAGAAGCTAAAAGTGATCCTAAGAAAATCCAGAATAAGGCAATTGGCGTAATAAGCGCTAAGTAAGCCATCATATGAATTAAATAAATGTGAAAATCACTCCATGCGGCCACAGGGAAAATTGCCGAAGCAAAGAGCAAGGCTTTAGGATTCAATAAGGTTGCACAAAATAATTCACGAGTACGGATCGTAGGCTGATTTAATTCAATTTCTTGATTTGCCGTATGCCATAACTTAATGGCTAAGAAAATAATATAGCAAGCACTCAACAGCTTAAGAATAGGCGGTAGCAATGGCAATGTGGTGGACACTTTCCCAATCAGCATTCCCCATGCAGAAATAGAGATCACGTAACCCAAAACTTCTGCCGGAATAAGTTTTACTGACTTCCGCAGTCCTACTTGCACGCCTGAAGAAGCGAGTAAAGTATTAGTTGGACCAGGTGTTAGTAAAATTGTGGCTACTAAGCCAATAAAAAGCCATGAAATCATTGAATGACCTCATAATATAGTCATCTCAGATTAATAGATATCCTGACACATGGCAAAAGGTAATTGTAAGACAAAATTTTTAAAATCATTTTAAAAGTTAAAATAAAAACATTAAAAACATATATTTATAAAATTACCATAAAAAGTGATAAAGAAAACTTTACGGTCAGTTGTTATGCTTTTCAAATAATTTCGTACTTAAATAACATAAGTATTTTTATTTTAAGTCTATTTTTCCATCAAAAGCCTTTATAATAAAAAATATATAGTGATGGTAAGTTTAAATTTTAAGCTTTTAATAAGTTTCAATTCATATATTGTTTCTGATTTTTTTATTTAGAGCACCGCGCTCTACTACCTTAATGATTATGGCAAAGCACTTTTTTCAATCTTGGCTTCCCTCACCCGAGAAAGTTTCAAATATGAAATTTCTAAGGATTTTTGGTAAAAAGACCCTGAATCCTGTGCTTTGGTATGTCAATCGAAAATCAATTACCCGAGCTGTTTTTGTTGGAACCTTTTTTGGTTTACTGCCTATCCCTTTTCACAGCGTATTTATTGTGATGGCAGTCTTACTATTTGAAGTAAATTTACCAATTAGCTTAATGCTAGCTTGGCTAAGTAATCCACTTACTTTGGTTCCTATTCTATATATTGGTTTTTGGTTTGGTGCACATATTTTTCATGTGCATATGATCAACAAAGAAATGCTGCTGGGTGTATTGCACCAGATTTCCCGCTGGATTACTCATTTCGGCCATGGGCACATTGATTTTAGTCTTGCGAAAATTTTAATGACAGGTCTTGTTGTAGAAGCTTTCGTATTTGCTGTCATTTTATATTTATCTACAGAAATTTTCTGGCGTTGGATGGTCATTAAAAACTGGAAAAGTAGACATCGCCATAAAAAGCAAGAAGAAGAAGTTTTATAAAGACTCCGATCTTCTTGCTTAGTTTTAAATTATTATTTTGGTAGTTTTGATTTCATATACTCTTCAGCCACATTGAGTACATACTCTTGGCAAGCCTCTCCTGTACCTGGGTCATAAGCTCCATTATTCGTAATATTATTAGATAAGATTCGAATTCCTAAAAAAGGAACATTAAACTGGCTGGCAATTTGTGCAACAGATGCTGCTTCCATTTCCTCGACTGAAGTGCCATAGCGTTGATGGAAGAATTGAATACGATCAAGCTCATTATTCCAGACATCTGCTGAACCAATCGTTCCCTCAACCACCTCGCCTTTGTCATAACGGACTTTATGTGCCGCCATTAATAACTCTTGGTCACCTTCAAATTTACGAATCGCAATAGGTTCTGGGTCAGACTCCTTTGTTGGCAAAACATCAAAAGCCTCAACCCATGTGAGTGAGTTTGAACCACCACCTACTGGCTGCTTTGGTGTTCTAAATGCACCAATATTGGTTGCGTATTTTCCTAAGACAATATCGTAAACGTGTAGATCTGGGTCATGCCCGCCTGATGTTCCCTGATTAATAATTGCGATTGGCTTATAACGTTCAATGGCTAAAGCAGTTGCCGCAGCCGAGTTACTCATACCCATACGGGTTTTAGAAATAATCATTGGATAACCATTATAGGTACCCTTCCAGAATGTCCACCCACCAATGGTTTCAACAGTCTTATTCTCTAATTTTGAAGCCATTCTTTCCGACTCTACAGGCAAAGCACCCTGAATAATAATCGGCTGTAATTTCTGTTTTTGCTCCTGAACTGTAGGTGTTTGTGAAACAGAAGAGTCGTCATTATTGCATCCGACTAAAAATAAGGCGCTACATAAACTGATTACGCCAAAAGCACATTTAAATTGCATTTTTTACCCTTTCTTTTTAAAAAGTGTAAAGTAGCAATCTATATGCCAATTTCAAGTTTAGCTTTGTTATTAAGATTCAGTGGTTTAATTTTTTATTTTAACCAGATAATAAAAAACCCGACTTGCAGTCGGGTTTAAATAAATCAGAAGATACGTTTGTCATCACGTGTACGTTGAGGAATTTTTTCAATCTGTTCCCACATCGCCTTAGCAATATCAATATAACTATCAGCTGCATCATCCATTGCTACAACACTAGGTTTACCCTGATCAGCATGCTCACGGATCTGAGCATTTAGAGGCAAGCGGCCTAACAGTGGAATATGGTACTGTTCAGAGAGCTTGTCACCACCGCCAATACCAAAAATTTGCTCCTCATGACCACAGTTAGAGCAAATATGGGTCGACATATTTTCAACGACGCCTAATACAGGAATTCCAACTTTATTAAATAATTCGATACCCTTAGTAGCATCTAATAAAGCAACATTTTGTGGCGTAGTCACAATGATTGAACCAGTAACGGGGATACGCTGCGCAAGCGTGAGTTGAATATCACCAGTACCAGGTGGCATATCAATCATCAATACATCTAAATCAGGCCAAAGGGTCTGATTAAATAATTGCATTAAAGCACCCGTTGCCTTCGGTCCACGCCACGCGACAGGTGTGTTGTTATCACCAGTTAAATGTCCAATCGATAACACCGCCATGCCATAAGCATCTAAAGGCACAAAATTTTCACTTTCAATAAGAGGAGTTTTGCCAGCATTTCCCAGCATAGTCGGAATACTTGGGCCATAAATGTCCGCATCCAACACTCCAACTTTAAGCCCCATTTTTTGCAAGGCAAGTGCTAAATTGACAGTAGTTGTCGATTTACCAACGCCACCCTTACCTGACGAAACTAAAATAACATGCTTAATGCGAGGATGAAGTGGAACATCTCTTTGTTGCGGAGCTGCTTTTTGGATAGGCGGATTATTCGGATCTGGTTCTGATTTAGGTGAAGCATCAAGCACAGGAGGTAAGTTCGAACTTTCTTGTGCAGGGCGCTTTTGTTGAACCACATGTAGATTTAGTTCTTCAATACCACACTTTTCTAAAGCCCCAGCCAAATCATCATGAATTTGCTGCAAGTGCTCTTTTTCATCAGGAAATGTATTAATGGTGAGTTGTAATACTCGACCTTGAACTTGAAGCTGACTAATGCGCTCTTTTAAAGCATCTTTTGAATGCGGTAGTAAATAATTTTGGAGTACCGTTTGGATTTCATCTTCTTTCACTTCTTGTGCGGGTGAAAAAACAGACTTTAATGAAGAAAGCCAAGACATATTGTTTACTCCAAAAACAGATCATTACAGCTTAATGGAGATAGTGTAACAGTATTGATCCGCACTCGCTCACCTTAGGATGAGGAATTGCTAATTTTCAAGCTTCCATCTTTAGGTAAGGAGTGCAGATTTTAGTTTAAATAAACTTATTCATCAGAATCATGGTGCTTCAATTTATTTAACTTATCTGTTGCTGTTTTCTTCAACTCATCAAATTTCGCCGTTGCTTGCGTTTTTAACTCATCAAATTTTGTTGCAGCCTCATCTTTTAACTCTACTGCTTTGGCTTTGGCGTCATCAAGTTTATGACCCGCTTCTGTACGTAAATGATCGAACTTATCTTGCAAGGTATGCTGAGCATCCTCAAGTTTGCCTTTCAAATCATTTGCTTTATCTTCAACTGCCTCTTTGCCAGCAGCTTGTTTATCTTTTACATTTTCCTTTAAATCATCCAAAGCTTTTTCACCTTGAACTTTTGCATCTGCCACTTTGGCCTTTAACTCATCTACTTTATCTTCAACAGCTTCTTTACCAGCAGCTTGTTTATCTTTTACGTTTTCCTTTAAATCTTCCAAAGCTTTTTCACCTTGTACTTTTGCATCTGCCGCTTTTGCCTTTAATTCATCTAATTTATTTTCAGTAGTCATCGTTGTTATCCTCGTAGTTAATTAAAAAAATTACCTGAATAAGTTATTAGTTATACATCGTTATGGCTTATTTTCTGACCGTAACTGCAATTTGAAACAAAGACAATACAGGAAGATTCAAATATTTTTTGATTTGTTTATCTGTTCTAAAGAGAAACGCTCTCTGACCAAAACCCATTTTTATAGAAACCTCTTGCACCAAGCCAAAGATTATTAATCTTTGCTTATCTCCCTGCATCAGTTAAAATCTTCCACCTTATAAATACGAATGAGAGAATGAAATCCGTGCGTAAAATTTTAGTCACTAATGCCCTCCCTTATGCTAATGGTCCAATTCATATGGGTCATTTACTCGGTTACATCCAGGCAGATATCTGGGTTCGTGCCATGCGAGCAATGGGTCATGATGTGACTTATGTATGTGCGGATGATGCTCACGGTACAGCAATTATGCTACGTGCCGAAGCAAATGGTATTAGCCCAGAAGAGCAAATTGCGAATGTTCAAAAAGAACACATCCGTGATTTTGACGGTTTTGGCGTACATTTCGATCATTACGATTCAACTCATAGCGATGCGAACAAAGCCCGCTCAACAGATATCTATATTAAAAACCGTGAAGCTGGAAATATTGCAGTTCGCCCTGTAACTCAATTATTTGACCCAGAAAAAGGCATGTTCTTGTCTGACCGTTTCATTAAAGGTACATGCCCAAAATGTAAATCAGAAGACCAATACGGCGACTCATGTGAAGTTTGTGGTACGACCTATAATGCAACTGAACTACTTAACCCACGTTCAACCTTAAGTGGTGCAACACCAGTTGAAAAATCTTCAGATCACTATTTCTTTAAACTACCGAACTTTGCTGAGTATTTACAGAAATGGACCCGTGATGAAGGTCGATTACCTGTTTCGATTGCAAACAAGCTAGATGAATGGTTTGAGTCGGGTTTAACCGATTGGGATATTTCCCGTGATGCACCTTATTTTGGTTTTGAAATTCCTGATGCACCAAATAAATACTTCTATGTTTGGGTAGATGCGCCAATTGGTTATATGTCGAGTTTTGAAAATTACATCAAAACTAAGCGCCCAGATTTAAGTTTTGATGATTTCTGGAAAAAAGACAGTCAAAACGATGTTTACCATTTCATTGGTAAAGACATTGTTTATTTCCATGCATTGTTCTGGCCTGCAATGTTGGATGGTGCAAACTATCGCACTCCAACGGGTCTTTTTGTAAATGGTTTCTTGACTGTGAACGGACAAAAAATGTCTAAGTCTCGTGGTACTTTCATTAAAGCAGAGACTTATTTACAGCATCTAAACCCAGAATATTTACGTTACTACTTTGCATCTAAACTTTCAGACAAAGTTGAAGACTCTGATTTAAATCTTGATGATTTTATTCAAAAAGTAAATTCTGACTTAGTCGGTAAAGTCGTCAATATTGCTAGTCGTTGCGCTAAATTTATCAACAGTAACTTTAACAATACTTTATCTGCTGAATGTGCAGAATCTGAGTTGGTGCAAAGTTTTATTGATGCAGGTGATTCAATCGCTAGCGCATATGAAGCACGTGAATTCTCAATGGCTATTCGTGAAATTATGGCGCTTGCTGATCGTGCAAACCAATATATTGACGAGAAAAAACCATGGGCACTTGCTAAACAAGAAGGTCAAGAACAACAAGTTCTTGATGTGTGCTCAGTTGGTATCAACTTGTTCCGTCAATTAGCTGTGTACTTAGCTCCAGTTCTTCCAACTTTGGCTGAGCAAGTTCAAGGTTTCTTAAAACTTGAGAGCTTCAATTTCGAATCACGTAAACAAATTCTTGTAAGCCATGAGATTGCACAGTTCCAACCGCTTATGCAACGTGTTGATCCAAAAGCTGTTGCAGCAATGGTGGATGCATCTAAAGAGTCTTTAGGTACTCCTGCTCCAGAAACAACTAAAGTAGCGGCGAAAAAGGACAAAGCTGCCGAGAAAAAAGCGGCTCCTGTTCCAGCAGTTGGTGAAGCAGAAATCATTGGTATTGAAGATTTCTTAAAGGTTGACTTACGTGTTGCTCAGGTCGTTGAAGCAGGCACTGTTGAAGGTTCAGATAAATTACTTCAACTTACTTTAGACGTTGGTGAAGCTGAAACACGTAACGTATTCAGTGGTATTCGTAGCCAATACGCACCAGAAGATTTAAAAGGTAAACTGGTCGTTATGGTTGCTAACCTTGCACCACGTAAAATGCGTTTTGGTATTTCAAACGGAATGGTACTTGCTGCTGGAAATGGTGAAGGTATTTTCATTATTTCACCAGATAGCGGTGCAAAACCAGGCGATAAAGTTTCTTAATCTGCCTTCATAAAAAAAGCTTCCTAAATTGGAAGCTTTTTTTATTTTTAAAATCCGAGTTCTATACGAACATAAATAAGTGAATTTAAATTACGACCACGGCCACCCTTCACAAGGGTTATTAAATAAAACATGTATGTTTCCTAACTCCTCATTTGTTAAATAGCCATTCTTATTTTCATCTAAATAATGAAATAACTCTGTCTGCTTGTTTTCGCCTTGAAAACGGTTATCGGTAGGCCAGTTATAAGGATAAAAATCCTCAACACGTTGAAATTCTTTTAGGCTGTACATTCCATCATGATTTAAATCATATTTTTCCTGAAAAAGCTCCCAATCTAAAGATGCAGGTTCACATGCATTGACCATATTCAAAATACAGTAAGTCGCACATCCTGCAAGTAACTTAATAGTTGGATTGCTCATGATTATTCGCTTGGATATCGGAAATTTTATAATCCTTTTCATGAACTGGAGTACCAACAATACTCATGGTCCGCTCATTTGCTGGTGATTGCTTACTCATCGTTCTCATCTCACATCCTGTAGTTAAGATGAGAAAAACTACAGAAATGCTCACCATTAGTTTTTTCATAACGTGATCCTCATTTCTTTTTGTTTTATTTATTAAGTTACCACTTTTTAAATGTTTAAGTGCTAAAAAAGATATTTCAATTTGTATATATTTTACGCAAAAATAAAGCCAGACTATAAACAGCTGGCTTTGGATTTTTTAGATATTTTAATTAAAGACTTATCATTTGAAGAAAATTAGCTTTAAACCTAATACACTCACAATACTTCCAGCTACTCGGTCAACGCCAGTTTTTGCTTTTAAGTACATTGTTCTAGGCTTCTCTGAAGATAACAGCATTGCCACACATGAATACCATCCCGCATCGATCATAAAACAAATCACTGGCAATGCGACGTAGTAATAATTTGGGATTTCTTTCGGCAGTAAAGCAGTAAATACACTTGCTAATACAACTGCGATTTTTGGATTACTTAACTGAGTAATCAAACCATAACGATATGCCTGTTTATAGGTCATTTTCGATTTGGCATCATTTTCCATTGCAATTGGTTCTTTGGCATGCTTAATAATTTTAAAAGCTAGCCAAAGTAAATAAAGCCCACCACCAATTTTTAAAATTAAATAAGCAGAAGGTACAGCCAATAAAACTGCTTGTAATCCCATAACAGCTAATAGGCCAAACAGAGCCGCACCTGTCCCCGTTCCTAAAGCCGTGAACAAACCATGTTTACGTGATTTAGAAATTGAATTTTGTGCCACATAAATAAAGCTTGGCCCAGGGCTTATTGCTCCAAGCATCAATGCCATCGCAATTGAAAAAAGAGGAATAAGGGACTCAAACATTGTATTGACCTAGCATTACGCAATTGCGCGGTATTCTACCAGCTTTTTATGACGCATATAAAAATGCAGAAAATATAAATGATGAAAATTGAATTTTCATGTTTTTACAATTTATATCTTCACAACGGACAAAAATGTCCGTTAAATATATAACCTTTAAAACTCCCCAATCGATGACATGAGTAAACGTCAAAAAATTGCTGCCCATAATCGGGATGAATTACTCAATGCAGCCGAAGAATGTTTTCGTATTCATGGCATTAATGTTCCCTTACAAGTTGTGATTGACCACGCTGGTGTAGGACGAGCAACGTTCTATCGTAACTTTTGCGATCGCAAAGCTTTAATTAGCGCACTTTTAGAACGCGCGATTACACAGCTAGAGCAAAAAGCAGCTTATTTTCAACAATTCGAAGATGGTTTATTTCGTTTAGTTGAAGGACATATTGGGCAACTTCCCAAGCTCGCAATTTTGCAAGATTTTTGGAGAGTAATTGATCGACAAGACCCAATTATGTTAAAAATCTATGAACGGCGAAATAATGCACTTAATCCACTGATTGAAAAAGCAATAGAACAAAAACTGTGCCGAGCTGATCTAACTGCCGATGACTATGCAATGGTTACTGCAATGTTAGGTTCTTCATTTCAAGGACATGAGCCAGAAGAACAGACTCGCTTAGCAAAACGAGCAATCGAATTACTATTTCATGGTATTCAAATACAAAAATTCGAGGGATAGAATGAGTAAAACGCCTCGTTATTTAGAAACACCACCCGACTGGACACCAGAAGAGCAACCGACTCTACCTGGTTCACCAGCAGCTATTGCACACTCTGTACCTAAGCGATTTATTTACTTTTTTATCGGTTTATTTATCGCTCTTTCGGCAAGCTTAAGTAATGGTTTTATTACGGCAAACTTACCGTTAATCCAAGGTGAATACGGCCTTACCCCTTCCGAAGCTGCTTGGCTGCCTGCGGCCTATGTCATGGCAAATGTCAGCTCAAATCTGATTTTGTTTAAAGCCAGACAACAATATGGCCTGAGAGTATTTTCAGAAATAGGACTCGTTATTTTTATTGCGGTTCTTGTTTTGCATATTTTTGTGCATACCTATGAAATGGCACTATTTGCTCGGGTTGTGGCTGGTTTAGCGGGTGCACCACTAAGCTCTTTAGGTATGTATTACACCATGCAAGCCTTTAAAAAAGCAGACATGGCAAAAGGAATATATATCGCATTCGGCTTTCAGCAACTTGGCGTACCCTTGGCTTGGATTATTTCTCCTTTCCTTGTAAGTACAGACAGTTGGTCTGTTCTTTACACCTTTGAGCTCGGTTTAGCACTTTGTTGTTTAGCCATGGTCGTTTCATTGAAATTACCACGTAGCTTAAGAATTTATGTTTTTGAGAAGCAAGATTTCTTCACCTTTGCGTTACTGGCTCCAGGTTTTGCATGTTTATGTATCGTGCTGACGCAAGGTCCAATTTTATGGTGGTTTAATAGCGAATGGCTTGCCTATATATTAATCGCAGGTTTTAGCTTAGTTGTGCTCGGTTTACTCTACGAACACTATCGCGCCAATCCATTAATTATGACGCGTTGGCTAGGTGCCTCTTCGACCCTACGTTTCATTTTTGGTGCTTTTGCAATACGTCTTTTAATGTCAGAGCAAAGCTATGCTGCTGTTAACTTCTTAAAAACAATGGGAATGGGACCTGATCAATTTGTTCCACTCTATGTTGTGATATTCATAGGGATTTTAAGCGGAACACTTTTTAGTGCGCTTACTTTTTCGCGCGAACGAATTATCTTCCACTTACTTTTTGCAGAGTTTTTGATTCTGGTCGCCTGTGGACTAGATTATCACTTAACCAGTGATGTCCGACCTGTAAATTTCTTCGCAAGTCAGTTTTTAGTCGGCTTCGCAGGTGGTTTATTCATTGGGCCATTACTTCTCATTGGCTTCGCACAAACCTTGGCTAAAGGCCCTTCGTATGTGGTGACTTTTATTGTGTTGTTCTCTGCAACCCAAACCTTCGGTGGTCTTGTAGGGTCTTCTTTCTTCTCGACCTATCAACAACATCGTACGCAGAACTATCAGGCAGAGATCATTAAAGATTTAGAACAAGCAGACCCTCTAGTCGCTCAAAGGCTCTCTACCTATCAACGCAGTGCATCAATCACAACTACTGACCCAGCATTACAAACAGCTCAATCCATGCGCTCACTTAATCAAGTGGTCACTCGTGAAGCCCAAGTGCGAGCCTACAATGACGTTATTGCATTAAACGGTATTTTTGCCGTCGCCCTACTCTTATGGGGTGGATTTAATATTGCACGTAGTAAATATCTACAACGCAGAGGAATTAGCCGTCCTTAACGGCTTTCGTATTTGATGAAATAGAAATTGAGATTGATATATGTCAGATGATCAAAACAAACCAGAGCAAACACCTTCTCAGGCACCTGCCAACGAGCCAACACCTGCACCTGCACCTGCACCTGCACCTGCACCTGCAAGTAAACTGATTCCGACAAAACGCTCAACACTGTTATGGATGTTAGGGGTTCTTATTGTCGGTATTTTAGTGATTTTATGGGCATGGAGAATCGGGCCGTTTGCAACCAGTGTTCAGCAAACTGACAATAGTTATGTCAAAGGTAAAACCACAATTTTATCTTCACAAATTAATGGCTACGTTAAAGACGTATTAGTGAAAGACTTTGACCATGTTAAAAAAGGTCAAGTGCTCATGCATATTGATGCAACCACTTACGATCAAAAAGTAACGCAAGCAGCTTCTGGGGTTGAACAAGCTAAAAATACTTTAGCTAATCAAACTCAATCCATTGCTCAGAAACAAGCTGATATTGTGGCGGCACAAGCCAAAGTGGATCAAGCAAAAGCTCAATATGAGCTCTCTTTAGCACAGCTCAGACGTTATCAACAGTTAGGAAATAGTGGAGCAGCTTCTAAATCCGAACAAGATAAAGCCGCGGCGGATGCAGAAAATAACCTTGCAGCACTTAAACAGGCAGAAGCCAATGTATTAGTTGCAAATGAAGCACTTAAAACAGCACAAGTCGCAGAAGCTGGCTTAGAAGCACAAGTTTCAAGCGCTAAAGCACAGTTAGATCAAGCACAAACCACCAAAGACTATAGCGTTATTGTTGCTCCGATGGATGGCCAACTTGGTGAAGTTAACCCTCGTGTTGGGCAATATGTAGCCGCAGGCTCACAGTTACTCTATTTAATTCCACAACAAACTTGGGTGATTGCCAACTTTAAAGAAACCCAAATTGCCAATATGCGAATTGGACAAAAGGCATGGTTTACAGTCGATGCGATGAAACACAAAAAATTTACAGGGCATGTTGAACAAATTTCACCAGCTGCGGGTTCTGAGTTCAGTGTGTTAAAACCTGACAATGCAACAGGAAACTTTACTAAAGTTGTTCAACGGATTGCTGTACGTATAACCATCGACCCAAATCAGGAAGGAATGGAACATTTACGCCCTGGTATGTCAGTAGTTACTTCTGTCGATACAAATTCGTAAACAGCTTTTTAAAGTTCTATTTAAAAAGTTACAATGTGATCAATCATTATTTTCTCAATTTCTAATGTTTGATCACATTACTCAATCGGTTCCTTATCAACATATTCAACTTCCCTATCCCCTGCATCTCGACATTAAGCGGTTAGATCTAATTCACCCTCAAATCTCGGGGAATAAATTTTTCAAACTAAAATACAATCTACTTGCAGCACAGCAACAAGAATTATCACGCGTTTTGACTTTTGGTGGGGCTTATTCAAATCACATTGCTGCAACTGCGTATGCAGCTCATCTTTTTGGCTTTAAAAGTATTGGAATTATTCGTGGTGAAGAGTTAGCTGGCAAACCTCTTAACCCTACTTTAGAAAAAGCTCAAAGTTTAGGAATGCATCTACATTTTGTCTCGCGCACTGAATATCGTTTGAGAGATGATGCAAACTATCTTCAACGATTACACAATCAATTTCCTGAAACTTTCATTATTCCTGAAGGCGGTTCTAATCAGCTAGCCGTACAAGGTTGTCAGGAAATTCTCAGCCAAAGTGATTTGCAAAACTATGATGTGATTTGCTGTGCAGTCGGAACTGGTGGGACTATTTCAGGGCTGATTGAACGAAGTGCACCACATCAAAAGGTTCTAGGGTTTTCAGCATTAAAAGGCGACTTTCTACTACAAGAGATTCAGCAGTGGACTAAAAAACAGAATTGGTCACTGACAGATGCCTACTGTTGTGGTGGTTATGCTAAAACTTCACCTGAGCTATTCGCATTTATCCAAAATTTTGAAGAACAATACGCTGTACCTCTTGAACCGATCTATACGGGAAAAATGATGTTCGGTCTGTTTGACCTTATCAAAAATAATTACTTCCCTGAAGGAACTCGTATTCTAACAATTCATTCTGGCGGTTTACAGGCTGATATAAGAAACAAGCTAAGCTACTGATTCATTAATTTTTAGGAGATATTGCTCCTCATACCAATAAATGTCTTTAGCATGAGTAAGTGTCGGCATGATAGTATATGCCCCTTTTTAATTTTCAAGATTAATCGAGAATCTCTTATGTCTAACAGTCATGTCGATGTCATTGTCTTAGGTGCAGGTGCTTCTGGACTCATGTTGGCTGCACATGCTGCTAAACGCGGGCGCTCGGTTTTAATTTTAGAAAAAGCCAATAAAATTGGTAAAAAGATTTTAATGTCGGGTGGTGGTAAGTGTAACTTTACTAACCTATATGTAGAACCTGATAACTATATTTCTCATAATCCGCACTTCGTTATTTCTGCCCTGTCACGTTATAGCAACTGGGATTTTATTGGTTTGGTATGTGATTATAAAATTGCCTATGAAGAACGTAAACATGGGCAATTATTTACGCTAAACGGCGCTAAAGAAATTTTAGAAATGCTTGTGAGTGAGTGTAATAAAACTAAAAATGTAGATATTCAAACCCATTGCGAAGTTGGACAAATTACACCCTTGGAAAAAGGTGGGTTTTCACTAAACACCAATCAAGGACATTACACTTGTGATTCTTTAGTGATTGCGACTGGGGGCTTATCGATTCCAACATTAGGCGGTTCTGGTTTTGGCTATGAACTGGCACAAAAATTTGGACATCAGGTTTTCCCAACTCGTGCAGGTTTAGTTCCATTTACTTTTTCAGATCATATTAAAGAAGTCACTACACGCTTAAGCGGTAATGCTTTGGATGTGACGTTAAGCAACTCAAAGAATAGCTTTACTGAAGCATTATTATTTACCCATCGTGGTTTGAGTGGACCAAGTTCTTTACAGCTTTCGAACTATTGGAATTCAGGAGAAAGTTTTAAAATTGACTTTTTCCCAAGCCAAGATTTAGCGACTTATTTAAAAGATAAAAAGAAAACACAGCCTAAAGTTTTATTACGTACTCTTCTTAATGAGTTTACTGCCAAAAGTATTATCCAAGAGTTACAACAACTCATATGGTCAGAGCAGAGCGAAACAGCGATTGGTAATATCAGTGATGTACAGCTAGATCATATTGCCGAGCAGTTACATGGCTTCACAGTTAAACCGTCTGGAACAGAAGGATATCGTACGGCTGAAGTTACTTTAGGCGGAATAGATACAACAGAAGTATCTTCCAAGACTATGGAAAGTAAAAAGCAGAAAGGATTGTTTTTTGTTGGCGAAGTACTCGATGTAACTGGCCATTTAGGAGGTTATAACTTCCAGTGGGCATGGTCTTCTGCTTATGCTGCTGCCCAATACGTATAAGCTAATTTGAGTTTTTCGAACTATTTGATGCGGTCTGTGAATCTTGTGGCTGAGCAGTAGTCTGTTTTGAGCTTTCCGACTTACTAAATACAAATTTATAAGCACTCGCTAAAAAACCTACCGTAATTCCGGCAATGACAATTGGTGCTAAAAAACGACCTGGTTTCTTCATCGTATTTTCCTCACTTATTTGTTTTTATAACGGCCAAAAAAGAACGACCACTCAATATAGAGTGGTCGAACTTATCACAAAAATCAAAGATTTTTTGTACTGTTTATCTGAAATTTAATTCAACTTTCTTAAATTTCATCATTTTCACCTGTAGAACCAAACGGTTTATTCACTGGGGGTTGTGCTGGATTCACCTGTACAGAATCTGCTGGTTTTGCATCAGATGAAACTGTAGATGGCGGAGTCGTTGGCGTAGATGTAGTTGACGCCGAAGTCGTATTATTCGTACTAGACGGTGGTTGATAAAGAGGATTTGGTTGATTCGCTTCTTTTTTAGCTTTATCTAACAAATCAGTTAAAAGTCGTTCTGCTGGTTGGCGACCACCTAAACCGAATGCAAGAGCGAAAGCAACTGCAACTGCGCCTAGAGTCAAACCGAATGCAAGATTAACAATTGAGTCTGCAATACCCATGGCTCTTAAACCAAGCGCAAGTACTAGACCAATAATTAAGACACGAACTAAACTAGCTAACCAACGCGAGCTATTATATTCACCACGTTGCACCACATTCGCCACAACATTTGCGAGCCAGAAGCCAATAACCAAAATAACAGCACCTAACAGAATGTTTGCACCGAAATGGATAAACATTGCGATTAGACCACTGATTTGATCGAAACCAAGACGATCTGCCGCTTCAGATACTGCAAAAAGCATAGTGAAGAATACGATTAGGCAACCGACAGCACTAGAAACTTTAGTTTGACCTAAAAAGCGTTGTACATCTAATTTGGCAGGAATTTCATCAACACCTGTACCCGCAATTAACTCTGCAACCAAACGCCCAACAAAACGAGAAACAATATAAGCAACCAGTAGGATTAAACCTGCCGCAATAATATTTGGAATTGCGCGTAAGATTTCATTCAGCATTGCTGTCGCTGGCTGAGAAATTGTCTCAATCCCTAAAGCTTCGAACGCTACAATCAATGTCGTAATAATAATGATGGCAAAAACAAACGAACCTAAGAATTTGCCTACATTAGAGCTTTTGAAAAGACCAATTTTTTCAGCTTGAGCCTGAACACCTAAGCTATTTACTAAACCTTCAACAATACCGCGTACAATTTTTGCCAAGATATAACCAACAAAAACGATAACGCCAGCAATAAAGATATTTGGTAAGAACGCTACGGCGTCATTTACCATATTTTGAACTGGAATCAGTAAGCCTGTTAATCCTAATATTGAAAGAACAATCGGAAGGAAAAGTAACAATACAAGCCAGTAAAGAATTTCACCGATATTTTGGCTAATTCCACCTACACCCACTTCACTGCTTAATTTATCATCGAGTTGGGTTCTGGATAAAACATTGGTCACCCCTGCTCGCACCAGTCGAGCAACGATCCAACCAATAAAACCCACCACCACAGCAGCAATAATATTTGGAATATAGACGAGTACCTGATTTACCATATTGCTGAACGGGCCACTTACTCCACTAATGTTAAGTACATTGAGAGCTGCGACAACCGCTAAGATTAAAATAAACCAGAATACGACTTTTGAAATAAGGCCTTCTATATTTGGGGCTCGACCAGTGGCTGAAGATAGTTTGGCATTAGTATTTACTTTTTGTAGAAGCTTTTTCACACCTGCCGCTACCAATAAAGCAATTATCCAACCCACTAATAAGATCACTATTGCAGCCAGAATTGGATGAAACTGATCCCAGTAATACATTGCATCAAATTGAGCGCCGCGAGGCCCATCAAAAAATTCATTCATATTGTTATGTCCTCAATTGTTATGTTCTTTTCAGTGTTATCTCTAGGAAACACCATTCGTTGTAAAAAATGACGATGAATGCGGTCTATCTCACATTATGTTTTGAATATTTTCTAATCAACACACTTCTGCATAAATACAACAAATTGATGCAAAAGGTTGCAAAAAAGCCTTCAGGTCTTCACCTAAAGGCTTGATATCAAGATATACTGGTTAAATTATTACCTCTTTTTAACCTATATAGGTCTTTAAATTAGAAGCATTTGAAATGACATGTGGCACAGGCTCATGTTGCATAGCTCCTTCTTCTTTAGGCACGTTGCTATGATCAGCTATCATATAAACTACAAGGGCAAGAAGAAAAAGCCCAACAATAATTAAAATATAAACTGGTAATCTTCTTTTTTTCGCAGTTTCTTCAGGACTCGTCACATGAGGTGGTTTTGAAAAATCATGCATCTTCTTTCCCCTCTTCTATTATCATTAACTTTATATTCATCATAGCAATTTGCTTTGTTGCATTGTGTGAAAAAGCATTATGCGAAGGTGTCTGTGATTGCAAAACTCTACTTTAAAAACAATGAAAATAGTATAAAATTTACACACATTAATTTAGACGATTAAAAATAATTTCTAATTATTTACGAACTTCGTCCGTGTCCCATTTGTAATACAATATGTTTTAGCGCTTACTTTTTAGAAAATAGGCTATAATAAGCCCCCATGTTTTAAAGCTACTCTATTTTATGATGTATCGTCAGCAAAACGTAACTCTTGATCTCGACACTGACGTCACACATCAATGTTATATCCACCAGACAAGAGACGAACATCTCATTGGTATTATTGAATTTAATAAACCAAGTTATGAACTCAAATGGGGTGATCTGGAGTATTTTCGTCGTCGCACTGAAGAATTTTCAGTTATGCCATTTCCTGACTGCATTAACGCCATGATTGTTGATATTCGTAATATCAATATTTTTCTGGACAATGAAGTTCCGATTTTACCTTGGCGTTTACTTGAAGAAGACTGTCCTGTTCGCTTAGTTGTTCCCCAAGATCGTTTGGAACATTATGCAGGCCTTTTTGAACCGACTTGGCTTTCAAGCGATGTAGACAGTGCAATTTCCGAAATTCGTGAATTTATGGATATGTTTGTCCATTAATAAACATATCCATAAAAATAATTTTAAAGTTCTTTTAATTGTCGTTTGTTACCAGTAATTTTCTACTGCAATATTTCCCTCACCTCGACGATTCATCGTCAAACCACGGCGCTTTAAAGCCTCTTTCGTGTCATCTACCATTTCTGGGTTTCCACAAAGCATGACATGGCTTGTTGCAGGGCTCAGTTCTATACCAGCAACTTTTTCTAATTCACCGTTCTCAATCAAAACTGGTAAACGATCATGTAACTGTGCTGATGGATCACGAGTGATAATTGAAATAAATTTAAAACCGACGTGCCCTTCCCCAAAAGTTTCAGCAATCTCTTGAATACGATCGACATAAGCTAATTCAGCTGTGGTACGGACACTGTAGACCAAATTAATCTTTTGATATTTCGACCATGTATCGAAGTCTTGTAGCATCGATAAAAATGGAGCCAAGCCAGTACCCGTTGCCAACAACCATAAATCATGTGGTAAAGGCTGTTGATAGCGAGCTAAAGTAAGATAACCATAAGGTATTTTTTCTAAGTAAAGCTCATCACCTACCTTCAAATGTTGAAGATTTGAGGTAAATGCACCGTCAGGCACTACAATCGAGAAAAATTCTAGCGTTTCATCAAATGGAGAAGACACCACCGAATAGGCACGAACAACAAGTTCTTCTCCAACTTTCAGTCCAATACGTGCAAATTGCCCAGCAGTAAATTTAAAATGTGCAGGGCGAGTCATGGTGAAACTAAAAAGAGTTGGAGTCCAGCGGTGTACAGATAAAACTTTTTCTACGCTAAATTTTTCAATTGACATGATTTCAACGTGGCATGAAATAGTGCGCTCATGTTAGCATGACAGTCGAAATAATGAATACTTTTAAACGTTAAGGCTTTTTAAACATGCGCATGACATTACGCCAGTTGGCTGTTTTTGTAGCCGTCGCTCAAGAAGGAACTGTCACCAAAGCCAGTGATGCGGTCAGACTGACGCAAAGTGCAGCAAGTATGGCTTTAGCCGATTTAGAGGATGGCCTTGGTGCTCCTCTATTTGATCGTTTAGGTAAACGACTACAACTCAATGATCTTGGTCGCTTTCTATTGCCACAAGCACTAGAAATATTAGGTCGCTGTGAAGCTTTTGAGCAAGCTGCAAAAGGTGAGTTACAAAGTATTGACTTACGTATTGGGGCAACTCTAACGATCAGTGATTACCTTATGCCAGATTTAATGGCTAACTTTTTACAGTATCACCCTAAAGCACACTTGCAATTACAGGTGGGCAATACTCGCCAAATGATTGAAGCTGTCAATCAGTTTCAGCTTGATTTAGCATTAATTGAAGGCTCGTGTCACCTCCCTCAACTTCAATGCATTCACTGGCGTGATGATGAGCTTGCAGTATGCTGCTCACCTACCCATCCTCTAGCACGCTTAAATCGACCTTTAACAGCACATGATTTTCATCAAGTTGAATGGATTTTACGTGAAGAAGGTTCGGGAACTCGTGAAGTGTTTGATAATGCTATTTTGCAAGATCTACCAGATGCTAATATTCGCCTCACCCTAGGCCACAATGAAGCAATCTTGAAAATCGTTGCTGGTGGTTTAGGAATGTCTTGTATCTCTAAACTCGCTATTGAACCTTTAATTGAAAAAGAACAATTAGTTATTTTAGAAACGCCATTCTGGCAACTTACTCGCCCACTTTACATGTTGGTACACCGTCAAAAATACCAAGGTCCTGGCCTCAAAGCATTCTTACAATTCTGTGAAGAGCAGGTTTAAGACCTGATCTTCTAGTACCATCTTGAGTTGTTCTCAGATAACTCACCATTCTTTTCATTTTATTATTTATTACTTAAAACAATTAAGGGAAGTTAACACCTCCCTTAATTGTTTATTGCTTACTCGTTCCACAAACGATCAAAAATCTTCTTTGCTGGTCTTAGCTAAACTCTGCAACAAGATAGCTTTGAGCATTGAGAACACTATTAGCGTCGAAAATGTGATAACAACTCTGTTGTAATCGCTTTATTATGATCAGTAATTTGAGTTTTTTTGGTTTTAGACGGATTAGGATCGATACGTTCAATCTTTATAGCCTTAAATTTCCCCTGATTATCTACAGCGAGAAATTTCACTTTTTCATTTCTTTTCGGCTCCCCTTCTGATGCAGGAAAATCCGAAATATGAAAGAAAATATCTCCTTCAGCCGTTCCAATAAAACCAAATCCTTTGTCAGGATCATATTGTTTAACTTTTCCGGTATAAAACTCTTGCTTCATGATCTTTACCTTACTTTTTCAATACTGTTCTTACAGCAGAAAATTAAAAAGAGACTTTCAATCCGCCCTCAAAACTTTACGGTTTGATTAAGTCTCTTTTTATCGTTATTTCAAAAATTAGTCTTTTTGGACACTACCAAAAATTTTATCGCCCGCATCGCCTAAACCAGGAACAATATAGCCCTGTTCATTTAAGCCATTATCAATAGATGCTGTATAAATCTGTACATCTGGATGAGCTGCTTCAACTTTAGCAACACCTTCTGGGGCAGCAACTAATACCATAACACGTATATCTTTACAGCCACTTGCCTTTAACACATCAATTGCAGCAACTAATGAGTTACCTGTTGCCAACATTGGATCGATAATCATTGCAAGACGATTAGCAACATCTGGAACTAGTTTTTTATAATAAGTACGAACTTCTAATGTTTCTTCATTACGTTCAAGACCTAAAACACTAACCTTAGCACTTGGAATCAGATTAAGTACACCATCTAGCATACCAATTCCTGCACGTAAAATCGGTACAATCGTTATTTTTTTACCAGCAATACGCTGAGTAGTAACAGTTCCGGCCCATCCATTAATTTCACAATCCACAACTGGTAAATCTTTTGTTGCTTCATACGTCAATAACATAGTCACTTCCTGAGCAAGCTCACGGAAATTCTTAGTACTGATGTCAGAACGACGTAACAAACCTAATTTATGACGAATAAGTGGGTGACGAATTTCTTGAATGGCCACAGATGTTACCTAAAAATATAAAAACGTATTTATTATAATCTTTTTTTAATGCCCAATAAAAAAAAGCCTCCAGATTTGGAGGCTTTTTTGTACACTAGGATTATTGTTGTTGTGAAAGCATGAAATGTAGTGGAGATAAAATTTCTGCTTTTAATGCCAAATTAATCATTGGATCTGGGTAAACACCCAAAATAATAACTAATGCAGCAGCAGCCAATACCATTAAACCACCTACTTTTTGACCCCAATGAGCATCTGCATCAATACGAGGAGTTTCTGGTGGTGTCATATACATTACAACCATCACACGTAAGTAATAGTACAAACCAATACCACTACCCACAATAATCATTGCAGCCAAGAACCAGTGTTGAGTTGTTACAGCAGCCATTACCACTAAGAACTTACCAATGAAGCCCGCTGTTAATGGAATACCAGCCAAAGATAACATCATGACTGTTAACGTTGCTGTAAGTACTGGACGACGCCAGAACAAACCACGGTAGTCTGCAAGACTTTGCGCTTCATCTACGTTGTTATATGGGCTAGACATTAACGCTACCGCACCAAAAGCACCGATAGTTGTTAATACATAAGACACCACATATACAGTTACGCTACCCAAGCTCGCATAAGTCATGCTAATTAAAGCAATTAACAAATAACCAAAATGAGCAATAGATGAATAACCAAGAATACGTTTTAAGTTAACTTGACGAACAGCGAGTAAGTTACCAACTAAAATCGACAATACTGCAATGATTGTCAAAATAGTGACTAACGAATCCACCATAATTGCGCCTGAAGCAAGCATATAGCGCACGAACAAACCAATGGTTGCAACTTTAGCAGCGGTCGCCAAGAAAGTTGCCATTGGCGCTGGTGCACCTGCATATACATCTGGTGTCCATTTATGGAACGGCGCAAGCGATAATTTAAACGCAACAGCAAAGATAATGAGTGCTAAACCTAATAACACCATTGGCTGTTTGATTGCACCAAATAACGCCTGTACAGAATCATAGAATGAAAGCGAACCAGTATATGCATAGATATATGCCATACCCATCAACAACATTGCAGAAGCTGTCGCTGAAAGTACAAGATATTTAATACCAGCTTCAAGTGAACTACTACGTTGATAAGTATAAGCAAGTAAGCCATATACAGGAATCGACATTAACTCAAGGCTAATGAAGAACGATGCATAGTGAGAACTTGCAACCATCAACATTGCACCTGCTACTGAAGCAAGTAACAAAAGATATAGTTCTTCGCGGTTATCTTTATAAGTTTCGATGTAAGCATGAGACAAAGTACAACAAGCCAATGCCGCAATCAAAATCATAAATTGATAGAACATGGTAAATGGATCAACCATAAACATGCCCATCACATTTGCCGGTACAAACTTACCGCCAAATACTGCAAATAAAATATAAAGTGCAGCTAGGTTTAGACCAACAACAGAAGTTGTTGCGATTAAATTATGATTACGCTTAATAGAAATTAACAGCATGACGACGATTGTTGTCAAAGCAACAATCATCACCGGAGCTAAAGGCATAAGCGTAGAGAGTGATACTGTGAAGTTCATGATTATTGGATCTCCACATGGTCAAGTTGAGTAGCTGTTTGCTGAACAGTTTCAACGACTTCTTGAACTGGCATATAACTATTGACCAACCACTGCATGCTTGAATGAGACATATCCAAGAATGTTTGTGGGTAGATACCAAGCCAAACGAGACCAATCGCACAAATCATCAAAATACCAACTTCACGAGCAGATAAGTCTTTTAGTGGACTAGTGTAGTGTTGCTTTTGTTCAGGGTTTGGTTCACCAAATAAAGCACGGTGAATCAAGATCAAGCCATATAAGCCTGCAAATACAAGGCTGATAGAAGCAAGAATCGTGAAGACAGGATATTTATTAAATGAACCCATCAAAATCAGGAATTCACCAATAAAGTTACCCAAACCTGGCACGCCTACAAGAGCAGCTACAAAGAACATCAAGAAAAATGGCAAGTACTGAAGCTGGCCACGAAGACCACCCATTAAACGTAAATCACGTGTATGTAAACGTTCGTAGATCTGACCAGACATAATGAACAATGCAGCTGATGACAAACCATGTGCCAACATCATGATCATTAGACCTTGGAAGGTCAAAATGTTACCTGCGTAAATTGCAAGTAAAATAAAGCCCATGTGTGAAATCGACGTATACGCAAGTAAACGTTTCATGTCAGTTTGCTGGTAAGCACACCATGCGCCGTAGAAAATACCAATTAAACCGAAAATAATCGCAATATCTGCAAACTGAGCAGAAGCTGTCGGGAAGAATGGAATTACAAAACGAAGCAAGCCATAGGCAGCTGTCTTAATCAAGATACCCGCCAAGTCTACAGAACCTGCTGTAGGAGCTTGAGCATGCGCATCCGGCAACCAACCATGTAATGGAAACACTGGTAACTTCACGGCAAAACCGATGAAGAAACAGATCATGAAACCATAAGCTAGGTTCGCAGGTAAGTGGTTGGCTACAGCTAATAAATAGTTGTAATCGAAACCGATCATGCCTGTCATCATGTAGCCATAAACTACAAGACCAAGGATACCGATTAACATCACTAAACCAGCGATCTGCGTGTAAAGGAAGAACTTGGTAGCTGCGTAAACACGTGAACGACCGTTTGAACCTTTATGACCCCATAACGCAATCAAGAAGTAGATTGGTACAAGCATCATCTCCCAGAAGAAGAAGAACAAGAACAGGTCAATCGCTAAGAATACACCGATAACGCCACCTAAACTCCATAAGAGGTTTAAGTGGAAGAAACCAACGTTCTTTTGAATTTCGCCCCATGAACAACCAACAGCAAGTACACCAAGTAACGCTGTTAATAACACCATGAGTAAAGATAAGCCATCCACAGCAAGGTGAATGCCAATACCGAGTGATTGAATCCACGGTAAATAGAACTCAGCAGACCAAGTTGGGATTTTTGAACCCAACTCATAGCTATAAGTTCCACTTTGCCAAAGTGCAAGACCTAAGCCCAAAGTAATGAGCATACCAATTAAGGCAATCCAGCGTGGCAAAGTTTTGTCGAGCTTATCGACTAACCAACAAATAAAACCAGCAATGAACGGAACAAGAATCAGCGCGGGTAAAATTAAATTGTTTTCCATTTTATTTCCCCACTACCTGAATAACGATCAAGATCATCAATAACACCACTACACCGAGTGACATACTTGATGCGTATTCACGCAATGAACCAGTTTGACGTGAGCTTGTAAAACTATTTCCGCCTTTCACAAGTGCAGGAAGAACTAGCCACAAACTGTCAATCGGATCACGGCCAAAGATTTTGGCGAAGAATAAATAAGGTTTAACAAAAACGATGTCATACAATGCATCAAAACCAAAAGCAGTACGGCAAATATGTGCCAGACCTGCACCCAAACTTGTTTGAGCGAATGATTTCACTGCACCATAAGCAAATGTAAATAATGCTATACCAACAACTAGACCAACTAGCGCAATGCCTACTGCTAAATGCTCTGCCCCATGCATGCCTTCTACAAATTGTTCAGCCACATGGAATTCAGGAATTTTTGCAGTATTAAGAATACCAGCTACAGGTGCTTTTAATACGGCACCAACAAAAGTAGACAGTACAGCTAAAATGCCCAATGGAGCCCAGTACGTTGCACCTTTAATTTCATGGTAAGGCGTGTTTTCTTGACCAAAGAATACAACCCAGATTAAACGGAATGTATAAATTGAAGTCAGGAATGCACCTGCTACACCCACCCAATATAAGGTGTGGTATAAAGCAACTGATTGGCCTTGTACCCAAACTTCACCAAGAATCGCATCTTTAGAGAAGAAGCCAATCGTCAAGAATGGAATCGCTGCTAATGCGCCGCCACCGATCGCGAAACAAGCAAATAGGAATTTGTTACGTTTGAACAAGCCACCCATTTTGAAAATGTTTTGCTCGTGGTGGTAAGCTAGAATCACCGCACCAGAAGACAAGAATAATAATGCCTTAAAGAATGCGTGGGCCAACATGTGGAACAAACCAGCTTGATAAGCTTCCGCACCTACAGCCATAAACATATAGCCAAGCTGACTCATTGTTGAGTAAGCCAAGATACGTTTGATGTCTGTTTGAACCAGTGCAGCAAAACCTGCAACTAGCAAAGTTACGGCACCTGTTACCGAAATGAATTGCATCACTTCAGGCGCAAGTTCAAATACGCTGAATAGACGGCAGCATAAATACACACCAGCCGTTACCATTGTTGCAGCGTGGATTAATGCAGAAACAGGTGTTGGACCTGCCATTGCATCTGCCAACCATGTTTGTAATGGAATTTGAGCAGATTTACCAGCCGCACCCAAGAACAACATTAATGCAGTCCAGATCGTAAGTGACGAACTCTTCGTCATTACTTCTGCTGCGTGTTCAACGATGTACTGAGTATTCAACGTACCAAATTGTTGGTAAAGCAAGAATAAAGCAATAAGTAAGAATACGTCACCTACACGGGTAACTGTAAATGCTTTGATCGCAGCCCAACCATTTGCAGGGTTTGCATAATAGAAACCGATAAGCAAATAAGAACAAAGACCTACGCCTTCCCAACCTAAGAATAACAACGCTAAGTTGTCACCCAATACAAGCACAAGCATGCTGGCAACAAATAGGTTGAAATAAGAGAAGAAGCGCGCATAACCTTCTTCACCGCGCATGTACCATGATGCAAAGATGTGGATTAAGAAACCAACACCCGTAACCATGCCCATCATGAGTAAAGATAAGCCATCTAAATGTAAGCTAATGCCCGGCGCAAAACCGCCAACATTGAACCATGTCCACAGATTTTGAACAAAAACTTGCTGACCACTTGTGGTAAATGCCATTCCAGCAATCAATGCAAATAATGCAGATAAACCTACAGAACCCACACCAATAATTGCTGCAACATTCTCAGAGAGTTTGTCTCGTCCTGCCGCCAATAAAATAAAACCGATTAGCGGAAATAATACTGTTAGATATAAATAACTCATCCGCGCATCTCACTAGCAGCATCCACATCCAAGTGATGGAAGCGATGATAGAACTGAAGGACAATCGCAAGACCGATACATGCCTCTGCTGCTGCAAGGGTCAAAATCAGAATGAACATAACTTGTCCATCTGGTTGTGCCCATACGCTACCCGCAAGAACAAATGCCAATGCAGCAGCATTCATCATGACCTCAAGGCTCATTAACATAAATAATAGGTTGCGTCGCACCATTACACCGTAAAAACCGAGTGCAAAAAGGATGGTTGCAACAATCAAACCATGTTCTAAAGGAATCTGGCCCATTATTCTTTTTCCTCTTCTGCACCTGGTTCACGTTTACCTAAGTGGTATGCTGCAACAAGGGCTGCTAGCAATAACATCGCGGCAACTTCAACCAATAGTAAATAGTGAGTAAAGAGTGCTTGACCAACTACTTTTGGTCCAATCACTTGTGCCCCAAGTGGTGCTGAAATTGTGGTGTATTCACCACCAAGCATCCAAACCAAAAGCAAGCCGAGTAAGAAACTCATGAGTGCTGGATATGCCCAAGCATCTGAAGAAAGCCATTTACGTTCTTGTTCTACAGTGTGTTGACCTAAATTCAACATCATCACCACGAAGACAAACAGAACCATAATTGCTCCGGCATAAACAATGATTTCAAGAGCACCTGCAAAAGGCGCCCCCACGATCATGAAAATACCAGCAACAGCAAGCAATGAAACAATTAGACTAAGTAAAGCATGTACAGGGTTCGTGTTAGTCACTACACGAACCGTAGAAACGATGGCCACGAGTGCCATCAAATAAAACGGCCACATCATGGTAATAGACTCCGTACATCGATTGGTGCACTTTCTTTCTGCGCCTGACCTTTCTCTTTACCGTTAATCGCCATACCAGCTACACGGTAGAAGTTGTAGTCTGGGTATTTACCCGGACCTGAAATGAGTAAGTTTTCTTTCTCATAAACCAAGTCTTGACGTACATATTCACCAAGTTCGAAATCTGGTGTCATCTGAATCGCAGTTGTTGGACAAGCTTCTTCACACATACCGCAGAAAATACAGCGTGAAAAGTTGATACGGAAAAATTCCGGATACCAACGTCCATCTTCTGTTTCTGCTTTTTGTAATGAGATACAGCCAACCGGACACGCAACCGCACATAGGTTACATGCCACACAACGCTCTTCCCCATCTGGGTCACGCGTCAACACAATACGACCACGAAAGCGTGGCGGCACAATCTGTTCAGCCGGTACTTCTGGATATAAAATCGTGTCACGTTTACGCGTTACATGGCTAAATACCATAAATAACGAACGTACAATCGATCCGAATCCAGCTAGAAATTTATACATTTTGTACTCCCTGCTGTCCTAGGCCTGATTCATCAGAATCACAGCACCAGTCACTAACAAGTTGACCAACGCCAATGGCAAACAAATTTTCCAACCAAAGTTCATGACTTGGTCATAACGTGGACGCATTAAAGAACCACGAGCCAAAACAAACATCATTACAAAGAATGCTGTTTTAATCACAAACCAGAATACTGGCGGAACAAATGGAATTTCTAAATTGAATGGCGCTAACCAGCCACCGAAGAATAAAGTTACGATCAATGCAGAAATAAGTACCACGTTGACATATTCAGCAACGAAGAACATACCCCATTTCATACCACCATATTCAACATGGTAACCTTCAGCCAATTCTTGTTCTGCTTCCGGTTGGTCAAATGGATGACGGTGAGTTACCGCAACACCAGCAACCACAAAAATCAAGAAACCTAAGAATTGTGGAATGACGAACCAAACATCGCGTTGTGCTTCAACAATTTCACGAAGGTTAAATGAGCCTGCAATTGCAACCACACCCATCAATGAGATACCCAAGAACACTTCATAAGAAATGGTTTGAGCAGCTGAACGTAAACCACCAAGCAATGAGTATTTGTTATTTGAAGCCCAGCCACCAAACAATACTGCATAGACTGCAATACCAGCCATTGCCATGAAGAACAACAAACCGATACTCATGTCGGCAACACCCAGTGAAGGACTCACTGGGATAACCATAAATGAAAGAACCGCTGTTGCCATTGCAACAGCTGGTGCTAAACGGAATGTAAGCTTGTCAGCAAATTTTGGTGTCCAGTCTTCTTTGAACATGATCTTGAGCATGTCGGCAACGATCTGGAACATACCACCAGGACCAACACGGTTTGGACCATAACGGTCTTGCCATAAAGCAAGCAAACGACGTTCAATAAAAGACATCAACGCTGCAACTAAAACAACCACAAGCAAAATCACAACTGCTTGAACTACAGCATAGGCAATTGGCCAGTTCTCAGCCCAAAGTGGCGTTTGACGTATAATTTCTTGATTCATGAATTACACTCCTAAAGCCACTGAAACAGGCTCAGCTAGTGACACCATTGGTGCTAAACCAACTGGGTAACCAATATAACCTGTAGGTAAATATTCAATTACTTGTACAGGCAAGCTCACACTGGTTTCGCCTGCTTTTACTGTAATGCGTTGACCTTCTTGAAGGTTCAAACGAGTTGCATCTTGTTCGCCCACTGCAAACATAGCTTCTGGAATACGAGTTTCCATTGCAGGTGTTTTAATAGTGAATTCACCAGAACCAAAAATATGATGCATTGGTACTAAGCGGAAACTTTCAGGGTTTGCAACTACCGCTACTGGAGCTACATAGCTACGTGCAGGACGTTTTGCCAAGCGATCGAATAAACGAATACCTGAATCACCACCTTTTAAGTGACCACCCACTTCATCTTGGTATTTGTTCCAAGATTGTGGAGAGTTCCAGCCCGGAGCCCATGCAAATGGTACTAATGATGATGCTTTTTGAGGACCAACATAACCTTCCATTGAGAATGTTAATGCTGAATCTAGATCTGTAGGCTGTTTAGGCTCATGAACCGATAACGGCGCACGCATTGCTGTACGACCTGAGTAACGACGTGGTTCACGTGCAATTTTCAAACCATGTACACGGTAACCTGCATCAGGCGCCACATCTTGAATAGCTTCAAGTACTGGTACATTTTTTACGATGCTTTCAATCACATCATCAAGCAATGTCCAGTCTACGGCTTTACCTTTAATGCCAGTTTCAATGGCATGTAACCAACGCCATGATTCTTTAATTGCATATTCAGGTTTGTAGTAACTTGGATCGTAAACTTGATAGAAACGCTGTGCACGACCTTCTTGGCTTACAACAGTACCGTCACCTTCGGCAAAGCTTGCTGCTGAAAGTACAATATCAGCCTGTTTCACAGTTTCAGTTTCACTGTGATCAAGCACAATTACTGTTTCAGCTTTATCAAGTGCAGCCTGCACTTGTACAGCAGGTAAGCGACGGAACAAGTCATTTTCAACAATAACAAGTGTGTCGTAGTCTTGAGCAAATGCTTGTTCAAGGCTTAAGCCACCAAACAATGCTAAGCCCATCGAGTTCACTTCAGGAACCACAAGACTTAAACCAGCTTTAGAACCTAAGTTCTGAGTCAACTCAGCCGCAGCTTCCATAATAGAAGCATCTTGCAAGCTAGTACCCGCAATGATTAATGGCTTGTTTGCTGCTTTTAACGTATCAGCAATGGTTTGAGCAAATGCTTTTGCATCGTCATCTAAACCATTCACTGTTTCGCCTTTCACTGCCGCAGCTACTGCAAAACCTAAACGAGCAATGTCATTTGGAGAAGCAACAACTTCACCAGTTGCAACATCGGCAAGACGAGTTTGAGTTGCAGCCAAGATATAGATCGGAGATTTTGCTTCTTGACCAATACGTTGTACAGGCTCAGCCAACCAGTCTGGGGTACGTGTTTTTGCAGCCATTTCACGAGCTTTGTTTTTCGCAGCTTGACGAACTGACAAGGCCATACGTGGTGCAGTTTGAGTCAGGTCTTCACCTAAAATCAAGACTGCATCATAGCTTTCGATTTCACGCATGTTCGGGTTGTAAATGCCCTCTGTTTGCATGATAGATGCAGCAAGTTCAACAAGTTTTTGCTCTTTTTGTGCAACACCAGTTGAGTAATTTGCCTGACCTACAAGCTCACGTAATGCATAGTTCGATTCCAAGCTTGCGCGCGGAGAACCGATACCCAAAACTTTTTTGCCTTGAAGCTTCGCAATCGTTTGATCTAAAGCTTGATCAACAGAAACAGTTGCAACAGTTTCACCGTTACGGAACTGAGGCTGACGTGGACGGTCTGCACGGTTTACATAACCTGTGCCAAAACGACCTTTATCACAAAGGAAGTACTGGTTAACCGAACCATTAAAACGGTTTTCTACGCGACGGATTTCACCATAACGTTCACCCGGAGAAATGTTACAACCAGAAGAACAGCCTTGACACACGCTTGGTGCATACTGCATGTCCCATTTACGGTTATAACGCTCTGAATGAGTCTTATCAGTGAATACACCTGTTGGACATACTTCAGTCAAGTTACCCGAGAATTCAGATTCTAAAGTACCTGATTCTGGACGACCAAAGTAAACACGAGATGCATTGGCATACACACCAAAGTCCGTACCGCCCGCATAGTCGTTGTAGTAACGAACACAACGGTAACAAGCAATACAGCGGTTCATTTCATGTGCAATGAATGAGCCGAGTTCTTGGTTGTAATGCGTACGTTTTGTAAAACGGTAGCGACGACGGTCATGACCAGTCATCACAGTCATATCTTGTAAATGACAGTGACCACCCTCTTCACAGACTGGACAGTCGTGTGGGTGATTCGTCATCAAAAATTCAACAATAGATGCACGGAAATCTGTTGCTTCTTTGTCTTCAATAGAGATATAGGTATTGTCAGATGCTGGTGTCATGCATGACATGACCAAACGACCACGCGTATCTTCTGGATTCGCATATTGCGTAACAGCACATTGACGGCAAGAACCAACCGAACCTAAGGATGGATGCCAACAAAAATATGGGATGTCGATGCCCAGACTCAAACATGCTTGTAGCAAGTTTTCCGAGCCGTTGACTTCATACGATTTTCCATCGACATGAATTGTAGCCATAAGTCGAATTCCTTAAGCTTGTTCTACGTTGCTGGTTTGCACGACAGGACGAGTCGTCACTTTCGCTTCAAACTCACCACGGAAATGTTTGAGTGCGCCCATAAGCGGCTCCATCGCACCTGGTGCGTGGGCACAGAAAGTTTTACCAATCCATAATTTACGAGTCAATTCTTGTAAATGATCGATATCTTCTTTCTTACCTTCGCCTACTTCAAGTGCTTTAAGCGCTTTAACAGCCCATGGTAAACCATCACGACATGGTGTACAGAAACCACATGATTCGCGCGCAAAGAACTCTTCTAAGTTACGAGTGAGCGATACCATACATTGAGTTTCGTCAACCACCATCAATAAACATGTTCCCAAACGAGAACCTGCTTTCATAATCGTGTCAGCATCCATTGGTAAATCAATGGTATCAGCCGGTAAAAAGTCAGTTGAAGCACCACCTGGTAACCATGCTTTAAGCTTTAAGCCCTCACGCATACCACCAGCATGATCTTCAATCACTTCACGTGCAGTTGTACCAAATGGCAACTCCCAAAGACCTGGGAATTTTACTTTACCTGATGCACCATAAATTTTAGTACCTGGGTCTTTTGATTTACCTGCTGATAAACCGATATACCACTCTGGACCACGAAGCATAATTGCTGGCAAGTTGTTATAAGTTTCAACGTTGTTCACAATTGTTGGACGGCCCCATGCACCTGCAACTTGCGGGAACGGCGGCTTGGTACGTGGGTTTGCACGACGGCCTTCGAGTGAGTTAATCAATGCAGTTTCTTCACCACAGATATAACGCCCTGCACCCGTATGCACATGCAAGTCAAAATTCCAGCCAGAACCTAAAATGTTTTCGCCTAAATAACCTTTAGCACGAATCTGTTCTAATGCTTCATTTAAGTATTGAGCTGCCTCAATATATTCACCACGGATAAAGATATAACCTTGAGTTGCCTCTAAGGTATAACCCGCAATCAACATACCTTCGATCAATTGATGTGGAAGTTTTTCCATCAACAAACGGTCTTTAAAAGTACCCGGCTCCATTTCGTCGGCATTACAGATCAAATAACGTGGACCACCATCATTTGGTGCCATTAATGACCATTTAATACCCGCTGGGAAACCCGCACCACCACGACCTTTTACAGTTGCAGCTTTAATGACATCTAACACTTCAGCAGGTTTCATGCCTAATGCTTTTTTAAAGCCAGCATAACCTTCAAGTGCTTCGTAATCATCAGCACCACGAACTTCTTCACGTTTACTTAAACGCCAAGTGAGCGGATGAGTTTCTGGATTACCGTCGCCATAAATTGGTTTTGGTTCAGTATTCATACATACTTCTCCAATAACTGTTTAATTGATGTCACTTCGACTAAACCGTGAGTATCTTCATCAATCATTAAAGTTGGGCCTTTGTCGCAGTTGCCTAGGCAGCAAATTGGAAGCAGTGTAAAACGACCATCTGGTGTCGTTTGACCATACTGAATTCCTAATTCGCGCTGGAATGCTTCAGCAAGTGTTTCTGCACCCATTAAGAAGCAAGCAATTGAGTCACAAAGCAAAATCACGTGACGACCTACCGGGTGGCGATAGATACGGTTGTAAAATGTTGCAACACCTTCCAAATCAGCAACACTCATCGACAATAACTGTGCGATGGCATTCATTTGAGCGTCATCTACCCAACCATTACGGCGTTGTACACACTTCAATGCATCCAAAGAGGCTGCACGAGGGTATGGATAGTGACCAATGTGATGTTCGATGTCGTGAATTTCTTCCGCAGTCAAAATCCCTTCAACATTCACACGTGGCTTTTTATCAGTCAAAATCATCATTATGTGTTACCTCTTAGCGATCCACGTCAGCCATAACCACGTCAATGGTCGCCAGATAAATGATTAAGTCAGATACCAAACTGCCGTTAATTACTGCAGGCATTTGCTGTAAGTGAGTAAACGTCGGTGTACGAATACGAGTACGATAACTCATCGTCGATTTATCTGAAGTCAAGTAATACGTACTTGCACCTTTAACCACTTCAGTCATAAATGATGACTCGCCCGCTGGCATGACAGGACCCCATGAAACGCTCAAGAAGTGCGTAATCAAGGTTTCAATATCTTGTAATGTCTTATCTTTCGGTGGTGGAACAGCCAATGGATGATCCGCTTTATATGGACCAGAAGGCATGTTATCCAAACACTGTTGAATAATTTTTAACGACTCAGTAATTTCACGGAAGTGAACGAGTACACGTGCATATGCATCGCCTTCATACTCAACTGGCACATCAAAATCGAAGTTTTCATAGCCACTGTATGGACGATATTTACGAACGTCAAAATCGATACCTGTCGCACGTAAACCAGTACCTGTCACACCCCATGCGAGTGCAGACTTGGCATCGTATTGTGCAACGTTACGCGTACGACCAATAAACACAGAGTTTTTCAATGCTGCTGTGTAGTATTCGTTTAAGCGCTTAGGCATCCACTCTAGCAATTCTTTAACAAGTTTTTGCCAGTTGTTTGGAAGATCGTGTGCTGTACCACCAATACGGAACCATGCTGGATGCATACGGTAACCCGTAATTGCTTCAACAATGTCGTAAACTTTTTGACGGTCTGCGAACATATAGAATACTGGTGTCATACCACCGGCATCCTGAATTGCCGTACCACAGAACAACAAGTGGTTATTAATACGGAACAATTCGTTCAACATGACACGAATGACTTGAGCACGTTCAGGAACTTTGATTCCTGCCATTTGCTCTACAGCCATCACATACGGCATGTTCTGAGCACAACCACCTAAGTAGTCGACACGGTCTGTATAAGGAATGAAAGAATGCCATGTTTGACGTTCAGCCATCTTTTCCACACCACGGTGGTGATAACCGATATCAGGAACACAGTCCTTAACTTCTTCACCATCTAACTGCAATACAACACGGAACGCACCATGTGCAGATGGATGGTTAGGACCCAAGTTCAGGAACATAAAGTCTTCGTCAGCATTACCGCGTTTAAGACCCCAGTCTTCTGGCACAAAACGTAAGTGCTCTTGTTCAAAGTCTTGTTTCGCTTTGTCTTGCATGTACGGCGTATATTCTGTCGCACGTGCTGAATATTCTTTACGTAACGGATGACCTTCCCAATACGTTGGCAACAAGATACGACGGAGCATTGGATGCCCTTCGAAATTGATACCGAACATATCGTAAGCTTCACGTTCATACCAGTTGGCATTTGGCCAGATATTGGTCGCTGTCGGAAGGTTAAGATCATTTTCGTTCAAGGCAACCTTGATACGAATGTCACTATTACGCTCAAGCGATAATAAATGATAGAACACAGTGAAGTCAGATGCTGGTAAACCATCACGATGAACACGTAAACGCTCATCCATCGCAGATAAGTCAAACAGCATTACATATGGACGTTCCACTTTACGTAGGAACATAAGGACTTCTTGCACGCGTGCGCGCTCAACCCAGACTGTTGGAAACTCTTCAAAAGTCGCCTGCACGTAAAAGTTCTCACCAAATTTGGTTTTGAGTTCTTCTACGATTGCAAATGCTGGGCGTGAATCAACTGGTGTTGACTCTGGCATAGCAATGTCAGTTTCAGCCATTGGCTTGGCTTCCTATTTAATACAAATTCTGTCAATTTTCTCGATGAACATATCGGTTAGATATGTCAAAGCACCGTCAAAAAATTATTTAATCTCATCCATAGAGCGTAAGTTTTTAACGGCAATACGCTGCGCATTCTTACGGTCACGTTCTGGCATCATCTTTGGCTTATACACTGGCTGAAGATCATCACCGATCACGGCAGAAAGCGGGCGTCGCTCTAATTGAATCTGGTCTTGTAAAAGCATTAAAGCTTGAATTAACGCTTCAGGACGAGGTGGACAACCTGGGACGTACACGTCAACAGGAATAATTTTGTCTACACCTTGTACTACTGAATAGATGTCGTACATACCTCCAGAGTTTGCACAAGCACCCATCGAGATGACCCATTTAGGCTCTAACATCTGTTCATATAGACGCTGAATAACTGGTGCCATTTTTACGAAACAGGTTCCGGCAACAATCATCAAGTCAGCTTGACGAGGTGAAGCACGGATAACCTCGGCGCCGAAACGTGACAAGTCATGCACACCTGTTAAGGTCGTTGCATATTCAACGTAGCAACATGAGGTACCAAAGTTAAATGGCCACAAGGAGTTTTTACGCCCCCAGTTTACTGCTGTATGCAAGACATCCTCTAAACGAGTCATGAATACGTTTTTATTCACTTCCTCTTCTAGTGGATCTGTCACGATTTGACGTTCTTGCAATGGGTATTGATCAGCATCCGGATTCGCGCGGGTCAGAGTATATTTCATCCCGACTTACTCCTTTTCAGATGACAATGCAGGTGTAGTTTTTGACTTAACACGACCTGATGATTGAGCTGGAATCTGGCCTGTAGGGTCAGTTACGAGCTCTTCAATAGAGTTAAAGCGTGTAATTTCAGCAATGTTCATTGTTGGCGAACCGATTTTAATCACCTCACCTGCTGATTTACGGCGATCTGCTGGTGACCAACTTAAAGCACCTACAGAGAAGGCATAAACAAGCGCAATCAATAAATCAACGACAAAGATTACTACAGTGGTATATCCCAACCACCCTACTTCACGCACAGAAGTAGACCATGCATAGAGGTAAAGTGCCTCTAAGTCGAAGACAACAAAGAAAATTGCAACTAAATAGAACTTTGCAGACAGGCGAATGCGAGCGCCACCAGCACTCACGACACCCGATTCAAACTGCTCTTGCTTAGCACGCCCCCACGATTTCCCCCCGAGGAGTAAGGGAACTGTGAGCATAAAGACGCAAAGAAATGTAACGCCGATCACGAAGGCGATAATCGCCCAGTCGTATGGAGTAATGGCACTCATGCGGGGATAACTCCTGGCAGGCCTATTATTTAACAAAGAATGTATGTATTGGCCTTCAAATACACCAAACACAAAATTAATCCCGCCAATTGTACCTGATTTCTAATTTCGCATGCTAGTTGAAGCGTCTTAGTCTTTCGGATGATTTTCTAAACAAAACTATTCTTCTATGGGTTGTAAGGGGGGTTTCACCACGCATAATCGGTTTATTTAATAGTTTTTTTGTTTATGATGATTTTTTTCATTTTTTAATTTTAGAATAATTACACAGTTCATCGACTATTAAGTTTTTATAACTTACTTTTTTATAATATTAGTTTGTTTTTTATTGTATTCAACTTACCCTCTGAATTATGATGAATGTTTAGTCATACATAATATTTTATTACTCTTGGATAAGAGTGTTTATCATTAAGGGCAGCTGATGCCAGACTCACTTCGTGAATTTTCATTTCCCTCTTCTTTAAAATTTTTTCTCCTGTTTGGCTTCATTATTACGGTATGTTGTTTTATTGGCATCGCATCTCGTCCTTTAAGTTTTCTGGCGTTCTTTTGGCCAGCCAATTCTGTTTTGCTCGGTCTACTCATTCGCTTTCCGAGCACACGTCGACCCAGCACGTTTTTAGGTGCCTACATAGGTTATGTTATTGCTGACCTATTTCAAGGTACTCCATTTGATCTCACACTCGTTTTAACAACGTCAAATTTTATTTATGTTGTTAGTACCCTCGCCCTCTATATGTTTTTTAATCAGCATATTAAAGCGGCCTATCGAGGCTATTCCTACCTCTTTTTATTTGGTCTATGTGGGATAGGTAGCATAGCAGGTGCATTGTTTGCAGCAACTTTTGTGCCTATGTTTAATACTAAATTTATGCTTGGTAATTTGTGGGATGAATTCGGTTACTGGTTCACTTCAGAACTACAAAATGCCCTACTTCTTTTACCGATCATCTTGAACCTGCCTCAATATAGCCAGATAAAGCATTATTTTTCGAGAAATCGTGGTTTAGAAGCAATTGACCTTTTACCTTTTTTGGCTGTCATTATTTCTATTGCCGCCAGCTATTATGATTCCGGCCCTGGTTCGCTCCTCTACCCGATTGCAGCACTCATCTGGTGCGCTATTCGCTACAAACCTATTATTGTTGCACTCATTACGACCTTTACCAGTGCCTATATTATCTATCATGTCTCTGGACATTATCTTTTACTCTATCCGAACGAATATTTAAGCAATACCATCTCAATTCGTATTGGTTTAATCATGATGACGATTGCACCTCTTACCGTCTCTAGCATTAGTGTTTTACATTCAGAATTAATTCAAAAGCTTCAACATGCGATTGCACATGACGAGCTAACCTCTAGTCTTACCCGACGCCAGTTTTTGCAATCGGTCAGATTACTTCAAGAAAAGGTATACAAGGAAAATAAAACCTCAGCATTTTTCATGCTTGATGTAGACCATTTCAAACAAGTTAATGACAACTACGGTCATCAAATAGGCGACCGCGCCCTACAGACTTGTGTCACTACTATTCAAAATATTTTGCATCCTCATGATTTATTGGGCCGCTTTGGCGGTGAAGAATTTGCAATTTTTATTGCAGATACAACCAAGGAGAGTGCTTTTGACCTTGCAGAGCAAATACGAATTAAAATTAGTCAGCAACCGATTTATATTTATGGGAAATTACCAATTTTCATTCAAGTGAGTATTGGCATAAGTTTATATTCCCCATCTTCTCATAGAGCAATTGAAAATTTATTTAAAGAAGCAGATGACGCTTTATATCAAGCAAAACGCCAAGGGCGTAATCGGGTCTTTATATCTCTATAGGTTTTCATTTAATCATCTAGTGTAATGAATTTTATACAATATCCTATATTTTGCCATGTATGCTAATAACAGATAATAAGGAGAAAAATGCATGACTCTAGAATATACGCATAAACCAAACTACTACCTGTTTGCGCAGTTACTTGTGCGACATATAGAAAGCTATATTCACAAACATCCAGATGCTAACAATGCAATTTTTGACTTGCGAGATGTCTATGAAATATTTAGGCAGGATTTTGCGTCAACAACAACAAACCTAGAAGGTATTTTGCATATTGCGGATGAATATAAAATAGAAACGCTTAATGGAGATCAACCTCTTATTCAAAAATACCAGATCGATGCAAAAAATAATTCATTACTGATCGACTTTAATTCCGATGCCTTGAGCAGCTTAAGAAGTGGAAAACCTATTTTGGAACCGGATGCAACTCGATTATAAGCAATGCAATAAAAAAGCACCTTTATGAAGGTGCTTTTTTATTGGCTTTCAAAGGAGGTTGTTTAAAGCGTTTTGCAGGCCATGTCATGATAAAGCGAGCTCCACCTAAGGTAGGGCTTTCATCTACTTTAATTTCACCACCGAACCAGTAAGCAATACGGCTGACAATTGACAACCCTAGACCATAGCCACCCGACGCACGAGTACGGCTATCGTCTAAACGAGCAAAGGCTTCAAATACTCTTTGACGATCTTGTTCCGGAATTCCGGCACCATCATCTTCAACACAAACAAAGGCCATGCCGTCGCTGTGAACACCACCCGTAATTCGAACTTTGTTATCACAATAACGAACAGCGTTACCTACTAAGTTTTGAACAACCCGATGTAAATAACGACGCTCTGCATCTACTTTCAAATAAACAGGGGGAGCAACAAGTTCAATTTCTTTTTGCGTTTTTAAAGCTTCGGTTTCTACCGCAACCTGATCTAATACATCGAATAGAGCAATTTCAGCAAAATCTAATGAAGGTGTACCCTGCTCTAGTTTTGCATAAGTCATGATTTCATCAATTAAGGTATTGAGCGCTTCAATATCTTTATCAATCATATCAACCTGATGCATACGATGGTTGTAATCGTCTTCTTCTGCCAACATTTCTGTACCAAAGCGTATACGAGCAACCGGCGTTCTAAGCTCATGAGATACCGCTCTCATCAACTCGCGCTGAGCCTCGATTAAACGCTGAATATGATCAGACATGTTGTTATAACTTGATGCCAAGTTCGCCATTTCGTCACTTCCTTCAATAGGAACACGCAATGACAAATCACCAGACTTCATACGGTTTAACGCATAACGGACTTGGCGAATTTTACGTTCTAATGGCAAGATAAGACCGTAAACACCTAAACTTAGTAGGAATAGGCTAAATAAGGTAATTCCTGCTGAAAGCTGTAAAGGCATCCAGTTAAACATCGGAACCGGTCCAAGAACCAGAACTTGTGCAGGATGATTTGGTATTGGAGATACGATCGAAATGGTCGTACCACGCATTGTTGCACTATCTTTGTACAACATGACACTTTGGTCTTGGCGTAAACGGCCAATTTGCTCGGAATCCAGATTAACATCTTGAATATTGTAGATATTAATTGGATATGAGAAATGTTTTTGAATCTTGGCAAGGTATTCTTGTTCTTGCCCCGGATAAAACATTAGATAATCAAGTACAAAAATAGGGAGAGCCTTCATTTGGCGCTCACTAATTTTGTCAACTTTTATGGATAAATAGTGCTGAGGATCATCACGTAAGCCAATAATAATATACGCAATACTATTACTGGCATCGTAACGGACAACAGATTTTTGAGCTTCGATCCGTTTTTTCTCGGTACGAGATAACTCAACCTTGCTCGCATCAGTGTAATAAATTGGAAGTTCCAATAAATCCGATGCATCTGAAACCCAGTCTATTTTCTGTTGCTTCCCAGGTTGTCGAGCGACTCCCTCACTAATGACATAAGAAATACCATCAGTTAAAGACTCTCGGTATTCTTGTGCCCGTTGATAATTGATGATTTGTACAAGCAAATAACCAAAAACGGCAACCAAAACAACAAGAATTACCAGTCCCGCATATATTCGCAGGAATATGCTGTGTTTAAACACTCGACCAACCTTATAGGAAGTTTATGCAGATCTTATAACCCATTGGTTTCTTTAACAAACAAGTAACCTTTACTACGTACTGTTTTAATACGCTTTGGATTTTCAGGATCATCGCCAATTTTTGGACGAATACGTGAGATACGGACATCGATTGAACGGTCCTGACCATCGTATTCAATACCGCGTAAACGTTCGAAGATATCTTCACGCGATAAGATACGGCCAGCATTTGATGCAAGCAACCATAATAGGTCATATTCTGCGCTAGTGAAATCAACAAGCTCACCATGCAACGTTACTGAACGGCCGCCATTATCAATCACAAGGTCATCAAACTCGATACGTTGTGCAACTTCGTCTTCTACAGTTTTATCTGTACGACGTAATAACGCACGGATACGGGCTAAAAGTACACGTGGCTGAACTGGTTTAGCGACATAGTCATCCGCTCCCATTTCAAGGCCAAGTACCTGATCCATATCTTCTGTACGTGCAGTCAACATAAGAATCGGTTGATGATAATGTGGACGAACTTCACGGCAAACGGTTAAGCCATCGGCACCCGGCAACATGACATCCAAGACCACTAGATCTGGTTGTTCACTAATAATACGACGAATTGCACGGTTACCATCAGTTTCTACACCAACTTCCAAGCCGTTGCGGATTAAATACTCTTGAGTTAATCGTGCTAAACGCTCGTCGTCTTCAACGATCAGAATCTTTGGTAACTTTTCTTCTTGGCTCATATCATTGCCCCTATAAATCTCATTACATGCATCTTAAAAATCTTGCAGATACATTCGTTTATCATTTGCAATATACACACGTTTACATTGTAAACAAGTAGGCGTTCACCAAACTGATACATGACAACCATGTTTTGTTGCATTTTATTAACCTTTGAATTTTCTCGTGTTTTTAACATTTAGTTATTGTTATTAAATTTCATATTCTATTCATATTTCCAATGTATGAATATTAAACAAATTATTTCTTTAACTACTTTAATTGTATTTAAGTGCTTGTTTTTTGAGTTATCCACAAAGTTATCTATAAGTGTTTTTTGATAGCTTTGCTATGCTATCTCCCATCAAATCATACAGATAAAAAATTACTAAAAAGTCAAGATTGATCTGCTATGAAAAATCCCGTATCTTGTGTTCAAAATAAACTTTAACTACTAAGTCTTGTGTTTATCCCTCAAACATCGTGGCATACTTTTTGCTCGGTTCAAACGGTCTATAAACATAACAAAAGTGACAATGGAGCTATGCTGGCATGAGCGTAATTACTTCGACTCCCGGTCAAATTCAGGTGATCAAACGCACTGGAGATGTTGCTGCATTTGATGCAGAGAAAATTTCTGTTGCGATTGGTAAAGCTTTTCTTGCTGTGGAAGGTCAACAGAGTTCGGATTCAAGCCGTATTCACGACCGTATTACCCAACTGACGGAAATGGTATTAAATACTTTCACTCGCCGTTTACCATCGGGCGGTACGATCCATATTGAAGAAATTCAAGATCAGGTTGAGCTTGCTTTAATGCGTACCGGAGAACAGAAAGTTGCCCGCGCTTACGTAATTTACCGCGAACAACGTACGACTGCTCGTCAGCAAACGAACTCAAACCACCATCCTACGTTACAAGTGACCGATGCAAATGGTCAGCTTCAGCCACTTGATTTAAGTGCATTGCAAGCAACTGTAGCTAAAGCAGCCGAAGGTTTGGAAGGTATTGACGTTCAGGCTATTGTCGATGAAACCGTTAAAAACCTATATAACGGCGTAAAAGAGACTGATATTGCCACTACGATGATGATGGCAACACGTACTCGTATTGAACAAGAACCAAACTATACTTACGTGACTGCACGTTTGCTCTCTAGTGAATTAGTGAGCACAGGTTTAGCGTTCTTAGGCTTGCCTACAGATACTCCTGAAAACACTGCACTCGAAGCCTTTTTGAAAAAAGGTGTAGAGCTTGATTTGCTTTCACCAGACTTGCTTGATTTCGATTTAGAGAAACTTGCAGCAGCAATTCAGCCAGAACGCTCTAATCAGTTTACCTATTTAGGTTTACAGACTTTATTTGACCGTTACTTCATTCACTCAAACGGCGTTCGCTTCGAATTACCGCAATTATTCTTTATGCGTGTGTCGATGGGTCTTACGTTAAATGAGCAAAATAAAGAAGAACGTGCAATCGAGTTCTATAACTTATTGTCTAGCTTCGACTATATGGCTTCTACGCCTACCCTGTTTAACTCAGGTACGTTACGTCCACAGCTTTCTAGTTGTTACTTAACAACGATTGGCGATGACCTTTATGACATTTATGGCGCAATGCGTGACAACGCGATGCTTTCTAAATGGGCTGGCGGTTTAGGTAATGACTGGACACCTGTACGCGCATTGAACTCTTACATTAAGGGTACAAACGGTAAGTCTCAGGGTGTAGTTCCGTTCTTGAAAGTTGCGAACGATACAGCTGTTGCAGTAAACCAAGGCGGTAAGCGTAAAGGTGCAGTGTGTGCATACTTAGAAACTTGGCACTTAGACATCGAAGAGTTTTTAGAACTTCGTAAAAACACTGGTGATGACCGTCGCCGTACACATGACATGAACACTGCGAACTGGGTTCCAGATTTGTTTATGCAACGTGTATTTGAAGATGGTGAATGGACATTATTTACGCCTTCTGAAACTCCAGACTTGCACGACTTAACTGGTGCTGAATTTGCTGAGCGTTATGCTTACTATGAGTCTGTAGCGAAAGAAACAAACATGCTACACAAGAAAGTACGTGCTAAAGACTTATGGCGCAAAATGCTTTCTATGTTGTTTGAAACTGGTCACCCGTGGATTACATTCAAAGATGTATGTAACTTACGTTCACCACAACAACATGTTGGTGTAGTTCACTCATCTAACTTATGTACTGAAATTACCTTGAACACAAATCAAGACGAAATTGCAGTATGTAACTTGGGCTCGATCAACCTTGTACAACACGTTCAAGGTGGTGTGTTAGACCGTGAGAAGTTAGCTCGCACAATTAAAACAGCAGTACGCATGCTCGATAACGTTATCGACATTAACTACTACGCTGTACCACAAGCGAAAAACTCGAACTTGAAACACCGCCCTGTAGGTATGGGTATCATGGGCTTCCAAGATGCTCTATATGAAATGAACATCGCTTACGGTTCAGACGCTGCTATTGATTTTGCTGATGAATCAATGGAAGTGATTAGCTACTACGCGATTGAAACTTCAAGCAACTTGGCTGTTGAACGTGGTGCTTACTCAACATTCAAAGGTTCATTGTGGGATCAAGGTATCCTCCCAATCGACTCTTTAGAAATTGTTGCGAAATCTCGTCCAGAGCGTATGTTCGAAGTTGACCGTACTCAACGTTTAGACTGGGACACTTTACGTGCCAAAGTTCAAAAAGACGGTATGCGTAACTCAAATGTGATGGCGATTGCTCCTACTGCAACCATCTCTAACATCTGTGGTGTTTCTCAGTCTATTGAGCCAACATTCCAGAACTTATATGTGAAATCTAACTTGTCTGGTGAATTCACTGTCATTAACCCATACCTCGTTCGCGCATTAAAAGAACGTGGTCTTTGGGACACGGTGATGGTTAATGACTTGAAACACTTCGAAGGTTCAGTTCAAAAAATTGCTCGTATCCCTGAAGAATTAAAAGCAATCTTTGCTACTGCGTTTGAAGTAGATACACGCTGGATCGTTGATGCTGCATCACGCCGTCAAAAATGGATCGATCAAGCTCAGTCGCTTAACCTTTACATTGCTGGTGCAAACGGTAAGAAACTTGACATCACTTATAAGATGGCATGGTTACGTGGTCTTAAGACGACTTACTACCTCCGAGCTTTAGGTGCAACTTCTGCTGAAAAATCTACAATTAACACAGGTGCTTTAAACGCAGTTAAACCTGCGACTGTTGAAGCGGCTCCGGTTGCTGCCCCTGTTGTAGAAGCGAAAAAGCCTGAAGCAGTTGAAGAAGACGGTTTTACCCAAGCAGCTCCAGTTCCAATGGCTTGTTCAATCGACAATCCTGATTGCGAAGCTTGCCAATAATATTCAATAAAATTGCTCTTTTTCACTAAGGAGCAATTTTACAAGAGGTAAAGATTATGCTTTCTCATCTCAGCCATAACTATATGCTTGGTGTTGGAGTTTTAATCTTTGCCTTTCTTTTCTTTTATATACCGCTGATTTACGCATTTTTCACAATACGTAAGCAACAGCGTAAGCAAAATAAGTAGTAGAGACCAAAGGCCCAAAATTTGGTCATACCTCAATAAAACTTAATTTTGTTTACACATTAAAAGCGTATAGTAGGGACATCTTCGTTTAAGAGATGTCAAATATAGATATACACAACGAAGAGAGAACAAAAATGTCTATCCTTAGTTGGGACGATTTTGAAGATGATTCGCAAAAACCGGCTGCACCTGAACTCAAGTCTGCGCCCGTCAAATCGGAAAAAACGACTAATTCGCAGAATGTATCTTCTGCGGAGTCATCATCGCAGAGCTTGGCAACTTCACAATCCGCTGGAACCCATTCCGTGCGACCAACAGTTGCCTCCGATACGGTGGCTAGAGCCTCTGCAGCCTTAGAACACTTAGATGTTGCTCCTGGCCTTGAAGAGCTAGAAATGGGCGCGCAACGTGTTCAAGTTGATGACAAAGCCATGATTAACTGTCGTGCGGACTTGAACCAGCTTGTTCCATTTAAATATGAATGGGCTTGGCAGAAGTATCTTGACGGGTGTGCAAACCACTGGATGCCGCAAGAAGTAAACATGAACCTAGACATCGCGCTTTGGAAGTCTGAAAACGGCTTAACTGAAGATGAGCGTACGATTGTTATGCGTTCTTTAGGTTTCTTCTCGACTGCTGACTCTTTGGTTGCAAACAACTTGGTATTGGCAATTTACCGCCACATTACCAACCCTGAATGCCGTCAGTACATTTTGCGTCAAGCATTTGAAGAAGCAATTCACACTCATGCTTATCAATACTGTATCGAATCTTTAGGTATGGACGAAGGCGAAGTCTTCAACATGTACCGTGAAGTTCCATCTGTTGCGCGTAAAGCAGCGTGGGGATTGAAATATACTCAATCTTTAACAGATCCTAATTTCCACACAGGCACACCTGAAAACGACCAACGTTTACTTCGTAACTTGATCGCGTTCTACTGTGTTCTTGAAGGGATCTTCTTCTACTGTGGCTTTACTCAAATTTTGAGTATGGGTCGTCGTAACAAGATGAACGGTGTTGCTGAGCAATTCCAATACATCTTACGTGATGAATCTATGCACTTGAACTTTGGTATCGATATGATTAACCAAATCAAGATTGAGAACCCTCACCTTTGGAGCGCAGAGTTCCAACAAGAAGTGGTTCAAATGATTGTTGAAGGCACAATGCTTGAAATCGAATATGCGCGTGACACGATGCCACGCGGTGTATTGGGTATGAACGCAAGCATGATGGAAGAATATTTGAAATTCATCTGTAACCGCCGTTTATCTCAGTTAGGTTTACCAGAGCAATTTGCTGGTGTAACCAACCCATTTGCGTGGATGTCTGAGATGATGGACTTACGTAAAGAGAAGAACTTCTTTGAAACTCGTGTGACTGACTACCAAACTGGTGGTGCGTTAAGCTGGTAAGTTTAAGCATCTGTCAAACAATAAAAACCGCTATTGATAGCGGTTTTTTTATTGGCTTATATTTATTAGACTCTTTTTAAACTGTGCTGATGTGTTTAAGAGTTGGCTATCAACTGTTGTATTTCCTGCACAGTTTACTGCTTATAAAGATAGTTTTTCAGAATCCACTATCACTTCATTAAAATCAAAAATTATAACTGGTTATTTATTAATTGGTTTAATTTTACTATAGCTATCAATGTATTGATTAATATTTTTTATAAAGCAGTATATGTTTCTAATCCTTCGCTATTAAAACAAATAGAATAAACTTAAGATTAAAATTACTAATATCTAAATCAATTAGTTTAGGCAGTTATAATAATAAATCTATATTGTTAAAGCATATTTAACAATAATCGAGATTCCAGATAGCAGTACAATGACATTAATAATTTTCAAGAATTGTTGTTTAGACAATTTGAGTGTAATTCGCTTGCCAATGAATGCGCCTATCAACATTGATGGGATAAACAGAAGTGCAAGGGAAAATAAGTTATCCGAAAAGTACACGCCAGCTGTTGTAAATAGAATGACTCGAAAAACCGTACTGCACCCAATTAATGTAGTTTGAGTAACACGGATTTTTTCTGGGGTTTCGATTCGTCCATTGAGGTAAATCGCATATAAAAATCCACCGCTACCAAACATGGCTCCTAACAAACCACCAGATAATCCAAAAGGAAAAACAAATTTTTTCTCTAGTTTTTTCTGTGGCTTAAAGCCACTTAGTGAGTAAATAGCATATAAAAGAGTAAATATACCAAATGCTAGAAGTGCGTAACTTGCATTAACCCTCATCAGCAGTATAAAGCCAAGAAAACTACCTACAAACATAAGTGGTATTAGGAATTTTAATTCAGAAAAGTCTGCCTTCTTACCATCTTTAATGACATTTGAAATGGCAGCGAACATATCTAGTAAGGCTAAAAGAGGAATAATTTGTGAAAGAGGTAAAAAGTTAAGTAATACAGGACTCGCAATTAATGCAGTTCCAAAACCAACCATTCCAAAAATAATATAAGAAAAAACAATTGTTATTAACATTATTGAAAGTTGCAGCGCTGAAAAATATTCTAAAAGATACATTTAAAATTCCATTTTTGATTTTTAACCAAGTTAAACTACACTAAAATATGAATTATCACATAAATATTAGATAATTTTATCAAACATTAAAATATTTAATACTCATTTTTTTTGATTATTTCTTTGTTATAAAAATTTCGCTGTAAAAATAAATTTCATTATAAAAGGAAATTCAAGAATGAATTCTAAAGTAATCATCAATGGAAATGTTGATTGTAAAGGAACTATTAGTGCTGAGTTAGATGAGTTCATTACTAAAATGGATGATCATGAAATTTTCCAAAACAATTATTTCAAGCATTTGACTTCTACGTCTTGGACGCCAGAATCATATATCTTATTTCGTGACAATTTCTTCTATCGTACCGAGCTGACAGTAAAAGGGATTGCTCATGTATGTTCACGATCTGCTTTTGAAAATGATATGGACACTCTAGTCCTTTTCACCCACATCTTAAGTGAAGAAACGGGTATGGGTGAAAAGGCCAAATGCCATGAAATCTTTATGGAGAATGCGCTCAATGTATTTGGCGCTGCAGAATACAATCTTCCAGAAATGAAGGTTCAGCAAGCTAAGGATAGTGATCGAATCATCGCAGAGACATTACAGTATCGAGATACTATCCAAGGTTTGATTACAGGTAGTTATCCTCGCATGTTGGGAGCAGTCATGGCCCTCGAGAACCATGCTGATAAGATGCTTACAGTATTCCGTGAAGCATTCCGATTCAATAACAAAAACCTTGATTCAAATGAATTCGTTAAGAAAGTCGAGGTCTACTTTAACGCCCATATCGAAAATGGTGTCGAAGATCGTCACGCTCAAGATGCTAAACAGTGTGTCTATAACAACTGTAATGATCAAGAAGACCTTGATGAGATTAAGTTCGGTGCGAATGAAACATTGAAAGCCCAGCTTAAGATGTGGAATGCAATGTTTAATCAAGCTGTATCACTTTAATCACTTTAATCACTTTAATCACTTTAATCACTTTAATCACTTTAATTAAAAACGGATTTTGAGATCTAATAATGCAAAACTTAGGTATTTCACAAGCAGCCTTGAATTTACGTGAATCAATTACACACGGAACCAAGGCGAAAATTTTAGAACTAAATAAAAAGTCTAGTGCAGATGATCAGGTCATTGATTTAAGTATTGGTACTTTGGATGAAAAAACCAATAGCGGGATTGATGATGCAGTTAAGAGTTATATTTCAAATAATGCTGCAATTATCCATGAGTTTGCCCCAGTTAAAGGCTTCCCTTTCTTACGGAAGTCTATTGCTGAGCGTGTGAAACGTTTACGAGACATCAGTTTCAATCCAGATACTGAAATCATGGTAACTCCTGGCGGTATTAAAGGTGCTATCACCGTGGTATTCCATACACTTCTAAATCCAGACGATGAAGTGATTTACCCAGTACCAAACTGGCCTCATTACGCAGACATGATTGAATTGCACTTAGGTAAAGCTAAACCAATCTATGTCAAAGACTTTTATAACCAAGCGATTGATGTAGTTACGTTAGAAAAAACCATTACTGATAAGACCAAAATTATCATTCTTGGTGACTGTCTAAACCCTTCTGGTAAAATTTATACTCGTGATGAATTAGAGTCGATTTCGAAAGTGATTTTGACTGCCAATGCCGAACGTTTATCAAAAGGTCTAAGCCCAATCTATGTGCTTTTTGATTGCCCTTATGAATCACATATTCTGAATACTAAACCTGCAAACATTTCAAATATTACGCAGCAGTTTAAAGCTCAAACACACTCTATGTGGGACTACACCATTTATATTACTGGTCCCGGTAAAACCTATGGAATGCACGGCGATCGATCTGGATATATTTGTGCTTCGGACAAACTAATTAAAGTTATGGAGAAGGTACAGGTTAACTTAAACTCATTTGCCTCGACCTATGCCCAAATTGCGACGCATGAAGCAATGCAAGAATACATGGATGACGTTGCAAAGAAACGTGCAGTAGTTGCTAGACAGAACATGCAGTCATTCATTGAAGACTTGAAAAGCTGCACTGGTTTAGAAGTGACTGAACCTGAAGGTGGATTTTTCTTATTCTTGGACTTGTCAAAGTATGGCGACAAAATCCAAAAACTAGGATTTGATTCAGCCGATCAATATCTTTTGGAAACAGCAAAAGTTGCTTCTATTGGAGGCATGCATTTTGGTGAAAACGTCGATAGCCTCCGACATTACATTCGCATGAATTGTGGACGTGACCCAGTGACTCTAAAGGCAGCTGCAGCACGTATTAAAGAAGCCCTTCAGAAATTGAACTAACTCATGTTATTCAGGAAGTTAATTTTTAACTTCCTGAATTTACATTTTTATGGACGATATTACTTTGAAAAAGTTCTGTATCATTGGAATGGGATTCTCAGGTACGTGTACCTTTATTAGCTTTGTAAAAAAATTACTGAATCAAGATATTGATCATAAGTCATGCTCTATTACTCTTGTTGAAATGCGTGAATCTATTGGTCATGGGAATCCATACGACAAAGACGAATTATTGGCTGGCCATCTGTGTAATAACCCTGCCCATTCAATGTCGCTTTGGGATAACGACTTTGTGGATTGGATGGAAGAAAATAAAGATCACCTGATTATTCATTATCCACATCTAATTTATAAGAAATCTTTGACTGGTGAATCGCAAGTCTTCCCCAATGCTAATGCCTTTTATCCTAGAGCTTTGTTTGGTATCTATCTCAATGATAGATTCAAAAAATACTTAGAGTTAGCCAAATCAAATCGTATAAAAGTTGAAGTTTACAATGGCTATGAAGCTATCGATGGCTACGAGGCTAAAGGCGGTTATAATTTAGTTATCAAGAATCAAAACTCAAATCGAACAATTGAATTAAAAGGGTTTTCTAAGCTGTTGCTGACTATCGGACACTGGACTGCAAGTAGTTTAGACTCCGAACATAGTTTATTCGTGAAACCATACCCTTTTCAAAAAGTCTTAATGAGACTTAATGACATTATAAGACAAGATCATAAGCCAAATGTTCTTGTTCGTGGTATGGGCCCTAGTGGTGTTGATACAGTCATCACTCTATTTAGTGAAGGATGGTTTGTAACTGAAAATGGAGACTTCTCGTGCTATCAGAAGGCAGTGACCGATAAATACTTCAAAGCCTATGTTGTCAGTCGCTCAGGGTACTTCCCAGCGGTACGAGGCAATAAACCTAACTATGACTTTAAGTATTTCACTCATGAATCTTTCCCGGAGTTGCAGCAGCACTTAAATCAGGTTTTATCACTGGATGATATTCTTCATCTGCTTGACCTTGAGCTTAAAAATGCAACTAATGGTGAAGTTTCATTCAATGATCTGTGCAACTTGAAATTTGAAAATGCTTATGAAAAGTTGAAATATGATCTGGAGCACCAAGAGCTTAATGACTTAATTAATATGATCATTCTTAAAGTACGAAGAATGAAGTTTTACCGCTATTTAAGCAGTCATGATAAAAAACGCTACGACCAAGAATTTGATCACTTATTCATTCGTCTTGCCGTACCAATTCCACTGGAAAATGCACAAAAACTAAAATGTCTATTCGAAGCTGGTCTACTCCAATCAATTAAACTTGGCTATAACAGCAAACCTCTAAAGATAATGGATAGCCATGTACAGCTCACTGATCATCTGGGGTATTCATTTGATTTTGATCTTGTGGTGAATACGATCAGTCAAGACTTTGATATCTATAAGCATCCCTCAGCATTGGTTAAATCATTATTACAGCAAAAGAATATTGTCCCGAATATGGAAGATGAATATAACACTGGGGGGTTAATGCTGGATGGTTTCGAGACCTACAAACTTATGGAAAACCGTAGAGGATCCATAGAGCCCTCGGAGTATTTTTACTCTTTTGGTGTGCTTACCCGATACTGGCAGAATGAACGTAATTTCTCCAAAGCGATTGTTGATGCAGCTGATTTTGTCTCGACTGATTGGGTTGAATTGTTTCAAAAGCATCTAAATGAACCAATATTTACTCCAGAACAACTTTATAAAATTAGTTAATCGGATTAGGAAAACGATCAATGGAAATGCATCAGTTTTGTTATGACCGTGATATTAGGATAGTGCTCTGCAATTTAAAAGATAGCCTATTTCCGTTTCATAAGCATACTAATATCCCCGATCTTGTGTACTGCTCAAAAGGTGCTATTCAGGTTGAGTTACCAGATTTGAAGCAGAAATATATTGTTAATCAGGGTGACTTTTTTCAAATCCCCCCAAATGTTAGACACAGATTCGCAAATAAAGATATTGAGGTTGAAAGCCGTTATATCATTCTTCAAATTGGAGAATTTAGTATTGAATTTTTTAAAAATATTGAAGAAATAGAACTACTACTTGCCAATATTGAACCTAAAACTCGACTGAGTTCAGATATTTTTATTAAGGACTATAACGCTGACATTCAATATATTATTGAAGACTTTAAAAACAATAGAAAAAAGGAAATTAGTATCGAGGAGCAAGCAGACATTATTCAAGCATTAGAAGTATTCTTGCAGAATGGATATAAGTCAAAATTTCCAGATAAATCGTACTTTTTTGCTTAATCCAACTGCGTGTTACTCATGCAAAGCATAGTTATATATTCAAGCAGACTCCTGAAGTGTCTTGTTATAACTTATGCTTTGCATTTCCTGTAATCGTGAATAAGTTCTTTGAAATTCAAATTTAAGCCTCTCACCTTTATATAATTGATTTAATGGTTGTGAAGCAGCAAAGTATAGTTTGATTTTTTGATCATAAAGCTCATCAATCAAATAAATAAAACGTCTCACAGTATCATAAATTCTATCTGTTAGATCACCAATTCCACTGATTAGAACATAGTCATATTGCGTAGCGATCTCAATGTAATCAGCTGGGCTTCTGGCTTCCCGGCAAATGGCTTCAAAGTCGAACCAAATCACGTTCTTATGGCAAGATTTAACATCTACTGATCTATGATTAATCATGATGCGAGTCTTGAGTTCTTTCTGGTTATTTGTAAGTTGCTGGTAAACCGAATGAAGCCATTGTTCTGATTCTTCATTTAATGGAAATCTATAGAACTCGTCCTTGGAGTTGCTTTCTTTTATGGTCCTATAATCTAGTTGATTACCGATCTTCAAGACTGTGCAATTCTTATTGATATGATCTATGGTCTCTAAAAATCTATCGCGATTTAAGCCATCTTTATAAAGATCCTTCGGATCAATATTCGAGGTAGCAACCAGTATGACTTTCTTTGAAAATAGCAGATTAAATAGATTTGAAAGTATCATTGCATCAGCAACATTTGATACAAAAAATTCATCGAAGCAAATCAGTTTATACTTGCTTGCTATGTCATTAGCGATCAGTTTTAAAGGATCTTTATTTCCACGATAGCCAATAAGTTGTTTGTGAACATCTTTTAGGAAATGATGAAAATGCACTCTCATTTTCTTGCTGAAATTAAGAGAGTTATAGAATAAGTCCATAATCCATGTCTTGCCTGTTCCTACACTCCCCCACATATACAGACCTTTAATTTGGGGACTAAAGAAATGATTAGACTGGGTTTCAAGTTTATTCCAAATCTCATTTAATGTTTCAATAGCTTGTCGCTGAGATGGATCTGCAAGAACAACGCCAGTATCAATCATGGAGTTGTATATCTCGATTGGACTTTGACCCTCATGCTTAAGCATCTTCATTCCCTACGGTAGCCAAGATTGTTGTTGAGTGCTTAATAATAATATCATTCATTATTAAAACTGCTGGAGAAAGATAAGAGAGCTGATGCCAGTATAATGGAATCTTAATTCTATATTCTTTTGAAATTTCTTTTATGCCCTGATTCGATAAATCCTGATTCATCTTGCATATAGGCATTATTCCGTAGCCCATATCACAAGCAAGTCCAGAAATATAAGAGTCAGTCGAAGGAATAATATGAAAAGGAATCATTGATTTTTTTAGTCCGAAGTTAGATTCTAAAAAATCGAAATATATTCTTTCATTCTCATTAAACAAAACTGAAGGAGCTAAACGCAGACTCTCTCTATTAATTCCATTTTTAAACCATTTATTAATAAAATTCTCTGAGGCAACCAGACAATAAACCATATTACCTAAATGTACACTTGTACAACCTCTTATCATCTCAGACTCTGAAGTAATGCAGGCCTGCACCTCTCCTTTTTTTAAGAGTTCGATGGTATTGCAAAGCGTATCAATCTTTATGTCTATTGTAATAGACTCAGAAAGACAGTACTTAGCTAATATAGGGAAAAGCAAGGACTCAAAGGTATCTATACTCGCAGCAATGGGTAATGGTTTAAATTTATTATTATTATTATTGATGACTGACTTTAAAAAAACATTCTCTAATAAAGATGCTCGCTGAAGATAAGCAAATAACTCAGCACCAAATGGTGTTGGTTTACATGGTCTTTCTCTAATTAATAATACATTGCCTAATCTTTCCTCTAATAATCGAATTCTTTGAGAAATTGCTGACTGAGATACACATAATTTTTTACCAGCTTTTTCGAAACTTCCTGTTTCAACAACAGCAGAAAAGGCATCACACTTAATTTTGTCTAACATTTTAAAATTTTATCTATATTAATTAAAGTTATATTTATTAATCATAGTAATGGGTATGGCAATACGAAATACTACAATTGTATAACTTATGCTAAATAATCATTATTTATTTTAATTAAATGAGTACCATACATGTAATTAATTAGTAAAACTAATTAAACCCCTATTAAATTCAATATTAATTAAAATGCGTTTAACAAACTACCAAACTGGTGGTGCATTAAGCTGGTAGGTTTAAGTATTATTGAAGAAAAAAGACAATTGAAATTATTTCAAAAAAAGCCATCTCAGTGGATGGCTTTTTTTTTTATAAACTTAAATCATTTCACCCCAAGGTATACAAAGAGTCATTAACGCTCTTTTGAAGGCTTAGAGCTTTACAACAACTCTGCCTCTTATTTTTCCATCTAAAATTTCATTTGAAAAACTTAAAGCATCACTTAGCTGAATTTCAGTAGTTAAAGTTTCCAATTTTGTTTTATCTAATTCTGTAGCTAAACGATCCCAAGCTTCTTTTCTTAACTCGATTGGTGCCATAACACTATCAATTCCATATAAGGTAATCCCTCTCAGGATAAATGGAGCAACTGTTGCAGGAAAATCCATTCCGCCCGCCAGACCACAAGCAGCAACTGCACCACGATATTTTGTACTAGCACATGCATTGGCTAAAGTATGACTACCCACAGTATCAATCACACCTGCCCAAATTTCCTTGTTTAGCGGCTTTCCTTGTGAAGATAATTCAGCGCGATCAATAATTTCATTTGCCCCTAAACCTGTTAAATATTCCGATTCTTGGGGTCTACCGGTTGATGCTGTAATCTCATAGCCAAGATGGCTCAAAATAATAATGGCAATACTACCCACTCCGCCATTTGCACCTGTCACTAAAATTTTTCCATCACTTGGCTTGATGCCATGCTTTTGCAAGGCCATAACACACAGCATAGCGGTATAACCTGCTGTACCAATAATCATCGTATCCTTAAAAGAAAAAGCCGAAGGTTTCTGTATGAGCCAATCACCTGAAACAGTCACTTGTTAAGCTAATCCGCCTGAATATTTTTCACCAACACCCCAGCCATTTAATAGAACTTCATCTCCTTTTTTCCATGCTGGATGTTTTGATTCAATTACAACACCTGAAAAATCTATACCCGGTGTTAATGGAAAACTACGTACTACTGGAGAGCGCCCAGTAATGGCTAAAGCATCTTTATAATTTAATGTTGAATATTTTACTTCAACTGTAACCTCTCCTTCTTGTAAAGGCTTTGGAGTAATCTCAGCAACCTTTGCCACATAACCAGCATCATCTTTAGTGATTACGATACCTTTATACATAAAGCTTCCTCCTTATTTAATTAGACTAACTGTCTAAAATTAATTAAAAAATAAATGCAGACCTCCGCATTTATTTTTTTAATTAGTTTTTTACGTAATTTAGTTGTTCTACAGCTAAAGAAAACAAGCGAAAGAATGCTTCTAACGGACTCGTAGATTTGGTTAAGCGTGCTCTAAGAACCGCACCTTCCCACCCAATCCAAAATTGGTAAGCCACTTCATTACAATCTACTAAACTGTATTGATAATAAAATTCACGCAAACAATCAGAAACTATTGTCTGCCAAACCTGAAAAATACTTTCTATTCGAGCAATAATTTCAGGAGCCAAATAAGAAACTTCTTGCCCTAAGTTCCCCAGAATACAGCCCCTCTTAAAATCATATTTCTGTAGTTTTTCTCCAGCGTCTTTTACAAAGTTTTGTAGTTTTTCTAGAGGTGTAAGATCTGGTTGACTTAAAAACTTATTTAATCGTTTCACAAAATAAGTTTCATAAGCATCTAGGACTTCTAAAATAAATGCCTCTTTGTTTTCAAAATAATGATAGAACGAGCCTTTAGGAATTTGAATAGGCTTCATGAGATCATCTAAGCTCATGGCATTCATTCCACGTTCTGTAAGCAATTCAATACCACGACGTATTAATACGTCTTTCGTATCGGCATAGTTAATGCCATGTTTAGTTGGCCGACCACGTGGTCTTTTGGGTAAGTTTGAATAATTCATATCAATAAAATAGACCATCCATCTAGAAATAGCAATCTTGTTAGATTAAAATTGATTTCAACAACTTATATAATTTTTTCTGACAATGAATTTCGAAATTTTTAGATACTATATGATCTTCAACTTTCTTAAAAAAGTATAATGTAGACTTATTTAAAATTAATTAGTTGTTTTAAATCAAAATGATAAAATATGAAAATCATTTTAAACTTAAGCTTTGTGTTCTTTCATAGAAGTTTAGATTTTCATTTTTAACTTCAATATTTAGGATAATTTTTAAGTATTTTCTAACTCTATACAGTGAGTTCCGACTGTAGGGACTTACCCAGCTTTTTATTCGTTACATCATTTTAAAGTGCAAAAAACTAGAAACTTTAAGTAGAAATATCAAGCTTTTCCACTTAACGATAACAACAGAGATAAAATCATGAATAAACGAATTTTAGGTGTAGTTTTTGGAACTACGCTTGCATGCTTTCAAGTACAAGCGGCCCACTTCAAATGCCAAGACGATGTGAAGCACACACCCGTTACCGCCGAGGAACAAAAGCTGGTTGATCAGTTCTGGGCCGAGTCACTGGTCTATTTAGACCAATATCTAAAGGCACTTGAGACACCTACTGGTCAATGCAAAGACTCAGCACAAGCAACGACCCAAACATATTCTTCCGAAACGGGAAAAGCACAAACACGTTGCATCATGAAGTACCGAGATGTAGAACTGGTCGCGAAACACCTCAGGGCTGTATTAGCCGAGCCAGACAAAGCAAAGGCATGTTTCGACCCACAAAAGAACTATAAAGAATTCACACTCTATACCCCTAGCCTACAAGTGCAAAATTTGTCAGCAACCTCCAAATTGATTAGCCGTCCATTACTGACTGATTACTACAAAAAAATGGGTGGCACAATTGGTACAGCAGGCTTGGAGTTGAACGAAAATTTCCTAGCAATCACATCACGCACCGACACTACTTCACACTGGACGAAGGATGTGAGCATCAAAGGATTACCAACACTTTGGTCTTCCGTAGGTTGGATCCCGCTATACGCAGAAAACTCAAATGCGGGAAGTGACCGTTTCCGTGGTGGATATCTTTATGCAGAGGTCATGGGTCCATGGGGTAACTTGCGGATTAAGGAAATTGATGGTGAAAAAGTAGGTGCAGAAATTGGCATGACCGTACAATTATTCAATACTTCTTATCCATACCATTATCACCACCCTCAAGAGATCTATATGACACTGACCAAACCGCAGTGTATTGATCAAAATAAGTTTATGGTGATGCATTGGGACAGCGACCAGTTCAAACAGAAACGCAGTGATAAAGGCTGGAACGTTCAGATCGATGGGTCAAAAGGTAAATGGAAAAAGTGGTTTTCCAATCAAGATCCAGACCAGAAGTGGCTAACCTACTTTGAACGTAATTCCATCCATGCATTCCATGCGCTTGAGGGCTGTAATCAAACGATTCAAAACTCTGGTTTAGTCACAGTTTGGGCTCGTACAACAGGACAGGATAATGAACAGTCCACACGCTTATGCCAACCTATCTCTGGTGATCCAAAAGATATAAAGAAAATGAAAACCGAAGAAAAAGCAATTTGTGAATTACACGACTGGAAACCCTAAGAGCCTATTCACACTCTTAACAGAATGAGTAGTTGAAGAAGGCTTTCTTGCAAAAATATTTACAAGATAAACTTACTGCAAGCTTAACAAATGAGTTTGCAGTAAATCTAAAAACTAAAATAGCACCTGTTGTACCCTTCACAACAAAAAAGACAGCTATCGTGTTACTGCAAGGTTTTATCATTTATTTAACAGAATCAATCTTTTCCCGAGTACAAAACTGAACCAACTAAAACCGCTTGTCCTGCAATGCTGACATGTAATATTGAATCTGTTTTCTCAACTGTTACTAGAACTCGCCCAGGTTTTTCTATTGCGAGACCTTGATATCCCCAATAAGTTACTTTCTGGTCACATTCGATTAAATCGTGATGAACAAGGTACGCTCCCGCTGGGCCATTTGCATTACCAGTTACAGGATCTTCATTAATACCGATTGCAGGTGCGAACATTCGACCATAGGTAATAGGTTCTTGCTTACTACCTTCCAAAACAAATGGGAAAAAACCATTGCAACCTATTTCAGTGCTAATAGCTTTCAGTTTTTCATTGTTAGGAATTAATCCATCAAGCTTACTTCTGCTTAGCATTGGTACCATCACCTTGGAATGCCCCGTCGTGACAACTTGTATTGGCAAGTCAGCAAAATCACTTTCACTCACACCCAGCGCGCTTGCAAGTTCACTCCGTTGACTCTCATTAAAAGGTGGTAAAAACTCTACGCGACCTTGGGTCATTTTCACCAATAACGCTTCTGAACTTCCAAATATTGAAACGGGTAAATGACCAGCCCCCGTTTTTGCGATTAATGGATAGTCTGATTGGTGGCCTGTAGTTGCACGTAAAAAATGAGTGGCGATCGTCGCATGTCCACAAATCGGTACTTCATGTGTAGGGGTAAAATATCGAACATGTATGTCATAGCTTTGATCTTTTGGTGACAAAACAAAAGCAGTTTCTGAATACCCTGCAAACGCAGCAATATCTTGCATCTCTTGAGTTGTAAAATGGTCAGCATCTAGAACAACTCCCGCTCGATTTCCTGTATTTGGTTTGGTAGTAAATGCATCAACTACATAAATGGTCGTCATGGCAGAACTCCTCTGTTGTTAATATTTTGATCTCAGAAATAGCTCCCGCCATAACCAGAAAATCTTATTTAATTGCAACGACACATGTCGTAGCTCTAAAAGGTTTATAGTCGCCTCATATAATGAGTTTTGAGTCTTTGTGGTGGTTGTTTGAATTGTATAAATCTAAACATCGGAGATACTATAGTTTTTATTGCAAACGCATTTTTTAAATATGGAAAGGTATGAACTGGGACGATACTAAAATTTTGTTAGCTATTGGCCGGACTGGCGGGTTGAGCCGCAGTGCAAAATTACTTGGTATCAGTGTTTCTACAGTACATCGCAGAGCCGTTGAACTGGAGAAAAGTCTCAATGCGATTCTTTTTTCTCGAGACAGTGATGGCTATACACTTACCCACGTTGGAAAACATTTTTTTTCTTTGGCTGAAAAAGCAGAAGAGCATTTAATAGCGATGGAACGTTACAACGATCAAGGACAACAATCATTGTTCCGTATTGCTTTACCTGAGTTAATTGGGCAGCAATTGCTCCAATCAAAGCTAACAGCATTGCAACTGAAGCACCCAGATTTACAATTAGAAATCTCAACGAGTGTCGTTCCTGTTGATTTTTCCCGACGGGAAGCTGACATTATTCTTCGACTTGTTCGACCAGAAAGCGGGCGTTACATTATTCGGCGACTTGGCAAACTGGAGTATGGTCTTTATTGTAGTCAAGATTATCTCGCCAGTTTCACAGAGCATGCTGAAACGGATGATTTATTGAATCATCGTATAATCGGTTGGGACAGAAGCCTTCAATATACATTCTTAGCACAATGGATGCGTGAACTCACCCAAGATGCAGCCTCTGCCTTGTCTTTTGATAACATGCACTCACAACTACGAGCAGTCATTGAAGGACAAGGAGTTACAGCCCTGCCTTGTTTTGTTGCACAGGCCTCTGGCTTAGTGCCAATACTACCTGAGCAAACTTTAAAACAAGATGTGTGGTTAATGCGTCATTTAGATACTAAGGATAGTGACTATTCAACGTTGATTAGTGAAACAATTGAAAAAGAACTACAAGAATATCTGTTGTGATAAAAATTATTTTTTATTCTAATTTTGAATTCGAAAAAGAGATTTTAAGTTAAACCGAGTTATGTCTCACTCAAGTTGTACAGAGTGATTTTTAGTCAAAATGATTGGCGAGAACTATTAAATATGCTCATAAAAAAGCCGATTTGTGTCAAAATCGGAATTTTGCTTTTTTGTAGTAGATGAAAAGTCTTAATACTCTGATTTTAAAAATCTTTTTAAATATGGTTTCAAATAACGACCATTACGCTAAATGGATAGATATTTTGATATCTTTAAATCATAGGATAATCTATTGATACCCTAATAAAAAAGCTTAATAAATGACCGCATATAACGACTTTAGTGTTGATTATTTCAGTGATACTAGATATGAAAAGATTACGATAGAGATCTCATATAAAAACCAAATACTTTGTCAATTGAATAAAGATAAGGGGAATGACAATATCGAAATTCAGTTTTTTCATGAGTGGAGAATATTACCAGATCAGGTAATATTCAAATTTCCATTAGAAGAGTTCATCAGTCTACTAAATGAATTGAAGCAAGACCTAATTTCTGCTTAATTTACACATACTTTTAAAAATTAAATATATTTTTGAAACACACTTCAGATTGAATGGTAGTTAAGTTTTCCTAAAATTAACATAATACGCTTTATATGAAATGCTATTTTTATCTGATATAAATCATAGTCTTATTTTTTAACAAAAGCCCGACTCATAGTACTTGGGCTTTTTTAATGATTTGTCACCTTTCAGGATTACTTATTGATCAACTCTCCACAATTTCATGTAATCTCTATTAATTGTAAAGCAGATAAATATCCACTCTAATCTAAATCCTTCTTACAATGACTCACTGCCCTATCCTGCATACATACACTTAAGTAATTCGAGTATCTAAAAGCATCTTCCAATGAATTTATCAAATCTATATGCTCTTTCTTCATAATGACATGGGTTGTGCCGCTGTAACCATAGCTTATGTCCGTTAGCTCAAATCCAAATAACCAAATACAGCCTTTTCAACTCGCTGCTGTAAATGATTTAAATCACTTTCCCCTGCGATGCCTGCTGCGTTAATCATTCCTTTACTTAAAGCAATCACATCTTGTGCGGCTGTCTGGGCATGTGAAATGCCATAACGTATAAACAGATCGGAAATTATGGTTTCAAGCTCGTGTTGAAGCTCACTTTCCTCAGTGTCGTTACCAATCAGTTCAGAAGCAAATTCTAGGGTTCGTGATAACTGCCGACGGCTCAATTGATGTTGCACAGCAGCCTGTATGATGAGTTTTAATTTTTCTTTTAAATCTGTGGCGTCACTTTGCTGTATGGCTTCAACAATACGATTTGAAAGCTTGGCACGCTCGCGTCGCATTAATTCAACGATTAAAGCATCTTTAGATGGAAAGTATTGATATAGGCTACCAATGCTTACGCCAGCAAGTTCTGCCACGGCATTTGTGTTAAATCCAGCAAAGCCTAAAGACTCTAAAATGCGAGCAGCCGCCTCTAAAACAGCTTCAAAGGTAGCCACTGAGCGTGCTTGACGCGGGCGTTTGCGTGGATCTGGAAGTGTTTCTGACATGGGCCGAAATGCGAGTATGTAATGTGAGTAATCACTCATATACTGACTGAGTCATGTTGATATGACAAGCAAATGCTGCCTTTTCAGTTGAACTACAACTCGGCCCAGTTATGGAGTGGTTATGTCTAGAACCTATACTTTTTTTATTCATTTAAGAGCTTTGCCTGCTTGGTTGGCTTTAGCTCGTGAAAAGCGGGCTGAGTTTAGTGCACAGAAGCTTGAACCTATTTTTGAGAAGTACCCGACTGTAAAAGTTCGGTGGTATGACGTTGAAGCGTTTAGCGCTAAAGCGAGTGATATTGCTGTGTTTGAGACCACATCTCTACAAGATTATTACTTTGTGATTGATGCGATTCGAGACTCTGAGTTTTGTACAGTGCCCTACTTTGAGTTTGTAGAGATTATTCCTGCAATTGAAGATGGGTATGTGGAGTATGAAAGTTCTTTGTAGAGGTTGAGAAGAATATGTCTCGTTTTGCACGGCCAGCAGATGAGCTAGCCGTGACAGTTGCTTTTAAGGCCCACTTAAAACACATATTTTCATGAAGTAAGAATTATTATTTTTACTCCTAATATTCTCCTTTTCCTTTAAAAATTATATTAAGGAAAATCTATTTATTAAGCCTGTTTCTTTCCGTTCAGAAATTTGAGATCGATCAACATCTCCAATAAGAGTTTCGAATAGATCTTTAGCAAATACTTTATTTCCAATATGCCAAGAGTGTGATTCATAACCGATTAAAACATCTTGATCATTTTGATAAACCTCTTGGTTACTAGATAAAATTTTGTAATATTCAGAACAATCAACGTTAACTGCTTTATTTGGTGTATTTTCAGGTAGTCCAACTCTTCCTACACGAGGTGAAACTCCTACTCTTTTTACATTAGATAGCTTCAGTACAGAGTCATTTAAATTAGAATAGTTAGTTAATCTAATACAATGCCTATATAATGATTCAGAAACTGGATTAAAATCGGTCATTGAACTTACAGATATATCTCCCGCCATTAATATTATTTGACTTACCATCCATGAATTATTTACTAATTTAGTATCATCTGCATCATCGAAAGCCTCTCTAATAACTAAAGCACCTGTTGAATGTCCAATCAAATGAATATTAATACTACATTCTGGGGTTTGTCTTTCTGCTAAAATACGTATCACATCAGTAACCAATCGCATAGCTGTTATTTTAGCATCATGCCGATCTTCAAGATAAGCAACAGCTTTATTATCACTAGGCCAATCAAAAGAAACTACTATACCTTTAAACCCCTGTAACCCAAGGTCTTTATTAAGTTGATCATGTCTAGCCATAACTTCTTCAGCTTGATCATTATTATAACCATGAATAAAAACTAATATATCTCCTCTTTTGTTTGCTGGATCTTTTAAATCCTTCCCCCATATTGAGGCCTTCTGAACGGAATCAAACCATTTTTTTGGTTCTATAGCATGTTTAGGAGTTGGCTTTTCTCCTACTGGTATTTTTAAATATGTTGTTAAACCTGGTTCAGCGATAAACTCATTTTCTTCAATTGCACGAGTACAAATCACATAACGATCATTCATTTTTATTATCCTTTTATATTATTTATTTAAATATAATCTTTAAAAAAAAAAAAGAAGCTTTAACTAACAATTATTTTCATTGTTCCCTTATTTAATTCTTTATATAAATACTTATTCTCAATAAAATAAAAAGCCCCCTCAGATGGCTTTCCCCCTCCCCCAAAACCTCTCCAACACCACATCCCGTTCATCCAAACTGTTTGAGCTTAAAACCTGTAGCATCAAGCCATCAATTAAGTTTAAGACCATGTTGGCATCGGGATGAAATGCATTGGTTTCCAGACTAAAGACCAGATCAAAAAGCTCTCGAAGTAGCCATTTTCGATATTCAACCGCCATGCGGTAAGCGCTTGGATAAAGCAGTTTTATTTCAAAAATGGCTTTAAACAAAAGGTGGTAAAGGCTATTTACATCGACATGTAAGCGGACAATTTCTTTAATTTTATCGCTTGATTTTGAATAGCGGTGTGAGTAGACAATTGCCAGAACTTCTTCTTTCAGTCGGCTTTTTTGAAAGCTTATGCAGGTTTCAACGAGCCTTTCTTTTGAGTGGAAGTAGTTATAAAGCGTGGCTTTCGGAATTTTAGTTTCTTTGGCAATTAGGTCTACGCCCGTGTTGTGAAATCCATAGAGATTAAATAGATCTATTGCGGTATGTATTGCTTTTAATTTTTTCGAAGTCGTTTCTAAAGTTGGCATAGTTTTACCGTTATAAATTCTTGTTGTTTCTAAATGAGATAAAAAGCCTGTGCCCCTTCTGGGAGAAAAAAAGGCACAGCAAAGCCGTAAGACGGTGCTTGGCACATCTCAAGTTTTATTGTTGATATAAGTTTTTAGTCGTGACGAGCTAAAGCTTTAAAACGTATTTTCAATTAAACAGTTTTAAAGATGAGCTAAACGATATTGGAATAAAAGGCTTGGCAATGGTTGCCAATAAAATAGAAATGTTGGGCATGAGCGACTCCTTAGGTAAAAGAAGTCCTACCGCATTACTGTCAAATAATGGTGGTAGAACGAAAGAGGGTTGACAGACTGAACCTAAGAATCAGCACACCCGAGGGTGTCCCCCTTCCGTCCTACCGCAACAAAAGGGGGACGAACGAGTCTACATTAAAAAAACAAGTTTTTTCAATGTACTTAGGTTCTGGCCTGTCAAAGCCAGCTGGCAATGTAGGCCAGCACGCAAAGCATAATCTTAGAGTTTAGGGGTGTCAATGTAGCTTTTATGACAAGTATTTAAATTTATTATTATTTTTCATTAGATTAACTTAATTATTATTTTAGATATTATATTTAATTATATTTTTAAATTAAAATGAAGCGATCCATGCTTATTCATTTCTATCTTTTAACTTTTAATATGAGACAACAAAACGGAAAGTGGGATTAGACAATCTCGGTCTGCCCCACTTGGTGATAAGCACGATTAAAATAAACCAAACTTTGGTCATGCTCGCTTTGTTTAATCGCCACAATCGGACAAATAAGAATAGTGTGTGTGCCGACTTGTTGAACTTGCTCAATCTCGCAATCGAAACTCACCAAAGCATCATCTAACACAGGTGAACCTGTTTCTAACTCAATCCATGCGCCATGTTTAAAGCGCTCTTCTGGTGTGAGCTTAGATGAAAATGCTTTTGAAATATGTTCGTGATGTGCGCCTAAAACATTCACAGTTAAGATTTTGTTATCTAGGAAATGTGCATGTGAACTCGCAGATTGGTTCATACAGACCAATAATGTCGGTGGTGTGTCAGTCACACTACAAACAGCAGAGGCAGTAAATCCAAAACGGCCAGACATGCCTGCCGTAGTCACAACACTAACCGCACTTGTGAGTAAAGACATTGCATTTCTAAAGTCTGTTGCTTGAACCATGACATTATTCCTAAATTGAATCGTACCTTGTCCTGAGTGTTTGCTATACCGCCCAACTCCATCAGGAAGGTACTTTATCGACATGCATTCTGCGTAGAACGACATGTAGTAAGTAAAATGAGGGTTACTTGTTTGATTATCAACTGCCATCAAAAAAGTAACCCTTTATACCACTTATTGGTAAATATTAAGCAGAGAGTTCAAAACCAGTAAGTTCTCTGCGAACGATTTCTGCACCAGCACTTAAAGCATTTAACTTGCCACGTGCCACTTCACGTGAAAGAGGTGCCATGCCACAGTTTGTGCAAGGGTAAAGCTTGTCAGCATCTACAAACTGAAGCGCTTTACGAAGAGTGTTGGCAACTTCTTCTGGTGTTTCAATCTGGTTAGATGCGACATCAATTGCGCCAACCATTACTTTTTTACCACGAATGAGTTCGAGTAAATCGATAGGCACATGTGAGTTGTGACATTCTAACGAGATGATATCGATGTTAGATTTTTGCAGTTTCGGGAAAGCTTCTTCGTATTGGCGCCATTCCGAACCTAATGTCTTTTTCCAGTCAGTGTTGGCTTTAATGCCGTAACCGTAGCAAATGTGGACCGCAGTTTCACACTTAAGACCTTCAATTGCACGCTCTAAAGTCGCAACGCCCCAGTCATTTACTTCGTCAAAGAATACGTTAAATGCAGGTTCGTCAAACTGAATGATGTCTACACCAGCAGCTTCTAACTCACGCGCTTCTTGGTTCAAAATTTTAGCAAATTCCCAAGCCAGTTTTTCACGGCTCTTGTAGTGACCATCGTAAAGCGTATCAATCATGGTCATTGGGCCAGGTAATGCCCACTTAATTGGTTGATTAGTTTGCTGACGAAGGAACTTAGCATCTTCAACAAACACAGGTTTTTGACGAGACACAGCACCCACTACAGACGGTACGCTTGCATCGTAACGGTCACGAATTCGAACGGTTTCGCGTTTCTCAAAATCTACGCCATTTAAGTGTTCAATAAACGTGGTCACAAAGTGTTGGCGGGTTTGTTCGCCATCGCTCACAATGTCGATGCCAGCAAGTTGCTGCTCGTGCAACGCCAAACGTAACGCGTCTTTTTTACCTTCAATCAGGCCTTCGTTTTCGAGTTTCCAAGGCGACCAAAGCTTTTCAGGTTCTGCAAGCCAAGACGGTTTTGGTAAGCTGCCAGCAGTTGAAGTCGGTAGTAATTTTTTCATGATCAATGACCCGTATGTTGATTAATTAGGAGCGTAATTAGCAGACCACTGCTCAAGAATCGCTTGGTATGGTTTGATAAATTGCTCTTCAACAAACTTCCCCTGCTCAATAGCCAAACGGCTACGTTCTTCTCGGTCATACACAATTCGAGTAAGTGAGTAATCTTCATTCTTCAAACTTGGCTGATAAGATTTTCCAGCAACTGAATTTGCGTTGTAAATTTCAGGGCGGTAGATCTTTTGGAACGATTCCATGGTGCTGATGGTGCTGATCAACTCAAGGTTGGTGTAATCACTCAGCAAATCACCAGTAAAATAGAACGCCAAAGGTGCAGCGCTGTTTTTCGGCATGAAATAGCGAACTTTTAAGCCCATTTTCTGGAAATATTCATCAGTTAATGAATAGTCTTCTTGCTTGTATTCCACACCCAAAACTGGATGCTCGTTTTCAGTGCGGTGATACACTTTAGTTGTTGAAACACTTAAGCAAATCACTGGCGCTTTTTTAAAGTTGGCTCTGTAAGTCTCAGAGTTAATAAAGCTCTTAAACAAGTTACCGTGCAATTCGCCAAATTTCTCTGGCGTGCTAAAAGTAGACTGATTTTTATTGTGGTCTAACAAAAGCACACTAAAGTCATAGTCACGTACATAAGACGAGAAGTTATTGCCTACAATGCCTTCAATGCGTTCATTGGTCTTTTTATCAACAATATTGGTTTTCAATATTTCGATTAAAGGAAGCGCACTGTTATGGCTTGCAGCATCAACATTCATTTCAACTGAAATGATTTCAAGTTCAACCGCATAGCGATCGCCTTTAGGGTTGTCCCAATGAGCTAAAGTATTAAAACGATTGTCGATCATCTGTAATGTGTTGCGCAGATTCTCTTGACGGCTCATCCCTCTCGCCAAGTTAGCAAAGTTGGTTGTAATACGCGTATTGTCTGCTGGACGATAGTTTTCATCGAAACAAATACTCTTAATCGTAAATGTAAATTCTTTACTCATTTTGATCAATACCCTAATTTCTGAGATAAACCTAAAAATATTTCGAGCTCTTTTTAAACTTTCCAGCCTTGTCAGATTTGTGCCTTTTGGTCTTATCAAAACTGAATTACTAGAACGCTTCAGAGCGTGAATAGATTTATACCGCAATCAGAACATGAATAAAAATGATTTAGTCTCATTCAAAACTGAGTGAAATTCATGTTTAGGGTTTAATAAAGAAGTATGAAGTTAAATATTTTTCATCTTAGGAAATTTTAAACAGTAGAAATTCAACATACGACGGACGTGTAAAGCCCTTACCAATTTTAAAATTTATTATTATTTTCAAATGCTTAATAATAAAATCCAAGTTAAAACGAATGATCTTAAAGTAATTTATGCTGACTCTCGCTCATCTCTGTTTTTAGCCATTCTAGAAATATAGTTTTGCGTGAATCTTCCTCGAAAGTGCTATGAGAAAGTAAAAAATAGGCTGAACTGTCTTGTACAACAGGTGATTTTTTTTGCAGTAAGTTCCACTCAAGCTCTTTTTCAATCATATAAATTGAAATGATCGTCGCGCCAAGTCCAGCCAAACAACCTTCTAAACATAGATAGAAATGTTCGAGTTCAACTTTGGTGTAGCCTTTTAAACTCTGCTTTAACTCAGCAATACGACTCATGCTTTTGAAAAAATTTGGCCTAGAGGTCGAGATAAGTACGTCTTTTGTGTCCGATGGCTTTGTTGCTTGAACTAGAGCGATGTATTCATCGGCAATTTTTTCGCTATAAATATGCTCTCCCCAATCAAAGTCATTTCTGCGAATCGCGATATCAATATTATCTTTTTCAAAGTCGACCACGCCGCCTGCTGTGAGTAGCACAACCTCAAAATCATGACCAAGCTTTTTAAATTTTGATAACCGTGGAATGAGCCATTTCATTGAAAGAGTCGGTTCACACGACAAAACCAGTTGTTTATTGTGAGTTTTAGGCTGGCTTAGTTCTATTAAACATTCATCGAGTTGACCAAACACCTGACGGCAACAACTCAATAAAGTTTCACCCTGCTCCGTCATCACAAGTGTTTTATTTTTTCGGTCGAACAAAGTGGTATTTAAAGCTTCTTCTAAATTATAAATCTGTTTACTGACCGCACTTTGCGTCACAAATAATTTCTTTGCAGCTAAAGTGACGCTGCCATACTTAGCCACAAAATAGAAAAATTTCAATGAATTCAGCGATATTCTTTCAATCATTCCAAAAACTCATAGATATATAGTCGTTTTTATCGATTTTTATTTTTAGGTTTCTGTTCAAAATAAAAATCATCTTTATTAAAACCTATTTTAGATGATGAAAAACATATTGAATATCTATATCTATATCTATATCTATCTTCACAGCCATATAGATATAACTTCTTATTTGCAAAAAATAGCTGCTTTGAGCAATACATTGACCTTTCCAAATACATTCCAAAAAGTACAGATGAATTCCCTTGTTTTCAGCGAGGGCACACGATAATGGCAGAGTTTATTGCGGTTATTCTCATTACGATTTTGGCCGTGGTTAGTCCTGGCGCTGACTTCGCGATCGTTACGAAAAATAGTTACTTGTACGGCAGAAAAATAGGTGTGTTCACTTCACTGGGAATATCGCTTGGGGTATTGGTGCATGTGACCTATACATTAATTGCTGTTGCGTTTGTGATGACTTATACGCCGCAAATTTTGAATATTGTTAAGTATATTGGTGCGATTTACCTGATCTATATTGGCTATAAAACTTTTACTCAAAAACCTGTTTTAGACACTGCTGCCTTAACTTCTATAGGTACTTTCCAAGCCATAAAATATGGTTTCTTTACCAATGCATTAAACCCGAAAACCACGCTATTTGTGATTAGCACCTATACGCAAATTGTGAGTTTGACTACGCCTAAAACTATTCTTTTGGTCTATGGCTTTTTTATGTCATTTGCACATTTTGTATGGTTTTCACTTGTCGCAGTGCTTTTTTCATCCATGCTGTTAAGACAAAAAATGTTAGCTAAACAACTGCAAATTAATAAGGTGATTGGTTCAATTTTATGTGCTTTAGGTGTAATTCTTCTTTTTACTCAGTTTCAATAAAGCCAATGAATTTTAAGAGACTGTAGAGTGTGGAGACTGAGTCCTGTGTGTAGAACTCAGTCCATTCAAGCGAGTTAAGAATCTATTTGTTAAGTATTCGATTCAGATAAATCATTTACATTCCAACGATTTGCTCTTTTAAATGTTCCGACATCGTTAAATCGAACACCCATATCACGCATAACTTTATGGGCAACGGGCGCAGTCATTTGTCGAATGTAGAATGGTTCTTTCACCACAAAATGATGGATGGCATGCGTCGAACCAAAGTTAAAGCAAAAGAGTTGGAACGGCATCATCCACCACGGTGTTAACACCTGAGTTTGTTGAATGACATTGCCCAATTCAACATCACCGTAGTAATGCATATTGCTTGTCACAAAGTGCAAGCAGAAAGTACGCAGCACATTTGGAGCAATCCACACCACAGTCAGAACATTAATCATATGCATAACATTTAGGGTTGTAGCTGACCATGTGATCGGTGCATTTGCCAAGCTTGAAATCATATCAACTGCATGGAAGCCTAAGAAGATATACCAAAGAGACCAATGAATAATTCCAAGAGGAAAATAAGCTAAGAACGCACGTTTAAAAATAACTTTTCTAACAGTCCAATTGCTTGCAGCAATAACGCGTAGCAAAACTGCAAAACCATTGTCACCGATGGCGACGAGTCGGCGAATGCTCCACTGCTCTCCATTGGTGAGTGCTCTTTCTTCTAAATCAACTTCAGTGCCTGAATTTTTATGGTGATTAAAGTGAAGCTCACGGCGTTTCCATGGGTTAATGGTACTTGGGCGAGCTAACCACACTAAACCCATCATAAGGTGATGTGCCCATGGTTTCTTTCTAAAATACATCCAGTGAATGAGGTCGTGTTCTAACTCATGGGTAAGAGATGCAAAAAACGCAATAATGGGAATTGCGAACCAAGCTGAAAGCTGATGATTGATATAGAGTACGGCCGTAGCAATCATTCCAACGAGAGAAATAAATAGAATCATCGCCCCTATTGCGTTTTGATGGTTCAAAATGGGATGGCGCTTGCGTAAAGCCACCCCTTCCGCTGTAACTACTTTTTTAATGTGTTCCGTTTTTTCGCTATCACTCATTCCAGCAGGATTTTTATATATGTAGGTCATCCATTATTCCTCAGTTTTCTCATATCCCTACTTTATTTATATCTATCTTTGTACGCTTAGCTCGAAACGCCAATCTATTGGCTATGGATGCCAAAATGTCAGAAGTAGAGGCAAACAAAACATCTTTTATTTTTGAAATCTTTTATACTGCTCACAGGAATATGAGTCACAAGTTATAGGACATAACATGCCACAGACAGCAACGGCACTGGCTAGCTGGGTTAAAGCGATTCAAAAAGCGCTTGAGAAAGCAGGTGTGGATAGCCAACCTTTATTAAAACAAGCAGGTTTAGATGTTCAGGCCCTAAACGATCCAGATGCACGCTATTCATTAAAACAAACTGCAACTTTATGGAAATTAGCCGTTCAAGCGACTCAGGACTCGTGCTTTGGCCTTAAAGTTGCCAGCCAAGTCAACCAAAATACATTTCATGTGTTGGGCCATTCACTCATTACCAGCACCACACTAAAAGAAATGTTTTTAAGAATTATTCGTTACTTCCGCATAGTGACCGACATTCCTGAACTCGAATTTTATGGCGAGGGAAAAAATCATTATTTCGTTATTCATGTTCCCGACGAAGTTCAACCCGAATCTATCGATGCTTTTATCTCTGTTTTTATTCGTTCAAGTCGTGCGTTACAAGGTTCTGTTTTTTCGCCCTTACGCATTGAACTAAGACGCTCAGAGCCACAAGATTTAGAAACTTTTCAGAGTATTTTAAAAGCTCCGATTGCATTTAATGCACCCAAAGACATGATTGTGTTTGACACAGCCACCATAGAGCAGCCTTTAGACGGTGGGAATCCGTCCCTCACCCAAGAATATGATGAGATTATTAATCGTTATCTCGCACGGTTTGATAAAGAAAATATATTGGCTCGTGTGAAAGTAAAACTCATTGAAAAATTATCTACAGGTGACTTTCAACAGCAAGACGTTGCAAAAAGTTTAGGCTTAAGTATCCGCAGTCTGCAACGTAAGCTATCGGCAGAAAATACCTCTTATAGCGAGCTACTTGACAATACACGGCACGAACTCGCTTTGTCGTATATCAAAAATTCAAGCCACAATATTACCGAAATTGCCTATATTCTTGGCTTTACCGATGTGAGTAGTTTTACCCGTGCTTTTCGACGCTGGACAGATTTATCACCGCTACACTATCGGGAAAAACATCTCTCTTGTTCTTAAATTTTTAGAAATTTTAGATAAAAAAAGATGCCTCGATGTGCATCTTTTTTTATGAATATCTTATTTTTTATTTAACAGTTCAAGCATGGACACTGTGGTGACTTTAGCTCCGACTGGCAAGGCTTTTAAATCTACAACATAGTTCGGACTGTGCGGAATATAAGGCACAGGTTTGCCTTGCTTGACTGCATTAGCAAACACAACCGGATCTGCCACGCCAATGAACATAAAGTTAAACGGAATGTCTTTTTGATCACCTAATAAATGGTGAACATCTTCAGAACCCATAACGGCGGGATATTCAGTTAGAACATGTTTGTCGCCTAGCAAAGCTTTTAGTGGTCCATTTAAACGCGCAGAGAATTCTTTATTATTGACTACAGGCGTACTTGAACCCTTAAAGGTAAAAGTAGGCAATTGATCTTTACCCATGCCCTGCATTTCGGCAGCACCTTCACTCATGAACTTAATGTTATTTAACATGGTTTCGCGTATTTTTGGATCAAACCAACGCAAGTTCATTTTGACCAGTGCAGTAGAAGGAATCACATTATTCGAATTTCCAGCTTGGATTGAGCCAATCGATAAAACTGCTGCTTGTTGAGGGTCGACTGCGTTACCCATAATAGTTTGATATTGAGTTACTGCATTTACCGCCATGCTAATTGGATTTTTGGTTAGCATTGGTAATGACCCATGCCCACCCACGCCTTTAAATAAAACATCGAGCTGATCGGTTCCCGCCATGCGTGGCCCCGGCGCATTAATGACCACTCCAACAGGTGCAGGTGTGGTATGTACTGCAAAGAAATAATCGGGTTTTGGCAAATTGTATTTTGTCCACAAACCGTCAGTCACCATGGCTTTAGCACCCGTTATAGGCTCTTCAGCAGGTTGTGCAACTAAAATAATAGTTCCGCTCCATTCCTTTTTTAAAGCGACTAAGGTTTTTGCCATGCTGAGCATCCATGTTACATGCGCATCATGACCACACATATGTGCAACAGGTGTTTCGGTTCCATCGTCAAGTTTTACCCGCACTTTACTTGCATAAGGTAAGCCAGTCGCTTCTTGAACAGTATTGGCATCCATGTCGGCACGGTACATGACCGTTGGCCCATCACCATTTTTTAAAATGCCAACCACACCTGTTTTGGCTATTCCAGTTTTAACATCAAACCCTAATGACTTAAGCTCTTTAGCGACAATGGCAGAAGTGCGGGTTTCCATAAACCCAAGTTCAGGGTGTTCATGAATGTCTTTATAAACCTTATTTAACCACTGTGTTTGCCCATCAATAATCGTTAACGCTTTTTGTGAAACCGCTGGCAAAGTTGTTGGACTTGCTTCTGCATGAAGGACCGTTCCATAACCTGAAATCAAAGTCGATAACCCTAAAAATAGGCTGTTTTTAAAAAATTTGTTCATTATGAATAAAGCTCCGTTTTAATAATCTTTGCAGTTAGTTAATAATTATTTTGTTTTTAGCTAAATCTTTCTTTTCTAATCGATTCAATAATGTGCCAAATAGTGTTGCCATTACATACATTAAGATTGAATACACGGCTGCCGGCATAGCTGCGTCTGAACTCGCCATAACAGTTAAAGCAATTGTTAACGCTAAGGTACTGTTATGAATTCCTATTTCAAAAGCACAGGCTTTGGCTTGAAAGCTATTAATACCAAATAAACGAGGCACCAAATAACCAATCAAAAGACTACAAATACAGAAAAGTAAGGTTGCCCCACCCACTAGCCCAATGTAATTGAGAAGTTTTTGATAGTCTTTGGCAATCGCGAGCGCAATAATAAAAAGTAAAAATACAATTGCGAAAACACGAACAGGGTTATTTAACCTTTCTGCAAATTTTGGTGAGAAATGTCTGATCAACATCCCAATGATGACGGGAACCAAAATAATAACAAACACTTGAATTATTTTAGAAAATTGCAATCCAACGTGTTGTTCACTTGCAACGAAATGTAGTAATGCAAAGTTCACAATCAATGGCAATGTAAAAGCAGCAAGCACTGAATTTATCGCAGTTAAAGTAATATTAAGTGCAATATCACCCTTATATAAATAGCTAAATAAATTTGCAGTGGCACCCCCCGGTGAAGCCGCAAGTAACATCAGCCCGACAGCAATCATTGGTGGTAAAGCAAAAACCTTACAAATAATAAATGCAATAGCCACTAAAATAATGAGCTGACAAAACAATGCAATAAATACGGCTTTGGGGTGCTGGCGAACACGTTTAAAATCTTTGAGAGTTAATTCTAGCCCCATACCAGCCATAATAATAGCCAAGGCTATGGGTAAGAATACCGTAATTATCAATGAATCCATTCTCTATTTCCTCTTTTAATTTTTTGTATTATTTAGAATTTATATCCTATTTTTAATCCATAGCTTAAAGAGTGATTATCCTTAAACTCCCCTACATAATAATCACTACCGGCCTGCGCGCCAAGCTGACCTTTTGCATCGCCTAACCAGTAATATTTCACACCACCAGAAATAAAGTATTGTGATGTTGGGCTATATTGAGCACCGATTCCTAAGTTGTAATATCCCTTGGTTGGGCCACCCGTTGAAACTTTATCACCCGCACCAGAGTCCCAACCCATTGACACAGAGCCTAACCATTTAGGTGAAAAACGTTGCCCTACTCCCAAATTTAAAGTCCATTGGTCATCATCATAACGAACCAAATTAAACCCTTCTGGACGGCTTGGCGTCGATAAGCCCCCGACAACTTTTGAAATTTCACCAAACCGATAAGGTTGTAGTGCCAAATCACTCCAATTTACCCAACGCAAGCTACCGAACAGTAAAGTTCCCTGACGTAAACCCGTTTGAAACTCTAAATTCACTGAGTTTGGAGATTTAAATTTGGTTGTACCAGAGCCTTCGCCATTAGGTAACGCTGAAATAATGTGATTTAAATAGTTTTTCTTTTGCTCAGTCATCTGCCCGATAGAAATCATATAGTCGAGATGTTGGCTAACTAAATCGCGTCCTTGCTGAGTCGTTAACATATCAATTAACGGCGCATTTTCAGTTGCGTTTACTTTGTGGGTAATGGCAGAGCGATAGGTAAGCGAAACTTTAACGGCCTTTTCAGGAATTTGATAAGCTAGTCCAGCCAACCACCCCCAATCGCCCACAGTTTTAGTTTGAAAGTCATAGCCATTATAAAGACTAAATACATTGCCTCTTAAATTGACCTGACTTTTGAAGGTTTGATAAACCGGCCCTGCAAAAATATTCCAGTTTTTAGTAGGCTGATATCCAGCAATGAAGCTGAAACTTTGAATATCGAATTCCGATTTAGCATTTCCTGTGGGAACTTGACCAGAAGTAGCATTTGCAAGGCTTGTAGTCGTAATACCAGGAAGCATAACTGTATCTTTCGGCGTTGCGACAAAGCCATTTACACCAGAATATTCTGTGTCAGCCCCAAAAGGCTGATCGTAAAGCAACCCAAATGAATACTGCGGTGCAAGCTGAAATTTTAAAGCTGCAGTCGGCCGATAATCTGTATTAGCAATGTCGGAAATTGACTGATGTGAAGGGTTAGTACCAGATTCAACTCCTTTTAAATCAGTATCTGTCACACCTAAACTTGCTTCAAAGTAATTTCCCGGTTGTAAAAATGCTGATATGGATTGGCCTGTTTTATCAAATGCAGCAGCCTGTAATGCACTTGTACAAATTGAAGCTATTCCCAATACTAATGTTCTATTTCTTACGACAAAAATCATGGATCCATCCTGGATTTTTTTATTTTGATTGTTCACTTTATTTAGATTTTGAGTGGTGCGCTTAGCCCCAAACGCCAATTCGTTGACTATGGATGCCATATTTAAAAATTATACGATTGCCTCTCTGAAATGAGATAAGTTCCTTTAAACTCAAGATTAAAGACGACAAAGATTTAAAACTTTCAGATAATTTTTTAAGAAACTTTTGTATTTATTGCTGTTAATATTAAAGCGCATGATAGATTTCCCAATCCTTCATATCTCTATAAATCAAGGATGATGAGCGAATACATTTATTATGGAAATCAAGCAAATAAAATATTTTTTGACGGTGGTTGAAGCAGGCAGTATTGGTAAAGCTGCTCAAAAACTCGATGTCGGTGCGTCAGCAATCAGTCAACAAATTAGTAAGCTAGAGCAAGAGCTAAGCATTCGCCTATTACAGCGTAATGCTTTTGGTGTGACCCCTACTCCCGCAGGCCTCGCCTTTTTAAAACATTCTCAACTCATTTTACGTCAGATTAACTTTGCGGTAGATGCTGCTCATTCGGCACGGCTTTCAGGCCATGTGAGTCTTGGCTTTCCACCCACCATTACCGCTTTAATTGGCATCCCTTTAATGAAATTAATGTCTGAACGCTATCCAGACATTCGCCTAGAAATTGTGGAAACGCTGTCGGGCAACCTGATTCAGTCGATTAATTCACGTCAACTTGATATTGCCATTATTTTTACCAATGAAATTGATAAACAGTGGTCAATACAACCGCTGGTACGCGAGCAAATGTATTTAATGGCGCGAAAAGAAGTGCTCGAAAAATACGGTCTTGCGGAGTGCATCAAAAGCGGCATTATTCGGTCTCAACAAATTGGTGATATTCCGTTAGTGTTGCCACGGCAGCGTCATAGCTTAAGAAAACTACTTGAGCACAAGATTGGACAACTCAATGTCGTCTATGAAATTGATGGCCTGCACTTGTTGATGGATAGCCTGATTCACCTCGACCTTGCCAGCGTCCGCCCCGGAAGTGCTTGTCTGCAAGAGTACAAACATAAGCTTCAACTACTTAAGTTGATTGATCCTGAAGTTGAGCGAATCAATTACTTAGTCAGCCTTGCCGAAGAAGAATTATCACCTGCTGCACTCGCTGCAAAATCGGCAATTAAAGCCTGTGTGAAAGAGTTGATTCAAAACCAAATTTGGCCATGTTCTGAAATTATTTTATAAAGGGTCATTAATTTTATTAAATACCTAATTAATTTTGCCCTCTCACTCCCTCCTGCTGTTTGAGATTACATTTTCATCTGAATGATAAGTGAATTTCTGTTTATCGAATTATAGATGTGTAGTTTGAACTGGAAACAAGGCATCACATTTTCTACGAAGGACACCTTTAAATCTCATCTCTAACCCATTTGCTATTTAGGTTTATTGAATGAGTCAGTTTAAGGCCCTCCATTGAAGATCGTGAATGTTTCCATTTTGTCAGGCCAAGGAGGTCTCCAATGGATGTCGTGAATAACCGTAGGGCTACTTTTAAAAAAATATTAAATGTAACGAGTGGCAACTTTTTAGAACAGTACGATTTTTTTCTTTTTGGTTTCTATGCCACTTATATCGCAGCAAAATTTTTCCACTCTGAAAATGAATATGTCTCTTTAATGATGACATTTACCGTGTTTGCTGCGGGCTTTCTTATGCGTCCTCTCGGCGCTATTTTCTTGGGCGCTTATGTCGACAGAGTTGGTCGACGTAAAGGTCTTATTGTTACATTGAGCCTTATGGCAATCGGAACCATCTTAATTACCTTTGTACCGGGTTATGAAACCATTGGTATTATTGCGCCAATTTTGGTGGTGATTGGACGTCTATTACAAGGCTTCTCGGCAGGTGTTGAATCTGGCGGTGTATCGATTTATCTAGCTGAAATTGCAACAGATAAAAACCGTGGATTTATCACAAGCTGGCAGTCTGGCAGCCAACAAATTGCGGTTGTGTTTGCAGCATTACTTGGCTACTGGCTCAACACCATTTTAACTCATGCTCAAGTGGGTGAGTGGGGCTGGCGTATTCCGTTCTTAATTGGTTGTTTGATTATTCCTTTAATCTTCTTGTTCCGCCGTACTTTAGAGGAAACTGAAGACTTTAAAGCTCAAAAAACTCATCCATCGACCAAAGAAATTTTCAGCACACTTGCAAACAACTGGCGCATCGTACTTGCGGGCATGATGATGAGTGCCATGACCACAACAACGTTCTACTTCATTACGGTTTACACCACGGTGTATGCAAAACGTACTTTAGAAATGTCGGTAACAGATAGCCTTTTAGCGACTGTGTTTGTAGGTTTATCGAATTTCTTCTGGTTGCCAATGGGTGGCTTACTATCAGACAAAATTGGTCGCCGTCCTGTTTTAGTCGGTATTACGACACTTGCCATCTTTACAACTTATCCAGTTTTAAGCTGGCTGGTGAGTGATATTAGTTTCACCAATCTGATTATTACGCTTGCTTACTTCTCATTCTTCTTTGGTCTGTACAACGGCACCATGGTAGCAACCCTCGCCGAAGTGATGCCAAAGCGTGTACGTACAGTCGGCTTCTCTTTAGCTTTTAGTCTTGCAGCAGCTATTTTTGGTGGCATGACTCCAATTGCATGTACATATCTAGTTGAACACACAGGTAACGCAAGTACACCAGCATTCTGGCTGATGTTAGCTGCGGTATGTAGCCTCATCTCAAGCTTATATCTATGCCGTGGTTCTAAACAGAAAAATACTGACGCAATTGCTGAACCTGTGAAGGTTAGCGCTTAAAACAACAACTTAACCTGAAATTTTAATGAACAGTACGGCGCATTTGCAGCCGTACTGTGCTCTCCTATCATTAAAGCGAGATACTATGAAAAAGTCCCCTATCTTCATGACCATTTGCTTAGCTGGTGCAGGCTTAGGCTCGACCCTTGCTAACGCAGATACACTCGAAGTGATTAGCTCAGGCGGTTTTTATTCATCTATGGAAAAACTCATTCCAATATTTGAAAAGCAAACTGGTCATAACGTTCATCTCTCGTCTGGTTCATCCATGGGTGCATCACCAACGGCAATTCCAAACCGACTCGATCGCGGTGAACATTTTGATGTCGTAGTGTTAGCGGCTCCTGAACTGAACAAGCTCGCAGAAAAGGGTTATGTAGATCCAAATTCGCAAAGTGCTTTGGTTAATTCAAGCATTGGTATGGCTGTTCCAAAAGGTGCGCCAAAACCAGACATTAGTTCTGCTGCAAAATTCGAAAAGGTTTTATTAAATGCCAAGCACATCGGCTATTCAGCAAGTGCAAGCGGCACGCATCTTGAAAAAGATGTTTTCCCAAGCTTCCCACCTGTCGAATACAAAGTGATTTCTGGTAAAGCTGAAAAAGTAGTAGGTGATCGTGTTGCAAAGCGTATTGCTGAAGGCCAGTTTGATATTGGTTTCCAACAAATTAGCGAAATCAAACCTTTTACTGGTCAATATGGTCAGGTTGATTTAGTCGGTCCAATTCCTGCGCCTTATCAGAAAGTCACCGTGTTTGCGGCTGGCATTGGTAAAAACTCTGAACATGAAAAAGTTGCAAAAGAACTCATCAAATTTGTGAAGTCACCACAAGCAACACAAATTATTGAAGAACAGGGTCTTGAGCAGGTTAAACAATAAAAGCTCTAAAAGGCAACATCTTGAGGTGATGTTGCCTTTACTCTTTTGGTGGTTTACTCAGCGTAATAGAACAAAATGTATAGCGATAAACCAGTGTAGAATAATCAATAAAGGTCAATGTAGTATTTGCCGTGGAACTCAAACAATTAAAGTATTTTATTGCAGTGATCGAGTCAGGAAGCTTGGGTAAAGCTGCAAAAAATCTCGATATTGGAACGTCTGCATTAAGTCAGCAAATCTCAAAATTAGAAAGCGAACTTTCTATTCGCCTTTTACAACGTACCGCTTTGGGTACAGTTCCCACCCCTGCTGGTTTAGCTTTTTTTCAACAGGTTCAACTTGCACTTAGACACCTAGACCATGCCGTAGATTCTGCTCATTCTTCACGTTTAAGTGGACATGTTACCGTCGGTTTTTCGCCGAGTGTTGCAGCGGTTATTGGCACGCACTTTTTAAAACTCATGAGAAATCGTTACCCCGACATTAAAGTCCGTTTAATTGAAGGCTTATCTGGTGATCTCAAAGCCTTGGTTAATGCAAGACAGCTCGATGTTGCAATCATCTTTAGTGACGATGTAGACCCTCAGTGGGCGATACAGCCTTTAGTCAAAGAACAGATGTTTTTAATCTCGCCAAAAGAAGTGCTGAGCCAGTACCACCTTGAAAACTGTATCGACACTCAAACCATTACCCATCCACAACTAAAAGAACTTCCACTGATTTTACCGAGCCAACGGCATGGGCTGCGTTTGTTGCTCGAACAAAAAATTCATCAGCTTAAAGTGGCCTATGAAATTGATGGGCTACATTTGCTAATGGAAAGCATTAGCCAACTTGAAATGGCAACCATCCAACCTGCTGGTGCAGCATTAAACTCTCGGCAAGACTTATGTTTACTGCGCGTTGTAGAACCTGCAATTGAACGTATTAACTATTTAATTAGTTTATCTGAAGAAGAAATCTCACCTGCCACCTTAGCCACTAAAGTGGTGATTCGTGCCTGTGTGACCAACCTGATTAATGAAAAACGCTGGCCTAGTGCGAAACTCATAAACACTTAAGCCATTAGTGTTTATTTTTACTAAACACCCATTCAAGCCCAGCCTCTCACTCCACCTTCTCTTTTAAAGCTACATTAGCCCTAGCTGAGAAAGGGAGAAATCCATGCATGATGTGATTGTAATTGGTGGTGGGAATGCCGCACTGTGTGCCGCGCTCACGGCAAAAGAAAGTGGCGCGTCTGTGCTAGTAATAGAAGCAGCACCTAAAGAATGGCGTGGTGGTAACTCACAACACACTCGTAACCTTCGCTGCATGCATGACGCTCCTCAAGATGTATTGGTTGATGCCTACCCCGAAGAAGAATATTGGCAAGACCTACTTAAAGTGACTGCAGGCAAAACCAATGAGCACTTAGCCCGTCTGGTCATTCGTAGCACGGCGACCTGCCGCGACTGGATGCGTAAACATGGTGTGAATTTTCAGCCGCCACTATCGGGTGCTTTGCATGTTGCACGTACTAATGCTTTTTTTATGGGTGGTGGTAAAGCCCTCATTAATGCGTATTACCGTAGTGCTCAAGAACTTGGTATCGAAATTTTATACAGCACAAAAATTAAAGATCTAAAGTTAAATCAAGGACATTTTGAAGCTGCAATTGCTGAAGATGGACGTGTGTTTAAAGCAAAAAGCTGTGTATTGGCCGCAGGTGGTTTTGAGTCAAATCTGGAATGGTTAAGAGAAGCATGGGGACAAAATGAAAACGGCGAATGGCCTGCCGATAATTTCATTATTCGTGGTACCCGCTTTAATCAAGGCAACTTGCTTAAATTTATGATAGATCAAGGCGCCGATATTATTGGTGACCCATCACAATCTCATTGCGTCGCTGTAGATGCACGAGCACCGTTATATGATGGTGGTATTTGTACTCGTATTGACTGCGTTTCATTGGGTATTGTGGTCAATAATAAAGCCGAGCGTTTTTACGATGAAGGCGAAGACTTCTGGCCAAAACGTTATGCGATTTGGGGCCGTCTTGTTGCCAAACAGCCACAGCAAATTGCCTATTCCATTATTGACTCAAAAGCCATTGGGCGCTTTATGCCACCTGTTTTTGCGGGTGTAAAAGCAAATAGCATTCAAGAGTTAGCCGAAAAAATCGGGCTAGACGCAAAAACCTTATGCCACACCGTAGAAGAGTTTAACCAATCTTGTGTGCAAGGCACCTTTAACCATACTGTTTTAGATGACTGCACCAGCGAAAATATTGTGCCCAACAAAACCCACTGGGCTGTTCCTCTCGACCAGCCACCCTTCTATGCCTATGCCCTTAAACCCGGCATTACCTTTACCTATTTAGGTTTAAAAGTCGAAGACGATGCTGCGGTACGTTTTAACAATAAAGCCAGCCGCAACCTATTTGTCGCAGGTGAAATGATGGCAGGTAATGTACTTGGTCAGGGCTATACCGCAGGCGTTGGCATGTCGATTGGAACGACGTTTGGACGCATTGCCGGAAAAAATGCAGCCCACTATGCACTTTCACAAGGAGTTGAACATGAATGCTAATAGCAAAGCCCTAATTCCAGTTGTTCAGCTCTCTGATCACGAACAAGAAGTCCAAAGAGCCCTACAGATTTGTAATGCTTGTCGCTACTGTGAGTCATTTTGCGCTGTTTTTGCGGCGATGACTAAGCGTCTTGAGTTTAACCAAGCCGATATTCATTACCTCGCAAACCTGTGCCATAACTGTGGTGCATGTTTACACGCTTGCCAATATGCCCCGCCACATGAATTTGGTGTAAATATTCCACAAGCGATGGCACAAGTACGTTTAGAAACTTATCAAGAGTTTGCGACCCCTCAGCCTTTAGGCCGACTTTATAAGTCTGTCGGGATTCCTTTTGTCTCGGCATTAACACTTATTTTCTTTTTATGTATGTTAGCTGTGGTGTGGTACAAAGGCACAGACCTGTTTGCAGGCTATCAAGGTAATTTCTATGCGATTTTCCCGCATAACTTTTTAGCTCTACTTTTTGGAGCGACCTTTACAGTTGCCATTGTGCTGCTCGGCATTGGAATTAGTAAGTTCTGGCGACAAACATCTAAAGTTATTCATGGTAAAGTTGAAAAACCTGACCTTATTCAAGCCTCTCAAAATGTTTTAACGCTTAAATATTTAGATGGTGGACATGGCAAAGGCTGTAATGAACAAGATGACCGTTACACACAAATCCGCCGCGTGTTCCATCACCTGACATTTTATGGTTTTATGCTTTGCTTTGCAGCCACAGGTGTAGCGACTTTATATCACTATTTTCTTGACCTACATGCACCTTATCCTTACCTAAGCTTGCCTGTGATTTTAGGAACTTTGGGTGGAATTGGCTTAGTCATCGGACCATCTGGCTTACTCTATTTAAATCTTAAACGTCATCCATTACATGGTGACCGTGAGCAAAAACCTGTAGATCGAGGCTTTATTTTCCTTCTGCTTATCGTTAGCGCTTCAGGGTTAGCACTCATGGCATTTCGCAATACCCCTTACATGGCACTTTTACTGATTTTCCATTTAGCCACGGTCATGACGTTCTTTATTACCATGCCATTTGGAAAGTTCGCACACGGTTTTTACCGCAGTGCTTCTTTACTCAAATTTGCCATCGAAGAACGTATTTCCAAGAAGTCATAATTTCATTCAAAAGTATTCACTATCTTGGCGTAGTGAATACTTTTATTATTTTTAAGCTTAAAACACTTCATACCTTGCCTATTTTTTACTATTTAAAATTCCCAAGCCATACATTGGCCACTTCGTACTCGCTTTAATATTATTAATCAGCATCGCTACCAAAACCAAAGACACTGCGCCGACCAAAACAGGGAAAATTAAGAAACTCCACTGGTAATGTATGCTGCTCGCGGTCAACAAAATAACCAAAGGATTGGCCCCAGCAGGTGGATGAACGCACTTAAATACTTGCATGAGTGCAATGGCACAGCCCACTGAAAAAGCAATTGTAAAAATGGAAACACCGACAAATTTTAGAAAAAACAAACCCACAAAAGCCGAGATAAGATGCCCAAATATGATATTTCTCGGCTGTGCTAAAGGAGACTGTGACACGGTATAGAGTAATACACAGGTCGCACCAAACGGCGCCATGATAAAGATATTGTGTGTGAGCTTACTCAACCACAACAGTATAAAAATACTGAGCGTACCTCCAACAAGGCTTCTTAAGACATCAACTTTAGTGGGCGATGGAGCCAGTTTTTCTTTGCCATAAAAGATCGAGAACATGGTTTTTTCCTCAAACAAAAAGTTGCTTTTTAAAAAGCATATAGATAAAATTCCAAATAGTACAGATCTGTACTATTTTATTTTTTGGAAAAGTTTTATGTCAAAATCTGCCTTAAAAATATTAGATACAGCCGAGAAGTTATTTAATGAAAATAGTTTTGTCGGGGTTGGCGTTGACTTGATTCGCGATGAATCCGGTTGTTCCAAAACCACCATGTACACGTACTATAAAAATAAAAATCAACTGGTTCAGTCTGTGCTCGTTGCACGTGATGAAAGGTTTAAGCAAAGTCTTTTAGGCTATGTGGGAGATGCAACGGGGTTAGAGGCCATCAATAAAATTCTTGATTGGCATACCAATTGGTTTAGGCAAGATTTTTTTAAAGGCTGTTTATTTGTAAGAGCGGTCGCTGAATCTAACCAAAATGATCAAGACATTATTTCTATTTCTAAAGCCCATAAACAATGGATTAAAGTATTGATTGCACAAAACTGCAATATACCCAATGGTGAAGCTTTATCTGAGCTGATCTATACGGTGATTGAAGGGCTAATTAGCCGCTTTTTAGTCGATGGTTTCGATGAAACACTTGCGACAAACATGAAAAACTCTATTAATCAATTATTTAATATTCATAAACATTAGCATGAGAACTTAAAATGGAAGTGGACCATATTTTTATTTGTGTACAATCAGGCGCTCCCGAAGCTGAAACTTTAAAAAAATTCGGTCTAACAGAAGGTTCATCCAATAAGCACCCGGGTCAAGGTACAGAAAATAGACGCTTTTTCTTTAAAAATAGCTTTATCGAATTAATCTTTTTAAATAATCCAGAAGAAGCCTCAAGTGATCTCACAAAACCCACCCTGCTTTTTGAACGACTAAGTACTCAAAATAATATCGCGTCCCCTTTTGGTATTTGTTTTCGCCCTAAAAATAAAGATGATAACGGCGCAAAATTTCCTAATTGGGTGTACAAGCCAAGCTATTTACCAGCCAGCTTAGAAATAAATGTTGCCAAAGATTCTATGGTATCTGAACCGATGTGGTTCTTCCTTTCATTTGCTTCACGACCAGACCTTGCTGCAAAAGAAAAACAACAACCACTTGTGCATAGCAAAGATTTATCAGAAATCACCGCAATTAAGGTTTCTATTCCAAACCTTGAACAGCACCCTACTTCGTTACTGTTCAATACGCTTGATAGTTTTGAAGTGACTGATGGATCAGAGCATTTAATGGAAATTAGTTTTGATCATAAACCTCAAGGAATGATTCATGATTTTAGACCAGAGCTACCGCTTATTTTTAAATATTAAGACTCTTATTTTCTAATAAAAAAAACTGTGATTTATTTCAAATCACAGTTTTCATTAAAATTGAATAACATTAAAAGCGGCAATAGCTTAAGCAATTTTCCCATCAATAATGCCTTTTTCTTTTAACGTAGCCAGCTCTTCTGCTGTTTTAAATCTCGATAAGATTTGAGCAGTATGTTCACCTAACTCTGGCGGTGCATGATGGTATTCAACCGGAGTATCAGATAACTTGATTGGTGAACCAATGGTTTGGAAGTTTTCATTTAAACGATGAGGAATATTGACCACCAAATTACGATGCACAATTTGTGGTTCAGCCAAGGCATCTTCAATAGAGTTGATAACACCTACTGGCACTTTAAGCGCATGAATCATCTCAACCCATTCTTTGGCATTTTTTTGCAAAAAGTGTTCGGACAATAAAGGAATCAGTTCATCTCGATATTTTACGCGATCTTGGTTACGCACAAACTTTTCATTTTCGAGTAACTCTGGATAACCAATCGCAACACACAAATCTTTAAACTGTTTGTCGTTACCACAAGCAATAATAAATTCTTTATCTTTGGCCTTAAAAGTTTGATACGGCACAATACTTGGATGTTGATTGCCCATACGCTGCGGTGCTTTACCCGAAGCTAAATAATTCATTCCCTGATTTGCCAATGCTGCGACCTGCACATCAAGTAGTGACATATCAATATATTGACCGCGCCCCGTGTGCGAGCGTGCAATCAAAGCAGCTTGAATGGCAATGGTGGAATACAAACCAGTTTGAATATCTACCACAGCCACGCCAACCTTTTGTGCCCCACCACCTGCCACATCATCAGGCTCGCCAGTAATGCTCATTAAGCCAGACATACCCTGAATAATAAAATCATAACCGGGTTCTTCTGCACGTGGGCCATCTTGCCCAAACCCAGTAATCGAGCAATAAACAATATTTGGGTTCAGCTCACTTAATGAGGCATAGTCCAAACCATATTTAGCTAAAGACCCCGTCTTATAATTTTCAATCACCACATCGGCAGTTTTGGCAATTTCATAAATTAAGGCCTGACCTTCTGGTGTTGTAATGTCCACGGCAACAGAATATTTATTGCGGTTGGTACACTGAAAATAGCCAGATTCACGGGTCATGTTTCCATCTTGATCGGGCATCCATGGTGGCCCCCACATACGGGTGTCATCACCTACTCGAGGACGTTCAATTTTAATCACTTCCGCCCCAAGGTCTGCCAAGATTTGCCCACACCACGGACCAGCAAGCACACGACTTAAATCTAAAACCCGAATTCCTTGTAATGCACCCATAACGATACCCTTATCTTTTTAGAAGGTACTCAACGCACCTTCTTGTCATTGTTTATGATTGTTTTTGCGGATCGTACTGACGATCTTTAATAAATAGGCCTGGCAATACACCCGCAACAAAATACGCAGCGCCCATCACAATAAAGGCCATGGTAAACGTACCGCCCGATGCCAGAAAACCAATCGTGGCTGGTGCAATAGCAGCCCCGACACGACCAATGTTATAAGCACCGCCAATGGCTGTTCCGCGCACATCGGTTGAAAAACTTTCAGCCATATACGTCGCGTTCACACCATATGGAATGCCATATAGGAAGCCAAAGGTGATCAATAAATACAAAATGTTGTCAGGCGTATTAAAGAAAATAATGATTGGTAAGAACACGGCACTGGCAATTGTTCCAAACACAAAAACAGCACGGCGGTTAAATTTGTCAGCAAGATAACCCGCTAAAATTTTGCCTAGAATCATTGCGGTATATGAACCCACCATATAACTGGTTAAGTTTTTAAAATTCATATGCACTTCTGTTTCTAAATAACTTGGCATCCAGTTGTTAATGCCGTAATAACCAAACTGTAAGAAGAATGCTGTAGTCATCCACAATAAAAACATTTTACGGTGCTTAAAGTTATTAAAAATTTGCTTATAGATGCTGCTACTTTTTGGTTTTTCATCCGCCACAATTTCTTTAGGCTGTCTGTTGTCTTGTAAACTTTCAATTTTGGTGAGCTGCCAAGATTTTGGCTCTGGCACAAATCGTTGTAGGAAAATATTAACGAAAGCAGGCACGACGGTCAGGAAGAACAAAACACGCCAGCCATGATCTGGAATAATCGCGCCTGCTAATAATGTCGCAGCAATATAACCCACTGTTTGGCCAGTCTGTAGTGTGCCTAATACCGTTGTGCGATAAGTTGTCGGCACATATTCAGCCATTAAGGTATTACAAGCCATATAGAGTGCTCCGATTCCTAAAGCACCAATAAAACGTAAAGCCATAAATTGCTCGAAGCTTTGCGTAAAACCCAATAAACAGGTTGCTACTGAAAAGAAGGTCACTGAGTTGGCAATGGTCCGTACACGACCAAACTTGTCACATGCCCAGCCACCCAAAATACCGCCAACGCCCATACCTGCCAAGGAAGCACTACCCAATGCACCTGCTTGAAAGGTACTTAAACCAAACTCTGCCTTTAAACTAGTGAGGCTATACGACAGCAGCATAATATCAATGCCATCGACCACCATTGCAAAATAGGCAAATAACAACGCCCATTTCCATGTATGTGGTCCAATCTTTTCATATGTTCCAAGATTACTTGGAAATGTATTTCTTAACTCTTTCGATATTACTTGAACGTCATTGTTCATCTTTAGTTCCTCATTTTCCCAAATGAGTCATCGATGGCCTACTTATGTTTTCTGTATGACTTAATTTTCTATACTTTTCATCATCTTATATTCAATTTTAAGTACACAGAGGTACATCTTCACATGAGTATCCTTACGATGAATCTTGTCATTATCCATAAATTTTTGCGTAAAAATCCCTAAAGGTGCTCTCGAAAGAACACCTCTATCGTTTAAAAATGAATGAGTTAGTTACTAAATGCTGCGATGCCTGTTTGCGCACGACCTAAAATCAGGGCATGAACGTCATGTGTGCCTTCATAGGTATTCACAACTTCAAGATTAACCAAATGACGGGCCACACCGAACTCATCACTAATACCGTTTCCACCCATCATGTCACGTGCCATGCGAGCAATATCAAGCGCCTTTCCACAGTTGTTACGCTTAATTAAAGATGTGCCTTCAACTGACGCAATACCTTCATCTTTCATACGGCCAAAACGTAAAGCTATTTGCAAACCTAATGCAATTTCAGTTTGCATATCTGCCAGTTTCTTTTGAATCAACTGATTTGCAGCCAACGGACGGCCAAACTGTTTTCGGTCCATTGTGTATCGATGTGCGGTATGCCAACAGAACTCGGCAGCACCCATTGCGCCCCATGCAATGCCATAGCGGGCACTATTTAGGCAAGTGAACGGACCACGTAATCCTCGAACTTCAGGGAATGCATTTTCTTCAGGTACAAAAACGTTATCCATTACAATTTCACCTGTAATCGAGGCACGTAAACCGACCTTGCCATGAATGGCAGGCGCAGATAGCCCTTCCCAGCCCTTTTCTAAAATGAAGCCTCGAATATCACCCACATTACCTTCAGCAGAAACTTCTTTGGCCCACACTACAAACACATCGGCAATTGGGCTATTGGTAATCCACATTTTTGCGCCAGTTAAACGGTAACCACCGTCAACTTTTTTAGCACGTGTAATCATACTGCCCGGGTCTGAGCCATGGTCAGGTTCGGTCAAACCAAAACAGCCAATGTATTCACCAGTGGCAAGTTTAGGTAAGTACTTCTGCTTTTGCTCTTCGGTACCAAATTCATGAATTGGAACCATCACCAATGAGCTTTGTACACTCGCCATAGAGCGATAGCCCGAATCGACATATTCAATTTCACGTGCGACCAAACCATAACTCACATAGTTCAAACCCGCACCGCCATATTGCTCAGGAATGGTTGGCCCCAGTAAGCCAAGCTCTCCCATTTCACGAAAAATAGACGGATCTGTTGTTTCATGGCGGAATTGTTCAAGTACACGTGGTTGCAAGCGTTCTTGGCAATAAGCATGAGCCGCATCACGAATCATGCGCTCATCTTCGGTAAGCTGTTGCTCAATTAAAAATGGGTCTTGCCAGTTAAATTGAACTTTTGCTTTTTTTGTTGTCACCATGTGATTCATCGCATCCTCTGCTTGATTTGATCTTCTTTATTTAACTCGATGTTATGCGTGAAAAATGCAGTAATCAAACGATAAATCATCATGCAGATATGCGACTTACGCATATTTAAAATCAGTCGCATTAAATTTAGATATTTAATTCATTGTATTTCATTAAAAATGGCTTATTTTTAGACTAAACTCTGATATCTGCATTTAGGTCATATGCTGTTTTGAAATATGACGACAAATAAAAGGATTTTATTTATGCGAAGAAGTATCCCCTCAATTCAGGGCCTGATTTGCTTTGAAAGTGCAGCAAAACATTTAAGTTATACCTATGCTGCGCAAGAGTTATGTATTACTCAAAGTGCGGTCTCTCGCCAAATTCAGCAGCTAGAAGATTTCTTGGGAGTTGAATTATTCATACGTACTCGGCACGGAGTCGAGCTAACTATTGCGGGCCAACAATATTTTAAAAGCATCAAACCGTATTTATTAGGGCTAGAAAAATGTACAGCCGATGTGATTTCTCATAAGGGTTTAGGCGGTACGCTAAAATTGGGTGTTGTTCCCACGTTTGCAACGCGCTGGCTGTTACCCAAGCTCCATCTTTTAAATCAAAAACACCCAGAAATTACGGTTCACTTAGAAACCAGTACCAAGCCATTTTTATTTAATGACAATATTTTTGACGCCGCTATTTTTGCAGGTACGCAGCAGCAAATTGACCACTGGCCCGGCATACAAGCCCATTATTTAATGGATGAAGAAATTGTACCTGTATGCTCACCAAAACTCATCGAAAAGTATTTTCCAGATGCAGTGATGATCAATGAAAATACCTATGATTTAAGCTCCGAAGATTTACTAAAAATTCCCCTGCTGCAACAAACCACTCGGCCTAGCATTTGGCAAGAATGGTTTCTGACTCACCAGATGCAGCACCCGAAGCCTTTTGATGGACAACGCCATGAGTTATTTTCAATGCTTGCCGTTGCTGCCAGTCATGACATGGGAATGGCCTTAATTCCTCAAATGTTAATTGAGTCTGAACTACAAAAAAAAGAACTGGTGATTGTTTCCAATAAAAAATTAAAAGGCAGCCGAAAGTACTACCTGATTCACTCGAGCCAAGACATCACACCGACCATTCAGAAATTTGTCGACTGGATTTACCAAGAACTAGAACAACTAAAGAGCAATACAAATTAGCTCAGCAGTTTTTATTTATGCCCAATATTGCAATCAATACTCATAAAAAAAGATTGTGATTGATGAGATCACAACCTTTTAGTTAAACGCAAATGACTTTGAATTAATGACTCATCAATTGAATATCTGAACCACTACGTTTCGGGTCAATCAAGATTTTGGCATGCGGTTCGGGATCGCGTAACGCTTCAAATGCACTCGTAACACCCTCTAAACCTACAACACCGGTAATCAGTGGTGAGCAGTTCACTTTACCTTCTGCAATCATGTGTAGCGCATCTCGAAACTCAAGGGGTGTATAGCCCAACACGAACTGAATTTCTAATTCTTTATTAATTGCAAGTGCGGGTTCGATTTTGTCACTTTGCATACATACCCCCACCCCAACAATTCGGGAAAACAAAGGTGCACCTTCAATAATCTGCTGTAAAACACCGGGTACGCCCACACACTCAAAAATAACAGGACGTTTTGGCAAAGCGCCTAACTTATCAATCATGCGCCATCCATGCCACCAAGGTAAGCGTGTCGCTTGCAACTTATCAAACAGCCCCATACCCATATTAATTGCATCAGAAACATTGCCAAGCAAACCAAACTCTTTCCAGTTAGCAAATGGCGATGTCTCTTTAGGATCTACCACAATATCAGCACCACATTGCTCAGCAAGCTTACGGCGGTTTGGTGAAAAGTCGCTGGCAACCACGGTTTTAACCCCAGCCGCTTTAAGCATTAAAATAACACCTAACCCGACAGGACCACAGCCAATCACAATAGCAGGCTCACTGGTTTTCACACGACTACGGCGAACGGCATGCAATGCAACTGCCATAGGTTCAGTCATGGCCGCACTATCTGCATTTAAGCCATTCGGCACTTCAAACATCAAGCTTGATTGAGCAAGCACTTGCTCGGCATAACCACCTGAAGCATTTGGAGAAAGCCCTGTAGACAAGTAACCATGCTGGTCTACATTCAAAAGAGGCATCGCACAAACGAGTGTATCGGTTTTAAATTTATGACGAGTTTTTGGGCCATAATCCAAAACTTTGCCACAAAACTCATGTCCAAGTACGAATGGATCGGTAGATTTTGCTAAACCATTAAACCCGACACGTGCGGCTAAATCATGCATGTGGTCGCAGTGATGTTGCATATGTAAATCAGAGCCACAAATCCCGCATCGAACCACTTCTAATAACACCTGTCCTTTTGTAGGAGTTAATTTAGGCTGATCCACCACTTCTAATTTTGCTTGATGACAAAGTACCGACTTCATTTGAACGCTTCCTATTTCTTCTTTTCATTTACTTGCCAGAAATAGATTTCTACAGATAAATTAATCGCCTTATCAGTTTGGTCTTTAGCAAGCCTTCACTCATATTTACAAGTAACAGATGAAATACCAATGACCATTCTTTAGCCAATCCATTGTTAAAGAGTCAACAGTAGACAGGCTCAGCGAGATTAAAAACAATAAAAATCTTAGTGCTTGTATCTTACACAGACTGCGTTATCTTCTTAGGCCAGAACAATGTCATCAAAATTAAAACTTAAACGAATATCTTAAGTTCAAAAAACTCAACTAAACCCCTTTTCACAAAAACATAGCAAATCCAAACTTTTATCAGTGACCCTAAACAGGCATGATGAATTGATACGAACAGATAAGAAGAAACCTATGATTACAAAAACACTTCCCCTTACAGATATACACCGCCACATCGATGGCAACATCCGCATTCAAACTATTTTAGAATTAGGCCAACAATACAATTTAGATTTACCCGCTTACGACATTGAATCTTTACGACCACACGTACAAGTGATGGATAACCAACCTGACTTATTAAGTTTTTTATCGAAGTTGGATTGGGGCGTAAAAGTATTAGCCAGTTTAGATGCCTGCAAACGCATTGCATTTGAAAACATGCAAGATGCTGCACAACAAGGCCTAGACTATGTAGAGCTTCGTTTTTCGCCGGGTTACATGGGCATGACGCATCAACTACTGCTTGAGGGAGTCGTTGAAGCGGTTATTGCTGGTGTGAAAGAAGGCAGTCAGATTTACGGGGTAAAAGCGAATTTAATTGGCATTATGAGCCGTACGTTTGGTCAAGAAGCCTGCGCAAAAGAATTAAATGCTCTACTTGCCCATAAAAATGATATTAAAGCGTTGGATCTTGCTGGAGATGAGCTTGGTTTTCCGGGCAACTTATTCATTGATCACTTTAAAAAAGCGCGTGATGCAGGTTGGCACATTACGGTACATGCAGGAGAAGCTGCTGGTCCAGAAAGTATTTGGCAAGCGATTGAAGAATTAGGTGCCGAACGAATTGGACATGGCGTTAAAGCAGTTCAAGATTTAAAACTTTTAGATTATTTGGCTAAACATGAGATAGGTATTGAATCTTGTCTTACGTCAAATATTCAAACCAACACAGTGCCTTCTTTGGCAGAGCACCCATTAAAGACATTTTTAGAACATGGTGTACTTGCCACTATTAATACAGATGACCCAGCGGTAGAAGGCATTGAGATACAACATGAATATTTAAGTGCTGCCCCATTGGCAGGATTAACCCCTGAACAAATTTATACAGCTCAAGACAATGGACTTAAAATCGCATTTTTATCAGATAAAGAAAAAAATGAGTTAAGACAGAAATATCAGTAACAGAGAACAGAGAACAGAGAACAGAGAACAGAGAACAGAGAACAGAGAACAGAGAACAGAGAACAGAGAACAGAGAACAGAGAACAGAGAACAGAGAACAGAGAACAGAGAACAGAGAACAGAGAACAGAGAACAGAGAACAGAGAACAGAGAACAGAGAACAGAGAACAGAGAACAGAGAACAGAGAACAGAGAACATATGTATATAAGGAATACGAGTTCAAATATTGGAGTGCGATTGAATTAAAATTTCGAAGTAGAAAACAAAAAAATTCCTTCTATCTATAAGATAAGAAGAAATTCTTTTTAATATTTGGGATATTTTATAAAGCTTGAACGCTTTTAAATATGGTCGGAGCAGTAGGATTCGAACCTACGACCCCCTGGTCCCAAACCAGGTGCACTACCAGGCTGTGCTATGCTCCGAAATTGGGGTGAATGACGGGATTCGAACCCGCGACAACTGGAATCACAATCCAGGGCTCTACCAACTGAGCTACATCCACCATCAAATAGTTCTATGTACCAAGCTACCGAATGGCGCGCCTGACAGGATTCGAACCTGTGACCATCCGCTTAGAAGGCGGATGCTCTATCCAACTGAGCTACAGGCGCTTAACCGATGATGCTTATCATGCGATACTTCGCCGATCTTAAAATATTATTTTAAGTGGTCGGAGCAGTAGGATTCGAACCTACGACCCCCTGGTCCCAAACCAGGTGCACTACCAGGCTGTGCTATGCTCCGATCTATCTCAGCTTTTGCTGTATCGCACATCGTGCGGTACGGTGTGCATTCTAGGCGCGACGCCCTCAGACGTCAACACCTATTGTCAAAAAAAGTTAAAAATCCTTATCAAATGTATATTTAACAAGCATTTTGAGGTTTTTTAACGCTTTAACGATGCACTAAAGGCTAACATTCGATCTAAAGGCATTTTGGCACGTTCAGCAAGCGCTGGTTCGACGTGTATTTCCTGATCGCCCTTTTGTAAAACTTCTAAAATTCCATCGAGTTCATTCATTGCCATCCACGGACAGTGTGCACATGAACGACAAGTTGCGCCCTCACCTGCTGTTGGCGCCTCAACTAAAATCTTATTTGGTACAGCTTGCTGCATTTTGTAGAAAATACCACGGTCAGTTGCCACAATAAGTCTTTCATTTGGCAAAGTCTGCGCAGCTTTAATCAATTGAGAAGTACTACCTACCGCATCTGCAATGTCTACAACCGACTCTGGCGATTCTGGATGCACCAATACAGCAGCATCTGGATACAGTGCTTTCATGTTGGCAATGCCACGTGCACGGAATTCTTCATGCACAATACATGCGCCGTCCCAAAGCAACATATCAGCACCGGTTTTCTTTTGGATATAGCGACCTAAGTGCTGATCTGGTGCCCAAATAATTTTCTCACCTAAGCTATCTAGGTGCTCAACAATTTCGACTGCACAGCTTGAAGTCACCACCCAATCTGCTCGTGCTTTAACAGCAGCCGAGGTATTGGCATAGACAACTACGGTGTAGTCAGGGTGCTGATCACAAAAGGCAGTGAACTCATCAACCGGACAACCTAAATCAAGTGAACACGTCGCTTCGAGTGTCGGCATTAAAATTGTTTTTTCAGGAGACAGAATTTTTGCTGTTTCTCCCATAAATTTAACACCTGCCACAACCAGTGTAGAGGCAGCATGATCTCGTCCGAAACGGGCCATTTCTAAAGAGTCAGAAACGCACCCACCTGTTTTTTCGGCAAGTTCCTGTACTTCAGGGTCGCAATAGTAATGAGCAACAAGGACAGCATCACGTTTTTTGAGCTCTGCTTCGATCTGAGCAAACTTTTGTTGTTTTGCTTCTTCACTTAAACGGTTGTCTTTTGGCTCACCTAAACGGTCTAAATGCGCTTGTACAATGTTTTTTGCATCGTTGGCAATTAAAGTCGCATCACTCATAAAACGTCTTCTCTATCCTTCATGCTGGCATACCTGCTCGCATATAACGTTACTGCTTAAATGATTTACTAACTTGAATCATTTAATATCAAAAGATGGGGCTAATAAAAAAGCCTCTTTGTCGAGGCTTGATTATAACTGATATTTAAGAACGGTAATCAGCATTAATTTTGACATAGTCGTAAGATAAGTCACAGGTATATACCGTGTCTTTGGCCTGACCGCGTCCTAAATCAACTCGAATGGTAATTTCTGTTTGTGCCATAACACGCGCACCCGCCTCTTCGGTATAGTCCTCGGCAGCTCCACCATCTTTACAGATTTGTACATCGTCTAGCCACACCTGAATTTTAGACACGTCTAAGTCTTTCACTCCTGCATAGCCAATCGCAGCTAAAATACGGCCCCAGTTCGGGTCAGATGCAAAAAGTGCGGTTTTTACTAACGGCGAATGAGCAATACTATAAGCAATATCACAACATTCTTGAGTGTTAGCACCGCCTTCTACAGCAACAGTAATAAACTTCGTTGCACCTTCGCCATCACGTACAATTAACTGTGCTAAACGATTCATAACACGAGCCAGTACTTCTAACACTTGAGCATATCGTGCATCGTTAATTGAAGTAATTTCAGCTCCACCTGCCTGACCTGTTGCCACAAAAATACAAGAGTCATTGGTTGAGGTATCGCCATCAATCGTAATACGGTTAAATGAATGCTCAACCGTTGTCTTTAATAAGCTTTGTACTAAATCACGGCTAATAGGTGCGTCTGTAGCTACAAAGCTCAACATGGTTGCCATGTTTGGACGAATCATGCCAGCGCCTTTACTAATACCTGTCATAGTATAAGTAATACCATCTAGCTCAAATTGTTCAGATGCGCCTTTTGGTACTGTATCTGTGGTCATAATGCCAGATGCTGCATCATACCAAGCAGCCTCTTGCAAAGTGTTTAATGCAGGTCGAAGTCCAGCGAGTAAACGCTCCATTGGAAGCTGCTCACCAATTACACCTGTAGAAAACGGTAAAATTTCTGAGCTGTTTACCCCAGCAATCTCAGCTAATTTTGCGCAAGTATCTTGAGCATTTTTCAAGCCTGTAGGTCCAGTACCTGCATTGGCATTACCCGTATTAATCACTAAATAGCGAGGATTACCTTGGGTAAGATGGGCTTTAGAGACATGAACAGGTGCAGCACAAAATGCATTTTGGGTAAATACACCTGCAACATTTGAACCTTCTGCAAACTCAAAAATGACTAAATCTCGTCGGTTTGGGTAACGTACATATGCTTCTGTTGAGCCAATTTTTACACCTTTTACCACATGCATTTGTGGCATTGTTACGTCACCGACAGCCATTTTTAGAACATCCAGAGTTTGTTATGAATAAGATTAATATTTCAAAAAAGCGATGCCATGAAGCACCTTCTTCATGAAATATCATTGTTGACAGCTTAGTAGAAAAGTCTAAAAAAATCGAGCGCAAAACGGCTCATTGTTGCTCTAGCTTTAATAAAATATCTTTCTTATCAAGACCACCAGCAAAACCAACTAATGCCCCACCCGCACCAATTACCCGGTGACAAGGCGCAATAATCGAAATCGGGTTTTTCCCATTTGCAGCGCCCACTGCTCGTACAGCTTTTTCATTACCAATTTGAATTGCGATTTCTTTATAACTTCTTGTTTCCCCATAAGGGATGGTGAGTAACGCAGCCCATACCTGTTTTTGAAACAGGGTTCCTTCAAAATCTAACGGCAAATTAAAGTGGTGGCGTTTACCTTCAAAATATTCTTCTAATTGTTGCTCAGTTTTTAATAAAACTGGATGTTCAACGTGTTCGACCAGCTCAGCCAGCCGAACACGTTTTGGATTTTCATTGTCCCAGAGTACTGCCACCAAAGCATTTTCATTCGCAACCAGCTTTAATTGCCCAACAGGCGAATTGATATACTTATAAGACAGCAACATAGTTTATTCTCTTAGGACGGCGACGAAATTTTCATTAGAACCAAACCTGACACAATCAATACAGCAGCAATCATTCGCATAGCTCCAATGGGTTCATTGAGAAAAAATATACCAACTAAAAATGATCCAATTGCACCAATTCCTGTCCAAACCGTATAGGCAGTGCCAAGAGGTAAAGTTTTCATTGAAATTGAAAGTAGAACTACACTCAAAATCATAAAAACTACGGTAATAATACTAGGGGTTAAGCGTGTAAAACCTTCGGACATTTTCATAGAATATGCCCAAATGATTTCAAATACACCTGCTAAAATTAAAATAGCCCAAGCCATAACATTCACTAATTTTTATATTGTCAGGTCGTCCTGACATGATGACCCATTATGGGGGAGGTCGTTCCTCCTTTATGTGAAGGCTCAGTTTACTTTAAAATAAAAAATGAAGGCAAACCCTATCTAAAGCTAGCCTGTCTTAGAAAATCTTATTGGTTTTTTAACTGTAAAATTTTTCGGGCACTATTTAAAACAAATAAAACAATAATCAGTCCAATAATTAAATCGGGATAAGGAGAACCTGTCATTGCGACCAATATTCCCGCAACAATAACACCTAAATTTACAATGACGTCATTTGCAGAAAAGATATAACTTGCCTTCATGTGTGCTCCACTCTCTTTATGGTCACTCATTAAATAAAGGCAACTAATATTCGCCGCAAGAGCTAATCCACCAATTAAAATCATTAAAATTGAAACAGGTTCACTGCCATATATAAAGCGGCGCAGGACATCAATTAACACAATTATGGCTAAGCCGAACTGCAACCAACCAGACAAATGTGCAGCCTTTAATTGAGCATTAAGATTTTTACCAACCACAAATAAGGCAATACCATAGATTGCAGCATCTGCGAACATATCGAGTGAATCGGCGATTAGCCCTGTCGATGATGCAATGATGCCTGCCATAAACTCAATGACAAACATAACCCCATTAATGAGTAACAACCATTGTAAAACTTGCTTTTGTGCCGCATTCATTGAAGAACTTGTTCGGACCTTTTTTGGTTTTTCAACAGGTTCATAATGTGGCTGTGTTTGTTGTAACTCGGCTCCTAATCCTAAACGTTGTAGGCTTTGGGTAATCATTTCAGCTTGAGCACTGTGATAAATCGCCAAATGGCGTGCTGGTAAGTCAAAATTAAGTTCCTGAATATCGTCAGCGTAAGAGGCTAAAGCCATCCGTACCATTTGCTCTTCGGCTGCACAATCCATGTGAGGAATATGATAATAACTCACCCATTGGCTCTTCTTAGCCCCGAGTTCACTAGGCGTAGAATGCTCCTGAGAAGACATGCTTGAGCACCCGCAGCTAGAACTACTTTTACTTAAATGTATTTGATTCTCTTGTTTTTCTAAAGCCATCTGTGCACCATAACTGACACAAAAAACAATGCCATTAGTATAAACCAATGGCATGTCGTTAAGCTTACTTTTTGTTCTGCAATTAGAATTTAAGTGTTAACCCTGCTCCATAATACCAACCATGTTCAGAATCAGTTCCAGTTTGCCAAGCAGTTTGTTTTAAGCCTTTTTCATAGCCATAACCGACATCAACAAAAGGCATTACCTTTTTGTTGATTTCATAACGGGTTTGAAAGCCTGCTTGTAAACTTGATAAACCTGTTTTACTGGCATAGCGAGATTCATCTTGCAAAACAACATCTGCTTTTAAATAAGGTTTACCAATTAACTTTTGGGTAAAGAGTAAGTCTCTTTCCGTCTCTAAGCTTAACTTCCATAGCTGGTCTTCACCTGCATAAAGATATGCATCGGTTTCAAAAAAGTAAGGTGCCATGCCATGTAAACCCACTACACCTGCCCAGCGATCTTGCTTTTGGTCTTCCCGCTGTAAACGTTCATAGTTCACCCCAGCCTGTACATCCCAATAATCAGCTACATTTCGGCTGTAAAGTAATGAGCCACCGTAATTAGCATCTTCGGACTCGGCCTTTTCAACATGAGCTTTGATAAATAGTTTGTTTTCATCAGTTCCCACCCAACTTTCTAATTCAGAAGAAAAACTACCTTCCCCTTCTTCATTTTGAGTCCAGCCCGTATCAATTGTAGTCGCCTGATAAACCTGACCACCATGTTCGCGTAAATGATCATGTGTTAAAGGTTCTTGAGCAAAAGTAAATACAGATATGCTCGAGAAAGCACCGCAACATATCATTTGAGAAAATAACTTAGTGATACGCATGACTAGCTCCTTTCTCATTTTCAGATTGAACAGGTGCTTGAGATGCATCTACTGCCCCATCATTCACTTGAGCCACAATCAATTTATTCATCATCCCTGCACTCATGTGATAGAGCAGATGACAATGAATCGCCCATTCTCCTAATGCATCGGCTGTCAATAACGCAGTAACTGTCTTTTCTGGTGGAACAATAACAGTATGTTTATTTGGCAAGTTTTCAGCTTGTTGACCATTTTCCAATTGCATGAACATGCCATGTAAATGCATTGGGTGAGCCATCATGCTGTCATTCACGAACTTCAAGCGAATACGTTCGCCATATTTAACTTGTAATGGCTCAGCTTCGCTAAATTTCTTGCCATTAATGGTCCAGATATAACGCTCCATGTTGCCGCCTAAACGAATAACTAATTCACGTTCTGGTGCACGGGTGTCTGGTTGAGGTGTTAAAGATTGCAAATCACTATACTGCAATGCTTTCATACCGACTGGTGTTGAAGCATTTGCCCAGCCATACACCGGCTCATCTTTTTTAACTGTAGTTTTAGGTTGAGCAGGCATCTCATGATTCATATTCATCATAGCGTGATCATGCTCACTAGATGGCTTTGCCTGCATATCGTGTTTCATTTCAGGCATAGCTGACATGTCGTGCTTCATTTGCATCATGGAATGATCATTTTTGTCAGATGACATGTCTTTCATGCCATGTTCCATATTCATCATTGCATGATCATGATTGGCATGGCTTGTCTCTTTTTTCATTTCAGGCATCGCAGACATGTCATGTTGCATGTTCATTTGATGGCTAGCATGTTCATCACCCGCTCCATCACCATGACTCATGCCCATATCATCCATGGTCAATAAAGATCGCGGACGTGGCTGTGGCATTTGAATTGGACCAACCGCCTGAGTATTTTCATCATGCAAAGTACCGATAGCAAAGCCGCTACGGTCAATTGACTCAGCCTCAATCTGATAATTTGCCTGTTTAGGTTCTACAATTACATCGTAGGTTTCGGCTGTGCCAATACGAAACTCATCAATCGCAACAGGTTTTACTGGCTGCCCATCTGCACTCACGACTGTCATTTTCAAATTTGGAATTCTGACATCAAAAAATGACATTGCAGAGGCGTTAATGAAACGTAGTCGGACTTTATCTCCCGCCTTAAAATCACCTGTCCAGTTTTGCTGCGGTGTCTTACCGTTGATTAAGAAGGTATAACCCGTCACATCAGACATATCGGTTTTTAACATCCGCATTTGGTTCCACATCGAACGATCTTGCCAAGTTGCTTTTAAGCCTTGTGCTTTAACCTGCTTCCAGACATCAGATACAGTTTCACGGCGATTTTGATAATACTCAGCAGATTTTTTCAAATTCTTCATAATGCTATCGCTAGAAGAGTTATGAAAATCTGAGAGCATCACCACATAATCACGGTCAGTTTTTTCATGTGCTGCAAGTGGTGTTCTCCCTTTCGGATAAATCACGAGTGGGCCATATAAACCGTCTTGCTCTTGGCCTTTACTGTGGGCGTGATACCAATAGGTGCCGTTTTGTTTCACCTTAAAGCGGTAAACAAAATCTCCGTTTGGAGCAATTCCTTTAAAACCATTGAAACCCGGTACACCATCCATTAAGCCTGGCAATAACAAACCATGCCAGTGCAAAGACGTATCCTGATTTTTTAATTGGTTATGAACATGAATAACAGCGTCATCCCCTTCTTCGAACTCAAGGAGTGGTGCTGTAAATTTTCCATTTACGGTAATTCGTTTTAGCGGTTGACCAGTAACATTGACCTGTTGTTCATTAATATTAAGGTGATATTCCTTAATTGCCGCGAGGGACCATGGTGAAACCAATAGCCCAAATACAGCGACTAAGCTGCTAATTGTTTTATGAGACATTGCTGTAATCCTTTTTAATTAAAAAATAAGTAAGAAAGGATTAAGCTTTAGGAGGACGTAAAATTTCTTGCCAGTATCCGGCTAAATGCTGAGCCTGATAAATACTGCTAAATTGAGACGATATTGGAATAAATGATGATTCAAGGTCTGGTACAGCTTGCTGCAATGCCAGATTCACGATTTGGCAATGTACGGGGTTACAGTCCTTACAATGCTCACCGTGCGAATGAAGAGACTGGGTCATGGTTTGATGACATACAGTCTGATCATCTGCTTGGACATGTACAGAGTGATGAGTCATTTTTTCACTATGACACGGCATCGTGTGAAGATCATGCTGCATAGGCGTCTGAGCAATAGACACACCACTCCACCCAATGACCAAAGTCATTAGGAACACAAACCAAGCATACTTGCGTAAGTGTTGTAGGGCCATTGTCGTTTATTGCCTTATGCAATTTATATATCTTAGGTGCATTAGCATAACTAAGTTTTAAAAGAGATACAATTTTTCCATCTTAACTGTTTGTTTTAAATTAATTAAACAAATGGTGATTGATGTTGAAGCACCAAATCAATCACTTGCAATGCACCCTCTTGCTCATTACTCGCAGCCGCATAAGGCGCTACTGCTTTTAAAGCTTCTACTGCATTTTCAACCGCAAACCCATAACCCACTGCTTTAATCATTTGTATGTCATTATTATTGTCGCCAATCGCAACGACTTGATCAGGTTCAACCTTCCATTTTTCTAATAGAAGCTTCAAACCATGTGCTTTATGCTGGTCAGGAAGAATAAGATCGATAAAGTCAAAACCACTTGAAACGGGAACTAATAATTGATCTGCAACAAAACTTTGCTGCTGAAGATCTTGAAAAATAGCAAAACTTTCGTTTTTCTGAGCAATAAAAGTAATTTTGCACACTAAATCTTTTAATGCATAAAAATCCTCTACAACTATTAGCTTTTCAAAGTATCGAGCGACCTTAGCATAATCATCGGCTTGCATAGACTTGTGTACATAAGCGCTCTGCTTTCCGCAGATCACCATTTTAGATGTATAGGTTGAATCAATTGCTTTTAATGTCTCAATAAATTGTTGCTGACTTAAATGAGCAAAAGCTATTTCTTGCCCTGCATCTACAACATGTGCGCCATTTTCTGCAATAAAAGCAATTTCATGACTAATTTCTGGAAAGTAGGTAACAAGCTTTGCAAGTTGGTTACCACTGGCAACCACAAAATGAATATTATTTTGTTTGAGTTGTTCGTACTGTTTTAAAAAACGTGCTTTGTTGTACTGCTTCTTAGAATTAAGAAAAGTCCCATCCATATCTACCGCTAAAATTTTTATCGTCATTAATTATCTAGATCTCTTACTAAAAACTTATTAAACCAAATTTAGCTTTATTTTTCATGACACTTTTACAGTTTTACATCCATATATTTCTTAAAAGGCGTCCACACAATATTATCGTTTTTTGCACTGGTTATTTTTTAGTAAAGCTTAATAAAAAATCAGGTAATAAAATATCCAACTCGCATAAAAAAAGAACGCCAAAACGTTCTTTTTTCATACATTCAGCCTAGAGAATAAGCAGTTGATCTAATTTTGTTTATTTTACCAACATCTTATCCATATGGTTATCAACACAGTTATCCATACAGTTATAAACAAAGTTATCCACAAGCCTACCCTTGATTAAGCATACTTTTTTAAGCGTCAACACTACCTACTTTCGCAAGCTCTGCACGCATTTGATCAATTACAACTTTATAATCTGGTTGACCAAAAATGGCTGAACCAGCAACAAACATATCTGCACCAGCTTCTGCAATTTCACGAATATTTGCAGGGCCAACACCACCGTCTACCTCTAAACGAATATCACGACCACTCGCATCAATAATTTTACGAGCTTCACGCAATTTTTCTAAGGTCATTGGAATGAACTTTTGCCCACCAAAGCCAGGGTTCACACTCATGATTAAAATTTGGTCAACTTTATCAAGCACATAATCTAAATAGTGTAATGGCGTTGCAGGGTTAAATACTAAACCGGCTTTTGCACCACCTGATTTAATCAGCTGTAATGAACGGTCAATGTGATGAGAGGCTTCTGGGTGAAACGTAATAATATCAGCACCAGCTTCCAGAAAATCTCCAATAATGCGGTCAACCGGAGACACCATTAAATGCACATCAACAGGTGCTTTAATTCCATAATTTTTTAAAGCCTTACAAATGCCAGCACCAAAAGTTAAATTTGGAACATAGTGGTTATCCATTACATCAAAATGCACTACATCTGCACCTGCGGCTAACACTTTGTCTACATCTTCGCCTAAACGAGCAAAATCGGCAGATAAAATAGAAGGAGCAATCAAATAAGGCTTGGACATAAGTGGATGACCTGGCTAAGAGTTTAAGGAGAGGCTTAAAATTATAACAAAAAACCGCCTACTTGGCCTGCTCTTCCTTGCTCAAATCGCAACATTTCAAACTTGCAACGTAACGTTGCAACATTAGAATGCTAAGCGCTAAATGAATTTGTTAAGGTACATTAAAGTAATGTGAGGATTGATAATGAAAAGCACAACTCATCTATTAACAAACGATGGCAAACGTATTGCAAAACGTCTAGTTAATCATTGGAAACACAAATTTGAAGTACAAGAGACTGAACAAGATTTCAAAATTTTAATGCCTACAGCAACCATTACGCTTGCACCTGAAACAGAGCAGTTAAACGTTGCTATTGATAGTCAGCTAGATGACCATGACCACTTAGAAAAAGTCGTGCTTGATCATCTAAACCGCATGGCTCAACAAGAATTTCAGGTGGAATGGCAACATTAATTAGCCATTTACCTTTTCTAACTGGATTGCATGAAACTGTAAATGCTCATCCATAAAGGTTTGAATAAAGTAATAGCCATGATCATAGCCCGCATGTTGTCTTAAAGTTAAAGGTTGTCCTGCTTTTAAACATGCTTGCTTAAATTTTTCAGGGTGAAGCTGTTCATAAAATTGGTCATCCAATCCCTGATCAACCAAAATTTCATCAAATACTGCACCACTTTTTGAGACTAAAGCAGTGGCATCATGAGCAAGCCAGCTTTCGCGATCTGCACCTAAATAATGACTAAAGGCTTTGTCTCCCCATGCACATTCAGTTGGTGCACAGATCGGAGCAAAAGCAGATACCGACTTAAACTTTTCAGGATATTTAAAAGCCAAAGTTAAGGCGCCGTGGCCACCCATTGAGTGCCCAAAGATACCGACTTGTTGAGCGTTTACTGGAAAGTTTTTCAAAATGAGTGGATATAACTCATCAATCAAATAGCTTTCCATTTGATAATGCTCAGACCAAGGTGTTTGTGTTGCATTAATATAGAAACCTGCACCTTGACCTAAATCCCAATTATCCCCTGTAGCAACCTGCTCTCCACGAGGAGAAGTGTCTGGTGTAATCAGTATTAAACTTAACTGTGCCGCCATATGTTGTGCGTGCGCTTTTATGGCAAAGGTTTCTTCAGTACACGTTAACCCAGCGAGATAAAACAAAGTTGAACAAGGCTTACCTTCTAAAGCGGCTGGTGGCAAATACACACCAAACTTAGCTGGGCCTTTTAATAACTGAGATTCAAATTGGTAAACACGTTGCTCACCTTCAAAGCAGCGGTTTTTTTGCAGGAGTTGCATCGTTTTTGGCCTCTGTTTTTGTTTGAGCAATATCTACACTACCAGTATTTTGCTGAGGAAATAGATACTTTTCCAATTGAGGTAGCATAAGTTCCATATTTTTACCAATCATCCACTGAGGCTCTGAAGGTTCTACACCTTGGGCCACTTCCCATTTGGTTACCGTTTGCTTAGCTGTATTAAACGAATCTTTCATCGAAGATTGCTCTCGCATAGCCAAATCAAACAAAGCTCGACCAAAATAAGTGTAGTCAGCTTCGTTATTACATCCAAAAGAAGTTTTATCAGCAGCAGATGCAGTAATAATTAAAGTATCAGGAGACTGTAAAGCAGGAATAAAGCTTCCTGAATAACAGGCTGAGATAACAATCACACGCCAGCGAATACCGGATTTATCAAGTGTTTCACGCAACCATTTAGGGTCTACTTGCCCTAGATCTAATGGCGCATTTTCAATTTCGAAGTGATTCTGTTCACCGTGTGAAGTCATATATAGAAATAGTACATCACTATCACGGTTCATTTGCTGCCCCATACGGCGTAGGGCTAACTCGATACTGGTTTTAGAGGCAATCGGGATTTCTGTACGGGTATCTGGATTATTGACCAGCATCATTGACCGACCCACAGTACCAAAGCGTGTATCAAACTGTTCTTTAATACGGACTACTTCCGATTTAAAAACATCTTGGTAGCTATCACCTGCCACACCTAAAAAATACCAATGACTTTTTGCCTGCTCACCATATTGGACTTGCTCTAAAGAGTCATTCAGTAGCTTACTTTGTGCATAAAAAGCATCTTCCGCAAATGTTGGAGCTGAATCTTCGACCTTCCAAATCGGTTGATCTTTTACAGAAAGTTGCCAGACCACCATGGTCGCAATAGTCGCAACCATGACGAGTGCGCGTTCCCACCAAGGCCACTTGAGCTCGCGTGAGAAAACCCAAATCACCGCTAAACTTTGCCATACGAACAAAGCTACAAATAAGCTCGGTAAAATTCCGTTATAAATAGCATCTGGAATAAAGTTGAGATAACCGTTAGAACCTAAATACTGAATTAAACATTGAATTAATAAGATATTTGTATCTAGAACCAACCAAAGTAAAGCAGGTACTAGCATTAAGCGAGGTTGGTTGGTGCGCTGTGATAAAAATATACCGACAATTAAAGCAATAAACGGCCAAAGTGCGTAACCAATTAAACCTTGTGAATTGAAATCACCGATTTGACCAGCCACAAGCCAGCTATAAAGAGAGTTAGTACATCCCCCTAAAATCCCCCAGACAATGAGCTGAAGAATTGATGGATGTACAATTTGTAAAGAACGTCTTGATCCCAAAAACAGCCACATTCCGGCAATTTGGTTGCTTTTAAAATCATGCCAAAAGTTAATGGAGGGTTTAAGATCAATCATAAAAGGTTTTCAAAAATTTCGTTTTTGTCAGGCATCTTAAGTGTATGCCTGCTAAGAATTTTAGCAATCATGCTTTTGAACTATATCACATATATTTGTGCATTATTCAAGCAATAAAACCTAACCTTACATAAGCCTACTGAAAATACGCATCAAAACGACAAGCATCTCCTTGCCATTGATGAGCTGGCTCCTGATTTGCCAAGAAAATAGCATGACGTGGGCGTTTAACCACTACACGTTTAGCAACTTTCTGTGCCAAAACCAGCAAATTATCCCCTAAATCCATTTCCCCATCTTCGGGTAAAAGTAGGTGTAAAAGCTGCATCTGTTTTTTAACTTGAGCTTGTTTTTTGATGGCTTGGTGATTCTGATCACGCTGAGGAAACATAGGGTCTAGATAAACCACATCAACCAGTTGAGCTGTTTGCTGTAACTGTTGTAAATAACTTGCAGAGTCAGCAAAGATCAGTTGAATCCGATTCATAAACTGGCTTAAAAAGCTGTCTTGTTCAGCTTGTACTTTTGCATCTTCAAGTAAGGTAAATAAAATTGGATGGCGCTCAACCAATTGTATTTGTGCACCTAAATAAGCCATGAGTAAACTATCGTGACCCAAGCCTGCTGTAGCATCAACAAGTATGGGTTTTTCACCTAACTGACAAGCACGGGCAATCATTTCTGATTTAAGACTTGCACGTTTTAAACGAGAAATTTCAGCTTTCCAGTCTGGCTGCATTTTCATGCCATTTGCAGATAACCATAGCCCGTTTTCATCTACACAAAGTGCCAACTCAGGATTTAAACGCAAAAAACGTGAATTGAGCTTTTCAACTGGTTGCAAATCGACAGTCACACCTCTAGAACAAAGCACAGCTTGGTAGTGCTGTGCTTGCTCTTGAAAATCTACTTCAAAATATATGTGCATGAGTAGTGCCTTTATTTTGCTTTACCCTGATCTGCTATTTTTTTCCATGCATCATCACGTAAATAAACTGGTAAAGCATGTTCAGCATCAACCCACTGCTTTTGTGTTGCATAAACACGTGCAATAGAAGCGATGTCTTGTGCTGTTGCAGTGATTGTTTGATGCTCTGCATCAGCTTGAAGGAGCTTCGCACCCGAACCAATTAAGCAATGCTTTGCATAAGCAGCCGCTTGCTCATAGCCCATTAATTTTTCTTCATCAATACATTGCATAATTCTATGCTCATCTAGAACAAAACTTGCAATATAAACTTCATTCATACGAGCATCGAGAACCGCAGTCACCTGTTCCAAACCTTCAAGTCGGTATGCTGCTTGTGCTAAAGCTTGCAAGCTCGAAACGGGAATAACGGGTAAATCTTGTGACCATGCCAAAGCCTGAGTCACAGCTGCATTAATTCGGACGCCACTAAAAGAACCCGGACCACGGCTAAAGGCAATCGCATCCAGACCAGCAACCTCAAGACCTGTTTGTTGTAGCCCCTGCTCAATCATCGGCAAAATGGTCTGGGTTTGTGCTTTCGCCCGCGTATCGAGTTGAAAAAACAGTTCTTGGGTTTCATCGACTAATGAGATAGAACACTGCTCATTTGCAGTTTCCAACGCCAGCAATTTCATGCACAACCTTAGTATTAAATCAGATTAAAAACGGGAGTTATGATAACCCACTCGGCTCTGATAGGCGAGTTGTTCTCTGTCTAAATAAAAATGCCAAGCTTGTGCTTGGCATAAAAATATTTTTCTAAAAAAAAGTTAAAAGTGGAATTCTTTTAAATCTGCATAATTCTTAAAGTGCTCAGCATAATGCAATGCACTCAACCGTATTTTTGCCGCACCGTCCTCATCTAAAGTTTTAACAATTTTGCCGGGCGACCCCATCACCACTGAATTATTTGGAATGATTTTCCCTTCAGGAATTAAGGCGTTAGCACCAATAATACAGTTTTTGCCAATCACTGCCCGATTTAAAATTACGGCGTTCATACCAATCAAACTATTATCACCAATCGTGCAGCCATGCAGCATGACTTTATGCCCAACGGTGACATATTCACCAATATTTAATTCAAGTCCAGCATCGGTATGTAATACAGAATTTTCTTGAATATTAGAAAAATCACCAATTCGCACTACACAGTTATCAGCACGAACTACTGCACCAAACCAAATACTGACCTGACGGCCTAGTTCCACCTGCCCAATAAGTGTTGCAGTTGGAGCAACCCAGCCATCCCATGGTTCATGTAAGGCTTTTGGGTGCTGTCCTTGATAGCTATACATCATAATTTATCAATCCTGATCATTTATTCTTATGAGAAAATTTTGGCATACCAAATGTTGGTGAGTTGAGTAAAAATGGCCACTCTTTCTGATAACCCAATCCATATTTAAACAGAGCAACTAACATACGAGCAGTTAAACCCCAAATAATTTCATTATCAATCTGTAAACTTGGAAAGTATAAAGATTGATGGGCATAACGTACTTCGTAAGGCATGGGTCTTGTATCAATTAATTCTTGCAAAGGCACAAAAAAAATTCGATCAATTTCAGTAGGCTGAGGTATTAAAGTAACCTCTGGGGGAATAAGCCCAACAATGGGTTTTACAGATAGTCCGCTTCTTGCACGTTGCATTGGCAAATCGCCGAGCAACTGCACATCAAAAGGATTTAAAGCGGTCTCTTCCTGAGCTTCTCTTAAGGCCACCACAATATTACTGGTATCACTGGGGTCACGCTTTCCACCCGGAAAAGAAACTTCCCCCGCATGGTTGTTCATATGTATTGAACGGCGTGTAAGCAGTACCTTAGGATCATTTTCATTTGTAATAGCAATCAGTACTGCTGCTTGTGCTTCTTGTATGCGGGTGGAAAAGCGCAATCTTTGCTGTAACTTTTGTGTTAGCAAGTGCTCTTCCATACCATTCACCTATTATTCTGTCTCTCTTTGCATCATATCTGAAAAATAAACTTAGGGAATAGAGTTGATGCGTAAGTCTAAAAATTCAGTTATGCTGAGGCATCTCTATACTCGATGATAATTATGAGTTTCTGTGTAGCGTGTGGGCATAAAACCGAACAAAAAATTCCTTTAGGTGATCATAAAGTACGCCGTGTTTGTACTCATTGTGGCAATATTCATTATGAAAACCCCAAAGTAATCTGCGGTGCCTTAGCGTTATGGGAAGACAAAGTATTACTCTGTCGTCGTGCAATTGAACCTCGTTATGGTTTATGGACTTTGCCTGCTGGTTATATGGAATTGTTCGAGACCATGGAACAAGGTGCAGCGCGCGAAACTCGTGAAGAAGCAGAAGCCGAGATAGAAATAGAACAACTGTACTGTATGTACAATATTCCTCGTATTGGTCAAATTTATGTACTTTTCAAAGCACAGCTGAAAGATGGCATTTTTGGTGCCGGTGAAGAAAGCATTGAGAGTCGTCTGTTTGAAGAGCATGAAATTCCATGGGGTGAACTAGCCTTCCCTAGCGTTGAACACACTTTAAGACATTATTTTGAAGATCGTAAAAAACAAGTGTTCCCAACACATCTTGAAACTTTGGGTACTCGTTTAGACAAAACGGGTTAATCAATTAGATAATAAAAAAGACCGCTAGGCGGTCTTTTTTATTTGTCTCTTATTTTAAGACTTAGTTTTAATCTGATAGCAATCAGCTGTTCGAAGTGTCACAGTTCCTGCCTGACGCTGACCTAGAGCTTTTTCAGCTTCAGTCGGAGCAGGCGAAATATTTTTAATATTATTATATACCTGTTGATATAACGCATAGAGATTAACCCATGGAACTGTTTCATTAGCATAGGTTGTAAGGTTTGCACCACTACTTTGCCCTTGCAATAGGTTAGCAACATTAATTTTTGCGCCGCTTACAACTAATGTTTTCATGTCATCTTCAGAAGTACTTTGAACTACATTTGAATTTAAACCAAAGACAATACCATTTAAATTTCCTAATTCAGGTGCACCCAAAATCATTCTTACTGTAATTGACTTATCAGTGGCTGCTGATTCCGTTCCTCCAGTTGTACCAATTCGGTATTGTTGAACGCCATTGTTATCAATTAAATTGGTATTTGAAACCACTCCACACTGACCAGACATATCTGTTGAAGTGGCATTAGGTTTAATGTCGGTACGAATATCTCCATGCTCATCAACTACAATACCCAAATCAATAGGTGCAATTCCTGCGGTATCAAATTTAAAGTTTAGAGTTGCATATAATGGAAAAATATAAGTTTGGCCAGATTTGACGTTATTAGCAGTTTTAAAGATCTGACTGGATAAATAACTTGCTGGTGCAACTTTAGTAATATCCATAGAACCAATATAATTTTGGTTATCAGCGCTCTGTTTCCATAATGCATATTGCTGAGGATTAGGAGTTTTCGTATTCGTCAAAGCTAAATATGAACTATCACGTCCTGCGATAAATGAATCATTTAATAATTTACCCTGATAAATCACTAAGTCTTCATTAATATTACTAGAGATTTTTAAGCGAAATGGTTTTGTTGATTTAATCTCTGTTTGAACTGGATCAAGCCAACTAGTTTGCGCACTTGCAATCATTTGAGTTGGTTTTGATTTGGTCAAAATATTAAATACTTTACTAATAGCTGTTCCAGTCGCAATCGTACTAGTTCCTTTCCACTGTAAACCATAACCAAATGTATATCCCTGACGATCAGATAATAAGAACAAATTACCTAACACATGTTGGGTATTAACCCCATTTTTTGGACAATCCGCCAAATTCGTTAGATTACATCCATAAAAATTTTCAGCTACTAAAGAAGGTTGATTCGATCCTAAAACAGGTTTAACCAAAGTAAGATAATCAGATTGATATAGTCCTACTAAACTTAAGTTTGCTAATTGTATTACTAGTTCAAAAGCTTGTTCATCTGATATCTGATTTACATCTAACCAAGGTTTCAAAATATTGGCATAAGCACCATTTTTCCATTCTGTAGCGGTAATATTTTGAACTAAAATATTTAGAGTATTTTTCTTGTCATCGGTAAATCGTGTTGGCTGCAAATCGCCAACAACATTCTCACCGCGCTCTAAGCCAATGCTTTGAAAGAGTTTTACCAATGCCATTGCAACACGAACTGTAGGATCATCTTGGCTAAGTGATGTTGGAGTTTGTCCAGTTAATCCGATAGCCATATCCATAACTTTTAAACGTGGTGGAACAGTCATCTGAATTTTTGAAACAGTGTCCAGCTTGACGGAGCCTAGTTCAATTTTTCTTGTATTTTTAGCATCTTGCAAATAAAAATTAGCAGTATCTCCAACTTTACAAGATCCAATAACACTATTACCTGAAGCCTTAGTAACAAAGCTTAGATTGGCCGCACTACTACATGTAAAATTAAGACCAGCAATTGGGTAATCTAAAGAAAATTGTAGACAATCACTGCTTGTTACCGAACAACTTCCATTAGCGGTAGCTCCTCCTGATCCATTTGTAGGATTCTCATTTATTGTGGAACTACCACCACCACATCCATTTAGCATAATCGCTAATGTGGTTAATGCAAAAGGCCATAAAACTTTTTTATTCATTAGATACCCTACTTATTTTTAACGTAATACGGAAATTTGAATTTGTCCCTGATTAGATAACTCGGTTTCTGCAACATCTACGGCAGAGGATAAAGGTGTCATCATCATGTAATGTGCTGATGGTGGTACTTTTAAAACGCCTTGAATTGATGCATGTTGTAACATGGTAGAAGGATAAGATTTACTCTTAAATCCACTTACTCCCTCTAAAATACAACCTTTGTCATCTAAAAAAACAGCTAAAGGCCAATAATATAAAGGTTTCTCATTACTAGCAGCGAACGACATAAGTTTTAAATGTTGGACTGAGGGATCAAGCTTAATCAACTCATACTCAAACTTCTCTTTCAGTGGTTTTCTTGGCCATACATTTACTTCCTTATTTATACTAAGCGTCTTAATTGACTTGTTATAACCCTTAATAAAACATTGATCTTGTTCAAAAGCTGCTACTAAGTCTTTCGAAGATAAACGCATATATGTTGGTGCTAATACAACTGTAGACTCTTTATCTTGAGTATGGCGATTAAAAAGCTGATCTAACGTTGATCGGCTTACACCTTTTTTCCGCTCTACTGATTCGGTTCTTCCTAAGCCATCTGGCACCAGATAAAAACGTTTTTTTCCTTCAAGATTAAACTCCTGATCTTCAAGATATTCATTATTTACATATTCTACGCCATCGATAGTAGTAAATTTAGACTTATCTTGTGTATAAGTTGACGCTGGGGAAGCTTGCGAAGTATTTTTTATCGGTGGTGGAATTAAGAGTAACTGTTTTTGCCATTCGTTCTTAGATGCCGTTTGAACTTTTACATTTTCAAGATTTTTATTTTTTTCAATAGGTGTTTTTAATTCACGACTTTCTGCTAAGGCAGACTGAGTATCCTTCTGAGTTTTTTGTGGTGCAGTTGGTGCAGTTGGTGCAGTTGGTGCAGTTGGTGCAGTTGGTGCAGTTGGTGCAGTTGGTGCAGTTGGTGCAGTTGGTGCAGTTGGTGCAGTTGGTGCAGTTGGTGCAGTTGGTGCAGTTGGTGCAGTTGGTGCAGTTGGTGCAGTTGGTGCAGTTGGTGCAGTTGGTGCAGTATTTAATTTATTTTCTACTTGTTGTTCTAATTTTTTCGGTAAATCTTTAATTTGCTCTTTTTCTTTATAATTTTTTTGAGAAGGAAGAATTACCGTCTTATCTGGTGAATTTTGAGGTTGTATTTTTATTTGAGGGATAGACTGTTTTTTTTGATCAACTCTTTTACTAGGCACAATCATAGGACGACCATCTGGGCCGATAATCGTATAGAAACCGTCTGCATAAGATATAGAAACATTTGCTATCGCAATACATAAAATTGAAATAGCAAATTTAGGCCGAAACATCCATTTATATTGTCTTACCATTTTGTTCTGTAACTCAAACCAAGCACTGTAATTTTAGTATTTGTTTTTACATCCAAACCAGCATAAGGATTTAATAAAATATTATCGACACCACATTTATTCGATAAAGTACTCGTACATGCTGGAATATTATCTCGACTGCGTAAGAAACCAACTGAAAGGTCTAGGTCAGTATCTGTATCAAAACGATAACCCAATCCCAAACCAAACAATTGCGCATTGTTAATTGGAACCATAGTATTACGTTTGTCATTAGGAATAGCGCTAGCACGGGGCTCATAACCTGCTCGTAATTTCAAACGATCCGTTGCCGAATACTCTAAGCCAATTCCCCAACTCCATGGTGAAGTAAACTTTAATGGCAATGCTAAAGAGTTATCGGTCACATCATTAGATAATAGTTTTGCAACTTTAAGTAATGAAATCTGGCGATCAAACTCAAATTTAAATTTATCCCATGCTGAATAATCGGTCCATCCAACATCAAAGTTTACTTGTAAGTCTGGAAAAATCTTATATTTAATACCTGCCTGAAAATGTGCGGGATATTCTAAATCCATCGCTACTAAACCCGATTCAATATCAGGTACATAGCCAGGCAAGCCTAGAATTCGCGCTAAAATTTGTCCGGTCGCAGATGAGTTCAGCCCGCGTATCAATTCTTGAGGCGCTTTAGCATTATCAATCATGTATTTGCCTTTCATACGCATCTTGGCTGAACTTTGGTAGACCATACCCAAGCCAAAATCATCTGTCGGCTCCCACAGCAAGCCCAAGTTATAACTTGGGCTTAAAGACTGCTCCATGGAAACTTGTAAGGCTCCCATTTTATTAAATGGATTCATGCCTTCTTGAGCATTACACATCCCGAATAATAATAGACTAGTAATCATGTCATTATTATTCTTAAATGGCGCACAAACCACTTCATCAACCATGCGTAAGACACCAATCATCTCATTCGGAAAACGAAGATCTGTCTTTAATGCTAGTGCGTTATATGACATACCAATTGAAGCACCAATTGATAAATGGTCATTCACTTGATAACCAAAAGATGGGGATAAATATGTGATTCGCTCTACAGCGACTTGTTGCCCCATATAGTTACCAGCATTACCATTTTCTGCACCGAAACCTGCTACTAATGGTGCATATACTGCTGTTGCATAGGTGACTTTCGAACCTGGAGGCTTATAGGCAATTCCTGCTGTAGGAGCCACGAGTGGATAACCAGCTCCTAAATCAACCATTTTTTTAAGAATGGGCACATATAAGCTGGCATATTCCACATCGCCACGTACAGGCCCTTTAAAGTCTGTACAAATATTAGCAGTAACTTCTGGACCATCATTACAAACCAGAGGGTCATCTGAATAACCAAAAACGTTATAACCAGGGGGGGCTGAAAACTCGCGTTGGATATCAAAATTAGCAAGAATACCCTGTACATCAGTTTGTAGCCCATCAATCTTGGCTAACGCTGCAGGGTTAAAATGAACAGCACTAATTCCTGGCGGATCTGCTGTTACAGCATTCCCCATCGATAATGAACGAATATCAACAGCTAGGTTTTGTCCTAATTGAGCATTGGCAAAGCTAGAAAAACCAGAGATCACAATTGCCACTGTTAAAGGACATAATTTAGGATATTTCACCTGCCTATCTCCTTATTTTTATTTTTTGCGCAAACCTAAGATATCTAGCGGGAACGACAGACCAAGCGAAACATCTGGTGCATCCTCTGTTAAACCAAAGCCAACTGTACCGTTAACAATCGTGTCAGGTGAAACACGTACCCCCAAAGCAAAAGCCATCATCGCACTACTCTGATCTGGCGACTGATATGATTCACCACTTTCAAATTGAAACTCAGAATTTAAGTTAAAACTTTGCTGATATGACATGGTTAATGACACGTCATAGTTAAATGAATAGGCGAAACCGAAAGAGAACCCGCCACTAATTCCAGGATCAAATGACTCTAAAACACGACCACCACCACGTACCTGATTTAAACCAGTCTCTTTAAAACCATAATTGGCAGAGGCAGATGCAAATAAAACAACTGGATCGATGTACTTACGAGTACTCGCTCCTACTCCTACAGAGTAATAACCTTTACCAGTTGAAAGTTCATTTTGGGCAACTTCATATGGGCTATCCCCAGTTTTAGTAGATACACTACCAAACAGGACTAAAGGTAAACGTCCTTGTTTCAATGGGAAAGGTTCCCAACGTGCACCTAGAGAAATATCACCCAATCCTGCAGTAGTTGAATCACTAGCAATATCAGATTTAGCAACTAGAGGTACTGTTGCTGAAAGTGTTAAATTATCTAAAACACCATATTGAGCTGTAAAACTGTTAGTCAAAGTATGTTGAGCATCTTCCCTAATACTTAAACGACTAATACTAGAGTTATCATCAGCTAGTGCTAAATCCAAAATACTATCGCGGTAATAGGTATAATCAAGATCATAATATGTAGAAATTTCCCCTCTTTTAATTAACGAATATTGTCGTTCATTCGAGGTAAATACTTCTTGTAAGTTTGTTTCTTGACTCGCATCGCCTTCTTTTTTCTGCAAAGCGGTAGCAGCTTGATTAGCTCCAGTATTTGCTGTTACAGGATCACTAGTTGCCACGTCTGTAGACGAAGTTACACTTCCATTTTGAACTGAATCTGTTGCTGGCGTTACTTCTGAGGCCGTATTCGGTTCAGAAACAACTGCAGTATTTTGAACTTCCGTTTGCGCAACTTGATCCTTTGCATAGATTGTTCCTGTAATGGCACTCATACTTAAAGCCAATACACTCATCTTCATCCATCGATTATTCATATTCCTTCCACCCAATTTATTTATTTTACTAAATCAAAAATTCATTACTTACGTTTGTAATAAAGACGCATAAAAGTTTCTATCGGCTGATTATGATTTGAAGAATGACTGTCATTATCCAAAACCCGTCGCATTGTTGAGGCTTTATTTGCTAAACGATCATAATTAAATGTCGGATATTGCACATCAACAAAGGCATAACGGTTAACAGTTGCATCTTCTACATGACGCATATCCGCATCTTTCAATGCCAATAAGTCTTTACGTTGTGATTCAGGAACAGAGATAACAAATAAAGTATTATTATCCCAAATTTCTTTAAAGCGATTTTCATCAAAGCTGATATTACCTAGTGCTGGATCAGCAACATAGACTCGTCCATCTTTATAAGCTTTATATACGACAAAATGTTTAAATCCAGCATATGAAATGGGAACAATTGCAGGCTGACCTAATCTAACTAAATCAGAGAACTCACCCCGATATCCCCCACTATCTAAACCAATAGCAGTCACAAAACGCTTCATATCAAGTAGAGAGAAACTGCGACGTTCAATAATGCGTTGATATTCGCCGTACTGTAGCAAACCACTCATCGTTTGTTGCTCAGTCAAGCTAGTGCCCACATAACCATTTAGCAAAGTGGTAAGTGCAGCCGAACCACAACTATAGTCATAGGCTTGTCGAACAATACCGCGAAATTGATCCTCTATCGCAGGTCTAATCGTAACGGGCTCAATATGATTTCGGCGAAAAGATAAATTACGTGAATCGGCAGTCTCTGTGTAATAAACAGTTCCCGGCGGCTTTTTTTCTATTTCGAAGGCTTCTGTCGCAAAGTAATATATCAATGCTGAGCCTAAAACAATCTCTAACATAAGCACTTGGTCTAAATGGTGGCCTAACTGGCCTTATTCATTTTATTCTTAGAGCAATAGCTCTACATCCCTGTGACTTGAAGATACCTTGTTTTTTTGTAAAAAACAGCTTTTTTTTAATCTTTTTGATGAACGCATAGTTCTAGTCTAACTAAACTGTTAATTAGCTCTCATTCTTAACTATGAACACTTTTAATATATTTAGTATACATATAACAATATTATTAATTCTTAAGAGAAATTTAATTAAAACCTCAATAAAAAAGCGCGTATAAAACGCGCTTTTTTAAATTTTGGACTTTTTTAAATTAGTGACCAGAAATTGTAATTGTAGAAGTACCTACATTAATACCCTGAAGTTCAACATCTCCAATTGATGCATTACCCGCAGCACCTAAGTGTATGCCTTGAGCATAAACATTCATGCCTTGAGTACTATTATTTTGAATTTTCAAGCCAGTTGGTACAACCGAAATATTAGCATCTACATCTAAATTACCAGTTGTATTACCAGCACCACGTACCATTACTTTGTCTAGAACGATTTTACCACCACCAGTAGCATCGTTAATACCTAAGTTAGATAGTGTTAAACCACCTTGTAAACTTGAATTTACCTTAATCATTGCACCTTGTGGAGTAGCACCCAATTGTACATTCGCAGAAATTGCACCTAAAGATAAATCTAGACCAGAAATAATTTCAGTTGGCGCTGCTTCTGTAATACCACGTATAGCAGTTGTTTCATTCAAAGTACCAGAACTACCAACACCAATAGACCCAACTTTCACATTAACGGCCCCTACGTTTGCAGCAACATTTAAAAATGCGCCATTTGTACCAGATGCACCAACGCTATCAATTTTAAGGTCTAATAGGTTCTTTGTTGCATCTACCTGCGTAAGAGTTATCGCTTTACCACCTGTTGCCGTTGTACCCGTAATTGTAATTGCACCGGCAGTTGCTGCAGCACCAGTAATACCTGTAGAAGTAGCTAAACCATCGTTATCATGAATATATAATTTGTCGATAGAAATACCGCCAGAACCTAGAGCGATACCGATGTTAATACCATCTTGACCTGTAGCAGCACTTAGCGCAGCATCATCCATTGACTGCATTGCCATTGCATTTGCGCTGATAGCTAAAGAAGAAACTAAAGCAAGTTTAGTGAACATTTTCATTGAGCACTCTCCCAAGAGCATTTATTTTTTGACTTTAACCACTCTCATTGTCTCAAGTTGCATTTTTCTTTATATAGCAACCGAAACTTCCAATCCTTGAGTAGTTTTGCTTAGCAATTACTAAATTACATCTACGTTACTTTTTGTTCAACTAGTGTTGTGCATTTTTTGCCAACTACCCGACAAACGGTACGCTCAATTTATTCAGCATTTAACTTCCAAATATCCCCCAATCCCATATTAAAATTCGACTATTTTATCAGCAAAAAACACCTCCTCTATAAGTCTTCTCCCTGACGATCCACAAGTTGTAGTAAACTAATATTTCCCTCATTAACTATTCTCTTATTTAAAAATGTCTCAGTTAAAGAAAAAAATCTCATTAAATGGTAAAAATTCTGCCGAGATTTTAAAAAATTTACAAGGATTAACTGGGCTCATTTATTTAAATGACAATAATAATCCTATTATTGGCTTTCTTCCTCAACAATACATTCTTATTCAAAATAAAAATGATTTAGTTTTTCAGCGTCAAAATTTTAATGAATATAAAAATATATCAAAATCGAATCAGTTATTAGATTTTATTCAACTTAAAGAAAATAATTTAAAAGAAAATAAAGATAATAAATCGATAACAAGTTTTAACGGTGGCTATATTGGTTTTATTAGTTATGATTTTTCTGCACATCAATTTATTAACGGTCAGAATCATATACAGCCATCTTTATTCTTAGGCCAATATCGTTCTTTTTTAAAATATATAGATAATGACTGGTATTTTTTTAGCGATGAAGAAAACGCTCTTGATCTCGTCACATATATTGAAAAAGAATTAGAGACTCCTATTGTCAATAATTCTAAAAATACATTTAAATTAAAGAATGCTATTCAGCCAAGGTGGTCTAAAGAACAATATTTTGAAGCCTTTTATAAAATACAAGAATATATTAAAGCTGGCGATTGTTATCAAATTAATTTAACCCAAGAATTTAAAACATCTTTCACAGGGTCGCTATTAAATAAAGCAGAAGATTTATGGAATCTTACTAATGCACCATATGCAGGTTATTTAAAATTAGATCAATTTGAGTTATTAAGTTGTTCCCCTGAGCTTTTCATTGAATTCAATCAAAATAAACAAATTAAGACCAGACCGATTAAGGGAACTATGCCTCGATATGAGAATATTGAAAGAGATTTTATTTCTAAACAAACTTTAAAAAACTCGCAAAAAGATCAGGCAGAGAATGTCATGATTGTTGATTTATTACGTAATGATTTGAGCATTTATGCCAATACAGGGTCGGTAAAAACAACACAATTATTCGAAATCGAAAGTTTTAATCAAGTCCATCATATGGTCAGTGAGATTGTTGCGACTCTTAAAGATGATATCAACCCTATGCAAATGTTGCTCTCTGCTTTACCGGGAGGATCAATTACAGGGGCACCAAAAATTCGGGCAATGCAAATTATTGAAGAATTAGAAGAAGAAGCAAGAGGTGCATATTGCGGGACATTAGGTTACTTCAATTTTGATGGAACGGGTCGCTGGAATATTCTTATCCGCAGCTTTCAACAATATCAAAATCAGCTCTCTTTATGGGCGGGTGGTGGTATTACGATTGCCTCAAATGCAGAAGCAGAATATCAAGAAAGCCTTGATAAAATTTCTGCCATGCTGAACTTGATGAACAGCACAGCAGACTAAAACTTAAAGAATATCTTGTTTTAACGTTTGCACTAAACGCATATTCTGCTCATCAGTACCCACTGTAATACGCAAAAATTGATTAATACGAGGCTTATTGAAATAACGCACAATAATACCTTGTTCACGTAATTGCTGTGCAAGTTTGCCTGCATCATGGACTGAGTGTGAAGCAAAAATAAAGTTCGCTTTAGAAGGTAAAATTTTAAAGCCCAAAGCAGTTAAGTCATCTACTAGCTTTTCACGACTGGAAATAACTCTCTGAAGTTGCTCTTCAAAATAAGCCTGATCTTCAAAAGAAGCTACCGCGGCTGCAATTGCAAAACGGTCAATAGGATATGAGTTAAAACTATTTTTGACAGCTTCAAGCGCTGCAATTAAATGTGGCTGAGCGATTGCAAAACCAACGCGCAAACCAGCTAATGAACGAGACTTCGAAGTTGTTTGACAAACAACCAAATTCTCATAGCGATTTACAAGACCAACTGCAGATTCTGCTCCAAAATCAACATAAGCCTCGTCGATCACCACCACCCGATCTGGATTTGCTTTTAAGATTTGCTCGATATCAGGCAAACCCATTGCAATACTGGTTGGTGCATTAGGGTTTGTAATAACAATCCCGCCATTTGGTTGTATATAGTCCTTAGCTTCTATCTCGAAATTCTCATTAAGTGGAATTTCTTTAGTTTTTGTTCCAAAGAACTGACTATAAACTGGATAAAAACTATAAGTAATATCTGGATAAAGAATCGGTTCATCTTGAAGGAAAAATGCTTTAAAAATATGAGCAAGTACTTCGTCTGAGCCGTTACCCACAAAAACTTGAGAAATCTCAATATTCTGTTGCTTAGCAATTGCTTGCTTTAAAGCTGTAGCATCTGGGTCTGGATATAAACGCAATGCATCAGCTTGCTGAGTTAAAACAGCTTGAACTGCTTCAACTACTTTTGGTGATGGCGGATATGGATTTTCATTCGTATTAAGTTTCAATAAATTCTGAATTTTAGGCTGTTCACCAGGAACATAAGGCTCTAATTCACGAACTTCTGGACTCCAAAAGCGCATTTGTGCTGTAGATAAAGTCATGGTCTTATCTCAAAAAAGGGCTGAAAATCAGCCCTGAGTAATAATTAAAAAACTACAAGGTTTATAAGCTTATTGATAACGATAGCGTGCTGAGCGTGCATGGGCATCTAAGTTCTCTTGGACAGCTAATATGTCGGCTGTTTTAGCTAAGGTTTTAACCCCATCTTTCGAACACATAATCAAGCTCGAACGTTTTTGGAAATCATAAACGCCTAATGGAGAAGAAAAACGAGCAGTTCCAGATGTCGGTAATACATGGTTTGGACCCGCACAATAGTCACCGATTGCTTCAGGTGTATAACGCCCCATGAAAATTGCTCCAGCATGACGAATATCTTCACTCATTGCTTCTGCGTCATCTAGACACAGTTCCAAATGCTCTGGTGCAACCTGATTAATCAACTCAATTGCTTCTGCACGGTCTTTGACCAATACCAAAGCACCACGGTTTTCAATTGAAGTTCGCGCAATATCTGCCTTTGGCAATTCATTTAAATGCTTTTCAATTGCCAACTCTACTGCATTGAGCAAAGCTTCATCTGGAGTTATAAAAATAGCTTGAGCCACTGTGTCATGTTCAGCTTGTGATAAAACATCCATAGCCAACCAATCAGCATTATTCTCACCTTCTGCATATACTAAAATTTCAGAAGGCCCAGCAATCATGTCGATGCCGACTTGACCAAATACAGCACGTTTAGCAGCGGCTACAAAACGATTCCCCGGACCGGTAATTTTATCTACTGGTGGAATGGTCTGAGTACCATAAGCCAAAGCTGCTACAGCCTGTGCCCCACCAATGGTAAATACTCGGCTAACTCCCGCAAGATAAGCTGCGGCAAGAACCAATGGATTTAACTCACCATTCGGTGCTGGAACAACCATAATAATTTCAGGTACACCCGCAACATGAGCAGGTACAGCATTCATTAGAACTGAAGATGGATAAGAGGCTAAACCACCTGGCACATAAATACCGACACGGTCTAGAGGCGTAACTTTTTGTCCTAGTGTATTGCCCAAGTCATCTATATAAGTCCAGCTATCTTGTTTCTGAGCTTCATGAAATGTACGAATACGCTTTGCGGCTAACTCTAGAGCATCACGAATTTCTGGGCTTAAATTATCAAAAGCAGTTTTAAGTTGTTCTTGAGATAATTCTAAATCTGAAAATTGATGCGCAGGATGTCGATCGAACTGTTGAGTAAGCTTTAAAACATGATCATCACCATGCTGACGAACATCAGCAATAATTTGATCTACTGTTTGCACTAAATTAAGATCATTCACGGTTTCAAATGCCAATAGCTCAGCAAAAACCTGTTTAAAGTTTTGATCTTGAGTCGATAAACGTCGCATCAATTTACCCACAAGGCGAAAAAGAAAAAGTAAGTTTACCCTTTTTCTATGCGCTTGTGGGCATCATCTAGCTTAACTATCGCAAAAGCATGATGGGAAATTGCTTTTAACGCGATTGAACAGCTTGCTCAAGCTGTGAAATGATTGGATTTAACAAAGTTTGTTTACGTTTAAAACTGGCTTTATTTACAATTAATCGAGAAGATACTTTGCAAATCTCTTCTAATGGCTCAAGACCATTCGCTCTTAAAGTATTACCAGTATCAACCACATCTACAATGTAATCGCCTAAACCAACCAAAGGTGCCAGCTCCATAGAACCATAGAGCTTAATAACATCAACCTGCTCACCTAAGCTTGCATAGTATTGACGTGTAAGATTGACATATTTCGTGGCAATTTTTAAACGACCCTTTGGATGCTCCATGCCTACTTTACCAGCAGTCATTAACTTACATTTAGCAATTTGCAGGTCAAGTAACTCATAGACATGCTGAGCACCATGTTCCATCAACACATCTTTACCTGCTACACCTATATCTGCTGCACCATTTTCTACATAGGTCGGTACATCAGACGCACGTAAAATCAAAATACGTACTTGTTTATGCGTAGTAGGGAAAATGAGCTTACGAGACTTTTCCGGATCTTCGAGCAAATTAATACCCGCTGTAGCCAATAAAGGTAACGTCTCTTTTAAAATACGCCCTTTACTTAATGCCAAGGTCAAACCATGATCAAAATTACCCATCACATCAAAATTAGGATCATCGTTTCTTACATCATTCATTAACTTACTCGCTTAATTTTGGCACCTAAACCTTGAAGCTTCTCTTCGACATGTTCATAACCACGGTCAATATGGTAGATACGATCAATTAAGGTATCACCCTCTGCAACTAAAGCAGCCAGAACTAAAGAGAATGAAGCACGTAAATCTGTTGCCATAACAGGTGCTGCCTGTAAGGTTTCAACTCCGGTTACAACAGCATCGTGACCTTCCACCTGAATATTAGCGCCCATTCGTGACAATTCAGGAACATGCATAAAACGATTTTCAAAAATCGTTTCAGAGATTGTCGCGAATCCACGGCCAATAACATTTACTGCCATCAATTGTGCTTGCATATCAGTTGGGAATTCTGGATGTGGCAAAGTTCTAAAACTTACAGCTTTAGGACGTTTACCCATCATATCAAGTTCAATCCAGTCATCACCACGAGTGACTTCAGCACCCATTTCTTCAAACTTATCCAGAACAGACTCAAGCAATGCCGGATCCGTATGAGTTGTTTTTATACGTCCACCCGTAATTGCAGCAGCAGCTAAATAAGAACCTGTTTCAATACGATCAGCAACAACGGCATATTCACAGCCATGTAAACTTTCTACGCCAGTTACAACAAGAGTATCTGTATCAAGACCTTCAATCTTTGCGCCCATTTTAATTAACATTTGAGCAAGGTCAGTAATCTCAGGTTCACGTGCTGCATTACGAATAGTTGTAACACCGTCTGCCAATGCTGCTGCCATTAAGATGTTTTCGGTACCGCCAACAGTCACCATATCAAAAACAACTTCACCACCTTTTAAGCGACCATCAACAGAAGCATGGACATAACCATTTTCAACTTCAATATGTGCACCCAAAGCTTCTAAAGCTTTTAAATGCTGGTCCACAGGTCTTGAACCAATCGCACAACCACCTGGTAAAGAAACTTTAGCATTACCATAACGTGCTAATAATGGTCCTAAAACCAAAATTGAGGCACGCATTGTTTTTACTAGTTCATAAGGTGCAAACTGATTATCTAAAGTAGAGGTATCTGCTTTTACTGTGTCATTTTCATAGCCAATCGTTACCCCTAATCCACCAATTAGCTTTACCAAAGTATTAACATCTTTAAGATTTGGAACATTGGTTATTGTAATTGGAGAATCTGCAAGAATAGTTGCAGCAAGTAAGGGTAAAGCAGCATTTTTAGCACCAGAAATGCGCACTTCACCTTCGAGCTTAACACCACCCGTAATTAAAAATTTATCCATTAATATTTAAGCTCCGAAAAGGCTTGCTTTACGCCATTCATCTTTGGTCATTGCACGAATTGTTACCGCGTGAACTTCCCCACTTGCAATATAAGTATTTAATGGTGCATAAACTAACTGTTGACGAGCCACTGTACGCTTACCTTCAAATTGATCATCCACTATACGGAGGTCAAATTTTCCGGCCTGTCCGCTCACCACCACTTCCGCTACAGGGAAAGCTTCTTTTAAAATTTGAGTGAGCTGTTCACTATTCATTGCAAAGACCTCTGACACAACCTAAGGGGTAAAACGGAGTATTTTACTATAACTTTTTCCAAGAATTCAGTACGTGTTTATATTTTATCAATAAAAAAGAGGCTATCTTTCAAGCCTCTCTTAACTTCAAAAAACTTATTAAATAGAAACAGTAACTTGCGAATAAGTACATTGCATTTTTCGATATCTTAATAATTGTCTTTTTAATTTTTCAGTCAATTTTTTAATTGAAGTATACATATCATCAGCAGTTGCCTGAGCAAACAACTCAATCCCCGGCAATCTTACAATAGCCTCTGCAACATGATTTGAACTGCCCTTATGAGAGCGCTTATCAATTTGATGATCTTTTGTTAATTTAATCTGCATACTGTTCACCTGATCTAGGTGTTTCGTTAATTGATTAAATTTTGATTTAATATTTTCTTCTATAGCTGGTGTAATTGCTAAATGATGACCACGAATCGTTATTTGCATAATTCTATCCCTCACCTTTTTTAGGTTATTTAAAGAAGAACCAAAACGATTTAATGCTATCAAAAAGAAACTTAGGACAACTAAACCATTTTAGCTACTCCTCTTGGTGAAATTGAAATTTCATTATTTCGTCATAATGAATCTCTAGAATAGCCATACTTCAAAATTCAGATCAAGACTTTTCTTTCAGACGATGAAGGAATATGTAACGATTCTCGATATTTTGCGACAGTTCTTCTTGCCACTTCAATCCCCTCATCTTTTAATAATGTAGCAATCACATTATCTGACAAGGGTTTACGTGGATTTTCATTTGCTACAAGTTTTTTAATCATTGCACGAATTGCAGTAGAAGAAGCCTCCCCTCCAGCAGTTGTGCCTACATGGCTAGAGAAAAAATATTTCAACTCAAAAAGGCCACGTGGGGTAAGCATATACTTATTTGTTGTTACACGAGAAACTGTAGATTCATGTAATTCTACTTCTTCAGCGACATCTCGAAGAACCAGCGGTTTCATTGCCTCTGCACCGATCTCCAAAAAAGCTTTCTGATGCTCTACAATACATGATGCTACTTTTAATAGCGTTTTATGTCTTTCATCAATGCTTTTGATAAAGTTTTTCGCCTCAAGCATCTGATTACGCAAATATAAATTATCTTCACTCTGATCTGCTCTACGAATCATACTAGAGTAAAAACTATTAATTCTTAATTTAGGCAGCACATCTGGATTTAGTTGAACCTGCCAATGTAAATCTTTTTTAGAAACCACCACATCTGGAATTTGATAGTCTGATTCTTCTTTATCAAAGTCCATACCAGGATAGGGTTTTAATGTTTTTAAAAGATTGATTGCAAACTTCAATTGATCTTTCGTTAGGCCTGTCTGCTTGAGTAATTTATTTAGATCATTTGCTATTAAAAGCTCATAATATTGCAATAGGCTTTTTGCCTCATTTAAATATTCAACGTCTTTAGATAAAAATTCGAGTTGTATCTTTAAACATTCTGCTAAATTACGAGAACCAATTCCTAATGGATCAAGTCTTTGAATATGTTTTAAAACAACTAAAACTTCATCTTCCTCTATCTCTTCCTCGATATCCATTTCATTCAATAATTGCTGTGACGCTAAAATGATTTCCTCTAATTCAGCATCCAAGAATCCTTTATCATCTAATGCATCAACAATACAGTAAGCAATTAATTGATCTATTTTAGAAAAGTGCAGAAGATTAACTTGTTCTAGAATATGTTCTTTTAAAGATAATTGAACTTGGCGATTATCCTCTCGCTCTTCAAATTCTGGAGTGGCCAAAGCCGTCGATTGATGAGTATAAATATCATCCCACTCTGTATCGACTGGTAAATCATCAGGTAAATGGTTTGCATTTAATTCAGTTGTTAAGTCATCAGAGTCTTTGCTTTCTAATGCAGACAGACTTTCTGTTAATGACTCTTCTTCTATTTTTTCAAGTAAAGGATTACTATCTAGTTGGATCTGAATTTCTTGTTCAAGCTCTAAACTAGAGAGTTGTAACAAACGAATTGCCTGCTGCAATTGAGGTGTTAACGATAGAGAATTCGCAACTTTCAACCCAACAGATAATTTCATATATTTTAAATTCCATAAAACAAGCAAAAATCATGCCTATTCAATATTTATAACATATAGTTTCTATTTATCATACATGTCAGTTTAAAATTTTCAGAAGAAAAAGTGGATTTTTTATTAAAAAGCCTTGCTAAAGAATAACCTTATTTATCGATTAGCTATTTTTATTAATTAATTGATACTTACGCTAAATTCTTTATTTTCGTCATTTAATTTAGTCATAAAAAAACACCCCCAACTGTTAAGTTGAGGGTGTTTTGAATAATGAGCTGGCGATGACTTACTCTCACATGGGAAACCCCACACTACCATCAGCGCTAAGAGGTTTCACTTCTGAGTTCGGGAAGGGATCAGGTGGTTCACTCTTGCTATGGTCGCCAGCACAACTGGTATGGATACTTGCATTGGTCTTATTGGCTGCCGATGCGTTTTCCAAATCTTTACAGATGGGCTGATTGAATCTTACTTTATTTTGTTCATTTTAGCTAAGCGTATAACTAAATCAAGTTGCTTTGCATATTAATGAATCGATTGATGCTTTATATACAACTGCTTGGGTGTTGTATAGTCAAGCCTCACGAGCAATTAGTATTGGTCAGCTTCACATATCACTATGCTTCCACATCCAACCTATCAACGTCCTAGTCTCGAACGGCTCTTTAGAGGACATAAAGTCCTAGGGAAATCTTATCTTGAGGTAGGCTTCCCGCTTAGATGCTTTCAGCGGTTATCCCTTCCGAACATAGCTACCCGGCGATGCGACTGGCGTCACAACCGGTACACCAGAGGTTCGTCCACTCTGGTCCTCTCGTACTAGGAGCAGATCCTCTCAAATTTCCAGCGCCCACGGTAGATAGGGACCGAACTGTCTCACGACGTTCTAAACCCAGCTCGCGTACCTCTTTAAATGGCGAACAGCCATACCCTTGGGACCTGCTTCAGCCCCAGGATGAGATGAGCCGACATCGAGGTGCCAAACACCGCCGTCGATATGAACTCTTGGGCGGTATCAGCCTGTTATCCCCAGAGTACCTTTTATCCGTTGAGCGATGGCCCTTCCATACAGAACCACCGGATCACTAAGACCTACTTTCGTACCTGCTCGACTTGTGGGTCTCGCAGTTAAGCGCGCTTTTGCCTTTATACTCTACGCGTGATTTCCGACCACGCTGAGCGCACCTTCGTACTCCTCCGTTACTCTTTAGGAGGAGACCGCCCCAGTCAAACTACCCACCAGACATGGTCCTCGCCCCGGATTACGGGGCAGAGTTAGAACCTCAACATTACCAGGGTGGTATTTCAAGGACGGCTCCATTGGAACTAGCGTTCCAACTTCAAAGCCTCCCACCTATCCTACACAAGTAAGGTCAAAGTTCAATGTCAAGCTGCAGTAAAGGTTCACGGGGTCTTTCCGTCTAGCCGCGGGTACACTGCATCTTCACAGCGATTTCGATTTCACTGAGCCTCTGCTGGAGACAGCGCCGCCATCATTATGCCATTCGTGCAGGTCGGAACTTACCCGACAAGGAATTTCGCTACCTTAGGACCGTTATAGTTACGGCCGCCGTTTACTGGGGCTTCGATCAAGAGCTTCGCTTACGCTAACCCCATCAATTAACCTTCCAGCACCGGGCAGGCATCACACCCTATACGTCCACTTTCGTGTTTGCAGAGTGCTATGTTTTTAATAAACAGTTGCAGCGGCCTGGTTTCTGTGGCTGTCATCAGCTCAGGAAGCAAGTTCCATCACCAACAACAGCGTACCTTCTCCCGAAGTTACGGTACCATTTTGCCTAGTTCCTTCAGCAGAGTTCTCTCAAGCGCCTTGGTCTACTCGACCTGACCACCTGTGTCGGTTTAGGGTACGATTCCTGTGTAACTGAAGCTTAGAGACTTTTCCTGGAAGCATGGTATCAGCCACTTCGCTGTACAAGTACAGCTTGCTATCAGATCTCAGCATAGAGCACCCCGGATTTGCCTAAGATGCATGCCTACTTCCTTTCACCTGGACAACCAACGCCAGGCTGACTTAACCTTCTCCGTCCTCTCATCGCATTACACAGAAGTATTGGAATATTAACCAATTTCCCATCGACTACGCCTTTCGGCCTCGCCTTAGGGGTCGACTCACCCAGCCCCGATTAACGTTGGACTGGAACCCTTGGTCTTTCGGCGAACGGGTTTTTCACCCGTTTTGTCGTTACTCACGTCAGCATTCGCACTTCTGATACCTCCAGCATACTTCTCAATACACCTTCATCGGCTTACAGAACGCTCCCCTACCACTTGACTTAAAAGTCAAATCCGCAGCTTCGGCACATAGTTTTAGCCCCGTTACATCTTCCGCGCAGGCCGACTCGACTAGTGAGCTATTACGCTTTCTTTAAAGGGTGGCTGCTTCTAAGCCAACCTCCTAGCTGTCTATGCCTTCCCACATCGTTTCCCACTTAACTATGATTTTGGGGCCTTAGCTGGCGGTCTGGATTGTTTTCCTCTTGACTACGGACGTTAGCACCCGCAGTCTGTCTCCCGGATAGTACTCATAGGTATTCGGAGTTTGCATCGGTTTGGTAAGTCGGGATGACCCCCTAGCCGAAACAGTGCTCTACCCCCTATGGTATTCGTCCGAGGCGCTACCTAAATAGCTTTCGGGGAGAACCAGCTATCACCAGGCTTGATTAGCCTTTCACCCCTATCCACAAGTCATCCCCTGGCTTTTCAACGACAGTGGGTTCGGTCCTCCAGTTAGTGTTACCCAACCTTCAACCTGCTCATGGATAGATCGCCTGGTTTCGGGTCTATACCCAGCAACTAAACGCCCTATTAAGACTCGATTTCTCTACGGCTCCCCTATACGGTTAACCTCGCTACTGAATATAAGTCGCTGACCCATTATACAAAAGGTACGCAGTCACCGAACAAGTCGGCTCCCACTGCTTGTATGCATGCGGTTTCAGGATCTATTTCACTCCCCTCACAGGGGTTCTTTTCGCCTTTCCCTCACGGTACTGGTTCACTATCGGTCAGTCAGGAGTATTTAGCCTTGGAGGATGGTCCCCCCATATTCAGACAAGGTTTCACGTGCCTCGCCCTACTCGTCATCATTATGTGTGCCCTTTCGTGTACGGGAATATCACCCTCTACGTTCGCACTTCCCAGAGCGTTCCACTAAAACACACATAACTTAATGGGCTGATCCCCGTTCGCTCGCCGCTACTAAGGGAATCTCAATTGATTTCTTTTCCTAAGGGTACTGAGATGTTTCACTTCCCCTCGTTCGCCTTGCAACACTATGTATTCATGTTGCAATACCTACCTTAAAGTAGGTGGGTTCCCCCATTCAGAAATCTCCGGATCAAAGGATATTTGCCGCCTCCCCGGAGCTTATCGCAGGCTATTACGTCTTTCATCGCCTCTGACTGCCAAGGCATCCACCACATGCACTTAATTACTTGACTATACAACCCCAAACAGTCGTTATTACCTACAAGGAGTAATAAGACATGATCAATGATTTCTCATCAATCTCTTACAGTTTGAAGTACTGTGTATTTAAACACTGTACAGCTTCAATCTAATTCATATACCAAAACGCTTGATTCAGTTAATTTGCTAGTTCTCAATTAATTCCAAGATCAGAATTACTTCCTCTCTTTTCATTATTGAGTGAACAATTTATTTCAGACTCAATTTTGCCAATCTGTTAATGAATAAACATGCCTTCGTCAGGTCATGCTTAATACCGTGATACTTAAATCACAGAAGTTAATAAACCAAGATCTAAATCTTTATTTACTAATTTCTGTAATCCGAACTTCTCTTAAGTTCTGGTGGAGACTAGGAGAGTCGAACTCCTGACCTCCTGCGTGCAAAGCAGGCGCTCTACCAACTAAGCTAAGTCCCCAGCTTACATCATCAGTTATGTATCTTCTTTTCTATAACTTCAACCAGTCAAAGTCATGGTGGGTCTGACAAGACTTGAACTTGTGACCCCACGCTTATCAAGCGTGTGCTCTAACCAACTGAGCTACAGACCCTCAGATACATCTATGAAGAACAACTTGTTGTGGATTCTTACCAATCGTCAATCTTTCGTTAAGGAGGTGATCCAGCCGCAGGTTCCCCTACGGCTACCTTGTTACGACTTCACCCCAGTCATCGGCCACACCGTGGTAAGCGTCCTCCTTGCGGTTAGACTACCTACTTCTGGTGCAACAAACTCCCATGGTGTGACGGGCGGTGTGTACAAGGCCCGGGAACGTATTCACCGCGGCATTCTGATCCGCGATTACTAGCGATTCCGACTTCATGGAGTCGAGTTGCAGACTCCAATCCGGACTACGATCGGCTTTTTGAGATTAGCATCCTATCGCTAGGTAGCAACCCTTTGTACCGACCATTGTAGCACGTGTGTAGCCCTGGCCGTAAGGGCCATGATGACTTGACGTCGTCCCCGCCTTCCTCCAGTTTGTCACTGGCAGTATCCTTAAAGTTCCCGACATTACTCGCTGGCAAATAAGGAAAAGGGTTGCGCTCGTTGCGGGACTTAACCCAACATCTCACGACACGAGCTGACGACAGCCATGCAGCACCTGTATGTAAGTTCCCGAAGGCACCAATCCATCTCTGGAAAGTTCTTACTATGTCAAGGCCAGGTAAGGTTCTTCGCGTTGCATCGAATTAAACCACATGCTCCACCGCTTGTGCGGGCCCCCGTCAATTCATTTGAGTTTTAGTCTTGCGACCGTACTCCCCAGGCGGTCTACTTATCGCGTTAGCTGCGCCACTAAAGCCTCAAAGGCCCCAACGGCTAGTAGACATCGTTTACGGCATGGACTACCAGGGTATCTAATCCTGTTTGCTCCCCATGCTTTCGCACCTCAGCGTCAGTGTTAGGCCAGATGGCTGCCTTCGCCATCGGTATTCCTCCAGATCTCTACGCATTTCACCGCTACACCTGGAATTCTACCATCCTCTCCCACACTCTAGCTAACCAGTATCGAATGCAATTCCCAAGTTAAGCTCGGGGATTTCACATTTGACTTAATTAGCCGCCTACGCGCGCTTTACGCCCAGTAAATCCGATTAACGCTTGCACCCTCTGTATTACCGCGGCTGCTGGCACAGAGTTAGCCGGTGCTTATTCTGCGAGTAACGTCCACTATCTGAAGGTATTAACTTCAGTAGCCTCCTCCTCGCTTAAAGTGCTTTACAACCATAAGGCCTTCTTCACACACGCGGCATGGCTGGATCAGGCTTGCGCCCATTGTCCAATATTCCCCACTGCTGCCTCCCGTAGGAGTCTGGGCCGTGTCTCAGTCCCAGTGTGGCGGATCATCCTCTCAGACCCGCTACAGATCGTCGCCTTGGTAGGCCTTTACCCCACCAACTAGCTAATCCGACTTAGGCTCATCTATTAGCGCAAGGTCCGAAGATCCCCTGCTTTCTCCCGTAGGACGTATGCGGTATTAGCATTCCTTTCGAAATGTTGTCCCCCACTAATAGGCAGATTCCTAAGCATTACTCACCCGTCCGCCGCTAAGTGATAGTGCAAGCACCATCACTCCGCTCGACTTGCATGTGTTAAGCCTGCCGCCAGCGTTCAATCTGAGCCATGATCAAACTCTTCAGTTAAAAATCATTTTGCACCTTATTAAAGACAAGGTGCCAATTCTGGCTCATCAATTTTCTGACTTAAATTTCGCTCAAATAAACTTCGAGTAATTTAAACCAATCAATCAATGATAATATTTCGATCAATCAATCAGTAAAAATCCACACAAGTTGTTCTTCATAATCTCTTAATGATCTTCTTACTGGTTCATCACCAGCAAGCTAGGTCGGCTATATTACTCTTAATCTCTTAAAAGTCAACAGGTAATTTCGATATTTTTAAAACTTATTCTCAAAACCAACTTCTTATCAAATCTACTGCTCAAAGCAATCAACTTAATTCCAAGTAACTGTTTTTCAACAAGTTTCTATCTGCATCACCGCCGATGGATGTGCATTATAGAGGATTAATAACCCTTTGCAATATCTTTTTTAAATTAATCATATCGCATGGCTACTTTTTAGCCATTTTAGCATATTATCTATATTATTTGATCAATTTTACATTGATAATAGGTTATCGATTTTGTATTAAAACATATCTCCACCCAACTGCACATTAAGTATTAGCCTGGCTGGCGGTTAAGGAATTATATGAATTATTCTAATTTAATTTTACTAAGCGTGTTATCTGTAGGTGTTTGTACCTCTATATATGCTCAAGAAAACACGATAAGTGAATCTCCTAATGCTAACTCAGCAGCAGAAGTTGGATCTCATCATGTTCGATCACAAATTATTAATGATTTAAAAAATATTAAAGTTAAAGATTTAAAAATTAATGCAAATGCAGCACAACCAGATCCTGTAAAAGATCCTTTGCAATCTCTGAACCGTCCAATTTATTCTTTTAATGACATGTTGGACCGAAACTTTTTGCGTCCTGTTGCAGTTCAATATAAAGAAAAAACACCAGAAGACGTACGCGGTTCTTATCGCCAGTTCCGTAAAAACCTAGGAGAACCATGGAATGCTGTTAATCAGCTTATTCAAGGTCGCCCGAGTCGTGCAGCAAAAACTTTAGGTCGATTTACAATTAATACCTTAACTACTCTTGGTTTGGCAGACCCAGCCAGCCGCCTAGGTTTACCAACTGAGGAAGAGAATTTTGGTGTAACTCTCGGTTACTATGGTGTGCCTTCTGGTCCATTCCTTATGCTACCTTTCTTTGGGCCGAGTACTTTACGTGATGGTTTTGGTTTGGCAGTAGATGCCCAAGCTCGTCCACAAAAATATGTTATGGATGATCAAGACGGTATTTATTGGTCGAGTAACTTATTACAAGCTGTTGATACCCGTGCTCAATATCTGGACTTGGATCAAACTTTACAGGGTGATCAATACGCTATGATTCGAGACTTGTACCTCCAACGTAAAGCATTCCAGATTGCAGAGAAAAAGGGCGACTCAGCTGATGTGTCTTTTATTGATGATGACTCAGAAGATACACCGGATGAGAATCAAAACCCTTAAAAGATGAAATCAAGGTATTGCTTGGATTGAGAATTCGGCAATACCTTGATTTTGATGATACATACTCTATGATGAATAAAGTGATCATATAAAAGGACTACCATATCTTCTATGTATTTTATTAAACCGACACGCTCTATCCCTTATTTAGAGCAAGCTTTGGATAAACTACCAGGCTTACAAGTCATTAACATAGATGATTTAGACTTATATGATCCAACCATTATTGCAATTGCAGATGTACAAGATTTCCTGACTTTTAAGTGGAATTTACCGACTATTGTAATTGCCTTTGAAAATGAAGGTGGCGCTTTAGCTCATGCATGGGAAGCAGGTGCTCTTGCAGGTTGGGTATGGAATCAACTACCTAACGATTTAAACAAAGCCTTATCAAGAATTGATGCTCAATATAAGCGTAATCAAGATAGCCGTGACTTACCTTCGGCTGCTGAATTGCAAAAACGATTATTACCAAACCCCATCGATTTATTAAATTATGAAGTCGAAACTTTCTTTCAGCCTTCGGCTTATCTTTCCGGTGATTGGTATGACTATTGGAAATTAAACGATAAAGAGGTTTTATTTTATCTTGCAGATGTTTCAGGTCATGGTGTAACGAGTAGTTTGCTAACATCATGGATGGCAGCTTTCCATGGTCGATCTAAAACCCCAAGACAATTAATTAAAAAATTAAACGGGATGTTGGTTCAAGAAAATATTGAAAAGCACATTACGATTGTTGTGGGTATTTTAAATCTTGAAACGCACACTCTTCGTTGGTCAAGTGCAGGGCATTATCCCCCTCCTATCATTTTTGAGCCCAATCAAGCACCTAAAATTCTAACAACGAGCAGTTTTCCATTAGGTTTAACTGATGAACTCGAAGTTGAAGAACATATTTGTACACTAAATCGCCATGCGCGCTTCATTGTTTGCTCTGATGGAGCCCTCGAACCCTTTGATGGTGGTTTGAATGATCAGTTCCAACAATTGGTCCATCATTTGCAAAATCAATCATTTCAAGCACCCGATCATGTGGCCGATGATATTGCTATCTTCAGTCTTTGTCGAATGAATTAATTTACGAATCAATTAATTACATAATATACGACCTAAGGACTCTTGAGTCTGAGATGGCACTATGTGATAATTTTTCTATCCTTCTCTGAAAATGGCATTTATATGTCAACAGGTCATGTTGAATATGCAAGCTTAAATGGAACGCATATTTTCAAACTTATTGGTGAAGTGCGAGCCCATTCTTGTATAAGTCTAGACAAACTTTTAAACAGAATTGAACAGCAAGAGAATGTTGTTGGTGCAATCGTTGATTTAACCCAAACAACATTTATTGATAGTACTGTGTTAGGTATCTTAGCTAAGCTAGGTTTAAAGCTGAAACAGACTCATCATATTCAAGCTGTGATGCTATCTACCAATCCAGATATCACAACCTTAGCCAACAGTATGGGGCTAGGGCAGGTTTTTGTCATTTTGAATTATTGTGGTGATCCTAATGTTTGTACGTTAACGTTAACAGATGAACAAATCACTCATAATGCAATGCTAAGAACTGTTCTGGATGCACATAAGACATTGATGAAACTCAATGCAAACAATCAGAATATGTTTGAGCCACTTGTGAAGCAGTTACAGAAAGAACAAGATACGCTTGAGCAGGTATCGGATAAGCAAAATGCCTGATTTTCACGATTAAGCCGGATTAGAATATGACTCTTGTTTCTGTTGCTCAAATGAACTCTCAAGATGATATTGAAAATAATTTTCAAGTCATTGAGTCTTTGATTAAACAAAGCAAGGCGCAAAATGCTAGCCTGATTGTTTTCCCTGAAAACTTTGTATGTTTTGCTGCTGGAAAACAACGTGAAACTGCTGAGCAATTTGAATCTATTCAACAAAGGCTTGAGCAACTAGCACATCAATATCAAATCTGGATTGTGGCTGGGACCTTACCATGTCCATTCCGTCCAGATGGATCTACGATTCAAGATGGTCGCGTCCGAACCGTTAGCCTCTGTATCAGTCCTGAGCGTACAGAAGCACGTTATGACAAGATCCATTTATTTGATGTACAAGTTGGTGATGCGGTCGGTGGTTATCAAGAGTCTCTTTTCTTTGAACCAGGAACAGACGTAGTAGTCACATCTACCCCTTTTGGCAATATTGGCTTAATGGTATGTTATGACTTACGTTTTCCAGAGCTTGCTCTAACACTAAGACAACAAGGCGCTCATCTTCTTACTGCTCCTGCTGCATTTACCTACACAACTGGACAAATGCATTGGCAACTTCTGCTACAGGCTCGAGCAATGGATAGCCAATGTTATGTTTTAGGTGCAGCACAACAGGGCTGGCATGGTGAAAAACGACAAACCTGGGGACACTCTGGGGCAACAGATAGTCGTGGTCAAATTTTAAGTATGATTGGATATGAAGGGAATGGTTTAATCACTGTACCTTTTGATTTAACAGCACAAGATCTCGTCCGCTCTTCAATGCCTCTAATGACACACCGTAAATTGATTCACTATTAAAAGTTTAATTATTCATGTGGAAATACTTATTTAGCTTTTTTTGCTTGGGGGCAAATATTCATTGTTATGCAGAGTTTGGTACAACGAATCATTTCGTTTCACCAACCGCACAACTCAAATCAGATATTCTTCCCTCTACTCCTAAAGATATTCCTTTGCCTGCATTTGGCCAAAGAATAATTGGATGGGGAACTGGCGCAGAAGGTGCAAGACAACGTTTAGAAAATATTCAACCAGCAGATGTTTCTATGATTAAAAAACAAGGAACAACACTTGAAATGATTACTGCTTGGCAAAATTTTTATGAACAAGAGCAACAACGTAGTGTAAATAATCCGACTGCTAAATATCGTGCACGTTTAATGAAAAAAATTGCAGATCTATGGTAGACAATTTTATCTAAAAGATTTTTATCTTATGGAATAATTGATTTAATTATTCCATTTTTTATGCCCCTTAATTTACTTTATTCATAACCTATTCTTATGAACATTTAAGAAACTGAATAGAACGCGATATACTACAAAAGCAATATTAGTTTCTTTGAGGAAGATATGGACCAAGACTGTAAAAACTTAAAGCTTGAGAATCAACTATGTTTCCTCGTCTATTCAACAAATTTAGCTCTTAATCAGCTCTACCGAAAACTCCTAACGCCTTTGGGTATTACTTATCCTCAGTATTTGGTGATGTTAGTTTTATGGGAACAGGATGAAGTTACTGTTTCAGAAATTGGTGCTAAGCTTTTTTTAGAATCATCAACTCTCACCCCTATTCTGAAAAAATTAGAAGCCCTACATTTTCTTCACCGCACTCGCTCAACGCAAGATGAACGCCAAGTTATTATTACGTTAAGCGATGAAGGAAAAAAATTAAAAGATCAGGCAATGAATATTCCAGCCGAAGTACTAGATGCAAGTTCATGCGATATGACAACGCTACTGGACCTAAAAGATCAACTTACTAAACTCCGTACAAACCTAGTCAAATAAACAGCAATTTTTTCAAAAAATATACTTGTCAAAATATTTAAGTCGTGTACGATATATTTGTATTCAATTTATTTTGGGAATAAAAACGATGTCATTAGAAAAAGTTGTTTATCGCGCAAAAGCTAAGGCAACCGGTGGTCGTGATGGCCGCGCAACCTCATCAGACGGTGTATTAGATGTACAACTTGGCGTACCTAAAGAAATGGGTGGCGCTGGTGGTGCTGTAACAAATCCTGAGCAATTATTTGCAGCTGGTTATTCAGCATGCTTTTTAGGTGCTTTAAAATTTGTTGCAAACCGCGATAAATTTAATATTAGCAAAGATGCGTATGTAGAAGGCGAAGTAGGTATTGGTCCAATTCCTACAGGTTTTAGTATTGAAGTAACTTTAAATGTTTACTTAGTTGGCATGGACCGTGAAGAAGCTGAAAAATTAGTTGCAGCAGCTCATATCGTTTGCCCATATTCAAATGCAACTCGCAATAATATTGATGTGAACTTTAATATTGTGACTGAGTAATTTTTTAAGTTTAAAAAAATGCCCGAATCTTATCGGGCATTTTATTGCACGTTACAAATTATGCTTCACTTGCTTCATTGGTTACTCGAAGCACTTCTTCGAGTGTAGTTTTACCTGTAAGTACTTTGCGTAAACCATCATCACGAATAGAGCCAGAGTACTGACGAGCATGATTTTCTAATTCATATTCAGCCGCATTTCCGTGAATCTGACGGCGCATAGAATCATCAACAGGCACGATTTCATAAATAGCTGTACGCCCATTAAAACCTAAATGTGAACAATGATCACATCCTTGAGCCTGTGGTAACTTCAACATAGACTCACTATGAATATGCTGAAATACCTGCCTTTCGAAAGTATCTGCTTCACGCCATGTCATACAATGTTGGCATAAGGTACGAACCAAACGTTGAGCAATCACTCCAATTAAAGAGCTCGATAATAAGAATGGTTCAATCCCCATATCTTTAAGTCGGGTGACCGCACCAATAGCTGTATTGGTGTGCAGCGTAGATAAAACCAAATGACCTGTTAGTGATGCTTGTACTGCAATTTCTGCTGTTTCTAAATCACGAATCTCACCAACCATGACTACATCGGGATCTTGACGCAACATTGCCTTTAGAGCACGAGCAAAAGTCATATCCACTTTAGTATTGACTTGTGTCTGCCCAATACCTTCAAGTTGATATTCAATCGGATCTTCAGCTGTCAAAATGTTACGCGTATTGTCATTTAGATCCGATAAGGCTGCATACAAGGTCGTCGTTTTCCCCGAGCCTGTAGGACCTGTTACTAAAATAATGCCATGGGGACGATGTACGAGTTGAGTTAAACGCTCATAGTCATTTGCCATCAGACCCAAATGGATCATATTAAGACGACCAGCTTGTTTATCAAGCAAACGCATTACAACCCTTTCACCATGCGATGAAGGTAAAGTCGAAACACGTACATCTACTTCACGCCCAGCAAGACGTAAAGAAATGCGGCCATCTTGCGGCACCCGTTTTTCCGCAATATCGAGTTTTGCCATGACTTTAATACGTGAAACCAGCAAAGGTGCCAACTCACGGCGTGGCTGTACAATTTCACGTAATTGACCATCTACACGCAATCGTACAGATAATTTCTTTTCAAAAGCCTCAATATGAATATCAGAAGCTCCTACCCGTATTGCTTCTGAAAGTAGCGCATTAATAAGACGAACAATTGGGGCATCATCTTCTTGGTCCATCAGATCTTCTGTTTCTGGAACTTGATCGGCCAAGCTTAATAAATCAGGATGATCTTCTAAACCTGCTGCAACTTCTTGTGACTCCCCCGTATCTCGCGCATAACTTGTACTAAGCAGTGCATTAAATTCTTGTTCAGTACATAATTGGTAGTGAGCTGGCTTACCTAGAATTCGTCTTGCTTCCTGCAATGCAATTTTTTCAGTATTTTGACGTCTAATAATAAATACTTGATCACCGTCATAACGAAATAAAACACCATGACGCTTGGCAAAACTATATGGAACTTGTATTTGTTTCAATATTTGCATCACAATTTATAATGATGAGTAAGATGATTTTGAGTGTACTCTAAGCAGATTACAGCGTGAAGTCTGTTTAACAACTCGGTAGAGGAATTTTACGTCTTGTTTGAAAATAATGAATATCAGCCTCGTCCCCAGAATTCTTTAAAATGGTGGGGCGAACAGCACTTTGAAATTAATCAGGCTAAAGCATGGCAATTCGGTTCAATGCTTTTTCGTCTAACGCGCGGTATAAAAGAATGGCGTATCGAATATTATCGCCCATCTCTTCAAGACGATAATGAGCAAGATTGGCACCCAATCGCAGATCCGAATTTTGCCTTTCCGCATACCGTTCAAGTAGAACGCTACATGTTCCGGAAAACTAATCCAGAATTTCTACTTATGCCACGTCTGGCAGACCGTTCCGTAGTAATTAAACCCGTTGATCCTATCTACATTCCAGCGGGACAACGCGGAACTCTTTATATCAGTACACCACTATGGATTGCCGGTTTAGTTGAAAGTCAGCATGAGCCTTTGTTTGAAATTCCTCTAATTCAGCCCAAAGATACATGGTTTGGTCCAAATGCCCAGCAAGGCGAAATCTGTTATGCCACTTCGGTAGATGGACGTACCGATTTGAACTTATTAACACCCCGTGCATTTCGTGCCGTTACTCCAATTGATTTTCACAATACCAGTAATCATCAATTGCGTTTTGACCGCATGAATGTACCAGTTACCGCCCTGCCTCTTTTTTATAGTGAAAGTACGGGGCGTTTATGGACTTCTCAAATTAAAGTTTATTATGAAGGCTCTGATCGTCCCGCACGCATTCGTATTGAAAACCGCACTCCACCACTTGCGGGTGAAGTGACCTATGTTCATCCACCACGTTCACCTGGTGGAGCATTATTCAATATGTTTGATTCATTCTTTTAAGAGGTTTATATGGCTGATACAAGTATTCCTAAGGATATCGCTGATAGCCTCACCAGTATATTTACCAATATCAATACCGAACGTATTAGTGAAATTTTAGTCGGTGTTGTGCTCTGTTTTATTGGTTTTGTTCTTGCCCGTATTATTTCAAATACATTTATTAGAACCATTGGCTCACGTTTTAATGCTCATCAACGTTTGGTGTGGCGGCGCGGTATTTTCTATTTTATTTTCTTACTCTTCATTATGACGAGTTTAAAAGAAGCTGGTTTTAAACTCAGTGTATTCCTTGGCGCGGCAGGGATTCTAACAGTAGCACTTGGTTTCGCATCGCAAACGTCTGCCAGTAACTTAATCAGTGGTTTATTTTTAATTGGTGAAGGTTCGTTTGAAGTCGGTGATACGATCCAGATTACTCTCATTCGTGGAAATACGATTGAAGGTGAAGTGATCTCGATTGATTTGCTCTCTGTAAAATTACTTACACTCGACAATGTTTATATTCGTCTGCCAAACGAACAGCTTATTCGTGCGCCTGTACACAACTTATCTAAATACCCAATACGGCGTATTCCAATTACACTTGCAATTAACTTCCATGAAGACATCATTAAAGTTCGCGAAGTTCTACTGAATGTAGCAGCGCATTATCCGCTTGTGTTAGATGACCCAAAGCCTGCTGTTACAGTTACTGCATTCAGAGAATCATCGATTGAGCTTTTATTCACGATGTGGTGTCGACAAGAGAACTCTTTAAAAGTTCGGGATGAAATGCAAGAAAGAATTCGAAATGGATTTTTAGATAACCGAATTGAAATTCCTGTTCCTAAAATGGGATTGATTGATCGACCATCTACTGTTTTTGCTGAAGATGATATCGATCAATACACTAATCAAAATGAGTTAAAACGAGAGCCTAAAGCTTAGGCTCTTCATTTTTCTGTACAGCGGATGACGGTGGTAATGGTGCAATATAAGCAATAATTAGCATTACCCCACCTGCTCCAATAAATGAAATGACCCGAGTTAAAGTCGCACTTTGCGATAGATCAAGTAAAATTAGTTTTAATACGACAATTCCTAAAAGCGCAGCACCCACAAACCACAATTGACGAATCATTTTTCGACTTGAGAATGTGGTTAAAATGAACGCTAATACGACCCAAAGTAATGTCAAACTTAACTGTACTACGCCATTTGTCCAAATTGCAGCGCTCCATAGTGGCGTCGCCCAGTAATGGTGCAAACCTCTGACCACCACACTACTGAATACTAATAATCCCACTAGAATTGTTGTAATTTTAAAAGTCCACTCAAGCGATTTATCTTGATCAAAAGCATGTTGATAGATAATAAAGAGAAGACCTGCAAATACTGCAATTGAAAGGAAGTCAGTTAAGTTGAACAAAGGAACAAAATAAAGGTACTCAGCAGAATGAATATCAACACTCACCGCAAGCAACCAGAGTAGACTTAAACACCACACTGGAATTTGATGTAACAAAGCAGTTTTATGAGACTTATATGCCCAGAGTGAATAAACTACGGGTACAAAAGCCAGAGCAACAAGTGGCATTTGTGGAAAGATCGCCAGCCCCACCGTTGCTAATGCCGACCAACTTAAACCAGCCCAGACCTTTAAAGATCCAAACTGACCTGATTGCGGTTGAGCCATAACGAATAAAGAACTAAGAAGCGTTGCTGTGATGAGAAAAGTACCCTGCTGTAATATACTCGGCCATTTAAACATGGTGAATACTTGGCTGGAAAAGACCTCACCAAAAATTAACAACAGTAACAGGCTAACTAAAATTAACTGCAAACTTTGCCATTGCACACGTAATTTATAGTGCACGACTAAACTAAATATTGATAATAATAGTATCGCAATCATCAAATATGGACTTAAGTCGTGATGTTGCCATGTCAAAATTTCTATACCAGCGATAGCACCTGCATACATCCCTAAGCACAAGAAAATACCGCTAAACATACTGGCACTAAAATAGTGTTGCTCTTTGCTGTTGTACTGCAACAAATAGAAGGCTGAAATAAATTGAGCAATTGCATAAATGCTTGTGCTTAGAGTCGGGAACTCTGCATTCGCCCAAATCTGATAAAACAGTGCAAGAGAGCTGAGTAAGACTAAAACTACACCAATATATCGGCTTAAACGGTAGCGCTCAGTTACTCCCCATACAATGAGGGCCGTACCTTGAGCAACCCAACCAATTGCAGTCCAATGTGCCCCTTTCGCAAGTGGAAAGATTAAAGCAAAGAATGCAACGGCAAGAATGAAAAAGCTTTTTGCTAGTACTGAAAGTTGAGGATGACTCTTTTTGATCCAGAAAGTTAATACTGCATAGGTACCCGCTAATACTGCAGCACCAATCGTCAACGCTTGTGTAGACTCATGAACTAAATAGGCATGTAATGTAAAACCTAATACTGGAACACTAAAAATAAGACCAACATCCAACAAAGGGGGTAAACGAATGCCTTCTTGTTGTTCACGTGCTGAAACTCGAGATATATTTTGGCTATAACGAACACTAAGCCAAATAAACAGGGCTATATGTAGCCATAAAATCCAGTCTAATGTGTCAAATTTTGCTGGTTCTGCATAAAATGCGATTGCCGTACCACCAATAAACATCGTGGCAAAGAAAGCGATTTGATTTAAGATTTTCCAAGGTTGAATAAAATTAACGGCGGCAACCGCAAGATTAATAACCAAATAGTAGCTGAATAAGAAAACCACATCAGGGTGATATTGCGGAATCACCAATGGGGCAGCATAAGCCATGCCGAGTGCTAAAATTGCCAAATAAATAGCTTGTTGTTTTAAACTCAGGAATACCGTAATAGCTAATAAGATCGTAAACAGAATACTCGCTGTAGTTAGATTGGCAATCACACCAAAATGATGCGAGAACACAAGTGTTAGGAACACAACTGCTAGCCCTACACCTTGCAATGCCACAGCAAAAAGCTGATTTTTCTTTTGTAAGGTATATCCAAATGCGGTTAATACACCTCCAGCAATAGCGATAAATCCAAGTTTCACACCTAAACTCAGCTGCCAGTGTTCACTTGCAAAACGCAGTAATAACACTACCCCAACCATGAGCACAGCAACAGCAACTCTTAAAATTGGATTACCATGGACCATCCAGTCGACTGCTGGTTGCCACCATGCAGTTTGTACAGGAACTAGATTTTCTTTTTGATCTAAAGTGTTCGTTGCAGGTATAGCTGGCTTGATCATATTGTTTGGATCAATTGGCTCTAGTACGGGTGTTACAGCATCTGTATTTACAACTTCATTTACATGAACAGTTTGTTTTGCTGACTCGATATACAACAGTCGAGTATGAAATGCACTAATCATTTGGACCAAACATAACAATAAAACTAGTAATGCACCGCCAGCAATCCACATCCAATGATTCATATAAGCAACTAATGCAACCAAAGCGGCTGCATAAATTGCTGTTGTTTGCATATGAATAGAATAAAGAGAAGTTGCTTGATGAGAAAACTGTTGTTCTAAATGTGTCAAACGCTGATGCAGATTTGACAATAACTGAACCAGTACTACCACGAGTGCAATAGATAAAACAACAACGGCACTATGAAATTTAAAACCAATTGATATGGCTAAAAACAAAGTCAAAGCGATCAAAACAATGATCATTCCCTGTTTGTCTTTTTTATACATGGGCTTAGCAATATGACACCTTCATTACATGTCATCTTACTTTAAGCAAATACAAGCGTATATTTATACATACAAAATACTGCAAAAATCATAAATCTGCATTCATATCCGTTTTCACGTAAAATACCCGTAATTCAGATTAAGGAATTGTTCAATGCCACCATTTGTCTTGGTTGATGGGTCCTATTTTTTATTTCGTGCATATCATGCATTACCACCATTGACGACCTCTACAGGGTTACATACCAATGCAATACGTGGAGCAATTTCTGCGATTCAAAAATTGATGCGTCGTATGCAACCTACGCATATGGCTGTAATTTTTGATACCCCCGAACCAACCTTCCGTCATAAGCTTTCACCGATCTATAAAGGTGACCGCCCGAGCATGCCCGAAGAGTTGTCTCAACAAATTCCATATTTACATGCATTGATTAAAGCTCAAGGTATTCCTTTATATAGTCTCCCTGGCGCAGAAGCAGATGACATTATCGGTACACTTGCTAAACGTGCCGTACTCGAAGGACACCATGTTCTTATCTCGACTGGAGATAAAGACATGGCTCAATTAGTTAATGATCATGTAAAGTTAGAAGATAGTTTTAAAGATCGGGTAATGGACACCGATGGTGTTTTTGAAAAATTTGGAGTTTGGCCAAATCAGATTATCGACTACTTGACTCTGATGGGCGATGCATCTGACGGAATTATGGGTGTACCAGGTGTAGGAGCAAAGACAGCAGCTAAGTTACTAACTGAATATGGCACGTTGGACAATATCATTGCCAATGCAGACCAACTTAAAGGCAAGATTAGCCAGAATATCAAAGATAACTTAGACAATATTAAGCTTGATCATCAGTTAGCAAGCATTGTGTGCGATCTTCCTTTAGAACTCGATTGGCATGAATTAAAGCTTATCGACCCAAATGTTGATGCTTTGCGCAACCTATATACTGAGCTTGAATTTAGAAATCAGTTACAGTCGCTTGATCATCCAAATAATCCGAACAGCTCTAGCTATAAACAACAAGTTTCACAGGTCGTAGTTCAAGATGAAGTTAAACCGGCTGATTCTATAGAAACTGAAGATCAGGCAAGCTTAACCAGTCAAGATGACCAACTTGGAACCGCCAATTACCACACTGTTTTAACTCAAGAAGCATGGGATCAACTCTGGCAACGCATGCAAAATTCCGATCATTTTGCCATTGATACAGAAACTACAAGTCTTGACTATCGTATTGCGGAGATGGTCGGTTTTTCAATCGCCTTTGATGCACAAGATGCTTATTATGTTCCTTTAGCGCATACCTATGAAAATGCTCCACAGCAACTGAACCGTGAGCAAATTCTGGCTCAAATTAAACCTGTACTAGAAAATGAAGCGGTTAAAAAAATTGGCCATCATCTTAAATATGATGCACACATTTTTGCGAACCACGGCATTGAGCTAAAAGGCTGGTATTTCGATACCATGTTGGCATCTTACGTATTGAATGCGGCAGCGACTCGTCATGGAATGGATGATGTTGCTCGTGTCTACTTAAGTCACTTAACAACGACTTTTGAGCAAATTGCCGGCAAAGGTGCAAAGCAGAAAACATTTAATCAAATTGAGATTGAAGTCGCTGCTCATTATGCAGCAGAAGATGCGCATGTGACCTATCGTTTGTATGAAGTACTTTCAAATAAACTTAAGCCATTCCCTGAGCTAGAAAATATTTTATATAACATCGAAATGCCAGTTGCACGAATTTTGTCAGGCATGGAAGAAAATGGCATTCGTTTAGATCATGCATTCCTAGATAACTTAAGTGTTGAATTTGCAAAAACTATGGAAGGTCTTGAAAATCAAGCCATGGAAATTGCAGATGAAACTTTTAATATTGCTTCACCTAAACAAGTAGGCGAAATTCTATTTGATAAATTAGGAATCAAAGGTGGTAAAAAAACCGCAACTGGGCAATACAGTACAAGCGAAAGTGTTTTAGAAAAAATTGAACATCCTTTAGCGGAAATTATTTTAGAACATCGCGGATTGGCAAAACTAAAGAGTACTTATACGGACCGTTTGGTTGAACAGTCTCATAATGATACGCATCGTGTACATACGAGCTATCATCAAGCTTTAACAGCAACAGGCCGCCTCTCCTCTTCTGATCCTAACCTACAAAATATTCCAATTCGTAGACAAATTGGTCGTCAAATTCGTAAAGCATTCATTGCACCAGAAGGCCGAGTTCTATTGGCTGCCGATTACTCGCAAATTGAACTACGTTTAATGGCACATTTTTCTCAAGATGATGCTTTAGTACATGCATTCCAGCATGGGCAAGATGTTCACCGCCGTACTGCTGCCGAAGTATTGGGTATTGCAATTGAAGATGTGACTAATGACCAGCGTCGTCAAGCCAAAGCAGTAAACTTTGGTCTACTTTATGGTATGTCTGAGTTTGGCTTAATTCGTCAATTAGGCTTCACACGTCAAGAATCGCAAAACTATATCAAGCAATATTTCCAACGTTATCCTGGTATCTATGAATATATGCAACGCACGCGTCAAGTTGCATCAGAGCAAGGATTTGTTGAAACCATTTTAGGTCGTCGTCTTTATACACCTGATATTGATGCACGAAATGTGATGGTGCGTAAGGCTGCCGAACGTGCTGCGATCAATGCACCTTTACAAGGTAGTGCAGCTGATATTATTAAACTTGCGATGATTGAAGTAGATAAAATTCTACCGAAAGATCAGGCAAAATTACTTCTTCAAGTACACGATGAATTAGTTTTTGAAGTAGATCAAAACATTGCTGATGAGCTTTCTAAGCAAATTGCAAATGTCATGGAATCAGTTGTAGAAATTTCTGTGCCTTTAGTGGTTGAGGTAGGACAAGGTCTAAACTGGGATGATGCTCATTAATTAACAGAAATAAAAAAAGGGCTGTGAAATACAGCCCTTTTTTATTGAGTCAGCTTAAAGTCCTGTTAATAGAACTTTCGCTACTTCATTCATTAATATCTCGGCAATATAGAGTGCCAAAAATGCCAAAATTGGAGATAAATCAATCATTCCCATATTAGGCAATAAACGACGGAATGGTGCGAGTAATGGTTCAGCCAAATCTTGAATCACCTCAATATAAGGTGAACGCGATTGAGTGAACATAACAACCCAACTCAAAATGATTGTTGCGAAAATTAAATAACGGCAGAAACGAATCAAGTCCTGAATCATGGTTACAAATGTCAGAATCAGTAAATGAATCGGACTATTTGGCATAGAACCAGAAAGATACATCACACCGAAAATTTTCAGTAAATACAATGTAATTAAAAGAACCAACGCAGCCAAATTAAATCGGCCTTTTGCGACCGTCGGAAAAATTCGGCCAAAAATATCAACAATCTTAGTCGCTTTTACGGTCGATAAAACCACAGGATTATAAGGACTTACTGCCGCTAATTGCATTAAAAAACGGAAAAAGACCAATAAAATCGCGACATTAATTAAAATTCCAAAAATTAGCGCAGAATTTGCACCCATAGTTGTCTTATCCTATTTAAGCTATTTCGCACTGTCACTCAATTCTTGAGCCAATTCTTGGCTACGCTTCTGTGCAGCAGCCAATGCAGATTGAATATTTTGGGAGATTTGTGCACGGTCAAAAACTTCAAGTGCAGCTTGTGTTGTACCATTTGGCGATGTCACATTCTTACGAAGTTCAGATGGAGTATTTGAACTGGTAATTGCCATTTGAGCTGCACCTAACGCCGTTTGAAGAGTCAAAGCGGTTGCAACTTTTTCATCTAGTCCTAAATTTTTACCCGCACGGATCATACTTTCCATGAGATAGAAAAAATATGCAGGACCTGAGCCAGAAACTGCTGTTACCGCATCAATTTGAGCTTCGGAGTTTACCCAAATTGTTAAGCCTGTGGCTGCTAAAATCTGACTTGTTAATTCACGATCTGAAGTACCCACTACATCATTTGCGTAAATACCATGAGCGCCTGTTTGAACCAGAGCTGGTGTATTTGGCATAACTCGCACAATTCGATCGCTATCAACTAAATTTGATATCGTTTGAATTTCAGCACCAGCAATAATTGAAATGACCAATTTATCTGATAACAGACCTTTTAAGGGACGTAAAACAGTCGCCAGAACTTGAGGCTTTACCGCCAATACGACAACATCAGCGTTTTGAATTGCAGCCACGTTATCTTGTGTTACGTGGACTTCTTTCTCTTGTAATAATTGACGGATCTGTTCAACAGGATCTGAAACTGTAATACGTGTCGGTGGTAAACCTCTTGAAACCAGCCCGCCAATTAAAGCTTGGGCCATATTACCGCCACCAATAAAACAGATATTACAATTTACTGCACTTGCCATAACCATATTCGCCATTTACCAGATTACAAGAATGAGAAATTAAATCTGGTTGCCATCCTCCTTGCTCACAATACGGAGACTGAGCCAACCAAAATCCTTTCGGTGTAAAAACCCCAAGCATAACATTATCTATGACTAATATTTGAATTGTATGACGAAGCCAAGGCAAAATATGTGCTTCTTGAATTGCTTTTTTTAATGGCCATTGACCAATACGGCCATATAAATGGACTTTTTCCCCACCTTGACGTCGAATTATTCTCAATTTTTCATTTAATAAAGATGAAGCCAAACCGATTTTTTTTTGTTTAATCTGAAAATTTCCTGAAGCGTAATGCACTATTTCTCCCATTTGGAAGTGATGCTCCGATTCAGCTTCAACTGGACTTAATGTTTCAGCAAGAAAAGCCTGCTTACTCAATCTATAAAGATGATGTTGATAACGGACATAGTAAAACTGATTCCAGTGTAATGCAGCTTGTGCATCAGACTTTGAATCAATCACTTCATTTTTTAAGCGCTCGACCATTTCAAATGCAGGTCGATATTGCCCATCACCTTTCATCCAAACCGAAAGCAACTGGCGCTGACGGGCAGCCGATAAATCTAACAATTTAGTTAAGTCTAAACACTCAGCAGTGCCACAATGCTTTAAATCGACTATCAAAACTTCTTCTAAAATTTCAGAAGCATCTTGCATCAAATGACTGGTTCGACTAAGTGCTTTCTGCATTTTAGGAAAGCGGTTTTGTAAAAAAGGCCAAAGTTCCTCACGTGACCATGCTCGATCATAGTGAATATCGTAATTTGTAGGGTCATTTACATACTCAATTTCAAGTTGAGTAGTCCAATCGGCAATTTGCTCACGAGTTAAATCTAAAAAAGGACGCCAAATTGTCATGTCTACACGGTAATCAATGGATTGCATTGCAGCCAATCCATCAACACCTGCACCCGATAACAACCTCAACATTACTGTTTCAGCCTGATCTTGCTGATGATGAGCAAGCACTAAAATTTCGTTGGCTTGTAAATGCTGTCGATAAGCTTGATAACGTGCCTGACGTGCTTGAGCTTCCAAATTACCGTCGGTAACTTGAACTTTTTGAATAATATAAGGAAGATCTAAGCGAGTAGCTTGTTTAGAAACGAGTTTCCCCCATTCTGCACTTTGTGATTGCAGTTGATGATCGATATAAATCGCTCGGATCTTTTGAGGGAAAATTTGAGACATCAAATGTAGTAGCAGCATTGAATCCATGCCGCCACTACATCCAATAAGAAAAGAACTATTTTCTGAAAACAGTTGAGCCTGCTTTAAGACATTATGCCTAAATTTGCGCTGCCAAACTTCATTAAACGTTGATAACGTGCTTCGCATCGTTCATTTGCATCCAGTGGTAGCAATTCATCCAAAGCTTGCTTCAAAACTACTTTTAGGTTTTGCATGACTTGCTCAGGGTCTAAATGTGCCCCTTCGCCTTCATCTACTACATATTCAACAATACCTAGAGATTGTAATTTGTCTGCTGTCAAACCTAAAGCTTCGCTCGCTTGAGCCGCTTTTTCAGCAGTTTTCCATAAAATAGATGCACAGCCTTCTGGTGAAATCACAGAGTAAATACTGTGGGATAACATAATTACTCTGTCAGCCACACCAATACCTAAAGCACCACCAGAACCGCCTTCACCCAGTACTGTTGCAACAACAGGAACTTTCAAACGTGAAAGTTGAGCAAGGCTAGTTGCAATTGCTTCGGCTTGTCCACGCTCTTCAGCACCAACACCCGGGTAAGCACCCATAGTATCAATAAACGTGAAAACCGGAAGATTAAAACGCTCAGCCATATCTAATAGACGCTGAGATTTACGGTAACCTTCAGGGTTAGCCATACCGAAGTTATGCTTTAATTTTTCACGGGTACTACGACCACGGTGTTGTCCAATGACCATCACAGGTTGACCGTCAAAACGAGCAAGACCACCTACCATCGCACCATCGTCACCAAACAAACGATCACCATGCAAGGCGTCAAACTCTGTAAAGATTTCACCGACATAATCTAGAAACTGCGGACGTTCAGGATGACGTGCAATTTGAACCGTTGTCCAAGCTTTGGACTGAGTAGATTTTTTCATAGGTCGAATATTATCCCTTTAATCGATAAATTTTTCCGACTGAATATTCAATTCAATGTCCCAATGCTTAAACTGCTCTTGCTCATCATGCAAGTCGGCAACTAACAATGGCCATTGTTTGGCATCACCAGAAACACTAAGCTGCCATTGTTGATCATTTATGATGGTCAGTTCAATGGCAGGAAGCATCTGATCACTTCGACTATGGTTGAGTAAAACTGCTAGGCGAAGCAATAAACTTAAGTAAAGTAATTTATGACCACCAGCCTTCAAAATTTCGTTTTTTACATCATTTCGTAATTTACGACGATGATGAGCAACTAAATGTGAAAGATGATTTTGATCAATTTGCGAGAAACCTGGAATATCAGAATGCTGTAATAAATAAGCACCATGGCGATGATAACCACCATGACTAATTGCTAAACCAATTTCATGTAAATAAGCTGACCGACGCAGTAAGTCACTGTCTTCACTCGTTAAATTAAGAGATTTAGCAACACCATCAAATAATTGTTGTGCTGTCTTGACAACACGTTCTGCTTGTTTAGGGTCGGCATTATAACGGCCCATTAGAGCTTGTACACTGCGGTCGCGGATATCTTCATGTTTAAATCGACCTAATAGGTCATACATAACACCTTCGCGTAATGCACCATCAGAATATGCCAAACGATCAATTTCTAGAACTTCAAAAACTGCGTACAAAATTGCCAATCCGGCTGGCAAAACTGCTCGTCGATCCTCTCTTAATCCTTCAAAATCAATTTCAGAAACATTTTTAAACTTAAGTAATTTATCTTTAAGTTTGTATAACCCTTCTCGAGTGACATTTTCTTGTTCATCACTTAAGCCCATATTAACCATAATTTGGCGACAGGCTTTAATCGTTCCACTCGAACCAACGACAGTATCCCACCCTTCCATTTTATAAGTCGTTGCAATAGCAGAAAGCTCTTTACGGGCAGCAACTACGGCCTTATCAAATGATTTCTGAGTAATTTCCCCATCAGCAAAATAAGCTGTTGTATAGGCCACACAACCCATTTGTAATGATTCGGTGTAAATCGGTTCAAACTCTTCACCGATAATGAATTCAGTAGAACCCCCACCAATATCAACAACTAAGCGACGTCCACCATTAGCCATGGTATGCGATACGCCCAAATAGATCAGACGAGCTTCTTCTCGCCCTGCAATAATTTCAATAGGTTTAGGTAAAATTTCTGCAGCTTTTTGGATAAATTCATGACCATTTTTTGCCTGACGCAAGGCATTAGTAGCCACAATTCGTAAACGATTAGGTTGAACAGAACTCAATCTTCCAACAAAACGCGCTAGACATGCCAAACCACGTTGCTGAGCTGCTTCTGTTAAATTTTTATTCTCATCTAAACCAGCTGCAAGCTGTACTTTTTCTGACATCGAAGCAACTTTTTTAACTTCACCATGATCTACCCGTGCAATTGCAAGGTGAAAACTGTTCGACCCCATATCTATGGCGGCAAGTAATTCTTCATCAATCAGAAAGTCAGACATTATTGAACTAAACCCATAACAATTCACGCCTAGAGTAATTCACAAGAATGCAATTGAAAAGCCATTTTCATCAACAATTAACTGTCATTTATATTTTTCTATTTATGAGTTGATTGTACAAGTCGATGATGAATATCGTGAGCATCCATTAGACAAATTTAGTTAAGCCTTGAATAATAGCATCAAACCCTTACATTGAACTAAGTAGCTATGTAATACTGATAGAGATAATTTTCTCCTGTAGTAATAGCACTTTTTTCTAAAAATTGGAGCCGTACCATGTCTGCGACTATTGTAAATACAACTGATGATAACTTCCAAGCAGATGTTCTAGACGCTGAAACACCTGTACTTGTTGACTTCTGGGCCGGTTGGTGTGCACCTTGTAAAGCAATTGCACCTGTTCTTGAAGACTTATCAAGTGAATATGCTGGTAAAGTAAAAATTGTTAAAGTTGATGTGACTTCTTGCGAAGATATTGCAGTGAAATACAATATCCGTAATATTCCTGCTTTATTACTTTTCAAAAATGGTGAAGTCGTAGCTCAACAAATTGGCGCTGTACCTCGCTCTAAACTCGTTAGCTTTATTGATGAAAATGTTTAAGTCAAAATGCTAAGAATGAAAATACGCTATACTTTTTTATAGCGTATTTTTTTCGGCTATAAATTGACAAATTAACTAAGCTGGCTTATATTACATGCTCAAGAGGCACTGAAGGGAATCATCTTCGTCCGGCTTCTTACAAGACACAAACATAAAGATCGCCACTCGGCAACAGAAATTGTTTTTTCACATTTTTCTTCGAAACAATCAATCAGACTTCTGAATTGTTATTGTGTAAATACAATTGCGATAATCTTTTTTGTATGCGAGCGATTTTTCTTCTTTTTAAACCACACTCTACTCTTTCCTAATTCTGACCCTTATGAATTTAACTGAACTCAAGAAAAAACCAATTGGTGAATTAATTAAAATTGCTGAATTTATGGGCCTGGAAGGTATGGCTCGTAACCGAAAGCAAGATATTATCTTTGCCATTTTGAAACGCCATGCGATGAATGGCGAAGAAATTTTTGGTGATGGCGTTCTTGAAATTCTCTCTGATGGTTTTGGTTTTTTGCGCTCTGCCGCAGGTTCGTATTTAGCAGGTCCGGATGATATTTATGTGAGTCCCTCACAAATCCGACGCTTTAACTTGCGTACAGGCGATACCATCACAGGTACTATTCGCCCTCCAAAAGAAGGTGAGCGTTATTTTGCGTTGCTCAAAGTTAACCAGATTAACTATGACACGCCAGAAAATTCTCGAAATAAAATTCTATTTGAAAACTTAACCCCCCTTTTCCCAACCGAACAATTGGTTATGGAACTAGGTAATGGTACGACAGAAGACTTAACTTCTCGTGTTGTTGACTTAGTTGCGCCAATTGGTAAGGGTCAACGTTCTATTATTGTTGCACCGCCAAAAGCGGGTAAAACAATGTTACTTCAAAATATTGCTCAATCTATTGTTAGAAACAATCCTGAAGTATTCCTGATTGTTCTATTAATTGACGAGCGTCCAGAAGAAGTAACCGAAATGGAACGTACTGTTCGCGGTGAAGTCATTGCTTCAACCTTCGATGAAGCTCCTGCCCGCCATGTACAAGTTGCAGAAATGGTTATTGAAAAAGCAAAACGTCTTGTTGAACATAAAAAAGACGTTGTGATTCTGCTTGACTCTATTACCCGTTTAGCACGTGCATATAACACTGTCATTCCTTCATCAGGTAAAGTATTAACTGGTGGTGTAGATGCTCACGCATTAGAGCGTCCTAAACGTTTCTTCGGTGCTGCACGTAATATTGAAGAAGGTGGATCTCTTACGATCATCTCAACTGCCTTGATTGAAACAGGCAGTAAAATGGATGACGTAATTTATGAAGAATTCAAAGGTACAGGTAACCAAGAGATTACTCTTGATCGCCGTATTGCTGAAAAACGCGTCTTCCCTGCTATGAATATTAAGAAATCTGGTACCCGTCGTGAAGAACGCTTAATGGATGACGATAACTTACGTAAAGTATGGATCCTCCGCAAGCTTCTTCATCCTATGGATGAGTTAGCGGCAATGGAATTCTTACTTGATCGCATGAAAGAAACTAAAACAAATGATGATTTCTTCGATCAAATGAAACGTAAAGCTTCAACTTAATCGGTTAATCTTCAATAAAAAGCCACTCTTTTGAGTGGCTTTTTATTTGGTTGACAAGCTTTACACAAAAATACATTTTGCAGTTTTTTATGTAAAATTATTTATAAGATTTTGATAATAAATATTTTTGAATTAAAAAAATTAAGTTTTTTAGTGGCTTACCTCTACCTTTTCCAATGCACTCGGGCTGATTGATTGTTTTTTTCTGTTAAAAAACAGACTGTTTTTCTCTTTTTCATACGTTTTTTTGACAGACGGCAGTAGTATTTCAGCATTTGCAGTGATAGCATAGCGGCAGACCAGTTAGACTGCTCCATGCGTTGTTACCTAGCTACGTTTTAGGAATAATAAAAGCAAAACAGTCCAACTTAGGTTTTTTTAATCTCAAATCTTTTTTGTGAGAGTGATGCCATGTTATTCAAAAAATTTGCTGTTGCTGCTGCTGTAGCTGCTACTTTAGCTTTCGTTGGTTGTTCTAAGAAAGAAGAAGCTCCTGCTGCTGCTGCTTCTGAAGCTGTAGCTGCTGCTTCTGAAGCTACTACTGCTGCTTCTGAAGCTGCTGTAGCTGTTGATGCTGCTGCTTCTGACGTTGCTGCTGCTGCTTCTGACGTTGCTGCTTCTGCTTCTGACGCTGCTGCTTCTGCTGCACACTAATCTATAATCTAGATTAGATAAAAAGAGGACATTTTGTCCTCTTTTTTTATGCCTAAATTTTAAGTTCTAATAATCACCACGCCCTACAATACCGTTCTAAAGCAGAACATCAGTAAAGTTAAATAAGATTATATAAAGCCATTTAAAATATAAATAAAAAAAAGCAGATCAATCGATCTGCTCATTTCCAACGCGTTGTCTAAATTTCTGACCCGCTCTGAAGGTTACTACACGACGAGCAGAAATCGGAATTTCTTCGCCTGTCTTCGGATTACGTCCTGGACGTTCGCGTTTATCTCTTAATTCAAAATTACCAAAACCAGAGAGCTTAACCTGCTCCCCTGCAATAAGTGCTTGGCTAATTTCGTCGAAGAACAACTCGACCATTTGTTTTGCTTCACGGCGATTTAAGCTGGTTAACTCACTTAAATGATCAGCCATGTCTGCTTTAGTTAATGCTGTCATGAGGCCCTCAATGTCGCTTGATAAGTGTTTTCTAACACTTGGATAATATTGTCCATACCAGATTTAATTTCAGCATCTTCAAGCGTACGTGAAGGATGTTGCCACAATAGTGCAAACGCTAATGAGCGCTTACCATCTTCGACACCCTGCCCCGTATACACATCGAATAACCATGTAGAGTCTAAAAGCTCTCCACCAGTTTGTTCGATTAACTGCTGAATATCTCTAACATTTATATTATCAGAGATTAAAAGCGCAATATCACGTCTAACCGAAGGAAAACGTGATAATTCTGTAAAATTAGATACATAAGATTGCAAAACAGCTGTTTGATCGAGTTCAGCAACCCAAGTAGTGCTTAAATCAAGCTCATTTTCTAGAGATGGATGCAAACGGCCCAAATAACCAATTGACTTACCATCTACTAAAATGTCAGCCGATTGCCCTGGGTGCAACCACGCACGTTCTGAACGAACGTATTCAACACTTACACGCCCAGCAGCCAAAATCTCTTCTACTTCACCTTTGAAATCAAAGAAATCCATTGGTTGAGGCTTAACATGCCAAGATTCTGGTGCTTGCGAGCCTACTGCCACTAGAGCCAAGGTAGGAGTCTGTTGCAAGTCTTCAATACTCTTAGCATTTTGATAATCAAAACGCAGTCCGAACTCAAAGAAACGAACACGACTTTGCTGACGGTTGAGATTATATTGTACGCAAGGAATTAAACTAGAAAGTAAAGTACTACGCATCGCAGCCAAATCACTTGAAATTGGATTTGCTAGCATCAGTGGCTTAACTTCTGGATTTAATTGCTTTTCAAGTTTAGCATCTGCAAAGCTAAAGCTAATTGCTTCTTGATAACCTAATGTCACAATCGTTTGACGCAGCTCAGCGAGCTCAAAGCGATCTTGATATTTAGCAAATTTAACATCCATGCTTGGTAAGCTAATCTGGATATTGTCATAGCCATCGATACGCGCAACTTCTTCAATTAAGTCTTGATAAATTGCCATATCATAGCGATGTGATGGTGGAACTACACTCCACTCACCTTCAGCTTTAACAGTTACCTCACACCCTAGTCGGGTTAAAGCATCTGCAATGAACTCACCCGCAACTTGATATCCCAATAATTGATCTACCTGAACTTGTTTCAGTTCAATGGCTTCACGTTTTGGAAGTAAGTCAGTTTTTTCAGCTACAGTAATTGGGCCAAATTCACCACCCGCCAACTCTTGAATAAGCTGCGAAGCACGGTTCATCGCAATTAACGGCAATTCAAAATCTACACCACGTTCATAACGCTGCGAAGAGTCTGTATGCAAACCAAAACGACGAGCACGACCAGCAATCGCGAGTGGTGCGAAGAACGCACTTTCTAGGAAAATATCAGTCGTGTCATCAGTTACACTTGATGCTAAACCACCCATAATTCCAGCAATTGCCAAAGCTTTTTGGTCATCAGCAATCACCATAATATCTTCTTGCAACTCAACTTCTTGATCATTCAGAAGTTGTAACTTTTCTTGTTGTGTTGCTTGACGAACATGTACAGTCCCTTCGATTTTAGACAAATCGAATGCATGCATTGGTTGACCCAATTCCATTAAGACGTAGTTGGTCACATCAACCAAAATACTATGAGTACGAATTCCTGAACGCGATAACGCTTGTTGCATCCATTCGGGAGTAGCAGCTTTTACATTAACGTTTTTAACTACACGCCCTAAATAACGGGGAGCACCTTCAGTACTGATAACTACTTTTTTCTCATCAGCAATGGTGGCATCAACCGTGTTAATTACGGGCTCATTCATTTGTAGCTTATTAATAACTGCAATTTCACGAGCAATACCACGAATACTAAAACAGTCACCACGGTTTGGCGTAATACTGATATCAATGACATTGTCATCAAGTTTGAGGTATTCACGGATATTTACTCCTACTGGAGCATCCGCTGGCAGTTCGAGCAAACCATCGATTTTATCTTCAAGATCAATCTCAGAAGCACCACAAAGCATCCCTTGTGACTCAACTCCACGAAGCTTACCTTTTTTGATTTTAAAATCGCCAGGCAATACGGCCCCAATGGTTGCAACTGGAGCTTTCATTCCAACGCGAACGTTAGGTGCGCCACATACAATTTGCAGAGGCTCACCTGAACCAATATTAATAGTTGTTACACGCAGACGGTCTGCATCAGGATGCTGCTCAACAGTTAATACTTCACCGATTACAACACCTGTAAATGGTTTAGCCACAGGTGCTAATTCATCAACTTCAAGACCAAGCATCGTTAACTGATCAGACAATGTATCACTATCAATTGCTGGGTTAACCCATGTGCGTAGCCAATTTTCGCTAATCTTCATCTTTATAAACCTTTTTTAATCCTGAAAAACTGTTAGGCAAATTGGCGTAAGAAACGCACATCATTTTGATAGAACATACGCAAGTCATTAATGCCATAACGCAACATAGCAAAGCGCTCTACCCCTAAACCAAAAGCAAAGCCTTTGTATTTATCAGGATCAATACCCGCAGCACGCAGTACATTTGGATGCACCATGCCACAGCCTAAAACCTCTAACCAACGGCCACGTTCATCCATAATATCTACTTCTGCACTTGGCTCAGTAAACGGGAAATATGATGGACGGAAACGTACCTTTAAATCTTTTTCGAAAAATTCATTCAGCAGGTTAATTAATAAACCTTTTAATTCAGCAAAGCTGGTGTTCTCGGCAACGTATAGACCTTCAATCTGATGGAACATTGGCGAATGCGTTTGATCTGAGTCACAACGATAAACACGCCCAGGACATACAATACGAATTGGTGGCTCACTTGTTTCCATTGTACGAATCTGTACACCAGAAGTATGCGTACGCAGTAAATGAGTGGCATCAAAATAGAAAGTATCGTGCATAGCACGCGCTGGATGGTGACCAGGAATATTTAATGCTTCAAAATTATGATAGTCATCTTCAACTTCTGGACCAGTCGCGACTGTAAAACCAGCTTTAGTGAAGAACTGACAAATTCTTTCTTGTACTTGGGTAACAGGGTGGACTGTACCAACACGCTGACCGCGGCCCGGCAAAGTAATATCAATCGTTTCACTTGCTAGCTTTTGCTCAAGTGCTGCCTGCTGTAATGCTGCTTGACGTTCTGTTAAAGCAGTATTAATTGTTTCTCGAACAGCATGAATCGCAGCACCTTGTACTTTGCGTTCTTCAGGGTCCATTTTCCCTAATGCTTTCGATTGTTCTGCAAGCTGGCTTTTTTTCCCTGTAAATTGCACACGTACCTGATCAAGTGCAACAAGGTCTTGAGCTGCTGCAATGGCAGCAAGCGCTTCTGTGGTCAGGGCTTCCAGTGACATATTAACTCTCAAAGCAACAAATTAAAAAAAATATAATAAAACACTGCATTCTAACAGTTTTTCATCGAATTGATGAAGTTTATCCATCATGAAAAATGTATTAGGCAACAAAAAGATAAAACGTATAAGATAATAGCATCGTCAATGAGATCAACTATTATGGCGCTCAATCAGATTTGGAAACAACAACTTACGCTTGTGACGTATGGTAATGAATACCTCCGCCAAAATTTAAGCTTTACCCAATGGCGACAACATCATATTTTTGACCACCATAGTTTTCAGTTTCGTGACTTAACTTCTCAGCATTTACTTGCCCAACACTTTCAAGTTTGGTTAGAAGCTTTAAAAAAACAAGGTACCACTCAGCTTAGCTTACATCTATCAAGCCTTCTTAATGAAGAGCAAAATCCAAACAGCAATGTTGAGCTTTTACCTTATACTCATTTTATTGTGAGCCATGAAAATAATAAGAAATTTGCATGGATTTTCGGCCATGAACTTGCTGAATGGTATAACAATGATAATGAGTTTGAAGCCCCTCCTTCACAAACCTGCGAACTTCGTTTAGAAACTTTCTGGCGTTTTGAACTAACTGAAAAATTATCAAAAAAAATTGAAGCAGATTTAAAAAATCCGCCATGGCAAGAAATAGCGGACTTTATGGATAGTGAATTATTTCGTAGTAAATATGCAGCAGGTTTTGAAGAACCAGAGTTTCAAAAAGCTTATTTTGATGGCACAAAAATTATGAGCCAAGAACCAAGACTTGCTTTAATTCCAGAGAATTATTCTGCAGATTATGCTCACCAGCTTTTATCTCGTACTCAAGCATTAACCAACTATTTAGAACAAAAGAAGCGACTTGCAAATGATCCTTTAGGAGAAGAGCTAGACCAAGAACAACTCATTAATTTAAGAAATTTTACGCAAAAAACTGATGATTTGTTTGCCAAGCTTATTGTTAAGACGGCTAATCACTACCACACAGCTCAAATAATTCCAGTCGTTAAGGCTTCCCCATTTGAACAATCAAATGAAAATCCACAGCATTTTAAGTCTCACCACCATAAAGGCAATGGTTTAGGCGTTATTAAGCTGATTGTTTTGACGATTATTATTTGTGCTTTGGCTTATTATTTTGGTCTTTAAATTTCACTTAAACTATTTAATCATTTTAATAAAAGCCACACTTAAGAATTTAATCTCACTATATATTGTAGATTAATATCATAATTAAGCTTTTTTAAACTATAAGCGACAAGAAACACATAGCATTACCCTCTACAGAGTAATGCTATAAAATCAGCTTTTACCACAACATTAAATCTATCAAATACAATTTTAAAAACAATAAGATTTATAAAATATTTAACACCAACCAATAGTTTATTTAAATATTTTTTGAATATTACTTTAGATAATTTAATAAAAAACTTTCAAATTTTCATTCAAATCCTTTTTTTGTAGTTCTCCTGGTTTTTCAAACCATCCCTTTACAGGATCAGCAAAATCTGAATACACAGAAGTCATCAGATCCTGTCCAGATGTTATTCTCCCCTCCTTTTGAACAAACTGCTGAGATTGCTTATCCCAAATGTATAATTCTTCAGGAAGAGATCGCACACTTGAAAAAGAAGGTATTTTGACAGTATCAGTATCAGTATCAGTATCAGTATCAGTATCAGTATCAGTATCAGTATCAGTATCAAGCATACCTGCAAATCCTTTGGTACGGATTTGATAATTCAGTGTATCAGGATCTATTTGATAGAAATTCTTTGATCTCAGTTCAACATATTGATGTTTAAATGCACCCCATCCAGAGTTATATTCAAACTTTGGTTTAACCAAGGATAATAATATATTATTACCAGTTATAGTATAAACTTTTGTAGAAGTGGCATACGTACCTGTTCCCGATATCGTTTGATACTCAACTTCCACTATAGCATTAGGATTGGTTTTTTTATTAAAATCTATGATTTTAACCCCTAAAATTCCAAGCCCCATATCTGGATCATCATATACTACCGTATTTTTTTTAATATCTATAAAAAATATATATCCTTTTAAAGTTAACAATATATACTCCCCCACCATATAAGTCTTAATATCAAAACCAAGACCATCACTTTCTGAAGTAAAAAGATTTTTCAAAGTATCTCCCCAAGGATTATTTAATACAAACTCCCTTAATAAACTTGTAGGATTTATTTTTAAATCCTCATTATTTATATTTTTTGAATTATTTATTTCCAAGATTTTACTATGTAACTTATAAGCTGGAAATTCATCTAATATTTCCATATTATTTATAGGTTGAGGATTACTATCTGGAGATATCCAATGATGAAGATCTAATGGTATTCGAAAAAAAATAGAAGTAAATAAACTCAAACTGATTAGTATAAAAAATATTAAAACAAACCACGTGAAAGACATTATTGGTATAAACATTTTTGTACTATTGATAGAGGTCATTCTTGCGAAGATAACCAATACCCCCATCAAAATTAAAACTACTATTGTTCCTATAATAGCTATTGTTGGACTAAGACCAAATAAGTTTATGATAATAGCAACTATTGAAGCTACACCTCCTATCCCTAGAGCATATTTCACAGAAGGAACTGCTTTTATTGCCTCTCTGAGCATATCAATCGGATTTATCATTTTCTTTTCCCTCTTGAATGTTTCAATTCCATTATTTTTATTATATTAATAGATATACCCTTTTTTATTATTCAATTACAATAGCTAAATCAATCTGCCCTATATTTTTTATAATTAAATATATTATTTTTATAAATAATAACAATTGATTAACCCTTAAATTTGAAAAATAAAAAAACCACCAATGGTGGTTTTTTTATTTGTTAAAGGTGTATAAACCTCTTTAACTTATGCAGCTAATGCACCTTTAGCTTTTTCAGCTAAAGCAGCAAATGCTACTGCATCATGCATAGCGATGTCAGCTAATACGCGACGGTCGATGATCACTTGAGCTTTTTTCAAGCCATCGATCATACGGCTGTAAGACAAACCGTTTTGACGAGCACCAGCATTGATACGCGCAATCCATAGAGCACGGAATTGACGTTTCTTTTGACGGCGGTCACGATAAGCGTATTGACCAGCTTTGATTACCGCTTGGAACGCTACGCGGTAAACGCGTGAACGAGCACCATAGTAACCTTTAGCGCGAGCAAGAATTTTTTTGTGACGACGATGAGCCACTACACCACGTTTTACACGAGCCATTTATAATCTCCTTAGATGTATGGGCACATACGACGAACTGAGTTCACGTCAGAAACATGAACCATTACACAGCCGCGTAATTGACGGATACGTTTAGCAGATTTTTTGGTCAAAATGTGGCGCTTAAATGCTTGTTTGCGCTTAAAACCGTGTGCAGTCGCCTTGAAGCGTTTAGCAGCACCGCGGCGAGTTTTCATCTTAGGCATAACAACCTCTTTTGAACACCTGTTCGGAACGTTTGCACCATTGCAAAAACGACCTGCAGGTAAGGGAGCCGACATTCTAAAGCATCCCAACTTAAAACAAAAGTAAAATGCTCATTTTTTGATATTAAATTGTCTATTTTATATAAACGTTATTCTCTATAATCAATTATCAAATTACGAGAAAATCCATAAAATCATCCCCTATAATAAGTGCAATCGCTTAAATTCAAAAGAATATGAATATACAAAATGATGCTTTCGCTGCATTACGGTATCGAGACTTCTCTATCGTTACGATCAATCAATTTTGCTTAACGCTCGCAATTTTGATTCAAGAAATTATTGTTGCCTACTCATTATATCAAATCACCAAAGATCCACTGACCTTAGGTTTAATCGGACTTGCAGAAGCAATTCCATTTATTGCCCTTTCTCTTTGGGGAGGTTATTTCGCAGATAGGTTTAATAAACAGCTCATTATGAAAATCTGTTTATTTTTTTCGGTTCCTCTCCCCTTGGTTTTATGGTTACTTTTCCACTTACATGGTTTAGGGCATATCAGTGTTAGCTTCCTTTCTTGGGGCATTTATGCTGTTATTTTTGGTTTAGGAACAATCCGCGGTTTCTACAATCCTTCTGCAACATCATTAAAACCATTTTTAATTCCGCGCGAACTCTATGCAAATGGTGCGACATGGACAACGATAGGCTGGCAAAGTGGTGTAATTATCGGCCCAATGCTTGGTGGTTTTATGCTTGCTTATTTAGGCAGAGAAACCAGTCTATTTAGTGTCGCTGCTTTACTCGCTATTTGCTTTATTTTAATTAACTTACTGCATAAACGTAGTTTCCCTAAAATTGAAACTGACAATATTTTAGAAAGTCTAGGAGACGGTTTCCGTTTTATCTGGAAAACCAAAATTGTTCTTTGGGCAATTTCTCTTGATTTAGCTTCTGTTTTATTTGGGGGTGTCATCGCGTTATTACCCATTTTTGCAGAAGATATATTAAAAGTCGGTCCTGAAGGGCTTGGATATTTACGTGCGGCTCCATCTATTGGTGCGCTTGTTACCATGATTGCCTTAACCCGCTTCCCTCCTACTCAACATGCATGGCGTAACATGTTACTTGCTGTAGCAGGTTTTGGAATATTTACTATTTTATTCGCCTTCTCAAACAATATGTGGTTATCTCTTTTTGCGCTTGCTATGACAGGTGCATGTGACAGTATTTCTGTTGTTGTAAGACAAACCATTTTGCAAATTTTCCCACCAGAAAATATGCGGGGACGCGTAGCCGCTGTAAATGGCATGTTTGTGTCTTCGAGTAATGAATTAGGAGCTTTTGAGTCAGGCTTAGCAGCTAAATATTTGGGAACTATTACAGCGACTATTTTTGGAGGCTGTATGACTCTAGTTGTTGTGACTTTCTGTTGGCTCAAAACGAATGATCTATTTAAAGTAGACATTACCAAAAGCTCAGAAGACTAAATACATATTTATAATTTAAGCATCTTCGGATGCTTTTTTATTTTAAATAAAACCCATTACTACCCAGTAAATAAACAGATAACGCCCTGCTTTAGCAATAATGACTATACCAAGGAAGCGCCAAAAATTTTCTTTGAACAGCCCAGCAACCAAAGTAATAGGATCGCCAATAATAGGCGTCCAACTCAAAAGTAAGGAGTAAAATCCATATTTATGATAAAAGCTCTGCGCTTGTTGTAACCGCTTTTCAGAAACTGGAAACCACTTACGATGTTTAAATTGTTCTATCTTTAGACCTAGCCACCAATTAACGCAAGAACCCAACACATTACCCAAAGTAGCTATGCTAATTAAAAGCAAAGCTGAATATTGCTCCTTTAATAATAAGGTTACCAATACCGCTTCAGACTGTAGAGGTAGTAATGTCGCAGCGCCAAAAGCACTAATAAAAAGCAAAAAGTAACTCAGCATAATCAATCACACCAAACGACTTTTTGCTTCAAGTATTCACTAAATCCAAGCAAGAAATTAGGCCACTTTAATCGATAGTGCTTTCTGAACTGCGGGGCGTGCTGTTAAACGTACAATATATTCTTGTACGTATGGATAATCTTCAATCTGAATACCTTGCCATTCATAACGTAAAATCCAAGGTAAAATTGCCATGTCCGCAATAGAGTATTCACCAGCGACAAACTTCTGACCAATGAGTTGTTTGTTAAGTACACCATATAAACGTTTAGTTTCATTAATATAGCGGTCTATCGCATAGGGGATTTTTTCTGGGGCAAAACGATTGAAATGATGATTTTGCCCAAGCATAGGCCCTAAACCACCCATTTGCCACATGAGCCATTGCTCAACCTCAACTCGCTCTTGCTCATCTGTTGGGTAAAACAATCCAGTTTTTCTACCTAAATATTGCAAGATAGCGCCTGACTCAAATATAGAAATTGGCTCACCACGGGGTCCATCTTGATCAACAATCGCAGGAATTTTATTATTCGGAGAAATTCTCAGGAAGTCTGGTTGAAATTGATCATTTTCTAAAATATTGATTGGATAAAGAGTGTAATCCAGTCCCATTTCTTCTAAGGCAATTGTGATTTTATGTCCATTGGGAGTTCCCCAATAATATAGATCAATCATTCTATTTTCCTACTCATCGTTATCATGACTGCGTCTTGGTTTATATCATGTTTTAAGGGAGACGATTAGATTTGCAACACTAAAAAATACATAAAATTCGTGAATTGAATTTCTTAAAAAAATATACCAATTGTCTTAAATAAAACTGAATAAAGAAAAGTTAAATGATCTTTTTTTATTGATATGTGGATAAAAAAAAGCACTGCTTTTGCAGTGCTTTTTTTGAGTATTACTTTTTCTTTTTCGGTCCAAGTAACATACCCATTTGACGGCCTTCCATTTTTGGTGCTTGTTCCACAACCCCAAACTCAGCTACATCCGCTTCAATTTTTTGTAATTGAGCTAAGCCAAGCTGTTGGTGAGCCATTTCACGACCACGGAAACGTAAAGTAATCTTCACTTTGTTTCCTTCTTCAAGGAATTTCAAAATAGCACGAAGCTTAACTTGATAATCACCAACATCAGTTGCAGGGCGCAGTTTGATTTCCTTCACTTGCACTTGATGCTGTTTTTTCTTCGCATCTTTTTGCTTCTGCTTCAGGTCAAACAAGTGCTTGTTGTAATCCATAATTTTACAAACAGGCGGCTCGGCGTTTGCAACGATCTCAACAAGATCAAGTTCAACCTCTTCAGCAGCACGCAGTGCTTCACTTAATGAAACAATTCCTTTTTGCTCACCTTCAGCACCGACGAGGCGTACTTCTTTTGCACGGATCTCATCATTAATTGCTGGACGGTTGCTTTTTGCACCTTGTTGTTGGTTACGGTCAGGCTGTTTAATCTTTCTTACTCCACAATATACCGGCCACGTTCGGCGACGGCAGACTTCACTAAGTCAATGAATGCATCTACTGACATAGTACCTAAATTTTTTCCTGAGCGGGTACGTACATTCACTGTACCTTCTTCAACTTCTCGATCACCAAGAACTAACAAGTAAGGAATACGCTCTAGAGTACGCTCACGAATCTTAAATCCGATTTTTTCATTTCTCAAGTCAGAAATGGCACGAAGACCATTTTCTTTGAGTTTTGCTACGACTTTCTCACAAGCTTCAGCTTGAGAGTCCGTGATATTCATGACACATGCTTGTAACGGTGACAACCAAGGTGGCATGAAACCAGCGTAGTGTTCAATTAGTATACCAATAAAACGCTCAAAACTGCCAAGAATTGCACGATGCAACATAACAGGCTGATCACGATCATTGTCTTCAGTCACATAAGACGCATCTAAACGCTCTGGTAAGTTGAAGTCACACTGAATAGTACCACATTGCCATACACGTCCGAGACAGTCTTTCAATGAGAATTCAATTTTTGGACCATAGAACGCACCTTCACCAGGTTGTAATTCCCATTCTAATCCTGCTGCATCTAAAGCATCTGCTAAAGATTTCTCAGCCATATCCCAAAGTGCATCATCACCCACACGTTTTTCTGGACGTGTAGAAAGTTTCATTTGCACTTCTTCAAAGCCAAAATCTTTATAAACATCAAGCGTCAGTTTAATAAAATCTGCAACTTCTTGACCGATTTGTTCTTTAGTACAGAAGATATGTGCATCATCTTGTGTAAAGCCACGTACACGCATAATGCCGTGTAAAGAACCAGATGGTTCATTACGATGACAAGAACCGAACTCTGCTAAACGAATTGGCAAATCACGGTAAGACTTCAAACCTTGGTTGAAAACTTGTACGTGACATGGGCAGTTCATTGGTTTAACCGCATAATTACGACTTTCAGAATGAGTCGTAAACATGTTGTCTGCATAGTTCGCTGCATGGCCTGATTTTTCCCAAAGCGTAAAGTCTACGATTTGTGGTGTTTTAATCTCAAGGTAACCATTGTCTTGCTGAACTTTACGCATGTATTGTTCAAGAACTTGGTAAATCGTCCAACCGTTTGGATGCCAGAACACCATACCTGGTGCTTCTTCTTGCATATGGAACAAGTCTAGAGCTTTACCAATTTTACGGTGGTCGCGCTTTTCAGCTTCTTCAATACGTTTGATGTATGCAGCAAGCTGTTTCTTATCAGCCCATGCAGTACCATAAATACGTTGAAGCTGTTCGTTCTTCGCATCACCACGCCAGTAAGCTCCAGAGATTTTTGTCAGCTTAAACGATTTTAAAAATTTAGTGTTCGGTACGTGTGGACCACGACACATATCTAAATAATCTTGATGGTAGTACAAGCCCATTTGTGTTTCTTCAGGCATGTCTGCAATCAAACGTAATTTGTATTCTTCGCCACGTGCAGTAAATTCAGCAATTACTTCATCACGTGGTGTCATTTTTTTAACGACATCATAATCTTGATCGATGAGCTTTTTCATGCGCTCTTCGACAGCTGCCATATCGTCTAATGTAAAAGGACGTGGCATCCAGATGTCGTAGTAAAAACCTTCTTCAATGACTGGACCAATCACCATCTTGGCTTCAGGGAAAAGCTGTTTAACAGCATGTCCGACAAGGTGTGCACAAGAATGGCGAATAATTTCAAGACCTTCTTCATCTTTTGGAGTGATAATTTGTAAGGTCGAATCTTCGGTAATTAAGTCACATGCATCAACTAAGCGATCATTCACACGTCCAGCAACAGTATTTTTTGCTAGACCAGGCCCGATACTTTGGGCAACTTCCATAACAGATACAGCGTGATCAAAACTCTTTTGATCGCCATTTGGCAATGTGATAATTGGCATAAAAAAATCCTTAAGGAGTGATGCCCTATACGAAGGAGCATTTCACCGCGAGATTATGATCGAGGCGAACCTCAAAATATAAAAACGGTGTAAATCAAAATTAAAAAACCTGAAAGATTTTACACTTGTTCAAGCAAAGTGAAAACCTTTGAGCCCATAAAATCATAAATACATTTTGCTTATCAGGTAAACAGCAATAAATGACTTAAAAACATATTGAGATGATTTTTTAAACATGTTCAACACAAGTGGTTTAAGATGAAGAAAATAGCATTTCTGCTCATTTTCTGACTGGAGGGTATTTCCCTTTAAGACTAAAGCATAGATGCTTTGATGAGTATTAAGTCATATTTTCAAAGAATGAATTAAAAATAGAACACGGAGTTGTTTCACATGGTTAGTGCTTATGATGAATTGCCACGCACACCCGCAAACTTTGTTGCGTTATCGCCTCTACGCTACCTAGAGCGTGCAGCTTATATTTATCCAAATCACGCTTCGATTATTCACGGTAAACGCCAAATTTCATGGAAAGAAACTTACCAACGTTGTTGCCAGTTTGCTTCTCAGCTCAAACAACTCGGAATTGGTAAAAATGATACGGTATCAGTTTTATTGCCTAATGTGCCAGCGATGATCGAAGCACATTTTGCAGTACCGATGACCGGAGCTGTGCTCAATACGCTCAATACACGCTTAGATGCAAAAACAATAGCTTTCATGTTAGAACATGCTGAAAGCAAAGTGCTTTTGGTTGACCCTGAATTTGTTAATCTAGCAAGAGAAGCCCTCTCTCTTATTCCCGACCAACACATTATTGTGATTGATGTAGCTGATGATGAATATGAGGGCGAGAATCAGTTTATTGGCTCTTTTGAATATGAAGAATGGATAGCTCAAGGCGACATTAATTTTTTATGGCATTTACCAGATGATGAGTGGGATGCAATTAGCTTAAGCTACACTTCAGGCACAACAGGTAATCCTAAAGGCGTTGTTTATCATCATCGGGGCGCTTATTTAAACGCTGCAAGTAACATCTTGGCCTGCGGAATGAAACCTCGCGCTGTGTATTTATGGACATTACCGCTTTTCCATTGTAACGGTTGGTGTTTTGCATGGAGTATCGCAGCCAGCGGTGGAACAAATATTTGTTTGCGCAAGGTCGACCCAGAATTAGTCATACAACTCATTGCAAAACATAAAGTTGATTATTTCTGTGGTGCCCCTATTGTTCTTTCAATGATTATTAACTTACCTAAAGAAAAGCAAACTGACTTTGATCACCATGTTGAAGTAATGGTTGCCGGAGCCGCTCCTCCAGTTGCTATTATTGAAGGTATGCGCAATATGGGAATTAACGTAAACCATGTGTATGGCTTAACTGAAACTTACGGGCCTTCTGCCTTATGTGCTTCGCAATCTGGATGGAATGAGCTTTCAATTGCTGAACAAGCCCAACTTCATTCCCGTCAAGGCGTGCCCTATCCATTACAAGACAGTATGCGTGTATTAGACCCAGAAACCATGCAACCTGTACCAAACGATGGACAAACCATGGGAGAAATCATGTTCCGTGGCAATATTGTCATGAAAGGATATTTAAAGAATCCCCAAGCAACCCAAGAAGCTTTTGCTGGTGGATGGTTCCATACGGGAGACTTAGCAGTTTGCCATCCCGATGGTTATGCAAAAATTACTGATCGCTCGAAAGACATTATTATTTCTGGTGGAGAAAATATTTCATCTTTAGAAGTAGAAGATGTGCTGTATAGGCACCCAGCTGTTTTAACTGCTGCTGTCGTCGCCAAACCCGATGCTCGTTGGCAAGAAGTACCCTGCGCATTTATTGAATTAAAAATGGGCGCTACAGCAACCCCTGAAGAAATTATTGCACATTGTCAAAAAGAGTTAGCTCGCTTTAAAGTTCCCAAAGATGTGGTCATTACAGAAATTCCAAAAACATCGACCGGCAAATTACAGAAGTTTATTTTGCGTGAATGGGCAAAAGAACGCGCTGAGAATATATAAATAAAAAAAGCGACGCCTTGAGCGTCGCTTTTTTTATTTAAGTGCATTTAGCCTTGATCAGACAATAATGCAATTTGCTGTACATAGTTAACAAATTTAACTTTTGATGCCTCAATATCTGCTTCACTCGCCTGTTGAGTTTTATCGCGATTGATTCTCAACACATGCTGACGCAAGGTGTGACGTTCCGATGCATTATAAATTTTACTAAATTCAGTAATTGCAGGATCACCCTGTTCAATCATGCGGTCAACCCAACGCATTAATTGAGCCTGTCTTTTTGCGCCTTGCTGCGGGGTTAAATAAGACAAAATTACGGTCTCATCTTCATTGCGCAATAACTTACCAATACGTTGAAATTGGCGACGACGTGCTTCAAAAGAACTAATGTTCTGCACTTCCATTAAAGCATCAATTAAACGCTCATCAACTGGAAGTTTCTGAATTTGTTTAATAGAAAGTTGTGCGAGTTGCTCACCTAAAGCAGCCATGCGTTGCACTGCTTTTTTCTGTTCGGTTTTGCTTGCACGTCCTTCTAAAGAACCGAAATCTTCTTCAGTATAACGTTGGGAACCACGTGCCACGATTAATCTGCCTCATAAAATTTTGCTGCGAATAACGCCAGTACTTCATTTAATGCCTGTTCTTCGTCGGTACCATCAATGACCAATCGCAAAGTGGTCCCTTTACCTGCACCTAACATCAGCAAAGACATAATATTTTTTGCATCTACCAAATGATCGCCTTTCCCAATCTGGATCGACGAACGAAACTTTGTAGTGACCTCTATCAGTTTTCCTGATGCACGAGCATGTAAACCGAGTTTATTAATTACATCAACAGTTGTGTCTATCATGACCAGTGCTTCATTTCTCTGTGTAAGACCTGAACAGACCATTCTGCCTCAAGTGCTTGTTTTAGTCTATCTACGATATAAACCGAACGATGTTGCCCCCCAGTGCAACCAATAGAAATCGTCATATAGTGACGATGTCCTTCAGCAAATGCGGGAAGCCATTTTTTTAAGAAGTGAAGAATATCATCAAACATTTCGTTTGCTTGCGGACTTGCTTCTAAAAATAGTCTTACTGGCTCATCCAAACCAGAAAAACGTCTTAATTCTAAATCCCAATGCGGATTTGGTAAATGCCGTACATCAAAAACATAATCGGCATCTAAAGGAATGCCATGTTTATATCCAAATGACTGCAATATGACAATAAGCTTATCTGACTGCCCCAATTTAGACAGTAAAATATGCTTTAAATCATGAACGCTTTTATCTGTTGTATCAATATGAACCGTAGCGCGAAACTGAATTGGAAGCAGCAACTGCTTTTCTTCATGAATACATTGCAACAGACTTTTAAAACGGTTGGCTAATGGATGTGGACGACGCGATGCACTAAAACGCGCAATCAGATCCTGATCTTGCGTAGTAAGGTAAATAACATCAACCGTGCCATGTCTTTGTAATTGCTCAAAAACATGATCGAACTCTTGCATATCTGCCCGAGTACTTCTTACATCCACACCTAAAGCCAATTGCTCTAGGTTATTTTCATGATCTAGCTTTGCCACAATTTCAGGCAGCAATGCCAAAGGCAAATTATCAATACAGTAATAGCCCAAATCTTCTAATACTTGAAGGGCCGAAGATTTTCCTGAACCAGACTGTCCTGTCACGATAAGTATACGCTTCATGGCATGGCTGTCCTTTGATCTCTTTATTGGGGTGTAAAGGCAACTTCTAAATTGTCAATCAAACGGGTTGCACCCAGTTTTGCCGCGACAAACAACACAATATCACGATCAAATTGAGTAGCAGGTAACAGATTTGTCTGACGAGCTTCGACATAATCAACAACAAAACCATTATCTGTCAACTGAGTTTTGATATCTTCTACAACTTGTTGCAAATCTTTGCCTTGATGTAACTGTTGCTCTGCCTGCTTCAAACTTTGATAAATAACCGGAGCAATCTGACGGTGCTCATCGCTTAAATAACCATTTCTTGAGCTAAGTGCTAAGCCATCTGCTGCACGAACGATTGGCACACCAATCACTTCTAAAGGAATATTTAAATCTTGCACAAACTGGCGAATAACTGCTAACTGCTGGTAATCTTTTTGTCCAAAGAAAGCGTAGTTAGGTTGCACAATATTAAAGAGCTTAGTTACCACCAAAGCTACACCATCAAAGTGTCCCGGACGTGAACTACCACATAAAGCATCTGTAATCTGGTTTACACTTATGTTCGTTAAACGTGGTTGTGTACCGTACATTTGCTCAACTGATGGTGCAAAAATAATGTCACAGCCTACATCAGCCAATAGACGACTATCTTGTTCTAAAGTACGAGGATAGTTATCAAAATCTTCACCCGGTCCAAATTGAGTCGGGTTTACGAAAATGCTCACAACCACAACATCACATAACTTTTTCGCTTCACGAACAAGTGTGAGATGTCCTTCATGTAGATTTCCCATTGTTGGGACAAAACCAATAATTTTACGTGCAGCTCTAGCAGGATTTAAAGAAGCTGCAAGACCTTGTATGGTGGTTTCTGTTTTCATGAATTACAGCTCAACGTGAAAAGTATGTTCTTTGGCAGGGAATGACTGATCCTGCACAGCAGCATGGAAAGCTTTAAAAGCATCTAAAATGGCAGTTTCACCTGATTGCTCTTTCATAAAGTTACGTACAAAACGTGCAACTCGACCAAAAGTTAAACCCAACATATCTTGTACAACTAATACTTGACCATCGGTTGCATTACCTGCGCCAATACCAATTACAGGCGTATTTGGGAATAATTCAGCAATTTCTTGACCCAACTGGGCAGGAACACATTCAAGTAATAATACCGCTGCGCCGGCCTCAACCACTGCTGTACAATCAGCAATAAGCTGATCTGCTGCTTCACGTGTTCTAGCTTGTAATTTATAGCCACCGAATACATGCACAGATTGAGGCGTTAAGCCTAAATGTACACAAACAGGTACACCATTACGGGTTAAAACCTGCACGATTTCACTTAACCATGCACCGCCTTCGATTTTCACCATTTGAGCGCCAGCTTGCATGACTGTTCTTGCATTTTGCAAAGCATCATTCAAGGTTGCATAACTCATGAATGGTAAGTCTGTCATAATCAAGGCATGTTGATTACCACGGCGCACCGCTGCCGTATGATAAGCCATATCTTCAACGGTTACTGGCAAAGTTGAATCTCGCCCTTGAATTGCCATTCCAAGAGAATCACCAATTAAGATTGTATCAATTTCAGCAAGTTCCATTGCTTTTGCCATGCTTGCATCGTAACAAGTTAGACAAGAGAACTTACGTCCTTCGGCTTTAAATTTTCTTAAGTCACTTAGACTAATCATGATGATATCCTCTACAGGAGTTTGCAGAACATAATGAATCGAGAGCTTAAGCCCAAGACTCATCCGCAAGTACAGTCAGCGTTGGCTGCTGTATCAGTTCTAAATTTTTAAGTGGCTGATCATTAATTTGTAAATCAGCATCTAAATCTAATAAAGGAATTACAACAAAATCTCGTTGTAGAATGCCTATGTGCGGCACAGTTAAGCGCTCATTGTGAATTTTTTCATTGCCATATATAAGCAAATCCAGATCTAAGGTTCGCTCACCCCAACGACGAAGTCGTACACGACCAGCTTCTTGCTCAAAACGTTGTAAATGATCTAGCAAATCTAAAGGCGCAAGATCCGTATTTAATTCTGCAACTGCATTTAAATAATTTGGCTGGTCTTGAGGCCCCATAGGTGGACTTTGATAAAGTCTAGAAACTTTAACCATTCCTAAGGTTTTAAGCTTGGCAATGGCTTCAGATAAAATTTGACGGGAATCGCCTAAATTACTTCCTAAACCAATATAAGTGGTTATTGTCATTGCGTTGGCCCAAAAACAACTTGGCTTAAATCGCGTTGTACCCGCTTACGTTTTAAAATTGGATGATCGCCTATCACGCCTGCTTCAGAAGTAGTCGCTTTTTCAACAAATCGGCCAACTGCCTGATCTTGTCTAGTACGTTCTTTTTTCCCACGGCGAGTACGTGGTTCCGGAATATCAACCAACGGTTCAATTTCCGTATCAACTTTATTATTTTCAATAGGCTCAGCGGCAGCTTTACGACGGTTTCTAGCTTTCTGACGATTATAGTGGCTAATAGCAGCTTCTTTTTCGTCATTTGACATTTCTTGGTAGGATTCCCACCAGCTTCCCATTCCTTGTGTTGTGTCATCACCTGACTTTTCACGGAGTAATAAGAAGTCAAAACCAGCACGGAAGCGAGCATGCCCTGCCAATGCTTCTATTTGCTGTGGTTTTGGATTGAGCAAACGAGTTTGCATTTCCCAAACTTCACGAATAAAAGTTTCTGCAAAACGAGGAATAACTGTACGTGTCGCTTGACGTTTTAAGACATCTAAACCAGCCTGTGCACGCGCTTCGGCTGGCACAATACCTTTAGATAAATAAAATTCACAACGCTCTAAAAACGGCTGCCACAATAAAACCGCATAGAAAAATGCAGGGTTAATTGTTTTACCCACTTGTATACGTTGATCTGTATTCTTTGCTGCTCTTAAAATAAATGCAGTGAGATTAGGCTGAATATCGGCAAAAAGTTGCTTCCAGACACCGAACTCAATCAACATTGGCAAAACACGCGCCAAATGTCCCATTGTGAACAGCTTCTGAGATTCATCATATAAACGATGCGGCGAGACATCACGCAATAATTGCGTCATTTCAGCATCAAATATATCGAGAATATTTGAATCAATTTTGAAATTTAACTTGGCTGCAAAGCGTAAAGTTCGCAGCATACGCACAGGGTCTTCTTCAAAACGCTGTGTTGGATCACCCAATAAACGCAAAGTTTTGTTTTTAACATCGTCAATTGCTTTGCAAAAATCGAGCACAATAGCCTTACGCGGTTGGTAATATAAGGTATTGATAGAAAAGTCACGTCGAGCAAAGTCTTGTTCGATGGTACCCCAGTTATTGTCACGTAAAATCATGCCTGAGGCACTCGTAACTGCTTTTTTAGGAGGGGCACGGAATGTTGCAACTTCAATCAGCTCACGTCCTGAATAGACATGTGCCAATTCAAATCGACGACCAATGATTCGGCAACGTCGGCCAAAAACTTCTTTAATTTGAGCAGGTGTCGCATTGGTGACTGCATCGAAATCTTTAGGATTAAACCCTAGCATTAAATCACGGACACCACCCCCAACAATATAAGCTTCATAGCCAGCTTTAGTCAGGCTATCGATCACATCTAAAATCGAAGAAGGAAGTTGGGCTGTGGACAAACCACATTTTGACGCTCGCAAGGTTTGCAAAAGACGCTGTCTCCTACGTCAGGACGTAAATAACAAGTTGTCGCTAATCATAGCTCTAACGCACACAAAGGGCAATTTGATTCTCTGTAGTTTGCGCATGAAATGACAATTGACAAACACATGATTTATAAACTCAACCGCGTTTTATTCTTTTCAAAAATGGCTGGACCAATGCCCTTTACGTTTTTAAATTCATCAATATTTTTAAAACCACCATTCTTTTGGCGGTATTCTACAATCGCCTGAGCCTTTTTCTCACCAATCCCTTTTAGCTTTTGAAGCTCATCAATATTGGCTTGATTCAAGTGAACTTGCCCTGAAGAATCAGTCATTGTTGAACTTTTTGGGGCATTAGAGTGAGAGGAATGCTGCGTGCTTAACTTCTGATCATACATCTGCTGTTTAGCTTTCCACTCCTTAAAATTTTGATCAAAAGATTGGGCCTGAACAAAGCTTGAAGAAATCAGGCTCCAAAATAAAACAATAAAAATATAATACTTACTCTTCCAAAGATTCATGCTGAGCTGCATGTGTTTTTTCCCCTAACTTTAACTGCCGCTTTGCCTGATTCCACAATTCATCCATTTCAGACAAGGTCATGTCTTCTAATGTTCTTTGCTGTTTTTTCGCTTGATCTTCAATAAAAGCAAAACGGCTTCTAAATTTATGTATTGTTGATAAAAGTGATGTTTCACTTGAAATCGCAAGTTTACGTCCTACATTGACTAATGAAAACAGGCAATCTCCAAATTCATCTTGAATTTCATCAATATTTTGATTTTTTAGTGCTTGCTTAAACTCGTCTAACTCTTCTTCTAGTTTTCCATAAGCATCTTCTACGGTTTCAAAGTCAAACCCAACTTTTGCTACATTTTCTTGAATTTCTTGTGCCTGCAATAGGGCTGGTCCATGCTTTATTTCATCTAATCTTGATTGCGGCTTGCCTTGTTTTTCTTGCTGTTTAATTTGTTTCCAAAGCTCACTTACTTGCTCTGGCGTTAAGTTATTAAATTGATCTGCCTGAAAAACATGTGGATGGCGGCGAATTAACTTTTCACTTATTGCCTCAACAACATCTTGAAAGTTAAAAGCACCTTGCTCACTAAACATTTGTGATTGAAACACGACTTGTAATAACAAATCGCCTAGCTCATTTCTGATTTCATCGATATTACCCTGACGGACAGCAGCCTCAACTTCATATGCTTCTTCAATCGCATATTTAGTCAGTGACATTGGGGTTTGTTCTTGATCCCACGGACATTTTTCTCGTAACTCTTGCATAATTTTAAGCAATTTATCCATGGTAACCCTCAAGTTTAAAAAGTCGGTCAGTAAAACTAAGATCTTAATTTGTTATGATCAAAATCAAAGCGATTAAATCAGTCGCACTATTGTACTGACAAAGAGAAAAAAGATGAGATACAGTATTCTGATTAGTGGTGCCGCTCAAGGTATTGGGGCTGAAATTGCACGCGTATTTTACAAACAAGGATATAAAGTAGGCATTTATGATATTAATGAATCGCTTGCTCAAGAATTGGCAAACGACTTAGGGCCAAATGCCCGTGCCGGCTATCTGGATGTAAGTGATTACAATCAGTGGCAACATATATTAAAAGAATTTACTAAATGGGCTGGCGAACTCAACATCTTAGTAAATAATGCAGGTATTTTATATTCTGGTGCATTTGAAACGACTGATATTAAAGCTCACCAAAGAACAATAAATATTAATGTAAACGGTGTTATCAATGGCTGTCACGCGGCCCTACCTTATTTAAAGCAAGCGTCTTTTGCACGCGTTATCAATCTCTCTTCAGCTTCTGCAATTTATGGGCAAGCTGATTTGATTTCTTACTCAGCCAGTAAATTTGCTGTTCGCGGAATTACTGAAGGTTTAGATGTGGAATGGAAAAAATATGGTATTCGCGTTTTAGATGTGATGCCGCTATTTGTGCAAACTGCAATGGTTAACAATATGGATGCAGGTACAATTCAAAATATGGGGGTAGATTTAACTCCAAATGATATTGCTCAACAGGTGCTTTCACTTGTAGAGAAAAAGGCTCATTTCTGGACGCCAACTCACACTCCAGTTGGCATAAAAACCAAACTGCTTTACCAACTTTCAACTTTAAGCCCTCAGTTTTTAAACCGACTTACTAACATTTATTTATCGAGAAAATAATCCAATATAAAAAAGGCTGTCATTTGACAGCCTTTTTATTAAAAATATATTCATAATACAATAATTAAAAATACTAAAATTTAAGTTATTCTAAATCTAAAGCTCAAATAAAAATAAATAAAAGCAGCAACTGATTAAAAAATCTAAAAAAACAAAACATAAATATTAACAAAAACCAACCACTTCAATTATTTAAATTTACAAATTCATTTAAATCTAAATAAAATTTCAAATACACTTCAATAGTTAAGATTCAAATTATTATAAAAATTTAATTAGATGATTTATCAAACAAATAAACACTTAAAATATAAAACTTCAAAAACATTCAATGCTATATGACACAAGACTTTGCGGTTATTTTTCAATAGAATACATAAAACTAATAATAAATAAAATTATTGAAATACTCATCTTATAAAATTATAGTTCGTTTATTTTTGTAAACTTATGGGTGTTTTTTGTGACAAATTCTCTAATAAATAAACAATCACAACTACACAAAAAATTTCTTATCACTGCTCTATTCAGCAGTCTTTTTCCTATCGCTCACGCTGGTTTTTTTGATGATTACAATCAAACAGCTCAAAGCTTCCGTGCAAATATCAACCAACCCATTCCAGAAGAAACTCATAAGTTTTTAGATAAAAAAGTCAAAAGCAGTGATGCAGCACTCTACCTACTTGAAAAAGCTCGTTTGCAACAAGCTAATCATCAGTATGAAGAAAGCAAACAATCCTTTGAAGCTGCGTTTGCTCTGTTAGAACAAAGGAATAATAAAGCAAAGATCAGTGCTTCAGAACTTGGATTTAAAGCTCTTTCACTTGTAAGTAATGACAGCATTATTCCCTATAAAATCCCTGAGTATGAGCAAGTTTTGGCTCATGTATATCAAGCAATTAATTTTATAGCTCTTAACAATGCAGAAAGTGCTGGTGTAGAAATGCGCATTGCACAACGCATTCAGCGTGAAATTGAACTCGCTCATATAAAAGAAGCGGAGAAAGCTAAAGAAAAAGCTGGCTCCGATACCGATCAAAACTTCGATGAAGCTTTTGCTGGCTTAGATACAATCGCTGGGAAAGTTAAAAATACATATCAAAATGCTTATGCATTTTATATGGCAGCTACTCTTTGGGAGGCTCTTGGGGAAGAAAATGACGCCCTAGTTGATTTCAAAAAAGCTTACGAATTACAACCTAATGATTTTATTAAAAATGATGTCAAACGTTTAGACACTTCCTCTAATAAGAAATCTCAACAATATCCAGTTTTAATTTTTTTAGAACAAGGTTTAGTACCGCAAAAAATTCCTAACACGCTAGCTTTGCCTACTCCAAATGGCTTAGTCAATATTTCTTTTGCTAGCTATAACCCTGCAACCTACACAAGCCCCTCCAATCTTCAGGTGTTTGTAAATGGCAGACCTGTAACAAATACTTCGACGTTAACTGATATAGGTGCATTAGCTGTAAAAACACTAAAAGAAAATGTAGCAGCTAATATGGCCTCACAAATTGCACGTACGACAGCAAAATATATGGTGCAAAAAGAACTTGGGAACAGACTCGGCGCTATTGGTCAAATCGCTGGAAATATTTATAACACAGCTTCTGAAAAAGCTGATGTCCGTGCGTGGAACACTTTACCAAGTAACGCTCAAGTTGCTCGTCTCACTTTACCAACAGGCACTCATACGATCCAACTAAAGAATGGCTATATGACTCAAGAACTCAATATTAATGTAAAACCAAATCAAACAGTGTTCATTCATGGCATTGAAGCAAATCAAGAAATTTTAACCGATAGTTTTGCTATTACTCATTAATGATTAAAGGATCTTCAAAATGAAAAAGGCCGTAATTTATTTAAGCCTATTCTCAATTACATCCGTATTTTTTACGGGTTGTACAGCTCCAAATGCTATGCAAACAAAAACAGATATCGTAACAGGTAAAAGTACTGTCCGAACTCAGACAAGCAACCCTGTTTTAGCTACTCGCATTGGTGTTAGTAGAGTCAACATGACTACTTTAGGTGATATCAAACGTGCCTCACTTGCATTAAAGAATGGTTGGTTCTATGCCCAAGACTTTCAATACAAAGTTGTATGGTTTGATGCAGATGGAACTGAAATTAATCCAGAAGGCGCTATTTGGAAGCCGATTAGTTTACAAGGTCGTGAAGTTAAAACCATTCAATCTGTTGCTCCCAACCCTAGTGCGGTCGATGTATTAATTTACATGAAAAAAGATTAATTTTTTTAAATTTTCTTAACCTAAATTCACAACATTATTTAAAAGATAGATACAGGACATTTTAATGAAAATTAAATCACTATTCATGATTACAGCAATGAGTAGCGCTGCACTTTTTTCTGGCTGTGCTTCACAAACTGTTAGCTATGGTGATGCACAATCTGTTGAAACTTTAACAAAAGATTTTGGTTCGACGGACTTGCAGCAAATTGCAACAAAAATGGTAGATGACATGCTCGCCTTCCCACCAATTATTGACATGACAAAAAATCGTCGTCCTGTTTTATTTGTTGACAAAATTAAGAACAAATCTCAAGAGCATATCGATACAGAGTCTATTACAGATACGATTCAAAACCGTTTAATCAATTCAGGAAAATTCCGCTTTGTAGACATGACTTCTGTGGGTGCAGTAGCAGACCAGATGGCGTATCAACAACGTAGCGGAATGGTAGATAAACGTACTGCTGTACAGTCTGGCTCACAGATTGGTGCTGAGTATATGCTGAATGGTAACTTATCTAGCATCGTTAAAAACTCAGGCGGCAAAAGTGATGTTTACTATAAATTCACTTTAAAACTATTGAATTTAAAAACTGGAATCGTTGAGTGGACCAGTGAAAAAGAAATCCGCAAATCTGCAAAAAAATCAACTTTCGGCTTATAAGCTTTTCTAGTTAATTCCTTTATAGCATGGCACTTATCGGTTGCTATGCTATATAAATAAAAAGAGCCTTTATGAGAAAAATATTTTGTGCAGTACTATTAAGTCTTACTGCCACCTCTAGTTTTGCCGCGTTACAAGAAGTTATGAAAGAAGCTTCAGGTAGTGGGCCAACTCAGCAACAAGCTATTGCAGAAGCTTTACTTACTGCGGCTCAATCTGTGAATGGAACAAAAGTAAGTTCACAAATGGGGATGGCTGAAGAAGTTAATATGGTTATGACAGATCACCACTGGTCATATCAAGGCAAAAGCTCACCTATGTTTAGTGTCCAAACCGAATCATCAGGTGCCATTAATCGCTTTCAAGTTCTTAGTGTTTCTGGTTCAGGCAAAAATTATAAAGCTCGGGTTCGAGCCTATATTAGTAAATATCAATCAAATGTAGCTGATCAACATTTACGAAGAATGGCGGTTTTTCCTTTTCAAGTTGTTGAGTCAAAATTTAACTTAGCATCGGGTGAAGACCCATATGAGTTTGTGCAAGAAGTCGCGGACCTAATTGGTACGCAAATGGCAAATTCACGACAACTAAGCTTAGTAAGTCGAGATTATATTGAAGAAATGGCAAGTGAAAATGCATTCCTCTCTTGGGATGGTGCGCCATCAGAAATGGCAAGAATTGCCCAAAAAGTAGGTGCAGACTATATTCTCGTCGGTAGAATTAATGAAGCACGTACTGTTCAGGGTCAATCTTTTTACGGTGCAGTTCCTGCTGAACGTGATGCAATTAAACTTAACTGGCGTGTAATCGAAGTAAATACAGGCAAAATTGCAGCCGCTGGTTCTATTAAGCAACCACCGCAAGCAAATGTTGGTAATTTAGTCACACAAGATACCCCACCTTCTAGTACCGAAATTTTCGCAGATCAAGTGGTCAATGATGTATTACATGGTTTATCTTTGAAATCAAATCACTATTCTCAAAACCAAGATAGTTTTGAGAATCAGGTGAATTCTTCGCCATTATCAGATGCAGATCTTCCTCCAGGTTCTAGCGAAAAACCAATTCACTGGTAAATTAAAAAGGCTGTCATTTGACAGCCTTTTTACTCAATTTATTTAAACACCTTGAATCATGCGTCGCGCACTAATAATCCCAGGTTGCTGCTCTAAGCGTGCCAATAAGCGAGAAAGCTGTGCTAAACCCTTAACCTCAATTAACAACTTCATATTGGCAATACCATCTGCCTCAGAAATTGTATTAACCTGACGAATATTGATTTGGTCAGAGAAAATCACTTGAGTTAAGTCTTTAAGCAGACCACGACGATCATAAGCTTCAACTACAATTTGAACACTTTGACCACGCGTTGGCTGCATTTCCCAATCAGCTTCAACAGCACGCTCTGGTTCCTGCTTAATCATACGCTGATAATCTGAACAAATGACTTTGTGGATACTGACACCACGGTTCAAAGTAATATATCCAGCGATTGATTCACCATGCACGGGCTGACAGCACTGAGCAATGTGCAGCTCTACATTGTCTAAACCATCAATTAAAATTCCATGAGCCGACAATGTATGGCTAGCACGTGGATTTAATGCTGGTTTAAGCACTAGTTCAGGTTCATCCTGATCTAGATGCATTTGGCGGTTCACCTGATTAATCAAGGCATGTAAGCTAATATCACCGCTTACCAGACTCACCAAAATGTCATCACCTGTTTTTACATTAAAATGTGATGAATAATCATTTAGGTCGATACTTTTTGGGTGAATCGCTAGACGAGCTAACTCTTTATTAAGAAGTTCACGGCCAACTTCAAGATTTTTACTACGATCTTGTTGTCTAAACCAATGACGCAGCTTGTCACGGGCACGAGAGGTTTTAATATAACCTAAAGAATTCACCAACCAATCTCGGTTTGGATCACGATCTTTTTTAGTTAAAATCTCAACCTGTTCGCCAGTTTTTAAAGTATAGGTTAATGGCACATAACGCTGGTTAACTCGCGCTGCGTAACACTTGTTCCCTACTTCTGTATGCACATGATAAGCAAAATCTAAAACTGTCGAGCCACGTGGCAATTCCTTAATGTCACCATCACGACTGAAAACATAAATCTTCTCAAAACCTTCAAAATCTTGTAGTTGATCAAAGCCTTCTGTTTCATCTTCGTTTTGATGTACTGTCGTTTCATTGCGTTCTTGATAGTGCTCTAAAACGGCACGCAACGAATGCAAACGATGGTTAAAGGAATGGTCTGTATTCTTTGAACCTTCTTTATAGTTAAAGTGCGAACATACGCCTAACTCTGCTTCGTCGTGCATCTCATGAGTACGAATTTGTACTTCAAGCGATTTATTTTCGGCAATTACAGCAGTATGCAAAGAGCGATAACCATTTGCTTTTGGGTTGGTAATATAGTCATCAAACTGATGCGGAATATGACGCCAGATTTGATGAACAATACCCAAAGAGTGGTAACACTCGGGGACACTATTGACCAACACACGTAGGGCACGAATATCATAGAGCTGATCAAAACTCAGGTTTTTGCTTTTCATTTTTCGATAAATCGAATAAATGTGCTTTGCTCGACCTGTGATTTCTGACTCGATTCCGTAAGACGCCAACTCATTTTTTAAACGATCAATCACGAACTGAATATAATGTTCACGCTCTAAACGTTTTTCATTCAGTAATGATGCAATTTCTTTATAACGATCTGGAGCTAAATAGCGAAAAGCGAGATCTTCAAGTTCCCATTTAAGCTGAGCAATACCGAGTCGATGTGCCAATGGCGAATAAATAGTAAGAATTTCACGTGCTACACGTTCTTGACGTTCACGAGAGGAATTTGCCAGCTCTCGTAAAGAATAGGTACGTTCAGCAAGTTTAATTAAAACAACACGAACATCTTCGGTAACCGAAATCAGCATTTTATAAATGCCACTTAAATGTTCTCGTTGATTGTTATTGAAGTGGTCTTCTAACCGCTTATTTTTTTCAATGAGTTCAGAGAGTTTACCCATTGCCAAAGCGCCTTTGACAAGGTTATAGACCTGATCTCCAAATTTCTTTTTTACTTCTTCTATATCAGTAATGTCTTCACGCACACTACGATAGAGCATAGCTGCCGATAGAGTATCTTCATCTACATGGAGATGTGCCAAAATGTCGGCCATTCCAACGCCAGTAGCGAAAGTATTGGACCGATGATTAACCGTTGATTCTAACTCTTTTTGCAGGGTTTCATTCGCAACCTTTTCAAGCTGTTCAAGCTTCGCCCCATCTAATATTTCACGCACTCGATCCAACCATGAGGCTAAACCGATTTGCGTTTCGGCGGCATGCTCTACAGTCGTTTCCTCGGACAACTCAGTTAGTTGTTCAGGTAACTGTTCACGTACTGTGACCATACCATTCTCCTCAATATGTAACTCATGTTTTTAATCGTTTATCTCTTGAATTTTTTCAAATAGTGCAATGGATTCAACATGTTCTGTGTGCGTAAACATGTCCATCACCGCTGCTTTTTTTAACTGGTAACCATATTGGACCAAAACACCTGCATCCCTTGCCAGTGTAGCTGGATTACATGATACATAAACGATTCTTTTTGCTCCAAAATTTGATACATACTGCATAATTTCATATGCACCAGCACGAGGAGGATCAATCAATAATGCATCAAATCCTTGATTTGCCCAAGAATGATGCGAAAAATCTTTTGTTAAATCTTGTGAAAAGAAGGTTGCCTGCACCAAACTATTGCATTTTGCATTAGCTGTTGCCCGTTGAACCATTTCTTCACTCCCTTCCACACCAACAACTTGCCCACTCTCACCGACACATCGTGCTAACGGGAGTGAGAAATTGCCTAAACCACAAAATAGATCAAGTACTTTTTCACCTGGTTGCAATTGAAGCAATTCACATGCCAATTGGACCATTTGTTCATTTACTGTGGCATTGACCTGCGTAAAATCCAATGGCGAAAAAGCAAAATTTACATTAAACCTCTCTAAAGCATAATGTAAACGTAAAGCACCTTTTTCATCATCAATACGATGAATACTTTCAGGACCCTTAGGTTGCAAATACAACTGCCACCCCTTTTCTAACGCAAATTGCTTTAATTGGTTGACATCAGAATTGTTTAATTTTTCTACATGACGAACCAATAAAGAAATTTCATGATCACCTTTTGCTAATTCTACATGACCAATATGTGCTTTGCCTTTTAGACTTTGGAGTAAAATACGCAACTCAGGCAAACTATTTGATAAATTTTTATCCAAAACGCTACAACTATGAATAGAAGTTAAACGATTACTATGATGTTCACGAAACCCCATAATTAAGCGATCTGGCTTCGGCAAATAGCGCACACCAATTCGTGCTCGACGGCGATAATCACTTTGTAAAGACCGAATCGGCTCTAGCCACTGTTCAGGTTGAATACCTGCAAAATGCTGTAAATGTGATTGAAGTACACTTTGCTTTAAACGGATTTGTTCATCAGGATGGATATGCTGCATGCTACAGCCACCGCAAATACCATAATGAGGACAAACTGCATCTATACGATGAGTTGACGGTTCTCCTAACAACTGCACCATCTCAGCTTCTTCAAGACGCTTTGCTTGATGGGTAATCTTGGCCTTTACAGTTTCTCCGGGCAATGCATAACGAATAAAAACTTTCTTGCCATGCTTATCTGCGGGATGATCAGGATGAGAACCATAATGCGCAATTCCCCGCCCCTCATGAGAAAGTGTTTCAACCTGAAAAATATATTCAGGTTGTTGGGGCTTGCGAGATTTGGCTTGTTGTTTCAAAGGATGAACCTAAAAATCTGAAGGATTAAAATAATGTGAAGTAAATTCAGTATGTTTTGAGGTACGTTCCCATACTTCAAGAAAATCTGCTTGCTGAGGAATATTTTTCAAGTAATCAATACTAGAGTTTACCCAATCATTATGCTCATCTACAGTTAATTGTCCTTTTAATAACAACCAACGTATATAGACGAACCATGTATTAAGTACATCTCCTTCACAATAGCTGGTCAGTTTTAACCACTGCTGCGTACGGACATATTCCGGCACATGATAACCCGACTCACCGCGCTTACCCGGCAAACCTAAAATGCAGGCAATATCATCAAGTTTTTGAAAATTACGCCCGTTAAACATTGCCATCACATCCATTAAATCAATATGACGGTGGTGATAACGGTTTTGGTAATTATTAAAACGCTTTTGGCTATCAATCTCACCTTGATCAAACAAGCCCGGTGCAGAAAGCCCATGATACATGGCACGGAATAGAATGACGGGTAAATCAAATTGCGAGCCGTTCCAACTCACTAAAGTCGGATGACGTTTATCAAAAATTGACAAGAATTTCTGTAAAATTTCGGCTTCAGAATAGTTTTCCCGACTAAAAGAAAATAATCTAAAACCTGACTCATCAATCCATAGACCAGAAATACAAACAATTTCATGCAAAGGTAAGCGCTGAAAATCCATGCCTGATTCTTGACGGCGCAGTTTAGTCAACGCTTGCTCTACATCAGCCTCTGGCAAATCAAGATGATATAAATGCGCTCCCGCTTTTAAATCAGTTAAAGTTTCAATATCAAAAACTAAGGTTGGGAAACGCATTATTTCTCTCAATTATGAGTTATCGTCCTGTACTGAAAACAGTCCTGTAGACAAGTAGCGGTCGCCACGGTCACAGATAATGCAAACAATAACAGCATCTGGATTTTCTTCTGCAATCTTGATGGATGCCCATACTGCACCACCTGAAGATGTACCAGCACTGATGCCTTCCATACGTGCTAATTTACGCATAGTTTTTTCAGCATCAATTTGTGGAATATCAATAGTACGATCCACACGGCTACTATCAAAAATAGTAGGTAAATATTCTTTTGGCCAACGGCGAATACCAGCAATACTTGATCCATCTGCTGGTTGTAAACCGACAATCTGAATATCTGGGTTTTGTTCTTTTAAATATTTAGAAACACCCATAATAGTACCGGTTGTACCCATTGAGCTTACAAAATGGGTAATTTTCCCACCTGTTTGTTTCCAAATTTCAGGGCCTGTCGTTAAGTAATGAGCTTCAACATTGTCGGGATTACCAAACTGATTTAAAACGTGCCCTTTACCGTCTTTTTCCATTTGCAAGGCTAAATCACGTGCACCTTCCATCCCTTGCTGTGGTGTTACTTCAATCAGCTCTGCACCATAAGCCAGCATCGCATCTTTACGCTCCTGACTCATGTTGTTCGGCATAATAAGTTTCATTTTATAGCCACGCATTGCAGCAACCATTGCCAAAGCAATACCCGTGTTCCCACTGGTTGCCTCAATCAAAGTGTCACCTGGCTTAATTTGACCACGTTTTTCTGCCTGCATAATCATGTTATATGCAGGACGGTCTTTTACAGAACCTGCCGGATTATTACCTTCCAATTTTGCTAAAACCGTCGCTTGCGTATGAGAAGCCAATCGCTGCAAACGAACTAGAGGTGTCTTACCTACATAGTGATCTAACAAAAATTCGTCGGCTAAAAAGTCAGGTTGTGTATTACTCATGATCAACACCTATATCGAGGTGGGCCTATTGTATGAAAAAATGCTCGGTACTGCACCCATTTCAATATGCTTTTTCATGAAAGCGATTAAAGCTCGGTCATTTATAAAATGCCGTCTGTTTTAAAATAAAGCGTGATAAGATGCCGTACAGAGAGATAAATCTGATGTAGCCATGTCTAATTTCAATAAAACCTTATCGAAACGCTTACGTCTGAATCATGCATATGGGCAATTGATTGCTCTAATTTTTGTGCCTATTATGATTTTAACAGGGGTCGGTGCTTTTCTGGTTTTAACTGAAACGTCACATTCGGTAAAAAAACAACAGCTACATCACGCCTCAGCAATTTTAGCTCGCTATAATCAAATTGCGAAAGATTTGTATACGCTGGTCGAACTACAGCCCGATGAATACGATCATGCTCAGCACATCATGCAAAGCATGTTTAGCGAAAAAAATCTTAAACGCGCAGTACTCATCGATAACAACGGACAGACTTATTTAAGTATTGGTTATCGTGATAATCGTTATTGGCCTAGCTTTCCCAGTAGTAATAATTTTTTTGGTCCAATCTCTTATAACCACAACAATATTTATGGACTACAGATTAGTAATAAAGCTGGAAAAGCGCCAGTCTGGTTAGTGATTGAAATGGATAACCAGCCTTTAGAGTTGGCACGTTATCGCATTATGATTGCTCTCGTCATTACTGGATTAATGACCTTACTGCTACTTTTACTATGCTTGAATTTTTATTCTCGTCGCTGGATTGCGCCGATGTATGAAATTCGCATGCAGTTACAACGTCTAAATGCAGATACTCTAGACCAGCACCTAGTCATTAATAGTACTGGGGAGCTACGCTTACTACAGCGAGACATCGCAAACGTTGTTAAGCGATTGCACTTTAGCTTTTTGGAATTAAAAGAACACACTGAACAAACAGAAGAAGACTTACGCAGAACATTAGATACCTTAGAAGTTCAAAACATTACCTATCGTCAAGCACGTGACCAAGCGATTTCATCAAATCAGGCAAAGTCAGTTTTCCTTGCCAATATTAGCCATGAGCTTCGTACGCCTCTCAACAGTATTGATGGCTTTATTCATTTATTGCTTCGTCAGCAAAACTTAAATAATGAACAAAATCTTTATTTACAAACCATTCGCAAGTCATCTGCCCATTTATTGGCATTAATTAACGATGTATTAGATTTCTCAAAAATTGATGCGGGTAAGTTAGAGCTTGAAACAGCACCTTTTGATTTAGAAGAAGCCATTTTTGATGTCATGGATATGCTGTCTCCTTTGGCCGCTCAAAAACATATCGCCATGGCTTTTTACTATGCGGACAATATTCCACAACAAGTGATTGGTGATGCTTTACGCTTCAAGCAAATTCTGACCAACTTGATTTCTAATGCAATCAAGTTCACTCCAGATGGTGAAATTATTGTTCGTGTTCGTATGGAACATGATGATATTGGGCAATGTCTGCTACATTTTAGCGTTCAAGATAGTGGTATTGGCTTAAGTGGCACAGACCGTAAAAAATTATTTGAATCATTCTCGCAAGGCGATGCATCAGTTACACGTCAATTTGGCGGTACAGGTTTAGGCCTTGCTATCTCTAAACAGCTTGTTCATCTGATGCATGGTCAAATTGGCTTTGAGGACAATCAAGAACGTGCACCAACAGAAAAAGGCTCTACGTTCTGGTTTACCGCACAATTTGTGGTAGATGAAGATTACGAAATCGAACATCCGCACTTTGAGCATTTACAAGTGGTGTCTTATCTTGCTCACCCTGCTACAGCAAGTGTTTTACGTTATTACCTTGAAAACTACCATGTTCCTCATATCGAAACACAATCGATTCTAGACTTGTTTAGTCGCTTAAAACATCTCGATCAAAAAGATAATACATGGCTTATCGTTGATCATAGCGGTGATACCGAAGCGTTATTAAAAGAAATCCGTAGCCGTTATCAAGGTAATTTAGCCGTCTATGGTTATCAAATGACCCTTGAGCCAAACATGCTCAGTGAATATCGCGCTCGCCCTCTCTATCAACCATTAAGTCGAAGCGGACTCATTCAATTATTAAGCAACCAACCTATTTTTGAAGAAGAACAGCAAGATTTTAATGGCCAGGGTTTACACATTCTGGCAGTAGATGACCATTTACCCAACTTAATTGTTTTAGAAGCTCTACTAGGCGAACTAAATGTTAAAACAACTAAAGCGTTAAGTGGTCAAGAAGCGCTTAACCTTATTCAAGAACGAATTGATCAGAAACTTAAACCATTTGATTTGGTGTTTATGGATATCCAAATGCCGGTTATGTCGGGCATCGATACCACACGTGCTATCCGTTCTTTAGAGTCAACGCTCGATGGAGAAATGCAGCTTCCAATTATTGCGTTAACGGCTCACGCCCTTGCCGATGAAAAGCAAAAGCTTCTTAAAGTAGGCATGAATGACTATGTCACCAAGCCAATTCAAATGGAGCAAATCATCCAGATCTTAACGCAATGGACTAAAAACAACTTTACAGCAAAAGCCATAGATAAAGACCACCACGTAGTTGCAGAAGCTTTAGACCCGCAAATTTTAAACTGGCAACAAAGTTTGCAACTTGCAGCAAATAAAGAAGACTTAGCACAAGATCTACTTAAAATGTTAGTTGATAGTTTTCCAACTGAGCTAGACGAAATGCAGCAGCTCATTGAGCTTGAAGACTTCCCTCAACTTGAGCATGTTTTACATCGCCTGTATGGTGCCACTCGCTATGTAGGTGCCCCGAAACTACAGCAAGTTACAGGTGACTTTGAACAATTTATTTCAACGCTACGTAAAGAACGCCGTATAGCAGATGAAGGCTTCATTGAAGAGGTTATACAGCGCTTTGATGAATTAGGTCTTGTCGTTAAAGAGGTAGAAAGTGCTGCTCATCAGATCTTGGTGATACCTGACTAACATATCTACCAAATAGGCATGACTGAGCTGTCATGTTTCCAGATTACAGCCATGTTATGCTCCGTTCATCTATAAAAAAAGAAGCGGGAATCTCATGGCACTCTTACGTATTGAAAAAAATAATGGCATTGCAACGGTATATTTAAACCGTCCAGACAAACGCAATGCGATGAGTTTTGCCTTATTAAAAGAGTTAGTTTCAACTGCAAAAGCAATTAAAAAGGATAGAGATATTCGCTGTGTTATTTTGACAGGCGAAGGAAATGTGTTTAGTGCTGGCATTGACTTATCTGACCTCAACAACCCCAAAAACTCTGCTTTTGCCATTTGGGAACTTGTAAAACCAGGACAAAGCCTTTTCCAAAAAGCATTTCTGACTTGGCAGAATTTACCTGTACCTGTTATTGCGGCACTAGAAGGATATTGTTTCGGCGCTGGCATGCAACTCGCCTTGGCTGCTGACATCCGAATTTCTCATCCAGAAACAAAAATGTCGATTATGGAAAGCCGCTGGGGTTTAGTTCCTGACATGGGACTTACTCGCTCATTAAAAGGTTTAATTAGCGTTGACCTTGCAAAAGAACTCACCTTAACGGCCCGTGTTTTTGATGGGAACTATGCAAAAGAAATTGGTCTTGTAACTCATTTAAGTGACACTCCTTTAGAGAAAGCAAATGAGATTGCATCTGAAATGTTGCAGCGCTCACCTGATGCCCTCACTGCGGCAAAACGTGTACTTGACGCAATGGAACATCAACCAGAAAAATCATTACGTCTAGAAAAAATCTGGCAACTTAAATTATTACTTGGTAAAAATAGCAAACTTGCTCGTAAAAAAGACAAACATCCGGAAGTTAATTTTTTACCACGCCAATATAAATAAGAGCTTAGATTATGAATTTTGATCGCAACACCCCTATTGCTTTTTTAGGCATAGGGCTTATGGGAAGTCGGATGGCAACCCGCCTTATTCAAGCTGGCTTTCAAGTTGCTGTTTGGAATCGAACCGTCTCTGCATGTGACGAACTTATTGATATCGGTGCACAAGCTTTAGAACTTTCAGATATTGGTGAATATCCAGTTATTTTAATCTGTCTGGCAGATGACAAAGCAGTAGAAGCAGTATTTGAGCAAATTCAGCCTAACTTAAAAGCTAAACAGGTTATTGTTGATTTCTCGAGTTTATCTGTTGCCGCAACGAAAACACTTGCTCAAGCAGCTACTACCCATGACGTCACATGGATTGACTCACCTGTATCAGGTGGGACAGCGGGTGCAGAACAAGGCACACTTGTCATTTTTGCAGGCGGTGATGCTCAAACTATTACAGAATTAACTCCTATTTATAATGTTCTATCCCAACGTGTGACTCGCATGGGAGATACAGGAACCGGCCAAGCCACCAAAATTTGTAATCAACTTATTGTTGCAGCAAACAGCGCTCTTATTGCAGAGGCTGTCGCACTTGCAGATCGAGCTGGTGTAGATACAACTTTGCTTGCTCCTGCCTTAGCAGGTGGATTTGCTGACTCTAAACCCTTTCAAATTCTAACCCCCCGCATGGCAACTCATACCTTTGAACCAATTCAGTGGAAAGTTCAAACATTATCTAAGGATCTTAACAACGCAGTAACATTGGCTAACAATGTTAATTTAGACATCCCAGTTGCACAAAAAGCTCTACTACAGCTACAAACTCACCAAAAAAATGGCTTTGCTGAGAAAGATTTAGCTACTATGATTCAATTAGTAGAGCAAAAATAAACGGAGTTTGAGTATGGGTCGTCTTGCAGTCAATTTATCCATGATTTTTACCGAAGTTCCTTTAATTGAACGCTTTGTTCTGGCGCATGCACAGGGCTTTGAATATGTAGAAATTCAATTTCCTTATGAATTGGCTATTTCCGATATTCAAACTCAACTCGAACGCTACAAACTTAGCCTCTGTCTAATCAATGTGCCTGCTGGTGATCTTATGCAAGGCGGCAATGGTTTAGCTGGCGTCCCCGGTCAAGAAACAGCTTTTCGTGAAGCATTAGAATTAGCAATTAGCTATGCCACTGCTTTAAAAGTTCCCTGTGTTAACATTTTGGCAGGGAAACAACCTCTAGATGCAGACCTACTTCCTTGTTTGAAAACATTAGCAGCTAATTTAAAACTTGCCTGTAACTTACTCAGTGAACACGGTATAGAACCCGTTTTTGAAATGATTAACGGTACAGATATGCCACGCTTTTTGGTGCAGAACATTGCGCAGGGACAAGAAATGCTAGAAGCGGTCAACCACCCTGCTCTAAAAATGCAATATGACTGCTATCACATGGCGATGATGGGCGAAGATGTACTTGAGGGTTTGCAAGAAAATATTAACTTAATTGGACACATTCAATTTGCTGACTGTCCGGGCCGTCATGAACCAGATACAGCCCAAATTCCTTATGAACAAATTTTTTCTTGGTTAAAGCAAAGCTCTTATCAAAACTATATTGCAGCAGAATATAAGCCTGAAAATACTTCAAATCAGTCATTTACTTGGAAGAAAAAGTATTTTTCGGATGATGTAAATATATAAACTGTTACGACTTCTGATTGAAATTTAGCGTGAAAACCACTATATTAGATAGTGAGTAATTGTCAGGAAAATATACCCTATATGAATTTAGAACCATCGCCCAGCGTGTCTAATTCTCACGATTTCGCAATGAACACCTCAAATAAAGACGTACAGACTTGTCTCAAAGTTGTTCATGACGCTTTAGTTGATGTAAAAGCAAAAGATATTCTCCAGTTAGATGTTAGCTCAATTAGCAATGTCTCTGATGCTATTGTAATTGCAAGTGGTACTTCTACTCGCCATGTCAAAGCACTCGCTGACAATGTTGCAGAAGAAGCTCGAAAAGCCGGTTTCCGCCCGATTGGCGTTGAAGGTGAACGAGATGCAGAATGGATCTTGATTGATCTCGGCTTTGTTGTAGTACATGTGATGCTACCAACAGCTCGTAAATTCTACGATTTAGAAAGCTTATGGCGTACCGCTCCAGAGTCGGTTGCCTAAAATTTTGCTTTTAAAAAAAGCGGCTCTTTTGAGCCGCTTTTTTAATTCTTTATAAAAAGTATGCCCCTTCATAAAGTGGTATTTATATTTTTTTAAATAACAAAATCTTTAAATTTCATCGAATGCCTTATTGGCCATTAAAAGCTAATCATCGCCCATTTTTAAATTTGACATGACAAATTGTCAGATTTGCAGCAATATACAAACTCTTGAAGTCCCCACCAATAAATAGCATAACCGGAGCACAGAAAGTGAGAATATTAATTACGGGCGCCAATACAGGTATTGGTTTCGCCACAGCAGAACAACTCGTTAAACAAGGGCAACATATTATTTTAGCGTGCCGAAATCCAGAAAAAGCTCAAGCTGCACAAAATAAATTACGCTCACTCAATCAAGGACAAGTCGATTTAGTTTCTCTCGATCTAAACAGTCTTGAATTAACTCGAAATGCAGCCGACGAGATTGCAGATCGCTATGGCAGCCTTGATGTACTCATTAACAATGCAGGATTATTTGCCAAAACCAAACAACTGACTGTCGATGGTTTCGAGCAGCAATTTGGCGTTAATTATTTAGGTCATTTTTTACTAACTCAAAAATTACTTCCAGTTTTACAACAATCTCCGCAAGCACGGATTATTCATCTCGCATCTATTGCTCATTGGGTGGGCTCCATTAAACCCAACAAATTTCGTGCAGAAGGTTTTTACAATCCCCTGTTCTATTATGGGCAATCGAAGCTTGCAAATTTATTATTCAGCAATGCTTTAGCAGAACAGCTAGCTGGAAGCTCAATTACCAACAATGCATTGCATCCGGGTGGTGTCGCTTCTGATATTTATCGTGACTTACCAAAACCAGTTTATGCAGCGATGAAATTAGGCTTAGTCCCAACCTCAGTTCCAGCAAATCTCATTACAGAAATGGCAACTAGAGATGCATGGCAGAATCGTAATGGTGAATATGTCAGTGCGCATATGCCAGACTGGAAATCTTCACACGCAAAAAACCAACAACTGGCACGTGACCTCTATCAACAGTCAATGGACCTTGTAGAAAAATTTCTTTAAACAAATAGGCCAAATAAAAAAGCCACCCGAGGGTGGCTTTTACAATCCTGTTTGAGGTCAGATTAGTGACCGCCACCATTGATTGCTTTAGTCATATCTTCAACAACTTTCTTAGCATCACCAAAGATCATCATTGTTTTTTCGTTATAGAACAAATCGTTGTCCAGACCTGCATAACCTGTTGCCATAGAACGCTTAATCACCATGATCGTACGTGCTTTATGTGCTTCAAGAATCGGCATACCATAAATTGGTGAAGTTGGATCATCTTTCGCAGCAGGGTTTACTACGTCGTTTGCACCAATTACAAGCACCACATCAGTTGCAGGGAAGTCTGAGTTAATCTCATCCATTTCCAAGATGTCTTCATATGCTACGTCTGCTTCAGCAAGCAATACGTTCATATGACCAGGCATACGACCAGCAACTGGATGGATCGCAAAACGAACGCGAACACCTTGCTCTTTTAGAATTTCACACAATTCTTTTACAGCATTTTGTGCACGACCTTGCGCCATACCATAACCCGGTACAATCACAACGCTGTCGGCATTTGACATCAAGAAACCAGCATCATCAGCAGAACCTGAACGGTGGTTACGCTGAACTTGCTCACCTTTAGCAGCTGTAGCAACCGCTGCGCCACCCATTGCACCACCAAACAATACATTGATGATTGAACGGTTCATTGCTTTACACATGATGTACGACAGAATCGCACCAGATGAACCCACGAGAGAACCCGCAACGATCAACATGTTGTTTTCAAGAGTAAAACCAATACCTGCCGCAGCCCAACCCGAGAATGAGTTAAGAAGCGATACAACTACAGGCATATCACCACCACCAACTGGTGCAATCCATACCCAGCCAAATGCAAGTGCAAGTGCTGTCATTGCCCAGAATGCAGTCATGTTGCCAGTGGTAAAGAAGTAGAAACCACAAGCCAACATCGCAATAAAGATAAGCGCTTGAACCGGTTTAACCCATGCACCAGAAATCGTTTTCGCCCATTTTTTTGCAGCCAATTTACCGTATGCAAATACAGATGCAGTAAAGGTAATCGCACCAACAAAACAACCTACGAACAATTCAAATAAGTGAACACTGCTCATGTGTACATGTTGCACACCAGCCGCGGTTAAAGCTGCCTCATTTTGAGCAAACAATTCAGTGAGTTGGTTGTTATGTAAAATTGCAGCAATTGCAATTAGGACAGCAGCCAAACCAACTAACGAGTGCATCAACGCCACAGTTTCAGGCATTTGAGTCATTGGCACAGTACGAGCACGCGCAATACCAACGATTGCACCCAACACCATTGCACCAACAATCATCCAGATGACTGGGTTATTCGCAACAAAGAAGGTCGTAACTACAGCAATCGCCATCGCGATCATACCGTAACGGTTACCTTGAATTGCTGTTTTAGGGCCAGACAAACCACGAAGCGTCAAGATAAAGAGAATTGCGCCTACAAGGTACAACCAATTTGCATTTGCTTGAATAAATTCCATGTCAAAGCCCTCTTATTTCTTTTGCTTAGGCTTGAACATTTCCAACATGCGTGCAGTTACTGCAAAGCCGCCGAAAATATTAATGCTTGCCAAAAATACCGCAATCGCACCCAGTACGCTCACCACATTCACACTTTGAAATGCAACGTTAGCATCTACACCCAAAATAGGCAGACCCACTGTTTGCAACATTGCACCCACTACAATAATAGATGACAACGCATTGGTTACCGCCATAAGTGGTGTATGTAAAGCTGGTGTAACACCCCAAACTACGTAATAACCTACGAAGATGGCAAGGACGAAAATTGTAATAGTTTCAACCATGAGAAATCTCCTTAACCACGCTTAAGCAGTACTTGACCGCCATGAGTGACCAATAGGGCTTTTTGGATTTCGTCTTCTTGATTAATCGCAAAGTTTTTCTCTTTGTCGAATAAAGTTTCTACGAAATTGAATACGTTACGTGCATATAGTGCAGAAGCTTCTGTCGCTACAGTTGCTGGAATATTTGGAACACCCAAAATTTTCACGCCATTTTCTGTAAACACAGTCTCGCCAACTTTAGAGCCTTCAACGTTACCACCAGTTTCAACAGCCATATCTAAAATGACAGAGCCTGGTTTCATCTTGGCAACAGTTTCAGCCTTAATCAGACGCGGCGCATCACGACCCGGCAACAATGCAGTTGTAATCACGATGTCAGCGTTAGATACAGCCTTGTCAACAATCGCGGCTTGGTCTTTGATGTATTGCTCACCCGGCATCCATCCATAACCATTTTTAGCGGCGTCCGCTGCACGTTGTTGCTCTTCTTCAGACATTGGTACGTCTAACCATTTACCACCTAAAGATTCAACTTGATCTTTTGCGGTAGGACGTAAATCAGTTGCTTCAACAATTGCACCTAAACGTTTTGCCGTTGCAATTGCCTGAAGACCTGCAACGCCCACACCCATAATCACAACACGTGCTGGTTTTACAGTACCAGCAGCAGTCATAAGCATTGGGAACATACGTTGATATTCAGCGGCAGCAAGCAAAACTGATTTATAACCAGAAAGGTTTGCCTGAGAAGACAATACGTCCATGTTCTGCGCACGAGAAAGCGTACGAGGAAGCAATTCCAATGCAAAAGCAGAAACTTGCTGATTCGCAAACTGATCTAGCTCGGTATTACGATAAGGATCAAACATTGCTACAACAGCAGTATTTGCTGGAAGTTTTTGAATTTCCCCGCCTTGTGGCGCACGAACTTTCAAAATAATTTGACTACCCGTATAGGCATCATCCGTAATGGTTGCACCGACCTGTTCATAAGCACTGTCAATGTACGCAGCCTTTACACCGGCACCACGTTCAATCACAACGCTATGACCAGCGCTAATCAACTTCTTTACTGTCTCTGGCGTAGCAGCTACACGATTTTCACCGACGACAGTTTCGGTTGGGATTCCGATTTGCATGAGCGTTCCTCAAGCTAATTTCTCATTGTCAAAAACATTGCAACCTGCAATGTTTCCCCCATGTGTATTCTTTGTACAGAATTTGGATTCTAATTGAACTTTTTTAAAATACCACCCAATATTTATTTAATAAATACCCATATTTTGAACTGATGATTCACGATATTTGATTTGAGGTGTAACATAGGAAGCTTTTTCTTTTTTTGCAGACAACAGTCTCTCTTATACAGTCTTGTATATGAAAATTTCTTTATCTTCGTTTCAAATCGGGTCTTTTTTTGCTCTTTGCTCTGCTTTTCTATTCAGTACAAAAGCAATCTTCATTAAACAGACTTATGCCCTTTCTCCATTAGTAGACGCCACAGTCCTGATGGCTTTACGCATGTTAAGCGCTTTACCGTTCTTTCTATTAATTTGCTGGTTTAACAGGCATCATAATCAGGGCATAAAAAAGAAGGATTGGCTAATTTTAATTTTTGCCGGTCTATTAGGCTACTACTTTGCCAGCTGGCTCGATTTTATGGGTCTGATGTTTATTAGTGCTTCACTCGAACGAATTATTCTATTTTTATATCCCACACTCACAGTCATTGCCTCAAGCTTCCTATATAAACAAAAATTAGATGCAAAAAGTTTATTTGCCATTTTTCTTAGTTATGGTGGAACTGTATTGGTCATGCTTCAAGAGCACAACAATGCACCAATTCAGGGCAACTTCTGGTTAGGCACAAGTCTCGTGTTTGCGAGTGCTGTGGCTTTTGCAGGCTATTTACTACTGACCCCGCCATTAATTAAAAAATTTGGTTCTTGGAATTTCACTGGTTTAGCTTTAACAGTCGCTTGTATTGGTACATTAACGCACTATGTATTAAGCACTCCTCAGCCGATTCAACTTCTATTACAACTTCCATCTAGTGTAATTTGGTACGGCGTCGGACTTGGCTTTTTAGTCACTGTTTTACCTACCGTTATGCTCATGCAAAGTATTGAGCGACTTGGCGCCTCTCAATCTGCCATGATTGCTTCGATAGGACCAGTTTTAACTATTTTACTCGCGGTTACTTTTTTAAATGAACATCTTAATATGTGGCAATGGGTAGGCTGTATTTTAAATATTGCAGGTGTCATGATAATTACCCTCAGAAAGAAAAGATTAAAATACTAATTTCTCTTGACCTCAACTTAAGTTGAGGTTGGATACTCATCTAAATTTTACTGAACGGTTGAGATCCATGAATAAAGAAACTTTTAAAATAATAAATCCATCAACATTATACGACCCTACTCCAAATGCTTATAGTCATGTTGCTGTGGTAGAAAATTTTAAAAAGATTATTCATATTGCAGGTCAAGGTGGCGAAAACTCAAAAGGTGAATTAAGCCCAAACTTTGAAAAACAAGTTTCTCAAGCTATTGATAATATTAAGCATGCTTTAATTGCTGCCAATGCAGAGCTTAGCAACATTGCCGTATTAAGAGTTTTAGTTGTTGACCACTCGGTCGAAAAACATCAAATTTTAATTAAAGTTATGCAAAATTTATGGAAAAATCATCCTTTTCCAGCCTGTACACTTATTCCTGTACCACGCCTTGCATTAGAGCATATGCTCATTGAAGTCGAAGCAACCGCATACACCTAATAAAATCGAGAGAACATCATGTCTACCCCTGAAGATATCAGTCAAAATAAACCTTTACTTTGGTTGATGGCAGCAGCATGTGGCTTATGTGCAGGTGTGAATTATTATTGCCAGCCTCTTATTCACTCCATTCAACAAGACTTTGCTGTTACTCAAGCACAAGCCGCATTGACCGTTACATTTGCTCAGGTGTCTTATGCCCTCGGACTGCTCTTTATTGTTCCGATGGGTGATATCGTCAATAAAGCCAAGGCTATTCCTTTTTTGATGGTGCTTTGTGCAGTTGGCCTATTTACTTCTGCTTTTGCTGTTAACTTACCCATGCTATGGATCGGTACAATTTTAGCGGGCTTATTTTCTGTGGCAGCTCAAGTGCTTATTCCACTTGCTACAATGACTGTAAAACCTGAAAAAACTGGCGAGATCATTGGTTTTTTAATGAGTGGCCTATTGGTTGGTATTTTACTCTCTACCAGTCTGGCTGGCCTATTTTCTAACTTATTCCACTGGAAAGTGGTTTATGTGGTAAGCGGCATATTAATGCTTCTGTTGGCATATACCTTAAAAAGTCGTTTGCCTTATGTTTTACGCATGAAAATGAATTATGGACAGATATTTGGTTCCATGGGTCAGCTTTTAAAACAAGAGAAAAGACTATTATTAAGAGCGCTTACAGGTGCTTTCGCCTTCGCATCTGTGAGTATTTTATATTCCACCATCGCATTACTCCTCACCTCAGCACATCATTTACCTGATCTGTTTATTGGACTAGTACCTTTAGTCGGTATCTTTGGTGCCTTATCAACCCGTTATATTGGTAAATATGCCGATCAGGGACGTACCACTCTACTCACATGGATAGGCTGTGGTTTATTCTTGTTAAGCTGGCTCTGCTTTTATTATGGACAAACTTTGCTTGCGAGTTATATTGCTGGTTTTGCTTTAATTCAGTTAGCACTAGCACTTGTACACACGAGCAACCAAAGCATTATTTTCCGTTTACGACCAGATGCTAAATCTCGTATTAATGCCATCTATATGACCACTTACTTTATTGGAGGCGCAGGAGGTTCAGCATTAGGAATTTTTGCGTGGAACCGTGGCGGATGGACCATGACTTGCCTTGCTGGTATTGGGCTAGTTGTACTTTGTATTTTGTTTAGCTTGTTTGATGCTATCTTACAAAAAAAGAAAATGATTTCCCAATAAGGTAACTTGTTATAAATCATCTCCCTATATTCAACACAAGGGTGGTTATAAATTACTCGGCTAAATGCCTCTGTCGATTCAAGCATAAACCTCGTATAATGCTGCCCTTTCATTAATTTAGCGACTTTTGGGCTATTGGTTATGCAATCACTTCAATCGTTACAACCTCGTATTTCTGTCGCACCCATGATGGATTGGACAACGAAGGATTATCGATTCTTTGCGCGCTTGTTTAACCCAAATGTTGTGCTATACACCGAAATGGTGACCACAGGTGCGATTCTATTTGGTGATGCTAAACGCCATTTAGACTACAGTGCACAAGAGCATCCTATCGTATTGCAACTTGGTGGCTCAAACCCACAAGAGCTTGCGACCTGCACAAAAATGGCTGAAGACTGGGGTTACGATGAAGTTAACCTCAATGTAGGCTGTCCAAGTGACCGTGTACAGAACAATAAAATCGGTGCTTGCTTAATGGCAGAACCAGATTTGGTTGCTGAATGCATTCACACTATGCAAAAAGCAGTAAACATTCCAGTAACGGTGAAACACCGTATCGGGATTGATGACATGCACTCTTATGAAGAGATGCTTCATTTTGTAGATACAGTTGCAGCAACAGGTTGCACTCATTTTGTAGTGCATGCCCGTATTGCTATTTTGAAAGGCCTGTCACCAAAAGAAAACCGTGAAGTTCCACCTTTACGCTATGAAGATGTCTATCGTTTAAAACAAGAGCGCCCATATCTCACCATTGAAATTAACGGCGGGATTAAAACGTTTGCTGAAACTCAAACACATCTACAGCATGTTGATGGCATCATGATTGGCCGTGAAGCCTACCATAATCCGTACTTACTCGCGGAAATGGGTCAGCTTTGGAATTTGGAAGCTCCAGATCGATTCGAGATTATGGAACAAATGCTACCTTATATTGAACAGCGTATGGCTGAAGGTGCTCCACTCTCCATCATTACACGTCATATTTTGGGTTTATTCCAGAATTTACCTGGTGCGCGTAAATGGCGTCAGGCGCTAAGTGGCGGAAATGCAAAAACTTTAGGTGATGTTGAACAGGCTATTAGCAACATGCAAGCAGCTTTAATTCGTACTGAGGAATATTTAAAAGAACATCAGGCTTAAGCATGGATGGCTTCTTAAATTGTAAGAAAATGTGGCATTTTAAATCAGGGACTTAGATTTTGAGTATATTCGCAATGACTGAATTAAAATATTCAAATTTAAGCTCTGATTAATTATTTTTAAATAAAAATATCAATAACTTAAGTTAAATTGTTTTTGTGCTTCATTTTAATAAGTATCTTTTTATCTCTAAGTAGCAATATTTGAAAAAAAGATACGTTATTACATAACGCAAACAAAACTTTTAAGGTACGCCTATTAGTATCTCTGAACGCCACAGGTAGGTGGTGATTTTTTTAATATGGATATAGATAATACGGTAGAGATTTCACGATGATTATTTATGACGGACAAGTAGCTGATAATTATATGTATCAGGATTCAAATCAGGCAGCCATTGTTGTATCCCACAGCACTCCAAGTCTCCCTTATCCTTTCACCATGAAGCCTAGTAATCATCAAACTGAAACTTCCGATACTCCAGCAATAGATGTTGATAGATTCGTAGCTAAATTAGAAAGTATTACCTCAAGACGTAGCAAAGCCCGTTGTGCACGTAGCATCCGCCTTGCTCTCGAATCTGCTGGTGCAGATATTCGGAATCACCCCATTGCAGCTTCAGACTGGGGAGATACCTTAAAAAAGATTGGCTATAAAGAAATTAATCCAGCCTTTGATGAACCACAAGAAGGTGACATCTATATCATTCACAGAACCCGCAATCACGTTTATGGACATATTGCTGGATACACAGGAAGTGAATGGGTCTCTGACTTCAAACAAAATAGTTATGATGTCTATAAAGATGACAGCGTCACTTATACTTACTATCGTTTAGCAGCCTAAATTAATTTTCTAAGATTGAAACGTTTTATGAATGAGTTCGGCACAATGCTGAATAATTTCATCGTTCTCTTTGATTTGCAGCAACAAACTGCAATTTTGTGAAACCTTACGAGATTGAATGGAAGCCTTCTGGGCTGTAAAACCAGCAACTAAACATAGATTTGAAAAAGGCATGCCCAAACATAAGAGCATGCCTTTTTAATATTTAAATTACGCTTTCTTTAAATCAAGTTTCTTTAAAACTTCGGCTACTGCAATCATGGCAAAACTTGAAGTCACAACCACCGCTGAACCATAGCCACCACAGCGTAAACCAGCCGATGGACACACATCTACACTTGAGAATGGGTTATCAATCGAATAAATACAGGTAATTCCAAATTTCTCTTTTGGTTTTTTACAAATACCACGAGCGCGAAGCTGGCTACGTAACTTCGCCAACATCGGATCTTGTTCGGTTTTTGATAAATCCGCGACACGAATTTTAAGTGGGTCGAGCTTACCGCCTGCTCCACCAGAAACAATCAAAGGAATTTTGTTAAAACGGCAATGCAGCATTAAAGCCAACTTCGCTTTAACGTCATCAATACAGTCTAGAACAATATCCGGTACAGGATTTAAAAGCTCTGTGACATTCTCAGGTGTAAGGAAGTCATCAATAATATTTACTTTAATACGTGGGTTAATCTGGCGACAACGCTCCGCCATGATCTCCACTTTTTCACAGCCTAATGTAGAGGTCATCGCTGGTAGCTGACGGTTCACATTTGATGCCGCGACAACATCCATATCCACTAATGTGATTTCCCCAATTCCGGTACGAGCCAAAGCCTCTACAGCCCAACTGCCTACACCACCAATACCAATCACCATTACATGACTTTGCTCGTAATGTTGAAACGAGGAATCACCATAAACTTTGGCTACACCTGCAAAACGACGTTCATATTCATCTTGTTGGAGATCGGTCATTGTTTCTCTTTGGGGGTCACGAAATACGGTAGCTATTTTACCTGAATCAATTAGGCATAGGATATCTTTTACGATATTATAAATAGCAAAAGTCCCTTAAAATTTATTAATAATGAATCAAGAACTTAATCAAAAAATTGTCTTATGTATCCCCGGTGTTTGGGAAAATCATCAAGCTCTATTACATGCACTCCTCACTAATGAAACAGGATATATTTACGCAGGCTCAATTATTAAATCTTTAACAAATGAGTATTATGCTGAAATTGAAGAGTATGAAAATGATCCTAATGTAAGTCAGATTTTTAGGTCATTGAGTATGGGCCGTTTTTCTGAAAGTGAATTAGAAAAAATTGATCGACATAATATGGTTATTTATGTTGTTTGTGAGGGTGGATCGATCGAGTTAGCACAACAAGCTCTGTTGTTAGGGCAAGCCCTCATCAAAGCAGGTGGCTTAGCAATTAAAGTTGAGACTTCTGGACTTACACATATTAAAAGTGATTGGCTTAGTTATAGTGCTGAAAATACCCTAGATCTGTTTAAAGGCTTTATTCCTATTATTTCCGACGATAATTTACTTTATTCTTGTGGAATGTATCAATTCGGCAAACCAGATGGATGTATAAATCTAAAAGTAGATCAAGCATCCTATATCCTGAATCATTTCTTGTTATATATCCTTATCGAAAATCCAGAGTTGTTAGAGAATCAAACTTTTTCGATAGATGAAAATTCAGAATTATTAAAGCTTTCCCGAAAAGCATCTAGGGATTTCTTTGATTTAGATTCACTATATTTTAATCCACTCGATGTTTGGATGCTAACTACTTCATTTAGCTGGAAGAAATTATTTAAGTTCAGTTAAGTTTCAAAAAAAGAAACCCTGTAATTTACAGGGTTTCTTTTTCAATTATTCTGCAATCAAATTTCGAAGTACATAATGCAAAATACCACCAGCCTTAAAGTACTCGACCTCATTTAACGTATCAATTCGGCACAACACATTAAAATGACTCGCTACCCCATTGGGCCGTTTTACATCAACTTCAAGAATTTGATGAGGTTGAATCCCATCCAGCAAACCACGGATTGATATCACTTCATGACCCGTTAAATTAAGAGATTGACGAGTTTGCCCATCAACAAACTGTAATGGCAACACTCCCATACCGACTAGGTTTGAACGATGGATACGCTCAAAACTCTCTGCAATCACTGCTTTCACACCTAATAAATTTGTTCCTTTTGCAGCCCAGTCACGTGAAGAACCTGTTCCATATTCCTTACCTGCAATAATCACAAGAGGTGTGTTTTCTTGTTGGTAAAGCATCGCTGCATCATAAATGGCAAGCTTTTCACCACTTGGAATGTAAATAGTATTACCACCCTCTTCACCACCAAGCATTTCATTTTTAATACGAATGTTGGCGAAAGTTCCTCGCATCATCACTTCATGATTACCACGTCGAGAACCATAAGAGTTAAAGTCTTTTGGATCAACTCCTTGCTCTTGCAGATACCGACCCGCAGGACTATCTTTTTTGATATTCCCCGCTGGTGAAATATGGTCGGTTGTGACTGAGTCACCTAAAACAGCCAAAATACGCGCCTGTTCAATATTCTTAATTGGCTTTGGTGGCTCTCCTATCCCTTCAAAAAAAGGAGGATGTCGGATATACGTCGAGTCATCGGCCCATTCATAGGTTTTGCTCTTTGGGATCTGAATCGCTTGCCAACTCGCATCACCATCAAAGACCGCTGCATATTCTTTATGGAACATCTCTGTATTTACTTTCTGCAAGACAACATCAATTTCTGCCTGACTTGGCCAGATATCTTTTAAATAGACGGGCTGTCCATCTTTGCCCTCACCAAGAGGCTCTCTTGTCAGGTCGGTACGAATATTCCCAACCAAACCATAAGCCACTACAAGAGGCGGTGAAGCTAACCAATTGGTTTTAACTAATGGATGTACCCGTCCTTCAAAGTTACGGTTACCAGAAAGTACAGATGCAACATTCAAATCATGACATTGAATTGCATCTTCGACTGGCTCGGGTAATGGGCCTGAATTACCAATACAGGTTGTACAGCCATACCCCACCAAGTTATAACCCAACTCATCTAAATACGGCGTAAGCCCAGCAGCCAACAAATAATCAGTCACGACCTTAGAACCAGGTGCAAGAGAGCTTTTCACCCATGGTTTTCGTTGTAAGCCTTTTTCAATAGCTTTTTTAGCAAGCAAGCCTGCCGCTAACATCACGCTTGGGTTAGAGGTATTAGTACAAGAGGTAATCGCAGAAATAACAACATCACCATGATTTAACGGGTATTCCTGCCCTTCAATCACGCAAGATGGACTTTCATGTTGAATATTTGCTTTTTTTGCCTCTACAGCAGTACCACCACCTTCATTTTCTAGACGTTCTTTTGCTTCTTTTGCTGGTTTTAGCGTTAACTCCATGAGTGCATTAAACGCTTTAGGTACTTCTGATAACAGCACTCGGTCTTGCGGGCGTTTTGGTCCAGCCAAACTTGCTTGCACCGTAGTCATGTCTAAACTTAAAGTATCTGTAAAAACAGGTTCATCACCAGCATTTCGCCATAAACCTTGAGCTTTACTATAGGCTTCAACGAGCTCAATACGGTCTTCATGACGGCCTGTCAGTTTCAGGTATCCTATAGTCACTTCATCTATTGGAAAGAAACCACAGGTTGCACCATATTCTGGTGCCATATTGGCAATGGTTGCACGGTCAGCAAGAGGCAAATCTGCCAAACCATCTCCATAGAACTCTACAAATTTACCCACCACACCTTTTTGGCGAAGCATTTGAGTAATAGTGAGTACCAAGTCTGTTGCTGTAATACCTTCTGGTAATTTTCCTGTAAGTTTAAAACCGATGACTTCAGGAATAAGCATAGAGATGGGTTGGCCCAACATTGCAGCTTCAGCCTCAATACCGCCTACGCCCCAGCCTAAAACACCCAAGCCATTAATCATGGTCGTATGCGAATCTGTTCCCACTAAGGTGTCAGGAAATGCAAAAGTTTTGCCTTCATCTTCTCCCAACCACACTGCTTGGGCCAAATATTCTAAATTGACCTGATGGCAAATCCCCGTACCTGGCGGCACTACACTAAAATTATTAAATGCAGACTGTCCCCAACGTAGAAATTGATATCGTTCGCCATTACGCTGCATTTCAATATGTACGTTTTCTTCAAAAGCCTGATCATCGGCAAAATAGTCAACCATCACCGAGTGGTCAATCACCAAATCGACAGGAGATAAGGGGTTAATCTTCTCTGGGTCTCCACCAGCTTGAGCCATGGCTGCTCGCATTGCTGCCAAATCGACTACAGCGGGTACCCCTGTAAAATCCTGCATTAAAACTCGAGCAGGTCGATATTGAATTTCCTGTTCAGAACCTTTGGTTTTTAACCATTCTGCTAAGGCATAGATGTGTTCAGTTTTAACGCTAAGTTGGTCTTCGAACCGTAATAAGTTTTCCAATAATACTTTTAAAGATTTCGGTAGTTTGGCAATATCCCCTAGCGTTTTCTCTGCTTGGGCTAAGCTAAAAATCTGATAATTGCTGGAACCTACTGTTAGCGTCTGTAAAGCATTAAAACTATTGATATTGCTATACTTAGCCATTGGGTTATCCTCCCATGTCTGGCAATGTTATTTTTCACGTTTTTACATGTTGTTTTCTTACTTTAAGCTTCTTTTCTAATCGCTGTGTTTTGTTTTAGTTACTATTTCTAATCTTTGATTTTTATTACGATAATTTCAACGCCGAGAGCGAGTTTTCCCAAAGCTGTACGGCCAAATCTGACGCTGATATGTTTAAGTTTTCTGCCAAACTTTGCAAAACATAAGGCAAATTAACTGGGGTATTACGGGTACGCTCTTCAGTTGAGGTTTGACAGCAAAGCGGTGTCATATCTGGGCAATCTGTTTCTATCACCAAGTGCTCGGCACCTATGGCCTGCACAACAGTATGAAGTTTTTTTGCATTCGGATTAGTAATTTGCCCAGTCACACCAATTTTAAATCCCAGTTTAATGAGACCTTTTGCTTCCTCTATGCCACCACTAAAAGCATGAGCAATTCCACCCAGTTTAAATTTCTGAGCTTTTAATATTGCGAGTACATCGCCATGTGCTTTTCTAATATGGAGAAGTACTGGTTTTTGATATTGGGTTGCCAGCTCTAACTGATCGGCAAAATATTGTTTTTGCTTCGCATAGATATCTGGCTGCTTATGCTCTTTTAAGAAAGTATCTAAACCAATTTCGCCTACTGCCACACATTCTTCTTTCTGTAAAATTTGCTCAAGATGAGAAAGATGTTCTGGCTGATGTTGCTCAATATAAAATGGGTGTAAACCGGGTGCTAAATATGAAGTCGGTACATTTTCCCAGCTATTTAACTGATGATGGGTTTGTAGCAACTCATCAAAACGTGACTGCACAAAACCAATTAAAACCAGTGCATCAATCCCAGCTTTTTTGGCATTAAGCGCTAACTGTTGCCGATCTTCATCAAAATCGGCAACATCAAAATGCGTATGCGTATCAAATAGGCGCATTAGCTTCCACTTTTTGCAACAGGTGCTGAAGCTGGTTGCGCTTTAGGCTGCGGCAAATATTCTTTTTTCAAGACTTCCTGTAATTGATCATACGGAATGACTAATCGAGGTAATCCCACCACATATGGTCCAATTTCATATTCACCATATTGAAGGATTAAACCTTGTTCACCCAATAAGAAATTATCGGATAATTTAAATGGCCAAGCTTGTTCATAATCACTGACATTATCAGCCAGTTTAGAGTCTGTAACCCAAGTCTTAAAGGCTTCATGCGCCAACTTCTCTAACGCTGCCTTTTGCTGTGGACGCAACAAGTCTTCAAGCTTGATCTGCTTTTGTTCTTTTAAATCAAAATTATAATAATGCTGTGCAGCAGAACCATGAGCACCACCTAAATAGCTACTGCTATTAAGTACAACAGTGACCACTTTACCTTGAGCCTGCAAGATCTTAGGTTTAACTAAAAGATTAATTTGATGACTACTACTTAAAGCTTTTAATTCATTGTCCAAACCAATAAATGAATTTGCATAACGTTGAACTTGGGCATCAAAGCTATTTTTTTGCTCTGCACCCGCAACCGCTGAAGCTTCTGTTTTTTGATCTGGTTGCTTCACTTTAGTATCAGGTTCAGCAATCTCTAAAATTTGATCTAGAGCCTTTAAGATTTGCTGATCTACAATTTTATCAATAAATGGAAAATTACTCTGTAAACGCTCAACTGTAAATTCGGGACAAGTTTTACCATCACAATCAGGTAAAGCAACCTTACTCGGAATTGTTTCACCCTTCAAAGTCAGCTCTACTGGCTTTTGTTCTTCGACTGCTGGTTTCTGCTGTTCTTGAGAATCCTTAGGATCGGCTTTAGGTTGGCATGCCACCAAAAATATAGCCGAAGCAAGCAAAGTTAATCGCAGTGAAACTTTAGAAGATAACATCATATTTTGCCTTTTATTCTAAGGAGATTACGCAGTGCCTTTTCTAAGAAATTAGCGCATATAAATAGAGGTTGCAAATTCTGCTACCATCTTAAAACATTTGTTCATAAACCTCGGGTTGTAATATTTTTTTTGTTTGTTCTGTAGATAAATAAATATCGAGCTGTGGTGCCTCTTTAGTAATTTGGTTTGCCTGATAATGCAGTCCAATGCCTTCACCATCAAAGAACCAATCCGCTTGTCCCCAATATAAAGTTTTTGGTGCTTCTTTTTTTATTTCAACAGTCTGCTTTTTTAACCAGTCTTGATAGGCTACCTGCACCATTTGATGCATAGCTGTTTGTTGATCTTTTTTTAAAACATCTAACAAACTTAAACTTTTATGCAATTTTCGGTCGGCCACGAAAAAGTAATAACGATCTTTAATCGTGAGCTCTTCTTGCTTGGTATCAAGCCCTAATTGCAATAAAACATATTGATTACGCTGCGAAGCAATACGTGTATGAAGATGCAATTCATAAGCTCGATTCTTTGAATATTTATCTTGCCATTCATCAGACTTTTTTACATAGGCATTAATCGCCTGCTGCAAGCTCAAGTCTTTTTTCAAATCAATTTGATCTTGAATCACTTTTGTCTGACTTTTCGCGATCCAGTCATTTATCCATGCGTCTTGAGTCTTTATCGTTTGAATATCAACATCAATACAATTTTTCTTCTCACAAAATGGCAAAGCATAATCGGCTTTTACTTGTTGTAAGTTGAGAAATGGCAGTACTTCAGCTTTTTCAATATTTTGAGTTTGTGTACCCGCTAGTTCCGTTTGAGAAGAGGATGAAGACTGAGAGCTTTTCCAGACAAAAATAGAAATAGCAGAAATTAATGTTATGACTGCAACCACCAGCGCAATAATTGTCTTTTTACTCAAGTTCATTTCATCATCCTTTTTTATTTTTCAAAACAAAACAGCTTCTATTCGAAGCTGTTTGTCACATTAAAATGATCAGTGTTCACGTGTGTTACGGAACTGAATATCAGGCCAACGCTCTTGCATAATCTGCAAGTTCACTCGGCTTGGAGCAAGATAAGTTAAGTGTCCGCCGCCATCGATAGAAAGTTGGTCATGTGCTTTCTTCTTAAATTCATTCAGAATTTTTTCATCATCACAGTGAATCCAGCGAACGGTATTCACGCTTACAGGCTCATAAACACAGTCAACCTTATATTCTTCTTTCAAACGATACGCAACCACGTCAAACTGGAGCACACCTACCGCCCCAACAATCAAGTCATTGCTGATTTGTGGCATAAATACCTGAGTCGCCCCTTCTTCAGACAACTCTTTCAAACCTTTTTGCAATTGTTTTGACTTTAATGGATCTCTTAAACGCACACGACGGAACATCTCTGGCGCAAAGTGAGGAATACCTGTGAAGTGCAGATTTTCACCACTTGTGAAAGTATCACCAATTTGAATCGTGCCATGGTTATGTAAACCAATAATATCGCCTGGCCATGCTTCTTCTAAATGTTCACGCTCACCAGCAAGGAATGTCAAAGCATCACTAATGCGGACATCTTTACCAAGACGCACGTGGTTCATCTTTAAACCTTTTTCATATTTACCAGAGCAAATACGCATGAAGGCAATACGGTCACGGTGTTTCGGGTCCATGTTGGCTTGAATTTTAAATACAAAACCAGAAAAACCTTCTTCTTTCGCATCAACTACACGCTCTTGTGTAGGGTGCGCTTTAGGTTCAGGTGCCCAGCCCATGAAAGCATCTAGTACATGGTCAACACCAAAGTTACCTAATGCCGTACCAAATAGAACCGGAGTTTGTTTACCTTGTAAAAATAATTCACGGTCTAATGGCTCATTCGCCATTTGTACGAGCTCAAGCGACTCTTCAAAAGATGCCCAAGCCAAATCACCTACTTTTTCACGAATATCAGCATGATCATAGCCATCACGTACTTCAATATCTGTAATGGTTGAACCAAAACCTGCTTTATAGACATACAATTTATTTTCAATAATGTTGTATACACCAGCAAAATCACGGCCCATTCCTAATGGCCATGTAATAGGTACACAGCGGATATTGAGGACATTTTCAATTTCATCAAGTAACTCAAGTGGCTCACGAATCTCACGGTCCATCTTGTTTACGAATGAAATGATAGGCGTGTCACGCATACGACACACTTCCATCAATTTGATGGTACGTTCTTCGACACCTTTTGCACCATCAATCACCATTAACGCTGAGTCAACTGCGGTTAAGGTACGATACGTATCTTCCGAGAAATCTTCATGTCCCGGTGTATCGAGTAAGTTAATGGTATGACCTTTATATGGGAACTGCATAACAGAGGTGGTAATAGAAATTCCACGCTCTTTTTCCATTTCCATCCAGTCAGATGTAGCTGCGCGGTCAGATTTACGGCTTTTTACCATCCCTGCAACCTGAATTGCTTTACCCCATAACAGTAATTTCTCTGTCATAGTGGTTTTACCGGCATCGGGGTGGGAAATGATGGCAAATGTGCGGCGTTGAGCAACCTGTGCCGCTAACTCATCTTTAAAACTCATGAAATACACCTACTGCGGAGATTGCAGTGCCAAAGATCTAAAGTCGATCAAAATAAAAATTGGCGTAATTGTAGCAGATTTATAGAAGTGTTTAATGATTGTTGATATGCCATCAGTCACTCATAAGATTTTTGAACATTTTTTGAGAATACAACCTCGTTCATTAGAGATTTTACAATCAAAAAAGCCCATCCGATTGCGGATGGGCTTTTTTAGGACTTAGCAGAATATCTTATGCCAGTTTCTTTTCTTCAATAAATTGCACATCGGCAATTTGTACATTCCAGAACTCATTCCATAAAGCACAATAATCAATACATAGCTTGGTTAAGCCTTCATAATCATCTTTTGTAATTGCTTGCGCCAAGGTAAACCAAAGGTCATCCTGATGGTCATCATCAGCGGCCTCAGACGTTTCATCAGTAGATACACCATGCACATGGTAATATCCGCCACCTTCAACATCGATATTCACAAATTTGGTCGCTTGACGTAATGGAGGGCTAAACAGAATAACCTCTTCTTCGGCAACTGCTAACAATGCAACTACATTGATATAACTATCATAAGAAGATTCTAAGAATGAACGAACCTGATCTGCGGCTTGTGAAGGTTTATAATTACGGCGATCATCTTCCGTTAGACCATAATCATTAAGTAAATCTTCATACAATGGATAATGAGCATATTCAGGATTCCCCAAATAATAATCATCTTTACCTAATCCCGGTCTAAAACCGAATTCATCAAGTACATTTAAACTTAATAATACACGTGGAAACATTTTAGCTCCAGAATGGAGTTTTGGTTCCAGTTGTTTTGTTTGGAACTGCGCTTGTAATAAAGCATCAGTAAAAATCTGTACAATTGCATGACGATATTCTAAATGAATATGAGTTAAAGTATCCTTATCTAGATAACCGTGATTTAACATTTCAATTGCAGGATGTTTACAAACTGGTAATTCTGCAATTTTATTTCTTAACTGTTTGAGAAAATTTAAATTTTCATCCCATTGTTTTGCAGGAATACTATTTCTCATCCCCTGCAATGCTTTTTCTCGTGGATTATTAAAATCTTCAAATTTTTTTGACATAATCATTCTCAATAAAAAGTTTTTTCTTATAGTTAAGTGGGGTATTCCCTTATTTCAATTTGCATTCAATTGCTAAAATAAAATCCATATACCCATCCTTAACAACCTGATATTATGTCTATTAACTCAACAAATCAATGGATTAATTAATAATATTTAAAAAAGTAAATTATTGCCAACCAAATATATAAAATATTATTTTTTAAGATTAACCAAACTATTGAATAAATATAGTTTTTTAAATATTATAAAATAAGTTTTATTTAAGCTTTAACACTTACAATAGCAAAGTTAATCAAAAATATTCGCGACGGTGAACACGATGACAAAAAGAGAAAATATTATAACAACAGCAACATCCCTTTTTAACCAGAAAAGCTATACATCTGTTGGTGTTGATAAGATTATTGCTGAGTCCAATGTGGCAAAAATGACTTTTTATAAGTACTTTTCTTCTAAAGAAAACTTAATTGAAGAGTGCCTTCATGAAAGAAATTTAGAAATCCAATCTTCAATATTAGGAAAAATTAATAATATTAACAATCCTTTAATTAGACTTAAAACCATTTTCAACTGGTATATCGACTGGATTAATGCAGATGATTTCAATGGTTGTTTATTTAAAAAAGCCACCATTGAAGTTCTACAATTGTACCCATCTATTAAAGATCAGGTTAATAAATATCGAGAATGGATTTACAAATTGGTTTTCTCAACATGTGTAGAATTAGAAATAAAAGATGCCCATACACTTACCAGTCTTTTCCTTAATATTATTGATGGCATCATTATTGATGGCACAATAAATAAATCAAAAATTAATTCTGAACAAACATGGTCTTATATAACAAAGCTTATTAATTTTGAGGAAACTCAAGCGTGCTCCGCCGCTTAATATATCAATTTAATAGTTTTAGGTGTTTTGTAGAAGAATTAAAATATCATTAAAAAATGAGTAGAGCATGAATTACAGCTCTACTGATAAAATCCATCTAAATTATTGTCACCCCCCTATAAAAGCAAAGCCCCTGCTATTTTAAATACAGGAGCCACTCTCATTTCCTTTACTTTAATTTTATAATTTATATAAATTTAAGGCGTTAAAATAAGAGTTTTATTAAGAATAACTAAACCTTTACTACTTATAACTATGCACATTTATATATTATTAATCCATCGCTATATTCCGTAAGAAATACTCCAATAACGCATCTCTATCATCCACACTATTTTCACCTAAAAGCTGAACCATAGCCCCATCCACCACAAATAAAAACATGTGTGCATCTTCTTTTGATGCCTCTGAGTTCTTTGTTAAAAGCAGTCTATAAATCTCGCTAATGAGCCAGTTTCTGTACTCAACCACTATTTGATAAGCCTTTGGGTAAAGCTTTTCAATTTCAAAAATAGCTTTAAATAGCAGATGATAAAGGCCTTCTAAATCTGCATGTAAGAAGTAAATTTTGCGGAGTTTTTCAATTACGGTTAATTCTTTCTGAACATAGATGATTGAAAGCACCTCTTGTTTTAAACCATCCTTTTGAAAGGTTAAACTCATTTCAATGAGTCTTTCTTTTGAGTGAAAGTAATTATAAAAGGTAGCTTTGGGGAGTTTTGCTGCTTCAATAATTCGGTCTACCCCGACTTTGTGAAAACCATAATTATTAAAGAGATATCTTGCAGAATGAAGCACGCCTAAAGCACGAAATGGGAGATCTAAATGTTGCATAGTTTTACCGTTATAAAAATAAGTTCTTGTTGTGTCTCAATGAGATAAAACTGCCTAGGCTCTTGTTTTAAGCAAAAAAAGGCATGCAAAGGCCCTCGAAAGACTGCCTCAGCGCATCTCAAGTTTTATTGTTGATATGATTTTTTTGGTTGTGACGAGCTAATGCTTGAAAACCCAAAGGTCATCAAACCGCGCTATAGACTAGTCTGGAGGTATAAAAATAGAATGCATAGCCAACTCCTTTATATGGGGAGTTCTGCCAAAGCATTAATCAAGAATTATGGTGGCAGAACGAAAGAGGGTTAGCAGACTGGTGAAAGATTTAACCAGCACACCCGAGGGTGTCCCTCTCCCGTCCTGAACTGCACCCCATAAGTTAGACTTTTTAAACTTATAAGGTGTGACCTATGCCAGTTCCAAAGCATTCAAAAGAGTTAAAACTCAAAGTAATTCAGGCTTATTTAGATGGTAGTAAAGGCTATAAAATTCTTTCCAAAGAGTTTAATGTAGATCTCCAAACCATTCGGTTATGGATTGAAAACTATAAGGCACATGGTACTGATGGGCTTAATATTAAAATTCAAAAAACTTATTATTCTTCAGAATTTAAAATCAATGCAATACAAATGCTTCTTGATAAGATACCCGTAAGAGAAGTAAGAAGACGGTTAAATCTGAGCGGGACGTCAATTTTAAGAAGATGGCTAGCTCTGTATCATAAAGAAGGGATTGCTGGGTTTAATACTAAACGGACTTATACCAATATGACTAAGCAAGATAAAACTAAAACAGTGAAACCAACAAGAGATGATAAAGACAAGTCTCAGCAAGAGCTCATTGATGAGCTTACAGCTTTACGCGCAGAGGTCGCTTTTTTAAAAAAGCTAAAAGCCTTAAAACTGAAGCAACGTACTTAAATTCAATTTGTACTGCAGACAGTGTTCAAATTATTTCAGAATTAAGGCAAATTTATCCATTAAAGCTCTTACTCAGTATTGCCAAGATAGCCCGTAGTACTTATTTCTACCACATGAAAGCTGTACGTACTAATGATAAATATACTGAGTTAAAACAGCAGATTAAGTCCATATACCATAAGCATAAGGGATGCTATGGCTATCGTAGAATTACTCTTGCTCTGAAAAGTACAGGAATAATGATTAACCATAAATGTGTATATCGACTCATGAAAACTATGGGACTTAAATCACGTATCAGAGCACTAAAATATCGCTCATATAAAAGTGGTTGTGTCGGGATAGTGGCTGATAACGTTTTAAAACGGCAATTTAAAGCAAATCGACCAAATCAGAAATGGGCAACTGATGTAACGGAATTTAATGTGAACGGTGAAAAACTTTACCTATCCCCGATTATCGATTTATTTAATGGGGAAATTATTACATTCCGAATCCAACGCAAACTCAATTATGAGTTAGTAAAAGATATGCTCATTCATGCTTTGGCTAAACTTAAACGACATGAAAAACCAATTCTCCATTCCGATCAAGGATGGCAATATCAAATGGCTCATTACCAACAGCAACTAAAACAACATGGTTTAATTCAAAGTATGTCTCGTAAGGGAAATTGTTTGGATAATGCTGTAATAGAAAGCTTCTTTGGAATATTAAAATCGGAATGCTTTCATGGTGAAAAATTTCAATCAATTGATGAATTAGAGAAAGCTATACAAGAGTACATTCATTATTATAATCATGAGAGAATCAAAGTGAAGCTACAAGGTTTATCCCCTGTACAATATAGAAATCAGTTTTTAAAAACTGCTTAATTAACTGTCCAACTTTATGGGGTCAGATCATCCTACCGCTACGGGAGGAGACGAGGAGTTTACGCATAAGACTATCCCTCAGACGGAATAACTCTGATGCGATCTTTCATCACGGTCTGCTAAAACCGACTGGCAATGTAGGCCAGCTTGCAAAGGATAATCTGAGAGTTTATAGGTGTCAATGTAGCTTTTATGACAAGATTTTAAATTTCTTATTGTTTTTCATTAGATTAAATTAATTATTATTTTAAATATTATATATAATCAAATAATTTTAATTGAAAATTTATTGAGAACTCAGTCAGCAGTCTTTTAAAAAATTGGAGTAACCTAATCTATCTATTAAGACTAAGCAAAATGAGCGCCTTGAGACTCAATGAGCTGATCAACCTGAACTGGCATTCCCAATAAATAACCTTGGAATTGCTGACATCCTAAACGGGTTAAAATCTCAACCTGCTGCTGAGTTTCCACACCTTCTGCCGTTACGGTTAAACCTAACTTTTTCGCTAAATGAATAATACTTTCTAGAATAACTTCTTCTTTTGAACCGGGTTTTAAATCAACAATAAAGCCACGGTCAATTTTCAATTCATCTACAGGTAAGTCTTTTAAATATAAGAAGCTCGAATGCCCTGTTCCAAAATCATCAATGGCAACACGAATTCCCATGTCACGTAAGCGCTCACAAGCTCGGATACTCAAGTCAATATGCCGCATTGCGGTTGATTCAGTAATTTCAACAATTAAGTGGTGAGGTTGAATTTGATATTTTTTTAATAATGCTTCGAGTGTACTAAATAACTTTTTATTTTCAAATTGTAGTGCCGATAAGTTCACAGCGACTGGATAAAATGGCGTGTTACTGCGCTCCCACTCCTGAATTTGCAGGCAAGCTTGCTCAAGCGCCCAATATCCCATTGGAATGATCAAACCAGTTTTTTCCGCACCTTCAATGAACATATGCGGAGTAAGTATTCCTAACGCTGGATGGTTCCAACGGATTAATGCCTCAACTCCACAAACTTCAAGATTGGTATTAAATTTTGGTTGGTAATATAAGATGAACTGTTTTTCTTCTACGGCTTTATAAAGATCATTGATCAGTTTTGACTGACTTCTGGTTTCTTGCTGATGGGTTGAATAACTAAAGATGGTATACGTATTTCGGCCTTGTTCTTTAGACATGAGCATGGCGGCATCAGCGTTCATGAGTAAGTCCTGAACATTCTGTCCATGCTCAGGAAAGAGTGCCACACCCAAACTTGCAGAAATATTAATTTCCTTACCAGAAATTTGATAGCTTTCCTGAATCAGTTGTAAAACCTTCTCGGCTAAAACAACCGCTTCGTCTGCATTTGTATTTTCTGCAATAAGCAAAAACTCATCACCACCGATTCTAAGCAGCTTACATTTTTCATTGAGTTGCCAATGCAAACGATTCGCCATTTGAATGAGTAATTGATCACCGATATGATGCCCAAAAGCATCGTTAACCGATTTAAATCGGTCTAAATCAATATATAGAAAAGCAATTTTCTGGTCTTTATATCGATGATCTGAAAGTAATACTTCTGCATAATCAACCAAGTAAAGACGGTTTGGTAGTTTAGTTAAATTATCTTGTATAGAGAGGTTTGCTAATTCTTTATTTGCCTTACGCAACTCTAAATTTTGTTGAGTAAGCCGCTGTTCCAACATCGCAACAATAAAACTTGCGACCAGTACCAAACATGTGACCAAGATAATCGTAAATAATAATAGGTCATGTTCAGCCTGATATTGACTAATAAATTTATCAGTAATATTCGTCGCAATGAGCGCTGTATAGTGCATTCCCATAATACTTAAGGTCATCATTACCGAAAATGCGATTTTCAAAGTTAGACGATGGCGTTCGGTATCTTTTAATTTATAGGCTAATAAAAATGCCAGCCCTGAACCGCTCATCGCAATTAATACAGAAAATAATAGCAAGAAAGAGGTGTAATCTTTTTTGTAGATATTAATATTCCAGCCCAACATACTAATGTAATATGAAGCTGAAATTCCGATTCCCATAATAATAGAACTTAAAATGAGCCGGAATAAAGGTAGCGTAAAACGTGAAGTCAACCACATGGCGATGCACGATAGCAAAGCACTAATGGCAAATGAAACGGTAATTAAAGGAATATTCGAGTTGACTGTTTCAAACAGATGATAAGCTTGTATACCAATAATATGAACAATGCTAATTGCTGATGCCAGCAATAATCCATTGATAAATAGAATTAAAAACTCAAATTTTTTATAGATTTGCTTGAATATTAATTGTTCCATGGAAATTACAAGAAAGCAAATGATGCCAGCTGCAATAAAAGAGCCGACGATCAATGTGCTATCGTAATCAACATGACCCATAGTGGACTTCCATGATTATTCAATACTTTTTTTTATTTTGTTCAACTCATTGCCCAAAATACAATTAAACATGTTAAAGAAATTTTAGTAAATTTGACTTATTCAGTCAGTTATAAACAATAACATTATCTATCTTTTGGTCAAGTATTTTTTACTTTATAAATCAATAGACTAAATAAAAAAATAAGCAGCCAATTATATGAAAAATATAGAATTTATTTAATCCAGTCAAGTTGACTCAATCGCTCTTTTTCATATTCAAATAAAACAGTATAAAAAAAGAACCCTGCTTAATGCAGGGTTCTTTTAAAGCTTTTTTAGAAAAAGAAAATTAGTTCTTTTCTTTGTCTACGATTTTGTTTGCTTGAATCCAAGGCATCATCGCGCGTAACTTATTACCAGTTACTTCAATACCATGCGCAGCATTTTGACGACGACGAGCAGTCATAGATGGGTAGTTTAATGCACCCTCTTGAATGAACATCTTCGCGTATTCGCCAGATTGAATACGTTTCAATGCATTACGCATTGCTTCACGAGACTGTTCGTTAATTACTTCAGTACCAGTTACATATTCGCCATACTCAGCATTGTTAGATACTGAGTAGTTCATGTCAGCGATACCGCCTTCGAACATTAAGTCAACGATCAATTTAAGTTCGTGTAAACATTCGAAGTAAGCCATTTCTGGTGCATAACCAGCTTCAACTAAAGTTTCGAAGCCCATTTTCACGAGTTCAACCGCACCACCACAAAGAACTGCTTGCTCACCGAATAAGTCAGTTTCAGTTTCTTCACGGAATGAAGTTTCGATAATACCAGTACGACCGCCACCTACACCTGAAGCATAAGAAAGAGCAACGTTACGTGCATTACCAGAAGCATCTTGGTGAATTGCGATTAAGTCAGGAACACCTGAACCACGTTGGTATTCTGAACGAACTGTGTGACCAGGTGCTTTCGGAGCAACCATGATTACATCTAAGTCTTTACGTGGAACAACTTGGTTATAAAGAATTGAGAAACCATGAGCAAATGCTAAAGTTGCGCCTTCTTTGATGTTTGGCTCAATCACGTCACGGTAAAGTTGTGATTGGAATTCATCTGGAGTCAAAATCATTACGAGGTCAGCTTGCTTAACAGCAGCAGGAACTTCTGCAACTTTAAGACCAGCATTTTCAGCTTTCTTCCAAGAAGCTGAATCTGCGCGTAAACCGACAGTTACGTCTACGCCTGAGTCTTTAAGGTTAAGTGCATGAGCATGACCTTGAGAGCCGTAACCAACAATCGCTACTTTCTTGCCTTGGATGATTGATAAGTCACAGTCTTTATCGTAAAAAATTTGCATTTGTGTTCTCCGCTAAAATACTTTTAAAAAATTAAATGGCTAATACTTTTTCGCCACGGGCGATACCAGATACACCTGAACGAACGACTTCTAGAATAGTGTTTTCTGCAAGCGCATCGATAAAACCATCTAATTTTTCAGTTGTCCCTGCTATTTGAATGGTATAGGTAGTTGGTGTCACGTCTACAATTTGCGCACGGAAAATATCCGCTGTTCGCTTAATTTCAGCACGTGAAGCACCTAACGCTTTTACTTTAATCAACATCAGTTCACGCTCAATGTGTGAACCTTCTGATAAATCTACTACTTTTACAACTTCAACAAGTTTGTTGAGCTGCTTTGTAATCTGTTCAATCTTATGGTCATCGCCATAAGTAGTTAACGTCAGACGTGATAAAGTTGGGTCTTCGGTTGGAGCTACATTCAACGTTTCAATGTTGTAGTTACGTTGACTGAATAAACCCACCAAACGAGAAAGCGCACCAGCTTCGTTTTCAACGAGTACAGAAATAATATGTCTCATTATGTACGCTCCCCTTTACCTAACCACATATCCTTCATTGACTGACCTGCGATCAGCATTGGATAAACATGTTCTGTACGATCAACCATGACATTAATGAATACACATTTATCATTAATTGCCATTGCTTCAGCAAGCTTCGACTCTAGTTCATCAGCATGATCAATTTGGATACCAACATGACCATATGCTTCCATTAACTTGCCAAAATCAGGTAATGATTCAACATATGAGCTTGAGTGACGGCCTTCATAGTTCATATCTTGCCATTGTTTAACCATACCTAAAGCACGGTTATTCAAGCACAAGATCTTCACGTTCATACCGTATTGCTTACAAGTTGAAAGCTCCTGAATACACATCTGAATTGAAGCTTCACCGGTAATACAAACTACCTGTTGATCTGGGAAAGCTAACTTGGCTGCCATTGCATAAGGTAAACCTACGCCCATGGTGCCTAATCCGCCTGAGTTAATCCATTGACGTGGACGTTTGTACTTGTAATACAACGCACCAAACATTTGGTGTTGACCCACATCCGAAGTAATGATGGCATCACCATTGGTCGCTTTATATAAAGCTTCAACAACTTGCTGTGGCTTCATTGTGCCATCAGCCAGTGTTTCATACTTCAAGCCATGAACTTTACGCCATTCATTAATTTGATCCCACCATGCAGCAATTGCTTCAGGGTTAGGCTTAGACACATTCAATTGTTTCAATTGCGTCAACATTTCCTGAAGTACAGGCTCAACTGCCCCTACAATCGGAATATGCGCCATGATCGTTTTTGAAATGCTCGCCGGATCAATATCAATATGAATAACTTTGGCATTCACACAAAATTTTGCAGGATTATTGGTTACTCGGTCATCAAAACGTGCACCAATTGCAAGAATGACGTCAGCATTATGCATCGCCATGTTTGCTTCATAAGTACCGTGCATACCCAACATGCCCACAAACTGTGGATCATCGCCAGGGAAGCCACCAAGACCCATAAGTGTATTTGTCACTGGGTAGCCCAACAAATGAGCTAACTCAGTCAATAATGCAGATGCATTACCTTGAACAACACCGCCACCAGTATAAATTACAGGGCGTTTAGCACTTAAAAGCTCATCAATCGCTTTGCGAATTTGACCAGAATGACCACGTGAAGGTGGCTGATAAGAACGCATCTTCACTTTTTCAGGATATTCGTACGCAAATTTTTCTGCAGGATTTGTCGCATCTTTTGGAATATCGACTACAACTGGGCCAGGACGGCCACTTGATGCAATATAAAATGCTTTTTTGATAATTGCAGGAATTTCACTTGCGTGACGAACTTGGAAGCTGTGTTTCACGATAGGACGTGAAATACCCACCATATCAGTTTCCTGGAAAGCGTCTTCACCAATAAGATGTGATGCAACTTGGCCAGACAAAATCACCATTGGGATTGAGTCCATATAAGCTGTTGCAATTGGAGTCACAGTATTAGTTGCGCCAGGTCCAGAAGTGACCAGTACTACGCCAGTCTTACCTGTCGCACGCGAGTAAGCATCTGCCATATGACCAGCAGCTTGTTCATGACGTACGAGGTAATGATTAATTTTGTCTTGTTGAAATAGCGCATCATAAATATGTAATACAGCGCCGCCTGGATAACCAAAAACATGTTCAACGCCTTCGTCCGCAAGAGCACGAACGAGCATTTCACCACCAGATAAAAGTTCCAACGTGATTCACCCTAAATTCTTTATCACTATTTATGGAAGGCACAAATAGTGTTTCATTCATTGAATTGTCTGCACTGTTATAGCACACATATTGTCTAGTTTTCGTTGCAATAGAAAAATTTCTGTTTTTCAGCCGTATAAGCTTTTTTAACATTAATAAAGCATGTCTGGATATACATACTTTAAGTAAAATCAATCTCTCGGCTAGAGAGAATGTCTATTACAAAACATGACGGTTATTCGAAGGGTGATCAAATAATCGCATATAAAACTAAAGGAAGCATTTTTGTTGTTTAATTCACTAAAGTCAAGATTAAAGAAAAGGTTTTTCCATAAAAATTTTTAGCTGCTTCTTTTTTAATCTAAAATTAAATCGTAAATTTGGTAGTTCTAATCCCTATTTATTAAAAATAATTATTCTTTTTATATAAAACCATACATTGTAAATTGCTTATTTATAAACTTTATTTAAATATAGTCAGCTTTTTTGGGGAAGATCTGATATGAATTTATCTTATTTAAAAACAAGCTTATATACAGTAGTAACAACGGTAATTTTAATTTACTCAAGTCAAAGTCAGGCACAGCAATATTATAAATGGATGGATAAAAGTGGCTCTACACATTACACCACGACTCCGCCACCTAAGAGTGCAAAACATTTGAACAAAGTTTCAACTTACGGCAGCCAACCATCCGTAAAAAATTCGACACCCACCTCAGAACAACAACCTCAAGATAAAACAGATAAAGTAGTGCAAGAAACAGCGAACGTAGAACAGGACAAAGGTGTACCCGCTGTACCAGTTCCGCCCGCCCCATCCGCAGCAGCACGATAACTAAAATGAGAGTGGTGAATATTTTCACCACTCTTCTATTATTTAAAATAAAGAAGAATAGATTGAGAAATGTTTATTGCTCATATTAAAAGATAAAATCCTGATCTAAAAACTGACATTTCCCCTTATTTTGCGCTATGCTGTGCAGCAATCTTTCATTTCAATTTTCGTTGTATAGCTTACGTCTATGACTATTTCTCACATTGACCCCGAATATCAAGCAAACACGATTGAACCATCAGTTCAACAAGATTGGGAAAATCGTAAAGTCTTTAAAGTTGCCGACACTGTCGAAGGTAAACATCGCTACATCCTGTCAATGTTTCCTTACCCAAGCGGCAAGCTGCATATGGGGCATGTGCGTAACTATACAATTGGCGATGTTATTAGCCGTTTTTACCGTTTAAAAGGCGAAACCGTGCTACAACCTATGGGTTGGGATGCATTCGGTCTACCTGCTGAAAATGCAGCAATTGCCCATAAAGTTGCTCCGGCAAAATGGACATTTGAAAACATCGCTTACATGCGTGACCAATTAAAAAAATTGGGTCTATCTGTAGACTGGGATCGCGAGTTCGCAACTTGTACACCAGAGTATTATCACTGGGAACAATGGTTATTTGTTCAGCTTTATAAAAAAGGCCTGATCTACCGTAAACTTTCAACAGTAAACTGGGATCCAGTTGACCAAACAGTTTTGGCAAACGAACAAGTTGAAAATGGTCGTGGCTGGCGCTCAGGTGCATTGGTTGAAAAACGCGACATTCCAATGTACTACTTCCGTATTACGGATTATGCACAAGAATTATTAGACGATCTTGACACCCTACAAGACGGTTGGCCTCAACAAGTGTTGACCATGCAACGTAACTGGATTGGTCGCTCTACTGGCATGGAAATTACTTTCCCATCTGCCAATACTGAAATTTATGCTGACGGTTTAACTGTTTATACAACACGTGCCGACACGCTAATGGGTGTGACATATGTTGCTGTTGCAGCAGAACACCCCCTTGCGCTTAAAGCTGCTGAAACTAACCCTGAATTGGCTGCATTTATTGAAGAATGCCGTATGGGTTCAGTTGCAGAAGCGGACTTGGCGACAGCTGAGAAAAAAGGCATGGCAACAGGCTTGTTTGTAAAACATCCTGTAACTGGTGAAGAGCTTCCTGTTTGGATTGCAAACTACGTATTAATGTCTTATGGCTCTGGCGCTGTTATGGCTGTGCCTGCACATGACGAACGTGATTTTGAATTTGCTAACAAGTTTAATTTAGCAATCAAGCAAGTGATTGATGCTAAAGGCGCTGAAGATGCAGACTACTCTGCAACCCAGTGGCAAGAATGGTACGGTTCTAAAGAAGGTAAACTTGTTAACTCTGGCGAGTTTGACGGTTTAGAATTCCAAGCTGCTTTTGATGCATTCCTTGCAAAATTAGAACCACAAAATTTAGCAAATTCTAAAGTTCAATTCCGTTTACGTGACTGGGGTGTATCTCGTCAACGTTACTGGGGTTGTCCAATTCCAATGATTAACTGTGATACTTGTGGTCAAGTCACAGTACCTGAAGATCAACTGCCTGTTGTATTACCAACAGACGTTGTACCAGATGGTTCAGGCAACCCGCTTAATAAAATGCCTGAATTTTATGAAACTAAATGTCCTTGTTGTGGCGGCGATGCACGTCGTGAAACAGATACTTTAGATACTTTCGTAGAGTCATCTTGGTACTATGCACGTTATGCTTCTCCAGACTTCACTGGTGGTATGGTTAAACCTGAAGCAGCTCAAAACTGGCTTCCTGTAAACCAATACATCGGTGGTGTTGAGCACGCAATTCTTCACTTACTTTATGCACGTTTCTTCCACAAATTAATGCGTGATGAAGGCGTTGTACAAGGTAATGAACCATTTACCAACTTGTTAACTCAAGGCATGGTGCTTGCAGATACGTTCTATCGTGAAGCAGAAAATGGTAAGAAAACTTGGTTTAACCCAGCTGATATTGAGCTAGAGCGCGATGAAAAAGGTCGTATTCTTTCTGCAAAATACTCAGGTGATGGTCAAGAAGTTGTCATCGGCGGACAAGAAAAAATGTCTAAGTCGAAAAACAACGGTATCGATCCACAAGCGATTATTGATCAATACGGTGCAGATACTGCTCGTGTATTCATGATGTTTGCTGCTCCACCAGATCAATCTTTAGAATGGTCTGATGCAGGTGTTGAAGGTGCAAACCGTTTCTTGAAACGTGTATGGCGTCTTGTAGCAGGCTTCCTTGAAAAAGGAAACTCAACTTCTACAATCGATACTGCAAACTTGTCTAAAGATGCTCAAGATTTACGTCGTAAAACACACGAAACCATTCAAAAGGTAAGTGATGATATTGAACGTCGTCATGCATTCAATACTGCTATTGCTGCTTTAATGGAGTTATTAAATGCGAGCAACAAGTTTGAAGCAAAAGATGACAACGACATTGCTGTAGAACGTGAAGCGATCACTACACTTTTAACTTTGCTCGAACCATTTGCACCACATTTAAGCCAAACTTTATTGGCTCAATTTGGTACAGATGTTACAGCAGCAACGTTCCCTGAAGTGGATGCTTCTGCATTAACACGTAATACGCAAACGATTGTTGTACAGGTTAACGGTAAACTTCGCGGTAAACTTGAAGTTTCTGTTGATATTTCTAAAGAAGATCTATTAGCTCAAGCTAAAGCTCTACCAGAAGTTCAACAATTCTTAACCGGACCAACAAAAAAAGAAATTGTGGTTCCAAATAAACTAGTTAACCTCGTGGTTTAATTAAAGTTATTAATGAGAGGATCAAGCATGCACTTAGCCAAACGTTTAGCCGCTGTTGTTTTAACCTTAGGCCTTAGTGCAGGCTTAGTCGGGTGTGGATTTCACTTAAAAGGAACCAACCCGACTGCGACTCCGCTTGTTTATAAAAAGTTAAGCCTTGAGTTACCAGCTAAAACTGATGATTTGGAAACGCAGTTAAAAGTGTATTTGGCTGCCAATGGTGTTCAATTCAGTAATGATAGTGATGCCTATGTACTCCGTGTTTTGGAATACACACCACGTCGTCAGCTTTTAAATGGAAAACTGACAGAAGTATTATTACGCCTAACCGTAACCTTCCAGATTGAAGATCGTCAGGGTAATAAAATTACTGAACCACGCTCATTAACTGCATCTCGTAGTTATCAATATGACTTGGCAACAGTCAACACTGAAAATCAGCAAGAAACTTACTTACAACATATTGTGATTGATGATATTGCACAACAAATTACTCGTCAGATTTCAGCAAATCGTTTGCCAAAAGCTCAGCCTTAATCTGTATTTTTGCCTGCAATGAAAATTGACTATTTACAAGCCTTAAAACGTACTCCGGAAGCTCGGGGTGCGTGGATTTTGCATGGGCAAGAGCCCTTATTAGAACAAAATTTATTAGATGCCTTTCGCAAAAGCTGGCAACAACAAGAAGTTGAAAGACAGCGCTATGATATTAGTAGCGTGAGCGACTGGAAAAATGTCTTTAATGCACTTAATAGCTTATCTTTATTTTCTCAACAGCTTGCTATTGAAGTACATGGAAATATAAAACCTGATGCAAATGGCTTAAAACAACTTAAAAGTTATATACAACATAATGAACATAACCTGTTATTAATTGTTTTACCCAAACAAGATAGTAGCAGCTTAAAATCTGCTTTTTTTCAAGTTGTTGAAGCAAATGGGGTTGTAGTTGCTCTAACGGCAAATTACCCACAAGACCGTCAACGTATTTTAAACGTAGAAGCAGAAAAGCTAGAGATTCAACTCGACAATGATGCTTGGCAGTGGTTAATGCAACATCATGAGCACAATTTGCTTGCAGCTAAAAATAGCTTGATGCGTGTAAGAGACACATTTCCAGACCAAAAACTGATTTTGATTGAGCATTTATATGCTTGTTTACAAGATCAATCACGCTATACCACCTATGATTTAAGTGATGCGTTATTAGAAGGCAACCTTGGCCAATCTATTAAGATTTTTCAATATCTAATTGCAGCAGGCGAACCAGATAGTCTGATTTTATGGACTTTAAGTAAAGAAATGCGCTTGTTGATGCAATTGTTTGAGCAACCTCATAATGCCCTACAGCTTGGTATATGGAAAACTAAGGTTGGTTTATATCAACAAGCCTTAAGAAGACTAAATCCACAACAGTTTTTAGGCTGGTCTACCCTTCTATTGCAAATTGATGCAGCAATTAAAGGAATGTCGAACGAAAATGCAGAACATTTAATGCAACAGGCGATTGCTGAATTATGTGGGAAAACACTATTTATACAATAATTCGGCTGAATCATTTTTCTTCATTCCTGAAATATCATAAAAATTCACGTTTTATCCTCATTTCGCTTTTATACTAAATTAAATTTTAAACTTTTCGACCTCTCGCCATGCCAAAAATAAAGCCAATCAAACTTGTTATTATCATCATCTGTATAGTCATTATTGCTCTTTTAGCCTGGAAGTTTTTCAAGCCAAAACAGCAGCAGCCACAATATATTACTGCCGAAGTAACACGCGGGGATATTGAAAATAATGTACTTGCAACGGGTACACTTGATGCAACCAAACTGATTAGTGTCGGTGCACAGGTATCTGGTCAGGTTAAAAAGATGTATGTACAACTGGGCGATCAGGTTAAGCAAGGTCAACTTATTGCGCAAATTGATTCAACCACACAAGAAAATAGTTTAAAAACTTCTGATGCGAATATTAAAAATTTAGAAGCACAGCGCCTTCAACAAGTTGCTTCTTTGAATGAAAAGCAACTTGAATACCGCCGTCAGCAACAAATGTATGCGCAAGATGCGACACCACGCGCTGATCTAGAATCGGCTGAAGCAAGCTATAAAACAGCTCAAGCACAAATCAAAGCATTAGATGCGCAAATCGAATCTGCAAAAGTGACTAGATCTACGGCGCAAACCAATATTGGTTATACACGTATTCTTGCTCCAACTGATGGTACGGTTGTCGCAATTGTGACTGAAGAAGGTCAAACGGTAAACGCAAACCAAAGTGCGCCAACAATTGTCAAAATTGCAAAATTACAAAATATGACGATCAAGGCTCAAGTCAGTGAAGCTGACATTATGAAAGTTGAGAAAGGACAACAGGTTTATTTCACTACCTTAGGCGAAGACACTAAGCGTTACGCAACCTTACGACAAATTGAGCCTGCTCCAGATTCAATTTCTAGCGAATCAACAAGTACAACAAGCTCAACAACAAGTTCAGCTGTTTACTATAATGCCCTATTTGATGTGCCAAATACCGATGGTAAATTGCGTATTGATATGACTGCTCAAGTTTATATCGTTTTAAATTCAGCTAAAAATGCCCTGCTCGTTCCTTCATCAGCGCTTAGCTCTAAACAATTTTCAGGTCAAAGAAAATCAGGTCAGTCATCTGATAAAGCAAGCTCTACACCTGAAGCTGCTAAAAAATCTCAAGGGAACGGAGCTCGTTTAGAGCGTCTTAACCTGACTGCTGAGCAAAAACAGTTAATTGAACAAGGCAAGTTAACTTTAAGTGTTGTACGCATATTACAAGCCGATGGCACAGCTAAACCAACTCAGATTTTGGTTGGCATCAACAACCGTGTAAATGCGCAAGTTCTTGCGGGCTTAAAACAAGGTGATCAAGTTGTCATTGCCGATAGCGCAGATACTTCTGCTGCATCAGCTAATAGTAGTAATAACCGTCGCCGTAGTGGCCCAATGGGAATGTAAGCATGACAAAACAAGCTTTGCTTGAAGTCAGCAATCTGGTCCGGGAATTCCCTGCTGGCGAAAGCACAATACAAATTTTAAAAGGGATTGACCTTACCATTTATGAAGGCGAACTGGTTGCCATTGTCGGCCAGTCTGGTTCGGGTAAGTCAACGCTCATGAACATTTTGGGCTGCTTAGACCGCCCTACCAGTGGTAGTTACAAAGTTAGTGGGCAAGAGACTGGTAAGTTAGAGCCAGATCAGCTCGCTCGACTACGTCGTGAATATTTTGGTTTTATTTTCCAGCGCTACCATTTACTGGGTGACTTATCGGCTGAAGGCAACGTTGAGGTTCCAGCAGTTTATGCAGGTGTTACGCCTTCTGAGCGTAAACAACGCGCAACAGCTCTACTTACCGAATTAGGATTAGGCACTAAAACACTTAATAGACCAAGTCAGCTTTCTGGTGGTCAGCAGCAACGTGTTTCTATTGCCCGTGCCCTCATGAATGGTGGAGATGTCATCCTTGCGGATGAACCAACAGGAGCGCTCGACTCTCATAGTGGTGTTGAAGTTATGCGTATTTTGCGTGAACTCAATGCTGCTGGTCACACTATTATTCTGGTGACACACGATATGCAAGTTGCAAAAAATGCGACTCGTATTATCGAGATTAGTGACGGAGAAATTATTAGTGACCGTCCTAATGTTCCAGATCAAGCAGCCGAACCAATCAAGTCTGATCCTGATGCTGCTCCTGCTTTACAAGGTAAACAGAAGAAAGGCAAAAGTATTTCCGCATGGCGTTCAACTTTAGATCGTTTGTCTGAAGCTTTTCAAATGGCTTTACTGTCTATGAATGCCCATCGCATGCGTACTTTTTTAACCATGCTTGGGATCATTATTGGTATTGCCTCTGTTGTTACCGTGGTCGCTCTAGGTAAAGGTTCTCAACAACAGATTTTAAGCAATATTAGTAGTCTAGGAACAAATACGATTACGGTGTTTCAGGGCCGTGGTTTTGGTGACAACTCCAAAACTGCAAGCTTTAAGACCTTGGTTCCTGCCGATGCCGATGCGTTAATGACTCAACCTTATGTCAGTGCAGTCAGCCCAATCGTCAGTACATCAAAAACCATGCGTTACCAGCAGAATGAAGCAAACGCGACCATTAATGGTGTGAGTAACGATTATTTCGATGTAAAAGGTTTAGTCTTTAAAGATGGACAAACTTTTGACCAACGTAGTGTACGTGATCGTTCACAAGATGTAGTGATTGATACCAATACACAAAAACAATTCTTCGGCGATGGTAGCAATCCAATTGGCCAAGTCGTACTGCTCGGTAGCGTACCAGCGCGCATTATCGGGGTTGTAGAACCGCAAACAAGCGGCATGGGCTCAGATGACACGTTAAATGTCTATATGCCTTATACAACCGTAATGAGCCGTATGCTAGGTCAGTCTAATGTCCGCAATATCGTGGTTCGTATTAATGACAAATATTCAACTACAGCCGCAGAAAATGCGATTGTAAACTTATTAACCCAGCGCCATGGTGCACAAGATATTTTCACTATGAACAGTGACAGTATCCGTCAAACCATTGAAAAAACAACCAGCACGATGACCCTTCTGGTTTCAGCAATTGCTGTAATTTCATTGGTCGTTGGTGGTATCGGGGTTATGAATATTATGCTGGTTTCTGTGACTGAACGTACTCAGGAAATTGGTGTACGTATGGCTGTAGGCGCACGTCAAAGTGATATTTTGCAGCAATTTCTTATTGAAGCAATTTTAGTCTGTTTAATTGGTGGTGTACTTGGTGTCTTACTGTCACTTGGCCTTGGACAACTCATTAATAAATTTGCTGGCGGTAACTTTAGCGTGGCTTATTCAAGCACTTCTATTATTGCAGCATTTGTGTGTTCAACACTGATTGGTGTCGTTTTTGGTTTCTTACCAGCCAAGAATGCGGCAAAACTCGACCCAGTTGCAGCACTATCACGAGAATAAGGAAAATTGCATGTCTTTCTCTATGACTAAACTCAGCACAGCACTTCTCCTCACAAGCTCTCTTGTTGGATGTGCTGCTGTAGTAAAAACACCTTATGAAACACCTGCGGTACAAGTTCCGGGTAGTTTTCAGTATGACGCCACAAAAGCAAAAACCATGTCTGCCGATCAATATTCTGACCGTTGGTGGACACTTTTTGGTGATGCACAGCTTAATCAGCTCGTAAGCAATGTATTAGAACGTAACAGTGACTTAGCTGTCGCAGGGATTACCTTAAAACAAGCACGTTTACAAGCTGACCTAACAGCAAATAAGCAAGGGTTACGTACTAGCTCTAGTGTTTCAACGGGACATTCTTTTGATTTGAACTCAGGAGATGACAGCGCTAAAGGTCTATCAATGAGTGCGGGCGTAAGCTATGAGGTTGATTTGTTTGGTAAGCTTGCACGCCAAACTGAAGCAAGTAAATGGGAAGCTTTAGCGACTGAACAAGACTTACAAGCCACTGGACAAAGTTTAATTGCAACCACGGCTAAATTGTATTGGCAACTCGGTTATTTAAATGAGCGCTACACAACTGCCCAGCAAAGTCTCGCAACATCACAAAAGCTTTATGACTTGGTACAAATTCAATATAAAGCTGGTGCTGTTTCAGGTGTAGATCTGACTCAAGCAGAACAATCTCTACAAAGCCAAAAAGCGAGCCTAAGCCAGATCAAGCAACAACTGGTTGAAACGCGTACTGCCATTGCAGTGCTCTTACATGAACCATTGCAACAGTTAAACATTCAAGAGCCCAAACGTTTGCCACGCAATGCACTACCAGCAATTGGTGCAGGCTTACCTGCTGATATTTTATCGCGCCGTCCCGATTTACAAGCCTCTGAGCTTCGTTTGAAAAAGGCGCTCGCGACTAAAGATGCTACTAAGGCGAGCTACTATCCATCGATTAGCTTAACCAGTAGTTTGGGTTCAACAAGTACATCATTGACAGAACTGTTACGTAACCCTGCCCTAACTTTAGGTGCAAGTCTAAGCTTACCGTTTTTGCAATATAACGATATGAAAAAAGATATCGCGATTAGCAATCTGGATTATGAAAAAGCAATTATTCAATATCGCCAGACGCTTTATCAAGCTTTTGCTGATGTCGAAAATGCTTTATCAAGTCGTACAGAACTCGATAAACAAGTAGCGTTACAAGAGCGTAATGTTGAACTTGCAGAAAAAACTGAACGTTTAACTGAAGTCCGTTATCGTTATGGTGCTGTCGCATTAAAAACACTTCTTGATGCTCAGCAAACGACACGTACTGCACGCTTAAGCCTTGTTGAAACTAAACAAAGCCAATACAACGCGTATGTCACCCTCATGCAAGCTTTAGGTGGTTCACCTGTAAAAGAACTGCCAAACTAATAAGCACTATAGATACTATTGTTTTACTCAATTAGAGTTATCAGCTCATTTTCGATGGGCTGATAACTCTTGATTATTGTGCATCTTGACGAAAATATTGTTTTTATATGTCGATAAAAATAAGATAGAAAATCCAATTAATTATATTTTATTATCACAACGATATATCAAAAGAGAGTAGTTAAATGCACGAACCTTGGGTAAATGGAATTATCAAAAAGTGGACTTTAGATAACATTGGAGATGAGCTATATGAATTGATAATTCACAAGGAAAAAAATGTCATTTGTACATGTGGGCGTTTTGCTCATTCGAGTGGTTCAAAGTCTGTTTCTTTCGAACAATTTATAGCAGGTGAACTTGATGACTTAATTTCCAAAACAATGGGTGAAGATATATTAAACCAAGCAAAAGAATATATAAGAGAACAAATAGTATAAATTGCTTAACTATGTACTTTTGCCACGTAAGCTCTGCGCGACGATATAAAATTATCAAAGTACAGTTTAACAAATTGGATTTTTAAGTATTTATTAAATTATAAACTGGTCTATTAACCTAGACAGTAGAGAATCCAATGTTTGATGACTGGTTTGAATATTACAAAAATCATGAATGGTCTATTGAAGGACCATATTCCCAAAATGAGTAATTAGACTATAGCGATATATTTATATTAATTTTGAAATGACACCAAAAGTGAAACTAGTTGTCAAAACAAAGCCGCTATAAAAGCGGCTTTGTTATATAGATTAGATAAATCTAATTATTCATCATCCATCATGCTTTGGCTCATACCTACAGTATTAAAACCACCATCAACATATAGAATTTCACCAGTAATACCTGAAGCCCACGGCGAGCAAAGGAACAATGCTGCATTACCCACTTCTTCAATCGTCACATTACGTTTTAACGGTGCAATTTTTTCATTGGCATCTAACATTTTACGGAAAGATTTAATACCAGAAGCAGCCAATGTACGAATTGGACCCGCAGAAATCGCGTTTACACGAATACCGTCAACACCTAAGCTTGATGCCAAGTAGCGAACACCCGCTTCTAAAGAAGCTTTTGCCATACCCATAACGTTATAGTTAGGCATAACGCGCTCAGAGCCTTGGTAAGTCAAAGTCAATAAACAACCTTGGCGAGCTTGTAATAATGGTTTTGCAGCACGTGCCATCGCAATAAAGCTGTATGCACTGATGTCATGAGCAACTTTAAAACCGTCACGGTCAGTCACGTCAGTAAAATCACCATCAAGTGTATGTGCAGGAGCAAAGCCGATAGAGTGAACTACGCCATCTAGACCGTCCCAATGTTTTGCAAGTTCTGCAAATGCATTGTCAATTTCGCTATCAACTGCAACATCACATGGGAACACAAGCTTAGAACCGAATTGCTCAGCAAATTCATCCACACGTTTTTTTAATTTTTCGTTGGGATAAGTAAACGCAAGCTCTGCACCTTCACGGTGTAATGCTTGGGCAATACCAAAAGCAATTGATAATTTACTAGCAACGCCTGCAATCAAAAAGCGTTTACCTGCTAAAAGTCCTTGTGTCATGCCGATCTCACTCAAAACAATTTAAAGCATAATGCCAATATTCAACGGTTTTCGAAATTGCATAATGCATCTTTTTTCAAAAATCGCACGAAAAAAAATCGCCCCTCATAAGGAGCGACTTCTAAATGAATATAATTTTAGTCGTCAGATAACAAACCAATCAAACGTAAAAAAGAGATATACATCCAAACTAAAGTTGAGAGTAATGCAATTCCACATAACCACTCCATAAATTTTGGAGCACGATAAGCTGCGTTGGTTTCAATTAAATCGAAATCTAAAATCAGGTTAAGTGACGCAATCACAGCAATAAATGCAGCAAAGCCAATGCCTAACCAGTTACTTTCAAAAATATAAGGAATGCTTGAACCAAAGGCTAAGCGCATGATCATCTGCACGATAAACACAAGAAAAATCGCCAAAGATGCAGAAATCACGACTGACTTGAATTTTTCAGTTGCACGTACAATCTGAAATTTATATAAGCCAAACATCACCAATGTTGTCACGAACGTGGCAAGTAATGCTTGTAAAGGCACACCTGGGTACTTCATTTGAAAAGTAAAAGAAATACCACCTAAAAATGCACCTTCAAATAAAGCATATGGAATTGCTAAGGTTGGTGCAGTCGTCGGTTTAAATGTGGCAATCAAAGCTAAAACCAGGCCACCAATTGCACCAACAATAGCACCCGCATAGGCAATACCAACATTTGCAGTAAAAGCTGCGTAGAAAAATAAAGCAATGCCCACAGCCGCTGCAATGACCGTCAACATAACAGATTTTTGAATCGCACCTTGCACAGTCATTGGTTGACTATAGTCACTGACCGTTTCAACACGTGTCAGTATCGGGTTATTACTTTGCATAAATGCTCTCTTTTTATAATAAAAATTTAAAACATCATTTTAAGCAAAATGAATATGAAAGCCAAATCAGGCTCTCGGCATTATTGTAACAATGTCCTTTAAGCAATAAAAAAAAGGGCAGTAGCCCCCTTTCATATTACGTATACAACGTAATCAATCTTTACCATCAGTATTCATAATAAAGAAGTATTCACGGTAATATTTCAACTCGGAAATCGAGTCACGAATATCATCCATTGCCAAATGTGATGCATTCTTTTTCAGACCGCTCATGATTTCAGGGCGCCAGCGTTTTGAAAGCTCTTTTACGGTAGACACATCAAGATTACGATAATGGAAATATTGCTCAAGCTCAGGCATAAGGCGATGTAAGAAGCGACGATCCTGACAAATCGAGTTACCGCACATCGGTGAAACTTTTGGATTGACCCATTTTTTTAGGAATTCTAAAGTCTGTAGCTCAGCATCACGAGCTGTCAATTTGCTACGACGAACTCGTTCAACTAACCCAGATTGTCCATGTTGGCGGGTATTCCACTCATCCATTGCATTTAAAATACGATCAGGTTGATGGACAGCCAAGACCGGACCTTCGGCAAGTACATTTAAATTATCATCTGTAATAATTGTTGCGATTTCAATAATTTGGTCATTATCGGTATCTAAACCGGTCATTTCCAGATCAATCCAAATTAATCGTGTATTTAAAGTACTGCTCATGTATGTACGTTCTAAAATGCCGTAAAAACATCAATAGTAGCAAATTTCTTGCATCTGCGCTGTAATTCTATAGCCGCTTCATGCTATTTTTGCCATCTTCAAACAGTGGTTTTTTTGGGATATGAATGGCTTTAATTCGTAAGCGTCGTTTAACTGAACAGCAGCAACGTCGTATTGAAAAACAGCACAAAACTCGCCAAGAAGAGGCCGATACTTCACAAGATCTGGACGGACTCGTTGTACAACATTATGGCCGCCAACTCGAAGTACAGGCACTCTCTGTACCTGAGCATCACCCAGAAAAACCTCAAGTTGCCGAAGGAGAGCCAGAACCATTCTGGAAACCTATCGAACTCAAAAGCGTATGGCGCTGTCACACTCGAACTAACCTTGAGTTACTTGTGACTGGTGACCGGGTTAAATGGCAAGCAGACCCAAACACGGGTTTAGGCATTATTACTGCCATTCATCCACGCAACTCGTTACTTACCCGTCCAGACCGTTATCACAAGGTTAAACCAGTTGCAGCAAATATCAGTTTGATTGTAATTGTATTTTCTCCCCTTCCTGAGCCAGCTCCGACATTAATCGACCGTTATTTAGTGGCTTGCGCAGACGCTAACATTCCTGCACTTTTAGTCTTAAATAAATCAGATTTACTCACTGAAAATGACCCAATTCTCACGCTATTAGAAGAATATAAAACTTTGGGTTATGAGGTGATGATTTGTCAGTCTAAAAAGGGAGATATCTCTGCTTTATCTGAACGTTTAGATGGTGAAACGGTAGCTTTCGTTGGTCAATCGGGTGTAGGGAAAAGTTCTTTAATTAATGTATTAATTCCAGATGCAGAGCAAAAAACAAATATTATTTCTGAAAACTCTGCACTTGGTCAGCACACAACAACCTCTACACGTTTAATGAATTTCGGTAAAAATGGCGCATTAATCGACTCACCGGGAATTCGTGAATTTGGGCTTTGGCATCTTGATTTAGAAAAAATTCGTATGGGCTTTCCAGAAATTGAAGCACATTTGGGTTCTTGCCAATTCCGTAATTGCACCCATACTCATGAAAAGAACTGTGGGCTAAAACACGCTGTAGAATCTGGTGAAATTTTACCACGGCGCCTAGATAGCTTTTTGCGTTTAAATGATGAGATTCAAGAAGCACAGCAAAAAAACTAATTTTCTGTCCGCTTTGCACTTGAAGTGGTGATTTTGATCACCATCTATATACGCTATACTCTAGGTCAATTTTGTTTTTAATTTTTTTTAGGTGACTTGTGGAACGCTGGTTAGAGTTTATGGGGAATCACCCCATTTTGTTTGGTACGCTCGGAGTCTTGGTCGTGTTGTTCTTCATTTTTGAAGGTCAACGTAACGGTCGTAAAATTTCACCACAGTCGCTTGGTATTTTAGTGAAAGCGAAAAATGCCATACTGATCGACTTGCGCGATAGTAAAGACTTCCGTGAAGGTCATATTAGTGGCAGCCGCAATATTCCTTTCAGCCAAATTGCAAGTCATGCTGATGAATTAAAAGCAAGTGAGCGCCCATTGGTATTTATTTGCAACCTCGGGCAAGTTGCTGGTAGTGCTTTGCAAAAAGTTGCTCACCATGACAGCTATCGTCTTGATGGTGGTATTAGTAACTGGAAAGCACAAGGCTTACCTCTTGTAAAAAGCAAACCAAAAGCTTAAGGAGAATTATTATGACTGCAAATGTCATTGTTTACTCAACTTCTGTATGCCCGTATTGCGTTCGAGCTAAACAGTTACTTGAGCGTAAAGGTATTGCTTACAAAGAAGTAAATCTTTCCGTTGAAGCACCGGAAGTACGTGTTGAATTAATGCAACGCACGAATCATCGTACTGTCCCACAAATTTTTATTAACGATCAGTTTATTGGCGGTTTTGACCAACTTTATGCTTTAGAGCGTGAAGGTAAACTCGACGAATTATTGGCTTAACATCGCATCCATATTAAGGAAAAAACAATGAGCGAAGAACAACAAGTTCAACCACAATTAGCTTTAGAGCGTATTTATACAAAAGATATTTCTTTTGAGGTTCCTGGGGCGCAGGTTTTTACTAAACAATGGCAACCTGAACTCAATATCAATCTTTCTTCTGCTGCAGAAAAAATTGATCCAACTCATTTTGAAGTTTCTTTAAAAGTTGTGGTACAAGCCGATAACGACAACGAAACAGCGTTCATTGTAGATATCACTCAATCAGGTATTTTCTTGATTGATAACATCGAAGAAGATCGCTTACCGTATATTTTAGGCGCTTATTGCCCAAATATTTTATTCCCGTTCTTACGTGAAGCGGTAAATGATTTAGTGACTAAAGGTAGCTTCCCACAGTTACTTCTTACACCAATCAACTTTGATGCAGAGTTCGAAGCAAATATGCAACGTGCTCAAGCTGTTGAAGGTCAAGCTTAATTTTTTAGCTTGTTCTAAACTAAAAAACCGCGTAATTCGCGGTTTTTTTATGTCTGCTATTCGCTTATTAAGTATCAAGTGAATGAAGCTGAATTGTAGGAAACTGAAAACCACGGCAAGATAATTCTGAGCGCCATGCCACTGTTAACATCATATTGCCCAGAACGAAATTTTGATAAGCAAATGTCCCAATAAGTGGATGAGAACATATTCCGCCATTGTCTGTAGGATGTGCTTGGGTATTTAAAGTATTTAAATCTAGCCGTATGCCGAGGCCCGAGGCTTTTAGAACAGCCTCTTTAGTCGTCCAGACTTTAAACCAGTATTCTCTGTCTTGATCCAAGCTTAGCCACGTTTCATATTCATCAGGATGAAATGCATGCTGGGCTAAAGCTTCCAAACGAACTTTACGGTCTAGTTCTTCAACATCTACACCGATATCTTTAACATGCGGGCTCATCGCTAAAGCATAATACTGTTGGCTATGAGAGTGATTGAAATCTAAATCGTGATTCAATAAATATGGCTTGCCATGCTCATGCTTTGCAAACTCTAAATCCGTTATTGTAATTTGCAATTTCTGTGCTATCAGCTCGTTTCTAATATTATGTATTTGCTGTTTTTTATAGTGATTAAATGTACGAAAGTCAGGGAAATCTTGTTTAGATTTTAAAAGAAGCTGGGACAATGTCTGTGTGTAGACTTCAATATTACGCTTAGACATTATCCCGACCTTATTTAAAATTAATTAGAATTTAACCACGTCGCCTTTTAAGGTAACCCCCGCCATCATGGCACCTTTATAGCAATCGTAAGTTGTCGTACTTGTGGTTTCATTGGCTTTAAAATAGCTCACAATATTGGTAACCGCGTTTGCACCTTGTGCTTTAGCATTGTTTTGCATTTGGATGAGTGCTGAACGTAAAACCCAGTCACAAGACGTTGCTGCTGACTTACCAAAACCATTGGTTTTTTTATTGGTCACCGCATCTTTTTGAATGACTTTACCACCAGACTTTGTACCCTTTAAATAAAACTTTACTGAACCATCTAAAGTGCCATCTGCAACTGCACGGTCTACAGCTTCTTTAAAATTTAACTGATGTACTTCATCTCCAGCCTGAACAGTGGCAGTAAAACCCGCACTTAGCATTGCTACAAATAAAAGTTTTTTATTTAACATTGTTGTGTTCCTTATTGTTTAACACGTTTAAAAATAAGCGAAGTATTAATTCCGCCAAAAGCAAAGTTATTGCTCATAATAATGTCAGCATCCAGAGTTCTTGGCTGCTGAACGATATAATCCAGATCGCCGCATAGTGGATCGACTTCATCTAGATTTAAAGTTGGAATAAAGCGACTACGATTCATCATTTCAATGCTCAGCCAAGCTTCAATAGCTCCACACGCCCCCAGCGTATGTCCAAAATAGCTTTTTAAAGAGCTGATAGGCTTACGTCCCAAAACTGCTGCTGTCGCCTGACTTTCAGCCACATCACCCTGATCAGTTGAGGTGCCATGCGCATTTACATAAGCAATGTCTTTAGCTTCTACAGATGCATCTTTAAGTGCCAATTGCATACAGCGACCCATCATTTCTGACTCGGGGCGAGTTACATGTTGACCATCAGTATTGCTACCGTAGCCAATCACTTCTGCATAGATATGGGCACCTCGAGCTTTGGCATGTTCGTATTCTTCTAAAATTAAACAGCCAGCCCCTTCACCAATCACCAATCCATCTCGCTTAGCATCAAATGGTCGTGGTGTTTTTTCTGGTTGGTCATTCATTCCACTAGTCGCGAACAATACATCAAAAACCGCAGCTCCTGCTGCACTGAGTTCTTCTGCACCACCAGCAATCATGACCTGTTGTTTACCATATTTAATCGCTTCATAGGCCTGACCAATGGCCATAGAACCAGAAGTACACGCACTTGAGGTCGGTAAAGTTAAGCCTTTTAGACCAAAATATACGGTCATGTTCACCGCACTTGTATGAGCCATCATGCGGATATAGGTTGTTGCATTGATCTTACTCATGCTCTGATGAAGCAACATGCTAGCAAACTCACCCACGGCCTCTACACTACCCGCAGAAGAACCAAATGCAACACCCGCTTCGCCACTAGACAAAATTTCGTGTCCAAGCAAGCCAGCATTTTGCAAAGCAGTTTCGGCACAAACCACAGACATGAGCGCAACACGGCCCATACCACGGGTGACTTTACGATTAAAATGTTTTGGAACATTAAAAGTTTCAATAGGTCCAGCAAGCTTGGTCCGAAGGTCAACATACTGTTCCCATTCCGGCATGTAACGAATACCACTTTTGGCGGCTTCAAATTGGGCAAAAATCTCATCAGAGGTTTCACCTAAAGAGGTAATTCCAGCCATTCCCGTCACGACAACGCGTTTCATCAGATGAGTCCCCCATTCACAGAGATAACCTGTCGAGTTACGTAAGAAGCTTCATCTGAACACAAGAATTTCACCACGCTAGCAACTTCATCGACTTGTCCCATGCGTTGTAACGGAATCATTTTAAGTGCATGCTCTTTGACTTCATCGGTAACCATTTCCGTCTCAATCAGGCCGGGTGCTACACAGTTCACGGTAATTTTTCGCTTGGCCAATTCGAGTGCCAAGGCCTTGGTCGCACCAATCAACCCTGCTTTTGCAGCACTGTAGTTAACCTGCCCCCGGTTACCCATAATGCCAGAAACCGAAGATAACGTGACGATACGACCGCCTTTACGCAAATGGATCATTGGCATAACTAATGGTTTTAATACGTTATAAAAACCATCTAAGGAAGTCGAAATAACTTCATCCCAGTCTTGATCTGTTAAAGCTGGGAAAGCACCATCATGGGTAAGACCAGCATTCAATACAACACCATAGAATCCACCGTGTTGCTCTACATCTTGTTCTAAAATCTGTTGAACGGTTTGGCGTTCAGTTACATCAAACATTAAATAATGGCTATTTTGTCCTAGCGCTTGAATCTCTTGTACGACTTGCTCTGCATCTGCCTGACGCGAACGTGCATGCACAGTTACATCAAAACCCGCCTTTGCAAGTTGTAATGCAATCGCTTTCCCAATTCCTCGACTTGAACCCGTTACTAAAATTCGTCTTGTCACAATGTATTCCTAATTCTTTGTGGTTATTCAAATGGTGTTTCTGTTGGCTCAAATACACTTAACGTTGCCTGAATGCAGTGTTCAGCATATTGGATTTCACAGGAAAATTGCCCAAGTCCTTCATGAAAATATTGTTGTTCTATTTGAATGATCAATCGTGAACCTAAAGCGAAATAAGGGATCGGTAAATTTAATTTACGTGTTCCCAATAAAAAACCGACTTTTGGCGCTTGTTTTGACTGCTGACCTTGCCAGCCTGAGTAAGCACTAATCGTTTGTGCCATAATTTCAATACTTGCCCATGTCGGCAAGCCTTCTGCTTCACAAAACATGAGCTCGGGTGTAATCGTGAGTTCGGCTTGTGCCCGCCCTTCTGCAACATCAGTTAAATGGTCAATAAAAACCATAGGCTGCTCATGAGGAATATATTGAATTGCATCAAGTTTCATCAGGGCTTCACTCCAAAAACAAGACTAATATTACTTCCCCCAAAAGCGAAAGAATTACTCATCACATAGCGAATGGGCTGTTTTAGCTCGGCATCTCGTACATAGTTTTGGTCAGCCAAATCCGGATCAATCTCAACATTTTGATGCAATGGCAACCAACTTTGATCTTTTAGAATCTGTTCACAAATAAAAGCTTCTATAGCACCTGCTGCACCAAGACAATGTCCAGTTTTGTGTTTGGTACTACTTAAAGCAACTTGATAATCACCAAAAACTTGTCGTACAGCCTTAATTTCCATCGCATCATTTTGTGGAGTTGCTGTGCCGTGCAAGTTGATATAACCAACTTCTTGAGCTGAAATATGAGCCATATCTAATGCGCGTTGCATGGCTAATGCTGCACCTTTGCCTTCTGGATGTGGAGCCGAAATATGCCATGCATCCATTGATTCACCAGCACCCATTAACATCACAGGAGCAGTGGCTTTACTTAATACAAAAAATGCAGCAGCTTCACCAATATTAATGCCATCACGTTTCACACCGCAGGGTTGGCAAGTCTTTTCAGATAAACTTTCTAGGCTATTAAATCCATTTAGTGTCAACTGACACAAGGTATCAACGCCCCCCACCAGTACAACATCGGCTAAATCTGCATGAAGTAAACGCTGTCCCGCAGCTAATGCTTTCGCGCTTGAAGAGCAAGCGGTCGAAATAGTATATGCAGGCCCTTCCCATCCTAAGTACTGCTGCAATGCTTTTGCTAAACAGCCCATTTCCTGAGGATAGTGAGATATTGAAAGTTCGGTTTTCCCTTGAAAATATTGCTTAAGTAATAATTCATTATCTGCAATACCTGAAGTGGATGTGCCCACCACAATTGCCAAACGTTTATTTTCAAAGGATGCCGTATAGTCTCTTAACGCTGCTTCGATTTCAGATAATGCAGTTAATGCAAAACGTAGATTACGTGAATCTACAGACTGTAAGGTGTCTGGTACATTCGAGCACAATGGATGTGTATATTGCCCCACCCAAACATTACGATCAGCAATTAAATCATCTCGCAAACTTAAGGTTTGCTGTGGTTGTTGTAATGCCTGTTTGATTTGATTAAGTTCGCAACCTAATGCAGATAAACCGACACTTAATTGTATGCCTACTGCCATTGTGGCTGCATTTTCTGAAGGTAAATGTTTCATGGTGTAGGACTTTCTTCTGTTTGCAACGTATTTTCAATCGAACTCAGCGTCATGGTATAAGGGACTTGTTCATTAATCAATTCAATGCTTCCTTGCCCCTGTTTAAGCTGCAACACAGGCTGCTTTTCAATATAAACAACTTGCATGCCTGCTTGTTGTTTCATCTCTACAGCTTGCTGTCCTAAATGTGAAAATTGAGGGTATGTCGCAAACAAAAGGTCACGTACCACAAACTCAAAAGGCAATAAACGCATTTGATCAATACGTTGTTCAACATGAATACGATGTCCATCAAACTGTAACTTAAATAATTGTTGGCCTGTCAGGCTCAAAGCCACCATATCCAGTACAGCACCCTTTTGCTGTTGGTATAACAAGAAGCTAAAACTTTGCTGCTTCCACTGAACTTCAACCTGATCTTGTCGTTGATAAGCTTGCGCCTGCCATAGTGGGCTTTGCAGCCCTTTGGCATGTGGCATGACCTGACAACCATTTAAAAATATAAAGCTACTGAGTAATATCGTTGCCCATTTGCGTTGCATGATTAGCCCTCAAGTGCCTGTTCTTGTGCCAAGCCCTCACGACAATATTCTGCCAAAGTAGTAAGTCTACGTTTGGCATTTTTATGGATTGGATTTTTTTCATCCCACGCATAACCAGCCAGTAATGAAGAAATCATACGGCGAATGCCTTCATTCTGATTTTGTGAGAACACTACATCTTGAAACTCACCTTCATACCATGACTCAACATAGGCACGAAATACCTGAATACCACGGCGTAATGGTTTTTCATATTCTTGCAACCAGTCTACCTGCTCACCTTGCAAGACACGCTCAACCAAAGGTACAGCCAAGCTGGAAGATTTTAAAGCGATCGTCACACCCGATGAAAAGACGGGATCGAGAAACTCACCGGCATTACCCAATAGCGCATAGTTGTGGCCTGCCAAGTGTTTTACATTCGCTGAGTAACCCACCAAGGTGCGTACTGGTGTATCAAATCTTGCACGGTGCAATACATGTGACAAGCTTGGCTCATCGGCTAAAATGCGCTTAAACATTGCCTCAGGTTCATTATCTTCAGCATTTTCGACCGTGTATTTGTCAAAAAAATCTTGTTCTGCAACCACACCAAAAGAAGCACGACCATCTGCAAATGGAATAAGCCAATACCATGCGCGATGATCTTTTTCGTGCACAGTAATTAAAATTTTATTGCGGTCAAACTCAGGGTCGTCTGTAATTCCGTCTTCAATATGGGTAAACAGCGCACGTCGTACTGGAAAATTTGATGGGCTCTCTAAATCTAAAAGCTTTGGTAAAATCCGCCCAAAACCACTCGCATCTAACAAGAATTTAGTTTGAATCTGATAACGCTGTTGTTCTTCATTTAATATAGTAAGTACAGGTTGTTCAGATGCAACATCAACATCTAAAACCTCATGTCCAAAGCGTATGTCAGCACCATAAACTTGTGCCTGCTTTGCGAGTAAGTTGTCAAAATCTGCACGGCGAACTTGCCAAGTAGTCCCCGGCCCATCCGTAAATTTTTCTGTAAAGTCATAAAAGCTACGTTGTTTACCGCGTAAAAAAGCCGCGCCATTTTTAAATTGAAAAGCGTATTGATCAACATGCTCACGGACCGTTTCTAATAAACCAGCCTCTTCTAAAAATGCCATAGATTGCGGTAACAATGACTCACCAATCGAAAAACGTGGGAAATGCTGTTTTTCAATGACCGTAACGGTATAACCCTTTTTTCGAAGAAGTGCCGCAGCAGAACTACCTGATGGTCCAGCCCCAATAATTACGACGTCAATTTTTTCTATAGTGCTCATAGCACAACTTCCTTTTTAATTTATTCAAATTATGAATGGTCTTGTAAATTCACGATATGTTTTTCATCTGCGGGAGTTAATAAAGTCGCATAGATAAACGAGAAAATAACCCCGAATAAAACCGTTAAACCAAAACAATGAATTGCGTAAGTATGGCTAAATGAAAGTAATCCAAAGCCAAGTAAGGTGGACATCATACATAAAAATAACGCCATTCCAACCACTTGCGGGTGATCATGTCCATGTCGGTAAAAAATTGCATAGTCGACTCCAATCCCGATAATCAGGAAAGTTGCCATAATACTAAACAGGTTAATCTCGACACCTAACCATGCCTGAACAGCAAAAGTGCTCAGTAATGCCAAACTTACTGGCAGGACCAAAGGCACAATCGAACTTAGTCCATAAATAAGCGCCAAACCAACCGCCAGACCAATTAAGGCATAAATCAGAAGATGCTGAGCCTGCACTCGATGTTCAGCAAACATTTGCGACATTGCAGTAATGGGTTGCTGGAAATGTATGTGATCATTCTGAAGCTGCTTTAACACTTCAGGCTGTTTCACCCCTGTTACCATCACTAATCGTTCATTGGCTTGAGGCTGTAAAAAAGCTAAAGGATGATCTTTAAATACAGAAAAATCTAATAGCGGTTGTGTAGCCAGTTGCTGTTGCCACTGTAAAACGTCAGTGACATTTAACCGCATGCTTTGGGCATATTGCTGCAAAGTCGCTTTTGGAATATTTCTTAATAGTTGTACATTGTTTTGCTGCTCTGCCAATGGTGGAATCCACTGTCCCAGAGCTTGAAATGCACTGATTTTCCCTTGTGACTGCAACTGTTGTAATTGCCCAATCAGTTGCTGCTCTTGTTGCTGCATTTCATTTGCAGAGGCTGCTCGTACTACAAAATAATCACTGCTTTGTTGCTGGCCAAATTGCTCACGAACAGCTTGGTCTTGCTGTTTCAGACTCACATCCATCCCTTGTAAGTTACGGATGTCATCGTTACTTTTAAGATAGAAAAGACTCACCGTACCCACTGCTATAATGGCTGCAATCAATCCATAACGTATTTTAGCTCGTTGTTGAAACCATAAGCGTGCTTGTCCAATCCACGACAATGCTCGTATGGCTGGCTGAGCATTGAGTGCGGGCAGTCTTGGCAATAAAAGCACACTACTAATCCAAGCCGCAGTCAGTCCCACAATTGAAAAGACTGCAATCTGCTTGAACCCAGGAAATGGAGTAAAACTCAAAAAGATGTAAGCAACCAATGTGGTCATTAAGCCCATAAACAAGCTTGGCAATAGTGGTTTTAAAATTTGAAAACCGCCAAGCTGTCTATGCTGTGATTGCATCGCCATAAAATAAAATGAAAAATCGACACAAACACCAATAAGACTCGCACCAAACACCAATGTCATGAGGTGAATTTCACCAAACATCCAATGCGTGACTGCAAATGCAACAAAGCTTCCGGTCGAAACTGCAATAAACTCGGTCGCCAAAGGTCGCAATGAACGAAAGCCAAACCAAACCAGAAAAATTAAGCCCAGTGTCGAACCGACACCAATGGTTGAGATTTCCTGTTTAGCTGATTGCGTCCCAAAATTTGAAAATAAAATAGTTCCAGTCCAATGAGAATTTAATCCCATTGTCGCTAAATTTTGCTTAGTTTGCTCAATCCAGTTCGATACCTGTTCTTGATAATCAATATTGTATGGGCTTTGGGTTAACTGTAATACGAAAAGCCGAGAGATACCTTGCTCATGATGAATCGTGGCAAAGCCCTGCTCCATTTCAATATCTTGTTGTGACGGATTCGCCAACTGCATGGCATAACGAGGGAACAATAATAATGGGTCTTGCTTAAGTGACTCAGCAGTGACAGGCATGCCGGGACTCATCATCTGCATCAGACTTTGTTCCGTCAGTGCCTCGTAATCCAGCTTTTGTAATAAGGCTTGATCTTGCGTATTCAACAACCCTGTTCGATGTTGATACAACTGTTTTGCAAATTGATCAAAATCAAGCTGTGGTTTGAGTGGCTGCCATAACTGACTTTGCTTGGCCTGCGTCGTTAAGAAATGAGTCGCTTTTTGTATCGCAGCTTCATCTTTGGCATCTACCACCACAAATACTTTATTGTTGAGTTGCTCATTCATGTACTGCTGAGTACGTGCAAGTTCTGGGTCTTGCTGAACTTTAGGCAATAACGCAAAAATATTAGTTTGAATATGAATATCTTTATTCAGCCACGTCACGCCAAGCCCCACCGCGATCAGTAGCAGAGAAATTAACCAAAGCGCGGTGAACTTATTTTGCCAGTTGGAAAAGCGCATGCTCAGCAGCCGTTAGAGTCGTCGGTTGAGAAGTCTGGTGACTAAAACGAATGGTAGTCAAATTATTGGCTTTTTCGGTAATCACAATTTGGTTAACGTACTGTTGCCCTTGCGCATCAACACGCACAAACAGCTTTTTAAACAGGCTACTTTTTGGAGTTAAGCTCATGCTCCAACCCGCTGGACTATAGTTCGCACTTACTACATTAAAATTCTTTGCCAAGGCTTGTTCATTACCTGACATTAACTGCAAAAATAAAGTTGCTACAGAGCTATAAGGTGATTGATCCACCTGAATTTGGCTAAATGTACGCTGCGTTTTTTGCACTAGCTTCGTTGGGGTAACGATCAAATCTGCTTGTACTGGGCGTTTGATTTGCCATGCCACACCATAAGATTTAGCAAATAATAACGAGCCGTTCGACACAAAGGTTTTATTCAATGATGGCAGTTTTTTTTGCTGTTCGAAATCAGCACGAACCGTAGGAGACTGCGACAATTGCTGAAAAATTTGAGTGATCTGTGCCGGTGCTGCATAGACCGCACTTAAACTACCCATCCAGATAGCAGTACCTAAACCTAAAGTTTTGATGAATTGAGACATCACGCATTCCTCTTCGGTTGAAACTCAGACCATGCATTTAAACGATCAAACAAAACCTGAGGCGACTGAAAACACATTTCACGGGCTTCAATATTCACCGCCACCTGTGTGGTATAACCTTTGGTTAAGCGTTTCCCAGACTCAGCATCAAAAATCAAATAATCAATTTTCAAACGGTTTTCCCATTCTTTTAAAATGGCGCGAACCCGAATCTTTTGTTCAAACTCAATACCGTATGCATAGCGAACATGGCTTTCAATCACAGGCCATGCATAGCCTGATTCTTTCATCTGCATATAGTTGTAATGAAATTGATCGAGCAATTTACAGCGCGCAATCTCAAAGTATTTTAAATAGTGTCCATGCCAAACCACATTCATGGTATCGACATCATGAAATGGAATTTCAATGATTACATCTGCATGCATTGGCTCACCTTATCCCATAAATTCTGGTTGATTAAACAATTCAAGTTGGTCTAAACGATCAACAATCTGTTGTAATTCGGTTTGTAATGGTCGGTCTTCTTCGACAAATGCAAAGCTTTGTAAGGTCCATTGCATAAATGCCTGCAATGTTGGGCTTAACTGTGCTGTTAAACCTTTCAGATGAATCGCCTGCACACTAGCGCAGCAGAGGGCTGCAACCACTTGTTGGGTTAAGGTGATCACCCGACTTGCATCACGTGCAGCAATGGTTCCCATACTGACTTTGTCTTGGTTATGACATTCGGTTGAACGTGAAAAAATCGACGCTGCCAAAGTGTTTTTTAAGGCTTCAGCTGTCCACGCTGACACCCCGATTTGCACCGCTTTAAAACCATGATTCAGTGGTAAACGTTCAGCCGTTGCGCCAGTTAAATTACGTGGTAAACCATGATTCATTTTATGATCGACCAATTGTGCAATCTGTCTATCCATCAAGTCAGCAATATTGGCAATCATAATTTTTAAGCTATCCATTGCTTGTGCAATGTGCCCGCCGTAAAAATGACCGCCATGCAACACACGCATCCCTATCGGATCAATCAAGGGATTGTCATTGCTGGAATTCAGTTCATTTTCAATAAACTGACGTAACCATACTTTTGAATCTTCAAACACACCAATAATATGCGGTGCACAGCGCAACGAATAACGATCTTGTAGGCGCGGGCTTTGATGTGCTGTTTGTACTTCGCTGTTAAGCCAATCACGTAATTGTTTGGCAATCTGTTGCTGCCCAGGATGGGGTTTCTGAGCAAACAGTACTTCATCAAAATGACTAGGATTACCTTCCAAGGCCAGCACATTTAGAGCTGTAATCAAAGTACTTGCGAGTGCAATCTGCTCTGCTTTTTTATAGTTTAAACAAGCAATTGCCGTCATCACGGCAGTGCCGTTCATAAGCGCCAAACCTTCTTTAGGTCTGAGCGTTAATGGTTGCAAGCCTTTTTCAGCATACACCTGAGCAACAGGGGTAATTTGTCCATCAATATAGACATCACGCTCCCCGATTAACGTTCCAGCAATGTATGACAACGGCGTTAAATCACCGCTTGCCCCCACCGAACCTTCAGATGGAATGACTGGAATCACATTTTCATTCAGCAACCAAACCAATCGTTCAAGCAATGCCAAAGACACACCTGAATAACCACGAGCCAACGAACATAAACGCGTCACCACTACTGCACGTGCAGTGATCACATCTAAGTTTTCACCTAAACCACAACCATGAAAACGTGAAAGATGTAGCGGTAACTCATTGACCTGATGTAATGGCACTTCAACTAAACATGAGTCACCATAACCCGTAGTCACGCCGTAAATGACACCTTCTTCTTCAAGTAACTGATCAAGAAAATCAGCACCTTTTTGAATTAGGTCACGCCATGAAGATGACTCAGGTAACGCAACCAGACATTCGCCTCTTGCGACCGAAACGACATCTTCAATACTCAGTGGCTGTTCACCTACGGTTAAAACACGCATGTTATTTCGTCCAAAAATTATAAAAATTAAACCATTGATAAGGGGCACGTACACAATGCTGTTCTAATACGGCAACATACGTTTTAGTTATGGTTTGCATACTTTCAATACGGTTAGCGCGGGGTAAATTTACCTGCTCGGCAATTGAATGAATATGAACTTGGAACTGTTGCTGCACCCGGTAGCAAAACACTGCAATAACAGGTACTTTCAGTAAATTTGCCAAGATCCATGCGCCTTGTGGAAAGGCTGCTGATTCCCCTAAAAAGTCGACATGCTGTACACGATCTGACTGCACAGGTACACGATCCGCAGCAACAATTACCCACTCACCCTGTTGCATTTTGTCTTGTAAAATCATAGCGGTTTCAATGCCCAATTCATCGACAGGCAATAAGCAAACATCAGCCTTATCATTTAGCTTTTTCAAAAACTCATTAAATTTGGTCGCATGTTTTTGATAAACCAGCACGTTAATTTTCTGGGGATGTTCTGACTTAATTGCCCGAAGCAATTCAATATTGCCAAAATGGGAAACCACTATCAGTGCCCCTTTTTGGTAGTGCCGAGAAAAGTTTTCATGCCCAAAAACTTCTAGATTTTGCTCTGAGATATGACCTAGCCAGCCCTCGATCTTATCTAAAATACATTCACCAAATTGCATAAAATGCGCATAGCTATTTGCCCAAGTTGGTTGGTGACTAAATGGAGACTGTGTTCCAGCAAAATGATGCAGTTTTTGTAAATAAATTAAGGAAGCTTGTCGTGCTGTGGCGGCAAACAGCCAATACCACATAATGACAAAATACATCACCAACTTGCATAACCAACGTCCACCAAAACGGTAAAACCACAACATGAGCATGAGAGGCAACATGCCTCCTCGCTCTTTAATGTCATTCCATTTTGGTGAAGCTGAATCTGTCATAATTAACCTTGCAGCCTCTGTTTTAACAGCTTCGGTAAGCGAATCAGCATGCCCATAAACAAAGTTGCGTGTGCTTTACTCAGCCCCAAGTTATCTCGCCAAGCATGAAAATGGGAGATGCCCTGCTCTGGATAAACAACAGGTGTCGGCACATTAATAAATGAGGTATTTTCCCATTTTAAACGCACCAAAATTTCGCTATCAAAGCCCATACGTGGCTGAAACTTAGCGCTGTTCAAAACTTTAATAGTGCTCTCGAGCGGATACACGCGAAACCCACACATACTGTCTTTAATTTCAAAAGACAAACTATTAAGCCAAACCCAAAAATGGGTAATGTAACGACCATACAACCGTTTTTTAGGAATAGATTCATCAAAGTACGGCTGACCAATTACCATGGCTTTGGGATGTTGCTGGGACTGCTCAATAAATTTAGGAATGTCATCCCAGTGGTGTTGCCCATCGGAATCGAGTTGCAAAGCATGGCTTAAACCCAACTCATGTGCAGCACGCAATCCTGTAATCACAGCTTGCCCTTTGCCCTTATTCACTTCATGTTCAATTAAATGAATTTGTGAATATTGATTAGCTAATGCCCGTAAAACCTGGCTACAAGCATCATCACTTCCATCATTTACCAATACAATCGGCAAATGAAAACGATCAAGATAGGCAATCAAGTCAGCTAAATAATGGGGATGGTTATAAACTGGGATAACAAAGCCATAGTTGGTCTGCATTTTTAACCCTCTACTTCCGTTTGCAAAGCGAATAATAAACGCCCAGAAGCCAAAATCTGTTCTGAATCGCGTAGCTCAAAACCCACTTTATGCTCTTTTCGAGAAAGCTTAAGTTGTACAATTGCATAAGGACGGATCAGATTTTGAAATTTTAGCTGTTCATAACCCTGACACCAATTTAAGTCCGACCAAATTGATTTAGCAAAATGTTGTAAAAAACCTATTTGCCCGACCCCAGGATAAATAGGTTGTGTCGGGAAATGCCCTTTAAAACAAGCTAATTCTGTTGGAAACTCAAGGCTCAAAATATAGTCATCTGAACTTTGAGACTGCGACAAAACCACAGGTTGTAACATAGGCTTAAATAGAGTCTGCAAATAGCTTTTATTGAGTTTAGACTGAGAATTTTGCGGTAGCTGACTTAGGAAACGCCATTGACGTGGAATCGCTATAGTTTCCAAGCTGTCTTTCAACTGTAGTTTTAAATGACCAACAAAAGCCGACTTACCTAGTTGCTGTAACTGTTCCCGTGCATCTTCTTTTAAAACAAAAATACATCCCAATATTTGGCGATGCTCATGTTCAAGTACCAATACATGACATTGCTGTACTGCATCTAAAGCTTGAATGCTTTGCTCGATCGCATCTAGGCTCAGACGCTTTTCTTCAAGTTTAACAATTCGATCTGTACGTCCTAAAAGCCTAAAAGTCTGACACGTTTCATCTGACCATGCTGCACCATCACCTGTGGTAATCCAATCATCCTCAAAGGCATGATTACTCTTTACCATGAGCTGTTGGTCTTCAATCCGAATAGCCACATTACTAAATGCAGTCCAAGCATCTTCATCTTTAGCACGATGGGCAATACCACCTGTTTCAGAGCTTCCCAAAACTTCAATAATCGGACGATTTAATAAAGGACGAACACCACTTTCCAGTTTGCCACCCGAACTAAAGACCATCTGGCATTCTTGTAAAACGACATCGGTTGTCCAACGTTTTAATAATGCAGGACTTGAAATCAAATAATTGCTTAATCCCAACGTTTCTAATTGTTTTTGAGCTTGTACAACATCTTCTGGGAATGCCATTTGAGGCACATAAAAACTTCGACCAGTAGCAAGTGGTAGCAGTAATTTAAACAGTAATCCATAAATATGTTGATGACTAACCGTTGCAATCGCGATTGCATGTTCATCAAAACTAAAGCTTTGACTCAACCCTTGAACTTCGTTGAGTAATTGTTTGAGTGTTCTTGGGATTTTTTTAGGTTCACCAGTTGAACCTGATGTATAAAAATAGAGTTGCGCCTGCTCTAGAAAAGCATCATCTAAGGTTAAAGATAAAGGAACAACTTTTTCAACATCTTGACGCTTTAAAAAATAAATCTGCTGCGCTGCGAAATCTTGTTCTAATTCGCGTACTCGATTTGGTGGTAAAAGTACCTGTTTTTCTGCTAACAAAGCGGCAAAAAATAAAACCAGAAATTCATAGCTGTCTGCTTCCCATAATGCCCAAGTTAAATTTTCCATTTGAGCAATTGCAGCAGCTTGTAAGGCAACGTCCTGCCAAAATTGAGTAAAACTAGTCGAATGTAGAGCAGCATCTATACAAAGTGGATGAGCTGAATCGATGAATTTTTGAAAATGACAGTGCATAGTTTTTAATTAATGATTTGAAGAATGTAAACGCTGATGTCGCTTACGCAAAATAAATTCACCAACGAACAAAATGCCCATTAGTACATACGAAATAAAGCCATTATAAATGACCCAAACCTGAGTCGATGTAAAAAGTACGGTGCTTAAAGCAATCAATGCATTACAGAAAAAGAAAATGCACCATACCTTAGTCACCTGTCTGGTCCACTGCACACCAGAAGGAGGTAAATCAGGTTCAACGAGTCGGGCAAAGCGTTCAATCATAGACGGCGGTTTGATGAGTGTCAGTGCAAAAATAACCAATGCACCCAAACTCATGCCAACCGGATATAACTTTAACCAAGCATGATTATGTGACAGCAAGCTAAGACTGCCGCAAACAATGGCAAAACCAGTTAAAGGCCATAATAATGAGTTGCCTTTACTAAACAGTCTGACCACACCTAATCCGATGAGTAACACACTCACCCAAACAAATTGACCGTGCGTCAAACTCCAACCCACAATAAAGGGATACAACACAAAAAGTGCTGTAATCATCCCTTTAATCACGAGCTTCATTCAGCAGTCATATTCCGAATAACCGTCACGACATCAAGTACAGTTCGCACATTTTTAAAATCTTCAGGTTTTACTTGCTTACCCGTTAACTCTTTAATTTTTACAACTAAATCAACTGCATCAATACTGTCTACATCAAGATCTGAATATAAGTTTGAATCGAGTTGAACAGACTCCGGTTCAATTTCAAACAAATCTTCCATCCATTCGCGGAGTTTAGTTAATACTTGCTCTTGAGATAACATCATCACACTCCTTATGACTTCTGCTGTGCTTCAACTAAAGCAACTAAACTTTGGATTGATTTAAAATGCTGTTTGGTTTCATCCGACTCTGCATTTAAATGAATGTTGTAACGCTTTTTCAAAGCTAGTCCCAACTCCAGTGCATCAATCGAGTCTAATCCTAAACCTTCTCCAAATAATGGAGCTTCTGTATCAATATCCGCAATAGTGATATCTTCTAGTGCCAAAACATCAATAATCATTTGCTTTAGTTCATCAGCAAGATTGCTCATTTCAAGATAACTCTTCATCAAAAATTTTATAAAAACTACGACTTAACTGACGAACTTGTTTAGGTCCTACTGTTAAATCATCTAACAAATCTGAAACTTGTACAGCATCGAGTACTTTCACTTCGATATGAAATGGTCGAGATGGTACGTGGTACCATTTTTCATTCTTGGTTAATGTCGATGGTGTACAGGTAATAATTACTGGGCGAATTGGTACATTTGCACGAATGGCAATGTTGGCTGCACCGCGCTGAAATTCGTTTAGGGTCATCCCTTTTTCAGTACGCGTTCCTTCCGGAAAAATTAAAAGAGAAGCCGCATTATTTTCTTTCAGACGCGTCACACAGTCTTCAACAAATTGCTGAGAGCCTGCGTTCAAAATATAACCCGCGCTTTGTACAGGTCCTTTGGTAAAGGGGTTCGACCAAAGAGACTGCTTCACCACACAATTAGCCTGCTGCATCATACCAATTAGTACTACAACATCAATCAAACTCGGATGATTGGCGATGACTAGCTCTTGGCGACTATTCTGTAGCTTTTCCAAACCGTCTACCGAATAAGTCATGATGCCCAGTTTGACCATCATTTCGGTAAAGCCTTTAAAGCTATACTTAATCACATTCTGCGCACGCTGCTGGCGCTTTTCAGAATCAGAGGTTGTGGCATTCAGCACGGGTGCAATGACGGTGGCAATTGCCATACCACCCAGCCCGAAACTGGCAAAACTAAAACCAGTTGCAGCTACACGCCAACAATAATTACCCTTTTGTTTCAGATTTTTAAGATTTAGCATTTGTTCCACCCAAATGCAGATATTAACTGGTCAGCATCCTGCCAAAAATGAGCAAAAGTAGGACCATCTGCTTCATCTGTATGCGTCCACGCAGTAATTTGTAAATTAGGTTGCTCTAAAGTAACGACAGCAGCCATAGCATAGGCGGGGAAATCGACCGCCTCAGCATAAATTTGGGGTAAGGGTTCATCATAGGCAACGACCAATACCCGCTGGATATCTTTCATTGACTTTAAAAGAGCATAGGCCTCAATCAAACTTTCAGTCCATGAACAGCTTAAGCTGGTAGAGGGAGTGTCATCCTGACATAAAATAGAGTAAAGCCCAGAAATTGCATTATGAACAGACGTTGAAAATTGTGTAGGTGATGGAGCTTGCTCACTTAAAACATCTTGCAAGATATTCAACGTTTTAGACTCGTCACCATATCGTGATACCCAAACTATATAATCAGCTTTACTGCCATCTAATGCACCAAGCGCACTATTTAAAGCAAGTTTAGCTAATGGCGATAACCGTCTACGCTGCATAGCTGGAATACAGTCAAGGGCTGTATATGAGGGCTGAGCATGTGTAAATGTGAGCTGAGCAAGATGTAATGTTACCATGCTAAAAGTGAACCCTAAGCAGCATTATTCTGTCGGAATATAAATTATTTTATAAAGATGCTGATTATAGCATTCGTTATGAAATTTACAAAAAATTACGTTTATCATTCACACTTTTTCATAACTCTTGGCACATGCTCATTTATTTGCAATAAAAAACCCAAAGAAGACTTTGGGTTTTTGAACTTTAAAAAGCTTAACGTTTAAACTTTTTCTCAGCTTTTTTGAATTTTTGTACATAACGACGTTTACGTGCCGCAACGCGCTCATCCACTTGTGACTTACGTCCTTCAAATGGGTTTTCCGACGTTTTAAAATCGACACGTACTGGCGTTCCTTCCAGTTTGTAAACTTTGCGGAACACATTCTCAAGGTAACGGCGATAATCCGCTGGGGTTTTGTCGACCTTATTACCGTGAATTACGATCGTTGGTGGATTTTGTCCACCCATATGCGCATAACGCATTTTAATACGCTTACCACCAATCATTGGTGGTTGATGCGCTTCAGTCGCATCATTTAAGATTTGGGTTAATTTCGCAGGAGAAACTTTTAAATGCGATGAATCATAAGCACGATGGATGGTTGGGTACATTTCCCCTACGCCAGTGCCATGCAATGCCGAGATTAAATGGACTTTCGCCCAAGGAATAAAGTCAAAACGACGATCAACATCCAATTTACACTGTTTACGATCGTATTCGGTCATGTTGTCCCATTTGTTAATGGCGATCACCATGGCACGACCAGCTTCAAGTGCATAACCAATCAAATGTAAATCTTGTTCAACTACGCCTTCACGAGCATCCAACACCACCACAATCACATGTGCATCTTTAATGGCTTGTAGTGTTTTCACGATTGAGAATTTCTCAATCATTTCATCAACTTTACCTTTACGACGCACACCCGCTGTATCAATTAATGTGTACTGACGACCATCACGTTCAAATGGGATATAAATAGAGTCACGAGTTGTACCAGGTTGGTCAAATGCTACTACACGATCTTCGCCCAGCAAACGATTGACCAAAGTCGATTTACCCACATTTGGACGACCAATAATCGCTAAACGCAAACCTGTTGCTTTGTCATGCTCTTCTGGATTTTCATCTTCAGGTACGTCTACTAAGACATCCTCAAGCATTTGCTGTACACCACGTCCATGGCTGGCAGCAACTTGTAAGGGTTCACCCATACCAAGTTTGTAGAACTCAACCAACGCAGCTTCTGCATGAACACCATCAACTTTATTGGCAACCAAGTAAACTTTTTTACCCAAAGTGCGCAGTTCACGAGCAATTTGTTCGTCCGAAGCCAATAAACCAGCACGCGCATCAACCACAAAAATGATGATATCTGCTTCATTGATCGCTGTTTTTGACTGCTCAGCCATGTAGTTATCAATACCGCCTTCATTTTCACCAATACCGCCAGTATCAACAACAATGAAAGACTTATTCTGATAAGTCGCATCACCATATTTACGGTCACGAGTCAGGCCCGCGAAGTCGGCTACAAGTGCATCACGACTCTTGGTAATCTGGTTAAATAACGTTGATTTTCCGACATTCGGACGACCAATGAGCGCAATAACGGGTTTCATACAATAACCTTAATTCAAGACCAGCCATATCTCATGGCATGAGCATTAAAAACAGTACAGGAGATATATTTTAAGGTCAGAGATGACCATAATAAAAGACGGGGCTTTGAACTGATTTAATTCAAACACCCCGATATTTTTAACAGCGTAATTTGTTAAGCGCTTATTTTAGCACAAGCGAACGAAATTAACGATTCTGCCAAATACTTAAATCACCTTTTCTGGTCGAAACATAAAGTTGGTTCTCGATAACACGTAATGTATTAACTTCACCACTTGTTTTTGAACGACCAATTAATTTACCTGTTGCTGGTTCAACAAGATGTAATACGCCATCTAAATCACCAACAACAAGATCTTGTCCTAGCACAACCGGATTACTTAAATGACGGTTTAACAAACTATCATTTTCCCAGATTTTTTCGCCAGACGCTAAATCGTAAGCTGTTAACTTACCATCTGCTGAAGAGACAAATACTTTATTGTCATAAACTTCTGGACGTTTAGTACTGCTCGAATCTTCACTCCAAACTACACGTTGAGAAGCAAGATCGGTAACAGTCACTTGACCTTGGAAACTGGTCGTTACCACAAACTGCCCAGCTACAGTAGGATCACCTTCGATATCAATTAAACGTTGAATATCAGAACGACCTTCGCTTACTGCAACACGACGTTGGAAACGTGGAATACCACTAATCGTATCAATTGCATAAACATATGCATTCGCAGATGCAATTAATACAGTACGAGGATCAAGGCTCACCGGTGATGCCTGACCACGCAAACTAAATTGTACATTTGGTAATTTATAAGCCCAAACTTGTTGGCCCGAAGTAGCATCATGCGCAAATACAGTACCATCATTCGCAATGGTAATAACGCGTCCAGATTGAACCAATGACGGGCTTAACAATGCGCCCGATAACTGTGCAGTCCACTTCTGTTCGCCTGTTGCTTGATCTAGTGCAAAGAGTTGCCCTTTACTATTACCAACAACAACAATTCCTTCAGCAGCTTCAACACCAGAGCTCAAGCCTAATTTGCTGACTTTCTTCTCCCAAATGCGTTGTTTACCACGATATGCAGCTACTTCGCCTTTTGGATCAAGCGTAAAAACCACACCGTCGCTTGCATCAAGTTGCAAACGTAATGGATCAGCCTTATCAGTAGAAGAAACACTACGCGAAAACACTGGCGTTAAGGTCTTTTTCGACTCGGTCAATTTCGGTAGAGGATTAGGTTTAACTTCTTTTACTTTATTACTCGAACATCCCACCAGTACAGCCGATGCGATTGCAATTGCCAAAGGCAGTTTGAATTTCTGATTCATTAAGACTCTTCCACCTGTGTTTCCAAAATTGGGCGCTCAATCTGTGGATCTTCAACTAAAACGCCAACACTTTCGAGTTTAATTTGTAAAATTTGTCGCTCTTGTTTACGTTCTAGTAACGAATTCCAGGCTGCCTGATACGCTTTTTTAGCAGAATCAACATCTTTCTTAGCAACAAAGATATCACCACGTAACTCTTCTACCGTTGCTTTAAATGCTGGATCGACGTTACCAGACAAGGTTTTTAGTGCTTCATCATATTTGTTTTGCGCCAATTGTGCATCTGCTAAACGCAATTTTACAACCTGAATCAAACCTTCATCTTTTACTTTTGAATTTTCAACTTTCTTTAATGCTTTTTCGGCAGCAGCATAGTCCTGTTTTTCATAGGCTAATTTTGCTAATACAAACTGAGTCTGTATTGCCTGAACAGAATCGATATCATCTTTTACAATTTTATCTGCCGATGCAGTTACTGAACTTAAGGCATTAGGATTATCGGCACTTGCATTTGCCTCATCCATTAACTGCTGTACTTTTGCAGTTTCTACTTGGCTAGTCGCCAAATTCTTTTTTTGCCAGTATGTCCACCCAAAAAAGGCAATCAACGCAATGAGAATTCCGCTAATCATGGCAGAACCATATTTTTTGGCGAACGACTTTAAGCTGTCGAATTGTTCTTCATCACTTACGCTCATGTGATTGTCCTTTTCCAGATGTTTCAGTTTATTTTGTAAATTTTTGGATTAAAAATGGTACGAGGTCAGCAATTGCGACTTGTGACTGTTCAGCTGTTGCTAGTTCTTTTACTGCAAGCTGCTGTGCATCCCACTCTCGTTCCCCTAAAATCAAAGCAAAGATTGCTCCAGCCTGATCAGCTTTTTTCATCTGGCTTTTCATGCTGCCTTGCGAACCTGTTTTGATTCGAATACTGCTATTTGCAGCTTCTAACTGGTCACGTAATTGTTCCGCTAAAATCAAAGCTTTAGTTTGATAAGCAGGCTCTGCAACCAAAAAGACTTCACAATCACGAATAACTTCGACCTGTTCAACTTGCTCAACTAAAAGCAATAAACGCTCCATACCCATGCCAAAGCCAACAGCTGGTACAGATTGATCTGGTTTACCTTTTAGCTGACCAACCAGACCATCATAACGACCACCTCCACACACAGTACCTTGCGAACCAAGTGCAGTTGTTGTCCATTCAAAAACGGTCTTGTTGTAATAATCTAGACCACGTACCAATTTTTGGTTAATTACAAATTTAACGCCCGCAGCTGTCAAATAATCTTGCAATTGTTGGAAGTGACTTAAACTGTCTTCTTTTAAAAAGTCATATAATTTCGGCGCATTTTCCAGAATTTTCTGAGTAGATTCAATTTTAGAATCTAAAATGCGTAACGGGTTTGTTGTTAAACGGCGCTGTGAATCTTCATCCAACGCATCTTTATGTTCATTTAAGAACGCAACTAAAGCATTACGGTATTCTGTACGTTCATCTTTTTCACCTAAAGTATTCAACTCAAGTTGAACCATGTGATCAACGCCCATACGCTTCCATAACCGAGCTGTCATCAAGATAACTTCAGCTTCAATATCAGGAGTGGCGACACCGAAAGTTTCAACACCAAACTGGTGGAACTGACGGTAACGTCCTTTTTGTGGCTTTTCATAACGGAACATAGGTCCCATATACCACACGCGTGGCGTAGCACCGCGCAACAAGTTATGTTCGAGCATCGCGCGAACACAACCTGCTGTACCTTCCGGACGTAAGGTTAACGACTCAGGTGGATTACCTTTATCGAAAAAGGTATACATTTCTTTTTCAACAATATCGGTTGCATCACCAATAGCACGTTTAAACAAGCCCGTTTGTTCAACGATCGGCAAACGAATTTGTTGATAACCATAAGCATCCATTAAAGACGCTAAATGTTGCTCGAGACGTCTCCACGCTACTGTTTGCGTTGGCAAGACGTCATTAAAACCTTTGATTGCGACAATTGAACTCATGATGAACTACGAATAATTTCTTTAGATTTAGCTTCTTCAAGCTCTTGAACACGTTGACGAACCATAGTTTCGATTTCATCAACCAATTGATCGGTATCGATTAAATGGCTTTTCTCACCATTACGATAAACCAGTGAGCGAGGCGCAGCCCCAACAACCCCGATATCGGCTTCTTTTGCTTCACCCGGGCCATTTACCTTACAACCAATCACTGACACATCCATTGGAGTACGAATATCTTCTAAACGCTCCTCCAAAGCTTGCATCACTTGAATAACGTTAAATTCTTGGCGCGAACAACTCGGACAAGCAATAAAGTTAATCCCGTTAGAGCGAAGTCCCAATGATTTTAAGATATCAAAACCAATCTTGATTTCATCTTCTGGTTCGGCAGCAAGCGAAATACGCATCGTATCGCCAATACCTTCCATCAATAATCCGCCAAGGGCAATCGCTGATTTCACAGTACCAGTACGGTAAATACCCGCTTCAGTTACACCAAGATGTAATGGATTATCGATTTGTTTTGAAAGTAAACGATAAGCATCCATTGTTAAAAATACATTAGATGCTTTTACACTGACTTTAAATTCATGGAAATTGAGTCGATCTAAAATATCAATATGGCGTAATGCAGACTCAAGCAATGCGTCGCCTGTAGGCTCGCCATATTTTTTTTGTAAATCTTTTTCTAGAGAACCACCATTGACGCCAATACGCATTGAAATGCCATGATGACGTGCAGCAGCAACGACTTCACGAACTTTCTGGTCGGACCCGATATTCCCCGGATTAATGCGTAAACAGTCTGCACCATAATCTGCAACTGCTAAGGCAATTCTGTGGTCAAAATGAATATCGGCAACTAATGGTACTGAAACGCGCTTACGAATTGCGCCAAATGCTTCAGCAGCCTCCATAGATGGGACCGAAACACGCATAATATCAGCACCTGCTTCAGCGCAACGTTCAATCTGAGCAACGGTTGCATCAACATCGCAAGTTTCAGTGTTTGTCATACTTTGCACGCTAATAGGTGCATCGCCACCGACATACACCGACCCAACACGGATTTTACGTGTTGGTCGACGTTTAATTGGGTTCTCTATCATTGTATCGCTCAACTCATGGTATTAGCGGGATAAACGGAATTCAGCTTTACCGTTTACCGTATATGGAGACAATGAAATCTGTTCTTGGTTTAAACTTAATGACACAGCAGTTGCATCATCAAGACGAATCTGAAATGGAGACTCACCATTTAAATTTAAAGTTGATGACTGACGACCTGTCGCCAAAACTTTACCTGTTGCATCAACAATATGAACAGAAGTTGGTCGGTTAAAGTTTAGCACCAATTGATCACCCACTGTTGAAGTGGCATTTCCTTTCATAGGTAAAACTTCAACATTAGATTGATTTACTTTAGGTAAATCAGCATCCTCTTTCTTTGAAGTCCATTTTTGAATACCCATAACAATCAATGACACAACAGCAATAACCAAAATTGCAAGCAGTGCACGCTTCAACCATTTCTTATTACGGTCACTGTTAGAACCTGGGAGTTTACCCATAATTTTAATCGGTGAATTATTTAAAGCATGGTTCGGTAAAAGCCCGGTATCATTTGCATAAATCTCATCAAAGCGCTGAATAATTGCCGTCGCATCTGTATTTAGATATTTTGCATATGAACGGTAATAACCCTTGATAAAAGTCGCTTCTGGCAATGACTTATAATCATCTTGCTCTAAAGCGGTTAGAGTTTTAACCGGCATGTTTAGATCTGAAGAAACTTGCCCTAACTCTTTATTCTGAGCAACTCGAATTTGACGTAAATACTCACCAGGACGTTGAATATTTCCTAAAGCAGAAGTCGGTAAGCTTGAGCCAGTTGGCTGCTGTGAATTAGGATTTATTTCCATACGGCCTCAGTACTATACTGTAATTGCAAATAACGTTGATATTCTGGACTTTCTGGGAACAAGGCACGTAATTGGTTTACTAACACTTGCATTCCCATTTTATCCGCATTGGCTCGAGCCACTCTTACACCAATCCAAAGTGCTCTTGCACCCTGATTTTTCTGCCCCACTGTACGAACATATTGCTCATACATTTGTGTAGCAGCCGGAATCTGCTGCTGCAAATAAAAAATTTCCGCTAACTCTAACATTGAAATATAAGAATCGCGGTTAGCAAGGAGTGATTGCTTGAATGTTTTTTCAGCATTCGCAACATCACCCAATTTTAAATAAATACGCCCCAGATTTTCTAACGCCTGATAGCGTTGGTCATACCCTAATGTTGTGCCAGCAATACGAAATTGCTCGATCGCATCATTATAGCGTTCCATTTGGTATAAATAAGTACCATAGTTATTATGTGCTTGAGCATTATCTGGTTCAGATGAAATTGCTCGTTTAAAATAATGTTCTGCTTTTTCTAAGTTCGGCTTACTACCTTCTTGCTGTAGTAAAATACCCATCATCATATTTGCCGTTGCATCACGGCTATCTACACTTAAAGCTTGATCAAGAGCTCGCTTTGCCGAATCCAAGTCACCTGAACGGATATGTTCAGCAGCAAGTTGTGTACGCACCTTTACCGCTTTTTCCGGGTCTTTTTTTTGCGTATGCGTTGTCTGACAACCACTTGTCAAAAGCGCAACTGCAACTCCCATACAAAATACCGTTTTTAACTTTGGAATACTCAAAGCCTGCCCTCAATTTATCCTTGTGTCCGCAAAATCTCTTGACGCTGTGTGACTTTCTTCTGCCACTGTTCAGCACGACGAGTTCTATCAGCCACTTGACCGACTAACTGTCCACATGCAGCATCAATATCATCACCACGTGTTTGACGAATCGTACACACAAATCCAGCATCAGACAAAGTTTTTTGGAACGAGATAATTCGATTTCGGCTTGAGCGACCATATGGCGCATGCGGGAACGGATTAAATGGAATTAAATTAATTTTACTTGGTAAGTTTTTTAATAATTTAATCATTTGCTGTGCATGTTCAGGCTGATCATTTACGCCCTCTAACATCACATATTCAATAGTCACATGTTTACGCGAACTTTCATTACCATCTTTGGCAATATAACGCTGACATGCTGCAATTAACTGAGCCAATGGATATTTTTTATTAATTGGCACTAATTCGTTACGTAATTCATCATTTGGCGCATGTAAAGAAATTGCTAAAGCAACATCAATGTCTTTTGCAAGTTGGTCAATTTTTGGTACAACACCTGACGTTGATAAAGTCACACGACGTTTTGACATGCCATAGGCAAAGTCATCAAGCATAATCTGCATTGAGCTTAATACGGCATCATAGTTGAGCAATGGCTCACCCATACCCATCATCACGACATTAGTCACTGAACGCTCGCGCTCGGCAACGGGCACTTCTTCCATATAAGAATAGTTTGCCATCCAGAGTTGTCCAATGATTTCATCTGGCGTTAAATCACGTTGGAAACCTTGTTTACCTGTTGAACAAAATGAACAGTCCAATGCACAACCTACTTGTGAGGAAATACACAAAGTTTTGCGCAAGCCTGTTTTATCTTCAGCAGGAATTAATACAGTTTCAACCAAAGATCCTGCACCATCACCCACGCGAAAAACCCACTTACGTGTGCCATCTTTTGAATAATGACGGTGAACAACTTCAGGCGCCTTGATTTCACAAATCTGTTCAAGCTTCTCACGTAATTTGCCTGAAATATTGGTCATTTCAGCAAAATCAGTAATGAAGTATTGATGAATCCATTTCATGACTTGTCCGGCACGAAACTTTTTCTCACCAATGTCTTCAAAGAATTTTTCTAATTCAGTACGAGACATGCCGAGTAAATTCACTTTATTTTCGGCAGCAGGAATTACCAGCGTGGACGAAGATTGCTGCTGTCCATCAAGATTTTCAGATGAAACGACCTCTGCAGAACTCATGTGTATTTACCTAAACCATGTCAAAAAACTGAAGATATTGTTCAAGAATCAAACAATATTCTCTTGAGAGAATAAAAAAACCAGATAAGTAGTATACCACTTATCTGGTTTGAATGCTTTCGATTAACGAGTGCGTGGGCAGATCTCGTTGTCAGCAAAGAAGTAAGCAATTTCACGCTCTGCAGAAGCAACTGAGTCAGAACCGTGAGCAGCGTTTTCATCGATGCTTACAGCAAAGTCAGCACGGATAGTGCCAGGAGCTGCTTCTTTAGGGTTTGTAGCGCCTAAGATTTCACGGTGTGCAAGAACTGCATTTTCGCCTTCAAGAACAGATACTACAACTGGACCAGAAGTCATGAATGCAACTAAGTCACCAAAGAAACCACGTTCTTTATGCTCAGCATAGAAACCTTCAGCATCAGCTTGAGAAAGGTGTTTCATTTTAGTCGCAACAATTTTTAAACCCGCTTTTTCAAAACGAGCAAAAATATCACCGATGTGGTTTTTAGACACTGCATCAGGTTTTACGATAGACAAAGTACGTTCAATAGCCATGAGTGGCTCCTTTATTTTAAGATTTAAACTTTAAAAAATTTGCCGCATTATACCGATGTCATAGGCAATAATCAGCTTTGTATGTGTAAAAGTTGCGATTTTTTCTACTGTTTTTAGCGAACTTCGTCTATCCAGGCCATTTGGATCCCTTCTAGCAATCCTTCTGTCGATTTATTAGGGTCATCATTAAAATCTGGTAAAGCACATACCCATGCATGTAAATCGGTAAAACGAATCCATTGCGGATCAACTTCTGGATGTGCTTCTGACAATTCAATGGCAATATCAATCGTATCTGTCCAACGTAAGCCCATAGCGGCTCCTATCTGTTTAATCTGCTAAATCAAGAACTGTGTACTTTAGCAAATCCACAAACCTAATCGTTAGCTTAAGCTGATAAAAATTACCGATGCTTATAAAGCGATGTTCAATAAAGGTGCAGCAAAAATAATTAAACTTGCCACAGCAGCACCAATTAAAGCCCCTACAATCACATCACTTGGGTAGTGAAGACCAAGCACCATACGAGACAATGCCACAAGCACCATGAAAGGAAACATCGCAGCAAGCAAGACTGGCTGGATATAGCCCAAGACAATCGTGACCATCACGGCATGAAGTGTATGGCCAGATGGAAAGCTGAAATGATCGAGTGGTCTCTCACCGAGCACAATCACCTGATGCACCTGATAAGGACGAGGTCGCGTTGTTTTATGTTTTAAGAATTTATAGATTGCAGTCCCAACAGAACCACCCAGTAACAAGTAGATAATTTGCAGGCTATAGGTGATGCCTTGCATCCCCCATACGATTGCCAGCATTAGATACCAAAATGGTCCATCACCCACACGACTGATGATTTTGAAAAAAAGGGCAACACGTTGTGAGTGAGAGAAATTGTTAAGATATAAACAGCCTCTCAAATCTAAATCGAGTATTTTTATTTTTGCATTCTTAAGTTTCATGGTCATTCTCCTATCTTAGGATACTTAGGTGAAGTCCACAGAGGGCTCCTTCACTACCTGATAAAATGCCTGCTCCAATTGCTGAACCGGAAGTTGCCAACCGCTTTGCTGTACTTTATGACAGGCTTGTACGCCCATTTCTCTAAGTTGTTGTACTGAAGGAAGCTGATAAATTTGTTGTATAAAGTGGCTTTTTTGTCCAAGTGGGCTTAACCAGCCATTCACACCATGTGTTAAGTATTGATGTGCACATGCATAATCATACGCGATAACTGGCAAACCGCTTGCCATTGCCTCTAAAACTACGTTACCAAACGTTTCAACTTGACTCGCAAATACGAATACATCTGCACTCGCATAGGCAACTGCCAAATCCTGACCTCTCAGACTTCCGGTAAAGATAACCCCCTTCGCTTCAGGCAATGATTTTAACCGAGCAAAATCCGGGCCATCTCCCACAATAACTAACTTAGTTTTATGTGGCTGAACAGTTTGTAAGTTGGCATAGCTTTCAATCAGCACTTGCACTTCTTTTTCAGGCGACAAACGCCCTACATAAAGCATAACGCGAGTATTCTCATCGGCATCCCATTGCTTTCGCAAACTTTCAGAACGGTGCTTTGGTGAAAACCTTGTCGTATCTACGCCACGCCCAACAACAACCAGTGGACACGTAATACCGAAACCTCGTAATGCTTCTTGTGTATCTTTACTCGGCACACAGGTCACTTGAGTATTGTTGTGAAACCAGCACAGGTATTTTTGAATCGGTTTGACTAAAAAAGCCAAATCAAAGAATCTGCTAAAATCTTGAAAGGGTGAATGAAAGCCGCTAGAAACCGGAATAGCTTTTGCTTTTGCGGCCTGCATGGCAGTTAAACCTAAAGGACCTTCTGTCACAATGTGGACTACATCTGGCACAAACTTTTCAAAAGCTTTCGATACTTTTAAATATTGTGGCCAGCCAAACTGTAAAGTCGGATATTTTGGAATCGCTTGCGACATGACCAGACATTCTTGCTCTGGTGTAAAGTCATGGCATTTTGCTTTTTGTTCTGGGCGAATCAGTAAAATCTTATGCCCCTGCTTTTGTAAGCCTTGGCATAACTGTAATAATGAAAGTGCCACACCATTAATTTCAGGTGGCCATGTTTCTGTAACAATCGCAATTTTTAAACGCGGGCGAACCAACTCATGTAATGAGTGGGTATTAGACAACTGCTGCTTTTGTTTAAAATAGAATTGGAAGCTTTCAGGAAGTTGCTGTTGTTTTAATAGTGCTGTCGCGTATGAGCTTTGCATAGCGCCATCCATCAATGTATTTATTTTCATGCTTAAAGATTAAGCAGTTTTTTTGACACTTTGATGATAAATGCATGACAGTTTACTGACATGAAAAATAAAAAAAGCACACTGATGACAGTATGCTTTTCTCTTAAAACTTAATAACGCTTAGCGATTTTGCAATTTTGCATAATCCATAAGTACATTTGCAGCTTCAGTCACAAAAGTTTCTTCTTCTGGCAATGCAGGACGTTGCGATGCTTTCATTTTAGCGCGAGATTCAGCTAGAGCATCTAATGAAGCTTGATAGCTTTCCCAGTTTGCAAAAGGCTTTTGGCCACTTGCTGCACGGCGTTCATTTTCTGCATCTAGAGTCTGTTTCTCTAAACCAAGCAATTCTGCACGGCGTTTATCAATATCAAGTACCACTTGCTTTTGCTCACTTGTAACCTTAGCAATCGCAGTACGTTTATTTAAATATTTAAACTGAGGATCGACAGCAACACGTTGTTCAGAAGACTGAGACAACTTCGCGACATATGGCTGAACAGAACCTTCACGCTTAAACGGTGCAGTCGGAATCGTATCCCACTTCAACGCATTCTTCGATTTACGTTCACCAAACTCTTCATTATAGATATCGACGAGTTTAATGTCTGGCACTACACCCTTGTTTTGTGTACTACCACCCGTAATACGGTAGAACTTACGCTGAGTTAAAGTCGCTTGACCGTATGCCAGAGTATCAAGTTGTACCTGAGCTGTACCCTTACCAGTTGTTGTACTACCAATAATAATACCGCGCTCATAGTCTTGGATTGCAGCAGAGTAAATCTCACTCGCTGACGCTGACGCTAAGTTCACCATTACAGCAAGAGGGCCAGTGTAAATTTGTTGACCGCCATCATTATCTTCAAAAACACTAACGTTGCCATTACCATCACGAATTTGGACAACTGGACCTGACTTAATCACTTGACCCAGCATACGTGCAACTTCTTCTAATGAACCACCTGGGTCATTACGTAAGTCAATAATAATACCTTCTACTTTCTTCGCTTTTAACGCTTCAAAAGCATTGGCAGTATCTTCCGAAACTGAACGGTACTGTTGACCAGCACGACGTGAACGATAGTCAAAATAGAATGATGGAATTTCAATTACACCCAACAGGTGCTTTTTACCATCACGTGTCACTTCAACTGTACGTGAACGAACACCAGCATCTTCTTCTTGAATGACATCACGCACCAAAGTCACATTACGTGCCTGACTCATTGATGCACCAGCACCAAGAAGTTTTAATGTTACTTTCGTTCCGCGTTTACCACGAATAAGCCCAACAATTTCAGAACTTGACCAGCCAACCACATCAATCATTTTTTCGCCTTCTTGGGCGACACCAACGATTCGATCTCCTGATTTCACTTGACCAGACTTACTAGCAGGACCACCTTCTACAATGGTTTCAATCTTGGTGTAATCTTCATTGCCACGCTCTGGACGAATCGATACCCCAATACCTTCTAGTTGCAAGGTCGTTTGGCGATTAAGTTCTATCGCATCAATTGGCGGGTAATAGTTACTATGTGGATCATAGGTCGCCAACATTGCATTTAATGTTTTGTCCAACACATCATCGCTTTTCACACGACTAATTCTTTCAAGCTGACGTGTATAACGTTTAGTTAAGGTCTGAGCTGGCGTTAAATCTTCTGGGCCTGTTAAGTCTTGACCATCAGCAAGTGAAGGGTTTTCTTTAAGCGCTTTTTGTTTAGCCTGCTCTTCTTCACGACTAATGGTTAAGTTGATTAACTGCGAAACCAACATTTTACGCCAGTGATTTTGTTGCTCAGCCGTCGTTTTAAAATACGGTGCTTTTTCACGATCAACTTCAATATAGCTATTTGGCTGTTTTAAATTTTGCTGTTGTTTCAACTCAGCCAACATGAACTCATAAAATTGTTTTAAGCGTTCACGATATTGCTGATGAATTGCAAATGGCCCTGTTAAGTTCCCCGCTTTTAATGAAGCGCCAAAATTTGAACCATATAGTTTTTTATAATTTTGAACTTCAGCGTCTAAAAATAGTGAGTGATCTGGGTCAAGATTATCTAAATACATATCGAGAATACGATTTGATGTTGTCGCATCCAGACGCATATTCAAATAATGTTGGCGATCAACTAAAGTTGCCAGTTGGCGGGCTACCAAAGCCTGCTCTTGCGTTGGCTGGATCGATTGAGAAACCACAGCAGTATTCGTTGCTGCTCTCGCTTCATTCATCGTATGAGAGAAGAATAAACCGCCAGTCGCGATCGCTACTGCACAAGCTATAGTTTGAAGTTTCATAAATTTTTAATACTTCCTTGGGTGTTCCTATCTTACATGCTCTGTTTTCGATATGAACTAAGCAGATTCAAAATCTTAACCAACTAAATTGTTTATACCGTGTAGTTTTATCATATTCTGTACTGACAAAATGTAGCAAAACATTGCAAAATTCGCTTATTGTTTTTCAATCAAAATTCAAATGGAACCAATATGATTGGCGCATTGATGCTGGATATCGCCGGCACAGAACTTACTCAAGAAGATATTGAACTATTACGCGCTCCGCAAGTCGGTGGCATGATTTTATTTGCACGAAATATTGAATCTCCGCAACAAGTGCGTGCTTTAACAGACCACATGCGTCAAATTCGTCCAGATATTTTAATTGCTGTCGACCAAGAAGGTGGTCGAGTTCAGCGCCTAAGATCTGGTTTCACCTTATTACCGGCCATGGGCCGTTTTGGTGAACTTTATATTACCCAACCTCAAAAAGCACTTGAGCTAGCTGAACAGTGTGGTTGGCTCATGGCAACCGAAGTCCTTGCAGTCGGCATCGATTTTAGTTTTGCACCAGTTTTAGACCTTAATGCAATTAGTGATGTCATTGGTGACCGAGGTTTCTCTAAAAATATTGAGGATATCGCACCTCTTGCTAGCGCATTTATGCAAGGCATGAAAAAAGCAGGCATGGCAAATACGGGCAAGCACTTCCCTGGCCATGGTTCAGTGAAAGCAGATTCTCATGTCGCAGCTGCAATTGACAGCCGTAGCTATGACGAAATCTATAATCATGACATGCAAAGCTTTATCAAGTTAATGCCTCAGCTTGATGCACTCATGCCAGCACATGTTATTTATGATCAGATTGACCCAAATCCAGCTGGTTTTTCACCTTTTTGGATTCAAGAAGTTCTACGCAACCGTTTGAAGTTTGATGGTGTACTTTTCTCTGACGACTTAACTATGCAAGCCGCGTGTGTAGCAGGCGGTGCAGATGCACGTATTCAAGCCGCGCTTTCTGCGGGTTGTGATATGGGGCTTGTGTGTAATGACCGTAATGCAGCATGCACAGCACTAGAAGGTATCGAAAAACTTGCTCTACCAAACCAAGAGCGTTTAGAACGTATGCGCGGTCAAATTCCACAAATTCAGATTGGTGAAACCTTATCGCTAGGAATGGAGTGGCAAGCTGTCAAAACAGCCATTGAAGAGTTTAAAAATTCGTTTTAAATTGACTTAAGCACATATTTGACTGATGGTTCAAATCATCAGTCAAATCACACAAAAACAATAAACCGAGTTCAGGACGAATGACACAACAACTTTCTAAACACCGCCATATTTCTTTTACTGCACACTATACCGGCTATATCTGGTACCAAATGGGGATCTCTCACGAAGCACTTGCTACAGCTAAAGGAAAATCACTGGCCTATTTGGTTCACCCGATAGAATCTTGGGCCGAGAAATATGTGGGTGGCAGCATGCGCACCACACTCAAACAACGCCATACCATGCTTGACCATCATTTAGAGAAGTTAATTCAAGAAAATCCTGATCTACAAGTCCTTGAAATAGCATGTGGCCTGTCCCCTCGCGGATGGTGGTTTAGGCAGCATTACCCTTCAATTACCTATCGGGAGCTTGATTTACCCGATATGGCACAAACCAAACAAAATGCACTTCAGCAAATTGAAAAAAATCCGCCTGAAATTTTATCGGTTGATTTATTTACAGAAGCTTTTGCACAAGCATTTGAAGTGTTTGACCCGAACCGCCCATTGGTTGTAATTAGTGAAGGTTTAATTAACTATTTTGATAAAGATTTATTAAAACAACTCATTCAATCGATCGCGCACTACGGTACTGCTTTTAAAACTTTCCACTATTTAACGGATCTGTACCCTGAACCAATTAAAAACAAACTGGCGACCCTGATCTGGAACAGTAGTAAGCTACTTAAATTAATGTCCCGCAGCTCTTTTAGTTTTCATTTTAAAAGTCCTCAAGAAGTACAGGATTTTTTTAAAGATGCGGGGTTCCAACACGCCACAGTTGAACAGCCACAAATATTTTTTGGGCAAGTTCATTCCGATGATCATGAGCAACATTTAGGTGATCTTGTCTGGATAATCCATAGCCAAACAAAATAATAAGCATAAAAATTGGAAGCTCGAAAATTACGAGCTTCCAACTATAAGGAATAGATTAAACAGTTTGTTTTTGACGAGCAATAAAACGACTTAAACGATCAGCAAGTTCAAAACTCCCATGTTTAAATAAAGCTCGAATCCCCTGCTCTGTACTTTCAAAAATTAAACATTCAATTGAAAAAGTACCTTCTTCATCTTCTAAATGCAGTGCTAAATCACGTGGATGTTCATTTACAAAATCCAGCTTCGAAACATCATCCATTTTTAAATACATACCAAAGAATGTGACATCAACGATCGTCACTGGCACCTGTACATCAAACTCTCGGTGAGTAAGTTGAGTTTTTGGCTGTAAAACCCGAACCCGCTCTTCACCACGGCGTTCCATCTTTTGCATTTGTTCACGTGTCATGGGAATAATGCCATCCAGATTTTGGATAGATTCCCCTTTCAAGAAAGTGGTGAACAAACTCATGGTTTCTTTACGGCGTTGCAACTGAGGTACATGGTCAGCATTCGCGATCAGTGCAAATTCCATATCCGGACATTGCAAAGCAAAATTTGCATTTTCATGTGGCAGAGTAAAGCTATCGTATTGCCCTGCAGCAACCAGAGTTTTACACGCTGGAATTGGCACGTCAGTTAAACGCAAAAGACGATTACAGTTAATTTCATAACGCTCTCGTTCAGTGCCCGTAAACTCAGCCATTTGCCTAAAAAATAATTTTTTGGCTGTAGGCGACATGCGGGTTTTATCTAATTTTGCATGATTCACCAAATACAAAATCACAGCTTGCCCAAACTCTTCCATGCGGTTTTCTTGCATGAGTTTGAGGGACTCTTCCAAAATCATTCGCCAACTTTTTCGGGTCTTTTGCATGACACCCATCAAAATCATGCGATCCATTAATTCTGGACGATGGTAAGCAAAGCAAGAGGCTATCACCGACCCCAAAGACATTCCCATCACGGAAACTTTCTGTAGTCCAACAATATCCAGCCAGCGTCCCAACATTTTAGATAAATCAGGTAATTCTAAAGTACCCGCAGATACTCCTGTATCCCGATTGGTAATTTGCTGATTTGCGCCCATAGAAGGTAAATCAATTAAAATGACTGGACCGCTTTCAAACAATTGTTCAACACAATATTTATAAGAATTAAAATTCTGGAAAGCACCACCCACAATCACAATTGGCGTATTGTGAATCGTTTTTGGATCGGCAATTGCCATATATTCAATCTTCCAGCCGTCAATCCATGTTGTACGAGCAGGTTGTTTAAAACTATCTCTATGGTAGATATCGAAAAAGCCAAAACCGGCATAAGCTTGGTTTATCTCCGAATCCATTTGAATAATGGAATTCATATCCTTGCTTCCTCCTTGCTGTAATTTTTTTATGCTGCAAGAGTTCCTTCTTGAACACGTAACCTTTTATGCACAAAACTTTAAAATTTGTATTAGTTTGTATTGCACAATAACATTCTAAACAATTGTGTGAAATATACGCAATCGCTCAAATGACCGCTCATCTTGTTTAAGTCGCTAATAGTTTGCAAAATATTTAAATGTTTTTTTATAGCGGTCACATTTTTCAAAAAAAGCCATTCATTGTTCCGCATTTGACTGCTACTATCGTAGTCATTGGTAAACGATTAAAAACGGCTATGCAAGATTCAATTGAACAATATATGCAAAAAGTCGGGCAACAAGCACGTGACGCCTCACGCGTCTTAACCAGTGCTTCTACCTCGCTTAAAAATCATGCACTCTCTGCTATTTATACTGCTTTGGAAAATAATCAGGCAGCAATCTTGGCAGCGAATCAAGTGGACATGGATAAAGGTCGTAGCAATCAGCTCGATAGCGCATTGCTTGATCGTCTTGAACTTACGCCCGCACGTTTTAAAGGAATGTTGCAAGGTTTAAAAGATGTGATCGCGCTTGTCGATCCTATTGGGGAAATTACCGATCTTGCATACCGCCCAACAGGTATTCAAATTGGCAAAATGCGTGTACCTCTAGGTGTCGTTGGGATGATTTACGAATCACGCCCAAATGTCACGCTAGAAGCAGCATCTTTAGCCATCAAATCGGGCAATGCCATTATTTTGCGTGGTGGTTCAGAGGCGCTTGAGTCAAATAAAGCAATTGCAGAAGCAATTAAGCATGGCTTAAAAGTAGCTGGTTTACCTGAACATTCAGTGCAAGTTATTGATACGCCTGATCGTGCGGCAGTCGGCCATCTTATTACTATGGCTGAATATGTAGATGTCATTGTTCCACGTGGTGGTAAAAGCTTAATTGAGCGTGTGACGAATGAAGCACGTATTCCTGTTATTAAGCATCTTGATGGTAACTGTCATGTATTTGTCGAAGCGCAAGCAGACCTCCACAAAGCCTTACCTATTACATTGAATGCAAAAACTCATCGCTATGGTGTTTGTAATGCGATGGAAACTCTGCTTGTTGATGAAAAAATTGCAGACGTTTTCTTACCACGCATTGCCGAACTTTATGCAGAAAAGCAAGTTGAACTACGTGGCTGCCCAGAAACACGCCGAATTTTAGGCCCATCTGTTAAAGCTGCAACGGAAGAAGATTGGTATACCGAATATTTAGGGCCAATTCTTGCAATTAAAGTTATTAGTGGTTTAGACGAAGCAATTGACCATATCAACAAATATGGTTCACATCACACCGATGCGATTGTGACCGAAAATTATAGTTTAGCGCGTCAATTCTTGGCTCGTGTAGATTCGAGTTCAGTGGTTGTCAACGCTTCGACTCGTTTTGCTGATGGTTTTGAATATGGCTTAGGTGCAGAAATTGGTATCTCTACAGACAAAATCCATGCACGTGGTCCAGTTGGTTTAGAAGGTTTAACTTCTCAAAAATGGATTGTGTTAGGTGACGGTCAGATTCGTCAATAATCGATCTATTATTTCAAACAAAAACGCCTGATATTAATCAGGCGTTTTTGTTTATTTTATTATTCAAATTTTACAATCAAAAAAACCAGCCATCGGGCTGGTTTTTTTAACTACATACCACTTAGAAAATAAAGTCGGTATTCACAAATTTAGAATAGTGCTCAGACACCATAGAGGCCAGCATGCCTTTACTGTCATCAGTCTGTTTAGCAGCAATCATAGAACGGATAGAGAATGCTCGCAGCGCATCATGCACAGACAGTGTACCTTCCGCAGAATCTTTACGACCACCGAATGGAAACACATCTGGACCACGTTGGCACTGACAATTAATGTTCACACGACAAACCTGATTGACCAGCGGATCAACCAAATGACCAATTTGCTCAGGGTCGCTACCAAAAATACTCACCTGCTGACCATGATCAGAAGTAGTGACATATTCCAGTACAGTTTCAATGTCATCATAAACAGAGACTGGTACCACTGGACCAAACTGTTCTTCACGATACAGTCTCATCCCCTCAGTCACTGGATAAACTACGGCTGGATAAAACATAGTTTTGCAGAATTCACCACCTTCTACATTAACCACTTTCGCCCCTTTAGCCACGGCATCTTCAATAACTTCAGTCATATAGGCCGTACGGTGCATACCTGGCAGCGGAGTAATAAACACACCTTTTTCCCACGGCATACCCACTTTCAGCTTGGCCAGTTCAGCCGTTAAGCGGTTAACAAATTCATCGGCTATCGAGCGATGTACCATCAGCATTTTGAGTGCAGTACAACGCTGACCATTGAATGACAATGCACCCAGCAGACACTCTTTCACTGTCAGATCCAAGTCGGCATCCGGCAGAATAATGGCTGCATTTTTCGCATCTAGCCCCAAAATCGCACGCAGACGGTGAGATTTAGGATGTTGCTTTTTCAAGTAATCGGCCACTTTGCTAGAACCAATCAGCGCCAATACGTTGATTTTTCCAGATGCCAACAGATGCGGCACCACCAGTGAGCCTGGCGCATAGATGGTATTGATCACACCTTTCGGGAATGATTCACGGAATGCTTCCAGCAATGGTTCAAACAACAAGGTACCAAATTGAGGTGGTTTGAAGACGATGGTATTGCCCATTAGCATAGCCGGAATCAGGGTAGCAAAGGTTTCATTCAGCGGGTAGTTATATGGCCCCATACACAACACTACGCCCAACGGGGTACGACGGATTTGACCAATGGTACCTTCAGCAATCACAAAGCGGGAGTTAGCATTGTCTAAGTCTTTCAGGGCATCAATGGTTTGACGCATATAGGTGACAGTACGGTCAAACTCTTTCTCAGAGTCAGCCAAGCTCTTGCCAATTTCCCACATAATCAGTTTAACAATCAGGTCTCGTCGCTCCACCATACGCTGAATGAAATTCTGCATACAGGCGATGCGCTCACCAACTTTCATCATTGGCCATTCACCACGACCATTGTTGTAGGCCAATACTGCTGCTTCTAGTGCTTCGTCGCTTTCTTTCTCACCCATGATCGGATAACTGCCAAGCTCAACTTGCTGCAAACTACCATCAGACTGCTGAGTCCAGATTGGGGACAATGTTTTCTTGGTTGCACCAGCCCACAACTTCAGCTCACCATCTACTAATGAGACACGCTGATGAATCTGGGATGGCAGACGCACGTTCTCAGGAATACTATCTACTACGGGAAATTTCTGCTGCAAATTATTTGAATGACTCATTCTTCTTATCTCCAAGTATTTATATATTTATGTATTTATATATTCGAAACTAGCCCGCTATGATCAGGCGTTGTTCCTGTGAATACCAGTACCATTACTGGTATTCACTTTGCTTGAGCCGCACCACAAATCAATCAAGACTTTGCAATGTTTCTAAATGAGGTTACCCCCTACACACGCTGTCAGTTACCCCTAGTTTTTGCATGACCTGCACAACTATTTGTTCAGGTGTCAATGCGATATCAATCGTAATTGCCTCATGAACATCAGGCTCTTCTAAAGTATCAAGCTGAGTCTGCAATAAAGAAGGGTCGAAAAAATGGCCCGCTCGCTCAGCAAGACGCTGTTTTAACAACTCATATGACCCTTTTAAATATACAAACTGCACATTTTGGTCATGGCCACGTAAAATATCTCGGTAGACCCGCTTTAGTGAAGAACAAGTAAACACTGCGGTCTCGCCCGCCAGCTGTTTCTCTTCAATAGCTTTACGAATCGCGTGTAACCAAGGCATGCGATCTTCATCAGTTAGAGGAATACCCTGACTCATCTTGCTTTTATTTGCAGTCGAATGCAGTGTATCTCCATCGAGAAACTCACAAGCCAAATGCTCCGACAGTAACTCACCAATCAGTGTTTTGCCTGTTCCACAGACACCCATTGCAATCACAATCATGGATTACTTACCTCTAATTATAAAATAGTGCTAAGAAGTAGCGTGAAAGACAAACCCAACACCGAAATAATGGTTTCTAATACTGACCAAGTTTTGAGTGTCTGCCCTACTGTCATACCAAAATATTCTTTGATTAACCAAAATCCTGCATCATTTACATGAGAGAAAACTAATGAACCTGAACCTGTGGCAAGTACTAAAAGTTCGGGTCTAACGGCGACACCAGCTGTAGCAGCAATCGGAGCGACAATACTACAAGCAGTAGCCATAGCGACTGTTGCCGATCCTGTTGCCAAACGAATCAATGCTGCAACTAACCAGCCCAACAATAACGGTGACAAATTTGCCTTCAAGGCTGTAGAAACGATCTCATTAGAAATACCACTGTCACGCAAAATACCGCCAAAACCGCCACCAGCACCGACAATCAACATGATTCCGGCAATAGAAGCCAAACAACCGCCACAGAATTTTTCGATCTGTTCACGGTTAAAGCCCTGCATCGTACCAAAGGTAATAAAGCTGACCAGTACGGCAATAAGCAATGCGATATCAGAAGTACCAATGAAACGTAGTAAGTCGTTTGCGAAAGTTTGTGGTGCAAAGAAAAGATCAGCCCAACTTCCGATTAACATTAATACGACAGGCAACATAATCGTAAATAAGGTAATTCCAAAGCTTGGTAGCTCACGAGTTTCTTTCTTATCTACCTCAACAAATTGCTTAAACAATGGATTGTTCTCAGGCAATTTGACATATTTATTGATCCATAATGCATACAACGGCCCTGCAACAATCGCCGTTGGTACGCCCACTAACAAACTGTAGGCAATTGTTTTACCAATATCAGCGTGATATGCCTGTACTGCCAACAATGCTGCCGGATGTGGCGGAATCAAACCATGCACAACGGACAACCCTGCAACCATAGGCAAACCTACGACCAATAACGACTTGCCTGTTCTTTTGGCAATGTTAAAAGCAATTGGAATAAGGAGTACGAAGCCCACTTCGAAAAATACGGGCAGCCCCACAATAAGGGCAATAAACATCATGGCCCAGTGAATATTTTTCTCACCGAACCATTTAATTAAAGTAATTGCTATTCGCTCTGCACCACCCGACTCGGCCATCATTTTACCGAGCATTGTTCCGAGTGCGATTACAATCGCAAGGTGACCCAAGGTTTTACCGGTACCAGCTTCGTAAGATTTAACAATGTCGCCCATTGGCATGCCAACAGCTAAAGCTAAACCGAGTGAAACAATAATAAGAACTAGAAATGGATAAATTCTGAACTTCGCGATCATGACAACTAAAGCAATAATCGCGATTACAGTATAGATAAGCAACATGCCACCCTGAACCGTCTCCATGTGACATTTCTCCTTGGAGTAACTATCTAGGCAACTAAGCCCAAATAAAGGTCTTCAACCAGGATAATTCCTACTGTTGAGACACTAATTTTTTATATTTAGGTATGACCAGCATCACTACTGGTCATATCGACATAAGCTCTAAAGCACATCAAACGCACTTCATTTTTATAAATATTTACTACACTTAATCAGCTCTCAACTGACTAGCCAATTGTGCCAAGCGAGTAATTTCCGCCCAATCTTGTGAAGCAACTGCCGCTTTCGGTGTTAACCACGAACCACCAACACACACCACATTTGGTTGCTTTAAAAATTCCGGCGCTGTCTCTACAGTAATGCCACCTGTAGGGCAAAAACGTAGGTTTGGAAATGGACCATAAAATGCTTTTAGCATCTCGACTCCACCCGCTTGCTGAGCTGGAAAGAACTTCACAATCTCATAACCTAATTCAATTGCCTGAATCAGGTCACTTGGCGTCATCACACCCGGCAACAAAGGCAAACCGGCATCTTGTGCAGCCAAATGTAAATCTTTAGTCAAACCTGGTGACACACCAAATTGAGCCCCAGCTTTTTTTGCTTGAGCACAATGTTCTGGCTTGGTAATCGTACCTACACCGACCACAATGTCATCTGCCAACTGGCTCGCACGCTCAATAGCGGCCAGTCCTGCCGCAGTACGTAATGTAATTTCTAATACTTTCACGCCACCAGTGTGCAGCGCGCGTGATACATGTTCACCTTGCTCGGCAGACTCAAATGCCAGTACAGGAATCACTGGTCCTAATTGAACAACATCTTCAATCTTAATCATTACTTTTCTATTCCTATTATTATTAAAGTCTAAGGTTGAACGATTTCACCAACCAAAGCACCAAACACAGAAGCACCATGCTCAGCTGGGGCAGCAGCTGCACGGAATACACCAAATAATTCACGGCCAAAGCCGACTTCGTTTTCTGCCTGATGTTCTGGCTGCGCAACAGGGCGTGACTGCCAAACAGCTTCATCTAACTCAATATCGAGTACACCAGCTTCAGCATCAATCACCAACATATCGCCTGTTTGCACTTTAGCAATCGGACCGTTCAGCAAAGCCTCTGGAGATAAATGAATCACCGCGGGAACTTTGCCTGAAGCACCTGACATACGACCATCGGTTACTAATGCCACATGGAAACCTTGATCTTGTAAAACACCCAACACAGGCGTTAAGCGATGCAATTCAGGCATACCATTCGCACGTGCGCCTTGGAAGCGAACAACAGCAATGAAATCACGATGTAACTCACCACGATCAAATGCAGCCTGCACTGCTTCTTGAGAATCAAACACGATTGCAGGTGCTTTAACTTTACGATGTTCTGGTGCAACAGCAGAAATCTTGATGACGCCACGGCCAAGACGACCTTGCATTAAACGCAAACCACCATCTGGTTGAAACGGCGCGTCAATACTACGTAGAACCTTGTCATCAAGGCTTTGAACCACGCCATCGACCCAAGTGAGCTTACCGTCGATCAGTTTTGGTTCTTTGGTGTAATGGTATAAACCTTTACCTGCAACGGTAGTCACATCGTTATGCAACAAACCAGCTTCAAGCAAATTACGAATGAGGAAAGCAACCCCGCCCGCAGCCTGAAAATGGTTCACATCGGCCTTACCATTTGGATAAATTTTGGCTAACAATGGAACAACGGCAGACAATTCATCAAAGTCGTCCCAGTCAATCAAGATGCCAGCAGCACGGGCAATCGCAATCAAATGCAAAGTATGGTTAGTCGATCCACCTGTAGCTAATAACGCCACAATGCCGTTTATAATTGCTTTTTCATCAACGACATGACCAATTGGCGTGTAGTTTCCGCGCTCAACAGTTAAGTCAAGTACACGAATCGCAGCTTCTGCGGTGAGGGCATCACGTAACGGCGTATGAGGGTGAACAAATGCGGCACTTGGAAGGTGTAAACCCATCACTTCCATCAGCATTTGATTACTGTTAGCAGTACCGTAAAACGTACAGGTACCTTGTCCGTGATAGGCTGCTGATTCAGCTTCAAGCAAGGCATCACGCCCAACTTCACCTGTTGCGAACTGCTGACGGATTTTGGCTTTATCGTCATTAGATAACCCACTTGTCATTGGGCCCGCAGGTACAAAAATGGTAGGTAAATAACCAAACTGCAAAGCACCAATTAACAACCCTGGCACAATCTTGTCGCAGACACCTAAACATAACGCTGCATCAAACATGTTATGAGACAGTGCAATCGCAGTGCTCATTGCAATCGTTTCACGAGAGAACAATGATAGTTCCATGCCAGCATTACCTTGAGTAATACCGTCACACATCGCTGGCACACCGCCAGCAAATTGCGCTACACCACCATTTTCACGAGCGGCTGTTTTAATTAGATCTGGAAATGTTTTATAGGGTGCATGTGCCGAGAGCATTTCGTTATATGAAGATACAATGCCAATATTTGGCTCACGGCCTACTTTAATAATTAATTTTTCATTATCTTCCATGCTGGCAAAACCATGAGCCAGATTGGCACATGAGAGTGCACCTCGAGCTGGAAATTTGCCTTGTGCATGTTCAATACGTTGTAAATATGCAGAACGAGTTTTTTGACTACGCGCAATTACGCGCTCGGTAACTTTTGCCAGTATGGGATTCGGCAAGTCCATGCAGGACGCTCCTGTACAACCGGATAAGCCGGAAAAAAATAAACCAAATGATATATTTTCTGATCATTTGAAAAAGAATGAATAATATTATTCAGGCGAAAAGCGACATGCAACCCCAGTCAATGCTGCTGTAATGGCCTCAGCACAAGCCTTAGAGGCGTAGTAAGCTTAGGTGTTAGACCAAAAACCTATTTAAAATCTCGATTATTTATGCTTAAACTGAACTTCAGAATTATGGTAAAATTATCGTAATATCAATATTATGAAACACATTGAACAATATCTAGATAATAAGCTTTTCATACTATTTTTTAGTTCTAATAAGCCTATGTTTTATTCTTTATAATTCTCATTCCTACTATTAATTCTTAATTTCAATTACGTATATTATTTGTAATATATTTTTCAAATTTAATTAAAGAGACTTCTGCCCTCTTAATAAAGAATCAATATCCAACATTTTAAAATGAAATTTGATTCAAGCTTACTTTTCATAAATGTATACAAAAAACTCGTTTGCATCCTTATAAAAAAACAAGGAATACAGTGATTAAGCTTTATACTGAACAAATATTAGTTACAAATAATTTGATGGTCGATAGTGCTTAAGTCTAATGGGCTAAAGTCTATCTTGGACAGAAAAACAACACATGTTAAAACATGACAACCCGTTCAATCTGTATCAAAAAATAATACATTTTGAACAGGAAGTTAGGAAAACTATTTTAAATCAGGACGTGGGTATTTCAACGTGGCTACATCAGTATTAGTTATCAATTGCGGCTCTTCATCTATTAAATACGCGCTAGTTTCAGAACGTCGTGAAGATCGTATTTACGGTTTAGCAGAAAACTTGGGGGCAGCCGATGCTCGTATTAAGGGAGTGACAGTTGGTGGCGAACCACTTGAACTTTCAATTCCCTATGCTGACCATGCCAAAGCTTTAGAAACTCTACTTGCGCGTCTTGCCAACTACAAACCACAGGCAATCGGCCATCGTGTTGTACACGGCGGTAGTTTAACTAAAGCCGAATTACTCACTCCTGAAATTATTGAACGTATTCGCGCTGCGACCCCTTTAGCTCCGCTTCATAACCCAGCACATTTAATTGGTATTGATGCAACCGTACGCCTATTTCCTGAACTGCCTCAAGTTGCAGTCTTTGACACAGCATTCCATCAAACCATGCCACCGCATGCCTACCGTTATGCAATTCCTAAGTTCTTATATACCGAACATAACGTCCGTCGTTATGGCTTCCATGGTACAAGCCATGCCTATGTGTCTGACCGAGCAAGTGAACTTGCAGGCAATCTGAAAAAAGGTGGTTGGTTAACAGCGCACCTAGGAAATGGTAGTTCAACTTGTGCAGTCTGGAACGGACAAAGTGTTGATACTTCTATGGGCCTTACTCCACTTGAAGGTGTGGTGATGGGAACTCGTAGTGGTGATGTCGACCCAAGCCTACATAGCTTCCTTGCGAAAAATCTTGGTTGGGATTTGGCTAAAATTGATAAGGTTTTAAACAACGAAAGTGGATTACTTGGCTTATCGCAATTGTCTAATGACATGCGTACAGTTATTGAAGCAGCAGAAATTGGTAATGAAGATGCTTGCCTTGCAATTGAAGTGTTTAGTTATCGCCTTGCAAAATCACTTGCTGCCTTAAGCTGTGGTTTACCAACTTTAGACGGCCTCATTTTCACAGGCGGTATTGGTGAAAACTCGGCATATATTCGTGAAAAAACTTTAGCGTATTTACCTCATTTTGGTTTGCAGCTCGACAAAGATCAAAACAACAACTTAAAACGTGGCACTGAAGGCCGAATTGATAATGGAACAGGTCCGCACATTTGGGTCATTCCAACAGATGAAGAAGGCCGTATTGCCAAAGAAACCCGTCAAGTTGTTGAAGCAGCAGGAACTACAGCATCTGTAGCGAGCCTTGCTTAATCAGATCTTAGCGAAAACTCGATATTCATTTATTTATAGGTTTATATGAATACAATTTTATTGATTCCTACAGGTGAAGGGGTGGGTTTAACCTCTGCCTGCCTAGGCATGATTTACGCGCTTGATTGTAACGGGATTAAAGCAGGCTTTTTAAAACCATTTTCTCAAGAAGACCAAGAGCATCTTGATCGAACAACTTCATTATTCGGTCATTTATTTCAAGGCAAAACTGTTCAATCTATTTCGCATGAAAAATTAACTCAGCTTATTGCCGCTGGGGAAGTGGATGAATTACTTGAAGAAGCTGTGAGTCTACATCGCAGTGTTGCAGCAGACCATGATGTCATTATTGTGGAAGGCTTATTACCAAACGGACAAGACCACTTCGCAAGTGAACTCAACGCAAGTCTTGCACAAGCACTTGATGCAGAAGTCGTATTGGTCAGTACAGCAGATATTCAAAATCCGAAAAAAGCCGCAGAAAAAGTAGATGCTCATTTACGCCAGTTTGGTGGTGCAGCGTCAAATCGTACTGCTGGTGTACTCTTTATGCGTACCCGTGGATTAACCGAAGAAACAGCACAAATTCCTGTCGCGTTTGATCCATCCTTACGTCCGACTGAAGACATCGCAAAATTTACGACAGAATTGCAAAAATATAATCGTTATTTTGGCTCTAGCGATTTACCGATTATTGGTTTAGTTCCATTTAGTAACACCTTAAGCGTACCGAGAACCCTCGATATTGCGAATGTGATTGATGGGCAATGGGTACATCAAGGTGAAGCTAAAACACGCCGTATTTTGCATTCAAGTTTAATTGCGTCAAGCATTGAATATGAACTCAATAAATTTATTGCAGGTGAACTAATTATTAGTGCGTCTGAGCGTACAGACGTATTACTGGCAAGTAGTTTGGCGACCAGTAATGGTATTCCACTCGCTGGCTTGGTTCTTACTGAACGTGAAGCACCAGCTCCTGAGCTTTTAGAGTTTTGTCAAAGTGCGATCAAGCAAGGCTTACCGATTTTACATACACGTCTCAATACATTAGAAACTGCTCAGCGTTTATCTGACTTTGGTAATGAAATTCCCGTCGATGATACTGAACGTGCGGAACAAGTGACTCGTTTTGTTTCAAGTCATATTGATGTCGAATGGCTTAAGCAGCACAGTAACAATGCAGCTACCCCTCGCCTATCTCCATCGGCTTTTCGTCATGAACTGGTGCAAAAATCGATTGCAGCGAAAAAACGAATTGTACTGCCTGAAGGCGATGAGCCACGCACTATTCAAGCCGCGGCAATTTGTCAGGCACGTGGCATTGCTGACTGTATTTTGCTGGCTAAACCAGATGTAGTACAGGATGTTGCAAAAGCCCGTGGTATTGAATTACCAGCCGGATTAGCAATTGTTGATCCAGATAGCATTCGCGACCAATATGTAGCACCAATGGTCGAACTGCGTAAAGGTAAACTCAACGAGCTTCAGGCAAAGGAACAACTTCAAGACACCGTAGTACTCGGTACGATGATGTTAGCTTTAGACGAAGTAGATGGCCTAGTTTCCGGTGCAGTACACACCACAGCAAATACGGTCCGCCCAGCTTTCCAGCTCATCAAAACAGCCCCTGAATATTCACTAGTTTCATCTATCTTCTTTATGCTTTTACCAGATGAAGTTTATGTATATGGTGACTGTGCAATTAACCCAGACCCTACAGCCGAACAACTGGCTGAAATTGCGATTCAGTCTGCTGACTCGGCTAAAGCTTTTGGAATTGACCCTCGTATTGCCATGATCAGTTATTCAACTGGAACATCTGGCACAGGTGCTGATGTTGAGAAGGTACAACAAGCAACTCAAATTGCTCAGCAACGTCGCCCTGATTTACTTATTGATGGTCCACTTCAATACGATGCAGCTTCAGTTGAAAGTGTTGGACGCCAAAAAGCACCAGACTCGCGAGTTGCAGGTCGTGCCAATGTATTTATTTTCCCAGATTTAAATACGGGTAACACCACGTACAAAGCAGTACAACGTGCTGCAAATGTTGTGAGCGTTGGACCAATGTTGCAAGGTCTAAACAAACCTGTAAATGACTTGTCTCGCGGAGCATTGGTAGATGACATCGTGTTTACCATTGCATTAACAGCAATTCAGGCTGAACAGCAAGCTGCTGCTAAATAACTAATAATTTGATCCGCTTCTACCTCTCGCCATTTGATGTCCGCTCAAATGGCTTTTTTTATTTTAATCGTTTCAAAATAAATAATTTCCTATCTCTGACATTTAAATGCCCCCTATATAGTCTTATGCGACTTTCGGTCAAAAGATCAACCAATCTCCCACAAAACTATCTTTTTGTCATATAATTTAGCCCGCTAGCTAACAGCCCGCTCAAGAGATTTTTTGGTATGACAACGATTATCAAACAAGATGACTTGATTACATCAATCAAGGACGCCCTACAGTTTATTTCGTACTATCACCCGCAAGACTTCATCCAAGCGATGAGTCGTGCTTATGATCGCGAAGAAAACCAAGCTGCAAAGGATGCAATTGCACAGATTTTAATTAACTCTCGCATGTGTGCGGAAGGTCATCGTCCAATTTGCCAAGATACTGGTATTGTTAACGTTTTCCTTGAAGTGGGCTTAGATGTTAAATTTGATTTAACAATGAGCTTAGACGATGCAGTAAATGAAGGTGTTCGCCAAGGTTACCTTGAAAATAGCAACGTTCTTCGTGCATCTGTACTTGCAGACCCTGCATTTGGTCGTAAAAATACAAAAGATAATACCCCTGCTGTAATTCACTACAAACTCGTTCCGGGTAACAAAGTAGATATTACTGTTGCTGCTAAAGGTGGCGGTTCAGAAAATAAATCTAAACTTGCGATGCTTAACCCATCTGACTCGATTGTTGATTGGGTACTTAAAACTGTACCAACAATGGGTGCAGGCTGGTGTCCTCCAGGTATGCTCGGTATTGGTATTGGTGGTACTGCTGAAAAAGCCATGATGCTTGCTAAAGAAGCGCTCATGGAAGAAATCAACATGGACGAATTACTTCGTCGTGGACCAGAAAACAAAATCGAAGAACTTCGTATCGAAATCTTTGAAAAAGTAAACGCACTTGGTATTGGTGCTCAAGGTCTTGGCGGTTTAACCACTGTTCTTGATATTAAGATTAAAGATTACCCATGTCACGCTGCTGGCAAACCAGTAGGTATGATTCCTAACTGTGCTGCTACTCGTCATGCTCATTTCCAGCTTGATGGTTCAGGTGTAGCTCATATTCAGGCACCAAAACTTGAAGATTACCCATCTGTAACTTGGGATTCTTCAAAGTCTAAACGTGTAAACCTTGATACCATTACTCAAGCAGAAATGGATTCTTGGAAACCAGGTGACACATTACTCCTTAGCGGAACAATGTACACAGGTCGTGATGCTGCGCACAAACGTATGGTTGAAATGATCGACAACGGTGAAGAATTACCAGTTGATCTTAAAGGTAAGTTTATTTACTACGTTGGTCCAGTTGATCCAGTGGGTGACGAAGTTGTTGGTCCTGCTGGTCCTACAACTGCAACACGTATGGATAAATTCACACGTAAAGTACTTGAGCATACAGGCTTGTTTGGCATGATCGGTAAAGCTGATCGTGGTCCTACAGCGATTGAAGCAATCAAAGACAACAAAGCAACTTACTTAATGGCAGTTGGTGGTGCAGCTTACCTTGTATCTAAAGCTGTTCGCGAAGCTGAAGTTGTTGCGTTTGCAGACTTAGGTATGGAAGCAATCTACAAATTCGTAGTTGAAGATATGCCTGTTTCTGTTGCAGTTGATGTAAACGGTACATCAATTCATGCAATTGCTCCAAAAATCTGGCAAGCGAAAATTGGAAAAATTCCAGTAGTCGACGCTGCGGCAGGCTAATCAAGAAAAGCACCGAATTCGGTGCTTTTTTTATGCATTCTTTTTTATTTTAAAATCTGAAAAGAATTGTAACAATTACTTCTTCAATCTGTGCTATTAATAAATGCACTCTCTCGCCATATATTGAATATAGGTCATTTCATGACTATTCGCCCTATTCTTAAAAATCTTTCAATTAGCCTCTGCCTAAGCTGTATTACGACAAGCTTATTTGCATCTCCTGCCAAATTAAGTTCAGTCAAAGAACTCATGCAAATGAGCCAAATTGATTACCTACTTAAAGAATCAATTAATGAATTAACGCCTTATTATGATCAACAGGCAGAACAAATCGTTAGTAATATCACGGGCATCAAAGCTTTAGGTCCAAAAGAAAAAGAGGCCGCCAAAAAGTTAGGTTTACTCTTGAAAGATTCGAGCAATCAGCTCATCAGCAATCCTAAAACAGCACAAGCTTTACAAGATATTTATTTAAAGACATATTCTGAAGAAGAGATTCAAGCGAATCTTAAGTTTTTAAAAACCCCAGAAGGCCAATCGATTACACGTAAAAATGTGCAGATTATGGGGCAAATTTCAGAATATATGATGGAGTTGGGGCAGCAGACATTTAATGACCCTAAAGCAAGGGATCATATGCAAGAAGAGATGCTTAAAATTATTGCGCCATTGATGAAAGATAAAGAAAAGTCTTAACTTTTCTTTATCCTTTGCAGGCCATTACCAAGTTAAAGGGTTCCATAATTTAAATGGTTTAATCAGATGTACATCTGATTTTTCATCATATTTAGCAGGTTTTAATTCTTGTGGTTTATGCCGAATCTTGCCTGAAGCATCTTCTGCTACAAAGTTGTAGCTTGAAGATTTCAACTCGGTAAAGGCAATTTCTCTACGGCCAATATTATCTTGCATTAACATAAATGGGCCAGTGTGTTCACCTCGGTCCATTTTATTTTCTTCATCATATTTCAAATAATAAGACGTTCCAGCCTCAACAGTTATATCCATATATTTTGGCTCTTGAAAATGAATCCCCAATAAAGGGCGGCTCGCAGAAAGACGATAAGTCCCTGCTGGCAATTCAATCCAATAATAATGGTTATGTAGTAGGCTCGGAATTCGCTTGCCATTTACAAACAGGTTAATCGCAGCAATTTCCTGACGATTCCATTTCGTATCTGGTCGATAGAGGTAAACGACAGCAGCTTGTGCATTTTGTGGTTTGATCGGGACAAATGTCTGACCCAATTTTTGATTAACCCAACCACCCACGGCAAAACCACCTACGTGATATTGGTCTAATAGCCCGGGTTCTTTTTCAACATCAACTTTAGGTAAGGTTGCAGTCAATTCACCCGTATTTTTTTCTAAATGAGATGAACTTTGACAGCCCACAAACAGTCCGGCACAGCACAAAGATACGATTAAATAACGCATGGCATCCCTCAAAGCGTTTTGTTTTTGATTTATTTTTTACACCGCAAAACTATGCGTATTTTGTATTTTTAAGATTAACACCACGCACATAAATTGAAAACAAAAAAAGCATGAATCACTCACGCGATTCATGCTTTTTAGATGAATAAAATCTATGCAGACTTCGAATCAATAACCTTTAAATCTGCCTTAGCAACACTTTCATGCGTTGCAGCTTCTTTAGGTTGACGCTCTGCTTGATAAACAGGTTCTGCTTCACCATTAATGACTGCTTCATTAATGATGACTGTTCCAACGTCAGTACGACTTGGTAAATCGTACATGGTTTCAAGCAGTACGTTCTCCATAATAGAACGTAAACCACGCGCACCTGTATTGCGTTCAAGTGCTTTCTTCGCGATAGCACGCAATGCAGAATCTTCAAAGATCAGATCAACATTTTCCATAGTGAAAAGATATTGATACTGGCGAGTTAATGCATTTTTTGGCTCAGTCAAAATTTGCATTAATGCTTCTTCATCCAACTCTTCAAGTGTAGCAATCACTGGTAAACGACCAATGAATTCTGGAATTAAACCAAATTTCACTAAGTCGGTTGGCTCAACCTGACGGAACAATTCAGCAAGTTTTTTGGTTTCATCTTTGTTTTTAACATCAGCTGTAAAACCAATACCGCCTTTCTCTTGACGCTGCTGTACAATTTTTTCCAAACCAGAAAATGCACCACCACAAATAAACAAGATATTCGAGGTGTCAATTTGGATAAACTCTTGCTGCGGATGCTTACGTCCACCTTGCGGAGGAATAGAAGCCACTGTACCTTCAATCATTTTTAACAATGCTTGTTGTACACCTTCGCCAGAAACATCACGCGTAATTGACGGGTTTTCAGATTTACGAGTAATCTTGTCAATTTCGTCAATATAGATAATGCCCTTCTGAGCTTTTTCTACATCGTAGTCTGCTTTTTGCAAAAGCTTTTGTACAATATTTTCAACATCTTCGCCCACATAACCAGCTTCGGTTAATGTCGTTGCATCTGCCATTGCAAATGGAACGTCTAAAAGGCGAGCCAATGTTTGCGCAAGTAAAGTTTTACCCGAACCTGTAGGTCCAATCAGTAGAATGTTACTTTTAGCAATTTCTACTTCTTTAGACACATGGCCATTATGACCAACTTTTAGGCGTTTATAATGGTTATAAACCGCAACAGATAACGTCTTTTTGGCAAGATCTTGACCAATCACATATTGATCAAGCGCAGCACGTATTTCATGTGGTTTTGGCAATGCCTTACTTGCCCAGTCCCCTGCTTCAACCTGTTGGCTGGTTTGTACAAGGTCTAAGCAGACATCCACACATTCATTACAAATATATGCGTCCTCACCTGCAATCAGTTTCCCGACTTCAGACTGCGTTTTACCGCAAAATGAACAATGTTTTTGTCCTTGAGGATGTTCGGACATATTCACTCCACAAATAGAATCTTAAATATTAGGGCAAGATGCACTGCATAAATAACTAAATGGAGATCTTTTTCAACATCTCAAGTTATTTACATCAGAAGGTCCTTATGGACGCTTACTTAACACCTGATCAACCAAACCATATTCTTTAGCAGACTGTGCTGTCATAAAGTTATCACGGTCAGTATCACGAGCAACGGTTTCGTAGTCTTGACCACTGTGCTCTGCCATTAAGCGGTTTAAACGTTCTTTAATAAATAGAATTTCACGCGCATGAATTTCAATATCCGATGCTTGACCGCGGAAACCACCTAGTGGTTGATGAATCATGACACGGGCATTTTCTAGACAATAGCGTTTGCCTTTAGCACCAGCATTTAACAAGAATGCACCCATTGAAGCAGCTTGACCCATACAATATGTAACGACATCAGGTTTAATAAACTGCATCGTGTCATAAATAGCCATGCCCGCTGTCACAGATCCACCTGGAGAATTGATATAAAGGTGGATATCTTTATCAGGGTTTTCAGCTTCTAAAAACAACATTTGGGCAACAATCAGATTTGCCATGTTGTCTTCAACTTCACCTGTTAAGAAAATGACGCGCTCACGTAAAAGTCGTGAATAAATATCAAAAGAACGTTCGCCGCGAGAAGATTGTTCAACCACAACAGGAACTAAAGCATTTTCAATTGTTGGAACATACATACGTTATTTATTCCTAAATTTTTTGTGACTTAACCTATGGCAACAATATGCGGGATAATTTCTCAAATTGCAAAAGGTTCGCACTGAAATATTATATTATTTATACCTAAGTACTTAATGTCGCACTCAAATTAACCACATAGTGAAAAACAAAAAAGGCGCCTAAAGCGCCTTTTTCTGACTTCTTAAAAGATTAGCCCATACGGCGAGCTTGTTGTTCTTTTAACAAATCATCGTAAGATACAGCTTTGTCAGTCACTTTAGCAGCAGCTAAGATGTGATCAACAACTTGATCTTCTAATACAACTGCTTCGATTTGAGCACGTTGTTGAGCATCATTTTTGAAGTATTCAATCACTTCAGTTGGATCTTCGTAAGAAGAAGCCATGTCGTCAATGTAAGCATCAACGCGAGTTTGATCAACTTCAAGTTTAGCGTCAGCTAAAACTTTGCTCACCAATACGCCAAGCTTAACAGAACGCTCTGCTTGCTCTTTGAACAATTCGTCAGGAAGCATGCTCTTGTCAAAAGATTGCGCGCCTGCACCACCGAACTGTTGAGTGAACTGTTGAACCATTTGTTGACGTTGACGGTCAATTTCTTGAGCAACCATTGCAGTTGGAACTTCAACTTCGTTCGCAGCAACAAGTGCATCAAAAGCAGCTTGTTTAACTTGGTTACGTAAACCATTGCGAACTTCACGTTCCATATTCTTGCGAACGTCAGCTTTTAACTTCTCAACGCCTTCTTCTTCAGTTACACCGAAGATTTTCAAGAATTCAGCATCAATTTCTGGAAGTTTTGATTTTTCAACTTGCTTCACAGTGATTTTGAACTGAGCTGCTTTACCAGCCAAGTTTTCAGCTTGGTAATCTTCTGGGAAAGTAACATCGATTACTTTCTCTTCGCCAGCTTTCATACCAATGATGCCGTCTTCGAAGCCAGGAATCATACGACCTGAACCTAACACAAGTTTAAAGTCTTCAGCAGAACCGCCTTCAAACTTCTCACCATCGATAGTGCCTTCAAAGTCAAAAGTCACTTGCATGTCTTTTTTCGCCATGCCCTTGGTAACAGCCCAAGTTTGACGTTGTTTTTGCAAGTTTTCGATCATAGCGTCAACGTCAGCATCTTTAATTTCAGCTGTTTTACGTTCAACTTCTAAACCGTCAAATGCTTGTACTGTAACTTCTGGATAAACTTCTACAGTCGCTTCAAAAACTAAAGCATCTTCTTTATGTTCAACTTTATCAATGTTCGGCATTCCTACCGCATTGATTTTTTCTTGTTGAATTGCTTCAAAAACGCTATCACGAATGATGTCATTTACAACTTCTTGATAAATGCCCGCACCGTATTCGCGACGAACAACGTTTTCAGGTACTTTACCTGGACGGAAGCCGTTGATCTTCACAGTTTTGGCAGTGCGCTTCAAACGAGCTTCAAATTGCTCGTTAATACGGCTCGTCGGTACAGAAACATTTAAACGACGGGCAACGCCCGAAACCGCTTCAGTCGTTACTTGCATGGCTTCCTCGATAAAAATTAGTGAGTAGGAACAGTTTTTTTAAAAGTGCTGTATTATATGACAACTTTCAAGATATACAAAATTAACCGACCACTTCATTTAAATGAAGGTCGTTATTCTCGTAAATTTCACAGTAATTTTATGATTCTTTAAATATTTTTCATAAAGCCTTAAGTAAAACTAATTTTTTAGTTATTCTTCATAAATCTAAAATTACAATCAAAATCTAATTTTAATCGTTTTTACAAACAATTACTAAGAATCAGTAGATTAGCTACATAAAAGTACAATTCCCTATTCAATCATTCACTTCATCTTCACAATCCAATTGGCAAATCCAATTAACACAAACTGTACATATAAATAAGAATTATTATTATTCGCATAACCTTTTAGTTTTAGAGTCCTGAAGTCATGTCTTTGATTAGAACACGTAAAAAAATTGTTTCTTCTGCGATAGCTTCATCGCTATCAATGATTGCAACAACAGCCATGGCACAAGAAGCAATTTCACAATTACCAACGATTCATACTCAAGCGACTCAAGAAGAATCTTTAAAAGTAGACCAGTCTGCAAACTCTAAATTCGTGGCTCCCCTCAAAGACACGCCAAAATCGGTCTCTATTCTTTCTCAAAAATTAATTAAAGATACAAACTCTAATACCCTACTCGAAGCTTTACGTTATGAACCAGGCATTACTTTAGGTGCAGGTGAAGGCGGTACACCATTTACAGATATGCCTTACATTCGTGGTTATAGCGGACAGTCTTCTATTTATGTTGATGGTGTTCGCAATACAACGTCACAAAGCCGCGATATGTTTGCCATTGAACAAGTGGAAGTGATTAAGGGCTCTTCTTCTGCTCTTGGTGGCGGTGGTAGCGTTGGTGGAAGTATCAACTTAATCCCTAAAGTTGCTCATGAAGGTGACGTTTACCAAGGTAGTGTTCAAGGTGGTACCGACAACTATCGACATATTCAACTCGATGCAAATAAAGACTTCGGAAATGGCATTGCTGGTCGTGTTGTTATCATGGGCCATGAAAATGAAAAAGCTGGTCAGAGTAATGGAGCTGAATATGCTCGTGCTGGTATTGCCTCAAGCCTTGCATTTGGCCTAGATACAGCAACTCGTGGAACACTTAGCTACTACTATTTACGCAGTAATGATGAACCAGATGCGGGTATTCCATTTAACAATGCAAACCCGACTACTCCTCCTGCTGGAGTTACTGTGACTCCTGGTAACGGTAAGCCTGTTGATGTAAAAGCGGGTACTTACTATGGCTGGAAAGCTCGTGACTTTGATAAACGTGAAAACCATATTGGTACGTTTAAATTAGAACATGACTTTAATGAAAATCTTACCTTGTCTAATGTAGCGACTTACAACAAATCTAAATCTGACTATGTTTACACCAATGCTGATGACTCGAAGGGTAATATTTACAGAGGGACAGTCGCTCGCCGTGCTTTAAGTCGTATCTTGGATACTGATGCGTATAGTGATCAACTTTCTTTGAGAGGTAAATTTAATACCGGTTCATTAAAACATTCTTTTAATGTCGGTACTGAATGGAGCTTCCAAGAAACTGACCAAGGCGTATATACCTTTACCAACGCTGCTGGTCAAACCACCTCGACTATTTTAGACAGCAATATTCAAAACTGTACTTCAGCTGCTGCTGTAGCAAATGGCTGGTGTACGAGTTTAAATAATCCAGGAAATGGTGCATTCACAGATAAACGTGGATCTATTACAGCACAATCGACCACTCGTAGTCATAATGTAGGAGTCTACGCTTTAGATAGTATTGAATTTAATCCACAATGGTTACTTAACTTAGGTGTTCGTTGGGATAAATTTGAAACTGAGAAAAAATATAATAAGGATGTAGGTGGGCGTACCCCTCATAAAGCTGGTGATAAGCTAGAAAGTGATACCGATTACTTCTCTTATCAGGCTGGGTTAGTTTTCAAACCAACAGAAGATGGTAGTATCTATTTAAGCTACGCAACGTCAGCGAACCCTGTAGGTGTGCTCGCTGAAGGTGATACAGGTTCAGATTCTATTAGCGACTCAGGTAGCGCAAGTGCGAGTGCAAATGATCTAAAACCAGAAGAAGCTCGTACTTTTGAACTTGGAACAAAATGGGACCTGTTTAATAATCGTGCGAACTTAACCGCAGCAATTTTCCGTACTGAAAAGCAAAATACACGTATCCAAATCGACCCTACAACAACTGCTAACGCTGGTAAAAGTAAAGTTGATGGATTTGAAATTAGTTTGAACGGCAAAATTACTGACAAATGGGATGTTTCTACAGGCTATAGCTATTTAGATAGCGAAATCACTGAAGCGGCATACAATGCGGTTGCTCAAGAAGGGAAACCATTACCATTTGTAGCGAAAAACAGTGCTACCCTATGGTCTACTTACAGAGTAATGCCTCAATTGACTTTAGGAGCTGGTGCTGAATACCGCGATCAAGTATTTGTAAACACGACTGCGCCTAAATATTTGCCAACTTATACCATTTACAATGCTATGGCTAAATATGATGTGAACAAGAACGTGAATTTGCAGCTTAACATCAACAATATCTCTGATAAGCGTTATTTCACGAGTGCACATGCAGCTCACTACGCATTTGAAGGTAATGGCCGTAATGCAGTGTTAGCAATTAACTTTAAGTACTAAGTTTAAATTCCATAATTTATTTATGGAATTAATTAAAGTTCATATAAGATAGCCTCATCACGAGGCTATTTTTATAAATGAAATATCTATTTAAAGGTGTTTGCTGTGATTCATCATATCCCTAATGTTTTAAGCAAAGAGCAAGTTGCCGAGTTTCGTAAACTCATGAAAGAAGCGAATTGGGTGGGAGGAAAAGTTACTGCTGGCACTCTATCGGCTTCAGTTAAAAGAAATCAGCAACTCTCTGAACAAGATCCACTTACACACAATTTAAGTGATATTGTGATTAAAGCAATTTGGCAAAATCCTGTGTTTCAGGCCGCAGCCCTACCCCACAAAATTATTCCACCACTTTTTAATCGTTATGATGAACATGAAAGCTTTGGCTTCCATGTAGATAACTCAATTCGTCTTATCCGTGGTACTTCTGAGCAAATTCGTACCGATTTATCTTGTACATTATTTTTAAGTGAACCTGATGAATATGAAGGTGGTGATCTGGTTATTGAAGATACTTATGGTTATCACGAAGTCAAATTACCAGCAGGTGATGTCGTACTCTATCCCTCTACTAGCTTACATGAGGTAAGTAGTATTACATCAGGTACTCGATTTGCTTCTTTTTTCTGGGTTCAAAGTCTGGTCCGTGATGATAGTAAACGACACCTTTTATTTAATTTAGATGAAAGTATCAGAGCACTGCGTAAGACACACGGTGATAGTTATTCTGAAGTTATGAAACTCACCAACATTTACCACAACTTAATTCGCATGTGGTCAGAACTGTAACTACATTTATTTTTGCCTTATTGAGATGACGTAATCTTTTTTCCCTCAATAAGGCAAAATAACGAAAAATATTTTCCACAAATTAGAAAGTAGCGCAAAATTAGAAAATTATTTTCTAATTTCCGAGATTAAAATTATTATAAGAATTTTGCACAACGTGTAATCATTGTTTAGATGTGATATATCTAAATGATAAACATATTAGCAAACCACCAAACTTATTATTTCACGGTCTAGAGATGAAAACGAATTACTTGTTTGCCCAGCCTACTCAAGCAAGACATCATCTGCAACTCCTGATGCTGCGCCACGCGCGCGTATAAATATTTTGTCTGCTTTTTAAGCAGCACTTCGAAATTACCTTTAATTTTTCTCAATTAGATACCATATATAACCGTAGAGACGTTGCCTTTTAAATATATCCAGAGCAACCGCGCTACGAGACAAGGAGTTTTCTCATGATGTTGGCTGACCCAAGCAAAAAATACCGCCGTATGTACCAACGAGTGGATTTACCAGATCGCCAATGGCCAAATAACGAAATTACAAAAGCGCCAATCTGGATGAGCACCGATTTACGTGACGGTAACCAAGCAATTTTTGAACCAATGGACATGGAACAAAAATTCAAAATGTTCAAAATGCTTGTAAAAATCGGTTTCAAACATATTGAAATCGGCTTCCCTTCTGCATCTCAAATCGACTTCGATTTTACCCGTATGTTGATCGAAGAAAATCATATTCCTGATGACGTATACATTGAAGTTTTGGTTCAAGCACGTGATCATTTAATTGAACGTACCTTTGAATCTTTGGCTGGTGCTAAACGTGCGATTGTGCATATTTATAACTCTAATTCTCCAACCTTCCGCCAAAAGGTGTTGAATGTAGATGTTAATGGTGCAAAACAGTTAGCAATTAATGCTGCTCAAAAAGTTAAAGAGTACGCTGCGCAATATCCTCAAACTGACTGGATTTTTCAGTACAGCCCAGAGTGTTTCTCTGCAACAGAATTAGAAGTCGCTAAAGATGTCTGTGATGCCGTCACAGAAATCTGGGATGCACGTCCAGATCATAAAGTTATTTTAAACTTACCTGCGACTGTAGAAGTTTCTACACCAAATGTTTATGCAGACCAAATTGAATGGATGCATCGTAATTTGGCACGTCGTGATGGTGTAATCATTTCTGTTCACTGCCACAATGACCGCGGCTGTGGTATTGCTGCATCAGAACTTGCAATTATGGCAGGTGCTGACCGTGTTGAAGGATGTGTGTTCGGTAACGGCGAACGTACAGGTAACGTTGACGTTGCAGCGATTGCATTGAATATGTATACCCAAGGTGTAGCGCCAGAGTTAGATTTCTCTAACATTAATGAAGTGATTGCAACGGTTGAAGAATGTACTGGCTTACCGGTACACCCTCGCCATCCATATGCAGGCGACTTGGTATTTACTGCATTCTCTGGTTCACATCAGGATGCAATCAAAAAAGGCTTTGAGTACCAGAAAAACGAAGAAATCTGGGATATGCCTTACTTGCCAATCGACCCGAAAGATTTGGGCCGCGACTACGATGCAGTTATTCGTGTAAATAGCCAGTCTGGTAAAGGTGGTATCGCTTACTTATTAGAAGCGAACTACAACGTTGTGTTACCTCGTCGTTTACAAATTGAGTTCAGTCAGGTTGTTCAACAATATGCTGATGATAATGGTACAGAAATTAACGCAAAAGAAATCTGGACCTTATTTAAAGACACGTATGTTGATGTGAAAAACCATCATTACACAGTCAAAAACTACAGATTATCTGACATTAATGGTACTCAAATCATCGAACTTGATGTTGATGTCGAAGGTGAAACACAACAACTTCGTGGTGAAGGTAACGGACCGATTTCTGCATTCTTAAATGCACTTCAGTTACCAATTGACGTATTGAACTATGAAGAACGCAGTATTAGTTCAGGTGCAAATGCGAAAGCGTTAACCTTAATTGAGCTTCAAGTCAAAGGTACAGGCAGAGGTTCATTTGGTGCAGGTGTTCATGACAATACCGTCACCTCATCAATTGAAGCAATTATTGCATGTACTAACCGTTTGATTGATCAAGGCGTTTTAAGTACAGATCAGGTTGTTGCCGCTGCTGTTTAATTTAAAAAAAGACTTTGGAAAGGATACCTAGCTTGGTATCCTTTCTTTTTATTCCTGAAAGATTTAAAAGGCGAAATGTTCCCGTGTCTTTTCCAGCTGATTCAGTGGGGTTAGTCACTCCGCAAAAGTTCCAATTTGAAGAACCATTACATCTTGAATGTGACCGTGTTTTGCCACGTTTTGAATTAATGGTCGAAACTTACGGCACTTTAAATGCAGATAAATCAAATGCTATTTTAATCTGTCATGCCTTATCTGGACATCATCATGCAGCGGGCTATCACCATGAAGATGATAAAAAAGCTGGCTGGTGGGATAGTTGTATTGGCCCGGGTAAAGCAATCGACACGAATAAGTTTTTTGTAGTTTCGCTAAATAATATTGGTGGGTGTAATGGCTCAACTGGCCCAACGTCACCAAATCCTGAAAATGATAATCGCCCTTATGGACCAGATTTCCCATTAGTAACGGTACGTGACTGGGTAAAAACTCAGGCCATGCTTTCTGACCGGTTGGGTGTAAATATTTGGTATGCCGTTATTGGTGGCTCTTTAGGGGGCATGCAGGCACTACAATGGTCGGTTGACTATCCTGACCGCTTACAAAAATGTGTCATCATTGCCAGTGCGCCAAAGCTTTCAGCACAAAATATTGCCTTTAATGAGGTTGCACGCCAGTCTATCTTGTCTGATCCAGACTTCCATCATGGTCGTTATTTAGAAAATGATAGCTATCCTAAGCGTGGCCTGATTTTGGCTCGCATGGTAGGTCATATTACCTATCTTTCAGAAGAAGCCATGAAACAAAAATTTGGTCGTGATTTAAAATCAGGCAAATTTATGTACGGTTTTGATGTCGAGTTTCAGGTTGAAAGCTACCTTCGTTATCAAGGCGAACAGTTTAGCCGTAACTTTGATGCCAATACTTATCTCATTATGACCAAAGCATTGGATTATTTTGATCCATCACGTGAATACAACCACTCATTAACAGACGCGATGGGTAAAACAAAATGTCAGTTCCTGATCGTTTCTTTTACAACAGACTGGCGTTTTACACCAAGTCGCTCTCAAGAGATTGTTGATGCACTCATTACCAATCATAAGCCAGTAAGTTACCTCGATATTGATGCGGAACAAGGACATGACTCGTTCTTATTCCCGATTCCATTGTATGTAAAAACAATGCGCGCTTTCTTAGGCGGTGAAGAACTCTTAAAATCGACGTCACTGGAGGCAAGCTAATGCGTATTGATCAACAACTGGCAGAAAAGTGGATTAAACCAGGCTCAAGCGTACTCGATTTGGGGTGTGGTGATGGTGAATTACTCGCTCATATGAGCCAAAAGCATCAAATTCGTGCTTATGGCTTAGAAATTGATCAAGAAAAGATTGCAATTGCCGTCAGTCGCGGGTTAAATATTATTCAACAAGATTTGAATCTCGGTTTAAGCCGCTTTGCTGACCAGTCTTTTGACTATGTGGTCATGGCACAAGCTTTGCAAGCCGTAGATGCACCAGATGTTTTATTAAGAGACATGGTGCGTGTGGGTAAACAGGCAATTATTACTTTTCCAAACTTCGCGCATTGGAAGACTCGTTCTTTTCTTGCATTAAAAGGTATGATGCCTGTATCGGATGCTCTACCATATATGTGGTATAACACCCCCAATATTCATTTATGTACATTTAAAGATTTCGAAGCACTCTGTGCGGAAAATCAGATACAAATTATTAATCGACTCGCCGTCAATGGAAATCAGCAGGGAAGCCTGTTAAGCAAACATGTTCCTAATTTGTTTGGTGAAGTCGCTATTTATCGAGTGAGTGCACTATGAAAAAGACATTATTTAGCACACTATTTGCAGGACTGCTAAGTATGCAGGCTCATGCAGATTATATCGCCCAGCCACAATCGGTTGCGAGTCAGGCTGCACGCTTTTCAACAATGGGGGTGAGTGACCTTCAGAAAGCTGCAAAAGCTGGTCAAGCAGGCGCACAATTTTACCTTGGTACACACTACCAATATGGTAAAGATGTAGAAAAAGATGAAAAACAAGCTTTCACATGGTTTAAAGCAGCAGCTGATCAAGGTTTATCGCCAGCACAATTAAACGTAGGCCGTATGTATGCCGACGGTATTGGTGTTAGAAAAGATGAGTCAATGGCTCGTAAATACTTTGAGAAAGCGGCAAGCAATGGTGATAACCGTGCAAGCTATAACCTCGCGATGATGGAAGAGCAAAAGAAAAACTACGTAGGTGCTTACCAGTGGTATGAGCTTTCAACTCGTGATGGCATGCTCGACAATAAAGTAATTAGCCTATCAGAAGGTAAGAAAACTGCTCTTGCAGCTAACTTGACTCAAGAACAAATCCGTACAGCACGTGACCGTGCAGACAAATGGATTCAAGCACAATAATAACGGTTCATCCGTAAAAAACCTTACTCGAATAAAACCACCTTGTATGCTCTACAAGGTGGTTTTAGTTTAGATCATGCCATTTTATATTCTATTTATTTCCCTCTATATCCCCTCTTAAAAAACACGTAACATAACTCACGTTCGATATTAGCTATAAAGTTTGGTTTTATTATGTCTACCCCACATTGGTTTGATCAGGGCAGTTTAGTTCTTGCCAGCAATAACAAAGGTAAAGTCGCTGAGTTTGAAAAACTTTTTGAACAGCTTAAGTTACCTGTAGAAATTATTCCTCAAGGTCGCCTTAATATTCCTGATGCAATTGAAGATGGTTTAAGCTTTATTGAAAATGCCATTATTAAAGCTCGTCATGCCTCTCAAATTTCAGGTAACCCTGCTATGGCTGATGACTCTGGTATTTGTGTTCCTGTCTTAGGTGGCGCACCCGGTATTTACTCAGCACGCTATGCTGGAGAACATGGTGACGATGCTGCCAACAATGCAAAATTATTAAATGATCTTTTACCATTTCGTAAAAATGGTGAAGTGATTGAAGGCATGTTCGTATGTGTACTTGCTTTAGTAACGCATGCTGAAGATCCTTTGCCACAAATTTTCCAAGGCATTTGGCACGGCGAAATTTTAGAAGCTGCACGTGGTGAAAATGGCTTTGGCTATGACCCACTGTTCTGGTTGCCTGAGTTACAACTTTCTAGCGCTGAACTGTCTAAAGAAGACAAAAATAAGATTAGTCATCGTGGACAAGCGATGCAGTTATTTAGAGAGAGTTTGCAGAAGTAAGTTGTTCATATAGCCACAATATGCAGCGTTAAAACATATTAAACTTTGTATAGGCAAACCTTACTTTTCAAAGATGAAAAGTAAGCAAAAATCTTTTGTTAGACTGATGGTACATCCTGAGCGATTTCCAAAGCACTGCTTTGGAAATCAGCGCAAGGCAGTGACATGGCGGCATCCATGCCGCCTTCGCACAAGCAGATGTGGTGAAAAAAGTTTAAAATTAATTATAATGCGAAATGTAAAAACACAGCATAAATCGCAATACACACACAACTCACAATCGTCCCTGAGGCGATATAAGCCGCGGATCTTCCTGTTCCTTGATAATGTGTTTCTAGCGCTACAATATTGGCCGCTGGTGGTAGACAGAACATTAAAAACATCACTCCAATTTGCTGACTCATATTGGGAATTGGTAGAAATCTATAAGTAAGTCCACAAAGAATAATCCCACATACCACCTTAAAAGCTTGAGCTTTTGTACTGTAGATTAAGTCTTTTAAATGCACACGTGTACGGCGTAGCCACATTCCCAATACACACATCCCAGCAAAAGTCATTGCGAACTTGGCAACTTCATAAACCCAGTGTATGGCAGGATGTTCAATATGTTGAGCACCAAGAAGTCTAAGTAGAAGCGCAACGAATATTGAAATACATGGTGGAGAAGACAAAACTTTTTTTAATATATTGAGCTTACTTTGCGGTGCAGTCGTTACTGCTGTAACTGCCCATGCATTTCCGAACAGCGACATACCTATATATAACGCCACAATAGGCGCCGTAGCTTGGGGGCCAAATAAAGCCATGGCAAAAGGAAAACCGAGCCAGCCCATGTTGGTATAACTTGCACAAAGTGCTAATAATCTGTCTTTAAATAAAGCTAAATAAGCAAAGAAAATAAGAAATGCTGAACCAAAGCTAAACAGCATTAAACTCAAACTACCCGGTTGATAAAATACCATGTTGTAAATAATAACAACGGGAATAAGTAAGCGTGCGAGCCAAGCTGAAAGAACGGGTTTTATGGTTTCTGAAAGAGAAGTCTGGGCAAGTAAAAGTCCAGTGATAAACGCCAATATTGGCAGTAATAACGCCACGTTTGCTCCTCTCACCTCTCAAAATCAGTTTGTTATGCTACACCTTTTCAAAATGAAATGTACTCTCCTTTTCAAGTAATTTAAGCTTCTCTTTTTTAACTCTTTCTAAAGTAAAAAACCAAACACATCCTTTCTAGAACCCATCTTTTTAGATTTTGACTGACGGCCATTGTCTTAAAAATGACATATAAATGTCACATTGTTGTCATAGCAACCTGTTGAGATAAAACAAACTGAAAAGAGGTATAAGATCATGGCCGGTTTATCTATTTGGCACGTTGTTATTTTTGCAATTGTCGTTATTTTATTATTCGGTACATCTAAATTAAAAAATATCGGTAAAGATGTAGGCGGTGCAGTAAAAGACTTTAAAAAATCAGTTCGTGAAGAAGACGAAACTGCTGCTCTTAATACTCCACGTACAATTGATGCCCAAGTCAAAACCCCTGACAGCACATCAGTGAAAAGCTAAAGGTTTTCCACTATGCTTGATGTAGGAATGACAGAACTACTCTGTTTTGCAATTATTGCAATTTTAGTTTTAGGTCCGGATAAACTTCCAGAAGCCGCACGCTTTGCTGGTCGTTGGTATGTCCGTCTAAAACGTTATATTACCAATTTGCAAAATGAGATTGATCAAGAGTTGCGTCTTTCTGAATTTCGAAAGGAAATGCAAGAAGAACTCAACCGCATTGAAGCACTTGAACGAAAAGTACAGCAACAACTTGAAGAAATACAAAAACAGACTACTTCAGACAACTCAGAAAAAGCTGAGGTAGCTGAAACTATATCTCAGTCTACAATGTACTCCCCTGTATCGGGCCATTATGAAGTGCCCTTTCTTGCCAAATTTACACCTTTGGCATCTCAAAGCGACACTTTAGAAACACCCCCCGTTAAATTGAAGATTGCCGTATGAACCAACTGCCTTCAACGACTGTAAATACGCAAGAAAATTTAGACCAAATGCCAATCATGAACCATTTGGTCGTTTTAAGACGTCATTTATTTAGGATTGTCGGGGTAACATTATTTTTATTCTTTTGCTTATTGCCCTTTAGAAATAACACTTACCAATTATTATCTGAACCTTTAAGGCTGCAACTTCCTGCATCATCGTCAATGATTGCAACAGATGTAACTGCAACCTTTATGGCACCTTTTAAGCTCAATTTATTTGTCGCGCTCGTGTTGGCAATGCCATTTATTCTTTATGAAATCTGGACTTTTGTCCGCCCAGCGTTGTATCAAAAAGAACGTCATTTAGCACTTCCATTACTTATTGGTAGCATTGTTTTGTTCTATGCTGGCGTTGCTTTTGCATATTACATTACCCTTCCAGCGATTTTACATTTCTTTATTAGTGTATCGCCTGAAACGGTAGCACCTATGACGGATATTAATAGCTACCTAAGCTTTTGCTTAAAGTTATTTTTAGTTTTTGGTGTCACTTTTGAAATTCCAATCGCGACCCTCTTACTTATTTTAATAGGTGTGGTGAATACAAAGAGTCTGGCTGAAAAAAGACGTTTTATTATTGTGGGATGTTTTTTTGTAGCCATGTTCATTACACCACCAGATGCAATTTCTATGGTGATGTTAGCCATTCCAATGTGGTTGCTTTTTGAACTTGGATTATTGTTCGGTAAAATTCTTGAGAAAAGAAAAGCTCAATCTGCTGAATAAAAAATCATGTTTTTTTAAAAGCCTGAAATACAAATTTCAGGCTTTTTTATATAGACCACTTTTTAATCTATAAACCCATAAACTGTCTTCAAAGTGACTTAAAAGTGTAAGAAAAGTGTCATTTCTAGTCCATAGAATCAACTCAACAAATATACTCACAAAAGTTACGGATTTATTATGACAACTGCTTCTAATCACCCAACACGTCGCGATATTTTAAAATGGTTTACGGGGATTCCTTTTCTTCCATTAGGTGCGATGGCTACGGCAGCAACGTTAGCAGGATGTAACGATAGTAATGATGATTCAGATATCACTACTCCATCAAAACCAATTAATTTTAAAAATGCAACGTTCACTTCAATGCCAGCTCCTTCTGCTGTAGCAGAGATGGCAACGACAGCATGTGCATCAAAGCTTGCAATTTCATGGGAAGATGGCAGTAAAACCGAATACCAACTCGCTTACAAACCATTCTTTTTAACAGGTACAGAAGTTCCTGATGGTAAAGGCGGAAAGATTATAGCGGGTGGTTATTACGATATTAATAATAAGCCAATTATCGATAAATCAGTTGCGGGTAAAGAGCGTCAGTTCTTCTCTGACTGCCCAGACGGTAGTTCTCTAATTAGCTTCAAACAAGCGACTGGCAAAGATTTCACAGATGCAGACAAGAAAGCATTAGGTGTAACGGGTAACCCTGTATTCCATGTCGTTCAATTTGAATATTTATCGAAGGACCAAAATGGTGGTGATACTTACGGTAAATTATCATCTCCGATTGCTGTGCTTACTTTAGACCAAGACCCGAAAACTGGTCATTTGACTTTAATTAAATATCACAATGTAGACACTTCAAATGCGCATGGTTTATGGATTACTTGTGGTGCAAGCTTATCGCCATGGGGAACTCATTTATCGAGTGAAGAATATGAACCAGATGCTTTCAACCAAAAGTTAGGTCAATCACTTTCAACACTTAAAGCATTCAGTAAAAATGTGTATGGTGATGAAAACGCTGCTAATCCATATAACTATGGTCATTTACCAGAAATTACGGTAAATGCAGATGGTACGGGTCACGTGACAAAGCACTACTGTTTAGGTCGTATTTCACACGAACTCGTACAAGTTTTCCCAGATAATCGTACAGTCTTGATGGGCGATGACTATACCAACGGCGGCCTCTTCATGTTCGTTGCAGATAAAGAGAAAGACCTATCTGCCGGCACACTTTACGTTGCAAAATATACAACAGTACTTACAGATACAACGACTGGTCAGATCTCATGGATCAAGCTTGGTCATGCAACAAGTGTAGAGATTGAAAACCTAATCAAGAGCGGTATTAAAGGAACTGATATTTTCGAATCGGTTCTACAAATTGCCAAATATCCAAGCGATGCAACGACAGCAGAAGTTGGAGCTATTGATGCTGGAGATAAAGGTACGCCTGAACAACAAGCTTTAGCAAAAGCTGCGAAAGATCGTTTAAAACTCCAACAAGCTGCTCAAAAAGCAGAATTGGAAGCACAAGGTTTTAAATTTACTTATTTGAGCAAAACTGGTGTTTATCTTAAGCTTAAAGATAACAGTGACAAAACTAAACTTGCCGCTGCTTTCCTTGAAACACACCGCTATGCTGCTTACATCGGTGCTTCAATGGCATTGACTAAGAACGAAGGTACGACTGTAAATATTGCAGATAAACGAGCATATTCGGCTTTAGCTAACATTGTTGATTCAATGGTTGAAGGTGGTAGCGGTTATCTTGCTGAGCACAACGTTAAATTCCCAAAAATCACGGCTGGTGGTATTTTGGAGCATAAACTTACAGGCGGCCAAAAAGACAGCTTAAATGTCGCAATCAATAGTGAATGGGTGCCTAGCCAATCTAGCCTTCTCATTAAAGGTAAAGATATTAGCTTTGACAGTTTAGGTAATACTGCTGACCCAGAGCAGATTGCTAGCCCTGATAACTTGAAGTTCTCTGAAAAGCTACGTACGTTATTTATTGGTGAAGACTCTGGTAACCATTTGAATAACTTCTTATGGGCTTACAATGTCGACACTAAACAGCTCATCCGTATCTTGTCTACACCAGCAGGTGCCGAATCGACTGGTCTACATGCGGTCGATGAAGTGAACGGTTGGACCTACATCATGAGTAACTTCCAACATCCAGGTGATGAATGGAATCGTTTCTATAAAGAAACTAATGGTGTTCGTACTGGTATCAGTGCAGATTTACTTGCTCAAATTGATACAGCAATTAATACAAACTACAGCAACAAATTTGCAGCAGCAGTTGGCTATATCACTGCCGACCCAATTGCTCCATCTGTTGTGAAGAAATAATTTCTTTCACCAGAATAAAAGAAACCTGCTTTGTGCAGGTTTCTTTTATTTTTGACTAAACGATCAAATATTTCACTAAGTTATCATCAAAACGTCAACGCCACGTCACACTACCCAACTAAGCTAATGAAGATTTTTAGAACAATCTCTTTTACTTCTTTACTTACTTAGGAATTTCCCATGACAGAGCTGACGCCATATCATGAAGATCAAGAACTGGACAATAATACTTCTGACAATATCCACTTTCGTGACATTTTAGAACAACATGTAAGCCGCCGTAGTTTAATTACCAAAGCTGCAAGCGGTGCCGTAGCTCTAACTTTAGCTTCTACATTAACTGGCTGTAATGATAGTGATGATGACTCTGGTTCAAACAACGGTGGAACCACGCCTGTAGACCCAAATAAAAGACCAGAAAAATTAACCTTTACGGCCGTCGCAAAAAACCACAACGATATTGTGACTGTACCTGAAGGTTATGAAGCTAATGTCATTTATGCTTTAGGGGACTCAATCAATCCAAAAGTTGGAGATTGGGACGACAATAAAATTCCACCTGGCCCAAGCTTCCAGTTTCGCTCTGGCGACTGCCATGACGGCATGCATTTCTTTGGCTTAAATACTTCAACAAACCGCTTTGACGAGAGTGTTTCAGCTGAAGGTTTGTTAGTCATGAATCACGAATATATTAATCAGACTTTCCTTCACCCAAAAGGTCCAACAAAAGTTGATGGACGCCGCCCTGAAGATGAAGTGATTCGTGAAACTAATGCACATGGCGTTTCTATTGTTCACATTAAAAAAGATCCAACAACTCAACAAGTAACAATTGATAAAAGTTCTGCTTTTAACCGTCGTATTACAGCATCAACAGAGATGGATTTTGAAGGTACTGCAGCGGGTTCAAGCCTGCTCGCAACTCGTTTCTCGCCTGCTGGCCGTCAAACTCGAGGCACACATAATAACTGCGGTAATGGTCATACCCCTTGGGGCACATACTTAACCACTGAAGAAAACTTTATTGGTTATTTCCAACGTTCAGGTAGCGATGAATATGCACGTACAGATGCAGAAAAAATTGCATTAAAGCGTTACGGGTTAAGTGTTAAAAAAGATGAACTCTATCGTTATGAGAAAGATGAAAAAGGTGCCCCTAAAAAAGATACAGAGGGCAAAATCATTTATGAAAAAGATAAAAATGGTGAGTTAATTCCTAACGTTGATGAACAAGGGCGACAAATTTATTTAGGCGCAAGTTCACGCTACGGCTGGGAAAGCGCGATTGGTCAGGTGGAACCACAAGACTTATATGACCGCTGGAATGCCGATGTAAAAGCTGCACAGCCGACACAGGACTACCGCAATGGACCTAATACATTCGGCTGGATGGTCGAGATTAACCCGTTTGATGGACGTCAAAATCCAGTTAAAAGAACATCGTTAGGTCGTTTTGCACATGAAGATAGTGCTTGCCGTGCCGTTGTAGGTCAACCATTAGCATTTTATATGGGTGATGACTCTCGCGGAGAATACATCTATAAATTTGTCTCTAGTGCAGTGTGGGATGCCAAAGATGTAAACGGCGGCTATACGGCCGGTGACAAATATATGAACGCGGGTAAATTGTATGTTGCCAAATTTAATAACGATGGTTCAGGTCAATGGATTGAACTTGCCTATGGCAAAAATGGCTTAAATGAAAGCAACACTACTTACCCATTCAAATCTCAAGCAGACGTTGTCACATTTGCACGTTTGGCTGGCGACGCAGTCGGTGCTACAAAAATGGACCGCCCAGAATGGTGTACTGTTAACCCAGTGAATGGCGAAATCTATGTAACTCTTACCAACAACTCAAATCGTGGTAAAGACTACCCAACAGATGCAGCCAACCCACGTAACTACACAGATTTATATAACGGCACCAAAGAGCAAAAAGGTAACGTGAACGGTCATATTATCCGTTTTAAAGAAGCCGATGACAAAACCACTGCTGAAACCTTTAAATGGGATATCTATCTGTTCGGCGCAGAAGCATCTATGGCATCAAACATTAACCTATCTGGTTTAACTGACAATAACGATTTGTCTTCACCAGATGGTATGTGGTTCGACTCACGCGGTGTGCTTTGGATTCAAACAGACGATGGTGCCTATACCGATGTCACTAACTGTATGATGCTTGCTGCGTTACCGGGCCAAATTGGTGATGGCGCTACTGCAACCACTTCAAATGGCCAACAAACGCTAGTCGGCGCTAAAGTTACAGACTCAACATTACGCCGTTTCTTAGTTGGACCAAAACAGTGTGAAATTACAGGCATTGCCATGACACCAGACCACAAAGCAATCTTTATTAATGTTCAACATCCGGGCGAAGATTCTGCAAGCTACGCGACACCAGACAGTAACTGGCCAGCAACCCAGAAAGATCCAAGCAACAAAACTGCACGTCCACGTTCAGCCACTGTTGTGATTACCCGTAAAGATGGCGGTGTGATTGCAGGCTAATTTGTTTATACTTATAAAAATGCCGATCAATTGATCGGCATTTTTATTACTATCGATTTAAAAGAATCTGCTGCTGCACAATTTGACCACTGTGCTCACCTTGTTGGGTCTTTTCTAACCAAAGCCATTCATTATTGGTCATTCTTAGAAAGTTCGAACAGCGTGTTCCATACACGGGACTTTGAATAAAGGTGGATGATAATAACTCTTCCATTTCTGCTTGAATGCCAGTATTCGGTAACAATGCTGTTGTGACTTTACGCTCATCTTCTAGAATATCCCATGCAGCGTGTTGCAAAGTTAATTCTTCTGTCTGGTGTTGAAGCATAGGCAAAAACTCTTGCGTAAACCGTGTTCGTAAATGTCTGGTTTTTTCCCAATGATCAGACATCAAGCCATTAGAAACCACATAGACTCCATTAGCTAAAACTTGAGGAGCTTCTCCGCGGTTACTCATATAGACAGCTTGATCAGCATTGCCCATAAACAAGTTAAAGCCAGCAAAATTTTGTTGTTGCTGTTCTAATTGTTGTGCAAAACGAATAGGTAATAAATCAGATTCTAAAAAGGCCTGAACCAAATGACCCCGAGAAGTTTCATAAGTTTTTTGGTCTCGCCCATCACGAAAATTGGTCAAAACAGCCCATCGGCCTTGAGGTGTTATTCCCATCCAAGTACCACCCGACTGTAAGTCCTGCCCTGCAACAATTGGCTTATGTTCCCACTGATGCAACAAAGCTGTGGGGCGATGATAAAACTCGTCTCGATTTGACATAAGACACAAGGGCATATCATCCAGAACATGCCATGCTAAAGCCACAATACACATTAATTCTTGTTCCCTATCTTTACACATTGAATGTACAACATTTTTCACATCATTCCGCTACAATCTGTCAAAACGTAAGATCAAGGAGCAGCAATGCTGACCTATCCTAATATCGATCCGGTCGCAATACACTTAGGACCTCTTCAAGTCCATTGGTATGGACTCATGTATTTATTAGCATTTTTATGTGCTTGGGGGCTTGCTTCCTACCGTGCCAAACAGCGTGATGGCTGGACATCGGACATGGTTTCCGATCTGGTATTTTACGGTGCTCTAGGTGTCGTTCTGGGCGGTCGTGTCGGCTATGTCCTTTTCTATGAGTTTGATAAATTCCTCGAAAACCCAATCTGGCTATTTCAAGTCTGGACAGGCGGTATGAGCTTCCATGGCGGCTTTTTAGGCGTCATGATTGCTATGCTATTTTGGTGTAAAAAATACCAAAAAACATGGTTCCAAACCCTCGACTTTATTGCCCCTTGTGTACCGACTGGTTTAATGTTCGGACGTATTGGTAACTTTATTGGTGGAGAGTTATATGGTCGTGCGGTAACTGACCCAAATTATCCATTTGGTATGATTTTCCCGACGGATCCGTTACACCTAGTCCGCCATCCATCACAAATCTATCAAGCACTTTGTGAAGGTTTAATTCTATTTATTATCTTGTGGTGGTTTAGTTCAAAACCGCGTCCACGTATGGCTGTTTCTGCCCTATTCTTAATGGGATATGGCGTTGCCCGCTTTGTGATGGAATTCTTCCGTCAGCCAGATGCCGACCAAGGTTTTATTCTATTAGGCTGGATGACAAAAGGACAAATTCTAACAATTCCAATGTTGCTGATTGGCCTTTGGATGATGTGGTACGCCTACCAAAAGAAAATTTACGACTGGGGTCCACAAAAGAATAGTTAATATCTAAATTAGAGGAGTTTCGGCTCCTCTTTTCTTTTTTTATGCTACAGTTTTTACTCTCCCAAGATGAAGATATACCATGCTGGAATTCTGGTTTAATACGCAAGTCCCGACATTTAAAAAACTAGTTATTTTAATTATTACGCTGCTTATTTGTATTGCGCTATATCAATACCAACCACTGCCTTTAGATACAATTCTGATGTTTACTGGAACTGGGGTAATTTTTTTAATCTGTCGTTACTTTAAATTGCATTTCGCTCAAAAAAATCCGACGGGGTTATTTTACCGCCTATTTACTTGGATCCCTATTGCCCTTCTTTTCGCTCTAATTTTTGTTAAAGCGATGCCGAACTTGCTGATCTGGGGTGTGCAAGGAATTGCTTTTATGGCACTTGCTGCTTTTATTTTTTCACCGCAATCACTTTTTAAAAAATAGGTTTGGTTTTCATGTTGGCTTATTGGTACAACGCTCCGCGCCATATCAAACTCATCTTCATTGTTGCCGTTTGTGTGGCAGTTTACATAGCTAATCAAGTTCAGCCCCTATCCCCTATCTATACTGTACTCAGCCTTATTTTCGGTTTTGGTTTACATGTTGGACATTACTTAAATAGCAAAATTTCAAATAACAAATCATATAAATCGAGCTTTGGAATTTTAAGCAGCATCTATCCTATTTTTATCGTTGTTATTTTGATATATCTGCTTCCTGCTCAGGACAAATGGATTCTTGCGCTACAAGCTTTAGGCTTTGTACTGGTTGGCTTTTTTCTTGTTTCGATTTATCAAAATCGCGCCAAGCGATTTGATTAATTACACCCATTGAAATGTCATAGAACTATTTTTAGATTTTCATCTTGAGCTACAACGGGTATCATCTTCAGTGGTTCATGATGAAGCAGCTCTATTGCGTAATTATTTATCGTTGAGCTATCTCCCCCTTTATTTTATGGAATTAATCCGAACTCGAGAGTGTTATGCGTGCATATTTAGACCTTCTACAACATATCCTTGATAATGGCGGTGACAAAGGCGACCGTACAGGCACAGGAACCCGTTCTGTATTTGGTCATCAAATGCGTTTTGATCTCTCTAAAGGTTTTCCTTTACTCACCACAAAAAAAGTTCACTTCCGTTCTATTGTGATTGAGTTACTTTGGTTTTTAAAAGGCGACACCAACGTCCAATATCTAAAAGATAATAAAGTTTCAATTTGGGATGAATGGGCAACAGCAGAACAAACTGCCCGTTTTGGCCGCCCAGAACATGAACTTGGACCGGTATATGGTCACCAATGGCGTAATTTCGGTGCAACTAAAAATGCGGATGGCACTTATAACCAAGATGGTTTTGACCAAATTAAATGGTTAATTAATGAAATCAAAACCAATCCGAATTCACGCCGTTTAATTATTTCCGGCTGGAATCCAAACGAAGCTGGACAAGTGGCTTTACCACCTTGCCATACACTTTTTCAATTTTTCGTACAAGATAACAAATTGTCATGCCAGCTTTATCAACGTAGTGCAGACGTGTTTTTAGGCGTGCCTTTTAACATTGCCAGTTATGCTCTACTCACCCATATGATTGCTCAAGTGTGCGGTTTAGGAGTAGGTGACTTTGTTTGGACAGGCGGTGATACGCATCTTTATGTCAATCATTTTGAACAAGCACAACTTCAATTGACACGTGAACCTTTACCACTATGCCAATTGAAACTAAATCCAGAAGTAAAAGACTTATTTGATTTCAAATTTGAAGATGTTGAAATTGTAGGTTATGAGTCACATCCTGCAATTAAAGCACCAGTTGCAGTATAACGACCACTCAAATTTCATTAGGTTACGGTTTAGAGAATAAGATTATGGCATGGCAAAATGTAGAAGTTGTTCACGTTGTGGCAATGGACAAAAACCACTGTATTGGTAAAGGCAATGCGTTGCCATGGCATATTTCTGCCGACTTAAAACACTTTAAAGAAATCACACAAGGCGGTGTGGTCGTGATGGGCCGTAAAACCCTTGAGTCTATGGGGCGTGCTCTACCCAACCGTGTGAACTGGGTGATTACCCGTGACATTAACTGGCAATTTGACGGTATTAAAGTTGCTTATTCAATTGAAGATGCTTTAAACGCAGCTTTGGAAGATGTGAAAAATACTGAAAAGCAGGCACTGTTCATTATTGGTGGTGGTGAGATATTCAAGCAGACTTTGTCGATTGCAGACCGTCTTGAACTCACTCATGTTGACTTAGATGTGCAAGGTGATGCACATTATCCAACAATACCGAGTGAATTTCATAAAACTGCAAGTGAACAGCAAGTTGATGAAAAATCAGGAACTTCATTCGAGTTTGCTACTTATAAAAAATAATTCTATGGATGCCTATGCACAATATCGGAACACGTGAATTTATTACTGCCCTACTTTTGGGGCTATTACATAGTCTATTCACGCTGTTTATTGTGTTTTCTAGCATTTGGGTATGTGTAGCGCTTTGGGTTCAACAACCTTTTGGCTGGTTAGGCAGCCGCATACTCATTGGCATCTGGATTGCTTTTGCACTCAGTATGGCTGGCTTATATGTGGAAGGCCATATTATTAGCCGCCGTACAGACATCCTGATTTATCTTCTCGCGTTTGCTTGTTCTCTCGTTTGGTATTTTTCAATTACTGCACGTCAAGACCGCGACTGGAACCCTGAAGTTGCCAATATGCTGAGCTACGAAAAGCATGGCGATGTGATTACCCTGCATAATGTTCGTAACTTCAACTGGCATCCCGATGGAACCTATGATGTTCGGTGGGAAACTCGAACTTTTGATCTTAACCAGTTGAATGGCATAAACATTATTGCCTCTTACTGGATGGGACCACAAATTGCTCATACATTGGTCAGCTTTGAATTTAAGAATCAACAACCCTTAGTATTTTCAATCGAGATTCGCAAAGAAAAAACTGAAGAGTTTTCGGCAATTGGTGGATTTTTTAGAAAATATGAACTTAGCTTAATTGCTTCTGATGAAAAAGATATTGTGTACACACGCAGTAACATCCGCAAAGAGCAAGTTTATAATTTTCCTATCAACATGCCACGTCGCGAGCAGAAGGCTTTATTTTTAGAATATCTAAAGAAATCTGATGAACTTCGTGCAGAACCAAAGTGGTACAACACCCTCACCAGTAACTGCACCACTCTAATTTTTGATATGGTTCAAGCGATTAACCCCTATCAACTTCCTAAAGATTACCGTCTAATCGCTTCAGGTTACTTACCTAATTATTTATATGATCTTAAAGCACTTAATCAAACTATCAGTTTAAAACAGTGGTATCAAATTGCACACATCAACCCACGTACTGAAAATTTTGAACAGCTTTCAGATCAGAGTAGCGAACATTTCTCTCAAATCGTTCGACAAGGTTTACCAAAACCGAAATAAGTAATGCACTTTTCTTTACTTTTTTATACATGCTTTACTTTGTATTTTAAATACATAACCCCTATTGTAATAGACAGGAAATAGAGGAAAAAACAATGCAACAGGCCTTATTTGGCGGCGGCTGCTTTTGGTGCGTCGAAGCCGTTTTTTTACAAATTCGTGGTGTAGAAAAAGTAACTAGTGGTTATGCGGGTGGGCATACAACTCATCCAACTTATGAGCAAGTCTGCCAAGGAGATACTCAGCATGCTGAGGTGATCTTAGTAGATTTTGATGAAGAGCAAGTAACATACTCCCAGTTACTCGATGTATTCTTCGCGACTCATGATCCAACGACTTTAAATCGCCAAGGTAATGATATCGGCACGCAATATCGCTCTGTTATTTACTATTATAATGAAGAGCAAAAGCAGGCAGCAGAACATACGATTCAAACTCTAAAAGATGATGATCTTGATATTGTGACTGAGTTGTCTCCTGTCCCGACGTTCTATCCAGCCGAAGAATATCACCAGAATTACTATGCAAAGAATCCTTCACAAGGTTATTGCAACTTTGCGATTCCACCTAAGTTGCTCAAGCTATATAGTAAATTCCAGCATCTTATGAAAGATCAATAAATTAGAGCAATAAAAAAGCAACCAATGAGGTTGCTTTTTTATTGCTTAAACTAAATTTTAGTTTTCACTGACAAAGGCAATATCGCTCAGTCCGGCTTCACTTGCGCGAGACATTACCTGTGCAACAGTATCGTACTTCGACTCTTTATCAGCACGAAGCTGAACTGTTGGTTTAACATCACCTTGACCCGCTTCTTGGAAACGTTTTTGAAGCTCATCAAGGCTAATTACTTGAGTATCCCAAGCCACTTCACCATTTGCATTAATACTAATCGTAATTGCTTTTGGTGGTGGATCAATAATTTCAGCAGTTGTTTTAGGAAGCGTTAATGGAATCGATGGGTTGGCAACTGTTGCTGTGACCAAAAAGATGATCATTAACACCAACATAATGTCGATTAGCGGAATGAGGTTCATCTCATTTATGCCACTATCGTGGTCTTCACCCAATTGAAAAGCCATTAAGCTTGACCTCCAACATAACTTTGCTGTGCAGTTTTAACATCAGACTTTACAGTTGAATCTTGCTGCAACATCGTGTCAATTAACAGACTGTGTGCTTGATCTTGTAAATCATGAGCAAGACCACGGTTAGCACGTACACAGATGTTATAAGCCAATACCGCAGGAATCGCAACTGCAAGACCAAGGCCCGTCATAATAAGCGCTTCACCTACTGGTGTAGCCACTTGAGCCAAACCTGCTTGTCCACTTTTACCTACTGCAACAAGTGCATGGAAAATACCCCATACCGTACCAAACAAACCAACGAATGGTGCAATTGAAGCAATTGTTCCTAAAACAGAAATACCTTTCTCAGCATTGACTTTTTCAGCAGAAATTTGACGAAGTAGCGCCTGCTCTGCAACCGCTTTACGTTGCTCAAAACTTAATGGTTGTAACTTTGCTTTTAGCGAAGTGATAGCCTGAGAAAGTTGAGCATAAGCTTGTTGCTTTAATTGGCGAGTCCCCATCAAACGTAAGATGAAAACTGTCCAAGTAGCAATCGACATTGCCAATAAGATGAAATACAGGGTCTTACTCACTGCATCTGCATGTTGCCAATAGATTGAAAAGTTCATATTGAACTCCTGATTAAGGTTAGCCGTTGGGACTCAAATTCATTTAAGGGGTTAAATCAAAAGGTTGCTCTGCTTTAATTGGGTAAGCAACCCCATTTTCCATATAAGGTTTAAATTTCGCACCGCGAACAGCACGGACAACTTTATCATCTAGACTTGAAATACCACTACTTCTGGTCACTCGCACATTAATAATCTTGCCTTTTTCATCGGCTTCAATCAGTACCATGATAGAGCGTGCTTCGCCTTGTAAATCTTTTGAAGAAACTGTTAATCGTGGTGAACGACTCCACTGTACACCCGAACCACCAATCGAAACTCGTTTTGGTGATGGATCTGGAGCTGGTTGAGCTTTAGGTGCTTCTTGTACCACTGGTTTTGGGGTTTCATCTACTTTTTTAACAACAGTAGTCGTCGTTGTCACCACTTTGGTTTCAACTTTAGGTTCTGTCTTTACTGTTTGTTTTGGTGTTTCAGCCTTTTTCACCTGTTGAATTTTTTCCACTTTTTTTGGCGGTGTTATAGGTTTTTCAACAACTTTAACTTCTTTTACCTCTTTTTTAGGTTCCGGTTTTTTTGGCGGTTCCTTTGGTTTAGGAGGTAGTGGTTTAGGTTGCTCTTGAATTTTTACGAAACGTACCTGTAAAGGTTTCTTATCGATTGGCTTTAATTCAGCAGGCTTAATATGGCTAACTGCCCATAAGACCCCGATATGACCAACTGCAACTGCAATTAGTGCTGTGATGACTTTCTTTTTCATCGGATTGGGAGAGTTTAAGGCTGCGGAAGATTGACTCATAAGAATCTAATTACCTAATGGATGATGATTTCAGCTTTCTATTTATAGAAACGATTTCAAACATCGGATAGAACAATAAAGTGCCACAATAATAAATGAGAAGTGTTTTCATTTGCAACTATTTTTTGAGAAAATCATCTGTGCTATGTCACCCATTTGTATCTATTAAGTGTCTTTGCTTTAGTTTTCTCATAGTTACATCAGTGTTGATCACTTGCTCATCATTCACTTAATCAAACTTATATTGCTTGAATAACTTCATATTGAACAAAACCAATGCTATCACAAACTAACTCAATCATTGATATGTTATATCATTTCATAAATATTTTAAATATAAAAAAACACGCATAAAGCGTGCTTTTTTAAGATAGCGGTTATTTAAAAAACAACAGTCTTATTACCATCAACAATAATACGGTCTTCTAAATGCCACTTCACTGCGCGAGCCAATACATTACGCTCTACATCTTCACCAAGCTCACGTAATTGCTCAACATTATAGTCATGACTCACACGCTCAACGTCTTGCTCAATAATTGGGCCTTGGTCAAGGTCGGCAGTCACATAGTGAGCTGTCGCACCAATCAACTTCACACCTTTTTCATAAGCTTGCTTATATGGGTTAGCACCCACAAAAGCTGGCAAGAAAGAATGGTGAATATTGATGATTTTCATTTCCCATTTTGCAACAAAATCTTCGCTTAAAATCTGCATGTAACGTGCAAGAACCAATAAATCGTTGCCTTGCATCATTTCATCAATTTGCGCATAAGCTTCAGCTTTATTGTCTTTGGTGACTTTAATTACAGTAAATGGAATCCCGAAGTTTTCAACAGATTCACGTAAATCTTCATGATTTGAAATAACATGAGTAATTTCACAATGTAACGAACCACGTGCATGACGCCATAACAATTCAAGCAATGCATGGTCAACTTTGGAAACTAAAATACCGACTTTTTTAACATCATTTACGAAAGCAAGGCGCCATTGCATGCCATAACGCTCAGCAACGTTCGCAGCAAAAGTCTGGATTAAGGCATCTTTACGCGACTGTAAGTGGTCAAGTTCAAATTCAACACGCATGAAATAACGTCCGCCCTGAGCTTCCGTCGCATACTGATCAAGCGCGGTAATGTTTGCACCTTGGTGATACAAAAAGCTCGATACCGCTTGTACGATCCCTGGCTTGTCTTCACAAGTAATCAGTAAACGGGCTGTATTGGCAGTGGTCATATTCATTTGGTTAATATCACTTAATTGAGATAAATTTTTTAATAGGCCGAGTATTCTAGCGCCCTAAATAAACAAGCACAACTATTCGTCTTTTAAGGACGATAAGCTAGCAAATAGATCTGAAGGTCCAAGAGATTCAAGCAACTGCTCATAAGTTGCTCGGCTTTCACCCATAAGATAAGGCCCTTCAAGGAAAACCATTTGGCGTAATGCTTGCCAAACCCATTTTTCTTCTAAATGGTTATTGTCACTAATATGACCAGACATATACAAAAAGTTTGTCCAGTTTGTTAATACAATCCAGAGGTTAATAATGAGTGCTTCAATTTCTGACGCTGTCATTTTCATAAGACCTGCATCTACAAAGGCTTGATAAATTCTTTGCCCCTGCTGCATGACCTGCCCCGCAAAACGTGGATAAATCTTTTTAAAGTCTTCGTTACTTTCAACTAAATGATAAACATCACGATGAATAAAACGGTAACTCCATAACTGGCCACTTAGTACTTGAAAATAATTGATTTTATCATTAGTCGTTAATGGTCTATCGTCAGGTAAAGAAAGTACTTCCAAAGTCTCGGCCTGATATTGATACATTAATTCCTTAATAATTTCATGCTTGTTCCGGAAATGATAATACAAGTTTCCGGGACTGATACCTAACTCCGCAGCAATATGATTGGTTGTAACCGACCGTTCACCTCGCTCGTTAAAAAGCTGCAAACTGATTTGTAAAATCCGGTCTTTTGTCTTCAGAGCTTTAGGTTGAGACATTTTAATAACCTTTAATAATTCAAATGGTTAAGACTTGAACACATAAACTGACTTGACTATTTAGAGTATTTACTCTAAAAAATAAACATATCAATGTATTTGGTAAGTACCGATGAACAGTCAAACAAAAACAAATCCAGAGACTCAGCTTCCTTATGATGTTAAGCATTTACATGACTTGCTTGAACATCAAAAGCTTGCTTATTTACGTCATCCGGTACCCACTGCTAAAGAGCGTATTGATCGTTTAGCTCGTCTTAAAAGAGTCTTGGTAAAATATCAAGATCAGATTGCCGACGCAATTAACCTTGATTATGGCAATCGTGCAGTTATGGAAACAAAAATTGGTGAGTTACTCACCAGTTTGGAACAAATCAAATATTACAGCAAACATCTGACAGCGTGGATGAAACCTTCAAAACGCCATATCAGTGTATTACATCAACCAGCAAAAGGTTGGGTACAATATCAACCTATGGGTGTAATTGGTATTATTACACCATGGAACTACCCATTGCTGCTTTCAGTTGGACCATTAATCTGTGCGTTGGCAGCGGGCAACCATGCCATGATCAAGATTTCTAGTGCCTCTCCAAATTTTGGGCGAGTCCTTGAAAGTGTATTAGCAGAAGCCTTTCCACAAGAATTAGTTGCTGTGGTAAATGGTGGTGGCGTTATTTCAGATGCTTTTAGTCATTTGCCTTTTGACAAAATGATTTTCACAGGCTCAACTTCTGTTGGTAAAACAGTGATGGCAGCCGCAGCTCAAAACCTGGTTCCAGTGATTCTTGAGTTAGGCGGAAAATCTCCTGCACTTGTGCATGCATCTATGGATATGAAAGATGTGGCTCAACGTATTGCTGTAGGTAAATTATGGAATGCAGGACAAACTTGTGTTGCACCTGACCATATTTTCTTACCGCGCGGAAAAACTGCTGAGTTCATCGAAAACTTTAAATTGATTGTGGCTGGTATGTATCCACACTTCCGCAATAATCAAGATTACACATCTATTATTAATGACAAGCAATACAACCGTATTCAGGGCTACCTTGAAAATGCCCGCGATCAAGGTGCTCGTATTGTTGAAATTAATCCACAAAATGAAATTTTAGATGATGTCCGTAAAATTGCACCGACTTTAGTTACAGGCGTAACGACTGCAATGGACATTATGCAAAATGAAATTTTTGGTCCTATTCTGCCAATTTTAGAATATGACCAAATAGAAGAAGTCATCGAATTTATTAATAGTCGCCCACGTCCTTTAGCTATGTATTATTTCGACTATGATCAGGCGCGTGCTGATTATGTTGCGCAGCACACCCACTCAGGACATTTCGGAATCAACATGGTCATTACCCATGTGGCTCAGGATGATTTACCCTTTGGAGGAATTGGCGCATCAGGTATGGGTAAATATCACGGACCAGAGGGCTTTTTCAGTCTTTCTCATGAACGTTCGGTGATGTCAAATCCAAAACTTTATAGTCTTAAATACATTCTTCCACCGTTCAATAAGCCCATTCATCGTTTCATTTCGAAAACCTTGTTGCGCTAACTGATCAAGGCATGATCTGTTATACTAAATCATGCCTCGTTTTTACCAATTCCGCTTGTCTTTTAATCGTATTTTTGGTATAAAACGCCCCTTGAATGAATTCATCCGTTTACATTTAGTATGACTGGCCACAGATTTGCTGTTGGCTGAATCAATGGAGTTACACCATGTCTAAGGTTTGCCAAGTTACCGGCAAGCGTCCAGTCGTTGGTAACAACGTCTCACACGCCAACAACAAAACCAAGCGCCGGTTCGAGCCGAACCTGCACCACCACCGTTTCTGGTTAGAAAGCGAAAAACGTTTTGTACGTCTTCGTTTAACCACTAAAGGTATGCGTATTATTGACAAATTGGGTATCGAAAAGGTTGTTGCAGACCTTCGTGCTCAAGGTCAAAAGATCTAAGGAGTCTGAACAATGCGTGATAAGATTCGTCTCGTTTCTACAGCTGGTACAGGTTATTTCTATACCACGACTAAAAACAAACGTACTATGCCGGAAAAAATGGAAATCAAAAAATTTGATCCAAAAATCCGTCAACACGTGATTTTCAAAGAAGCTAAAATCAAATAATTTTAGCCTCGAAAAAAACGACTTCACAATGAGGTCGTTTTTTTTTGCATTTTTTTTATACCTGGCTTTTTTTTGTTAAACTTTCCACATATTTCGCCTTGGCATTTTTTATGCTTGTCTTTAGCCTAACTCACGTAAAAGGAGTTTTTAGTGCCGCATGACGTAGATTTAATTGTTTTACTTGCTGTTGGTTTCGGTGTTGCCCTCTTCTTTGGTTATCTTGCAGCCCGATTACGACTTCCCCCTCTTATTGGCTATTTAATTGCCGGAATTATTATTAGTCCAAATACACCCGGCATAGAAGCTGATATGCATCTTGCTAACCAGCTTGCAGAACTCGGGGTCATGTTCCTGATGTTTGGTGTAGGGATGCACTTTTCATTAAATGACCTATTGCTCGTTCGCCGTATTGCTCTACCAGGCGCGATTTTACAAATTGCGGTCGCCACCCTATTAGGAGTTGGCGTATCCATGCTATGGGGATGGAGCTTTGGTTCTGCACTCGTTTTTGGCTTAAGTCTGTCGTGTGCGAGTACTGTTGTATTATTAAAAGCTTTAGGAGACCGAGGTCTTTTAGATTCAGTCAACGGCAAAATTGCTGTGGGTTGGCTGTTAGTCGAAGATTTAGTCATGGTACTTGTTTTAGTACTCCTTCCAGCTACAGCAGTTTTACTCGGTGGGAAAGCACCAGAAGGTGCAGATGGTAATATCTGGTTAACCCTTGGGCTCACTTTATTAAAAGTAGTTGGCTTTATTGCCTTTATGCTGATTGTAGGTAAACGTGTTGTTCCTATTATTATGCAGTTTGTTGCTCGTTTAGGTTCAAGAGAGTTATTCACCCTCACCGTTGTTGCAGCTGCTGTTTCTATTGCCTATGGGTCTTATGCCATTTTTGGGGTTTCAATGGCATTAGGAGCTTTCTTTGCAGGGATGGTTGTTAAAGAATCAGACTTTAGCCACCGCGCAGAAGAAGAAACGCTTCCATTACGCGAAATTTTCTCAATTCTGTTTTTTGTCTCTGTGGGCATGCTGTTTGACCCACATATTCTTGTTGAACGTCCGCTCCATATTTTGGCCGTTATCGCCATTATTATGGTAGGTAAAACAGTTGCTGCAATGGCATTGGTTTTATTCTTCCGCTATCCAATCAATACAGCCCTTACAGTTGGCGCGAGTTTGGCCCAAATTGGTGAGTTTTCATTTATTTTGGCTACCCTTGGTGTTTCTTTAGGCCTATTAAGCCTAGAAGCTCAAAATCTGATTCTAGCTGGTGCTTTATTTTCAATTACGCTGAACTCTTTTATATTCTCTGCAATTGAACCAGTACAACGCTGGATTCGTGAGCGCTCTCACTTAGCCCGTCTTCTTGAACGTAGTGGTGACCCATTAGCAATGTTACCTGATGAAGTTGATCAAGCCTATTTACGCGATCAGGTCGTCATTGTTGGATATGGCGGTGTGGGACGACGTATCACTGAAAATTTAATTAATGAGAATATTAAGGTTGTTATTGCCGAAGAGAATCGTGAAATCGTAGAAAAACTGCGTAACTCGAATATTGCAGCAGTCAGTGGGGTTGCAACTGAGCCAAGTGTTTTAATTCAAGCACATATCATGCATGCACGGCTCTTGGTGATTTCACCTATGGATATTCTAGATATTCACCGTATTGTGGCGATTGCTAAGCAATTAAACCCTCAAATTCAGGTGTTAATTTGCGCAGAAAGTAAAGAAGAAGCGGCTATCATTCGAGATGAGAATATTGGTGAAGTGTTCTATGCTAAAGAGGAAATGGCAAAGAATATGAGCCATCATATAGTAAATCAGATCGAGCTTGCCCATCAGTCAACTATTCATTAACTGATATAAAAAGCGTACTCAAGAGTACGCTTTTTATTAGCTCAAGAATTTAGGCTGTTCGTCTACTACCTCAGCCTGCCACTCATTTACCTGCTTCTCAAGCAGTCCAAACAATGCAGCCTGAATCATATGTTGGGCAACCACAGGTGTTTGTTCACCTAAGATTGCTTTTACTTCATCACTAAATTGAATTTTGACCAAGGGTTCATTCTCAGAACCAGCATTACGCAAGGCAAGTTCACCACCTTCGAGTTGGACTAATTCCAACACTGCTTCTTGATTTCCAAATAACTCTTTCAATTGCTGTATAGACATATACTTCCTCCATGTTTCAACATGGTGGCAAAGCACCCTTGCACTTTGCATCTCTTGTCTTATTTATATAGGCACATCCACACTAAATTTCAAGCACTAGGACAGTTTAATTTTAGAACTCGACCATTTCATTACGAAAACCATCAATTAAATGGGTTAATTCTCGATGCCATTCACGCAAAATTTTGACATCAGGCAACCAAGATTGAGGACCTTGAGTTACTTTGATAATCAGGTTAGAGGATGTCTCTTCTTCAGGGGTCGGCTCTTTTGGTTCCGGCGCATATTGACACATACGATAAGCTCGCTTTAACTCAGCAACGAAACCATCTTTTGCCAATTGCTGCAAAACAGAGACTTCAGGAGAAACCTGCCCTTTTGCCGCCATATGTTCCTCAATAGATTTTAAGGTAGGTTGTAAATCATTTAAACGATAATAACGTACCAATTCTTGTAAGAAAGCTAACATTGCACCATGTAGGTGGAATACAGCTGCTTCACGGTGAGCTTGTATCTGCTGCACATGATCGGTCTGTTCAGCCTGTTGACACGCTAAGCGCGCAAAATAGAGCTTCTGATTGGTACGATCGGCATGATAACGAGCAACACGTGACATAACTAAACTTTCCTGTTCTAAAATCGCTATTGCAACAGCTAATCTTTAGCTTAACGACTCCATTAATAAAATCAACGTTATTTATGGTAAATCCAGCTCAACTTGATAAATTTTACGTTTAGCTAAAGTTTTTAATGGCTGCCTTATAGGGCGAACATTACTTAAAACCCAAGCAAAATATCCCTCGTCCCAAGCAGTTGCACATGCGGGCTCAATTTCATCATTTCGCCAAGCATGAATAGAGTCGATATCAACCAAAGCGACAGCAACTCCCTGTTCTTCATCAGTATCTTTGACCAAAAAATTTTGGTTCTCGACAATTAATAGATCTTTGATTGGCAGTTTTGTAGGTACCCATGAACGCACTTCAAGTGTTTTTATACCTTCAGTGATACGAGTACCATTTGGCGCGACAATCGAAAGAGCTAAAAACTGTCTTTTCACACTGAAGACTTATTCTTCAGCTGCTTTAACGCGAATTCCATTGCCTTTAACTTTAAGCAGGTTTAAGCCTTTAATTGCCTTAATTGCTTCACGTGGGTTAGGCATTTCAACAAAACCAAAACCTTTCGATTTACCTGTGTCTTTATCAGTAACAAGAACACACGTTTCAACTTTACCAAATGCTTTGAATAACTCTAAAATTTCAGTTTCACTCACAGCACGATCTAAATTACGAACTAATATCTTCATTTTCTAACCTTAATTGGCAATAAAAGGGAGCAGCCAATATATTTAAGTAATCACAGTGTCTTATACAGTAGTTTAATCCAGATCGATACCAAAACCTAAATTTACTGCAGGTGAACGGTTCCATTGCTTTTTAGCAAATGGCTGAGGTACTTGCCTATGAATCTTTGCCTGAACCAAATGTGCAGGAAGATCATTTAGGAAATAACTTTCGATTTTACGACCTTGTTCATCATAATTGTCTTCTGACCATGTATTGAGGTTTTGCTTAGTCAAAATTAATTCATTTTCTGCACGTGTTAATGCAACATACAATACGCGGCGCTCTTCTTCGACATCATCAAAATCGCCCTGTGCCCTTGCATAAGGATATTGATTTGGCGATACATGAGGTACATAGCAGACTTTCTGTTCAGCACCTTTAGCTGAATGAATCGTAATTAAAGTCACTAAATCCTGATCAGCTGCTTTTTCAATTTCAGAAACTGAAATAGGTTCAAGAACATATTCTTCAAGAAACTCACCTAAAGATGCATGTTTACGTGCAAGTTGCTTGACCAAATCAAAGTCTTTTAACCGGCGTGACCAATCTTTAGTTTTATAATTTTGCTCGAGTTGTTCACCTAAAGCATCGAGTGCTAAGCCAATACTTGCTTCAACATGCTGCTGCAATACATCTAACTGCTTTAAAATTAAAATAGCCTGTAAAGGGACTTTGCCATGACGTTCTAGACGATTGCAGCGCTCCTCAACATCAGCAATTCCCATCAGATCTTGAGCGAGCTTACTTGCACCAACATCACCAATACCATCCCACAAGGTTAAAAAACGCATCCACGCCAAATCATCGTGAGGATTGCTCACAATACGTAGCAGGCTAAGTACGTCTTTCACATGAGCAGACTCAAGAAGTTTTACCCCACCAATAAAACGGTAAGGTAATTCAGCAGCAATAAAAGCTCCTTCCAGATATCGTGCACTATAGCCAGAACGCACCAAAATCATATGATCGTGCCAGCTTGCACCTTGCTGATGTCGCGTTATTAAGTCCTGTGCAATCCAGTTTGCTTCTTCATACTCATTACCAAACAAATGTAGCTGAGGCTTTTGGCCTTGACCACGATGGGCTTGCAGCTGTTTTTGATAATCAATTGGGCTATTTGCTAATAACCAATTTGATAAATCCAAGATTTCTTGGGTCGAACGGTAATTTAAATCCAGTGTATGAATGACTGCGTCAGGTATCCGCTCTTTAAAAGAATGGATATTTTCAAAGTCTGCACCGCGAAAACCATAAATCGACTGGGCATCATCGCCAACACAAAACAACTTCACTTTGCCAATCAATGGTTGTAATAAAGCCCACTGCAAAGGATTGGTATCTTGCATTTCATCAACCAGCAGTGCCTGACAAAAACCTGCAACCCAGTTGGTGAGTGCTTCAGAATTTTGCAAATGGACAGCTACAATTGACAAAATATCGTCATAATCTAAAAAATTACGTTCTCTTTTACGTTGCTCATAGGTTTTCATCAAATCTGCAATTTGAGTCTTATGCTCATAGGCTTCTGGAAGCTGTTTGATTAATGCTTCAGAAAGTTTTGTTTGAGTATTTCTGGCATAAGAATATAAATCGCATAGCTCTGCGGCTTTAGGTAAGACGTTATCTTTGTCTTTGCCTCTTAATAAGCGAAACATGAGCAACTGATCATCACGATCAATAATACTAAATTGATTTAACCCAAAAGCTTGTGGATTACGGCGCAGTAAATACATACAAAAAGTATGAAAAGTTGAAGCTCTCAGACCCTTTGCCTGTGCTCCCACATGTTGTTCTACTCTTGCAACAATCTCACTCGCAGCGCGTCGAGTAAAAGTTAAAATCTGAATTTGGTTCGCTGGTAAGCCTTGATCAATTAAATAGGCTGCACGTGCAACAATCGTTTTAGTCTTGCCACAACCAGCACCCGCCAAAACTAAACAGTTCTGTGCAGACGTTGTTGCTGCTTTTTTTTGCTGAGCATTTAGTTCATTAATTAATTTTGCAAGACTCATAACACATATCGCTAACACACCAAGGCATAGTTTAACAGAGCCCAGCAACGGATGGGTCTGCCTGTCCTAAAAACAAAAAGAGCACTTAAAGTGCTCTTTGATTCGATATTGTTTTTTTTAAGATACTGTTTTTGAACTAGATGGAAGATGTTTAATGGCTGAAGCTAAACCAAGGAAGTTAATTCCCTGAAATAAGATATCAACAGCAAGGAACATTCCCAGCACCCAAAAAGGTGAATCTTTAGAAACCAAAATTAGAATACCAGTAAATAAGGTGAGCAGTCCTGAAAACAAGGTCCAGCCCCATCCTGTAATGGGCTTAAGTAAAATTGCATTTATAGTACGTATAGCACCAGCAATGATAAGCGCTATTGATAATAAACTTGTCAAAACCACAGCTGTAGTGACTGGAGTAGAAAAAGCGTAATAGCCAGCCATGAGATAAAGCACACCAAACAGTGCCCATAACCATCTACTTGCGCCTTTAAAAACACTCATAGCCGCGACGAGATGTAACACACCGCCGACCATCATGAGTATTCCAAATAAAAAAACGACAGAAAAAGTCGCAAATGGCAATGAACTAAATAAAATCAAACCAAAACCAATAAGCACAAAGCCTAATATCAAATACCATTTACGGTCAGCATGTAACTGATTACGTACCAAATCATTACCTACAGTTTTCATCATGGCTACTCTTATTATCAGGTATTAGAATTTCATCTACCTAACAATAGTGATGTACTTCACACTTTTTGTCTGTATAAAATCTGCATCGTTTCTTAACAATTGATGTGGATAAAGCAGTATTTATCCACAGTTTTATTTCACCCAGCCAATTTCTCGGGCAGTAGGTAAACCTATGATCGTTTCTTGTAAATTATTAGGCATTTTACTACTCTGCTCAGATAAGGCAGTATGACCTCCCATAATTTCAGCTTGAATTTGCGGATAAAGAGGAATTTTTTCTGGTTGAGCATAACCTAGAGGATAAACCGGCTGTCCTGTTTTTAAATCATATTTGTCCTGTGCTCCAAAGCCATGTAAAAGCTCATGAACGATGACGACTTGATTTTGTGAAGCTTGTGTTTTGGTCGCAAATAAATTAACACTACCAATGCGACCTTTTTCTAAAGCAGTCGAATGGATTAAGACTTTCTGATAATTCGGATCATAATAATTTAAGTAAAGTTTGAATGAGGCTCCACTATCCTCGGGTTGTTGTTGTCGCCATGCATAAAAACGAAACTTTAGGCTCCACCACATAACATGCAAGATATTGGCATTTTCAGGAACCTCTGGTGGACGTTGCTGTAACTGTTGTCCTAAACGAATTACAAAGTTTCCTGTTTGCCCACGATAATGCTGTGACCATTCATCTAGATAGTTTTTAATTGCCCAAAAATCTTCATTTTTCAATTGATCAGTATAAGTCTGTGTTGTCTGTAAACCATCAGCATTCACTGGGTGTAGAACGACTACAACTGTGTGATTCCAGTCTTGATTTTGATCTCGCCATGCCTGAACAGCAACAATCAACAAAATAATTAATAAGCATAAGACCCGAATGTTTTTCCACATTCTTATTCCCCATAAAATTAAAATTTTCTTTTATTGTTTTAGATATAAAAAATGCTAGCTGAGCTAGCATTTTTTATAGTGGGCTTGTTTAACCCTCAACCCATTTACCATCTTGATAAATCAGGCTCCATTTGGTTTGTTTACCCTCCGGTGTTTCCGAGCCTACATATTGTGATTGATTCTTACGACTGAATTTCACAACTGCTGGATTACCTTCTGGGTCTACATCTGGTGCTTGTAAAATAAATTGATATTTTGGATCAAGCTGAGCTGCCACACTACGTAACTCTGCAACTTTTGGTGCGCGTGTTTCACGAATTTTCGGGAATTTACTCGCTGCCAAGAATAAACCTGCTGCGCCATCACGTAACACAAAGAAGTCATCATGTTTCGCTGAACGTAGGTGTTCCATCTTGATCGGTTCTACACGTGGAGGTGCAGGTTGACCACTCTTCAAGACTTTACGTGTATTGTCACAACTGGTACAAGCGAAATATGGACCAAAACGACCCGTCTTAAGCTGCATTTCACCATCACATTTATCACATGGAATCGTTGGGCCATCATAACCCTTGATCTTGAACTCACCTTCTTCAAGCTCAAAACCATCACAGTCCGGGTTGTTACCACATACGTGCAGTTTACGACCACCATCAATCACATAGCTGTCCATGGCAGTGCCACATTTCTCACAGCGATGCTTTGACATCAAGTCTGCTGTTTCTGCACCATCATCATCAGATAGAGCAGCTAACGACTCAACAGGTGTTAAGTTCAGTGTACCTTTACAACGCTCTTTAGGTGGCAAGTTATAGCCAGAACACCCTAAGAATACACCAGTTGTACCCGTACGAATCTGCATTGGACGTGAGCATTCAGGACAATGCACTGCTGGCACTTCAACTGGTTGGTTACGGCGCATTCCATGCTCGCCTTGAGCATTGGTCAGACGTTTCTTAAAGTCGCCGTAGAAAGTATCTAGTAACTCTTTCCAGTTACGCTCGCCTGTTGCAACTTTATCAAGCTGCCCCTCAAGGTCTGCCGTAAAGGCATAATTCATCAAGTTATTAAAACTTTCATCCAGACGATCCGTCACAATTTCACCCATTTTTTCGGCGAAAAGACGACGGTTTTCTAACTTAACGTAACCACGTTCCTGAATGGTAGAAATAATAGCTGCATAGGTCGAAGGACGGCCAATACTACGTTTTTCAAGCTCTTTAACTAAAGATGCTTCAGTAAAACGTGCAGGTGGTTTAGTAAAGTGCTGACTTGGATCTAACTTTTCTAACTTTAAGATTTCGCCTACTTTAATTGCAGGTAAAATAATATCGTCATCTGACTTATTCGCTCCACGTACTTTAGTGAAGCCTTCAAATACAAGCGTACGGCCTTTCGCCTTTAACTCAACATTCGCTGCTTCAACAATTAAAGTAGAAGATAAATATTCTGCTGGTGTCATTTGACACGCAACAAATTGACGCCAGATCAAATCATATAGACGTTGAGCATCACGTTCTACACCCGCAAGTTGATCGCCACTAAGCGCAACATTTGACGGACGAATCGCCTCATGGGCTTCTTGAGCACCCGCTTTGTTACCGTAGCGGTTTGGCTTTGCCGGTAAATATTTTTCACCATATTGGCTTTCAATATGAGCACGTACCATGCTTACTGCATCATCACTCAAGAAAGTTGAGTCAGTACGCATATAGGTAATAAAACCTGCTTCATATAAACGCTGAGCTAACATCATGGTTTTCTTTACAGAAAAGCCTAAACGTGTACTCGCAGCCTGTTGCAAAGTTGAAGTAATGTAAGGTGCGCTTGGATTGACCTTAGTTGGTTTATCTTCACGCTGTGCAACTTTATATTCAGCACCCTTTAGAACATCTAATAAAGCATCAGTTTCAGCTTTATTTTTCAGTTTAAGGGTTTTACCAGCCTGCCTAAATGCTTCAAGACGAATATCATCTTTTTTGGACTGAGTATCTGCAAAAACTTGCCAATATTCTTCTGGAATAAACGCACGAATTTCACGCTCACGCTCTACAACCAGTTTCACTGCTACTGACTGCACACGTCCGGCAGATAAACCACGGGCAATTTTTTCCCAAAGTAATGGTGAAACCATAAAGCCCACTACACGGTCTAAGAAACGACGTGCTTGCTGAGCATTTACACGATTTAGATCTAGACGTGTTGGCTGTTTAAATGCTTCTTGAATGGCATTTTTAGTAATTTCGTTAAACACCACGCGGTGATAACGACTATCATCACCACCGATAACTTCTCTTAGGTGCCAAGCAATGGCTTCCCCTTCTCTATCCAAGTCCGTTGCGAGATAGATTGCATCGGCATCTTTGGCGAGTTTTTTGAGTTCAGCAACAACATTTTCTTTACCGGGCAGAACTTCGTAATGAGCTTCCCAACCATGTTCAGGATCAACCCCCATACGATTAACTAAAGCCTGACTAGCTTTTTGTTCTTTTTCGGCTTCGGTGAGTTTAGTCCGGGCAGCCGGCTTTTTCTCTGTTGATTTACTGCCGCCTGTTGGCAAGTCACGTACGTGACCTACAGAAGACTTTACAATGAATTGCGAACCCAAATATTTATTGATGGTTTTCGCTTTGGCAGGCGACTCCACAATCACTAAGGCACGTTTAGGTGCAGCAGGTGCAGTAGATGCTGTGCTTTGAGATGCAGAGCGCGAGGTATTCGCCATATAAAATGTTATTCCTATACCAATAAATTTAAAAATCAGGCTTTAGCCAAGGCCAACAGATAAGCCTTCATCTCATCTAATTGTGTCGCTCTTAGGTCTGATTCCTCATCCCAATAAAGCCCTACACAGTTTGCCTGCATATCAATAGCATAAATCCCTTTTAATGCAATGGGAGAATCATTAAATTTCTCATCACCCTGAATTACTTTTAACTTGCCGTCTATAACGCGAGCACGCATTAAGGATAAACGGGCATCAGGAATCAATACACTATAATAAGCAACCATGCTGGCACGTTTTTCAGTAGCCATTGGGACATGTGTCCATTCAGGTGCAACAATTACACGTGGATGCAACCCTATTTTACGGGCTTTATCTCGCATAATACCAAGTGCCTTTTCACGTGGGCTCACTCTTAAACCAAAAATGGAGCCTAGTACGAAAAGAACAATGATAACGGTAACCCAAATTCCCATATTGTCCATAGCAAAACCTATTAATCTCTTTTATTAGAGTTGCATAAGCTGACCAGAAAACGCAAGTTACATCATAAAAATAATGCCCGATAAGATCGCAAGGCCCAAAATATCGGTATTTCAAGGTCCAAATTGCCGTGAGATTATTTAAATATGTTTAAGGGTTCTGATCGCTCGCAACCAATGTCAATTTACCAAACTGATCAAGATGGGCATCTCCCCATAATTTTAAAGCAAACAAAATTTGCTCTAGACTCCGCCCTAAATCAGTTAGAGAGTACTCAACCTTAGGCGGAACTTGAGGATAAACTTCCCGATGGATAATTCCGTCTTGTTCTAACTCACGTAACTGATTTGTCAGCATTCTTTGAGTAATGCTTGGAACACGCTTTCGAATTTCATTAAACCTTAAGGTGCCTTCATTAAATAAATGCCAAAGAATGACGCATTTCCACTTTCCATCAATCAAACTAATGGCTGCTTCAACTGAACAACCCGGAGAGCAATCAAAACTTGAATGTCGTGCTTTTGCCATTTTACAGTATCCTTTTTGACACTATGAGCGTTATTTGTCAGTAGTCACTTATTTTAAGCTTACGTTATGATCAAACTCCCAACAAGAGGAATTATTATTATGAAAGCTGTGGCATATCAAAAAGCAGGTCCCATTACATCACCAGAGGCACTGGTTGACGTCGAACTAGAGACACCTGTTGCAGAAGGTCATGATCTACTTGTCCGTGTCCAAGCGGTCTCTGTGAACCCTGTAGACACAAAAATTCGTAAGAATGTAAGCGCAGATAATAATCAGTGGAAGACTCTTGGCTGGGATGCGGTAGGTGTCGTTGAAGCGATTGGAGACAAAGTCTCACAATTTAAAGTCGGAGATGTGGTTTGGTATGCGGGTGCACTCAATCGCCAAGGCAGTAATAGTGAATTACAGTTGGTTGATGAACGCATTGTGGGCCATAAACCAAAGACCTTAGAACCAAGAGAAGCAGCGGCCCTTCCTTTAACCGCAATCACGGCATGGGAAATGCTATTTGATCGGTTACAGGTCCCAAAAGTTGCCCCAGAAAATACATCAATATTAGTGATTGGTGGGGCTGGCGGTGTTGGTTCAATCACAATTCAACTACTCAAGCAACTGACTAACCTAACGATTATTACAACAGCCTCACGAGCAGAAACTAAAGAGTGGGTTAAGCAACTCGATGCTGATTATGTACTAGATCATAGTCAACCTTTAACAATACAAATCAATCAATTAGGTTTAAATGCACCTTTATATGTGTTCTCGACTACCCAAACAGATCAACATTTATCAGACATCGTAGAATTGATTGCACCACAAGGTCATTTTGGCTTAATTGATGATCCAGCACAGTTAGATATTAAACCTTTTAAATCTAAGTCTGTATCAGTGCACTGGGAATTTATGTTCACTCGTTCCATGTATCAAACCCAAGACATGGTTAAACAAAGTGAGTTACTCAATGAGGTTTCCGAACTTGTTGACGCAGGTAAAATCAAGACGACTCTTTCGCAAGTTTTAAGCCCAATTAATGCTCAAAACCTAAAACTGGCTCACCAACAAATTGAAAGTGGTACAACAAAAGGGAAAATTGTATTGCATGGTTTTTAAGCAAAATTAATAAATATCCCCTAATAAAATGGCAAGTATTGAACTTGCCATTATTAATAGTGAGGAGGTTTATTGGTTAATGGGTCAAAAGCGGCAATACCTTCTGATAAATCCGATGATTCCATACGTTGATAAAGAAATTGCATTTGTTTTTTTAAATCAGCTATTTCTTGGGTCTGAATAGCGAGTTGTTGATTTAATTCTTCAACTAAATCATCCAAAAATGTAATTCGCACTTGCAAATCTTCAATGGGTGCGGACAATGACGCTTGATCATCATGATATGGTGGTTTAGTCATTTAAATCCTCATTTGAGATTCTGGAAAACATTATGGCCTATATTACCCTAAGGGATGTCCAACTTGCTTTTGGCGGACCTGCCCTGCTCGATGGCGCGAACTTTAATCTAGAACGTGGCGAACGAGTCTGTTTAATTGGGCGTAATGGTGAAGGTAAGTCTACTTTACTTAAACTGATCGAGGGAAGCCTATTACCAGATTCTGGTGAAGTTTCCATTCAAAATGGTCTAACTGTTTCAATGTTAGCCCAAGACGTTCCAATGGACTCTGGCAAAGTAGCCGACATTGTGGCAGATGGTGCAGGAGAAGCAGCAGAAGTACTCAGAGCTTATCATGAAGCAACTGACGCTTGTATGCTAGGAGATATGGAAGCCTGTGACCGTATGGGTAACCTTCAGCATAAGCTAGACCAATTAGACGGTTGGGCACTCGAAAATAAAGTAAATGCTCTTCTAAGCAAAATGGGTCTCGATCCAAATGCCGACTTAGCAGACCTGTCTGGTGGACGTAAGCGCCGTGTTTTATTAGCTCGCGCTCTATTGACACAACCAGATGTATTACTTCTAGACGAACCAACGAACCATTTAGATGTTGAAAGTATTGAATGGTTAGAAAAATTTTTACTGGATCAAAATAATTTAACGCTTCTGTTTATCTCGCATGACCGTTCTTTTGTAGATAGCATTGCAACTCGAATTGTAGAACTCGATCGAGGCGTTTTACGCACTTATGAAGGTAACTATTCACGTTATTTAGAGCTTAAAGCTCAGCAAATGGAAGCCGAAGAAAAACAGAATGCTTTATTTGATAAAAAACTAGCTGAAGAAGAGGCTTGGATTCGCCAAGGTATTAAGGCACGTCGTACGCGTAATGAAGGCCGTGTTCGTGCCCTAAAAGCCTTACGAGAAGAATCTAAAGCACGCCGCTCACAACAAGGCAAAGTGAGTATGGCAACTCAAGATGCAAATCGTTCTGGTAAATTAGTATTCGATATCGAACATTTAAGCGTATCTTATGGTGACAATCTACTCATCAAAGATTTTTCTGCCCTTGTCATGCGCGGTGACCGTATTGGTTTAGTCGGCGATAACGGTGTTGGTAAAACGACATTGATTAAAGCTATTTTAGGTACAATCGAACATGGCGGTTCAGTTAAAACAGGCACACAGTTAGAAGTTGCTTATTTTGACCAGTTACGTAATGCCTTAGACCTTGAAAAAACGGTAATGGCCAACGTTTCAGAAGGCTCTGACTTCGTTGATGTGAATGGCAACCGTCGTCATATCTACAGCTATCTACAAGACTTCTTATTTTCACCTGAACGTGCTCGTACTCCAGTAAAAGCACTTTCTGGTGGTGAACGAAATCGTATCTTACTGGCTAAATTGCTGCTCAAACCATCCAATCTAATTGTAATGGATGAGCCAACCAATGACTTGGATATGGTAACCCTTGAGCTACTTGAAGAAATGTTAGCCGAATACAAAGGCACTTTGCTTCTCATTAGCCATGACCGTGCGTTTATGGATAACGTAGTAACATCAACGTGGGTATTTGATGGTAAAGGCAACATTGCAGAGTACATCGGTGGATATCAAGACTATTTGCAACAGCGTCCAGATGATAAAGTTGTAGACCAGAAATCTGATGTAAAAAAAGCTCAGGCAAAAGCTGAAGCTGAAAAAGCCGCAGCTCAGAACAGTGTTAAAAAAGTAAAACTGAGTTATAAAGATCAGCGTGAACTTGAACAATTACCCGCTGAAATTGAAAACTTAGAAAAGGAGCAAGCAGAACTTTCTGAGAAACTTGCAGATGGTTCATGGTTTGTTAAAGATGCTGATGCAGCAACAAAAGCAAGCCAACGTCTTACAGAAATTGACGAGTTATTACTTGAAAAATTGGAACGTTGGGACGTGCTTGAACAAATGAGCAAAGGAAACTAATCAGCTTTACTTTGCTAAAAAGAACGTAAAAAAGAGCCTCCTTAAATTAAGGGGGCTCTTTTTTTATATTAAGAATATAAGCTTTTTTAAAATCAAAGCTTATACATCACATTCCTATAATGGATTATATCTTCGCTATTTTCAGTATTTTAAAAATAGCCTTGTGCTTGAATATAAGACTTCTAAAAATAATTATGTTATACCTAACAGCATAATAATATTGGAGTGTTTTCACATGCTAGAGCTTTCTCAAATTTTGGCATTTGGACTAATTTGTTTGGCGATGGTACTCACTCCTGGCCCCAATATGATTTACCTTATTTCTCGTTCGATTTGCCAAGGGAAAACCGCTGGATTTATTTCTTTAGGTGGGGTAGCTGTAGGCTTTATCTTTTATATGCTTTGCGCATCTTTTGGTATTACGGCGTTAATTGTAGCTGTTCCCTACGCCTATGACACTATTCGTATTGCGGGTGCAATTTATTTACTCTGGCTTGCATGGAAAGCATTACGCCCAAATGCCTCACCTATTTTTAATGTAAAAGATTTATCAGTAGATTCCCCAGCTAAACTCTTTTTAATGGGTTTTGCCACAAACTTGCTTAATCCTAAAATTGCCATTATGTATTTATCTTTACTGCCACAGTTTATTCACCCACAACAAGGCAGTATTTTATGGCAATCAATCCAACTTGGTACGATTCAAATTTTTGTAAGCGTTTCAGTAAATGCTCTTATTGTACTTTCTGCGGGTAGCATTGCACTTTTTCTACAAGAAAAGCCTCTTTGGGCAAATATACAACGCTGGCTCATGGGAACTGTATTAGCCGGACTCGCTGTTAAAATTCTTTTAGAAAATCGCCGATAAACCAACCTTCTTATTTCCAAACCTCTTAACACTCAATTGAACAGTGTATTACGACGATAAATTCAGTTCGTGATACACTTTTGCCAGTTTTAATTTTTTGAAATCTTTATATCGTTATGAGCCAAAAGCAGTCTTATACGCCCGGTGAGTTTCAATGGTCCTTTTTATTGCCTAAATATTGGGGTGTTTGGATTGCTATTGTTTTTTTAATGCTTTTGGCTATTTTACCATGGGCCATACAATGGCGTCTGGCGCATAGCGTAGCTCATCTGGCTTGGAAATATCTAAAATCACGCCGTAAAACCACTATTCGTAATTTAGAAGTCTGCTTTCCTGAATGGTCTACCGATAAAGTTCAACAGCAAGCTCAACAAGTTTTTGTCGATATGATGCTTGGCGTGTTTGAAACCTTAAATGCATGGTACAACCCGCGCTGGTTTAAAAACCGAGTCACTATTGAAGGTTTAGATCACATTACCGATGCCCAAGCTCAAGGCAAAGGTGTTTTATTACTGGGGACTCATAGTACGCTTCTTGATGCAGGCGGCTATCTTTGTGCTCAATATTTTGAACCTGATGTTGTCTATCGCCCTCAAAATAATCCATTACTCGATATGCTTATTTATCGTTGCCGTGGCACCATCTATAAAGCACAAATCGATCATGACGATATGCGTGGTTTAATTCGTCACCTTAAAGATGGTGATGCAATTTGGTATAGTCCCGATCAAGACTTTGGTTTAAAACAAGGCGTTATGGCACCTTTCTTTGGTGTACCAGCTGCCACAGTCACTGCACACCGCCGCTTATTAAAAATCTCAAAAGCAGTCGCCGTGCCTTTATATTTCTACCGTCATGGGGATATTAAGAACCCCAAATATCATGTTCTGATTGAACCTGCCGTCGACAATATGCCAAGTGATGATGAAGTTGATGATGCAACACGCGTCAATAAAATTATTGAAAATCAGCTTCGAATCGCACCGACGCAATATATGTGGTTCCACCGTCGCTTTAAAACACGTCCTGAAGGATATGAAGAAATTTATTAAATAATCTTCCGTAATTACCGCATCATAGTTATAAACATCTAAATAATATCCAGTATGTACTATCGTGCGAAGGCGACAAGGATGTCGCCCGTTGAACTACGACATCATGGATGTGTCGTTAATCCAACAAATGGTTTTGTTACTTTTGCCAAAACAAAAGTAAGGAGTAAACTCCAAATATTGAATGAATAAACTGCAAGACCTCGCTTTGCTACAACCTAAAGGCAAAAATAATGAAAGTGATGCAACTTCTCCCAGAACTCAATAGCGGTGGCGTAGAACGCGGCACACTTGAAATCGCACGTGCGCTTGTTGCACAAGGCCATCAGTCTATTGTTGTGTCCAATGGCGGGCGCTTAGTTTCACAGCTCGAAGCTGAAGGTTCTACTCACCTAACACTACCGATTCATAAAAAGTCACTTTCAAGCTTGTGGCAGATTCGGCCTTTACACCAGCTTATTGAACAGCATCAACCCGATATTGTTCATGTACGTTCTCGTGTACCCGCATGGTTAACTCATTTTGCTTTAAGAAAAATACCTAAAAATAAACGCCCTCACCTCATTAGCACGGTACATGGCTTCTACTCAGTCAATCGTTATAGCGCAATTATGACTCAGGCCGAGAAAGTCATTGCTGTTTCTGATAGCGTGGTCAAATACATCACTGAGCATTATAAAAGTTGCCCACCACAAGATATTGTTCGGATTTATCGAGGGATTGACCAAGCTGCTTTTCCGCATAACTATCACCCTCCAGCACAATGGTTCAATCAAGTTTTTAATGACTTTCCTGAGCTCGAAAATAAATTTTTACTTTGCTTACCCGGCCGTATTACACGTTTAAAAGGCCATGAAAGCTTAATTGAACTTATGCAAAAACTAGGTGAACAATATCCTCAACTACATGCGGTTGTAGTCGGCGGTGCTGATACAAAAAAACAGGCCTATTTAAGTGAACTGCAAAGCACCATTCAAAGTAAAGGTCTCGCAGATAAAATTACCTTCGTAGGACATCGCTCAGATATACGTGAATGGCTCGCTTTTAGCGATATTGTGCTCTCTCTATCCAATCAAGCAGAAACATTTGGCAGAACAGCCTTAGAAGCGCTCTCAGTAGGTACGCCAGTCATTGGCTGGAACCGTGGAGGTGTTGCCGAGATTTTATCTAATGTGTATCCACAAGGTCTTGTTGAAGTAGGAAATGAAAAGGTTTTAGTGGAAACTGTGGAACAGCATATTGAACAGCCTCAAGTCGTTGCCCCTGTTACCATGTTTAGCTTGAAAGACATGTGTGATCAGACACTGGCACTATATGAATCTATACTGAAATAACCTCATAAAAAAACCCGCGATCAACGCGGGTTTTTACTACAATAACAAGGCAGATTATTTATAAGTTGCCTCATAAGCTGCTGCTTTCTCGCTGTCGTATTGTTTTTCCCATTTACTAATCACAAGTACTGCAAGTGCATTACCTACAACGTTCAATGCGGTACGCGCCATATCCATGATACGGTCAACACCAGCAATAAATGCTAAGCCTTCAAGTGGAATACCAACTGTATGTAACGTAGCTAATAACACCACGAATGATACACCAGGAACACCAGCAATACCTTTAGAAGTAATCATTAAGGTTACAACTAAAAGAACTTGTTGACCAATTGACATGTCAATACCATAAAGCTGCGCAATAAAGATAGCAGCAATACTTTGGTAAAGTGTTGAACCGTCAAGGTTAAATGAATAACCCGTTGGAATTACAAAACTAGAAATTGCTTTTGGTGCACCGTAGTCTTCCATTTTTTGCATAATACGCGGTAGAACAGTTTCCGAGCTCGCTGTTGAGTAAGCTAAGATCAGTTCATCTTTCAATATCTTCATTAGAATAAGGATATTGATACCGAACATTTTTGCAGTGATTCCTAAAACCACAAAAGCAAAGAATAAGATAGCTACGTAAACTAATACCACTAATTTAGCTAATGGAATTAATGATGCGAAACCGAAGTTCGCAACAGTTACAGCGATCAAACCAAACACACCAAATGGTGCATATTTCATAATGATGTGTGTCACACGGAACATTGTTTCTGACACAGCATGAAATACGCTTAACAATGGATCTTTGGTCTTCTCTGGCAATGAAGATAAACCAATACCAAATAACACGGCGAAGAAAATCACTGGCAACATTTCGCCATGTGCCATCGAGTTAATAATATTGGTTGGAATCATTGACAAAACTGTCTGTACCAAACCATGCGATTGAGAACCAACTTCTTGAGCTGTACTCTTATATTGAGAAATATCGGTTTGAACCAGTTGAGACATATCAATGCCTGAACCAGGATGGAAGATATTTGCTGCAACCAAACCAACTAAAATGGCAATCGTGGTAATAATTTCAAAATAGAGAATGGTTTTAAAACCAAGACGCCCTAAACTTTTCGTACTGCCAACACCTGCAATACCTAAAATTAAGGTAGAGAAAACGATTGGAATAACAATCATTTTGATCAGGCTAATAAAGATCTTACCCATTGGCGTAAGAACATTATTCACAATACTATCTTTGATTTCAGGCTGGTTATGTAAAACAGCCCCTACAACTATCCCTAGGACTAAAGCAATTAAAATTTGCCAAGCAAGGCTAAATTTAAAATTCTTCATAAGACAATCCTTATGCACCGCAAAGTATCAAATATGAGAGGGAGAAGACCACTAACTAAGAGTGAAACCTCAATATGTACAATAATTTCCAAACAGAAATTTAAATGCACAAACAAATCACAACTCGCCGATCCGGCGAAATAAACAACAATGCCTGTTGACGATCCAACATGTCAACGATCGGCACATTCTATTGAGATTTGCCAATTAAACAACCCCAATTTATATCTAAATAGATCAAAGCCTATATTTATTCATCAATAATCTATAAAAACAAAAACTTATCAAAAAAAAATTTTTATCTATTTTTCATTTAAAATTGCTCAGATATATAAAGAACTTATGAACTCTTACCTACAGTTAAATAGATTTTTAAATTAAGATTAACTTAACAATATTTCTTGTATTTGCCATGAATTAAATGAGGTATATATAAAATATTAACCCGAGTTCTGCGTCCTGCAAAACTCGGGTAAATGAGGTTGTGCTTTCAGGTTAATCGTTATTTTTATCGTTTCCGTTCCAACATCTGATCCGTGATGCTTATTCCATATCAGCTTAGTGTATCCTTACGTGGGATCGTCCATTCCCGTTTCCGTGTGCCGATGAATGTAGAATAAGGTTTTTATACCCCTCTGCCTATTGGCCCTAGACTCAAATCTTTGTACGATATTGCTTACATCGATTTTTATATGCTTTTTATTTATAAGGCTGTGCGATTTCATCAGTCACAATTTTTTCTTCTTTTTCAGCCTTGGCAATTCCTTCTTGTATAGCGCTTTGAGCCTCTTCTTCATCATTTTGGGTTTGTTCCAATTCTTCTTGAATTTGTTCAAACACCCGACCGGTCTGCAAAACGACATATACTGGAAAATGATCCGATCCAATATGTGGCAACCGTTTCATTTTAACTAGACCAAAATCAGTACTATGAAAAATATGGTCTAAAGACCAACGCAGCAATGGATAATCTGCATGGAAGGTATTAATAAAATGACGACCAACCCGGGGGTCAAGTAACCCGCTAATCCGCTGAAATAACCGAGTAGTACGTGACCATGCTACATCGTTTAAATCCCCCATCACAATACAGCTTTCATCTAAGTCCTTAATCTGATCTCCAACAATTAAAAGCTCTGCATCACGTAGTGTTGAATCTTTCGCCTCGGTTGGACTCGGTGGCTTAGGATGCAAACAATATAACTGAACTGGCATACCAGATCGTAAAGTTACAGTGGTGTGAATTGAAGGAATTTCATCACTCAAAATAAATTTAACTTCTGTATTTGATAGAGGTAAGCGACTATATAAATGCATTCCATATAAGTTATCTAAAGGCACAGGAACACGATGAGGATAATCTTCTTCAATTTCTTTTAAAGCATTTTCCCATGTCTTGTCACTTTCCAAGGTAAGCAATAAATCAGGTTTTAATGTCCGAATCTGTTCAAGAAGTAAATGATATTTATCATTAGGGGTTAGAACATTCGATACAATCAATGAAATCTGCTTTTGAGGGTCTAATTGAGACCGCCTCACCTGCTTAACCTGTTTTTTCCAAAATAGGGTATAAGGTAAAACCATTTTAAGCTGATAGGCGATGGCAGCAATGAGCGCAGCAAGCAATATTTCACGCCATAGATTCCATTCGGTAGGCCAAAACAGCATACCCACAAAGGCCAATAAACCAATAAATAGAATCTGTAAACGTGGGAAGTCGGCTCCGCGAAACCACCACTCATCACGAGGAATAAGTGACCAGAAACTTAACCAAATCACCAGACTAGCTAGAACTTCGATATAAATCATTGAATTTTCTCTTTTAAGATGATTTGTTTTTTAAAGTTTTTGTCATCTTTATCAATTTTGTATGTAACATAAACAAGATATTCTACTCAATAAACATGGTGTTTTGTTTCTGTAACGCTTGCAGTTGTGGACACTTTTGATACACTCAACTCCCCCTAACAATTTTAACGCACCGAGGCAAAATGACATGAAAGTAGGTCTGGTCGGTTGGCGCGGGATGGTCGGTTCCGTCCTTATGCAACGTATGGTTGAAGAGAATGATTTTGCTCATATTGAGCCATTTTATTTCTCTACCAGTAATGCAGGTGGTGAAGCTCCTTCATTTGGTGGTAAGACTGCCCCAGCACTTATGGAAGCTACAGACATTAATAGTCTGAAGCAAATGGATGTCATTATTACCTGTCAAGGTGGTGACTATACGTCTGAAGTTTTCCCACAGTTAAAAGCAACTGGCTGGAATGGCTACTGGATTGATGCAGCCTCTACTTTACGTATGTCAGATGACGCAATCATCGTTCTTGACCCAGTAAACCTTAACGTTATCAAAGATGGTTTGGCTAACGGCACTAAAACTTTCGTAGGCGGTAACTGTACTGTATCGCTTATGTTGATGGGTTTAGGTTCACTTTTCCAAAACAATTTGGTGGAGTGGATGACTGCTATGACTTATCAAGCAGCATCAGGCGCTGGCGCACAAAACATGCGTGAGCTAATTACTGGTATGGGCTACTTATATAACAATACCAAAACGTTGCTAGATGATCCTAAATCTGCAATTTTAGATATTGACCGTCAAGTTGCCGAGTTACAACGTGGCGAAGGTTTCCCATCTGCTAACTTTGGCGTGCCATTAGCTGGATCGTTGATTCCTTACATTGATAAGCAACTTGAAAGCGGTCAGTCAAAAGAAGAATGGAAAGGTCAGGTTGAAACCAACAAGATCTTGGGTAATTCACAAATTGTTCCTATCGATGGTCACTGTGTCCGTATTGGCGCGATGCGTTGTCATTCTCAAGCATTGACGATCAAGTTGAAAAAAGATGTCCCGCTTGATGAAATCGAAGATATGATTCGCACTTCAAACCAATGGGCAAAAGTTGTACCAAACACTCGTGAAGCGTCTATGACTGATCTTACACCTGTTGCTGTAACTGGTACTTTAACTGTACCTGTCGGCCGTTTGCGTAAACTTAACATGGGTAAAGAATATTTAGGCGCATTCACAGTAGGCGATCAGTTACTTTGGGGTGCTGCTGAACCTTTACGTCGTATGTTACGTATCTTAGTAGAATACAAAAGCTCATAATTTGGTCTGAATTATTCAGTCAAAACAAAAAGCCGATCACATTAGATCGGCTTTTTCGTAACTGGTTTGTGAAAAATTTACAATTTATTTACATTTCATTATTGTATAATTTTGAACGACTTTACGACTTATTAGGTCATGGATTGAGATGACTGTTTATAACAAATTAAAAATTGCCATTTTCACCATTATGTCTTCGCCATCTATTTATGCGATTACATTAGACCCTATACAAATTCAGTCCGCACCCGGCGATTTGTTATATGCAGAAATGAACTTCCAGCAAGCTGATCCCAATTCTACTTTGCAAGTCAGTTTAGCAACCCCCGAAGATTTAAGTGCTTTGGGTGTGACTCATCAACCTCCGGGAAATCTTAATTTTTATACACGCCAAAATGGTCAAGGCTCTGGGGTTATTGTCATTACCTCATCCCGTCCTGTTATTGATCCCGAGCTCAATATTGTTGTAAAAATCAGTGAAGGTTCTGCAACGCGTTTACAGCATATCAAAACTGTAATTAAGCCTTCTGCTATAAAAAAGACCGAAAATAACGAAAGTACTTTATCGCCTCAGCTTATTGTGAATGAAAAAGATATTGCTTTAAATCTACCGGAAAGTACCAGATATACTTCATCTGTTCCTGCCCTAGCTACCACTAACTCAAATAGTGAACAAAACCTGAATATCAAGTCTGGGACTGTCCCAGCGATAAATACAAATTCATCTGCCCCACTTAGCGAAAACTCTTCGGCTGAACAAGTTGTAACAAGCACTATTCCTGATCAGGCAGCAACAAAAAATCAAATTACATCTGCTATTAATAAGTCAGATGCAAATAATTCGCCAAAAACACCAGTTAAAAAGTTAGCAGTACAAAAGAAATCTGTTCCATCCAAAAAGCTCAGTCAAAATGCTGCAAAGAAACAAACCCTAAGTCCGTCTAGAGGACCAGTAACTTCAGGTAAATATGTAGTACAACACAATGAGTCTCTATGGAGCATTGCTAATCGTATTGCAGCGAAAACCAAACAGCCAGTTGCGAAAGTCATGCACGATATCCAAAAACAAAACCAGCATGCTTTTATCCAAGGTGATGTAAACCGTTTACGTCAGGGAATCGCTCTAAAACTCGCCCATACTCCTGTCTCTAAAACTCAGCAAAATAAATCAAAAACAGAAATAACGCATACTGCAAAATCACCTTCTGGCAAAGCTAAATACCGTTTGCAACAAGCAGAAATGAGTATCGTGGCTGAAAACAGCCAAAATTCTACACATGGAAGTGCTAAAAAGAGCACACAACAAAGTCAAAACAATACTGAGTTAGCAGTAAAAGTTATGACAAAAAGAGAAAAAAACGTTACATTACAAAGGAATGTAACCAAATTAAATCAAACTTTAAGGTTAAAAGACCAACGTATTCAACTTTTGAATGCGCGTTTGGCAGAGTTACAACAGCAGTTACAAGCACAGCAAAACACTCACAAGCAAAAACATTAAGTTAAAACCAGAGTTAGCTCGCTTTATATTGCAAATATTTATTTTTTAAGGGGAAAGTAATGTTATATGTGATTCCATTCATCATATTGCTCGTGGTCGCTGTTATTTTTAAAAAACGCGAGAATAGCCAGAAGCAAGAGGCCACCTCCCCTAAAACGGTAAATAAAAAAACCAATAAAAAAGCAAACTCTAAATCGAGTAAAAACTCGCGTGAAAAAAGTAAAGTAAATGTGGTAGAAGAAACACTTCCACCTATTCCACAAAGCAGTCCTCTTCCAGAAGCTGTACGTCAAAAAATCAAACAGCTCATTCAAGAAAAGCAATATTCAGCCGCTGAAGCTCAAGTAAATCAGGCGCTAAAAAAAGATAATACTCAACATGAGCTTTATTTATTATTGCTTGAAGTTCATATTGCACAGAAAGATGAATTTGCCATAACACAACTGATTAGTCATATTCGAAGTCTGGCATTACATGAAATAGTGACTCAAGCTGAAACTAGACAAAAAGAATATGAGTCATCAAGACAACCTGATGCTATCGATTTCCCTCAAGCTCAAACACACGAAGAGCCAAAAAATACACCAGACACAACAGCTCAGTTTGACCAGTTAACAACAAGTTCTTCTGAAGCTTCTTTTGATGACTTGCAGAAAGACTATACACCTGTAAAGCAAGAACCTGCTGTTGAAGTTGAGCCTCTGGAATTTAATTTCTCATTTGAGCAAAAAACAACAGAAGTCGATTCTGCTAAACCTGAAGATAAAATTAGCACTGAAACAGCCAGTGAAACAAATGACTTAAATACTTTAGAGTTTTCATTTGATTTAGAGTCTATCCCAAATAAAGCAGAAAAGTCTCTTGAGCCTAGCTCTGAATTGACTGTTGAAACAATCAAAGTTGATACAACCTCTACACCAGACATTGATCTTGATTTTAGTAATTTCTCAATAGACAAAGAGTCTGATTCACAAAGCAATAACTCTCAAGAAATCGTCCTAGAAGAAAATATTCAAACTCAGTCATTATCAGTTGAAACCCTTGAGTTTTCTTTAAATCCTATAGAGTCTGAAGATAATCAACCGAATTTAAATGAATCAGAACTTAGCCCTGAAAACAACGACCCACTTGTTCAGGCTTTTCCAGAATTAAAACAGTTAGATGAAAATGAACTCGACTTAAAACTTGCAGAGCAATATATCAGTTTAGGTGCTTACTCAGCAGCGCACGCTTTGTTGGCAAGTAATGAGCAAAAATTAAACACAGAGCAACAACAACGCGCGAAAAATCTACTAAATCGCATAGCTTCTTAAGGCTGATCGTTTTACCATAAGCAGTCAAAGATGACTGCTTTTGTGCCTGAAAAAGATGAAAAAAATAGCCTTATTTTATATGGGTGGTACTTTTGGCTGTGTAGGTGAACCTTTAGCGCCTATGCCATATGACCAATTCTTACCTCAACTTGAAAAAGTTATACCACCTCACTTAACGGTCGACTGTTTTGCTGCCCCAAATATTGTAGATAGCAGTGCTTGTACAGCGCCCGACTGGCTACGTCTTATTCAATGCATACAACAACTACAACTTGAAGGCTATCAGCACTTCGTCGTTATTCATGGTACAGATACTCTCAGTTATGCTGCTGCGACTCTAGCTCGTTTTCTAGGACAGAGTTGCCATGTGGTTATTACTGGTAGTCAATATCCTCTCCTTAATATTCAAGGGAATGATACCCGTGAGTTTACTGATGCAATTGATAATTTATATCTTGCATTAGAACAGGCGATTAGCTTACCTGTGGGTGCTTACCTTGCGTTTCATCATCAAGTATTTCATGCTCAAACTGTGTTAAAGACACATACAACTGAACTTGACGCTTTTTCTGGTCTTAAAGCTGAGTCTGAATTTACACCTCAGCAAAACGGGTTAATTCTGCAAGATACGCAAATCGAACGTGCAGCATCTTTTCAAATCTTGAATTGGATGATGCAACCTATCGCGACCACTCAGCTCGTTCAACAATTACGAAATTTACTGCCAGCCCCACCTCAATTTTTAGTATTGCAAGGTTTTGGTACTGGAAACATAGCTGTTAATCAAGAGTTACTAGCAACATTAGATGAGCTCTATACAAGTGGCTGTGTTCCGATTCTTACGACTCAGGTTACCTTTGGTGGTATTGATCAACGCTATGCAATTAGTGAGTGGACGAAAACTGCAAAAATTGTCATTAGTGATGCACATAGTCATGCAGATCTCTATGCAAAAGCACTTCAAATCTATTTAAAATACTCAACCCCAGAACAGTGGCTCAGCCATTGGAACGAAAATTTGCATTAAATAGAGGTAAAGCCATGCAACGTTATGCAGTCGGTATTGAATTTAGCGGAGTTCAATATCGAGGTTGGCAAACACAACAGCCAGGCGTTGCCAGCGTACAAGAAACCATTGAACGTGTGCTTAGCAAAGTCGCAAATGAGCCTATAGCACTTCATGGTGCTGGTCGTACCGATGCAGGAGTACATGCGACAAATATGGTGGCACACTTCGATACGCATGCCATTCGCCCAGAAACAGGGTGGTTAAGAGGGGCAAACAGCCAACTACCTAAAGATATTTCCATTCAGTGGATTAAACTGATGGATGAAAGTTTTCATGCCCGTTTTAAAGCGACTGCTCGACGTTACCGCTATATTATATATAACACTCCTCATCGCCCTGCACTATTGCATAAACAGGTTACTCACATTTACCAACAGTTAGATGTGAAAAAGATGATTGAAGCTGCAAGTAAATTTGAAGGTACTCATAACTTTGAAAGCTTCCGTGCGGCAGCGTGCCAATCAAATCAGCCTGTTCGAAATGTAAAACATTGCCGTTTATTTGAACATGGACGCTATTTGGTTTTAGATATTCAGGCAGATGGTTTTTTACACCATATGGTGCGTAACATTGTTGGATGTTTACTCGAAATTGGTCAAGGTATGTATGAGGTTGATCATATCGATGCAATGTTTGCTGCACAGGATCGTAAGGCAGCAGGAGTAACTGCCCCACCCGATGGCCTTTATTTTATTCAGTGTAATTATCCTGAGCAGTTTGATCTGCCTCAGCCGCCACTTGGGCCACATTGGCTAAACTTACCTGAGTAAGCTTAGCCTGCTCGACTTATACTTATCTAGCGATGCTGTTTACGCTTACGGTACTCAACCGGTGTCTCATTCGTCCAACGCTTAAATGCGCGATAGAAAGTACTCGGTTCAGAGAAGCCAGTTAAATACACAATACGCTCAACACTCTCGTTGGTATTTGCCAAAAGTTTTTTAGCTAAACGGCAACGATAGTCAGAAAGTATTTGCTGAAAACTGGTATTCGCCTCACTTAGCTGAGTGCGTAAGCGACGTGGGGTAATATTCAACTGAGCAGCAACTGTTTCCAAGGTTGTTTCTCCACTTTCCAGCGTTGAACCAATTGCTCTGCGAACTTCACCCACTAGATCATAACGCGCTAATTCTTGTAGTTTTTCAATCGCAAGCTGCTCATGCAATTGCAATAACTCAGGCTCTGCTTGCCAAAGCTGAAAATCTAGAATAGCGGGATCAAAATATAAACGTGTTTCTTTTTGACCTAAACTAACCGGACAGCCGTATACGCGGAAATATTCATCCTCAGCTGCTCCTTCGCTGAAGTTAAAATCGATAAAGATCGGATGAAATTGCCCTTCGGTAATAAATTTAAAAAATCTAAGTATTCCCGAAATTGCACATTCAGAGAAATGCCGATTAACAAGATTATCAGCACCGATCTGCTCGCCATTGGTTAAATAACAGCGTCCTTCTTCAATCACTAGTTTTGCATCAAAGGCATCACTAATGAGTCGCTGATAAGCCAAAGCCCGCTTTAGGCCCTCACCAAAAGTTTCACTACTAATAAATAGATGTTCAATGACCTGACCACGATACAAAGGCAAATGTTCGCCCAAATGCAGTCCGATATCTGGATCTTTACTGACTTCCTGAGCGGCAGTCCAAAAGGCATACTGTGCACTTAACGGTGTACGTGCATTCGTATCAACCTGATTTAAAGCAACTCCCGCTTTGGTTAATATTTCTTCTGTTGGCAATCCCGCACGACGAATCGCTTGATAGCCAAAGCGTAATACAACTGATGCATCTGTTAGCTGACCCACGCAGTGCCCTTCCATGTAGATACTTCATTGATATTTAGGGCCGTTGACTTTTACGCAATTAACAGTCCCTAATAACTATGATTTTAGATTAGCGTTGATTGACCAAACTGACAACAGAATTAAACTTCTTTTGTGAAAAAAATTACATCTTTTTTATTAGTCATACTTTAACCAGATGCTTGAGTAGAAGTATGTCTATCTTGTTTTTTTTAAATAAATTGACTATAATTTGCGCCTTTCCAATTTGATCATCAGGTAGGCTATGGCCAATAAAGAGGAACTCATTGAGTTCGAAGGCGTTGTCACCGAAACGCTTCCTAATACGATGTTCCGTGTACGTCTTGAAAACGGTCACGAAGTTATTGCACACATTTCTGGTAAAATGCGTAAACACTATATTCGTATTCTTACTGGCGACAGTGTAAAAGTCGAAATGACTCCATATGACCTCACTAAAGGTCGTATCACGTACCGTGCTCGCTAATTAGTGAATGCAAAAAAGCCACTTCATGATGTGGCTTTTTTATTGCGTTGTTTATTCACTTAAGCGACTGGTTTTACATCCCACCGTTTGGCATTCACGCAATCTTTCTTGCAGCCAATGGTTTCTTTCCTGCGTTGTCTGTAAACGGCATTGCACGTCTACGCTATTTCTATTTGAATCTGTACACTCAGCATCACGTTGACGTATCCATGCGAGCTGAGATTTCTTAAGAATATTTTTTTGCGCGGTATTTAACTTTACTCGTAATGCTTGATAATTCTTATTCAGATCTGCATCTGCACTCGCATAGATTTTATTTGTACAGTAAATATCATCATAAGTATTGCGGGCACTATCACAGTTATCTGCATAGACGACAGTCATTCCTAAACTGCATAAAAATGCAAAAGCAATTTTTCTCATCGTATTTTCCCTTCGTTTTCTACAAAATTATTATTAGAACGGTTTGAATGTAAGGATAAGTCTAAAGATAAGTTCACCTTTCATTTATCATAATCTTCCTTTTTTACTTTACAAGTATTCAAATCCAACCTATTGTTCTTTAATAATAAATATAATTTTTTATTGAGATAAAAATGAATATAGATACCCGATGTAAAATTGGCCTACTTTGTTTGATCATAATGAATGTGAACGGTTGCACTAGCCATCCACGCCAATCTATAGATTTACAAGAGTATTTAAAGAGCTTTCTAGGCAAATCTTCTGCAACCATTCGACAAGATATCAATCTACGTAGTCTTGGTTTTCAAGTCGCTAATGCTCCACAGAAAACACCTAATCAACTCATTTATACGATTTTACGTCCATTAAACATCCCAATCCCGATGGTGACTAATGTCGATATGAGAGGTAACTCTGTTGCTATACAGTCAGGTAATCTGGGTGGCAATTCTTACGATGTGAATTTCAGCTGCAAAGTTATTTTTCAGCTTAAAAATGATATTGCCGAGTCTATTCAATATGAAGGTAAAGCCTGCTAAAACATACGCATAAAAAAACGCAGCGTTGAGCTGCGTTTTTTATAAGAAGCTTTTAAGCAAGAGCAGCTACAACTGCCTCACCCATCTCGGCTGTACCCACTTTTGTCATACCTTCAGACATAATATCTGCTGTACGTAAGCCTTGATCAAGTACTTGACCTACAGCATCTTCGATTGCTTTTGCAGCAGCTTCTTCACGGAATGTATAACGAAGCATCATTGCAACAGAAAGAATAGTTGCTAATGGGTTGGCAACATTTTGACCCGCAATGTCAGGTGCAGAACCATGACAAGGTTCATACATACCTTTGCCATTTTCATCTAAAGAAGCTGATGGCAACATGCCAATTGAGCCTGTAAGCATTGCCGCTTCATCAGATAAAATATCGCCAAACAAGTTACCTGTTACGATCACGTCAAATTGTTTTGGTGCACGTACAAGCTGCATAGCAGCATTATCTACATACATATGTGAAAGCTGAATGTTTGAATAACTCGCTTGCTGCAAATCAGTAACTGTTTGCTTCCAAAGTTCTGTTACTTCTAAAACGTTCGCTTTATCGACTGAACAGACTTTACCACCACGTAAACCTGCAAGTTCAAAAGCAACTTTTGCAATGCGCTTAATTTCACTTTCAGAATAAACGTCAGTGTTATAGCCTTGTTTTTCACCGTTTTCGAGTTCACGAATACCACGTGGCTGACCGAAATAGATACCGCCAGTAAGCTCACGAACAATCAGAATATCTAAACCAGCAACAATTTCAGGTTTTAAGCTAGAAGCATCTGCCAATTGCGGATAAAGAATGGCTGGACGCAAGTTAGCAAACAAGTTGAGTTCACTACGAATTTTTAAAAGACCACGTTCAGGACGGATAGAACGCTCAATCGCATCCCATTTTGGTCCGCCTACTGCACCCAGTAAAATTGCATCAGCTTTTTTTGCCTGTTCACTCGTTACAGCTGGATACGGTTCGCCATGTGCATCAATTGCCGCACCACCCAATAGGCCATGTTCCCAAGTCAACGATAAATTAAATTTTTCATTTACTGTATTTAATACTTTTTCTGCTGCCCCAACAATTTCAGGACCAATACCATCACCAGCTAAAATTAAAATCTGTTTAGACATGAACTTTTTCCATTTTCCAAAAAACAAGCAGTGTTATGACGACCGCGGTGTTAGTTTTTTCTGTTCAAGGAACTCGCCTAGCCCTGTTGTTACATCAAATGGTCGGCAAAAACGGCGAATAACACGCTCATCTTGTTCTAAATCGACACATAATGGATCTGGCACAGAAACATTCAGCAAACTACCCGAACGGTTAGTTTTGTCTCGGTACATTTTAAATGTATAGCGATGGTTGGCATTAAACTGGTGAATCACATGGATTGTTTCAGCCCGATCTGGAGAAATCGGATAAAAACGGATCACCACTTCATATTGTTTCGCAGGCACAGATAAATATAAACTGTTGGTTTGCCCGAGCACTGAACCGTGCAACCGTACAATTCCTTGATGAATTGCCTGATTACTAATTCGTCGTGTTTGCGCATCCACTACAGTAATATCGTTTAGTCGTTCAAATTCACAACTCTTCGCACCCGAACAATATATTGCTGCATTCTGCCCCAAATTTTCTTGTTCAGCCTGCTTAATACGGACAGTATCCACTACATTGTACGTGCTCTGACAAGCACTGAGTGTTATTGCGCACAGGCTCAACAAAAAGCTATGAGTAACGTTCCTCTTCATTGTTCAAGCCCAATCCTCATCTAGTGCATAATTTTAAGGTGTTTTTATGCTTTAGCATGTTAGCAAGAGTTTGAACACTACGCCATGGCTATGTTTAAAATGTACCAAAAGGTTAATTTAACTCTTGGAATACCCAAGGACGAACTTGTTTAGTTTTTTCTTCATAAGCGCGAATTGCATCGGCGTTTTGAAGCGTTAAACCAATATCATCCAAGCCATTTAACAAGCAATGCTTGCGAAATGGGTCAACTTCAAATTTAAAAGCTTCACCTGTTGGGGTACGCACTTCTTGAGCCGCTAAATCAATTGTTAATTGATATCCTTCATTGGCAGCGCATTCTTTAAATAACTGATCAACAATTTCTTCTGACAAAATGACAGGTAACATGCCATTTTTGAAACAGTTATTAAAGAAAATATCAGCAAAGCTTGGCGCAATAACAGTACGGAAACCGTATTCATTCAATGCCCAAGGTGCATGCTCACGACTTGAACCACAACCGAAGTTAGTACGAGCAATTAAAACATTTGCTCCTTGATAACGTGGTTGATTCAAAACGAAATCCGGATTTTTTGGACGAACTGAATTATCTTGTCCCGGATAACCTTCATCTAAATAACGAAGTTCATCAAATAAGTTATCGCCAAAACCAGTACGTTTGATTGATTTCAAAAACTGTTTTGGAATAATTAAATCTGTATCAACATTGGCACGATCTAATGGTGCAACGATACCTTGTTCAACTGTATAAGCTTTCATGGTTTGCTCCAGACCGAATTAAAATGAACGAACATCAACAAAGTGACCTGCGATTGCAGCCGCTGCCGCCATTGCTGGGCTCACCAAGTGAGTGCGGCCACCATTGCCTTGACGACCTTCAAAGTTACGGTTAGACGTCGATGCACAGTGTTCACCTGGTTGTAATTTATCTGCATTCATTGCTAAACACATTGAACAACCCGGTTCACGCCATTCAAAACCTGCTTCCAAGAAGATTTTATCCAAACCTTCTTTCTCTGCCTGTTGTTTAACTAAACCTGAACCCGGAACAATCATGGCTTGTTTAATGCTAGATGCCACTTTACGGCCTTTAACCACCTCAGCCGCGGCACGGATATCTTCAATACGAGAGTTAGTACAAGAACCAATAAAGACACGGTCAAGTTGAATATCAGCTAATGCCTGACCTGCATTTAAGCCCATATATTGATAAGCACGCGTCCAGTCATTACGTTGAACGTCATCTTTCGCTTGTTCTAAGGTTGGTACAGCTTCTGTTACCGGAATAACCATCTCAGGTGAAGTTCCCCAAGACACTTGTGGTTCAATCTCTGCGCCATTTAATTCAACTACAGCATCAAAGGTAGCATCTTCATCTGAATGCAAAGTGTCCCAGTAAGCAACTGCTTGTTCCCATTGCTCGCCTTTTGGTGCATAGCTACGGCCTTTCACGTATTCAACGGTTTTGTCATCGACAGCAACCATACCTACACGAGCACCTGCTTCAATCGCCATGTTACATACCGTCATACGTCCTTCAATCGACATATCACGGAACACCTGACCACCAAATTCAATCGCGTAACCTGTACCACCTGCGGTACCAATTTTAGCAATAATTGCCAACACCACATCTTTTGGTGTCACACCTTTGCCTAATACGCCATCTACACGGATTAACATATTTTTAGATTTTTTCTGAATCAAACATTGTGTTGCTAACACATGTTCAACTTCAGAAGTTCCAATACCGTGTGCCAAACAACCAAAAGCACCGTGTGTTGCTGTATGTGAATCACCACATACCACAGTCATGCCCGGTAAAGTTAACCCCTGCTCAGGTCCAACGACATGCACAATACCCTGACGGATATCATTAATATTAAATTCAACAATATTAAAGGCTTTACAATTGTCATCTAAGGTTTGAACCTGAATACGAGACGTATCATCTTCAATACCCGCGATGCCTTGCTCACGTTCTTTTTTAGATGTTGGAACGTTATGGTCTGGTGTAGCAACGTTTGCACTTAAACGCCATGGTTGACGACCAGCAAGTTGCAAACCTTCAAATGCTTGTGGACTAGTCACTTCATGCAATAAATGACGGTCAATATAAAGTAAACATGAGCCATCATCACGCTGTGAAACAACGTGGTCATCCCACAATTTGTCATATAAAGTTTTGCCTGCCATGTCGTCTTGCTCCATTGGACTGGGTAATTCTAATCTTTCTTCGATTATAGCCAGAGTTTCACATAAATCTAATTTATCATTTTTATAAATTAGAAAACTTTTTGGAATTAATCATAATCCCTTCTATACACATCAAATTTAATAAATCGTTTTTGTTAATGATTATCATTTGCATAATCAATTTTTAATCTTATACTCTCATCTCTATACTAAAAATATCTAAAGTGGCTAAAGAGAATGATCATGGCTAATATTCAAAAATTCGTTGTAAATAATCAACGTACCTTAAAGAAAACCTTCAGCTATTACATTATGCATATTAGTGTAGCGATGATAGTTGCATACTTTGTAACAGGTAATATCTGGATGGCTTTAACTTTAAGTATGCTTGAGCCAACCATACAAGCATTTGCTTTTTTCTTTCATGAAAAAGTATGGGCAGCTAAAGACCGCCGCATTTCAGCCTTAGCTGAGAAAGAGACAACAGCTTAGGCTAAGATTAGTGCGGTAATTCATAACTTTCTAACTCGTTTTGCTGCAAGCATGATACGATTTTGGCTTGGCAACTTTAGCCCCTCGATTTTTCTATTCCAAGTTGAGTTGTATTATGAATCTTGCAGCCTTTGAAGCTTTTGTAAAAGTTATGGAAACAGGGTCTATCTCTGTGGCAGCAGATCAATTATTTATTACTCAACCTGCTGTAACTAAAAGGATTCACAGCTTAGAAGAATATTTTGGTGTAAAACTATTTGAGTCGGCAGGCCGAGGCGTTCAAGCAACACATGCCGCTCATTCATTATTACCAAAAGTTAAAAACTGGCTAAATGAGCTTGGAGATATCCATCACACCCTAAGCCATGAGCAAACACAGATACAAGGCCGTTTAAAAATTGGAACGAGTCATCATATTGGCTTGCATCATTTACCCGCGCCCCTTAAACACTTTGTTCAGCAATTTCCGCAAGTCACTTTAGATGTGCATTTTGTTGACTCAGAGCAAGCGCATGAAAAAGTGCTTGCCGGTGATTTAGAGTTAGCATTTTTAACACTTCCCCCTTCAGGTGATGAGCGTCTTAACTACATTACCATCTGGAATGATCCTTTAGTTTTTGTTGCTGCCCCTTTTCATCCACTGGCACAAAAAAAGAATCTGACCTTACAAGATTTAATCGAATATCCGAGCTTGTTACCTGCTGCACAAACTTACACTGCTCAAATCACTTTAGCCGAGTTTGAAAAACAAGGGCTTAAACCCAAAATCACCATGAGTAATAACCCGCTTGAGTCTATTCGTATGCTGGTATCTATTGGTTTAGGTTGGTCAGTTTTACCAAAAACTCTGTTGAATCAGGATATGCAACAACTTGATTTAGATGTAAAAATGAATCGCCAATTAGGCATGGTATGGCATCCTGCGCGCACTCAATCCAGAGCTATGCAGGAACTGATTAAAATGATGCAAGAGTAGTTGAATTATTAGCGACTATATTTTTTAAAAAGGATATAAACCAGAACAGCAAAAGGTAATAGTAAAAATAATACGCCCCAACCAAAGAAAATAGCGGCAAAGATAATACCGAGTAAAGTACCTGAAAATAATAAAAAAATAATGTAAATGAAGAGCTCACCAATGAGTATGATGAAACCGTCAATCAGTTGCCCACTAAATTCTTCAAGAAGATTACCTTTACGAGTCTTCTTTTCTTCGGTCTCATTCTGATTATCCATCATATCCTCCACACATCATCACGACCGATTTAAATCGCCCTTACTCTCAATGCAGCAAAAGCGATTTAAATATAAGGCTCTTTTCAAGTTGATAAAAAAGCTCTCATTTGATGCGCATAATTTAATTTATCAAAGCTGCAATAGGCTTCGAATTTGTTGCATCATTTGGTTTTCATCAAGCATATGATGTGGAATGGTCATTGTTAATAGTTGATCTGATCGAAAATGACGGTCAACTTCAAGCATAACGTGAGTTTGATTAGGTTCAGCAACGAAAGAGACTTCAACCTCATTAAACCCACTAAACATATGTGAAGAGACAAATTCAAGTTCTTGGTAACAACCAATTGTTGATCTAAAATTTCGTGCAGTAAGTTGACCTTTTTCTACATCAACTGTTGATAAAATAAAGCTACATCGCTGCATGGCCTGTAAAAACATTTGCATAGCGGGAGTTGGCAGCACTTTTAGATAATCACGATCAGTTGCATCTAATCCCCAATCAACATCCATATGAGTTTGAATCCAAACACGTGTACCATTTCTTCGACAAGCGACTTCGGTAATCGGTGTCTCAAATGGTAATTGAATACTGAAAGGGAAAGAGTGAGCTTGATGTGCTGGCAATAGAAAACGAGAATTTACTAACCACTCTTGTAAGACCAAAGGTTGATTAAACTCATGGTCACCAGATTCAACTTCTGCCATTGTCATCAACTTCAAATAAAGACCATTAATCTCTTTATCAGATGATCCCCCCTTGAAGCTAATTTCCCCATGCAGTGTCTCACCTGCTTGCAAGTTTGGATTGTGTAAAACAGTTTCTACCGTTACGCCTTGAAGACCCAAACCAGACATAATTTTATTAAACATTTTTTCTCTAACCTTTCAAATTATTTCATGTCATCTGTAGCAGCATACTTATTCTTAAAGTGCATCATCTCCAGCGAGCAGAATCTTACCCTCTGCAACTGCATTCATAAATTGCTGATAGTCATTTAAATTGCGCTCTGCATACTCCTCTGCATACGTTTGCAATACTTCTACGATCGTACTGCCCTCTCCAAGATATCCCATAAGTACATCAGCATTTCCAGACTTAGCATGGGCATGAGCTAAAGCCAAACCACAACTTTCAGCATACTCATTGAAATACTCATCATCCATATCACTAAGATCAACCGAGATTTTCATATCACGTAACTGACGTACATGAAAATGTTGATTGGGGGTTGAAGAAAATCCAAGGAAGATGTCACTGGCAGCTTGCATGAGTTGCTGGCCATGTATCACGCGCTCGCCTTCATGTTTTGCTTTTTCTACAAATAACGGACTAAGAATCGATGGATTCGCTTCTTTCATTTGTAAAATTAACGGTTCCCGATCTGCATCCTGAAATAATGCAATCGCGGATCGTGTACCCACACTTCCGACTCCCACCACTTTCAAAGCCACATCGGTCCGTTGATAACGATCAAAAAGTACTTGGCGATCATATTTCAAAGAATCTCGATATTGCTGAAAGAATGCATCAACATCTTTACTAAACGGTTCATCTGCCTTTGGATGCCATAATAACGGCGCATCATCCACAAAATGACGAGATCCCGTATCTTGATCTTGCTGTGTGAGTTTCGGTAAAACAGAATATGCATTTCTCTTTTGTGCTGAATCAAGATGCTTCGCGCGTTTCTTTCTCAGTTTTCGGCATTCAGTGTTTTCTAATAAGGTACTGGCATCAACTTTTTCATACCAAACTTGTAGAGGCGAAAGTTTCGTATTTTCTAATAAGTGCTGACGATAACTATTCAACATCGTTTTAATTGCTTTTAAACCCACTTTATCTGCAAGATCAATATCACGAGCCGCAATCACAAAACTGGTTGCTAAACGCTTTAAATCCCATTCAAATGGGGCAACCAAAGTCTCATCAAAATCATTGATTCCAAACAATAGATTACGCTCTGGACTAGCAAACCCACCAAAATTACTTAAATGACAATCACCACAAATCTGTTGAAATAAACCTGAGTTCATCTGCTCCCAAGCCTGATCAAACAGCATCAAAGAAGGCATACCACGATAAAATGTAAACGGTGAAACGCTCATTCGTTTTGCACGAATTGGTTTGAGCTGCTCTAAACGCCCTTGATTACTCCAATCATAGATTGTTAAAGCAGTTATACCTTTTGGTCGCTCAGAAAGCTCTGACAGCTGTTCTCTCGGAACTTTTTTACGTTGAGCCTTACCTAATTTGAAGCCTTCGCTTTTATTAAGTAATTTCCCCTGATAGCTATGACGTGTTAAATCAATACTTTCATCATTCCAAAGTTGTTTTGGTAATTTAATTTGTGCTGTTTTTGGCATTATTCCCTCATTTTTAAATTAGAATTTTTTATACTCTTAAACCGTTACCAAGATGAAATTTATTTTTTATTAGACATACTCATGTCTACTTTTGGAACAAGATTTATAAAAAACATTCAAAAAATGATTTTTAAATATAATTAATTAGGAGTTGGAAGACCTCAAAGCTTTGCAAGCTACTCTTCCAACTCCACAATCTTAAATCGACCAGTCTTGAATTTCCCAGCTATTTTCTTGAGCCAGCTTTTCAAGGCGATCATCAGGATTTACAGCAATCGCATGAGTTGCATATTCAAGCAAAAAGCGATCGTTGATTGAGTCTGAATATGCCCAAGATTCAGATACGCTGCGTCCAGCCAACCAGTCGTCGAGACGCGCAAGTTTACCTTTTTGATAACACGCCAAGCCCGCAACTTTACCCGTATATTTCCCATCTGCAACTTCAGCATTGGTTGCCAAAATTTCGGTAATACCAAATTCACGAAAAATAGGCGCAGTAATAAAATCACTTGTTGCCGTAATACCCACAATTGTATGACCTAAATCTTGATGCTTTTTGATTGCATCAAAACCTTTTGGACGCATTTGTGGGCGAATCACTTTTTGCATGAACAATTGGTGAAGCTCAGTTAAGTAGTTATTGTCGTGCTTTGTTAAAAATCCAAAGACAAATTCATTATAAGCATAGGGGTCAAGTTGCCCTGCTTTGTAATCTTCATAAAATTTATCATTCATCTGACGATGATGAACCGGATCAACCAAACCTTCATTGACTAAAAATTCACCCCATGAGTGGTCTGAATCCGTATTTAACAAGGTATGGTCTAAATCAAACAACGCCAGTTTCATGAAAATTCTCGTTTAAACTGAAATTTAAGAAAAAAAATGTAAATCTATCTCCGCTAGTCGATAGAAATTCGTTAAGATCGTAGCAATTTAAACATTTTACTTTGATCTTTTCGAGCTGGACATAAAAAAGTGTTTGTCCCCGCGATTAAAGTCAACGATATAGACAATATTTAGGTAGCCAAATGATCGATTCAGAAGGTTTCCGACCGAATGTCGGGATCATTTTGGCAAACGATGATGGACAGGTTTTATGGGCAAAGCGCATTGGTCACAATGCTTGGCAATTTCCACAAGGAGGCATTCAGTTTGGAGAAACCCCTGAACAGGCACTTTTTCGAGAACTGAGAGAAGAAATCGGCTTATTGCCCGAACATGTCCAGATTATTGCGCAAACCAAAGGATGGCTGCGTTATCGTTTGCCACATAGGTACATTCGGTCAGACTCTGACCCCGTATGTATCGGACAGAAACAAAAATGGTTTTTACTGAAATTGACTGCGCATGCAAGAAATATTCAGTTAGACCTCTCTGACCCACCCGAATTCGATGAATGGCAGTGGGTTAGCTATTGGTATCCTCTTGGACAAGTGGTGAACTTCAAGCGTGATGTTTATCGCAAAGCCATGGTGGAGTTGTGTACACAGTTGCCGATGCAACAATTACCCTAAAAATCATTTATCTAGCAAATGATTTTTATTGAAAGTGCTGTTATAAATACATTCATAGTCTAAAAAAATACTGGAGTATACATCCATGTCAAACATGCAACTCGACACTCTACGGCGCATTGTCCAAGAAGTTAATGCGTCCGTCAGTTTGCATGAATCATTAGACACCATGGTCAATCAGGTTGCTGAGGCCATGAAAGTGGATGTTTGCTCTATTTATTTACTCGATGAACGCAATCAGCGCTATGTTTTGATGGCCTCTAAAGGCTTAAATCCAGAATCTGTGGGCCATGTTTCACTGCAACTCGGTGAAGGCTTGGTCGGTCTGGTCGGGCAACGTGAAGAAATAGTTAACCTTGACAATGCACCAAAACATGAGCGTTTCATGTATTTACCTGAAACAGGTGAAGAAATTTACAACTCATTCCTCGGCGTACCTGTCATGTATCGCCGTAAGGTTATGGGTGTTTTGGTTGTACAAAACAAACTTCCTCAAGATTTTAGCGAAGCAGCCGAGTCATTTTTAGTTACTTTGTGTGCCCAGCTTTCTGGTGTTATTGCCCATGCTCACGCGGTTGGAAATATTGACGTATTTCGTAAACCAAGTAATGGCCCTGCCTATAAAACCTTTCAAGGTGCTTCAGGTGCAGGCGGTGTTGCTTTAGGCCGCGCTATTATTTTATATCCACCTGCCGATTTGGGTTCAGTACCTGACCGTGAAGCAGAAGATATTAGTCATGAACTTCGTCTTTTAGATCAAGCCATTTCATCAGTGCGTTCAGAGATTCGTTCTTTAGATGAAAAAATGCATGATTCATTAATGGCAGAAGAACGCGCTTTATTTAGTGTTTTCTTAAGAATGCTAGATGAAAATGCATTGCCGGCAGAAATTAAAGAACTCATTCGTGATGGACATTGGGCACAAGGTGCTGTGCGCCGTGTCATTGAAAAGCACACTGCCCTATTTGCACAAATGGAAGATGACTATCTTCGTGAGCGAGTTTCTGATCTTAAAGATTTAGGCCGACGTATTTTAGCCTCGTTGCAAGAAGAAGATTCTAGTCACCGTGAGCTCAGTCCAGACAGTATTTTAATTGGTGAAGAAATTAGTACTGCGGCACTAGTCGAACTACCAGTTGATAATATTGCTGCCATTGTTACATCCGAAGGTGCAGCAAATTCACATATGGTGATTGTGGCTCGAGCACTAGGAATTCCAACTGTGGTTGGTGTCACTGAGCTGCCAGTTAACACACTTGATGATGCAGAAATGATTGTGGATGCCTATCAAGGGCGTATTTTTGTAAATCCTCCACGTCGTTTACGCCAACGTTACAAAGAAATTCAAAAAGAAGATGAGCAAATCGCAAAAGATCTCAAACAATACGAGACAAGAGAAGCGATTACTCCAGATGGTGTATCTGTTCCACTTTACGTAAACACAGGCCTTATGATTGATGTGGTTCGCGGTGTACAACGCGGTGCTCAAGGTGTGGGTCTATACCGAAGTGAAATTCCATTCATGTTACGGGAACGTTTCCCGGGTGAAGAAGAACAGCGAGCAATCTATCGTCAACAATTAAGTCACTTTGCCAACAAACCTGTGGTAATGCGAACTCTGGATATTGGTGCCGATAAAGACCTCCCTTATTTCAGTATTGAAGAAGAAAACTCGGCATTAGGATGGCGTGGTATTCGTTTCACGCTCGATCATCCCGAGATTTTTTCGTCACAAATTCGCGCAATGCTCAAAGCAAGTATTGGTTTAAATAATTTGCATATTTTATTGCCAATGGTCACTACAGTAAGTGAAGTCGAAGAAGTACTTTATTTACTTGAGCGTGACTGGATGGCGGTGCAAGAAGAAGAGCAAGTTAAAATTACCAAGCCAAAAATTGGAATTATGGTTGAGGTACCAAGCGTACTACTACAAATTGATGAGTTTGCTGAACTTGTCGATTTCTTTTCGGTCGGTTCAAATGACTTAACTCAGTATTTACTTGCAGTTGACCGTAATAATCCACATGTGGCAAACGTTTACTCGCACTTCCACCCATCCGTTCTACGTGCTTTAACTCGCTTAGTTAAAGAATGTCATGAATACAAAAAACCTATCAGTATTTGTGGTGAAATGGCAGGTGATCCATTATCGGCAATTTTGCTCATGGCGATGGGCTTTAATACCCTTTCAATGAGTTCGAGTAACATTTTGCGAGTACGAAAAGCAATTTGTCATGTACCTATGACAGATGCACAAAAACTACTTGATGATGTCATGAAAATGAATAATCCACTCATTGTGAAAAGCTGGCTTGAGTACTACTTTAAAACTCACGGTTTAGCAGATATGGTCAAATCAAATCGAATCGTAAATGTTTAATATATAAACAATAAAGGAGAGCAATGCTCTCCTTTATTTATTTTAGATAGCTTCTACGATCACTGACTATAAAAATTTCTTTTCACTCTCAGTTCTGCCCTACTTTTTAAATTAAACAAAAACACAATCGGTTTTTTAAATTAATATTGACAGTTTAATCTATTTGAAAAATAAGAATTCTACTTCTAGTATATTTAAAGAGCGTTATTAAAAGATCTTACGTTGTTCCAACAATTGAAGAGGTAATTTTATGCATCATTATTTACAGCCTTCAGCTTATTTTTCCTCTTGTTTTTTCACCTTCATACAGTAAATTGGAGGAATAACAATTAAAGGAATCTGATGCATTATTAAATAAAAAATAATGAGCTAACATCTCAGTGAAAAGAATTTTTAAACGGTTTCTCTCACCATTTGTTCACTCATTTCTTTATTTGATAAACATGAGTTTTTAACCCAGAAGTCCAGGAAAATGAGCCCTACTACTTTATCAAGAGCTCAATAATTATTACCCAGAGAGAATATAGCCATGTCAGACGAATCAAAATGTCCTTTTTCAGGTCATAACTCAAAACCAGAAGTAACTGTCGGTGGTGGTACGCCTAGTTTACATTGGTGGCCAAAACAATTACGCGTTGACTTGCTCAATCAACATTCAGAACGTTCTAATCCACTTGGTAAAGATTTTAATTACCGCGAAGAATTTAAAAAAATTGACTACTACGCACTCAAAGCTGATATCAAAAATGTGTTAACCGATTCCCAAGATTGGTGGCCAGCCGATTGGGGTAATTATACAGGCTTATTTATTCGTTTAGCATGGCATGCCGCTGGTACATATCGTATGGGCGATGGCCGTGGTGGCGCTGGTCGCGGCCAACAACGTTTTGCACCATTAAATAGTTGGCCTGACAATGCGAGCTTAGATAAAGCACGCCGCTTGCTATGGCCAGTTAAACAAAAATACGGTCAAAAAATATCGTGGGCAGATTTATTTATTCTTGCGGGTAACATTGCGCTTGAGTCTTCTGGCTTCCGCACCTTTGGTTTTGGTGCTGGTCGTGAAGATGTTTGGGAACCAGACAACGATGTAAACTGGGGCGATGAAAAAGAATGGTTAGCTCATCGAAACTCTGAAGCATTGGAAGGCAGCAATCTAGCTGCAACTGAAATGGGTCTAATTTATGTAAACCCTGAAGGTCCACAAGCCAGTGGTGACCCTAAATCGGCTGCACCATTTATTCGTGCGACTTTCGGCAACATGGCAATGGATGATGAAGAAATTGTTGCATTGATTGCTGGCGGTCATACCTTAGGTAAAACTCACGGTGCTGGCTCTGCTGACCATGTTCAGGCTGATCCTGAAGGAGCACCAATTGAACAAATGGGCTTTGGCTGGTCAAATAGCTTTGGCACAGGTGTTGGTAAAGACGCGATCACTTCTGGCTTAGAAGTTATTTGGTCGCAAACTCCAACACAATGGAGCAATTACTTCTTTGAAAACCTATTCAAATACGAGTGGGTGCAAGAACGTTCACCTGCAGGCGCAATTCAATGGGTAGCAGCAGATGCTGAAGCGATCATCCCAGATCCATTCGACCCATCAATTAAACGTAAGCCAACAATGCTCACTACAGATTTGACCTTACGTTTTGATCCTGAGTTTGAAAAGATCTCTCGTCGCTTCCATAACGACCCACAAGCTTTCGCCAATGCTTTTGCCCGTGCATGGTTTAAATTAACTCACCGCGATATGGGTCCCAAAGCACGTTATTTAGGTCCAGAAATTCCTGCTGAGGACTTAATTTGGCAAGATCCATTACCGACTGCCAGCGCTATACCATCTTCTGCTAGCATTGCTGATGCTAAGGCGAAAATTGTTGCGCTGGGACTATCTGCTGGAGAGTTGGTTTCTCTTGGTTGGGCTTCAGCCTCAACTTTCCGTGGTGGAGACAAACGCGGTGGTGCAAACGGCGCACGCATTGCTTTATCGCCACAACGTGATTGGGAAGTAAACCAAAAAGCGGTTGAGACTTTAACTAAAATTGAAGAGATCAAAGCATCAACTCAATTGTCATTAGCTGATTTAATTGTTCTCGCAGGTAACGTTGGTGTAGAGCAAGCTGCTCAAGCGGCAGGTTTCAATATTAGCATTCCATTTGCCTCTGGTCGTGTTGATGCTTTACAAAGTCAAACTGATGTCGAATCTTTCCAATTACTCCTCGGCCTTGCTGATGGTTTTAGAAATTGGAAAAAAGAGGGAGTTAATGCAGCAACTGAAGCATTATTAATTGATAAAGCACAGCAACTAACTTTGACTGCACCAGAGTTAACTGCATTGGTTGGTGGTTTACGTGTACTGGGTACCAACTGGGATGGTTCGCAACACGGCGTATTCACTCAGCAAGTTGGTGTACTCAGCACAGACTTCTTCACGAACTTACTCGACATGTCTACGGTGTGGGCACCTGTTGATTCATCAAACGAAGTATTTGAAGGCAAAGACCGTAAAACAGGTGCAGTAAAATTTACTGCAACACGTAATGATTTAGTCTTTGGTTCAAACTCAATCTTGCGTGCCTTAGCAGAAGTTTATGCTCAGGTAGATGGTAAAGAAAAATTTGTTCAAGACTTTGTAGCTGCATGGACTAAAGTCATGAATCTTGACCGTTTTGACTTAGCTTAATTTAGATCAAAATAATAAAAAGCCAGTTCAATTTGAACTGGCTTTTTAAATTTAAATATAAAATTATCTGGTAGTTACACAGTTAATTTATGCCCTTCACGAATGCAATAAAAAGGATTAGCAAGCTTCGATGAAGCTTTAATCGCTTGTCCTAAAGCATGTTCCGGATCTTCACGGCCTTCATCAGTCAACTGGAAAGTCCGATAATGAATCGCAATAGAACGATGGGCCTGTAAATCAAAATGTGCATGTAGCGCATCTTGTGGATTCATGTGGACATAGCTCATCAAGGCACGTGGCTCATAAGCACCTATTGGAAGCAAAGCAACGCGTGGCGCCCCATAACGTGCATGTATTTGTTTGAAATGCCCTGCATAACCGGTGTCCCCTGCAAAGAAACAATGACCTGTTTTAGCAACAACAGAAAAGCCTCCCCAGAGTGCTTTATTCTGGTCACGTAGACCACGGCCCGATCCATGCTGTGCAGGTGTATAGATTATTCTTAATTCGTGATAAGGAATTTCTTGCCACCAATCCATCTCAATCACATGAAATTCTTTTGGTAGATAAAAACCATTCCCCAATCCCGTGTAAATCGGCATTGCAAATTTTTTATGCAACCAATCGAGTGTAGCCAAGTCCATATGGTCATAGTGATTATGGCTGAGTAAAACACCATGAATAGTCGGTAATTGCTCTAACGCAAAACCCGCAGGGCATACACGGCGTGGTCCACGACCATGTAAAGGGCTTGCATAATCACACCATACTGGGTCAGTAATAAAGTTATAAGGTCCGATCTGAATTAATACTGTAGCATGCCCAACAAACCAAACTTGCCAATCCTCCAAATCTGCATGTGGTCGATTTTGAGGTAAAGCCACAGCTGTATTTATGCGGGTTTCATATTCACTTTGAATATCAACATTCCATGTATAAGACTCACGAGTAGCTAACCAACGTAATAGCTCTTTTGAGCCTCTAGCCGGTAATTTAGGTTGTTGGTTATAAAAACGTGTATCTGATTCACGCCCTGACTCGGGATGATAAAAAGGAGGTTTTATCCATGTATGCGTCCAACAGGACTGAGTCGGCAATTGATATGTTAATGTCGGCTTGTCTTTCATGGGCTTTTCTATGCTTTAGCATCGGCAGAATGGATGTGTTCAGGTTTCTATCTTAACAATTAAAACAAATTAAGCTATGGCACTTACACTTATTTATCATATAAATATCCCTTTTATTGTGGTCACAGCCAACATAAGTTGAATTAGCTTGCCATAAAAAATGCATAGATGTGTTGAGTTTATGCGTCGATAATTACCATTCTTATTAAGAGCACTTGTATAACATAACAATAAGTAAGCTACCGAAAGTAGCCATAGAACTACGGTGCTCCACTACCCTAGTCCTAATTTTTTCAGCCTAAAGAGTCTTCAACATAGAGAGAAAAAATATTTAGTAACAATTTCAGATTAATAGTTCTGAGAAAATCACATTTATAAATTTATTTTATTACTCCACACTTTTGCATAATATGAGAATCAATCATATTAATATTTAAAACATTTAAATATTTCTTTGATTAAGTAAAGATAATGCATTTAACATCTAACAATTAATATATTTTATGAATTATTAAAACCTAGCTTCCCATATTAAATCCTTAATGAAAATTTAAATTCCATTTATTTTATAAATACCTAAAGTATCTTCACGCTATATCCCTTTATGCTTTATACTTCACATAAATCATAGTAAGACATTTTTTGGATTAGTCTTATGGAACTACGCCACCTCCGATATTTCATTACCGTTGCTGAAGAATTAAATTTTAGTAAAGCCGCTCTTAAACTTTTTACCGCACAACCCTCCCTTAGCCAACAGATTAAAGATTTAGAAGAAGATGTTGGTGTACGACTTTTAAATCGCACTAAACGTAAAGTTGAGTTAACCGAAGAAGGCGTAGTATTTTTAGAACATGCTCGCCTTACCCTTGCTCAAGCTGAAAAAGCAGTTGCTCTGGCAAGACAGGTTTCTAAGGCTAAACAGCAACTGTTGCGTATCGGTTTTGTCCCCATTGCAGAAATGAAAATTTTCCCTTACGTTCTTCCTAATCTGCGATTACAACACCCTGACCTCATCATTGAACTATCTAACCTAAACAATACTGAACAAATTAAAGCCTTAAAAAAAGGTGAGTTGGACATTACCTTTACCCGAGAAAATACAGATAGTGATGATATCCAAAGCCAATTTGTTTTGACGGAACCCTTGATTTTTTTACTTCCTAAAAATCATCCACTTACTCAATATGACCGAATTCCTGTCCATGCCTTACAAGGCGTTGATTTTATTATTCCCGCTGCCGAGCAGTCACAAACATTACATAACACTATTCTAGACTTTGCCAAAACTCACAATATTGACCTCAATATTGTTCAAAAAGCAGATAGCATGTTGTTTAATATTAACTCTCTTGGTTCTGGACTAGGTTGTACAATTTTACCTGCCTACGTGGCACCTTTAGGAATCAAAAATACGGTAGTCCGCCCGCTTGATATCGAGTTACCAACACTGGATTTATTCGTAAATTACCGTAAAAACTCACAGTCTTTAGGGGTCCAAAAATTCATTGATCAACTCACTAAAGTATTTCATCTAGATAAAAACTTAACTCACACCTAATCAGAAAAGCTATATTTTATTTTTAAGTAGATGATTAATAAGAACACCTTTATAAAAAGTATAAGTAAATATTATTTTTATTTATTTTATACTTTTTATAAACATTTTAGCCCATGGTTTTGTTCTATTTTACCTACTCAGTAAAAGTAGATATCTCTTAAATATAATTTAAAATATTGGAATAAAATCTATATAAAACTGGATATTAATTTCACCATTTAATAAAAAATAATATATTTACCATATAGTAAAAGGAGATTAGGAAAAATGGTTGCAGTATTTCAACATCTTGGACGTAGTGTACTAAACCGCCCTCACTTCTTTATTGCTTTATTTATGGGACTTATCACAGCAAGTATTTTGACATGGTTAACTTCATGGCAATGGTCAACTATTTTATTAGTCAGCTGGAATGCTTCTGTTAGCGTATATCTATTATATATTCTGCAACTTATGAAAAGTTGCGATCATTCAAAAATGCAACAGCAAGCCAAAAAACAAGATGAAAGCAAATGGGTCATTATGCTGATTGTTTTATTGGCCTTAGCCATGTGTTTAGTCGCTATTCTAATCCAACTCTCACAGCTCCCTTCTGAGAGTTCTGCAAAGCTAGGGCATGTAGCTTTAGCTTTATTAACAATTGTTTCTGCATGGCTGTTTATGCATAGCGTTTTTGCCCTACATTACGCACATGATTTCTATATGGCTTTGTCTAGAAATGAAGAGAATGGCGGTTTAGATTTTCCTGGAACAGAACATCCAACTTATCCCGACTTTTTATACTTTAGTTATATTATTGGTACCTCTGCTCAAACTGCCGATGTTTCGATTACCACAAAACATATGCGACTTTTAAATTTATTTCACGCCGTGTTGTCATTTGGTTTTAACACCACAATTTTAGCGATTTGTATTAACGTTGCTGCTGGTTTTCTTACCAACTAACTTCTTATTTATAAAAACAAAAAGTCATCCGTTTGGATGACTTTTTACTTAAAAGCTTAGCTGGAGAAAATCGCACCTAACGCTTGCAAACTTTCACGCTGCTTAATTGCTTCAACATAACGTGTAATAGCTGGATGTGATTCAATCGCACCCATTTTCAATTGCCATAAAAGCATTGCTCCAACACTTACATCTGCTGCGGTAAATTGTTCGCCACACACATACGGATTTGCTTCACTCAAGCCTTGCACTAAAGCTTGATAAGCATCGTTATAATCACCATAGCCAACAAACATTTTTTGCTCAGGAGATACCTCTATTCCGAGGGCTTTATCAACGCCTGCAGCTTCCCATGGACCTGCCATCACAAATAACCAGCGATAGTACAAACCACGTTTAGGATCATCTAATGCCGGAGCCAGCCCCTTGTCGAAAAATTTATCAGCCAGATAAGCACAGATCGCACCTAGCTCATAAATCACGACATCGCCATCCACCAATACTGGCACTTTTCCAAAAGGGTTAATTTTTAAATATTCTGGTGATTTCATTTCGGTCTTGTATGCAACTTCAATACGTTCACACTCAACACCTAATTCGGCTAAAAGCCAATCGACCACAACACCACGTGACTCTTTGTTAGTATAAAGTTTAAGGCTCATTTTTATGGCTCCTTGTTTATCGTGGGTCCTAGTCTACAAAACCTCTTTGTCAGTTTTTGTCAGTAGTCTGCGACTCTTGTGCCCACCACTGCTGAAATAGTTGTTGCTTAAATGATGGGTATAATTCTTGGCTTAAACTCAACTGTTGAATACGATCGAGTCGAAAATGTCGAAAGTCCTGCCTGAGTTCACACCACGCGGCCAACACAATTTTGTCATTAAAGTATCCCAAAGCAAAAGGCCACAAGGTTCGAACACTACTTCGTTGCTGCTCATCATGATAATGCATCGAGATTTTGACTTGCTGCCGAATGGCTAAACGCACCTGTTCGACTCGATTTTCATCCACAGGCAGCCATGTATTAAACGCTCTTAAAGTCGTTTGCTGTAATAAATATTGCCGATGTTCAGGTAAAACAGAATTCAATTTAGCTAATACTGATGTAGATGCCGATTGTAACGATTGATCTGGCACACTCTTCAACCAATACAATGCCAAAAAAATAGCTTCGACTTCATTTTCATTGAGCGTCATTGGTGGTAATACAATATCTTCTTTAAGCTGAAAACCGATACCTGCCGATGCCTCAATTTCTACGCCCTGCTCACGTAAACTATCTATATCTCGATATATACTTCGCACACTAATTCCCATACGCTCAGCGAGAACTTGTGCTGTGATTGGATAACGGGCTTCCCGAAGTTGTTGTAAAAGGTTTAATAGGCGAATAGAACGACTCATTTTTCTCTTCTTATTGTTTTTTAAATTCAAATAAGGGGGAATAAATCCCCCTCGTACCGCTTTAAATTACACTAAATCTATAGCAGGTAACTGAGCATAACCGTTTAGGAAGCGATGAAGCTCTTGAACATCATTAGCAATCGTTAAAGGCTTAAATTGCTGTAGCACTTCAATCGAATGAACTCCATAACCAACACCAATTCGTGGCATGTTTAAACGCTGGGCCATCTCAAGGTCATAGCTACTATCACCAATCATTACCGCACGCTCAACACTCACCCCAGTGACTGTTAATATTTCTTGCAACATGAGCGGATCTGGCTTCGATCGAGTTTCATTGGCTGCCCGAGTCACATCAAAAAGATGAGTACTTTGTGTTTTTGCTATTACACGATCTAACCCACGACGGTTTTTACCCGTTGCGACTGCAAGTTTTAAACCTTGAGCTTTTAAGTCATGTAAGAGTTCAGCAACACCATCGAACCATGCATCATTTGTAGAGTTCGCAATATAGTGATCGCCATATGCTTTTAGAATTGAATCATGTAACTCAAGTGCTTCTGGGAATAAGGTTTGCATGACTTCAGGCAAGCCTAAACCAATAATGCTTTTTGCTGCTTCATCGGTTAAAGACAATTCATGCTGCTCTGCGGCATGTTGCAAGCTCGCAACAATCTGTCCAACAGAGTTATATAAAGTCCCATCCCAGTCAAAAATAACTAATTCGGTTTTTAGACTCATTTTGCCACTCTCAAAGCCTTTAATAACTGGGTCATGTCTTCTGGTAACGGTGCTTCAATCGGTGGATAACCCGGAATATCTAAACGCATCGCATGTAAGCATAGACGACGTGCTTCAGGGCCAGTGTACGCTGTAGTGTGCCCATATTTATCATCGCCAATCAACGGGTGTCCAATGCTTAAACCATGCACACGGATCTGATGAGTACGACCTGACAAAGGTGACGCATGGATTAATGTTGCATTTTTAAAGCGCTCTGCTACAACCCATTCGGTTTTACTTGGTTTACCATCTTTAGTCACACGTACACGACGCTCGCCATTTGCCAACTCATATCGCAATAAAGGCGCATCAATCAGTTGTTTATCTAGGCTCACTTGACCTTTAACAATCGCAGCATAGGTCTTACGAATTTTGTGCTCACGCAACATATCTTGTAGTAGTTTTAAAGTGCTACGTTTTTTACTAATCATGACCAGACCTGAAGTATCACGGTCAATACGATGAATAAGTTCTAAATATTTTTTGCCAGTCGCTGCGCGTAATGCCTCAATCAAACCATATGCCACACCACTGCCACCATGGACAGCAATACCTGAAGGCTTATTAACAACTAATAGACCTTCATCTTCATAGACGATACGGCTTAACAAGCTTTGTGCTACATTGTCACTGACAGGAGCGGTTGTTTCATCTTTTTGTTCATAACGAATTGGAGCAACACGAATCTGATCACCAATCTCAAGTTTAGTCTCAGCTTTAACACGTTTTTTATTTACTCGAACCTGACTTTCACGAATCAAACGATAAATACGACTTTTAGGTACACCTTTTAAACGCGAAAACAGGAAATTATCAATTCGCTGTCCTGCTTGATGTTCATCCACCTCAAACCAAGTGACACTTTGCCATTGCTGTGTAGAATTCATACTAATATTTAAACCTGAAATTTTGCTAAATTTGATTAATAAATGACCATTTAGCTTAGTTTTTTCACAAGAAATCTAAGCTTAGCCCATAGGCAGATGCTGCAAGGTTTGATATAGTCAGCGCACGGATACCGCCGTAAGTGAACATCTAATAGGGAATTTCCCTGATTGAAACCTCAATCAAAATGATGCTTTCACCATCAGCTCGGATAGGTCCTAAAGAATTATGCCGACGCCGAAGGCTTATTATATCGGCAAAATGACAAACTGTTGCGTTTAATTCAGTTTGTTCAAAAAAATATGTTACCAACTCTAGTTGGTTATGGAACGTAAACTGATACACATCAGACAAATCGCTCCTTAATGTTGCCTTCAGGCTAAAGCGTTGATGCATTGGAACTGCCGAAAGCACCGATACGATGAACATTCCGTATCAAACTTCTAAAAAGAAGTCACTTCGCGCACAATGACAGTGAAAGTCATTAACCAATGTACCGCTCACCCGCCAGTGAAGCACTAAGGATGTCCGATTTAAAGGTTGAAGCAGTATTGCCTACATCACAGACGAGAATCGAAGTTCAGGCTAAATGTAGCCGGTAACAGATGACTCAGACCACAAATATTTTGAGATCTGGGAAATGATCCGTCATGTTCGATGTTCGTTCAGAACCTTTAAGTTTGTGCGATATGTTTGTGTGGGTCACTATTAGGTGTCACACCCATGAAACGTATGTTGATTAATGCAACTCACGCAGAAGAAGTCCGCGTTGCACTTATCACTGGTAATCGTCTTTACGATTTTGATTTAGAAAATCGTACCCGAGAACAGAAAAAATCCAATATCTATAAAGGCCATGTAACCCGCGTAGAACCTTCTTTAGAAGCTGTGTTTGTTGAATATGGCGCAGGTCGTCAAGGCTTCTTGTCTATGCGTGAAATTGCGAACAGCTATTTCCAAGCAGACCCGCGACAAACTTCAAACATTCGTGAACTCATCACTGAAGGTACTGAATTACTTGTTCAGGTTGAAAAAGAAGAACGTGGTAACAAAGGCGCTGCCCTTTCTACATTCATTTCACTCGCAGGACGTTATTTGGTTCTTATGCCAAACAACCCGAAAGGCGGTGGTATTAGCCGTCAAATTTCAGGTTCTGTACGTGAAGAATTAAAAGAAATTTTAGCTTCTTTAAATTTACCTCGCGGCATGAGTGTTATTGTGCGTACAGCAGGTATTGGCCGTACTCAAGAAGAATTACAGTTAGATTTACAGCATTTGCTTGACCTCTGGGCACAAATCCAAGGCACTGCAAGTTCTGGTCCGTCTCCAATGCTTGTTCACCAAGAAGCTGGCGTAGTTACTCGTGCTATCCGCGACTACTTACGTGATGACGTTGCAGAAATTTTAATTGATAGCGAACAAGCCTATAACGAAGCTTATAACTTTGTTAAAGCAGTAATGCCTCGTCAATTAGACAAACTTAAAACTTATACTTTAAACGAGCCATTGTTTGCTCATTTTGGTATTGAAAGCCAAATTCAAACTGCTTACGAGCGTGAAGTAAAACTTCCTTCTGGTGGTTCAATCGTAATTGACCAGACCGAAGCTTTAGTTTCAATCGATATTAACTCTGCGAAATCGACTCGTGGACATGACGTTGAAGAAACTGCGCTTAATACAAACCTAGAAGCAGCAGAAGAAATTGCTCGCCAACTTCGTCTTCGTGACATTGGCGGTTTAGTTGTGATCGACTTTATTGACATGACTAAAGAACGCAACCAACGCATGGTTGAAGCAAAACTTCGTGAAGCAACACAAAGCGATCGTGCACGTATCCAGTTTGGCCAATTATCTCGTTTTGGCTTAATGGAAATGAGCCGTCAACGCTTACGTCCATCACTTGAAGAAGCAACTGGATATGTTTGCCCACGTTGTCATGGCACAGGTATGGTCCGTGACTTACGCTCACTTTCGCTTTCAATTATGCGTAAAGTAGAAGAAATTGCACTTCGTGAACGTCATGGTGAAGTACAAGTAGAAGTTCCTGTTGAAATTGCAGCGTTCTTACTCAATGAAAAACGCCATAGCCTTGTTTATTTAGAACAAACTTCTAGTGTTCGTGTGACTATTTTACCTCACCCACACTTAGAAACACCTCATTATGAAATTCAGTACAATCCAGATGGATTTGCACCATCTAGCTACGAACGTACTGAAGCAACTCGTTCAAGCGAGAAAGAGTTAGGTTATGAATCTTCTGAATGGCATTTAGAAGAAGCGGATCATGGCCATGCTCATGCAGCTCCTGCTGCAAACAACACAGCCGGTCAAAAGAAAGTAAATCAACCAGCTCAACCTTCTGCTGCTCAACCAAGCACTCAAAAAGCAGCGAGCCCTTGTGCATGGTTAGAGAACCTTTTTGTTCAAAAACAAGCTAAAACTGTTGACCAATCTCGTTCGGCACAGAACGCTGCTGCGTCAATTGAACAAATGGTGAATACTGGCGCTGTAAGCCGTGGCCAGTTTGGACAAGTCGTAGTACCAGCAGTTGCTGAAGTTGTTTCGGCGCCATCTAACAATGCTTATATTTCGCAATCTCCTGCTAAACAGGAAGTTCGTGAGAATGTTGAAAAAGACGAGAAAGTACAACAACGTCCAAACAACAAAAAACGTAAGCACAAAGAGCAACGTGAACAACATCACCATACTCAAGAGCCTCAACAACAGCAGCAACAACCACAACAGGTTCATGAAGAAGTTGTACAGTTATCACGTCAAGAACAACGTGAGTTAAAACGTCAACAAAAACGTCCGCACTCTGATCAGCCACATCCACAACATCAAAATGATGGACAACAAACTGAAAATGCCGTGCCGCGTCGTGACCGTAATAATCAACAACGTCCGAACCGTCCAAATCGCCACCGCGATCCAAGCGTATTAAATGAAAATCAAAATGCGCCGGCACCAGTAGTTGTTGATGAGAAACAAATTAAGGTTGATTTGATTGATGCTCCAAAGCATGAAGTCATGAATACAGCCTTAGTGATCAATGTTGATCAGGCACAAAGCGAAATTATCGCTTTAACTCCTGAGCAGCCTGTTAAACGTACTGAAACAGCACCTGTTGTTGAAGTCGTTCAAGAGTCGGCTCCAGCACCTGTTGCTGTTGTAGAAGAGACGGTAACTGCTGAAGCAGAGGAAACTACTCCTCCTCCAGCACACAACAAGAATCAACCGCAAATTCAACGTGCGAGTAATGATCCTCGCATGCGTCGCCGTGAACAACGCAACGCAAAACGTGCTAAAGCTGCGGTACCGTCTATTGCCCCATCGCAAATTCCAACTTTGGCGCAATACACAATTGGTAGCTTGATTCGTCATGTTTATGGTGAAGACTGCACAGTATTGATTGAACAGTTTGGTTTAGTTCCAACGTTTAATCGTGCATTGCTAAAATTTGCAGAACAGTACGCAAGTACTCTAGTAACAGAAGTCGCGTCTGATGCTGAAGACAAGAAGCCTGTTACTCGTGATGCAGAGCTTCCAAGCAACAAACCGTCACAAGAAGCAGAGCCTGCGCCTGTACTTGCATTAACGCCACAAAAAGAGTCGACACCACGTGTTGCTAATGATCCACGTGAGCGTCGTCGTTTAGCAAAACTTGCTGCTGAACAAGCTTTTGAGCAAGTTAAACAACAACACTCTGCACCAGAAGAAGCTGCTCCTGTAGCTCCGGTTGTTGAAGAAACTGTTGTTGCTCCTGTAGCTGAAACGCAAGCACCTGTTGAGTCAAAACAACAACCGCTTGAGCTTGATCAGGTGGCTGAAGTAGCGCAAAGTGAAACAAACGCAGAAGAAGCGCCAGCGGCAACTGTGGTTGAAGCTCCGGCTGTGAAACAACCGAGAGCAAAAGCCAAAGCAGCCACTGAACAAGCTGTAGCACCAGTAGAAGCTAATGCAGAGGTTGAATCAGAAGATTCTAAGGCAGATCTGGACAAACCAAATCGCCCTCCTCGTCGTCCTCGTGGTCGTCCACCAAAGAAAGCAAATCCTGTAGCTGAGTAAATCATTTGCTCAATTGCAGCTAATTTAAACAAACCTAGTCATTTCGATGACTAGGTTTTTTTTGTTATTTTTAACCAATTAGGTTGATTGCACTAGAAGAAAAGTTTTAAAAGCATGGTGAACCATGAAAAATACTGTACTTTTGCCAACGCAACCTTTTTTGGATTGATCGAAAAATAAATAGGATTGATATGAGCCAGACAACACAGACCGATATCATTACGCTTGGTGATGTTGCAACAAGACTTCCTAGCTTCATCCCCAAAGTACCCCATATCCTGAATGGTCTTAAACAGGCTTACTTAAGAACAGCAAATACACCAACGGGATTAGGTGTAGCTTTTGAAAAAGCTGTTAAGCGAAATCCGCAAGGTATTGCATTATTATTTGAAGATCAAAGTTATTCTTATGAAGCTTTAAATGAATGGGCTAACCAGATTTCTCACTATTATCTATCTCTCGGGGCGCGTAAAGGTGACGTGATTGCCGTAATGGTTGAGAACCGTTCTGAGCTTATTGCCACGATTGTAGGTTTAGCTAAAATCGGAGTAACTATTGCGCTGGTTAACACTTCACAAGTCGGTAAAGTGCTCTCTCATAGCATTAACCTTGTAAAGCCAATTGCTTTAATTGCTGGGGAAGAAGTTCGAACTGCAATTGATGAAATCCGTCAGGACCTAAATGTTCCTAAAGATCGTTTCCATTGGTTTGCAGATCAAGCTACACGTCAAGATCAGGGAACAGCGCCTCAAGGTTATGCCAATCTTGCAAAAGAAATTGATCAGTTTCCAAAATTTAATCCATCAACCACAAATTCTGTTCATGGAAATGATGGTCTATTTTATATTTACACATCTGGCACAACAGGTTTACCAAAAGCTGTTGTTTTCAAACATAGTCGCTGGACGCTGGCATATGGCACCTATGGGCACATTTTGAACCTTGGTCCAGATGATGTGATGTATGTAACCTTACCGCTTTACCATGCAACAGGTGTGGTTGTGTGTTGGTGTGGGGTGATTGCAGGAAGTTCTACCCTTGCAATTCGACGTAAATATTCAACCAGTGCGTTCTGGAAAGATGTTCAGAAATTTAATGCCTCTGCAATTGGATATGTTGGAGAGCTTTGCCGCTATTTAATGGATGCCCCTACTACAGAAATTGACCGTGCTCACCGTGTAACCAAAATGATCGGTAATGGCATGCGTCCAAACATCTGGGATAAGTTCAAACAACGCTTTGGTGTCCAAGAGGTTCTTGAGCTTTATGCATCAAGTGAGGGTAATGTCGGGTTTAGTAATATTTTTAACTTTGACAACACAGTCGGCTTCTCTCCTATGCCATACGCGGTCATTCAGTTTGATAAAGAAAAGAATGAGCCTGTACGCGATAAAAATGGCTGGTGTAAAAAAGTTAAAGCAGGTGAAGTTGGTTTGCTTGTAGGCAAAATTACCAGTCGCTTTCCTTTCGATGGCTATACCGATCCTGAAAAGAATAAATCTGTGATTATGCAAGATATCTTTAAAAAAGGTGATTCATATTTCAATACAGGCGATCTTGTCCGTAACATTGGTTTCCGTCATGCTCAATTTGTTGACCGCTTAGGAGATACCTTCCGCTGGAAAGGCGAAAATGTATCTACGACTGAAGTTGAGAACATGGTTTGTGAATATGACAAGATCGCTGAAGCGGTGGTCTATGGCGTAGAAATTCCAAATACCAATGGTCGTGCTGGTATGGCAGCAATCACACTTGCTGATGGTGCTGAGTTAAATGAGTCTGATTTAACAGAAATGGTAACGATATTTAAAAAATGCCTACCGGCTTACGCAGTACCCGTGTTTTTACGTGTGCAGGCTAAAGTTGAAACAACAGGTACTTTTAAATATCAAAAGAATAAATTGAAGGAAGATTCGTTTAATCCAGACAAAACTTCTGAACGTTTACTCGCTTTATTACCTGGTGCGAACAGTTATTGTGACGTCACAACTGAAATTTTTGACAATATTCAGGCATATAAATACCGTTTTTAGTTCATTTTTTAGCTAAACAAGAGGAAATCGTGCTTTTTATAGGCAATCATGCAAATGTTTTTGATTTACCTCTTGTGTTAGTTGAATAACTTGCTAAAATACGCGACATCAAAACGATACGGGTCGTTAGCTCAGTTGGTAGAGCAGCGGACTTTTAATCCGTTGGTCCCGCGTTCGAGTCGCGGACGACCCACCACTTATCTGTTTTGACCTATTTGGGTCGTTAGCTCAGCTGGTAGAGCAGCGGACTTTTAATCCGTTGGTCCCGCGTTCGAATCGCGGACGACCCACCAAATTCTAAAAAGCCTCTCAGTTCGAGAGGCTTTTTTTATTGTTATCGTATTTTAGTTTCATGACTAAAAGATGACGATGCATCTCTTATATAGAACATCTTTAACCCATTCCATAAAAATTTCTAACCGTTTAGGAATATAACTTCGATTCGGATATAAAATATTAAGTGGCAAAGATTGAGCCGTATGTGCACTTAACACTTCAACCAGAGTTCCTTGCTCAATTTTATCCTGAACATCATAGTAAGGTAGTTGAATAATTCCTAAACCGGCACAAGCTGCTGCAATATAAGCTTCTGTATTATTCACACTCAACGCACTGTCCATCATCACTGTTCCATCTTGATATAAAAATACGCCTTGTTTTTCCCCTACCGCTCCTGCGTAGTTAATAAGTTTGTGTTGAGATAGATCTTCTAATTGTTCAGGAATACCATAATGTTCCAGATAATCGGGACTTGCACAGTTCACCATAATCAAGTTGCCAACGAACTTCGCGATCAAACTACTATTGTCTAGCTGCCCCACCCGAACAACACAATCAATTCCTTTCTCGATCAAGTCAGTGATGTCATCAGAGCTATTCAGTTGTAAATGGATATCTGGATAGCGGCTATAAAAATCGGGAAGTTCTGGAATAATGACTTGATGCACGATTCGGCTGGGCATTGAAATTTTTAGTGTGCCCCGGTAATGCTGCTTTTGCGCCTGTATAAGTTGTTCGAGCTGTTCATAGTCAAATAATAGATTTTGACATTCGGGCAATATCCTTTGACCATCTTGTGTAAGGCTTACTTTACGGGTGGTGCGATGAAATAGCCGAACACCATAGTGAGTTTCCAACTGTTGAATAGCACTGGTCACTGTCGAGCGAGGTAAATCGAGCTGATTTGCCACTTCACTAAAGCTTTGTCGTTTAGCGACTTCCGTAAAAATAAAAAACTGCTGCAACCGATCCATTTAATTGTTCGTATTTTCTGAATAGTTAAACCAAACTAGCATAATTGATCAAAAATTATCGCCAATCTAGACTAAAAACACATTAGAACAAGTCATCATAGGAACAATCATCATGGTAACTCATACGCTTAAAGATAAAGTTGTACTGATTACAGGCGGTGCAAAAAACTTAGGTGGACTCATTAGCCGTAAATTTGCAGAACAAGGTGCAAAAATCGCAATTCACTACAATAGTTCGGAAACTCAAGCTGATGCAGAGCAGACGCTCGCAGATGTAACAGCTTTAGGCGTAGATGCCGTTTTAATTCAGGCAGACTTAACGCATATTGATAATATCGAAAAGCTCTTCTTAGACACCAAACAGCATTTTGGTGGAATTGATATTGCTATTAATACGGTTGGTAAGGTTTTGAAAAAATCCTTCTTGGAAACCACAGAACAAGAGTTTGATAGTATGAGCGATATCAACTCAAAAATTGCCTATTTCTTTATTCAATCGGCTGGTCGGCATTTAAATGACGGCGGAAAAATCTGCTCAATCGTTACTTCGCTTCTTGCAGCTTACACTGGGCTGTACTCAACCTATGAAGGCTTAAAAGCGCCTGTTGAGCATTACACCCGCGCTGCATCAAAAGAATTTGGAGACCGTCAGATTTCTGTGACTGCTGTTGCGCCTGGACCTATGGATACACCGTTCTTTTATGGTCAGGAATCTGCCGAAGCAGTCGCTTACCATAAATCGGCTTCAGCTTTAGGTGGTCTTACCAAAATTGAAGATATTGAGCCATTAGTTCGCTTTTTGGTGACCGATGGTTGGTGGATTACTGGTCAAACTATTTTTGCAAATGGTGGTTATACCACTCGCTAAAATAAAAAAAGCCGCATCTGATGACGCGGCTTTTGCTTTGCTTCATTATAAAAATTCTTCAAGCACTGAGTTTAAGAAAATATGGCCTTGCTCAGTACAAGCTAAATGAGAAACATCATCTACCAGTAGTTTTCTAGCTCTTAGCGACGTTAGCACATCATTTAGGCCATCCAAGCTTAAACCTGTACGCTGTTCATATAACTCAGCTTTGACACCATCATTTAAACGCAAAGCATTCATCATAAACTCAAATGGTAGCTCTTCTGCCTCAATCTTTTTCATTTGCAAATGTTCAGCTGGAACCTTGGCTAAATAGTCTTTTGGCAAACGAGTCTTTTGGAAACGGTACACACCATCTGGTCGTGTAACTTTGCCATGTGCACCTGCACCAATCGCAAGATAATCGCCAAATTCCCAATAATTTAAGTTGTGTGTTGAAGGCAGCTCTTTACGCCATGCCGAAACTTCATAGTTTATAAAACCATTTGCCTTAAGATATGCCTCACCCTGCTCTTGAATGTCTTCTAGCATTTCATCCTGCGGTAGAACAGGTTGGGTACGAAAGAAAACGGTATTAGGTTCAATGGTGAGTTGATACCAACTAATATGTGTTGCGCCACTTTCTACAGCTAACTGTAGATCGTAAAGCGCCTGTTCTAGCGTTTGCTCAGGTAAACCATGCATTAAGTCTACATTCACTCGCTTAAAGCCAGCCTGTTTTGCTTGTTGAATCGCTTCAATTGCATTATTTGCAGAATGAATACGTCCAAGCTTTTGCAAATGATTGGTATCAAAGCTCTGGACTCCAATAGACAAGCGGTTAATGCCTGCCTCTAAATATCCTGAAAACGGGTCATGCTCTACCGTTCCTGGATTTGCCTCTAAGGTAATTTCACAGCCATCTTCAAACTTAAGCAATGATTTAAGCTCTGCAAATAGCCACACATAACCCTGTGCCGAAATGAGTGAAGGTGTCCCACCACCAATAAATACACTGTGAATCGAACGCCCCTGTGCCATCTCGAGTTGGGTTTCAAAATCGGCTACCAACGCTTTTAAATAGGTTTGCTCGAGTTCTGAAGAAAGTGCTCCGTCTGGTACGGCATGCGAGTTAAAGTCACAATATGGACATTTACGCACACACCAAGGCATGTGGATATATAAAGATAAAGGGATAGAAGCAGGGTTTAATACAGCCAAGGAACAGGTCCAATTTACACAATATTTCTATTTTAACATGACTGCATCAATGGGCTTATGAAAACATACCTTAATTGCTTTAGACTGTTTTTAAACATACTTAAATACTGATAAAAATGATGAAATTCTCTAGCCAATTTTTCCTATTTTTGCCCTTAGCTCTGGGAATCGGCATTGCCATGGCTTTTCAAACTGCCATCAATACCCAACTCAGAGAACAGTTGCACACCCCTTTACAAGCAGCCCTCTTATCCTTTTTAGTAGGAACTATTGTTTTAGCAATCATGGTTTTCTTTCAAAGTGCCGAGAAGCCAACTTTAAGTGAAATATCAAATATTCCATGGATTCTATGGACTGGGGGATTCCTTGGGGTTTATGCAATTAGCATGAGCATTTATACTGCACCTAAACTTGGTTTTTTAACCTTTTCAGGTTTAGTCATTTTTGGGCAATTGCTCATTTCAATGTTGCTTGACCATTTTGGTTGGTTGGGCACAGAAAAGACACCTGTTACATTGCAACGGTTTCTTGGTGGAGTCATCATCTTTGTCGGTGTGCTACTCACTTTGCAGCGTTAGCTTCATTTTTATATTTAAAAAGAGTACCTTTTGTGTCGAATGTCACATCTTTTCGGTCTGAACTAAAACAACTCTTCCACTTAATGCTACCGATTTTAATTACCCAGTTTGCTCAAGCAGGATTCGGGTTAATTGACACTATTATGGCTGGGCATTTATCTGCAACCGATTTAGCAGCAATTGCTGTAGGGGTCGGTTTATGGGTTCCAATCATGCTCCTGTTCAGCGGCATTATGATTGCAACTACACCCTTGGTAGCCGAAGCAAAAGGCGCAAGAAATACAGAGCAGATTCCTGTCGTTGTTCGTCAGTCATTGTGGGTTGCCGTCATTTTAGGTGTACTGGCAATGCTCATTTTGCAGCTTATGCCATTTTTCTTGCATGTGTTCGGTGTACCAGAGAGCTTACGACCTAAAGCAAGTCTATTCTTGCATGCAATTGGTTTAGGTATGCCAGCTGTGACCATGTACGCAGCGCTACGTGGCTATTCAGAAGCATTAGGCCATCCACGCCCTGTCACAGCTATTAGCATGTTAGCTTTAGTTGTATTAATCCCTCTTAACATGATTTTTATGCATGGATTAGGACCAATACCTGCATTAGGTAGCGCAGGCTGTGGTTTTGCAACATCCATTTTACAGTGGCTAATGCTGATTACTTTAGCTGGCTATATTTATAAAGCCTCAGCTTATCGAAACACGTCTATTTTTGGCCGATTTGATAAAATTAATATGGCTTGGGTTAAAAGAATTTTACAGCTTGGTCTACCAATCGGTTTAGCTGTGTTCTTTGAGATTAGTATTTTTAGTACAGGTGCATTGGTCCTTAGCCCACTTGGTGAAGTGTTTATTGCTGCGCACCAAGTCGCAATTTCCGTTACCTCTGTGCTGTTTATGATTCCGCTTTCACTAGCCATTGCCTTAACCATCCGTGTTGGTACTTATTATGGTGAAAAGAACTGGGCTGCAATGTATCAGGTACAAAAGATTGGTCTGAGCACAGCAATATTTTTTGCCATATTAACCATGACTTTTATTGCTCTAGGCCGTGAACAAATTATCTCGATTTATACTCAAGACTTAACCGTAGCTCCTGTTGCGATGTATTTACTCTGGTTTGCAATGGCATATCAGTTGATGGATGCGTTACAAGTAAGTGCCGCAGGCTGTTTAAGAGGTATGCAAGATACTCAAGCGCCGATGTGGATTACGCTCATGGCATATTGGGTGATTGCTTTTCCAATTGGTCTTTATTTAGCTCGCTATACCCATTGGGGCGTAGCTGGTGTGTGGCTAGGCTTAATTATTGGTTTAAGCATTGCCTGTGTCTTATTACTTTCGCGGTTGTACATCAACACCAAACGCTTAGCCAAACCTAATAAAAAGAGCCGATAAAATATCGGCTCTTTTACACTATGCAGATTTTGCCCGTGGGCTTGCTCCAATTTGCCAGACAAAAGGTAAGTCCGTACGGTTCACTTCCCAATCACCAATCACTTTTTCTTTATAGATAAGTGGATTATGTGAAGACACTGTTCGCGCATTACGCCAGAAGCGGTCGAGTTGCTTGACCTGGCTACTTGCTGATGCGCCTAAAGCATTAAATAATTGGCTGGTTAAATCCAGTACCAAGTTAGAAATCACCACCTGCCCTTGTGCGGACTCAAGCTCAGCATCTACATTAAACTGATGCTCTTTCACCTCTAACTCACTAAAGTGACTTTCATAAGCCTTTTGTAATGCCTCCGCCGTTTTTAAGGTAATTGCCTGACTTGCGTAGGCTTGAGCAGAAGCTTTACCCACCACTTGTAAAACTTGTGGATCGTGTCGAACCAGATCACCATTACCATGACTAAAAATACGTTTTCGCTCACGTATTTCTTGACTAAAAGTTTCTACAGCTGCCTGCGCAATCCCAGTTAAGGTTGCAAGGTGTACGACCTGATAAAAAGCAGTTTGATATTTAAAACGCTGATCAAATGGAATGAGGTGTGAAGCTGGCAAATGAACCTGATGTACTTTTAAGGTGCCACTGCCCGTTGTTTTTTGACCAAAACCATCCCAATCATCAATCACACTTACCCCTGTTTCATGGCGATAAATAGCAGCAATTACATGGCGGTCATTCACTTCATCATAAGCAAATAGGTCTATCCAGTCTGCAAAGATACTTCCAGTTGAATAGTACTTTTCACCATTCACCACCAAGTTGCCCGAAGCATCTTTGGTAACTCGTGTAACGACGTCACCTATCTGTACATTTCCAACTTCGGTCCATGCGTTCCCGACCAAATCACCTTGTACAAAACGCTGAAACCAAACCTCCTGCGAATGCTCTTTATGGGCAACTAAACGGTCTTCAACAAAAGCGAAGTGTCCACGCAAAGCTTGCACAATATTCGAGTCTGCTTGCGCCAATTCTGCTAAAAGCTGGAAAAGTTGCGGTAATGACACCCCATCTCCACCATATTTAACAGGTACACGTACCGCACCTAATTTCAGTTCTTTTAACCACTGAATCGGTTCAAAAGGTAAGATTCGTTCTTTTTCTCGTTGAATTGCACCTTGAGCAATTTTTTCAAAAACTGGACGAAATCTGCTTGCTACCTTTTCATAATCAGCGCCTACAGACAGTTCTTCTAATTCAATTTGAGTAATCGTCATCTTTATTCTCCTAATCTTATTTTTTCTTCAATTTAGCTCCATGCATGACGAGGCGGATGGACACCATTGAGGTAATAATTACCGACAATGTGATATTTCCAGCGCACCGGATCATGCAAGGTATGGGTACGTGCATTACGCCAATGGCGATCCAGATTAAGCTCAGACAAAGTGGAGCGCGTTCCCGACAATTCAAAAAGCTTATTGGCAGCTAAAATTGCAACTTCTGTGGTGAGTACTTTTGCTTCGGCAACCAGTAAGGTGGCTTGGTTTACATGTTCTTCAGTCGTGTCGGCAATTGCCTGATCAATCGCATCTCCTGCCAAATCCAATACGGCTTCTGCTGCACGCAGTTTTATTTTTAAATCGCCAATGTTTGCAATCGTGTAAGGATCATCACTGGCTTTTTCCAAACCTGAGTCGACCCATGCGCGGCTATGATTTTTGACATAGTGAATTGTTTCTTCAATGGCACCACGTGCAATACCTGCATCGACAGCAGCTTGAATAAACTGTGAAATTGCTCCCGCTGGTGTTGGTCGCTCGAAAGCTTGATAAATCGGAACTAAGTATTCTTCACGTACTGGAACCTGATTAAGTTCAACAGTACCACTGGCTGTAGTTCGTTGCCCAAAACCAGACCAGTCATTAATAATATTCACCCCTGACGTTTCCCGAGGGACTAGTGCTGCATAAGGCTGCCCCTGTTCATTCACCGCGACAATCGGAATCCAATGTGCAAGTAATGCGCCTGTTGCAAAGAACTTCTTGCCATTAATTTCATAACCGTGCTCGGTCTTTCTCAATGTTGTAGTGAGGTCAGCAACCGTTTTGCTATGTTTTTCCGAAAAGGCATTTCCAAAACGAATGCCTCTCAACACTAAATTAAAGAAGAACTGTTGTTGTTCTGGGCCTGCATCAAGACGTAAATGTTCAATAAAAGCCAAATGATTTTGAGGAAGCTGCGCAAGCGATGGATCAACACTCGCAATGGTTTTTATGACCTCAGCCAAGGTTCGATATCTGACTTGTGCACCACCAAACTGCTTAGGAACTGTAATGGCCCATAAGCCACTTTGTGAGAACTGTTGAATTTCATCTAAGGGTAAACGGCGCTCTCTGTCTCGCTCGGATGCCTCTTGTGCAAACTCTTGGGCAAGTTGTTTTGCAATCTGGATTGCCTCTTCATCAGAACGAATAATATGTGCATCTTTTGACTGCTCAAATACAGATAAAGGAACCGCTTGAGATCGTCCATGGGCCGAATTTAAACTTGTCATCGCTTTTGTTATCTCTATATTTATTTAACCTGTCATTCACATTAGCACTAAAAAAATAGAGACTATATAGATATTAAAGCTTTGTTTATGAAATGGATTTTCACAAGCTTTTCATATTTTTTACTATAAAAATAACATTTTGTTTTTCGAAAATTTTCTTACATGAGATAAACAATTTCGTATAGGCTTTTTAAGCTTTGTCACCTATGATCAAAACTAGGTAATATTATGTTGTAGTCAATGAGGTATCGAAGATATGGCAAAGAATGCAAGTTCACCAGGCAAACGTTTTATGAAACTTGCAGGAATGACCGCGAGCATTGCAACGAAAACCGTTTCTAACTCGATTCGAAACTTGACCGCAGATGAAGAGCAAAAGCTGGCTTCAAAAACCAAATTATTTCAGGATATTGGTTTGCAAATTGCCGACACCTTAGGAGAAATGAAAGGTGCCGTCATGAAAGTCGGGCAAATTGCTTCGCAATATAAAGATATCTTCCCACCAGAAGTCGCTAAAGCAATTTCAAAGTTACAACGCCAAGCCCCAGCCATGCCTTTTGCAGCGATTCAACAGCAAATTGAACGAGAGCTTGGAAAACCGCTTAATGTGGCTTTTAAATCTTTTGATAGTGAACCTTTTGCTGCTGCATCGATTGGGCAAGTTCACAAAGCTACTCTGCCTAGTGGCGAACAAGTCGTGGTTAAAGTGCAATATCCGGGTGTTGATGAAGCCTGTGAAAGTGACTTAAAACAAGTACGTTTAGCCCTTCGCTTAATGGGCGTACTTAAAATTGATAAAAAGTTGCAGGATCAGCTTTTTGCAGAAATTCAGGATAGCCTTTCAGCAGAACTCAATTATGAAATAGAAGCTCAAAATCTTGAGGTCTTTAAAACATTTCATAGTCAGTTAGATGACAAAATTATCATTCCAACTGTTTATAAAGATTACTCTTCAAGACGTATTTTGACCCTAAGCCTCGAACAAGGTGACAGCATTGAAACTGCAAGTTCTTGGCCGCTCGAAATTCGAAATACAATTGGAAACCGCCTAATCCGTGCTTTAGGTCAGGAAATGTTCTTTTTAAAACGTTTTCACTGTGACCCTCACCCTGGAAATTTCGCTTTCCGCCAAGACGGTAGTGTAATTATTTATGACTATGGCAGTGTTAAAACACTTTCAAATGAAATCGTTCAGCACTTCAAGCGTTTAGTGAATGCAGCTCGCCATGAAAATATTGATCTGATTGAAACAGAGCTACTCGAACTACACTCCCTTGCTGAAAAAGGCAAGTTCCCAAATGATCTGTATAAGCTATGGATTGAAGTGTTATTACGCCCGCTTAATACCACTTATGATTTTGCCGAGAACTCATCACATCATGATGGCATGTTACTTGTGAAAAAATCTTTGAAGTATTGGGATGTCTTTAAACCTTCACCAGATACGCTGATGGTCAATAGAACAATTTCAGGACATTACTGGAACCTGATTCACTTAAAAGTACATGACAATCTCAGTGATTTATTTGAAGAACTGGTCCCGCCATCTAGCTAATTAAATTTTAAGTCAGTGTGACCTTTAGGGGGTACATTGACTTTTTAATTGTTATGTTATAACATTTCTTTAATCAAAAATAATTTAGGACAATCTCTCATGCGTAAAGATATTCATCCTGCTTATCAACAAGTGTTATTTCATGATACCAATGCAGATGTGTACTTCTTAATTGGCAGTACTCTCCAGACGAAACAAACTAAAGAATATCAAGGTCAAGTCTATCCTTATGTCACCCTTGATATTTCAAGTGCATCACACCCTTTCTATACAGGTGAAGTACGTCAAGCAAGTAACGAAGGCCGTGTTGCAAGCTTTAATAAACGTTTCGCTCGCTTTAATCGTAAGAGTTAATCTTACGTTAAGGTTTGATCAATACACTTAAATCATTGGAAGCCTAAGACTATCTCCTCCACTTAGGCTTCTTTTTTTATGTCCGTTTTTTCGATCTTTTTATGTTGTGTATAAAAGAGAACTTATCCACAACTTATGTAAAAAATATTCTTATTTTTTCCACAACTCATCAATTTTTTGTATTCGCCAAGCTTTCAAAGCTTCTATTCGATGCTATGCTTAAACCCTCATTTGATAGGAAGTTTAAGATAATGGCACAAGAGTTACTTGCCCAATTACAAGCAGGCACAGCAAAATTTTCAGACGTTTTAGCTCATATTGAAGCACGCTACCAACATACTCCAACAGCTTTTCAAAATGGCGCACAGCATAACGCTGCTACTGAAAATCAAGGCAGTGCAAAAGTTTTCTCTTTTGCCAAATTACAAGATTTAGACCAAGCACAAACTTTAAGTTTATTTGCAGAACACTATGCATCTGTATTGGCTACCCCAGAGGGAACTGACCATCAAAATATTCGTCAGTTTATGCAAAATGGTTGGGATGGTGTGAAGTTTGAAGGTCAGGCTTTAGCTGTAAAATAATAAGCTTTAGGAGCTAATGCCTCAAATCATAGGATTGTCACAACAGAGTCTTTTCAGTTAGATTTTATACCTAGATTAGCCTTCGGCTCGACCTACTTTTCTTTTGGGAAAAGTAGGCAAAACCATTTTCATCAACAGAACCTGTTATCTGTTTGCACTTATCCAATATTTTGCAAAAACAATATATCTCTGATTTCAGTCAGGCTGTTGATGACTTTAACGCGTATCAAATCAAAGAATAAATCAGATAATTTTCTTTTTAAAATTTAAATAATAATTAGTCATTTACTATCGTGACAAGCGGCAAGGATGCCGCTGTTTCGCTGTGCTATAAGGATGTAGCATCAGCGAAACAAAAGATTTTTGCTTACTTTTGATCTTTCAAAAGTAAGGTATGCCTATACAAATGGTGTTGGAGAATATTGTAAAACAGAGGCCGTGCCATATATATATCGTGCCTTAAACATCTGAATAATCAGTTTCCAGCTACCCAATAATAAGTCGCCAACCCCAAACACGTAAAAATTAACGACCCAATTAAATGAATAGAAATCCCCAGCATCGCCATTCCCAATTTACCACTTTGCAACAAAGTGACAATCTCAATCGAGAATGTTGAAAAGGTGGTTAAAGCACCACAGAAACCAGTAATCACAAAAAGTTTATAATTCGGACTTAAGTCACTATGAGCAAAGTAAGCAATCGCAAAACCAATAATAAACCCACCCACTAAATTAACAGTGACGGTACCTAGTGGAATTTGAGGATAGATCGGATTAAGTTTTAAGCCTAGAAACCAACGTAACCACGCCCCTAGAACGGAACCTAGAGCAATTGAAAGTAGAGAGTAATACATAAGACGACCCCTTTAGATAGACGCTAAAAGAGTAAAAAAACATGAAGGTAAATGTGACATGGCGTACTCCAAAAATAAGCAAAGTACGCAATAACCTACGTACCCAGCGATATAAATACATGAGGGTAACGTAGGCATCATTAGCCAATACGGCGGTTTTTCAAGGGAAGAATGCCATCTCCCTATTTTGATTATATTAGTCCATCTAAAAGTTGATTGAAATATACTTTTTTAAATCATGGACGTTCAGCATACTGCGGCAAATCATCCAGAATACAATCCCACTCTGCTTTTGAAGCAGCAAAAAGATGTAATGTCGGTTTTTGATCTAATAGTGTATCAAGAGTACCAATTCTTAAACGATAGAGTTCGGGCTGTCCATCACGCGAGCTAATCAAAGGTGAACCACATTCACTACAGAACCAACGATACACACCTTCCACAGCAAATTTTTTGACTAATTCTTCACCTTGGGTAATTTTAAAATCTGCACTTTTAACAGGAGCATTCGTGGCAAATGCTGTTCCATTGGCTTTTCGGCATCGTTGGCAGTGGCACTGAATAATATCTCCGATATCGCCCTTAATTTCATAGCGAATACCTTGGCATAAACAACTTCCCTGATAGACTGGTGATGCTTGAGACATGTGATCGCAACTCCTATTATTATTGATCGCTCAAAAATAACACTTTTCACCTATCAAACATAGCGCCAAATGAAGCACTTATCGCTCCAAGAATGAATGCGCGCCCTGTCCCGCAGCTCGTCCTGTGGCAAAGCATGCTGTAAGCAAATAACCACCTGTAGGTGCATCCCAATCCAGCATTTCACCGCAGCAAAACACCCCTGATATTTCTTTGAGATTTAAACTTTCGGACAGTGCTTCTTGCTTAATGCCTCCTGCACAACTAATCGCTTCTTCGATAGGTCTAAAGCCCTCTAACTTGATTTGAAGCGCTTTGATTTGCTGAGCCATGGCATCTGGTTGGTTCCATAGCGCTTTATCAACGACTTCTCGGATTAAGCTAATTTTGGCTGTGTCTAAGCCTGCTTTACGCCAGATATTGGTTAGAGATTGTTTCTTACCACCCTGTAATTTTTTAATTAACTGTGACAACTCTACATCAGGCAATAAATCTAAAAATAGGTTTAAGCTTTGTCCTTGTTTTTGCTGTTCTCGTAAGGCACGTCCGAGTTTATAAATAACCCCACTTTCTAAACCATAGTGAGTAATTACAATATCGCCATGTGTAATTTGGCTAGGATCGACCCATGCATGGACGCGTTTTAAGGGCTCGCCAAAACAACTTTCCATAAAAGTAGACCAAACATGCAACACCCCTGCATTGCTTGGCTGAAAAGGCTCAATACTAGATTGATGAATCCATTGCTGCCATGCACCATCACTACCTAATTGTGACCACGACACAGCCCCACATGCCAATACCACCGCATCATATTGATGGGTAAAAGTTTCAGTGTTTTGATTAGTCTGATTTTGCAAAGTCACTGTTGTACCTTGCAAATCAATACAACGATGACGATAAAAGAATTTAACTTGCTGCTCTGCCAAGCGTTTTAGCCAAGCACGCAGTAAAGGTGCTGCTTTCATTTCGACCGGAAAAATACGACCAGAGCTGCCCACATAAGACTCAATTCCAAGACTTTTCATCCAGTCTTGAATCCAGACGGCATCCCACTTTTCAATCCAAGGTTTTAGCCATTCTGGACGGTCGTAACGCTCAATAAATTGTACTAGTGGTTCAGCGTGTGAGATATTTAACCCTGTTTTACCTGCCATAAGAAACTTACGCGCAGCAGATGGTTTTTGTTCATATACATCAATGTCATAAGCATATTGGCTTAATACTTCAGCAGCCATAAGACCTGCTGGGCCTGCCCCAATAATAGCAACCCGCTTATTCGCCATGTGTTTGCCCTTGCAGCGGCGCAAAATCATCAAAACGTGTGCTGTAGCCTTCAGGCTTGGTCATAATGAGTTGCTGACAAAGCTCTCCACGCTCTAAATACTTAATTTCGAAATGAGTACGTGCAGAGGTTTGAGCAATTTTTTCTTTTTGATAAGGCAGCTTCCACACATGAATTAACTGCTGTTCTGCTTCTTCAATATATTCAGGAATATTACTTGCCAATGTAATGGTTCCACCTGTTTGCAGGCGTGAGATTAAGAACTCAAAAAATGGCATATTCAACCAGCGCTGTGCCGGATTATGTGGTTCTGGATTTGGATAGAGTATAAAGAAATGTTCAACTTGAGCAGGGTGTAGAGCGTGTACAACCCAAGGTAAAGCATCTGCATGTACAGGTACCAAATTATCTCTTGGTTCCAAACCATGCTGTTTTTGCATTGCCAAGAATTTTTCTCGGGTTCGTTCAATTGCATATAACGTATGCTGTGGCTGTTGGCCGCTAAAGAGCAAAGCATGTTTACCCTTGCCAGCACCAATTTCAACACAAATCGGTGTATTTTCAATTGGGGTAAAATCACGAGGCGCTTGCATACGTTGTGCTTGAAATTGACGAATCGGCATAATCACATCAAACTAAATAAAAATCGGCATAAGTCTAACAACTCACCTGACTTTTGCCTAATCTATTTCTCTTCACTTTGAGGATATCGCTATATGCCACGTACATTTCCCTGCCCACGTTGTGGTGGACCAAGTGTTTGGGAAGGTAATGAGTTTCGTCCGTTTTGCTCAGAACGCTGTAAATTAATTGATTTAGGCGCTTGGGCAAACGATGAATATAAATTGCCTACCCAAGATGCTCCTCAGCAAAACAAGGGTAGTCAAAATGAAGATGATTATGAGGATTAACCTGCTTTACCAGCGACAAACGGGTTAAATTGCTTTTCATAGCCAATGGTACTCATCGGACCATGTCCAGAAATAAACTGAGTATCATCTGGCAAACTAAAACATTCACGTTTAATCGATTCAATTAACTGCTCATGATTGCCTCGCGGGAAGTCTGTTCGTCCAATCGAACCTTTAAACAGAACATCGCCCGTCCAAAGTAAGCCATGATTTTTATTATAGAAAACAACATGTCCTGGTGTATGCCCCGGTGCAAAGCGCACCTCAAACTCATCTTCACCCAGTTTTAGCACTTCGCCACCTTCAAGCCATTGATCGACTTTAACAGGCTGCGGAATTGGGAAGCCATACCGTGCTGATACTTCCTGAATCATGTCTAACCAGAACTGATCTTCTTTATGTGGACCAATAACTGGAACGCTCCATTCTTTAGCAAGCTCACCCACCGCTCCAGCATGATCTAAATGCCCATGAGTTAGCCACAGGGCCTTCACTTTTAGACCTAAAGCTTCAACTTCTTTTTTCAAAACAGCAGCGTCACCACCAGCATCAATCAAAACCGCTTCTTTCGTTTCACTGTCCCAAATGATGGAACAATTTTGGGCAAATGCAGTAACTGGAACAATTTTGACTTGCAGCATAAAAACCTCTGGCTAAAACACAATTAACGGTGGGCTAAGGTATAAGTAAGGGCATCAAGATTAGCCTGAACTAAACCTGCAAGCAAATCAATATGAGCCTGATCGCTATTTAAAGCTGGAATATAAGCATAGCTTCCACCGCCTGCTTGTTGAAATAGTTCAGCATTTTGAATCGCTAACTCTTCAAGCGTTTCTAGACAATCGGCAGAAAAAGCTGGGCTTAATACCTGAACGGACTTAACACCTTGCTTTGCCCAATCTTGTAATAGCTGGTCGGTATAAGGTTTCACCCATTCTTGTTTCCCAAAACGTGACTGGAAGCTAATCGCCCATTCATCATCTTTTAAATGTAAAGCTTCAGCGACTAACTTTGCTGTGATGCGACAACGGTCTGCATAAGGGTCACCTTTGTCTGCATATGGCTGTGGAATTCCATGAAATGACATCAATAGTTTTTCAGGTTTGCCATGCTGCTCTTGGTAGGCTAAAACGCTTTCTGCCAATGCCTGAATAAACATTGGATGCTGATAATAGTCTTTAATAATCGTCAGCCCCGGCAAATTCCGCTGTTTAGGAATCCATTTGGCAAATGCATCGTATAACGGCGCTGTAGATGTTGCGGAATACTGAGGAAACAAAGGTAATAAAATGACATGTTCTTGCGGGTTAGCCGTCAATTTTTCTAAAACTGCATCAATCCCCGGATTTCCATAGGTCATTGCGGGTAAAACAGTTAAATCAAACTGTTTATTTTCCTGCTGTAGATAAGCCTGCACACGTTTGGTTTGTTCAAACACAATTTCACGCATTGGTGAATCTGCGGACCATACCGAGGCATAGGCATGCGCCACTCTTTTCGGGCGAAAAGGCAAAACAAACAGATTTAAAATTATCCACCAGATCAGTTTCGGTATTTCAATCACGCGTGAATCAGATAAAAACTGTTTTAAAAAACGGCGCACCGCAGGCACAGTCGCCTCATCTGGTGTGCCTAAATTCGCTAAAATGACAGTAACTTTCGGTTTTTGTTCAAACGACATGTGTAAATGCCTTTCAGTTCATCTTATGACACTAATGTAACAGTTTTCATTGTCATATATAAATTGAATCGCTCTAAGCTTTTAATCGAACGCCCCGATGATTCCATTTATAGCTCAACAATATCTTTTGAGCTTTAGTGGTTAGTTTCCATAAGCCATACGATTGTTCAGTTTGAGTTGGAACAATCCAGCCTTGCGATTGCATTTGATTTTTAATTCGGAATAGTGCCTTGTGATTAATCTGTGCACAGGCAACCGCATGCGCACGAGGCAATTCCTGACGAGCATCTTCTAAGCCAGCCTGGTTTAAATATTCATTCAGACAAATTCCAAAATTCTCTTCTGGCACCGCTGTTTCAAAGCGCTTTGCCAGCACGCTTAACAACTGAGACCACGTCATTTGCCGCTGTCGTTTAAGCTCTTTAAAGTTGCCATCCTGAAATGCTCGAATCTGATATTCAAATGCAAAAATATCTTGCGGTGCAACTTCATTTAACTGTGTAGATGGCTCGGTTACTCGCTGTTCTAACTGTAAAATTTTACTTTTTAATAGCTTAATTTCATCTTCTAACTGCTGAGCTTGATGTGCAGGAACCCAGCCTTTTCCCCCATACTGCTCAATCATTAAAGGGATATTCAAACGAACAGCCAACTCCAGTTCACGTGGAGTTTTAAAGTAAAAAATATGCTCTGCTTCGTGTAATAATTTTTTTCTAAATGCGAGAAATTTATCTTTAAGTTGTGAATGTGTTTCTTGTAAATCTATTTCACGGTTTTCTGGCTGTTCATGCATGAAAACAATAATCGGTTTCGCCTGACTTAACGCATATTCATACTCTAAAGACAGATAACTCACACCAGAAATCGCTTGTTCTCCATACTGACTTCCTAGAAGTAGGATTACATAATCACATTCATCAATCTGTCGACGTGCAAGTGTAGTGGTTAAAGGTGTTCGATGCTCTAATCCCCAAGCAAAGAAACCCATCCCCACCAAGGTTTGAGACAAAACCATTCGCTCTGGCTGCATATCGCGGCCAGACGTTGAAATAAAAATCTGATAGCGTGTATCGAGCATAACAATACCCTTTCGCCCCATGACCTGTACGTGACTTAATATCAGCCAAGATCATGAACCGCCCCAAATAAAATAATAAATCTAAAAACACTACTTTCTAAACGATAAAAAAACTAGTTCAGATTATGAAGTGTCCAAGTTAACTCTTGTGGAATCATATGTTGTAAAACAGGTTGCAGTGCCTCAGCATTATTTCCGCTGACATAACATTCAATACGTGCAACATTCTGACCTATTTGGTCACATAATAACGCATTTTTTATTAAAATACGGGCTGTTTGTCGGGCTACTGCTAATCCCGAATCAATCAGTGTGAATTGGTTATCAAAAAGATGATGAATTGCTTCATTTAAGAAAGGATAATGAGTACAACCGAGCACTAAATAGTCTGCACCTTGCTCTGCGGCAGGCTGTAAAACCTCTTTTAATGCGTTTAAACAAGCCTCCCCCATTTGCTGTCCCGCTTCCACACAAGGAACAAGTTCGAGGTTGGTTAAAGTCATCACTTTAACACCTGCTGGAACAGCAAACTTTTCAACAACATCTTTAATGAGTTGTCCACGAAAAGTAGCAGGAGTCGCCAACACGGCAACCACTTTAGAACGTGTTTGCAATACGGCAGGTTTTAATGCTGGAACTAACCCAACAATTGGAAAGTGTTCACCATAATGCTCGCGTAAATGGTCAAGACTAAATGCTGAGGCGGTATTACAGGCTACAACCGCAATTTTGCAACCCTGACGGTATAACCAATCGACAGCACGAGCTGTGAGCTCTCTAATTTCGTCATCGGAACGTGGGCCATAAGGAACGTAGGCAGTATCGGCATAATACACAATACGTTCGTTTGGCAAATATCTGGCAATTTCTGCTGCAACTGACATTCCTCCAATTCCCGAATCAAAAATACCAATTGGAGCATCAGCAGATGCGTTAGGCATAGGTTCTAGATCGGTAAATAGAGGTTGTATGGCTGTCATGGCTGTACTGAAGTGTCGGAAATTTTCACTTCCTAAAGCTTAAACCTCAAGTGCCTAATTGCAAGAGCAAATTACCACTTTTTAACTCTAAAATGGTTTCACCATTCTCTTTTTCAATGAGTGTTCCATAGTTCACTAAATGATAAAAAGACTGACGTTGAATAAGGGCGTTAATTCCAAAACGCACATGCACATAAGGACGCAATTCCCCGTCATATTCACGCATAAAAATTGGATGTTCAGCATCAACCAAAATCACATCTTGATTCGTCGTGGTCAGTTGTAAAAATTGATCACCTGAAATTTCAACTTGATCTACCTGATTGACTAATAAAGGTTCATCTTCGACCTCAATTTCAATTTGTTCTACGGGGGTTTTCAGGTAGAATTTACCCTCTTCTTTCCATAGGACTTTGGTAAATAGATCTAATAGGGCTTGGCGCTTAATCAATTGACCTTCGTGCCACCATTCTCCATTGGCTTTAACCGTCAAATCCATTTTGCCGCAATGCTTTGGATGCCACTGCTCTAAAGGTGGAATTGACCTTTTGTGACTTTGCTGTACACCTTTTAAGTATTGTGCAATGTTCATTAAGTTTTTATCATCAGATAACGGTATTTTTCCCATATCCGATGGGGAATTATTTTGATTTACCATAGTTTATGCCTTGCTGACGAAAAAATATGACGACTCAGCCAATTGGCTAGATCATGGTTTAAAACTATACTAGCCAAAACGATAAAAGGCACAATAGCATATTTGCGCCTATGGATTAAAACACTCACGGCAGCACCGAATTTCTGAATATGACGGTTGCCACCTTTAAGTATTGAGGAGTCCTACATGGAACACATCGAACGTGAATCGATGGAGTTTGACGTTGTCATCGTAGGTGCAGGACCTGCAGGTCTATCTGCTGCGATTAAGATCCGTCAATTAGCGATTGAAAATAACTTACCCGATCTTTCTGTTTGTGTAGTTGAAAAAGGCTCTGAAGTAGGTGCGCATATCTTGTCTGGTGCTGTGCTTGAGCCACGTGCCATCAACGAACTTTTCCCGAACTGGAAGGAAGAAGGTGCGCCTTTAAACGTACCTGTAACTGAAGATAAAACTTTCTTCTTGCTTTCAGACACCACATCTAAAGAAGTGCCTCACTGGATGGTTCCTAAAACCATGCATAACGATGGCAACTATGTTATCTCTTTAGGTAACGTGGTTCGCTGGTTAGGCCAAAAAGCTGAAGAACTAGAAGTTTCTATTTTCCCTGGCTTTGCTGCATCTGAAGTGCTTTACCACGAAGATGGTACTGTAAAAGGTATTCAAACTGGTGACATGGGTATTGGTAAAGATGGCGAACCAACGCATAACTTTACACCAGGCTATGAACTTCACGCTAAATACACTCTCTTTGCTGAAGGTTGCCGTGGTCACTTAGGTAAACGCCTGATTGCAAAATATAACCTCGATAAAAATGTTGATCCTCAGCACTACGGTATTGGGATTAAAGAGCTTTGGGAAATCGACCCTGCAAAACATAAACCGGGCTTAGTCATGCACGGTGCAGGCTGGCCATTGGCTGAAACAGCTTCTTCTGGTGGCTGGTGGTTATACCACGCTGAAAACAACCAAGTGACTTTGGGTATGATCGTGGACTTGTCTTATGAAAATCCACACATGTATCCATTTATGGAAATGCAGCGCTGGAAAACTCATCCACTCATTAAACAGTTTTTAGAAGGTGGTAAACGTATTTCTTACGGCGCACGTGCTGTAGTGAAAGGCGGTTTCAACTCATTGCCTAAATTGACTTTCCCAGGCGGTTGCTTGATTGGTGATGATGCAGGTTTCTTAAACTTTGCAAAAATCAAAGGCTCACACACTGCCATGAAATCAGGCATGTTATGTGGTGAAGCTGTATTTGAAGCGATTGCTGCTGGTGTAGAAAAAGGCGGTGACCTTGCGATTGCGCGCGTTACTGAAGGCGAAGATTTATTCACTAAAGAATTAACGTCATACACTGACAAATTCAACAACAGCTGGTTAAAAGAAGAGCTTTATAACTCTCGTAACTTTGGCCCAGCAATGCATAAATTTGGTCAATGGATTGGTGGTGCATTTAACTTTATCGACCAAAACGTCTTTAAAGTTCCATTCACCTTACATGACTTGAAGCAAGACTTCGCTGCATTGAAAACTGTTGATGCAACGAGCTTCAAGCCAAACTATCCAAAACCAGATGGCAAATTAACATTTGACCGTTTGTCTTCTGTGTTTATCTCAAACACTGTACATGAAGAAAACCAGCCAGCTCATTTGAAGCTTACTGATCCGTCAATTCCAGTGAACGTAAACTTACCGAAATGGGATGAGCCTGCACAGCGCTACTGCCCTGCTGGTGTTTATGAAATCATGGAAGATAATGATGGTTCTAAACGCTTCCAGATTAACGCAGCGAACTGCGTTCACTGTAAGACCTGTGACATTAAAGACCCATCTCAAAACATCACATGGGTAACGCCTGAAGGTGGTGGTGGTCCGAATTACCCTAATATGTAATTCCTTGCGACACGGCAAAGCGTTGCTTTGCTAGCCGTGTCTCATACCCGAACATGTAATACAAAGAAGCCCCGATTATTCGGGGCTTCTTATTGGAGTTCGCTTATTGAAAAGGCGGTATTTTTGCTACGTTTAAATTAAGATTCTTTTTATAAAAAATAAATGTGCCTAATAAAAATAGGCCAAGAAAACCAAAGTTTCGAGCTAAATCGAAGTACCAATCCGATTTACCAAACAATAAATCAATAACTAACATAAGCCCCATAAAACTTGTATGCAAAATCAGACTCATCTTTATTTTTGGTTCGGGAGCAAAATGTGCATTTCTATAACCTAATAGAATTGAGCCAAAAATAACAACAGTAAGTAAAATAATGGTAGCAACAGTTTCAGATAACCAAGAAGTCTCTATATGTAATAAACCAGCAATGCAGAAAAACCAAAGAAAAATAAATAAGCTTCGTTTCACAAAATATTCATTCATTTTTATGCGTCATTTATATACATCATTTTATAGATTATATAATGATTCTTATTTGTAAAAAATTATCATTTCAAATTAAATTTGAATTATTAATGGCTTCTAATAGTTTTTATTAGAAGCCTTATTATTCTATTACCCTTTCTTCACTAAGTAATGAAATTCTTTATGACCATTTTCATCTAAGCGCTCTTCTTGCAAAAGCAACTCATGGCCTAAATGCATACAAAATTTAGGAATATCCCACGAGGTCGAGTTGTCTGTTGCGAAGACTTCAACCACATCGCCAGATTTAGATTTGCGGATGGCTTGATGCAACATCATGACAGGTTCAGGACAACGTAAACCACGTGTATTAATTTGGACAGTAGGTGAAATGGATTGTTCCGACATGACAAACTCGAACAAATAGAATTTTCACATTTTAGCATAAACAAATTACTGAGCTGTTAACTGTAACTGGCTTTTACATAACAATATGCGTTTTGTCTTTTAGCTGGTTTTATAGATGCATAAGCATCTTTTCTTCGGTATGATTCAAAGTATTCATTTGATAGATTGAGTCTTTAGGAAAGATCATGCAAGAGGAACCAAGTCCGTCGTGGGGAATGCGCGGCTTACGAAAATGGTTAGGTACAGCACCAGAAACCCGTGATGAATTATTAAAATTAGTCCAAAATTCACGTCGCTTTTTAGAACCAGATACTGTTGCCATGCTTGAAGGTGTTCTTGACCTTCCTGCTACAAAAATTCGTGAAGTCATGACACCACGAACAGCAATGATCAGTTTGCAAGAAGATGATCAGTTACTTGATATTCTTGATGTACTGGTCGAGTCTGCTCACTCACGCTTTCCAGTCTTCTCTTCTGATCAGCCTGATAATGTTGTCGGGATTTTGCTCGCAAAAGATTTATTGCCGTTTCTAACCGAACCGAATACCAAAGTCGATATTCGAGTTCTCATGCGTCAACCCTTATTTGTTCCAGAAAGTGCGCGCTCCGATCAGGTACTACGCATGTTGAAACATACTCAGACTCACATTGCAATTGTGATTGATGAATATGGTTCAACGGCTGGTCTTGTTACGCTTGAAGATATTCTTGAAGAAATCGTTGGCGAAATCGAAGACGAACATGACACTGCTGATGAAGATGCTCAGTACATTGTTCCTGACAATGACCATACAGTAGCAAATGCATGGATGGTGCAAGCACTTACACCAATTGAACATTTCAATACTGTTTTAGATGCTGATTTTTCTGACGATGAAGTAGAAACTGTCGGCGGTTTATTGCTTCAAGAGATTGGTCTCGTAAGTGATTTACAAGGTCAAACTGTTGAACTTGGAAATTGGTTATTTACAATTGTTGAAGCAGATGCCCGCACTATTCATCTGATTCGAGCTGTACGTCAATGAGAGCATACTTTGAAAAGTTGTTAGATTCTTCGCAACAACAAAAACAGCTTCCTTTAATTTTTCCTTTACTCATTGCTTTATTTTCAGGTGCCGTATTCAGTTTTTCACTGGCACCTTATTATTGGTGGTGGTTGGCAATATTATCTCCAGCCCTACTCTATGCATCATTACATAAACGTTCAGCCAAACAAGCTTTTGCTATTGGCTGGAGTTATGGCTTTGGCTTATGGTTTGTGGGAGCTTTCTGGCTCTACACCTCCATCCATGTATATGGCGATACCAATGCATTTCTAAGCGTTTGTATGATTGTCATTATGGCCCTTGTGATGGGCTTATTTACCGCATTTCAGACTTGGGTTTACCGACGTTTCTTCCCTGAAACACCACTGACTTTCGCACCACTCTGGATTGTTTTTGAGTGGGCAAAAACTTGGGTATTTACAGGTTTTCCATGGCTGTTTGTAGGTTACGCGTTTACCGAGCGTTTACTCGATGGTTATGCGCCTCTATTCGGTATTTATGCAATTTCCTTTGTCGTCATTGTATTAGCCTGTGCTTTAGTTGAAGTTCTACGTAAGCGTATTTTCTGGGTTATCCCTTCTGCCCTGTTAGTTTTGGGCGCGTGGGGAGCATCATATATACAGTTTGTAAAACCTAAAGCTGCCAAGCCGCTTAGTGTTTCACTCATTCAGGGCAATATTCCACAAGATTTAAAATGGCTAACCGAATATCAAGTTAGAACATTAGAGATTTATGCAGGTTTGACTCAATCTGAATGGGGCCGTGACTTAATTGTATGGCCTGAATCTTCAATTCCACTCTTCCAAACCGATATCGAACCGTTTTTGGATGCAATGGATGCACAAGCTAAAAAGAACCACACTGCATGGGTAACCGGAATTCCTTACTGGGATGTTACCAAATCACATGAAGTTGGTAGCCCACTGTATTACAACAGTATTATGGCTTCTGGAAGCGACTCCAGTGGTCTATATAAAAAGCAACGTCTTGTGCCTTTTGGTGAATACATCCCTCTTTCAGGTTTACTGTCTTGGGTACTACCGGCCATGCAAAATGATATTAGCATGAGCGGTTTTACACGTGGCGAGAGGGACCAAAAACCACTTATGATTAAGGGGCACGCGCTTGCCGCTGCGATTTGTTATGAAGTGGCTTATCCAAACCTCACCCGACGTAATGCAGAAGACAGCGACTTTTTAGTGACTGTATCTAATGACGCTTGGTTTACTGGCACTGCTGGACCATTGCAACATTTACAAATGGTACAAATGCGAGCTAAAGAAAATGGCCGCTGGTTTATCCGTGCAACCAATACGGGTGTAACTGCCTTTATTGATCAAAATGGTCATATCACTGAACAAGCACCGATCGACAAAGAGTTTGTCTTGAGAGGCGATTTACCAGCCATGCAAGGTCAAACCCTTTATAACCGTTTAGGTGATTATCCAATTTTAGGATTTGCAGTATTACTGCTGGTTTTAGGTTGGGTTTATCGTCCACGTAAAGTTGACGTTTCTTTTAAATCCCGCCGCTAACTTACAATAACTTTGTACCCAGAGGCACTTCAAACTCTGGGATACAAAGTGCTACATCACCATCTGCATTATGAAATCCTGTCACCAAACATTCTGACTGAATAGGTCCTATTTGTTTTTTAGGAAAATTCACTACAGCAACCACCAACTTACCAACTAAATCTTGTGGCTGATAGAGTTTAGTAATCTGAGCACTCGATTTACGTACACCTAACTCTTCACCAAAATCTACATGCAAAATATAGGCAGGTTTACGTGCCTTTTCGAAAACTTCAGCTTCAATAATTTTACCAACGCGAAGCTCTACTTTTAAAAAATCATTCCACTCGATTTGTTCCATTTACTTTTTCTCATGTGCTTAAACATCTGATTTGAAGCATATAATATGTACAAATAAAGAAATACCCTCTTTTTATTTCCAGTTTGAAAAATTCGTGCTAAATTAAATCTGCTCATCAAAAAGCCGTAAACGTTTACGTCAATCAACGTGCCAACATACCTCCAACAATGCTTGGAGCTATTTGTTCAAAATATTTTTATATTTTTGAATGGCACTGGCGTTTGTTGGTTTACGGAGTCAAAAATGCAAAACTCAAAATCTTTGTTTAGTTTTAAAAAACTTCCAAATCGCTATACATCTATCGTTTTACCCTTTCTTCTATCGATCATTATGACGTTAGTGGTTTCAATGATTAGTACATTACGAAGTTTGGGATTAGAAGAATTTTCCATTTATGTATGGATGTCTGCATGGGCTATTTCTTGGTTAATTGCTTTCCCAACGCTACTTTTCATCCTGCCTATCGTTCGTAAAATTACAGCAATGCTAGTACAACAGCCTGCTTAAATTAAAAAAATAAAACGTAGATATTCAGTCTACGTTTTATTTAAAAATTTGGTTTTAAAATATCATTAAAAAGCGATCGATAATTGCAAAGATAAATAAGCAACTAAACTCGATAAAAAGACCATTGGCACATAACGATAGGCTTTAAAAAGCAATTGCTCATATTTAGTGGATATTTGTTTAGCTTGCCAGACACTCGCTTTTAATGCAGTAAAGAAGCTCACCATTAACCATGCACTCACAATACTTAATGCAAAGAAACCAATCATGATTTGGCTACTTCCTTCGGTATTAAGCCATAACTTTAAAAAAACTTCGGCAATCGGCAATAAACCCAAAATCAATAGGACAGACTTCAGCATTACCCAATGAAACTGAGTCAGTTCATCTACGATGAGAAATGCTTTCATTTAATCTCTCCTTTTAATGTAATAAAGTGCTTTTTATTTATTATGCAAAGCTTTTATTTAAATATATAGCTTATTTTTCTCTACATTTTAACTTTCTTGTAACTATTAAATATGGGAATAATTCTTATTATAAGTCTCAAATATAACTATTAACTTTATTTAATATCTTTCAAAAACTTACTATATTTTTGTGATTAAGAAAGATTATCAATTCGTATTTACCAGTTTATCTTTTTAAACGAATTGATAATCTCCATTATATTTTCAATTAAGGTTGGTAATAAATATCTGCATCATTACCTTCACCGCCCTCTTTGCCATCTGCTCCAAATGAGTACAAATCAAAAGCTCGACCATCTGCACCTGGAATTACATATTGAACATCATTTTTCCAACTATCTTTAGGATAACCACCTTTAACATATCCACCCGGCATCCAGTTTTTTGCTGTAGCAGGCTGATTCACTAAAGCATCTAGTCCACCTTCTTGCATTGTTGGGAAATGACCGTTATCGAGCTTGTACTGATCTAAAGCACCAGCCACACCTTTTAATGTAATTTGGGTGGTATCAATTTTAGCTTTTTCACTACGCCCCATGACATTTGGTACGATGAGCGCTGCTAACACGCCTAAAATTACAATCACAACCATAACTTCAATGAGGGTAAAGCCTGAGTGAGGATTAGCAAAGCGAAGCTTTGCCCGAACGCAAGATGGAGAGCTATGCTCGGAATGGCACGATTGTGCAATTTTTAAAGCTACACTTGAGGTATGTTTATCAGAACACTGCTCAAACTGATTTGAAACCGCAGAATCACTGTGTTGTTCCATCGCTGTTTCGCTTTGAATATTTTTTACTTTCATCATTATCTCTAATATCAAAGTTATTAAATCATATTGTTCATATTTACGATTGGCAGCATAACCGCGATTACAATAACCAGTACAATGCTTGCCATTAAAACCAGCATAAGCGGTTCAAGTAATGCCAGTAAGGTTGAAATAAATGTTGTAACCTCACGGTCTTGCATGGTCGATGCTCTTTCTAACATCCGGTCGAGCTCACCTGATGCCTCACCACTTCGAATCATTTGTACCATCATTGGTGGGAAATAACCACTGCGCTCAAGCTGCGTACCCAAGTTACCACCTTCTGTAACACGCTCAGCCGCATGGGCAATTGAATCGCGGATGACCCAGTTATTGGTCACTGCTGCACCAATTTTTAATGCGTCAACCAACGGCACGCCTGAACGGGTCAAAATAGATAAGGTACTGGCAAATCGTGCCGAATTAATACCACGTGACAGTTTACCGAATAATGGCAATTTGAGTGTTAATCGATCAAAAGCATAATGTCCAGCTGTTGTTTTTAAAAACCGTACAAATGCGACAATTCCCACAACTGCAAAAATAATAATAAACACCCACGCATGACGAATAAAATCGCTGGCCTTCATTAAAGCGACCGTAATCCACGGCAGTGCATCTTTGTTCTGATCAAAAGTTTTAACAATTTCTGGCACAACAAAAGTCATTAAGCCCATCACAATAGCAAATGACATCAGCATTAAAATGATCGGGTAAATCATGGCGCCCTGAACTTTCTTTTGCATGGCAAAACGATTTTCGGTGTAATCCGAGAGCTGATCTAAAATCAGATCTAAATGTCCAGAACGCTCACCTGCAGCAACTGTTGCAATATAGAGGTCTGGAAAACGTCCAGATTGCTGCATACCTTGAGCCAATGAGTGTCCTTCCATGACTCGCGAACGAACAGACGATAAAAGATTTTGCACATGCGCTTTTTCACTTTGCTTGCTCACCGCACGTAAAGCTTCTTCTAAAGGAATTGCGGCTGCAACCAAAACAGAAAGTTGTCTGGTCATGAGTGCCAAATCATAGGCACTGAACTTTTTTTGAAATAACCCCTGACTCTGATGTTTATCTTTTTGTTCAACAGGGTCAACGCTAATTGGTGTCCATGCTTTATCGCGTAATTGTTGGCGAATCTGGCGTGCTGAGTCTCCCTCAAGCACTCCTTTTTGCTGCTTCCCTGAAGCATCAATGGCAGTAAATTGATATGCAGGCATGGTAATGTTCTAATTTTCCAAAAATAATAGTCGCTGCTGTTGCATCTATGCTACGCAATCATTCATATTCATTCTATAGCCTGTGTAGAATACCCAAGTCCTCTTCACGACGCTATGCCGTTTTTTAAAATTGACGAAATGAGCCTCTATGACCATAACGCCAAAGCCTGATTCAGTTGTTTATCGTGTGCGTGTTGCCGTACCTGTGCATCTGTACGACACTTTTGACTATACACTCACCGAAGCACAATATGAACGGGCTCAAGTAGGCTCACGCGTCGCTATTTCATTTGGGCGACAAAACCTGATTGGTATCATCACTGAAAAAGTGAATCCACATGAACCATTTACAGGCAACTTTCAGCTTAAAGCCATTTCTGAACTTTTAGATGAACAACCTATTTTAGATGAACAAGTTTTAAGTTTATTGACATGGTCCGCACAATATTACCAATTTCCAGTTGGCGAGGTCATGCAAACCGCCCTTCCGGCTATACTACGTCAGGGCAAACCGATGGACGTTTTGTTCCATCTCTGGAAAATTACTCCATGCGACAATGTTGAAGCACTGCTTAAACGTTCAGTAAAGCAACAAGATGCTTATCAGATTTTAAAGTTACATCCTGCGGGAACAACAGAGAACATTCTGAATTTAAGTGGCGTAGAAACTGCAACACTTAAAGCGCTAGAAAAGAAAGGTTTGGTTGAATGTACGCTTGAACCACATGACTTTAGCCCTACACCTGTTCAATTGGCACAAATGCCGCTCACGCTAAATGAAGACCAAAAGCAAGCAACCCAACAGGTTATTAAAGCACAGCATCAATACCAAGCATTTTTGCTAGATGGTTTAACAGGTAGCGGTAAAACCGAAGTTTATCTACACATCATGCACGAGGTGCTAAAGCAAGGTAAACAAGTACTGGTTTTGGTGCCTGAAATTGGTTTAACTCCTCAAACCATTTCGCGTTTTAAGTCTCGTTTTAATTGTGATATTGCTTTATTGCATTCTGGCCTCAACGACTCCAAACGTTTACAAGCATGGCAACAAGCACAGACCGGAAAAGCATCTATTATTTTAGGGACACGCTCAGCGATCTATACACCGCTGCCACGTTTGGGCTTAATCATTTTAGATGAAGAACATGACCTGTCTTATAAACAACAAGAAGGCTTCCGTTACCATGCGCGTGATGTCGCACTGTACCGAGGGCACTTACAAAGCTGCCCTGTGATTTTAGGTTCGGCAACACCAAGTATCGATAGTTATTATTTGGTCGAAACTGGCAAGTTAACTTCACTACAACTCAACAAACGTGCTGGACATGCACTTTTGCCTAAAATGCATTTGATTGATCTTAAAATTGTCAAAAAACAGCATGGAATTAGCCAGCCTCTCATTGAACAAATCAAACATACATTAGCGAGAAAAGAACAGGTTTTAATCTTTTTAAACCGTCGTGGTTATGCACCTGTACTGGTCTGTGAAAGCTGTGGATGGCAAGCCAATTGTCCACATTGTGATGCACATTTTACTTTGCATACCCAGCCTTATTCTTATTTACATTGCCACCACTGCGGAACCATTCATCGCTTACCAGATCATTGCCCTGAATGTCAGCAAAAAAGCTTAAAAACTTTAGGTGCAGGAACCGCAAAGGTTGAAGAGCACTTACAAGAATTATTTCCAGAGCATGACGTGATTCGAGTTGATCGTGACAGTACCAGTCGTGTCGGAAGCTGGCAAAAAATCTATGATCGCATTCATCAAAACAAGCCAACAATTTTGCTCGGTACGCAAATGTTGGCAAAAGGTCACCATTTCCCACATGTGACTTTGGTTGCCATTTTAGATATTGATGCAGGGTTACTCAGCGTAGACATCCGTGCGCCAGAACGTACTGCGCAATTGATTGTTCAAGTGGCTGGCCGTGCAGGCCGTGGTGAACACAAAGGCCATGTTTATTTGCAAACATTAAGACCCGATCATCCTTTACTCACCACTTTAATTGAAAAGGATTATCGCGCGGTTGCCAAACAAACATTGGCTGAACGTAAAGTTGCTTTACTACCGCCCTACCGCTATGCAGTACTCATACGTGCAGAGTCGAAAGATCGAGACTATACCTTACAATTTTTAAATGAAGCTGCCGAGCAACTTCGTCAAGTCGCTGGTGAAATTGTTGATATTTGGGGACCTATTCCAGCCCCTATGGAACGTAAAGCTGGGCGCTATCGTGCACACATGGTGATTTTATCTGCCGACCGCGCTCGTCTACATTTTTACTTAAGACAATGGTGGTCTCAATTGGTCCATGCACCAAGGCAGCATCAACTCAGGCTATCAATTGATGTTGATCCGCAAGAATTTAATTAGATGATTTGAATATCATGGTGTGAAGACGTCTTTTTCGTTTTACACTTAAAAGAGACTAATACATTCGAGGCAATGGATGTCATTCCTACTGCAAGCAACTATCTTTCTTGGAGCTTCTCTGATTTTAGTCCCTCTTGGCAAACGCCTAGGGATTGCAACAGTTTTAGGTTATTTATTTACAGGAATACTTCTGGGTCCTAGTGTTTTAAATATTGCTCATGACCCTGAAGCAATTATGGAACTTGCCGAATTCGGTGTCATTTTATTGATGTTCCTGATTGGCTTAGAATTAAGGCCACAGCGTTTGTGGGAAATGCGTGACTCTATTTTTGTAATGGGAAGTCTGCAAGTTCTTATTAGCGGTGGCGTTCTTATGCTGATCGTACTCTTCCTATTTCAACAGCAACTTGCCGTCAGCTTTGTGGTTGGTTTTGCGCTGGCACTGTCTTCTACAGCCTTTGTATTACAGCTTCTGACTGAAAAACAGCAACTCAACACAACCTATGGTCAGCAGTCTTTTTCAATTTTATTATTTCAAGATATAGCTGCGATTCCGTTACTTGCAATTATTCCATTACTCGCAGGAACAGAATCAACCCATCATGGGATCGCTTATTTTGCGGCTATCATCGCAACATTCACTGGTCTATTTCTATTTAGTCGTTATGTGATGCGTCCATTTTTCCGTTTTGTTGCCAAAAGTGGAGCAACTGAACTCATTACGGCGGTAGGATTATTTATTATTCTTGCTGTCGTTTTGCTGATGGATACGTTAGGTATTAGCACGACATTAGGTGCTTTCCTCACAGGCGTATTATTAGCAGATTCCGAATTTCGTCACGAAGTTGAAGCCAGTATTGCACCGTTTAAAGGCCTACTACTTGGCTTATTCTTTATGACCGTGGGTATGACTACTCAACTGTCACTATTGATTGAAATGCCGTGGCTTATTATTGGTGGAGCAATCGGCTTACTGGTCATTAAAACACTGATATTGACCGCCATTGCACGCTATAAAAAATACAGTTGGAATAACAGCCTACTATTAGGAACTTGTTTAGCTCAAGGCGGTGAGTTTGCTTTCGTCATTTTAAGCTTAGCTAAAAGTGAAAAGATTTTAACTCAAGCTTTATTAGAACCTGTGACTCTTATTGTGACTTTGTCGATGGTACTCACACCAGTGATTTACTGGTTTATGGCATACAAGGTCATTCCACTTTTTAATAAAGAACGCCCACCTGAGTATGATGAAATTCCTCAGCAAGAAAACCCGATTATCATTGCTGGTTTTGGTCGGTTTGGACAAATTATTGCGCGTATTGCCCGCCTGCAACATCTAGGGTTTACCGCAATTGATAACAATCTTCATCAAGTCGACTTTGTCAGACGGTATGGCGGATCACTTTATTATGGTGATGTGACCCAACCAGATTTACTACGCTCTGCTGGTATTGAAAAAGCCAAAGTATTTATTCTAGCGATTGATGATGTCGAAGATTCTATGAATGTGGCACGACATCTCAGATTAAATTATCCAAACTTAAAGTTATTGGCTCGTGCTCGTGACCGCCACCATGTACATCTTTTAAGAGATTTAGGAGTTGAATACATTTGGCGTGAGACGTATTTATCTTCATTAGGTATGGCTTATCGTGCCTTGCGAGAACTCGGTATCTCTGATGAACAGGCCTATAACAATATCGAAATCTTTCGGGATTATGATGAGAAATTGCTCATACAACAGCAAAGTATTTATACTGATGAACAGAAGATCTTTGAAACACATCGTAATGCTTTAGCCGAACTTGAACATCTATTTGAAAGTGATGCTCAACAACAAGCCACGTCGAAACACGATGTGAATTTAAAGCGTCATTTACAGCCAAATCGCATCGACATTACACGAGATCATCTAGAATAACTTGAGATTTCGAAGAATGGCTATATTAAGGACTTATTCACATTGCCTAAATAATTGGACAATGGACACCAAGCTGTCCTTTGTCCTACTTGCGGCTTCGCTGCATTCCCTAAGCTTGATTAAAAAGAAATTGTTATAATCTGCTTAGGGCCCTGGAGAATATTATGTCTGATTTACGCCAACGCTTTTATATAGAGAACTTTCCAGTCCGTGGGGAAGTCGTTCATCTAGAAGAAGCACTACAAACTATCTTAGCTCAACGTGACTATATGCCTGCCGTTAAAATTCTGCTAGGTGAAATGTTGAGTGCGACTGCATTACTTGCAAGTACATTAAAAATCAAAGGCCGTATCAGCTTGCAAATCCAGGCTAGCGGCACCTTTAAATGGGCAATGGCTGAATGTAATCATTTAGGTGAAGTTCGTGCTTTAGCCGATTATGAAACCGATCCACGCTTCATTGAAGCAACAGACAGCAGCACAGTTCTCGGCGCTTTAGTTAATCCCGTTTTATTTATCAATATTGAACCGGAATTTGGCGAGCGTTACCAAGGCATTGTACCTCTTGATCAGGCAAATTTAGCGGGTTGCCTCATGCAGTATTACGACTTATCTGCACAAATTCCAACTCGAATTGTGCTAGCGAGTACTGCTAAGCGCTCTGGTGGTTTACTCATTCAGCTTTTACCACGTCATGATGACGAAGAGCAAAAGTTGGTTGATGAAGATTTATGGCCACGCTTGACCATGTTGACCGAAACATTAAAAGCTGAAGAGCTCACCAATTTAGATGCAACCGAGATCTTATATCGTTTATATAACGAAGAAGAGGTTCGTTTACCAGAAATTGAAGCACTCAAATTTGGCTGTACATGTTCAAAAGAACGCTGTGCAAATGCGCTGATTCAAATTGGTGTAGATGCTGTTCATGAAACCTTAGAAGAACAGAACCCTATTCGTATGGACTGTCAGTTCTGTAATACGCAATACACCTTTACCGCTGAAGAAGCTTTAGCGTTATTTGGTGAGCATTTGAGTTAATCGTTAAACTTTATAAAAAGGCGGATATACCGCCTTTTTATTTATCCTTATTTTTTGATGATCGTTTTAAATATCTTATTTTAAATAAGATAATATAAGATTACTTTATAGCCCAATAAGTAAGATTCTTATATTCCATGAATTATTTTGATTATTTTCTATTTATTTTTAGCGTCATTATTATGATTGCTACCCCCGGCCCTGTCATGATTTTAGTTGCAAGCGCTGGACTTAAAGGTGGATATAGAAAGGCACTTGAAACAATTTTTGGTACAAATTTAGCCTCACTTATTTTAATTTTTATTTCAGTACTCGTTTTAAAGGGAGTACTGAGTGTTAACGATAGTTATCTCAATATTATCCGTATCTTAGGCTGTCTATATATTGGATATTTAGGTTTCACTATTCTTAAAGAAGTCATTCAGGCACCTCACCCAGAAGCGATACAAACAGTTTCGGCACAAAATGGTGGCTTCAAAAAGGGCTTTTTTGTCGGAATCTCCAATCCTAAAGATATTATTTTTTTCTCGGCTTTCTTTCCGCAATTTGTTTCTATTACACCACAGCTCAACCTAAGTTTAACCATACTCACCCTGACATGGATTGTTTTAGACTTCTTAACTTTATCTCTGGTTTATGTATTTTTCCGCCGTCTTTCTAATAGCCATTTATATCCAAAAATATTAGGGCTTTGCGGCCTATTACTTCTATTGATTGCTATTTACGGCTTGTACCAAACTTTTATCTAAATACTTTTATCTAAATAATGAAAGGTATAGTCCTGCTCCATCTATACCTCTTTCTCTCAATTTTATTTTGCAATAGAACAACTCTTATACAATCTAGCTTATTGAAAACTCTAAAAATCGTTTCATAATGAAATAAACCACACCATCCTGATAAAACATTATGGCTAAAAATTATTATGAAGAATTAGGGGTTACACGCAAAGCCTCTGCTGATGAAATTAAGAAAGCTTATCGAAAATTAGCTCGTAAATATCATCCTGACATCAGCAAAGAAAAAGATGCCGAAGAAAAGATGCAGGCAATTAATGTTGCCTACGACACGTTAAGCAATGCAGAAAAAAAAGCTGAATATGACCAGTTATTAGATCATCCACAAGGTTTTAATAACTTTGGTCAGGGTGCTGCGCAAGGTGGTTTTGATGGCGCACAGTTTTATCGCCAGGGCTTTACAGGTGGTGAACAAGCAGACTTTAGCGGTTTTGAAGATTTATTTGGTCGCTTTGGTGCAGGATTTGGTGGTGGTCAACAGCAACATCAGAGACAACAGCGTAGTTATCGCGGTGAAGATCAACATGCCAGCATAGAAGTCGATCTTGATATTGCCTATCATGGATCAACGCAACAAATTACCCTGCAAATTCCGACCGTGAATGCTTACGGCGAACCTGAAGTTCAACGTAAAACCCTTCAAGTCAAAATACCAAAAGGTATGAAAGAAGGTCAGCAAATCCGATTAAGTGGACAAGGACAAAGTGGTATCAATGGCGGTGCTAACGGCGATCTCTATATTGAAATCCAATATAAAGATACAGACCGCGTTCATGTCGAAGGCAGTGATGTATATTTGACTGTAGATGTCGCTCCGTGGGAAGCAGCGTTAGGTCAAGGTATTGAAGTAAAAACACCTGCTGGATCTTTGCATGTCAATTTACCTCACAATGCAAAACAAGGACAACAGCTACGTTTAAAAGACAAAGGGATACCTAATAAAACACCAGGGCATCTATACTTAATCTTAAATATTGTATTTCCACCTGCACATTCTGAAAAAGAAAAACAAGCCTATCAGCAACTGGCTGAAGCCTTTGCTTCATTCGAACCTCGTTCATCTCAATAGGGAGCAAGATTATGACAACCATTCATTATCGAGAAATTGTATATGACGGCCATACCTTTAGTGCTGAGGTCGTTGATGAACAATCCACATTTGATCTACAAGAATTTGCACAAGCTTGTGGTCAAAGTCCCGACTGGATTATTCAGCTAATTGAATATGATATTTTATCGGTCAATACTGCACCTGAAACCCATCAGTTTATGGGCGAAGATGTCTCTCGTGCTCGCAAAGCTTATCGTCTACAACGTGACTTTGACGCAAGTTTGGCAGCAGTTGCAGTGATGTTAGATTTGATTGATGAAGTACAACAACTTAGAAAACAGTTGAAGCATTTCCATTAAGATTTTTTCTTCTAAATAATCTTTCACACAGGTATGAGCTAACGTGATGGGCGGCATGGATGCCGCCTTTTGGACTGCGGTAACATGGATGTACCGTCAGTCCAAGGAAGGGGTTTTGTTACTTTTGCCCAGTCAAAAGTAAGGATATGCCTAGACAATAAGTATCAAATTAATCCCTAAATTTGAGGCAGTACTAACAAATCAACTTTACTGATCTTTGAAAATTCCTATTACTTCAATCGAGTAATCTTCTCCACTTCCTTCAAAGTCTGCTTAATCGGTTCATATTCCAAAAACCAAAATAAATTCATCCGATCTTGACGATGCTGTTGGGCCAATAAATCAATGACGCTTCGTTCACCTCGCCCCACCAAATGCTGTCGATAAAAATAGTACAACAGAAAAATCGTACTAAGCAGCATGACCCCTAGCATAATCCAGAAACCAACTGGCGATTTAAGACCTGGAATAAACTCAAAATTCATTCCATAAATACCAGTTAAAAGGGTAAGAGGTGCAAAAACGGCGGTGATAATTGCAAGAATCCGCATGTTTTCATTGGTCTGGTTCGCAATAGCTGAAAAATGCAGATCAATTGCAGACTGAATGGCGCTACGCAACCGTAATGTATGTTTTTGAATACGTTCAACATGACTCATTAAATCATTTAAACGTACCAGTAAAATATCTTGTGAATTGTGGATATGCTTGCCAATCACATGGTGGTAATTTTCTACGATTTCATCTCTAAACTCTTGCAAGCTTTCAATTTGCTCCTCGCATAGATTTTCCACTTGCTGAAATGCCATATTCTCATGAAATAATTGATGCCATTGTTTAAAACGACGATTACCCTGAAGCAATTGCTGTTGCCAATGCTCGACTCTTCTCGTCAATGGCGAGCGGATATCAAGATAGCCATCAATCATACTGTTTAACAACCGTAATGATAAATCGATCGGTGAATTTGGTAATTTACGGGTTTTATTTTGCTCTTCTAAAGTTCTACATAAAATGTTATCAAGACGTTGAACATAATTTTCAATCGACTTGTTTCCCGGCTCACGCACACTAATCAGCACATCTGGCGTCAAAATAAAGCTAATTGGTGTAGTCGCCAAACCAAAAACACTGTCTTGGGATTCAGCATGTTTAATTTCATCATCAGGCGTAACTAGCTTTTTAAAAATCAGCAAGTCATATTCTTCAAGCGTGTCAAAGGCGCAAGGATGTTCAATATTCGCAATATCCCGCATATGAAATTCATTAATAACCACGCCTGAAAGCTTTTGAATCTCTTGTTGCCATTCTTCATTATGGTTAACCACGTCCGTTCTGAGACTATCAATCCAGAAAAACTCTAGAACATGTTCACTATGCTGTTCACGGCTTAAAAAGACATAGCCCTCAGCTTGATGGCGATAAAAGTAATAAACCTGCATACCACAACGATCTGTTTTTGTATTACTTGCATCATGCCATAAAAAAAGTCCGCATCAAGCGGACTTTTTCATGTCACTAGAACAATTATGCTTGTTCAATGTCTTTCATAGTCAATTTAATACGACCACGATTATCAACATCAGCAACTTGTACTTTCACTTCCTGACCTTCTTTAAGAACATCAGTTACGTTCGCAATACGTTCATTTGAAATTTGCGAAATGTGAAGAAGACCATCAGTACCCGGCATGATGTTTACAAACGCACCGAATTCTACAATACGGATTACTTTACCGTCATAGATCTTACCTGGTTCAACTTCAGCAGTAAGTGCTTGAATTTTTGCAATCGCAGCACGAGCAGCGGCTTTAGTTTCACCAAATACGCGAACTGTACCGTTATCTTCAATATCAATTGCAGCTTTAGTTTCTTCAGTAATAGCACGAATCGTTGCACCGCCTTTACCAATAACATCACGGATCTTGTCTGGATTGATGTTAATGACTTCAAATGTCGGTGCATGAGCGCTGATTTCAGGACGAGCACGTGAAATGACTTTATTCATTTCGTTAAGGATGTGCATACGACCAGCAAATGCTTGGTTTAATGCAACTTCCATAATTTCTTCAGTAATACCTTCAATCTTGATGTCCATTTGAAGTGCAGTAATACCGTTTGCAGAACCTGCTACTTTAAAGTCCATATCACCTAAGTGATCTTCATCACCTAAGATGTCAGAAAGTACTGCAAAACGCTCACCTTCTTTCACTAAGCCCATTGCGATACCAGCAACTGGTGCTTTAAGTGGAACACCCGCATCCATAAGTGATAATGACGCACCACATACTGAAGCCATTGAAGATGAACCGTTAGATTCAGTAATGTCAGATACAATACGAATAACATATGGGAAGCGGTCAGCAGCAGGAAGAACTGCTTGAACACCACGACGTGCTAAACGGCCATGACCAATTTCACGACGTTTAGGACCAGATTCACGACCAGTTTCACCTACAGAGTATGCAGGGAAGTTGTAGTGCAACATGAAATTGTCAGTTTTCGTACCTGACAATGTATCAACCATTAGTGCATCACGAGTATTACCCAAAGTTGTTGTTACCAACGCTTGAGTTTCACCACGTGTAAATAATGCAGAACCGTGAGCACGGTCTAATACACCAACTTGAACGTCGATACCACGAACAGTTTTAGTATCACGGCCATCAATACGTGGTTTACCTGACAAGATGTTGTCACGTACTGTACGGTATTTAAGTTCTTCAAATAATTCGTTTACTTCGTCAGCAATACCAGTTTCGTCATTTTCAGGAACGAACTGAGCTACAGCTTCTGCATAAAGTGCATCCAGTGCTGCATAACGATCTTGTTTAACCGCAATCGTATATGCTTCAGAAATTTTAGCTTCGAAAGCTGCTTTTAATTGTTCAAGAAGAGCTTCGTTTTTGCTTGGAGCAACCCAAGTTGATTCAACTGCACCAGCAGCAGCAGCAAATTCTTTAATTGCTTGAACAGCAATTTGCATTTCGTCATGACCGAAAAGTACAGCACCTAACATTTGGTCTTCTGAAAGTTCTTTCGCTTCAGATTCAACCATCAGTACCGCAGATTCAGTACCCGCAACCACAAGATCAAGATCACTTTCTTTCAATTGTTCGTGGGTTGGGTTAAGAATGTATTCGCCGTTGATTAAACCAACACGTGCGCCTGCAATTGGACCACGGAATGGAACAGCTGCAATTGACATTGCAGCTGAAGCACCGATCATTGCAGCAATGTCAGCATCCATAGTCTTATCAGAAGAAACAACAGTCGCTGTCACTTGGATTTCGTTATAGAAACCTTCTGGGAACAATGGACGAATTGGACGGTCAATAAGACGTGAAATTAAAGTTTCAGCTTCAGACTGACGACCTTCACGTTTACCATAACCACCTGGGATACGACCCGCAGCATATTGTTTTTCTTGATAGTTAACTGTTAACGGGAAGAAGTCCTGACCCGCTTTTGCTTTAGGTTGAGCAACTACTGCAACTAAAACAGTTACGCCGCCCATTGTAACTAAAACCGTATTTGCTTGACGTGCAACACGACCTGTTTCTAAAACAACAGTGTGTTGACCATATTGGAATTCTTTACGAACGATATTAAACATTGACATGTATTGTATTTTCCTAATTTTATTCTAGTGAGACCCCTAAGGTTTGGCATTCAGACTACACCGATTGGTAGATAAATGACAAAGCTTAGAAGCCATCACACTAGACCAAAAATTTTAAATAACGTTAAAAGTTAAACGCAAAGAAGGAGCGCACAAGCGCCCCTTCTAAAAATCACTTAATCTAAAATTAAGTGAAACTCTCTTTTCAGCAATCAAGCATTGCGACATGCGAAATAGCGAAAACAAAGTGAAAATCGAATTAACGACGTAAACCTAAAGCACCGATCAAAGCAGTGTAACGACCGTGGTCTTTACCATTTAAATAGTCAAGCAATTTACGACGTTGGTTAACCATACGAATCAAACCACGACGGCTATGATGGTCGTGTTTGTGAGCTTTAAAGTGACCTTGTAAATCATTGATTTGAGCAGTCAATAAAGCTACTTGTACTTCTGGTGAACCAGTGTCATTTTCAGCGCGAGCAAATTTAGCAATGATCTCTGCGCGGTCTGCATTAGTTAAAGCCATTCGATTTCTCCGAGATGCTTAAAAAAAGTAAACGATATGAATCAGTTGAGGCAACTGACTGCCGTGCATCACTACAGCAAGTCGCCTATTTTAAGGTATCTATAGGTGGATTGCAAAATAGTTTTCAGTAACTTGTCATTTTAGACACTGACATGAGCATATTAACTCTGCACACTACCCTTGAATAAAAAGAAATAAGCGCGAGGAACGTGTGAAAATTTTTTCAACCAACACTTGTCCAGTACCGGACAATATTGAGCAAGTTATTCGTCGTAAAGATGAGGTTGCTGCCGAACAGGGTGGAATGACTGAACGCCAGATTCAAAAAATCTGGAACAGTGTAGAAGCATTATATAAAACCGGAAATTATCCACTTATTACTTTTTGTCTACGTCGACAAGGTAAAGTTTTGCTGAACAGAAGCATTGGATATGCCCAAGGGAACTCTCCGGCAGGACTTCAAGAAAACGCTCTGATTGCGACTCCAGATACACCTGTTTGCCTGTTTTCAGCATCAAAGATGATCACCGCCATGTTAATTCATCTATTAGATGAAAAAGGCGAAATCAATTTGCTTGATCCTGTGAGCTACTATATTCCGGAATATGGCGTAAATGGTAAACGCCGTGCGACTATCTTTCATTTATTAGCACATCGTGGCGGCATTCCCTATATAGACGGCGATGTCACACCAGAATTACTCTTTGATAAAGATCAAATTTTAAAACGTTTATATGCTGCCAAACCTGTGTCTCCTGCTGGAAACCACCTTGCCTATCATGCTGTTACGGCGGGTTATATTTTAGGAGAAGTGATTGAGCGGGTGACTGGGCAAGATTTACGTGAATTTGTGCATCAAACTATCGAAAAGCCGATGGGAATGCCTTATTTCAACTATGGTTTAAAACCAGAGTACCGCTCAGAGGTTGCTTTAAATTGTGCAACGGGCCTACATCCTCGCCTTGGTACCGACCACTACCTGAACCATGTATTAGGTGGAGGGTTACAACTTGCAGTTGATGTCACTAACGACAACCGTTTTATGGACACAATTTGCCCAGCCGGAAACATCTATACCAGCGCAGAACAAGCTGGACGTTTCTTTGAAATGCTTTTAAGTGGAGGAAGCTATGGCGGTCAGCAAATCTTCAGTGAGAAAACGATTTTCAGGGCAACTCTGCCGACCACAGGCGTTAACATTGATCGTACTTTATTAATTCCAATGCGCTATGCCTTAGGTCCAATGTTAGGTAGTAACCCTGTAGGTCTTTTTGGTCCAATGACGGGACAAGCTTTTGGTCATTTAGGGTTCTCTAATATTTTATGTTGGGCCGACCCTGAAAGAGATATTAGTGTGTCTCTGTTAACAACGGGCAAATCTGTCGTGGGAACCCACCTTCCTGCTTTAGCCAACGTGCTTTATCAGATTTCGACACAATGCCCACGCATTCCTAGAGATCAGCGCCGATCTTTGTTTGGTAGCGATTCACACGAAACTAACTTAGTATAAAAGCAAATAAAAAACCCAAGCATTTCTGCTTGGGTTTTTTGCGCTGTAGTTTTTGTTTATCGTGTTATTTCTGTTTTTATTATCGTTGGTGAGATGCTAGTCACATCCTTCTTGTTGTTTTAACTCACTTCCAGTGTCTTTGTTTCTATTTCCTTATGTGATGTATTGTGACACATCCAATTATGAAGAAAAGTAGTATTTTTCTTATCATCATGTAAGTAAAAACGTACAGGTCTGTATAATATTTAGTAAATAACCATTTTTAACATTTAACGTACAGTTCTGTATAACATATAACTTAACAATTCACAGGAAAAATGGCTGTTTAAAAATCATATTACAGATAAATATATTGATATTATTGATATAAATTTTTAAAAGAAAATATACTAAATAGAGGTCTAAAACAGATCTTTTTTGATAATTTTTTAGAAGTAAATTAAAAAGAGAATATAAAAAAGCCCTGTAGTCTCTCCCAAAACTACAAGGCTTAGCGGCTGTAAGTTTCCTCTTTATACACCTACGTCATTGTAAGTTCGCAGTCTCTCGACTTAAGCTATTATTATTGTGCGATTTTGCCCGACATTCCGTGCCAAGCTCGTTGTGTGTTTATAATCTCAAAAACGTGGGGTGTACTCTAGCAGCAAATATCTCGAATCTATGTAAGCTTTTTCTTACAAGGGTAAAAATATTAAGTTTGTCTTAACGAACTAACCGATTAACTTTCTGAACTAAACCACTTTTTCGTGTAGTGCGAACTGTAAATGCCTGAACTAAAGCTTCTGGATGAACCAAAAGACTCACTACTTTTTTAGCTCGTGTAATCGCAGTGTAAATAAGCTCTTGGCTTAATAAATTCTTTGCAGCCTGATCAAGAACCACAGCAGTGTGTGTAAATTCAGACCCTTGCGACTTATGAATTGTTAAAGCGAATGCGCTTTGGATACTTTTAGGTAACCGGTTTGCCGCCACCCATTTATTTAAACTTGGAAAATATACTTCAAATTGCTGTGGCTGAGTTCTATGCTCAAAACACAGGCCAATATCTCCATTTGAAATACCGAGCTGATAATCGTTATAAGTCATCATTACCGGACGGCCTACATACCAACCGCCCACTGTAACTATTGATAACTGTTGTTGTAGCCAGCGCTGCGCATACTGATTTAACTGCTGTAATCCAAATGGGCCATGACGGACCGCAGTTAAAATACGGTAGTCATCGAATGCTCTTACTACATTTTGAACCTGTTCAATCGAGCGTTCTTCTTTTAAATAATTTTTTAGGCTCTTTACATATCCTTGAAAACCTAACATGAGTTTCTGATAATAAATTTCGACTTCTGTGTGATTCCCTTCCGGTAAATACTCAAGCTGAACCACATCTGGCATGTCATTTTGTAAAACTATAGGCTTTAATTCAGAAACCTCAACAATATCAATCTCAAACTGCTGCAAAACTACTTCATGATTTTGTTGATAGGTTTGTGCCTGAATAAATTTAGCAACTTGCCCAATCAACGCCCCTTCAGCAAAACGGCGACTGGTTTGTAATTGTACTCTGTTGTCGGCTAGTGCCTGTATTTGTTGCAAGTCAGCAAGTACTGCACCTACATCAACGGAAGCAAGCTGATTTGCATCTCCTAATAAAATAATTCGACAAGACTCTGGCACAGCCTCAAATAAAAGAGTTGCCAGATTTAAATCCAGCATGGAAGCCTCATCCACCACAATCACATCGTAAGGAAGCGGTTGTTTTTGATTAAACCGTGGTGTTTGGCTATGCCCCATCCCTAATAATCGATGAATCGTTTGTGTTCCCTGATTTCTGAGCTCTTCACTCATTAATCCGGACTCAAACAATTTAGGGTCATTAAATGAGTTTTGTAGCGCTTCTTGCATGCGCTGTGCTGCTTTGCCCGTTGGAGCAGCCATCGCCACACGAATATGCGGAATTGCTTGGCTAAGCACAGCAATAATACGTGCAAGTGTATAGGTCTTACCTGTACCCGGCCCACCCGTAATAATACTCAGGCTCTGCCGAGCAACCATTTGTAAAGCTGCCTGCTGATGAGGGTCTGTGAGTAAGCTTATATAGTCATCACAAGATACAGGCTGAATTAATTGTTGCTTTAATCGACAAATTTGTTCTGCAAGGCGTTGCTCTAGGTGCCAATATCGGTATAATGCCAACCCCTGTTCATCGTAGACGCATGGTGCAACTTTTGAAGTCGCTTGATCGGCTGATATAGCAAGTTGACCAAGTGCTGCAATTTGCTCTGGACTGACATCGATACAGCTATCACCTTGCAAGCTAGCTTCAATAAGCTGCTGTAAATAAGAAGCGGTATCTGGCACTTGTGATTGCTCAGTAAATGGAGCCTGATTTAAGAAGTTACTCCACGTTGTTAACCAGCTTAAATCGGCTTGTTCAGGGCTATTTAGATTGTCCACACACTTATCCACCTAGTTTTCCACACGCTTGTCCACATGGTTATAGACAGGCTTATCCACATGTCAAGTATTTGTTAATCTTAAAATTACCTAACTTATCAGCATTTTTCATGCGATTTTATCCTCAGCAAAATACCCCAAAATAGCATCAAGACGCAGAATAAACTCAATACTAGGTTGCCAGTAATAATACCCCTGCTCTGCTTCACCATTCATGCCACGCAAATAAAGATAAGTCGCCCCACCTAAATGTTGCTCAATTTGGTAATCCTGCATTTTGACTTGCAAATAGCGATGTAATGCCACCAAGTATAGACCTGCCTGTAGCCAGTAACTTGCCAAAGACATGCTTTGTGCAATGTTATCGCTACGATAATCAGCAAGATCCTCTCCTAAATAATTACTTTTATAATCGGCAATGTGATAGCGCTGTCCATCAAAATAAACCAAATCGATAGAACCATTGAGATAACGGGCTGAACGGGCTTCAAGTAACTCCGGCATATTCAGACCATATTCAGCAAAGAGTTGCTGAACACGAGTCATGGCTAAAACCCGATCCGACAATGCCAAATAAAAAGGAAACTCCGACAAATGCTGCTCTGGTTGGAGTTGGTTCAATCGGAAGCCCTGATAGAGTGGCGTTCGTAAAACATCTTGCAACCACTGTGCAACTGACTGATAAAGCAGATTCTCGGCGTCTTCTTCCTCTGGAAAGCTCTCTTTATATTTACTGATTAAATCTAGCCAGAGACTACTATAGTCATTTTTAAAACGACGACGTATTTCTATGACCCAGTCATCTGAACATTGAAAATCGATATGCTCAAAAATTTCATGCAGGAAATTACCAGCAAGCGTTCCTCTCGGAAAATTATTCTTTATCCAGTCAATCGGCTGAGCACTGATTGTTTCAACAGTGTTGACCAAGTCCAGCTCATCTTCTGCTAATACAGCATCATTGCTCTGACTCGCCAATAAATCTGTGCCAACCTTATGTTTTAAATGCTGCGCCAAGTAACTGAAACTGGTTTTACCACGAGAATAAAAACGTTGCTCAGGAAAACGTTGTGCTTGTAGTTCAATAATACTGGTTTGCTTAGCTAAATGAATTGCTTGAGGCATCTGCTCCAAAACCATTTCATCTGTACAGCAATGGTGCTGAAAAGGCTCATTCCTATTTTTCCAGAAAGCTAAGCCTGAAACTGATTTACCATCAGCATCTTGTAAAACAGCATAGACGCGGTGGCTTGCTCGCGTTAAAGCGACATACCAAAGACGATTCTGTTCAGCTAATGCCCGCTCTTCATGTTGTTTAAGTTCAATTTCATTCAAATACGTCTTGTCAGCAATCGCAACTACACGTTGAGTTAACGTCTGGCTTGAGTCTGGTTGGACTACATCTTGGGTCGAAAAATTCAGAGTTTTGTTATTTTCTCGAAACGGCTTGTCTGCACCTAATAAGAAAACAATCTTAAATTCCAGTCCTTTTGACTGGTGAATTGTCATGAGCTGAATACCTGCTTCACTCGACAATTTACGTTCTAGCTCCCAATCACGATCGAGAGGAGAACGCAACTGTTTGAGATACCAGTGATAAAGGTTTTGCGCGCCTGAGTATTTCTCGCTGTGCTGACTCAAAATTTCAGTCAAATGACGCAAGTTCACCACAACTCGTTCATTATCTTTGCTTTGAGCAGCCACCAAATTTTGCCAGATATCAAACTGGCTTAAACATTGTTGCCATGCAACTAAAAAGCCCTGACTAGACCATAGCTCTCTAATGCTATCAAAACCAGTCATGAACTGGCTTAAGCCTTCTGCTGTCTGCTCAAGCTGTAATAGCTGTTTTAAATCCATAGCAAATAGACGGCTAATTAAAGCCCGCTTCACTTTTGCCTCATCATAAGGGTGAAGTATTGCTGTCAATAAAGCACCAACGTCTTGAGCAATCGTGCAATCAAAAACACTTCGTTTCGATGGACGATTAACCCGAATTCCTAAACGCTCTAGCTCAAATTGAACTTTATCAAGCCCATCATGATTACGGGACAATACTGCAATATCATCTTCACCTACTGTTTGAGTTTGGGTGCCATTTTGAAAATATAAATGCCCCTCATGAGAACGATTGAGTAAATCCCGAATCTTCCATGCAACTTGCTGAGCCTCTGTTTCTTTATCTTTAAGCATCAGCCAGCGTAAAGGATGAGAGTTATGATTGTTCTGCTCAATCAGTACAGGATGAGGCCGAGTTCCTGCTCGAATTGGGTCATATTGAACCTGTTCACCAAAATCGATTTGCCGTTGAAAGAAGGCATCGACCACTTCAACCAGATCGGCTACCGAACGGTGGTTATGAATTAACTTATATTCGCACCCATGTTTGGCTTGAATATCTTTATAGGCATTTAGGAAGGTGAGCATATCCCCACCACGGAAACCGTAAATTGCCTGTTTTCGGTCACCCACCATAATCATGCAGCCTTTTTGATAACGCTGCGGATGACGCCAGATACTGGCGAGCATGTCGTCTTGATCTTGGTTGGTATCCTGAAATTCATCAACCAAAATTAAGGGATATCGAGCCTGCACAAATACAGCAAAACGTTGCCCCTGCTCACCTTTTAAAGCTTCTGAAAGTGTACGAATTTGCTGAGAAAAAGTAGTTTCACCTTTATTTTGCAAAACCTGTGGTAAACGTTTTTTAACTTCTACACACAAATAGGCCTTCAAATAAATATGAAGCTGATCAAACTGCTCAGCATAGTTTTTCAGTACACCAAAGAGTTGCTGTATTTGCTGAACTGTAGTGTGCTGATAAAAACCATCTGAAATTTCGGCCGGACATTTTTTAAAAACTTTCTGATCGGCAATTTGACCTAAAAATTTAAAAATAAGTTCACGCTGTGCTGATAGCGTTCCATCAAAAACTAAAATACTGTCGCTTTGCGTTAGAACTTGCAGAAGCTGCGGTAAACATTCACTAAATAATTTATTAAAAGCGCCGTTTCGAAATACCGTACCGCTCACATACTTATAGTGTTCGCCATCAAGCTGGTAATAGTGCTCTAAAAGGCTTAAGTCAATTTCTGTAGCTAACTGTTTGAGCTGCGCCAGTTGTTCAAATTGAATTGTTGGTTTTTCGGGAAGCTTAAAATGTGCAGAACTAAAATTAAGCGAGTCTTCTACTAATTTGACAAAACTATCGACACTCTTAAGTTCACCTGCCAGATACAAAGCATCAATCACGGTTTGAGGTTGAGACTGTATCCATTCACGCAGTACATCATGAATGAGTTGTCGGCTATAGGTTTTGGCATCATCGGTAATTTGAGCGCGTTCAATTTTGCCACTCTCAAAAGCAAACTCACGCAATAGTTTTTGGCTAAAGCTATCGAGTGTTCCAACAAATAGCTCATCGAACTGATCTATAACCAGTTTTAAACGTTCACACGCATAGGCAATACGCGTCGCAAAGCTTTTTAAAATATGTTGAAGTAATAAGTCAGGCTCTTGCTCGGCCTGCGTAATTAATTCATGTTCTGTAAAACTACGCTTGGTCTCTAAGTAACGATACGTTTCGACCAAACGGGCACGAATACGGCTTTTTAACTCAGCAGCGGCAGCACGGGTAAACGTGGTCGCAATGACCTGTCTAGGCAAGTACTTTTCAAGAAAGATACGGACCATCAAGCTCGATAAAGTATAAGTTTTTCCTGTACCTGCTGAAGCTTCAATTAAGTGTAATCCACTAAAATCAATATCAATAATAGGTTGATAAGACACCTGTACTCTTGAGTTCATGTCTTACTCCGAATGTTGAAATTGAAAAACTGGATGGTACAGATCATACGCAAACTCATCACAAGCATGTTGAAGCAAAGCTTGTGCATCTTGTTCTTGTAAAATAAAACTCCAGTCTTTATGCAGCTTGCAAGCTTCATTTTGAGTCATATCCATTGTGGTAAATGACCCTGTTTCATTCCAGTATTTTAGCAGCTCAGCATAGCTCTTCTCATCCAGTTTTGCTTTTTCTGCCTGATCTGCCGTTTCCCACTGATATGCTTTGGCTTTTTCTAGTGGCTTTAATAATAAGGCAGCTGGTAGAACCAATGGTTGTTGTTGTGCATAACGCCAGATTTTAAACCACGGTTGTAAATATTGCCGAGCCTGTTCAGAACTCACACCACTACAAATCACGGTTTGATCACTAAAAACCACAATGCGGCGCTTTTCAGCTCCTGCACTTCCCTCATTAAGATATGCCAACCAGAGTAGATGTTCTAACCAGACTTTCGCACGTCTTTTTGCCCGAGCGCTTGAAGGCTCCATGCTGATCCAATCCTGAGTTTCAGACTTTGGAACAGTAATATTCATATGAAGCTGTTTAGCAATTCGCCAAACTCGCTGAGTCGTTTGTGTGACTGCTGGCGCGTATTGATGAAGGCGTTCAAGCAAACATTCTTGTTCAAAAACACCTTGTTGCCATGCGCTGTATTTGACTTTGCCTACAGGCAATTGATCAAGTAATACCTCAGGTTGTGCTTGTTGATCAGATTGCTGTAAAAAATCTCGAATCGCATAACGTCCTAAACCATCTAGTAACAAGGGCTCATTTTGATCGAGCAGTCCGACACTTCCTAAGTTTTCGACACCCAAGGTTTTCAAATATAGTCGTGCGGGGAATGTCACATCCTGTATCCATTGCTGGCTATCTAAAACCAACATGTCAGGGGCTTGCAGCGGATAGGTCGTATTCGCCCAAGGTTGACGGTTTCCTGAGACTTGCTGAATTTGTGAAGCAACCTTAAACCAATGATCTTGGTAACGAACACCACTTTTTTCTACAGTAAAACCTTTCGGATCAAAGGGCTGTAAATGATGGAGGTGATAAAGCTGCTTTAATTGTGATGGAATCTCGATCCCTTCAACAACTACATTTTCAGGTACATCGTCTTCGGCTTTTACAATCAAGGCAAGGTGTTCACGGAACTCTTGAAGAATACTAGAAGGTTCTCTCACCTCGCCATCATTCACATCAAACCCGTTATAAAACAACCATAAATTTTCTTGGGCTAATAATAAAGCATCTAAAAAAGCGCCCTGATCATCCTCAATACGAGAGCGGTCTCCTAACTGTTGGCGCAATGCATCCATTAAATCAAATGGAACATGTGTATCACGGTTTGGGAATTGCCCTGCATCAAGATTTAACATCACCATTAAGCGATAAGGGAGCGGCCGAATGTGTCCAATTTGGGCAAAGGTAATTTGCCCTGTCGGTTCTGCTTGTGCACTTTGGCTTTCTAAAGTCCGTTGAATTTCTTCAATAATATAAGGTAGAGGCAACGTGATTTTGCGCAAAGTTCCTGTTTCTGTCTCTGCGTAATAGCTTGCGAGCGTCAACATTCGCTCTTGTTTTTTGACAATTTCCCGAACAGCTTTTAAAGCAGCAACACCCACCTGCTCAAATTCGACAATATCTTTACCCAGCACCTGAAGCCAATATTCAACCGTATAGACTTGCCCCTGTTCATGCAGGGTTAACCAATCACGGCGCTCATTCAAATCTTGATAAATCTGAATGAGTGTACCAATCAACTCAAAATCACCTGGTTGAACTTTGGCATAACTCAGCACCTGATTAAATGTTTCATGTACAGGCACAGCAATGCCTAGAGCCAATCGCTCTAAAGCAAATTTAAAACTATATCGATAATCGTCATCACCCTCACACAAACTGCGCTTGAGATGCTCTGCATCAAGTCCTCGTTTAAACCCTGCATCGGCAAGTAAATTTAAAATTCGCTCAACCTGAGCATATTCAAGTTCGTATCGTTGCTGAGTCGCATGCAAGCTTAACCAGTCAGCAAAATCATCAAAGCTAAAACGCCCTTGCATGAGCTGAATACGCCCAATCACGGCACGCCAAGCATTTAATGCATCGAGTGAGGCAACACCTGCAATTTTCACTGGTAAATGCACCCCCTGCTCAGTGGCAGTTGCAGGAAATACACTCCGAATTAAAGGCTCTATATCGGTCAAATTGGGAACTAAAACCAAAATATCATTTGGACGACGCGGCTGCTCATGTGCTTTGGCCAACCAACCAATCAATTGCTCTTTTAGTACTTCAAGCTGACGTAAAGTAGAATGGCAAACATGGATCTGAATAGAGTCATCGTCTGGAGCAAGCTCATATTGCTTAGCTTGGGGTTCCACCAAATGCAAAATATCGGACTGAACTTTACCGAGTAAACTTTCAGGGAAATCATCCACAAAAGCATCAACCCATTTACCCTCTTCACCCGTAGATAAATTTGATAATAGCGAAAAGTGATCGCGGGCTTGTTTACCCAATCTTGTTAAAAGTGGATGTCTGGACTCACGTGCTTCAGCATTAAAGTTGAGTGTAAATTTATTAAAGAAATCGCTAATTTCAGCATCCGTTGCCTTAGGGTTTTTCGCAATAAAGCGCTCTTTCACCCCTAAGTCATAACGCTGTTTCCACAGTGGATCGACGCTATCTGCCCAATATTCTTGCGAAGGGTTATAGTGCAAAATTAGCACATCAATATATTGCCCTAAACGACGTAAGAACTGTAACTGGCTTGGCGGTAAATCCAATAATGTAAAGATCACCACCTGATGAGGCAATCTTGAAATAGCCCATTTACTACGATCTGAATGTTCGATCTCTTGCCAAAACAACGCATCAATTTGCTGCATCTGCAAAAAGTCATCATGAAAATGTTGCTGCCACAACCACCGCTGCCAACGTTCTAGCTCTTGAGTTTGATGCAATGCAAAAGCAGTAACCTCTTCGTCTTTTTGCACAATATATTTTTCAATATCGAGCGCTCGCCCTTGCCCCCAAGCAGCCAACCAGTTTTCTGGACACGTACAACTATTTTCACAACCACGCTGACACTGTCCACGATAAATCATGTAGTTACTAAATAGATCGGCAACCTGCTCAGCCACCCAATACAGCATTTTTTGTTTTTTTAGTTGTTTATCTATGCCTTGCTCAAGCCGGTCTGCGCTGTCATAAATGCGCTGAACAATAGAATGGAGAGGATGTGAGGCATCTATGCTAATTGCATCAGGTTGTATAAATTCATACAAAGCCTGATGAACCCGCCATTTAAAAATTAAACGTGGAATGTTCGCTTTACGGACCTGTTCTTTATGGGCAGTTAAAACTTGCTGATAGGCATACCACTGGAAACCTCGTACCCGTTGATGAAACTGGTAATTGGCACTCATGCCTTGCTGTTCTGCAAGTTTCTGTATCAGCCACTGCTCAACCGCAGGACTTGGAACAACAAAATGCTGTGTTTTCAAAACCTGTAAAGGATGCGTTGAAGTTTGCGATGTAGACGCTAATACACCTTGCAACAACACATCAATACGTTGGCTTTGAATAACATGAATCCCCATTTATTTCATATCCTGCTTGCATAATTTATGCACAAAATCATAAACATTCATTACTATACAACTGAATCTGACTATGTCACGTTGGTTTAAACACAGCATAATTTAACTTTAGGTGTCACTTACACTTGGTTTAAATGACGCCATCAAGAAACTTACACAGGTAGACATTATGAAAATTGATAACATTCCTGACTATATTGATCCTAGCCTAAATCTGGAACAAATTCGCGATGAGTGTCGTGACCTCATCAAAAAAAGAGCTTACGTCTCAGCAGGAGCGGCAATTGTACCGATTCCGTTTTTAGACGTTGTGATAGATTTGGGAATTTTGTCGTACCTTATTCCAGATATCAATTCCCGTTTTGGCTTAGCACCTGAGCACGTTAGTGTTTACGACCCAAAAACTAAAACAATTCATTGGGATGAATTACGTAAACGCGGTTTTGAATTTTCAGGTTTTGTAGTGGCACGTACTACTGTTAAAAAAACATTTAATGGTTTTTTAGGCAAAATCGTAACGAAACAGGTGACTAAATTTATACCGTTAGGCGGACAAATTGTAGCAGCAAGTTTAGGCTATTTCATGATGAAAAAAATAGCAGAAACTCACCTAAATGACAGTTACAATCTTGCAAAACGTATTCAGCAAAAAAGCCGTACCACTATTGTAAATTAGTAGATTCCTTATGGCTGAGAGCTTAATCCGCTCTCAGCTGTTTTAAAACCGCCTTTAATACTTCTAGACGTGCAGTATATTTATCATCAGTTGCAACAATATACCAAGGTGCGTATTCAGTACTGGTTCGCTCAAACATATCTGCTGCCGCTTTTAAATAATCGTCCCACTTATCACGATTACGCCAATCCTCTGCGGTAATTTTAAAGCGTTTATGGGGTGTCTCTTCTCTGGCTTTAAAACGCTGCTCTTGTTCATCTTTGCTAATTGCCAGCCAAATTTTTACTACAATCGTTTGACTATCAAATAAATCTTTTTCAAAACGATTAATTTCGTCATAAGCACGCTGCCACTCTAAAGGCGAAGCAAAACCTTCGACACGTTCAACGAGTACACGCCCATACCAAGTCCGATCAAAGATTGTGATTTTTTCAGCCTCATTAATACGGTTCCAGAAACGCCATAAATAAGGATGTCGTGCCTCGTAACGTTCAGGTGCTCCAATACAATGAATATCATATTCACGCGGATCTAGGTTTTTAACAATTCGCTTAATTGCACCACCTTTACCTGCTGCATCCATGCCTTCAAAAGCAATCACGACATTGCGTTTGTCGAAACGCATTGCATCAGCAATTTTTTTGCTGAGTTTATCGAGCTCTTTTTTATATTCAGCTTTTTCAAGTGGCTCATTAGAAGGTTTTAATAAACTCTCTGGAATTTTAGCTTGTTGCCATTTTCCTTTAACTTCAGTTTCATGGTCAGGAAGTTGACGCATGTGTTGTAAAAGGTATTGAGCAAAAAACTGATCGCGTTGCGTTTCATCTTCGCCATCAATAATGTACCAATCGTCGGTAAAACGGCGGCGTAACTTTTGCAAAGTGTCATATTGTTTTTTATTACGCCAGTCTAGACCGTGAAGCTTATGCCAGTGCTGCTCTGACGGATCAATTTTGTCTAAACGTTTTTGCAGTGATTTCCATGAAAGGTCGAACCAGACTTTGACCACATCCACATAATTATTTTTCAAATCTTGTTCGAATGCCCGCATACTTTCAACGTAAGCATCAAATCGCGCCTCATCTAAAGGTTCAGACACATGCGTTGCCGTAACAAGCAAATCGCTATACCAATTGCCAAACATCACCACAATTTGACCTTCGGTAGGAATAAACTCCGAATAAGATTGCCAAAATGCTTCTGTATCTGTCAGCACACGCGGCGCATCTGCTTTTACTCGTAAATATCTTGGGTCTAACCACTCGCGAAGCTGCTTAACCGCTTCCCCTTTTCCAGCCAGTTCAATACCACTCATTAAAATGAGTGTACTTTTAGCATTCGGCTTCCCTCGACTTTCTTTTAGAGCATATTGTGCTTCAATCAAATCGACCGAAAGCTGTTCTTCATCTCGAATTTCAAATTTTGGTTGTTGTTCACTCATAGTCCACGGCTCTAATCATTTATTGTTTAATTTCGTTGATATTTAACTTATGCGGTTAAATGATGAATTGCTATACAAATTATGTCATTGCGACCAAATTCCATCTAAAAATTGACGCATGAATCATTTTTTTTACATCTTCTCGCCATAGCACAAGGTTACAATGCCTCTTATGATTTTTTGTAAATAGCCCAATATTAGAGTCTTACATGTCTAAACTCGCTGCTTTTGATGAACTTTTACAACAATATAAAACATTTAATTATCACGACAATCCAGTGCTTGCCCAACGTTTGCAAGATGTACAAACATGGTTAAAAGAGCGGATGAAAGATACACATCACGACTTTTTTAATCTGCCTGAACATAAACTCATGGCAGAGTATTTTTTAAATCGTTTATATGGTGGTCCAGAGTTTGATGCCCTTGCAGCGCAAATTGAACGTCTATTGAAATATGCACATAAAGCCGAAAAAGTATTGCCTGAGAATGCGATTAAAACTGGAACTAAATCGGTAAGTTTAGCTGTGCTTGCCACTCAGCTTGATGAACAAGTGGCGATACAGCTTCTTGAGGATTATCCGGCTGACACGGTATTAACCGATGAAATCATGCGCTTAACCTTAACCAAACTTGATCAGGCAGAAGCTCGTTATCAGCAACTTGCTCTTCTTGATGATTTAGGTACAGCACTCGATAAATATATGCGCTCATTTATGATGTTTACGGCTTTTAAAATGTGTAAAGGCATTGCCCAAAAATATCACTTCGAGTTGATGTATGATTTTATCCAAGATGGTTTTACTGCGATGAAACCGTTAAAATCAGCCGAGACCTTTATCAAGACTTTTACGGAAAAAGAACGCCAGATTATTGAAAATGTACATTCAGGGCATCCGAATCCGTTTAGAGTGTGATAAGGTCGGCACAGAGAAAAAATCAACCTTACGAAGTTGAGATTTTATTCATTATATTTGCATGATGATGCCTGTAAAAATAGACAAAATCTGTCATCATGCAGAACTTATTCCGTTTCACTTGAGTTTGAGTCTAGGAGAGACAATATGTCTAACGAAAACCAAAAGCCAACATCTCCAACTGAGCAGGCACAAAGTTCAGACAAAGTTAGCCCATTCCTAAGCTCACCTTTACCGCAAGGTACCCCTCAAGGGCAACAACAAACTTTACAACAAACCTTAACTGATACACCAGTTAACGGTTCTGTACCGAAATACAATTTACCACGTGGTGCTGGCAATACTGGCAACGTGGGAGAAACCACACACTTTGGTTTCTCGACTGTTAAAACTGAAGATAAAGCTCAAAAAGTTGCAGAAGTTTTCCATTCAGTTGCAAGCAAATATGACTTGATGAATGACTTGATGTCATTTGGTATTCACCGCCTTTGGAAACGCTTTGCAATTAACATGTCAGGTGTACGCCGTGGTCAACATGTGTTGGACATTGCTGGTGGTACAGGCGATTTGGCGAAAGTATTCAGCCGCGAAGTTGGTCCTCAAGGCCATGTCGTTCTTTCAGACATTAACGAATCTATGCTCAATGTAGGCCGTGACCGTTTGATTGATGCAGGCTGTACCAATGTTGACTTCGTACTTGCCAATGCAGAAACTTTAGAGCCTTTTGCAGATAACAGCTTTGATCTACTCACCATTAGTTTTGGCTTACGTAACGTGACTGATAAAGATGCAGCACTTGCTTCTATGTTCCGTGTATTGAAGCCAGGCGGTCGTTTGCTTATTCTTGAATTTTCTAAGCCTGTATTTGAGCCATTCTCAAAACTTTATGACCTCTACTCATTCACTGCTTTACCGATTATGGGTAAATTAGTTGCCAATGATTCAGAAAGTTATAAATATTTGGCTGAATCAATTCGTATGCATCCAGACCAACGCACCTTAAAAGGTATGATGGAAAATGCTGGCTTCCAGAACTGTGACTATCACAACCTTACTGCTGGTATCGTTGCCGTTCACCGTGGCTTCAAACTGTAAGGGTTAACGATATGTGGTCGATTCTGGCACTCGGTGCAGTCGAACGTATCATTCATCATCTGATCGATCTGGATGCGGTTACTCGAATTCAGCTTAATCAGTTACAGGGCAAAATGTTGCGTGTCGTAATCGACAGTCCGCAACTTTCTGTCGATGTATTCTTTGATCAAGAAAAAGTACGTCTTGAACCTACCGCAACAGGGCATAGTGAAAAGCCTTCTATTTTTGAACAACGCCCTTTTGATGAGCAATTCAAAATTTCTGAAGCTACAGCAACTTTGCATGTTAAAGATGTCATTGAGCTGATCAAACTATTGGTCAGCGATCCAGATCAGATTGGCAATATCCCATTGCAAGGTGATTATCACCTGTTACAGGATATTCAAAAAATCATGCAACAAGCTGAACCAGATTTAGCTACGCACTTATCAAGATGGGTGGGTCCTCAACTTGCCCACGAAATTGGCAAGATTCAGCTTGCACCAAAACATTTAAAACGCTCTCTTCAAAGTCATCTATTTTTTGCTGAAGATGCCTTAAAAGAAGATAGCGGTCTATTTGCCCCTCGCTGGGAAATGGATGATTTAACTCAAGCAACGCGCAAGCTTAATCAAGACATTGACCGTCTTGAAGCAAGATTGCAGCAACTCAACGCACAACTACAACCCTCTCAAGACTAGGTAAGACTTTATATGATTCCGCACGTTTCACGTTTACTCGAACTTTGGCGTATTGCAGCGCACTATAGACTCGATACGTTGTTCCCTGCGGATGAATTACCAGTTAAAGCTCAACGTGCATTAAGTGTTATTAAAATGCACCCGGCCGCATGGTCTAGTCGTGAACGTAAAAACCCTTTAAAGCTCAAAGAAGCTTTGGAAGAGATGGGGCCGCTTGCAATTAAGCTTGGGCAATTACTGTCAACCCGACGTGATTTGATTCCACCTGAAATACTTGCTCAATTGGTCTTACTTCAAGATCAGGTAAAACCTTTTGATAGCAATGTTGCCAAGCAACGTATTCAAGATTCGTTAAAAGCTGATGTAAATACCTTGTTTGCTCGCTTTGATGACCAGCCATTAGCTGCTGCGTCAATTGCGCAAGTTCATACTGCTGCTTTGCACGATGGTCGTGAAGTCGTTATTAAGGTGACTCGTCCAGACATTCGCAACCAAATTTTGCAAGACTTTGAGATTTTGGCATGGTTAGGCAACACACTAGAAAGCCGCCTTGAAGCTGCGCGTGCGTTGCATTTAAGCGAAATTATTCAAGACTATCGCCAGATTATCTTAAATGAGCTGGACTTGAGTATTGAGGCGGATAATACCCGTCGTATGCGCCATTATTTTACTGGCTCAACCATGATGTATGTGCCTGAAGTCTACATGGACACCAAAGATGTCATGGTGGCAGAGCGGATTACAGGTGTACCTATTTCAGATACGGCGACTTTTGACCGTCTAGGCATGGACCGTGCACAACTTGCAGAAAAAGGATTAACCATTTTCTTCACGCAAGTATTCCGCGATAACTTTTTCCATGCCGACATGCACCCCGGCAATGTCTTTGTAGAAACAATTAACCCAAGCAATCCACGCTTTATTGCATTGGACTGTGCGATTATGGGTGAGTTATCTAAGCATGACCAGATGACGATTGCCCGCATGTTGCTTGCTGTAATGAATAGCAACTTTATGCAGCTCATTCAAATTGTGCATCAAGCTGGCTGGATTCCACCGGGTACAGACCAAGATGCGTTATCACGTGAAATGCGTCGTACCGTTGGACCAATGGTGTCTAAACCAATGGATCAACTTGATTTTGCTGGCATCTTAATTCAAGTGATGGATATTGCCCGTCGCTTCCATTTAGAGATTCCACCGCAACTCATGTTGTTGCTAAAGACTTTAGTGCATGTTGAAGGCCTAGGGACCGATCTTTATCCGCAGCTCGACATCTGGAAATTGGCAAAACCAATTTTGACTGAATGGGTCAAAGCCAACATGAACCCAGTCAAAAATATAAAAGAGTTAGGGCAGCAACTACCTGACCTGCTTTTAGGTGCTCAAGATTTCCCAAGCTTAATTGTTGATAGTTTAAATGGTTTAAAAAATCAGTCTGCTTGGCAAGACCGTCAGTTACGCGAAATGCAGCAACTTCGTTTGCAAATGGAACATCAACAACGCCGCAGTTGGATGTTCGGCAGTACTATGCTGATTTTACTAACCATCGCGATTATTAGCCCTTGGTTTGTTTCGGTTATTTTGATTGTGCTGAGTAGCTTATTAGCGCTTTGGCGTATATTGAAATAAATTCTAAATCCCTTGCAATCGCAAGGGATTTTTCTATGACAATAATTTAATTTTAAAAAATTTTTCTAGATCAGTGATAAGTTCATTGTTAAATTGAATCTATAAATACTTCAAAAGAATAAGCAATGAAAACACCTCATTTTGCCATTATCGGTGCTGGTACAGCAGGTTTAGCAACTGCGATTTTGCTCGCCCGCGAAGGCAATAATGTGACTATTTTTGAACAAGTTGATGAATTATCTCCGGTAGGTGCAGGTCTTTTACTACAGCCTGCTGGGTTAGCCGTATTTGAGCATCTTGGTGTACTTGATGAAGCCTTAACACTAGGTGCAAAAGTCACAGGTCTAGAAGGGCAACTTCCTGATAAACGCCTTTTAGTAAATAGTCACTATCATGAAGCTTCAACAAATCTTTATGGTTTAGGTATTCACCGTTCTACTTTATGTCACGTTCTTACTCAAAAACTTTCTCAATATTCAAGTCACATTACTTGGCGTATGAGCCACACAATTGAAAGACTTGAAGAACACCCTAATGAAATTCGGGTCTTTGGCTTTAATCACAACCAAAAGTTTGATGATTGCTTTGATGCGGTCTTAATTGCCAATGGCGCTCGTAGTCAATTGCGACCAAAAGCATGGGTAAAAGTCGATCAAGCTTATCCATGGGGTGCTGCTTGGAGTATCGTGCCTGAATGTTTAGCACTGAATCCCCAAATTCTGCATCAATTTTATGATCGCTCAAAGATTATGATGGGGATTTTACCTACAGGGGCAATCCCTTCTACACCCGAGCAACGACTTGCGAGTGTATTTTGGAGCCTACCTACTGCACAATTACCTACATTTTTGAAAGACGAGCAGTCAAAACAGGCTTGGTTAAACCAAGTTTCAGAGCGCTGGCCTGATGTAGCAGAATGGTTAAAACAGATTTTGTACAACAATCAAATTCAACCTAAATGGCTATCTGCCGAATACCGTGATGTCGTGATGACTCAATTTGGGCAAGGCCGAATTGGTGTTATTGGTGATGCTGCTCATGCTATGAGCCCTCAACTGGGACAAGGCGCAAATATGGCTTTATTGGATGCTTGGGCATTTTCTCAATCATTGCAACTTGCCCAAAAGAACCAAAATATTGACTGGTCACTCCTCTGGCAGCACTATCATCAACATCGCCGCTCTTCCACCCAGTTTTATCAATTCCTCAGTCGCTTATTAACACCACTTTATCAATCTGATCATTGGTGGGCTGGAGGTTTAAGAGATCTAGTTTTTCCGTGGATGTATCAAATCCCTTATTTTCGAAAAGAAATGGCAATTACGATTTCAGGCTTAAAAACAGGGCCATTCCAACAACTTGACTATGATCAGGTAGCTCAATTACCTAAAGAAAACAGTGTTTTTAATTTAGAAAGAAAATCTCTGTCTGACTATTAACCCAACCAAATAATAGTGAGTAACACATGAAAATCAGCCATCTTGATCATCTTGTTTTAACCGTCTCAAATATTGAAACCATCTGTCATTTCTATCAAACCGTATTGGGGTTTGAAGTCATCACTTTTAAAGGTAATAGAAAGGCTCTAAAGTTTGGGCATCAAAAAATTAATTTGCATCAACTAGGCAATGAATTTGAACCCAAGGCATTGCATCCGACTCCCGGATCTGCCGACTTGTGTTTTATTTCAGACACTCCCATTTCAGAAGTGGTTGCGCACCTTAATCAATTAAATATTCAAATTGAAGAAGGTCCTATTGAGCGTACTGGTGCAATGCATCCTATTCTTTCAGTTTATATTCGTGATCCAGATCAAAATTTGATTGAGATTTCAAACAACATAAGGTTATAAGTTATTTAAAAGTTACAGGGATATTTTGTAATTGTTTTTCAACATCCCAATCTTTAGGTTTCTTTTTTAATGTCCACCAATTAGCACCTACCTCTAACCATTTCTTGCGGTACGCTTTTACAGATTCTTTAGTATAATCCTCATATCCAAATTCAACACCACAACAATCACAAATATTAAAGTTTGGATCTTCACCACTTTCCCCCCACGGCTCTTCATCTTGTATAAGACCACATACTCGACAAGCAAAATTTTCTATTTTGTCCAAGACTTATTTTCCCAAGTTATAACAATATGCTTAGATAATTTTATAATAGCGATGGCTTCACAAATCAAAATTAATTTAAACAACTCTTAAATTACAATTTACTAGTATCCATCTTATAGACAAATCATATAACCGATTTTTTATACGACAAGCATAGCCAACCCTAAGCACAAGCGCTACACTAGCTCATTTCCACTGAATAGATTTCCGCTCATGTCAAACTGGTTAGATGAAGTTAAATTTGATTCCAATGGCCTTATCCCTGCCATTGCTCAACATCATCAAACCGGACGTATTTTGATGGTGGCGTGGATGAACCGTGAAGCACTCGCACTCACAGCGGAAAAAAATCAGGCAGTTTACTTCTCTCGCTCTCGTCAAAAACTCTGGCACAAGGGTGAAGAATCAGGACATTTCCAAACAGTTTATGAAATTCGTCTGGACTGCGATGCCGATGTCATTGTGTTACAAATTGAACAACACGGCGGTATTGCATGTCATACAGGTCGTGAGTCTTGTTTCTACCGTAAACTTACCCCACAAGGTTGGGAAATTGTCGATGCACAGTTAAAAGACCCTACTGCAATTTACGGTGAAAATGCTAAAACAGAAGCTCATGATCAAGCCCACACCACTGAACAAGTTGATGTACTTGCTCATTTAGGTCAATTGATGCAAGAGCGTAAGCAAGCTGAAGCAGATACCTCTTATGTTGCCAGCCTCTATAAAAAAGGCATCAATAAAATTTTAGAAAAAGTCGGCGAAGAAAGTGTAGAAACCATTATTGCTGCTAAAGATTTTGCAGTTCAAGATTCAGAAGCTCACTTAAACGATCTCGTTTATGAAACAGCGGATTTATGGTTCCATACTATTGTCATGTTGGGTTATTTCGATCTTAATCCACAACTTATTATTGACGAATTAGCTCGTCGTCAGGGTTTATCTGGTTTAGTTGAAAAAGCTAACCGCAACAAGGTATAAAATCACTCAGTGTCGAATATTGAAAAACCTAAAGCTACCTATGAGCAAGCAATTGCCATAGACAACGCCCGTCTTGGGCAATCATTTAAAGTGATTGCCTATGCGGGTACAGGTAAAACTACTACTTTACAAATGATTAGCGATGCCATGCCTGAGCGGCGCGGTATGTATTTGGCATTTAACAAAGCAATTGCTGGTGAAGCCCAAAACAAATTTCATCGCAATGTCGACTGCCGTACTTTTCACTCACTTGCCTTTCGTAGTGTGCCCCGTGGTGTAACTGACAAATTACGTCTACCGCGCTTAAGTCCAAGTTTTATTGCTAAAGAATATCGACTAGAGCCGATTACTTTACGACGCATGATGGGTGGGCGTTACGAGAAATATGTCTTAATGCCAAGCCGACTAGCAAGTCTTGTCGCAAATGCGGTGGGTTACTTCTGTTCAACGAGTTCTCAATACCCTGCACCTCGCCATATTCAAGCACCGAATTGGTTACATCCAGATGATATTATCGAATTACAAAAGCATCTTTATCCTGCTGTAGAACGTCGTTGGCTAGAGTCGATTGACCCGAATCATCAAGCCGGAATTGGCCATGATATTTACCTTAAACTTTGGGCATTATCTGAACCGAACATTCCTAGTGATTATGTGTTATTTGATGAAGCACAAGATGCCGACCCTTTAATGCTGGGTATTTTGCTTCGACAAAAAAATACGCAGGTCATTTATGTAGGCGATGCTCATCAGCAAATTTATGCATGGCGTGGTGCGATTAATGCTATGCAGCAATTACCGTTACCTGAATCTCGTTTAACCACGTCTTTTCGTTTTGGTGAAACGATTGCTGATGTTGCCAATGCTTTGCTGGGCGGCTTAAATGAGACTGTTCCTCTACTTGGCAATCCGAACCAGAAATCAAGTGTAGTTAATAAACCTCATACTAAAATGCGTGACGCAATTTTATGCCGCACTAATGCCCGTGCAATGGAACTTTTGTTGGCAGGTTTAGTTCATGGCGATAAGGTAAGTTTGCAAGCAGACCATCAAAAACTAAACCGTTTTGTAGATGCTGCAAGCCTCTTGAAACAAGGCAAACGTGTCACCGATGTTCCTGAGTTAGCATGGTTCAATTCATGGCATGATGTTCATGAATACTGTGAAACCAATGAAGGTAGTGACATTAAACCTTTGGTTAAATTGGTTGATGATCACGGGACTGACCCATTAAAGAAAGCACTTGCAAAGATTACACCCATTGAGCAAGCTGATTATGTCATCTCTACAGCCCACAAAGCGAAAGGGTTAGAATGGAACCGTGTTCATATTGAAGATGACTATCAATTTAAAATTAATGGCTTAGAACACAAGATTACAGATGAGGAGTTAAGATTACTTTACGTTGCCTGTACTCGTGCTAAAGTAAGTTTAAATATCCATCATCTTTATGATCTGATACAACAATTAAAACTAAGGGCGCCTTTAAGTCTTCGTCAATCGGTTGGTTGAAGCGCTCATACTTAGGTGAGCCTATGAAACTTGAATCGATCCAATTTAAACATATTGCTTTATTTCACGATCTTAAAATACAGTTTCAATATGAAAAACAGCCTATTACCTTAATTTTAGGTGAACAAGCAACTGGTAAAAGTATGTTACTCAAACATACTTACCATGCTTTAACTTGGTTCCCTGCCCGTCTTAAAGATTTACGTAGCCCTGGTATTGTCATGCCTGATCAAGACATTACTCAGTCGCGCCTACAATCAAGAATCGAAGTGACCATTCAAATTCCAGCAGAAATTGGCCATTTACCTGAAAGTACCTCTGCCCAACAGGTAGATTCTTCACTATGTAGCTGGAAACTTTTTAAAACTCTAAATTCAAGTGGCATTGGGATAAGCCAAGTTGAAACGCAGCAACTTGATCAAACTATGGCCCTTTATCAGCAAGTCACAAAAAAAGATCCACTACAAGGATTGCCCTTAGTCGCTTACTACCCAGCCGAGCGATTTGTAAATGATATTAATCTGCTGAATAAAAATTTACCCGGCATTACCCAATCCATTTCAGCCTATGACATTAGCCCACTGCCATTTACAACGTTTACCCGTTTTTTTGAATGGTTACGTGAAATTAGTGATATAGAAAATGCTCAAGCTGCACATCTCGTACAACGTATTATTTCCAAACAATCAGATCAGCAAGATCAAACAGAACTATTAAATGAGCTTCAAAAAGAGTTATCAGGGCAGCCTAAACAGCTCACCTCCCCGAATCTTTATGCACTGAAAAATGCATTAAATATTGTTTTGCCTGAACTGAAAGATCTATATTTGCAATATCAACCTCGGCTCCAGCTCATGGTTGACTATGAAGGTCAAACCCTACCGTTTCAGCAGCTTTCCAACACCACAAAAACTTGGATTGCGTTAGTAGGCGATGTAGCCCGTAGACTCTGTTTACTTAATCCCTTAAGTTTAAATCCTTGCCTCGAAGGTGACGGGGTTTTATTAATAGATCAGATTGATGCACAGCTCGACTCCACACATTGCACAGAAATCTTGAATCGGCTTCATCAGGCATTCCCGCGCTTACAAATTATTGCAACAGGAAGTCGTGAGGAATTACTTGAACAGGCTTCCAACTATCAATGTTTAAAATTAGAACACAGTAAAATTAATCCGCTTGATCTTAATACTACTCAGCAACAGCTTGAAAACATCTATACATTGCTACAAAGAAGCGAACCATTAACACAGTCTATAGAGGCACAACCTCTTAGCTTAATTGATCCAACACCATCTCCAGCACAAATTGGTGTTTTATTTCAGCAAATCCAAAATCTAAATGAGCAACAAAAAAATGAATTGCTCCGCATGATTCATGCTGGAGACACACCAGAAGAAAGCCCTTCTGTTTAAATTTTATGATCCATTTACTCTATTTTTATAGTGAAATTCGGCTTCACACAATATAGAGTTTAAGCAGGATTTTTAGGCTCTAAAATCACTAGATGTTGTTACTACATGTAATAACATCAGATTTTTACTGCTTTTTTAGTGTACAATAAATTTCATTTTGCGTTTTTATTCTTCAAGTTGCGCAATACAACTTGTTTCTCGCTTTATTTTTCTAATTTGGTTGGGCTTTCAGAATACAAGCCTTGGAAATCTCTTTGAATTCCTATCTGTTCTGAAATTAAAATTTCACTTTTAGGTCTCGACCTAAATCACATATGGATACGAGTGTGCTACCGATAATTATCTTATTACCGTTAATATTAGGCACCACCCTTGTTTCATTGCTTCAACGGTTCTCGCGTGGAGTAACGGCTTTAGGGGCAATCGGAGTCAGTTTAACCAGTTTTGGTTTATTACTGGCTCAAGCAAAAACTGTGCTTGGTGGTGCAAGCATTCAACAGAGCTGGGATTGGTTACCTCAATTAGGAATTAATCTAAGCTTCAGACTCGATGCTCTTGGTTTACTATTTTCTTTACTTATTACCGGTATCGGTACACTCATTTATATATACGCCTACTACTATCTTGGCCCTAAAAATTCTTTAAGCAAACTATATGCTTTACTCATGCTGTTTATGGCAGCAATGCTGGGTATTTCGCTCTCTAATAATCTTATTATTTTATTAGTCTTTTGGGAGCTCACCAGTATTTCATCTTTTTTATTAGTGGGTTACTGGAGTCATTATGAAGCTGCTCAACGCGGCTCTCGAATGGCACTCACCATTACAGGGATGGGCGGTTTAGCGTTGTTGGGTGGATTTGTTCTATTAGGACAAATCACTGGAACCTATGAAATTAATGACATCATGGGTATGAAAGATGCCATTCAAGCCCACTCCCTATTTATTCCAATGTTATTGCTTATTTTGCTTGGTGCATTTACGAAGAGTGCTCAGTTTCCATTTCATTTTTGGTTACCCAATGCAATGGCTGCTCCCACTCCGGTGTCTGCCTACCTACACTCTGCAACCATGGTAAAAGCTGGGATCTTTCTACTTGCCCGCTTACTGCCAATTTTTGTAGGCGCTGCGATCTATCACAATATTGTGACGTTTGTCGGCCTATTTACACTTTGTATGGCCGCATGTTTTGCCATTTTCAAAGAAGACTTAAAAGGTTTGCTCGCCTATTCAACAATTAGTCATTTAGGTCTTATTGTCTGTTTACTAGGTATCGGTTCGCCTTTAGCAGTTGCTGCTGCCATTTTTCATATTATTAACCATGCGACATTTAAAGCAGCGCTCTTCATGCTTGCAGGGATTATTGACCATGAAACTGGTACACGTGATCTTCGAAAACTCAGTGGTATTTGGCAATTACTTCCTTTCACGGCCACATTAACCATGATCACCGCTGCTTCTATGGCAGGGGTACCACTCACCAATGGCTTTATTTCTAAAGAGATGTTCTTTACCGAGCTATTGGCGAATCTTTCAGGTTCAACGGTTATCTTTGCCAGCATTATTGCAACTCTGGCTGGTATCTTTGCAGTAAGTTATTCAATTCGCTTAGTGCATGGCGTGTTTTTTGATGGCCCAATTGGTAAACAAGTTCCAAATAAAGATGCACATGAACCACCTATCGGTATGCGTGCGCCTGCCATTCTTCTTGCTGTGCTATGTATCTTGGTTGGAATTCTACCTTCTTTATTGGTAGAACCACTGGTCAATAGCGTAACGAGAGCAAGCTTGATGCAACCAGAATTTGCAGGAACTCATCTTGCAATCTGGCACGGATTCAATGCTCCTCTCATTATGAGTATTATTGCTTTAGTGGGCGGCTCACTCTTCTATTTTGCTTTGGCAAAAGATGGCATGATTCGTAAAATTGACCTTGACCCACGTCTTGGTAGATTACAAGGCCGTATTTTATTTGATTTATTTTTAAAACATCTGTTACTCACCAGCCGAAAAATCAAACAAAAAACTGAAAATGGCTCATTGCAAAGTTACTTGTTCTTGATCATTGCTTTTAGCATCATCATGGTAACTATGCCGCTACTCAATCAAGGGCTTACTACAGGCACACGTGAACTCACTCATGCCCCATGGATTGCCATCGTTCTCTGGCTGACCTTATTCTCGGGTTGCTGGATGATGCTATGGTTCCACCATGAACGTATTAAAGCAGTCCTCATTAGTGGTGCAATTGGTCTGGTTGTAACGATGGTATTTGTCACCATGTCAGCTCCAGATTTGGCATTGACTCAAATTACTGTGGATGTTGTAACCACTGTTCTTTTATTAATGAGTTTATCTTTACTTCCACAGCTAACGCCTTATGAATCTCTGCGCTCAAGACGTTTAAGAGATGCCGCTTTAGCCATTGTTGGAGGCTTAGGGATAGGCTGGATTACGTGGCTGATTTTAACCCGTGATCATAATTCGATTTCATGGTTCTTTGCCCAACAATCTTTACCACTCGGTGGTGGTTCAAATATTGTAAATGTCATTTTAGTTGACTTCCGTGGTTTCGATACCTTTGGTGAAATTACGGTACTAGGAATTGCGGCTATTGGATCACTTTGCCTCATGGATGGCATGCGTGTACATGGTACAACCATGACCCAAGGTCTCACCTACCGTTTTAATCCATCTCCGCTCATGTTCCGTATTACAGCCTCTTGGGTATTGCCTTTAGCGCTTGTCGTGAGTGTTTATATCTTTATGCGCGGCCATAACTATCCAGGTGGTGGCTTCATTGCAGGTCTAATCACCTCAATGGCGTTAATCATCCAATATATTGCGCTAGGTCAAGACCAAACCGAACAATTACTCAAAGCAAAATCAGGGCGTCTTTACGAAGTCTGGATTGGTTCAGGTTTAACAATTGCTGGGCTTACTGGCGTAGCTGCATGGTTCTGGTTACGCCCATTCCTCACCAGCGCGCACGTGTATGTTGAATTACCAATTTTAGGAAAACTACATTTGGCTTCAGCTGCAAGTTTTGACTTAGGCGTTTATATCACCGTTGTTGGTGCAACGATGTTGCTCATCTCTGTATTGGGAGACTCTCGCCACTCAAGTATGTCTGGTCCTGTAGTACCACATCGGGAGGAATCATCATGATCAGTTTAGAATTCTTATTGGCTTCTGCTATTGGTTTACTTGTTGCCACAGGTATTTATCTGATTTTACGTGCTCGTACTTTCCCTGTCGTGCTTGGATTAGCTGTAATTGGCTATGCTGTAAACCTATTTTTATTTGCTATGGGCCGATTACAAATCAGCTCACAAGCAATTTTAACCGAAACAACAAAAATAACCGATCCACTTCCTCAAGCGCTGGTGTTAACAGCCATTGTGATCGGTTTTGCAACCACCGCTTTTATTGTACAACTGGCGCTGCGTAGCCGTTATGAGTCAGGTAGTGATCATGTTGATGCTAAAGAAGACATCTCTCCAACATACGACCCACGCGAGGATGAGCCGTAATGTTTGATTTTTTATCTTTCTGGCAAGAACATGCGCCTATTTTTAGCATTCTCATCCCGGCATTTACTGCTTTTATATTATTACTGCTCGGCAACCCTGGAGCAGGTGCTTTAAAAGATGACTGGCGACAACCATTGCGTCGTGGCATTAGTCTTGTTTCGGCAATTGCTGGATTAATTACCGCAATTGTATATTTGAGCTTTGCAAGCACGGGCCAGATTACCATTTACCAACTGAGTGAATGGTCAGCACCGTTTGGCATTGTACTCGTATTAGATCGCCTTTCTGCTTTTATGCTGGTACTGACCTATGCACTAGTCGTCCCAGTTTTATGGTATGCAAGCGACAATTGGGATATACGTGGTCGCTATTTCCATGCCATGGTTCATTTCTTGTTAATGGGTATCTGCGGCGCATTTTTAACAGGCGATTTATTTAACCTTTTCGTCTTTTTTGAAATCTTGTTGATGGCTTCGTATGTTTTGCTTTTACATGGACAAGGCAAGCCACGTTTTCAGCTGGGTGTTCACTACGTCATTATCAATCTGTTAGCCTCTGCCCTATTCTTAATTGGCCTTGGTATGATTTATGGTAGTGTGGGTAGCCTCAACATGGTGGATGTTTCACGTCTTATCCCCACACTCGAAGCAGATCAACATAAATTAGCTGTAGCAGGTGCCTTACTTTTATTTGTAGTGTTTGGCATTAAAGCAGCCATGCTTCCTGTAGGTTTTTGGCTACCAAAAACTTATGCTATTGCAAGTACGCCTGTAGCTGCAATTTTCACCATTATGACCAAGGTCGGTATATATTCGATTTTGCGTGTGAATGGAACTGTATTTGACGATGCGCTTAGCCAAGAAATCTTAAAAAGCTGGTTACTTCCTATTGGTTTAATTACATCACTCTATGGTGTGATTGGAGCAATTGGAGCAGATCGATTACGTCGCTTTGTCGGGTTTATGGTGCTTTCTTCAATTGGTACCTTGCTCACGGCAATTGCCATGTCGAATACACAAGCATGGTCTGGCGCATTATATTACTTAGTGCACAGTACGCTGATTGGAGCAGCTTTTTATCTATTTTGTGGATGGATAACCTCACAACGTGGAGATTTTAAAGATCACTTAAAAGTTGCCCCAAGAATCAAACAAGAAAAAGCGGCTATGCTGACTTATTTCTTGATTGCCATGATGCTCGCGGGTTTACCACCTTTTAGTGGTTTCCTTGGAAAAGTATTCATTTTACAAGCGACAGTTGAAACCAGTTATCAAGCATGGATCATTGGTGTGGTACTTGTTGTTAGCCTATTAAGTATTATTGCTCTAACACGTGTTGGTTTTATCTTGTTCTGGCGAGCAGCTCCTCCAGAACAAGATCCAATTCATCCTGCTTATATTCTTTATCAGGCCTTACCAGAACGAGCACCACCACGTAATGATAAAGTCATCTATGTGTTACTTGCTGGCTTAATGGCTTATGTCATATTTGCTGCACCTATTCAGCATTACACATTAAGTACTGCCCAGCAGATCCAAGACCATGCGCTTTACCAACGTACTATTCTTAAAGTAGATCAAAATGGTGAATTTATCAGCGTGCAGCCATTTGATCCCGCTTATCTACCAGAAACTAAATATGGGGGTGAAGTTGAAGATCATAATGCTTACCTCATTCCTGATATTATTTCGAAAGATACCTTCAATGGTGAACATATTTCAGAATATAAACATCGACAAATTCAGCAACAGGACAAACTACAAACACCTACCATTATTGATGAAAGTCAATTGAAACCTATGGAGCCATAACAATGCAGTTATCTCATTTGCTTGAACGCTGGTTTCCACATCCATTTGTTTCCGTTCTTATCATTTTATTTTGGCTGATGCTGTCACATAGTCTTGATGCCAGTGATCTTTTGACGGCTGTGCTTTTAGGCTTGATTATTCCTCGTTTAGTCAAACCGTTCATTACTCGCACACCGCATATTCACTGGAAACCTGCTGTTAAATTATGCTTTGTAGTTCTTTGGGATATTGTCATTTCTAACTTTCGAGTAGCAAAGCTCGTTTTAGGGCCTACTAAAAATTTACACCCTAAATGGTATCGTGTGCCACTAGAAACAGAACATGAGCAGGTCAATACATTACTGGCAATGATCATTACGACAACGCCGGGTACTGTCTCTGCTGGTATTGATCAGGAACGTGGAGATATTTTGGTTCACGCCTTGAGCACGGATGATACCGAATCTGACATTCAAGACATCAAACAACGCTATGAAATTCCACTTATGGAAATTTTTGATGTAAAAAGCGAAACGGAGGCAAGTGTATGACAATCCTATCCTATGCTCTAGGTATTAGTTTAATTGCCATTACAATCTCTATGCTACTTTGTCTTTTCCGAATGGTAATCGGTCCATCAATTGTAGATCGACTTTTAGCACTCGATACTCTTTTCTTAAATGCAACTTGCCTCATTGTTGTGCTAGGCATTTACTGGATGACGACCTCTTTATTTGAAGGAGCGCTACTGGTTGCTATGCTAGGTTTCGTATCTACAGCAGCCTTAGCACGTTACTTCACAACCGGTCATGTTGTCGATTAAGGAGAGATCAAAATGCAGTTTGTAATGGAAATTATTGTTTCGGTCTTTCTGGTTTTTGGCGCTTTCTTTATGTTAGTCGGCTCAATTGGTATGGTCCGCTTACCTGACTTATTCATGCGCTTACATGCACCCACAAAATCGAGTACGTTAGGATTAGGCAGCTTCTTGATTGCTTCCATGATCTTTTTTGCTTTTCAAGGCCGCTTTGGTTTTGCCGAGCTACTGATCACACTTTTAGCTTTTATTACCGCACCGGTTTCAGCAAATTTAATTGCTCAAGCTGCGCTACATTTACGTTTGCGCTCGCTTAGTGGAGAAGTTCCTGAAGCAATTGAACGCCCTTTGCCTTGGGATCGTTATAAAATTGGACAGCGTTTCTCACAAAATAAACCACCTATGGACCCTCCTAAAGAATAGGGAAAAAAGACAACCAATAAAAAAGCCACCCGAAGGTGGCTTTTTTTTATTTATATTACTGTTCGTCATCTGACTCGCGTTTCGGTAAATCATTTACCGCTTTCTCGATCAGACCAAACATATAGTTACCATAGGCATTAGTCTTGTCATAATGGAAACGCAATCTTGGCGTAATACGTGTCTTGATACGACGGCTCAATTCATGACGCAAGAAACCAGAAGCTTTATTTAATACATCTAAAGTTTCTTTATTTGCTGCTTCACTTTGCTCATCGCCAAGCTCACGTCCCATTACGGTGACATAAACTTCAGCATAACCCATGTCTGCACTGACTTTCACCGCAGAGATGGTCACTAGACCACCTAAGCGAGGATCTTTAAGCTCCTGACGAATCAGCTCAGACAACTCGCGTTGAACTGAATCCGCCATGCGCTTTAAGCGTTGGCTACCCGCCATTAAAGACTCCGTTTAATCAATTGAACATCATAGACTTCAATTTTATCTTTCACTTTGATGTCTTTATAACCTTTCACCGCAAGACCACATTCCATACCGGCACGAACTTCTTCAACCACTTCTTTATAGCGACGAAGAGATTCAAGCTCACCTTGGAACACAACCACGTCATCACGTAATACGCGAATCGGTTTATTACGATGCAATACACCTTCAAGTACCATACAGCCTGCTGCTGCACCAAACTTACTTGAGTGGAATACTTCACGTACTTCAGCAACACCCAAGATAGTTTCACGATGTTCAGGAGCAAGTTTACCACTCATGGCATCTTTCACATCATCAATTAATTCATAGATGATGCTGTAGTAACGAATATCGATACCGTCTTGGTCACTTCTCTGACGAGCAGTCGTATCGGCACGAACGTTAAAGCCCAACAATACAGCTTCTGAAGATTCAGCAAGAATCACATCAGACTCAGTAATCGCACCAACACCCGAACTAATTACACGAACTTTTACTTCATCAGTAGATAATTCATGTAAAGCTGCATTCAATGCTTCTAAAGTACCACGTACGTCAGTTCTTAAAACAACGTTCACTGTAGGAACATCTTTTTTGCCCATTGACGACATGATATTTTCAAGACGCATTGCGCTTTGACGATCAATACGTTTTTGACGTTCACGGTCAGCACGAGCATCAGCAACTTCACGTGCTTTCTTCTCGTCATTTACAACAAGAACTTCATCACCTGCCATTGGAGCATCTGGAAGACCCAGAATTTCTACTGGAATAGATGGTCCTGCTGATTTAATAGGCTTACCATTTTCATCAGACATTGCACGGACACGACCATATGATGAACCTGCAAGAACGAGGTCACCAATGTTTAATGTACCGTTTTGAACAAGAATAGAAGTTACTGCACCACGGCCTTTATCAACACGCGCTTCAATAACAACACCTTGTGCAGCACCTTCAGCAGATGCTTTTAATTCCATCAATTCTGATTGAATAAGAATTAAATCAAGGAGTTCATCAATACCTTGTCCACTGTGCGCAGAAACCTTAGCAATCGGAACATCACCACCCCATTCTTCTGGAACGATTTGTTTCGTTGTTAATTCATTTAACACACGGTCTACATCAGCAGATTCTTTATCCATTTTGTTGATTGCAACAATAATTGGAGTACCTGCTGCACGCGCATGGTCAATTGCTTCTGCAGTTTGTGGCATTACACCGTCATCTGCTGCAACAACCAATACAACGATATCCGTTGCTTTAGCACCACGTGCACGCATTGAAGTAAACGCAGCATGTCCCGGTGTATCAAGGAATGTAATGATTCCTTTGTCTGTTTCAACGTGATATGCACCAATATGCTGGGTAATACCACCTGCTTCACCTGCCGCCACTTTCGAACGACGGATACGGTCAAGCAATGATGTTTTACCATGGTCAACGTGACCCATAATGGTAACAACTGGCGGACGAGTTGTTTGCTCACCACGTGCTTCCTCAGCCGCTTCAAGCAAGTTATCTTCCGCTTGTGTATCAGAAACTAAAACAGGGTTATGGCCCATTTCTTCAACAACAAGTGCTGCTATATCTTGATCAATAGCTTGTTCTTGATTAACCAACTCACCCATTTTCATAAGTGATTTGATAACTTCACGTACTTTAATCGCCATTTTTTGAGCAAGATCGGCAACAACAATGCTTGAACCGATTTCTACATCATAAACTTGCTTTTTAACTGGCTTTTCAAATCCATGCTTATTTGCTTGGCTTGATTTTAAACCGCGTTTGTTATGGTTAACAAAGCTTTGCTCTTCTTGACCACGACGACCACCTTTTTTACCCGCACGTGGGTTAGTGGTTGCGCCACCGCGTTTAATTTCACGGTCTTCTTGCTTAAATGAATCTTCATAAGCTTGGCCAACTAAACCTGAAGCAAGTGGAGAATCATCAATCACACGAATTGTAGTAGTAGCTTCGTCATTTGAATACTTAGACGCCATTTTGCGCATTTGTTCAAGTGTACGTTGCTGAGCTTCTTCAGCCGCTTTACGACGCGCAGCTTCTTCAGTTGCTTTTAACTGAGCTGTTTGTGCTTCACGCGCTTTCTTTTGCTCTAATGTTTCTGCTGGTTTTGGTGCAGGTTTTACTGTACCACCACCACGTCTTTTCACGACTACAGCAGCTTTAGGAGCTGTCTGAGCAGCGCTATCTTGTTGATGAGCAGCACGCATAGCATCTAAAGTTGCTTTTGCTTTTTGCTCTGTTTGAAGACGCGCGTTTTGCTGTGCAGTGTCACGCGTTTGCTGTTCTACACGTGTTTTAGCTTCAGCTTCTGCACGTGCTTTAGCTTCAGCTGCAATTTGTTCAGGGTTTGGTTTAGCAAAAACCTGTTTTTTACGTACTTCTACGTTAATTGTTTTTGCTTTACCTGAAGTACTTGCAACTTTAGCGGTACTGGTTGTTTTACGTTTCAACGCAATTTTTCCTGTGTTACCACTTTCCTGACCATGCACTTTTTTCAAATGATTGACTAAAGTATCCTGTTGTTCAGTGGTAATAATATCGTCTGCTGTACGTTGAGGCAAACCTGCTTCACGAGCCTGTTCTAGGAGCTTCTCAACAGGACGTTCTACACTGAGAGCTAACTCTTTAATCGACTTGTCCGTCATATTTCATCTCCTAGTTAAACCATGATTCGCGAGCTTTCATGATCAATTGACCTGCTTGTTCATGATCAAGTCCTTCAATATCAGAGATATCGTCAGTAGCCTGATCTGCCAAATCATCGACAGTAATGATACCGCGAGCGGCAAGCGAGTAAGCGATCTCAGAAGTCATGCCTTCCATTGTTAGAAGGTCTGCGCTCGGTTCTTGAATATTTTCTTGCTGTTTCAAAGCATCAGTAAGTGCTGCTTCTTTTGCACGACTTTGCAATAACTCAACCAATTCAGCATCAAGCTCAATTTCGTCAAAAGTTTCAGCTGGAACATAAGCAATCTCTTCTAAAGAGGTAAAGCCCATTTCCACCAATGCCATTGCTAAATCTTCTTCAATATCGAGACGTGATACAAACATGTCAAGATATTGCTGAGCTTCATTTTGCTGACGAGCACGATACTCTTCTTCAAGCATCATGTCGAGTTTGTAGCCAGTTAAATCGGAAGCCAAGCGAACATTTTGGCCTTGTGAGCCAATCGCGCGAGCCAATTGATCGCTGGTTGCAAAAATAATATCGGCACTTCTTGCATCTTCATCAAGCACGATGCCTGAAACATCAGCTGGTTCTAATGCACTTGCAATGTACTGAGCTGGATCATCAGACCAGACCACTACATCAATACGTTCACCGTTTAACTCTTGTTGTACCGCTTGAATACGCGTACCACGCATACCAATACATGCACCTACAGGGTCAATACGATGGTCATTTGTTTTCACTGCAATTTTAGCACGAACGCCTGGTTGACGTGCCGCTGCTTTAATTTCAATAATTTCTTCAGAAATCTCAGGAATTTCTTTTTTCATTAAAGCAATTAACATTTCAGGCTTAGCGCGTGATAACAACAACTGAGCGCCACGACCTTCACGGTTCACATTGTATAAAATAGCGTTCATACGTTGTTTTGGACGAAGAATTTCTTTAGGAATCATTTCTTCGCGCGCAAGATAAGCTTCAGCGTTGTCGCCTAAATCGATAATAAAGCCATCTTTGGTTTGTTTTTTCACTTCACCGTAAATCAACTCACCAACTTTAGACTCGTATGCATCAGCAACTAACGCACGCTCAGCTTCACGAATTTTTTGTACAATAACTTGTTTTGCAATTTGTGCAGCGATACGACCAAACTCAATAGATTCTACTTCGAGTTCACGTACATCACCAATTGACCATTTAGATGGGTCAAGGTCAGAAATCGCATCTTGGCAAGCTGGCATTTCATGATCTTCATCTGCCACAACAGTCCATTGACGGAACGTACTGTAATCACCAGTTTTACGATCAATTTCGACACGAAGCTGAGCTTCTTCAGCATGCGTACCTTCGTAAAATCTTTTCTTCGTTGCAGCAACTAGAGCTTGTTCTAAAGCCTCGAAGATCGCTTCACGACTAACACCTTTTTCATTACTAACCGTTTCAACAACGGTAAGAATTTCGCGGCCCATAAGTCACCTACCGATTTCTTATAAAATTTAATAAATTTAATCTTGATAGATCAAGTTTGCTTTATCGATATTGTTGCTGTCGATCTCAAGCACGTGCTTCCCATCAACTTCAACCTGAATTTCTTCATTTTCAAGGTCTACTGCGATAAGTTTTGCTTGAAATTTACGACGGTTTTCTACTGCTGCAATCAAACGCAAAGCAATTTGTTGTCCAATGTAGCCTTGTAACTGTTCTAGTTGAAAAAATGGACGATCCCAGCCCGGGGAAGAAACTTCTAATGAATACTCACCTGAAATTGGATCATGAACATCCAGCATTGCGCCAACTTGTTGTGTTACACGCACACAATCTTGTACACCAATACCACGGCCTTGTTCTACTTCGCCATCTTCATTAAGTACAGGCTCAGCATCTTCACTTACCGTTTTATCGATATAAATACGCAATAATGAACGTTTGCCTTGTGGGAGAAACTCGATTCCCCAAAGGTCGACACCACATGCTTGTACTGCAGGAACAATTAAGTCATGCAATGCTTGGGATTTATTTGATAATTTCATTTACTCTCGTCATTCTCGTGCGATTCAATCGGTTGTTTTAACCGACACAGACCTACTATAGTGAAGCATGACTATTTGACCAATTGATGTCGAAACTACACGATAGCGATACGATAACCAATAAAAAAGGGCGTTAATCGCCCCTATCTTGCACAGAAAACAATAGTCCACTGTGCAAAAAGGCCCACTTGTCTGTGAGCCTCTTTTAAGAAACTTGGTAGCGGGAGCTGGATTTGAACCAACGACCTTCGGGTTATGAGCCCGACGAGCTACCAGACTGCTCCATCCCGCATCAACGTGCAAAAATTATATACAAATATCAAATAAAGTCAATGTAAACTTACTAGATATTTGCCTGATTAAGTTGCACCTTAATCAAATTGGTAGCGGGAGCTGGATTTGAACCAACGACCTTCGGGTTATGAGCCCGACGAGCTACCAGACTGCTCCATCCCGCAACAAAAACAAACTACTTGCACTCAACTTTCTGGTTAAAAGCTGGTGCGGAAGGGGGGACTTGAACCCCCACGCCCGAAGGCACTACCACCTCAAGGTAGCGTGTCTACCAATTCCACCACCACCGCAGCTTGTGGGACGCATTCTAGTGCTTCCAACTGCAAAAGGAAAGCCTTATTTCGAATTATTGACTCGTTTTTGGTGCATTTGGTGAAGTTTCAGGCGATGTTGTTTGAATTGGCGCTGTCGTCTGTACAGTTTTTAAACTATATGCCTCTGTAGTCTGTTTTTTCGCAAAAACAGCTAAGGTTAAACTAGTCACAAAAAACAATGCTGTTAACACAGCAGTAAGTCGAGTAAGGAAGTTAGCAGAACCCGATGCGCCAAATACAGTGGCTGCTCCACCACCGCCGAAAGAAGCACCAGCATCCGCACCTTTACCGTGTTGCACTAGAATCAAGCCAATCATCAGTACCGCTAAAATAATATGTACGATCAGTACAAAAGAGTGCATACCCTATCCTCGTTATTTACTTTGTGCAAAGGCTTCTACGATTTGATAAAAAGATGCTGCATTTAACGAAGCACCTCCAACCAACGCGCCATTAATATCTGGACATGCTGCCAACTCGACTGCATTTTCAGCTTTTACACTACCGCCATATAAAATCGCAATGTCTGGACCCGCAGAAGTAATCTGACTTAAACCTTCACGGATTTTAGCATGCATTGCCTGTGCATCTTGTGGTGAAGCAGTTTTACCTGTACCAATTGCCCAGATTGGCTCATAAGCAATTACAATTTGCTTTTGCCATTGCTCTGCAGTCACTACAGGAGCTATATCACAGATTTGTTGCAATACAACCTGCTCTGCCAAATCTTGTTCACGCTGTTCGAGACTTTCACCAACACAATAAATAACAGTTAAGCCTGCATTTAAAGAATTTTGGAGTTTTGCCTTCAAAATTTCAACGTTATCACCTAATAAATCACGGCGTTCGGAATGACCCACCAATACAAAATTAATTTGGCTATCTTTTAATAATTCTGCACTGACTTCACCAGTATAGGCGCCTGTACCTGCTACACGCGATACATCTTGTGCAACTGTATATACTGTTCTTGCAGCATTTTGCAATTGTGTTTGTACCATTGCAAGTGCAATAGAAACTGGAGCAACCCCCACATGGCAGCTTTCATCTGCAATTTGGTTTTGTTGCAATAGTTGTTTAAATTCTTCTATAAGTTGTTTGGCATTGGCACGCATTGGGTTCATTTTCCAGTTGCCAACTACCCAAGGCGTAATCGTCGAACCCGACATACGGCTCACCTTTCATCAAAAATGCAGCACATTCTACACGCATTTCTACAAATTTCAGATACTTTTCTTTAACGGGGTTGCTCATATCTTTTCTACTATTTGAAATCAGTAATAAAACTTTATTGAGCCCAAAGCCTTAGCTTTTAAAAATTAATGAATAAAAACTTCGACTGGTTCAAGCTTTGATAAGCGGATCAAGACGAGAGCATCATTTTCTCAGGTAGTAATTTTAGATAACAAAAGTATAATTTTTTATATACCAATTATAAACATATGAGCACAGGTAGGCAGATGTCAGTCATACATACATCTCCAAAATTTTCGGGGTTTTTTCGACGATTAGTCGAAGAAAAACATGTGTCGGCAGCGACCATGCAAACAGCATTAGATGCAGCAAAAAGAGCTAAACAGGATACAGTTTCGTACCTGATTGAAGAGGTTCATCTCTCCCCTTCTTTATTAGCTGAAACAATTTCTATTGAATTTGCTGAACCATATTTTGATCTGGATGTTTACGATACCAGCCAGATTCCTAAAGATTTGGTCGACCAGAAACTGATTTTAAAACATCGGGTCTTACCTCTCGTACAAAGAGGACAGATCTTATATGTTGCAACCAGTAATCCCAGCAATATTGAAGCGATTGATGCTATTCGCTTCAACAGCAAGCTTATGGTTGAGCAGGTTATTGTCGAGCACCATAAACTTGAGAAAATTCTGGCGCAGCAATTTACTGAAGAAAGTAGTTTCGAGTTTAGTGATGAAGAGTTTGATCTTGATGTAGATCTTGATACCTCAACTGCTCCAGAAGAGGATGAGGATACTCCGCAAGGCGATGAAGCACCTATTGTTAAATATGTTAACAAGTTATTAATAGATGCGATTCGTATGGGGGCTTCAGACTTGCATTTCGAACCCTATGAGAAATCGTATCGGGTCCGTTATCGGGTCGATGGCGTTTTGCGTCAGATCGCAAATCCGCCTTTGCAACTGGCTAATCGTTTGGCTTCACGCCTGAAAGTTATGTCTCAAATGGACATTTCCGAAAAGCGTGTTCCCCAAGATGGTCGTATCAAGCTCAAGCTATCGAAATCTAAAGCAATTGATTTTCGTGTGAACTCTCTTCCGACCTTATTTGGTGAAAAGCTAGTTCTACGTATTCTTGATCCATCGAGTGCCATGTTGGGAATTGATGCTCTAGGATATGAAGAAGAACAAAAAGCACTCTTTATGGAAGCATTAGATAAGCCACAAGGTATGCTTTTAATTACTGGTCCTACAGGTTCTGGTAAAACAGTATCCTTATATACGGGCCTCAACATTTTAAATACTGAAAGCTCCAATATTTCTACTGCCGAAGATCCAGTCGAAATTAACCTTGAAGGTATTAATCAGGTTAACGTAAACCCTAAAGTAGGTCTCACTTTTTCGGCTGCGCTTAAATCATTTTTACGTCAGGACCCTGACATTATTATGGTCGGTGAGATTCGTGATTTAGAAACAGCTGAAATCGCGATTAAGGCTGCTCAGACGGGACACATGGTAATGTCCACACTACATACCAACAGCGCCCCTGAAACACTGACTCGTCTACGCAACATGGGGGTTCCATCTTTCAATATTGCGACATCGGTCAATTTGGTTATTGCTCAACGTTTGGCACGTCGATTATGCCCTCAATGCAAGGTGCCTAGTGACATTCCTAAACAAAGCCTATTAGAAATGGGTTTTACCGAACAAGATCTAACACATCCCGATTTTCAAGTTTTTCAACCAGTCGGTTGTCCTGAATGTCGTGAGGGTTACAAAGGTCGAGTAGGTATTTATGAAGTAATGAAAGTCACACCTGAGATTTCCAAGATTATTATGGAAGATGGCAATGCTTTAGAAATCGCTGCTGCTTCTGAAAAATTGGGGTTTAGTAATCTGCGTCGCTCAGGTTTAAAGAAAGTCATGCAAGGTGTTACTTCTTTACAAGAAGTCAACCGCGTGACCAGTGAATAAAAGACAATTTAAAATAAGGATAATGTCATGACTGTCAAAAAGGCACAATTGATGCCGACTTTTGCTTATGAAGGGGTTGACCGTAAGGGCGTAAAAATTAAGGGGGAACTTCCAGCTAAAAATATGGCTTTAGCTAAAGTCACCCTACGCAAACAAGGTGTAACTGTCCGTAATATTCGGGAAAAGCGTAAAAATATTCTTGAAGGTTTATTTAAGAAAAAAGTATCAACGCTCGATATCACGATTTTTACCCGACAACTTGCAACTATGATGAAAGCTGGCGTACCGCTGGTACAAGGCTTTGAAATTGTGGCGGAAGGTTTAGAAAACCCAGCGATGCGTGAGGTGGTGCTCGGTATTAAAAGCGAAGTTGAAGGTGGTAGTACTTTTGCATCAGCTTTAAGAAAGTATCCTCAGCACTTCGATAAATTGTTTTGCTCTCTTGTAGAGTCCGGCGAACAATCTGGTGCGCTTGAAACCATGCTGGACCGCGTGGCAATTTACAAAGAAAAAAGTGAATTGCTCAAGCAGAAAATCAAGAAGGCCATGAAATACCCAATAACGGTTATTGTGGTCGCTGTAATCGTTACCATTATTTTGATGGTTAAAGTAGTTCCCGTCTTCCAAGATCTATTTTCTTCCTTTGGCGCAAATTTGCCTGCTTTTACACAAATGGTCGTAAATATGTCGAAATGGATGCAGGAATACTGGTTCATTATGATTATTGTGATTGTTGCAATTATTGTTGGTTTTATGGAAGCTAAAAAGCGTAGTAAAAAATTCCGTGATGGTTTAGACAAACTCACCCTTAAGTTACCTATCTTTGGTGATCTTGTTTACAAGGCAATTATCGCCCGCTACAGCCGTACTTTAGCAACCACGTTTGCCGCAGGTGTTCCACTCATTGATGCGCTTGAATCAACTGCGGGTGCAACCAATAATGTTATTTATGAACAAGCAGTAATGAAAATTCGTGAAGATGTTGCAACAGGTCAACAACTCCAATTTGCGATGCGCGTTTCAAATCGCTTTCCATCTATGGCTATACAAATGGTCGCAATTGGTGAAGAATCTGGTGCACTAGACAGCATGCTCGATAAAGTTGCCACCTACTATGAAAATGAAGTTGATAATGCCGTTGATGGTTTAACTTCAATGATGGAACCTTTAATCATGGCAATTTTAGGGGTACTCGTAGGGGGTCTAGTGATTGCTATGTATCTTCCAATTTTCCAAATGGGCTCAGTCATATAATGCAAGAAATTATTGCTTATTTTATTCAAAACTTAACTGCACTTTATATTGCAGTTGCACTATTGAGCCTGTGTATTGGTAGCTTTTTGAATGTGGTGATTTATCGCACCCCCAAAATGATGGAACAAGATTGGCAGCAAGAATGTCAAATGTTACTCAATCCTGAACAACCCATTATTGACCATGAAAAGCTAACATTAAGTAAGCCTGCTTCATCATGCCCCCAATGTCACCAGCCCATTCGCTGGTATCAAAATATTCCTGTCATAAGTTGGTTGGTTTTAAAAGGTAAATGTGGGCATTGTGAGCATGCAATTAGCATGCGCTACCCAGCCATCGAACTATTAACAATGGCATGTTCACTGGTTGTGGTCATGGTGTTTGGCCCAACCATACAAATGCTTTTTGGACTAGTCCTGACTTGGGTTTTAATTGCTTTAACATTTATAGACTTTGATACTCAGCTGCTACCCGACCGTTTTACCCTACCTTTGGCCGCACTGGGTTTAGGTATTAATACCTTTAGCATCTACACCACACCCACCTCAGCCATTTGGGGTTACTTAATTGGTTTTTTATGTCTGTGGATTGTGTATTACCTATTTAAAGTAATTACCGGCAAAGAAGGCATGGGCTACGGCGACTTTAAATTGCTTGCCGCATTAGGTGCATGGATGGGGCCATTGATGCTGCCATTAATTGTGCTATTGTCATCTTTACTAGGTGCAATTATTGGCATCATTTTACTAAAATTACGCAATGACAATCAGCCCTTTGCCTTTGGGCCCTATATTGCCATTGCAGGCTGGGTTGCCTTTTTATGGGGTGACCAGATTATGAAAATCTATTTGGGAGGTTAAGATGGCTTTTATTCTGGGAGTCACAGGTGGAATTGGCAGTGGAAAATCTGCTGCAACACAATGGTTTGAATCCCAAGGAATACAAGTCGTCGACGCCGACATCGTTGCTCGCGAAGTGGTTGAGAAAGGCCAACCTGCCCTTCAAAAAATTCAACAAACTTTTGGAGACTGGGTACTTCAAGCAGACGGGAATTTAGATCGCCGTGCCCTACGCGAGTATATTTTTCAAAATCCACAAGCACGCCATACACTTGAGCAAATTACTCATCCTGCAATTCGCCAATCTATTATTCAACAATTACAAAATCCGCGTAGCACTTATGTGATTTTAGTTTCGCCATTGCTCTTTGAAACCAACCAGCATGAATTGGTTAATCACACGTTATTAGTTGATGCTAGTGAACAAACTCAAATTCAGCGTGCAAGCCAACGCGATGGGCAAAACCAAGAACAAATCCAGAAAATTATTGCGGCGCAAATGCCACGTGAGCGAAAACGCGAACTTGCCAATGACATTGTGTTTAATGACGGATTACTCGAACATTTACATCAACAATTAGAGCCTTTACATCAAAGTTATTTGAAACGTACAGACTAATCTGGCTCATTTTGCTGTTTAATTTTTTGTGCCAAGCTATCTGGTCGAAACCATCGCCAAGGTTGTAAGGCACCCACTCCCATTCCAACTAAACCGACAACAATAGATGGGCTTAACGCCTCCCCTAACAGAGGTACGGCCAATATGGCTGCAATAAAAGGCGCTAAAGTGACAATGCTTCCTGTTTTAAAAGCACCTAAACGCTGAATCGCTGCCACATAAGTCAAAGTTGCAATAATAACGACAAACACACCATGGAAGATGCCTTGTATGGCTAAATGAACAGGACTGACTTCCATGAAATGCTTAGGCAAAAATAAAACATAGATGGGCAAATAAATAATTGCAGACCAAATCGCAACACTTGCCATTGAGTGCCATGCAGACAGTTTCCACTGTTTAAGTAACACAGTGAAAATCCCCCACCAAATCGCACTAATAAAAAGGAGTAGATCACCTATTCCAAAAGCAGAAGCATTACCTTGCAGCATCAAAACACTCATGAGCCCTAAAGCAGCGATCATGATTGCCAGACTAGCCCATGTATGTTTATCAAATGGTTGTCTAAATAAAATATATGCTGCGAACGCAGTACAAATTGGGATACAGCCATTTAAGAAAATTGCAGCATGAGCGGCGGGAGCATAGAGAAATGCGGTGTAGACGGTAAGACAATAAATGACCCCACCAATCAAGGCCAAAATAACCGCATGCTTACTCCATAAAAAAGCGAGATCTTTCTTATAGATCAAAATAGGCATTAAAATTAGGAAGGCTATAGCGAAGCGCAGTGCGGCAATATCCCAAGCACTGATGTGCCACTGTGCATTTAAACGGGCAAAAAGCGTAAACCCGCCCCAAATGCACATAGTCACCAATACAAAGAAATAACCTTGCTTACGGGGAGACATATCAAGATGACTTAAAACTAGAAAGGCAGCTAAATTATACCTCAGAACGCTGGCGGCAAGCCTCATAAAGAGCCATACCAGTCGCTACACTGACATTTAGACTTTGTAGATTTCCTGACATAGGAATATAAACTTTATGATCACACTGTGCCTGTGTAATAGGACGTAAACCGGTATCTTCAGCTCCCATCACAATCACAACTGGGCCAGAAAAATCGCACTTTTGAAGTGGCAACGCACTTTCATCAAGCATGGTGCCAATCACACGCACATGAGTTGTTTCTTTAAGATGAGCCAATGTACGAGCTAAATTTGTGACTTGAATGAATTTAACTTTCTCGGCTCCACCTGCTGCAACTTTACGAGCAGTTGGCGTTAAACTTGCCGCACGATCACGAGGCACGATGACCGCTTGCACACCCATCGCAGCGGCAGTACGAATACAAGCCCCTAAGTTATGTGGGTCTGTCACTTGATCTAATGCCAACAACAAGGCATCTGGAGTTTCACTTAAGATTTGATCAAGATCTTGCTCATTTAAGACAGGATGCGGACGCACTGCTGCAACTACGCCTTGATGAAATGGTAGACCTGCAAGTTTTTCAAGACTATCGCGGCTTGCTTTTTGTACACTGATTCCAAAAGGCTCTGCCAATTGCAAAATCTTTTGCAAACGCTGATCATCCCGTCCTTTTAAAGTAAACAGGGTTAGCACACGCTCCGGCTCAAGTTCTAGCAATGACTCCACTGAATGAACGCCATAATAATATTCCTGTTTTGCCATGCATGACCTCTAACAACGTTTGAGCAAAAAAATAAAAATCCTGCAAAGCCAACTTCACAGGATTTCTTTGGGCATAGTGTACCCGATTTGAACAGGAATTTCTTAGCCTTCTAAATGGCACACGTAATCGAGGACTTCATCAGTTTCGATTTTAAAAACACTATTTCCAGGCACGTAAAATGATTGGCCTGCACGGAACAATTCACTTTCATTACTGTCCGCAATTGTTACGCGACATTCGCCTGAAATAATTTCCATACGCTCAGGGACATGCGTTTCAAAAGTTAAGGCTTGCTCAGTCGGCAAAATAACACCTAGTGTTTTTTTCGTTCCATCTTCAAATTGCACGGTATGGCTGATACATGCTCCACCAAAATAAACGTTTGATTTTTTGATGACCGTTACATGATCAAATTGGTTTGTACTCATGCACATTCTCCAGATAATGCCATATTTATATAAATTATGATGAATGTAGTTTAATTGTGCCTAAATAACTAATCAATCAGTTTTCATACGGATAGACTTGTAATTTCCACTGCTCGGCCTGAATTTTTTTGGCAAAAGCATGAGGTAAATTAATCTCAATATTTCGACTATTCGACACAATTGCATCGTATCTGCAAACTTCGACCTGATTTTCATCTAGGAGTACCCAACACACTCTTTGTGCTGTTGGATGGGCAACTGCTGTAGCAACTACCGGTGAACCGTCATTCATTCCTACATGAAAATTTTCACTGTCATTTTGCATTAACGCCAGATCATACGCTGGAAAATCGATAGCATCTGAATCGAATTGCTGGCTATCGTGTATCAGCACACTCTGTTTTAAAGTCGGCCAAATACAATAACGCAAATAATGCTGATCCATCACCCGATTATCCAGATAACGTCCGGTGGCAACATAATCTCTGATATGTGCTTCAATATTATGAAAAATCCCCGTACATCCACCCCACATTCCAGCCAGAATTAGCTCAGTATGAGAATAGTTATCTCGCATTAAATGAAACCACTTATCACTCTTGAGCCACGCATCTACAGCCGCCTTTTCACGGTACGACACAATCGAGTCAGCATCACGTATAAGAAAGCGCTTAATTGTTGGATCATCCATCACAAAAAAACGCCAAAACAGCCCTGATAGTTGTTTTTGAGAGTCCGTCACTGGTACCACTTGCGCACCTTTCTCTTTTAAGCGCTGTTGTACAAGTACTGGTACGGTATCATCGACATAGAACCGACACGTCCATTCTGGATAAATTTGTTTGGCTAACTCAGTATTTAAAATAGAGGTTTCACAATAACGCGGGTTTGCTCCAAATAAAGAGAAAGCAATAATATTTTCTTGAGGGTTTGAACTAAACTCTGGGGCCGCATGATTGGGAATAGGCAAAACAGGTTCGTTCTTAGCCAATTCTTTTTTAGTTGTAATTGCCAAGCGTCCAAATTTGATTGTTTCTTCTTTTTTATTTAAATGATGACAAACTTCTGTTAATCCATCATATAAGTTTGTATTTACGTTAGATCCACTTGCCTGAATCGCTTGCAAATAGTGTTGATAGGCATCGTTATAACGGCGTAAGCGTAGCTCGGTATATGCCAAATCGGATAATGCTCCCGGATGCTTGGGAACTAAATTAACAGCCTGTTTAACATGTTGATAAGCTTTGGCATAATCTCCTTGTGCGGCTGCTTGTTTAAATGCATTAAAATGCTGATTTAAAATTTTATTCATTTCCGCAGGATTGTTTTTTTTATGGCGGTTGATCATCCCTATCGGTGGTTTCGGTAAGCTTAATGTTTTTTTCATTGTAAATATCCGCAATCTTGCTGTTCTATAATTTCAGTTAGAATAATAGATCACTTGTAGCAAATTCAAAACTTCTCTATCTTTAACCCATAATTTGGCGCGTTGGATGCGTTTATGCTCACACATTTAACTTTAATTAATTTTGCATTAGCTGATCATTTAGCTATTGATATAGAACAAGGATTTAATGTTCTAACAGGCGAAACAGGTGCCGGAAAATCATTATTACTGGATGCACTTTCTGCCTGTCTAGGGGAACGTACCGATACGAATTATGTCCGTTATGGTTCAGACAAAGCGGATATCACCGCTGTTTTTACCTATCAAAATAATAGCCCTGAAGAAAAATGGCTACAAGAACACGAGCTAGATGATGATTCTGGGGAAATTCATTTACGTCGCGTTATTTTTGCAACTGGACGTAGTAAAGCATGGGTTAATGGCCGCCCTAGCAGTTTGTCTGAGCTCAAAGAATTGGGCCGTTTGCTCGTTCAACTGTATAGTCAGCACAGCCAACAGCAGCTTCTTGAGCCACCATATCCAAAGCATTGGCTAGATCGTTATAACAATTTCTATGTTGAAGCGAATGATGTACGTGAAGCCTATAGTATGTGGCAACGCACAATTCGTTTGCACCAAGCTGCCTTAGATGCACAAGCAACACGTTTGCAGCGTATTGGTACTTTAGAGCATCAAATCGAGGAACTCGAAGACGTCATTCAAACCGATTACAAAGAAATTGAGCAAGAATTTGATCGTCTTAGTCATCATGAACATATCATGCAAGACTGTAGCTATAGCTTAAATGTTTTAGATGAAGCTGAGCAGAATATTACTCAAGAAATGTCTTCGATTATTCGCCGTCTAGAATCTCATGCCGGGCGTAGTGATCAACTTTCTGAGATTTATAATTCTTTACTGAATGCTCAAAGTGAAATAGATGATGCAACGGCGAACTTGCGTCAATTTATTGATCGTCAGAGCTTTGATCCAGAGCGAATGGAAGAGCTCAACTCGAAACTTGAGGTTTTTCATCGTCTGGCACGCAAATACCGGACTCAACCAGAAACACTTAAAGAAGAATATGAAGCTTGGCAACGTGAGCTTGAGCAACTACATCAACTCGAAGACCCAGAAACACTGGCAGAGCAAGTTGAAAAGTCGCATGAGGAGTTTTTAGAAAAAGCTCAGCATTTAGACAATATACGTCGTGAAGCTGCCGCTCCGCTTGCTAAACAATTAACTGAACAAGTGAAACCTTTAGCGTTACCAGAAGCACACTTCGAGTTTAAGTTCGAACCATTAGAACAACCAGGTGCAGAGGGTTTAAGCTTTATTCAACTTTTATTTACTGCCAATAAAGGTATTCCTCCACAACCACTGGCACGAGTGGCATCTGGTGGTGAGCTTTCTCGTATTGCACTCGTGATGCAAGTCATGAATGCTGAGAAAACCGAATCCGAAGTTTTGGTGTTTGATGAAATTGATGTCGGGATTAGTGGCGGCACCGCAGAAGTTGTGGGACGTTTACTTGCCGACTTAGCGCAACATGTCCAGCTCTTATGTATTACTCACCAAGCACAAGTTGCTGCACAATCTGATCAGCATTTATTAGTGAAAAAACAACAAACTGACCCAGCCAGCAGTACAATTGTAGAACTTGATGAAAATCAAATCATTTTTGAGTTAGCTCGCATGTCAGGTGGTGTTGAAATTAATGAAACAACCTTGCAGCACGCAAAACAATTACGCCAACTTAAATTTCAGGCTTCTTCAAATTAATAAAGAAAATGAGAGAAAAAGATTGGCGAAATCCGATTAACTCTTGTATGTTGATAAAAAGAACCTATATAGATAAAAGGGTCGAGAGGCCCTCTAGTGACATTTTTTGAGGGAGAACCGCTTAGGTGACCAAACAATACCTGACTCACCGTTGTCTGATTGCCCCGCCAGAAATGGCAGATGACTTTTTTGCAAACACTGTAATTTATCTTGCTCGTCATGATGAAGAAGGTGCTCAAGGCATTATTATTAATCGTCCTTCCGGTATTCAAATTAAAGAATTACTCAATGATCTCGACATTGAAGCTGACAATGTAAATCCACATGCGGTTTTACAAGGTGGTCCTTTACGTCCTGAAGCTGGATTTGTTCTCCATACGGGGCAACCAACATGGCATTCATCTATTGCTGTAGGTGAAAATGTTTGTATTACGACCAGTAAAGATATTCTTGATGCGATTGCTCATAACGAAGGTGTCGGTCGATACCAAATTGCATTAGGCTATGCAAGCTGGAGCAAAAATCAGTTAGAAGACGAAATTACGCGTGGTGACTGGCTCATTTGTGATGCTGATATGGATCTGATTTTTAACCTGCCTTATGACGATCGTTGGGATGCAGCTTATAAAAAAATTGGTGTAGATCGTGCGTGGCTAGCATCTGAAATCGGACACGCTTAATGACCGAAACACAATCAAAATCGATTATGGCTTTTGACTTTGGTACTCAAAAAATGGGAATGGCGATTGGTCAGTCTTCAATTGAAAGTGCCAACCCTCTCCCTCTATTTGTCATGAAAGATGGTATCCCGAACTGGGATCAACTCTTAAAAATCGTGAAAGAATGGCAACCTGATTTATTTTTGGTTGGCCTTCCCCTAAATATGGACGATAGCGAGTCAGAACTCTCTACACGTGCTCGCAAATTTGCGAGACGTTTACGTCATCAAACCAACATAGAAACCTTAATGGTAGATGAGCGTTTAACGACACGTGAAGCGAGAGAAGAGTTAGGTTTTTACCAAGAACAAGGTCGAGCAAAAAAGCTATCAGCAGATAGTTTTGCAGCTGCACTACTCATTCAGAGTTGGTATCGAAATCCAGTCGGTTTAACACCCTAAGAGTAAAAAAAAGAAGGAAGGCTAAAGCCTTCCTTCTTTTTTTACTTCTCAACAATATGTACGGTAGCAGTTCGTCCCGAGACAAAAGCAAGCTGATTCTTCGGTGTTTCATCTAACACGATCTTCACGGGTACACGCTGCGCTAAACGAACCCAGCTAAAGGTTGGGTTTACATTGGCAAGAAGCTTAGAGCTACTTGAACGCTCACGATCTTCAATTCCCGATGCAATACCTTGTACATGGCCTTTAATTTTTTGGTTATCACCCATTAACTGTACAGTGGCCTGATCACCGACATGAATACGATTTAATTTAGTCTCTTCAAAATAACCCACAACATAAAGTTGTTTACGGTCAAGTAATGCAGCAACCGCTTGGCCTACTTGAACATAGTTTCCTGGGCTCATATCAAAGTTAGATAAAGTACCATCAGCGGGAGCAATTACCGCAGCACGATGCATATTAAGCTCAGCCAAATGTAAACTGCTCGTTGCTGCCTCAATCAAAGCCTGCTGTTGCTTAACAGTTGCTTCTGCTTGCTCAATTGCTGCTTGTAGTTGCTCATGCTCTGCATGGGATTGATCACGTGTTGCAAAAACCTGATCTTGTTCTTGTTTTGAAATCGCCCCATCCATTAAGTTTGAATAGCGGCTCGCATTTTTTTCAGCTAAACGAATATTGGTATCTGATTTAATCAGGTTTGCTTTTGCTTGAGCTAAGCCTGCTTGTGATTGAGCAAATGCTGCTTTCGCTTTTGCTAAATCAGATTTTGCTTGCTCTACATCTAAAGCTCGACGAGACACATCAATTTTAAAGAGTACCTGCCCCTTCTTCACACTCTGGTTATCTTGAACCAAAACTTCTGTGACAAGACCCGCTACATCCGAAGATACTTGGATGACATCACCACGAACTCGACCATCTCGTGTCCACGGCGCTGCATTGTAGTAGTTCCACAAATGCACAATGGTATAGACCGCAACCATTAATGCGACAATCAAAATTACTGGACGGATGACTTTTTTCAAATCCACCTGATTCATTTCACTCACCTAACTCAATCTTTAATTTCGCAATCATCTCTATGCACCAACCCCAACAAAAATTTGATGTATCACCAAGAGCAATAAAAGGTAAAAACACAAATTAAAAATACTAGGTAATGCAATCCAGCCTTGTGCAATCCACTTGTTGGTTAAAACACTTAATCCACGGAAACATATATATGCCAAGAGGGCTTGAACGAGCAAAGAAGGCACGTAAATGCCATAAACATTAAACTCACCCATTTGCTGTGGCTCCTCTAAAGGTACTGTTTTCATTCATTTGATCTGATGAAACATGACACATGCTATAAGCAATATTGTTAAGTGAAATGAGTAATCTTTGTCGCATAGTCATATCGTCAACATTTGAAGCAAGCTGTTTTAGTTCAAATAAAGCTCGATGGATTTTTTCCACTAAAGCTACAGTATTGTCTGCATCATTTTCTTTAGCTCTAAACAGTTCATCCAGATTTTGTTGCAGATTTCCGATGTGATGAGCCAGTTCTGAATTTTGAGGGAACTGATTCGCCAGTTCTTGTAATCTACTTAAATCGACAATACTGCTCGACTCAATCAATGCTTGATGAATTGAGGTTTTAATCTCGCCTGATTGCACCATTTTGCTGTTTAGAATCCCTATCCGATCTAACATGCTGCGTAAGTGAACTTTAAAATCAAGACCATATGGCAAATAAATCGCCTGTCTCATTGCGCGATAATGCAAGGCCAGAATACGGCTTGCACTCGTGTCTGGTGACATTGCACGAACCACGTCAATGACAACTAAAGACACTAAGACGCCCAAGATCATGGCAAAAGAACCATCAAGATAAGACACTGCATCCATGCTATAAGCATTGTGCAGGTTTAGGCCCATCATGGTATTAATACCCAAAACCATACCCACTGGCATAAGCATCTGGTTAGCCATCATAGAAACTGCAAACAGGAACATAGGTAATAAAACCAGTCCAAGCTCCCAGAATGTGGTGACATGAGGGAAAATACCAAACGCGTAAACGAAGACTAAAACTGCTGAGGCGATACTGCCCCAGATAAAAATACGCAAAACTGGAACGGGGTTATCTAAGGCCGTTAAAATACAGGCCGTTACTGCGCCCATTTGCGCCATCATAAATCCAGCTTTCCAGCCTGAAATAATCCAGACCCCAGTCACAATAAATGTAATAAGGACTGCACTAATACCACCTCGTATAGCCACACCATGGTCACGGTGTAAACTCGGATATTTGGTGGTCATTGGAGTAATGTTGTCAGGAATTTCTTTATTACCTTGCTGAATTCTTTGCCACAAGACTTTAACCGCTAAAACATTGCTAATGAAATGGCGCACATCCATTTTCATGGCTGCGACCAAAACTTGCTGATGGGTAGAAGCCGATTCCATCAAACTTGCAAAATCACTTTCAAACTCATCAGGTAACTGCAAAATATTTTCATCAACAATTAGATCTTTTTGCTCCAGAAAATGTACAACATGGGCTGAGAGCTGTTGCAGTTTTTCTGAATGAGTTTCGATAAACCGAAGTTCTTGAAGCTGCTTAATACGCTCAGATAAAGCGACCAGATTAGCAACCACCATTGAGATTTGATGAAGCATTTCTTGCAAAGGTTTGGTCATGCCATGCAACTCACCCTTTTCATAACTCAAATGTACTGCCAAAGCATGAATATCTGTGGTGTCGCGAGTAATGGTCGCTAAAAGTTGAGTATTATTCTGCTGCGGGTCAGCAGTTAATAAATTAGCAAACAGATTCTCTGTATCTTTCAGCGTTTTGATGACGCGTTGCTTAATCGCAGAACCAATGTGCATTGGAAGAATAGTGGCAGAAACCACAGCACTTGAAATCACCCCAATCGAAATCTCTATGACCCGAGCTAAAGCAATATCAAAAATATTGTATTGATCAATATACGTAATCGCATTAAAGACAATCATGGCTGTCGAGTAACCCGCCAGCATAAAAGCATAACTGCGTGGAGTCCGGTCAAGTAAAGACACATAAAGCGCAAAACCTACCCACAACGACAACACCACAGTAAACAACCAAGGTGTATTAATTAGATGTGGCGTTAGCGTTAAGGCAATCACAGCCCCACCAATCGTCCCTACCACGCGGTAGACGCACTTAGAGGACACCATTCCTGAATAAGGATTGGCAATAATCAGGACCGTACCAATCGACCACATCGGATTAATCAGATCTAATTCAAATGAAACAAATAACGCCAACATTCCGGCAATAAATGTTTTTATTGCAAAGATCAGATCAAGCCTACTCGGGCGAAACGCCAGTATTTGCTTTAATAACATGAACTCATCTCAAATACAGATTTGAACTGATGAGCATGCCCTTCAATGTTAAATTGCCTTTCTAGAGACAACAAAACTGTGCCATTTGCCTAAAAGCGAATGAGATGAGGAGCATCCTTCAATACAATGATTTTTCCACATCCTGCCTGATTGGCCCAGATGATTTCAATTTGGACGTTATTTAAACGGCCAAACTTTGGAAAGAAGAGGCATCAAGAAATTCGCCTAGAATCGACCAATTTCTCGATTAGATATTTTGTTTGGCAATTTTTTCAAAATAAAGCAATTTAGTCAACTAAAATATCTCTATTTGATAATTTGATATATTTTTTGATAATCGTATATGATGTATAAGCCAAGAGAAGTTTTCTCTTTGTCAGAGTAAAATACTCAAATCAGGCATTTATTTTAGAATTGAGACAAATTTTCTTTTTTTCTGTTATAAGAACTCAAACATGACTCTTTGTTAAAGGATACGAACAAGACGCTATGGCAATTTCAAGTTTTGGCAAAATTTTAACCGTACTGGACCTATTTTCAGTTTCGCGTCCAATAATTAATGTCGATATTATTTGCGAAGAACTTGGCTTGTCTAAACCAACCAGTTACCGTTATCTGAAAGAACTGGTGTCTACCGATCTATTAAAACGCATTAATGGAACGTCTGGCGATTATACCTTAGGCTCAAAAATTGCAGTTCTTGACTATATTTCCCGAACTACTGATCCGTTAGTTCAAATCAGCACACCATTTATGCGAAACATTGTGGAGCGTACCGAACTGTGCTGCTTGCTCACCTATTTAAATGATGACTATTGCATTGATATTCACCATGAAATATTTAAAGACACCGAATTACTGTCATATGGCCGAGGCTGCCCAAGACCTATTTACGTGGGGTCATCTCCAAAAACGATGGTTTCGCATTTAAGTAAACAACGGATGCAAGACTACTATCATCGTTACCAGCAAGAATTAAAACAATCAGGTTTTGCTGAAGATGAACCAAGCTTTATTCAGCGTATGCGTAAAATTAAAAAACAAGGGTTCTATTTCTCACAAGGTGAGATTGACCCGAATGTTTCTGGCCTTGCCGTTCCAGTTCGTTTTTCGAACAAAGAGGTGCCTTTAGCTTTAACTTTAGTTGCTTCTAAAAATCGTTTTGATTTTTTAAATGTTGAAAAGCTCACCGAAATTTTGCAAGAAAATGCAGCACTTATTGAACAACGTTTTATGGAGTTATCTGAAAAAGGTGAAATTTAAAACCCGACTTTATGATAATTTAACCTTTTCTTACATTTTAATGCATTGAATAGATCACAATATTCTCATATTATGATTTTAGCTCTTATTGATGATTCTTTTCATCAGCAGCTCATCAATAGAAGCATCCCCCTCAGAGGAATAAGCTCATGTTGCCATCATGGGCTTTTTTCTTGCCCAATTTTTAATGAAAGTTATGAAAACTGAAACTGCCTGAAAGTAAGATTAATACGCGGCTGTAAAATCTTTGTTGAGCGATTTAAACGATGTTGCCAATGTTGTTGCGTTTCACCACGCATCACGATGAGTTGGCCGGGTTGTAGCCACAATTCAACTTTTTCTTTACTTTGAATGTGTCTAAAAGAAAATTTACGGGTAGCTCCAAAACTTAAAGATGCAATCGTTGTGGTTTTCGCTAAAGAAACATCCGAATCACTATGCCAAGCCATACCTTGTGTTCCATCTTCATAAAGGTTTGCCAAGCACGAGTTAAATTTTTCTGAAACTCGCTGTTCTACCAATTGTTTGAGTTTGGCAAGCGCTCGATCCCAAGGCAAAGAATCACGAATGACACCCGAATATTTATATTGATAATAATTATCCCCATACCATGCCACTTTTCGGGGGGTGATAAAGTGCTTGCCATACAACTTAGCCTCGTCATGTTTCCACGCGAGATGTTGGTAAAGATAGTGAAAATATTGTTCAGCTTCTTCTGGGCTTAAAATACAACCATAGTCCTGAACTTCACCATCGTAGGGTAATAAATTCTCACAAGGCTCTGGAGCAAATAAATCCAAGGTCATGCGGTCTCTCCATGTTGCTTTGACATCTCCCAGGCTAACAATGCCAATTTACGCCCCTTTTGCCAATGATATTCTCCGACCATACCCGTTGCACGAATCACCCGATGGCAAGGAATTAAATATGCAATCGGGTTTTGTCCAATTGCTGTAGCAACAGCTCTGACAGCCTTAGGCTTGCCAATTTGCTCTGCAATATCTTGATAGGTCCGCAATTGCCCTTCTGGAATGGTCAGTAACGCTTCCCAGACTTGCAATTGAAATGGAGTTCCAGCCAAATTAAGCGGAAGTTTCCGCTGTAAGTGTTCTGAGAAATCTTGATCAAACCACTGTGCAACTTGTTGATGCCAAATCGGCGATTGATTTTTTAATTGAGCTTTAGGGAACTGCTGTTTAATTATTTCTTCGATATTCTCACGAGTATTGATAAAGCGAACAGAACATATTCCCTTTTCGCTGCTTATAACCAACAACTCACCAAATGGGCTTGCCTCAATCGAATAATTAAGTATAACCCCTTCACCTTGCTGTTTATATTCACCAGGCGTCATGCCTTCAAGCTGAATAAACAAATCATGTAAACGGCCAGTACCAGACAAACCCGTGTTTAAAGCAGTCTCTAATAAGCTGCGTTGCTGTAATAAATAATATTTAGCCTGCTGCAAACTCATATATTGAACAAATTTTTTCGGGCTAATACCTACCCATTCTTGAAACTGGCGTTGAATATAACCTGAACTTAAATTCATATGACTCGCAACATCATCCAGACTAGGTTGCTGGTCCAGATGTTCATATAAATATTCAATTACAGTGGCAATTACAGCAAATTGCCGAGAAGAAAGCATTTGCATGTGTCACCTCCTTAGCACTTATATCTTACATTAAAGTACCTAAAGCTCGGTGACGACCCGATTCTTGCACTATCCGAAAATAAAAAAGCCTTTCATTATAGAAAGGCTTAATCATTCAATCTGAAATTAAGGTTGCTTTAAATAAGGCCAAGCGGCTCTTAGGTAAATAAACATTGACCATAAAGTAAGAATCACAGCGGTATATAACAAGGCATATGCCAGCATTTCTAAAGGCTGCCAATTAAGTAAAAACACACTGATGGCAATCATCTGAAAAGCTGTTTTATATTTACCTACTGTCGATACAGCCACACTCGTTCTTGCGCCAAGTTCTGCCATCCACTCACGCAAAGCAGAAACTGTAATCTCTCTTGAAATAATGACAATTGCAGCAAAAGCCATTGATATGGTCGGGTTCCATTGCACCAAAACAATCAGTGCTGCCGCCACCATAAGCTTATCTGCAACTGGATCTAAAAAACGGCCAAATGCTGAAGTCTGGTTTAAAGTTCGTGCCAAATAGCCATCAAACCAATCGGTAATAGCAGCAAACACAAAAATTGCAGTCAAGATAATATGACGACTCATACTTCCTTCATGCTCACCAATACCCATTGCAGGCGGCCAATACGCAATCACCAAAAATACAGGAATAAGCGCGATACGCGCCAAAGTTAGGATATTTGGGATATTCAGGATTCGCCCTGTGGTCATAAACACCGCCAATTTAGTCTTCAAGCATCTTGTAACAGACAAAAATACATTCTTCAATATTGTATCTATCTGTAACAGCCACTTTATACGAAATATATGAATCGAGGAAGTAGACTGCTTAGGTAAATACCGTAACAGTTTGCCGTAAAATTGCAATTAAATGATCATTTTGATCCCATAAATGCGCATATTCTGTGGAATAACCTTCACCAGCATATTCAGTTACCACTTTATATTTAAACCAGTCACATAGTTGATGCTGGATCGGATGCACATAGGTGATGTGCCAAGTTAAAGAACTTGCAGGAGCAACTTGTTTAAACATCGGCAATACACCAGGTGGCCAAATATCCATCAGAACAATTAAATCTGGCAAAGTCATTTGACGATTTTCATGCTTCTCTGGGGAAAATCTTGACCATCCTCCAAAGTCAGCATACTGACTTCCTGTAACAGGATAATGACCTTCTGCCCAGCATACATCAAAATGTTGATAGCATTCTGGCATTTGTCTAGCAAAAGGAAGAGGCTGTAAGTCTTCTGGCTGTGCATATACTGGAACCATAGGTTCTTGGCGTACTTCAATAGTCGAAGTGCGAGGCACACCAAAGCTTGCGACCAAAATAGTTTGTACCGCGCCATCTTGCCATAAACGGGTTTCAAGCGTAGTGACCGACTTTCCTTCCCTTAAAATTTCAATAGTCAATTGGGCAGGTCCCTGCTGTACAGGGCCAACAAAAGTAATACTACAACTTAATAATCTTTTATTTGGGTCGTGAATATTTGAACATGCTTTTTGCATCAACAACCCTGCAACAAAACCACCAAAAACCGTGCGGCCTTGTAACCATCCTTCAGGTATTTCAATCCATTCCTTTTCTTTTATTTCTTCAAATATTCGCAGTAATGACATTCCTTCCCCTAAAACGAAAGTGTTATTAGGAAATATCTTTCATCATTTTGATTGGAATGTGAATGGTCAATCATTTAGTAATTGGCGAATTATTTTGTCACTCACATTATTCGCATGATTATTCATGGAGAATTTTATAAATTGTTCTGGCCATCATCTCACCAAAACCAGGCACAAGTGTGAGCTCTTTTTCTGAAGCTTTCAAAACACCTTGGATCCCACCAAAATGAGTCAATAAATCTCGACGGCGTTTCGGTCCCAACCCCGGAATTGCTTCTAAAACTGATGTACTACGACGTTTATCACGTTTAGCTCGGTGTTTAGTAATTGCGAAGCGATGGGCTTCATCACGCACCTGTTGAATCAAGTGCAATGCTTTATTGTCTTCTGGTAATTGAATTTTCGTGCCATCAGTAAAATGTAGGGTTTCAAGCCCTGGTTTACGCCCTTCACCTTTCGATACCCCCACCATAAAAGCATCTAGCCCAAGCTCTTGCATGACATCCATCGCCATGTGGAGTTGACCTTTACCGCCATCAATCAACAACAGATCAGGCAATATGGCTTTTTTATAACGTCGTGTTAAGGCTTGGCGCATGGCAGCATAATCATCGCCACCAGTAATATCTTGAATGGCAAATTGGCGGTAATCACGCTTACGAGCACCACCTTGGTCAAACACCACACATGATGCAATTGGAGCTTCACCCATGGTGTGACTAATATCAAAGCATTCAATACGATCGACGGGTCGTCCAATCACTTGTTCTAACTGATGAAAACGTTCATTGAGTTCTAAATGATTACTCAACTGCCCCTTAATGGCATGTTGAACATTCATTTCAGCAAGCTCTAGCCACTCCGCACGAGTTTCTCGCACACTACTCTTAATTTGGACCTTCTTCCCAAACTGCTGTGCCAATGCTTCTTCTAACTCTTTACGGTCAGGTAAAGCAATATTCACAATGAGTTCATTTGGAACTTCATCTGCAACCTGAAAGTAAAAGTTAGCCATAAAGTCACTGAGCATTTGACCAAGATCATCGCCAAGCATGTCTGGGAAATAACTTTTACCTCCCAACATTCGCCCATTGCGTACATACATAATTTGTACGCATGTCACGCCAGCCTGATATGCAATTGCCAGAATATCCGCTTCACCTTTAACCTTAAAAACAGCTTGTTGTGCTTGAACTTCACGAAGCAAAGACAATCGGTCACGGTAAAAAACAGCTTTTTCAAATTCGAGTTCAGCCGCGGCTTGCTCCATTTTGGCAATGAGCTCTTGATTTAACTCTTTGGTGTCACCCTGCAAAAAGCGAATACTGTTATTAACGTCTTCTTTATAATCTTCGGGTGAAATCAGGCCTACACAAGGTGCAGAGCAACGCTTGATCTGATATTGCAAACATGGGCGCTTGCGCTGTGAGAAGTAGCTATTTTCACACTGACGAACATTAAAAAGCTTTTGTAAAACCAGTAAAGTATCGCGAGCGCTATAGGCGCTTGGATAAGGTCCAAAGAACTTACCAATTTGATGCTTCCCTTTGCCACGACCGCTCGCAAGTCGAGGATAGGGCTTATCTGACGAAACAAAAATATAGACATATGACTTATCGTCCCGCAGCATGATGTTATAAGGCGGACGATGTTGTTTAATTAGGTTTTGTTCTAAAAGTAATGCTTCGGTTTCTGAACGAGTCACCAAAGTTTCAATATTATAAATTCGTGCAACCAAAGCCTGAGTTTTAGGATGCTCAATCGTTTTAACAAAGTAACTCGATACCCGATTTTTTAGGTTTTTTGCTTTGCCGACATATAACAATTCGCCCTCTTTCCCTAGCATTTTATAAACGCCTGGAAGTTGGGTCATGTGGGCTAAAATTTTTTCAATATGGGGACGAGCGTTTTGATTCACTATCGGCAGACATGGCTTAATACTGAATAGCTAATGTGATGTTTTAACCACTACTTTTCAAGTGCTTTACTGTGCCAGAAGCCAAATTTGAAAAGAGATTTTGATAGGCCCCGACAGACTATGTCGTACTATTTTAAGAATCGAGACGATAGTAGCTATATTTCACATCTTTTTCTTTATAGACCGCATAGGTTTTTTGGCGAAAATCTGAGAACCAGCCATTACCCGTATAACCCGCAATATGACCATATGTGTGGCCACTTGTCCGCTCAATAATATAGATATCACCTTCTTGAGGACGGTTAAAAGCAGGTTTAATTTTCTTATAGCCATTCTTCTCAAGCGTATGCCCCCAATCAGAGGCAGCTACTGGGTGCTTAGACACATCGGCTCCTGCGGCTTGTAAAGCAATACGAATATTCTTGGCACATTTTTCTTTACTATGCTGTGCCGACATGCTTTCAAGCTTACTTGAAAACTTATGCAAATTAATATTTTGATCTTCAGATTGCTGTCTTTTAGCATCAGATTTTTTATGTTTTTCAGACGTCGGAGCTGCTTGTCTTAACATCACTTTCATTTTTAAATCATCTTGAGAGCTTTCTTCTTTTCTCTCTGCGATATGATGAACATGTGCATGAACTGCGTGATGAGCATGAGCCATTTTAAAACCTACTTGCGCTAACCAGTCTTCGGAAAAACCGCGTCATTGTAGAATCAAAATTGCTTATTGGTTTTTAATAGTTGTAACAAATTGCCAGTACTGTGAAATGAGTCACAAAATATATTAAGTACTGTACAGCATAAAAAACGCCCTTTCGGGCGTAATAAAACTATTCATTTATCTATAATTACTGGGTTAAAGCTCTCACTCATAAAAGTCAGAGTAATTACCTATAATTGGTCAATCCCATCCATTTTAAACACGATTGACCAAGTATTTATAGAGAGTTCCAGATTAATTTAAATTATTTAAATAAACCGTTCGCTCTATAGTTTTTTGGGTAAAGCACTGTGTATATTGCATCTCTTGGTTTTGCTGACGCATTTCAGCAGTCCAATAATTTGATTGTTTCTGATAAGTTTCTAAATCTTTTTCAGGAATATCATCAACACTCTTTTGTGCCAGTACCTTACACTCAACATCACGTTTTTCAAACCAGTCGGATTGATCTTGTTTAAATTGAGTTTTTTTCTCAGCACTCAATTTATCCCAATTCTGATTTAAACGTTCTACTTGCTTAGCTTTATCAGCATCCAATTCTTTTTTACGAACATCCATGGCTTTCTGTGCCAATTCAGTCTGTGCATTATAATTTTCTGCAGATTGCTTATCATCCTCTACACGACTTTTTTCATAACGTTGATTTTCTTCAACATAAGCCGCATATTGCACAGCTTTGGTTGCAACAAAAACCACTCCTTCAATCACAGTATTTTGACTTGGCAAATTAAACACCAAACCCTCTTTATCTGTTTTCGTGATGTTATAGAAAAAGTCACCTTTCAATTGATCATGTTCGAGGGTCAAAGGTGAATCACTATTAGAAAAATGGTCATTGAGTATATCTGATTCTTCATCAGAGTAGCGCTGTTCTTCAATATATGCTTTTTCCGCACGTTGTTGTAAACCTTTCGGAAATGAAACGACCAATTGGCTTTCACAACTTAATTGTGTATTTTTTTGACTATCGTCTTCTAAGGGTAAAGTGCGAATATTTTTAATTTCAAACTTCAACCCTTGATTAATTTTATTAAGGATATCCGCATCAACCTGATATTGACTTTGTCTTAAACTGCGTTCGATTTGTTTCAAATACTCTTTTTTCAATGAGGTTTGAATCTGATTCAAATTCTCAGGATGCGTACAGCTCCAATCCGAAATTGTCTCAACTTTATCTGTTTTTGATTTTGGCTCTGGCTTAGATTTTCCACATCCAGTCAATATTACTGCTGCGCTGAATGTAGTTATTACTAAAGCTTGTTTCATCACCGTATTCATTTATATTCCATGCAAATTTTTAAATTTATCAAGTACAAGAAAGGTATATATTTACCAGTTGCATTATCATCCCAATAATTAATATAAAATTCACCTAAAATTTTAAATAAAAATACTATCCGCTCTAATAATCATCTTTTTAAGTGCGAAAAAATAAATGCAAATTATTTAAATAATCAAAATAATCAAAATAAAAAAACGCCCTTTCGGGCGCTTTAATTAAAATACATATGGTCGAACAAAAATCAGGAAGAAAATCCCAAGCATCAGGAACCATTTTAAAAAGTAATATAATTTACGATTTTTAGCTTTTAATGCTTTGGCTTTAATACGAATTTGGTAAACATAACCAAAAGCTTTATTTAAACCGCCTGTTTGATCACCTGTTTCATTCGGTGAGCTTGCCGCGGTCATCACACTACGACCGAACCAATGGTTAAAACGTTCCATCCATTTCACTTTCATTGGACGTTCAACATCTGCAAAGAAAATGATACGGTTTTGATCTGTCTTATTTTCAGCATAGTGAATATAAGTTTCATCAAACACTACACTTTGGCCATCACGCCAAGAGTATCTTTCACCATCGACATCAATAAAACAACGGTCATCATTTGGTGTAATTAAACCCAAGTGATAACGTAATGAACCTGCATATGGGTCACGGTGTCTTACCAAACGGCTATCGGGTGCAAGCTCAGTAAACATTGCGGCTTTAATCGTCGGCAATGTTTTAAGAAGAGCTGTGGTCTTTGGGCAGAGCTCAGCAGCAGATGGATGACTTGATTCGTACCATTTTAAATAAAAACGTTTCCAACCTGTTTTAAAGAACGAGTTAAAACCTAAATCGTTATAAGTACTCGATGCTTTAATCCCACCTTGATCATATAAAGCTTTCGCTTCGTCACGAATCATTTCCCAATTTTCATCCAACACTTTTAAATCTTTAAAATGCTGGGTGTCGATATAAGGTTGATTCGGCACCTTTGAAAAGATGTACATTAAAAAGTTAATCGGTGCGAGCAAGGTTGAATGGTCAAAAAATTGACGATAAAACGAGTGACGCACTTTGCCGCGATGTTGGATATACAATGCTGATATCACAAAAATCGCTAATATGATCCACTTAATCATATTGCTACTCTTTTAAAAGATTGGGGCAACTTCACCTTATATTTAAGGTCATAGAAACCGGAGGTTTATTTAATTGGCGCAAATTTTAACAAAATTGACTTATAAAAAGCCAATGTAAAAAAATTAAGTCAAATGATAGAGATCATACTTTAAATAAAAAAAATAAATATACGTTATTTTTCCATAACTTTAAGAACTTAAAATTTATGCATATTCCTATTTTCTTTTATAGGCTATGACTTGAACAATTGACTTTTTTGACAAAAAGTTAAGCTTTAAAACTTAATCGTTTTTATATAAAAATTTGATAATTCCAATGCGTTATAAAGGAAAAATTAAATTAAAACAAATGACTTTAGTTTACATCTATCTTTATGATTTCTTTTATGCATTTACTAGAGATGAATTAAATAAAAAATAAGATGACCCTTGCGTCACGGCTTGATACAACTTGTCAGGTTTTTTTTAGATATAGTTATCGTAAGATTAGCGAAGCATAAATGTGTACCAAAGCTGTGCACACGCTTCATAACATCAATTTAGAAGTCCTCCAAAACCAAGGAGATCAGGCATGATCCACGCTGGCAATGCCATTACCGTCCAAATGCTTTCGGACGGAATTGCAGAATTCCGCTTTGACTTACAAGGTGAGTCGGTCAATAAATTTAACCGTGCAACAATTGAAGATTTCCAAGCTGCTATTGCTGCGGTAAAAGCAAATAATGATATTAAAGGCTTAGTTGTTACCTCTGGCAAATCAACATTTATTGTTGGGGCAGACATTACCGAGTTTGGTGAAAATTTCGCTCAAGGTGAAAAAGCGATTGTTGACTGGCTTATGCCTGTTCACGAAATCTTCAATAGCTTTGAAGATTTAGACATTCCAAAAGTTGTTGCTATTAACGGTATGGCGTTAGGTGGCGGTTTTGAAATGTGTTTAGTGTGTGACTATCGTGTGATGTCAGAAGCTGCACAAGTGGGCTTACCAGAAATTAAACTTGGTATTTACCCAGGTTTTGGCGGTAGCGTACGTTTAAGCCGTGTTATCGGTATCGACAACGCGGTTGAATGGATGGCGATGGCTGCTCCGAAAAAACCGGCTGCTGCACTAAAAGATGGTGCTGTAGATGCGGTTGTAGCTGCTGATAAATTACTTGATGCTGCAACTGATTTAGTTAAGCAAGCAATTTCTGGTCGTTTGAACTGGAAAGCAAAACGTCAAGAAAAACTTGATGCTGTGAAATTGAACCCACTTGAGCAAATGATGGCGTTCAACACAGCAAAAGGTGCAGTACTTGCTAAAGCGAATCCGGCTCAATACCCTGCTCCAAAACTATTACTTGACTCATTACAAGCGGGTGCAAGCCTTGCGCGTGACGAAGCATTAAAAGCTGAAGCTGAAGGTTTTGCTAAAGCAGCGATTACTCCACAAGCTGGTGCATTGATTGGTTTATTCCTCAATGACCAAGTTGTTAAGAAAACTGCTAAGAAACATGAAAAAGGTGCTCACCCTGTAAACCAAGCAGCTGTACTTGGCGCTGGTATTATGGGTGGTGGTATTGCTTACCAAGCGGCAAGCAAAGGCACACCAATTATCATGAAAGATATTGGTAATCCACAACTTGCACTAGGTATGTCAGAAGCGAACAGCTTGTTAACTAAACAAGTTGAACGTAAGAAAATGAAACCTGCACAAATGGGTGAAACCCTTGCACGTATCCGCCCTACTTTAAGCTACGATGAGTTTAAAGAAGTCGACATCGTGATTGAAGCGGTTACAGAAAATCCAAAAGTTAAAGAAATCGTTCTTGCTGACACTGAAAAGCATGTTCGTGAAAATACGATTATTGCGTCTAACACATCTACAATTTCAATTACACGTTTAGCGAAAGCATTACAACGTCCTGAAAACTTTGTAGGTATGCACTTCTTCAACCCAGTTCACATGATGCCGCTTGTAGAAGTCATTCGTGGTGAAAAGACTTCTGAAGAAGCGATTGCAACTACTGTTGTTCTTGCTCAAAAAATGGGTAAAACACCAATCGTTGTAAACGACTGCCCAGGGTTCTTGGTTAACCGTGTATTGTTCCCTTACTTTGGTGCGTTTGACCTTCTTGTAAAAGACGGCGCAGACTTCCAGCAAGTTGACAATGTAATGTCTAAGTTTGGTTGGCCAATGGGTCCTGCTTACCTCATCGACGTTGTAGGTATCGACACTGGTGTACATGGTGCAGAAGTGATGGCTGAAGGTTTCCCTGACCGTATGAAGCCAGACTACAAAGGTTCAATCCAAGCAATGTACGAAGCTAAACGTCTTGGTCAAAAGAATGACGTTGGTTTCTATAAATACGAACTCGACAAGAAAGGCAAGAAAGCAAAAACTGTTGATCCAACAGCGTATGAAATCATTGCTCCTTTCGTAACGGGTGAAAAACGCGAGTTTGATAACCAAGAAATCATTGACCGCATGATGCTTGCTTTCTGTAACGAAACAGTTCGTTGCTTAGAAGACAACATCGTTGCAACTGCAGCTGAAGCTGATATGGCAATGATTATGGGTGTAGGTTTCCCTCCATTCCGTGGTGGTCCATGTCGTTATATCGACCAAACAGGTGTTGCTGAATACGTTGCACTTTGCAACAAATATGCACACTTAGGTAAGGCTTATGAAGCGCCACAAATGTTGCGTGACATGGCTGCTAACAACAAAAAATTCTACGGTTAAGGAGCAACGTGAATGGCTACTTTAAATCCACGTGACGTTGTCATCGTTGATGGCGTACGTTCTGCAATGGGTAAAACCAAAAACGGTATGTTCCGCAATGTACGTGCTGACAGCTTATCTGCTGAATTAGTTCGTGCACTCGTTGCTCGTAACCAGTTTGATACCAATGAAGTTGAAGACTTGATCTGGGGCTGTGTAAACCAGACTCTAGAACAAGGTATGAACATTGGACGTAACATCGGCTTATTGGCTGACCTACCAAAAACTGTGGCAGGTCAAACTGTTAACCGTCTTTGTGGCTCTTCTATGCAAGCACTTCATACGGCTGCTGCACAGATCGCAACAAACCAAGGTGATATCTTCATTATTGGTGGTGTAGAGCACATGGGCCACGTAGGTATGATGCATGGCATCGACCTTAACCCAGAAGCATCTAAACACTACGCTAAAGCATCTAACATGATGGGCTTAACAGCTGAAATGTTAGGTCGTATGAATGGCATTAGCCGTGAAGAGCAAGACGCATTTGGTGTTGAATCTCACCGCCGTGCTTGGGCTGCAACACAAGAAGGTCGTTTCAAAAACGAAATCGTTGGTGTTGAAGGCCACGATGCAAATGGTTTTAAAATCCTTTGTGACATCGATGAAGTGATTCGTCCAGATGCAAATCTTGAATCATTCAAAGCATTACGCCCTGTATTCGATCCAAAAGGCGGTACGGTAACTGCGGCTACATCTTCAGCTTTATCTGATGGTGCTTCTGCAATGTTACTTATGTCTGCTGAGCGCGCACAAGCGTTAGGTTTAAAACCACGCGCTGTAATTCGCTCTATGGCAGTTGCAGGTTGCGACGCTGCAATCATGGGTTACGGTCCAGTTCCAGCAACTCAAAAAGCGCTTAAACGTGCTGGTTTAACGATGGCTGATATTCAAACTATCGAGTTAAACGAAGCATTTGCTGCTCAAGGCTTATCAGTAATGAAAGGCTTAGGCGTTTATGACAAGCAAGACATCATTAACTTAAATGGTGGTGCGATTGCTTTGGGTCACCCACTAGGCTGTTCTGGTGCGCGTATCACCACTACGTTGTTAAACGTAATGGAACAACAAGATACTCAAATCGGTCTTGCGACGATGTGTATCGGCCTTGGTCAAGGTATTGCAACGATTATCGAACGTGTTTAATTAACACCAAGATAAAAAAATCCCCGCTCAATGCGGGGATTTTTTTAATGGCCTTGAAGACCATCTTTAATTTTCTGCTGTAAATCTCTAATATCTTGAATATTCACTTTCATCGTACCCTCACGATAAGCATCGACATTACTTCGATTAATATTCAAATCTCTTAACATTTCAAAGATACCATTGGTTGGATCAGAAGATTGTATTCCACCTGCTACCGCTAAAATGTATTGTTGCAAGAATGGAGAAAATTGAGACAAATCAGGCTGTGCCATAACTGGCTGATAATCTACCGTAGTCATACCTTCAGGCACCAAAGCATTCTGTATATCGTAATGCGTTTTATACTCATGATGTTGCAGAGCTTGACGCACTTTTTTATCTTCTTGAAAGGGTACAAATCCCACCTCTTCACGTAACTCAGATTCAGCCATAACGCGAATTGTTGGTAAAGTAGCGACCTCTTCAGCTTGAACAGTCGGCAACCCTATAAAAGCAAATACAGCAATGAAGGCTGATTGTTTTAGAAAGTTCATAACTTGCTCCAAAAATCAGTCACCCTATTCAAATTAAAAAGATGATGATTAAATTAAAAGTATATATAAATAGGCTACAACAAAGTCGAATTTGATTCAGTAAGGCTCAGATAAACGGTAAATATAATTAAAAATTTTAATGTAATAGTAAGGTTCTTTTATTTATTAGAAGAGTCCAATTATATAAATGCACTCTATAACTTAAACAAAAGTGTCCAGATTATAGAGTGCGATTTATCTTATAAATTTTATTCCCTCTCTAACATCTCTTTTAAAGAATTCACGACTTGCGGAAATGTTGTATAACCTTCCCGCCCTAAAAAATGCCCGCCATTAGGCACTGTAATGTACGGCGCATCAATTTCTTTAGCCAATTGAATCGTAAGTTTTGGTGGAACCAAATCATCATTATCAGACAAATAGACAAGCTTTTTCTTTATGTCATGAAAGTAACTCGTATCGACTTTGCTTTTTGTTATATAAGCATCGAGTGGGGAAAAATCTGAAATAGGTCCAGAAAATCCGGATACTAAAATCATTCCTCCAATATTTTGGTAATCATGTCTTTGCAGAAAGTGCAGTAACGTAATTACCCCTAAACTGTGTGCAACAAAATAGGTATTTTCATCCACAGTAGGGATATGTTGGTCTAAAACCTTCTGCCACGCATCTACATCTGGATGTTCAGAATCTGGAAATGGAATTAAAGTAACGGTTGTATGTTCATCTTCTATTTGATGTTTTAGGTCTAAAAACCAGTGATCATCTATAGAGGCTGAATAACCATGAAGTACAAATATTTGACGCATGTTGTTCTCCCGAAGTTCAATTATTTTGGCATTTGCAACAAATGACATGAAGCCGAATAACACCAATAAAATGAGTTTTCTAATCATGGAACAAGTACCATTTTGAAAGATATAAACATGCTAAACTATGACACCACTGTTAAGGTCAACCCTATTTTATGAACCTTGCCAAAGTTGCCGAACTCACAAAAGTAAGCCCTCGTATGCTGCGTTATTATGAGAGTTTAGGGCTTATACAACCTCTTCGGGCGAGTAATAACTATCGAAGTTATACGCAAAAAGATATTGAAAATATTAAGAAAATTAAAATATTAAATGATGCAGGAATGAATCTAAAAGACATTCAGGCTTTGCTACCTTGTTTTGATTTAGATGAACGCGTATTTACGCTATGTTCAGTAGTTCAAGAAAAGCTGCAAACTGAGCTCATGCACGTGTCCCAGCAGTTAATCAAACTACAATCTTCTCAAAGTTTATTACAATCTTTTTTAACAAAAGGGAAAGCTGAGAGCACCAATCTATAAATTTTGATGCTCACGTTCAATTTATTCTTTTAAATCTCCCTCTAATGCAGCTACGTTCCTTTTCTTAATTTTTTCAACTTTTGCATTCAGCTTTAAAACATCTTGGTAAAGCTGGTTAAATTTTTTGACCTGAGCATTTTCATGAAAAAGAATCATTTGGTCTTTCTTTTGCCATGGATAGTTTTTTAGAAGTTTAAACATTTCTTCTGCTTTATCTAAAATTTGCAGTTCAATCATAAAAATTGCGTGATCTTGATCAGCCTTTTGTTGAGACCCCAATTTCATTTCCAGCAGTTGTCTCATCTCTGCATCCACAGATAATTCCTGAACTTTTGCTAAGAAAGTTTTATGAATTTTTTCATATTGAGTTTGATATTTATCTGAAGCCGTACGAACATCGGCTAACATTTTTTCTGTTTCCACATACTTCTGTTTTTTATCAAGATCTAAACGATCAACATTTAAAAAAGTATCCCACTTGGCTGCTTTTAATTCTCTTAAATATTCATTACGCGCATTTATATTTTGAATCCAATAACTTAAGAGAAATTCTGAAATTTGCTTATAGTGACCTGCTAAACGTTTATCGTGAATATCGAGCTGGACGGGTTTAGACCAGTCTTGTGCTTGGTCATAAAGCTGATTCATTTTTTCAGTCATGACCACATCAAACATTTGGCTACTGTCTTTGGCCTGTTGTTGTTTGATATGTTGATAGGTGAAAAAAATAATACTCGTGATAACAACCAGACTTGCAATTGCAATCAAAACTCGGCGCATACACACCTCCTATTTCCCTTCTTATAGTTTTGCTCTTTATAGTTATGAAATAGAGCTTATATCTTCTTTATATGCCATTTATTTCACAATACGCAACACTCTATTCGCTATTCAAAGCTTTAAATCCTTATCCATCATCCCTATTATGATGGGTAATTAAAATTTATGAGATTCTCCCATGCGTGTTGATGTCTGGTCTGATGTAGTTTGTCCTTTCTGTTATATCGGCAAAAAACGCCTTGAACATGTAGCTGCTGAAGCAGGTATTGAGCTTGAAGTTCACTGGCATAGCTTTGAATTAGATCCTGATGCGCCAGCAAAACATGACACATCAAATACAGAACGTTTGGCTAAAAAATACGGCCGTACCTATGAAGAGATGGAAGAAATGGAGCGCAATATTGCAGCCATGGCTGCCTCTGAAGGTATTGATTTCCAATGGCAAAAGGCTAACTCTGGCAATAGTTTCAATGCACACCGTATTATTCACCTTGCGCAAAGCAAAGGTTTAGGCAACCAAGCAAAAGAAGCTTTTTTCCATGCTTATATGACCGAAGGCCTGGCAATTGGCGAACGTGAGGTTGTTGAAGAAATCGCTTCTCGTATTGGCCTTGATAATGCCGAAGTTGAATTTGTATTAGATACAAATGAACTATCTGACTTTGTTCGTCATGACGAAAAAATTGCGAAAGAGCAGTTAAATGTTACTGGCGTGCCATTTTTTGTATTTGACCAAAGAATTGCGCTCGCAGGGGCTCAACCACGTGACGTCTTTTTAAACGTCTTAGAGCAAGCACAGCTCAAAGCAAATGCTGAAGAAGTTGAACAGGATGATGCGGCTGTTTGTAATGATGAATCATGTGATATTCCACAGAAATAAATCAACACAATTAAAAGTGTGATTAAATCGTATGTTTTATCACCATTTTAGCAATAGAGCGTTCTAAAAAAAGAACTATCCAATTGTTTAAAATCAGTTTATCATTGCCGCTTAGAATATTCGCGCTGTAATGTTCTGTTTTTTATGTGTTTAATGATCGGAATTTGAAGTTTCCTTGATCTATCATCCCCCTTAAATGGGGGATTTTTTTATGTAAAAATAATCGCTACTAGCTTAAACTTTTTAATTTATTTCAAATATGTAAGAAAAGTTAAATTTACTTAACTTTTGTGTCGCCCTCTTGATTTTATTAGAAAAATCAACAAAAGTGGAAACAACAACAAAACATAAAGATAGATATGAAAACATTTCACGTAATTCCTTATCGGCAGCTTTTTGCACTTTTAACGCTTGGGTTTGGTTCGGTGTGCATAACTCATGCAGAGGCAACTCATACTTCTTCAACTCAAATGGTAGAAGGTTCAAGCTCTGGAGTACAAACAGAAGCCACAACGGATGAGAATCTTCTAGATCAGATCCCACGTTGGGTGGACGCGACCCCCACCATTTTTCCAGAGCAGTCCAATCAACCTATTGTTCCACCTACCGAACAAACAGAAGATCAAACATGGGTTGACCGTAAACAAAAGAACATTCGTAATTGGGCCGATCGTACTTCTGAAAAAATTGACAACTGGTTTGGTGAAGTTGATCCAAAGAAACCTGCGACAGCAACTATTCGCGTAATGGTCGATAACTATTGGAATGAATACGATAACTTTGAAATTAAGCCCAGAATTCGCGGTAGGATTAAGCTACCTACTCTAGAAAAACGTCTAAGCGTGGTATTTGGTGATGACTCTCTAGATAACGAATTTGATAATAGCCCAGCCAATATTAACCAAAACCCGAATCAAGATTCAAATAAGAAGCTAGATGGTAAGCAAACTCGAGATGACAACAGTTCAATCGCATTACGTTGGTCAGATTTCTCAAAAAAATTGCCTTTTGAAACAGATGCTGACTTAGGTATTCGTTCTGGAGACGATATTTACGTTCGTTTAAAAGCATCGAGAGATTGGCAATTACGTAATGATTTTAAATTTTATGCAGAGCAAATTTATCGTTATGGCATAGACAGTGAAAACTACTTACGTACTAATCTTGAACTTACACATGCTAGACCAAACCAACCGATTTTATCGAATCAGTTCAGCCTGACCTACGCCGATGATCAAGATGATGATCTAGCTTGGGAAAACCGTACTTTCCGCGAGCATAATTTCTTTGCAAATAACCGTTTTAACTATGGTATTTATACCAGTGGTTATTACAACGACAATGACTTACGTTTAAATAGCTGGGGGCCTTTTGTTTCATGGCGTCAACCCGTTTTACGTGAATGGTTCTTTGTTCAGGGAGATGTAAATTACTTTAATGACCACCGTGAAGATCGCAACCATTTCGTCAGCACATTCTTACGTCTAGAAGCACTTTTTTAAGCCTACAAACATCACCTTGGAACCTTCATCCAAGGTGATGAATAATAAAACACTTTTAAATAAAAATTTAAGCTTAGCCTCGTAAAATATTATTCTAATTTTTGATTCTTTTTTATTCTGAACGATGAATCAATTCTCTTCTTTTTCATTTCACTACAGATCAACTGTCTTAGTTTGTATTTATAGTCTGGGCGTATTGGCTTTACTTCCACATACTCAATTTTTTTACAGTTCTATAAAGCACCAACGTTCAAGACGACATTCCTACTCGTCGAACCAACTCAGCAAAGTAAAAAGACTATCTCTGCCATTTGCACTCTCTCCTTGTGAAATAGAGACAAATAATGCTTTACCCGATGTAACCTTAATTCAAGAACTTATGGCTGTATTTGGAAATGATACGTTATGGAAGCGTGCAACCCAGCCTGAACACCCTTATAAAGCCTTAGGTAAGAAAAAGAAGAAAGCATCATCAAATCAAATTGAACCAACTAATCCACTCACTGCAAGCTGGACCACCATTTCAACCTGGATGCCTTTTGAAAATAATCTTGATTTAGGTTCAAACTCAGAAAGTGATGTCTATGTACAATTTTTGGCCAAAAAAAAATGGAATTTAAGGCATAACATTAGTTTGGATACAGAACAGATATTTCGTTACGGTTCGACCAGCCGGCACTACACTGAAACCACCTTAAACCTAACGCAGAAAATGCAAGATAACACATTATTTTCTAATAAATTTAATGTAAACAAGGGCGAAAATGAAGATTACAACTGGGGAAATTGGACTTTTCAACAATTTGAGTTTGTAAAAGATAATAGTCTGACTTACGGCGTTTATAGTGGTGGCGTATATACCAAAAATGATATGCGACTAAATAGCTGGGGACCTTACATTTCATGGCGCCAGCCTTTGTGGCGAAATTGGCTTTTTATGCAAAATGACCTTAATTTTTTTAACCATATTGATGATGATCCGAGACATCAACTCAGCGTTCAAATGAATCTAGAAGCTAATTTTTAGTCAAAAATTACCAAATTGTGGATAACTCTTTCTTTATCCACAAAAAAGCCCCTGAAGGTTCAGAGGCTTTTTTTATACTGAATTATTTCAGCAATAAGCTGTTAATACGTTTTACATAAGCTGCCGGGTCTTCAGGCAAACCGCCTTCAGCAATAACGGCCTGATCGAAAATCACATTTGCCAAATCATCAAAATGTTCTGAACCTTCAAGTTTTTTCACTAATGGATGTTCAGGATTAATTTCTAAAATTGGTTTGATTTCAGGAACTTCTTGCCCCGCTTGTTTTAACATGCGAATAAGTTGAGGTGATAACTCACCTTCGCTTGTTACTAAACACGCAGGAGAGTCGACCAGACGCGTGGTTACGCGTACTTCTTTGGTTTTCGCTTTCAATGAATCACTTAGCTTATCAACAACAGGTTTGAATTGTTCAGCTGCTTGCTCAAGTGCCTTTTTCTCTTCAGCATCTTGCAAATCACCTAAATCAACCGCGCCTTTAGAAACATTCTTTAATGGCGTACCTTCAAACTCTTGAACAAAGTTCATTGCCCATTCGTCAACACGCTCTGCCATTAATAAGACTTCAATGCCTTTTTTCTTGAACAACTCAAGCTGAGGCGAGTTTTTCGCTGCCGCTAAACTGTCAGCAGTCACATAGTAGATGGCTTTTTGGCCCTCTTTCATACGTGCCTTATAGTCAGCAAAAGAAGTCGTCACTTCATCATTTGTTGAAGTCGCGTAACGTAATAATTTTAAAATACGTTCGCGGTTACCAAAGTCTTCGCCCAAGCCTTCTTTAATGACTGAACCAAACTCACTATAGAAGGTCTTGAATTTTTCTTGGTCTTGTTCATCTTCCGATTTAGCTAAACCATCAAGCACAGTTAATACACGGCGTGCATTACCTTCACGAATCGTTTTTACATCACGACTTTCTTGTAGCAACTCACGGCTTACATTAAGCGGTAAGTCGGCACTATCCACCACACCTTGAACAAAACGTAGATAATTTGGAATTAAATTATCTGCATCGTCCATAATGAACACGCGTTTCACATAGAGCTTAATGCCCGCTTTGGCTTCACGAGTAAAAATGTCATGTGGTGCTTTGCTTGGAATATAAAGTAACTGTGTATATTCGGTACTACCTTCAACGCGGTTATGCGCCCAAGCTAGTGGTGCACCAAAGTCATGAGTTAAGTTTTTATAGAACTCAATATACTGCTCTTCAGTCACTTCACTTTTGTTGCGTGTCCATAAAGCACTGGCTGAGTTAATCGCTTCCCACTCGCCAGTTTTAACCATTTGACCGCCTTTAGACTCTTCGCCTTCAGCCGCCTCTTCTTCCTGCCAAACTTCTTTTTGCATTTCAATTGGCAAGCTAATGTGGTCAGAGTATTTATTAACGATCTGCTTAACTTTATAAGATTCTAAATAATCAAGCGCATCATCACGCAAGTGAAGAATGATGTCAGTACCACGTGAAGCCTTATCAATTTGCTGAACTTCAAACTCACCTGTACCGCCGCTAATCCAACACACCCCTTCAGATGCATCTAGACCTGCACGGCGTGATTCCACCGTAATTTTATCGGCAACAATGAAACCTGAGTAAAAGCCAACACCAAATTGACCAATCAACTGAGCATCTGCTTTTTGATCACCAGTCAATTTTGACATGAAATCTTTAGTACCCGATTTCGCAATCGTACCCAAGTTATCAATCGCCTCTTGCTGGTTTAAACCAATACCGTTATCAGAAATCGTTAACGTTTTATCTTCTTTATTTAAAATGACTCTTACATGTAAATCTGGATCATTTTCATAATATTCAGGATGATTAATTCCTTCAAAGCGTAACTTATCACATGCATCTGATGCATTAGAGATAAGCTCGCGTAAGAAAATCTCAGGGTTAGAATAGAGAGAATGCGTCACTAAATGTAAAAGCTGTGCAACTTCCGCTTGGAAACTATAATTTTGTGATGCTTGTTCACTCATAAATCACTCCTTAAATTTTGAAGTCTGTTTGTTCTCGAATGCTTTATGAATGGAGTACTTCTAGAATTTTTCAATCCTGAATATTAAAAATTTTTACTCTAATTAAAATGGACCATGGCTTAGCACTCTATCTTGCAATATTGTGTCTAACTGCTTTTGACGTTGTTGATAAGCTTTAGCAATACAACTTACACCAGCCGCACAAGCATTTCTTTTTTTCAGCCATTGCTGCTGAGCATCTTTTTGATTATCACGTCCGCCCATTGGTAAAGCATGCAGAACAATTTGATAGGTTGTTGCCATTTTTACATCTGCATCATTTAAGGAACGGTTTTTACAAATACTTTTTTCCGTTTTCGTTTTTGCAGCATCACACGAGAAACTTGCGGCTTGCAAACTCTGTGTAAAAGCAATACCACTAAAAACAGCCAAACATATCGCTAATTTTTTGTTCATGATTTTATTTCCATGTTTTGTAATGAATAAAAATTAGTTTAGAAAAAAATATGCATAAGATGTGTAGAAAACTGTCTGTTTTATGCTTTTTTTAGTGCAAGTAAAACTCATAAAAAAACCTCACATAAAATATATGTGAGGTGCCTGAGTCGAGGTTTATTATTATATTGTTCTATTTATTATTATGCTTAAAATTTATAGCTATAACCTAAAGTGTAAACAAACGGATTAATATCTAAATCAAACTTATAATTAGCAACTGAAGGATCAATTGTTACTTCAGGACTAATATCCATATAACGAACATCTACAAATACTCCCCAGTTTTTAGCATCAGCAGGTTGGAAGTTAAAACCAACTTGTCCCGCTACACCAAAATCTTCTTTAACTTTTACCGCTACCCCTTCTTCATCCCAAGGAATAAATGCTGTAGCACCAACACCAATATATGGTGTGAAACGTGTCGAGTTTTTAAAATGGTATTTGGCAGTAATCGTTGGCGGTAACTGTTTAATACGCGCTACATTTTTCCCATCTAGCAATACATCATGATTAATAGGTGTTGCTAATAATAACTCTGCCGAAAATGGAGATTGACCAAAAAAGTATTCTACTGATGGCGTAAATGCATATTCATTATCTGCTTTTACCACACCCAAAGGAGTTGTTGTGTCTTCTGAGGGAGCAATAACACTCCCACCAAATTTAACTTGCCAGTTACCAGCAAAAGTAAAAGAAGACATCCCCATTAATGCAACAACCAAAGTTTTTTTGAACACTTTAATATCTCCAAACTTATTTATATTTATAATAAACATGTATTTTAAAATCATGCAATACTCATTATAAAATTATTTTATCGTTTATTTTTAAATATCTGTTTTAAATAAAATTATATATTAACCAACCATTTCAATTGGTTTTAAACCCAACCCTATTAATCAAGATTATTTTATATTACCAACCATTTTAATATACTTTTTAATTCTGAGTATTTTAATATAATTTATTTTAAATACATCTTTCATTTAATCAATAAAAAACCTTCTTAATTTAAATCTAAAGATCATCATTAAGAAGGTTAATCATTCAATATTTTATAAAAAATTTATAAAACCATTGCAGCAATCCAGCCAAAAATTAATAGCGGAATATTAAAATGAATAAATGTAGGTACAACCGTATCCCAAATATGATCGTGTTGCCCATCTACACCTAAACCAGCTGTTGGTCCTAAGGTTGAATCAGAAGCTGGTGAACCTGCATCACCTAATGCTGCTGCAGTCCCAATGAGGGCAATAGTCGCTAACGGTGAAAATCCAAACTGTACGCATAAAGGTACATAAATGACAGCAAGTACAGGTACACTTGAGAAAGATGAACCAATACCAATTGTGACAAATAAACCAATGCATAGCATTAAGAAAGCTGCGAGTGCACGATTATCTCCAATAATATCGACTACACCGTTCACTAGCTGATTAATATCTCCCGTATGGGTCATCACTGATGCGAAGCCCGCAGCGGAAATCATAATGAAACCCACCAAGGCCATCATCCGCATGCCTTGTACAAAGACATCATCTGCATCTTGCCACTTAAAAATTCCAGCAGTAGATAAAACAGCAAAACCGACTAAACCGCCCAAAATCATTGACCCGGAATAGAGCTGTGCAGCGAGTGTCAGACCGATTGCAAGGAGTGCCATAAAAATGGTTTTCTTTGCAATCACTGGTGCCTGCTCTGCCTCATGCTTTAACTCTTCAGCATCTGCTTTTAAGTCAGCTGTTTCGACTTGAGTAGTTGCACGAAGAGGCTTATCTAAATCAATCGTTGTAGTTGGCGTAATAGCGCGATCGGCATAAATCCTTGGTTTACGGTAGCTAATAAATACAGCAACCAAAGTACCTAAAACCATTCCTAAAACTGGAATGGCCATGCCAACTGACATCATCCCACGCTCTACATGTAAGCCGTACGCTGCACCGACCTTGTTAATATTTCCCATCAAAATTTGTTCAAGGAAAATTGCACCAAACCCAACCGGAAGAAAAATATAAGTTCCGACCAAACCTAAAGTAAGCACACAGGCTGCGGCTCTACGGTCTAACTTTAAATGGTTCATTACCCGTAATAATGGCGGAACGAGTACAGGAATAAAGGCAATATGAACCGGAATAAGGTTCTGAGAGAAAATAGCTGAAATAAGTAAAATACCTAATAGTAGATATTTCACTTTAGTTTGACGGCTTTTTCCCGCTTCCATTCCCAACAAACCAATAAGTTTATGAGCAAGTAAATCAGGTAAACCAGATTTTGAAAGTGCTAGAGCGAATGCTCCTAGCACTGCATAGGCAAGTGCGACTTCAGCACCATCACCAAGACCAGCGTTAAAGGCATCAACGGTTTGAGAAAGGCTTAAACCTGCTACGAGGCCGCCTACAATGGCAGAAACCACTAAAGTCAGTACGACAGAAACGCGTGCCAGTGATAATAAAAACATCACTGCAATCGCAATAACGACAGCATTCATGAATAAATTCAGAGCAAAACAAAAGGCGACATTCTACCAGATTCAGATCTATGAAGCCGAAAATATCGCCGAATTAACTGTTTTATGCAGTCACTCAATCATTAAGCTTGAGCCTTAATAAACTGACGAATATGATCTGCAATTTTTGCAGGCTCACTCAGAATTGCCCAGTGATTTGCTTCAAGCTCTACATATTCAAATTTTTCTACCCACTCTGGCATAGCCTCAGTGATATATTCAGGGCTCACAAAAGTATCATATTTTAAAATAACTGCTTTAACTGGACATTGCGCATAACGTTGACGTGGGCCAGTTAAACGAGGAATAAAATTGGCACGATATAAATTAATGCCATATTTACCATCAGCATTAATATTATTATTTAAAGGTAAATTACTTTTCCTCTCTAACTGAGTCAGCACTTTCCCCCATTTTTCAGGGCTAAAAAGAGACCACACTGTTGGTGCTAGTAATGGGAGATGGAATGCACCGATATACCAAGATTTGGTTAATATTTTTAAGATTTGACCTGGTGAAGATTTAAATTTATCACGTAAGAACAAGGCTGCATGATCAAGACATGGCCCAGAAATTGTTGTATATGACAATAAACGCCCTTTAAATTTAGGCTCTGTTGCCGACTCCCAAGACTGGATAGAACCCCAATCGTGCGCAGCCATATGAAATTGACGATTTGGTAATAATTCATCAACGACTTCTTGTAAGTCTAGAGATAAACGCTCTAAACGGTAATCACGAATACGTTTTGGTATAGATGACAAACCCGCCCCACGTACATCATAGGTGACAATGTAGAAGTCATTGATTAAATGCTCAATGATTGATTCCCATACTTCTTGATTGTCAGGATAACCATGTACTAAAACCAACGGTGTATTTTTTTCGTCGCCCCATGTCTTGGCACAAAGCGTTTGTTGGTCACTTGTTGTTACTGTATGAACTTTTGGCTGCATAATCATTTCCTATCTTGTTTTTCAATCGATCATGTCGTTAGTCGGATAGAGCATTGCCATCAATATAAAAAAGATGATACTTATCTAGTATGAATACTGTTTCAATAAAAAAAATTGACTATTATGGCTATTTTAAGAAGACTTCAGAACAATCCTACGATTTCAAAATTTCTATTTAATCACTACCCTCCTTATCGCGGAGCAGGGATTTATATTGAAATCATGAATTTAGAACTTTGTCATGTACGAGTAAAAATGCCTCTGACTTGGAAAAACCAAAATTTGGTTGGAACGCATTTCGGGGGCAGTATTTATTCAATGGTTGATCCATTTTATATGATGATTCTGCTGCATCATCTCGGATCAAAATATATTGTTTGGGATAAAGCTGCTGAAATTAATTTTCTTTCCCCTGGTCGAAGCACTGTGCATGCAGATATTCGAGTCGACTTGGCTGAAATTGAGCAAATTCGTAAACTTGCCGACAACTTCGAACCTGTTTTAAGAACCTATCATTTAAACATTTTTGATGAAACTGGAGTAAGAATTGCTGAAGTTCAAAAAACGCTTTATATCAGACGTAAAAAAGCAAAACCCTTTCAACAATAAAAATAAGCGCTGAATAAGCGCTTATTTTTATTCAATCAATAGGGTGTTATCTTTTTTCTTCAATCGCTGCACCAGCACCACCACCGATCGCACCGCCAATTGCAGCACCAGAGTCACCACCCAATATTGCTTTACCTACCACAGAACCGATACCCGCTCCGATCGCACTCTTAGTCGTGGTTTGCTTACTACCGCCTTGGCTATTTGAACCAACACCAGCACCTACTGCTGCACCTAAGCCCGCACCAACACCACCGCCTACATGGTTACCTAAGCCACCACCTAGTGCTCCACCTGCTGCTGCTGCACCAATACGCTGGTCAGATGGACTCATATTTTGGCAACCCGTAAGCATAAGTGTAGAAAGCATCACAGCAGAAACTAATCCAATTGTTTTTTTCATGACCATACTCACTATTATCTCTTCTAATAAAAAGCATAATCCTCTTTTATGAGGAATTTGATCAGATTGTGTTATTCGTCTGTCCTAATCGATTGATATTTTGTAAAGCTCTTCCTTTTATACCTATTCACTGAAATTTTAATTATAAAAAAGGCCATAAAAAAGAAGTCTCTAATAAGATAAAGACTTCTAAGGTTTAAACATTATTAAGGGTACTTTTAGTACTTCCCTTTCTTCTCTTCATAGGCTGCGCCTGCACTACCACCTAGTGCTCCGCCTGCAGCAGCACCAGTATCGCCACCAATTATTGCCCCACCTAACACGGCACCCACACCGGCACCAATTGCACTATTACGTACTGTTTTACTATTGGACCCTTTTGCATTAGCTGCAACACCTGCACCAAGTGCCGCTCCTAAACCTGCACCAATATTACCGCCCACATGTTTTCCTACAGCCCCGCCTGCACCACCACCAATCGCAGCTGAACCAATACGTTTACTTTCTGGGCTTGCATTTTGACAACCAACAAGCAAAGTTGTTGACATCAGGCCAACACTAACAATCATCATCATTTTTTTCATTAGATTTACTCCAGTCTTCATAAGCATGTAGCCTAATACGTTTTTGTGGAGGGTTTATCCCGCTTAAGTAATGAAATAATGGCTCTTCAATATGTTTTTGTAATTACCACTTTTAATTGTTATAAATAAAAAAGGCACCCTTAGGTGCCTTTTTTACTGCCAGTCTAAACTTAGAATTGTTCTGAGTTTAATGCTTGGCTGAATGCTTGGTCTACTTCGCTGAAGTCATTGTGAAGCTCATGTTCAGCAGCTTCTGCTTCTTGACGACGACGTTCTAGGTGATATGCAAGACCAGTACCAGCTGGAATCAAGCGACCTACTACAACGTTTTCTTTCAAGCCACGTAAATCATCTTCTTTACCTGTTACAGCCGCTTCAGTTAACACACGAGTTGTTTCCTGGAACGATGCAGCAGAGATGAACGAGTCAGTAGAAAGCGATGCTTTAGTGATACCCATCAATAGACGTTCGAACTTCGCAGGGAACTTGTTCTGAGCCAAGACAGCTTGGTTCTCTTGAACAACGCGGATGTAATCCACTTGCTCGCCTTTGATGAAGCTTGTATCGCCACCATCAGTGATATCAACTTTACGCAACATTTGACGTACGATAACTTCAATATGTTTGTCGTTGATTTTTACACCTTGGAGACGGTATACGTCTTGAACTTCGTTCACGATGTAGTTAGTTAAAGCAACTTCACCTTTCAAACGTAAGATGTCATGCGGGTTTTGTGGACCATCAGAAACAGTTTCACCACGGTTCACATGCTCGCCTTCGAACACGTTGATTTGACGCCATTTTGGAATCAACTCTTCGTAGATCTCAGAACCATCATCAGGGCTAATTACAAGACGGTTTTTACCCTTAGTCTCTTTACCGAAGCTTACAACACCTGAAACTTCAGCAAGAATTGCATGTTCTTTCGGCTTACGTGCTTCGAACAAGTCAGCTACACGCGGAAGACCACCGGTAATATCACGAGTACGTGATGTTTCTTGTGGTACACGACCAATAACGTCACCCACACCAATCGTTTCGCCATCGCGAACAGTTACGATTGTGTTTTGTGGCAAGAAGTAGAACTGTTCGCCGCCATCTGTGGTATCCAACACGATTGCAGGACGTAAATCTTTACCAGAAGCAGGACGAGCTGTTACAGGCAAGATTTCAACGGTAGTCATACCAGTTGCATCATCAGTTTTTGATGTTGCAGTTACACCATCAGCGATTTGGCTGAAACGTGCTTTACCAGCAACTTCTGTAACAAGTGGATGCGTATGCGGATCCCAAGTCGCCACAATACCGCCAGCTTCTACAGATTCACCATCTTTCAACAAGATGCTTGCACCGTAAGGAAGTTTATAGCGCTCGCGTTCACGACCTAAATCATCGGCAATACCAATTTCACCTGAACGAGAAACTGAAACCAAGTGACCTTTTGCATGTTGTACAGTTTTCACGTTATGGAAACGTACAGTACCTTTGTTACGTACTTGAACACTGTTTGCAGCAGAAGTTCGGCTCGCAGCACCACCAACGTGGAACGTACGCATCGTTAACTGTGTACCTGGTTCACCAATAGACTGTGCTGCCATTACACCTACTGATTCACCTGGGTTAACCAAGTGACCACGTGCAAGGTCACGGCCATAACATCTAGCACATACACCAAAAGCAGATTCACAAGCAATTACTGAACGTACTTTGACTTCATCCACACCCGCTTCTTCAAGATGAGCTGCGATTTTTTCGTCAATTAACGTACCGCGAGGTAATACAACTTCATCATCAGACGCACGACGTACATCTTCAGCAGTTACACGACCTAATACACGGTCACGTAATGGCTCGATAACATCGCCACCTTGAATGAATGGAGTCATTACTAGACCACCCGCTGTACCACAGTCAGGCTCAGTAATTACCAAATCTTGTGCTACGTCTACAAGACGACGTGTCAAGTAACCAGAGTTCGCAGTTTTTAATGCTGTATCGGCCAAACCTTTACGCGCACCGTGCGTTGAAATGAAGTACTGAAGTACTGTCAAACCTTCACGGAAGTTCGCTTTAATCGGCGTTTCGATAATCGAACCGTCTGGTTTTGCCATCAAACCACGCATACCAGCAAGCTGACGAATCTGTGCCGCACTACCACGGGCACCAGAGTCAGACATCATATAGATGCTGTTGAATGATTTTTGCTTCTCGTCTTCACCTTGTTTGTTTTTCACAACGGTATAAGACAAGTTATCCATCATTGCTTTAGCAACTTGGTCGTTTGTACGCGCCCAGATATCGACAACTTTGTTATAACGCTCACCAGCAGTTACGAAACCTTGTTCGAACTGTTGTTCGATTTCACGAACTTCTGTTTCTGCTTTATCAATAATTGTGTGCTTAGTAGGTGGAATTAACATGTCTTCCATACCTACAGATACACCTGAACGAGTCGCTTGACGGAAGCCCAAGTACATTAATTGGTCAGCAAAGATAACTGTATCTTTCAAACCAAGTTTACGGTAACAAGAGTTGATTAACTTTGAGATATTCTTTTTAGTCATCTCAAGGTTGATCATGTCAAAGCTTAAGCCTTGTGGAACAACTTCCCAAAGCAAACAGCGACCTGGTGTTGTCTCAACAATAATAGTGCCGTGTTCACGTTCACCATCTTCATTGATAACAGTTTGATGTACACGTACTTTAACACGAGCATGAATCGCAACCTGACCAGTTGCAAGTGCACGGTTTACTTCGTGAGTATCAGCAAACACCATGCCTTCGCCTTTAGCATTTACTGCATCACGTGTGATGTAGTAAAGACCCAAGACAACGTCCTGAGAAGGAACGATGATCGGCTCACCATTTGCTGGTGACAAGATGTTGTTTGTTGACATCATCAATGCACGAGCTTCTAACTGTGCTTCAAGTGTCAATGGAACGTGTACCGCCATTTGGTCACCATCGAAGTCGGCGTTAAACGCAGCACAAACGAGTGGGTGAAGACGGATTGCCTTACCTTCAATAAGAATAGGTTCAAATGCTTGAAGACCTAAACGGTGAAGTGTTGGCGCACGGTTCAACATTACTGGATGTTGACGAATTACAGAAGCAAGAACGTCCCAAACTTCTGGAGTCTCACGCTCAACCATTTTCTTCGCAGCTTTAATGGTTGTTGCCTGACCTGAAGCTTGTAGTTTCGCGAAAATGAATGGCTTGAATAATTCAAGTGCCATTTTCTTCGGAAGACCACATTGGTGAAGGCGTAAAGTAGGACCTACAGTAATTACCGAACGACCAGAATAGTCAACACGCTTACCAAGTAAGTTCTGACGGAAACGACCTTGTTTACCTTTGATCATATCTGCCAAAGATTTTAATGGACGTTTGTTAGAACCAGTAATTGCACGACCACGACGACCGTTATCAAGCAATGCATCTACAGACTCTTGTAACATACGTTTTTCGTTACGTACGATAATGTCTGGTGCTGCAAGATCAAGAAGGCGCTTCAAACGGTTGTTACGGTTAATGACACGACGATATAAATCGTTCAAGTCAGAAGTCGCGAAACGACCACCTTCAAGTGGAACTAATGGACGTAAATCAGGTGGAAGTACCGGAAGTACATTCATCACCATCCATTCTGGCTTATTGTTTGAATCGTTGAATGCTTCCATCAATTTCAAGCGTTTAGACGCTTTTTTCAACTTCGTTTCAGAAGTTGTTTGAGGAATTTCTTCACGTAAACGTGCGATTTCAGCTTCAAGATCGATATCTTTTAATAAGTCCTGAATCGCTTCTGCACCCATTTTCGCAGTGAATTCATCACCGTGTTCTTCAAGTGCATTGAAGTATTCTTCGTCTGTTAAAAGTTGATACTTTTCAAACGGAGTCATACCAGGATCAGTTACAACGTATGATTCGAAATACAATACACGTTCGATATCACGAAGCGTCATATCAAGTAATAAACCGATACGAGATGGTAACGATTTTAAGAACCAGATATGTGCAACTGGAGAAGCAAGTTCAATGTGACCCATACGTTCACGACGAACTTTCGCTGTAGTTACTTCAACGCCACATTTTTCACAAATGACGCCTTTGTATTTCATACGCTTGTATTTACCACACAAGCATTCGTAATCTTTTACTGGACCAAAAATTTTGGCACAGAACAAACCGTCACGTTCTGGTTTGAAAGTACGGTAGTTAATTGTCTCAGGTTTTTTAACTTCACCATGAGACCATGACTTAATCATTTCTGGTGACGCAAGACCAATACGGATACGGTCAAACTCAATTGGTGCATGACCATCTGAGTCCGTTTTCTTACGCATGATATCGAGCAAGTCTTTCAATTTTTTTCTCCGTGTGTCGGGAAGCAACGCTTACCCGACTGGGTCACAAATATTGTTTTTTCCTAAAAAATCGTGAGTCTTACGACTTAGTCACCATTTTTCAGTTCAATGTTGATACCTAAAGAACGGATCTCTTTGGTCAATACGTTGAACGATTCAGGCATACCCGGATCCATATAATGGTTACCATCTACAATATTCTTATAGATGCGTGTACGACCTTCAACGTCATCCGACTTAACAGTTAACATCTCTTGAAGTGTATATGCTGCGCCGTAAGCTTCGAGTGCCCAGACCTCCATCTCACCGAAACGCTGACCACCGAACTGTGCTTTACCACCAAGCGGTTGCTGTGTAACAAGTGAGTAAGAACCAGTTGAACGCGCATGCATTTTGTCATCAACCAAGTGGTTCAATTTGAGCATGTACATGTAACCTACAGTTACAGGACGATCAAATTGTTCACCCGTACGACCATCAAACAATACTGTTTGACCTGTCCGCGAAATATCAGCTAATTCAAGTAAGTCTTTAATTTGGCTTTCTTCAGCACCATCAAATACAGGAGTAGCTAAAGGCACACCAGCACGTAAATTGCCTGAAAGTGCTAAGACTTCAGCATCAGTTAAGCTATCAAGATCTTCTTGCTCGCCGCCGACTTTGTTATAAATCTTGTCTAAGAATTCGCGAAGTTCTAAAACTGTACGCTGTTCTTTCAACATTTTTTCGATTTTATCACCAAGCCCTTTAGCTGCCATACCCAAGTGAGTCTCAAGAATCTGACCCACGTTCATACGAGATGGTACACCCAATGGGTTCAATACGATATCTACCGGTACACCGTTAGCATCGTGTGGCATGTCTTCAACAGGCAAAATGTTAGATACAACACCTTTGTTACCGTGACGACCAGCCATTTTATCACCAGGCTGAATACGACGTTTAACTGCTAGGTAAACTTTAACAACTTTCAGAACACCAGTTGTTAACTCATCACCAGTCGAAAGCTTACGTTTCTTCTCTGCAAACTTCTCATCAATTTCTGCGCTCTTCTCTTTCAAGAACACTTGAATTTGAGATAAACGTTCAGCAATTGCTTCGTCTGTAGGTTGGATTTCAAGTAAGTCAACAAGCTCTAAACCAGACAACATATCTTCAACGAGTTTGTCGCCACGTTTAGTCGAACCACCACCGTTAGACTCTTGGCCGTTAAGCAAACGAATTACACGCTCACGAGCTGCTTCTTCAAAGATCTTGTATTCTTCTTTCAAGTCTTTACGGTAAGCGTCAAGCTGTGCTTTTTCAATTGCCATCGCACGGTCATCTTTCTCTAAGCCATCACGCGTGAAGACTTGAACATCGATAACTGTACCTTTAGTACCAGATGGAACACGTAAAGATGAGTCTTTAACATCAGCTGCTTTCTCACCAAAGATAGCACGAAGCAATTTTTCTTCAGGAGTTAACTGAGTTTCACCTTTAGGCGTTACTTTACCAACAAGGATGTCACCAGCAGTAACTTCCGCACCGATATAAACGATACCTGACTCATCAAGTTTAGAAAGTGCAGCTTCACCTACGTTAGGAATATCGGCAGTAATTTCTTCTGCACCTAACTTGGTATCACGCGCTACACATGATAATTCTTGAATATGAATAGAAGTTAAACGGTCTTCTTGAAGTACACGCTCAGATAATAAGATCGAGTCTTCGTAGTTGTAACCATTCCACGTCATGAACGCTACACGCATATTTTGACCAAGCGCAAGCTCACCCATATCTGTTGACGGACCGTCTGCCAGAATGTCACCGCGAGCAACTTTGTCGCCTAAATTCACGATAATATTTTGGTTGATACAAGTGTTTTGGTTAGAACGTGTATATTTAATGAGGTTGTAAATATCTACACCAGCCTCACCTGCAATCATTTCATCTTCGTTTACACGAATAACGATACGAGAAGCATCTACATATTCAATCGCACCACCACGGTTCGCGATCACACATACGCCCGAGTCACGTGCAACGTTCGCTTCCATACCTGTACCTACAAGCGGTTTATCCGCACGTAGAGTAGGAACCGCCTGACGTTGCATGTTTGAACCCATCAATGCACGGTTCGCGTCATCGTGTTCAAGGAATGGAATAAGTGATGCAGCTACAGATACAACCTGCTGTGCAGATACATCCATATGCGTCACTTTTTCAGGTGGCATACGTACAAAGTCACCTTGGTGACGAACAGAAACAAAATCTTCTGTTAAGTTACCATCTTTATCTATCGCAGAATCGGCCTGTGCAATAACAGTACCTACTTCTTCAATAGCAGAAAGGTATTCAACAGCATCAGTTACTCGGCCATCTACCACTTTACGGTAAGGTGTTTCCAAGAAACCAAAATCATTCGCTTTTGCATAAACAGAAAGCGAGTTGATCAAACCAATGTTTGGACCTTCCGGCGTTTCAATTGGACATACACGACCATAGTGAGTTTGATGTACGTCACGCACTTCAAAGCCCGCACGTTCACGCGTTAAACCACCAGGCCCAAGCGCTGAAACACGACGTTTATGTGTAATCTCAGATAATGGGTTGTTTTGATCCATAAACTGAGACAATTGGCTCGAACCAAAGAATTCTTTGATTGCAGCTGCAACTGGTTTTGCGTTAATGAGATCTTGCGGAGATAAATTATCTGTTTCTGCTTGGCTTAAACGCTCTTTAACAGCACGTTCAACACGAACCAAACCAACACGGAATTGGTTTTCAGTCATCTCACCAACAGAACGTACACGACGGTTACCTAAGTGATCGATATCATCGACTTCACCTTTACCGTTACGGATCTCAACTAATGTACGTAATACATCGATGATATCTTCGTGCGATAAAATACCTTCTACTTCACGTGACTTCTGGTCAGTACCAACTTCGTATGGGCGCCCCAAACGACGGTTGAATTTCATACGACCTACTGGAGATAAGTCATAACGTTCAGAAGAGAAGAATAAGTTATTAAATAAGTTTTCAGCAGCTTCTTTTGTTGGTGGCTCGCCTGGACGCATTACTTTATAGATTTCAACTAATGCTTCTTCACGACCAGATGTTGTGTCAGCACGTAATGAGTCAGCAACAAATGAACCACGGTCAATATCGTTCGTAAACAAGATATTGAACTGTTTAACACCGCCTTCTGCCAGTTTCACCATAACTTCATGGCTTAACAATGTATTTGCAGGAATCACATCACCATTACGTAAAGTAATATCTTCGGCAGTGATACGCTCATACAAGTACTCATCAGGAACTGATAGCTTAGCTAAACCAGAAGCTTCCATTTGACGTACGTGACGTGCATTAATACGTTTACCTTGCTCAACAATGATTTTGCCATCATTGTCTGCAATATCAAATTGCGCCATTTCGCCACGCAGACGATCTGGAACGAGGTCAATTTGATAGCTACCCATATCAAGATATACAGGCACTTTTTCATAGAACAAATTCAAAATTTGTTCATTGTTATAACCCAATGCACGCAACACAACAGTTGCTAATAATTTACGACGACGGTCAATACGTACATAAACTAAATCTTTTGCATCAAATTCGAAATCTAACCATGAACCACGGTAAGGAATAATACGTGCAGAATAAAGTACTTTACCACTTGAATGTGTTTTGCCTTTATCGTGATCAAAGAACACACCAGGTGAACGGTGTAATTGAGATACGATTACACGCTCAGTACCATTGATCACAAAGGTACCATTGTCTGTCATGAGTGGCATTTCACCCATGTAGACTTCTTGTTCACGTACGTCTTTAATAGATTTAGTTTCGCGATCTTTAATAATCAAACGAATTTTTACGCGCATTGGTGCCGCATAAGTCGAACCACGTAAAATACATTCACGCACATCAAACTCAGGCTTACCAAGGCTATACTCAACAAATTCTAAAGCAGCATTGCCAGAATAACTTTCTATAGGGAAAACTGAACGAAATGCGGCTTGGAGACCGATATCTTCGCGGTTTTTTGGAGATTTGCCACCTTGCAAGAACGTTCTATACGAATCGACCTGGATCGAAAGTAAGTACGGTGCTTCCATTACTTGGGGCAATTTACCAAAATTCTTACGGATCCGTTTCTTTTCGGTATATGAGTATGCCATCTGGAGTCCTCGGAAAGTAAACCAAGCCCGCCTGCAGAACGGGCTCAGAAGGAATTACACAGGCCGATATGGCCACCACTGTTTACAAATGCTGCAATTTTTAGTGGTATTAAAACGCTTAACAATATTTTTTAAAAAGAAAAATATTGGTAAACATTTGAAATTACTCTGATTATTCTAAAACACGACAATTATTGTACAGAACAAACAAAAATCGAGCCGATTATTGTAACGCAAAAAGGCTGATGACCCAAGAGCCATCAGCCATTTTATGGAGCCGATTTAAAAACCGACTCCTTTTACAATTACTTAAGTGTAACTGTAGCACCAGCTTCTTCAAGTTTCTTCTTAAGTTCTTCGCCTTCTTCTTTAGAAACGCCTTCTTTAAGAACTTGAGGAGCACCTTCAACTAGGTCTTTAGCTTCTTTAAGACCAAGGCCAGTTGCTTCACGAACTGCTTTAATTACAGCTACTTTGTTAGCACCAAAAGAAGTCAACTCAACGTTGAATTCAGATTGTTCTTCAGCAGCAGCAGCAGCAGGAGCAGCAGCTACAGCTACAGCAGCAGCAGATACGTTGAATTTTTCTTCAAAAGCAGAAATAAGTTCAACAAGTTCAAGAACAGTTTTTTCAGCAACTGCGTTTAGGATTTCTTCGTTTGTTAAAGCCATGAGATTAACTCCAAATGGGTATTGAATGGTGTGGAAGTAGATTTAAGCTTAAGCAGCTTCTGACTCGTTTTTCTCTTGAAGCGCTGTAAGTAAGCGACCCAATTTCGAAATAGGAGCTTGAAGAACAGATGCGAGCATAGTAAGCGCTTTTTCTTGGTTTGGAAGGTTTGCGATAACGCTAACTTCAGCACCTTGATAAAGTTTGCCGTCAAATGCAGCAGCTTTTAATTCAAATGCTTTGTTAGTTTTAGCAAATTCTTCAAACAAGCGTGCAGCTGCACCCATATCGTCTTCAGAAGTTGAGAATGCTAAGATTGTTGGGCCAACAAGGTTGTCATTCAAGATTGCAAATTGCGTATCTTGAAGAGCACGTTTAGCCAAAGTATTACGTACAACACGTGTAGCAACACCTAGTTTACGAGCTTCAACACGAAGAGCAGTTAATTGCTCAACAGTTAAACCTTGATAGTCAGCAACAACGGCAGCGAACGCTGTAGAAGCAGTTTGAGCCACTTCAGCAACGATCTGTTTTTTGCTTTCAATAAGAAGAGCCATTGTAAAACCTCCTAACGGTGATTTATGTACTCAAAAAAGTACACTCCCAATTCGCAAGTCAACAAAGGTTTGACTTACACGCGGAGGAGGAATAAATCACACCACCGCGTCTACGCAGGCTGGGCTATTAAGAAGATATTCAAAAGAAGTCTCTTCGCCTGTGGTCTTTGACGCTGATAAATTTACATTTATCAATTCAAAGTCCGCCTGATGAGTGAGGAAACAAAGCATTACTTTGAATGAGTATAAAAAATCTATGATTTTTTATACTCTGCCCTCAATCAGGACTTTAAAATTCTTGACTAAATTTTAAACTTAGTTAGAAACGTTGCTTACATCAACAGTAAGACCAGGACCCATAGTTGAGCTCAAAGTGATCTTTTTGATGTATACACCTTTAGAAGTTGCAGGTTTTAACTTTTTCAAGTCAGCAACTAAGGTTTCAACGTTTTGACGGATAGCAGCAGCATCAAAGCCTAACTGACCGATCGCAGCATGGATAATACCCGCTTTGTCTACACGGTAACGAGCCTGACCAGATTTAGCATTTTTAACAGCATTCGCTACATCAGGAGTTACAGTACCAACTTTAGGGTTTGGCATTAAACCACGTGGACCAAGGATTGTACCGAGCTTACCAACAACACGCATAGCGTCAGGAGCAGCGATTACAACATCAAAGTTAAGGTTTCCACCTTGGATGCTTTCAGCAAGGTCATCAAAACCTACGATGTCTGCACCAGCTTCTTTAGCAGCTTCTGCTTGCGCGCCTTGAGCAAATACCGCTACACGTACAGTTTTACCAGTACCAGCAGGTAATGTAGTCGCACCACGAACAACCTGATCAGATTTACGCGGGTCTACACCAAGGTTTACAGCTACATCTAAAGATTCTTTGAACTTCGCAGCAGGTAAGCTGTTAAGAACTTGAACCGCTTCTTCCAAAGTGTAAACTTTGTTTGCTTCAACAGCAGCAGCAATGGCTTTTTGACGTTTAGTTAACTTTGCCATGTCTTATAGCTCCACTTCCAAGCCCATAGAACGTGCAGAACCAGCGATGGTACGTACACGTGCGTCTAAATCAGCACCAGTTAAATCTGGTTCTTTAGTAGTCGCAATTTCTTCTAACTGAGCACGAGTCAACTTACCAACTTTAGTTTTGTTTGGTACAGGTGAACCTTTTTGGATACCAGCAGCTTTCTTAAGAAGAATAGAAGCTGGTGGAGTTTTCATGATGAATGTGAACGACTTGTCGTTGTACACAGTAATCACTACAGGAATTGGAAGACCTGGCTCAACTTTTTGTGTAGCAGCATTGAATTCTTTACAGAATGCCATGATGTTTACACCACGTTGACCTAATGCAGGACCAATTGGTGGAGATGGATTTGCTTTACCAGCTGGAACTTGCAGCTTGATATAGCCGTCAATCTTCTTAGCCATTTTAAATACCTCTGGGTACAAACGCCGCTAGGCTCCCCAATGTTTACGCTACACTTTTATTACAACAACAATGCCCGATAAAATCGGGCGTTTTTCAACCAATTAAGATTAAATCGTTTTTTCGACTTGGCGAAACTCGAGTTCAACCTGAGTTGGTCGATTAAATACGTTAATCGTCAACGTTAAACGCGACTTCTCATATTGAACTTCTTCCACCACACCTTTAAAGTCTGTGAATGGACCGTCAATAACAAGTAATTCTTCACCTGGTTCAAACATCGTCTTAGGACGTGGTGCTTCACCAGTATTACGTACACGCGCAAGAATCGCATCCGCTTCACGCTGAGTGATTGGTGCTGGTTTTTCAGGTGTACCACCGATAAAACCTAGAACCTTTGGACATTCTTTAACGATATGCCAAGTATCATCATTCATTTCCATTTCAACTAACACATAGCCAGGAAAGAATTTGCGCTCAGATTTACGTTTCTTACCATCCTTCATTTCTACCACTTCTTCGGTAGGAACAAGGACATCACCAAAGCTATCAGCAACAGCGCTACGCTGGATTCGTTCTGTAAGTGAACGTAACACTTGTTTTTCATAGCCAGAGTAGGCATGAATAATGTACCAACGTTTCATAGCTCTTTTACCCGATAATCAACTTAATTAACCAACCCAAACCATAGTCAAAACACCATAAAACCAATGATGCAACAACTACAACCAATAGAACCTGCCACGATGTAGTGACTGTTTCTTGTTTTGTTGGCCAAGTTACTCGACGCAATTCGACTCGTGCATCTTTTAGCAAACGAACGAAGCCTTTACCTTGATGGGTGGCGTATAATAAACCTAAAGCCACAACGATACAAGCAAAAATTGCCCCAACGCGCACCCAAATATTGTTTGCAGGTGCCCAATGCGCTGGTAAATACTGATTCGCCATAACAGCTAAAACCAATAATGCAATCGCAATCACGCATAGAACAATATCTAGAGGCGAACCAGAACGAACAACTTCAGCAGAATTATTTCTTTGAGGAATTGGCGCGTCGCTCAATGCGTCACGCGATTTATCATTCGACATTTTTGTACTCGTCGTAGAACTCGCGACTTATTATATGAACAACTAAGCCAGCATCAAGCTTTTTATTTGAAAATATGGCAGGCCAGGAGGGACTCGAACCCCCAACATTCGGTTTTGGAGACCGACGCTCTACCAATTGAACTACTGACCTATAATGCAAGTTGAGAGCCAAAGCCCTCAACCTGAGACGTAATCCGTCACTATATTATGCTTATGCAGTTACTTTCGCAACAACACCAGCACCTACAGTACGACCACCTTCACGGATCGCAAAACGTAGACCTGGGTCCATTGCGATTGGGTGGATTAATTCTACTGACATTTCAACGTTGTCGCCTGGCATAACCATTTCAACGCCGTCTTGTAATTGGATTGCGCCAGTTACGTCAGTTGTACGGAAGTAGAACTGTGGACGGTAGCCATTAAGGAATGGAGTATGACGACCACCTTCTTCTTTAGAAAGTACGTATACTTCTGCATCGAATTTAGTGTGCGGCTTGATTGTACCTGGTTTAGCAAGTACTTGACCACGTTGTACGTCTTCACGCTTAGTACCACGTAGAAGAACACCACAGTTCTCGCCTGCACGACCTTCGTCAAGCAATTTACGGAACATTTCTACGCCAGTAACTGTAGTTGTTTGAGTATCACGGATACCAACGATTTCAACTGATTCGCCTACTTTCACAATACCAGCTTCTACACGACCAGTTACTACTGTACCACGGCCAGAGATAGAGAATACGTCTTCGATTGGCATTAAGAATGCTTTGTCGATAGCACGTTCTGGTTCTGGAATGTAAGAGTCAAGCGCTTCAACAAGAGCAAGAACTGAAGGCTCACCATATTGACCAGCATCGCCTTCTAACGCTTTAAGCGCAGAACCACGGATAACTGGAGTGTCATCACCCGGGAAGTCATAAGTAGAAAGAAGTTCACGAACTTCCATTTCTACTAATTCAAGTAATTCTTCATCATCAACAAGGTCACACTTGTTCAAGAATACGATGATGTAAGGTACACCAACCTGACGAGAAAGAAGGATGTGTTCACGAGTTTGTGGCATTGGACCATCAGTCGCAGCACATACAAGGATCGCGCCGTCCATCTGAGCAGCACCAGTAATCATGTTTTTAACATAATCGGCGTGGCCCGGGCAGTCTACGTGAGCGTAGTGACGGATTGGAGAATCGTATTCTACGTGTGAAGTATTAATTGTAATACCACGTGCTTTTTCTTCAGGTGCTGAGTCGATTTGTGAGTAATCTTTCGCTTCACCGCCGTAAGTTTTTGCACAAATAGTTGCAATCGCAGCAGTTAAAGTTGTTTTACCATGGTCAACGTGACCGATTGTGCCCACGTTTACGTGTGGCTTATTACGTTCAAACTTAGCCTTAGCCATGTTTATAGTCCTCGTTTACGTCGAACACAATTCTGAGTAAGACCCAGCATCGACATATCGCCTAAAAAATCAAACACCCAATACTTGAAAAGCAGACTAATAAGCCTGCTTTTTAAATCTTTGTAGAAAATCTACTAAACTGTATCTGGAGCTCTTATCGAGATTTGAACTCGAGACCTCTCCCTTACCAAGGGAGTGCTCTACCACTGAGCTATAAGAGCGATTATCCTTCGATGGAGCGGGAGACGAGGGTCGAACTCGCGACATGCAGCTTGGAAGGCTGCCGCTCTACCAACTGAGCTACTCCCGCACGATGCTGGTATACTTAGCACTTCAATCGAAGTTAATGGTGGTGAGAGAAGGATTCGAACCTTCGAAACTTTCGTAGCGGAGTTACAGTCCGCCCCCTTTGACCGCTCGGGAATCTCACCACTTCACACTTATTTCAGTGTTATTCCTCACTCAACAACTTCACACTTTTAGATGGTGCCGGCACACGGATTCGAACTGTGGACCTACTGATTACAAGTCAGTTGCTCTACCAACTGAGCTATGCCGGCGCTTCTTAGTGTTTCGTACGTTTCGTATCGGAACGGTGTGCAGTTTAGCAAAACTTCCAAACGATGCAAGTGGTTTTTTTAAAAAAATCGCTAAAAACTCATAAAATCAATCCGTTTGACGATAATTCAACCGCTTTGATCACTGCGCGAGCTTTTATTTGTGTTTCATTCCATTCTGATTCAGGATTTGAGTCAGCAACTAGGCCCGCTCCAGCCTGCACATACACTTTTTTATCGCGGATAACACACGTACGGATTGCAATCGACATGTCCATTTCACCATGCCATCCTAAATATCCCACTGCCCCACCGAAAACGCCTCGCTTAACAGGCTCAACTTCATCAATGATTTCCATTGCACGAATTTTCGGTGCGCCAGATAGAGTACCTGCTGGAAAGGTTGCCTTAAATACATCTAAGGCATCGATATCATCACGAACTTCACCTTGTACATTTGAAACAATGTGCATGACATGCGAATAGCGCTCAATCACCATTTGATCAGTAACTTTGACCTTACCAATTTTAGAAACTCGACCAACATCATTTCGACCAAGGTCTATTAACATTAAATGCTCTGCGATTTCTTTTTCATCAGAAAGTAAATCTTTTTCTAAAGCGATGTCTTCTTCTTTAGTTTTTCCACGCGGTCTTGTACCTGCAAGTGGGCGGACTGTCGCAATACCATTTTCTAGTCGAGAAAGAATTTCTGGTGATGAACCTACAATATGGAATGGTTTATTATCTGTAATTGTTTGACCCTGCACCAAAAACAAATAAGGTGAAGGGTTTAAATGACGTAAAGCACGGTAAACTTGCAAAGCCTCACCATCAAAGTCCGAAACCATACGCTGGCCCGGAACAACCTGCATAACATCGCCCGCTCTAATGTATTCTTTTACCTTCTCGATTGTTTCAAGAAACTTAGCTTTACCCGTAATCGATTCAAAATGAGGCGGTGTATGCGGCTTAGCTTGCAAACTCACTGGTGTAGCTAATAACTGCTCTAATTGATCTAACTTTTGCTGAGCATCTTCATAAGCATCTGGCTGCGTTGTATCAGCATGGACAATTAAAAATAAAGTATCTTTAAGGTTGTCGAAAACAATGACTGTCTTTGATAGCATCAACCACAAGTCTGGTAAAGCAATTGGATCAGCAGCAGGTACATTCTTTAAGCGCGGCTCAATATAACGAACTGCATCATAGCCCAAATAACCAACTAGCCCGCCAGTAAAACTTGGTAATGCAGGCAAAAGCTCAGCTGGTGGCACTGTAAATTGCTTCTGAAATTCACGAATATATTGAAATGGATCTAGGCAATCTTCTTGTGTGATCGAACCATCAGCATGCTGTATAGACAAGACCCCTGCATTACATGAAAAAACTGTCGATTCGCCTAAACCGATCATGGAATATCGCGCCCAGTTTTCACCACCTTCGACCGACTCAAATAAATAAGCTTGTTTTTGGTCCTTAAAACGAGCAAAAACTGATAAAGGTGTTTCCGTGTCTGCTAAACGCTGGCGATAAACAGGAATCGTGTTGTAACCTGATGCCTTAAGTTGTTCAAATTGCGCTAATGTAGTCATGAATTTTTCTCTAATATGGTTTTCGATTTAAAACGGTGTTTTTCTAGTTTCGATTTAGACACGCCATCGAAAAACCATACGCTTATTCATGCTGATCTCCATTTCACTCATTAGATAATTAACTCAGCCAAACTATCAACCACTTGCTGAGGTTGGCAATCATAGATATTTTCTCCATGATTATAGCCATAGCTAACCACAATACAATCAATTCCCGCGCGCCGTGCAGCCTCAATATCATTACTTGAATCGCCAATCATTAGCGCGTGCGAAGCAGATATCTTTAAACTTTGCATACAATGCAACAAAGGCAATGGATGTGGTTTTCTCTCTGGCAAACTATCTCCCCCAAGTACAACTTGAAAATAAGAAGAAAGTTCTAATGCATCCAGCAACCCTTGAGCAAGTTGCACAGGCTTATTGGTAACACATGCCATATTTATATTCAAAGCTTTACAATGCTTTAAAAACTCAGTTACTCCAGGATAAATTTGAGTATTTACGCAAAGCTCCGCACCGTATACATCTACAAATTTTTGTAATAAAACTTTATGTTGTTCGGTGTCTAATTTTCCAAATATATGAAGCAAAACACTTTCACAAAGTTTTGAAGCTCCTTTACCCACCCATTCTCGTATTTGTGCTTCAGTTACCAATGGCCAACTTAGCGCTTGTAAACTTAAATTCATGGATCGATATAAATCAGCTGCAGAGTCAACTAACGTTCCATCTAGGTCAAATAAAATTAAATCGCGCTTATTTAGTTGTGCAACAGACATCTTCTTATACTCAAAATTAAAAAGGCATGCGTTTAGCATGCCTTGATTGTAAAAGCACCAACGAATTATTTAAAGAATAACCATGCCAATAAAGCTAAGATTACTAAAATAATAATAGTGATCAAACCAACTGAAGCATTCTTCTGTTGCTCTTTTTCTTCAGCAACACGAGAAACAGGCTCATCAAAGGCAACAGGTGTCTGTTGTGGTTGTACATTAACATCTACACCTTCCGGGATCGGTGCAGGTTTTGGAATAGAGATATTTTGCGGCATACCATCGCGACTGACTTCTATTTCAGCAGCACGCTCTGTAAGACTCGGCATTCCTTGATCACTTAAATCTTGCAATGGGGCCGTATTTACAGGCTCTACTTCAATTTCAGGCAAATCGTCTATTTCCTGCACAGGCGCTAATACAGAAAATTTAAAGCTCGCAAATTGAACAATATCACCATCATGCAGCTGTTTTTCTTGCTCAATACGAATATCATTTATGAATGTGCCATTCGATGAATTAAGGTCTTGCACCCATAGCAATTGATCTTTTAAAAGCAATGCAGCGTGGCGACGTGAAATTTCAGCAGCTTGTAACAACACATCAGCATCTTGATGGCGCCCTACCAGCATATCACGATCAATACTAATTTCTTGGCCAGTAATTTCGCCAGTAATTGCTTGTAATTTCCAAGTCATGCGTATGTCCTATTTCACTTTTTATCAATCATAACATGCTACTACGGCGCTGTGCTTGGACGCAGTGTCGTTGTTGTTACTGTATTTTTAGTACGATTAATTTCAGGCTCAGGCAACTGTAAGGTTTGCTTTCGAACCGCAGGCTCTACCGCTACGGGTGTGGTTACTGTCGAGCTTTTTCCACCCGAAGGAACCTGTTGATAATTTTTTGGCTGAGAGGTAACACTTGGCAGTGTCATCTTTTGATTATAGACATCATCAACCTGCTCAGGCAGTTTGGCAAAATTGCCATTTTGATCCATCGCCAATTGCAAGCTATAAAGCTGATTATAGCGCTGCTGAGACAAACGGCGCACATCATTCGCATCACCCACAATTGTTGGATGAATAAAGACAAGAAGATTACGCTTCGTATTACTTCTGCTGTCTGAACGGAATAACCTACCTAGGTATGGAATGCTGCTTAACCCAGGAATACCTTGACGACTGAGTTCAACATCATCAGACACCAACCCCCCTAAAACAACTGTTTGTCCATGCTCGGCCAATACAGCAGTTTTAATAGCACGTTTATTAGTAATTAAATCGGCTGCCTGACCTTTACTGGTCTGAACATTCGAAACTTCTTGCTCAACTTCGAGACGAACCGTACCACCTTCACCGATATGTGGAACAACTTTTAATGTCACCCCGACATCTTTTCGTTCAACAGTTGTGTATGGATTGATACCTGTACTATTCGTAGTGACCGACCCTGTTACAAATGGAACGTTCTGACCTACAACAATATAAGCCTCTTCATTATCCATAGTCACAATGGATGGTGTCGAAAGTAAATTTGATTTGGTGTTAGCTTTGAGTGCTTGAATTAATGCACCATAAGCCTTACGGGAATTCTCAAAATTACCTACAGCAAAAGTTGCACCATTACCTTTATTGGCACCACCAGCAATAGCGGATGCCGCTCCAGCCGAACCACCAGACAAATAACCAGCAGCAATAGAAGATAAACTTGCACCCACATTACTGAAGCTAAGCAAGCCTATTCCACTAGATAGATCACCTAGCGCCCATTGAATTCCGAGTTGATCTGCATCATCTCCTGAAACTTCAATAATGGCAGCTTCAATTAAAACTTGCTGACGGCGAACATCGAGTTGCTGGATAGCAGATTCAATTTCACGCATTAATTGTGGATCAGCCTTAACCACTAACGAGTTTTGGGCATTATCCGCGATAATGCTCACACCATTTTGGCTAAAGCTAGAGATACTGTTCTGATTGTTGTTATTTGAATTACCATTTAGGTTAATAGATGGAGTAGAAATTGAGCTACCATTTGAACCAGATGTATTTGAGCTCGAATTCTGGTTATTACCCATCAAATTATTAATCGGATTCGATGAGTTAGAAGAATTATTATTACTATTTGACGAAGAAACCGCCTGCCCTGTTACGAGACCTTGTAAAATCTCTGATAAATTTTTTGCACTTGCATATTTCAATCGGAAAACTTTTAAGCCGCCTAAACGGTCTGCCGAAGGCACATCCAGCATCTCAATCATGTGGCGAATGCGTTTACGCGTTTCAGGGTCACCCTTTACCAAAATACGATTCGTTCGGTTGTCTGCAATAATACGAATACGTGCGCCACTAAAATCTTTCGATGCGCCTGTTGCACTCATTGCCTCAAGTTGAGTAATGATTTCTTCTGCCTGACTCGATTGCAAGCTAATAGCTTCAATATCATTTTGTCCCGTACCATCAAGGTTACGAATGATATTTTCAAGTTGGTAGATATTCGCAGCTCGGTCAGAAACAATCAGCGCATTAGTGCCTGCTATCGCAGCCATATGTGCAAATTGCGGCATTAAAGGGCGAAGTGCTGGAATTAAGTCATTTGGATTGGTATTTTCAAGCCAAATCACTCGGGTGACAATTTGATCACCACGCAATCTATTTCTAGAATCGTAAGGAATTCCCGAATTTTTAACATTGCTATCTGGCACCAATTTGATGGTGTTCCCAGAAGGAATTGCCACCACCCCATTGACATTTAAGACCCCAAGAAACAGATCATAAACTTCATTTTTATTGAGTGGTTTATTCGATATTACTGTGACATTGCCACGCACTCGCGGATCTACTGCAAAATTTTTCCCCGTGATATCTGCAACTTCATTAATAAATGCAGTTAAGTCAGCATCACGTAAATTGATCTTCCATGTCTGGGCATAGACGCTGCTGCTCACTGTCGCAATCAATGGGGCTGCTGCAAGTAATGCCCAAAGTGGACGTTGATGATTCAATAAAGCCATAACTTGCGATAATTCCTAACTCTTATGGTGACGTGTTATCACTAAAAATTTTGTTGTATGGTCATCATTTGATCACCACGTTTTATTTCTATTTTCACTTGCCCAGCTCGACGAGCTTGTTCAAGTAACTGCACATCCGTTTGTCCTTGCCCAACCGTTTGACCATTTAAAGAAACAATCCGGTCACCAGGCCTTAAACCTAACTTATTTCGAAGTGCGGTGGGTGTACGTTCTGTAACTTCAAAACCTTCACTTGAGTTACCGCTTACGCCCATATCACGTAGATATTGTTCACGGTTCCCTTGCATTTGCTGAATAGCCTGTCCAAGCGCTTCTTGAGTCGTATTAACAGGTGCCGATGGTTGAGACGCTGTAGCAGCTGGTTGTGAGGCATCTGGCGTCATGGGCTGATATAAACCGTTTGGCAAACCTTTGAACTGAAGTTCACGAGTACTGCCATTACCTTGACGCAATATAACGTGATCCCAATAAACTTCTACCAACTGATAAGATGTAGAGCCTATTGTTTCCCCCACCCGATATCGGTCAGCAGTATTATCAAGCTTAATAACTGCTGAGGAAAAACGGTTCGGATAGCCCACCATCACACCCTGCAATTCTAGGTTGACATTTTCCTGAGCTGCATTGGCTGAAGGTTCATTAAAAATCGAAAAAGTACTAATGTTAGGAATTTGCGGCTGCTGTGATCCCAACTCTACCCGATCGAATTGCATCATTTGGGGAGGGGCAATGACCCACCAAAATAATGAGGCTAATTTCCAACACAGCCATAAAATTAAAAAGGCGAATACGACAACACTTAACCGATCTAATTTTTGCCATTGTAGTTGCTGTAATTTTTCAATCCATACCTTCATTAGTTACCCCCTTGTATTAAGGGTTGGCGAGAACTAATGACAAAAGTATCTAAACCAGCTTTTCCATCATAAGACGGAATATTCAGTAATAATCTTTGTGTAAGCTGCACATCAAGCATCATATTGGCATCTAATAGAAGATTTGCCATTTTTTGACTGCGTTGATCACGTATATCAACCTGTAATTGACCATTTTGATCCGTTAATTGCCCATTTAAAGAAGGCATATTCATCCGATCTTGACGGTCACCAATATTATAAATTAAAGCACCACCACCCCAATGCAATTGACCATCAACTGCAGCGAAACCTTGCTCTTTTTTATAATTAAAATCAATATCTTTTAACTGGATACTGTTCACAGGCCATTGCCAGTTCACAATTTGTTTTAATGTTTCAGGCGCAATTTGACCATTCATTGCTCTAACAAGTACTTTTTTACCAACACCATAGGCCATTACCCCAGATAATTGGGTATTTCCACTATGGATATCCACATCAGCCGCGAACCTCAATAGAAACAGGTCAAGAGGTCTAGTTTTCCAATGAATCGAGCCTCTCAAAGTACCGCGCCGCCAATCTGCTTGGCCCTGCCAGATATTTCCACTTACATTGTGTAGAGTTTGATTATTCTTTGAAAATTTAGAAATAAGCCACGTCGCTGGGATCTGTAAAATAATAAAAATTAAAAATGCAATGAGGGCAAATAACCACCACTTCCACTGCTTAGACTTTTTCTTCATTCAGCCTTACCAACATGCAAATTATCGTCCTTATTTTGAGAGTAGCTCCCTAGTCTGACATTATGCATACTTTTTCAACATCGCCAATTCACTTCATATAAAAAAACCAAGCAATCAGGCTTGGCTTCTGTATTAAGACTATAAGTTGAACGTATGACAAAATCATGAAAACTGGCTAATCAACTTACTAAACGTACATTTGATCTCAACAATCTATTTAAAGATGAATTTAAACACTCAAATTCTTAAATAATATTTATAGCAAAATTTTAAATATTTCACGCATAAAAAAGCCAGGCAAATTTGCCTGGCTTTTTAGATCAGCAATACGATTAGATTAAGAAATCTTCAAGTTTTGCGCCTTTTTCAATTTCAGCAACTAACCAGCGTGGTTGTTTACCACGGCCAGTCCAAGTCTCTTCAGAATTGTTTTTGTTACGGTAACGCGGTTCAACAGATTTACGTGTTGTTTTCTTACGTTTTTGAGCACCAAACTCAAGAAGTTGTTCAACACTAAAACCTACATTTTCAGCGATCTCGATAATTTGATTATAAGCATCTTCGATTGCTTGATCTTTTTTACTTACAATTAAAGCTTCAGCTTCTTCTTGTAAACGTTTTAACTCTTCAACAGATAATTCACTGATATCCGGCTTCATTAATAAATACTCCAGTCTTACAGACAATTCAAAATAATACAGACAAAATTTAAAAACATAAAATCAAGACCAATATTATTTATAATCTATTCAATAAGCAATAGTTTGAAAGCCGTGTTCATCAGAATAATCAAAAAAATTACCTTTTAATTACATTACCAATTATAAATGACATATATTTTATTAATATTTATTTAAGATAAATGTATTAAGTCATGTCCAACAGATTTTTCTAGCTCAATAATTTTTTGTTTTATCTCTTGAGGTATTTCACATTTTCGTTCTGTTAATTTATCTACGCATACCATAACAGCATCACCCGTAGCTACGATTTGTTGTTGTGTTTCGCTCCACAATATATAAGCCATACGGAATGCACTATTACGGAGCTCTTCCACACGAACACCAACTTTCAATACATCGGGATAAAAAACAGGCTTTAAGTATTTGCATTGGCTTGAAGCGACAACGGTATATAATTGTGGGGTTAATATATTTATCGCTTCCATATATAAAATACGTGAGCTTTCAATATATCGATAATATTGTACATTATTGACATGACCAAAAGCATCCATATCTCCCCACGCTACTTTCTGTTCATATATTATCGGGTAGACAGACAGTTCTTTCATTTTTACCTCATATTTTAAATTTTAAAAAATTCGCATCATTTTCAAAGATTAGGTTTAACTGATTGATTAACACTTCATCTTCTTTAAGGGTAGACTTAATACGCAAATAGCTCATTAAAATATTATCTGGATATAATGTTAATAATGTTTCAGCCTCTGCTTGACGTCCAGTTGCCATATAGACATGCCATTTTGCAAAAGTTAAAACTGGCAAATTCATATATTGATTTTCAAGCTCAATAATTTTTTCTTCGACATCAGCATAGTCTGGAACCTGTTTAAGCAATTGTTGCTGAAACCACAGGTAAAACACTTCTGGATCAAACTGCTCTTTTAATAAGTGTAGTGTTAAGGCTGCATGCTGCATGCTCATATCAGGCATACGTGCTAATAGTTTGAGCCATAACAACTTACTGCTATAAGGTCGAGTTTGGATCTCAGACTCTAAATCCAGATAACGTTGTTGCAAGGCATGCAGGTCATCAATAGAAGCTTGATCAAATTGCTGAAGAAGCTGCTGCAACCATAAATCACGGTGTTCAGCATCTAATAATCCATACTTCATGGACCGTAAATATACCCATGGATGTTGCAGCGCTAATTGCCCCCATAACGCAGTTAATCTTTGCTGGTAGGCGGTTTCTATTTCCTCAAGCCAAGGCGATAACTGATGCTGGTATAAAAATTCAAGATGAGTTAATGCACGATCAGCTTCATTTTGGGCTAAAAAGATTTCGATTCGCTCTAACTCTGCCAATTCAAATGCCATTGGCGGTGACTGATCTAAAGCAGCTAATGCTTTTGGATAGTCTCCACTTAAAACCAGAAACTTGGCATCAATAATATTTTTTAAAAGTCCTGATTGAGTAAAAACACGTTCAATAAATACACGTTGGTCTTCGGCAGCCTCTAATAACCAAACAATACCTAATTGTTCATAGGGATGAAGGTTTTTAAACTGGAAGATGTTTTCACTTTTTCTTTGCTCACGAGAGGAATAACGTTTAATCCAAAGCCATACGAGTTGTGCAATAAAACTCACTACCACAAAAGCAAGCGTTAATCCCCAGACATTTGTTTGCAACTGCAATTGTCGCCAGTAGATATAGACATACCCCATTCCATAGCCATAACTAAATAAAGCTAAAGCTGCAAAGAGTATTAAGCTAATTACGAAATAAACCGACAGGAGGTGTTTCATATCTCCTCCTTATGAGCCAATTAGACCAAGTGTAGATAATTTAGGAACAGGCACTACCGATAAATGTGCCACTTTAGCAATACGTTTTTTTAACTGCTGACTCGTTGCATCAGGCATTTCATCTAGCTTTTGCATCACAGACTGCAACTCGTTTTGGTACTCTGTCATTTTCCCTTCATTGAGCGCCTGTTCCGCAATTAATAATCTTAATTGCACTTCTTTGAGCACTACACTTCGATTCATTAAATTAATAGACGGCGTTTCTACTTTTTCTATACGGAACCATTTTTTCCACCAAGACACAGACTCGGATTGATCCATCTCAAGTTTAGGCTGAGCTAAGGCTTGCTGAATATTTTTATCAATCGTCTGTAATAAATCATCAATCAATTGATGGCGTTGATTTTGGGCCAATGTGAATTGCTGAACTGCCTGTTTATCCTGCTCAAGCGATTGGTTCAAGCTATGTTGCAATGCAGGGGCAATTTCATAGTGTAGAAGAGATTGCTGTAACTGGTTTAATTGATCAACTGCGTAAATCAATTGTTGCTGATCAATTGCAAATTGAATTAAATCCAACTTTTGTTTTATTAAAACTGTAGGGGCAATACCCATCGGCGGGACTTCTAAATGGCCGGCCGGACTCAGTTTATTCCCTGTATTTACAGGTTGATTCTGTAATTGTCGTTGTAAAGCAACCAATTGATCATTTAGATTGGCATAGTGCTGTTCTGATTGAAGCAAACTTTGCTTAAGCTCGGGAACAGTACGAGAAATTTGCCACATATCGTAACTGAGCTTAGCCAACCAAGCCATGCCCAGTAAAATGATGATAGAAACAAGTTTTCTCATACGAATCCTTATAATGCCTGAATGTGATGAATCATCCCCGAAGGCGATAAATTTTCAAGTTGAATAATGTGAAAATGAGCCTGTTGCTGATCGCGATATTCTTTAACAATTTGAAAAAGACGTGGCCCTAAAACCAAATATACACAATCAGGTTGTACATTATTTTTTGAACAAAGCTCTAACCAATACTTCCAGCTCGCCTCACTCGTAATCAAGACCAGCCATTTGTTTAAATTATAATTTGAATTCTGTGTCAGATGTTTGAATGTGGAATATGAGGTTTCTGGGCACTGCCGATGATATAAAACGAAATTTAAAATCTGAATTCCTTGCTGTTGCAAGGTTTCCATCATAAATTGACGACCACCTTCTCCTCGCCAAAAAGCGACGCTAGCAGCTTGCTTCATATTATGGAGAATAGGTAGATTTAACATCCCCTCAGAGGTTTCAATATCTGGAATATGTGCTTCTACTCCATATTCATTTAGACAATTGGCCGTTGACTGCCCAACGGCAATCCACTGAATATGCTTCAAGTCAGATAGTTTTAAACCGCTTTGCAGTAAATACTTCATCCCCACATCAACGGCGGTTGGGCTCACTACAACGATAGCTTGTACTTTAACTAATTGTTGGTAAAGCTGAAGTAAATGTTCGGAAAAGGGTTTAGCAACGAGTTCTAAAAGAGGTAAAGACTCAACCTGATAACCTTCATTTTGCAAAACTTCTGTTAATTCTGCAGCCCGAGAATCAGGTCGAGTATTAATAAACAACATAGCTTAGTAGAGAGCCTTTAATAGCTCACCAGCACCTTGATCAAGTAAGTTTCGAGCAAGGTTTTCACCCAATTGCTGAGCGTTGCTGGCTTCATCTGTCAGTTCAGCACGTAATAATGTTTGACCATCGGCACTTCCGACACGACCTTCAATATGGATTTGTCCATTTTGTAGTGTGGCATAACCTGCAATTGGGACCTGACAACCGCCTTCAAGATAAGCATTAAAGGCACGCTCAGCACGCACACAAACATCTGTTTCTTGGTGTAATAAAGGTTGAATTAAAGCTAATACTTCGTTGTCAGCTGCACGGCATTCCAAACCCAATGCACCTTGACCCACAGCAGGTAAGCTAATATCTGGTGTTAAACAATGACGAATGCGTTCTGACAGCCCTAAACGCTTCAAACCAGCACTGGCCAAAATAATCGCGTCGTATTGACCATCATCTAACTTCCCTAAACGTGTTCCAACATTTCCACGCAAATCAATAATTTGCAAATCAGGGCGTTGTTTTAAAATCTGAGATTTACGACGTAAACTTGATGTACCAACTTTTGCACCTTGAGGTAAGTCAGCAAATTTTTCAAATTGATTTGAAACGAAAGCATCTAATGGATCTTCACGTTCACAAATTACCGCCAAGGTTAAACCTTCTGGCAAAGCCATCGGAACATCTTTCATTGAATGTACGGCTAAATCTGCACGCCCATCTAAAAGAGCTGCTTCTAACTCTTTAACAAACAGCCCTTTCCCACCAATTTTTGCTAAAGGCGTATCTAAGATTTTATCGCCCTGCGTGACAAATTTAACCAACTCCACCATTAAATCCGGGTGAAGCTCCTGTAATCGGGCACGAATATATTCTGCCTGCCAAAGAGCAAGTGGGCTTTGTCGTGTAGCAATTTTCAAGGTTTTCATAAATTCAAGCATGGGCTGGTCAAACAATACACCCTAAACTTAACTTGATCCCTTAAAATTGCAAGTAAAATCTCGCACGTCCAAGATAACTCTTTTTAAGTTTAGAGCTGATGAATCCGGTCTCTAAGCATAGATAAATGTCGGCGGCTCACCGAAAGTCGTTCATCTAAACCACGTAATCGAACCTGATATTGCCCCGAACTGACCAACTCCAATCCATCTAAATAGGCAACTGCAACCAACGCATTGCGATGAATGCGAATGAATTGATCTGCAAATTCGGTTTCAAGCTCTTTTAAAGTTTCATCAATTAATACACTGCCATTTTGATGACGCACCGTGACATATTTCTGATCTGCTAAAAAATAATAAATATTCTCCACAGGAATCAGCTCAACCCCACGATAGGTTTTAGCAGCAATTTGATGTCGCTGTGTTTTTAGATCATGTAAAAAATCATGTTGTGGCAAAGCATTGAGCTGCGCTCGAGTAAGCTGAGTCAGTTGACTAAAAACTTGTTCAAGTTCTTGAGGGTCGATCGGTTTAAGAAGATAAGCTTGAGCCTGAGATTTAAACGCTTCCAATGCATGTTGGTCATAGGCTGTACAAAATACAATCGCAGGTCTAGGGTTCAGCTGACTTAACTGTTCTGCACAGACAAGACCATTCATACCTGGCATTTGAATATCAAGTAAGATTACATCCGGTTGATGAAGCCGCGCCTGTTCCAAGGCTTCCTGTCCATGATGAGCCGTTGATACAACTTCATGTCCCATCTTTGAAACTAAACGTGATAATCGCTCCACTGCAAGTGGTTCGTCATCACAAATCAGCACCTTCATTTATCCTCCTTGTCACCGTTAACTTGATCCATTTTTTTATGGTTAACTCTGACTAACTTATTATTTTGTTTGATATTGATAGCTCATAATGGTGGTATATAAGGTTTCACCTTTATAAACCTGAAATCTAACGGAGTTCCCATAATATGCTTTCAGGCGTTGTTTTACATTTTCAAGCGCGATTCCATGCCCTTTCCGTGAATTTATTGTATCGTCTGTATATGGGTTGGTAATGACTATACTGACCTGATTTTGCAATATTTCAACCAATACCCCGATGGTTGCCTTACCTATCATTGGTTCTACCCCATGAAAAATACTATTCTCTAACAAAGGTTGTAATGTCAATAAAGGAATGGTGATCTGTTTCAGTTGCACAGGTGAAAGTTCAATTTTCCAATCTACTTTTAAACGCTCTCCCAAACGTACCTGCTCAATCATTAAATATTGTTTACTCAACTCGATTTCTTCATGCAGACTCACCAATTTCAATTCTTGGAAGCTTGCGCGAAATAAACGTGACAGGCTAATCAACATACCTTCTGCTTTATCTGGGTCTATCGCAATTAAGCTCACCACATTATTTAAACTATTAAATAAAAAATGGGGATGAATCCGCGCTTGCATAGCCTGAATACGAGCATTTAACTCTGCATATTGTTGATGTAGCCATTGCTCTCTCACATAGAGATAGCGCAAGCAGAAAGCCCCCAGTAATATCCCGTAGCTTAGATATAAAGGCACATTGGTAAAATAAATGCGCCAGTCCTGTGTTAAAGAAGCATGTTTATTTAAAAGACCAAACTGAAAAAAATTACTTATTAAAGTCGTCAAAACAACGATAGCTTGCAACATGACAAAACCGATAGCCAAGGCAAATTCTTGACGTAAGCTGCTAAAAAAACCTTGAAAGCGTTCAACCAAGGAAAAAAACGACAATATTACCCAGTTAATAAAAACGATGTATTGTAAAAGGCGTCCACCGCTTAATGCTTGCCATGACTGAGCTTCAGCCAGTGCCAAAACCAGTGCCAAAATGTTACTTGCGATAATTAATTCGAATAAGTGTTGCCAACGACCGTTTTTCGTAAAAAAATAGGAGGAATTTTGATTTCGGTATGCTGTAGGAAACAACTTTGTTTGTTGAGCTTCGGCAAGTGATATACTCTTTTTTATTTTACTGAGCCACCATGACCACATCTTCAAATCCCCCTAATTCAGTAACCCCAGACCAAACCTCAGGTATGTGGGGTGGTCGTTTTTCTGAAGCGACGGATGCTTTTGTAGCCGAATTTACCGCCTCTGTTCAGTTTGACCAGCGTTTTTATAAACAAGACATCGCCGGTTCGATTGCGCATGCTACCATGCTTGCGAAAGTTGGCGTACTCACAGAAGCAGAACGCGATGACATTATTGAAGGTTTAAGCACTATTCGCTCAGAAATTGAGGCTGGAACCTTTGAATGGCGCATCGATCTTGAAGATGTTCACATGAACATTGAATCACGTTTGACTCAACGTATTGGTATTACAGGTAAAAAATTACACACTGGTCGTAGCCGTAACGATCAGGTTGCAACCGATATTCGTCTTTACCTACGTGACGAAATTGATGACATTTTAAAATTATTAGAGCGCTTACAAAAAGGCTTGTTAGGCTTGGCTGCCAAAAATGTAAACACCATTATGCCTGGCTTCACCCACCTACAAACTGCACAGCCAGTGACTTTTGGTCATCACCTATTAGCATGGTTTGAAATGTTAGTACGTGACTCTGAGCGTCTTCAAGATTGCCGTAAGCGTGTCAACCGTCTGCCACTTGGTTCTGCCGCTCTTGCTGGCACGACATATCCAATTGACCGCGCTTACACAGCAGAATTATTAGGTTTTGAAGCTGTATGTGAAAACTCTCTTGATGCTGTATCTGACCGTGACTTTGCCATTGAGTTTAATGCAGCTGCATCTTTAATTATGATGCACTTATCACGTATGTCAGAGGAACTGATTCTTTGGACTTCTGCACAGTTTAAATTTGTGAATATTCCTGATCGTTTCTGTACTGGTTCTTCAATCATGCCACAGAAGAAAAACCCGGATGTTCCTGAACTGATCCGTGGTAAATCAGGTCGTGTATTTGGTGACTTAATTAGCTTACTTACGCTAATGAAAGGTCAACCATTGGCGTACAACAAAGACAACCAAGAAGATAAAGAACCTTTATTTGATGCAATCGATACGGTTCGTGGTTCACTCATGGCTTTCGCAGACATGATTCCTGCATTGGTTCCAAATATTGAAATTATGCGTGAAGCTGCACTTCGTGGATTCTCGACCGCAACCGATCTTGCTGACTATTTAGTGAAAAAAGGCGTTGCTTTCCGTGATGCTCATGAAATTGTAGGTAAAGCAGTTGCATTAGGCGTAGCTGAAGAAAAAGATTTATCTGAATTAACGCTTGAGCAATTACAACAATTCTCTGACTTAATCACAGCAGATGTGTTTGATAAAGCTCTAACACTAGAAGCTTCAGTAAATGCACGTGATCATATTGGTGGAACTTCACCAAAACAGGTAGAAGCTGCAATTGCTCGTGCCCATACACGTTTAGAACAGTTATACGCTTAAGGATAAAACATGAGTCGACAAGTATTTTGCCGCAAATATCAAAAGGAAATGGAAGGTCTAGACTTCGCTCCATTTCCTGGTGCTAAAGGCCAAGATTTTTTTGAAAATGTTTCTAAACAAGCATGGCAAGAATGGTTACAACACCAAACAACGCTGATTAATGAAAAACGCTTAAATGTGTTTGAACCAGAAGCGAAGAAGTTTCTTGAAGAACAACGTGAGAAGTTTTTCAATAATGATGAAAGCGTAGAAAAAGCTGAAGGCTGGAAACCAGAATAAGCGGTTTGTTTTAACCTAATCATCATTTAAAAGGCGGGTCTATATACATAGATCCGCCTTTTTTTACGTGAAACTTACACAAGCATAAAAAGCCTTACATAGAGCGAACAGGACTCTACATGACATAAAAAAGCGAAGAACTTAATATCAATTCATAGCAAGAAGAACACGATCCCTGTCGTGTTTATGCACTTGATTTTCTGTCCTGAACTTCCCCCCAAAGTTCGGGACATTTTTTTATCTATTATTTCAAAAATAAAAAAGCCTTGTTTCAAACAAGGCTTTTAAATATTTCAGCTTAAGATTACTTTTCGTGGACTTTAGCTTCAATTTCTTCAATTTTGGTATGGCGGGCATCAAAGCCTTTTGCCATGTAAATCACTTGCTCAGCAATGTTACGGGCATGGTCACCAATACGCTCTAAAGAACGTAACACCCACATCACATTAATTACACGAGCAATATGACGTGGATCTTCAATCATATAAGTCATTAAAGTACGTGTTGCTGACTGGTATTCACGGTCAATATCTGCATCGGCTAAAAGCACACGCAAAGCTTGATCTGCATCTAAACGCGCAAAAGCATCAAGTGCATCATGAATCATGACACGAACTTGGTTACCAATATGACGGGTTTCCATGTAGCCACGCGGAGAACCACCTTCTTCACAGAGGTTTTGCGCAATACGAGCAATTTTTGCAGCTTCATCACCAATACGCTCAAGGTCAGTATTGGCTTTGCTCATTGCAATAACCATACGCAAGTCGATCGCTGCCGGATGACGACGTGCCAAAATTAGCGTAAGACCTTCATCAATATCACGTTCATATTGATTGACGGCGTTATCTTTAAATTGAACATCAATCGCTAAATTTGCATCTGTATCAAGCAAGGCATGAATTGCGTTCGCCACCTGTTGTTCGACCAAGCCACCCATGGTCATGAACTTTGTGTTTACATCTTGCAAATCTTCATTAAATTGAGAAGAAATATGATGGCTTAACACCGGATTACTTGGACTCAAGGGAAGCCTCCAACATGATGGCGCAGGAATAAAATGATTGAGCATTAGAACACAGCAATCATTAAGTTTTTATGACAAAATTAAAATTCAGATAAAAGCTTTTTTTGCTCACTGATAGGTTAGCCAGCTGTTTAATTCGACCAGATCTTTTTCGCCTAACTGGCCCACCGCAGCTTTTAACCGAAGTACATTCAATAAGTAGTCATATTGACTATTAAGATAATCCTGTTTTGCCGAAAAAGCATTACGCTGCGCTAATAAAACATCAACCATACTTTTTAAGCCTTCGTTATAACTCGCTTTTGAAGCTTGAGAAACAAGCGAAGACGAATCCATTGCAGCTTTTCGTGCTTCGAGTTTTGCTTGATCTGTATCTACCTGCATATATGCACTTTTCACATCAACATTGGCACGGCGAATAGCTGCATCAAGTTGTGCCTGAGCTTTACTGGCCTCTACAGTCGCTTTTTTAATTGATGTTCGTGTACGCCCACCATTAAATAAATTCCAGTTCATTTCCACACCGACCTGATCAAATTTTCCATCAGTGGAAATGAGTGTCTCTGGTGTCTGTTTGGTATATCCATAACTTGCAACAGCATCAATTTGAGGATAAAGCGCGGCTTTTTCCACACGGCGCTGATCCTCACTATATCGTTGCTGTAAACGTGCTTGTTGAATCTTTAAGTTTTTTTGCTGGGCCAAAGAAAGCCAATCATTAAGCTGGGCTGGATAAGGTTTTTGAAAATTAAAATCACCACGCAATATTGCAAGCTTATCTTGATAAGCACCAATATATTCGGAAAGCTGTTCTTGCGCTAAAAGTAATTGAACATTGGTTGAAATACGATTGGCTCTAGCATTTTGATATTGAGCATTTGCTTCACTCACATCACTACGCGCCACCAAACCCTCTTTGAGCTTGGCATTCATCATATTGAGTTGCTCAAGCAAAGCTTTTTCTTCTTGTAAGTATGCAACGCTTAATGCCTGCTGGCGCAGCACATTAAAATAGGCCTCTGCTACATTTAAAACATGGTCTTGTTTTTGCAATCTTAAAGTTATTTCACTTAAGGCAACCGAGGTTTTAACTTGCTTATAACCTTCCCAAGCATCCATTCGAAAAAGTGGCTGACGTGCAGTTAAAGTCGCTTGACGAGTAGTAGACGTATTACTCACCAAGGCATCTGAAAGCCCTTCCTGATCAACTCCAGGAAAATTAGAACGCTTCACCGTTTGCCGATTACGAGTAATATTTCCTGACAATGTGACCGTTGGTAATAAGGCACCAGTTGCCAAACCTAAATTAAGTTGATCTGCTTCAAATTGTTGTTGATTGGCTTGCCATGTTGGGTCATTTTGTTTTGCGCGCTCATAAGCTTCAACTAAATCTAGAGCAAAACTGGAAGATGCAAAACTCCAAAGGCCAACAGCGACCATTAATTTTATTTTCATTGTTCAAATCAACGATAAAACTTGCCTTTAAGACTAAGAAAAATTCCAAGCAAACTCAAGCCATTAAAAGTTTTAGTTTTTTAAGCGTTCTCATTTTTTGACAATATTAAAATACAAATGAAAATCAAAAACATACCTATCCAACCCAACCATGAAATATGCTCACCAACCAATACGATGGCAAAAAGCGCGGCAACTAGAGGTTCAAATAAAGTTAAGGTCGTCGCTTTACTGGCATTTACTGTTTTTAGACCAAAGCCGAAAAGTAAATAACCTAAAAACATAGGAATCAACATCATATAACCAGCAACAAGTAAATTGGTTGAACTTTGCAACAACCCTCCACCTGTAACCAGTAAAGTAGGAAGCAAAATAACTGCCCCACCACCCATAATCATGCCCATTGCAGCTTTAGCAGCAACACCCCGATCTATTAATCTTTTAGCAGCCCATGAATAAAGTGAATAAGTTGTAGCCGCGACAAGCCCAAGAAAAATACCGAAGATTTTATTCCATTCATTTGTACCCTCTTGGAGCGCATGGTTTTCACCCATGGATAACAAACTTACGCCCATAACACCAAAAATAAAACTTAAGAACCAGATCGCTGACAAAGACTTCCGATCAAAAAATCGTTCTAAAATTGCTGCGATCAGTGGCGCTGCACCAATAGAAACCACGGTGCCAATCGTAATTCCTGCATAATGCATTGAGGAATAAAAGGCCAAAGGATAAATACCAACTGCCGCAACACCTAAAAGCAGTATTAGAAGGTTTTGCCTTATAAATTGACGGTTTTCTCGAATAGCCCGCGATGCAACCAAAGCTTGCAAAAGACCTCCGCCACCCATAGCCACAGCACCAATGGCGAGTGGTCCAAGTGTTGGTGCAAATGCGGCAGCAGTACCTGTTGTTCCCCATAAAACAGAGGCAACTAAAATTGCGATTGTGCCGCCATAACTACTATTTTTAATGAGGCTAATCATGTTGGCCTTCTCTCTTTAGAAGATCTTCTGCCATTTGTCTTGCTAATAGAAGCTGACGACTACTTCCTTCCAACCCAGCTCTTGCCATAGAACCCTCTAAAAGAAAGGAAAGCTGCGTAGCCACGTAGCTAACGCGCTGCGAGTCTGGTATTAATTTTTTTAAATGTTCAGCAACAATAGCTTCAACCTCTTCTTTATGCTGTCTGACAGAACTTCGCCCTGCACTATTTGCTGGAAACTCAGCCGCAGCATTCAATAACCCACATCCTCGAAAGCCTTTTTCATAGGCAAATTCTGCATGATCTTGATAGGCATCAAACACTGCCAAAATAGCTTCTGTAGCTGATTTTGTTGTCTCTAAACGTTTTTGATAAAGATCAAGCCATTCTTGATGCCGCGCAGCAATGTAGGCATCGACAAGCTCGCCTTTTGAAGAAAAATTATTATAAAGCGACATCTTAGCAACATCTGCTTTAGCCGTAACCGAGTTAATTCCAGTTGCAGTAATGCCATCGTTATAAAACAAAGTTGCTGCTGCATCGAGAATTTTCTGTCTTGCTGTTTTATCATTCATAGCTTTGTTTTTTAAGTAGACCGATCTACCTAATAATAAAGATTTCTAACAATGATGCAATCTTTTTCCGAGTTATAATTTGAGCAATGTTCACTTCGATAAAAATACAATGATGAAAAAATTTCTAATGATGAGTGTATGCAGCGCACTACTTTTATCTGGATGTAATAAAACATCGCAGCAAGATCAAGCTGTTTCTAAAGAGCAAAAATCAACTGAACAAAAGCCAGAAAGCAAACCAGATAACAGCTGCATACAGATCAATGCCGCAATACAGAAGATTAATCAGAACAGTAAAATAGAAGACTTAAATCAAATTAATGAGAAACTGAAAACGTGTGTTCCATCTTTGAAGAATGATGAACAGCTTAAGGTGATTGATGCATCAACAGCTATGTATCAACGTTTTCTAAAGCAAGACTACACTGACAAAACAGCCAGAGCTTTTGAAGCTTTTGGCTATGCCGTTTTAGAACAAAAACAACGAGACCCTAAAAAAGTCATTCAAAGCCAGAAAAAATTATTCGACCAACTTAGTCCACGTGACCAATACTTACTTCAACATAATGGTGAAGCCTATATTGACCTCCTTTATCAAGGCGAAGGCATGTTTACCTATCGACGTCAGCCAAACTATCTAGTCGATGTTTTTTCTAAAGCCTTAACCACGGACCAAAAAGAGTTCTTAACTCGTATGGCGAAAGACAATCAGGATATTTTCTATAACGATGGTGCTTTGGCTGTTTCGTGGAAAGAGCTCACTGAACGAGCGCTGTTTTGGGAAAAATTTATTCAAAAATATCCAAAAAGCCACTTTATTGGTGATGCAAAACTACTCTTTAACGAATATCGCTATTTTATTTTCTTTGGCCTAGATAACACCCCTGTTTCAGATGAATATGCACCGAACACATGGTTTGATAAAGATGCACTTCAACAAATCCGTTTTCTATCTACACAAAACCAATCGAGTTTAGCAAAACCTGCCCAGCAATTTCTTAAGTTTATTGCCACGCCTGTAGAAGAGCGCAATAAGCAATTTAAAATAGATTTAACTGAAAAGAATGGCGATAAAAAATCAAATTATCAGATTACCCATGAACAACTTGAGCAGCTATTAAAATTTGATTCGCCATGGAACACGGAAGTCTATCGTGACTGCCATATAGATGCCGTTTGTATAGATACAAATTGACAATGCCAGCCAACCTAAATCATGTTAGTCTGTAATTCGCTTGACGGAGCGCGAGTAATAGCTCGCTGAGATTGTGTAAATTTCGTGTTATCGCAACACAAGTTTGATCACAAGTACCGTTGAACCTGATCAGGTTAAGACCTGCGTAGGAATCAAGCCATCTAAAAACTAAAGCCTCAAATTTATCTAGTAAAGATAAATCCGCCACCGTTTTTGGTCGTGCTTGATTCGTTGATGTTATTCATAAGGATCATGTAATGAACCAGTTAACGAATCTCTCTTCTGTTGAAATTTCAGCGCAACATGAACAAGATGCAAAAGATTTAACTCGCATCTTACCCGCTTCAAAAAAAGTTTATATTGAAGGCTCTCGCCCTGACATTCAGGTTCCAATGCGGGAAATTTCTCTCACCGATACCCCTACCGGTCTTGGTGGCGAACATAATCCCCCTGTTATGGTCTATGACACTTCAGGTGTTTATACCGACCCAAATGTTCAAATTGATTTAGACAAAGGTTTACCTTCAGTTCGCCAAAACTGGATTGAAGAACGTAACGATACTGACGTACTTTCTGGCTTAACTTCAACATTTGGTCAAGAACGTTTAAAAGACATTCGTACCGCAGATATTCGCTTTGCCCACATTCAAAATCCACGCCGTGCCAAAGCTGGCAAAAATGTCTCTCAAATGCACTATGCCAAGCAAGGTATTATCACACCTGAAATGGAATATATTGCAATTCGTGAAAATCAGCGCCAGCGTGAAGGTGTTGATACGCGCCAGCATCCGGGACAAAATTTTGGTGCAAAAAATTTAAAAGAAATTACACCTGAATTTGTTCGCCAAGAAGTTGCTGAAGGTCGGGCAATTATTCCTGCAAACATTAACCATCCAGAACTTGAACCAATGATTATTGGTCGTAACTTCTTGGTTAAAATTAATGCCAACATTGGTAACTCAGCGCTTGGTTCTTCAATTGATGAAGAAGTTGCCAAAATGACATGGGCAACCCGTTGGGGTGCTGACACCATTATGGATTTGTCGACAGGTAAGAATATTCATGAAACACGTGAATGGATTATTCGTAACTCACCTGTTCCAATCGGCACCGTACCAATTTATCAAGCACTAGAAAAAGTGGATGGTGTTGCAGAGGACCTGACTTGGGAAATCTTTAAAGACACGCTCATCGAACAAGCTGAACAAGGCGTTGACTACTTCACGATTCACGCAGGCGTATTACTTCGCTATGTACCACTCACTGCAAACCGTTTGACCGGTATTGTGTCTCGTGGTGGTTCAATCATGGCACAGTGGTGTCTAGCGCATCATGAAGAAAACTTCTTATACACACATTTCGATGAAATCTGTGAAATCATGAAAGCCTACGATGTTTCATTCAGTTTAGGCGATGGCCTACGTCCGGGCTGTATCCAAGACGCAAATGACGAAGCACAATTCAGCGAACTTAAAACACTCGGTGAACTCACTCATCGTGCATGGGAACATGATGTTCAAGTCATGATCGAAGGCCCTGGTCACGTACCAATGCACATGATTAAAGAAAACATGGACTTGCAGCTAGAAGTTTGTAAAGAAGCGCCATTCTATACGCTTGGGCCTTTAACGACCGATATTGCTCCTGGTTACGACCACATTACCTCTGCAATTGGTGCAGCCATGATTGGTTGGTATGGCACGGCGATGCTTTGCTATGTCACACCAAAAGAGCATTTGGGTCTACCAAATAAGAAAGATGTTAAAGACGGGATTATTACCTACAAGCTTGCGGCTCACGCGGCCGATCTTGCTAAAGGACATCCGGGTGCACAGGTTCGCGATAATGCCTTGTCAAAAGCACGTTTTGAATTCCGTTGGGATGATCAGTTCAACTTAAGTCTGGACCCTGACACAGCTCGTAGTATGCATGATGAAACCTTACCGAAAGAGGCTCACAAATCTGCACACTTTTGCTCAATGTGTGGACCAAAGTTCTGCTCGATGAAAATCACCCAGAATGTTCGCGACTATGCCAACAACCTCACCAATATCAATACAGAGGTTGAAGAAGGCCTCAAAACCATGAAAGAGGTTTATCAAGAACAAGGACAAAAACTGTATCACAAAGTGTAAATATTCAAAAAAAACACTTGCCTAGCCATGATTCTCAGTTAGGATGAAATAAATAGATTTTATCCTGACTGGCTCATGAGCATTGTTGAACATCCAAGCTATATATCTGAAGATGTCGAAATAACATCCCGTGAATATGTATTCCGCGGTTTTATTCAGGTTGAAAAAGTCAGCCTTCGACATCGTCTATTTAACCAGTCTGAATATACCCCTGTAATACAGCGCGAGCTTATTCATCGCCCTGAGGCTGCAGGCGTTCTACTCTACAACGATCAAAAACAACAGTTCGCACTTATTGAACAGTTTCGTGTTGGCGCTTTAGATGACCCTCTCTCCCCATGGCAACTGGAAATAATCGCAGGCGTGTTAGACGGTGATGAAACACCCGAGAGTTGTATTCGTCGAGAGAGCCTCGAAGAGTCAGGGTGTGCAGTTCAGGATTTACAACATCTATTTAGCTTTTATCCGTCAGCTGGTGCGTGTTCAGAGTTATTTCATCTCTATGTTAGCGAAACCGATTTACCTGCTGAAGGCGGCGTTTTTGGTGTAGATAATGAAGGTGAAAATATTCAACTGCACTTATTTAATTATAGTGAAATCCAGACGTTACTCGACAGCGGACGTTTAAGAAATGCTCCTGTCATTATGGCGTTACAATGGCTGTCTCAACACATCACAACGATAATAAAATCCGACGAGGTAGGACGGTGACTTTTCAAGTCTCAACACTTTCACAAAAAGACCATGTCATTATACAAATTACCGATACTCACTTATTGGAGTATCCGCACTTAGAATTTGTGGGGATGAATCCTGAAGAAAGTTTTCATGCAATTATTCAACAGATCCTGAAAAAACATCCTGAAACTGATGCCATTATCCATACCGGAGATCTGGCTCAAGCACCAACGCCTATTACGTACAAACGTTATATTCAATATATGCAAACGTTAGGTCTGCCATTTTTTCAGACACTGGGTAATCATGATAACGTTGACCATTTTCCATTGCATAAAGAAAACCATCAGGAACCTGTGGTGATTGGCTTAGGAAACTGGCGTGTTATTTTATTAAATAGTGCGGTACAAGGTCAGATTGATGGACACCTTTCACCAGAACAACTACAAAATTTAGCGACATTACTCGAAGAATTTTCAGATAACCCTGTTTTATTGGCTTGTCATCATCATCCTTTTGCAATGAAATCCAAATGGATTGATCATCACAAGTTACAAAATTCTAATGCGTTGCTTACAACATTAGCTCCATTTAAAAATGTAAAAGCTTTAGTCTGCGGGCATGTTCACCAAGACTCACTCAACACTTGGCAAGGGATCGAGTTTTTCTCGACCCCATCGACCAGTGTTCAGTTTAAACCGTTTAGTAATGACTTTGCCCTAGACCAAAATGCTCCCGGCTACCGTTACATTCGTCTAAAAAACGATGGTAGTTTTGAAACCGAAGTCTTCCGTCTTGAAAATTTTCAGGGCCTTATAAATACTGATATTTCAGGCTATTAGCTCTATTTTTTATATGCTTATATGCAATTATGACTAGGGTAAACACGTTTTGAAAATATTTACGGGTCGGAATGACTATCATCTTGCAGGAAAAATCTATATGATGACGACCCGATGGTAAAATCCATCGATGGTTTTCTATAAAAACACTTGCATATCACCATATTTTTTGCGTATAGATAATACGTGTATGATGAGGAATGCCCTATTATGGCGAATGACAACCACAACCAAGTTTTGGATGAACATACAGAAGTTGTAGTGGAAGGTGAAAAAGCTTCTGCAAAACGTGCACGTAAAGTGAAACCTAAAACTTCTGATATAGGCACAACTGCAAGTTTATTTGGTATTGCACCTTATCAACCTAAGAAAAATGAAGAGTACATGTCTGAAGGACAGCTCGAGCATTTCCGACAAATTCTGCAAGCATGGAAAGCTGAATTGATGTCTGAAGTTGATCGTACGTTGAATACGATGCAAGACGAATCAACTGCATTGCCAGATGTAAATGACCGTGCTACCCAAGAAGAAGAGTTTGCAATTGAATTGCGTACACGTGACCGTGAACGTAAGTTAATTCGTAAAATCGAACAATCTATGGAAGCCATTAAAAATGAAGACTATGGTTTCTGTGAAACGTGTGGTATCGAAATCGGCTTACGTCGTTTAGAAGCACGTCCAACGGCAACTTTATGTATTGATTGCAAAACTTTGGCAGAAATCAAAGAGAAGCAAAATAACGGTTAATATGACCGAGGTAACTCGTAAAGAGAAACCTAGCTTTGCATATTCAGGCCGGTTTGCGCCATCGCCAACCGGCCCTTTGCATTTTGGATCACTCATTACTGCCGTTGCCAGTTATTGTGATGCAAAGGCCCATCATGGCACATGGCTCGTTCGTGTCGAAGACACAGATATCCCTCGTATTTATCCCGGCAGTGAAGATCATATTCTCACATCACTGGAAGCCTTCCAGTTTGAACCCGATGCAGAAATCATCTTTCAAAAAAACCGTTTAGATATTTATGAAAGCGTATTAGACCAACTTAAAAAAGAGGGTCTTATCTATGCTTGTCAATGTACACGCAAAATGCTGGGTTCAAATGCAATCTACGCCGGAACTTGCCGCAATCTAGGGCTTGATTTTCAAGGACAAGCGATTCGGGTAAAAGTTCAAGATCAACAGATCTGTTTTGATGATCGGCTACAAGGAACTCATTGTTCTAATCTGCAACATGACCTTGGAGACTTTGTTCTTAAACGCCGTGACGGGATTATTAACTATCAACTTGCCGTAGTCGTTGATGATTATCTGCAAGGCATCACCCATGTTGTTCGAGGCTCAGACCTATTAGATAACACCGAACGTCAGATCTGGCTTGGCGAGCTCTTAGGATACCCTAAACTGAGCTATATGCACCTTCCTCTCGCCATGAATGATCAAGGGCAAAAGCTCTCTAAACAAAACCTTGCTCAGGCACTTGATTTATCTAAAGCGCCTGAATTGCTGCAACAAGCAATACAAGCACTAGGACAACCTACCGTTGATTTAGACCAGCCTAAAGTTATGCTTAAACAAGCAGTAGCGCAGTGGAATGTAGATTTAATTCCACATGTAGAGCAGCTTAGTGGAACCTACCTATAAATAAAAAAACCCGATATCAAATCGGGTTTTTAATACCTAAATACTCAACTAGAAGTTTGATTCTTCCCTTTCTGGGTTAACTTCTTGGGTTGAAGCATCAATCTTTAAGATCAAGCTAATCATCGCAGCACACATCATTAAAGATGTACCGCCATAACTAATAAATGGCAGAGTCAAACCTTTAGTTGGCATCAAACCCATATTCATGCCCGCATTTACCAAGATCTGAAGCAAGAAAATAATACTAATGCCGTACGCCAAATAACCTGCGCGAAGGTAATGATGTTTCAATGCACGATGACCAATTTTGATACAGCATGCCAACATCAAGAAAGACAAACCAATGACAATCGAAATACCAAAGAAACCGAATTCTTCGCCTAACACTGCCAACATAAAGTCAGTATGTGCTTCTGGCAAATAAGACAGCTTTTGGACACTGTGCCCTAAGCCTGTACCAAACCATTCACCACGGCCAAAGGCCATTAATGCATTTGATAACTGGTAACCAACCCCTAATGGGTCTGCCCAAGGGTCAGTAAATGAAATCAAACGCTGGAAACGATACGGCTCAAACAAAATTAAAAAGACAATACCGGTTACAATCGCACCAAGCATAATTAAGAACTGTGTTGGCGGCGCACCAGCTAAAAAGAACACACCAACCATCATCAATACAATTACGATCGTAGCACCCAAGTCAGGCTCAGCAATAATCAAACCGACCGTGATTGCCATGACCCCACTTAAACGTAATAAGCCTTTCCAATGAGTACGAACCTCTTTGGCACGGCGCACAACGTAGTCTGCGGTAAAGATCGCCATCATGACTTTGGCAACCTCGGTTGGCTGCAAAGTAAAGCCACCGATCTTAATCCAGCGTGTAGAACCGTTGACTTCTGAACCCACCACCAAAGCAGCAAGCAAAAGAACCATGGTCAACAACCACAACGGGAAAGTATTTTTAAACCACGTATTGAGTGATATCCGATAGGTCAAATAAGCCACCACAGCCGCAGCGACAATCGAAATACCATGACGAATCACATAGTGAAACGGGTTTTCATGCATATATTCAGCATAGGGCATCGAAGCAGATGCGACCATCACTGAACCGATACACAATAATGCAACGACACAGAAAATCAGGACATTACGTGGCGTCACTTCCGCTGGCCATTTAGGCAATATCCGTTCATACCAATGATTGATTTTCTGGATTGTGGTCTGAGCTAAGCCTGCCATACTACATTCCTAATCATGTTTTCTTTAAACCAACGAATTGACGCAGGCAACAAACTGCTGACCACGGTCATTATAACTTTTAAACATATCAAAACTTGCACAGGCTGGTGATAACAACACCACATCTTCAGCTTGTGTTTCACGTTGACACAGCTCTACAGCGTCTTTGAGCGTTGCTGCATGCAAAATTTTGGTCGCGCCCTGAATTGATTGTTCAATAACCGGAGCATCCTCACCAATCAATACCACAACTTTGGCATATTTTTCGATAGAAGAACGTAATGGAGCAAAATCTTGACCTTTGCCCTGCCCACCCAAAATCAAGGCAACCTTACCTTTTTTAACCTCAATTGCAGCACCTAAACCGTCAATTGCTGCAAGTGTAGCACCAACGTTAGTTCCTTTAGAGTCATTGTAATAACGTACATCATGTACAGTTCTCACATACTCACAGCGGTGTTCTAATCCTTTAAACTGTTTTAACGTTTCAAGCATAGATTCCATAGGTAAACCAATTGCTTCACCTAGCGCCAAACAAGCTAAAGCATTGGCTACGTTGTGCATGCCTTGAATATATAAATCTGAGCTTTTAATTAAACGCTGCAAACCACGTGCAAGCCAAAGCGTGCCATCGCCATCTCTTAAAACACCATATTGATTTAAGTCTGGAGCATTTAGACCAAAGCTTTGCATTGGTGTTGTATCTGGAACAAGAGGACGACTTAAAGCATCATCACGGTTAAATATGACTTTTTTAACACCTTGGAAAATACGGTGTTTTGCTTGGTGGTAACCCCACATATCGCCATGACGATCTAGATGATCTTCACTCATGTTAAGAACCACAGCAACCTCAGCATTCAAATGAGATGTGGTTTCTAACTGAAAACTTGATAACTCAAGTACAAGCAACTCTGGTTGATCTTTTAATAAATCTAGAGCTGGGCGTCCAAGGTTTCCACCAACAGCAACTTTCTTACCTGCATCTTTAGCCATTAAGCCAATTAAAGTCGTTACTGTACTTTTCGCATTAGAACCCGTAATCGCCACAATAGGTACTTCGGTCGCGCGGCGTAATAATTGAATGTCGCCTACGACTGAAATCCCTTGAGCAATAGCTGCCTGAATTTCTGGTAATTGCGGTGCAAGGCCTGGGCTTAAAATAATTTCTTCTGCTTGTAATAATAATTCTTGGTCAAGTTGACCGAAGCTGGTTTTAACGCCAGCTGGAATCTGGTCATAGCCTGGGGGTGTGGGACGAGAATCCGTTACTGCAACTTGGTAGCCTTGTTCATGCAGGAAATTAACAGCAGAAACGCCTGATATTCCCAAGCCTGCGACAACTTTTAATCCACCACGTTGTATTAACATTTTTGCCCCACAATTTATCAATCGACAGAATGGCAAAAATGTTAGCACTTTGCTGTTTTGAATGCTTTTTCAGTTTGAACTTTATTCATCTTTTTTTGTGTCAGTGCGTAAAAAAGCCATCAATATGATGGCTTTTTAAACGAAACAAGAAATACTAAATTTATTGCCATTTAATCGGCTTAATTTCTTGAACTGTATTCGTAGGTTTATCTTCACTTGAGCAACCACAGCCGCCAGCACAGCCAAAGGTCATTTTTGGCTTAAGCCATTTTGCCAAGGTTGTCCAACCCTGCTTTTCACAAAATAAAGAGAGTGTAGAAAAGACTGAATTTGCTGTTTTTGGAAATACCTTCTTAAAAACAACAACAGCACTCCAACTCACTAAAACCGCAATAATCAAATATTGAATCATGTACAACCTCCTTTCTTGCCTTAACCCCAATAGTGGGAAGCAATTTGATAGGTAACAAACGATGCCAAATAAGCCAAGCCGAACAGATATGCAGTCATGACAGCAACATGTTTCCATGAACCTGTTTCACGTCGTACTGTTGCCAATGTGGCCAAACAATGTGGAGCATAAATAAACCACACTAAAAGCGATAATCCTGTTGCCAAGGACCAACCCGAGCCATCTGCACTAATCAGATGTGACAAACCTTGAGCTACAGCATCGTCACTCGTTGCAGACAAGGCATAAACTGTACCTAATGCTGCCACTACGACTTCACGTGCTGCCATTGCTGGAATTAAAGCAATACAGATTTGCCAGTTAAAACCAATTGGAGCAAATAAAGGTTGGATAAGATGTCCGAGCATACCGGCAAAACTATAATCTATCGCAGGTAATGTCGCCCCTTCTGGTGGCTGTGGGAAGGTACACAAAAACCAGAGCAAAATAGAAAGCGCAAAAATGATTCCACCGACACGTTTCAAGAAGATCTTTGCACGATCCAGCAAACCAATTCCCACACTTTTTAAATCGGGGAAACGATAACTCGGTAGCTCTAGCAGTAAAGCATGCTGTGACTTATCTTTTTGCAAAAACTTCATTAAAAATGAAACGCAAAGAGCACTCACAATACCAGCCATGTACAGACCGAATAGCACCAGACCTTGTAAGTTAAAAATACCCCAGATCATTTTCTCTGGAATAAATGCAGCAATCAGCAAAGCATATACAGGTAAACGTGCCGAACAGGTCATTAAAGGCGCAACCATAATGGTCGTAAAACGATCACGAGGGTCACTAATACTACGGGTTGCCATAATTCCCGGTACTGCACAAGCAAAGCTTGAAAGTAAAGGAATGAAAGCGCGTCCGCTTAGACCCGCTTGAAACATTAATTTATCAAGCAAGAATGCTGCACGTGGTAAATAACCCGATTCTTCTAATACTAAAATGAAGAAGAACAAGATTAGAATTTGTGGCAAGAACACAACTACGCCACCAGCACCCGCGATAATTCCGTCAACGACCAAACTATGCAGTAGTGGCTGTGTAATCACAGTTCCCACCACTTCCCCCAACCAGCCAAAGAAGCCTTCAATGCCATCCATGAATGGAGCTGCCCAAGCAAAAACTGCCTGAAACACAATAAACATCATGAGGGCAAGGCTAAGTAGGCCTAAAACTGGGTGTAAGAAAATTCGATCTAGAAAATCAGTACGTTTATCTCCCTGATCGACATATTGAACAACATCTTTAAAAATCATATCGATTTTTTGATGATGAGTTCCAGTCAAACCACTCAGTTCGGTTTGCGGCACACTGTATTTTTCTTGATCAAGGGCATGTAATAAATTTTCAATACCCGCATTACGAACAGCAACTGTTTCAACGACTGCTACGCCCAAACGTTGAGACAACTTTTGAGTATTAATTTGGATGCCACGACGACGCGCTTCATCCATCATATTCAGTACGAGTAAAATCGGACGGCCAAGCTCGATCATTTCGAGCACTAGTCCTAAATGCAATTTTAAGTTAGTCGCATCGACTACACATAAAAAAGCATCTTGCTGACCTTCTTCGGCAATCTTACCCAAGCAAACATCACGGGTAATGACTTCATCAGGACTGGTTGCATTTAGACTATATGTACCCGGTAAATCGAGTACACGCACTGCACGCCCTGAAGGTAATTGAAAATGACCTACTTTACGCTCGACCGTTACGCCCGCATAGTTTGCGACTTTTTGTCGAGTTCCAGTTAAATGGTTAAAAAGAGAGGTTTTACCACAGTTTGGATTTCCCACAAGGGCAATACGTAACGCATCACTCATGCGGGTACTCCTTCTTCTACTTGAATTTCGATTTTGTCCGCTTCTGCTTTACGCAAAGCGAAACGAGTAAAGCCAATTTGGATCAAGATCGGATCACCACCAAAAATACCCTTGGTAATCACTTCCACTCGTGTGCCTGGCACAAAGCCCAAACTTTCCAAACGAATTGCGACCAAATCTTGCTGCTCGGACTCTACTGATATCCGATTCACTTTGCTGATGGTCGCCGCTTGCTTCACTTTTAAAGCTGATAAACGCACCGCATCCGATCCTAAACCTTTTTTTCTAGTATACATATAAATGAGAATAATTACCAAATAAGGTTAAATTTCACTTCCTATTCAGTTTAATCGACAAACCTTAAAGTTTCTTTTACAGTACAGAGGTTTAGAGGATGTAGTGTATGTTAAATAAAAAACCGCGTATTCCAAGTCCTGTTCAAATTCCTGAACATTTAAGCTTTTTACAAGGTTTTCGCGACTATCTCGTTGCACAGACAGTGAGTCCACATACACGTAATGCTTATTTATCTGACCTCATTCAATGCAGCGAACTCCATAAAAAAAATGCTCTTCCACAATGGTCAAGTGATGATATTGCCGATGTTCTTATCGAACTGACAAAAGCAGGAAAAAGTCCCCGCTCAATTGCACGGTGTTTATCTGCCCTACGTCAGTTTTACAAATTTTTACGTGAACAGAAGTTACGGAGTGACAATCCGGTTGCGACCCACCACTCTCCTAAAATTGGACGAGCATTACCCAAAGACCTATCTGAAGAAGATGTCGAATCACTGATTCAAGCACCAGATATCAATACAGCACTTGGCTTACGTGACCGAGCAATGTTTGAAGTGCTTTATGCATGTGGTTTGCGTGTTTCAGAATTACTTAACTTGCGTCTGGAACTCATTAATTTAAAACAAGGCTATTTACGTGTTACAGGTAAAGGCAATAAAGAGCGTTTGGTGCCATTAGGACAATTTGCCTGTGAGTGGGTAGAACGCTATTTGAATAATGCTCGGCCTCAACTCTATAAAAGCTCGACTGACTATCTCTTTTTAACCCAACATGGCGGGATTATGAGTCGACAAAACTTTTGGTATGCCATTAAACGCTATGCGCTACAGGCCAATATTCAAGCTGAACTCTCGCCTCATACCTTACGCCATGCATTCGCAACGCATCTGCTCAATCACGGTGCAGACCTACGCGTCGTGCAAATGTTACTGGGTCATAGCGATTTATCTACGACTCAAATCTATACACATGTTGCACAAGTCAGAATGCAACAATTACATGAAAAACATCACCCTAGAGGATGATAAACCTTTCAAGCTCCACTCAAGTATTTCAGATCAATCGTTTGATTTCGTTCACAAAGGTTAAGAAAGTTTTAACAATACACATTAGATTTTTTGGTATGCTTAGCAGCTTCTGACTATAAATACTGATGAAATAAGGGTTATCTATGTCTTTTACCCGCTCTCAAATTTTTCTTGCCTGTACTCTGGCATCTAGCCTTTTGTTCAGTGCTTGTTCTAAAGAAAACAAACCACAAAAAGAAGATGCGCTCACAGCGACTGCACCTGCTACAGGGGAAGCTTCAACCATTATCGAGCGTAATGCCAAGCAGCGTTTGATCGAAACTTTGCAAAAACAATTTAAGAATGCAAATATCAGCGCCAAAATTTTAGATATCAAGCCGACTGAAGTTCCTAATTTATATTGGGTAAATCTAGAAGGGATGACATCAGTTTATACAACAAATGATGGTAAATATTTAATTCAGGGTGATGTAATCCGCTTAGGAGGCAAAGAGCTTCATAATATTGGTGACTCACTTCAAGCATCAGAAAATAAAAAGCATCTTGCCGCTTTAAAAAATGAAGATCTTATTGTCTACCCTGCAAAAGGTAAGGCTAAGCACGTGATCTATGTGTTTACCGATGCAAGCTGTCCTTATTGCCATAAGCTACATGAGCACATACCCGAAATTAATGAAAAGGGTATTGAGGTACGTTATATCGCTTGGCCACGCGGCGAACAATTTATGCCGACCATGGAAGCTGTATGGTGTAGTGCAGATCGTAAAGCTGCCTTTAATCAAGCAGTACAAGGTATCAACATTCCACCGGCTCAATGTAAAAACCCTGTTCGAGAGCAATATCAACTTGGCTTGAATATGGGTGTAAATGGTACACCTGCTATTTACAATGCTGATGGCGAGTACTTGGGTGGATATCTAACACCAGATGAATTAATTAAACGTCTGGATAAATAATCCACTTAAAGTTGATGAATGATTAATCATCTGTCTCTTAAGAAAAGCGCTGCTCTTATTGCAGCGCTTTGTTTTTTCAATAATTAATACTTTATCCACCTGTGTTTAAAGACTGATCTACTCTTCTTTTCCAAACATCGCACTCTAATTCATTGAACAGGCACTAAAAGCGCTAGAGTCTGGCGTTTTTTTTAGCTATGATCTAGCTTCAACTAAATGATTAAATGATGAATGGAGTGTGACGTGAAACCAGTTCGCCTGGCAATACTCGGTCTAGGAACCGTAGGTGGAGGAGCCCTTAAACTACTACAAGAAAATGCCGCTGAAATTAAACGTCGCACCGGTCGAGAAATTCAAATTACCCACGTTGGAACACGCCGCCCTCGTCCAGATCTCGAATTAGAAGGGATTAAACAAAGCGCAGATTTACTTGATATCGTTCGTCAACCAGATGTTGATATGGTTGTTGAAGTGATGGGTGGTATACACCCTGCTTACGAAGTCATCATGGAAGCGATCAAACACGGCAAACAAGTCGTTACTGCAAATAAAGCTCTACTCGCTGAACATGGCAACGAACTATTTAAAGCAGCTGAAGACAATGCTGTACAAATCGCTTATGAAGCAGCAGTTGCTGGCGGTATTCCAATTATTAAAGTCATCCGTGAAGGTCTTGCTGCAAACCATATTCAATGGTTGGCAGGTATCATTAACGGCACAGGCAACTTTATTCTGACCGAAATGCGTGAGAAAGGTCGTGCATTTGATGATGTATTAAAAGAAGCTCAAGAACTTGGCTATGCAGAAGCAGATCCAACTTTTGACGTTGAAGGTATCGATGCTGCGCACAAACTTACCATTTTAGCGTCTTGTGCTTTTGGTATTCCTCTTCAGTTCGATAAAGTCTATACCGAAGGTATTAGCAAAATTACTGCACAAGATGTGAAATATGCCGAAGATCTCGGTTTCCGCATTAAACACCTAGGAATTGCGCGTCGCGCTGAAAAGGGTATTGAACTACGTGTTCACCCAACACTCATTCCAGATGAGCAGCTTATTGCTAACGTAAATGGTGTTAAAAATGCTGTTTTAGTTCAAGCGCATGCTGTAGGCCCTACACTCTATTACGGCGCTGGTGCTGGTGCTGGTCCAACTGCTTCTGCTGTTGTTGCAGATGTAATTGATATTGTCCGTGATATTTCTTATACCGAAGATGGTGCTGGAACGATTCCTCAACTTGCTTTTGAAGCATTAACAAATGTGCCAATTTTAAGCCGTGAAGAAATGACCACAGGTTATTACATCCGCTTAAATGCCGAAGATCAAACTGGTGTACTTGCAGATGTCACTACCATCTTAAGCCGTGCTGGAATTAGTATTGATGCCATCATGCAACAATCCCGTTTAAAAGACCTTATTCCAATCGTGATTCTCACCGATCCAATCGTCGAATCTAAAATGGATGAGGCACTTGCACAAATTCAAGCCTTACCTGCAATTCGTGGCGAAATCGTAAGAATTCGTTTAGAATCGCTCGATAGTTAATCAGGTTGAGGGAAAGATTCCCTCTCCCGCTTCATCTCTAATTGGAACACCATCATGTCTAATGCCAATCGTTATACTGGTCTTGTAGATCGTTATCGTGACCGTTTGCCAGTTTCGGCAACTACTCGTGCTATCTCTTTGGGGGAAGGCAACACCCCACTCATTAAACTAGAGAATATTCCACGTATTATTGGCAAAGATGTTGAAATTTATGTGAAATATGAGGGTTTAAACCCAACTGGTTCATTTAAAGACCGTGGTATGACCATGGCTGTAACCAAAGCGGTTGAAGAAGGCTCTAAAGCGATTATCTGTGCATCTACTGGTAACACTTCTGCTGCTGCTGCTGCTTATGCTGCACGTGCAGGTATCAAAGCATTTGTTTTGATTCCAGAAGGCAAAATTGCGATGGGTAAAATGGCGCAAGCGATGATGTATGGTGCGATCACTATGCAAATCCGTGGTAACTTCGATGATGGTATGCGTCTTGTAAAAGAAGTCGCTGATCAAGCGCCTGTAACGATTGTAAACTCAATCAACCCTTACCGTTTGCAAGGTCAAAAAACCATTGCTTATGAAATCGTTGAAGCTTTAGGCCGTGCACCTGATTATCACTGCCTACCTGTAGGTAACGCAGGTAACATCACAGCTCACTGGATGGGCTATACTGAAGCAGTAGCAAATCAGCCTGCTGATCAGTTTGAACAAGTTATTTATGACGCAGCAACAGATCAGTTTACTGGTCCAAAACCTGAAGGTTTACCAACAATGGTAGGTTATCAGGCTTCTGGCGCAGCTCCATTCTTACGTGGCGCTCCAGTTGAAAACCCAGAAACAGTTGCAACTGCAATTCGTATTGGTAACCCACAAAGCTGGAACCATGCTAAAGCGGTAGTACGTGACTCTAAAGGCTGGTTTGATGAACTTCAAGACAGCGAAATTTTAGAAGCTCAGCGCTTACTTTCTATGTACGAAGGCGTATTTGTTGAGCCAGCATCTGCTGCTTCTATCGGTGGTGCGATTCGTGACATTAAAGCAGGTAAAATTGCTGAAGGTTCTGTAATTGTATGTACAGTAACTGGTAATGGCTTGAAAGACCCAGATACTGCAATCAAACAATGTGCTGATGCAGTTATGTTGTCAATTGATGCAACAATGAGCCAAGTAAAAGATTCGATTTTATCTAACATGTAAAATCTGAGTTTTCATAAAAACGGCTGTTCAACACAGCCGTTTTTATGTCTTTTTTAATAGCCATAAAAAAACGCTTCTATCTAGAAGCGTTTTTAGAATAATTAAATTAAATACGTTTTGGTAAATTACTTAACCAACCTAATAGGTTAGTTGCATCATTGTTACGTGCCTGCGTACTTGGCTCACCAAGTAATACAATCACTGCTGGACGTGAGTTTACAGTCGTATGCATGACAACACAGCGACCTGCTTCATTGATATAACCCGTTTTAGACAAGTTAATATTCCAACCACCATTACGCACTAGAGCATTGGTATTGTTAGATTTCAACACGCGATAACCCAAGTTAAAATCATAAGTTGGTGTTGTTGAGAATTGACGAATCAAACCATATTGAGATGCTGTACTCGCCAAAATCCCTAAGTCACGCGCAGAAGATACATTGCGCGGATCTAAGCCTGTAGATTCATAATAATGAGTTGCGTTCATACCTAAAGCACGTGCTTTAGAGTTCATTGCAGCAACGAATGCAGGACGACCACCCGGATAGGTACGCGCTAAAGCCGCTGCTGCCGGATTTTCAGACTTCATTAAAGCAAACAACAACACTTCTGCACGGTTCATCTTGTCGCCAACACGGAGTGTTGAACTTGAATTTTTACCGTTTGCCCCCGCAAAATCAATTTGCTCAAGCATAATTTCTTCTGACATGTTTAAACGAGCATCTGCCGTTACCACTGCTGTCATTAACTTGGTAATAGATGCAATTGGCACAGAAGCGTTCGTATTTTTACTAAACAGTACTTCACCAGTTTGCGCATCCATCACTAACGCAGCTCGAGCACTTACACTCGGCTGAGCATTGTACCCACTCGTATCACGAATTGGAGCAAGCTTAGGAGCAGACGCTATAACTTTCGGTGCATTACCGCCACGCAATGTTGTAGTTACAGATGTTGAACCTTGCGGAGTGGGTTCATCATCTTCCTCATTCAAAAATTGGCTAGCGTCAGCTGAAGACCAATTTAAGCTTGCAGTACCACTACTCCCTGAGGACGGGTTATTGACGAGTTCTGCAAAGCTTGTTGAACTCAAACTAAGCAAAATAGACATGCTTAGCACATGTATTAAAGACTTTTTAGAATTTTTCACGGCACAATACTCGACTCAGGGTGATACACATTTGCGCTTACTATAATTATGCCTTACATTTGAGGTATAAGGTATAACGCTTTTACCGACACAATTGTGCACAACTATTCGCTCACTATATAAGAATAGGATTGCTAATTTTGTCATTCCATTGCAAGCTAATTTTGCTTTATGTAACAAAAAACTTGTTTTTTGAAAGAAAGGAGGTCTTCTTGATTACAGTTTTAGTTGTGGATGACCATGAACTTGTACGTACAGGCATTTGCCGTATGTTAGAAGATCATGCCGATGTAGAGGTCATTGGACAAGCCGAATCGGGTGAAGAAGCAATTGCTATTGTTCGTCAGAAACATCCTCAAGTTGTGCTACTTGATGTCAACATGCCAGGCATCGGGGGCGTAGAAACAACGCGTCGTTTATTACAAACCGCACCAGATACAAAAGTTATTGCTGTAAGTGGTTTATCAGAGGAACCTTACCCTTCTCTTTTGCTTAAAGCAGGAGCTAAAGGCTACATCACAAAAGGTGCTCCAATTACAGAAATGGTTCGGGCAATCAACAAAGTCATGCAAGGTGGTAAATACTTCAGTGCAGATATTGCTGAGCAGTTGGCGAGTTCCTATCTATCAGACACACAACAATCACCTTTTGACGCCCTATCCGAACGAGAAATGCAAGTTGCAATGATGGTTGTAAATTGTATTAGCGCTCAAGAAATTGCGGACAAACTTTTTGTAAGTGTCAAAACGGTGAATACTTACCGCTACCGTATTTTTGAAAAACTCGCCATCGATAGTGACGTTAAACTAACTCATCTTGCGATCCGGTATGGTCTGATCAAACCATAATCAAAATTATATGCAATTTCCCTTAAACTCATCGTTGTCCAATACGATTTTTCGTTTGGGCACGTGGTATGGTTTATATCGTCTTATTATTGCGGTTAGCCTCAATTTTATTTTGGTTTTAACCGATGCTCAAATCGACAATAGTCTACAACAACCCGCTTTATATTCTTACACACTGCTTGGCTATTCCATATTAAGCCTTCTTCAGCTTTTGTGTTTTAAGTTTATTGCAACTCAGGCAACAAAGCAGCTTATTTTATTTTTTGTAGTTGATGTTATCTGTCTGAGTTTACTTACATTTTCTGTAGGTGAACCAAATCTACAACTCAGCTTGCTGTATGTTATTGCTATATTTACCTCGGCAATTTTACTCAGTGCAAGAATGTCTTTACTCATTACATTACTTGCGGTCATTGCCGTTATTTACCAACGCTTTGTCGGTAGTTTATTTGACTACAATAATCTAAATACAATTGGTAATAGTGCCTTATTAGCCTTCTTATTTTTTGTGGTGCATGGGATCGGACAAATTGCTGTTCAGCGCTTTAAATTACTTGAGGCGCTAACTTTCCATCAATCAATAGAGCTCTATCAACTACAAAATATTAACCGCTATATTCTGGAACAAATTGAAGAAGGCTATCTTGTTCTAGATGAAAACTATGACATTGTTCTAAGTAATCCGGCTGCCTGCTCTCTGTTAGGCATTCCGCCACAATTTGCCAGTGAAAAATATCCTTTAGCTAAATGGCATCCCGATTTATTTGAAATTCTTAAGTTTGATAACCTACAAGAAGGTGATCGATTTATTTTTGAGTCTCGGCTGTCGGCTTACTCTATTAACATTAAAGTGCAGCATCTTGTAGTGCCGCAACAAGCATTGACGCTGCTCATTTTACAAGATGCGCAACACATTAATCAGCAAGCTCAACAACTCAAACTGGCTGCTTTAGGGCAACTTTCAGCCAGTATTGCACATGAAATCCGTAATCCTCTGGCAGCAATTGTTCAGGCAAATGAATTACTTAAAGATAGTGATTTAGAGCAGCAAAATACTTTACGCCGTATGATTGGTAAGCAAACAAAACGCATCGATAGTATTGTTCAAGACACCTTAGGACTTGCCAGCAGCGAAAGAACTCATCCAATCCAGATTGAATTAAATGACTTCATAAAGACGTTATTAGACGAAGATCTATCGGATGTTAAACATTCTATACAGCTTAAAATCTCTGATTCATCCTTAAAATTATTATTTGACGAGAAACAGCTAAGACAAGTGCTGATTAATCTTGTCAGGAATGCTTTACGACATAATGCCCCTGATTCACCCCATGTTCTGATCAACATTCACTCACAAACAAATAAAATTTATATTGATGTGATCGATTACGGCGAAGGTGTTTCAAAACGTGATATATCTCAATTATTTAAACCATTTTTTAGTACCGAAATTAATGGAACTGGTTTAGGATTATATTTGTCTCATAGTTTTTGTGAGGCAAACCATGCAAAGCTCACGTATGTAGAGCAAAAACAAGGGGCATGCTTCCAAATGGAATGCCCAATAATATATTGATTTTTTTATTAGGTTTTTGGGGAAATGGCAGAACAGCAACCACTAGTTTTGCTTGTAGACGATGAAGAAGATTTGTGCCTTTTAATGCAAATGACTCTTGCGCGAATGGGGATTAAAACACATCTTGCTTATCGGGTTGAACAGGCCAAACAACTCTTTACTCAGTTTCATTACGATGCATGTTTAACCGATTTGAACCTACCCGACGGTAGCGGTTTAGAATTGGTTAAACACGTTTCTCAAACTTACCCACACACACCAATTGCAGTTTTAACTGCATACGGCAATATGGATATTGCAATTGCAGCGTTAAAGGCAGGAGCTTTTGACTTTGTAAGTAAACCTATTAACCAAATTCATTTAGATCAGTTATTAAAAAAAGCGTTAAATCAGCCAAAACCAGAGCATGAGTTCGGTGAAATAACTTTGGAAAATGACCTATTAATTGGTCGTTCTCCTCCAATACAAAACTTACGAACAGCTATTAAAAAAATAGCCCGCTCTCAAGCTCCAGTGTTTGTTACAGGCGAGTCTGGTACAGGTAAAGAGGTTGTTGCTAATCTTATTCACCGCTTGAGTAATCGCAGCGAAGGTCCGTTTATCGCGATTAACTGTGGAGCAATTCCAACTGAGCTCATGGAAAGTGAACTTTTTGGACATAAAAAAGGCAGTTTTACTGGAGCTACCCAAGACAAACAAGGCCTTATTTTATCCGCTCATGGCGGCAGCTTATTTTTAGATGAAATTGCTGAATTGCCTTTAAGTATGCAAGTCAAATTACTTCGGGCAGTACAAGAGAAAAAAATTCGCCCAGTAGGTTCCGATCAGGAAATCGATGTTGATTTTCGGGTGATTAGCGCCAGCCACCAAGATTTAGAGTTATTAGTCCGACAAGGCAAATTCCGTCAGGACTTATTTTTCCGTATTCATGTTATGGATATCATGTTGCCGCCACTACGTGAGCGCGGTGGAGATATTTTGTTATTAGCCAATCATTTTATTCAAAAGGTTTGTATGGAATGGGGAATTCCAAGCAAACAATTAACCACTACTGCTGAAACTTATTTATTGCAGCAAGATTTTCCAGGTAATGTTCGTGAATTAAGAAATATGATTGAACGAGCTATTACCTTAAGTGATGATGAATGTATTGATTTAACACACTTAGCACCTCCTCTCAGAGGCAGTAGCGTTAACTCGCAAATCGCAACTAAACAAGTGAATGACACATCAACTGCGATTACTCAGACTCGGCCAAAATTACCAATGGAAGGCTTAGAACGCTACTTAGAAAATATTGAAAAAGATATTCTACTGAACGCGTTGGACATGACCCATTGGAATCGGACCTTAGCAGCTAAAAAGCTAGGAATGACCTTCCGCTCTTTACGCTATCGATTGAAAAAGTTTGGCTTAGATACCGAATTAGGAGAGGAAGTATAAAAGACTATTTTTTCTTTAGAAATAAGTCTGCAACACGATCTAAATATACGTCTTCTTTCATTTCTGGGGGCAAAGGGTAGGTCTGGTTAGGCTGAATACCTTGCCCTTCAATCATATTGCCATTTGGCGTGTAATAGTGTGAGACTGTCATTTGTAGTGCTGCACCACTTGGCAAAGGAAATAGTTTCTGCACTACGCCTTTCCCATAACTTTTTTCACCGATTACCCATGCACGCTGATGTTCTTTCATGGCCGCAGTAAAAACCTCGGCTGCCGATGCAGAACGATGATTAATCAATATACCTAATTTTATATTCTGAAATTCATTGCCGGGCAGAGCCTGAAATTGCTGATTACCTTCCGAACGGCTTTTAGTTGAAACGATAATCCCACTATTTAGAAATAAATCTGCCGACTCGACTGCTGCCGATAACAACCCACCCGGATTGTTTCGTAAATCGATTAAAACGGCTTTTAAACGTGGTGAACTATTTTCTTCAATTAACCGTTTAATTTCATTTGCCGTGTCTTGCTGGAATACTCTAATTTTTAACACTAAAACCTGATTATGTAGCATTACAGGTTCTATATCGGTTTCTATTTTTTTATTACGAACTAAGTTGATGTTTCCATTTAAATCTTCTGCTTGTACTTGAAGCGTACTTCCGATAGAGCCATAAAGCAGCCCAAGCACCTGATCTTGGTTTAAATTTTTTAAGTCTTGATTATCAATCTTGAGAATCGCTTGACCATTTCTCAAACCTAATTTGTATGAGTCTGAGCCAGTTTTAAGATCACGAATCATCCATTTATGGACATGCACTTCAGGGCTTAAAGCAAAATCAACCGAGGCGAGGTCACCTTCGGTATATTGAATCAATTGACGATATTCTTCTGCCGACAAATAACGTGAATAACGATCTAGCCCACTCACCAACCCTTTAATGGCTTGTTGAAATAAGGCATCGTCGGACTTCACGTCAACGTAATTATCTCGAACGATTCCATAGATTTGAACAAACTGTTGAATCGACTCAATCGGTACCTCTGCATAACTATGTTCCGGTTCTTCCGAATCGGAATGCAGAGGTGACAATTTCTCTTTTACAACTGGCGCTGCAAAAGCAAATTGGCTGCAACACAGCAACATACTTACAATAAGTTTTTTATATTTAATGTGTTGCAGCATCCAATCACCTTTGGCTTATGCAGATAATGTAATCAGATTACGCCCTTGCATTTCAGCAGGAACAGGAATCTGCATTAAATTGAGAATCGTAGGTGCTACATCGGCAAGCACACCACCTTCTGCAATTGTTGCTTGTGTTGGGCCAACATAGATAAACGGTACAAGTTCCGTTGTATGTTGAGTGTGAACTTGACCGCTTTCGTAGTCTTGCATTTGTTCAACGTTACCATGGTCAGCAGTAATCAACATATGGCCTTTCTTTGCCATTACCGCTTCATAGACACGCCCAAGACAAAGATCGACTGCTTCAACTGCTTTAACTGCAGCATCAAAAATACCTGTATGACCTACCATATCACCATTGGCATAGTTCACAACCAATAAATCGTATTCGCCAGAATTAATGGCTTTAACCAATTCATCAGTTACTTCATAAGCACTCATTTCAGGCTTAAGGTCATATGTTGCAACGTTTGGAGATGGAATCAAAATACGCTTTTCGCCCGGATATTCATCTTCACGCCCGCCACTAAAGAAGAACGTGACATGAGCATATTTTTCAGTTTCGGCAATACGTAACTGAGTTTTTCCAAGAGAAGATAAATATTCACCCAATGAATTTTTTAATGCTTCTGGCATGTATGCAACTGGTGCATCAATGCTAGCTTGATAACGGGTTAGCATGACAAATTTAGAAAGGTTTGGTACAACTTTACGCTCAAAACCTGCAAAGTCTTTTTCTACAAATGCACGAGTAATTTCACGAGCTCGGTCAGCACGGAAATTCATAAATACAACGCTATCGCCGTCTTGTACTTTAGCAACATCACCAATACGAGTCGCTTTTACAAACTCATCGTTTTCATTGGCTGCATAAGCTAACTCTAACCCTTCCGCTGCTGTTTGCGCAGTACGAAGTGCCTCGCCTTCGGTCAACAAGCGATAAGCTTGCTCAACACGATCCCAACGGTTATCGCGGTCCATTGCAAAGTAGCGGCCAATCATGGTCGCGATACGGCCTTGACCTGGATATTGAGCAAATAATGCATCTAATTTTTCTAAAGATGGCTGAGCACTACGTGGAGGTGTATCACGGCCATCAAGGAAAGCATGTAAATAAACTTTTGCACCACGTTTTAATGCAAGCTCACACATCGCCACAATATGGTCTTCATGTGAATGGACGCCACCTTCTGAGAGCAAGCCCATAATATGAACAGCACCATTAGCAGCTTTGGCTTTTTCAACAGCGTCGATCAACACTTCATGTTTAAAAAAGTCGCCAGTACGAATATCTTTAGTAATACGGGTAAAGTCTTGATACAAAACACGGCCAGCACCAAGGTTCATATGACCGACTTCAGAGTTACCCATTTGTCCATCAGGCAAACCAACATCTTCACCAGAACCAGAAATTAGACTATTTGGATGCTTTGCGGTCATTGCCGCCAAATTCGGTGTTTTTGCTGCAAGAAAAGCATTATCTTCAATCGCTTCACGGTGACCAACACCATCCATAATGACCAGAACGTGAGGGATCTTGCCAGCAGTTGCATCCGTCATAATCTATTTCTCTTTTGTCTACAATTTCGTCACGATATCTTACCGAATTTTCGGTCAAGACTCTATTTTTTCCTATGGCTTTCACCAATATCTACGATTGATGAAAACCATAAATTTCAATTATTACTAGCGAGCGCGGTAAAGCAAATAACTTCCGGCGCCAAACATTAACAAGATAGGTACGAGTACGAACCATGCAGGAGATGGGGCATAAACCAAGCTGGCATAACCCAAGAAATCTTGCAAATAATAGAAACTCAAACCAATAAACAATGCGATTACCAAACGGAAACCCATCGATTGTTGGCGTAATGGTCCAAAAATAAATGAACATGCCACGAGAACCAGAGCAATCAACGAAAATGGCGAGGCAACTTTTTGCCAGAAAGCCAATTGATAGGTCTTTGGAACCTGACTATATTCATCCATATAACGCATAAAACTAATGAGCTGGCTTGGAGATAAATCTTCAGGATCTAAAGTCACCATGTGCACATATTTAGGCTGTAATGCCAAAGAAAGTGATTGTTCGTCATGGTCGGTTTTGATGGCATTTCCTGCCGCCAAAATATCCATTTGTTGTGCTTTCTTCAAAGCCCATTGACCATCTTTTACAAACTGTCCTTGCTGAGCATTGATTAATGATTGCAAGTAATAGTTCTGGTCAAAATCGACCACTTGAATATCTTTTAAATTGCCTTGAGAGTTAGCATAGTCAATATAGATAAATCGCTGTCCTTCACGTGACCAATAACCTTTCACTTCGCCTAAAGCAGCTACAGAGCGGTGGCTTTTAACACTTTCTGCTTTTTCATTGGTATATGGAATAACCCATTCACTTAAAGCGAAAGACAAAATAATAAGCAGTAAAGCTGAGCGCATCACCCAACCAACAATACGCCATAAGCTAATACCAGCTGAGCGCATAACAATAAGTTCACTGCTGGTTGCTAGTGAACCTAAACCGATTACAGCACCAATCAAGGCAGAAATAGGTAAAATTTCATATAGATAACGAGGCGCTCCCCATAACACATAGATGAGAGCTTGCCATGCGTTATAGTCGGGTTTGAGCTCACCCAACTCACCAAGGTACGTAAATAAGATCTGTAAAATCGACAAAACAACCGTGGTGCCAAACATCGCAAGCGCAGTGGTTTTCGTCACATATTTGGCGACTATTCGACGTGCTAACATTATAATTTCACTCGCTTGATCTGTTTCTTGATTTTTGGTGCCAACTTCTGTTTACGTGAAAATAAGGCTGCTGCAACGCCATAAACCACCAACACTGCAGGATAAGCCCAAATATCGAGTTCTTCTTTACTAATACGAGTCTTGATTGCAATCATTAATACGATCAGACTGGAAAAAATAAAAATCGCCGGAATAAGACGGTAATAACGACCTTGTCGTGGACTCACCTCAGACAATGCCACAGAAAGCATTAAAGCAATCATAATGGTGAATGGTCCAAACAAACGCCATCCCAACTCGCTTCTTATGACTGGATCATTTGTTTTTGAAAAGAGTTTAGTCGTTGATAAGGCTTCTACATCGCCACTCTCAAACTTAACATCTTTATCATTTTCTAAACGTAGACGATAAGACTGAAACTCTGCTTGTGTATATTTTGGTTGTCCCGGGAATATTTCATAACGACGGCCTTGCACCAGATCAACGACATTGGCTGTGTCATTTGCAACTTCTACACGAGTCGCTTCTTTTGCCAAGATCATGACATCTGGCTTATCTTCTTTGGTCGCACGTTGATAAAAGAAAATATCCTTCAAATTCTTTCGGTCTTCTGACAATGAACCTGCATAAATCGTATAGGGTCCAGAAGAAATAAATTCTCTTGGGCGAACCAAATCGAAGCCTGTCCGAACCGCTTGGGTGGTGGTTAATTTTTCAAACTCACGTAGTCCCCACGGCGTCATCCAGAGCATAAGCACAGACTGACAAACCATATAAACAAGCGTCATTGGAATGAGTAATCGTGCTAATTGATGACGGCTCACACCACTACCGTTCAGTACTGCCATTTCATGGTCAACATATAAACGACCAAACACCAACATTAAACCAATGAAAAAACCCAGTGGTAAAATGAGTGTTAAAAATTCAGGTAAACGATATCCAATGATGCTAAACAAGATACTGGCATCTAAACGCCCCTGCGCCGCCACACCAAAGTATTTGATCAGACGACCACCCATCATGATTAAGGTCAATAAAGAAATGACCACCAATGAGGTAGAGACAACTTGCTTGACGAGATAACGCCGAATAATCAAAGTAATACTTCCAAAAGGCTAATCGGGACGACTGCTAGTTTACCCGAATGTTAAAAATATAAAACCGCACATTGCAACGCTATGCTTGAAAGTGTTTCAATGTTTTAATTCATCATAACTTTCTATAGGCAATCACGACAGCCATGAAATTTACAACTTATACAACTTTTCCCGAACAGACATCTAATGAATCTTTGTGGGTTTTAGTTGATTCAGAACAGTTACAAAGCAACGTCAACACATATCAAATCAATAACCTAGAAAGCGTTCTTAGCGCTACCCAATTTAAAGGCAACTTCAATGAAACTCTGCCTTTATTTGGTCAGATTTCAAATCAGCCTCACAGCCAATTACTTGGCTTAGGAAAAACAGCTGAACTTCAGACAGTTAAGTTAGCTAAACTTGCCCAAACGATTATCAAATCGACACAAAATAAATTTAAGCATATCGCAATTGATATTGCTGCGTTACCTGTCGAGCACCATTATTTATTTGCTTTAAGCTTAACTCAAGCAGCTTATGGTTATGATGAGTTTAAATCGAAAAAAAATGAATTTGTGTTACAACAGGTTGATTTAATTAGTTCAACGACTAGCCTAGATGAAAAACAACTGGCTTTAGTACATGCAGTACAGTCTGGTCAGTCTTATGCACGCGACCTTGGCAACCGTCCGGGTAATATTTGTTTCCCAGAATATTTGGCAGAACAGGCTCTAGCTTTAGCGGCAGAATTCCCTGACTTACTTAAAGTCACTGTTTTAAATGAGCAACAAATGGCTGATTTAGGCATGTATGCTTTTCTTGCAGTGAGTAAAGGATCTGAACGTCCGGGCCGTATTGTAACGCTCGAATATCAAGCACAGATTGATCAAGCTCCGGTAGTTCTTGTAGGTAAAGGCGTAACTTTTGATACAGGTGGTATTTCTTTAAAATCAGGCCTTGGCATGGATGAAATGAAATTCGATATGTGTGGTGCAGCCTCTGTACTAGGTACCATTCGTGCATTATGCGAAGCAAAACTTCCTATTCATGTAGTTGGTGCAATTGCAGCAGCAGAAAATATGCCTTCTGGTAAAGCAACCCGTCCGGGTGACATTGTGACCACCATGAGCGGGCAAACTGTTGAAATCTTGAATACAGATGCTGAAGGCCGTCTTGTTCTGTGTGACACATTGACCTATATCAAACGCTTCAATCCAGCAGTAGTGGTTGATATTGCAACTTTAACAGGTGCCTGTGTAGTCGCTTTAGGTAAAGTACTCAGTGGGTTGTTCTCACCAGATGATGCTTTAGCAGCTGAGCTCCAACAAGCTGGCGAGCAATCGTTTGACCGTGTATGGCGTATGCCAGTGATTGATGATTATCAAGAATTACTTGATTCACCATTTGCGGATATTGCAAACATCGGTGGACCATATGGTGGCGCGATTACAGCTGCATGTTTCCTTGAGCGATTTACACGTGAATATCGTTGGGCTCATTTAGATGTAGCAGGAACAGCATGGTTATCTGGTCCAGCTAAAGGTGCAACTGGTCGTCCAGTACCATTACTCATGCAATTTTTAGCGAATCGTGTAAGCACGAATGGCTAAAGTTAGTTTTTATCTGTTTGAAACCAGCGAAGAACGGCAAGTCGATAGTGCTTGCCGTTTATGTCGAAAAATATTACAGAAGCATCCTAAAATCTGGTGGTATTGTCCAGATGTGCAGCTACAACATATGCTTGATGAAAGATTATGGGAATTTGACCCAGTCAGTTTCATTGGGCATGGTGTTGACCAGCCTGATGCTGCTGTATGTATTTCGGCTAAACAACCACTTGAACAAGGCTTGTTAGTATTTAATTTTAACAATCATGCACTTGATCAAGTTGATCATTTTAGCCACATTATAGAAATTGTTGAAAATAATGAAACAGCCAAGCAAATTGGTCGAGAAAAATTTAAAATGTATCGCCGTTTGGGTATAGAACCGCGGCCCTTTAAATTATAACGCGCTAAAATGTAAATACTGTTGATCAAGGAGAACCATGGTGGCATTAAATGTCGGGCAAGATTTTAAAAAAAGATGGTTAAATGCGCCTGAAGCTGTCCGTCATACCTATCAACAGGATCTGGCACGTATTTGCGATCTACTCGAACCCCAAACCCCTATTCAGCTTTGGGTTTTAAATGACGAAAAAGCGCAGTTAGAATCACAGCAAAAAATTGAACAAGCCTACGCAGACCTCAAAGCAGAGCTCATTGAGCAAGCACGTATTCGTCGTCAACTTGCTTTAGAAAAAGCACTTGCTGACAAACGTGCATCAGAAGCTGCTTATGCTGCGGAGTTGCAAGCAGATGAAATTCGTAAGTTTAATGAACAGACTGAAACGTTACACACATTACGTAGCCATTTAGAACAAGAGGTTGCAGAGCAAACCGCGCGTTATCAGAAAAATCCTGAAACACCAGCAGTCAATTACTCTGCTGGTGTAAAACTTAGTATTACCGATGATCAAATCTTATCTGAGCTTGAAAGTTTACGTATTCGTTTAGAACTTGAAGCTGAGAGCTTAATTGAACAGTCTGTAACGGCTTTCCGAGCCAAGCTAAATTCGGCAGCTCAAGAAGAAATTGAATACATTTTAAAGAATTCTAAGTTTTCTGATGAAAAAATAGAAAAGTAAACCTTTAAATATTTCTTTTGTCATAAAAGTGACACGTATATGTCACAGAATAGACATATAGATTATTCTTATAGATCAATTAATTATAAGAATGAAAAGTAGCTATTCAAGATAATTAATGAGGATAAGAGATGGACATTCTGCATCAGATTTCAAAGCAAGTTGAACAGCTAAATCAGGGTGAGCAATGGACGTTTTCAGCACAAGAATTTTATATGAGTCATAACGACTTTAACTCTTTATCTATCTTACTTACACGTGAGTCTGAAACCCGTGATTTTACAATTACTCGCACTCAGCATAACAAGCCATGGGTGGGCACACACTCGGTTACTCTAACCAAGCATTAAGTTTTCGAAATAAAAAAACCGGAATATGTGTCCGGTTTTTTTATTTTAACGATCTAGCTTTTTATTTTAAAAAGCCATTCTCAGCTAAAAAAGCCATACTAATATTTGACTCTGTTTTTTGTTCAGCAGCTTTGTCACCCAGCAATAAACGCTCGATATAACGCGCTAAAACATCGACTTCAAGATTTACTTTACTACCTACTTGCCACGTTCCAATGTTAGTACGTTCTGCTGTGTGCGGAATTAAGTTCAAGCTTAAAATATTTCCACGTAAGTGGTTAATCGTTAAACTAATACCATCTACGGTCACAGAACCTTTTTCTGCTAAATATTTAGCAAGTTCTACAGGTGCTGTAACTTCATAATAGATTGAGCGAGCATCTTCACGTACTACAGTAATTTCGCCCACGCCATCAACGTGACCACTTACAATGTGTCCACCAAAGCGTGTTGTCGGTAACATTGCCTTTTCAACATTAACACGTTGCCCAACTTTCCAGTGACCCAAAGTCGTTCGGTTTAAACTCTCACGAGAAACATCAGCTGCATACCAATTATCGCCCCATTCAATCACGGTGAGACAAATTCCATTGGTCGCAATTGAGTCACCCAAATGTACATCTGACATATCCAGATCAGTCTGAATACGTAAACGCACATCACCACCTACGCTTTGCAGGCTTTCAACTTTTCCTAAACTTTCAATAATGCCTGTAAACATGGCTCAATCTCCAAATCTTTTTACACTGCTTAAATTGCAGCGCTTACCAAAGTGCGAGCTGTGTGCTATTACCTGAGGTATCTACACCACCTAGCTCGGCGAAGTGGTAAAGCTGGCCTAATAACTGACGTAATGGTGGTCCTGACTTGGCATGAGTATCAGTAATCACAATAAATTCAAGCACGCGTGCACGTTCAGACTGTCGTTGTTTACTCACTCGATAGCGTGGAACATCTTGTGTTAACAAGGTCACTTTGCCCCGCTCCAGATTGGCCATCAGCAAATCTTTCGGCTCGATATTACCATCAGTTGAATAACTGGTCAGAATATAGCGGGCATTGATGGTTGAAAGTAGTTTTTCATACGCATCTTTCGCATATTTAGAAGAGTTATATGGGCTTGGACGCTCTTTACGCCAAGCTCTATCAATTCCGCTCTTATAACCTTTTGTATCTGGTGAAGGTAAATCGACCTGATCCCATAAAGTTAATGCATTCAAAACATGGTAATTACTGCTATATGCATGCTGGTTATACGGTGGATCGAGATAGGCAACATCCACTTCAAAACCACTCATTTGATTTGCTAGATGCTGTGAATCTACACACCACATTTCAGCAGCGGGACGTTTACGGTCACCAATCTCGCAAAAACGGCTCGGTGTTAACCAAAGTAATGATTCAATTCGTTCTAACGCAGTTTGTGTACGTCCGCCCCACCCTTGGTGGAAGCTTTTAAATACGCCACTGGTGTTACTAACAAAACTTGCTGAATAGAGCAAAGGCGCGAGCAATGCACTCATCTCTACATCATTAATTGCGCCTTGAGATTGCCATGTTGCAATCTGCTGGCGAATCGCATCAATACGCATACCATTACGGCGTTTAAAGAACAAACGGTCACGAGCTGGATCATAAATATCATCATTACGTGGGCAAAGATTATGCGTTACCCAGCCTTTAACTTCAGGTAAGCGATTTAAATAATCGATTGCCTTCTGATAACCACCCAGCTCTTTAAAAGCAGGTGCATCAATACAAGCTAAAATCGCATGATTTAACGCATGGCTATAAGGTTCCCAGTCATTCGCAATCACTCGGTAACCATTTTGACGCGCCAAACGAGATACTACGCCACTGCCGGCAAAGAAATCGGCAAAAATCGGAGGATTCTTTTTCTTGCTATTCAGCGTCCCTGTAATTTCAAGGGCTTCTAAAATTAGATGGAGCAATCGGCGCTTATTACCCAAGTAAGGAACAAGCTGATGGAAAAGATATTCGTCTGTCGTACGGGCTGCATGACGACGTTTGTGATAAACCGAAGGCTCTGGATTCATACTTTCTCTTGCGTAGGGATTAACCTTAAGCGTATATCTTGATCAAGTTGTGTCACATCAAGAAGTGTAAAACGAAGTTGTTGTGCCATATATTCAAACTCTGCATTGAACATGGCTCTTGCACTTTTCCCCAATAATGTCGGGGCAATATAACTGATCAACTCATCTACCAAACCTTCTTGTAAAAAGGCAGTAGATAATGTTGCACCGGCTTCTACCAATACATCATAAATTTGATATTGCTTAGATAGGGTCTGTAACAACACTTTTAAAGGCTGAATTTCTAATTGTATCACGCCTAAATCAGCAAGTTCTTGACGATATGGCCCCATCACCATCACAGTTTCAGGGTTTTCTAAAATTTTAGCAGCAAGCGGCAGACGACCTTGGCGGTCTAAAATAATCCGTTTTGGCTGTGCAATTGTCTCAATATCAACACTGTCCAGACTTCGTACATTAAGCTGACAGTCATCTGCAATCACAGTATCAATCCCTGTAATCACTGCTCCTGAAATGGCACGCCAATGCTGTACATCTTGACGCGCAACTGCACCGGTAATCCACTTCGATTCACCAGATGCCATTGCAGTACGGCCATCTAAGCTTGAAGCTACTTTTAAGCGTACATAAGGCATGCCCGTAGACATCGCCTTTAAGAAACCTTGGTTTAATTTTTCTGCCAAATCTTCACAAATGCCAACTTCTACTTCAATTCCGGCATTTTTCAGAATCTGAACACCCTTACCCGCAACAAGTGGGTTTGGATCAGGACATGCCACAACCACCTTTTTAACCTGTGCCTTAACCAGTGCTTCGGCACAAGGAGGAGTTCTCCCATAATGTGCACATGGCTCAAGCGTCACATATGCTGTTGCACCTTGAGCCTGCTCAGCTGCCTGACGTAAGGCAAAAACCTCTGCGTGTGGTTGACCTGCTTTAGGATGAAAGCCCTCACCGATTAACTGATCATCTTTGACAATGACACAACCAACATTTGGATTAGGCTTAGTCGAATATAGACCTCGTTTGGCAAGTTCAATAGCTTGTTGCATCCAATATTGATCTTTTTTCAACTCAGACATAAAAATCTCAAATAATTATTGTTCACGTTGCTGCATTTGCTCAATTTGACGGCGAAAAGCTTCAACATCCTGAAAATCTTGATAAACAGAAGCAAATCGAACATAAGCGACATGGTCGAGTGCAAATAGAGATTGCATGACGACTTCACCAATTGTTCTAGACTTCACGTCACGCTCACCTAAACGGCGAATCTGCAATTGGATATCACTTAAAACAGTTTCTATCTGTTCTTGGGTGACCGGACGTTTTTGCAATGCATGCATTAACGAACGGCGTAGCTTGGCCTCATCGAAAGGTTCATTCTTTCCATTCGATTTGATCACACGGGGCATCACCACTTCATAGCTTTCAAAAGTGGTAAAACGTTCACCGCAACTTACACACTCACGACGTCGACGAATCTGACAGCCTTCGGCGGCTAAACGTGAATCGATGACTTTACTATCTGCGGCGTTGCAAAATGGACAATGCATAGCGGATTTATAGGGTCGATTACTTTGACCTAGTGTAGCAAAATTTCTACACTTACAGAACCAGCATTCTATGAGACAAAAAAACAGTCCTGAGCAAGATCAAAGCAACTCTTTGATCACAGCGCAAGACTGTTCTTTTAAGACAGCAGATATATTACGAATTATTCAATACGTTCGCCATGTTGGCTTAAATCCAGACCCATGCGTTCATCATCAGCGTTAACACGGATACCAATCACAAGATCAATCACTTTAAGAATTACAAAAGTCGCTACACCACTGTAAACCATGGTTGCCAATACGCCTTCAACTTGTACCCATAATTGACCAGCGAAGGTTGGAGCTAAGGTAACGTTGGCTGCTTTAATAATTTCATCACTGTAAAATACGCCAGTTAAAATCGCACCGACAATACCACCTACAGCATGTAAACCAAATGCATCCAAAGCATCATCAGCTTTAAGTAAGCGTTTAAGTGCAGTAATACCCCAGAAGCACACTACGCCACCGATAAGGCCCATGACTAAAGCACCGCCTACACCGACGAAACCTGCTGCTGGTGTAATCACAACCAAACCAGCGACAGCACCAGAGGCACCACCTAATACAGAAGCTTTACCGCGAATCATACGTTCAACAACTAACCAAGAGAACGCAGCAGCAGCGGCAGCAACTTGAGTCACTAAAATTGCCATGCTTGCACGAGCGCCAGCACCTAAAGCACTACCACCGTTAAAGCCAAACCAACCTACCCAAAGTAAGCTTGCACCGACTACAGTTAGAGTCAAGTTATGCGGAGCCATAGATTCACGGCCCAAACCAATACGTTTTCCAAGCATGTAAGCCGCAACGAGACCTGCAACACCTGAGTTGATATGTACAACTGTACCACCAGCAAAATCTAATGCGCCTGCTTTAAATAACCAACCATCTGCCGCCCAAACCCAGTGGGTAATTGGTGCATAGACTACGAGTACCCAAACTGCAATAAACACCATGAAAGCTGAATACTTCATGCGGTCTGCAATAGAACCACTTAGAATTGCAACTGTAATAATGGCAAAGGTCATTTGGAAAATAACAAAGAGACTTTCAGGAATTGTCCCACTCAATGCATCAAACGCGACTCCATTTAGCATTGCTTTAGACAAATCACCAAAAAATGCACCTGTGCCAGAGAACGCGATTGAATAACCAGCAATCACCCACAGCAAACTTACTAAGATTGCAGCTGAAAGGCTGAACATCATAGTACTGAGTACATTTTTCTTACGTACCATACCGCCGTAAAATAGTGCCAATCCCGGAATGGTCATTAATAGAACCAATGCGGTTGAAACTAAAATCCAAGAGGTATCACCCGTATCAAGAGTAGGTGTCGGTGCTGGAGTTTCAGCAACTGATGCTTCTGCAGTGGTTGCAGTAGCTTGAGATGTTGATGTAGCCGCAACTTCCGATGTAGGCGTTGTTACAGCTTCTTCTGCCCAAACGGCAGTACCACCCAAAAGAGCGCCTGATAGACTCAGCGCCATAAGCATTTTTTTCATTCGTGTCCCCCAACCTCATTTGCGAGTTATTTTCTACTCAGCAAGCTTTGTGCCAATTAGACAGCATCTGGTCCAGTTTCACCCGTACGGATACGGATTACTTGTTCCAGGTTAGTCACAAAAATCTTACCATCGCCAATTTTTCCTGTGCTTGCTACACGTGTAATTGATTCAATTACCGCGTCCACCATTTCATCACTAATCGCAATTTCGATTTTTACTTTAGGTAAGAAATCAACCACATACTCCGCGCCACGGTAGAGTTCTGTATGTCCTTTTTGACGACCAAAACCTTTAACTTCAGTTACGGTAATCCCTTGTACACCAATGTCAGAGAGCGCTTCACGCACATCATCCAATTTAAACGGTTTTACAATTGCAGTTACAAGCTTCATGTTTGTTTCCTTCGGCTTCTTTTCACCAGTAAGGTTTTATGTTCAATTTTCATGCCAATATTTCAAAGGTTGAGGGAAATGAATCTATTGCATGAACTTTCTTTATAACCTATTTAGTGATCAAGATGTAGATGAGCTATTAAAAATAAAATGAATTTTCAGTATGTTTACATGCTGATTTAATGTTCTATTTGTACTAAAAGAATTGAAACCTATATCCCACCTTCAAGCAGTGGTAAACTGTAAACCATAAGGTAATACAACACTTTGGATATTTCATGCTAGAAACTTTATTACAGGCCATTCTGGAACAAATTGATGAGCCTAAAAAAGATTTGGAAAAAAATTTACGTGCATTATTAAATGAAGCAGTCGAAAAGTTAGATCTTGTTTCCAGACAAGAAATTGACCGCCAAAAGACCGCACTGCAATCAGCCAACCAACGTTTAGCAGAGCTACAAAAACAAGTGGAACTATTAGAAGAAACTTTAAAGAATAAAAAATAAGCACCAATGTAGCGCACTTATACTTTACAACGATTAAAAATGAAGCACCATAATGGAACAACAAGATGTCTTTTTCTAAAATTTATACACGGGGACTTTTGGGTTTACATGCACCTCTCATTGAAGTAGAGGTACATGTAAGTCAAGGCTTACCTTCTCTTACCATTGTAGGCCTAGCCGAAGCGGCAGTAAGAGAAAGTAAAGACCGGGTTCGCTCGGCGATTATTAACAGTGGATTTCAATTTCCGACTAAACGACTAACCATTAATCTTGCACCAGCAGATTTGCCCAAAGATGGTTCACGTCTAGATTTACCAATTGCTTTAGGTATTTTAATTGCCTCTGGCCAGCTCCCAGAAAACTGTGCCGAAGATTTTGAATTTATTGGAGAGTTAGCACTTGATGGTCATGTAAGGCCAGTGTCAGGTACTTTAACTTTGGCAATGGCTTGTCAACAAGCCAAGCATAAAATGCTTTTTCCGATTGATAATAGTCAGGATATTAGCCACTTACCTGACTTTAAATGTTATCCAGTGAGTCACTTAAAAGAAGTCTGTGAACATTTTTTGGGCACAAAGTCTCTATCTTCGGTTGAGCCTACGGCCACTTCAAACCAAATGCCTTATAAATTTGACCTTGCAGATGTAAAAGGTCAGTTACGCCCACGCCGTGCACTTGAAATTGCTGCTGCTGGGGGGCACTCCTTACTTTTTAAAGGACCACCCGGCACAGGTAAAACTTTACTCGCCTCAAGGCTTCCTTCAATTTTACCGCCTCTATCTAATCAAGAAACGCTTGAAGTTGCTAGCATTTACTCTATTTCAAATACATCACATACTTTTGGTCAGCGACCATTTCGAGCGCCCCATCATACAGCATCAGCGATTGCACTCGTTGGGGGCGGTTCTCACCCTAAACCGGGCGAAATTACATTATCGCACTTAGGTGTACTTTTTTTAGATGAGCTCCCCGAGTTTGATAGAAAAGTATTAGAAGTCTTACGCCAGCCGCTTGAGTCAAAAGAAATCATTATTTCACGAGCAGCTCGGCAAATTACTTATCCGGCTAACTTCCAACTGATTGCAGCAATGAACCCATGTCCATGTGGTTATGCATTTAATCAAGATAGTCGTTGTCAGTGTTCACCTGAGAGTATTAAGCGCTATCAAAACCGTATATCAGGACCTTTACTTGACCGTATCGATTTACATATTGATGTGCCACCGTTAAAGGCCCAAGAGCTACAAGATCCAACGCCCGTTGAAGATTCGAGTAGTGTTCGACAACGTGTGATTTATGCTTATGAACAACAAATGCAAAGACAAAATTGTTTAAATCAAGCGCTTTCGCCGAAACAGCTAGAACAACATGCTGTACTTGATAGTACTTCTCAACGAATGATTGAAATGGCTCAACAACGTTTAAATTTATCGGCCCGCGCTTATCATCGTGTTTTACGGGTTGCTCGTACTATTGCCGATTTAGCTCAAAGTGAAGTGATTCAAAGCTCTCACCTTACAGAAGCATTATCCTATCGAGGAAATAGTTAACAAATGAAAAAACAGCGGATCGTGAGTCCGCTGTTTTTTAATATTTATATGAGTTGTTAATTAAAGAATTTATTACTGCCTATATAAAAAGGCAAAGAGGATGCTATGAAAATTTTAGCTATATCTGGCAGTGCAAGAGAGGCATCGACAAATACAGCGCTATTACGAGCAATGAAAGATATAGCACCGTCCAGTATTGAATTTTCAGTTTTCGATCAAATTAATACCTTGCCTGTCTTTTCTCCGGATGATGAGGGAGAAAAAACGCCTGCTGTAGTAGAAGAATTCATCAAAACTGTTTCTGCCTCAGATGGCATTATCATCTCAAGTCCTGAATATATCCGTTGTATTCCAGGCGGTCTTAAAAATGCAATTGACTGGATGGTTTCCCGCACCGAAATCATAGACAAGCCTATCGTTCTAGTTCATGCATCTAGCCGCGGTGACGATATGCTGGTTTCTTTAAGAAGAGTACTTTCGACAGTGAGTAGCAATTTTTTTGAAGATTTATTTTTACGCTTCTCTCTTCTTAGCAAATCGCCTGAACAAATTGTTGAGATGCTACAAACTGAAGAATATAAGTCACAAATTACACCGTTCCTGCTTAGCTTTGTCTCAGAGATTCAAAAGTATCAAGATCAATTAGAGTAAGCTGATCACCGTGTTTACGAGTAGCACGGACCATTGTCGATTTGGCTCAAAGTGATGTAATTCAAAGCTCTCATCTTACAACAGCGCTGTCTTATCAGAGATAATCAGCATTAAGATTAGAACAAAGGATTATGAGTCCGCTGTTCTTTTATTAAGAACCTCATTTAACTTCTCGATTAAAGAAGTGATTTCTTGCTCGGATAAAGCTGCAAAGCCAAAGCGAATACAACGATTAGAAGAATCATCCTGTCTAAACTTATGCTCTGTATCCATGTTGAGTCCGTCTAATTTTAAGGCTTGCTCTTTAGTAAAAGATTTCTGGAATTTCACCCATAAAGCCATTCCGCCTGCTGGAGGTTGAATCTGGACATCACCTGAAAAAACTCTGCTAAATTCAGTTAAGGCATGGTCACGCCGTAACTGATATATTTTTTTCATTTTACGAATGTGTCGTTTGATTTCACCGCGCTGCATTAAATCTGCTAAAGCAAGTTCGGTAATATTATTACCTTGCCGATCAATCAATAAAATATCTTCGATAATGGATTGAATGACTGATGCAGATGCCACGATGTATCCCAAGCGAATACCGGGTGCAAAAACCTTAGATAATGAGCCAACATGAATGACCAGCTCAGAATGAGGCAAACTCGCTAAGGGTGGCATAGGCCGACTGTCATAGTGGAATTCATGATCATAATCATCTTCAATAATATAAAACCCCCATTTTTTTGAAAGTTCTAAGAGCTGAAGACGGCGACTCATTGGCATCGTGACAGTTGTGGGATATTGATGATGCGGAGTTGTATAAATGGCAGCAACAGAATGTTCTTGTAAAATCCGTTCTAAATCCTCAATGACAATACCTTGTTCATCTAATTTGACAGAAACGACCTGAAACCCATTTGACTGAAACGCTTTAAAAGCAGAGGGATAATACAGCTCTTCAACTACAATCACTCCCTGTCGATTAGGTAGTGCACGGGATGCAAGAAAAATTCCCATCTGGCTGCCACGTACAATACAAATCTCATCTTCGGCAACACTCATAAAACGTTCCATCGACAACATTTTTTGTAAGGCTTGTCTTAACTCAATCATACCTTGGGGGTTTCCATAACCCATGTACTGGTTTTGGGTAATTTTAATCAATGCATGCCGATAGGCTCTTGAAAATAACTCATAGGGAATAAGTCTTGGGTCAGGCACACCATCGTTGTGTGGATATAAAGCAGCTTCTTGAATAGTTGGCTTATCATTAACTTTTCGCTCATTTACAGAGTCTATTTGGAGCTGCTTTTCCGGCAAAATATCTGCCACAAATGTGCCTTTTCGAGGACGAGTCACAAGCCAGCCTTGGGCCTCCAATTCTTCATATACCGCTTGTACGGTTTTTCTATTAATTCCCAATTCTTTTGACAAGCTACGAGACCCGGGCAACATAGTCCCTTGCACCAAGCGACCACTTAAAATCTCCTGACTAATCAAGTTGGTCAGTTTTAAAAAAACTGTTTTTTCTTCTCTTTCATCGATACGAAAATGTATTTGCCAAGGTCTTAGCATATTCGCCCCATCTGGACCATCTAACTTGTAAAAACTGGATGTATTGATTCAGCCAGTTGTTTTCTATTCTGCCTTCACCTACTTAATTTGGTCAACTGGACTGGAGAAGAGATGAAGACTGCTTCTGTAAACAAACAAGATCTGATGCAACATGCACAGCAAGACATGCAAAAGTGGATTAGCGATTCAGATTTAACTGACCGCCAAAAGCTTGCACTCACTTGTCGTATTTTATTTGATCATGGCCATGATGCTGGTTTAGCGGGCCAAATTACATGTCGTAGTGAAAATAAAGATTCCTTTATTACTCAACGTTTTGGTTTAGGCTTTGATGAAATTACTGCCTCAAACTTGCTTGAGGTTAATCAAGATTTAGAACCAATCAATCGAGAAGGAATGGCAAACCCAGCCAATCGTTTTCATACATGGATTTATAAAGAACACCCAGAGGTGAATTGCATTATCCATACGCATCCGACTCATGTAGCAGCTCTTTCCATGCTTCAAATTCCGCTCATGATTTCTCAAATGGATGTTTGCGCACTTTACGAAGATTGCTCTTTTGTAGGCCATTGGCCGGGTGTTCCTGTGGGCAATGAAGAAGGTATTTTGATTTCTTCTGCTTTGGGTAAAAACCGTGCTGTTTTGTTGTCTCACCATGGTCAACTGGTCACAGGAAAAACCATTGAAGAAGCATGTAACTTGGCTCTTTTAATTGAACGCGCAGCTCAATTGCAACTGCTAGCGATGTCTGCCGGACAAATTCAGCCTATCCCCCACGATTTAGCAACAGAAGCTCATGACTGGATATCTACTGACAAACGCAACAAAGTGAACTTTGCTTATTACGCACGTAAAGCTTTGAAAAAACATTCTGACTGTATTTAAAAAGAGACTTCTACCATGAAACTAAACGGTATTATTGGCTACCCTGTTACTCCATTTTCTGATGACAACACTATTAACATTGCTGTTTTAAAGCAGATGCTCGATTTACTTATCGAAAATGGCTGTGATGCCATCGCACCTTTAGGCAGTACAGGTGAAAGCGCTTATCTTGAATGGGATGAGTGGTGCTTAGTTGCCAAAACTTCAATTGAAAGCATTAATAAACGCTTACCTGTCATTATTGGAATTTCAGAACTCACGACGGATCAAGCCATCAAAAAGGCCCAAATCGCGCAAAGCTATGGTGCAGATGCACTTATGGTGATTCCCGTATCTTATTGGAAGCTAACAGATCAAGAGATTTTTGAATATTATCAGTCAATTGCACAAGCAACGACTTTGCCGATTATGATTTATAACAACCCTGCGACCAGTGGTGTTGATATGTCTCCAGAGTTAATCGTGCGTATGTTTAACAACATTGCAAACATTACGATGGTAAAAGAAAGTAGCGGTGATATTCAACGTATGCATCAAATTTATGAGCTATCAAAAGGAGAACTCCCGTTTTATAACGGCTGCAACCCTCTCGCTTTAGAAGCTTTATGTGCAGGAGCTAGCGGTTGGTGTACAGCAGCACCTAATCTATTAGGTCAAAGACCTCAACAGCTCATTGAATATGTAAAAAATGGTGAATTAGAACAAGCCCACAAGTCATTTTATCAGCAACTTCCTCTACTACGCTTTATCGTAAGCGGTGGTTTACCTAAAACGATTAAAGCAGGTTTGCAGCTAAAAGGTATTTCTGCGGGTACGCCACGTAAACCTCTGATCAAAGCAAATGATGTTGAGCTTAGTCACTTAAAACAGTTACTTACTCAAATATAGGACTAATAAAAAAAGCGGGTAAATAAACCCGCTTTTTTTTACCGCATAAACTTAGAATGTTTTAGTTAAACTAAACACTAAGCCTGTGTCATACGGTTTTTTCTGAGCATCGGTCATACCAGAAGTACTAATGTCTGTACCCACAACATCTAGCTCAGCAACAATACCCAAGATGTTACGGTTTACACCCACTTTATAATCGATATAACTATCGTCTTTACCTGGACCACCCGCAACTACGGCTAAAGCATCTTTATTTTTGAATTTGTTATAGCCAACTGATGCAAGTCCAGTAAATCCTGTGTCTGCAATTGGTGCTGAATAACCGACATTAAAATACCAGAACTGCTTAGAATGAGCCCAGTAGTCATCTGAATAGTTTACACCCACACTAAGTGCATCACCTTTAAATAAAGAATCAGCAAAAGTTAATTTACCGTAAACTTCATTAAAATCTAATCCATTTTTACCATCATAACCAATACCATTACGGTCAAAACTATGACCAGAGCCAATATAGCCATAATGGATTACACCAACATCATAAGTAGGAGCAAGCGTATCCGTTAATTTTAAAGTGTTGGTATAACCCAAAGCGACATCTGTCTCTGTTGAATTGCCAGTTACGCCAAAATCAACGCTTGAGCCCCAGAGGGATAAATAAGCACCTGACTTATGAGAAAAAGTAAAACCACCTTGAATGGCTGGGTTATTTGACGATTGTGTAACACCGCGGAAGCGGTAGTCTGTAGTTGCCGCTACATTACCTGTTGCAGTGATACCATAAAAAGATGGTGCTTCTTCAGCCATAGCCATGGTTGAACCAGCTGCGAAAATACCAAGACCTAAGGCCTTAAGTGCAAATTTCATCATTTTGATCTCCCCCATAATGAATGCACGATTTATGTATATAAAACACATTGTGTTACTTAAGCTTTAGCAATTGCTGTGCCAAGTCCATATTCCCCTTCGCTGCATATCATTAATATTGAAATCAAAATATCTCTACAATAAAAATGCCATTTTATTTTTACAAAAATATATTCATAAAAAACAATATTATAAAATAATACATCTATCCGATTAGAAAAGAGCAACATGAGAAAACACCTTGTCGGAAATAAATTAGCGACGTCAGCAGTATCCATTTACTCAATGTAAAATTTCTATTTAAACTTAAATAAGAGATATAAAAATTACGTAAATTTCTTAAGGCCGAGCTTGTAATGGTCTGTGAATGGGCATTTCTTTTAATTAGATTTCTTCGTTTTTTTCTGTTTTGAAACTTATGAACTATTTTGGGTCTTTTTTAAACAATAATATGAGCAAAAAGAGTAATGCACAAAATTTACGCAAAATATCGCACTAAATTTGATCAAATCAACTAAATTCGATTGGCTTATTATAGTGATCTCTTTTTGCACATCATGCATTAAAAATAATGTTATATAGTAACAATTTAGAGGGTATTGAAAATAAACTGTTAAAAAAATCAACTTAAGACAAGATTAAAAAGTAAACATATCCAACAAAAAAGAGCAAAAAATGAACACAAGATTCAACTATTTTTTGAGCTTGGAATATAAAATAAATGGTAAAAATCCACTAAAAAATAAATTACTTTTTTTATTTTAAACAATACATTAAGTATAAAAGCTTAATAGTAAATTTACTAAATAACCAGTAACACATTAATCAATTTCTGCATAGCATATATAAAATAAAATCAACAAAAATATATCTTTTTTATAGATTACTTATACAATTGATTCAAATCCTAGGCCCTGAACAATAACAAGGCACAGGATTTATCGTTTTTATGAGGTTCTTTAAATATGCTAAATGCACAAAAACTTACATTAGCAGTTCTCATTTCTGCGGCAATAATTTCCTCAGCTCAGGCAAGTGAGCAAAGTGAGGCAAAAGGATTTGTTGAAGATGCGAACGGTTCTATTCTCTTCCGTACAGGTTACATCAGCCGTGACAAAAAAAATGGCGTGGATGATACCAGTTCATTTGCTCAAACAGCAATCGTAAATATTGATTCTGGCTTTACTCCTGGTATTGTCGGTTTCGGTGTAGGTGTTGTTGGCGATGGTTCATTTAAAATCGGCGCAAACAAAAACGCTGGCAATAACATGATTCCACGTGAAACTGGTCTCAATGATGATGGCGTACCAACAAAAGGTGCTGGTGATTCTTATGATCACTGGGCACGTGGTGGTGCTAACGTTAAAGCACGTTTCTCAAATACAACAGTACGTTACGGTACTCAAGTACTTGATTTACCAGTTCTAGCAAGTAACACAGCACGTTTGGTACCTGAATATTTCACGGGTACTTTGTTAACTAGTCATGAAATTAAAAATTTAGAAGTGATTGCTGGTAAATTTACTAAAGATCAATATTCTGATCAGGTGAATACAGATGGTCGTCATCTTGACCGTGCAATTGTTTGGGGTGCTAAATATAAATTTGATGACAACTTGAATGCATCTTACTATGGTCTAGACAGTAAAAATGCTCTTGAACGCCATTATGTAAATGTAAACTATAAACAGCCTTTGGCGAATGACAGTTCATTAACTTACGATTTTAGTGGCTACCACACTAAATTCGATGCGAATGCGAATACCTACTCAGCTACTGGAGCAGTAGCACCAGATTATGGTAAAACTGGTATAGCAGGTGAAGAAAAGTCTAATAACATTTGGGCAATTTCAGGTACTTATGCAACTGGTCCACATAGTGTGATGTTAGCATACCAACAAAACAGTGGTAATGTTGGTTATGATTACGGTGGTAATGCTGACGGTGGCCAAAGTATCTATTTACCGAACTCTTATTTGTCTGACTTCATCGGTAACGATGAAAAATCAGCACAAATTCAATACAACGTTGATTTTGGTAAGTTAGGTGTATTACCTGGTTTAAACTGGACGACTGCATTTGTATACGGTTGGGACATCAAAGTTAGAAATGTAACTGACAGTGCTCAAGAACGTGAGTTCTTTAACCAAGTGAAATACACTGTTCAAAGCGGTTTCGCTAAAGATGCAAGTCTTCGTATTCGTAACTCGTACTACCGTGCAAGTGACTCATACCAAGGTGCATACATTGGTGACACCAATGAATGGCGTTTATTCCTTGATATTCCTGTGAAATTATTCTAATTCATAGATCTATCAAGCATAAAAAAACCTACGTCTGGCAACAGATGTAGGTTTTTTATTAGGCTCAGAATCTCAATTAAGAAACTCTGAGCCTTATCAATTAAAGCTTATTTAGCAGCTTCAATTGCTTTTAGTACTTCAGCTTTAGCAACATCAGCACCTTCCCAACCACTGATTTTTACCCACTTACCAGGTTCTAAATCTTTATAGTGACTGAAGAAATGCTCAACTTGGCTAATCAACAATGGAGGAAGATCTGTATATTCCTTCACGTCTTTATAAAGTGGAGACAATTTTTCGTGTGGAACAGCGATTAATTTCGCATCGATACCACCGTCATCTTCCATTTTTAATTTGCCCACTGGACGGCAACGAATTACAGAACCAGCAGCAACAGGATGAGGAGTTACAACAAGTACGTCTAACGGGTCGCCATCTTCAGACAAAGTATTTGGAACATAACCATAGTTCGCTGGATAGAACATTGCTGTGCCCATGAAACGGTCTACAAACAATGCATCAGAATCTTTGTCGATTTCATATTTAATTGGTGCTGCATTTGCAGGAATTTCAATGATGACATAGATGTCATTTGGGGCATCTTTACCTGCTGGGATATCGCTGTAACTCATATCAATACTCTTTCGTTATGAAGTCAGATGTAAAATCCACTCGATTATAGCGTGGATATCATCAAAATGATGCCGATTATACAATGCGCACACGCGAAAGTTGATATGAATGATGACAGAATGACACTCAAGTCAGTTTAATCGTGACCACTAATAAGAAGATTGGACACAATATAGATAAGAACCAGACAATCGAGCGTAAAGTTGCCCAATTACTTAAATAGCAGATCCCATAAATAACTCTTAAAATAATATATGCCCAACCTAATCTCAGAATAAAATATTCTGGAACAACCATATATTCGGCCATTAAAATAGCCGTTAAGAATAAAGGTAAGCTTTCAAAACTATTTTGTTGTACGGCATTAGCGCGAGCAGCCAGACCAGTTGTTTTGGCAAAAAAAGCTCTCGGGTTTTGATTATCGGCAGGCTGAAAACCACCTGTAATTTTTGCAATTGCGGTAAATACGTATGGCAGTAAACATGCCACTAAAATAATATAGATAATGCCGCTGATGCCCTGCATAGTGCCATCCATCACTGAAAATACTGTTGATCATGCTATCATAACATTGCATTTTTACCTGAAATTTTATGCAATCACTTGTCAACACTGATGAATAGGGCCATGTATGCAACAACCTGATCAAAAAGAACTGTTTGAAGTCTTGGATAAGCAAAAACAGAATCAACTTCAGATAGATCGCATATTAAAGATCGTACTCCCTATTGTCGCTTTTTTACTAAGTGTGATTTGTGCAAATTTGAATTGGCAATCTACACTTGGCACCTTTGTTATTTTAACAATTACCTTTATTGCTGTTGGTATTAAACGACTTCCTTTGTGGCACTGGCTCATTGTGATTACGATATATTGCTTAGCAGATAATTATTTAAGTTATGGTCAGCTTGATTTAACTCACCTACGCCTGCAACTCGGCACAATGCTTGTTTTTGTGGGGATGGTTGGAATTGGACGCCCTTATATAGACCGCTGGTTTATAAAAAGTCATAAAATATAAAATAAAAAAAGCGCCCTAAGGCGCTTTTTTTATTAACCGATTAAGCTGGTTTACGTAAGTCTTTACGTAAAATTTTGCCTACATTTGATTTTGGTAATTCATCCATAAACTCAACATAACGAGGGCGCTTATAGCCTGTTAGGTTCTCTTTAGCAAAGCTTAAAACTTCTTCTGTAGTCAAGCTTTGATCTTTTTTCACGATAAAGAGTTTTGGCACTTCGCCTGATTTTTCATCTGGAACACCAATCGCTGCAACTTCCAATACTTTTGGATGTTTAGCAATAACTTCTTCGATTTCACTTGGGTAAACGTTAAAGCCAGAAACCAAAATCATATCTTTTTTACGATCTACAATTTTTGTATATCCACGGCTATCCATCACGCCGATATCGCCCGTACGGAAGAAACCATCTGCTGTCATGACTTTAGCTGTCTCATCAGGGCGGTTCCAGTAACCTTTCATGACTTGAGGCCCACGAATCGAGATTTCACCTTGCTCACCTAAAGCAACTTCTTTACCGTCATCATCTAAAATGGCAACTTCAGTTAAAGGTAACGGAATACCAATGGTGCCGCTAAATTCAGTAGAAGCAGGTGGATTTGCAGTTGCTACCGGTGAGGTTTCTGACAAGCCATAACCTTCAATAATGGTTGTGCCAGTAATTTTCTTCCAAGCTTCTGCTGTAGAAGGTAAAACGGCCATACCACCGCCCATCGCCATTTTTAACTTGCTATGGTCAAGTTGTCTGAACTCTTCATTATTCACTAAAGCATTAAATAATGTATTTACTGCTGGGAAGAATGATGGTTGATATTTACGCAGCTCGTTAATAACAGCTGGTAAATCACGAGGGTTCGGAATCAAGATATTTGCCTGACCTTTATACATACCGTACATAGCGCAAACCATGAACGCAAAAATATGATAAAGCGGCAATGCACAAACAATACGGTCACCTTTAGCGCCATCGTTTACACCAAATTTACTTTGGAAAATACCATCACATTGAAGTAAGTTTGCGACAAGATTGAGATGAGTAAGCTCTGCACCTTTTGAAACACCAGTAGTACCGCCAGTATATTGAAGCACAGCCGTATCACTTAAGGTTAAAGTCGGACGCTTGTAATTACTTGGATTTTCTTTATTTAACGCTGAATTAAATTTAACGTGTCCCGGAATATTCCAAGCTGGAATTTGCTTACGTACTTTACGTAATACAAAGTTCACTAGAGTACCTTTAAGTGTACCCAGCATATCTCCTACAGTAGCAATTACAACATGCTTCACTGGAGTTTTACCTAAAATGCTTTGATACACACTAGCGAAGTTTTCAATAATTACGAGTACTTCTGCACCTGAGTCATTTAATTGATGCTCAAGCTCACGTGCCGTATAAAGCGGATTAACATTCACTAATACCAAGCCCGCACGTAACACAGCTAATGCAACTACAGGATACTGCAACACATTCGGCATCATTACTGCAACACGAGTTCCTTTTGCTAACCCCAAATTTTGCAAATAGGTCGCGAACTTACGGCTTGCAAGTTCTAACTCATTAAATGACATCGCCTTATCCATGAAGATAAAGGCATCACGAGAACCAAATTTTTGGAAATTACTCTCAAAAATATCAACAAGTGAGGTATTTTCTGCAGGCAATTCTACTGTTTCTGGAATCCCTGTCTTTTGGTATTCTGCAAACCAAATTTTTTCCATAATGCCATTATCTCCGATTCGTAATCCTTAGTAATAACTGTTATTCAATGCCCCAGCTATTCTTTAGCTTCTTGGTGCCAGAACATATTTAAAACTTATTGGCACATTCATGACACTTTCGAACAAGATTATGAGACAGAAATTTTGACAATTTGACCCTGTCAATTTTTTTTGCATGGAGTACAAATTACGTACTCCAAATTGCTGTCCTTTTAATCATTATTCAATACCAACAAGTTCAGTTCATTGCTTGAACATGTTGCCATATATAGCGTATTTATGTTGCCAGACGCTAGCTTTATCTCTGAATCAACAGTTTATTTGCTTTTTGATATCCACGTGGTAAGAGCTGACCTTTTGAAGCTCGTTTACCTATGTATTTTTGTAGATCATCACCTTTTAATTTTAAATGTTGTTGACCTGCAACCACCTGAATTATTTCATCTAAGTTCAGGGTTGTCATGGATAAAATTTGCTCTTTCGCTTCAAGTTGTATCAACTTATTACCTTTACCCTTATTTAAGTTCGGCAGTTCAGCCAAATCAATAATTAAGAGTCGCCCTGCTGAACTGAGCACAGCCAAATGTGTCATATTTTGAGCAGATATTAATGGTAAAGCTTTTGATTTTTCAGGCACCGACAAGAATGTTTTACCTGCCTTGGCATTGGTATCTAGCTGTTTAGCTTGAGTTTTAAATCCATAACCTGATGTACTCGCAGCGATAAGTTCAGACGCTTCATCTTCTAGATAAACCTGAATAAACGACACGCCACTTGCAGGAGCAAGTTTGGAACTTAATGGTTCACCTAAACCTCTTGCTGATGGCAAGCTGCTGATAGGTAAAGCATAACTACGCCCTGTCTCATCAAGGAAATAAATCCGCTGGTTGGTCTTACCCACAGCGTGACTTAAATATTGGTCGCCAGCACGGTAGTTTAAATTTTCTGCATCAACATCTGCACCTTTTGCAGCACGAATCCAACCTGCTTCAGATAAAACAACCGTTACTGTTTCTGCAGGTACAAGGTCTTGCTCTTTAATCTGGACAGCTTCAGCACGCGCTACAATTGGAGAACGGCGCTCGTCACCAAACTTTTTCGCATCTTCTTTTAATTCACCGATAATCAGGTTCTTTAAAGATTCTGGATTTCCTAATTGTTCACGGATAATTGCTGCTTTTGCTGCAAGTTCATCCTGCTCTTGACGGATTTCCATCTCTTCGAGTTTTGCTAAATGACGTAACTTGAGTTCTAAAATTGCTTCTGCCTGTATCTCATCAATCTTGAAGTGTTCCATCAATACAGGTTTAGGCTGATCTTCTTCACGGATAATACGAATAACCGTATCAATATCAAGATAAGCAATTAAAAGACCTGCCAAAATATGCAGACGCTTTTCAATTCGGTTTAAATGGTATTCTAGACGGCGAGTTACCGTTTTCTTACGAATTTCGATCCATTCCAGCAAAATACGACGAATCGATTTAACCTGAGGACGCCCATCTTCACCAATCATGTTTAAATTAACACGATAGCTTGACTCTAAGTCCGTCGTTGCAAATAAGTGGCTCATCACCGCTTCAGCATCAATACGATTTGAACGAAGTACAATCACTAATCGTGTTGGGTTTGCATGATCCGACTCATCACGTATATCTACTACCAATGGTAGCTTCTTAGCCTGCATTTGATCGGCAATTTGAGTAATGACCTTAGAGCCCGATACCTGATAAGGCAATTCAGTAATCACGATTTCATTTTTTTCGATGGTGTAGACCGCTCGCATGCGGTAACTACCACGACCAGTAGTCTGGATTTTGAGTAACTCTTCTGGTGGAGTAATAATCTCAGCTTTTGTTGGTAAATCTGGTGCTGGAATATATTCAGCCAATTTTTCATCTGAAGTTTGCGGATTACGAATTAAGGCAATCGTTCCTTTAATCACTTCACGTAAATTATGCGGCGGAATATCTGTCGCCATACCAACAGCAATCCCCGTTGTGCCGTTGAGTAGAATATTAGGAATACGTGCTGGCAACGTAATGGGTTCTTTTAATGAACCATCAAAGTTATCTTGCCAGTCAGTTGTGCCCTGCCCTAACTCATTTAACAATAACTCACTGTAGGCAGAAAGTTTTGCTTCGGTATAACGCATCGCAGCAAATGACTTAGGATCATCTGGCGCCCCCCAGTTACCTTGTCCTTCAATTAAAGGATAACGATAACTAAACGGCTGTGCCATCAATACCATGGCTTCATAACATGCTGAGTCGCCATGAGGATGGTATTTACCAAGTACATCACCGACTGTACGGGCTGATTTTTTTGGCTTCCCACTATTTTTCAGCCCTAATTCGCTCATGGCAAATACAATACGGCGCTGTACAGGCTTTAAACCATCACTGATATGTGGCAATGCACGGTCCATGATGACGTACATGGCATAATTCAGGTAAGCCTGTTCAGTAAATTCGGCTACAGAGCGGTTTTCTGTCGCTTGATGCGCAAGGCTGGTCATAGTCAGCTTATCTTCCAAATCAGTCGTTATTTTAAATGAGTCTTATGCTAAGTGGGCTATGTTACAGACACAAGAGGGAGTCTGTCACCTGAGCGTCAAATTATGTCTCATCTCTCTATATTTTTAGTTACTTGCTATAAAGTTAGGCAAAACTAGAGGCCTATCGACTCTAATCTTTTTCCTTGGGTTTCTTCACCCAATATCAAAATTACAGCAGCAACCAAAAGCAAAACAACTGTAAACATCATAAAAACGTGGCTAAATCCATTCTTAGCCACCATCATATGTGTGACAACTATGGGGGCTAAAATCCCGCCTAAACGCCCCATTGCGGAAGCCCAGCCAGAACCAAAAGCTCGAATATTGGCTGGATATTGCTCTGGCGTATAGGTATATAACACTCCCCATGCTCCTAAATTAAAGAATGACATAAGGCAGCCCCAAAACATAATGCTGTTCACACTGTCGGCTTGTCCAAAGAAATATGCAGACAATGCACAAAAGCCAATAAAAGAAGCCAGTGTAATTTTTCTACCCAATCGCTCTACAAACCATGCAGCTGCTAAGTAACCTGGTAGCTGTGCCAAAATCATAAGAAGAACATATTCAAAAGATTTAACAATGTCATAGCCCTGTTTCACCAATAAACTTGGTAACCACGTAAAAATACCGTAGTAGGAATATACGATTCCAAACCAAATGAGCCAAAGCATTAAACTACGGCGTGCAAAAGGGCCACTCCAAAGTTGTTTAAAAGAGACCTTTTGTTGTATGGCTACAGGCACAACTTCAATGTGATGAACGATTTGGACACCCGCCTGAGCTTCTAGTTTTTGTACTAAAGTATGCGCTTCTTCGATACGACCACGGTTAATCAGGTACGGTATCGACTCGGGGAGTTTTTTCCAAATCACTAGAATATAAATCAGAGGGAGGCCACCCATGAGAAATGCGATATGCCAGCCAAATTTAGGAATAATAAAATAAGAAATTAATGCAGCAACTAACCAGCCTAAACCCCAAAAACTTTCAAGTAATACAATAAAACGACCACGTACATGTGAGGGTATATACTCACTCACCAATGTCACCGCAACAGGCAACTGTCCACCAAGACCAACGCCAACAATAAAACGAAAAATTAATAACCACTTTAAATCTGGCGCAAAAGCACATAAGGCTGTGGCAATACTATAAATTGCCATGGTGGTCGCAAATATTGTCTTACGGCCAAAACGGTCTGCTAAAGCCCCCGAGCAAACTGCTCCAATCGCCATTCCCACAAAGCCAATACTCACAATCCAGCCACTTTCGGCTGGAGTTAGTGCCCAGTCTTTGACTAAGGTTGTCATGATAAAAGCAATGATTCCTGTGTCCATCGCATCAAACATCCAACCTAGCCCAACCACCCACAATAATGTGTAGTGAAATTTGCCGATTGGAAGATTTTGTATACGTGAAATCAGGTCCATAGGAAAACTCTACTGGAAAAAGTAAGTGAGCAAGACAATATATTTAATTGTTATAGCATGCTCACATAGCATTCTGCATGATTAATGTTCGTCGGTTGAAGAAGCCGATTCTGCATCATCATCTTTATAAATAAATTTAGGCATTTCTAAACCAAAATAGATGGCAATTAGGCGCAGGGTAAAACCGAAAATTAAGGTTGAAATGACGGTTAACTCTAAACTTAATCCTAAATCCTGACATACCCAGTAACAGATGACCGCCACAAAAGAAATACTCGCATAAAGTTCGCGACGGAAAACGAACGGGACATCGTTACATAAAATATCACGTAAAATACCGCCAGAAACTCCGGTCAATACACCAGCTACAGCGGATACGACAAAACCGTGTCCCATTTGTAATGCAATTTGGCAACCAATGATGGTAAACCCGATTAAACCTAAAGCATCGAGCACCAAAAAGATGTTATGTAAGTGACGCATCCATTTGGCAATAATGATTGTGACAAATGCAGCGCAACAAGTCAGAACCAAATATTCAGGATGTTTTACCCAAGTTAAAGGATAGTGGCCGAGTAGTACATCACGTACAGAACCACCACCCAAGGCCGTCACACAGGCAATCAGTACGACACCGAACCAGTCCATACTCCGTCGCCCAGCAGACAATGCACCTGTCATGGCTTCAGCAGTAATCGCAATAATATAAATAACGGTGAGTAACATCGCCCTTTCCCTCAGGCCAAACGGTGGCCGTATTTTAAGGTAAAGTTATATGAATTGTGCACAGCATTGCTTAAATTTTTTTCCAGAGCCACATACACAGGGTTGTTTCATCGTGACATTCATTTCTACAGTCGGATCAAGGAAAAACCATTGTTGTTGCTGATATACAAAATGTGAAACCTCATGGTGAACTTGAGCTTTTTGTCCATCATGATAATGTGCCTTGAACTCAACCTGTGCATGCGTTTTGTCTAATTTTTCTTTAGCCTGAATAACATCTAAACCCAGCCATTGATTTTGTTTGCTCCAGTCTGCAATAGCCTCTTTATCAAGAGCAGCTTGCTGACCTAAAGCAGTTGTTTGAACAATATAGTCAATTTGTTGTAATGCAAAAGCACTATAACGCGAACGCATAAGCTGCTCTGCTGTTAGGGCTTTTGCTGTGCCTAAATGTAAAGGCTCACAACATTCTGCATAGCTGGCTTTTCCACATGGACAAGTGTGTTGAGTCATTCTGTGTTTCTCAAATAAAAAAATAGCTCAGATTTGAGCTATTTTATGATGTTTCTAGAATTGAAATGTCATTTAATCTTTCAATTCATCTTGTTCGATAGAAACAATATGAACTTTCTCGATTTTATGGCCTTCCATCGTCACCACTTCAAAGCGATAACCATCGGCTTCAACAGTTTCACCATTTTCAGGCAAGCGACCTAAATGGAATAACAAATAGCCCGATAAAGTAGAATACTGTTCACTTTCATCAACCAAATCACGGCCTAATAACAAAGATACATGGCGAATGTCGGTTGAACCTTCAAGTATTAATGAACCATCTTCCAAGCTCTCAGCGGCTGCATCTAGTTCATCTTCATCAGGGAATTCACCCGCAATTGCTTCTAAGATATCGATTGGTGTTGCAATACCTTCAATTGAACCGTATTCATTTAAAACGATTGCCATTTGTAAAGGTGCTTGACGTAATTGCTCCATCACCATAAGTACTTGAGCATTTTCATGCACAATGACGGGTTCACGTAAATGCTTTTGAAAATCGACCACACCAGTTTCAATAAAGCCATTCAAAACTTTATGAGTAAGTGCAATACCCTCAATGTTATCAAGTTCACCACGTGCAACAATCAAACGAGAGTGTGTCATTGACATTAAACGTTCTTTTAAAACTTCCGGCTCGTCGTCTAAATCAATCCATTCAAGTTCAGGTCGTGGCGTCATTACGGACTTTACTGGACGTTCTGATAAACCAAGAACACCTTGCACAAGTACACTATGATAAACACCATTGTCTTCATCAAAAACTTCATCTGCAAAAGCTTGAGTAGCTAATACATCTTCTTTATCAGAAGATTGTGTATCTGAGCTAGAGCCACTGCTTTTACTTCCTAGCATACGTAAAACCGCAGAGGCAGTGCGATAACGCAAGTCTGTGGTTGTAACCAGCTTTTCCTGATTGCGGCGCATGCTCTGATTGATAATTTCCACCAAAACAGAGAAGCCAATTGCAGCATATAAGTAGCCCTTCGGAATATGGAAACCAAAACCTTCCACGACCAAAGAGAAACCAATCATCATCAAGAAACCAAGACACAGAATAACGACCGTTGGATGCTTATTAACAAAGTCCATGAGTGGTCTTGATGCCCACAACATGATTCCGATAGCAATTACAACGGCAACCATCATGATTGATAGCTCTTTCACCATACCTACAGCTGTAATCACACTATCTAACGAGAACACAGCATCAAGCACAACAATCTGGACAATGACCATCCAGAACGCAGCATGAACAGGATTATCTTCTTTATGAAGTTGGTTACCTTCCATTCGTTCATGCAATTCCATGGTGCCTTTAAAGAGCAAGAACACACCACCGAACAGCAAAATCAAATCACGACCAGAGAATGGATGATTAAGAATATGGAAGAGTGGTTCAGTCAGAGTCACAACCCAAGCAATCGAAGCTAAAAGTATTAGACGCATTCCTAAGGCGAGTACCAGACCCACTACACGCGCTTTAGCTCGCTGCTCTGGCGGCAGTTTTTCGGCCAAAATAGCAATGAAAACGAGGTTATCAATCCCTAGAACAATTTCGAGAACGATTAAAGTTGCTAAGCCCACCCAAGCAGCGGGATCAGACATCCACTCAAAGATCATCGATCCTGCTCCTGCGCTGACTGGATTTTATCTTTATTTGGCAACACAGCAGGCATGCCCATACAAAGGAGGGAAAATGTTTTTTTAGGACAAGAAATTAAAACGGAGCGACTACAACCACTACCCATATTTGTTCATATGTTGTTAAACGAATTTTTAGTATAGGCAAGATTTAATAGAAATTCATCATTTTTATTTGTTCATGACAGGCATTCACCAAACCCATACAAAACATGAATCTTTCTTATAAATCTGCTTATAAAGTTGTCATATCTTTGGCTTAGTGTAGACAAGAAATATGAACGTGATAAGGTGAAAATAAAGCAATGAATAGCGTATTAACAATGGCAGTAAATGATTCATCTATAACAGCTGTAAAAACAAAACAACCTCTTATTGCATTATATTGTGGTTCACGTGTAGGAAATAATCCAATCTATCGAGAAAAAGCAATTGAGCTCGCTCGCGGCATTGCTGAGCAAGGCTTTGGTTTGGTCTACGGCGGTGCAAGCATTGGCTTAATGGGACAAGTAGCCGACAGCGTACTTGAAAATGGCGGTGAAGCTGTGGGAGTGATCCCTGATTTTATGCTTAACTATGAAGAAGCACACTCAAGATTAACCGAATTACACGTGGTAGAAACCATGCATGAGCGCAAAGCCATGATGGCTGAACGTGCAAGTGCATTTGTTGCATTACCGGGTGGTTTAGGAACATTCGAAGAGATATTAGAAATAGCCACTTGGGGTCAACTCAACCAACATCAAAAACCCATGATTTTATATAACGTAAATGGTTTTTATAATGCATTGATTGCTCAGTTAGATCATGCGGTTCAAGAGGGTTTTCTCCCACTTCAACACCGCGCTAAATTGATTATCTGCGAAGACGTTGATCAAATTTATAACGTGATTAAAAACTTAAAAATGCCAAAAAGATTTGTTGTCTAGTTGCCCACCTACTCTCCATAAAAAAGCGGTCCTGCCGCTTTTTTTGTTTTAACTATTTTCACCGTGCTTTCAAAAGCAATTAGATTTAGTAAAGGGGTACTCAACATTGTCTTACTTTTTTTACTTTCAATTTGTTTTACACTAGACCAAAACGTTAACTTTCAAATGTTATGAATGCCACGCCGACCCACCAAGCCTTGCAACCTGAATATCGCTTACTCGTACTTTTGGTTTCCATTGGCTTTTTCATGCAGGCTTTGGACACAACGATTGTAAATACCGCTATTCCTGCAATGGCTCATCATCTAAATGAAGATCCTCTACGCATGCACAGCGTAGTAGTGGCCTATGTCTTATCAGTAGCTGCCTGTATTCCTTTAAGTGGCTGGTTAGCAGACCGCTTTGGTGTTAGAAATATTTTCTTATCGGCAATCATTATTTTTACTCTGGCTTCTTTAGGTTGTGGTCTTTCTCAAAGTCTCAATGAGCTGTTAGTTTTCCGAGTCATCCAAGGCGTGGGTGGAGCATTATTACTCCCTGTTGGTCGATTATCTCTTTTAAAAATTATTCCTCGAACTCAGTTCTTAGCTGCAATGAGCTTAATGAGTCTTGCAGGTTTACTCGGACCTTTGGCTGGTCCAACTTTAGGCGGCTGGTTAGTTGAAGTTGCAACTTGGCACTGGATTTTTCTCATCAATATTCCTATGGGTATCTTAGGCATATTAATGACATTAAAAGTCATGCCTAATTTAAAAGAGCCTACAGTTAAGACATTCGATCTGATCGGTTTTATATTATTAGTGGTAGCAATGATCGGATGGTCGTTGGGTATCGAACATCTAGCCTCACCTGAATATTCAAAATGGTTCAGCATTTCGCTATTGGTGGTCGGCATAATCGCAACTCTTTGGTATGCCTATCATTCTCACACCCATCAAAACGCATTATTCCGTAGTCGACTCTTTAGAAATAAAATTTATGCGATTGGTATTTTAGGTAATTTCTTTGCCCGCTTTGGTGGTAATGCCTTACCTTTTGTTTTACCGCTCATGTTACAGGTCGCTTTTGGTTTTGAACCTTTTATTGCGGGTTTAATGATGATTCCTCTAGTGTTAGGTTCATTATTTTCAAAGCCAATCGTCAGACCAATTATTCAGAAAATTGGCTACCGACGTTTTTTACTCATCAACACAACGCTGGTCGGGCTATGTATTGCCTCTTTTGCCATCATGACAGTCGACACTCCAACTTGGTTTAGAGCCTTACACTTTTTCTTATTTGGTACATTAAATTCATTACAATTTGTTGGAATGAACACTTTGACCTTAAAAGATTTGCCTCAACAAGATGCGAGTAGCGGTAATAGTTTTTTATCAATGATCATGATGCTATCAATGAGTATTGGCGTGGCGCTGGCAGGTACACTCATTAATGTATTTACCAGTTATTATGGTGCCGATCACGTGACAACAGCATTCCATGTCACCTTAATTTGCCTCGGTTGTATCAATGTCATTGCTGCACTTATCTTCTGGCAGATTCCCAAAAATACCCCCGTATAAGCCGTTGCACTTTTAGCGTGGTTTATCACTCTTGAATCACGTTATGATGTCGGCCTAACATCTTTAATGAGTTTTGCATGACCAAACTGGCTAAAACCTTTTTCACAGCACGGCACTACAATACCCTAATGGGAATTGGCTTGGCATGTGTTATGGGAGTTCTGGCTTATTTTGGTCTGTTCTATCAACAAAAAGCCGTGGCACAAGATTATCCAGTTCAAGGATTCGATGTCTCTCACCATCAAGGTGATATTGACTGGAAAAAAATATCACCAGAAAAGTTCCAATTCGTTTATTTAAAAGCGACTGAAGGTGGTGATTATAAAGATTCAAAATTTCAAGAAAATTGGCTTAAGGCTCGTGAACATGGATTTCATGTAGGGGCTTATCACTTTTATCGTCTATGCCGTGATGGTAAAACGCAAGCAGATAACTTTATTGCGACGGTGCCTAAAAAATCAGATGCGCTTCCGCCAGTTATTGATCTGGAATACGACAGTAACTGTATTAATACATACACCAAAGAACAATTAATTAAAGAAATTGGCATCATGCATGACCGTTTAAAACAGCATTATGGTAAACAGCCTATCTTCTATATTTCCAGAACTTTTTACCACATTGTCCTAGTTGGAAATTTTTCTGCTACTCCCCTTTGGGTTCGTGATTATGAAGCTAAACCTGAACTCAAAGATAAAAGAAAATGGCTCTTTTGGCAGCATAGTAATCAAGGTAAAATTGAAGGGATAACAAAGCCTGTAGACTTAAATGTCTATGAGGGTTCAGTCAAAGAATGGCACCAATTTTTACAGCAGCAAGGCATCGTGAAAGCACAATAATATGCGCAAAATCATTCATATCGATATGGATGCCTTTTATGCATCAGTCGAGCTACGGGAACAACCTGAATTAAGGCATTTACCCGTTGTTATTTCGTCTCATCATCCGCGAGCTGTGATTGCTGCTGCATCTTACCCTGCCCGCGAATTTGGTTTGCGTTCAGCCATGTCGATGAGTCAGGCAAGAAAACTATGCCCTCAAGTCGTTATTATTGAGCCAAATTTTGAAAAATATCGCACAGTTTCAGCTCAAATTCACTCGATCTTTCAGCAATATACACTACTTATTGAGCCATTATCTTTAGATGAAGCTTATTTGGATGTCACTGAGAATTTAAAACAGATTGCGAGTGCAACTGAAGTTGCCATGCATATTCGAGAAGATATTTTTAGATTAACTGGATTGACAGCATCGGCAGGTGTAGCACCCAATAAGTTTTTAGCAAAAATTGCTTCTGACTGGAATAAACCAAATGGCTTATGCGTAATAAAACCTTCGCAGGTTGCTAATTTCATTCAAGATCTTCCACTTAAAAAAATTCCTGGTGTGGGTAAAGTCACTCAGGAAAAATTACAACAGCTTCAGTTACATACGCTGGGTGACTTACAAAAAATTGAAGAGGCTATTTTAATTCACCACTTTGGTAAATATGGTCAACAGCTCTATCTATATGCGCAAGGAATTGACCATAGACCTGTTCAAGCTGAAAGAGCTCGCCAACAAATTTCGAAAGAGACGACATTTGATAGTGATTTTACTTTAGCTCAATGTCAGCCCTATTGGCAGGGCTTAGCCGAAAAAGTCTGGCAAAGCTTAGAGAAAAAACAACTCAATGCACGTGGTGTTAATGTCAAACTTAAACTCAAGAATTTTCAGACTTTACAGCATAGTAAAAGCTTTAAAAGACCCATCCAGTCACTACACGACCTCATCCAAGTTTTATTTTTATTATTAAATGAAATGCAGATTCCCGAACATTTCCAGTTCCGCTTAATTGGTATAGGGGTTTATCAATTACAAACTCAATCAGATGACTTTCAACTTAACCTTTGGTGATTGACTACTTTTCACTCAAAAAGAGTGGATTTTGAACAAAATCTATTCCCTTTTGCTCCAAGTTTAGAGTAACCTAATCAGCGCATATTCATTACCCATGTATTTGCAACATGCTTAAAGCAACCTTTACTTTTGGCATACCGTCCTGTGATTGGCGTGACGACCAAATCCGAATATTACAGGGCACAAATGTGCCCTTTTATTATAATTTCTTCTTTAATAAAAACATTTATATATTACAGTCCTGTTTGGTCATTTTAATTTTAGTTAATGGCACATTATCTTTATATAAATACTTTAAATTAAGTTGCGCTCCTTTATTTAATAATTCTTTCATTTTTATATTATCGCAAACACCTTTAACAATTTCAGGAACACCATTAACTTCCATTGCTTGTACCCATTCAGCAGGCATATCCGCAGACGTTATATGAATCAGACGATAATTCAACGTTAATTCTTTCCCTTGGGCCTCAACATGTTCTAAATTTGTTTCTCGATCTACTTGCATAGGCAAGTTTTTATTGATCATCTTGGCCCCAAAAGTTAACTGTAGCGGCAAATCATCCTTAATACTTTCTTTACACAAATTCTGAGGGACACTTGTAGAATATTCCTCTGTAATATATAACTGTTTATCCACCCCACGAGAAACCACCATATAGTAATCACGATCTGTAAAACAGTTCTTAGTGCTATATCTCGTCGCTGAAATCTTTGCAGAGCTTTGACTTCTCGTCACTTTCACATCACTATAGTTAGATGTATATCCCAGCTTTTGAAGCATTTCTTGATTTTCTAAAAATAGTTCTTTTAGTTTTTTCCCAGACATACTCATGCTTTGTTCAATACCATCCGGTGTGATTTGTTTTTGATGAAGTTTGGCATTGTCTGCATAGAGTTCCATTCCTTTTGGATCACTCTCATTTGACAACTGTTTATATTTTTCAAAGAACAATATATATTCTTGATCAGGATTTATAGCATGCGTTATTGTTGTCATTCCCAATAATCCTCCCAATATAATAATCTCTATTTTTTTTCGCATGATCATGTCCAATATATTATTTTATTCAATGCAGATATTAGCAATTTATAATAAATCTTGTCATTAATTAATTATAGCCACCAATATCAACTAAAAAAATTCCACTGCTTAATTCAATCAAGTACAATTCTAAGCATCTTTTTTTATTGGTTCATCATCATGACGATTCAACGCCTGCACGTTACTTCACGCTACTGCGAAGTTGCGATTTCAGGTAATTTAGTACACTTAGCTGGGCAACTCGCAGATGATACAAGCGTAGATGTTACATCACAGACTCAGCAAACTTTAGATAATATTGATCGCTTATTGGCAGAAGCTGGAACCGATAAAACCCACATTCTTTCTGTCATGATTTTTCTAAAAGATATCGAAAAAGATTATGCAGCGATGAATGCTGTTTGGGATGCATGGATTAGTGAAGGGAACCCGCCAGCGCGTACTTGTGTAGAGTCCAAACTTTATGCGCCAGACGTGCTTGTAGAAATGACGGTTGTTGCAGTACTTCCATAATTTTTATAAATATAAATCGAGATTAAATTGAGCAATATCTCTAGTTATATTGCTCAATTTTTTACTGCTTAAATAATTAATGTCAGTATCTTATTAGGGCTTATCAAATTGCTAAGCTTGTCCATACTTGTTATTCAAGATGAGGCACAATTATTTTTAATCTTTATTGCACCGAACGCTTATCTCAATCCGACGTTACCTACTTTTTAAGACTTAACAAAAGCATTTGACATTCTTTCTAGCTGTGGCGTTGCATGTAAAGTTGCCATCTCTGTTTCTGGACTCAATAAGTCTCTTCTTAGATCATGATAGTCAGGTACCTCACTGTAATGCAGCACACGATAACCAGCGAGTTGCAACAGACGACGTTCATATTGTTGATGCGCTCGGCGTAAACCATTTTCGCCAAGAACAACAACTACAACAACCTGATAATTTTGATCAAGTACAACAAAATCAGCTGCCATATTTTGATATTTTCGACGTGTATGCGCATATTTTGTAGTTAATAGTGCATCAAAGGATACATGTGCCAATACTGTAAATTTAGGCAAAACTGTTTGTAATCTGGTTAATGTTATTTGCTCATGACTCGTTAATACTGCACGGCGCTTCAAGGCACTGTCATGTTGATGCCTTCGTGAAAGACTTTTCACTGCCATCACAACAGCCAAAAATAATAATAAGATCGTAATTAGATAATACATGGGCTTAATCCTTTAAGTTTTTTATAATGATTTTGCTAGATCACACTTTGTTTTAATTGATAACGACACAGCCGTTCTTTAAAAGGTTCACTTAGTAATTTCACTTGTAGTTATCAAGCTTGGCTTAAATTTGGCCACCCTCACATTATTTATAATCATAGAGTCAACAACAATCAAGTGCAGCTCGTCAGATTTATGGTATTTATCATTTTTCGTTACGTTTTTTGTACTTTAAATCTGCAAAAATCTCACTATGCGATTTAAATAAACACATTAAAAACAAAAAAGGCTCTGTTTAAGAGCCTTTTTTATCATTATCCACGAGCTTTTGATTTTGGTTTACTTTTACCACCAAACGGTCTTTTCTCACCTGTTTCACGAGGAGGCAAACCTGTATGCTGGGTTAGAACCTGTCCTTTTTGTGGACGTTTTTGCCCCGCTGCTGAGCGAGATTGCCCCTGACCGCGTTTTGCTGAATCTCCCGCCACAGACGAGTTCTTCTTACGTGCAGATTTATATTCACCTTCAGCAGTACCTTGCGGCTGATAGGTCGGAATCAAATGCTGCTTCGAATTACCAATTAAATCGGCACGACCCATTTCTTTTAAGGCCTCACGAAGTAATGGCCAGTTGTTTGGATCATGGTAACGTAAGAATGCTTTATGCAAACGACGACGTTTCTCACCCTTTACAATATCAACCTTTTCGGTATAGCGAGCTACTTTAGCAAGCGGGTTTTTACCCGAATAGTACATGGTGGTTGCAGTTGCCATTGGCGATGGATAGAACGTCTGTACCTGATCAGCACGGAAACCATTCTTCTTAAGCCAGATTGCAAGATGCATCATGTCATAATCTGAAGTACCTGGATGTGCAGCAATAAAGTAAGGAATTAAGTATTGCTCTTTTCCTGCTTCTTTACTAAAGCGGTCAAACATTTGCTTGAAACGATCATACGTACCAATACCCGGTTTCATCATCTTCGATAATGGACCATTTTCGGTATGCTCTGGAGCAATTTTTAAATAACCGCCAACATGATGTTGTACCAGTTCTTTTACATATTCCGGATTCAGTACGGCAAGGTCATAACGTAAACCTGAACCAATCAGAATTTTCTTCACACCTTTAATCGCACGTGCTTTACGATAAAGCTGCACTAAAGGTGCATGGTCGGTATGCAAGTTTTGACAAACGCCCGGATATACACAAGAAGGTTTACGGCAGTTCTTTTCAATTTCAGGGTCTTTACAATGCAAACGGTACATGTTTGCTGTTGGGCCACCTAAGTCAGAAATAATGCCTGTGAAGTTTGGTGCCGTATCACGAATTTTTTCAATTTCTCGGAGAATCGAGTCTTCCGAACGGTTTTGAATAATACGTCCTTCATGTTCTGTAATCGAACAGAAAGTACAGCCACCAAAACAGCCACGCATAATGTTGACCGAGAATTTGATCATATCAAATGCAGGGAAACGAGCATCGCCATAAGTTGGATGAGGCAAACGTGCATATGGAAGATCAAACACATAGTCCATTTCCTCAGTGGTTAGAGGAATTGGTGGAGGATTGATCCAGACATCACGTTCACCATGGCGTTGAACCAAAGCACGGGCATTACCCGGATTAGTTTCAAGATGCAAAATACGGTTTGCATGCGCGTAAAGCACGTGATCATTTGACACTTCTTCAAAAGAAGGTAAACGAATGACCGCTAACTCGCGTGGAGGTAACTTATGTTTAATTGCTTTTGACGGTGCCGGCTTTAATTGAACGATTTGAGTGTCGTCATCTAGTTTGTCGCCTTCACGCACAATCGGGTTTGCAACAATCTCTTTCTGGAAATCTTGATACTGAGCTAAAGAGTTACCCTTTTCTTTTTCAACCTCACAGCCATCAATATCTTCAGTCATGACATATGGGTTAATAATTGGATCAACACGCCCAATCGTATCTACATCATTACTCGCAACTTCAACAAACTTTGCTTTTGAAGCTTTGTTATGTTTATTAATAATAAATGCTGTACCACGAACATCTGTAATCTCGTGGATTTTTTCACCTTTAGCCAAACGGTGCATCACATCAATAATGGCACGCTCACCATTACCATACATAAGCAAATCGGCTTTTGAATCCATCAAAATCGAACGACGAACTTTATCCGACCAATAATCGTAGTGTGCAATACGACGTAAACTGCCTTCAATTCCACCTAATAACACAGGTACATCAGGGAATGCTTCACGACAACGCTGGCAATATACCGTTGCTGCACGGTCAGGACGTTTGTTTGGCTCATTGTTTGGAGAGTAAGCATCATCTGAACGGATTTTACGATCTGCCGTATAACGGTTGATCATCGAATCCATATTACCTGCCGTCACACCCCAAGCAATGGTGGGCTTACCTAAAACGCGGAAGCTTTCCGCATTGGTCCAGTCTGGCTGTGCAATAATTCCGACACGAAAACCTTGTGCCTCAAGCACACGTCCAATCACACCTGAAACAAATGACGGATGGTCAATATAAGCATCACCGCAAACTAAAATGAAGTCACACGCATCCCAGCCTAGTTGATCCATTTCTTCTCGTGACATCGGCAAAAATGGCGCTGGTTCAAAACACGACGCCCAATATTTGTCGTAATCAAACAACGCTTTTGGCGCAGTTTGCATGGTGTAGGCAGTAGACATGGCTTGCGAATCTCGGCTAGCAGATGGAGGAGAGACATCTAAAGATGAAAGCCGATCATTTTAACATGAATTCCATTCATTTTCCCTGTTTATAAAACAAACGAAAACAAGGATATAAAAAATAATTTGATTAAAGTTTATCCAATATTTTATTCTTCTAATAAATGCGGCGGAATAAAAGCCGCCGCATTTTTAACTCATTTATTTATAGGGCTTAGAACAAAGCTTTTGGCAAACGAATTTGAATAATCTCATTATCGTCAGCCAATTTTGCGTTACGCCCTGTAGATCCAGGGAAGTTATTATCATTTAGAACAGTCAACGTTGTGCTATTTTCAATGATGACATCTTCAATAGTTTCAAATGGGAAAGCGAAAACTTGTTCTGTCCCAATATCCCCTGCTCTTGCTGTGCCATAAAGTAAATTAGGATTGGCAATTTTAATTAAATCGACTAAATCTTCGCGACTTACTGGTTGGCCTGACTCATTTAATTTAATACGAATTAATTTTTTATATCCGCCTAAATTATTCTGAGTCGCATCACGCTCAATAATAATACCTTCTTTATCATTAAAGAGTTGGAAGTCACCAATATTGGTTGCCTTACTGTCTAACTGGAACCAATAATATTTTCCTGTATAAGCTTTCTTCTTCAGATCAAATTGGGAAATCAATAATTGTCTTTCCGTTTCTCGAATTGATTTAAGCGGTTTCTCTACAAGAGGATAGAGATATTGGCCATCTGGAGAGATTGCCATTCCTTCAAAACCACCACTTTGCTGAACTAAAGGCTCTACAAAATTAATTTGCGCTTTATTAAACTGATTTTGAGGAGAGCGAAGTTCTTGCGTCGGATTTAGTGGATTTGGCAGAGCAATTGGAGCATCCAACAACACACCATCTGCTGAGAAATGAAGTAAATAAGGACCAAACTCATCCCCAATCCAATAAGTCCCATCACTAGTACGTTGCATTGACTCTGGGTCAAAATCGGCACCCGTTAATAAACGCTCAGCTGTATCACCATTAACAATATTAAATGGAATTAACTTGTTTGGATCACGCAGTTGGATAAAGCTTTGCACAGTAACTTGACCCGTACCTTTAGCTTTAGTTTTGAAATCAGGCTTTATTTTATAAATACGAAGTAAAAAGTCTGATGAATTAGCTTGAGTTCCAAAGCCGTTATCGGCCATTGCCATATAACTGCCATCTTCATTTTTTAATGCAGCAGAAAAGCCCTGTACAGGCTGGCCTTTAAATGGAGGATAAATTCCATTTGCACCTTTCACATATGCACCAGAGTCTGGACCAGCAGCGTAGGTTTCTACAGGTAACTTGGCAAAAGAAATTAAGGTCGGTTCGGTAACGTTTTCAGTGGGTGAAGTTTGTTCTTGATCGTTATCATCGTTACATGCCGTCAATCCTAAACTGGCACAGCATAATAATGCGACTAAAGTTTTTTTGCTCATGGTTTTATACAGTCGGTAAAAAATTAAGCAAATTTAATCAAGCTTATATGAAGTTTTTACTTCAAAAAGATGAAATCTTTATGGCGAAAATATGACAAATATATCTGTTAGATCAATGTTAAAAAACTATTGGCTCAAGATTTCACTAAAGTTTCGTTGGCTGATATTCTCCAGCAATTGCTGCTTTCAAAAAATTCTGAAAGGTAGGACATAGCATATGATTTTCAGCAGGACACACTGCCGCATGTTGTAATCCTTGACTAATAAAATGTAATCGCTTTGCCATTTGCTCTAATTGTTCAGCTTTATCTTTTAATTTTTGACGATCAAGATCAGGTTTACCATCTTGTCCAAACATTGTGGCGATTTCATTTAAAGAAAAACCCGCAGCACGACCTAAAGCAATTAATGCCAATTGATCAAGCACCTGTTTACCATATTGCCGGCGTAAACCCTGCCGCCCTATCGACTTAATTAATCCCTTCTCTTCATAAAAACGTAGCGTTGCTGTTGTGACTTTTGCTCTCTTAGCGACTTCACCAATATCCATAATACCCTCTTGACTTCAAGTGAACTTCAACTTGCACAATAAATTTATCACGTTTCATACATATAAAAGCAAGGTGTAAAAATGAATATCTCCACATTGTTCTTTCAAGCTTTATGCCTCGGCATCGGGGCAACAATCACTATGGATATCTGGCTGTTAATATTAAAGATATTCAAAATTCCAACCTTAAACTTTGCCTTTCTCGGACGCTGGATTGGTTGGATATTTCAAGGCAAATTCATACATAAATCTATTGCAAAAAGCTCTCAAATTAAGGGTGAATATTTATTGGGTTGGATTGCTCACTATAGTGTTGGGCTGATTTTTGCCTTGAGCTTTCTTTGCATTGTGGGCCCCGATTGGCTCATTCATCCTCAGTTTTACTCAGCTCTACTTTTTGGTTTAGTCACTGTTCTCATTCCTTTTTTTATTATGCAACCTGCGATGGGTCGTGGTTTCGCTTCTTCAAAAACCCCTCATCCATTTTTGAATTGTCTAAAAAGTTTGCTTAACCATAGTGTTTTTGGCTGTGGTTTATATCTCACTGCAAAAATCTTTCAAATTTAAAATAAAGGAAAATCTTATGAAAACCGTTGCTATTATTTACCATAGCCGCCAAGGTCATACTCAGTTTATTGCTCAGCAAATTCAAACTGGAGTATCAAGCCAAAAAAATATTAAAGTAGATCTACTGAGTGCTGAACATCTCATTGAAAATCCTGAAAGACTTATCCAATACGATGGCTTAATTTGGGGGTCTCCGACTTACTTAGGCGGAGTATCCTCGAAATTAAAACAACTCATGGATGCGACAGGTCCATTGTGGAAAAAACAGAGCTTTAAAGGAAAACTAGCGGCTGGGTTTACCGTATCATCCCTTCCCGCGGGTGATAAACAATCGACATTAATTTCACTTTTTACCTTCTGTATGCAACATGGCATGTTATGGATCGGTAATCCAATTCTGCCCGAGCAATATCAAGGTGTGCCTTATTCTGAAGCTGCTAATCGTCTTGGTTCATGGTCAGGTTTAATGGCTCAGGCTGAACACGGCAGTAGTCCCGATAGGTTTGATGAAGGAGACATTAAAACTGCTCGATTATTTGGAAATAATTTTGCAATGACCTTGAATGCTTATCTTGGAGTGTAAGATTATGACAGCACAAAGGATTTTATTTCCGCTCATTTTATCCGCAACGATGTCATCTATAATTTCAGAAATTACGACTTTCAAAGCAATAGGACCAGTTCAAAATTTCTTTTCATTATGGATATCCGCATGAGGTATTGCGTGGATATTTACTTTCCCAAGTATGTTGATCTGTACTCCTGTAGCACAGAAACTAGTCGACATCGTATTTAAGAAAGTTGAAAAAGTATATCTGTAAGTTAAAACGTACAAAACTTGCGGTGAATTGCGGATATCCAGCTTTAGTATTTTTTTATAATATATGAAACATAGAGAGACAGGATGTCTCATTGAAGAAGAATAAGAACGCAGGAAGCGGTAGTTGACAGGAGTTAGCTACATAAGCTGAATACGAAGGAACCTCGACAGGATGTCGGGGTTTTTTCATTTTAATTATACAAAATTATCACTATTTGCTTGTGCTGAGCAACAGAACTTATATTGATCCATTAGTTACAGCTGAATACCATGATTTCATTTGAAACTTGATTATCGGTTTTATATTTTGCTTACCTCATCTTTATCTAACAATTATTTTAAACCAACTCAAATACACATTTTGAGCCTCAAATTTTTTACAATTGTTTTAATGACAATAATGACGGGATGTACGAGCTTAGGCCCGAATAGTGGTTCATTTTCATGGCGATCAAATAAGCTCTCGTCTGGTCTACAAAAAGCTTATTCTGTTCCACAAAGCACAGCTAATCGGTTATCTCCAATTATTATTCAAAGTGCTGATCAATATAATGTACCTCCTCTTTTACTTGCCGCGGTCATAAGACAAGAGTCTAGTTACAATAGTAGCGCCCTCTCACCTACGGGTGCAGTAGGTTTAACTCAAATTATTCCTAGCTATTGGCAACAAACTTGTGCTGGTAATTTGTATGATGAATCTACAAATATTCAATGTGGTGCATATATTTTAAATCATTACTATCAATCAGCAGATAGCTGGTTTAAAGCCACTGCTTATTACAACGTTGGACCTACAGGATATGAGCGAAGTTTCTGGACACGTCACAAAGCTAAGAAATATGCCCGATCTGTTAAACGTCATCAAAAAGCTCTAAAAAGCGCCTTATAAATTAAGGTCAAATAAAAAGCCCATCTGTTGATGGGCTTTTTATACAAGTAATTTTATTCGTCAAATAAACCTTCAAATAGAACAGAAGATAAATAACGCTCTCCACTGTCTGGAAGAATAACAACAATCGTTTTGCCAGCATTTTCAGGACGTTCTGCAATTTTAGCAGCCGCAGCCAAAGCTGCTCCACTTGAAATACCCACTAAAATGCCTTCCTGCGTTGCACAATTTCTTGCCCACTGAATTGCTTCTTCACTAGTTATTGGTAGGACTTCATCAACAAGATCTAAATCAAGATTCTTTGGAATAAAGTTCGCACCAATTCCCTGAATTTTATGTGGTGCAGGTGTAATATTCTCACCATTTCTAGTTTGAGTAATAATTGGAGACTCAGCAGGTTCAACGGCTACAGAGTACAAAGGTTTATTTTGAACTTGTTCGAAATAACGAGAAATACCAGTAATTGTGCCACCAGTACCTACACCAGCAACCAAAATATCGACTTGCCCGCCTGTTGCTTGCCAAATTTCAGGACCAGTTGTATCCACATGGATTTGTGGATTTGCTGGATTTTCAAATTGTTGAGGTAGAAAATAAACATCTGGTTGTTCAGCTGCTAATCTCACAGCTTCATCAACTGCACCTTTCATCCCTTTCGCTGGTTCAGTTAAAACTAAATTGGCACCGAGTGCTTTTAATACTTTTCTACGCTCAAGACTCATGCTTGCAGGCATAGTTAAAGTAATTGGGTAACCCTTAGCCGCTGCAACAAAAGCCAATGCAATCCCCGTGTTACCACTAGTTGGTTCAATAATATGCATGCCTTCTTTTAACACACTACGCTTTTCTGCATCTGCAATAAGTGCCGCTCCAATACGACATTTCACAGAAAATGCAGGATTCCGACTTTCTACTTTTGCTAATACAGTTGCACCAGTTTTAATCAAACGATTGATACGAACTAAAGGTGTATTACCAATTGCTTCTGCATTATTTGAATAAACTGCGATCCCTAAATTATTGGGTGTTGGAAATTGCTGGTCGGTAGACATGTTATATCCTTATTAGATTTGGAATGATGCTGAATCATTATAGGTATATAAATTAGAGTTACTACAAAATTCAATTATTCTGAAACAAATTTGCTTTATCCAATCATGAGTGATTCTAATTAGTTATTGAATATATTCTTTAATGTGGTGTCTTCAAAACAAGAAACTGAATTAAAGAAATAACCCAATAAATTGTTGTGCTAAAACCAATTAAAATTAGTCCACGAGCTAGATTAATTCTCCATGGCGATACAAATTGGAACCAACTCAAGGCAACATTTTTAGCAGTACATTCAGCACTTCGAACTAGAAGTAAAGCAGGAAGGTCAACATTTATGCTCATAATTTCAATTCCTATCTCCTCCCTAGGTGATAGGTTATCAAATATTAAAGTACAGCGACCATCTTGATCTATCTTTTGTTCATAAGAGCGAACAGGTCAGGAATTTATATGCTGGGGCTGCCAGTTAAAAATTAATTCGATTTTATTTGCAGTATCTCTTCCAATATTTATGACTTTGATTGAGGCTGTCTCGACTCTTTGCATTGGTCTTAAAATATTACCCTCAACATCTCTCAAAGGTTCTTGTACAAGGAAAATAAATGCATGAGGATTCGTCCAAATTAATTTTGCTCTAGGCTTTATCCCCACATTAAGGAACCAAGTAATAAATGGTACTAATAAAGAAACTATTTCCTTACCATAGGTACTTATAAACTCCATAGCATCTCCTCAGCAAACAATCCCAAATAGTTATTATCATAGATTTATTTTTAAAAAATTATTTTAAATCAGTTAATTAATGTGAATTATAGCTAAAACTACCAAACTTCACCCTCTCGCCATTCTACGGAAATACTATCGTCTTCTGAACGGTGTGATAGTAGATCTTTCATATGGATACTCAAAGGATATAACATAATTTCATAGTCATCAGTCAGATAAGTAGAAGTATCTTGTTTGATGTATAAATCTCCCCACCATGAAATCCAACCTAATTTTTTATAAAATGCTTCATCTTCTGGTTGTAATGCCACAAGCCCATATTCCAAAGAAGTTAATGTATCAACTAAATGTCTTAATAGTTGCGATGCGAACCCCTTACCCCGCATCTTGTAGTCAGTAGTCACATACTCTATATAAGCAGTTTTTACATTGAAACTGCCATTTATGGTGAAAACTCTATCTGTCCATAAAGCATGTGACACAATATTATCATCTAATATGCCTAATAGATGAACAGCAGTTTGCATAAAGGTATATTGACTCCAAGGATCTTCATCAAAAGCAGAAAAACATAGCTCAGCAATCTATTGTCGCTGTTGCTTATTTAGGTCTTGGGCCGCGATAATTTTAAACTGCATAAGCAGAAGCTCAATTTTAATTGCTCATATCATAAGCAAAGATCGAAATAATATGCAGTATTTTTAATGAAAACCATTCTAATGGTTATTTCCAGACATAAAAAAACACCCTCAACTGTTAAGTTGAGGGTGTTTAGAATAATGAGCTGGCGATGACTTACTCTCACATGGGAAACCCCACACTACCATCAGCGCTAAGAGGTTTCACTTCTGAGTTCGGGAAGGGATCAGGTGGTTCACTCTTGCTATGGTCGCCAGCACAACTGGTATGGATACTTGCATTGGTCTTATTAGCTGCCGATGCGTTTTCCAAATCTTTACAGATGGGCTGATTGAGTCTTACTTTATTTTGTTCATTTTAGCTAAGCGTATAACTAAATCAAGTTGCTTTGCATATTAATGAATCGATTGATGCTTTATATACAACTGCTTGGGTGTTGTATAGTCAAGCCTCACGAGCAATTAGTATTGGTCAGCTTCACATATCACTATGCTTCCACATCCAACCTATCAACGTCCTAGTCTCGAACGGCTCTTTAGAGGACATAAAGTCCTAGGGAAATCTTATCTTGAGGTAGGCTTCCCGCTTAGATGCTTTCAGCGGTTATCCCTTCCGAACATAGCTACCCGGCGATGCGACTGGCGTCACAACCGGTACACCAGAGGTTCGTCCACTCTGGTCCTCTCGTACTAGGAGCAGATCCTCTCAAATTTCCAGCGCCCACGGTAGATAGGGACCGAACTGTCTCACGACGTTCTAAACCCAGCTCGCGTACCTCTTTAAATGGCGAACAGCCATACCCTTGGGACCTGCTTCAGCCCCAGGATGAGATGAGCCGACATCGAGGTGCCAAACACCGCCGTCGATATGAACTCTTGGGCGGTATCAGCCTGTTATCCCCAGAGTACCTTTTATCCGTTGAGCGATGGCCCTTCCATACAGAACCACCGGATCACTAAGACCTACTTTCGTACCTGCTCGACTTGTGGGTCTCGCAGTTAAGCGCGCTTTTGCCTTTATACTCTACGCGTGATTTCCGACCACGCTGAGCGCACCTTCGTACTCCTCCGTTACTCTTTAGGAGGAGACCGCCCCAGTCAAACTACCCACCAGACATGGTCCTCGCCCCGGATTACGGGGCAGAGTTAGAACCTCAACATTACCAGGGTGGTATTTCAAGGACGGCTCCATTGGAACTAGCGTTCCAACTTCAAAGCCTCCCACCTATCCTACACAAGTAAGGTCAAAGTTCAATGTCAAGCTGCAGTAAAGGTTCACGGGGTCTTTCCGTCTAGCCGCGGGTACACTGCATCTTCACAGCGATTTCGATTTCACTGAGCCTCTGCTGGAGACAGCGCCGCCATCATTATGCCATTCGTGCAGGTCGGAACTTACCCGACAAGGAATTTCGCTACCTTAGGACCGTTATAGTTACGGCCGCCGTTTACTGGGGCTTCGATCAAGAGCTTCGCTTACGCTAACCCCATCAATTAACCTTCCAGCACCGGGCAGGCATCACACCCTATACGTCCACTTTCGTGTTTGCAGAGTGCTATGTTTTTAATAAACAGTTGCAGCGGCCTGGTTTCTGTGGCTGTCATCAGCTCAGGAAGCAAGTTCCATCACCAACAACAGCGTACCTTCTCCCGAAGTTACGGTACCATTTTGCCTAGTTCCTTCAGCAGAGTTCTCTCAAGCGCCTTGGTCTACTCGACCTGACCACCTGTGTCGGTTTAGGGTACGATTCCTGTGTAACTGAAGCTTAGAGACTTTTCCTGGAAGCATGGTATCAGCCACTTCGCTGTACAAGTACAGCTTGCTATCAGATCTCAGCATAGAGCACCCCGGATTTGCCTAAGATGCATGCCTACTTCCTTTCACCTGGACAACCAACGCCAGGCTGACTTAACCTTCTCCGTCCTCTCATCGCATTACACAGAAGTATTGGAATATTAACCAATTTCCCATCGACTACGCCTTTCGGCCTCGCCTTAGGGGTCGACTCACCCAGCCCCGATTAACGTTGGACTGGAACCCTTGGTCTTTCGGCGAACGGGTTTTTCACCCGTTTTGTCGTTACTCACGTCAGCATTCGCACTTCTGATACCTCCAGCATACTTCTCAATACACCTTCATCGGCTTACAGAACGCTCCCCTACCACTTGACTTAAAAGTCAAATCCGCAGCTTCGGCACATAGTTTTAGCCCCGTTACATCTTCCGCGCAGGCCGACTCGACTAGTGAGCTATTACGCTTTCTTTAAAGGGTGGCTGCTTCTAAGCCAACCTCCTAGCTGTCTATGCCTTCCCACATCGTTTCCCACTTAACTATGATTTTGGGGCCTTAGCTGGCGGTCTGGATTGTTTTCCTCTTGACTACGGACGTTAGCACCCGCAGTCTGTCTCCCGGATAGTACTCATAGGTATTCGGAGTTTGCATCGGTTTGGTAAGTCGGGATGACCCCCTAGCCGAAACAGTGCTCTACCCCCTATGGTATTCGTCCGAGGCGCTACCTAAATAGCTTTCGGGGAGAACCAGCTATCACCAGGCTTGATTAGCCTTTCACCCCTATCCACAAGTCATCCCCTGGCTTTTCAACGACAGTGGGTTCGGTCCTCCAGTTAGTGTTACCCAACCTTCAACCTGCTCATGGATAGATCGCCTGGTTTCGGGTCTATACCCAGCAACTAAACGCCCTATTAAGACTCGATTTCTCTACGGCTCCCCTATACGGTTAACCTCGCTACTGAATATAAGTCGCTGACCCATTATACAAAAGGTACGCAGTCACCGAACAAGTCGGCTCCCACTGCTTGTATGCATGCGGTTTCAGGATCTATTTCACTCCCCTCACAGGGGTTCTTTTCGCCTTTCCCTCACGGTACTGGTTCACTATCGGTCAGTCAGGAGTATTTAGCCTTGGAGGATGGTCCCCCCATATTCAGACAAGGTTTCACGTGCCTCGCCCTACTCGTCATCATTATGTGTGCCCTTTCGTGTACGGGAATATCACCCTCTACGTTCGCACTTCCCAGAGCGTTCCACTAAAACACACATAACTTAATGGGCTGATCCCCGTTCGCTCGCCGCTACTAAGGGAATCTCAATTGATTTCTTTTCCTAAGGGTACTGAGATGTTTCACTTCCCCTCGTTCGCCTTGCAACACTATGTATTCATGTTGCAATACCTACCTTAAAGTAGGTGGGTTCCCCCATTCAGAAATCTCCGGATCAAAGGATATTTGCCGCCTCCCCGGAGCTTATCGCAGGCTATTACGTCTTTCATCGCCTCTGACTGCCAAGGCATCCACCACATGCACTTAATTACTTGACTATACAACCCCAAACAGTCGTTATTACCTACAAGGAGTAATAAGACATGATCAATGATTTCTCATCAATCTCTTACAGTTTGAAGTACTGTGTATTTAAACACTGTACAGCTTCAATCTAATTCATATACCAAAACGCTTGATTCAGTTAATTTGCTAGTTCTCAATTAATTCCAAGATCAGAATTACTTCCTCTCTTTTCATTATTGAGTGAACAATTTATTTCAGACTCAATTTTGCCAATCTGTTAATGAATAAACATGCCTTCGTCAGGTCATGCTTAATACCGTGATACTTAAATCACAGAAGTTAATAAACCAAGATCTAAATCTTTATTTACTAATTTCTGTAATCCGAACTTCTCTTAAGTTCTGGTGGAGACTAGGAGAGTCGAACTCCTGACCTCCTGCGTGCAAAGCAGGCGCTCTACCAACTAAGCTAAGTCCCCAGCTTACATCATCAGTTATGTATCTTCTTTTCTATAACTTCAACCAGTCAAAGTCATGGTGGGTCTGACAAGACTTGAACTTGTGACCCCACGCTTATCAAGCGTGTGCTCTAACCAACTGAGCTACAGACCCTCAGATACATCTATGAAGAACAACTTGTTGTGGATTCTTACCAATCGTCAATCTTTCGTTAAGGAGGTGATCCAGCCGCAGGTTCCCCTACGGCTACCTTGTTACGACTTCACCCCAGTCATCGGCCACACCGTGGTAAGCGTCCTCCTTGCGGTTAGACTACCTACTTCTGGTGCAACAAACTCCCATGGTGTGACGGGCGGTGTGTACAAGGCCCGGGAACGTATTCACCGCGGCATTCTGATCCGCGATTACTAGCGATTCCGACTTCATGGAGTCGAGTTGCAGACTCCAATCCGGACTACGATCGGCTTTTTGAGATTAGCATCCTATCGCTAGGTAGCAACCCTTTGTACCGACCATTGTAGCACGTGTGTAGCCCTGGCCGTAAGGGCCATGATGACTTGACGTCGTCCCCGCCTTCCTCCAGTTTGTCACTGGCAGTATCCTTAAAGTTCCCGACATTACTCGCTGGCAAATAAGGAAAAGGGTTGCGCTCGTTGCGGGACTTAACCCAACATCTCACGACACGAGCTGACGACAGCCATGCAGCACCTGTATGTAAGTTCCCGAAGGCACCAATCCATCTCTGGAAAGTTCTTACTATGTCAAGGCCAGGTAAGGTTCTTCGCGTTGCATCGAATTAAACCACATGCTCCACCGCTTGTGCGGGCCCCCGTCAATTCATTTGAGTTTTAGTCTTGCGACCGTACTCCCCAGGCGGTCTACTTATCGCGTTAGCTGCGCCACTAAAGCCTCAAAGGCCCCAACGGCTAGTAGACATCGTTTACGGCATGGACTACCAGGGTATCTAATCCTGTTTGCTCCCCATGCTTTCGCACCTCAGCGTCAGTGTTAGGCCAGATGGCTGCCTTCGCCATCGGTATTCCTCCAGATCTCTACGCATTTCACCGCTACACCTGGAATTCTACCATCCTCTCCCACACTCTAGCTAACCAGTATCGAATGCAATTCCCAAGTTAAGCTCGGGGATTTCACATTTGACTTAATTAGCCGCCTACGCGCGCTTTACGCCCAGTAAATCCGATTAACGCTTGCACCCTCTGTATTACCGCGGCTGCTGGCACAGAGTTAGCCGGTGCTTATTCTGCGAGTAACGTCCACTATCTGAAGGTATTAACTTCAGTAGCCTCCTCCTCGCTTAAAGTGCTTTACAACCATAAGGCCTTCTTCACACACGCGGCATGGCTGGATCAGGCTTGCGCCCATTGTCCAATATTCCCCACTGCTGCCTCCCGTAGGAGTCTGGGCCGTGTCTCAGTCCCAGTGTGGCGGATCATCCTCTCAGACCCGCTACAGATCGTCGCCTTGGTAGGCCTTTACCCCACCAACTAGCTAATCCGACTTAGGCTCATCTATTAGCGCAAGGTCCGAAGATCCCCTGCTTTCTCCCGTAGGACGTATGCGGTATTAGCATTCCTTTCGAAATGTTGTCCCCCACTAATAGGCAGATTCCTAAGCATTACTCACCCGTCCGCCGCTAAGTGATAGTGCAAGCACCATCACTCCGCTCGACTTGCATGTGTTAAGCCTGCCGCCAGCGTTCAATCTGAGCCATGATCAAACTCTTCAGTTAAAAATCATTTTGCACCTTATTAAAGACAAGGTGCCAATTCTGGCTCATCAATTTTCTGACTTAAATTTCGCTCAAATAAACTTCGAGTAATTTAAACCAATCAATCAATGATAATATTTCGATCAATCAATCAGTAAAAATCCACACAAGTTGTTCTTCATAATCTCTTAATGATCTTCTTACTGGTTCGTCACCAGCAAGCTAGGTCGGCTATATTACTCTTAATCTCTTAAAAGTCAACAGGTAATTTCGATATTTTTAAAACTTATTCTCAAAACCAACTTCTTATCAAATCTACTGCTCAAAGCAATCAACTCAATTCCAAGTAACTGTTTTTCAACAAGTTTCTATCTGCATCACCGCCGATGGATGTGCATTATAGACGATTAAATTCCCTTGGCAAGCGAAAATTAAAAACTTATGACTTGAGCGTTCATTTTTAAAACAACAACCATATTAACCAATTGTTTTATATGAATAATTATTTTAATTATTTATTTTTGACTTAAATAAGCCAGTATCATGCTCGATAATTCTTGTTTAAGTTGTTGTTCTGAGATAAGAAAATTATTCTGACTAACATATCTCATCATTGTAAAAAGCGTACTATTGATGATTACAAAGGATTTATGCTTCACCTGTTCGAAGTCCCATTGATGGGGATTTCTACTAAATGTATATAGTCCAACTTCAAAAAAATGTTTTTCTAAAATCTGAGCAGCTTGCGAATGACTATAGTCGTGCCAATGCTTTAATACCTCTATAAAAAATCCATGATCGGCTTTTAATGCAGCAAATCCTAGTTCTATTGCTAAGGGTATAAGGATATCCAAAGGAATATTTCCTTGCTGCATAACTAATTCTTTGAGTTGTTGCCCCAATAGTTCGCTTTTACGGCGCAACAGTTCTTCTATGATTTGATCTTTATTTTCAAAGTATTGGTAAATTGAACCCACACTTACTCCAGATCTCTCTGCAATTTTAGGAGTCGTGGTATGGAGCAATCCATATTGGGCAATACAGTGCTGTGTCGCCTCTAAAATATGGTCAACAATAATTTTTGAACGCTGTTGCTGTGGGGCTTTTCTCATTGGTTTTTTATTCTTTAAATGTGAATTGAATGCGAATAATTATTCATATTAGCCTATTTATTATTCAGTTCAATAAGTAAGTGACAAAATGCAAATAAGTAGCCCGACTCGACTTGCCTCTTTTAAGGACATGCAAGACAGTAATTTCTTTACTCAGTTTTTAAATGTCTGTTGCGAAAAACCCGCCCAGCCAAACTATGCAGAATATGTGTCTTTACAACGTGCTCTTTATGAAGGAGACGTTGAAATGGATAAAGTAATTGACTGGGTTATGCAAAATCCCAAAGATCACCGCATGATTTTTGAGAAGATATTATTTCAAGGCCGCAATGACTTATCTGAGCCGATGCCTACTGAATTAGAAAATTTCTTTAATTACATTGAACAAAAGCCTGAATGGCTAGACCAACACCAAATTGATGAGGCTATTAAATTTACTCATCGTTTAGGAATAAATAATGGTTTTATTCTTAGAGATTTATCTTTGATGGCGGGATATTTATATCCAGGATTTAATCAACCTCTAATTTTAACTGGTGCCTTGAAGAAACAGGCAGGAACACGTTTAGCAGAGACTACAAAATGGTGGGTTGATATTACTGAACCTCAAGGCCTTTCTCGTTTGAGTTCAGGCTTTACCTCAACCATTTATGTTCGCTTTATTCATGCACTCGTTCGCCGGCAATTGAAAAAGTCTGATCGTTGGAATAGCGAAGTTTGGGGAATTCCTCTTAATCAGTTTGATTTAGCAATGACCAATTTAGCGTTTAGCAGTGTGGTTTTGTTAGGAATTCGAGCTTTAGGAATATGGCCGACAAAACAGGAAACTAAGAATTTTTTACATTTTTGGCGTTATGTTGGCTGGTTGATGGGTATTGATGAAAAATGGCTTATTCAATCTGAAACTCAAGGCTGGCGCTTACTTTACTGGATGCAGTTTGCTCACCCTCGCTCCGATCACAGCAGTATTGAATTAGGATCGAGCTTATCTAAAGAACCTTTTGAGAGAAAGTATCTGCATTTACGCTCTTTGCAGCAGAAGCTTGCTTACCGACAACATTTAGAACTTACCCAATTTTTTATTGGTAAGAAAAGAATGAAACTACTCGGATTGCCTCGTCAGTCAGCTTCATGGTTTGCTTATTATCTGATTTTGCGTAATTCATTACTTTATAGTGGTGCAAAGCTTTCGCCAAGAATTGAAAACTTCTTATCTAAATCAGGGCGTAATATACAAAAACTTGGTCTAAGTCTTTATCAGAATCAAGGTAAAGCGAAAAAATTGGCAAGTATGCATCAATAATTTTCTAAGCCTAAAAATAAAGAATGGAAGTCTGGATATCAGACTTCCATTCTTAAATGTTAAGGACTTATTGAGGCGATGAACTATGCATTTCAGCGTGATTCATTTGCTCGTGTGACTCCACCATCTGCTTCTTTTTTTGACTTGGCATGTAGTCAGGCTCATTGTTGATCGCCAAGTAAAAAATAATCATAAATAATAAGCTCAAGATAGAAGCCACAATAAGTAACTTCCATCCCCACCAAGACTGTTCAGGCGATAATTTATTTGTCATTTGATTTCTCTCGTTAAATTAATATTTTCAGTTCATTTAATTCGCTACAGCTTATTAAAACTTCATGCTCATACGAACCCAGTAGTTTCTTCCGATATTGTTAAACTGCTCTTCACTCGCAAATCCAAAGCCTGCACTACCCGCTTTGTTTAAGTGTTCGGTGTAGGTTTTATCTAATACGTTATCAACACCAACAGAGACATCGATATCTTTACGAAGGTTGTAACTTCCGTTTAGAGAAAGAGTCGAAAAACCTTTACTTGGTTTTAAGTCATATCCCACGATATTACCTTGATGTAGACTCACACGGTTTTGCTCAGCCACAGCTCGCCACAATAGACCTAAGTTATATTTGTCAGCCACATAGCGAATATTTAGGCGACCTTCTAAAGGTGAAATTTGAGGTAGTGGTTTGTCATCTGTGGTGTTTTTACCCCATGCATACATCGCACTCAAATCTGCCTGAATATGATCAGTAAATTGATATCCAATACCCGCTTCCGCACCTGCGATGGTTGCATCGACATTTTTGGCACCCGCAGTAATATCATGACTCATATCATGTCCACCCATATCCATGCTTGGGTGATGGTGATAACTCATTAAAATGTAGTCATCTACTAAGCCTGCATAGGCAGAAGCCCATGTATTTAAAGCTCCATGTTGTTGCTGAAAGCCCAGATCCAACTGTAGTGTTTTCTCAGGACTTACACCGTTAAAGGTATTGGTCGAGCCAGCATTACCATGTTTAGGCGAAAAAAGTTCCCAATAATCAGGCATACGTTCTACATAGCCTAAACCGATATAGCTTTTTAGGTCATGCTCAGGATGTTGATTTTCCCAGCGGACAAATGCACTTGGTAAAGTCTTTTCAAGTTTAGTATTAAAGCCTTTTGCTTGAGAATCTGCGCGCTCATCTTCAACTGTTACTCGATCTAAACGCACACCTGTAACCAGTTTATTTAGATCGTTCCATTGATAACCGAGTTCACCAAAAGCACCATAAGATTGAAAACGCATATCTTGACGATATGGAATATTCATAGAAGGCATCGTTGGTGATGACATGCTGCCGCCATGTTTATTGAATTGAGAATCTACACCTGTGATCAGGCTCCATTGATTCCATTCAGAAGTCATAGCTAAGCGCGAGTTTAGTGTACGGCGTGTCACTTGCATTGCCATTGGGTTCGGCATCAGCATCGTTATACCACCATGGTTCATTTCAACTAATGGCGGTGTACGCAAGCTAAAGTTATCCATAATATGGTCGTTATAGCTGTAGTTCACCTGCCCTTCTATTTTCTTGATGACATTAGTGATGTTTTTCTTTTCAAAACGTAGACCTAAGCTTTCACGTGCAAATTGTGAACCGTCCATTGAGCGTCCAGCATAAAGCGATTCACCATCAGATTTCCCACCAGTGAGTTCAACCCAAGTGTTTTCATCTGGAGTGAAACCAATCGCCACATCAGCATTCCATTTTTCCCATGCTGAAGGTACGGTATTGCCGTCACCATCTTGATAACTGTTCGACTCAGAACGATTAGCATTTAAACGGATATATTTTTTCTCATCACCAATTGCCGCTTCAACATTATGGTCAATACGCCCATATGAACCTAACAATACACTCACTTGTCCACGATAAGGTTTTTCTGTGGTGAGCTTTTCAGGCTGACGTTCAAAAAGAACAGTCGCTGCTGAACCCGTATTGGCATATTGAACTGTTTGTGGACCTTTAATGACAGAAATACGGTCATAACTTTCTGGTGAGATATAAGAAGTTGGTGCATCCATACGGTTTGGGCATGCGCCTAAATTTTCAGTTCCATCAGTTAGAATTTTGATGCGTGAACCAAACATGCCTCGGAATGTCACATCGCCATTTGTTCCACCGCTTTGTATTGAGTTAAAACCCATAATACTTTGCAGGTAATCTGCACCATCTGTAGCAGGTACTGGCTGAATCGGTTGCTTTGGATCTGCATGCACGATCAGACCGTTTGCATCATTGCCTTGCTGTGCTGTAACAACGATAGGTGCCAATGAATGAAGTGTTTTGGTATCGACATCATTTTTTTCTGAATCAGCAAAAACTAGACCCGAATGAGAGACAGCAAACATCGCAACCCATAGAGGTTGTAATAAGAATTTAGAATGTGACATTTTTTATACGCTCTAAAACATAAATAAAGTGATATTGAAGTCAATCAAGACCCCAACAAAAATTTGCTTTTATTTATGCAAATAGAGGCGGTGCACGCCCTTGCGGGAGTAGGAAAAGTCGCTGTAGCGCAAAATAAACATGTTTGAATGCTTGTTGATAGGCGACTAAGCGAACTTGTATGCGAACTAAAACTTCTTTTACGCCGAATTCAGGCGGCAAAACCAGATTGGCATAGACGGTACAATATTGACACTGGTGATTTGCATCATGATGGACATGTTGACTAGCAGTTTGTGCCTGTTCAATATGATGTTCATGATGTGAATGCATTGTATGTGACATGGTTTCCATCTGTGCTTTGGGTTTAAGCAAAGCACGAGTAATAGTTTCACAGACCGGAGCAATTTGATATTGCTTCGGTAATAGCGGCTGTAGAAATACCGCAACCTGTAAAAATACTGCTGCACATGCAAGCAGTAAACCACTACGAAAAACCAAAAATCACATCCACACTATATTAATATTTGAAGAATAGAAATTTTTAACGTTTTACTGCAACTTTTTCACGCTCACGTTGACGAACAACTTTTTCGACTTTTTCACGCGCACGCTGACGTTTAAGTGGCGACAAATAATCCACAAATAATTTGCCATTTAAGTGATCCATTTCATGTTGGATACAAACAGCGAGAAGTCCATCAGCTTCTATCTCAAATGCTTGACCTTCAAGGTTAATTGCCTCAATTTTCACACGTGACGGGCGCTCAACTTTGTCGTATATTTGTGGCACAGATAGGCAGCCTTCTTCGTACTGCTGCTTATCTTCTGTCAGTGGAGTGATTTTGGGGTTAATAAAAACCAAGGGTTCATCTTTAGCTTCAGATAAATCTATAACGATTAACTGAATATGACGATCTACCTGTGAAGCTGCTAAACCAATACCTGGTGCGGCATACATGGTTTCAAGCATATCTGCTGCAAGTTGACGAATTTCATCAGTAACTTCTTCAACAGGCTTAGCAATGGTACGAAGACGGGGATCAGGAAAACTTAAAATAGGTAATAAGGCCATACTGACGTCCTCACTTATGCCATTGATTGAAAAACCAAATGAAGGAAATACTTCATCGAAAAATTGTGTGTAAGCCGCTCATTATAACGCATCTGCACACATAATTTTTAGGAATTATCATAATGAAAAAGGTTTTTAACGGCATGGGTGAATTTCATGCTTTGGGGATAAAAAAGCATTTACTTGCTTTCGCACTTTTTACAGGGGTTGCAATGGGTACAGTAGCAGAGGTTCATGCTGCTAGTCCGAACCATAATCCACCCTCTCTAAAAAGTAATGCACCACATGTCTACGTTGTAAAACGAGGAGATACGCTGTGGGATATTTCTGGTCATTTCCTAAATAAACCTTGGCGCTGGCCAGAAATCTGGGCAAGTAATCAGCATGTCAAAAATCCACACTGGATTTACCCGGGTGACCGCTTATTGTTATGCAGTTTAGCTGGTCGCCCATTGATAGGTAAAGATGAGGGAGATGGTTGTGTCGGCATTATTCGTCGCTACACAGGCCAAACAGCAAACTTACAACCTCAAGTTCGTGTGGAGTCGCTCAACGATAATGTGCCTGTTATTCCACTTGAAGATATCAAACAGTGGTTAGAACACAGCACAATTTTACCAGCCGATGCAATTGAACACACCCCCTATGTAGTGGGAACTGCCGATCAGCGCGTACTTGCTGCAAAGGGCCAAACGATTTATGCCCGTGGACAAGGCTTAGTTAATGGCCAACGTTATGCAGTCTACCGTGAAGGTGAACCTTACTATTTCACAGACAGTAAAGGCAAAAAGCACAGTCTAGGTATTGAACTACAACAAGTTGCCTCGGGAATTGCGATCTCTTCTGAAAAAGACATAACAACGCTTGAGTTAACTGATAGCTACGATTCCGAAGTGCGTCGTGGTGATCGGGTTATGCCAGAAGAAGAAGCAACATTACCTACTTTATTTTATCCTGTAGACGCCACTCAAGTTACAGATGCTGGCAAGATCATTCGTGTAATGGGTTCAATTGGCAGCGCTGCCAAAAATAGTGTCGTGACTTTAGACCGAGGTACAGCACAAGGGACTCAAGTGGGGCAAGTTTTTGATATTACTCAAAAAGGTGAGACTATTCGAGACCCTAAAACCAAAGAACCAATACAGTTACCTGGTCAACAAATTGGTAGCCTTATGGTTTTTAGAACCTTTGATCAGCTTAGCTATGCCTATGTATTAGAAAGTGAATTACCTATTAAAGTAGGTTCAAGTATTCAGCCACCTCGTTTTGATGATTAACGCTGGATATACCCTTTACAATGCTTACTCAACTTTCATCACACCATTACCACACCCTTAAAGTGTGGTATTTGGTTCAGCACTCTTTAGTTAGCTTTAAAAAAATTTTCGACTATTTCGGCAGCTGTGAAACGGCTGTACAACCTGCTGGGTTAGCCCAATGGTCTAATCTCGGTTTACATGCCAATCATTTAAAACGCGTAGATGAATTTCAAACTGCTCAGGGTCAAGCTCAGTTTAAAAAACTGGTTCAGCAGATCCAGCAATATACCGACTTTATTTTAACGCCCGATGACTCTGGTTATCCTACGCAATTGCTACCTTACACAGATCATCCGCCCATCATTTTTGGAAAAGGCCAAGCTCAAGCTTTACTACAGCCACAAATTGCTATTGTGGGTAGTCGAAAACCAAGCCCGCATGGTCGTCAGGTTGCTTATGACTTTGCCTATTACTTAAGTGAAAAAGGATTCTATATAAGTAGTGGTTTGGCATATGGCATTGATGAAGCCGCTCACCAAGGAGCTTCAGTACATCAACGAACTATTGCTGTAACTGGAACAGGTCTAGACAGCACCTACCCTGCTCAGAATAAAAAACTTGCAGAACAGATCTTGGCTCAAAACGGCGCCATCATTACTGAGTTTCTACCCGGTACGCCACCATTACAGCAGCATTTTCCACGTAGGAACCGAATTGTTAGTGGTTTGAGTTTAGGAGTACTCGTCGTCGAAGCAACTTTAAAAAGTGGCTCTCTGATTACTGCCAACAAAGCTGCTGAGCAAGGTAAAACGGTGTTTGCTATTCCTGGCCATATTTATAGTGAATTCCATCAGGGCTGCCATCAGCTTATTCGTGAAGGCGCAATCTTAGTCGATCATCCTGAACAGATTATTGAGGACCTTGCTCTTCCAACCCAATGGCAGAGTCAGCAACAAAGTCAAAGTGAGACAGCTGAAACTGGCGCGCCAGAAATTCCTAAACATTTAATTAAACTATATCAATCTTTAGACTGGGTCGGCCAAGATATCGATCAGCTTGTTGTGCACCATTCACAACCCGTTGCTGAACTCACCTCTTCACTCATGGAACTAGAACTACTTGGTTTATGTATGCAACAATCAGGGCTGTATTTACGTTGTCGCTCTTAGTACTGGAGCGCACAATAGCAATTCTGTCTGATTGAAAGGAAGAGTATTACCATGATTACCACCTCAGTTACCGAAGCAGCCGAAAGTTTACATCAAGGTCAAGTCTTGGCGTATCCAACTGAGGCAGTTTGGGGGCTAGGTTGCGACCCTTTTAACGAACAAGCTTTTCAAAAAATTCTAGAGCTGAAACAAAGACCAATTGAAAAGGGGGTCATTTTATTAGCCGGCCATATTAGCCAAGTTGAGCACCTGTTAACCTCTTTACCTCAAACAACCCAACAAGAAATTATTGATTGCTGGACGAATCACCAACCTTCAGAAAGAGCCACAACTTGGCTCTTGCCTGCTGGTGAACATATTCCTTCATGGATTAAAGGTGAACATCCTCTTGTCGCTGTTCGAGTCACCACACATCCTTTGTGTGTAGCATTATGCAATGCTTTTCATGGTTTTATTGTCTCGACTAGCGCTAATCCAAGTGGGCAAGAACCTGCTCATTCACTACAAGATGCCTGCCAATACTTTGGTTCACAATTGAACTATCTCAATGGTGATTTAGGCCAAAGTCAGCAGCCAAGTAGAATTATTAATGCTCTCACAGGCGAGATTATCCGCGCTTAATTTCAGACAAAAAAAAGCTCAGTTATATAGGGATAACTGAGCATAAAAAAGGATGGGTATATACCGCATCCAGAGGGTTTGGATATCTCTGCAACGAAAGATAATTTGCAAAAAAGAGCGTCTTTCGTAGTGGTCGCTATTATGTGGCAATAGACTAAATGAGAGAAATATATAATTTCTCTAAAAAAAGCATGAAAAGTGTAGGGAATTTACGGTTTTTCGCTTAAAAATTAAAATTATATTAATATTTTTATTCGGCTTTTTTAATATTTATATTTCAACCTAGTTTTATAATCTATTTATAAATCATATAGAAAAGCTTTAACTAAGAAAAAAATGGCATATTTTCATTAGTTTTTTTAAAAATATGCCATAGTTTTTTTAGTCGTCTTAGTTTTGCTCTTGTATGAGTTCACTCTTTTTAGAACTAACCTTCTTTTGAGCCATGATGATACCAATTAAAATTATTACACCACCTAGTGTGTGATAAATGGTCCACTGCTCAGATAACCAGACACTCGCAATAATTGCTGTAAACACAGGAACTAAGTTCATAAAGATACTTGTTCTATTAGGACCTAATTGCTGAACAGCCAACATCCAAACTAAAGGCGCAATGAGTGAAGCAAATACTCCTGCATAAATAGCACTCGGAGCATTTTGTGCATTTAAAGCATCCAGTCCGAACCAGAAAATCAAAGGAAGGTGAAATATTACAGAAAAACCAATCTGGACATATAAGCTCGTCATGATTGGAAGTGGCAACTGCCATTTTTTAAGAAAAACCCCATAAAATGCATAGAAGAATACAGCGATAATCATTAAAGCATCACCAAGATGTCCACCAGCACTTAATAAGTGGCCAATATCTCCTTGGGACATGACATAGAGCAAACCTGCAAAAGATAGAATACTGCCAAAAACTGCAAAGCGATTAGGCACATCTTTTAAAATGGCAAGCGAAACAAAAATAGTAAAGATGGGAATAAATGCATTCACAATTCCCATATTAGTTGCACTGGTATAATGGGCAGCCGTATAAGCAAGTCCTTGATAAAGCACCATTCCAAATGCACTTAATACTGCTAATTTAGGCAAATACTGTTTTAATAAGTGTCGCTGTTTCCAAACTGGTAACAACATAAATGGGGTTAAAATAATAAAGGCGATTAACCACCGGTAAAAACTGATACTGACCGGAGAGATATAATCAGAAACATAGCGGGTAACTACAATATTTAAAGACCAAATCAGTACTGCCAAAATGGGAAATATAAATGCCCATTTATGATATTTCATGACCTGACTCATAGTAATACGCCATCTGTAAAAGAGAGTTTATTTTGAAGAATGTCTTAATAAATTGAAATATCGTATTTCCGACATTGATATTGAACTTAGGACATCATCCGTTTTTTAGAATAATGTCCAAGTCTTCATGGCATGTTCAACAACTTTGTGTAATTGCTCGGTACTCGCCCCATCTCTTGCTTGAATCGTTAACCCTTGAATGACGGTTGCATAAAAGTCTGTCATTTCCTGTAACGGTGCATTTGGAGACAAATCACCCTGCTCTACACCTTGTTGAAGACGTTTGAATAATTTTTCTTTGGTCTTTATTCGTTTATCGAGAAGGTTCTGCTGCACATTCTGAGTAGCGTCAGAACAATTCATAGCTGCAACGACGAGCATACAACCAGCAGGCTTATTTGGCTGGACGAGTCGTTTAACGTTATCGTATAAATAAAGTTCAAAAGCAATTTTTGCTGTTTTTGCTTCTAAAAAGATGGTTTCAATAGGGCATGCTTCATGAGCCAAGTAGTAATCAATACTTTGATAAAACAGCCCAGCCTTATCTCCAAACGCACTGTATAAACTTGGTGCTGTAATTTCCAAAGCCTGTGTTAAATCACTGATCGACGTTGCTTCATAGCCATGCTCCCAAAAAAGCAACATTGCCTTTTGCAAAACCTGCTGTTCATCAAAGCATTTAGGCCGCCCACGCTTTTTTTTCAGCGTGTCTTCAGCAGCGATCAAATTCGTTTCATGCGTATTTGTCATAAAGATCACATCTATTTTTATAACAATCGTTATTAAATTAATTGACGTTCGATTTTTTATCAACTATTTTATTTTCATAATGATCGTTAGTTAATTAATAAATTGCCTTTCTTCACTCCAAATTTAGCCAAGTAAGGATTTCCTATGGACCAATCTTCTATCTCTAAAGCGCGACCCACGACCTCACCACAAGGAAGTTGGTTTGCCATTTTGGCCGTTGCCATTGCAGCATTTGCATTAGTAACAAGTGAATTTTTACCTGTTGGTGTTTTAAATAGTGTTGCAACAGATTTAAATATTTCTGTAGGTACAGCCGGTCTTATTATTACTGTACCAGGCATTATGGCCGCGATTGCCGCCCCCTTATTACCAGTTTCAGTGAAACAACTTGATCGACGCTATGTTCTCATTTTACTGACAGCAATTATGGTTATTGCCAATACCATTACTGCTTTTGCTGAAAACTTTCATATTTTATTACTTAGTCGCTTAATTTTAGGAATCTCAATTGGCGGGTTCTGGGCCACAGCAATCGCTTTAAGTGGAAAATTAGCTCCCACTCATCTCCCTATTGCTAAAGCAACTGCTGTTGTAATGGCAGGTGTAACTTTTGCGACAGTTTTGGGTGTTCCTATTGGAACATGGTTAAGTGAATTTTATGGCTGGCGCAGCGCTTTTGGAATTACAGCAGGAATTGGCTTAATTGTTTTAATCTTACAATTAATCTTTTTACCTAAACTTGTTCCAGACTCGCCAATCCATATGAGGGACTTACCAGCATTATTACGCACGCCTAAAGCACGTAGCGGCATGCTGATTGTCTTGCTTATCGGCCTTGCTCATTTTTGTGCATATAGCTATTTAGCACCTTTCTTTAAGAATATTGCTGGCTTTAACGGAACAACGATTAGCTCATTATTATTGCTCTACGGAATTGCAGGTATTTTCGGAAATGCATTTGCTGGATATAGTGGTAATTTGAATGTCCGTTATACGCTTGCCTTTGTTAGTGCTTGCTTTGCAATTGTATTTTTTGGATTCCCACTTTTTGCCATTCATGAATTTGGTGCTATTGTCTTAACTGCTTTATGGGGCTTCGCATTTGGTGCTTTTCCTACCTCAGCCAATATCTGGATGTTTGTACATGCGCCACATGCAGTTGAAAAAGGTATGCCTCTTTTTGTAGGTATGTTCCAGGTCATGATTGCCACAGGTTCATTATTAGGCGGTTATGTGGTTGATCATTTCAATGAAAATACCTTAATTTATGGCGTATTAAGTTTTGTTGCTTTAGCACTCGTAAGTACTTTTACCCTAGCAAAAGGCTTAAACAACACTAAAGCGACCTGTGAAAATTAAATATGAGTCAGAGCATATAAATGAAAAATGAGGACCAACAATTTTCTTTATTGAACAGTATAGAGGTTCATGAATTTCTATATCAAAAAGAAGATATTGTTCGTCCTCATGCCTCGCTCTGGGGAGATTTTAATTTCAGCTTAAATGGCATTTTAGAAATGCAGGTGGAAGAACAGCTATATCTGTCTCCACCTAGTTATGGACTTTGGATTCCACCTCAAACGGTTCATCAATCGACTGATATTGATCACGAAATTCACTATATCTGTATTCGTCTACATCCCCGCCTATGCTCTGTTTTAGGAGATGTCTGTCAGTGTTTTAGTATCCAGCCCTTTTTTCGGACGTTGGTCCTCCAAATTCTGGAACAACAGAAGCTGAATAAAAAACCTGAATATTTAGAACATCTTTTACAAGTCTTATTCGACCAATTACAACAAGCCCCAGCCTATTCGCATTATTTGCCTCAAACGCGGCATCCAGTTTTATTGCCTATTTTAGAAAAGCTTTCCGACCCATTACTTTTTGATCACTCATTACAACAGTTACTCCAAAATTTCTCGGTAAGTGACCGTCACCTGTTACGTTTGAGTCAGCAAGAGCTACAACTCTCTTTATCTGAATGGCGAAATCGAGCCAAAATTGTTTATGCAATTCATCAAATACGACAAGGGACACCCATTAAGCGTTTAGCATATGATTTAGGTTATCAACATAGCTCAAGTTTTATTGAGTTTTTTAAACGTTATACTGGACAAACACCTATTCAAATTAGAAATAACTAGAATTCAGTTTATCTTTTAAAATCTTTTTCTTTTTTTGAACACGAATATTATTGCACTACCCCTCAATAGCAGTTAAAACAAATGCGTTACTTGATATCAACTACAATCTTTAGGAAATACTCATGACACAATCTGTATATCACATTCCAGTAAAAGCTATTTCAGGCGAAACGGTTGACCTTGAACAATATAAAGGCAAGGTTTTACTTATTGTAAATACTGCTTCTAAATGCGGTTTAACTCCACAATACGAAGGCTTAGAAAAGCTTTACCAAGCAAAAAAAGATCAAGGTCTTGAAATTTTAGGTTTTCCAGCAAACAACTTTAAAGAGCAAGAACCTGGTTCAGATGAAGAAATTCAACAATTCTGTTCATTAAATTATGATGTTCACTTCCCTTTATTCTCTAAAGTGTCTGTTGTCGGTGAAGATAAGCACCCACTCTATGAAACTTTGACAGCAGCTCAACCAGAACGTACTGGTGAAGGACCTTTCCGTGAGCGTTTAGAAGGTTTAGGTATTCCAACTAATCCAGCCCCAGAAGTTTTATGGAACTTCGAAAAATTCTTAATTAATAAAAATGGCGAAGTAGTGGCTCGTTTTGCTCCAAACCTAACTGCGGATGATGAACAAATCGTTAAAGCAGTTGAAGCAGAGTTAGCAAAATAACGTTTAAAAAACGTAAAAAAGAGCGTTTCCTACGCTCTTTTTTATTATCTGGTCAAAATGTTGTTTGTTTGCAAAAATACAATCTTTCTCCATATTTTATGCCTATAGTACCTATTTGCTTTATTTGATGTTGTTTGTAGTTATGAAAAAAGTTTTACAGGGTGCATTTCTTCCTTTTGTAATTTTTGCCTCAGGCATGCTTTTACTCGGGTGTGATCAGGCACAAGACCATGCTACTGAACAAGAAAATACTGAAATAACTGAAAAGGCGTCTGATCAAACTATTGAACAACAAGAGTCAGATATTGCTCCAAGCAAAACTGAACTTAAAAGCGGCAATATTTTTTATATGATTCGAGATGCTGCTAATTTACAGCTTAAAGCTGGGGATTATGTTGAACAACTTAAAGACACTCAACTTGACGTTGAACAAGCTATTCAAGATAAAAATCAAAATGAATTAAAAACAACTGTTTCAACTTTAAAACAGCAATTACAAGGTTTAAATCAAGCTCTTCTCACCTTAGATATCAAAAGTCAGGAAATTGAGAATATTCGCCAAAGTTTATTACATGCCAATCAACAAGCTCTAAGCATGCCTTTACTAAATGGGAAATTAGATCAAATCAATTTTGAACAAATTGAAAAACAGCTTAATACCATTCAAATGGATATGGTTAAACTCGCAGCTATGATTATGGCTGGAGATGATAAGCCAGACTCAAAAACTGATTCTTAAGTTATATCCAAATAATAAAAAAGCCACCTTACGGTGGCTTTTTTTGATGAACACTGCACAAATTATAATGCGCGGTTCTTCATCTTACGGATAGTTTCAAGCTGACCTGAAATCTCTGATAAAGATGCCAATGCAGCAGCTGAGTCCAAATCACTCTTTTGGTTCGCAAGCAATTGTTCAGCATTTTTACGTGCTTCTAAAATTGCAGCTTCATCCAAGTTGTCAGCACGGATTGCAGTATCTGCAAGAACCGTTACAACATGAGGTTGAACTTCTAAAACACCGCCAGATACATAGACGATTTCTTCTGTACCATTTTCCAACTGAACACGAATCGGGCCCGGTTGAAGCAAAGTCACAAGTGGTGCGTGTCCTGGCAAAATACCAAGTTCACCACCTGCGCCTTTCGCGATTAACATCGTTACTGCGCCAGAGTAAATAGACTCTTTAACACTTACGACATCACATTGCATAGTCGCCATGAGATGATCTCCTTAAATTAGAGTTTCTCAGCTTTAGCAATCACTTCGTCAATACCACCAACCATATAGAACGCTTGTTCTGGGATGTGATCGTATTCACCAGCTAATAGACCTTTAAAGCCACGAATCGTTTCTTTAAGCGATACTAATTTACCAGGAGCACCAGTAAACACTTCAGCTACGTGGAATGGTTGAGAGAAGAAACGTTGGATTTTACGCGCACGGTAAACAACCAATTTATCTTCTTCAGCTAACTCATCCATACCCAAGATTGCGATGATGTCTTTAAGCTCTTTATAACGTTGCAAAATGTTCTGTACAGAACGTGCAATTTCATAATGCTCTTGACCAACAACTAATGGGTCTAACTGACGTGAAGTTGAGTCAAGTGGATCGATCGCTGGATAGATACCAGAAGATGCGATGTCACGGCTCAATACTACTGTTGCATCTAAGTGAGCAAATGTAGTTGCAGGCGATGGATCTGTTAAGTCATCGGCAGGTACGTATACTGCTTGGATCGATGTGATCGAACCAGATTTAGTAGACGTAATACGCTCTTGAAGAACACCCATTTCTTCTGCAAGTGTAGGCTGGTAACCTACCGCAGATGGCATACGACCTAACAATGCTGATACTTCAGTACCTGCAAGAGTATAACGGTAGATGTTGTCGACGAATAATAATACGTCACGACCTTTACCATTTTCGTCTTTTTGATCACGGAAGTATTCAGCCATAGTCAAACCAGTTAACGCTACGCGTAAACGGTTACCTGGTGGCTCATTCATCTGACCGTAGACCATTGCTACTTTGTCAAGAACGTTAGAATCTTTCATCTCGTGATAGAAGTCGTTACCTTCACGAGTACGCTCACCAACACCAGCAAACACAGATAAACCTGAGTGAGCTTTCGCGATGTTGTTGATCAACTCCATCATGTTAACGGTTTTACCAACACCAGCACCACCGAATAAACCAACTTTACCACCTTTTGCAAACGGGCAAAGTAAGTCAATTACTTTAATACCAGTTTCTAAAAGGTCAGTAGAAGCAGCTTGTTCAGCATAAGAAGGCGCTTGACGGTGAATTGGCAAACGTTCTTCAGTTGCAACTGGACCAGCTTCATCAATTGGGCGGCCCAAAACGTCCATGATACGACCAAGCGTAGCTGGACCTACTGGAACAGAAATCGGTGCATTTGTGCTAGTTACATTAAGGCCACGTTTAAGACCTTCTGTAGAACCCATTGCGATGGTACGAACAACACCATCGCCAAGCTGTTGCTGAACTTCTAATGTAGTTTCAGTACCGTCAACTTGGAGAGCGTCATAGATCTTAGGAACGCTATTGCGCTCAAACTCGACGTCGATAACCGCGCCGATGATCTGAATGATACGACCGCTACTCATTGCTGTCTCCTCAATTCAAACTTAATAATGTTAAACGGCAGCGGCACCGCCAACGATCTCGGAAATTTCCTGAGTAATCGCGGCTTGACGCAGCTTGTTGTAAATGAGTTGTAGGTCTTTAATCAGTTGTCCTGCGTTGTCTGTCGCTGCTTTCATCGCGACCATACGAGCTGACTGCTCACATGCAACGTTTTCAATCACACCTTGATAAACCATAGACTCGATATAGCGAACCAACAAACCATTTAACAATTGTTCTGCTTCTGGTTCGTAGATATAGTCCCAACCATAAGTACGGTTGAGATCATCGCCTTCTTCTGCTGGTGCTAAAGGAACAAGTTGTTCTACTTTAGGCTGCTGAGTCATTGCATTAATGAAGCCATTTGATACGAGGTAGATACGATCTAATTCACCCTTATCAAATGCATCAAGCATAACTTGGACTGAGCCAGTTAACTGTTCCAAACTCGGCGCATCGCCAAGTTGGGTAGTTGCACCAAGCACTTTACCGCCGTAATTCTTAAAAAACGAAACCGCTTTTTGACCAATTAAAGCAAATTCAACTTCAATTGACTGCTGTTGTTGTGCTTTGACATGCTGCACAACTTTCTTGAACAAGTTAATGTTCAAGCCACCGGCCAAACCACGATCTGAAGACACTACGATATAGCCAACGCGCTTAACAGGGCGGTCAACCATATAACGGTGTTTGTATTCAGGGTTTGCTTGAACCAAGTGAGCAATTACACGGCGCATATTATCGGCATACGGACGGCCCTGAGCCATGCGCTCTTGCGCACGACGCATTTTAGAAGCAGCTACCATTTGCATCGCGCGAGTAATCTTTTGCGTGCTCTTGATACTAGCTACTTTGGCGCGAATTTCTTTTAAATTTGCCATACGCTTAACCTAGTATTCGAAAGCCCTTTCGAGCTTCCGAAGGTTGATCCGTGAACCAAACTTAACTAAAACTAAACTTAGTAAGTTTGAGTCGCTTTAAAGCTCTCAATACCTGCTTTGATTGCTGCTTCGATGTCTTTGTTGTAATCACCAGTTTCATCGATTTGTTTCATCAACGGAGCATATTCTGAGCGGAAGTAAGAGATTAACGCAGCATCAAAGTCTACGATTTTCTTAACTTCTACGTCAGCCATATAGCCTTCGTTAGATGCATAAACAGAAACAGCTTGGTCAGCAATTGAGTAAGGAGCATATTGCTTTTGCTTCATTAACTCAGTTACACGTTGACCATGTTCAAGTTGCTTACGAGTTGCTTCGTCAAGGTCAGAAGCGAACTGAGCAAACGCAGCCAATTCACGGTATTGTGCTAAAGCAGTACGGATACCACCAGACAATTTTTTGATGATCTTAGTTTGAGCAGAGCCACCAACACGAGATACAGAGATACCCGCGTTCACAGCAGGACGAATACCTGCGTTGAATAATGATGTTTCTAAGAAGATCTGACCGTCAGTAATCGAAATTACGTTCGTTGGTACGAATGCAGATACGTCACCTGCTTGAGTTTCAATAATTGGCAATGCAGTTAAAGAACCAGTTTTACCAGTTACTGCGCCATTAGTGAATTTCTCAACGTAGTCAGCAGATACACGAGAAGCACGTTCAAGAAGACGTGAGTGAAGATAGAATACGTCACCCGGATACGCTTCACGACCTGGTGGACGACGTAAAAGCAATGAAATTTGACGGTAAGCAACAGCTTGCTTAGACAAATCATCATAAATAATAAGAGCGTCTTCACCGCGGTCACGGAAGTATTCACCCATTGTACAGCCAGAGTACGGAGCTAAGTACTGCATTGCAGCAGGATCAGCAGCCGCAGCAGCGACAACAGTTGTATACGCCATAGCGCCAGTTTCTTCTAGCTTACGTACAACGTTTGCAATTGTTGATTGTTTTTGACCAATCGCAACGTATACACATTTAATGCCAGAATTTTTCTGAGCGATAATCGCATCGATCGCCATCGCTGTTTTACCAGTTTGACGGTCACCAATAATCAACTCACGCTGACCACGACCCACAGGAATCATGGTATCAACTGATTTATAACCAGTTTGAACAGGTTCGTCTACAGACTGACGCCAAATTACGCCTGGTGCTACTTTTTCAACAGCATCAGTTAATTTTGCATCAATTGGGCCTTTACCATCAATTGGGTTACCCAAAGCGTCGACAACACGGCCAAGAAGTTCCGGACCAACTGGAACTTCAAGTACACGACCTGTACAACGAGCTTTTTGACCTTCTTGAAGGCTTAAGTAGTTACCTAAGACAACGGCACCCACTGAATCCTGTTCTAGGTTCAGTGCCATACCAAATAAGCCGCCGTCAAATTCGATCATTTCACCGTACATTGCATCAGCAAGACCGTGAATGCGCACGATACCGTCGGATACCATAACAATGGTACCTTCGTTTTTAGCGGTCGCGCTGGTGTCCAGATCGCTGATACGCTGTTTAATGAGCGCACTGATCTCGGATGGATTCAGTTGTTGCATTGCGCTATTCCTCAATCTTTTAATAGTTCAGTCTTCATCATTTGCATTATGCAAGAAGACGAGTACGCATTTTTTCAAGCTTGTTAAGCGCAGAATCATCTATCACTTGATCGCCTGCACGAATTACAACACCTGCAATAAGCTCAGGTTTAACTTCAACTGAAACAGTTACAGTACTGTTAAAATGCTTTTCTAAAGCAGATTTCAACAATTGCTCTTGCTCAGCAGTTAATGGGAAAGCCGATTCAATCACGACATCCACATTGTTGTTATTCTGTGATTTAAGCTGTTCATATTCTGCTTCAATTTCAGGTAACAACATTAAACGATCGTTATCTGCAAGAAGTGTCAAAAAGTTAGACACTGCTTGAGACTGATCTTCACCTAAAACTTTAGCAAAAAGCTTCACTTGCTCCACAGGAGTAAGTTCAGGGCGATTTAAATAAGCGGAAAATGCTTCGTCTTGCACCGCAGCACTGAGCACTTGTAACGCATTCGACCAATTGTCTGTTGCACCTTGCTCAGAAGCATAAGCAAATGCTGCTTTGGCATACGGACGTGCCAACGTCAAGAGTTCAGCCATGATTCGCCTCTCTTAAAGTTTAGCAGCCAGCTGAGACAGCATGGCATTATGAGCTTCTGCGTCAACTTGCTGGTTCAGGATTTTTTCTGCGCCAGTTACTGCCAAAGCAGCTACTTGTTGACGTAATTCTTCGCGAGCAGAATTGATATCTTGATCAACAGCTTCTTTAGCCTGTTGACGAATACGCTCACCTTCAGCCGCAGCTTGAGTACGAGCTTCTTCAATCAATTGTGCTGCACGACGGTTTGCTTGTTCGATCAATTGAGCCGCTTGTGCTTTAGCCGCATCAAGCTCTTGCTTTACTTGCGATTGTGCATCGGCAAGATCAGCTTTTGCTTTTTCTGCTGCATTTAAGCCATCAGCAATTTTACGCTGACGCTCACTAATCGCATTGATTAGTGGTGGCCAAACGAACTTTACGCAAAATGATACAAAAATCAAAAATGCGATCGATTGGCCAATCAATGTGAGGTTGATGTTCATTGCAATTCCTCAAATAGTGGATTTAGGAATTAAGATGATTAACCTACAAATGGATTAGCGAAGATGAAGAACAAGCCAATACCAACACCGATCATAGGCACAGCATCAAGAAGACCCGCGATTAAGAACATACGAGTTTGAAGTTGTGGAGCCAATTCTGGTTGACGAGCAACAGCTTCTAAAAAGCGACCACCCAAAAGACCGAAACCAATCGCAGTACCTAAAGCACCGAAAGCGATCAAGATAGCAGATGCAATTGCAACTAGACCTAAAGTGAGTTCCATGAAAAATTCCTCAGAGGTTAGGTTATTACCAAATTAAATTAAAAAAATTGTACCTAACCACCAATTGATAGTTAGGCAATACCATTAATGTTTTTCGCTTGCCATGCTCAAGTAAACGATGGTAAGCATCATAAAGATGAATGCCTGCAACGTGATTACAAGAATGTGGAAGATCGCCCAAGGCACAGACAACGCCCATTGAATCCAGAACGGCAATAAAGCAATTAGGATAAAGATCAACTCACCGGCATACATGTTACCGAATAGTCGGAGAGCTAATGAAATCGGACGAGCAAGGAATGTTACCAATTCCAAAATCAAGTTCACTGGAATAAGCAACGCTTTTGCAATTGGATTACTTGGGTTAAATGGGTTAAGTGCCAATTCACCAACGAAACCACCAACACCCTTTTCGCGGATGCTGTAGAACAAAATCAGTACAAATACAGATAAAGACATACCGAGGGTAATGTTTGGATCTGTAGATGGAACGATTTTGAAGTAAACGTGGTGAGGATCCATACCAAATACGTTTGCACCTACAAGTGCAGCAACTTGAGGAATCCAGTCAACTGGGATCAAGTCCATTAAGTTCATGAGGAAAATCCACACGAAAATAGTGAGTGCAAGCGGAGCGATTAAACGTGATTTGCCATGAAAAGTATCACGGACACTTGAGTCAACGAACTCGATAATCATTTCGATTGCTGACTGAAATTTAGTTGGAACACCTGCACTTGCAGCTCTCGCAACCATCCAGAATAACAAACAAAAAATAACACCAAGGCCAATTGACCAACCCATTGAATCCAAGTGAATTGCAGTGAACCCCATCGAATGAGCTTCTTCAGCAGTCTCAGCCAATTTCCATGTCCCATCTGGCATTTTGCCATAGGTCAAATTGGTCAAGTGATGCTTGATATACTCTGTCGAAGTGAGGGCATGTTCTTCAGCAGCCATAAATCACACCTGGTCAATGTCAATTACTAAAAAGAAGGGAAACGAACATCGGCGCACTGTCGATATCTCGCCACCCTCCAAAAAATCTTCAATTCTTCTTGTTTCTACACCCGTTTTTGTAGACGTGACACCCAAAACGGAGCGACCCACGACATTGCCTGAACGAGAATAAAACCAAACAGCAATGCTAACGGTGATAAAGGTTTAACATTGCTCAAAATCAAAATAAATCCAACGATCATGATTGCAAATTTGCCTAACATGCCCCTATACATGTTAGACAGCACTTGTTTTGATGCTCTCGCACCTGCTGTTCTGAAGGATTGCCATGAGAAATAACTCATAGCAAGCCAGCAAACCAGTGCACCAAGTGCCGCACTTAATGCTGCTGTCATGTCTTTTATGCTCCACGCCACAAGGGCGGAAACAGGGATCATACATGCTTGTAAGAAGACCAAAGCTTTTGCTAATCGTCGGTCAATCAAGCGACTAGTTCGGCTCATTATTTATCCACTCACAGCATAAATGCTTGACAAGTTTAGCTGATGATCGCTTTTAATCGCAGGCATTATAGAGTTACACCCCTGAACATGCAATCTTTTCCCGACTTTAGTCGGGGTTTTTCATGACCGGTGGTGCTGACGCTACAGTCAGCCTTTGTTTATTTTTTATCTTACTTTTGCGTACTTAATACACATTTATCTGTTTTTATAGCCAGTTTCTTCCATGCAGTGACGAAATCATCCTCGTTATTCATGCTCTCGTCTACTGGCTGAAAAGTAATGTTACCTAATTTTTGATACTGACTTTTAGTGGTAAAACTTTCTGCGAGCAAACACATCTGATTTTTCGGTCGATTATCATTAAGATACTTAATTTGAGCTGCTGTTGGTGCAACATGCGGATCATCCGTCAAAGCACCTGCGAATTTTAAGTTTAACGAGCGCTCTAAATATTGATAGGCATCATGATATGACCAATATGGCTTACCATTACTTGTACTGTCGTAAACTTGTGCAGCCTGAAACATCTTACGGGCAAACATATTGGCATTATTCCAATATTTAGCCTTATTTTCAGGATGCTGCTGAGAACGTAAAGCAGCAATAAAGAAACCTATTCGAACTGCGTTGTTTGGTTCTAACCACACATGGGTGTCTACTGTATTAGGTAAAGCCACGCCGCGTGTACTACGCAGGGGTAAAACAGAAACTATGCCACTATCTAATAAGGCAATCGCTTTTTTATTATTACCTAACAATTTATTTAAAGGTGCTTCATGAGCCTTACCCAACCAGATCACTAAAGATGCATCATTAATTGCTTTACGGTGAGCCGGAGTCAACTGTACGTCATGACCGGTCTGACCTTTAAGCAAAAGCTGAGGTTCTTCAACACCCTGAGTGATTTCTTTTGCAATCAGATAAATCGGGTGTGTAGAAACCACCAAACCCTGACTCCACCCTAACGTACTCAAAAGAGAGAACATACTGAAAACAAAAAAACGGAACATGCTAGACCATCAATTTAAATTAGCTCGAAGCATGTTATAATATAACAAAGTTACAAAAATACCTAAGATTAATCGAATGAAGCATCGCTTCATGCTAATATTCCGTTAAAAATTCGAGGTTATTTCTATGAGTTCCTGCTCGCATGAACATCATGATTCTTTGCATGGTGTGCATGATCACCATAATGTCGCAAACCGTTTAGCTGAAGCAGAAAATTTATGTTCTGCGACTGGCGCACGACTTACGCCTTTGCGCAAAGAAGTTTTGGAACTCATTTTAAATGCTTCGGGCCCAATGGGTGCATATGACTTACTCGCACGTATAAAAAGTCAAACTGATCGCCCGGCTGCTCCCCCAACTGTATATAGAACTTTAGATTTTTTATTAGAAAAAGGTTTGATCCATCGCCTGACTTCTATTAATGCCTATATTCCCTGTTGCCACCCTCGTGAAGGCCATCAAGCAGCATTCTTGATTTGTACTGAATGCCACATGGTTAAAGAAGCCTCTTCTCAAGGTTTAACTCACCAACTTGACCAACTTGCAGCGTCAGATGAGTTCGTGGCTCAACACAGCATTATTGAAATTTCAGGGAAATGCCAACAGTGCCGCACAACTCTTTAGATCCTGTATTAATTCAGCTTGAGCAGGTTTCTGTTCATCGTGATAATCGGGAAATTTTAAAAAAAGTTGATTTTGCTCTACATCAAAATGAAATTGTGTCTTTAATTGGCCCGAATGGTGCAGGTAAATCAACACTTATTAAAGTTCTACTTGGTATTCTCCAGCCGAGTAGTGGACGTATTGTTAATTATAAAAAACTCAAAATGGCGTATGTGCCACAAAAGTTCAATCCTTCACACAGCCTACCTTTACGTGTTCAAGATCTCCTTGATTTAGAAAAATGCAGCTCTACCCTCCGTCAGGAAATTATTCAAGACACAGGTATTTCAAAGTTACAACAATCAAAAGTACAACAACTTTCCGGTGGTGAACGCCAACGTGTCCTACTAGCACGTGCACTACTTCGCCAACCAGATATTTTAGTTCTTGATGAACCGATGCAAGGCTTAGACATTCAGTCAGAAGCAGAACTTTATGAGTATGTCCGTAGTCTGCCGGAACGATATGGCTGTGCGATCTTAATTGTTTCCCATGACTTACAATGGGTGATGGAAGGAACACACCGTGTAGTGTGTTTGAATAAACATATTTGCTGTAGTGGGCTACCCGAAAATATTCAACAACATCCTGAATATCAGGCTATCTTTGGAACTCAACGAGTTTTCTATCAACATCATCATGATCATTGTGCTCACGGTGATGCAGCACACCCCTGCCCTCATAATGACCGCCCTCACATCCACCCAGAACCGGAAGCTTAAGCCATGATGGAATGGTTACAATTATTGTTGCCCGCATGGATTATGGGAACCTTGTTGGTGTTTTTAACCGCACCTCTTGGTTGTCTAATGCTTTGGAGACGCATGTCTTTTTTTGCTGACACCATGGCACACGGTACATTACTTGGGGTTGCTATCGCAGGTGCTTTAAGTCTTCCTCTTTGGCTTGGTGTTGCAGGCACTGCAGTTTTACTGGTCGCAATTTTATGGGCTCTACATGACAATCGCTTACCCAACGATGCTCTCTTAGCCTTATGTTCAGCGACATTGCTCTGTAGCGGCTTATTGTTTATTCAACATGTTCCAAGTTTAAGACCAGAGCTTTTAAGTTATTTATTTGGTGATTTGCTCAGCATTGATTGGCCCGACTTACCCGTTTTCACTTTAATTATTGTGATATCACTCGTAATTCTTTACCGCTTTTGGCAGCCGCAAATACAGTTTGCAATTGATCCAGACATTGCAGTCAGTGAAGGGGTAAATGCGAACTGGCAACGTCTTATTTTTATGCTTTTATTGGCTTTATTTACTGTCTTAGCTTTGCGTGCTGTAGGTTCTTTGCTTATGGGAGCATTACTCGTAATACCTGCTTTAAGTGCTCGCTTACTAGCAAATTCACCAAAACAAATGGTCATTTGGGCGTTTGTGTTGGCTCAAGTTGGGGTTAGTGTGGGATTATGGTCAAGCGCAGCACTCAATATCTCTACAGGCTTGAGTATTGTTTTATGCATGGCGTTAACTTTCGCTGTTATTTTTATAACTCAAAAGCTAAAAAATCAAACACAGGCGGCCTAAATTAGGACGCCTGATGAACTGTACTTAATAATAAAGCCGCACAGCTAAACATCACAGCAAAACCCCGATTCAAATATTTTTGCTGTTTAGGGGAGCGAAGTAATCTCAGAACCTTTGATGCTAGCCCTGTATATCCAGCCATTACAATCAAATCAATCGTAATCATTGTTACAGCCATAATCAGGTACTGTATCCATTGAGGCTTACCCAAATCTAGAAACTGGGGTAAAACAGCTAATAGAAATACAATCGCTTTGGGATTACTAATATTAACCACAAAGCCATTTAGCAATAGCGCAAATACAGATTTATCTCTTTTTTCTTGTTGAATTTGTATATCTTTTACAGGTGCTGTCCACTGTAAATAAGCAAGATATAACAAATAAATCACACCAAACCATTTAACAAACTGAAAAGCCAAAGGTGTCGTTGCAAATAAAACCCCCACACCTGCCGCCACCACCATAATTTGAAGTAGCAAAGCAATTTGTAAACCAATTGCGTTCCAATAGCCATGTCTAAAACCATAGTTTAGACCACTCGACATTGAAGCAATTGCTCCCGCACCTGGTGAGATACTAATTACCCAACAGGCCAACATATAAGCGAACCAAACTTGCAGAGACATAGCGAAAAATAGACTATAAAAGTAGAATTATACTGTTTTATAAAGCTATCTTAGTCAGAATTCAAACAATAAAATCAAGAAATAGACTACTAACAGCTCTTCGCATCAGGCACAATAATTAAAGCTCATACTAAATTATAATTGAGGAGATACCTTCCAATGACTGCTCAATCTGTCATTTTGCCGTTGCCATCAGATCATGCTCGTTTCATTGTTCTTCGTTTAAAAGACTTATCAATTGATGAATTAAAAAAACAAATTGAAGCTTTATTTGAAGCACGTGACCGCCTCATGACTCAGCATTCTGATGCTCAAATAAAAACAGCAGTCGCTTTTGGTCCGGAACTATGGAAACAGCTCTATTCGCAAATTCCGGTAGGATTTAAACAACTTGAGCCAGAACAAGGTGCATTCAATATGCCCGCTGTGCCAGCAGATGTACTCATTCATATTGCCAGCATGCGCTCTGATATTTGTTTTGCATTAAGCCAAGCATTTTTTGAAGGTATTCAAGATAAAGTCGAAGTTCTTGATGAGCGTGTTTGCTTCCGCTATTTCGATGGTCGAGATATGACTGGCTTCATAGACGGAACTGAAAATCCTCAGTTCCCAGACGACCGAGCTGAGACAGCGCTCTTACCAGAAAGTGCTGGGGTATTTGCAGATGGCAGTTTCATTTTCGCGCAGCGCTATGCCCATGATTTAGAAAAGTGGAAAAAATTGAAAGTTGATGCGCAAGAAAATGTTATGGGGCGCACCAAACTTGAATCTATTGAATTAAATGATGACGTTAAACCAGAAAACGCCCATGTTGCCCGTACTGTTGTTGAAGATGATGAAGGCGAAGAAATGGAAATTCTACGTCATAGCCTACCTTATGGAGATGGTCGAGGTGATCAAGGCCTATTTTTTATTGCCTACACCAAAGACTTGACCATTATTGATGCCATGTTAAAGCGCATGTTCGGCACAAGTGGAGATGGTATCCACGACCGCTTATTGCACTTCGTGACCCCACTTGATGGTGCTTATTACTTTGCACCTAGTGAAGAGTTGCTAGAAGAAATTCTAGAAGATTAAAATAAAAAGAGGAGCTTAAGCTCCTCTTTTTATTTTCTCATTCTTAGAAAGGAATACGCTTATATTTACGGTATTCAGGTTTCCAGAATGACTGATCAATTTTCTGTTTCAACAAATCATCACTAATTGTTACAGCGACACCATCAGCCATAGCAGCTTTTGCAACTTCGAACGCAATAACTTTAGAAACTTGTTGAATCTCACCCAATGGCGGCAATAAATCAGCTTGTGGATCTTTAAGCAATGGAGAGCAATTTGCTAAAGCACTACTTGATGCCATTAACATATTTTCTGTAACCCGCTTAGCGCCCGATGCCACAACACCTAAACCAATGCCTGGGAAAATGTACGAGTTATTACACTGCGAAATATTGTAAAGTTTGCCGTGATGATTCACAGGAGCAAACGGACTACCTGTTGCAATTAATGCTTTACCTTCAGTCCACTCCACAATATCAGCAGGTACAGCTTCAACACGTGAAGTCGGATTAGATAATGGCATTACAATTGGTCGTTCACAATTTGCTGCCAAAGTCCTAATAATTTCTTCTGTGAACAAGCCAGGCTGTCCAGAAACACCAATTAACACTGTAGGCTTAGCATTTTTAACAACATCGAGTAGTGAAATAACTTCTTCGATATTGCCCCACTGATCAACCACCTCAGCTTTTTGTGCTAACTTACGCTGGAAGTCGAGCAAGTTTGGTTGATTCTCAGTGATCAAACCAAAACGATCTACCATATAAACGCGAGCACGCGCTTCTGCATCGGTTAAACCTTCTGCAATCATTTGTGCAACAATTTGTTCTGCAATACCACAACCTGCCGAACCCGCACCTAAGAAAGCAATTTTTTGATCTTTTAATTGCTTGCTGGCTGCACGACTCGCAGCAATCAAGCTACCTACAGATACCGCTGCTGTTCCTTGAATATCATCGTTAAAACAGCAAATTTTATCGCGATATTTTTCTAAAAGTGGCATCGCATTTTTTTGTGCGAAATCTTCAAACTGAATTAATGCTTTTGGCCAACGACGCTTCACAGCTTCAATCACCATATCTACAAATGCGTAATATTCATCGCCACTAATACGCGGCTGACGCCACCCCATATAGATTGGATCATTTAACAATTGTGGATTATTCGTACCAACATCAATTGTAATTGGCAATGTATAGGCTGGGCTAATACCACCACAAGCTGTGTAAAGCGAAAGTTTCCCAATCGGGATTCCCATTCCACCAATACCTTGGTCACCAAGGCCTAAAATACGCTCACCATCTGTAATGACGATAACTTTTACATTATTTTTATTTACGTTTTGCAAAATATCATCAATCACATCACGATCTGGATATGAAATGAAGATACCGCGGTGACGACGATAGATATCAGAGAAACGCTGACATGCCTCACCTACGGTTGGGGTGTAAATAATCGGCATCATTTCTTCGAGATGATTTTCGATTAAATGATAGAACAAGGTTTCGTTGGTATCTTGGATATTACGCAAATAGATATGTCGATTGATATCATCAGTGAAAGCGCAATATTGCTGATAAGAGCGCTGGCTTTGCTCTTCAATAGTTTCAATAATATGGGGGAGTAAACCGTGTAAGTTAAAGTTACTTCTTTCTTCTTCAGTGAAAGCCGAACCTTTATTTAAAAGTGGTAACTCTAAAAGTGTAAAACCTGCATATGGGATATAAAGGGGATGTTTACTTGGGTGTCCTGATATCATTGCCTATCTCATTTTCCAGCTTAGAGTAGAGAAAAACACGTTTTGTATGGTCTCTAAAACTCTTTGTGCGTATAAGCTTAAGCCTAATTCGTTCAAAATAGATATTTTAAACCGTGATGTTAAAATTAAAGACTATTTAGTTAAAACATGTTTAAAAATAATTAATAAATATCAATACTTTAATAATTTTATATTTTTAAAAATTCTTTTATTTATCTAATTTCAAAAGCTTTTAATATATATTTCTCCTTACATAGCCATTTTTATAAGAAATAATGGTGGGATTCAAAGCTAATCTACTTTTTAAAACTTCTTAGAAGGCTTGTATTTGTTTGTTTTTAGAATAGTGAAGTGATTCACCCTGCAATATTCATTTAAAAAATAATCCTCAGTAAATTGCACAAAAAGAATTACTGGAATATTAAATCCACTCCCCTAACTCATAGGAAATTTGCTATATTTGACGTTTTTCTGCGACATCTATTTTCGATTGATATGAATACGGCAATACAAGCAGCTCTCGACCATGCAGTGCAAACTCTTCAACAAGAAGGGGTGCTTCCTTCCGACTGGAATAACACAAGCAACTTAACACGCACCAAAGACCGAAGCCATGGCGACTTTGCTTCTAATATTGCCATGATCGGCTCGAAAGCTGCTGGTATGAAACCACGTGATTTAGCTGAGAAAGTTCTAGCTGCATTACCAGAAGTTGCAGATATCAGCAAAGCTGAAATCGCAGGACCTGGTTTTATTAACTTCTTTTTAAATGCAGACCAGCGCTTTGCTATTCTTGACCAGATTCAAGCACAAAAAGAATTTTTTGGTCGCAGTCAGGCAAATGCAGCGAAAAAGATCCAAGTAGAATTCGTTTCTGCAAACCCAACGTCTAGTCTACATGTAGGTCATGGTCGTGGTGCTGCATATGGTATGACTGTTGCCAAATTACTTGAAGCAACGGGTGCTAAAGTTGACCGCGAATACTATGTGAATGATGCTGGCCGTCAAATGGATATTTTGGCGACTTCTACTTATTTACGTTATTTAGAATTACTAGGTCAAAACCTTGTATTTCCAAAAAATGCTTATCAAGGCGATTACGTTAAAGAAATAGCACAGACTATTATTGATAAAGATGGCGATGCATATCTTCGTGAAGTGGCTGATGTCTATAAAGATGTGCCAGAAGATGTACAGTATGCAGAAGAACTAGATAGCGACGGCAATAAAGTCGTTTTATCTGGCGACAAAGAAAAACATATTGATGGTCTTATTGCCAACTCTCAACAATTACTGGGTGAAGGCTACCGCGTATTCCACCAAGCAGCACTACATGCCATTTTAGATGATATTAAAGATGACCTTGCTGACTTTGGTGTAACGTTCAACCAATGGTTTAGTGAAGCATCTCTTAGCGCAAAAATTGACGAAGCTTTAGAAACACTTGATCAACGTGGTTTCCTTTATGAAAAAGATGGCAACATCTGGTTTAAATCGACTGAATTTGGCGATGAAAAAGACCGTGTTGTTAAGCGTCGTAATGGCCAAACGACTTACTTTGCATCAGACATTGCTTACCACTTAAATAAATTACAACGTGGTTATACCGACCTAATTGATATCTGGGGTTCTGATCACCACGGCTATATTTCTCGCGTAAAAGCGGCAATTGATGCAATGGGTTACGACTCTAAAAAATTGACTGTGCTTTTGGTTCAGTTTGTAAGTTTATGGCGTGGCGGAGAGATGGTTCAAATGTCATCTCGTTCAGGTCAGTTCGTGACTTTACGTGACTTGCGTAAAGAAGTGGGCAACGACGCGGCTCGTTTCTACTATGTGATGCGTAAGAGTGAACAACACATTGACTTCGACCTTGACCTTGCTGTGTCACAAAGTAAAGACAATGCTGTGTATTACATTCAATATGCACATGCACGTATTTGCCGTATGTTAGAAAAAGCGTTAAGCACAGGCTTACAATTCGATGTAAATGCTGCACGTACACATGCTACTCGCCTATCTCTTGATGCTGAAACTGAGATTCTTGCTAAACTGGCAGCTTATCCAGATGCAGTGTTGCGTGCTGCAAATGCGTATGAACCACATCAGGTGGGTAACTACTTAAAAGAATTAGCTGCCTTGTTCCACGCTTGGTACAATGAACATAAAGTATTAGGCGATGATGCTGAGCTTACACAAGCACGTTTATTGCTTTCAATCAATGTACAACAAGTGTTGCATAATGGTTTAGAATTACTTGGTGTATCTGCACCAGACTCTATGTAAAAATTATATTGCATGGCAGTAAAATAAAGGTCATGCAGCATATAGTAAGCAGTGGTTTGTAGAGTTAAAATAGCTTATACAAGCCACTGTTTTAGCATCGTAATACGAGAATCAAACTCGAATTAAAACAATCAAAATACAGAGGAATAATCCACGTGTTTGGCAAAACGCAACGCGGTGTATCTGAAAGACCTAACAAGCCTAAAAAGCCCCTAATTCCCAAATGGTTAGGGACACTTGTCGCTATTTTGGCGGTCTTATGTATCGCTGTAATGCTTATGCTTTGGAAACCTTGGCAACCTGTTCCTGCAAAAAATCAGATTACCTCTGAACATTATCAAGAAGAAGATACGAATAAAGACTATCGTTTCTACGATCTATTACCCCAACAGCAAGTAACACCTATTCCGGAACAAGCGATTCCTGAAAGCAAAAATCAAGGCACAGCCATGATTGTTGAGGCACCAAGTGCAACTCAACCAGCTGCTTCAGAAAGTGCAGGAATTGATACGAATCCATCAGTCACCGCTCCTCAGCAACCTACTTATATTTTACAGGTTCGCAGCTATAATGACCCAGATCAAGCTGATGCTCGCCGTGCAGAAATCATTTTAAATGGCTTATCTGCAGATGTAGTTAAGAGTACTGAAAATGGGCAAATATGGTACCGTGTTATTTCAGGACCTTATGACACCCAAGACGCTGCATTGGCTGCCCAACAGACTTTACAACACAGCGGCATTGACTCTATCGTGATCAAACGAAAGTAAAGTGAAAATAAAAAGGAACAAATATTTGTTCCTTTTCTTTTAAATATCAGCACAATTCCTTTCATTAGAACCAATTCCCTTTTTTTTCGCTTTTTGAAACGCTACCCTTCGCCGAATACGATGTAAAAAAGCCTGAATATTAGGGTATTTCCCTTGTAAGCGTGATTGCAAAGCTTCTAGAGGAAAACTCATTTGAATATCTGCAAATGAAAAATTGCCTGCGAAATATTCATGCTCTGCCAAATAATTTTCTAAAAAACTAATATGATCTTTCATACGTGGGCGGACAAAATTTGCCTTCACCCCTTCCGTGATTTTTTTTGCTACGGGTTGAATTAACCACGGCACATGCTTATTTACACTATTCATGACCAAAGTCATGACTAAGAGTGGCATGAGTGAGCCTTCTGCATAGTGCATCCAATAAATATACTGCTGTAAATCTTGGGGCTGTGTAGGTTTAAATTGCTGATTCTGATCATAACGTTGCTGTAGATATTCCAAGATCACAGCAGATTCTGCGATGACTTGCTCATCATCTGTCAGAATTGGAGCCTTACCCAAAGGATGAATACATTTCAATGTTTCTGGAGCGGAATAGTTAGGTAGGCGCTGATAATAATGAATATCATAATCTAAGCCTAATTCTTCTAAAGCCCATAAAATTCGAAACGATCGCGAACATTCCAGGTGATGTAAACTAATCATGTTATTGCCTGCTTTTATTTTTCTTTTTACATAAAAAACAGCATGTGAACATGCTGTTTTATTCCATTTGTGGAATGGATATAAAATCATCCACCTCCACAAAATAGCATTTTTACACTGTAACAAGCACAGTATGAATGTCTAAACTACGTAACAAAGTTTTAGTGACCGGAGTTTTACTACATACCACTAAGATTTTTTGTTGGAGCTCTTCATCTGGTAAGTCTTTAAAAACAATACGACGTTCTATATGTTCTTCATGCTCTCTATTGGTATGAAAATCAATTTCAACCGAGAATTCACCAAAATCATAACCTTTATGCTTCGCATACATTCTTAAAGTAATGAGCGTACACGCGGCTAAACTTCCGGTGAGCAAATCATAAGGCGCTGGGCCTTGATCTTGCCCTTCTAGCTTTTCAGGCTCATCACAAAAATACTGATGGCTACCACTGGTAATCTCACCCTTCCATTGCTCGGCAAGGGGCTTTGCTTTACTACTTGCGATTACTGCTGTCATTTTGATGCTCTCATTTGATCTGGAAGAACAGGGGCTTCTAAACGTGCACCAACATAATCTGGGATTTCACCAAAACGCGCATCATGATTAATCCATTGCTCACGGGCTTCTTTTAAATCATCCATTGTACGCGCAACAAAATTCCACCAGAGCAAAATCGGCGTTTCAAACGGTTCACCACCAATTAAAAGAACACGATTGCCTTTTTTTACTTCAATCTCAATTTCACTCAGTCCAATATCCAAAACAACCATGTTATCAGCAGTTAACTCATGGCCATTCACATGGGCAATACCTTCTAATGCCATAAAACCATATTCATAATTAGGATTTAATGGAATACGGGTTTTCGTATCTTCGGTAGCAATTAAGTCAACACCAACCAAAGGTGTATGTACCACTACTGGAGAAGTAGTTGCCAGATATTCGCCCACAAGAACAGTAAATTCTAGACCGTCCTTTTCAACAACAGGCAACTCAGGATAATGTTCAAATTTCGGATCCATGTTGCGCTTTTGATCTGGCAAAGCAATCCAAAGCTGCGCAGCGTGCATTTGAGTTTCTGTATCAGGTGCAACTTCTGTATGAGAAATGCCGTGACCTGCTGTCATTAAGTTCACTTGCTTAGGACGAATAAGTTGTTTTGAACCTAAGCTATCAGTATGCATCATGGTCCCTTCAATCATCCAAGTGAAGGTTTGCAAACCAATATGAGGATGAGGTCCAACATCTAAACCATCACCCGCAGGAAAGGTGACTGGGCCTGCATGATCTAAGAAACACCACGCTCCAATCATTCGTTTTTGTCGGCTAGGTAAAGCCCGCTTAATGACTGTCCCCTGTCCAATTTCAGCAGAGCGAATTGGAAATTCCTGAATAAACTGATTGGCAAATTTCTCGCAATCGTTTGAATCAGAAATATCGTAATCATTATTATTGCTCATGATATTACTCTCTTTTACCTATGCTTTTGCAATGAGTTGTTGTACTGATCTTAACAATACACTCATTATTCAATATAGTCTTTTAGTAATACACAGGGTGTTATGAATGAGACAATCCATTTTTAATTATAGAAAAATTAAAGCTGCATGAAGCAGCTTACGATGATTGTGTTTTAACGAGCTGTTTTAGGTTTTTCATGAACAATCCAAATTGTGGGAAAAACTCTTGAAATAGAGGGTGGTCTCGATTTTCCAACATAACTTCACTAAAAAGTTTTAATCCAACCCCAAAAGATTTTGTAGTTTCATCATCAAAAAAATTTGCTTTTTTTAAGCGTTCGACAATTTCAAAGATATCGTCATGATTACCCACATAGAACTCAAGACGCTCTGTATATGTAGAGGCCTCTCCTTTTGCATTCTTTAAATGTTGTACAGTGACATGATATTGATGTTGTTTCATATATAAATTCTCTATTAAAAATTTAATGACTTTGGATGATTTCGACCTGTTTAAGATCGATTTGAAATTGTGTAAATACTGACTGTAAAGATGCTAAAAATTGCTCTTGTTTAGCGGCTGTTAGATCTGTACAACGAATTTGCAATAATTGATTATTCTTGACTGCTGGTAAGTTAAATTTAGCTTCATCCCGTTGTGGTTGACGATTTGAAATTAAACCCGCTCCCGCCAAGTCGTTCACTACCCGATAAACTGTGGCTAAACTTAATTTCTGTTTTTGGGCATATAACTTTTGGTAAATCTGTTTGACAGTTAGATCTTCTACTTGCTGGTGAATTAAAGACAAAACAGCAAGCCTTGGATGAGTGACTTTTAGGCCAGCTTCTTTGATTTTATGCTGTAGGTCTAACATTTCGATTTCCAACCTATAATCGCCCAATCGAAACCGCAGCTTGATCAATTTTTTCGGCAATTTGATAAATCTGCTCTTGCTGTAAACTCGCCGAGTTCAACTTCAAACGTAAGGCTGTTTTTAGGTTTTCCATCGCACGGTGAATTTCAATTAATTCATCATTACTGTGAATTTCACGTCTAAGTCGTAATTTTTCTAGTAGCTCGGTCAACTTGTCTTGTTGTTCGGTTAAGTAAGCTTTACCCAATTCTGTGATTTGATACTGCTTACGTTCCACGTCTAACAAGATAATGAAATTCATTTCTTCCAGACTAGTTAAAGTTGGGTAAATGGTACCTGCACTCGGGGTATAGCCGTCGCCCACAAAATCACTTATTTCTTTAATAATTTCATAGCCATGCTTTGGGCTTTGCTGAATGAGATGAAGCACCAAAAGTTTCATTTTTCCCGCTTCAAAAAGTCTCCCACGACGCCCTGAACGGTGATGGCTGCGATGATGCTCATTGTGTTCATCATGATGATGTTCTGATTGCTGTCTCATCTTTAAAGTTTCTCCAATATGTTTAATTTATGTTTATTAAGATATATCTTAATATATCTTTTATCAAGTGTAAGTAATAAAATCAGATCTATTATTTTGATATTTATTAAAATTAATTTTAATCGTTAAAGTTTAAGTAATAAAAAAGAGTGCTTAAGCACTCTTAAAATCTATTCTCATCAAACCAATCTTGGTTTATTTATCTCATTTAAAATTCATTCGCCAAAAGCTAAATTTGGCATCCAGCTTTAAACCACTTCATTAAGGAATCACTAATTTTACTCATATCATTAGGATCCATACTGCCCTGATCTACTACAAAAACACCTGTCCCTAGAAACGGTATAAGAATAGATATTCCACCACTATCATCACCAATAGCCAAATAGTCTCCTGCATATTTTTGAACTTCAAAGGTTTGATTTCTTTCAAAAACTTCATCAGAAGAATAAATAACTACGCCACTTTCAAATAAAAAACCATCCGAAAATTCTAATAACTGAAAATATATATCAGGTAGTTGTCTATGGAAATCATTTTCAATTTTGGTTCTTAGTTCATTTAATAGTGGCATAACCTTATTTCCCTCTATGCTTCTTACAAAATTTTAGCTATTACCATAAAGTCTAAAAATAACTATCCGTTCTTAATAGATAATTTTCTATTTACCTACCTAATATAAAATTAGAAAGAAAGTGTTATCTAATCGATGTACTATTGTGCTCTTAATATTATAAAAGCACTAAAAATTATGCCTACAATAAGTATTGATATTAGAAATAAATATTCATCTCAGTTTGAGGAACAACTTATAAATGCTGTTTATATCGCATGTAAACAGGCATTAAAGTTACCTGATTATGATAGAGATATACGCTTAAACATACATGAGCCACATTTATTTCTCTGCCCGCCAAATTTGACGAAACCAGAATGCTTTACTTTAATTCAGATTGACTGCTTTGCTGGCCGCACAATAGAAACCAAGAGAATTTTATATCAGTCAATCGTTAAAAACTTATCCACACTAGATATACCAGATGACCATATAAAAATTCTTATTCGCGAACTACCCACAGAAAATTGGGGGATACGCGGAGGACAAGCGGCTTGTGATGTAAACTTAGGATTTGATATTCATATTTAATAAGCTCTATAACTTTTCTATTACAAAACCTAAGCAGTAGGAAAAGTACTTATGCACTCTTTCTACTGGTAATATCCAATAAATGTGTATCTCTAATATCTTTTGTTTTCTATAGATTTGATAAATATATAACTAAAAAACAAGAATAATTTTTAAATTTAGATAATACCCAATTATATTTAACTTTTTAATTTATTAGATATTTCAAGACTAAATAGCCTCACTTTATGCCAATTAGTAAATTCAAATCTCGCAGAAGTATCTATAGGTCCATCAGTTATTAACATAATCATTTGAATCATAAAACGATCAAAAAGCTTATATTTAGGGTAATCAATTGCTCCTGCTATAATTTTAACAAGAAAAGGAGTCCAACCTGTTCTTTTCTTAAGTTTTTGAACATATCTGTCTACTAAAGGATCATCTCGACCAACTTTTCTAGCAGTTGCACTCACCGAAAGAAAACCATTAGCTGTTTGCTCTATTGTACGTAAATTATCCTCAATGAATTTATAAACGGATTTATGATAATTTCCATATCGAATGCTGGCACCAATAAGAATAAATGCATAGCCCTCTTTAATTTTAGAACACTCATTAATAGAGACGATGTCAATTTGGTACCCATCATTAGCTAATATATGTCTAATTGCATTGCAAATTTTAAATGTTTGTCCATCTACACTTGAGAAGGCTATTAATATTTTTTTCATAAAGTTATTTCTTCAGCTTAAAGCTACTTATTAATAATAAATTAATTTTTCTCTTAAAAAATTGTACCTATAAAAGCATTTTGATAGGCCCATTTACCCTCATATTTCTTGGTTTTCAATTATCTATAAAATTAACAGCATAGTGCCGCTTATATGAAAAAATTAGAGCCTTTAATAGAAATCTATTACTAAGACTCTAACTTGGTTACAATATGGAAAAAGCCGACTTGGAAAAGTCGGCTTTTTATTAATCTATTCTAGAAATACCACACTGCCGTAGGCATCTTGCACTTCACTTAAAACAATGTTTTAAGTTCGTTCATGGCATAAATTTAGCTAAAAGCTACTGCTTTTAGAAAACCCTCTGCCGCGAGCATAGCTCTTGGCGTAAAATCGGCAAAATGCATTGCATTTTGAAACTCCGATTTTACTCCCATTCAATCGTTGCTGGTGGTTTAGATGACACGTCGTATACAACACGTGATACATCTTTAATTTCATTCATAATACGCGTTGAGATTTTATCAACTAATTCGTATGGTAAATGTGCAAAACGAGCTGTCATAAAGTCAACTGTTTCAACTGCGCGAAGTGCAATAACCCATGCATAACGACGACCATCACCTACTACACCAACAGACTTAACTGGTTGGAACACAGCAAATGCTTGAGCTGTTTTGTCATACCAACCGCTATCGCGAAGCTCTTGCATAAAGATGTCATCAGCAAGACGAAGAATATCTGCATATTCCTTTTTCACTTCACCCAAAATACGAACACCTAAACCAGGGCCCGGGAATGGATGACGGTAAATCATGCTGTGTGGTAAGCCAAGTGTCGTACCTAATTTACGTACTTCATCTTTAAACAAGTCACGTAAAGGCTCAACCAATTCAAATTCTAAATCGTCTGGTAAACCACCCACATTGTGGTGAGATTTAATCACATGTGCTTTACCTTGTTTGCTTGCAGCAGATTCGATCACATCTGGGTAAATCGTACCTTGCGCCAAGAATTTCACGCCATCAAGTTTACGTGCTTCTTCAGCAAAAACTTCAATAAACTCACGACCAATGATTTTACGTTTTTTCTCTGGATCAACTTCACCAGCTAATGCAGTTAAGAAACGTTCTTCAGCATCTGCACGAATTACACGGATACCCATGTTTTCAGCAAACATTTGCATTACTTGGTCGCCTTCGTTTAAACGAAGTAAACCGTTATCAACAAATACACATGTTAATTGGTCGCCAATTGCTTTGTGTAAAAGTGCAGCAACTACAGATGAGTCAACACCACCTGAAAGACCTAAAAGAACTTTTTCATCACCAATTTGCTTACGTAACTGCTCTACACGTAAATCAATGATGTGTTCAGGTGTCCAAAGGCCACCACATCCACAAATTTTATGAACAAAATTTGCAAGTAATTCTTCACCTTTTGCCGTGTGCGTTACTTCTGGGTGGAATTGCACACCATAGAAACGGCGTGTTTCGTCACTTACAGCAGCAACTGGACAACTTGGCGTGCTTGCAGTAATGCTAAAACCTTCTGGAATCTGGCTCACTTTGTCGCCATGACTCATCCAGACATGAAGTTGGTCTTCACGGTCTTGTAGGTTGCCAATCAGTTGGTCACGTTTAACGATATCAACTTCGGCATAACCAAATTCATGTACAGTACCCGGCTCAACTTTACCGCCTAACTGTTCAGACATGGTTTGCAAACCATAGCAAATACCCAATACTGGAACACCCAACTCAAACACCACTTGCGGTGCACGTGGGCTGCCTTCTTCATGCACACTCTCAGGTCCACCTGACAAAATAATGCCATTTGGCTTAAAAGCGCGAATGTCTTCTTCAGACATATCAAAAGCATACATTTCAGAGTAAACACCGGCTTCACGTACACGACGTGCAATGAGCTGGCTATATTGAGAGCCGAAATCCAGAATCAGGATACGATCTTCAGTAATTTGAGTATTGGTAGTCATGACAAACCACTAAATGGCAAAAGAATTAAGCGCGCCATTTTAACATTTTTCACGCTTCGGCGCACCGCAAATCATCATATATCTTATTTTTTTCATTTCTGAATCATTTCTATAGCTAGATTCTGTGACAAAAATCAATATTTAATTATATTTATCAATAATCTGAGTTAATCTTAAAAACTTCACACGTATTGATAAATTCATCACATTCTATGCAGCATCACCATGAATTTGATGTTAAGATGACCCGATAAAACAGGCATTACCATGGAAAGGTAAATACCATAAGCGATATTTGTCTGTGCTTAAACAATTATCCATTTTTATGGCTTGTTGCCCCCTATCAAAATCAATAGAAATCCAAGGAACAACAATGCTTCAAACTATGATTGCAGATTTCCAGCAACATTTTTGGTTGTATATCTCTATTCCTTTTATGAGTGGTTTAATTGGCTACATCACCAAGGTGATTGCCATTCAGATGATGTTTTCACCACTTGAATTTAAAGGCATTAAACCATTTCTAGGTTGGCAAGGCATCGTGCCACGCAAAGCCGAGAAAATGGCAACAATCGCCGTTGAACTGATGACAGCCAAGCTCATTAAACCTGAAGAAATTTTTGCCCGCCTAGATCCTAAACGTATTGCTAAAGAAATAGAAAAACCATTGCTGGCCGCAGCTGAAGATATTACCCGTGATGTTGCGCAAGAATATCAGCCTGGGTTATGGGAAGGCATGCCAGAGTTTGCGCGTCAAAGACTGATTCGTCGTGTGCAATCAAAAGCACCCGAGATTGTTGAACATATCATGGGTGAAGTACAACGTGATGTGAACCGATATTTTGATATTAAACATCTGGTTATTAGCAACTTGCTTAAAGATAAACGCCTACTCAATAATATTTTTAAACGAGTAGGAAAACAGGAATTTAAATTTTTCAGTAATGTCGGATTTTTCTTCGGTTTTGGTATTGGTGTGATCCAAATGTTTTGCTGGATCGTCACACAAGGAAAATACCCGTGGATGCTTCCAATGTTTGGCGGCTTTGTGGGTTTTTTCAGTGACTGGATTGCATTACAAATGATGTTTAGACCACTTTATCCTAAAAAAATATTGGGTTATACATGGCAAGGTTTATTCATTAAACGCCAAAATGAAGTTGCGGCCGATTATGCTGCGCTCATTTCTAAACAGCTTCTGACTTCACGTCATATGATGGAAGAATTATTTTCTGGTACACATTCTGATCGTGTTATTGATCTAGTTAACCGTCATGTAAAACAAGAAATTGATATGCAAGCAGGCGTTATTCGCCCGTTGGTCGTATATGCAATTGGCGGAGAAAAATATCAGGATATGAAATCGCAAGTTGCTGAACGCATTATGCAACGGCTTCCAGAGACTATGAAATACGTAGAGTCTTATGCAGAAGATGCCATGAATATTCGTAGTACTTTAATTGAACGCATGCAGAAATTAACGCCTTCTGAATTTGAAGGCATGTTACGCCCTGCATTCAAAGAAGATGAGTGGGCACTCATTGCAGTTGGTGCAGTACTTGGTTTTGTTGTCGGGGAATTACAAATCCAGTTCATGCTCTAATTTTCAAATCATAGAAATAAAAAAACCGGATGAATTGATCATCCGGTTTTTATTTTGTCTTAAATATTATTTCTCGATTGCATGATCCAGACTAATACGACCAGCACCATGAAGCATCAAGAAGAATAAGCCACCTGCCATTGCAAGATTTTTCATAAAATGAATGCCATTGTTATATTGCGCCGCTGCATCAGCACCGCCTTGGTGGAATAAAAAAGCAGTAAGAATACTAAAGATCCCAAGCCCAAAAGCCGCAAAGCGTGCTTGAAAACCAAATAACAAGGCTAAACCACCACCGAACTCAACCAAGATAACTAAAGGAAGAATTCCAGCTGGAACTCCCATTGCTTCCATATATCCAGCAGTTGCTGCATAACCGGTAATTTTCCCCCAACCAGCAACAAGAAAGATATAGGCAATAAGAAGACGCGCAACGAGGCTAATGAAACTATCTGCGCCTGATTGCGTTACGATATTTTTAACAACTACATTTGGATTAAACATATTGCCACCTTTATTTAAATGCTTATTTATTGATGAGCTCATTCTAGGTTTGAGACATTGATAATTAAATACTCAAAATCCATATATATCGTTGCATAAATGAGATGATCAATTTGTATTTTTTTGATGTTTTATACTGACTTTCTATAGGCTCACTGCTAGGATTTGAGCACGGTTTACCACTTGCTCTTATCATGGAACTTCTTGATTTTATTCTACACGTTGATCAACATCTCTCCGAATTTATTATAAATTATGGGACGTGGATTTATGGCATTCTATTTTTAATTATTTTTGTTGAAACCGGTTTAGTGGTTATGCCGTTCTTGCCGGGAGATAGTTTGCTATTCGCGGCAGGTGCTTTAGCTGCATCTACAGGTGCGATGGATCCATGGGTATTAGGCACTCTACTCTTCATTGCCGCTGTTTTAGGTGACACGGTCAACTACCATATTGGGCGTTTTATCGGTCCACGTGTGTTTGAAATGAATTCTCGATTCATCAATAAACAGCACTTAGTTAAAACTCAAGAATTCTTTGCTCGTCATGGCGGCAAAACCATTATCTTTGCTCGTTTCATACCATTTGCCCGTACCTTTGCACCTTTTGTTGCTGGGGCTGGTAGCATGAACTATAAGTTTTTCCTAACTTATAACATTATTGGCGCATTCTGTTGGGTCGCTTCTTTTGTAACTCTAGGCTACTTATTTGGAAATATGCCAATCGTTAAAGATAATTTTACCCATCTTATTTTTGGCATTATTATTATTAGCGTTTTACCAGGCATCATCGCATTTATACGTGAAAAACTAAAAAATCGAAAAGCCAACGTTTGAGATTAATTTAGAAAAACCGGAATACTACTGGAAGCATACATAAAATAAGTAACATGGCCGATCCTTTATATAAATGATCGGCTTTTATTTTTTTGATTGGACCCGTTAACAATGCCCGTCCAAAAATCATCCAGAAACTTGCAGCCGGAATTAGGATTAAAGTAAAAATACCAAACACTATGAGAAAATTTTCAGGCGAATTCCATGCTTCAGCAGGAAAGATACCCGCTGCAAACAGCAAAGCTTTAGGATTTTTTAAGGTAGATAAGAATAATTGGCGGGGGCGAATATTACGGTGACTTTGACTGAACTGTTGTAAATGGGTGTTCTTCCATAAGTGAAAAGCAAGCCAGAATACATAAAATACACTCGTAATATGCAAAATGAGTAGCAGTGCTGGCCAAATTGGAGCGGCTAAATGAATAAATACAGCCCAAAAGCTAATCCCGTAGGCATAGCCTAACCACTCCATTGGAATAAGCCAGAATGCTTTAGATAAACCTTGAGAATGAGCAGCGGTTGCAAGTAAAGCATTTGTCGGACCCGGAATAAGCAACACAGCCAACATTGCCAATACAAAAAACCAACTCTCAATCATAAAATTTCCACAACATCCAAGATGGGGCCACCTTAAACGAAATAGGCAAAATATAGCAAGTTGATGAGGCCTTTTGATTATATAAAATACAGAATTTATGAAGCTTGAAAATTTAAAATGTATTGATTTATATTAATTTTATTATGAAACATTTTGCTAAACTTTATTCATCACAATATGCCTTAACTAGCATATTGTGATGCAAAATCGCCTATTAATTGGTCTTTTTTCGAACAATAATCGGGCAATTCTTAAACTGGGCAGCCTGAACTATTGCTTCTTGCTGACCTAAAACACGTGAAAGTTCGGTGTTCTTGGTTGAAGAAGATTGTCCCATATTTACAGAGATGGATGGACCGAATCCCCAACCGCCTCGTCCCCAGCCGCCACCGAGTCCAAGTCCAACACCCATACCGGTACTTTTCGGAGTTTGTACGCCATTATCGATATATTGTTGAATACGGTTATATTCACTTTGTAGCTGCTGGCAGCCCAAAGATTGATATTGTGTCGGAGACACATAAGTCGGTTTTACCGTCGTCGCACAAGCGCCTAGTAATAAAGTGGCTGCCACCAAAGGCACAATATATAAGCCTTTCATCATTTTTCTCTTATCGTTTTGGCTCAATTTCACCAAACAATGTCTCATAAGCTTGAGTCAATTTATGTTCTGGTGCCAAATGAGCCAAAGGTAAATTTTTCTGATGCGATTCTTTCATTAAAACCGAAGGCGGTAACATGCTATTAAGTACAGGCAACCCTTCATCTTTCAACTGCTGAACCACTTCCCGAGGTAATTTTGCTTGAGCTTGAAATTGGTTGACGACAATTCCTTCAATTTCCAAGCGATCATTATGATCATCTTGCGTTTCGAGAACATTTTCAATCAATGTTTGTAACGCGCGCTTTGAAAAGACATCACAATCGAAGGGAATTAAGACTTTATCTGCTGCTATCAGTGCTGACAAAGTAAAAAAGTTAAATGCAGGTGGCGTATCTATATAGATACGATCATATCGTCCAATTAAGTTTTGAATTGAATCACGTAATTTATAGATTTTATGTTTACTTTCAAGTGCATGTTCAAGAGCACCAAGTGTTGGGCTGGCAGGAAGCACGTCTAATTTTGCAAAAGGAGTTGAGTGCACAAAGCTATCAATATCTTTATTTCGTGGGGCTTTTAAAATCGAACCTAACGCATTACCGATTAAACCCTTTTGTTGATTGTTTCCCAACACATCATCAAAGAAATTTTCGATATTTGGTTCTATAATTGATTTTTCAGCAGAATAAGTTGCGTCATCCCCTAAAAGGTACTGACTAGAGTTGGCTTGAGGATCAAGATCAATGACCAATGTCCTTAAGCCATGCTTGGCACTAATTGCGGCCAAATTTACAGTAATACTTGATTTCCCTACACCGCCTTTTTGGTTAAACACCACACGAGTTAACATGTTTCCCTCTGCATATTTTTTTACTGTACGCAGTTTAACCTAGAGCTTAAGCAAAAAGGCAAAGAATGTAGAACAATTAAGCAAAAACAGGCTTCACAATCACTAAAATAATAATAGCAATAAATGCGATAGCGCTAATCATTAAACCGGCCCTACGTTGCGCTAATAAAAGAGTGTCATCTTTTTTAAAGGCTTTCATAAGGGAAGATAATAAGACTAAAAATAGAATAATTTTAGCGTAAAACCACGGCTGTACCTGAAAGTCTTTCATAACCAATAAAATTGCGCCAGTAATAAAAACTACGGTAAATGATAGATGTTGTAAGGCAACTAATATTTTACGTCCCGCCGGATTTGGTTGTTCGCCTTGCACACCCACAAACAGAGTCGAAGCGCGTAATACAAAAACCATAAGGGCGGCAGCCACCGCGGTCATGTGAATAATTTTAGTCAGTAAATGTGCATCCATGAAATTAACCCTTAACTTTTAGGTGCATGAGCACATTCTGGGCTAGCGGGTGCCTGACCTTGCCACTCACTTGGTAAATAGGCATGAATTGCTAAAGCATGGATTTTCCCTGGATTCATTAAATCTGAAGCTAAGGCATAAACTTTTTGATGACGTTGAACCAAACGCAATCCATTAAATTCATGGCTCACTACAATCACTTTAAAATGTGATTCTTTACCCGGGAAATAACCACCGTGTCCGGCAGATTCATTGATGACTTCCAAATGGCTGGGTGCAAGGGTCTGTAACCGTTCAATCAATTGTTGTTCAAGGCTCATAGCTTTTCCTTTTACGATTATCCGTATATTTGAACCTAGTATACCCTGTCTGCACACAAACAAAAGTTGCTCTTGTACGCTTTGGCTTCAAACAAAATGTCTATTTATTCGGCAACTTAACGAGAAAAATACATCTAATTACCCATTTCTGATTTTATTTTATGCAATCAGCATATTTATTTGCATAAAGTTGTTGACCCATGTTTCGCTTAATGTATTATAAGCGGCACGCGGGAATAGCTCAGTTGGTAGAGCATAACCTTGCCAAGGTTGGGGTCGCGAGTTCGAGTCTCGTTTCCCGCTCCAAATTGGTTTTTTTTGAGAAAGTTTTCGTAAAAACTGCTTATATATGCGGGAATAGCTCAGTTGGTAGAGCATAACCTTGCCAAGGTTGGGGTCGCGAGTTCGAGTCTCGTTTCCCGCTCCAAATTTAAAAGGCCCTAGTCGAAAGACTGGGGTCTTTTTCTTTTCATTGATTTATAATTTTTGTACGGTCTATCTATTCACAGCATAATTCATTGAGAATGGTTCAGCTCAAAGCCAAATATTTCCTTACTAGATTCACATTTTTAAATCGTCAGTTATAACGATTCAATCTAGCTATATTTACAAGGCGTTGGAGTTATTCGATGCGTAGATATAAAGGGTAATAATTGAAAACAGTCCAAATTAAATCTTTCTAAGTTATGGCTTTGCTGTAAGCATATGGAAAAGATGAAGTTAGAATCATAGATATAACTTTCAAAATAATACTCGTCTGTTTTTTGAGCATTATTGGTTGAGTCGAGAAACTGTATACGTTCGGACAACACATGAAAGTTGAGCATCTTTAAATGACGACTCATTCCATCGCCAGTACATTTAATATAAGCCTCTTTTAAAGTCCATATTTGAAAAAACCGCTGATATACACTGAATGGATCAATAAGTTCATTCCCCTTAATCCATTCAATTTCACTGGCTGCTAACACACTATCAACACGCATCCAATCGAACTCACGATCCACTCGTTCAATATCGACTCCTATTTCCCCCTCTTCAGTCACAGCAAAGACAATAACGTCCGCTGAGTGAGTAAGATTAAAATACACAACCTTACTACCTTGTACAAAAGGCTTGCCGTTGGGATGTAATTGGAGGCTGACCTCATGAGGGGAGATGCCTAGTTTATCTGCCAACACAGACTTCACTAATACACGAGAGATCAAGAAAAGGCGAGCTGCCTTAGGGTGATATTGATCATATCTCAGCTTCTCTGCCGAACTAAGAAAGCCGAGATAATGACTCAATACCAAATGGTCTTGTGGTACCCGTGAAACTGGGCAGACATAAACCTGTACTTGCATTAGGAAGCTGTAGTGCTGATGTATTTCGTCAGAACCGGCGCGAGGTAGTCAGAAACCGCATCTACATGTGTAACGTGTGGATTATGGCCTGCGCCAGCGATAATATGTATAGGGATCTCTGAGCTTATTGTGGTAACAATTGGATCTTTATCTCCCACAATGATTTCAACTTTAGAACTAAGTTCATTTAACAAAGCTGTCTGAGTTGCTCGCTGCTGCGGCAAACTAATACGGTGCATATACTCACTAATATGCTTGGCTACAGACACCCGACGCAATGAATCCATCGCATAACCAACAGACGGATTTTGCTGTCCATCTGGATGTAGATCTTTAGCAATCATATCTTTCGGTACAAAACGGAAAATTAGTTTAGATATGGCTTGTATCTGAAACATTTTAGCAGCCTGCGCCTGAACAAAATAAGGCGATATGAGGATAAGGCGTGCAACTTTATCTGGATATTTCTTTGCAAGATTCAATGCAAAGAGACACCCTAGCGAGTGTGCAATAACAACACTATTTGGCGCTAAAAGCTTTGCAGCAGTGTCGATAAACTGACGGTTGTTATCCTCCACCACCTCATAACTGCCTGAACGCCCAAGTCCCGGCAAGTCCATCATAGCGACTTGATCGTATGTGATTTTATTAATTATTGGAGACCAGCATGCACTATCGAATGGAATCCCATGTAAAAATAATGCAGATGATTTTTCTGATTTAACTGGCTGTTTAGTATAAATTTCTGTCCAATATCGATTCTGATAGCCAAAACCACTAGGTGTAGGTACTTGCATGCGACCAAAACGTGTAAGAACCAAGCGATCAATCCAGCGCGAGAAATAAGGACTGATATTGATCAGGTCAGCGATACCCATCTTCGCTGCCATCGCCTCTGCCCCAGCAACATGATAGTGCTCGGTAGAAATGAAAGAGAGTTGTTCTTTAGAACCGTCAAGCAATACCTCAGGTAATTTCTCGAGTAGACCTTTGGGTACTTGTAAATGTGGTGAGCTGACTCCTAAGTGCTCAGCAGCTAGGTGAACGAGGCTATGAAATTTCGGTGTCGCAGGATCAAGCAGCATATACTCCTGAGCAATGGTCTCAGGATAAGACATCGTTCGGATCAGAAAGCTCACGATATACTGCATATTGCACAGCGGCAGGAATGTGTCACGCCCACCTGGCAATGCCAGCAAGCGGCCCTGATATAGCTTATCAATCATGTCGGCGACACCTATATACTGCATATCGCCATATGTATAGAAACCATCAATGACTGTCGCTGGATTTATTGCAGTCCATGGCACATTTAAACGCTTACAGGCCTCAATGAAGGCTTGATAACCCAAAATTTTCGAAGCTTCATAACCACCATGTTTGCAATACAGCTCATCAGCCGACTCTTGCGGTGGAGCAGCCACACGATATCCGCCAATCCAGATGAATCGCTCAAGCTGCTTCAATGTTGCAGCCCATTCAATCAAAGCGAGTCCTGATTTAATGTTCGTACGCTCTGCTTCAGCTTTGCTAATGCCCCAATTAAATGATGCAGCAAGATGATAGACAACATGAATCTTTGCCTGAGCATCCGCTAGCAGAGAGTCCAGCTTAAAATCGCGGCTTAAATCATATTCGACAAACGAAATAGAGGGATCAACTAGCCCTTGTGTTGCAATGAAACCTAACAGCTTATCTTTCTTGGTTGCGGCATTACGCAGCGCAGCAATCACCTGATGACCTTCACGTAAAAGTTCAACGATCAGTCTGCTGCCAATAAAACCTGCTGCACCTGTTACTAATATGGTCTTCCGTGAAAAATTATCTTTTTTTGCGTTATTTAAATTATCCATAAATCACCTTATTAGGGACTGGGCACTCCAGCATTGTTTTGGAGCGAATTATCTTAAAAATTATATCGAATCTGGGCATACACCAGACTGTTATCTCTAAATTGTCCTAACACCGTATCATTTTTACCCCAGAAGCGATCTCCACCTGCATTCAACTGCCAGTGATCATTGAGGCTGTAATTAATACGTACTCTCAACAATTCATTAGGCTCTGGTGCAAAATAGAATCCCGTTACTTCCAGCTTTAGATTATCGTTCAGTAAGTTAAGTGCATAGCGCAGCATAGCTCCATACTGATCCTGCTCATATTGGTCACTGATTGTTTGCTGATAACGGTAAACTGTTCTCAATGATGGATTTGTTAGACTGTCGGCAGATCTAAAGTCCTCCGTATGTTTGTACACGCCTACTAAACTCAGCGTGGAGTTCTTTAATGACAATTCCGGTCCCATGACCACAGTTAAATTATTTTTCTTATGTGAAAGATCTTCGCTACCATCCGAGTCTGTCTTTGTATACGCAGCTTCACCTCGCCACACTAGATCGTTATGGTTATAACTGAAATCAAAGCCATAGACGGACATCGGATTATTTTTCAGTTGCAATGTTGCCTCCCCTGTTGGAGATACAGAAAGAACTGACAGATCGGGCATGTGATCCAAACCTGAGAAATACGATGCCCCAACATCCAGACCATCTACGGAATAATCCCAGCGCATTGCAAATGCAGGACGACTCTTACGGTCTATGTCATACTGAACACCAGCAATCTGACGTAATGGAATCACATCTGAACGACTACGCGGATACCACAATGCCGTCCATTTATTGGTTCCAGATTCAGGAATATACGTCAATTTGAGAGCATCATTTCCAAGACGTTGATCTGTCTCATCTGGCACTAGACGCGTATAGTCACGGGGCGATAGGTTATCCGTTGGGTTAATCCCGTCAGCTCTCCCCCAGACTACAATTTGGCGACCAACATCGAGATAAAACGTCTGATCCCAGTTATAAGATGCGTACAACTCACGTAAGTTGCGATTCACCTTACTTACCTGATCTGGGTTTACAGTATGGTCCGTTTCGTCTCCAATATTTATGTCGTAATGGATCTTAAACTCAGGGTTAAACTTGAGCGTACCATTGGACCAGAAACTTGCTTGCCCAATGTTTTTTAACGAGCTTAGATCACGATCCGATGACCACACATCGAATCTGGCTGAGTTCTGGCTCACAAAACTAATTTCGCTGTCATCTGCATAAGCATGCTGCAGTAGCATAAAGCTACTGCAGCATGCAAATACCCAATAGGCACCTTGCGTCATTTTTCAAGGCTCTGCGGTGAGAAAATCTTATCAGATAAGGTTTTTTCTGCGACAAAATCACTGACGATAACTTGTGTCATATGCTGAGTTTGCAGATTCTTTGCCATAGATTTCATGGCCTGCCATCTTGGTTTCACTTTGCCGTAAGGACGGATATCCGTGAACTCAATATGTTTTAACGGCTTACCTGCTGTATCCCAAATGTCGATGGTTGCTGTAACAAAGTTGTCTTTGAGTATGCACATGCGACGTTTGCTATAACCAAAGTCACTCTTCACAGTATTATTGATTGGCGTTGCTTCAATCATGTAGCAATCTTTGCCATTAAATTTGCCATCTGCCAGTTTCGTGTATTTCCAGTCACTTAGCTTATAGCCAAGTACATCACCATAACTAAAGTCCGTACCAATAAAAGCATCGCCCTTATTCGCCGATGCAAGACGACGCACTTTTTTCAATGCAGGCAAATAGACAAACATGCTATCACTGCCTTTTGAGTTCTCAATCAACAGCGTCGTGGTACCTTGTACATCTGCTGGTGAGATGAATTCAGTCAAACGCATATTGTTCTGAGTATTTCCAGCAAGCTTAGTCATATTTTTAGTCAGACGCACGCGTTGCTCGCCGCTTTTAGACGTCAGCACAAATTTAGCACTAGCACTTGAAGACAAGAACTTAGAGGCATCATCACTACGATTAACAATGTCTTGAACTTCATCTGCATAAGATGTTTTAGGCATCGACATGGTGAGTGCAGTACCCAACAAAAGACTTGTCACAACAGTTTGTGCAACGGTAATGTTCTTTTTATTTGAGGGAAAGATAAAACGAGGTTTCAACATTAGAATCATTGTAGGTACCATAATTAAGGTTGCAAATACACTGAAAAGCATCGCAATCACAATAAACATCGCTAGCCATTGATGGACGTGGAAGCCTTGCGACAAGGACAGCACACCGTAACCACCAGCAACCGCAGTCGCGACAAAAAGTGAAGCCTTACCAGCAGTACTTAAAGTTTTACGAATAGCATCTTTGATATCGCCCCCTTCTTCGCGCAAGATTTCACGCAAGCGATAGAGGAAGTAAATGGCATAATCTGCACCAATACCGACAGCCATGGCCGAGATGAGGGAGTTCGGAATATTGAGCGGAATGTCGAGCCAGCCCATCACACCAAAGATTGCAAGAATCGAGAATAGAAGTGGTGTCAGGACAATGAGCCCCGCAGAGAGCGAACGGAAAACTAGCGCTGAGATAAAGAATACGGCAAATGAAATCTGTAGAATGTTCATGAGCTTGCCGTGAACCATCGTTTCAGTTAAAGCAATGGTCTGAGTCACATCACCACCAAAACTCACGACAGCTTTATCACCCAATTGACCCGCCATATACGTTTTTAGCGACTCAAGAATTTCTTTGATACGATGATTACTACCTGTTTTTAACAGAATCGTGATCTTGGCATAGCGCTGAGTCGTATCAATGTAAGATTCAAAATCAGTCGGTTCACCAGACATTGAGTACAATAGCAGATACTGAGCAACAACATCTTTGGTTGCTGGAACCTGAAATGCCTGTGGCTGATCGGCATTCATTGCCTGATTCATTCTCTTGATATAGTCCACGATAGAGATGGTTTTACCGACCTCTGGAATTGAATTCGCGAACTTTTCTGTATTATCAATCGCTTTTAGAATTTCTGGATTTTCAATACCATCACGAACTTTAGTATCGACCATGATGTAGAGACTGTTTGTGCCACCAAGAGACTGATTCAGAAACCTGTCATCTTGCTGCATTGGTAGGTCGCGCGAGAAGAAGTTACGGCTATCGTTATCCACCACAATACGGCTAGTGCCAATAGCAAGAAAAACACCCAGTACTGCAATCACAGTCATTAGCATCATTCGCGGACGAACTGACAAAATGACATCGCCAATGCGTTTTGGAATCCAGTCCCAGATCGGTAAACCTTTGCGTGCGACCTTGGTAACCGAAGGCGGTGGTAGCATCGAGCGAAGTACAGGAATAAAAGTCATCTCAATGATCAGCGTACTGATGATCCCGATTCCTGTAAAAATACCGAATGAACGGATGGTCGGAATATTAAAGGTCAACAGCGAGAAGAATCCAGCCGCTGCAATTCCGCCAGCCAATATCATAACCGGACCAACACGAACCATAGACTGCACCACGGCTTCGCTATTCGCAGCTTTAGGTTCCATACCTTGGGCAGTCAGTCGATCAAAGTCTTCATAGTATCGCTTGAGCAACTGCACGGCGTGCCCTGCCGCAATGGCTAGAATCAGAATAGGTGTAGGAGAGTTAAAGATATCCATTGGCTGTTTGAACAGACCCATCATACCCATACCCCATGCCACAGCCAGTAAAGCTGTAACTAGTGGAAGGATCAAACCCTGCTTACTGCGGAATGCTTCGAAGTGCAATAACCCAATGACCAGTATGGCAATCGGGAACAAGATATTGATCCGTTTAGAGTAATCTTCAGCTTTATCCAAATAAACAGGATTGCCGCCGACACTGATGGTCATATCCTTAGACTGTTCAGCCGCTACGATTTTGTTGATCGGACCCATCATCTTTTGGAAGCCCTCTGGACTTTCCTCAAGCTCAAGCAAAATAGCAGCAGTTTTCTGATCTTTAGATACGACCGAATTCATGTAGATTGGATTCAGTGCCAACAGTTTTTTCAGCTGATCGACATCACCTTCGGTCACAGAACTGTTCGGCAGTAGTTTCTTAGCATCAAAGCCATCCGAATTCGCCGTGATCCCTTTGGCCTGACGTGCAGCCAGACTCATCAGAGTAGATCGAACCACACCCGGAGCATTATCAACCTCTTCGGTAATGCGTTTGACTTTTTCTAACACTTGCGGCTGATAAATATCACCCTGCTTCGGTGTAATACCAATCACGACCATGTACTTGGAGCCGAATTTCTTTTCTATCAGCTTGGTCGAGGTGATATAAGGATGTCCTTTGGGCGCAAGCGCATCTGGATCAATAATAATTTTTACACCAGATGCGAGATACGCCAGTGCAATCGTCAAAAGCATCACCACCGTCAGCACAATACGGCGATGTTTGAGAATCCAACGCGCATATTGTTCCATCACCTGATGAGTCTTGCGGCGTGGTTTATTGGTCTCGTGCGTCTGCTTACCAACCGACTCATAGGCTTCGCCCTTCTGAGCCAATGCTTCAAGATTAGCAACGTCTTTCTTGAACTGGGCGAGAACCATTTTTTTTAGCAGCGCTGGGGGCAATACACCAAAAAAACTGCCTGGCTCAGCCTCAAACACCCATTCAATCCATGTACCTTCTGGATGTGGTTTGAAGCGGTAAGTACCTGTGTAGTGGAAAGGTCCTTCCACTACTTTGAACGCATACAATTCGTTCGGTACTAGATGGGTGATTTCACCTTTAAAGGACATCTCACGACCAATAAAGCTAAAACCGATTTCGTACTTGCTGCCCACACGCGGAGTATTGTCTAGCAGTTCAGAATGCTTACACGACAATTGCCAGCCTGCATCATTGGCCGGGTTTGCAAGATAGTTGAAAACCTTGTCAATCTCGGCCGGTATGAGGAAAGCATGTTCTATGGTCACCATAGTGGTTCTACCTTCTTGTATTTCTTATGCGGGAATTGGATACATCTGATCAATTGTCTGGGCAACAGCCACGACATTCTCAGCGTACATAATTGATGAATGGTCACCAGGCAGATCTACCTGTGTAAATCTGTCTTTGACCAGTTGGTCCCAGCCTAGACTTTCGCCAAAATCTTCCAGCTCATCTTTAGCCTTAACCAAGAGGATCGGAAAATCTTCAGGCTCTGGGAAATAGGTCTGGAGTGCGATGCCATTCGCCAAATAGGTATCAAAGTAAAGTCGGAAATCTGATGGGTCTGCATCTAGAGGTAGAACATTGATGGCCTTGGCTTCTTTAAGCACATGATCAAACATGTGATCTGGACTCAATTCACGCAAGTATTGCGCTGGTATCGTCAACTTCTTGCCATAAGGCGCAGCCAGATCACGGGCAAACCAAGACAAAAGCATTGCATCGTCGGCATCTTCAGGCACATTCTCTGTAATTGGAGCTCGGGTATCGATCATGACAATCCCTGTGACCTGCTGCCCCATTTGACGCAACTGATGACTGATCTCGTATGCAATCGCACCGCCAAAGCACCAGCCACCGAGGAAATAAGGTCCCTCAGGCTGCGTCTTTTGCATTTCAGCAATATAGAGCGTCGCCATATCTTCGATTGCCACTTCTGCAGCATCTGCTTCAATTAGTCCAGGAGACTGAATAGCGCGTAAGGTACGATTCGGATTAAGATGACGCGAAAGTTCCATATAACAGAAGGTACTGCCACCAATTGGATGGAAGAGCCACAAAGGTTGCTCGTAAGTTCCACGGCGCAGTTCAATTACGATGGAAGGCTTAATTTCTTTATTTTCACGAATGATCTCGCCCAGACTCGCCACAGTGGAATATTGGGCCAGCAAAGCAACTGATAGTTCAGTACCAAAAGCTTTTTTGAGGTGATTAACAAGCTTCACAGCCAGTAATGAATGTCCACCCAAGTCAAAGAAGTCATCATGTATACCAACCCGTTTAACCGACAAAATCTGCTCAAAGGTAGTACAGAGTTCAATTTCAATCGGATCACGTGGCGCAACATAATCGTTACTTTGCTCAAACACAGGCTCAGGAAACGCTTTACGATCTAGCTTATTGTTAGCCGTCATTGGAAACTGGTCCAATGTAATAAACGTATTTGGCACCATGTAAGCTGGTAGATGGATTTGCATCGTCTTTTTCAGATTAGCAATGTCAATCTCATGTCCGGTTAAATAGGCCACCAGTTTCTGATCATTGCTGGTAGTCGTCTTAACCAACACAACTGCGTCTGTGATACCGTCGATCTGTTTGAGAACATTCTCGATTTCGCCTAGTTCAATACGGAATCCACGAATCTTGACTTGGAAATCTAGACGTCCATGATGAGTCAGATGTCCATCCGTACGCAGACAGACTTTATCTCCGGTGCGATAGAGTCGACCAGCATTTGGTAGAGATGGCAAAGTTCTAAATTGCGCATCTGTCAGCTCAGGTCGATGCCAGTAATCAACTGCCAGACCATCACCTCCAATCCAGAGCTCTCCCATAACGCCTGGCGGGACTAAACGCTGCTGTTCATCAAGGACATAAAGCTGGGTGTTCGCCAGTGGTTCGCCTAAATCAATAAATTTTGCATCAGTGATACGAGCCGCACTTGACCATACCGTAGTTTCAGTCGGGCCATAAACATTCCAGAGACAGCCAACTTTACCCAGCAGTTTTTCTGCCAGAATAGTATCTAGCGCTTCGCCTCCACAGAGTGCAGTCAACCCTAGATTGCCGCTCCATTCGCTGTCTAAAAGCATCTTCCAAGAAGCCGGAGTTGCCTGCAAGACATTGATAGACTTAGCATTTAGATAATCTACCAATTGATTGCCATCTTGTGATACCTCACGTGGGCAAACATGCACCACACCGCCGTACATCAGTGGAATCAGTAACTCAAGAATTGAAATATCAAACGCATAAGTGGTGATTGCTAACAACTGAGTCTCAGTCGTTACTTGCAATCTATCATTCATGGATAGCAAGAAATTGATGATTGAAGGATGCCCAATACGCACACCTTTAGGCTTACCTGTCGAGCCTGAGGTATACATCACATAAGCGGTCTCACCAAAGGCAAGCGTCTCGCGTACTTGCTCAAGGGGCACAACACCAGCTTGATTGATATCCAAACGCGGTACAGAAACGTTAAGAGCATCCATCAACTCGGTTTGAGTTAAGATGACTTTAGGTTCAGCATCTTCGATGATGTTATGTAGACGTTCACTTGGGAAATTAGGATCTAGTGGTACATAGGCTGCCCCTGCCGCCCAGATCCCGAGGATTGCTGCTGGTAATAATGCCGTGCGGTCTAACATCAGACCTACACGATCGCCACGGGTAACGCCATGTACACGCAAATATTCAGCGATACCAGCGATATGTTGACCTAACTCACGATAGCTAACCGCATGATCCTTCGAGGTCAGAGCATGATGATCACCACGCTCATCGATCTGCTTTAGAATCATTCCCAATAGATCATGTTGAGGATAATCAGTAGCCTGTCCACGTAGGGCATCGAACTGGATACCATCCTTATAATCAGGTGCGATATCTAACTCAACGATCTTACGCTCAGGATGAGCCACCATTTCTGATAGTACAGCTTGCAGCAGTTGCACCATATTATCGGCAGATTGTGCAGAAAATAGCTCGGAGTTGTATTTCAGTACGCCAACGAGTTCGCCTTGATATTCACCGCCCATTTCCAGCGTAAGATCCAATTGACCTTCTTGCTGGCGAACTGGAAAACTTCCTAAGGTCAGGTCTTGGCCGACCAAAGTCGCTGGGGTCTGGATTGGCAAGAGTAGTTCTTTAAACTCATCCATGCCACCTAGACGTTCCCAGAACATTCCAACCTGCGCCAATGGATTAATACTGCCATCACGCTTTGGTGAAACAGCCTCAACTACTCTGGAAAAGGCAACTTTTTGATGCTTGAGACTTTGTCTTAATTGTTCCTGCACCTGCTGTGTAAACTGACGTAAAGTCTGATCAGCATCGATGTTCATGTGAATAGCAATCGTATTGACAAACTGTCCCAGTGCATTGCGCAGAGAACGTTCAAGTCGACCAGCTACTGGTGTGGCAATAACAAGATCATTTTCATTCGATAGCTTGTGTAGCAGGATATAAAAGCCAGATAGTACGAGTCCAAACAGCGTGATCTCATAATCTTTCGCCAAGTTCACAAGACCAGAAGACACTGACTCAGGCACACGGAAAACCAGTGAGCTGCCTTTATGTTGCTGCACAGCAGGACGTGGATAATCAAGCGGAATGCTATGCACGTGTGGTGCATGTTGCAACGCATTTTTCCAGAAGAGTAGACTCTCATCAGCATCATCGGTCACAGTGCTCTGCTGCTTATCTGCATACTGTGCAAACTCGACTCCGTTCACTACGTCTGACTCTGTAACTAGTCCAAAACGTTTGCAGACATCACGCAACAAGAGACCAATCGACCAGAAATCCATTAAGGCATGATGAATCACAACCGCAATCACATAGTGATTTTGACCGCGCTCATAGCAATGAATACGCCACAGCGGTGGCTGGGTCAGATCAAAGGGCTGCTTCGTATCCTGCTCGACTAATTGCGTCAAATCAGATGCATCGACATGGCGGGCATCCGACACGATAATATTAGGATAGATACGATCCCAGATAAGTTGCTCAATACCCTGATCACTGGCAGGCATGCTTACACGCAGCAGCGGATAATCATGCATTACCGCCTCTAGAATCTCCATCGGCTTGTTGCCCAAAGGTTGGTTGACCTTCACATCAAAGGCCACCACCATATTGTAGGCACTGCAAGTTGACTCAAGCCGCTGGATATACCAGATGCCGAGCTGTTCTGCAGAAATCGCATGGCGCGATAGAATTGCAGGTTCCAGTCGTACAAGGTTGTTCACGAAGCAACTCCCTGCTCCAACTGAGAAACGATATATTCAGCCAACGCATTAATGGTTGGGTAATCCCATAGTAGTGTCGGCTCAAGTTCCAGTTGTGTTAGATCCTCTAGATCCCCAGACACCGACAAAGCGACGATAGAATCAAGACCGTAACTGGTAAATTTTTGCTGTGGATCAAGAGTCTGGGGCTCTACACGCATTTCTTTGGCTACTAGCGTACGAATGATTTCGCTCCAGTAAGCTTTATCTTTATTCATGGGGTAATATCCTCTTTAACCGGTTTGGCATCACGCGGTGCCAGTGCAAAATCGATGACAGATAACATATGGTTGTTTGAAATTCGGTCTAGCAGATCTGCCAATGTGTTTTCACGTAGTGATGTCATTGGAGGGGACGTCTGCCCTTCAGCAGCATTTAGGAAAATGATCAGCCATGCACCATCCTGCAAAGCAGGTCTTAAGCCATGACGGTTAAAGACCCAAAAACCCAGCACAGCAATGCGGGCAAACAACTCGGCATAGTCGCGGGCTAAGCTGAAACGTAATGTTTCGAACTCTTTAGCCGCATCTGAACTTGAGAAATAATCTTGAATTTTTTGATCTAGCGTACGCTGCTCGATAAGAAGCTGATCAGCGCGCTCACGTAGCGTGGACAGCGTCTCAGCAGCCAGCCCCACTGTAACGTCAGCATCGTTGAGCATCTCGATGATCGTTCCCAGTGACTCCATCACCAAGTCACCATCTCGGTTGAAAATCTCAAGCTCGCGGAAATCAATAGCGTCGGTTTCCACCTGTAAGTCATACAACTGGCGATAGCGTGCTTTAGCTTCGGCTTGGTTGAGATAGTCGGCTTTTTTGCTACGCCCTTTATTGGCAGATTTGAGCTGAAAACTTAAGCTGTCTAGACAGACGGTACTACTGCCGTCAAATACACTAACGATCAGATGATCTCTGAAAGCTTTCTGGTACATTCCATCAGCATATGCATTTCTTAAGAAAAAACGCGACCCAAGCACTGAGGAAGTAATTTTGGCCAGTGACTCTACATACTCAGGTACGAGTACCTTGATGATAGGTGACCATGTGCTGAACTGATTAATACAGACATGTAACCCGCGCGCGCCAACGAGTGATAACACCTCAGCTGCTAATAGATAGGCATAAGCTGTAGCAAGTTGCTCACGCACCAACGGAATGCTTATTACTTTTTTGTTATACAACTCGCGTTCGATAGCAAACTCGGTCGCGATGCGTAGCATCGTATCACCCGCACCTAGAGAGAAGCTGCTGCAATATGCACGCGTCACCTGTAGCGTCTTGAGTCCAAGCTCCAATCCCTGACCTTCTTCACCGATCAGGGCATCTTTGTGAATTTCAGCATTATTAAAGCCAATACCGCTAATATCTAACCCACGCATACCCACCGTCGGCAAGCGGTTCAGGCTATAGGTTCCTTTAGAAGCCATGTGACGCTTATCAAGCCAAAATGCACTCAGACTACGCGGTCCACGATCATCTGATGTTTTAGCAATCAGACTTAAAGAGTCACCTAGAGTCGCACGATTGATTGACCATTTTTCGCCATTTAAGACGTACTTACTATCGGCAGCTTGTGCAGTTACTTCACTAGATAATAGATCGGCTCCATGCGCTTTCTCGCTATAAGCAAGCGCTGGTGCAGCACCACTCAAAATCCGACTAGCGATGTTTTGGCATTGATTAGGATTACCGCCGATCCATACGATCACAGACCAAGCATTCGTGCTATAGGTCGAATTGATTGTTAGATCACGTCGTGCCAGCACGCGATGCAGATATAGCAACTCTTCACCAATTTCCATGCGACCTCCAAGCTCTGAAGGTACATAAAAACGGTTCATGCCCACAGCATTCAAAAAGTCAACAGCACGCTGAGGGTACTGCTCCTTCTCATCACGCTCGATGGCCGCGGACCAAGAAAAATCATTATTAGTATCATGTACGGAGCCTAAAATTTGCTCCAGACGAGCAGCAGATTGAAACTGCCGCAAATTGGACGTAAGTGACATGAGTTTTTGCTCAAATGATTAAAGGGTAAGGATTAAAACAAAGCACTTTTCAGTCGATTAAAAATGAGCGCGCGCACTTCTCGTTCCTTGATCATTGAATTGAGTAGATTGGAGCTATAACGAATCAGTTGCCCCCGCTGCTCACGATCACGGATGACTTCTAAGCCGTTCTTGACATAGTTTCGGGCCATCACCGTTCTACGGTTTGGATGGGTTAAACAGATCAGTTGACCGCGCTCGATCTGCTCTTTAATTTTTCTTCTTCTAATTTTGCCGCTGGTGGTCTTGTTGATCCGACCTTGATGCAGTAAATAGACACCTTCTACAGGCAAGCCGATATCAGCCGCCACTTGCTCTTTAACCTGAGTTCTGATGGTTTCAAAATTAAGGGTCTTGTCTATCGACTTCTTCTTGATCTCAAGTACAACCGTAACACCGTCAGAATTACCGAAATTCACTGCTGCGACACAACCCTTACGGACAGCAGGATGCGCTACTTCGACGGAGCACTCGATATCTTGCGGGTAATAGTTTTTGCCACGGATGATGATCACATCCTTAAGGCGACCAGTCACATATAGGTCTCCATCTTTGACAAAACCCATATCACCAGTTCTTAAATAATGCACTTGACTAGGCTTACCTGCTTTATCGAGGATGGTTGCAGCAAAGGTTTCCTGATTGACCTCCGGCTTCTGCCAGTAACCCGCAGTGACACTCTCACCTGCTAGCCAGATTTCACCGACTTCATCAGCCCCCACCTCTTTGTGGGTATGCGGATTGACGATACGGCAATCAATGTGTGCTGATATCTTGCCACAGCTCACCACTTGCACAGCTGTCTGATCTTGGCTGGTCTGCACCAAGTTGGCATTCAACTTTTCACGGTCTATCGAGATAGCATTGAGAGGACCAGTTACACCACTGACTAAGAGCGTAACTTCTGCCAAGCCATAGCACGGCAAGAAAGTATCTAGTCTCAATTGCGACTGAATATTGAACTTCTCCATGAAACGCTGCATGACGTTGGCCTTGATCGGCTCTGCACCGTTAAACAGCACACGCACACGGCTCAGATCAAGCGATGCAGCCTCATCATCCGAGATGCGGTGTAGGCACAATTCATACGCAAAGTTTGGCCCACCACTAATCGTGACCCCTTTTTCGCTAATGAATTGCAGCCATTTAAGAGGTTTACGGATAAAATCCAGCGGTGACATCACATAGCAAGTCAGACCTACATACACGGTCTGTAAAACCGAGCCAATCAATCCCATATCGTGATAGACAGGTAGCCATGTAAGACCGATATCATCGGCTTGTGTGCCAAAAGCTTCAGCAATCATGACTTCATTTGCCATGATATTTTTATGGGTGACGATCACACCTTTAGGCCAACCTGTTGATCCTGAAGTGTATTGTAGGAAGCAAATATCTTCTTCAGAAATCAAAGGAAAATCTTTTTCCACCAAATCACGTTGCAATTCGGCATCAACGGCATGCAATATTAAATTTTCATTTTGAGCTTTTAATGTGATCAGTCCTGATAGCTCAAGAATCTTCTGAGTTGTGAGTACGATCTTTGGCTCACAGTCATTCATAATATTCAAAATATTAGAAAAACCGTTGCGATTAAAAGGCAAGCTGACAGGTACTGCGATAATTTTAGCTTTCAGACAAGCAAAGAACGATACGATAAAGTCCAGTCCAGGCTCGAACAGCAATACGGCACGATCACCACTGTCTACAAGGTTCATTAATATTTGAGCTTGATATTGAACCCGCTCGTTCAGATCTGCATACGTCAGAGATTGAATACCACCAGATTGGCGTCCCAAATATTCAAAAGCAATCCTGCCTCCATTTAAATTTGCGTGGGATTCCAAAGTTGCAATGATATTATCCATACCCATTACAGCCATAACTTACTCCAATTATTTATAATTCACCCTTAAAACTCGCTAATTCAGAAATTACATGTCTAGCTGGGGCTTTTAATAAAAAATGAATATACTTTTTTTGTTTAAAATATAAATTCACATTATATTTTATGTGCGAGTGTTTTTTATTACACCTGTAAGGGTTTACAGGTTGGCCTGTATTTATTGAAAATGAAGACACTAGATCTCTTTCATAAATTATTTTTATTCAGTCAATTTTGTGAAATCTGGAAATTAAAACTCAAATTCAATCTTTTGCATCTATTTCGATAATATTTAACAAGGTTTTTAGCCTGCCAACTTACACCCAGTTCGTATTCTTATTTTGTTGCTCTCTTGATTGTAGATCTTGTATTCAAGATCTAATTTACTGTGTGCTTTCTCTTTTTAAGAGCAATAAAAGATTCAGGTAAAATCCTCTAATAGCCTTTATTTACAAGGATAAAGCTCATAAAGGAATCTGCTTTAAATTGTATTTGAATAGCTCGAAATCATGTACAGCACCATGACTAATATATAAACTTAGAATCGATATATTTCACCCACAGATAATACAAAAAAATATTTATTATTAATATCAAAATAATAGAAAAATTAAAAATACTCAATTAGTTAAAATTTAAAAAATACAGACCCCACAGCAAATAATTTTTATACAATAATTCAATTTTAATTAAAATTTTATTAAATTAAAAAATAATTTTTAAATAATTAATTTTATTTTAAAAACACCTTTAATAATATTTTATTTTCTTAAAATCCAATATTAAAATTCTCTATCTTTTATATATCCACCTTTATAAAATCCCCAACATCACAGCCCGAATAGCTGCTGAAATTTTATTATTCACATTTAGCTTTTGCATTGAATTTCCAAGATGAAAATTTATGGTTCTTTCAGCCACTCCCAGAATCTGAGCTATCTCTGCTGACGTTTTTCCTTCCGCAGTCCAACGTAGAACCTCTTTTTCACGGTTCGTTAAATAAAGATTAAACTGAGAAAATTCTGCATCATTCACAATTTTAGCAATGCTGGAATGCACGGTCTGAGACAACCAATACATATTTGTATATTGAGCTTTCTGCTCTTTTTCTGATAATTGGTCAGCGGATCTTGCTAGTGTTAACATCCCCCTTGTACCAATAAAGTCACGGCTTGACTGTGCCCAGCCAACATTTAAACCATAAGAACGCGCCTCCTCCCAAAAATCTTTTTGAGATTGTGTGTTCGCAGATTGACTCGACCAGATAAGAGGTTGAAGTGACAGCATACAATGCTGTACAGTTGGATCTACCCTCACATATTGCTGTTTAACATAACGCTTCTGCCATGCTTCGGGATAATTATTCAACATAATCGTTTTTGGTTCAGCAATAGATAATGGCGACTGCATACCATAAGCACAATAATCAAATCCGAGCTTTAAAGCTGTAGATTTGACGACCTCAAATAGCTGATATTCATTTTTTACCATCAGAGATGCTGATAGTAGATCTTCTTGCCAATTTTCCATTTACTCTTATTAAACCTCATGCATAAATCATTTTTATTTAGTTGCATATAGTGAATTCATAATCCAATTAACAACATTTTTGAGCTTGAGAGGGTGGTAAATTCTTCGGATAAACTAGTTTCAGAAAGCTTTTAAGGTTGTTATATTGCATATGTGAATTATGCTTGAAAGTCTCAAATATAAAGAACGCATTTTATTCCAAAAATGAGTATTTTTTACTTTCAAAAGAAGTCTATTATTTACCCTTATTTGCATGTTTCTATTAATTTAACTAAATAATAATCTCTACTAACAATACACTCCGTATAAGTTTTCTATTTATTATCTGGTGAAGCGTAGAATAATTATAATGATCTCGAAAATATTATTTTAATAATAGGATAGATATTATCTACAATACATATGAAAAACTTAAACTATTGATAATCTTGCAACAAGCAACTCTCATATCGAAGCTATAGATGGCTCAATTTCTGCATAAGTAAAACTCGCTGCCCGAAGTACTTTCTAAAGAACAGCTTAACGTTGTGTACCACCAGATTACGGCTAACCTGTAAAACTTAACAGTATTTTGTTGGCAATAATTTATGTTATTTATCTATAGAACTGTAATTCAAGTCACTTGAATAGGTAGCATGGTCACAATCCCCCCTGATTTTTCAATCTCAACAGATGGTTTTATTCGGATGAATGAAATCCAGCTTATGAATTACCCCCTCCAACACCTCATATCTATTGTTGAAACTACACAAATTGAAGACTCTCAAATTCTATATTGTGGGTTTACTGAATGGGCAACATCACGGAGCCCAGCTTTAAGTACTGGATGGGACTGGGAATTTATTGAGAACAATGGAATTGCTAGCTTAAAACGAATTGGGCTACCTCGAAGCAATATCATGATTGTTGATTTATCTGGTACAGATATTGGATTTGATGTTACTGAAACATTAATCGAAAAAAAAATAGATTCTTTGTTTTGGGAACAGTTCATTTATGCTCAAATCAATACAACGCAAACAAAGACTAAATTAAGTCCAAATTTCTCTTAGAAACCTGTAAATTCTTACAGTTACCACCTTTTCAGCTGTCGAGTAAAGTCGCCTGAAAAATAAGTGGAAGCACTTGTAATGAATGTTATTGCTGGATTCCAAAACAATTTTTCAGAAGTCCTATATACCAAATTTAAAAGTTACCGCTACAAGGTATTTGTTGAACATTTGGGTTGGGAGTTGAACTGTCCAAATAATGAAGAACTAGATCAATTTGATAAAATCGATACAGCTTATGTCGTCGCTCAAGATAGAGAATCCAATATTATTGGTTGTGCCAGACTACTACCAACGACTCAACCCTATTTACTGGGTGAAATATTTCCTCAATTAATGAATGGAATGCCTATTCCTTGTTCACCAGAAATTTGGGAATTATCAAGATTTTCAGCCGTAGATTTCTCGAATCCGCCGACCTCTGCTAATCAAGCAGTGTCATCCCCAGTCTCTATTGCAATTTTGCAAGAAGCAATTAACTTTGCAAGAGAACAAGGCGCAAAACAACTCATTACGACCTCACCTCTTGGGGTAGAGCGGTTATTACGTGCCGCGGGTTTTCGCGCTCATCGTGCAGGACCGCCAATGGTTATCGATGGATATGCTATGTTTGCATGCTTAATTGAAGTGTAGTTAGTTAAATCAAAGTCTAAGAATATTGGTGACATAGCAAAGATTAAGGTCTTAAGCCAGAATCTCGTTTCGCTCATTAAATTTCAAAAGCCCTAGTCAAAAGATTAGGGCTTTTCTTTATTTGAAGATTCAAACTTAATATTAAGACTGCTCAGTAATTTTGGTTTTCAAATTTAATTCTGATTTCTTATGGTAAGCCTCATCAGTTTTAGTCTGCCAATCACGTGGCATAAATGAAGTCGATATGATCGCAACGATAGCCATAGATCCAATATAAATCATAATTAAGTAAGGATTACCCTGCCCGATACTTAAAAGTTTCGTCGCAATTAGCGGTGCTAAACCACCACCCAATACGCCAGCTAACTGTACCGAAATTGAAATTCCGCTATAACGAATTTCAGCGGGGAATTGACGCGCAAAAAGCTGAGCTTGTGGTGCATACATAATCGGGAAGACCACGCCAATCGCTAAAACAATTGCTGTCCAAACTAATACAGGATCTTTTGTGTTGAGCATGGTAAAGAATGGATAGCAGTAAAGCGCCAATATGCATAGACCAAACATAAACATATTGCGTTGGCCGACTTTATCCGACAAATGTCCACATAACGGTGTCATAAATAAAATGACGGCTGCGCCGCAAATGGTGGCAAATAAAATGTCTTGGCGTGGGATTCCAAGTTGTGCAGTGGTATAAGCCAATGTAAATGTTGAGGCAATATAAAACCATGCATTCTCAGCTGCGCGAGCCAAAATAATGGTGATGAGTTGCTTTGGATGGTTTTTAAAAACCTGTAAAGCAGGAACTTTGACTTCTTCAGACTGTTGTTTTACTTTTTCGAAATCTGGCGACTCAGGCACTTTTACACGTATATACCAACCCACTGCCAGTAAAATAATGCTGGCAAGAAATGGTAAACGCCAACCCCAGCTAAACAGTGCTTCTTCAGGTAATAACGACACTAGACCCAACGCGATTGAGGCTAGCATTAAGCCACCACCTGTACTGGCTTGAGGCAAGCTTCCCCAAAAACCCTTACCGCCTTCGGGTGCATGTTCAACTGCCATAAGCACAGCACCGCCCCATTCGCCGCCCATTGCCATACCCTGAATAAATCGCAAGACAACCAAGCCAATCGCAGCCCAATATCCAATTGATTCATAAGTCGGTAATAAGCCAATCAGTACGGTTGGGATCCCCATGAGCATTAGAGTCAGTAGCAACATCGATTTACGGCCAATCTTGTCACCAAAATGACCAAAGACTAGGCCCCCTAGTGGTCGCCCAATAAACCCAACGGCATAGGTTGCAAATGCGGCAAGTACACCTGTAAGTGCATCTAGATTGGGGAAAAATAATTTATTAAAGATGAGAGCTGCTGCTGCGCCATAAATAAAGAAGTCATACCACTCAATGGTGGTGCCGACCATGCTAGAGATGCCTGCTAATCGATGTGACGACTTTTTAGAATGTGAACCGTTTCCTTGTATTGTTTGCATCGCAATTTCCTTTCTTGGATTTTCTTGTTTTGTCTTTTTTATGCTTATGACCAGCCCTGACCATAAGCATTTTCAGGTCTCGCTTTATCTCCTTAAGCTTTTTTGTTTTTGTAATGCGGTTTAGCTCAATTTTTCTAAAATCTGTTCAAGCTCCGGATTACGTTCTTGCCACTGCGGTTGTTTGTCTTTATCAACAATGAGCGCACGAACACCTTCGATAAAGTCACCATGCTCAAACCAAATGTCCTGTAAATCACGCTCAAGCTGCATACATTGTGGCAAAGAAAGCCCACGGCCTAAATGTTGCAGCTTCAAACTCGTTTGTTTGGCAATAAATGAACGTTGCTGCAAAATGCTGAGCATCTTACTTGCCCAAGCTTTTAAGCTTTCATCTTGTTCATTTTCAAGACTTTGTTCAATTTCATCTAAATGCTGAAAACCGAAATGTTTACGGATGCCTTCGGCTAGTTGCTTTAACTCACTTTCGGCAGGACGAGTAATAAATCGGGTAATGATTTGCTCAATTCCTTCTTTACTTAAACTTGGCGTATCAACAAGTGCTTCTTGCAATGTTTGTAACTGCTCGCTTGGCACATGGTAGTCAATTAAATCGAGATAGAGTGCATCGCTACTGCTGATCTGCTCACCCGTAATTGCCATATAAACGCCGATATCATCAAGTCGAGACAAGAAATGCGTTGCGCCAACGTCTGGGAAAAAACCAATCGCTGTTTCAGGCATGGCAAATCTAGACTTTTCACTGCTCACCACAATGTGACAAGCCTGAGCTAAACCAAAACCACCACCTAACACATAGCCATCGAGTACAACGATAACTGGCTTTTCATATTCACGCAGCGTGGTCAGCATTTTATATTCGGCACTAAAGTAGCCTTTATAGTCAGCCGTACCATTTTTATAACTGTCGTAGAGATAGCGGATATCTCCACCTGCACAGAAGGCTTTCGGGCTATTTGACTTAATTAACACTGCCTGAACAGCAACATCATTTCGCCACAGTTCCAATTGGGCACCAATGCCTTCAATCATATCTAACGACAATGCATTGAGATGAGTCACACGGTCTAAGGTAATAACGCCCAACTTACCCTGTTGCTCAATCATTAAGTGACTTTCTGTATTCATTTTATTGATCTCTTATTGATTTTTAAAATTTGGCTGGCGTTTTTCAACGAAAGCCTGCATTCCTTCTTTTTGGTCAGATGTCGCAAAAATTGAATGGAACATACGTCGCTCAAAGCGTAAACCTTCGGTTAGATTCACTTCATAAGCTCGGTTGATGGTTTCTTTAAGCATCATGTTTGCTGTTAAAGATCGTGCCGCAATTTTTTCAGCTGCTTGCAAGGTTTGTTCAAGTAATTCTTCTTTGTTAAACACACGTGCGACTAAACCACTTTGTTCTGCTTCTACAGCGCCCATTTGACGAGCGGTAAAACACATTTCCATTGCTTTGGCTTTACCAATGGCATGGGTTAAGCGTTGTGTGCCACCAATACCCGGAATTACCCCTAAGGTGACTTCAGGTAAGCCAAACTTGGCGTTGTCAGCACAATAAATAAAATCACACATAAGCGCCAATTCACAGCCACCACCTAACGCATAGCCACTCACCGCTGCAATTAGAGGTTTACGGCGCTGTGCAATACGGTCTGCAAGATGAAAAAAGTCATCAAAATAAATATCTGGAAATACTAAATCAGCCATTTCTTTAATGTCTGCACCTGCGGCAAAAGCTTTTTCTGAGCCTGCTAATACCATGCAACCAATTTCGCGGTCTTTTTCGAGCTGATCTAATGCCTGATTAATTTCACTAATTAATTCACTGTTTAAAGCATTGAGCGCTTGAGGGCGATTTAATGTAATCAGTCCAACCCCATTACGCTTTTCTAATAAAATACTTTGCCACTGCATCATTCATTCCTTGTTCTGGTTTTATAGACTACGTGCGATGACTAAACGTTGAATATCGCTCGTGCCTTCGTAAATTTGGCAAATACGAGCATCACGATAGATGCGCTCAATTGGAAAGTCTTTGAGATAGCCATAGCCACCAAACACTTGTAAGGCGCTCGAGCACACACGCTCAGTCATTTCTGAAGCAAATAACTTAGCCATTGAGGCTTCATTTAGACACGGTTGCCCTGCTTCTTTTAAACGTGCAGCGTAGTGAACAAGTTGTCTGGCAGCTTCAATTTCGGTTGCCATACTAGCAAGGCGGAAAGCGATAGCTTGATGCTCAAAAATCGGTTTGCCAAAAGTAATACGTTCTTTGGCATAGCGAGTTGCTTCTTCGAGCGCTGCACGTGCCAAACCTACTGCCTGTGCAGCAATACCAATACGTCCACCTTCTAAATTGGCAAGTGCAATTTTTAAACCTTCGCCTTCTTGGCCTAGCATGAAGCTTTTATGGATGCGTACATCTGTCAGTGCAATCTGGCAAGTATCTGATGCATGCAGGCCTAGTTTTTCTTCAACACGAATCACTTCGTAACCCGGTGTATCGCGTGGGACTAAAAAGGCACTAATCCCTTTTTTACCCGCGCTCGGATCAGTCACTGCAAACACAATAATCACGCCAGCATTGTTGCCAGAGGTAATAAACTGCTTAGCACCATTTAAAATGTAATCATCGCCATCTTTCACCGCACGGGTTTTAAGAGCTGCCGCATCTGAGCCCGTATGTGGTTCGGTTAAAGCAAAAGCACCGATCATTTCACCTTGCGCCAAAGGTTTTAAAAAGCGCTCTTTTTGCTCATCGGTACCAAATTTTAAAATAGGGACACAGCCAACCGAGTTATGTACACTCATGATGGTTGAGGTTGCACCATCTGCTGCGGCGACTTCTTCGAGTGCCAATACATAGGCTAAGTTGCCCGTGTCTGAACCTCCCCATTGTTCTGAAACAAGCATGCCCATAAAACCAAGTTGCCCCATTTGAGCCAAGGTTTCCTTTGGGAATGTCCCGTCTCGATCCCAATCGCTGGCATTGGGCTTGATTTGTTCTTGGGCGAAACTTTTCGCCATATCACGAATGAGTAATTGTTCTTCGGTAAATTGCATTATTATTTCCTTTACCCTGCTTTAGCTTGTTGTTTAGCAATTTCTTGATTACGCAATAAAAAGCGCTGAATTTTACCACTTGGAGTTTTAGGTAATTCACTCACAAATTCAACTAAACGTGGGTACGCATGTGCAGAAAGTCGTCTTTTAACAAATTGGCTGAGTTGTTCAGCAAGTGCATCTGAAGGTTGAGCATCGGCAGCTAAAATCACGAATGCTTTAACGACTTCGGTACGATCTGGGTCAGGCACACCAATCACTGCTGCTTCAATGACAGCATCATGTTCGAGTAAGGCACTTTCCACATCAAAAGGTCCAATGCGATAACCCGATGTCGTGATCACATCATCACTGCGGCCAACAAAGCTCATGCTGCCATCAGCATGTAACTCGGCAGTGTCGCCAGTTAAATAGTAATGACCAACAAATGGTGATTTTCGGCTTTCTTTATAGCCGCCGAACCACATCATTGGAGACTGGCTAATATCTACCGCTAAAATTCCCGGTGTGTCTGGCGGAAGTTCTTCACCTTGTTCATTGACAATCGCAACACGGTAGCCCGGACTTGGGAAACCTGCTGAACCAGCATGAATTTCATGTTTTAAACCATGATGATTGCACACCACCATACCGACTTCGGTTTGTCCGTAATGGTCATAAATCGGAGCATCTAAGATTTGTTTAAACCAGCGAATCACTTCTGGGTTAAGCGGCTCACCTGCACTGCTAACAACACGGAACAACCCTTTTAACGGCGCCATTTGTGCTGGGTCAGCCGCCATCATCATGCGGTAAGCCGTCGGTGCGCCTGCCAAGTTGTTAATTTTATAATCTTTCACAATTTGGCATAGGCTATCTGTGCTAAAACCACCTTCATAGAACAAAGTAGCGTGGCCCAAGAATAACGGCCCAGTAATCGCATAGTACAGACCATAAGCCCAACCCGGATCGGCAATATTCCAAAACGAATCCTCTTCGGTTAAACCAATGGCATCTTGCATATATCGCCCAAAGGCAATCAATGCTTTTAAAGGCACTTCCAAGGGTTTCGCTGGCCCTGTAGTGCCTGAAGTAAACATCAATAAAAATGGATCTTGGATGCTACGCATGACCAAATCGCATTGATCAGACTGCTGCTTCACTTCATTCCAAAAGTTAAAATCACCAGCTTTGAGCGGAGTACCTTGCACATCGGCAACCGTCACAATTGGAGGGCAATTTTCAATTTCATCAAGCTTGCTGCGGTTACCTACATCGGTCACCACCAGCTTGCTTTGTGCAAGCTGAATACGGTGTTCAATCGCTTTTGGACCAAATGCAGTAAATAGTGGCTGGTAAACAGCACCAATTCGCCAAGCTGCAAAAATAGTCACGATCAGTTCAGGTGTTCTTGGTAATAAACCTGAAATACGGTCGCCTGCTTTCACACCTTGTGATTTTAAAAAGTTGGCAAACTGACTTGACCATTCTTTTAGTTCACGGAAGGTATACTGTTCTTTTCGCCCGTCTTTTCCTTGCCAATACAGTGCAATTTTATCGCCATCTGCGTGTCGATCACAGCATTCATAACAAGCATTTAAGGCATCAAGTGAACCTGATAACATCTGTTTTGCAGTACTTTCCAAATCGAAAGCCTGTGCAGCATTTTGATAATCCATCATATCTTTTCCCTCAGTCCGGATTTGTTGTTATTCACGACAGGGTTTAATTGAGTTAAAGCCATCCTTTGGCTTTACCGTTATGCCTCTTGAGGCAGGTATTGCTGAATAATGCTCGAAAAATCGAGATTGGCATTACCACGCATGCACATTTGCTGATAAAGCTGCTGTACCATGCCACCTAATAAAATTGGCTGTTTAACTTGACCTGCGGCTTCGACAGCGAGACCTAAATCTTTCAACATCAGCTGAGTTGCAAAGCCGTCTTGATAGCCTCGAGATGCTGGCGCATTTTCATTAATATGCGGCCATGGGTTACACACATCCGAGCTCCAGCAACGACCACTTGAGGTGTTAATGACGCCTGCCAATGCTTGTGGGTCGATGCCCAGCTTTACACCGAGTGCCATACCTTCGGCAACAGCAGCCATTGAAATACCTAAAATCAGGTTGTTGCAGATTTTAGCAATTTGACCTGCACCGACATCACCACAATGAACAATATTTTTGCCCATGTGGCTGAGTACAGGTTTCACTTCATTAAAGGTTTGCTCATCGGCACCCACCATGAAGGTTAGAGTTCCTGCTTGGGCACCAATGGTTCCACCAGAAACTGGTGCATCACAGATTTTAATATTTTTGCTATGTGCAACAGTGGCAATGTCTTTAATGGTTTGTGGATCAATGGTACTGCTATCAATGCATAAACTACCTGCTTTTAGCACTTCCAATACACCATTTTCACCTAAGTAAACTTCTTTAACATGCTTGGCCGCAGGTAGCATGCTAATGACCACATCAGCTTGTTTTGCTGCTGCCTGTGGGCTCTCGCATACTACGCCACCTGCCTCGGCGAAGTGCTGAATAGCAACTTCACTGAGGTCATAACCATAAACTTTGATTCCGGCTTTAAGTAGGTTATGGGCCATTCTGCCGCCCATATTCCCTAGACCGATAAAGGCGATATTCATCCGTGATCCCCTTAACGTAAACTAATGGTTGTATTTACACCGCCAACTTCATGGCTATCTTCAAACCAGCGACTGGTAATGGTTTTAGTCTGGGTGTAGAACTGTACAGCCTGTTTGCCGTATGGTCCCAAATCACCAAGTTTTGAGCCTCTTGAACCAGTAAAACTAAAGAAAGGCACTGGTACAGGAATTGGAATATTGATACCAACTTGACCCACATCAATTAAGTTTTGGAAAGTACGCGCAATCGCACCGCTTTGCGTAAATAAGCCCACACCGTTACCGAATGGGTTGGCATTGATTAAAGCAATCGCTTCCTCAAGGGTGTCTACACAAATAATGGAAAGTACAGGGCCAAAGACTTCTTCTTTATAAATACGCATGTCGGTATTTACGCCGCTAAAAATCGTTGCACCTACAAAGTTGCCCGATTCATAGCCTTGAACTTGAACATCGCGACCATCGAGCAGCAACTCTGCACCTTGCTCAACACCGCTATTAATTAAATCAAGCACACGCGCTTTGGCACGTTTTGAAATGACAGGGCCAATATCGGTATTTGGCTCATGGCCTGCATTCACTTTTAAGGTTTTCGCTTTTTCGACTAATTCTTGAATCCACTGTTTGCTTTCACCCACCATCACTGCAACCGACAATGCCATACAGCGTTGCCCTGCTGCACCAAATGCTGCGCCCACCAAGGCATTTAAGGTTTGCTCTTTATTGGCATCTGGCATAACGGCAACATGGTTTTTTGCACCCATCATCGACTGCACACGTTTGCCATGTTGCCCTGCAAGGTTATAAACATGCGTTCCAACTGCAGTTGAACCTACAAATGAAATGGCTTTAATATCTTTATGTGTACATAAACGGTCAACCACTTCTTTACCGCCATGCACAACATTCAGTACACCTGCCGGAATACCTGCTTGAATCGCAAGTTCAACGAGCATCATGGTCGATAACGGGTCTTGTTCTGATGGTTTTAAAACGAAGGTGTTGCCGCAAACGATCGCCATTGGGAACATCCACAGTGGAATCATCGCTGGAAAGTTAAACGGCGTAATGCCGGCACACACACCCAAAGGTTGCTGCAAGGTATACGTGTCTACACCACGTGCTACACCTTCAACATATTCACCCATTTGTAGAGTACCGATTGAACAAGCATGCTCAACCACTTCTAAACCACGTTGAATATCGCCTTCAGCATCTGCCAAGGTTTTGCCTTGTTCAGCCGTCAGTACTTGCGCAATTTCCTTCATGTTGGCACGAATCAAATCTTGCAGTTTAAGCATGATGCGCATACGTGCTTGAATTGGGGTTTGACGCCAAGAAGCAAAAGCATCTTGTGCAGCTTGAATAGCAGCGTCAACTTCTTTAACCGTTGCAAATGGTACACGACCAATTACTTCCTGAGTCGCAGGGTTAACAATGTCTTGCCATTCCTGTGTTTCAGATTCGATAAAATTTCCGTTAATGAGTAATTTAGCGGTTTCCAATTCGATTTTTTGGATTGTGTTCATAACCTCTCCGTAGGCCATATTTTTATTGTGTTCAATTATTGGAAAATACTTTTTGATCGTATTTTCTTTATTCCAGTTTCAATTGAGACTAGCAAAGAAAACTTTGACCACCAACGCAAATTCATGCACGATTGTTGTGCAAATATGCACAAGGATTACAACAAAAATGAAAGTGGATTGGGATCATCTACATTTTTTTCTGGTTTTAGCTCGTACTAAAACGCTGACCAACGCTGCGCGGATTATTGGTGTCGAGCACAGTACAGTAGCTAGACGGATTCAGGCACTAGAACTTGCTTTGGGTACAACGCTATTTAAGCGTGAAGCGACTGGTTATGAGTTGACACTCGAAGGAATGGCACTTGTTCCTCGAGTTGAGCAAATGGAACAAGCTTTCTTACAAATTGAAAAACCACATCAACCCTTGCAAGGTCGTGTGCGAATTGGCACACCTGAAGGTTTTGGAACTGCATTTTTAGCCCGTTTACTGGCTGAGTTCTCTATTCAATATCCATTGCTCACCATCGATCTGATTCCAGTGCCAAAAATGATTAAGCTCTCACACCGTGAGGCCGACATTGTGGTGTCAATTGACCGCCCAACTTCTGGGCCATATATCATTACGCGCTTGTCTGACTATTGTTTAAAAATTTATGGTAGCCAAAACTATCTGGCTCAGAACCCACCCATTCGTGGTTTAGAAGATTTAACCCAACACCGCTTTGTGAATTATATTGATGATCTGGTCTATAGCCCTGAGCTGTATTGTTTAGAACGATTGCCCTTAAAGCTTAACGCGAACTTCCGTAGCAGCAGTATTTTGGCTCAACAAATTGCGGTGAGTGCTGGTGCAGGACTTGCGATTTTGCCCAAATTTTTGGCCGATGATAAACCGGAACTTGAAGAAGTGTTAGAGCAGCAAGTTCGCTTTACCCATACGTTCTGGATGCTGACCTTTGTTGATTTACAACATGAACCGCGCATTAAGTTGGTTTGGGATTATCTACGTAAGCAAGCCGATAAATATCAACATTTATTGGTTGATTAAATAGTCTAAATAAAAAAGCCAATCATGATTGATTGGCTTTTTTGAAATTATGAATCATTAATCAAAAGTTTCTTGGCCTAGTTTTTTCATGCGCGGTTTATAAAACACATGATAGCTAACGCCTAAAACAACTAGCCATAATGGACTAACATATACCGCTTTTAATGTATCTGGCTCTAATGCCAAAATCACTAAAGTGAACAAGAAAAATGCAATGACAACATACGCCATCAACACCCCACCCGGCATTTTAAAGGTCGATTTAGCATGTAACTCTGGACTCAACTTACGGTAACGTAAATAGCACGCCATGATCAGAAGCCATACGCTAATAAAGAGAATCACACAGAGTGAACTTGCCAAAGTAAATGCTTCCATCGTGTTTGGGACAAAGTACTGCAACACTGCCCCACCCATAATGAAAATACATGAGAAGATTAAACCATTTGAAGGTACGGCACGTTTTGATAAACGCCCCAATGCACTTGGCGCCTGACCATCTTTCGATAAACCGAACAGCATACGACTGGTTGAAAACACACCGCTGTTCATAGAGGACATCACCGAAGACAGCACCACCAAATTCATAATGATGGCAGAAACTGGAATACCTGCATTTAAAAACAACTCAACAAACGGGCTTTTATCTGCGCGAATGTGATCCCATGGTGTCACTGACATCACTACAAAGAGTGCTAACACATAGAATAAAATAATACGAATTGGAATCGCGTTAATCGCTTTCGGTAGATTTTTCTCTGGATCTTTCGTTTCAGCCGCTGTTGTACCAATCAGTTCAACGCCAATAAAGGCAAACACGGCAATCTGGAAACCTGCCAAAAATCCGCTTACGCCTTTTGGAAATATGCCGCCATGCGACCATACATTACTTACACTCACAACCTCGCCATGTGGAGCTTGAAAATGAGTGAGGATCATGTAACCACCGACACCAACCAGGCCAATAATGGCCAAAATCTTAATGAGTGCGAACCAGAATTCAACTTCACCAAACAACTTCACCGTAAGAAGGTTAAGCCCTAAAATGAATAGTACACAGCCTGCACTAATCATGGCCTGTTGCATTGGTGAGAAACTGGCGCCTTCGGGCAGCCAGAAACTTAAATAGTTAATGACCGCAGACAAATCAGCAATACCGACCAGTACCCAGCCTAACCAATAAGTCCAGCCTATATAATAGCCAGCCCATGGTCCGATCAAGTCATAAGCCATATCGACAAATGATTTGTAATGTAAGTTGGCAAGCAGTAGTTCACCCAATGCACGCATCAGAAAAAAGAACATGCCACCAATTAACATGTAAATCACAAGAATTGAAGGACCAGCGAGGGATATGGTTTTGCCCGAGCCCATAAATAAGCCGGTTCCAATTGCACCGCCAATTGCAATCATTTGTAGATGGCGATTATTTAATTTCCGTTGTAAATGATCAGGGGAGCCTGCCTCATCTGGATGATGAACCATTGTCATATTAGAAGTCCTTTTTATATTTTGCTTAACTTAAAATCAGCAACCTATAGGGAGAAAAACGAACCGTATATCGTGGGTTGCTGAGTCTATACCTCAGGACAAGATGTTCAAGTATATTTTTCCTTAATTGATAAATCGTTTGTCCTGTTTTTTTAAGTCACATTATTTATGTAATGCCTTCACGGCAATTTTAATTAACATATCTGGATTCTCCAGATTAGCCGAAGTGTAGCACGCGATAATGCTATATGTACTTTTCCAATACCCTCAAAATCGCACCATTGACTCAAAAATAAACAATATTATTCCGATAAAAAATCGAAAGAAAATAAAAAAAGCCAATCATGATTGATTGGCTTTTTATTAAAACTTAATGATCGTTGACGAGCTCACGTCCTAGTTTTTTCATGCGTGGTTTATAGAGCACATGATAAGTGACGCCTAAAATAACCAACCATACTGGACTGACATATAGTGCTTTTAAAGTATCTGGTTCTAATGCCAAGATCACCAAAGTGAAAAGCATAAATGCCAGAACTATATAGCTCATCCAAACACCGCCCGGCATTTTAAAAGTTGATTTTTCATGTAATTCAGGACGTAATTTACGATAGCGTAAATAGCACACCATGATGAGACTCCATACACTAATGAATAGAATCACACAGAGTGAACTTGCCAAAGTAAATGCTTCCATTGTGTTTGGAACAAAGTACTGAAGTACAGCTCCGCCCATAATGAAAATACATGAGAAAATCAAACCATTTGAAGGTACTGCACGTTTTGATAAACGGCCAAATGCACCCGGTGCCTGACCATCTTTTGATAAACCAAATAGCATACGACTGGTTGAAAACACACCGCTGTTCATTGAAGACATCACCGAAGACAGCACCACCAAGTTCATAATGATCGCAGAAACCGGAATACCCGCATTTAAGAATAACTCAACAAACGGGCTTTTATCTGCGCGAATGTGATCCCATGGTGTTACTGACATCACAATAAATAGTGCCAATACATAGAACAAAATAATACGTATCGGAATCGCGTTAATTGCTTTTGGTAAATTTTTCTCTGGATCTTTCGTTTCAGCAGCCGTTGTACCTACAAGTTCAACACCGACAAAAGCAAACACGGCAATCTGGAAACCAGCCAAGAAGCCTTCAGTACCTTTCGGGAATAAACCACCATGCGACCAAACATTACTCATGCTTGCTACAGCACCTTGAGGAGCTTGGAAATGGCTGAAAATCATGTAACCACCCACTCCGATCAGGCCAATAATCGCCAAGATCTTAATGAGTGCAAACCAGAATTCGATTTCACCAAACAAACGTACTGTCAGAAGGTTAAGACCCATCACAAACAACACACAGCCTGCGCTAATCATGGCTTGTTGAGTTGGAGAGAAGCTCGCACCATCGGGCAGCCAGAAACCTAAATAGTTGATGACCGCTGAAAGGTCCGCAATACCCACCAGCACCCAACCTAACCAATAGGTCCAGCCCAAATAATAACCAGCCCAAGGACCAATCAGGTCATGAGCCATATCCACAAAAGATTTGTAATGCAGATTTGCAAGGAGCAACTCGCCCATTGCACGCATTAAGAAAAAGAACATTCCTCCAATGATCATATAGATCAAAAGGATTGAAGGACCTGCGAGGGAGATGGTTTTACCCGAGCCCATAAATAGGCCGGTTCCAATCGCACCGCCAATTGCAATCAGTTGTAAATGACGGTTAGACAGTTTTCGTTGCAGATGATCAGGAGAATTTTCTGTATCTGAATGACGAGCCGTTGTCATATTAAAATTCCTTTTTGAATTCCTTTGTTAAGATCAGCAACCTATGATGAAAATTGAACCGTATGCCATAGGTCACTGAATCTGTTCACCAAAAAATGACTGGTTAAACCGTATCTATCTTCCTTCTGTTAGATACATCATCATTTTTGGAGTAAAAACGAATTACTTTTGTGCTGCCGTCACGGCAATTTCAATGAGCCAGTCTGGATTAACCAGATCGGCCTGAATTGTGGCACGCGATGGAGCAACACACCCTTTTAACCAATCAACCCAAATGGCATTTACAGTTGAAAAGTCAGAAAGATTTTTTAAATAGAGCTGCACAGAAAGCAAGCGAGATTTATCAGTATCGGCAAGCGCCAAAAGTTCATCAATTGTTGCAAGAATTTCACGAGTTTGGCCTGCCACGTCTTGCTCGGTATTTTTAGGTACCTGACCTGACAAATAAACCACTTTGTTAAAAACAGTCACGGCACTCATGACTTCGTTAGTGTTAATCTTTTGTATATCTGAATTAGACATTCGGATTTCCTTATACCTGATTAATAAATTGAACACGGGCGGTGACGGCACACATCAGTTCATACCCCACCGTACCGGATGAAACTGCGATATCATCAATAGGCAAAATAACGCCTGTACTTGATTGCCCCCAGAGCACCACTTCACTGCCAACTTTGGCATTTTCAATACCCGTTAAATCGACTGCCAACATATCCATGCTGACGCGGCCGATTGTACGAGTGCGTACAGAGTCCACTAAAACTGGAGTACCTGTCGGTGAAATTCGCTGATAACCATCGGCATAGCCACAAGCGACAATCCCAATCGTCATTGCTTGCTCTGCGACAAAGTTTGAGCCATAACCTACGCTTTCATTCGCATCTAAATGCTGAATGGAAATAATTTCACTGCGTAAACTCATGGTGGGTTGTAACCCCCAATCGGCAATACTATGCGTTGGATAGTCTGGCGAGCTGCCATAGAGCATGATGCCGCTACGGGCATAATCTGATTTGAGCTGGTCTTGATAGCGCAAAATTGCCGCGCTATTACTTACCGACCTTTCACCCGGTAAATCTTTAATAATTTCTTCAAATGCAGTGATTTGATAATCAATACCTTGCTGGCCGAAACGATCGCCATCTGCATCTGAAAAATGCATCATGTGCGTAATCTTGTTTACGTTGGACAAGTTATTTAAACGTTCCCATGCCTGAACATAGTGCTGTGGTTTAAAACCAAGGCGGTTCATGCCACTGTTCATTTTTAGGCAAACATCAAATTGAGCTGGATAGGGATGCTGTTGAACCCACTCAATTTGCTCTTCACTATGAATAGTGAAACTGAGTTGGTACTGCACACAATCAAATAAATCTTGAGGAGAAAAAATCCCTTCGAGCAACAAAATTGGACCTGTCCAACCCAGAGCACGAATTCGTTTTGCTTCATCAAGATCAAGTAAGGCAAAGCCATCTGCTGCTTTAAATGCTTCATAAACACGTTCAACTCCATGTCCATAAGCATTGGCTTTTACAACGGCAAAGATCTTACTGTTTGGCATAGCCTTGCGTACCACCGCCAAGTTATTTTGCAAGGCTTGACGGTGGATAACTGCGGTAATAGGACGAGGCATGATTTATTTCCTAACGTCCGTTATGCAGCATGCGCATGAGAATAGCGCTGAATTGAAAGACCATCTGTACTGATTTCAGTCTTATGATTCAAGACGATGTCACTGATTAATTTCCCTGAACCACACGCCATAGTCCAACCTAAAGTGCCGTGACCTGTATTCAAGAACAGATTTTTAAAGCGAGTCGCACCAATAATTGGGGTACTGTCAGGTGTCATCGGACGTAAACCCGTCCAGAAAGATGCCTGTGCCATATCACCGCCCGGGAACAAGTCCTGAGTCACCATTTGCAAGGTTGCACGGCGGTCTTCGTTCAGACCTAAATTGAAACCACTTAACTCTGCCATTCCACCTACACGAATACGTTGGTCAAAACGGGTAATCGCAATTTTATAGGTCTCATCAAGCACTGTAGATTGCGGAGCAAAAGCTGGATCGACAATTGGAATCGTCAACGAGTAACCTTTTACAGGATATACAGGCAACTGTAGATCGAGTGGTTTCAAGAAATCACGTGAATAACTACCAAATGCTAAAACATAACGATCTGCGGTTAAGACTTTGCCATTGACCTGAACGCCCTTAATTTCATCGCCTTCAACAATCAATTTTTCTACGTTCTGGTTGAACTGGAAGTTAACCCCAAGCTCTTTAGCAATTTGAGCTAAAGCATTGGTAAATAAATAACAGTCGCCTGTCTCGTCATTTGGTAAATGCAAACCGCCAACCAGTTTATCTTGGGTGTTTGCTAAAGCTGGCTCTACACGACCAAGCTCATTGCCATTTAATAATTCGTAACTTACGCCACACTCTTGTAGCACGCTAATGTCGCGTTGAACCGCTTCCATTTGCGCTTCTTTACGGAATAACTGCAAAGTGCCTTTCGCACGGTTTTCGTAATTAATACCTGTATCTTTTCTTAATTCACGTAAGCAGTCACGGCTGTATTCAGCCACACGCATCATACGTTCTTTGTTCACGGCATAACTTTGTGGATTACAGTTTTTTAGCATTTGCGCCATCCACTGTAACTGCCACATGCTGCCATCTAAATTAATTGCAAGCGGTGCGTGGTGTTGGAACATCCACTTCACAGCTTTAAAAGGAATTCCTGGTGCTGCCCAAGGGGTCGAATACCCAGGCGAAATTTGCCCTGCGTTACCAAAACTTGTTTCTTCAGCAGGACCTGACTGACGATCAAGAACAGTGACCTCAGCTCCTTGTTGAGCTAGATAATAGGCACTTGCCACTCCGATAACGCCGCTGCCTAATACAATTACGCGCATTTCCATTCCCTCACGCACACCAGTTTATTTAACTAGTATATTTCCGCCTCAATAGTTTATTTCACTGTTTTTCTGACTATAATCTAGGTAAATTTATGTTTTTATCACAAGAATTTTAAAAAAAGAGGAAATATCTATGCGCCCCCTAGATCGTATAGATCGCATGATTCTGGATATTTTGCAGCGTGAAGGACGAATTGCGATCAGTGAATTGGCATCGAGAGTCAACCTGTCGACCACCCCCTGTTCAGAGCGTGTCAAGCGACTTGAACGCGATGGCATCATCATGGGTTATTTCGCACGACTAAACCCAGCCTACGTTGACCGCAATCTGCTTGTTTTTTTAGAAATTAAGTTATCTGCCAAATCTGGCGATGTATTTGATCAGGTTGCCAGAGACTTAGTCGAGATTCCGGAAGTACTCGAATGTCACCTCATTTCAGGTGAGTTTGACTATCTTGTAAAAGCTCGCTTAAAAGAAATGAGTGCCTACCGCCGCTTATTGGGTGATCTGTTAAAGAAACTCCCCGCTTCGGCATCTTCACATAGTTATGTAGTCATGGAAGAAGTTAAAGAAACTCTATATCTAGATGTGAGCAAGTAAAGCGAGGCCACTATTGAACTCGCTTTACCCACATTTTGAACATTAGAAATATTTTAAAATCGAAATATGTTTATTTTGATGTTTGAATTTTGAGAACCATTTAACAGCAGGATAAAGCGCAAAAGACAACACAATCGTGATTAACCACAGCATCCACACATGATTAACCGATAAATAGTTGCCATGGTTGGCTCCCCACATATTCACTGCAAACACATACATCAGTTTCAACACATATAAATGCAGTAAATAAAAGAACATAGGCACCGAACCAAACACCACTAATGGTTTTAAAAATGAATATTGCTGCATACGTTCAAAAGCAACCAGCACAATTAAACCGATTCCAACATTCAGCAAAATAAACAGTAAAGATGGTGGATACTTGGTGAGGTTAAAAAAGCTCATTAAAGTGAGTTGTAATGACTCAAAATGCTGCCACGGCTGGTCGCCATAGATATTGATAAAACGCAATAAAACGAATAACCCAATACTTACCAGACCGATACTCAATAAATAGTGGCTTCTTTGCTTTGCAGTATATTTTGAACTAAAAACTTGGCCTAGAACATAACCCAGCAAAATAACACCAATCCAAGGTAAAACAGGATAGCTTGTTCTGAGCTTTATACCTGCAAACTCAATCCAACCACGCTCATGTAAAACGAACCATATATTCTGTAAAAAACCATTTGTAAAATGCACAGAATCTAATAAGTTATGCCCCAAAATAATAACCAAAGCTGCGCCAGTAAGAACAGGTAAAGGCAAACTCACACAGCCTGCCAACACCACCATGCTAATACCAATCGCCCATATCACCTGTAAATAAATGACTTCTGGTGGAAAAGTTGCTGTCCAAGCAAAGTTCACCAATGTCAGCTCTAACACAATTAAAAATAAACCACGCTTCAATAAAAACGCACGGGTTTGCTGTAAATCTTGTTTTTTTGAATGAAATAAAAAAGCCGAAATACCTGTTAAAAGAACAAAAACCGGAGCACAAATATGTGCCAATAACCGACTACCAAATAATGCAGGTTCAGTCATTGTTACATCCATTGGATCTATGACCTGCTTATGCAAATAGAAAGTTTCTCTTACATGGTCGAGCAACATAATCAAGATGACCAAACCACGTAAGGCATCAATCGACTGTAAACGCTCAATATTTTTTTCTAAAGACATAGCGATAATCAATAAAATAATGTAACGTTATACTATTACATTTAATCCCTTTTGTCTTTCATGGCTGCTCATTTATGCAACACAAATTAGGTTTGTTGTCTTCCTTAGGTCTATCGTTTATCTCGACACTTAGTTGGGGAGAAGAAACGTCAACGGTACTGGCAACCATACGCGTTCAGGCTGAAACTACCCAAGAAGATGTAAGTCAAAATAATTCAGCGACTAAATTTTCTCATGATGTTTTGGATGTGCCTTTTAATCGTGCTTTTGTTTCTAAGCAGGTGATGGAACAACAAGACGTTCAGCGCATTGATGATGCATTAACCTTAGTCAGTGGGGTTTTTCATCAGAATAATTATGGTGGTGGTTTTTGGGATAATTACTCTTTCCGTGGTTTTAGTGGTGATCCAAATTTAGGGGCTGCCATGATCCGTAATGGTTTGAGTGTAAACCGAGGTGTTAGTGCTCCCAAAGACATCGTAAACATTGACTCTTTAGAATTTTTAAAAGGACCAATGGCTGCCCTCTACGGACGTGGAGAAACAGGTGGTTTGCTCAATCTAAATAGCAAAAAGCCACAGTGGGAACGTGAAAGTGAAATTAACTTACGCGCCAATAGCCAAGAACAATATCGAATGAGTCTAGAGCATACCGCCCCGATTAACGATGAACTGGCCTATCGTTTAGCTGTTGCCCATGAAGATAATCAAAGCTTCCGTGATCATGTCAGCAGTGAACGCTGGTTCTTTTCGCCGCAGCTCACATGGAAAATTTCAGACCAAACGCAACTCGACTTTGATAGTGAATTTACTCAGCACAAAGGAACCTTTGACCGTGGGGTAAGCACCGTTAATCACCAGTTTGTGATGGACCCGAAAACCTTTACAGGCGAGCCTGATGACGGCGATATGAAAGTAAAAGATTACTTTTACCAGCTACGTCTTAGCCATGAATTTAACTCTGACTGGAAAATTAATAGTGCGGTCAGTTATAAAGATGCTCAAATGGTCGGCTTTTCGACCGAACCACGACGCATACAAGCCGATAGTCGTACTTTAGAACGCCAACGCCGCTATCGTGATTATCAAAGTGAAGATGTGCTCGCTCAGACAGAATTACTTGGTAAGTTTGATACGTCTTGGGCTCGACATGAAATTTTAGTTTCAACTGAACTTGGTCAACTCGACTATCAACAATATCAACTGCGTCGGAACCATGACTCAAATTCCCCCACTACAATAAACACAATTGATATTTACCAACCTGAATATGGGAAATATTTACCAGATTTAGCACCGTTCACCAACACCAAAGAACAGCAACGTTACTTTGCTCTTAATGTACAAGATCAAATCTTTTTTAATGATCAATGGAGTGTACTTTTCGGCAACCGTTTTGATCAGGTCGAACAAGACTTTAAAAATCACCTGACTCAGACCGAAAGTAACCAGACCCTTCATCAAAATAGTCCGCGTTTCGGAGTAAATTTTAAAGCCTCTGACCAATGGGCTTTTTATACAAACTATGGTCGCTCATTTGCGATGAATAGTGGTATGAACAGAAATGGACAAACCTTCGCTCCTGAAAAAGGCGAAAGCTATGAGGTCGGCACAAAATATAAAATAAACGACCAAAGTGTACTCAGCCTTGCTCTGTTTAAAATGAAAAAACAGAATGTACTAACCACAGATCCAATCGACAATGCATTCCAAACAGCCGCAGGTGAAGTTAGCAGTAAAGGGATTGAATTTGACTTCAATAGCCAGATCAATGACCGATGGCTCGTCAATGCCAACTATAGTTATACCGATGCTCAAATTGAAAAAGACCAAGACCTAGCAAAAGGTGCACGTCTGAGCAATGTGCCAAAACACCAAAGCTCAGTGAGCACCAATTATGAATTCCTGCAAGAAGTCACGAAAAAGGCAGGCATAGGTGCCAACCTCACCTATGTGGGTGAGCGCAGTGGTCATAACCTAGATAATGGCTTTAATTTACCGAGTTATACACTGGTCAATTTAAATGGCTACTACGCCCCGTCTGACCGCCTGCGTTATCAGCTGAATGTAAATAACCTATTTGATAAAACTTACTATGTCTCAAGCTATAGCGATTTATGGGTTCAACCGGGTGAACCACTGAACGCTTCAATTTCGGCACAGTGGAAATTTTAATTCATCTATAAAATAAAAAAGCCCGAATCATTTTCGGGCTTTTCATTAAAACATACCGTTTTCATTGACGAGTGGATCAGGCTGTATTTGCCCAATGTCCCAAAACTCAGCAATTTTTCCATTTTCAAAACGACAAATGTGAACCACTGCCAAGGTTGTTAACCCGTTCATTTGCATTTCAATTTTAGAATGCACAGCAACTAAATCACCATCTTCAATGACATGTTGAACTTCAAAGAATTTATTTGGAGTTTCAATTGCACTTTCACGCATTCCCTCCTTCAAAGAAGTTACATCACCCGCATAATAAGAGTTGTGATGCTTGAAGTTAGGCGCGGTGTAATTGCTATAGGCTTCATCGACTTCACCAGCTGCGGCAAGCTCTAAGAACCGTACGGCAATTTGTTTTTGAGATAAGTTCATGATTATCTCCTACCCGTTATTTTAGACCTTACTGTAACAGGTCATCTTCTTCGTCGCCTTCCTCGAAGACATAAGCCATACAGCCCCATCCATCATATTCACCCTGAAATTTTTCAGCGATGCTGGCAAACCATTGTTCTAAGTCAACAATGTCTGAATAGTCGGGTTCCATATTAACGAAGATCGTAATAATCCATTCATTTGGCTCAACGGCATCATCTTGAAAGAGTGAAACCTTTTGTTCTTGGTACAGTAAATAGAGTGCACATTGCTCTGCATTTTTCTGATCTTGAAAAGCAATAGAAAATTCAATTTCATGTAGATCGGTTAAATCATCCCCGTCTTCAGCCATTTGCCAAAGTACATTGCCGTTATCGTCATCTGGAAATTGTTCGTAATCACGAGTCATAATATGATCCCTTGTTGTTGTTGCCGTATTAATATTATTCGGCATTAAGAATACCCGACTTTTATTGCAGTTTGGGTATATATTCCGTTCCCAATTGCATCAAATTAATTTTTTTAATTATATAAATTTTAAAAAGGCACCTTCGATTCAATCACCACATCGGTTCCATTTAATGGATGCTGAAAAGCCAGATATGCAGCATGTAGCGCCATACGGTTTAAGTGAAATTGCTTTGGTTCAGGGTGATATAACTTATCACCCATAATCGGATGTCCAATATGCATCATGTGTACACGTAGCTGATGTGAACGCCCTGTTACTGGTTCAAGCAATACTCGACTTTGATCTGTTTTTTCATCATAGATGAGAGGCTGAAATAAGGTTTTGGCATGTTTGCCCAACTCAAAATGCACGATTTGTCTCGGGCGATTTTCCCAATCGGTAATGAGTGGAACCTCGACGCTCCCCTCTTGATTTACTCGCCCTTGTACCAAGGCAATATAGTGCTTTTTGACCGTTCTAGCCTGAAACATTTTACTTACCGCGACTTCTGCATCACGGTGTTTAGCAAACATAAGCAAACCCGAAGTCGCCATATCTAAACGATGAGTCACTTTGGCTAAAGGGAACTTTTCAAGCACCCGTAAATAGGCACTATCATGATGTTCAGGCAACCTCCCCATAACCGACAATAGACCCGCTGGCTTATCAACCACGACCAAATCGTCATCTTCAAATAGGATTGAAAGCGGATCTTGTGGCGGAGCATAAACAAAGTGGTCGTTTAAAGGCATTGTCGTAGAAACAGCAAGGGAGCATGGCGGCAGATCATAAAGAAATTTCAAATTTATCGCAAAATATTCTATACAGCTCATCATGTTCCACGTGAAACTCAGATTCAGTTTTTACCGTTTTTATTCATTTCAGATAAAAGATCGAGCTGAATTTCTTGAATATGCGCAAGTCTTTCCCATTGATGCGATAAAAGATGATCCATTTTTTCATGTAAATGGCGAATCTCCAGCTCAGCTTTTAAATTAATTTGATAATCATGTTGAGCGCGTAACCGATCTTTTACCTCTTGCCGATTTTGACTCATCATAATGACAGGTGCCTGAATTGCAGCTAAACATGACAACACCAGATTAAGCAAAATAAATGGATAAGGATCAACTGGATGCACCACCATCACTACAGTATTTAAAATGATCCAAGCCACTAAAAATAGTCCAAAACAAGTTAAAAAGACCCAACTTCCGCCAAAAGAGGCTATTTTATCTGCTAGTTTTTCACCCAAAGTCCAATTCTGATCGAACTCTGTCTCTGTATTTCGACTAATCAGCTCATGCCGTTGCATACTGCCAATCACTTCATTTTCTAAAGTTGTTAACTCACCTTTTTCTGAACGTAATAGTGATTGCACATACTTAATACGGTAGTCCGCCAAATCAGCGCGACAAATAAAGGTTGAAAAAGACCAAGCCGGATAATCTTTCAAGATTTCTTCACCAATGACATCTCGAATGACTTCACCAGAGACCAGATCTTTTAAGGGAAAACTCTTTCCACAAACGGCGCATTGGCGACACTGGTTTTTATTGTCCATTTTATTCAGCTCGCAATTTATAATGCGTATATTATATAAACGATTTCAACAGATAACATCGTAAATAAAAATAGTACTCTAGCCCAATATCTGTAAAGTGGCTGGTACTATTTTTCGGTGGGCAGGAATCACAGGCAACATGTACAGCCGCCCAAGTAAATTTTTAATATGCACTACTGTGGTTATGGTCAGTACTTGAGTCTTTTCATTCTTATAAATAGATAAAGTCACATTTAAATGTTTATCGTCATCGCCAACCACTAACTCATTTTCGGTACGCTGTAACAAGGTAAAAATTCCAATCCGATCACCAGCTACATATTCATTTTCTTTTTTATTCGAATCAATTTGCTTAAAACTTCCTAAATCTTTAAGCCCAATCTTTGAAGTAATTTTATTACGTAAATTCATACTCCATTCTATCCATTGAGGCGTGTGATGGAACAGTTTAATGAGCTGCCCAAATACATTCAGGTCTGGTTGACCAAGCACAATACTCCACGAATCGTGGAAGTAAGCATTGTTCAATTGAGATGAGATTTGGCTGTCATGCGGCAAGGCAGAAAGATAAGGCTTATTCATAAATTATATTCTTGTAAAGTATCGTTTTTATTATAAAGAATTTTTTAGGGTGTCAAGGGAAAACATCTATGGTTTACTTCAACAATTATAACTTTGTAAGTTAGAACCTTATGCCTATAAACTTTTAATCTATAGCGTCCTAAGCCGAATCGAGACCTTTTGGGTGAGTACACACTAACGTTATACGTTTTGGTGCATGCTACTCTTTTCGATCCCTATCACACCCTTGAGATATAGTTTAGCCAGCACCCTGCGGGATTGTTTTTCTAAGAACAGCTAATTTTCATTATTTTTGGAAATTTTTACGCCATTAAGTAAATTAAAAAGAATTTATTCCCATTTCATCATAATTACTTAAATTTAAATTCCACTTTATTTGTATTTTACGGTTTATTTTACCAACTCATTAACTATTTTTTATAGCATTGCATCAAAATATGAAAATTAAATCACCCTTCACTTCTTCAGTCATGAAGGGCAAAAATCTTTTTATGAAGAAATAAAACCATGCTTACGAGCGTTGTAAACGGTGCATAACGCGATGAGAGCAAAAACCAGCATTATCCATGGAAAAGAAGCTGCACCAAAGCTTTCAAGTAGCCCACCGCCAACCATTCCACCGAATGCGATAGCAAGGTTAAACATAGTGACCAACATGGACTGTGCGACATCTGCCTCATGACCCGCAGTATTTGCTAAGGCTGTTTGTAATAATGTTGGAGCACCACCAAAAGTTACTCCCCATAACACTACGCCAGTTATAACTACAAAACTCGAAGAGCTGTAAGCACCTAACAGTATTGTTGCAATAGCAAATACAAATAAGCTTAAAAGCGTTATTTTTCTTAATGATCGATCGATAAATACACCTGTAATCAAGATGCCCACAATTGAAGAAATACCAAATACAAAAAGTATCGTCTCGACTTTGTATGCCTGCCCTGTCGAAGCCAAGAAAGGCGAAATATAAGTATAAAGAATGCTATGGGCTAATATCCAAAGGAATACGACTGCTAAAATAGCTCTAATGCCGGGCATTAAAAGAACTTTTAAAATGGGCAACCTTTTTTGTGCTGACTGTCCCGCAAAATCAGGAATACTAAAACGAATCCAGACAAATAAAATCAATGCCAGTAAAGACATTATCCAAAATACGCCACGCCACTCAAACAGCGTTCCTAACCAAGCACCCAAAGGAACACCAATAGACAAAGCAATTGGCTGCCCAACCCCAGCAATTGCTAAAGCTCGACCTTGATAAGATGCAGAGACCATGCGTCTTACATAACCCGCTAAAAGCCCCCATATAACGCCCGCCGCCATACCTGCAATGAAACGAGCAATCAAAGTCAAAATATAATCATTTGATAAGGCAGTAATCGCATTAAATAAAAGTAAACCTGCAATAGCACTGAGTAACAAGGGTCTCCGATTCCAACTACGGGTAAGACTAATGAGAGGTATTGCCGCTAAAACTGAGCCCAAGGCATACACTGCAATAAGCTGCCCTGCGTATGCCTCTGAAATATTTAGCCCTTGACTGATTTGGGGCAAAAGCCCTGCTGGCATGGTTTCTGTCATAATGGTTAGAAAACCTGCAACAGTAAAAGCCAACAGTTTCCAAATCGGTAATTGAGCAGAGAACTCTTCACTTAACTGATGAGATGTTTCATCACTCTTAATATTCATAAGGGTTTACTCTCAAATTCTTCTTCAGCGGACTTACCATGCTCTGCATAGCTATACGCTTGTTTTACAACGTTAGGATAGGAAGACATTTGTTCTCCATGTGTACTAAAAATTATTATGGAATGATCATTCCAATTTAAGTTAAATAAAAACCTTAACTATCCAGCTCAACAATAGTTAAGGTTTAAATGAGTTTTATAAAACGTTTAAAGCAACTTCGACCACATCCATTAAGCATTGCTTTCTTTGTTCAAGCGGGCTGCCTTTGCCTAAAACACGTAAACCTTGCATGGTATTTAGAAAGAAACTTGCTAATGCACGTGGGTTTTGGGTAGAAGCAATTTCACCAGATTGTTGAGCTTTAATTAACAAACTCTCTAAAGCATGTTGTAGTTTCTGTAGATTACTTACAACAAATTGAGCGACATCTTCATCATGGCCAGACAACTCTAAACAAGCATTTGCGACCAGACAGCCTTTGTGTTCTGCATCATTTAGCTCATCTTCAACCACATTAATCAGTAATTGCCGAATAAGTTCTTTCGGTGATCCTGAACCAGACAGCAACTTCACATTGTTAAGCGTGGTTAAAAGTTCATAGCGTTGTAACGCTTTTTGATAAAGCCCTTGCTTACTTTCAAAAGTACTGTAAAGGCTACTTCTAGATAATCCCGTACCATCGACTAAGTCTTGAACTGAAGTCGCTGCATATCCATGACGCCAAAAAACATGCATGGCTGCATCAGCAATTTCATCAGTTTCAAATTCTTTTGTTCGCATAAGCAGCCTTAACAGGAACGATCGTTCCAATTAATTTATGATATGAAGATAAATAAGTCAAATTAAAAATTATTTTATCAATCGTTGTCCCATCTGGATCATTCAAACCAAACTTACTCATTACTGCTTTTAAGATTTTTTGTTTTGCTCTTTTCAGTATCATTTTTTATAGATAACTTTTTCGCTTGAATACATTATAAAAACATATTATAAACTATTTCTAACCAAATAATTGGTTTTTGGAACTTTATAATGAACAACAATATTATAATCTTTGGTTATGGAACAGGTATTTCTAAAGCCGTAGCACATAAATTTGGTAAAGAAGGCTATAAAATCGGGTTAGTGGCACGAAATGCCGAAAAACTCGAAAAGGCCATTTTAGAACTTAAAACACATGGTATTGAAGCTTACGCTTTTACATGTGATTTAGCGGTTCTTGAAGATATACCAAATCTTATTCAACGCATTAAAGATCAATTAGGAGAGATTAAAAATATTCATTGGAATGCTTCCCATGATATTGAAGGCAATATCTTAGAAACCCCTCCACTGGAGCTCACCAAAAGCTTTCATATTCGCGTTTCGAGCTATATTGCTACGGTACAAGCTTGCCTACGTGATTTAGAAAAAAATCATGGCAGCATTTTATCGACAAATGGAATTTTCGCGTTCGATGCGGTCGGAATAGATTTAGTTGCTAAAGAATATTCATCTTTAGCAATTGCTGCCGCCGCTCAATATAAAACCACCAACTTACTTGCTCATAGTCTCGCTGACTCAAATGTTTACGTAAGCCAAGTAATTGTGAATGGCTTTGTTGATGGAACACCGGGTGCACAAGATAAAAGCTACACGGTACATCCAGAAACGATTGCGGAGCAGTTCTGGTACTTACATCAACATAAACAAGAAACTGTCTCTCTTTGTGGTGAAGCAATTCAAGCTGCTTAAAACAATTCCTAATGAAAAATTTATTTAATGAATTTAAAATTATTTATTAAATAACAATACATTAAAATATTTCTAATATAGAGAAAACTATGAAAGTCCTTCATATCAACTCATCAACTCGTGGTGAGAATAGTCAGTCTTTACTTATTGCTGAACAAGTAATTACTCAGCTTAAAATAAAGCACGCTGATTTGGTTGTTGATGAATTTAATCTTTTTGAAGATGATCTGCCTGCGTTCGATAAAAATGCTGTGGGTGCCAAAATGGCATTATTTACAGGACAAGATTCAAACTCGAAAGAAAAAGAAGCATGGACAAAAATTAAAGAGGTTTATGACCGCTTTGCATCTGCCGATATCTATGTATTTAACGTACCTCTTTGGAACAACAACATTCCTTACATCTTAAAACAGTTTATTGATGTCGTAACTCAGCCGGGTTGGGCATTTGGTTTTGACCTATCTACTGGTTACACAGGCTTGTTAAATAATAAAAAAGCATATGTCGTGATTGCTAGTGGCGTGTATTACCAAGGTATTTCTAATAATTTCGGTTCTGACTTTGCAACGCCTTATCTTAATGACTGGTTAAAGTTTATTGGTGTAAGTGATATTGAGAATATCCATATTTCACCTACAGTAGTGAATACAGACTATGAGAAAACAAAGCAAGATGTGATGAGTGATGTCGAGAAATTGATCGCATAAAACTATGGATAGCAAAATAAATTATGCAGTTGCTATTTGTGAACCATTAGAACTTGAGCATCCAGATTCGTTTATGGATGTTCAAATTCCTTACCCAGAAGCACTGCCTCACGATGTTATTGTTAAAGTTCAAGCAATTTCAATTAACCCTGCCGATACGCGTGCGCGACGTAGAAAAACGAAAGATAACCAAACTACAGTTCTAGGATGGGATGTTGCAGGAACAATCGTTGAAATTGGTTCTAAAGTCTCTGGAAAATTCAAAATTGGAGATACAGTCTATTATGCAGGTGATATCAATCGATCTGGGGGAAATTGTGCTTACCATGCAATTGACTCAAGACTGATTGCTCACGTACCTCAGAGTATTTCTATAGAAGATGCCGCTGCTCTACCCTTAGTATCTTTAACCGCTTGGGAAGCGTTATTTGAAAGGTTATCAGTTCAAATTAACACGAACCATGTAGATCTTCTTTTAGAAGATGATGAAAACCAGCCAAGATCTTTGCTGATGATTGGTGGTGCTGGTGGTGTAGGCTCAATGGCAATTCAACTTGCTAAACTTGTACCGCAGTTAACTGTTATTTCTACTGCTTCACGGCAAGAAACGAGTGATTGGTGTAGAAAATTGGGAGCCGATCATATTATAGATCACACTCAAGACATCCCTACTCAATTAGCCCAATTGGGTTACTCTGAGGTCGACTATGTCTTGATCTGTAACTCACCAGATTCATATTTTGACCAATTATCTAACATGACTCGGCCATTTGGAAAAATTTGCAGTATTGTGCCCTTTTCTCATCCACAAGATTTCAATCTATTGATGAAAAAGAGTTTGTCATTTCATTGGGAACTTATGTTCACTCGATCCAGTTTCCAAACCCCAGATATGGCAAAACAGTCTGAAATTTTAGGTCATGTTGCAAAGTTAATTGATCAAAATATTATTATCTCACCAAGACTTACATCTCTACATCCTATTAATGCTAAAACCATCAAACAAGCACATCTGTTGATTGAGTCAAATAAGACAATTGGTAAGATTGTAGTGGTTAATGAAAAGGCTAATTAAATAAAAGTAGAAGAAGCGTAATTGATTACGCTTCTTCTACTTTTTAAATTTATGCTTATATACCGCAAAATTATTTAACTATTTCTCATACTCTGAAGGATCAATTTTGTATTTTTTAAATAAAATAGAACGTACGGAGTCATTTATACTGTCATCATGTTTAATAATTAAATAAATATCCTTTTTTGTCAGAGGAATTTCTTTTAATAAATCGGGTAAGTCCGTTGTTCTTATAGCACTGACTTCACTAGGTTGTTTCAGGATATCTGGATCTTGTTCTTCAAATTTAAAATCAACACCTTGCAAGTTAAAATAAACCATAACTCTTCTATTTAAAGAATCACTATCATCATATAAAACAGTACCTTCTGGTAAAATATAATATTCTGGCAAAGTGCTATTTTTCGAATATTTACTTTCAAATGAATATATCTTTAAAGGTTTTTCTAAAACATGAATTTCGGGTGTTTTTGTACGGTTCCAGAAGTAATAGTTTATTAAGGACTGTATGATGAAAAGTAAAATTAGTAGGGAAATTAATAAATTCTTTTTCATACGTATCTCTTATTTAAACGAAATAAAATCATATGGTTAAATATCTTATTCATTTACAATAAATTCATAGGTCTTATCTAACTTCCCATCCCCACTAGCATAAAAACCAGCATATATATGAATCGTAAAAGTTCCCTTATATTTTGGAACTCCAGAAATTTTTAAATTGTTATAAGCATCCGCTTCATTTTCATCTATTGGGCTAATAGAGATATTCATATCACTAGGGAAATTAGTTTCAATTTCAAAAGAATATGGTATTACTCTACCACCTGATATGTTCAATTGCTGATTATATGCCTTTCCTACATAGGCTACTGGAAGACTATCAGGCTCAATTGTATATTCGTGACTACACCCTGCCATAACTAACAATGAAACACGCAAAGTTATTAATTTAAGTTTCAAATTTTTAAACAAATTATTTTTCTTCCCATACAACTGAAAATTTTTCTGATTTAGAGACATTACCAATCATTGCAGAGAAAATTGTTTGGCATTCTAAATTGATTTTTTTTAACTGAACTTATATCTATAGGCTGGCAGCTTCTATTATCATGATTTGTGCAAAATTCTACAGATACATCACAATCTTATTTATATAAGTATCTAATGTTTGCTGATGATCAATCATATTTTTACAAATAAACTTTTTTGATGATGATTTTTTTATTTTATTTAAAACTTCCTTATCTTCAATCTTGATAGAAAAATTTAATTTTTCATTACTTTTTACAATATCATCTATTGTGAAATTTGAAAAACTTTCACTACAACCAGTTAATAAAATTAATCCTAACAAACAAAGAAATTTATCCATTTAAACATTTCATTTAAAGTAAGATTTTCTTATAGCTTCTTTTGATATTAAAATATCATCTGCTATGACTTTATCTCCTTTTAAAAAGCCACCAAAAACCACTCTACAAGACATATCATTAGATAATATTTTTTCTAACTGGCTCTTATTGATACATACATTCATTGACTCATCTTTGCAGACTTTAAAGTATCCATGCGAAGTATATTTTCCATTTACCAACTTCTCGTCCTTAACTGAGATAGCACCTACAACAAGATAGTTTTTAATATTATCGCACTTAAAATGCGAGTATTTATAATTATTTTCTTGAGAAATATTATTTAATTCATTATCCGTTTCTAAATTAAATTTAAAAATATCACCACTCATACCATACATATGAGAATAAGTTAAATTCTTAAGGGTCATATCCTTAAAATTTTCTTTCTCATTTTTCGAGAAAGGATTACAACCTGAAAATAAAATAGATAAAATTATTAAAAAATATTTATACATCCATTTTATTCTACAATAATTAATTTATATTTTTTATTCAGTTCATCACTACCACCGCCATAAAAACCTGTTGAAATATTTATCGTATACTCGCCTTTATATTTTGGAATACCTTTAATTGAAAAGTCATTAAAACCGCTAGCATTATTATTTGATTGAATTTTTAATCCTAAATCATCAGGCATATTAGTATCTATTTCAAAATACTTATCCACTACTTTTCCGCCAGTAATTTTTATATTCTGGGAATATGATTTATTAACATAAGCTACAGCGAGTTCCTTTGGTTGTGCATCATAGTTGCTACAACCATTAAGAGTCATTGCCAATAGAATATATCGAAACATGTCTTTTTATTCTTTAACTACAAATTCATAGGTTTTATTTAGCTTGTCATCGCCTCGCCCATAAAAATGTGCATTAATTATAATTTCATATTTCCCTTTATATTTTGGAATTCCATCAATTTTTAAATGATTGTATCCATCTATATCATCTACAGGAGTAATTTTAATCTCCTGATCTTCTGGAATATTGGAATTTAATTCAAAATGTTGTTCAGAAACTTTCCCTCCTGTAATTTTAATAAACTGTGTATATGACTTTCCAACGTGAGCTTCAGGTAATTTATTGGGAGAAATATCATACTTATGTCCACATCCAGTTAGTATAAAAAAACTTAGAACTATTGAAAATTTATAAAGCTTCATTAAAAACCCTCTCTTTTAACAACCATTGCAAAAAAAACATTCTTACAAAAATTAGTGTAAGAAATATTCTTCCCTAATCTTTGCCTATTTTCTCCCCATGAAAACAGTTTCAATGATACTAAAGTTTTGTTAGGGTCTAATTCCTTTGTAATAGGATTCCCATTAGCTTCTCTTAGCTTATCTGTCCAAACCACCCAATGATCAGGTAAGTTCCGTGTTCCAGAACTAAAACCATTACTCAATATACTTGCAGATATTAAAGTAACTACATAAAACCCAGATTCTATATATTTATTAAGCTGATCAACCAAACTAGGAGTAAATCCCGTTATAGAGAAGGAAAATGTTTCCACTCCTTTAAAACCACTTTTCTTAAACCAATTAGTTACCTCTGTCCAGAAAGTTACACCCGGAACTTCTTGGCTAGGGTCTTTTAAATGTAATGCTATATTTTCGGACTCTCTTAAACTAGCTAATGTGATCCAATCAATTGGTGGAATTTTAGGTAATTCACCATCATAAAAATTTTTTACACGCACACATCCATCTTTAGCCGGCTTTATTTCTAATTCACCTATTCTAGTCACTCCCGTTTCCCATAATTGCTTAACTGCAAGCTTATAATTATTAGGACTGAGATTAATAAGACAAAAAAAGTAGACTGCCGGACCACATAATGAAGCCAAGTCTTGATTTGGTAAAGGTTCATTCAAACGAGCTTGTAAACCAGCTTCAATTTGTAGTTTTGAAAATGGGTCTTTCGCTTCCCCAGGCTTACAGCCAGGATCTATACATTGAAAAACTCTATCTCTGCTCAAATTTAGCTGGAATGTATTTTTAGACTTAACCTCTTTAACAACCTTAGTCATGTAAGTTGCTTCGTTATACTTTACTTTAGATATTTTAGTGTTTTGGCTAAAATTTGCAGATGGATAAGACTCAATCTTATCTGGCAAAATATAATTACTTAATACTAAAGCTTCTTTCCCACTGATACTTAGTCGGTATAAATCAAAAAAAATTACGCAGTCTCTTATATTTTCAATACCTAACTTACTACCATCTATCTCAGCAGATCTCGTTTGATAAAGATTATTTCCTACTTTTTTGAATTCCTTACTTGTAAAAAGTATCGAAGTTTCTGCTTTATTTTTTACGGTATTGTAAACATACAACCTATATTTCAATAAGCTAGGTTTTACATTTGTTTCTAAAACAACATATGGATAATACTTTGCCATTATTCTTTTACTCTATATCAATTTTTTCATCTTTAAATAAATGAAGTGATATCTCTTCTGGTTGGTAGGATTTAAATAGATCTGTATATCCTTTATCATCCGTACAACCTTCTACAATCTCCCCATTAGGTAAGAAAGCGATATATTTGTGATTTGCAAAGTTATTGCCATCTTTATCTTGCAAAAAATATCTCAAGTTATATTTATTAATTTCTCCTAATACTGGCAACGCAGGAACATTCGCATTCGCACTCCCGCCCCCCATAAACAAATGCTGCCCAGCCTTCACTTCAAACTTACCGCCTGTCGTCATAAAAATGCCTGAACCAGTAATTTTGACTTGAGAGCCACCTGCGGTGAGCACAATTTCTTTGGCTGCGGTCGCTTCAATTTTGTCTTCTGCTGAAATAATCTGAACAGCTTTAAGGGCAATTAAATCTGCTCCATCGCCTTGCGCTTGTATCTCGACCTTGCCTTTGCCTGCATAGAGTCTTGCGCCTTCTTGCGCTGCAAAAAGGCTAATTTTATTTTGGGCGTGTGCAATCAGGTTCTTTTGTGTAGACAGATTTATGCTGTCCCCAGCAGTTTGGTTTATCTGACCATCTGCGCTTAAGTGAATGTCTTCGTTACTGCTCAGCGCGATGCTATTTGGGCTCGCCAACAGCATGATCGCCTCTTTAAAGGTTTTAGCTTTTGCGTTGTCTTGCAGCTCGAGTTTTTCAATAAAGGATTTTAGGTTTTCTAAATTTTCTAAAGGGTCAGTTTGCTGATTTTTGGCAACTTCACTGAGTGCCTTGGCATTATTAAGGCCACCGTCTATTTGTTGCTTGGCCTCGTTTGCATCGAGGTGTACGCCTTGGGCTTGATCCTGTTTATGGGTACTAACGAGTAAACCACTGCCAGCTCGCACCGCTCCCCACTGGTCTGTTCTAAGTTCAAAACCTTCTCCACGACCATCACTTTCCGCTTTGTCTTTTGGATGGCTTAAGTTACCCAAGTTGAGCTGGCTTGCCGCATGGCTGCTTTGTAGCTGGGCACTGATTTGGCCTGTGGTGTCATCAAAACGGAGTTGGTTAAAACCTTTGCCATCCACTTCTTCTGAACGAATACCACTGAGTTTTTTAGTGTCGGGTAATTGGCCTTTCTGGTCGAATTGGGTTGGGTGACGTTCAGCTTCATGAATTCGACCCACCACAAACGGACGGTCAATGTTGCCGTCAAAAAAGTCGATGACAACGATTTCACCCACGCGAGGCAGGAAGCGTGCGCCATAACCTGCGCCTGCCCACGGGGTCAGCACATCGACCCAAGCCGAGTCAGTGTCATTATCGTTACTGCCTGCTCCACCGTCATGACTATGGTCGTCAGTTCGGGTAAATAGGAAACGGACTTTAATGCGTCCCCATTGATCAACATGAATGCTCTCGCCTTCCAGTCCCACCACTCTAGCGCGCTGTGGGTAAGCCGCGGGGCGATGCTCGAGCGGGTGATATTCAGGCACAGCTTTAATGTTGCGTCGAACAACATTCAGCTCAGCAAAGTGGCGCTGCTCAGGGTTTTGCGTGTCGAGTTGGGCCGCCTTGAGCTTGTCTTTTGGTAATAGGCGCTCGAGTTGCTGTTGTAATTCTTTCGGCAAATTATTCTGGTTATAGTAGTGCTTGCTTAAGATTAAAAATTCTTTATCCGCACTGTCGTGTCGTTCAAGTTCAGGGTGGTCATTGAGTTCAAACCAATAACCCACTTGTGCATCACGAACGTTGCCTGAAACGATAAACTGTTTAGAGCTCAGGTGATGGTAAGCATTGATGTGCTGGTTTAACTGTTCAATCTGGCTATTGCCTGAAGCTGTGGCTTGGTCTTCGCCTTTTAAGTCCTGCATCCACGCTGGGCTAACGTGCCATGCATCTTCAAGGTTCAGGCTAGCATTGTCAAAGTGTTCGCTGTGCTGCTGGGTGCCTTGTACGCTGCCACTGCCTTCTTCTTGTTGGAGGGCATCTGCTTGCCAACGTTGAACATGAACCGAAGTTGGTTGTAAATGGCGCTCAGCTTTAACTTGGGTAATGGTATCGAACTGTTCTGTGGCACTGCTGCGTTGGTAACGTAGGCTACGACGTTCAAGGGCCTGATAATTTTGGTTATCGTCAATTAAACGTAACACTTGTGGCTGAATGGACGCATTCGGGTCAGCGACTAAAAGCTGAGATTCATCGATTAGCCAGTTAATGCCCTCACTACGCCACAAGCGGGTTAAAAAGTCATAGTCGCTTTCGTTTGACTGCATCACAAACGGACGCACATCGTAGTCTTTAGTTAAGTCTGCCGTGTCAAGCGTTAAGCTTGAAGCAAATAACGGGCTTTTACCTTGCCATTCTTTAAACAGAATTTCACTAATATCACGTACGCTTTTGTTCATAAACACACGGCTATTGCGGCGTTTATGCCAGAGTGCAGTTGGATCTTTTAAGGTTAAGTTATAAATAGTGAGTGAGCCATCGCTTTGCCCTTGGCTGGCTTCGGTAATAATGCCTGTCGTTCTAAAAAACTGGCCCATGTCAGTGACCTGATCGACGGCAACCTGACAGCCAATAAATTGTTTTAATGCAATATGTGCGTTCGTCGACAGACACAGTAACTCAGCAACGCTGCCCTGATTGAGCGTATGTTCGCCTTCAATGCGTTGCAAGAAGACTTGCTGATTTAAAGACTGATTTGAGAATTGGATATGAACAGCGCGATTTTGTGAAACAAGGCCTAAACGCTCCAATATACTCGACACACTCATCTGCATTTTTATTATCAATCAAACTTATATTTAGGCCGCATTTTAATTAAAAAAAGACTAACCTGTCTATCTATACTCATTTTCAAAATGTAACTAGTCTAAATATGCGGTTCTACGTTAATTTGTTATTTAATGGGTATTTTGTGAGTAAAATTAGATCATTTTAAAGCGCTATAAACCAGCCAAATATATTTAATATTTTTCTTTTATATTCAAACAGATATTAAAGAAAGTAACTACTCAAATTAATAAAATTCAGGATGAGATATGAAAATAAAAAAGTCTGCTTTTTATATATTTACGGTGATTTTCTCACTTCACTCTTCAGCATTTGCTGAACCGAGTGTCGCCGATATTCAATATCGTGCGGAACAAGGGCAACCCGTGGCTCAATATCATTTGGGCATGATGCTTTTAAGTGGCGAACAAGGCGTTGTTAAAAATTATGAGCAAGCTTTTAAATGGCTAACTGCGGCTGACCAAAATGGAAGCGTGGGCGCAAAATATAGTTTAGGCATGATGTATTACACAGGCACAGGCGTCGAAAAAGATGCCAAGCGCGCTTTTGATTATTTTACTAAGGCTGCGGCCAAGGGTCATGCTAAAGCGCAATATAACTTAGGAGTTTTATATGACAAAGGTGAAGGAACTGCGCAAAATTATGTGCAGGCGTTTGAATGGTTTAGTCGTGCTGCCGAGCAATGCTATCCACCCGCAGAATATAATTTAGCTCAGCTATATAAAAAGGGTCACGGCGTCACCCAAAGTGATGAGCAGGCACTGAAGTGGTACACCAAAGCGGCTGAGCATGGCGAAAGTGATGCCCAGTACAACTTGGCCCAGATGTATTTAAATGGTGAAGGCACACCGAAAAACCTACAACTGGCAAAGAAATGGTTTCAGCAAGCTGCCAATGCAGGCGATGGAGATGCAAAAGAAATGCTTAAAAGTTTAGAATAAGGCAGCCATCTCTATAATATTTTATTTATAAGATGATGAATCTCTATTGTTAACAACATTACACTTATAATTTATTTTATTCTTTATTTTTTCTAATTAAATACAAACATTAATTTCATTATTTTAAAAATACATTTAGATTCATTATTAAATCAAAAATATTTTAAATATTAAATTGACGTAATTAAAATCACCGATTATTATCTCGTTGCTGGCCTACATTTGCCAGTCGGTTATGACAGACCGCGAATAACAAAGACGATGTGCAAAATTCTTATTTTGTGTGTCGGGAACTCGTTCGCCCCCTTTTTCTCTATGGTAGGGCGGAAGGGGGACACCTTTGTGTGTGCTGGTTCCTTTGTTTCCAGTCTGTCAACCCTCTTTCGTTCTACCACCATAATCAATTGACGGTGATCTGGTGGTAGGACTCCATTTTTTAAGGAGTTGACCATGACACTTTTCAAACTTATTTCCTCTCTAATTTAACTATTTTATTTATTTAAAATTTGGGTTTTCTATTGCCTATTTTTTTAAATTTATAAAGTATTTTTTATTTTAAAACTTAAATTATTTTATTTTCCTGTGTTTATTAGAGGATTAATTATTACCTAAAAATTATTTTAACCCCTAAACCAATTATATTCTTATTCTACTCATAGATATAAATCATTATGAGAATAATATGACAATTTATAAATCTATTTTGGCTTTAAGTTTCATTCTAGGTATTTCGGGTTGCAACCGACACACTCAGCAGGAGTTTGAAAAAATTTGCCTGTCGGGTGGGCACACCCAAGCCAGTTGCGACTGTATTTACCAACGGCTTGAACAAGCTTACTCCCCTAAGCTGATGCAGCGCCTAGAACATGTCAGTTTGCAAAGTCCTGTTCTCCCACAGGACTTTGCCCCTACTTTTTTCAGCGTCATGCAGCGGTGTGACAAAAGTAGTATGGGCTAAGCATTTGGCTTAGCTCCTTTATCTCTGTGTTGCAATGGTTTCTTACTTTAAATCAGCGCAAAAGATTAAAGCCTGTTGTGGCACGGGGGCCTAAAGAAGAATATTTTTAAGAAATTTGAACTCTTATAGTTTAGATATTTCTATACTCAGCTCGTTTTTAACGATAAAGTCATGTTTAATAAGTAGTATTTTTTATCATTAATATCATAGAGCTAATAAAAATGAGTTTTTATACAGAACTACAAGTCCGTTATACAGATTTTGACACGATTGATTTATCTACTGAAAAGCAAAAAATTCTAGAAATATTAACGGAGGATTCAATCCACGAAGATGTTTATGGTGATTTAGTAGAAGCCTTTACTAATGGTCATGCAGGTCTTCGTATTGATTCCGTTTATTGCCTAGAACTCATAGAAAAAATTACCGCCCTATTTCCAAATGCAAATTTTGAATGTCGAGGGTTAGGAGAAGAGTACTTCTATACGTGGATCCTCTGTGTTGAAAATGGCCAGATCATTTTTAGCAGCAAGCCTTGGGAAAGTGAAAATCCTTTTATATAAGAATAATCATACGTTCATATTGTTTTGTACGTTTTAACCTACAAACTTTTAGGGATTTTGCGGATTGGCTGCACCCCGCTTTTTTCCTATGATGAGTTCATACAGGAACAGGATGTTCCAGAACATAAAACTACAATAATAGGTTCATGCACTAGGAGCGTGAGATACGACAGGAGTCATATCTAGCAACCAAATACGAAAAAGCTCGACAGGATGTCGGGCTTTTTTTATATCTGCATATTAAGAGATTTTAGGGTTTGAAAATCTCAGGTAGGCTATCAATAAGAATATTAGGAATGTTATTTGGATAAACAATCTCATTTGTTTGGCTCAGTTCATCAAACGTCCACCAACGACTTTTACTAATCACAAGCTTTTCATGTTCTGACCAGTTGGCTGTATTCACTTCTTCATTTTTAATAAAAACAATAAAGAGTCTTTCATTAGAAATCACAACTTCTGCACTCGGTAGCATCATTTCAAAATTTCGTGTTGCGACATGAGTGCCCACTTCGCTTCTTACTACACCTAACTCTTCATAAAGCTCTCGGCAAGCTGCTTGCTCGAAGGTTTCCCCTTCTTCAAGCCCTCCACCGACAGTTGCCCAATATGATTGTCCAGCTAAGGCATCATTTATATGAGTAAATTGAAATAATAAAATTTGATGATTTTCATTAATCACTAATAGTCTTGAAGATTTTCTAATACGCATTTGATTTTTTTCTTGAAGTAACAAGGTGGCTATTATTCATATTCGCTTTGAAAAGTTAAATTATTTCTCAATGTACGTTTTATCCTACAAACTTTTAAGGATTTTGCGGATTGGCGACTCCCTACTTTTTTCCTATGATGGGTTCATACAGGAACAGGATGTTCCAGAACATAAAACTACAATAATAGGTTCATGCACTAGGAGCGTGAGATACGACAGGAGTCATATCTAGCAACCAAATACGAAAAAGCCCAACAGGATGTCGGGCTTTTTTTATTGCTGTTTAAAAATAATCTGAAAGAAAATTCTTATAGTGTTTTATTCACAACATACCTTTGAACTACTTGATCTTGAGTAATTTCAGAATGAAGACGGCCATTGTTTGCTTGAATTACTTTTGCGGACGCTAAATTAGATTTATAACAATGTATATGTAATTCCGTTAGGCCTAACTTCCATGCCTCCTGAATCGTAAGCTCTAATAATTTTGAACCAAAATCATTTCTACGTTTAGAAGGGCGAATACCTAGGCCAATATGCCCGCCACAATATTGAATCTGTTCATTAAGCTTAGGTCGTAAGTTAGATACACCAATAATTTCACTGCCTTCTACTAACCAATATGTAATATTGGCAACATGTCCTTCCTGTAAAGATTCCCCATTTTCATACTCTCTTAGTTTATTCAAAAACGAATCAAAATTTGTATGATCAAAATCCATTGTCAAAGGGTAACGTTCTTCATTAGCTAATTCATTAATATAGTTGTTATAGCTCTCTTTAAACCTCAAATGAGGTTTTACCAACATAACGGTCATTTCTTACTCCCGATAAAATTGTTCTTTTTACAACCAAACTTAAACATAACATATTGTTATCAATAGCAACTCTTATTCTTCTCATCACCCTAAAGCGTACTATTAAATCAATACCACGTGAGCATCTTCACGACCTGTTAATCGCTATTTGTTTAATTGGAATCTATTTTTACTTCAACTCATTTTGCCAAGGAAACTTTTTCAGTCGATGTCTCACGCGATACATCAATCCGCCATGCAGGTTGCCGACATGCCATGCTAATTTTGAAGTCAGGGTCATATCAGGAATCCAATAACGTGATTGTAAGGGTAAGACAGGTTTAGGTTCAGCCAATTCAATCTCTGCGGCGATATAGCCTTCACCATCCGCTAAACTCATACGTGCCAACACATTTCCAGTAGCATCACAGATTTGTGTTTCACCCACCATTTCCGTTAACCATTTGACGTAAGGTAACATCGGCATATCACTCAGGATTTCTCCGACATGAGCAGCATGTACCACTGGAATACCTGTTAAACGTGCCATTTGTGCAGGCAGTGCTTCACTTTGATGTTTATATATTTCATGTTCACGACGCATCCATGTACCCAAAAACCCATACCAATTGATCGGCATGGAGTACCAACACATTCCGCCTAAAATCAACTGTGCTTGCTGTTCTCGCACACGTTTGGCTGTGCGAAATCTTGCCCACTCCCAGCCCGACAGCAAAGCAACTTTACAGTTTAAGCTTGTCGAATCCACCTGCCCATCGTCCGAACCACCACGATAAAAGTTTTGCTCCCATGCAGTTGGAATATCTTTGTCATGCAGATGATAATCACCATTACGCTCCACCATGACATAACTGCCATAAGTATGCCCATCACGTATCGCTACAAATCCACCTGTGATCACCACATTTAATTGCTTAGCTAAGCGGATTAAAAGCTGTAAGGGCCTGCCCTCCAAAGGTTGTGGTGTAAGCAACGCCTGTGGTGAATAGACGTTTGGAGAAGTCATCGACTCAGGAAGTACGATCACATCAGGCGTATGCTCTTGATGTGCAGCTAAAATCAATTGTTCAAGTTTTTTTAAATTTGCTTCAACCTTTCCTAACTGTAATGCAGGCTGAATGGCAACGATTTTCATATATGTAATTCTTTTGAGTACTCATAAAAAGCTTAGCATCGAATCTTAGAAATACTTTGACCCTACTGCCTCAATGCTTGGTTTATTTTTCTGTAGAGCGACCGCTGATAAAACTAGTATTAGCTCTAAACATCGACGGCGCAAAATCCACCATACCGCGTAAAGTTCGGGTGAAATGGACTTGAACTGAAAAGCCGATCTTTTATAAGCATAATAAACCTGCGACCTTTAAACAGCTGTTCTTTGGCCTCGCCTGCGATTTTACTATGTATAAAGATATTTTATTAAAACGTGTGAAGTGGTGATATACATGGAAAACTTAGATTATAAAATTACGTCTAAGTTTTCTTATTCAACTAAATTTAAAAACTCACGATGTTGAATGAGTGATATTTTCTTGCTTTTTATGGCGTATCCAACGTATTGCCAAAATAACAGCAATAACCACCACAATCGCAACAAGCCCGGGAACTAGCAAAGCTGAAACCGAAAGTAAGATGGCTCCAATCCACTCACCTGTCGCAACTACAAAATTCCCTAAGCCACCCGTAGTTGCAGTTGAAACACCGCGTGCAGCGACTGTACTCATTTGCACCACACCAGCCGTGCCACCGCCCACAATAATGGCTGCCGCCCAACCTGCGAATTGTGACATTTCACCACTACTCACAGCCATCGTCGCTAACGTACCGGCAATCATAGCCGCAGGGGTTGCGACCGTGTCTAAGGCATTATCGACCCATGGAATATAATAGGCCGCAACTTCGCACATCGTTGCCACACCTAAAGCCAAGCAAACCGACGGCATAGCCAACCACTCAAAACCTTTTGATGGCTCAAACCATCCCATCATGGTTGCAATGCTCATGACCAATAGCGGCACAAACACGCGAAAACCGCAGGCAGCGCTCAAACCTACGCCAATACATAAACCCAATATTGTTTCCATAAAGGTTTCCTTTTTCATGCCCATCGCGGGTCTTGTTATGTAAGTCTTATTTTAAACTAACAAAAAGCCCCATCGGGTGACAGGGCTTTTTGTTAAATGCGAACGCAAATATTATTTTATTTTTAACGTTTAAACTCAGTGCAATAGCATTTAGTGCACGGCGGCAAACGATCTGTATTAATTTCTAAAAACACTCTCTGGCCACATTGAGCGCAGAAATAGAAGCCTGTTCCGGGTTTTTCGCCAGCTGTTACCATGATTGCGTTCCTATAATCGTATAGATATTAAACAGGAATATAACCCAGTTAGAGTGATTGTCAATTGTCCATTTCGCCCGATGATGATGGCATAAATGCAAAAAATGTTATTTGTACGATTTATCTTACAAGCTTTTAGGGATTTTGCGGATTGGCGACTTCCTGCTTTTTTCCTATGATGAGTTCATACAGGAACAGGATGTTCCGGAACACAAAACAACAATAATAGGTTCATGCACTAGGAGCGTGAGATACGACAGGAGTCATATCTAGCAACCAAATACGAAAAAGCCCGACAGGATGTCGGGCTTTTTTTATGTGCTTATATTCAGTACTACCAAAATCAAATAGCTTAAAAAATTTAAGCAATCTCGCACCCACTCCATTTTTCATCAAAATTTAAAATCATTAAGTGATATCTTCAAAATACTCTTTTAATAAATCCTTATTTTCGAAAAAACTATTGAGCACAATAAATAAAAAGTACTCATTTTTGTATTTACTAAAAAAAGGTATACGAGAATCATCTATTTTAAATGTTTTGACCTTTTTATGGCCTTTAATTTCAGGATTTGTTAAACGTTCACAATACTCATCTAAAGAGTAAACAATATGCTCATGATCAAGATGCACAATAAAATATTCTTCATTTTCAATTGAATATTCTAAGTGCACCAATTGTGTTACTATATTATCACCAAATAATTCAAAATCATCACACGTTTCTTCAAATGTTAAATGCTTTTTAATCCTATTATGCTTTATCAATAAAGCATTTTGATAATTATCCAAATCAAATAACTTAGATAAATCTGGAAGACTTGAAATATTATTTCTTAATTTAGCACCATGATCGAATGAGTCAAAAACGTAAAATTTATCTGTCATTCTATCTACTCTAAAAGCTAATTTTTTGATTAGCCCAGAATCATAATAATTTGATAATGCCTCCAATAAAAACCTAGGAATAGGCAAACAAAAATATATACCCAACCTTTTATCTACTAAATATCTATTAGCCTGATTACATATAATATTAGTATGCTCATTAACAGAATTTAATTTATTTTTATGAAATTCATGATCTTCTGCCAAGATATCAACTTCGACCTCCTTATATTTTAAAATTATCTCATCATATAAATGGTTTTTTATAATATTTTCTCTATTAATTTTTCCCACATAATCCTCAAAGTCACTTTCCATTAAGCACAGGTATATAAGATTAGATAAAATTTTCTCCTCCAACTCAGCATTTTCAGTTAGAAAAATATCTAAAAAACAACTTAATTCTTTTTTATAATATTCAAAAACTTCTTCTTCACTTTCATATTCTAATAAGGTCATATTTGACTTTATTTTTGATTGAATAAAAAAGACCTTACTATCTTCTAAATCACTACTATTCAACTCTTTATTAAAAGATGAAACAACTTTTTTTATATTATTCTTAAATAATTCTATAATATTTATTTTTTCAACTTCTAATAAATAATTTTTATATTGAGGAATTGCTATATCATAAAAATACTCAAAATCAGATATTACTATTTGTTGAAATTTACCAAAAAACTGATATTTATTTGAAGTCTCTTTTTTCATTATAAATTCAAAAATTTCCTGCATTACTTTCCCAATTAACAAAGGCGCACATAAATGTAGGGCTATTTTGAATAAATTTCAATCAGTTATAGACTAAATATCAAGCCATTTGGACTTCTAAAAAGTCTTGCGCAATTTCATTTTGTACGCTTTAACCTACAAACTTTTAGGGATTTTGCGGATTGGCGAATTACCACTTTTTTCCTATGATGAGTTCATACAGGAACAGGATGTTCCGGAACACAAAACTACAATAATAGGTTCATGCACTAGGAGCGTGAGATACGACAGGAGTCATATCTAGCAACCAAATACGAAAAAGCCCGACAGGATGTCGGGCTTTTTTTATATTCTTATTTTTCTGCTAAATAGCTTCTTACACGTGCATCATTGAGTAAAGTCATTACCCCTTCTGCAATACATCCATTTAAATCTTGTACTAACACACCACTCGTATGAGGAACGGTAAATGGAATAGTTTGCCCATTTCCTAAAGTCACTTCGAATTTAATTTTACTGCGCCAGAAAAGCAGATTGGTGTAGGTACTACGTAATGAATTTACTTTAATCGCCATCGATTTCGAGCCATTACCATCAATAGCTTGACCATTTTTCAATAGTTCCTTTTGAGTCTGTTGTACCATCGTTTCTGTAATAGACTTAATGCTAGAGTCCAGTTTTGTGCCCATATAAGAATATACAATCACTCGGTCATCTGAAGTTTGAGCATTGGTCACATCTGCCTTGCCAACCACTTTCACAGGTTGAATTAAACCTGCACGCAGAGGGTACTCTGTACTTACATAAGGCATCGTCCCACAAGCAGTTAATATAAGAGAGCAAATTGAAATAATGAATAAGTTACGCATTGATATTTTCCAAGAAATCTATTGTGATTTATATTTAAGTGTAAGCGCCGCGTATCTTAATGTAAGTTAAAGAGAATTTGATGACAAAAATAAAATAATTTTAAAAAATATAATATATGCAGTCATTTTTTATAATTAATGAGCTACGTGTAAATAAATAAAAACCCCACTCAAAAGTGGGGCTTTTAAAACTATATCAATTATTTTTAACTAAAGTATCAAGCCACTTGGCCTTCTAAAAAGTCTTGTGCAAAACGTTGTAATACACCACCCGCTTCATATACAGAAACTTCTTCTTCTGTATCTAAACGGCAAGTCACAGGCACTTCCACAATTTCATTTTTACCATCGGCAGTTGAGCGCTCAATCACCAACGTTAAATCAGAACGTGGCGCGATATTACCAATTACGCTATAAAGCTCAGTACCATCTAGTTTTAAAGTCTTGCGGTTTACACCTGCTTTAAACTCAAGCGGTAACACGCCCATACCCACCAAGTTCGTACGGTGAATACGCTCAAAACCTTCTGCCACAATCGCTTCAACACCCGCAAGGCGCACACCTTTCGCAGCCCAGTCACGGCTTGAACCCTGACCGTAGTCAGCACCCGCAACAATAATTAATGGCTGTTTACGGTTCATGTAGGTTTCAATTGCTTCCCACATACGCATTACTTCGCCTTCTGGCTCTACACGCGCTTTTGAACCTTGCTTAATGGTACCGTCTGAACGAACCACCATTTCGTTATAGAGTTTCGGGTTAGCAAATGTTGCACGTTGTGCAGTCAAATGGTCACCACGGTGCGTTGCATATGAGTTGAAGTCTTCTTCTGGTAGACCCATTTTGTGAAGATATTCACCCGCAGCCGAATCCATCAAAATCGCGTTTGAAGGCGACAAGTGGTCAGTGGTGATGTTGTCACCCAAAATGGCAAGCGGACGCATGTTCGCTAAAGTACGTGGTGCAGCCAACGCCCCTTCCCAATATGGTGGACGGCGGATGTAAGTACTTTGTGGACGCCAGTCATAAAGCGGACTTTCGGCCTCTACGGTTACGCCTAAATCAAACATTGGAATGTAGACTTTACGGAACTGTTCAGGCTTCACAGCTTCTTTAACTAACGCATCAATTTCAGCGTCAGATGGCCAGATATCTTTCAGGTAAATCGGGTTACCGTCTTTATCGTGACCCAAAGCATCTTTTTCGATGTCAAAACGAATCGTACCTGCAATTGCATAAGCCACAACTAGCGGTGGAGATGCCAAGAACGCCTGTTTTGCATATGGATGGATACGACCATCGAAGTTACGGTTACCAGACAGTACTGCTGTTGCGTACAAGTCGCGGTCAATAATTTCTTGCTGAATGACTGGATCTAACGCACCAGACATACCATTACAAGTCGTACAAGCGTAAGCCACAATACCAAAACCAAGTTGCTCTAAGTCTTTTAAAACACCCGCTTCTTCAAGGTAAAGTGCAGCCGCTTTTGAACCCGGTGCAAATGATGATTTCACCCAAGGTTTACGAACTAAACCTAGCTCATTTGCCTTACGTGCCAACAAACCTGCTGCCACGGTATTACGTGGGTTAGAAGTGTTGGTACATGAAGTAATTGCGGCAATAATGATTGCACCATCTGGCATTAAGCCGTCAGAACGGTTTTCAACAACACCTGCAATGCCTTTTTCTTTTAGGTCGGCAGTTGAAACACGTGCATGTGGGTTTGATGGCCCAGCAATGTTACGTGTTACTTTTGATAGGTCAAAACGAAGTACACGTGGGTACTCTGCTTTGGTCATATCAGATGCCCAAAGGCCGATTTCTTTTGCGTACTGCTCAACCAATGCCACTTGTGCATCTTCACGGCCTGTTAAGCGTAAGTAGTCGATTGTGTTTTGGTCGATGTAGAACATTGCAGCCGTAGCGCCATATTCTGGTGTCATGTTCGAAATGGTTGCACGGTCACCCACAGACATGCTGTCAGCGCCTTCACCAAAGAACTCAAGGTATGCACCAACCACACGTTCTTTACGCAAGAATTCAGTTAAAGCAAGTACGATATCTGTTGCAGTAATGCCTGCCTGACGCTGACCTACAAACTCAACACCAATAATGTCTGGCAGACGCATCCAAGATGCACGGCCCAACATCACGTTTTCAGCTTCTAAACCACCAACGCCTACAGAAATTACGCCCAAAGCGTCGGTATGTGGAGTGTGTGAATCTGTACCTACGCAAGTGTCTGGATATGCCACGCCATCACGCGCCTGAATCACCGGAGACATTTTCTCTAGGTTAATCTGGTGCATGATGCCGTTCCCCGCAGGGATCACATCGACATTTTTAAATGCTGTTTTAGTCCACTCAATAAAGTGGAAACGATCTTCGTTACGACGGTCTTCAACAGCACGGTTTTTTTCAAAAGCGTCTGGGTCTGCACCACCGAATTCCACTGCTAAAGAGTGGTCGACAATGAGCTGTGTTGGTACAACTGGATTGACTTTAGATGGGTCGCCGCCTTTGTCGGCAATTGCATCACGCAAGCCTGCAAGGTCAACCAAAGCAGTTTGACCCAAGATGTCGTGACACACCACGCGCGCTGGGTACCAAGGAAAGTCCAAATCCTGACGGCGTTCAATTAACTGCGTTAAATAAGCAGTTAAATTCTCGGCATCGGCACGGCGTACCAATTGCTCTGCAAGTACTTTAGACGTGTAAGGCAGTTTTTCGTATGCGCCTGGCTGAATATCTTCAACGGCTTGACGCACGTCGTAATATTCAAGCTGGGTTCCTGCCAGCGGTTTACGGTATTTTGTGTTCATTAACCACGCTCCGCCAATGGTTTAAATTTGAGGTTTTCAGGACCTGTGTAGTTCGCGCTTGGACGAATGATCTTGCCGTCTTGGCGTTGTTCAATCACGTGCGCTGACCAACCTGCTGTACGTGCAATCACGAATAATGGCGTGAACATTGCAGTTGGAACGCCCATTAAGTGATAGCTCACAGCACTGAACCAGTCGAGGTTCGGGAACATGTTTTTCGCATCTTTCATCACTGCTTCTAAGCGTTCAGCGATGAGGTACATTTTTGTGTTCTCTTGTGCTTGTGCCAAGTCATGTGCCACTTTTTTGATGACTTCGTTACGTGGATCAGAAATTGTATAGACTGGGTGACCAAAACCGATCACAACTTCTTTCTTCTCAACACGGCTACGGATGTCTGCTTCTGCTTCGTCTGCGTTGTCGTAACGTTGTTGAATGACAAATGCAACTTCGTTTGCACCACCATGTTTAGGTCCGCGAAGCGCACCAATACCGCCTGTAATTGCCGAGTACATGTCAGAACCTGTACCTGCAACCACACGTGATGTAAATGTAGATGCGTTGAATTCGTGCTCAGCATACAAAATGAGTGATGTATGCATTGCTTCAATCCACTCTTCAGATGGTTTTTCACCATGAAGTAAATGCAAGAAATGCGCTGCAATTGAGTCGTCATCAGTTTCAACTTCAATGCGACGACCATTGTTGCTAAAGTGATACCAATACAACAACATTGAACCTAGGCTTGCCATTAATTTATCAGCAATGTCTTTTGCGCCCGCTTCGTTGTGGTCTTCGTGTTCTGGTGTTAAACAACCTAAAACTGAAACACCAGTACGCATTACATCCATTGGGTGTGCAGACGGTGGTAATTGCTCAAGTGCAGTTTTAAGTGCTGCTGGTAAGCCACGAAGTGCTTTTAATTTTGCTTTATACGCTTTGAGTTCAGCTTTGTTTGGTAATTTGCCATGTACGAGCAAGTGAGCAACTTCTTCAAACTGGCTACCTGCTGCAAGGTCAAGAATGTCATAGCCACGATAGTGTAAGTCGTTACCGCTACGTCCTACGGTACAAAGTGCTGTGTTGCCTGCAACTTGTCCGCTAAGTGCAACTGATTTTTTTGGTTTGAAGCCTGTTGTTGTTTCATTTGAGCTCATAAGATTGTCCTTTCCTATCTATCTGAATTTATTTATTAAGCACGACGGAGTCGTACCATTTTCACTTCTTATATCGGGATTAACCTGCCGTTCGCCTTACTTTTCACGGATGAAAAGTAAGCAAAAATCCTTGTTGGCCTGACGATATATCCCTATATCGCAGTCCAACGTAGCGGCATCCATGCCGCCCTCACGATAGCCAAGACCATCGCTTCCCCCTTCTTTTAAAAAGAAGGTTGGTTTATTTCTTTTTAGCAAATGCGTTGTCTAAGTAGTCTTCAAACGCATAGTAATTAATGCGTTCATATAACTCTTTACGCGTTTGCATAATATCAACCACGTTCTTTTGAGTACCTTCTTTACGCAAGGTTTCATATACAGTTTCGGCTGCCTTGTTCATGGCACGGAAAGCAGAAAGTGGATAAAGCGCAAGGCTTACATCGGCAGATGCTAACTCTTCAGTAGTAAACAGTGGTGTAGAACCAAACTCGGTAATGTTTGCCAAAATTGGTGCGCCAGTTGTCTGAGCAAATTGCTTGTACATATCAAGCTCAGTAATTGCTTCAGGGAACAACATGTCTGCGCCTGCCTCAATATAGGCACCTGCACGGTCAATTGCAGCTTGCAAACCGTCTACAGCCAAGGCATCAGTACGCGCCATAATTACGAAGCTATCATCACCACGTGCATCAACCGCAGCCTTAATACGGTCAACCATTTCTTCTTGAGTCACAATGGCTTTGTTCGGACGGTGACCACAACGTTTTGCGCCCACTTGGTCTTCAATGTGCATTGCCGCAGCACCGAACTTGATGAGTGCTTTTGTGGTACGCGCAATGTTAAATGCAGAAGCACCAAAACCTGTGTCAGCATCGACCAATAATGGAAGATCACATACATCGGTAATACGGCGTACATCGGTTAACACATCATCAAGGTTACTGATTCCCAAATCAGGTAAGCCTAAAGAACCAGCGGCTACACCACCACCTGATAAGTAAATCGCTTTATAACCTGCACGTTTTGCCAAAAGTGCATGATTGGCGTTGATGGTTCCAACCACTTGTAATGGCTTTTCTTGGGCTACGGCATCGCGAAATAGCTGACCTGCGGATTGTTTAGCCATTGTTATGTTCTCCTTGTGCTTGTAGCAGTGTTTGCTCAATAATTTTGTAAGAGGCATTGATATGTCGATGCATGAGCAGCTCGGCAAGTTCACCATCGCCTTCTGCAATTGCATCTAAAATACGGATATGTTCGTCCCAAGCTTTGCTCGGTCGATCAGGTGTGTTTGAAAACTGAATTCGGTACATGCGGATGAGATGATAAAGCTCATCACACAGCATTTTTTCTAGGGTTTTATTGCCACTACTTTTAATAATGCAGTAGTGAAAATCGTCCTGCCCTTCTTGCAAGTAATATCCTTTACCTGCTTTAAAATTTTCATCTTCAGCATGCATACGCAATACATCACGCAATGCCAAGATTTGCTTTTTATCAATATGCTGTGCAGCAAGTTTGCAAGCCAAACCTTCTAAAGACGCACGAATCTGGTAAAGCTCTTTAAATTGTTGCAGCGAGAGCGAAACCACACGCGCGCCCACATGTGCAGTGCGCTCAACTAATTTTTGACCTTCAAGACGATGAATCGCTTCACGCAAAGGTCCACGGCTAATGCCATAAGTCCGTGCCAGTTCAGGTTCAGATATTTTGCTACCTGCCGGAATTTGACCCAAAACAATAGCCGTCTGTATTTGTTTAAATACATTCTCGGTCAGTGTTCTACCCTGACTTTGTAGAGGCTCTGGTGCGAAGGTCAAATCTTGCATATTGTCGACAATTTTTAATCAATTATGGCTTTTATAGCGGTATGAATGAAAAAAATCAAGGTGATTGTTGACACTTCGGAGAACGCATCAGGTCAATTTTTATAGATTGACCTCTTATTTCACCTTATATTTAGACTATTACACCGCCTATCTATTAGTATTTATAAAACAAAGATTTAATATAAATTTATCTATAGTTTTATAGTTCTTTCTCAAGTGTTTTTTGGGCGCTAAACTTTTGTTTCAAACTTTAGTCTACAACCCGTGTATGACAGTAAGATTGTAGACAATCTGTTGGAATGAAATCATGAGTTATAAATTAGTATCTATTTACCGTAATTTCTTTTAAATCTTTTTTATCGTTTCTTCTGGAAAATATCGATATTAGTGAAATTATCTGGTGCTTCACAGTAGCTTTATTGGTACATTATTGAGCATCGACATAGATGTAATGTATTTTTCGAGACAGAAAAAACTTAACTCTATGCATATTGTTGAATGAAAGGACTTTTTTGATGTTTCAACATATCCCCCCATACGCAGGCGATCCAATTCTCTCTTTAATGGAACAGTTCAATGCTGATACTCGTTCTGAAAAAGTAAACTTGAGTATTGGTCTTTACTATAACGAAGACAGTATTGTTCCTCAGTTAGAGACCATTATTGAGGCGCAAAAGCGTATTGAGCCGAAGAACGGTAAAACCAAACTTTATTTGCCAATGGAAGGCTTCAAACCTTACCGTGAAGCAATTCAAGCACTTTTATTTGGTGCAAACAGCCCAGCAGTTAAAGCTGGCCGTGCTGTAACCATCCAAACACTTGGTGGTTCAGGTGCATTGAAAGTTGGTGCTGACTTCTTAAAAACTTATTTCCCAAATTCAGACGTTTGGGTAAGCCAACCAACTTGGGATAACCACGTTGCGATTTTCAATGGCGCTGGCATCAAGACTCATTTCTACCCATATTTCGATAACGAAACTCGTGGTGTAGATTTTGACGGTATGTTGTCTACGCTTAAAACTTTGCCTGAGCAAAGCATTGTTTTATTGCACCCATGCTGCCATAACCCAACAGGCGCTGACTTAAACCCAGCGCAATGGGACCAAGTGATTGCGGTATTAAAAGATCGTAACCTTATTCCTTTCCTAGACATCGCTTACCAAGGTTTTGGCGATGGTATGGAAGAAGATGCGTATGCAATCCGTGCTTTAGACCAAGCGGGTCTAAACTTCATTGTGAGCAACTCGTTCTCTAAAATCTTCTCTTTATATGGCGAGCGTGTTGGCGGCTTAACTTTCGTATGTGACGATGCAGAAGCTGCTCAGTGCACATTCGGTCAGTTAAAAGCGACTGTACGCCGTATTTACTCTAGCCCTCCTACAACAGGTGCATGGTTAGTTGATGAAGTGTTAAATGACGCTGAACTTAACCAACAATGGCAAGGTGAAGTGAAAGAGATGCGTGAGCGTATTATTAAAATGCGTAGCATCTTAAAAGATGAACTCACTAAAGCATTACCAGACCGTGACTTTAGCTACCTTGTAAACCAAAAAGGTATGTTCAGCTACACAGGTCTAACTGCTGAGCAAGTTGATATCTTGCGTGAAGAATATGCAATCTACTTAGTACGTAGTGGTCGTATTTGTGTAGCAGGTTTAAACATGAACAATGTTTACACTGTTGCTAAAGCAGTTGCTGAAGTGCTTGCTAAATCAACAGAAGCAGCATAAAACAGCTTTAAAAGAAAAGGCGCTTCGGCGCCTTTTTTTATATCTCTAACTTAAGATTTCATTTTGCCCCAATACTTCAGTTTTGAGGTATGACCAATACCCACATTAAAGCTATTGGTTGGGTCGAGTTTTTGGTAAAAGTTCGCTAAGGCAGGTTTGGCAATGTAAAGATGCCCAACATTATGCTCTGCCGGATATTCAGCACGACGCGCATCCAGCAATTTCCACATTTGATGTTCCATTTCTAATGGATCATTGCCTTTTTTAAGGATATAGTCCTGATGGAAAACATGGCAAAAGAAATGTCCGTAATAGAGTTTATGGATAATATTCTTTTCCATCTCGGCAGGTAGTTGTTCCACCCACTCACGATCATTACGACGCAAAGCAATATCAAGCGCCACAATATCTTCAACTTCACTACGGTGCGTGTCACGATAACGAATCGCCGCTCCTGCAATCGCAAAACGGTGTAAGAAAGCTTTTCGGCCTTCCTCTTCGCTACATACGAAATAGCTACCTGACTGATGTACTGCAAAATATTCTTTTAAAAATTGCTCGGTTTGAGCTTTTGAATTATTTTCGACACGTAGCACTAAATGGTGCTCATAACGATCTCGATATTCGGTCATACGCTTAGGCAAATGGCTTGGTAAAAAGAACGTAATAGCCTGTAAAATATGATCAGTTAAGCCTTTTATTTTAAATCTTTCTAAAAAGCCATCGACTTTATCTTTCATCGCAAAAGCTTTGGGAACATTGGCTGTACCGAACTTTTCAATAAACAAAAAAGTATCTTTTCCATACTTTTCACCAATCAGATAAGCATCTCGGTGAATATACTCACCCGCAATCGGTAGGCTTGGCAAAGAGGTGAGTAAATAACGACGAATGGCTGTTAAATCATCGGCATCATTAGTCCCAATATAAAAGACATTGCTCTCTACTTTTTCATACGTATCAAGGCGTACAGCAAAAACACAGACTTTACCCGCCGAACCAGATGCTTCAAATAAACGTGACGGGTCAGCATTAAAACGTGCTGGTGAATCTTCATCGACTTGAGTCACATCATGTGCATAGCGATGGTCTGATGCCTGCTTTTCACCATCATCTAAAATATCTAAGGCTTGGTATTGTTGCTTCTCTAAACGAGTCAAAATTTCTTCGGGTGTCGAGCCTAAATTCACACCCAAATGATTCACCAGTTCTAATTGACCAGTAGCATTCACCTGAGCATAGAGTGCCAGTTCCGTATACGCAGGACCACGGCGTACCAATGCACCGCCAGAGTTATTACATACACCGCCGAGTACCGATGCACCAATACAAGATGAACCAATCACCGAATGCGGTTCACGGTCATAACCTTTTAAAATTTGCTCCAAATTGTCTAAAGTCGCACCCGGTAAACAAATGACTTGCTTACCATCATGAATGACTTGAATGCCCTTTAAACGGCGCGTACTCATGACCAACACAGGGCGATCATAATCATCACCATATGGGGTTGAACCACCAGTGAGTCCTGTATTTGCCGCCTGCATAATCACCACACAATCTGCATCAATTGCAGCTTGTAGCACCTGCCATTGCTCTAGCAATGTGCCCGGCACCACCACAGCCAGCACTTTCCCCTCACCAAAACGACGACCTTGGCGGTACTGGCGTGTGCTTTGATCATCGGTCAAAACATGCGAACGCCCTACAATATTCTGTAAACGTTCAATCATTGCTTGAGGAGAAAATGTTTGCATGATGGCTTCCTTCTGGTCATCCATTTATCAAATTAGACCAACACGACGGCGTCTTACCGTTTGTAATTTATAATTTAATTAGCTCATTCTCTAATTCGAATCAGCCCTATATTTACTATCTCGGTTGGCGGCATGGATGCCGCCTGTTGAGTAACTGTACAAGGAAGTACGGTTTGCTCAACAAAAGGTTTTTGGTTACTTTTGACCTTTCAAAAGTGACAAATGCCTATACGCAAAACATTAGCAAATCACCAAATTTTAAGGCTGTGCTTACTGCTTCACTTAAAAAGTTATTTCTTAAAAACCTTGCTTCATTGCCTGTACTAAACAATCCGCATTAATATCCGAAATCGACTTAGCACCCGTGAGCGTCATCGCAACACGCATTTCCTTATCAATCAAATCAAGTAAGTTCGATACCCCTTGCCCACCTGCTGCTGCCAAGGCATAAACAAATGCACGACCCAGTAACACTGTATCCGCACCGAGTGCCAACATACGCACCACATCTAAACCATTACGAATGCCCGAGTCAGCCAAAATAGCCAAATCACCTTTAACTGCATCAGCAATTGCAGGCAATGCACGAGCAGATGACATCACGCCATCTAACTGACGACCACCATGGTTCGACACCACAATACCATCCGCACCAAAACGCACAGCATCTTTGGCATCTTCAGGGTCTAAAATGCCTTTAATTACCATTGGGCCATCCCAAAATTCACGAATCCACTCAAGGTCTTTCCATGAAATTGATGGGTCAAAGTTCGAGCCTAACCAACCAATATAATCTTCAAGACCAGTCGGTTTACCTAAATATTTAGAGATATTACCCAAGTCGTGCGGACGTCCCATTAAGCCGACATTCCACGACCAGTGTGGATGGAACATAGACTGCATATAACGACGCATCGCAGCATTTGGCCCACTCATACCCGAATGTGCATCACGGTAACGTGCACCTGGCACAGGCATATCTACGGTAAACACCAGTGTTGAGCAGCCTGCTGCTTTTGCACGTTCCAAAGCATTACGCATAAAACCACGGTCACGTAATACATAAAGCTGGAACCACATTGGTCGGCTAATTGCAGGTGCAACTTCTTCAATCGGACAGACCGAAACCGTTGAAAGCGTAAATGGAATACCCTTTTTATCGGCTGCCATCGCGGCTTGAACTTCACCACGGCGTGCGTACATACCCGTTAAACCAACAGGAGCCAATGCAACCGGCATCGACAATGTTTCATTAAACAGTTTTGTCTCTAAACTTAACGCCGACATGTCATTGAGTACACGTTGACGCAATGCAATTTCTGACAAATCTTGTACGTTACGCTTTAAGGTATGTTCCGAATACGCTCCACCATCGATGTAATGAAATAAAAACGGGGGTAAGCGACGCTGTGCCGCGGCACGATAATCATTGCCAGAAGAAATAATCATTTTGAATCAACTCTATTTAAACGGTTTGCACGTTTCTGGCGAGCTTCGTCTTCATCCAGAGAACGCACATGATTAATCACAAATTCAATATGACCGCAGACAGCTTGGCGTGCGGCCTCGGGATCTTTACGATCGATCGCATCCATGACCTGAAAATGCTGTTCACTCAGCAAGTCACTATTTATTGGATCGTTATAAACTTTTTTACGTCCCAACAAGACGTTGTATTGCAGTAGATCAAACAGGCTACGCATCATTTGAATCAACACCACATTGTGCGATGCTTCTGCAATCGCCAAGTGGAATTCAGCATCCGCCACCGCAGCCTGCGCTGAGTCACCCGCATTTTGATGGCGACTAATTTCATTAAAATAATGATGAATTTTGACACGGTCTTCAGGCGTTGAACGTAATGCGGCATACCATGCGGTACCGCCCTCAAGTAATAACCGCGCCTCTTGCACATCAAAACGATAGAGTGGATCTTCTTCAATCAGGTTGCTAATCGGGTTCACAATGAGTTGCTGTGGCCACTGTTCAGGTAACTGCTGAATATAAGTCCCATCACCCCGACGGCTAATAAGCACACCTTGACTATTGAGCTGTTGAATCGCTTCACGCAAAGACGGACGAGAAACCCCCAAGCTAGTTGCAAGCTGGCGCTCGGCAGGCAAACGGTCACCTTTTCTCATGTGACGTTCTTCAATTAATGCCTGCAATTTCATGACCACTTGATCGGAGATTCTCATCGCGTTTCCTTCACTCGAGTTATGGAATCATCCACGGAACCAGATAAGCCTGAACCGTAATAATGATGCCAACAAAGACAGTGAATATGATGCTATGTTTTACCGTGAAACGGAACAAGTCAGATTCTTTTCCAACCAAGCCTACTGCTGCGCAAGCAATTGCAATCGACTGTGGAGAAATCATCTTACCTGTCACACCACCACTGGTATTCGCTGCTACAAGCAATACTTCTGGAATACCAATCTGCTGAGCAGTGGTCGCTTGTAATGCGGAGAACAAAGCATTTGAAGATGTATCTGAACCCGTAAGAAACACACCAAGCCAACCTAAGAATGGTGAGAAGAAAGTAAAAGCATGACCCGTATGCGATAGAGCCAAAGCTAAAGTTGCAGATAACCCTGAATAGTTCGCAATAAAAGCAAACGCCAACACCATACCAATTGAATAAATTGGTGTTTTTAACTCATTTAGCGTTTCACCAAAGGTCGTTACTGCCTCACTCGCTTTCATTTTCAAGAAAATAGCAGTGATGATTGCAGCAATAAAAATTGCAGTACCTGTCGCAGAGAACCAGTCAAACTTATAAATCGCTTCATATGGCTTCATCTCTGAGACAATCGGCGGCATTTTTTCGACTAATTTATGTAAGTACGGCACTTCAATTTTAAAAATTAAATGTTCCAGTGCACCATCTTTTGCAAATAATGCTTTAAACGGCTTAACACTCCAGATGGTTACCATCACTGTTAAGATGGCAAATGGAGACCATGCCTTAGCAATTTTCCCAATACTATAACGCTGAATCGTTGTAGGTTGCTGAGTTAGCGTTTGACCAGCTTCAGGTTCAAAACGGAAAATATGTTTTGGTTTCCAAAAACGGAACAACACAGTCAGGCTGACCAATGAAGCAATTGCCGCTGTAATATCCGGTAATTCAGGACCAATAAAGTTAGATGTTAGATATTGTGCAATCGCAAAAGCGCCACCACCCACCAACACCGCAGGCCAAGTTTCCTTAACACCACGCCAGCCATCCATGATCGCCATAATCCAGAACAGCACAATCAGCGTTAAAAACGGCAACTGACGTCCAACCATCTGGCTAATTTCCATGGTATCTACACCAGAAACCTGCCCCGCCACAATAATTGGAATACCCATCGCACCAAATGCAACTGGCGCAGTATTCACAATCAAACATAAACCAGCTGCGTAAAGTGGTTTAAAACCTAAACCAACGAGTAGTGCAGCGGTAATTGCGACAGGAGCACCAAAACCGGCAGCCCCTTCAAGGAAAGTACCAAATGCAAAACCAACTAATAGCATTTGTAGGCGCTGATCTTCGGTAATTGACAAAATGCTTGAGCGAATCACCTCAAACTGGCCTGTTTTTACCGAAATTTTATATAGAAAGACTGCCCCAATAATAATCCATGAAATTGGCCATAGACCGTAGAAGAAACCATAAATGATGGATGCAAAGGCCATTTGACCCGGCATTTGATAGAAAAAGAGAGCGATCAACAATGCAATAATGACTGTGCCCGTACCCGCAATACTGCCTTTTAAACGAAAAACCGCCAAGGCCAAAAAGAAGAAAATAATCGGGATTAATGCAACCGCACTGGACAGCCAAATATTATTTAAAGGGTCATAAAGTTGTTGCCACATATTGAGCATTGTCATCTCCTTGAAATGCTGGGGCGAATTTTTTGTACCTTAAAATTTTAAACATTTAACACAATTGGTATGACCAATTAAAATTTACGTGCAAATGTTATTCCTTAAACCACAGATCGCATCATAAACACGAGCATTAGCAAGTTCAAGCATTAAATAATTAACACAATTGGTATGACCAATAGTACCAAGTAAAATCAAGCTATTTCTAATTCATAAATTTATTTATTAGACTAAAGTCGTAAAAATACTTTCTTATAAACTTAAATATAAACTACAGAAATGAAGCGTAGAACTTGAATATAAAAACTATAAACATAACCATTAATTGATAAATGTATAATAATGCTCAAAACTCAAATCATTTGTATTGAACTGAATAATGACTACTTTAACGTGTTTTAAAGCCTATGATATCCGAGGTAAACTCGGCACCGAATTGAATGAAGAAGTCGCCTATAAAATTGGCCGCGCTTACGGACAAATCTATAAACCAAAGACTGTAGTTGTAGGTTGTGATATTCGTCTAAGCAGTGAGTCTTTAAAACAAGCGACCATTCGCGGCCTAAATGATGCTGGTGTGAATGTGCTTGACTTAGGCATGACGGGTACTGAAGAGGTCTATTTCGCCGCTTTTCATTTAGATGTACAAGGTGGTATTGAAGTTACAGCTAGTCATAACCCAATGGACTATAACGGTATGAAACTGGTACGAGAAAATGCTCGTCCAATTAGTGCAGATACGGGTTTAAAAGAAATTCAGGCTTTAGCAGAAACTAATACCTTTGAAGAAGTTAGTCAAAAAGGTACTACTCAAAGCTATAACATCTTGCCTGAATTTGTCGAACATTTAGTCACTTATATTGACCCAGCAAAAATTCGCCCGTTAAAGTTAGTGGTAAACGCGGGTAATGGTGCGGCTGGCCACGTCATTGATGCCGTTGAAGCAAAATTTAAAGCGCTTAACGTACCTGTTGAATTTATTAAAATTCATCATGAAGCAGATGGTACGTTCCCAAATGGGATTCCCAACCCAATTTTAATTGAAAACCGGGACAGTACCCGTAATGCTGTACTTGAACATCAAGCAGATATGGGTATTGCTTGGGATGGCGACTTTGACCGCTGCTTCTTGTTTGATGAAAAGGGTCAGTTCATTGAGGGCTACTATATTGTTGGCCTATTGGCTCAAGCTTTCTTGATTAAGCAACCTGGCGAAAAAATTGTTCATGACCCACGTTTGGTTTGGAACACCTTTGATATAGTCGATGAATATAAAGGTGTTGCAGTACAGTCAAAATCTGGTCATGCCTTCATTAAAGATGTCATGCGTGAACATAATGCCGTATACGGCGGCGAAATGAGTGCCCATCACTACTTCCGTGACTTTGCTTACTGCGACAGCGGCATGATACCGTGGTTACTCACCGTTGCTCTACTCTCGGAAACTGGACAATCTCTTTCTACCCTCGTTGAAAATATGATTGCCAAATTTCCTTGTAGCGGTGAAATCAACTTTAAAGTGGCTGATACACAGACCACTATTCAAAAGATTTTCGATTTCTATGCTGATCAAAACCCGCAAATTGACCGTACCGATGGTGTAAGTCTGGACTTTGGAACATGGCGTTTTAATGTACGTGCATCAAACACAGAGCCATTGCTACGTTTAAACATTGAAAGCCGTGCAGACCGTCAAGCCCACCCTATGCAGTATTATGTAGATGAGTTGACTAGATTAATTCAGTCTTAGTAGCATTCGTATTAAAGAGATGGAACATTATTTTTCCATCTCTTTTTGCCTATTCTGTATAATCTTATAAGTATGATTATGCCCATCTAATACATCCTTATTTAGATTTTCATAACCTTTTAACAATACTTTCTTATCAAAAACACAAAAAAAATGTCTTCACAACTTGAATTACCAGATAGATCTTGTGGCTTCCTTTTGTTAATAAAATTTAAAACAAAGCCCCCATTCGAATTCAAATATGTAAAAACTTGCTTAAGCTTGCTGCATACCACACTCAACATACAATCCCAAATAAACTGAAAGAAAAAGAAACTGTTGATGCAAAAAGTTGTAACCTTTAACAGAAGGACAAAATACAATAGCATATATTACTATAAAAACTAGTTGCACAGTTATTAGAGTTAATTGATTTAGAAGTCTCGAAATCCAGATAAATATTAATTATAGAACAGTCAATATTAAATTTTAATCAAAATTTAATATAAATGAATTAAAAATCTTATATCTAAATAATCTAAATGAAATTTTCAGTTTAAAAAATAGGGCTATAGCTATTAAATAGCTACAGGATGTTTTAGTATTTAAAACATAAATTATTTATTATTAATTTATATTTTTCTCTATGGGATAATAAGAAACGATTTTTTGAAACACTGGTATTAGCAACTTAGCTCCAGTAAGGTTCAAATGGTTACTATCAAAATAGTATGGATATTTATTTTCATCACTAATTATACAAGTAGGTCTACAAAGTATTTGCTTCACATGATATACCTTAAAATTACTATATTTAGACTCTAACGTTTCAAGTTTATTAAAAAATATAGCATTATCACTCATATACTTTTTTACATCATATTGTGCAGTAGTATTATTCTCATAAAGAATTTTTGGTACTGGTTCTTTATAGATAGGTACAGGCATAATAAAATCAATTAGAATATTTTTCTTTTTAAGAAGAATTTCTATTTTTTCAAGTAACTTATCATCTAATGCTGGTGATGAATAATGCATTACAATTCGATCTATTTTCAATCGATTAGATTCTTTAAGCAAAATATCTAGAGTAAAAGGTCCTTCAATTAAGGGAGTATTAGAAACTACAAAATAAGTATTATATTTTTTCTTAGCAGCCTCTTCAGAAAATGCCATTTTAATTGAATCAGAATGACTGTTTCCTACTAACAAAATTGATTTATCAAAATTTTCAGTATTAATCTTACACGTGAAAGCTTTAGGATTAGAAATACGTTTAAGCCTACCACAGCGATATGTTGCTCGGTCCTTCACACCTTTAGAAATATTTTTTTCTTGAGAATTGTAGAAATAATTTTGTATAAATTTAGTTATACTGATTAACGCAACTATTGAAATAATAGAAACTAAATACTCCTTTTTTATATTTTTAAAGTTTCTAGTTTCTATCAACTTATGCATTAGTATAGAAGATACTGTAATTATAAAAAATAAAATAACTTTATCCACTAAGCTTTCAGGGTGTAAATTAGTTCCAGTAAAAGGTTTATATAAATAGAGGACAATTATAGGAAAATGTACAAGATAAATAGAATAAGAATAGTCACCAATTCTTGAAAAAAGTAATCCTAATTTACTATTTTGTAAAAATTTAGGTAATCCAAAAGTTAAAACTAATGCTGTAGCAATACAAACGATTAATGCATGTACACCAGGATGTGCATTTAAACGATTTACAGAGTTCCCATCAATATGAAAAAATGGTATAGCACAAATTATAGTTAAACCAACGAATCCTAAAAAACTATAATTATTAAATTTAATATTACCATTAATTGTTAAATAATAAGCCACCAGAAATCCTATTAAAAACTCCCAAATACGTAAAGGCATCATAAAAAATGATGTTTGAGGAGCAATACCTAGAATAAAAATACAGCTTAGAAATGAGCCGATTAGTGCGAATAGAAATAGAAAATTAGACTTTCTAAAGAAAAAAACTAAAATAGGTACTATTAAATAAAACTGGATCTCAACACCAAGAGACCAAAGATGAAGTAGAGGCTTAAAATCTGATTTACTAAAATAAGAGTTTTGTAGCCAGAAACCAAAGTTGTTAGCAAAGAATATACTGTATATTGATTGAGTTATAACGGCTTCCTGTTCAGATGGAAGAACAATAAATATGGCAAAAATTAATGTAAGAATGACCGTTACAAAATATGCAGGTAGTAAACGCTTAGCTCGTCTTTTGAAGAACTTTTTTGCCTCTCCTGGTCTATAGAGAATAGCCATTAAAAAACCGCTTACTACAAAAAAGACATCAACACCAAGGAAACCACTTTGTATACCAGTAACTTCGAGATGGAATAGTACGACAAAAATAACAGCACAAGCTCTTAAAATTTGTATATCAACTCTTTTATTCATATATTAATATCATGTATAAAAAATATTTTCAAAATTCTATCAACTACCCTATTCTTTTCTCTCTAGATTACTTAGATCAGAACAAGCTGTAAGATATAGATTTAAAAAATAAGGAAAACATTAAGTCACCTTACTCAATAAAGTTGCTTAATCTAGAGCCACACCATCTAAATCTATCATTTTTCAACTTCTAAGATTTTTCCTTTATACTTAAAATTACATTTCTCTAAACAAGAGTTTGTTTTAAACTAAATAAAAAATAGTGATAAAGTTTTAAATTAAAATCTCTCTTATAACTGTCCAAACTTTATCACCATCATTATTTAAGCAATATAACCTAATTTTTATAACCTATCGGATTCTGCTTCTGCCAGTTCCAACTATCCTTCAGCATATCCTCTAAGCCATATTGAGGCTGCCAACCTAACTCAGCAACTGCACGACTATTGTCTGCAAAAGATGTTGCAACATCGCCAGCTCGACGTGCTACAAACTCAAAGGCTACAGGTATGCCATTAACTTGTTCAAATGTGTCTTTAACTTGCAAAACAGATGAACCATTACCTGTGCCGATATTCCATGCTCGGCAACCCTTCGACTGTAAACGGTTATTTAGAGCACACAAATGCGCATTCGCCAAGTCAACCACATGAATATAATCACGTACACCAGTGCCATCTACTGTGTCATAGTCATTGCCATAAATGGACAATTTTTCACGACGGCCCACAGCAACTTGAGTCACATACGGCATTAAATTATTTGGAATACCTTGTGGATCTTCACCAATACGTCCACTCTTATGTGCACCTACTGGATTAAAATAACGAAGCAATGCGATTGACCATTCTGGATTAGACGCTGACAACTTTTGCAATAATTGTTCAACAATCAACTTAGTATAACCATAGTTGTTACTTGGCATACCTGTTGGCATGTCTTCATTTAATGGCGATATATTGGCTTCGTCATACACCGTTGCAGAGGAGCTAAATACAAGTGTATAAACACCAGCCTTTTCCATCGAGTTAACCAGTTGAATGCTACCCGCAATATTATTATCAAAATAAATGAGCGGTTTTTCTTGGCTTTCACCTACGGCTTTTAAACCCGCGAAGTGGATCACAGCGTCAATTGAATGGCTCTGAAAAACACGATCAAGCTCATCTGCATTACGAATATCGCCCTGTACAAAAGTTAAACTTTTTTGAGCGATATCTTGAACTCTATTTAGAGATTCTTCTGAACTATTCGAAAGGTTATCAAAAACGATAACTTCATGACCAGCCTGCAAAAGCTCAACACATGTGTGTGAACCAATATAACCTGCACCACCAGTGACTAGAATTTTAGCCATCTACTTTTCCTAACAATATTTTAATTAATCCACGCGTTGAAGCATCAAGTGCTGAAAGGTCATTTTGAACACCGTTTAAAATCGGAAGTAGCTGATCAGCAATCTGCTTACCTTTCTCAACTCCCCACTGATCAAATGGATTAATATTCCAGATCACAGACTGCACAAAAACTTTATGCTCATATAAAGCAATCAACATTCCTAAACTATAGGGATTTAATTCTTTCAATAATAATGTAGAACTTGGTTGATTACCTTCATATTGCTTATAAATTGGTAAATTCTCTAATTCAGTCGAGTCTAAAGCTTCATTACCAAAGGCTAGTAATCTTGATTGTGCTAAACAGTTTGAAAGTGCAAGATGATGTTGTTCGACCAGAGCTTCTGCATTTTCCACATAGGTAAAATGATCTGCATTATAACGTTGGACTGGGGCAATAAAGTCACAACTTACAGCTTGCGTTCCTTGGTGTAACAATTGATAGAAGGCATGTTGAGCATTTGGTCCAACCTCACCCCATATAATAGGACAAGTATCAAGCTCAACTTTTAGGCCATTGCGCTGTACTGACTTCCCATTAGATTCCATTTCTAGCTGTTGCAAATAGGCTGCAAAATACTTTAATCGTCCATCATAGGGTAATACGGCATGAGTCTGAATATTTAAAAAGTTATTATTCCAGATTCCTAACAATGCCATCAAAACTGGAATATTTTGATCAAAACTCGTATTTTGAAAATGCTCATCGACTGCATGAGCCCCTGCTAAAAGTTGCTGGAAGCCTTCCACACCAATCGTCAAAGCTATAGGTAAACCTATACAAGACCATAGAGAATAACGTCCACCTACCCAGCCCCACAGCAGTAACTGGTTTTCAGGCGCGATTCCCCATTCTGACATTTTGTCAGCTTTTGTAGATATGCCAATAAAGTGACTTTTTAATACACGGGCATGTGTGCCTAAGGCTTTTTCAAGCCACTGACGCACCGTTTGAGCATTTGATAAAGTATCAACCGTACCAAAAGACTTAGATGAAATAATAAATAATGTTGTTTCAGGACGAAGTTGATGGAGTAATTCTGATAACTGGCTACCATCCATAGTCGAAACAAAGTGAACATTTAAAGGCTTAGCCGTTTTCACCTTGAAATCAGACAACGCATGAGTGACCATTTGCGGTCCTAAATCAGAACCACCCACCCCAATATTAACAACATCTTGAATCACCTCACCAGTTGAACCACGATATTGTCCAGCATGGATTTTTTCTACTAAGGCATACATACGTTGTAACTGGTTATGAACTTGTTCTGTTAAATCTGGGAACTTCGAATAGTCAGCAGGTAAACGCAATGCCCAGTGCATTGCTTCACGTTGCTCAGTACAGTTAATTTTAGTTTGTGAAAAAAGGCGATTAATCCATTCAGTTAAGTTTTTAGTATTCGCAAGAGCTACTAATTGTTCTAAAATATCTTTGGTTAAGCGATGCTTACTATAATCAAAAAATAATTGATCAAATTTTACAGAATAATTTTGAAAACGATCTGGCTCTAAAGCAAATAGCTCTTTTATATGTAATTTCGAGTTTTTTTCACCTAAAGTTTGCAGATGAGTTAAAGGCGAGACTAATTCCTTTGGAAATTGCTCAATTGATTTACTCATAAGCGACCTACTCCTTCATAAGCAAAACCTTTCGCCTTTACATACGCAGGATCATAGATATTACGTCCATCTAAAATTAAAGGATGGTTCATTAACTGTTGTAGCTGTTTAAAGTCAGGACTCCAATATTGCTTCCATGGCGTGACTAGACATAGTGCATGAGCATCTCGTACCGTCTCATATTGATTAGTACATAAAATTAAATCATCACGAGGTCCATAAGTTGCAGCTATTTCATCTAAAGCTTGAGGGTCATGCAGACGCACTACTACACCCTGCGCCCATAATGCAGCTAATAAAATATGAATCGGTGAATTATGTATATTTGAAGTGTTCTCTTTAAATGATGCACCCCAAATCGCAACCGTTTTGCCATTTAGACTACAGTGATAATAATTCCATAACTTACGGAATAAAATTTCTTTCTGCTGCTCATTAATAGCCCAAACTTGTTCCAGAAGGCGGCTTTTTGTTCCAGTTTCAGACACAGTGCTCGAAAGTGTTAAAATATCATGCGAAAAATTCTCACCGCCAAATCCTACGCCTGGCGATAAATATGCAGCACCAATACGTGTGTCAGCAGCTATACCATGCTTTACATTCGCAATATCAATGCCTAACTTTTCAGCAACCATAGCCAAGTCATTCATATAACTAATGCGGGTAGCCAACATGCCTGAAATACTAAGTTTTGTGAACTCAGCATCTAAAATCGGCATAAATAAATATTGGTAACTAAATTGGAAAAAAGGACGCAATAACTCCTGCATAGTTTCACTTCCATCTCTAGACTCCACACCGATAATGACATGCTTTACATTCAATACACTATTAATGGCATTACCTTCCTGAATCACATCAGGGAAGTAAACCCACTCATCTTTTGGCAAATGCTGTTTTAATTTTTCTGTACCGTGCAAACCAAAAGTAGAACCATTAATCATTAACCGTGGGTGAACAATTGGTCGTTCACCCAATTTTTCAACTGTTTTTAATCCAAGTTCAATTTGTGTTGGGCTAAAACAGAATAAATAAACTTCAATATCTAAAGGAATCTCAGAAAAAGGGCTCTCTTTTAAGAAACCCGCTTTTCGCTGCTTATTTAAGTAATTATTTACGTCTTGATCTTGATACGAAAGTACAGAAATATTTTCTTCACAGGTGACACTTGTACACCAGTAAATTTGATTACCATATTCAGCTAATAACGCTGCCATCACGCCGGCATGTAACGTTGTTCCAAATACTGCGATTTTCATTGCACACCTGATTTTTTCGTATTTTATAGATTTCTCTTCCCTTTACAGGAAGAGAATATACTGCTCAGCTACTATATTCAGTAGTTTTTACAAATGCTTAAGCAGAACTACAAAACTTTATAATTTAAGTTCTTGAATCAGCTGTTTAAATTCCAATCCTAACTTAGGGTGTGCAACACCATAGTGTAGTACAGCTTTCAAATAGCCAAGCTTGCTACCACAGTCAAAAGTTTGGCCTTGCATCCGGTAGGCTTCAACGGTATCAGTTTCTTGAAGCATCGCAATAGCATCAGTTAACTGTATTTCATTGCCCGCACCTTTGGGTGTATTTTCCAAAAGCTGCATAATCTTAGCAGGTAAAATATAACGCCCCACCACGGATAAATTAGAAGGCGCAGAACCTATAGCAGGCTTTTCGATAATTCCCTGCATAGCAATACTTTCACCCTCATTCGGGCTCTGCTTCACATCAACAATTCCATATTGATCTACAAGATGATCTGGTACTGCCTCAACCATGATTTGAGCAGCTTGACTTGCTTCATAGCGTGAAATCATACGCGATAGATCATTTTTCCCTGAGTTATCTTGAACCAATACATCTGGCAATAACACAGCAAAATCATCTTGCCCAACAATACTTTTTGCACATAAAACAGCATGCCCCAAACCCAAAGGTTGAGGCTGCCTTACACTTACCACACTCACATGAGATGGAATAATCTGTGTAATTTCTTCAAGTAAATCGAACTTTTTCTTTTGCTCTAGAGTCGTTTCTAGTTCAAAGTTTCGATCAAAATAATTTTCAATTGATGCCTTAGATGAATGAGTGACCAAAATAATTTGCTCAATTCCAGCCTCTACAGCTTCACGCACTACATATTCAATTGCAGGACGATCTATCACTGTGACCATTTCTTTGGGAATTGACTTACTTGCTGGTAAAAAACGTGTACCTAATCCAGCTACCGGTAAAACTGCCTTTTTAATCACACATTCACTCTCTAATTAACCATAATATCTTTGCTACGTTTATAACCATCGACATAGTGTTCGAGTTGACAAAGAGCCCAATCAATATCTTTTTGAACCGCAGTCATATTATTAACCCGCTCAAAAACTTCTTGAATCTCTGTAAGAGGATAAAACTTTTCAAATGACCGAAGAATTCTACTGTGCTCGGTGTATTCAGTATTTTCTTGATCAATTAATAATTCTTCATAAAGTTTTTCACCTGGGCGTAATCCACTGTAGTGAATTGCGATATCCCCTTGCTCTGAGTCTTGTTCACGCACAGTTAAACCACTTAAAGAAATCATTTGTCGAGCTAAATCCTGAATACGGACAGGTTCACCCATATCAAGTAAAAAGACATCTCCACCTTTACCTAGGGCACCAGCTTGAATAACTAACTGAGATGCTTCAGGAATGGTCATGAAGTAGCGCGTTACATCTGGATGAGTCACAGTAATAGGACCACCTTTTGCAATCTGATTTTTAAATAAGGGAACTACAGAGCCTGAAGACCCTAATACATTACCAAAACGTACAATACTAATTTGAGTCCGTTGCTGGGCTTCAGCCATTGCCTGACAATAAAGTTCGGCCATGCGTTTTGATGCACCCATAACATTGGTTGGACGTACTGCTTTATCAGTCGAAATTAAAACGAATGTCTCAACACCCTTTTTCACAGCTGCATTTAAACTATTCGCTGTTCCAATCGCATTGTTCTTGAGGCCAGCAATAGGGTTACATTCTACTAAAGGTACATGTTTATAGGCAGCGGCATGATAAACCGTCTGTACACTATACTGCTCAATAATACGCTCTAATTTTTGTTGATCCTGAACAGTACCTAAAATTGGAACAATCTCACATTGAGCGCTTAGACGTAATTCTCTATCTATGCTGTAAAGAGCAAATTCCGTAATTTCATAAATGATCAACATTTTAGGTCGATTTTTAATAATTTGTCGACATAACTCTGAGCCAATAGAACCACCGGCACCAGTTACCATTACGATTTTATTATGAATATTTTTTGCAAGTAAATGATCTACAGGTGGTACTGGGTCACGTCCCAATAAATCAACAATGTCTACTTCACGAATATCAGCAACTTTTAGTTCACCATCAACTAGCTGAGTAAGGCCAGGAAGTTCAGTAATTTTGAGATGTGCAGGTTCTAACTGTTGAATAATTTCACTTTTGCGTACGCGACCTACTGAAGGTAATGCTAATAAAATTTCATCAGTTTTATATTTTTCAAACCGTTGTAAAGCTTTTTCTAAAGATAGTACTTTTAAACCACCAACCATATGGTCTTGCAAAGAACTATTATCATCAATGAAGAAGACAGGTAAATGGTTGCCTGAACGATAAAGCACAGCTGCAATTTGCTGACCAGCATCACCTGCACCATAAATTGCTATACGCTTTCTCTCTTCCCCTGTGAGTAATGCAGACTTTACAATAAATCGGATAAATGCACGGCTACACCAAACCCAACTAAACATTAAGAAACCAAACATCAATGGAATGGATGTTGGAACAAAAGCTGCCGAGAACGCATTTAGGCCATATAAAACAACTACCATCAATGCAACAGCAAGCGCTAATTTTGCAATAAAGGCTTCGTTAAAAGTACGAACAATAAAGCGATATACCCCAGTTACCATTAAACTTAAAATAGCAACGATAGTAACGATCGCTACTCCATAGTTAATCCCTGGGATAACTTCAGCACCTAAATCAAACAGTCGAATGGCATAACATAGCCACAAAATAACAGGAAACGCAAAAAGGTCTACAAGAACCAAAAAACATTGTTTGGCGAGTCTTGGGGCAGACGCAAACTGATAAATAATCTTTTTCACAATACTCTTCTATTCGTTTTAGTAACCGTGCGATAGTTATACTCATTTCTTATTTAACTAGAAATGAATTTTACGCAGCGGTTACATAACTTTAAATCAGATCATAATTCAAAAGAAAGCTATGCGAATAGCTTCACATTTTTATGATTGTATAGCCCTACTAACAGCATTAATTGCAATAATTGTTTTTTCTATACTGTCTGGACTCAAAGTCGGATGCACCAAAAACATTAAGCTTGTTTCACCTAATTGCTGCGCATTTTCCAAACGTTTTTCTGGACGCCATGGGGTATTATCAAATGCATGCTCTAAATAAACTTCTGAACAAGAGCCACTAAAGCAAGGGACGCCTTGCGCATTAATTTCTTGCATTATACGATCACGTGACCAACCCTCTGGTAACGCCTCTAAATTTACTTGCACATAACATTTATAATGCGCATGAACATACTCATCTGAAGGGATATGAACGTTAAAGTAAGGAGAATTTTCAAACGCTTTTAAAATCTTTTCTGCATTTTCAGTACGCTTTTGTGTCCATTCAGTCATACGTGTTAACTGAATTCGACCAATAACTGCTTGCATTTCCATCATGCGCCAGTTGGTACCAAATGAGTCATGCAACCAGCGGAAACCTGGAGGGTGTTGTTTATTATAAATACTGTCATAGCTTTTACCATGGTCTTTATATGACCACATTTTTTTCCAAAGCTCTTCATCATTTGTGGTGACCATACCGCCCTCACCACCAGTTGTCATAATTTTATCTTGGCAAAAAGACCAAGCAGAGATATGACCGATTGACCCAGCAGCTTTACCTTTATATTTTGCACCATGAGCCTGTGCGCAATCTTCAATAACATAGATACCACGCTCAGCAGCAAGTTGCATAATCGGATCCATATCACACATCCAACCCGCCAAATGCACACAAATAATCGCTTTAGTATTTGGTGTAATTACAGCTTCAATCGTACGACGTGAAATATTCTGAGAGTCCAACTCTACATCTGCAAAAACAGGATTAGCACCCGCCGTTACAATAGAACTTGCTGAAGCAAGAAAAGTACGAGACGTCACAATAACATCATCACCTGCGCCAATGTTTAAAGCTTTTAATGCAACATCCAATGCAACAGTTCCGTTTGCCAAAGCTACCGCATATTTTGTACCAGAAAAATCGGCAAATTCTTTTTCAAAAATTCTACATTCTTGTCCGGTCCAATAATTTACTTTATTTGATAGTAATACATTTTTGACTGCGTCAGCTTCTTCTGTTGTAAAACTTGGCCATGGTTCAAATGCAGTGTTTAACATTCTGATTTCCTAATAAAAAATTTTTACTTTCTTTCTAAAATTCTTGCAGGGTTACCTACAACGGTTACACCTGGTGGTACACTTTTAGTCACTACAGCACCCATTCCAACGATAGCACCTTTACCAATCACTAAAGGCCTATCAGGTGTACCTTGCTTTATTAATGCTCCAGCACCAATGTAAGCATGATCTTCAATACGAATATTACCATTACACTTAACACCCGGTGCAAAAGTTACATAGTCACCAATCACGCAATCATGCTCAACATAGCTGTATAAATTAGCATGAAAACATTTACCGATTTTTATATTTGATGTAATTGAAACGAAAGGACTCAAAGCAGCACCTTCACTCATTTCAACATTATCCATAATTACTGTATTATCAGCTTGTACCGACCAAAGCTTAATACCATCAGCAACCAACTGATTTGCAATTTTTTCACGAATTTGACTATTCGCAATAGCAATTAATACATATTTATTAGAGCACTCTATTGATTTAAATATTTGATAGTTTAAAGCTGTATGTCCGTTTACTATTTTTTCTTCTTGTAAACTATCATCAATAAAATAAATTTCAGCTGAAATGCCCTGACGTTGAAGCTGTTGCCTTGCAACCGGCATCAAACTACGACCACAGCCTGAAGCGCCATAAATAGCGTAGATCTTCTTACTCATTTATCTGCTTCCGACTTTGAACCAGTAAACTTGGTCATCGTGGCTTCACCCGCTTCATTAATATCATCTTTAGCGATTACTTTTTTAACGGTTTGGAGCATTATTTTAAAATCTAACCAAAGCGATCTGTTTTCAACATACCATGTATCAAGCTTAAATTTTTCTTCCCAGCCTATTGCATTACGCCCATTGACTTGAGCATGGCCAGTCATTCCAGGACGTACTTTATGACGTTTCGCCTGCTCTTTGTTGTAAAGCGGTAAATATTCCATAAGCAAGGGCCGTGGGCCAACAATACTCATATCTCCTTTAATTACATTCCAAAGTTCTGGCATTTCATCAAGGCTTGTAGAACGTAACATTTTACCAAAGGCAGTTAAACGTTCACTGTCTGGTAAAGGATTACCCTGAGCATCTGTTGCATCTTTCATCGTTCGAAACTTAATCATTTCAAATGCTTTACCATGTAGACCTGGACGGACTTGACGAAACAAGACTGGAGAGCCTAGATTCTTTTTTACCTTATAAGCAACATAGAGGTATAACGGTGAAAGTAGAATTAAAGCAATAGTTGCAATAATAATATCCACAAAACGTTTTAACATTTTATAGTCCTAAGATATCCATCAGTTTTTGATTCACTTTATTAGCATCAAATTTCTCAATTGCTATTTTATGACTAGCTTCACCCATTATTTGAGTTTTTTCTGGATGCTCGATAAAGTAAATCATTTTCTCAGCTAACATTTCAGGGTTCCATCGAGGTACAATAAAACCATTAACTTCATCTAAAACCGTTTCACGACAGCCTGGCACATCTGTAGTAATTACTGCCCGTCCAATTGCCATCGCTTCTTGTGTACTTCTTGGTACACCTTCCCTATAAGAAGGCAAAACAAAAACATCACTTTTTACGATCCATTCTTGAATATTGTCAACATGCCCAGGATATTCAATTATTCCAGCTTGTTTTAAATTACTAACTTCTTCTTCAGATAAAGCACCTAAATTACTCTTATCAACAGCACCTAATACTGTAAATTTAGTATTGGGATATTTTTGTTTTACCAACTTAATAGCTGCAATAAAATCATGAATGCCCTTTTCTTTTAACAAACGACCTATAAATAAAAAATTAAGGTTGACTGGTACTTTAGAAATAGGTCTATAAGGATAACTTTCTAAATTTAAACCAATCCCACCTAAAATATTAACTGCTTTTACAGGAAGGTTATGCTTTTCTAAAAGATCAACAGGGTCATCAGGATTAAGGAAAACAAGCTGATCAAGACAAGGCAGGGCAATTCTATATAAAAACACCTGAATATTACGTATAAGTTTAGTTTTAGGTGATAAACCTTCAGGCTGCTCAGTAAAGGTATAACCTAAACCTTCTAACATACCAATAATTTTAGGTACTTTCGCCCACTTAGCAGCCAATGAACCAAAAATTACAGGCTTAGTAAAATAAGAAAATACTAAATTTGGTGAAATTTCTTTAATTTTTTTTGCGAGTAAGTATGTTGCTTTAATATCTGCTAATGGATTTAAGCCACCTCTATTCAAGTCATAAGTTACAGGAATAGCACCTAGGTTTTCTATCTTCCGTAAATCAGCTTCTGAATATTCTGAGGTAAAGGCATATACAACATGACCTTTTTTATATAATTCGCGAATTAAGTCTGCCCGAAAGCCATAAAAGCTACTAGCTACGGTACCTATTAAAACAATCTGCACTATATTGATCCCTTTTTATATTTATTCAGTAGAGACATCTGATAAAAACAAGCTAATAAAATCCAGAAAATTACTGTCCGAGCACCAAAAGTTGAGAAACTATACATTAAGGGCACTAAAAATAGTATTTTTTGATAAATATTTAAATTCTTAAAAATATTTATTAAAAAAAACAAGAATAAAGATATACCTATTATACCGTAATAAAAAAAGATACCAGCCCAAGTTGAATGAATCTCAACTGGGGAGTTGAATCTCATATCCAACCCTTGCCCAGCACCAAATAGTAGATATTCTTTAAAGTTAAGAATACGTGTATAGCCGCGTACGTCCGACTGCTCGCCGATATCAGCTTCAGAAAATCTCTCAACAACAGACTGAACATAACTAATTTGTAACAAATACTCTGAAGAAATCATTAAAACTAAAGAAACAACAAGCACTAAGCTCATAAAAACTAAAACTGAGTTTTTATTTCCGCGCCAATACAAAAATAATAAACTAGAAACCAGCATAAAAACACCCAAAATAGCAGAGCGAGATTGAGTAAAAAGTATTAATGCAAGTGCAAAAAACAAAGTTAAAGAAAATAAATAAATATTTTTTATATATAAGCAGGCTATCGTAGTAACGCATAAAACAAAGAAAGCCATTTGGTTCGGATCATTAAAATAACCATTATAACGAGGATAATATTTATACTCTCCCAACCCAAAAAACCACACGGAGAATAACATGATTAAAATAGTGAAAACAAAGTATGGGACTTTTTCTATTATATTACTATTTGCTTCTTTTAAAAAAGTAACCAATGAAAACATTATTAATAAATCAAAAGTTAAGTTTAAAGGATAACTGAAAAAACTAGTATCTTGATAATACAATGAATAAACCAAATTCACTATAAGTACATATGCAAAAAAAGGCATAGTCATTAAAAATAATTTTTTCTCAACATAAAATCCTTTCTTATATATTAAGAAAAAAAATACAAATAAAAGCAAGAAAAAATGGGAGGGCTGTAGACTTCCACTTGAAAATATATAAAAAGGTGTAGTGAATATACCTAACAAAAGGAAAGTTTTTGAAATCCCATTCATTTAACCACCTACTTTCTTACTTTCAATAAACTGATAAATTTTATTAACTTGACTATTCCTACCTGCAATTTCTTCAATAAATTTTATATTTTGGCTATATTCTTGATCATTTTTTTTATATTTATCAATATATCCAGCAAACTCATTTAACTTAACTAAAAGTCCTGTTGATTTTAATAATTGAACAGATTCAAAATTATCTTGCGGACCTACATTAATTATTGGCTTACCTAGTGCAATTAACTCGAATATTTTCCCAGGTATAACACCTTTTGCATCACTTTCACCTGATTCCAAAAATAAATTAAAATCACTTGCCTTTAAAACACCAAACATTTCATTTCGTGGCAATGGATCATGAAAAAAACAATATGAATTTGCATTATTTATATCCACTAACTCTTTAAGGTTGGCCAGATAATAACCAAAAAAATGGATATGAATTTTATCCTCTAAATTATGTTTTTTAATAATTTGAAAAAGAGCTGTAGGGTCACGGCGATTCTTATAAATGTTACCAGCATATACTATATTTATTTTATTTTTATCTAAAAATAAATCTTCCTTCTTTATAATATCATCATATTCTTCAGGAACGAATCCATTTCTAACCAAAAGCACATCTTTATTATGAAAATTACGCATCTGATCAGATAAATCTTCTGATACCGTTGTTATTAAATCAGCTTTCGATAAAAACTTTTTTTCAAAAAAAGTATCAATTTTTTTTGAAAAAAAGTTATATTCTACCAAATGGTTTAATGTCCACAAATCTCTAAAATCAGCAATCCATAAAGTTTCTTTATTTTGACATTTGATATACCACCCCAACCAAGTTACACATGCTGGCAAACTTGAAGTCAATAGAACATCATATTTAACATCACTATTTTTAATATACTCAATAGAATTATACGCCCATACTGTCCTATAATCGAATAATTGACCAGTAAATTTCACCAAAATAGATTTAATTTTTTTTAAAAAATCACGTCTATTATTCATAAAAGAATTGGTATCAACTACATCATTTTTTTTATTATTACTCTTATTTTTAAAATTACTGGGTATTTCTATAAAATTAGCTTTATCTTTTAATTTATTATATTTTTCAAAATCCTTGATAGGACCATCTACAGCACGTTTTTTTGATGTAAGAACATCTACGTGATATCCTTTAGCACAAAAGAAATCAATAAAATGATTAATCCTCTGTGATGAAATTAAATCTAAGGGAGCAACATCATATGCAACAATCAAAATTTTCATATTAAAATCCTTTCCTGAGTTGCATTACAACTTTTTTAAGTGTATGCCAGAAAATAAAAAAACCTGCTATTAACAATAAAAACCATACCAAAATAAAGCCAACTAAATAATCTTTTAAAAAAAACATACTCGTAATTGAAGTAAAAATTAATATACCTGTCACTATATAAGCTTTTTTCACGGGGATTTTACGCCAAACCAATTTGGAAAATTCAGTTCTTAAAATAAAAAAGAACCAAAATGCCACAGCAGTTGAGGCAGTAGCTCCTATTGCACCATACTTTAAAACAAGAAAGTAATTTCCTAATAAATTTATAAGCATAGCAGAAATAGAAGCAAGCATAGACAATTTAGTTTTTCTAACCAAAGTAATACCTACTGCCGTTGTTTCAGATAAAGTATACAATAATGGTCCTAGTAGGCAGGAAGTAATTAAAAATTGTATTATTTGATAATCCTGTGGTAATAACAATGGAATAATCCATGAAAATAATCCTGAAATAACGATGATAAAGTAAATAATAGTCAAGATTATTTCTGAAATATAATCTATTTTATCTATATCAACTAAATTTTCACTTTCCCACTTATACACCATTGGAGCCCAAATCGTATTAAAAACACTTGACAAGATTGCTGCAACTGCAGCAATACTCATTGCAACAGAGTAAACACCTAACTCCGAATAACTAGACATTGTTCGAAGAAAAAGTCTATCCATTACATTTAACCCCCAGAAAGCTAATCCACCAATGACTAAGGGCAAACCAAATGCGAATAATTTTTTCAATTGCTCTTTATCAAGAGAATTATTTAAAAATGCACACCAATCCTCTCGTGTATTCCAAGAAAAAATAATGAATACACAAATTATTGATAAAATATTAGCTGTAATTAAATTAAATGTATCTCTTGAAAAACCCATCCACACAGTTATTAGTATAAAAACTAAAAATAATATCTTAGGCAACAATTGACTCATTGAAAAAGCTATAGCTCTTTCCTGCATTCTGATTACTAAAGACAAAAATCTAGTTATCAAGGCAACAATAAAACAAATTATAGTTATTAAGCTTAAATATAAATCAGATATTCCATATAACCATTTTGAAATAAGATTAGAATCATATAAAAATATAGTAGCGAGAAATATAGTACCAAGAAAAACACCAGGTAATAATGTTGATTTTAATAGTAGTATTTTTTGTTCCGATCTATGGTATTCTCTCACATATGCCTGATCCAAGCCCAAACAAAATAACATTACAAAAAAGCTAGTGAAAATTTGTAGCATAGAAACGCGCCCAACATCTTCAACAGAGTAATACCATGTAATAACTGGCAATGTTACAAAACCTAAGATGCTAGCACCTACTGGACCAATAGCGTAACCTGCTAGTTTCTTAATATCCATAGCTCTTTCTACAATTAACTTTTAAAAACTATTTTATCCCAAATTGGTAAATTTCTTTCCCAACTGGACTCATTTTTTATAAATGCTCTAATATTCTGAGTATTTTCTAAAGAATTGGTAGCATTTGCATTAATCAACTCGACAAGTTTTATTCCAACCTCTTCTTTCTCCTCAATCAGAATCATTTTTGGATTTAATTCCATTATTTTTTCATATGGTAACCACGCACCAGTCAATATCCAGCCGCCAGCATATAATGTTTCTTGCATTGATCCACTAAATTGATCTGTAGGTTGTATATTAATTAAAATATCTGTTATTTTTCTTAATTTTGCTACCTCATCAAAATTATAAAATTTATCTAAAATTGTATATTTTATATTTATATTTTCATTTAAAATATTTTCAATTAATTTTTTATTTTCTTTATTTCCATACCCCATAGGGAATATTAAATGAATTTGATCCAATATATCATTTTCAAACTTGACAATTTGACTTGCTATTAATTCCTGTTGGTGTGCTAAACTTGCATTATAACCAACGGCTATTTTAATTTTATTCTCAGGCACATTAAAGCCACCACACAATTGAGCCTTTTCACAGTTTTCTAAATTATCTATTTTATCAAGTACAGGAAGTCCAAATCTCGCGACCGCTAATTGAGTACGAATATATGATTTTCTTTTAGTGAACAACTCCTTAGTTTTAGGATTTGTAAAAACAATAATATCTGATTTTTTATATATAATATCTTGAAGAAATTTCTTGACTATTGAAGTCACACGATAAAAGTCACTCCCCCATACTACTGAAACAATTCTCTTTGTTTTATGTTTTAATTGAAATATATAAGGAGCTAAAAAAAAATAAATAAAATGAATAACGATAACATCATAATCACTATCTATTTTATCTATAATTTCTGTTCTAAATTTATAAAAATTCTTCAGAGAAGAAAAACTAAGACCTAATTGAACGTGAAAATTTTTCTGAATCCTAACTTCATTATTATTCTCCTTACCATAAGAAATGAGATCTACCAACACACCACGTTTATGATATTGAGTTATAAAGTCTTTGACAAAGGCAGAATCACCATCTCCTATAACAAGCATTTTTTGCATTATTTCACCAAAAATTAAAATCTACTCAGAACATTGATTCGAATATATGATAAGGGCCATCACACCCTTATCCCACGACAAAAAACTTAACTATCCCATAGTATTTCATAATTCATATTATGGGACGAGTATGATAATCTCAATACAAAAAATATTATTAGGATTTAACACTAACAACCCACTTTTTCCCAGCCGTGTCTAACACCCTAAATTCTTTATGCGCGACAAGTAATACTGCTATCTCTGCTGAATCTGCCTGTTCTATAGAATTAAGTTGAATATTTTCAGATACACTCTCGGGTAACGCTAGAATATTCGGTTCTACTGCAAGAATATTTAAACCTTGTTCTGCCAATTTCTTAGTGATCTCTAATGCTGGACTCTCACGAAGATCATCAATATCAGGTTTAAAAGCCAAGCCATAGCAAGCAATAGTTACATCTTGAATTGTCTTATTTGGATTCGCTTGTAAAAATTCGGCAATTTTAATTTTAACTTGATCGATAACCCATTCAGGTTTTGCATCATTTACTTCACGTGCGGTACGAATCAACCGCGCTTGCTCTGGTGTTTTAGCAACAATAAACCATGGATCAACAGCAATACAGTGCCCACCCACACCTGGACCTGGTTGTAAAATATTTACTCGAGGATGACGATTTGCTAGAGATATTAACTCCCAAACATTAATATCCAACTTATCACAAATAATAGAAAGCTCATTTGCAAAAGCAATATTAACATCTCGGAAAGAGTTTTCTGTTAATTTACACATTTCTGCGGTGCGTGCATTTGTTTCTATACATTCACCTTTGACAAAAGTTTTGTATAGCTCACAGGCTGCTTTTGAACAACGCGGTGTCATACCACCGATAATACGGTCATTGCTAATCAGCTCTTGCAAAACCTTACCTGGTAATACTCGTTCCGGGCAGTGGGCTACCAAAATATCTGCTTCTTCACCTTTTTGCTGAGGAAAACTTAAATCTGGACGTGCTTCACTCAACCATGCTGCCATTTGTTCCGTGGCTTCCACAGGGGAGGTAGATTCAAGAATAACAAGATTACCTTTTTTCAAAAAAGGGGCTAAAGCTTTGGAAGCTGCTTCAATATATTTTAGATCAGGCTGATAATCATCTTTAAAAGGAGTAGGAACTGCAACTATATATGCATCTGCTTCTAATGGTGTAGTTTGAGCAGACAACTTTCCTTGTGCAACAACATCACGTACCAATGCATCTAAATCAGGTTCAACAATGTGGACTTTTCCTTGGTTAATCATATCTACAGCATGTTGGTTAACATCCACACCCGTAACTTTTATTCCATGTGCAGAAAAAGTTGCTGCTGTTGGTAAACCAATATAACCTAAACCTATAACGCAGATATGTTTAAATGACTTATTCATATTCAATACTTTAAATTAAAATAATAAAAATAAATTAATTTCTTTTTAAGAAATCAATAATTTGCTGACAAGAGGTGCCATCACCGTAAGGATTATGTGCGGCAGCCATAGCATTATATAGTGAGGTATTTTCCAATAACTCCGACACTGATTTTTCAATTGTACTCACATCAGTACCAACTAAACGTACAGTGCCTGCATCAACAGCTTCTGGTCGTTCAGTAGTATCACGCATAACCAAAACAGGTTTTCCAAGCGAAGGAGCCTCTTCTTGGATACCACCTGAGTCAGTCAGAATAAGATAACTGCGGTTCATTAAATATACAAATGGCAAATAATCTTGGGGTTGAATTAAAAAGATATTATCTATACCTGATAGCAATTCATTTACAGGCTTTTGCACATTAGGATTCAAATGAACGGGGTATACAATTTGAATATCACTATATTTTTTTGCAAGATTAGCTAATGCAGTACAAATATTTAAAAAACCTTGACCAAAGTTTTCGCGTCTATGGCCTGTAACTAAAACTAGCTTTTTACTTTTATCAAGAAATTTAAATTCTTGCTCGAACTTCTGAATTAAATCTTCATCTTGTTCAACTTTATCTTTCACTTGTAATAGTGCATCAATAACTGTGTTTCCAGTCACAATAATTGTTTCTGGATTAACATTTTCTTTAATTAAATTTTGATAAGAAGAGTTCGTAGGCGCAAAATGATAATTTGCCAAAACACCTGTAAGTTGGCGGTTCGCTTCTTCGGGCCATGGAGAGTAAAGATCGCCCGTTCTTAAGCCAGCCTCAACATGCCCAATTTTAATTTTATGATAATAGCCAGCCAATGTAGCGGCAAATGTAGTAGCCGTATCACCATGAACTAAAATAATATCTGGCTTCCATTGTTCAAAAACTTGCTCCAAGCCTTTGAGTACTCCTGAAGTAACATCAGATAATGTTTGTCCTGGCTTCATTAGATTTAAATCAAAATCGGGTTTTAAATTAAAGAGCTCTAAAACTTGATCCAGCATTTGACGATGTTGCCCAGTTACACAAACTTTGGTTTCGAAGTCTTCAATATTTTGCTGTAACTTTAAGGCCAATGGCGCCATTTTTATTGCTTCTGGTCTTGTTCCAAATACCAATAAAACTCTTTTCACCTGAACTAATTCCTTATAAACGTATCGATGATTCTTGTTGATCTAATACATATTTCAAATCATAAAGTACATGATTGGTTTTACCTAACGCGTGAAACTCTTCTGCGGTCATTGCCTTAAACTGATCGTGAGCAACAGCAATAACGACCGCATCATACACACCTTGCTTCAATTCTTTAACTGGCGCTAAACCATATTCGTGTTGGACTTCTGTATCATCTACCCACGGATCACAAATATCTAAATCTAAGTCGTACTCTTTAAGGGCTTTAATAAAGTCAATAATTTTTGTATTACGAATATCTGGACAGTTTTCTTTAAAACTAAGGCCCATTACTAAAATACGAGCACCAACAACCTGAATACGCCGTTTTACCATTTCTTTAATGAGTTGAGTCGCCACATACTCCCCCATACGATCATTTAAACGACGAGCTGCTAAAATAATTTCTGGGTGCAACCCAATAGATTGGGCTTTATGAGTTAAATAATATGGGTCGACTCCGATACAGTGCCCACCGACTAAACCTGGGCGGAATGGTAAGAAATTCCACTTGGTTCCTGCAGCCTTAAGTACATCTTCTGTATCTATACCCAATTTATTAAAAATAAGGGCTAATTCATTAATAAGAGCAATATTGACATCACGTTGAGTGTTTTCAATAACTTTAGCAGCTTCTGCTACTTTTATATTCGGTGCCTTATGAGTTCCTGCTTCAATAATCAGGTTATATACTTCATCAACATAATCAGCCACTTCAGGAGTCGAACCTGAAGTGATTTTTAAAATGTTAGTTACACGATGCAACTTATCGCCAGGATTAATTCGTTCAGGGCTATAGCCTGCAAAAAAATCTTGGTTAAATTTCAAACCTGAAACTTTTTCCAAAACAGGTATACATACCTCTTCTGTTGCACCCGGATACACAGTAGATTCATAAACGATAACATCCCCCTTTTTAAGCACTTGACCAATACTAGTTGATGCTTTAATTAAAGGGGTGAGATCTGGTTGTTTAAAGTCATCAATTGGTGTTGGAACGGTTACAATAAAAAAGTTACTGTCTTTTAAATCGTTCAAGTCAGCGGTATAGCTTAATTGCACCGCCTGTTTTAATTCTTGTGGCGACACTTCTAAGGTATGATCCTTATCGCTTTTGAGCTCATCAATACGTTTTTGATAAATATCAAAACCAACTACGGGTACTTTTTTCCCAAACTCAACTGCCAATGGCAAGCCTACATAGCCCAACCCAATAATTGCTATTTTTAAATTGGCAATTTGCATATAAACGAGCCTTTTTCCTTAGAGTTTATATCTAATAAATCATGCTTTTGGCACTTACAATGCAGCGTACTATATCAGATTTTAAGTGAGCTCCGCATACCAATTGTATAAATGTGTTTACTACACTTAGAAGTAGAATTTATTAGTTTAGCTAAAATAGTACATTTTTAATATTTCTGATAAGTGACTATAGTCTAAATGGGCAGTTCAGATAAACTAAACATACAAAGCTATACGATTTTTCGATGTTTTTTGGTTTCTTTTCAGCTAGAATCTCTTCAGCCTGCGTTTAATAGACACTTGTTACTATGCAGTGGACAATATCAATTAAAGATAAATACACAAAGGGTCGCGTGTGAAGTATTGCCAGTTTTTTTCTGTTCTTGCCTTGAGTCTAAGTGCTGCCAGCTGTGCGGTTACTTCTGGTTTACAAACTTATGATGTTCCAAATGAAGGTATGTATAAAACAGACCTCGGAACTACAGTTAACGTGGTTAAAATTTCTCAAGAAACTCTACCAGCAATTCAACCAGCTCAAATTGACTATCAACGCGACTACGCATCTTTATTTAAAAATCAACAACCTATATATCGATTAAGCCCTGGAGATGTGCTCTCGATTCAACTTTGGGCATACCCTGAAATTTCTGGTAATACCTCTACTGATCCTAAAGTAAATGGTTATACTATCGATCAAAATGGATATATTCAATTACCATTGGTTGAACGATATAAAGCTGCAGGAAAGACAGTAGCTCAAGTTAATAAGGAATTACGTAATAAGTATTCTCAATTTTTAAAAACACCAGATGTTGTTGTACGTGTACTATCTTATGAGGGTCAACGATTCTCTGTTCAAGGTAGTGTTACTAAAGGTGGTCAGTTTTATTTAAGTGATCAACCAGTAAGTATTTACACAGCACTAGGTATGGCTGGTGGATTATCTACAACTGGAGACAACACCTACATTCAACTCATTCGAAACGGCGTAACATATAATTTAAATACAATTGAGTTAGAAAGAGCAGGCTATTCATTACATAAGCTGTTGGTTCAAGCTAATGATACAATTTACGTAAGTAATCGAGAAAATCAGAAAATTTATGTTATGGGCGAAGCTGGCAAAAATCAGGCAATTCCTATGCGCGATCAAGGCATGACTTTAACTGACGCATTAGGTGAAAGCTTAGGGATTAACCCGAACTCAGCAAGTGCTAGTCGAATTTATGTATTACGTACAAATCCAAATGACCGAACAACTGAACTCTATCATTTAAACTTAATGAGTATTGGTGACTTTGGTTTAGCCAATCAATTTAAATTGCGCAGTAATGATATTGTGTATGTTGATGCGACTGGCTTGACTCGTTGGCAACGTATTATTAATCAAATTGTTCCTTTCTCAAATGCAATTTATAGTTTTGATCGTTTGGGACAATAGTTTATATGCACTTTAAAAATATTCTCGTAGTTTGTATAGGAAATATCTGTCGTAGTCCTATGGCAGAGTATTTCTTAAAACAGCAACATCCACAGTTAAATATTGAGTCGGCTGGTATATCAGGGCTTATTGGTCATCAAGCTGATGAAAAAGCCCGACTTTGTATGCAACGATTAGGTATTGATATGCAACCACATGTTGCACGTAAACTTAGTGCTGAACATATTAAAAAAGCTGATCTGATTTTGGTTATGAGTCATAACCAACAAAAACATATTGAACAAACATGGCCCTTTGCAAAAGGTAAAATCTATCGATTGGGTCATTGGCAAAACAAAAATGTGCCTGACCCCTACCAGCATGATCAAGCTTTTTTTGATGAAACTTGCCAACTCATTCAGCAATGCGCGGCTGACTGGAAATCTCATTTTAACGTTTAGATTTTAAGCTTATGAACCCAAAAACTAATACTGAAGATACAATTGATTTAAAAGAATTGTTTTTCTCATTGATCGCACAATGGAAACTTGTTGCTTTATGTACTATTTTGAGTTTGGTATGTGCTTTACTCTATTTACGTGCAACACCAGATATTTACTCAGTTGATGCTTTGGTTCAAGTAGAAGATAGTAAAGGAGCTTCTGCAGCATTATTGGGTGATCTATCTAACATGATGGAACAGAAGTCTCCGGCACAAGCAGAAATTGAAATTCTGAAGTCTCGTTTGGTTTTAGGTTCTGTAATTAAAGATTTACATCTGAATATTCAAGTTTCTAGTACAGAAAACACCTTAACTCATCGCTTATTGACCAACCCTCAATACAAAACTGAATACAATAAAAATTTGGTTATTTTCAAAGATGGCATAAAAAGTTTTGAGATTCAAAAACTTGAAATTCCTTCTTATTATTTAAATAAAAATTTACATCTTAATTTTGATAAACAATCTTTACGTTTAACTGACCCTAATACTAAACAGACTATTTTAACTGTACCACTTAATCAGTTAAACCAAGTTTCTGGGCCCCATGGGACTTGGAAAGTTGCTATTTTTACAAAAGATCAACTTGATGCAACCTATAATATTAGAAATCTTTCTTTACCTGCAGCAGTAAATGCAATCAGTTTAAATTATTCAGTTGCAGAAAAAGGAAAACAAACAGGCATCCTTGGTCTAAATTATCAAGGTCAGGACAAAGAACATATTACTCAAGTCTTAAATGAAATTTTAACAGCTTATAGCGCACAAAATATCGAGCGAAGAACAACAGAAACTACCCAAACTTTAAAATTTCTTGATGAACAACTGCCAGATTTGAAAAAACAATTAGACGATGCTGAACGTCAATTTAACAAGTTTCGCCAACAATATAATACGGTTGATGTAACCAAAGAATCTGAGCTGTATTTAACTCAAAGTATTACTTTAGAAACGCGAAAAGCAGAGCTTGAACAAAAACAAGCTGAAATGGCATCTAAATATACTGCAGAACACCCAGCAATGCGTGAAATTAATGGTCAGATTACTGCTATTAACAAACAAATTGGTGAGTTAAATAATACGCTAAAACAATTACCAGATGTACAACGTCAATATTTACAACTCTACCGTGAAGTAGAGGTTAAAACTCAGCTTTATACGGCCCTGCTCAACTCTTACCAACAACTTCGTATTGCGAAAGCAGGAGAAATTGGAAATGTACGTATTGTTGATACCGCTGTTGAACCTATTGCTCCAATTAAGCCACAAAAATTTCTAGTTCTTATCTTATCAATATTTATTGGCGCATTTATTGGTATATTATTTGCCTTATTACGTAATATGTTACGTACGGGAATTAAAGATTCTAGCCAAATTGAAAACGAATTGGATTTACCAGTCTATGCAACTGTACCACGCTCTCCAATTCAAGAAAGTCGCGTTAAAATTTTAAAGAAGAAGAAAAATATTCCTATTCTGGCAGTTAAAAATAGTGATGATATTGCAATTGAGAGCTTACGTAGTATCCGTACTGCAATTCACTTTGCATTGGCGAGTGCGAAAAATAATATCATTATGATTGCAGGCCCGTCACCAGAAGTCGGTAAATCATTTATTTCGACGAACCTAGCAACGATTTTTGCACAAGGTGATAAACGTGTATTACTGATTGATGCCGACATGCGCCGCGGTTATATGCATAAGTACTTCGATGTTGATGTCAAACCAGGTCTTTCTGAATTATTGAGTGGACAAGCTGATCTACAAAAAGTATTGCACAAAACTCAAGTTGCTAACCTTGATGTGATTACACGTGGTAAGAGCCCAACAAATCCTTCAGAAATTTTAAGCTCAAACCAATTTAAAGAATTACTTGAACAGCTACAAAGTCAATATGACCACATCATTATTGATACTCCACCAGTACTTGCAGTAACCGATGGTATTATTATTTCGCAATATACTGGTGTGAACTTAATTGTTGCTCGCTATGCTAAGTCACAAATGAAAGAGCTTGAATTAACACTTAATCGCTTTGAACAAGCGGGTGTTAAAGTCAACGGCTTTATTCTCAATGACATTCAACGTGCTAGCGCGGGTTATGGTTACGGTTATAACTACGCCTATGCGTATAAAGCACAAAAAGAAGATTAATCGTAAAGTGAGAATTAAAACCGGATCAAATGATCCGGTTTTTTATTTAAGATTTTTTAAGTATATCCCTACTAAAACTAACTAAAATATATAAAAAACCACTCGTTTTTTTTCTTAAACATTCTATGCTTAAGCATGCTAAGATCAAAAGCAGCCTTTTTAGACTCAAATGATTATTTTTGGAACCTTTTATGAGTAAAGCCTTACCCATTGCTGTCGCTGTAGTTTTAGGCGGTGCTGCACTTGTACCAGTATATTATGCAAGCCAACATCCGACCACAGAAGTCGGAAGCAAAGCAAATAAAAATGCCACCCCAATTGAAAAAATTAGTTATGTTCTTGGATATGAAGTTGCTCAGCAAACTCCGCCTGAACTAGATACAAAATCATTTGTGAAAGGGATTCATGATGCTCGCAGCAAGCAGCCAAGTGCTTATACTCAAGAAGAGTTAAAAGCTGCTGTAACCGCTTATGAAAAAGAATTACAGCAAAAAATGCAGCAACAGAATAAACCAGAACAAGCTGCTGGTGTTGCTCCTGAGTCTGCCGATGCTCAATTTCTTGCAGAAAATAAAACAAAAGCTGGTGTAAAAACTACGGCGTCTGGCTTGCAATATATCATTACTAAAGAAGGCACAGGTAAACAACCCACTGCGCAGTCTATGGTTAAAGTACATTATGAAGGCCGTTTAATTAATGGTCAGGTTTTTGATAGTTCATATAAGCGTGGTGAGCCAGTTGAGTTTCCACTCAATCAGGTTATTCCAGGCTGGACTGAAGGACTTCAATTGATGAAAGAAGGCGGTAAAGCGACGTTCTTCATTCCATCAAATCTTGCCTATGGCCCTCAGGAAGTTCCTGGTATTCCAGCAAACAGTACACTGATTTTTGATGTAGAACTCATTTCAGTGAAATAAAAACATTCAGGAGAGTAGAACACTACTCTCCTTTTTTTTGGAAAACGGCATGAAAAAAATTGGTCTAATTATTGCAACATCAACAATGAGTTTATCTGTTCTTGCTGCAACTCCTATAACGAATAAAAGCCCAGCAAAAGAACAATTTAGCTATAGTTATGGCTATTTGATGGGTCGTAATAATACTGATGCATTAACAGATCTAAATCTTGATACTTTTTACCAAGGTCTTCAAGAAGGCGCACAAAGTAAAACAGCACGCCTAACTGATGAAGAAATGGCAAAAGCGATTAATGACTATAAGAAAACCTTAGAAGCCAAACAACTCGTCGAATTTCAAAAAACAGGTCAACAGAATGCCCAAGCAGGTACAGCATTTCTTGCTGAAAATGCAAAAAAATCAGGTGTAATCACGACTAAGTCTGGTCTTCAATACCAAGTATTAAAAGAAGGTAATGGTCAAAAGCCGAAAGCCACATCTCGTGTTAAAGTGAATTATGAAGGTCGTTTACTCGACGGGACCGTATTTGATAGTTCGATTGCCCGTAATCATCCAGTTGAGTTTCAACTCAGTCAAGTGATTACAGGTTGGACAGAGGGTCTACAGACCATGAAAGAAGGCGGAAAGACTCGCTTCTTTATTCCAGCTAATCTTGCTTATGGTGAGGTCGGTGCTGGCGACAGTATTGGCCCAAACAGTACTTTAATTTTTGATATTGAATTACTACAAGTTTTACCGAAATAAATTCATTAGATATAAAAAAAGCGATCAGTTAAGATCGCTTTTTTTATTTTTAGTGTTTTAAGTCTCTAGGACGAAAACCTGTAACGACGAGAGCAACCAGATAAGCGACTACGCCGACTACACACAATCCAACCACTTCGGCAACACGTAACCACTGTGAAAGTTCACCGTTATACCAATTTAACGCAAACCAAAGTGCTCCAATCATGGCAAGGTTCGCTAAACCATATTGAAGAAACAGCTTTTTCCAATGTGAACCAAATCGAAAAATATTCCGCTTATGCAAATAGAAGTAGAGTAAACCTGCATTCACCAAAGCCGAGCCTGAAGATGCCAAAGCAAGTGCCATATGCTCTGCGTGCCAATCAATCAGCTTAAAGAAACCAATAAATATAACGTTTAAAATAGCATTCGCTGCGACTGACATTAAACCGACACGTACAGGTGTTTTGGTATCTTGCTGTGCATAGAAACCTGGAGCAAAGACTTTAATCAGCATAAACGAAATCACGCCAGCGCTCATACATTGCAGTGCTAGAGCTGTCATTTGTGTATCACGTAGGTCAAACTCGCCACGCTGGAATAATGCCTGAATAATCGGTGTAGAAAGCATAAATAAGGCAATACTTGCTGGTAAGCCAACCAATACAATAATTTTTGCAGCCCAGTCGATCATACCGCGGAACTTTGCTTGATCTTGTTCTGCATGACGGGCAGAAAGTGAAGGTAAAATCACTGTACCAATCGCAACACCAATTAAACCTAACGGCAATTCAGTCATACGCTCTGCACTGTAGAGCCAAGATACTGAACCATCTTGCATGAAAGAGGCCCAAATCGTATTTAATAACAGGTTAATCTGGGTAACAGATACCCCAAATAATGCTGGCAGCATTAATTTTAAAATACGTTCTACACCTTCGTGTTTAAAATCAACTTTAGGTGGGATCAGAAGATTTTTACGCCATAGCTCTGGAATTTGTATCGCTAACTGCAAAACACCCGCCACAACAACTGACCAGCCTAATGCTTTGATCGGTTCAGCCATATACGGCGTAAGCCACCATGCACCAGCAATCATCGCGACATTCAGCAAAACTGGTGAAAAAGCTGGTGAAGCAAAAGAACCATAACTATTTAAAATACTGCTGGCAAAAGCAGTCAGTGACATAAACAGTAAATAAGGAATGGTCAGTCGGAACATGCTGACAGCTAAATCGAACTTTTCAGGATCGCTATGGAAACCTGGTGCGTACATATAGATGATCGCAGGCGCTAAAACCATAGCCACAAAAGTCAGTAAGGTCATGATTGTCAGCAAACAGCCAAATACCCGACTAATTAAGATCTGCACTTCAGCGTGTGCTCGGCCTGTTTTATATTCAGTGAGTACCGGAATAAAGGCCTGAGAAAAGGCGCCTTCGGCAAATAATCGTCGAAAGAAGTTGGGAATACGAAAAGCGACGACGAAGGTATCAAAATCTTTACCCGCACCAAACACGTTGAGCAATACGACGTCACGCACTAACCCTAACACTCGTGACAACATCGTCATTGCACTGACAATAAAAGTCGATCGCCATAATGCCATCGTACTCACCTACAGCTATATTCGAAAGACGCTATTGTAATGAAACTAGAAAATCTTTTCGTTGTGAAATGATGAACAAACTCAAGTTTTTTTCTTACCCAACAATTGTCTAAAGTGCTGCCATTTAAAATAAGGTCCCGGATCAGTTTTTCGGCCAGGTGCAACATCTGAATGTCCTGCAATATGGTTTTTAATTTCAGGATAAGCCTGACGAATGGCAGTAACGACGTCGGTTAATACATTGTATTGTACTTCTTCAAAGGGCAAATCATCACTCCCTTCAAGCTCTATACCAATTGAATAATCATTGCATTCCACTTTGGCTAAATAACTCGAACGCCCTGCATGCCATGCCCGATCATTAAAATTAACGAACTGTAGCACTTCCCCACTACGTAAAATCAGCAAATGCGTAGAAACCTGCATCCCTTCAATGGTCTGGAAATAAGGATGGACTGACCAATCTAACTTGTTTTGAAAAAACTGCTCAATATACCCGCCTCCAAATTGAGACGGCGGCAAACTAATATTATGAACCACAATCATTTGAATTTCGGTACCAGTCGGACGCTGGTTAAAATTTGGAGAAGGGATTTGTCTCGCCCCTTTTAATTGCCCATCTATAACTTCATACGGTGTGATTTGCTTCATTGAGATGCCAATAAATTGCTTGCCAATTGTTTTAGTTTAAAACAGTTATCTACTTTTCAAAGTAGTAAATGCGATTGTTTATCGCGATTAATCTGATAAAACAGCTTATTTTTAAAGTCGACGGTGCTAATATATCGCAAGTTTTAGGGTCATCGACAAAATGGAAACCGTATGAGCATACCTCAGTCTTTGCTTGAACAATCAATTCAAATCAATATTCAACAAGCATTACAAGAAGATATTGGGGACGGTGATATTACCGCTATGCTCACACCCGAAGATGAGCAAGCCACTGCGACTATTATTAGCCGTGAAGATATGGTCTTAGCTGGCCAACCTTGGGTAAATGCACTCATCTCAGCTTATGACAATACCGTTCAGGTGACTTGGTTAAAACAAGAAGGTGAGCGTGTTGCTGCAAACGAAGCATTTTTAAAGCTTGCTGGTTCTGCACGTAGCTTACTCACTGTAGAGCGCCCTGCTTTAAACTTTATTCAAACTTTATCTGCGGTTGCAACAAAAACAGCTGAATATGTTCAACAGCTCGAAGGTTTAAATACAAAACTCCTCGATACACGCAAAACCTTACCGGGCTTACGCATTGCACAAAAATATGCTGTAGCTATCGGTGGTGGTCAAAACCATCGTCTAGGTTTATTTGACGCTTTCTTAATTAAAGAAAACCATATTATGGCGGCTGGTGGTATTGCTCAGGCAATTACCAAAGCCCATCAAATTGCACCGGGTAAACCTGTTGAAGTCGAAGTTGAAACTTGGGATGAGCTAAACCAAGCACTTGAAGCAGGTGCTGATATTGTTATGCTAGACAACTTTAGTCAACAAAAAATGATTGATGCTGTAAAACATGTTGCAGGCCGTTGTAAGTTAGAGGCATCAGGTAATATCACCATTGAAAACTTGCGCGAAGTTGCCACCACAGGTGTTGACTACATTTCTATGGGCGTGCTGACTAAAGACGTTAGAGCTGTTGATTTATCAATGCGTTTTAATGCTTAAATAAAGTCCACGTCGTTATTCGTATTTTTTTGCGACTTGGTCATGTCCGCTGCTTGTGTTTTTTGCCATGCTGACTGAGTCGCTTGTGCCCCACTATCACGTGGGTCAGCAGCCATTAAAACAAATGTCACTACTGCTAATAATACAATAAAACCTTGTAGCATAAATTTTCCCCATCACTCTTAAAAAATTAAGATCCTACAATAAAAGATAAATATGACCAGGCTTAGGAGATTCTGTTACAAAAGGTAAGTCTTTATTTTTATTATTCATCTACACAACAAGATATTACCTCTCTTAATTTATATTTCCCATCATTAGATTGTGCGAGATGTCATCTACAACCTGAGCAAGACAAAGCGATTATAGCTTTGTCGAAGCGCAAAAATGTTTTAAGCCTGTCTTTGTCTTTCGGTACGTAACAAAGATTAATTAATCTTTGTTACGTACCTCACTTTGGGCAAAACCAAAGTAACGAATTAGCTACTTCCACTGGATGAATAAGCGATAAGACTCCATCGTGCTAGCTAATTTAAAATAAATTATTAACCCAAAACTTCAGCTTAATCACTCATCCGTTATAGCAACTTAAGACTCTAAATAACCCATATATGGATCAGAAATTGAATCTTCTTGAGTTTCAATACGTCCTGCAAAGCGACGGCTAAAAGTAGCATCATCAGCTAATGTCACAGTGAAGTCATACCAACCACCAAATTCAGACATATCCCAAACCAGTTCTTTTTCAGAATGATCGGTTTCTATATTCCATGTCTTATTTGCAAGATAAGCATTTGCTTTGACTGTCAGCTTGACTGACTTACTACCATCATGACGAACTTTTAAATATAAATTCGCATCACACTCTTCTACACACACTCTAATTTCCGGCAATGCTTGAGTCTGGTTAACTTGGCTTAAATTACCTTTAAATGCGCGATGGAAACCATTTGGACCGAGTACCCACAAATCGTACTGCCCATTTGTAGCATTCCAGACATCATCTAACTGTTTACCCGCTTCAACCATATAACGGCGTGGAATCGCTGTAAGATCTAATCGGTTATACACATGGAAAACCGCTGCCTGTTTACCTGTATTTGAAAACATCAGCTTGACTGTCTTTTGTGCTGCATCAACTTTAGCACTGGTATGCAAAATATAAGGCAAAGCACGTGAAGGTCTAATACCCATTTCCTGCTGTGCAAATTGTTGCTGGCTTGGAACCGGAACTTGTGGCAATAAAGCTTGAGCAACACGAATCGCATCGGCTTCTGCTTTTGTTTTCTTACCTACTAACTCATTTACAGGCAAAAGGTTCGGAGTTTTAAAATCAAAAGCCGTCGTTAAATCACCACATACAGCACGGCGATATGGGCTGATATTCGGCTCTTGCACACCAAAGCGTTTTTCCAAGAATTGTAAAATAGAAGTATGGTCAAAGACTTGTGAATTCACCCATCCCCCACGACTCCATGGTGAAATCACATACATTGGAACGCGTACACCCGGTCCATAAACACGTCCATCTGTTGCGGGTTGAGATTTTGCTGTAGCTACTGCTGGATGATTAAAGTACTCATAAGACACTTGTTGATCACTTAAAGTCGTTTTCCCCTGAACTACACCTTTTTCATCTTTAGATGGTGCACTTGGTGAAGGAATATGATCAAAGAAACCATCATTCTCATCAAAGTTCACTAATAAAACCGTCTGACTCCAAACTTGAGGGTTTTCAGTTAAAGCATTTAATACTTCCTGAATATACCAAGCACCCTGTACAGGGCTAGATGGCCCTGGATGTTCACTGTAGGTCGCAGGAGCAACCAACCAACTGACTTGCGGTAATTTTCCTTGAGCAATATCTGTTTTAAAAGTTCCTAAAAAACCACCATCCGGCATGGTATTGGCAATACCCTTATAAAGCGGCTGTGTTGCATCGATTTTTTCATCGTATGCAGGGCAAACGAGAACATCATTACTTACAGGTTGCCCTGACTGCTCATTTGCACGGCGGTACTGTTTGAAACCGGCTAGAGGATTGTCGGTAAAGTTATCCGGCATATTTTGATAGATTTTCCAACTAACGCCAGCCTGTTGTAAGCGCTCAGGATAAGTCGTCCATTCATAACCCTCATTTGAAGGACCAATACCATCAAACTCATTTACCACACTGGCAACACCTGCACCCGTAGGGCCATTCGTTCCAGTCCAGATAAATTTACGGTTTGGATTGGTACCTGCATGCATCGCACAGTGGTAAGCGTCACAAATGGTAAAAGCATTGGCTAATGCAAACTGATATTCCACTTCCTGTTTTTTGTAGTACCCCATTGACTGCGGCTTTTTATGCGCTACCCAATCACTCATACGACCATTATCCCAAGCGGCTTGACCATCCGACCATGAATGAGGCGTACCTGAAACGCGCTGTGCATTTCCTAAGCGGCTATCCAAATGGTAAGGCAATATTTTATTTTTCTTAGCATCATATTGTTCCCAAACCTTTCGGCCTTCGGTCATTGGAATGGTAAAGCGGTCTCCAAAACCACGCACACCTTTTAGTGTTCCAAAATAATTATCAAACGAGCGGTTTTCCTGAGTCAAAATCACGATGTGTTTAACATCTTGAATAGTTCCACTTTCAACTTTGGCATCAATAGCTAAGGCTTTTTGGATACTAAGCGGGAAACTCGCTAAAGCAGCTGTCCCAAACATGGTTTTTGTAGAATTTAAAAGAAATTCGCGACGATTCATTAGTTCTATCCTGAGTTCTTATTATGGTGCACAGTGCATTTTGCAATTACTGGTCGGCGGTGTTGTTGGCGATGAATTATCTGAGTCGTTATCATCGTTACAAGCACTGAGCATGAGTGCTAAAGACGTAATTAATAAAAGTGAAAGTTTTCGCATTGGTTTTTTCCAAACGGTTTAAATGCGAACTACTAATAAAGCGTAAAAGTGACAAGCAAGTGATGTTTTTATGTCGATTTGATGAAGGCATAAAAAAACGCATCCGAAGATGCGCTTTTTGGAAAGCGTAAAATTACCAGCCTAAAGCTTCTTGTTGCTTTTTAACGAGCTCGGCAATGCCCTTTTCAGCCATTTCTAACATGGCATTGCTTTGTGCGCGAGTAAACGGTTTGTCTTCAGCAGTACCTTGAATTTCAATAAATTCGCCAGCTTGTGTCATCACTACATTTAAGTCAGTTTGACAGTTCGAATCTTCTTCATAACAAAGATCAAGTAGTACTTCATCTTGATACATACCCACAGAAATTGCAGCAACTAATCCTTTAAGCGGATCATGCTTAATTTTCTTTTGAGACAATAAAACATTCATAGCATCAACCAATGCTACAGCTGCACCAGTAATTGCTGCCGTACGTGTACCACCATCTGCCTGAATCACATCACAGTCGATGGTAATCGTGTTTTCGCCAAGCTTTTTCAAATCGACCATAGCACGTAAGCTACGACCAATCAGACGTTGGATTTCCTGTGTCCGGCCCGACTGTTTACCACGCGCTGCTTCACGGTCACAACGTGAGTGTGTTGAGCGCGGTAACATGCCATATTCAGCAGTGACCCAGCCCTGTCCTTTTCCTTTTAAAAACCGTGGAACCGAATTATCGATACTTGCAGTACAAAGGACTTTGGTGTGACCAAACTCAACCAGAACTGAACCTTCTGCGTAACGGGTATAGTTACGTGTGATTTTTACTTCACGTAACTGGTCTAATTCACGTTGGTCAATACGCATAATCCTTCCTAACTTCTCTTAAATACAAATCTGGGCATAGTATAGCAAAGGATTTTGACAGGTTGAGTTTATTCCCTACTTTCAAATGTAAGTCTGCACTTTTAATGACTCAAAAATAAAAATAGCCCCCTAAAAGGAGCTATTTGGAATACCTTAAACAATGCTCTATCTTTATTAAGCAGTTTTGCCAAACATACCTTTTACCGCCTCAACAAAGGTCCGCTTGGTCGCCACTAAACGATCAACCACATTGTCAGGCAAAGAGTGAACAGCCAGACGTTTATACACACTCAAAATTTGAGATCCAAAGGGCGCGGTATTGTACTGTTGACCGAACTCTGCACAAACTTCACGTACTTTAGGTGCCATCTCTTGATAGCGGTTGGCAGGCACATCAGGAAATAAGTGATGTTCGATTTGATGACTCAAGTTGCCACTCAAGAAATGCATGATTTTACCGCCAGTAAAGTTTGCTGAACCACGGATCTGACGCAAGTACCACTCTGCTTTGGTTTCATTATCAATATTGTCAGTGATAATTTCAGAGTCTTCTGTGAAATGACCACAATAAATCACGGTCGATGCCCAGTAGTTACGGATCAAGTTAGCAAAAAAGTTACCAGCCAATACTGGCAAGAACATTGGTCCTGCAATTAGTGGGAATAGCACATAATCTTTACCAAACTGACGTACCATTTTTTTACGTAGATTTTTAGATTCTACATACACTTCTTTCCAAGTTTTGGTGCCATCAAACAATACTTTTTCCATCTCTAGACGTTGCAAAGCCAGTAGCCATTCAAAACCCGTTGATAATACAAAACCCATTGGCACGTTGAATAAAAAACGAGGTTCCCACTTTTGTTCACGGCTCATGCGCATCACACCATAACCGCTAATATCATGATCCATGCCAAACACATTGGTATAGGTATGATGCTTATAGTTATGGGTATATTTCCAGTCTTCACCCGTACACACCGTATCCCAGTCATAGGTTGCACCATTAAGCGTTGGATCATTTAACCAGTCAAACTGACCATGCATCACATTATGACCGAGTTCCATGTTTTCAACGATTTTAGATACGCCTAGCATAGCCGTACCCAACAACCATACTGGTGGAATCCAACCACCAAACATCAACATGCCACGTGATGCAATTTCGGTGTAGCGTACAAAATTACGTACTTTGTAAATATATTTTGAATCTTTTTCACCGAGATCTTTCATCACTTCAAGACGAATTTCTTCAATGCGGCGACCAAAAGCTTCTGTTTGCTCTGGGGTTAAATGTGCCGATTTTGATGTTGCTTTAATTTCCACTGCCATATTCATAAGGGTATCCTCAAATCTCTTTTATGTTTGTTTTTATAGATCAATCGTGACTGGGCTAAGGGCTTGGTTCACGCATAACTTAATTGCACGATTTGGTTGATCGTCAATTTCACCTGTTAATATATTCTGGGTGACACCACTGACTTTGGTACACGTACATTGGTTGCATACACCCATACGACAACCATGCTGTGGACGTAAACCAGCTTGCTCTGCACTGCTTAATAACGTTGTCGTGGCAAGAAAGTTTTGTTGCGAACGACGGAATATGATTGGTTGTGCTTCATTAAACTGTTCGATTTGAACAGGCATGAAAAACTCTTGATGGAAGTTTTCCAACACATCATGTTGCTTATAAATATCTTGTGCCTGACGCATCATGCCGTGATGACCACATGCATACATTTGTAGGTCTTTAAAGTTCGGGACCAGTTTCGTCAACAATTTCGCATCTAAATGCTGCTTTTGCTCAGCGGTATTAAAAAAATGATATTGAAGCTCTGGATGCTTTTCTGCCAAAGCTTTTAATTCAGCATGAAAAATTTCTGCACGATTAAAGTAAATGACATGAATCTGTTCGAGCTGCTGTTTCAAAGCTTGCTGCAAAAGTGAATAAATTGCAGTAATGCCACTACCTGACGCAATTAAAATCGCAGGTTGCTTGCCTTGGTGCAAAGTAAAATCACCTTGTGGCTGTGAAATCTCAATGCACTCTCCAACATGTAATAGTTGAGCTGCACTAGACACTAAGCCCTGTACTTTAATACCTAAAGAGATTTCACCTTCATTCGTTACTTCAATAATTGAATAACTACGCTGGTGGTAAACCCCATCTATAAGTAGGGTCAATAAAATACTTTGTCCAGCACATACCTGATCGAATTTAAAATTACGATTCGGTTTTAGCTTGATAAGCACCATATCGGTATGTAGAGACTGAACTGCGGTAACTTCTGCAAGTACGCGTTTCCAAGCCCAAGTCACGTTAATTTTCTGCAAAACAAAATCAACGAAATCTTCTCGAACCAAATGTGGCTGATAACTAAGTGTTGCGTTCATACGTTCCTCTTTTGTATCTGGCTATTTATTTGAGTGAACACATGTTCGTATAGTGAACATATGTACACTATATTTATAACTGTTCACTCAGTCAACACTTGTTCACTATTTTTTTTATGAAAGTTTGCTCTTTTTTGTTAGACTCTGGCTCACGGTTTAAATAGGTTCTTTTAATGTCGATACGGGATGAACGAAAACAGCAAAGTCGTCAGGCACTCCTCGATGCAGCCTTGCATCTGAGCACGTCTGGGCGTTCGTTCAGTAGTATCAGTTTGCGTGAAGTTGCACGTGAAGTTGGTTTGGTGCCGACAGCGTTCTATCGTCATTTTCAAGACATGGATGAACTTGGTAAAGAACTGGTTGATCAAGTCGCACTACACTTAAAAAGTGTTTTACATCAATTGGGTCAAAGTTATTTACAACATAAATCTACTAAAACTCAGACCAGCATTGAGCTATTTGTTCAGGCGGTAAATCATAGCCCTAAGCAGTGGCAATTTATGATTTCCGAACGTTGGGGAGGTTCAGAAACAGTTCGTGCAGCAATTGCACGAGAAATCGAATTTCTGATTGAAGATTTGACTACAGATCTCACCAAACTCGAAAATTTCAAACATATTCAACAACCTCAAGACTTAAATGTCTTGTCTACTATTTTGACCAACATGTCATTTACGTGGGCAATGACGTGGCTCAACCTATCTAAACAATATCAAGACGAGCAGCTCAAACAGCAACAAACTGCCTTTATCGAAAATGCCTCTACACAAGTTCGCTTACTCTTTAGAGGGATTGCAAACTGGGAACGGTAAAAGCGGCAAATGACAAAAAACAGGTTATGTGGTAATACGTAAAGAGAGAAAGAAAAAGGCTAAAAATTTCGAGAAAAGTCTTTTTCTTTTTACAGGAAGTAAACTATTAGTTAGGCCAAACTGGTGTGGGAATACCTATGAATCTTGATCGTCATACACAGTTTTTGATGCGCAAAGAAAAAATTCTGAGCGTGGCAGAAAAATTGTTACTAGAAAACAATCAGGAAATTACTCTAGATGAGTTAGTGGCCGAGCTGGATATTGCTAAAGGCACACTTTACAAGCACTTTAGAAGCAAAAATGAGCTTCTACTTGAGTTAATTATTCAAAATGAAAAGCAAATTTTAGAAATTTCTAAAAAATATAATACAGATTTCAAAGAATACGCTCCTCATTACATGCTTCATCATTTGCTTACGCCTGGAAAAACGATTCTATTGCATCAACTTGAAGAAAATCTGACGATGACAGAGTCTAAGTTGAAGCATCTTTTCGAAGAGCTTTATGAAATCCGCCAACAGCGTATTTTGGCTATTAAAGATATTACGGAAAATTATTTAAAATCATTAAATTATGATATGTCGATTCGTGATTATTTGTCTTACATCTGGTCACTGACTTATGGCGCATCATTGCTTTTAAATTCTACGTATTACCAGCGTTCCATTGGTTCTCGCCAGAAATTAATTAATTTATATATTAATCAGGCTTTATCCCTACCTACACAAACTGCTAATTTTGATGTTTTAAATTTTCAAATTGAAGATGAAAACCCAAAAAATTAATTGAAATATTTCGTGATAATTAACAAAAATTTGAACATCGATATAAATTTTAATTGAATAAAAATGGGCTTCAGATGAAGCCCATTTTTGAAGTAAAGCCTAAACAACTTATTTTGCTTTACGTTCTTTCTCAATTAAATAATTAAGAACTTGAGTGACTTTACCATCTTCACCCTGCACAACATATTTACCATTAACTACAACCGCAGGTACGCCGGTTAATTGGTACTGTTGAGCAAGTTTATTTGACTCGGCAACTTTTGCAGTCACAGCAAATGAGTTGTAAGTGCTATTAAATTTCTGCTCAGGAACACCGTAACGAGTAAAGAACTTCGCAGCAGAAGCCTGATCAAAAATTTGTTGACCGTTTACCTGAATCGCATGGAATAATGGTAAATGCGTGCGCTTACGTACACCTAATGCCTCAGATGTATAATATGTACGCGCCCCTTGTTCCCACATTTTATTCATTGCAGCCGGTGTACGTACAAAACGCACATCTTTAGGAATCTGTTTTAACCACGTTTGCATATGTGGTTCAAGTTTAAAACAGTGTGGACAACCATACCAAAAGAACTCTCGAACTTCGATTTTCCCCGGAACTTCCACTTTGCCTGGATTGGCAATCACGGTGTAGTCTTTACCAGCAACAAAATCTGCTGCCATTACACTACCCGATACGGCCATAATTGCTGCACTCAAACCACCCAAAACCAATTTTTTCATTGCTACAGCTTTTCCTCTAAGTTGTTATGCATTAGCTTATGCCCTAAATATAAAACAAATATGCTAAATTCGTTTTGCTTCTGTGAAGTTTTTTATTGGGTTTATCGCTTTTTTCCCAATAATCGCTACACTAACGGCGAACTACATCCAAAAAGATAACTCAAGTTTAGAGGTAGCACCATGTCGCAATTGAATGTTGATTTACAAGAAATCGCAAAGTTTGAAGCACTTGCTGCCAAATGGTGGGATCAACATTCTGAATTTCGCCCACTTCATCAAATTAATCCACTACGTTTAAACTGGATTGATGAGCGTGTAGGTGGTCTTGCTGGAAAAAAAGTACTTGATGTCGGCTGTGGTGGCGGCATTTTGGCCGAGAGCATGGCACGTCGTGGAGCAGATGTACTCGGTATTGATATGGGTGAAGCACCGCTAGCTGTAGGCCGTTTACATGCTCAACAAGACAATGTTCAAAATATTGAATATCGCCAAATTCCTGTAGAAGAATTAGCACAAGAACAAGCTGGTCAATACGATGTGGTGACGTGCATGGAAATGATGGAACACGTTCCAGATCCTGCATCTATTGTAAGAGCTTGTCAGGCTTTGGTTAAACCGGGTGGTCATGTGTTCTTTTCAACCATTAACCGTAACCCAAAATCTTATTTATTTGCCATTATTGGTGCAGAATACGTACTACGCATGTTGCCAAAAGGTACACATGACTATCATAAATTTATTCGCCCATCTGAAATGGCACATGACATTCGTAATGCAGGCCTTACTTTAAAAGAAATGACTGGACTGCACTACAACCCACTGACCAAGCATTACTGGTTAGCGCCAAATGTCGACGTTAATTATATGGTTCACACGATCAATACAGGTGCATGATGAAAGCTGTTTTATTTGATTTAGACGGTACTCTTATCGATACGGCTGCCGACTTCATTCGTATTATTCAGCAAATGTGCCGTGATGAAAGACGTCCGGTTGTTGATGCCGACCTCATTCGCACTCAGGTTTCTGAAGGTGCACGTGCGATGGTTAAATTGGTCTATCCAGAGCTGGATGTGGCCAATCCAATTTTCTTGGCACATCGTCAAAACTTTTTAGATATTTACGGCAATAATATTGTGGTTGATACAGACCTGTTTGAAGGCATGTATCCACTTTTAGAAGAGTTAGAGGCTCAGCAAATTCCGTGGGGTATTGTGACCAATAAACCACGCGGATTAAGTGAATCTCTTTTAGAAAAGTTAAATCTGACCGAACGCTGTGCGGTTTTGGTGTGTCCTGAAGATGTCAGTAAAACCAAGCCAGATCCAGAACCAATGTATTTGGCGGCTAAACAGTTAAATATCCCAGCAAATGAAATTATTTATGTGGGCGACCACCCACGTGATATTGATGCTGGTCGATATGCCAATATGTATACTATTTTGGCTGCATATGGCTATTTACCAATCGAACATCGTGATGATCTCGCTGCATGGCAGGCCGATTCGATTGTAAATACGGTGACAGAATTACACGATATGTTACGTCAAAAGCTTCCTGCTCTACAGGAAAATCAGCGTATGATAAGTTAACATAAGAGTTTTATAGGCTTTTTTAACAGTTATTCGTTTTATCAATATAAAAAGAAGGAGGTTTACCAATGAAATATTCAGAATACCAACCTCGTCCGGATCTACTCAAAGATCGAATTATTTTAATTACTGGTGCTGGCGATGGAATTGGGCGAGCTGCAGCTCTGACTTATGCTCTACATGGCGCAACCGTTGTACTGCATGGTAGAACCTTAAATAAACTTGAAGTTATTTATGATGAAATTGAAAGTCTAGGTGCACCGCAACCAGCAATTTTACCATTACAGCTTTCGAGCGCTTCTGACCGTGATTATGACTTTTTAGTCGATACGCTCGAAAAGCAGTTTGGACGCCTAGACGGTATTTTGCATAATGCGGGTATTTTAGGTGAGCGCGTAGAACTAGCACATTATCCAACCGAAACTTGGGATGATGTCATGGCGGTTAACTTGCGCGCGCCTTTTGCTTTAACTCAAGCATTATTACCACTTTTGCAAAAATCAGAAAATGCCTCTGTCGTATTTACCAGCTCTGGCGTAGGTCGCGAAGCACGTGCCTTATGGGGTGCATATTCTGTTTCAAAAATTGCAATTGAAGCGGTCAGCAAAATTTTTGCAGCGGAGAATACTTATCCAAATATCCGCTTTAACTGCATTAATCCAGGCGCGACACGTACCGCAATGCGTGCTAAAGCCTACCCACAAGAAGATCCGAAAACACTACCTACACCAGAGTCAATCTTACCCGCTTATCTCTATTTGATGGGTGAAGATAGCTTGGCGCTCAATGGTCAAAGTATCGATGCACAGGATTAAAATGTTAAAGATGAAAAGCTAAAGAAAATTACAGCCGATCATCAAATCTGGCTTGCCTATACCTGAAAAGATATATACAAGCCTTTTTTATTATTGATAAAAACTCTTGATCTATCCGTAATTTTAATTGAACCATTAAATGATCTTCACAGTTTCTCTGCATTTTGCGCGTAGAGTATTCAACATGAGAGACATCAGATGTAAACGAGGATGCATCATGAAAAAGTTGTTCACAATCTTAACCCTTTCCATAGCCGTGCTCACTACAAGTATAGCGAGCTTTGCTGATCCTCCTTTTGACCGAGGCCATGGCCACAAAGGTCCTAAAGGTGGAGGACCACGCGGCGAATGGAACGATCGTGGGCCAGGATTTGGACGTGATCATGATGAAGATCGTGTCCGTGACGAACGCCGTATGCGCGAGGAACGTGGCTTTGAACGGCTTAAACAGCATCGCTGGCAGCCGGGCTATGTCATGCCACAGCACTATCGTGGTAATGGCTACAAAGTCGACTATAAAGACAGTAACTTGCCGAAACCAGGCCGCAGTCAACAATGGTATAAAATCAATAATGACTATATTTTAGTCGACACTGATTCTAATAGTATTGTTAGCATCCGTGGTTTTTAAAACGATAGATCCTCGCTATCGCTGAATAAAAAAAGGATAAAGCCTCTGGGTTTTATCCTTTTTTTATTACTTATATATTTTAAAAATAAAAAGATTTTTTATAGTCTTACACTTCGTATTTTCTTAATTTCTTCTTATTTCATCGTTAGTTTTCACATTTATTCTTCGTAGCCTCCACGATTTATCTGTAATTGTTCACTAATCTTTAGTTATTGAAATTTAATTCATCATTCGAGGTTTACAATGAAAAAACTAACAACAGCAATTGTTCTTTCACTCAGTGGTTTAGTTGCAACAACAGCAATGGCAGCACCTAACGATCATAATCACCATGGCAATTACCAAAACCATGAAGTAAAAACCGTTAAAGTAATTAAAAAAGATGACCATCGCAATGTATGGCGAGCAGGTCAGGTTGTACCCCGTGAATATCAACACTCACGTTACGTAATTGACTATCGTCAACATCAGAAATTAACTAAACCGGGTCGCTACCAGAAATGGTACAAAGTGAACGGAAATTATGTGCTGGTAAATGAACAAAGCCACAAAATCATTAGAGTTGTTCACTAATTCTAAAATTCTTTAAACACCCAAACTCTGATTTGGGTGTTTTTTTATCTAAAACATGCGGCTTTAATCTTTTTTGTTTAGAATCATCTCTATATCTTTTTGCTGTTGATTCGAGATCGGTATGCCAAGCAAGTCTTTAGAAAAGTCGCATAATAACACCCAGCATTATGTACACTGGTTTCGACACTCAGCGCCCTACATTAATGCTCACCGCGATAAAACATTCGTATTGATGTTTGGTGGTGAAGCAGTCCGTCATCCTAATTTCGAACATATCATTCACGATATTGCTTTATTACACTCTCTTGGTATCCGTTTAATTCTCGTGCACGGCGCACGTCCGCAAATTAATCAAAATCTTAAAGAAAAAGGAATTGAAACCCCTTTTTATGACAACTGCCGCATTACTACACGTGAATCTTTAGGCTGTGTCATGAGTGCCGTAGGTTCCATTCGCCTAGAAATTGAAGCATTGCTTTCTATGGGCTTAGCGAACTCTCCAATGTACGGCGCTCGAATAGATGTGATATCGGGTAATTTTGTGACTGCTAAACCTTATGGCATTCGTGATGGAATGGATTTCCAGCTCACAGGTGAAGTTCGCTCTATTGATACCGATGCGATTGATCGACACCTCGATAATCATAATATTGTGCTACTGGGACCAACAGGTTATTCCACTACAGGCGAAGTATTTAACTTAAGAGCAGAAGAGGTTGCGACCAAAACTGCAACTTATTTAAAAGCAGATAAACTCATTTTTCTTGGGGAACAACAAGGGCTTCTTAATGAGGGTGAACAAATATTACGTGAGTTAAGCCCACATCAACTCGACTACTATATTCAACAATACCAAACTATTAGTCCGACACTCACTTTACATTTGCAACAAGCCAAAAAAGCGTCTTTATCTGGCGTACATCGCGTACATCTCATTTCATACGCCTATGATGGCGCCCTTCTTCAAGAGTTATTTACTCGAGATGGTATAGGGACCATGATTACCGATGCACATTATGAAGAAGTTCGTACAGCCCATATCCAAGATGTGGGTGGTTTAATGAATTTATTACGCCCTTTAGAAGAAGAAGGCATCTTGGTTTATCGTTCACGTGAACGTCTGGAGCAAGAAATCAGCCAGTTTGCTGTCATTGAACGCGACGGTATGATTCTAGCGTGTGCTGCACTTTATCCAATTCCGACTGAGTTTAACGAAACTCGTTCTGCAGAAATTGCCTGTGTTGCCGTGCATCCAAGTTATCGTAAATCAAACCGTGGTAGCCAAATTCTGCAATTCCTTGAAGAAAAAGCCAAAGAACAAGGTATTCATCAATTATTCGTTTTAACAACGCGTACCGCTCACTGGTTTTTAGAACATGGTTTCCATCAAGTCAGTGTTGATGAGTTGCCCAATGCTCGTCAAGCGCTCTATAACTACCAAAGGAATTCTTTAGTGTTTAAAAAGCTGCTCCCTTAGCCTTTGCTCTTTTTAAGATATTCTTATTTCAGATAAGCTTAGTTAAAAAAGTACAACCATAAATGCTATTAATTTATGGTTGTACTTTTTTTAAATCTCTATTTTTAATGTTTTAATATTTTTTATTTTATTTACATCAACTTAATCACAATTCATTAAACATATTTCTTTTAGATAAATCATTTTTTTGCATAAGTTTATAGCCTATTGTGTTTAGCTTTTTTTTGCATAAATAAAGACCGAATACTTATTTTTTCTGAAATAAAAATCCCTTTAGGGTATCTGCTCACCCAATTATTTTTTCTTTTCTCTTTCGGGGAGCACGAAACCTCATGGCACTTTTCAACACCACTTCATGGGCAAAATATTCAGTCATCGCGGCCAGCCTAGCAGGAGTGATGATGCTAAGTGGTTGTGCCAAAAAAGAGGAACAAGCCACCACAACTTTAAATATTGGCTATCAAAAATATGGCATCCTTCCTATTTTAAAGGCCCGTGGTGACCTAGAAAAAGTACTAAAAGATCAAGGTGTACAAGTAAAATGGGTTGAGTTTCCTGCTGGTCCTCAATTGCTTGAAGGCTTAAATGTAGGGAGTGTTTCACTCGGGGAAGCAGGTGAAGCACCACCTATTTTTGCTCAAGCTGCCAATCCAAATTTGGTCTATGTTGCAAACCAGCCTGCTGCACCAAAAGCCGAAGCATTATTGGTACAAAAAGACTCTCCAATCCACTCTATTAAAGATTTAAAAGGCAAACGTGTTGCTCTTAATAAAGGCTCGAATGTTCATTACCTGTTATTGAAAGTTCTAGAAGCCAACAACTTAAGCTTAAGTGATATTCAACCTGTTTATTTACCGCCATCAGACGCACGTGCTGCCTTTGAAAAAGGTGCGGTAGATGCATGGGTGATTTGGGACCCGTTCTTTGCAGCGGCTGAACATCAAATTCAGGCACGAGTTTTAGCAACAGGTGAAAATTTGGTAAGCAATCATCAGTTCTATTTAGCTGACCGTAAGTTTGCAGAAAATAATCCGAAAGTTCTCAACACAGTTGTACAGACACTTAATCAGACAACTGAATGGGTCAGCACACATCAAGATGAAGCTGCCAAGCTACTCGAAAAACCTACAGCACTTGAGTTTGATGTACTCAAAACCTCCATTTCACGTATGGGTTTTGGAGTTCAGCCAATATCAGACAAGGTGGCACAAGAACAACAACAAGTAGCTGATGCCTTTTATGCGCAAAAGCTCATTCCAAACAAACTTACCATTCAAGACGCCATTTTAAAACTGAAATAAACCCAGCTTGGGCACAGCTTAAATAATCATATAAATGCTGTGCCTGACCTCAAGGGGAACAAGGATATCAATATGCAACATCAGTCATTTTTCAATAAAAGTCAGTGGGTCCAGTTAGCTAAACGAATTAGCGCAGTCACTGTACTAGGTTTAACAATTGCAGCGCCAGCTTGGGCAATTGATCCAACTGTGAAAGAACTTCGTATTGGTTTTCAAAAAAGCTCTATTAATTTTGCGATTGCCAAACAGCAAAAATTATTTGAACAAGAATTTCCAAATGCCAAAGTTACTTGGAATGAGTTCCCTGCTGGCCCACAAATTTTAGAAGCTTTAGCTGTCGGTTCACTTGATGTTGGAGTCACTGGAGATACCCCACCAGTCTACGCACAAGCAGCTGGCAAGCCTTTATATTACATTGCTTATGAAGCGGCTAAACCGCTGGCATCGGCAATTTTAGTTCCTAAAAACTCACAACTGAAACAGCTTAAAGACCTTAAAAGCAAACGTATTGCGCTGCAAAAAGGTTCCAGTTCACACTATTTACTTGTACAAGCCGTACGTAAAGCAGGCCTAAACTGGAGCGACATTACTCCAATTTGGCTTACTCCTGCCGATGCTCGCGCTGCATTCCAAAAAGGTGCCGTTGATGCATGGGCAATTTGGGATCCTTACTTCGCTTCAGCACAACTAGAAGACCAAGCCCGTGTTCTTGCATCAGGTAAAGGCTTAAGTCCGAACTATACATTTTACTTAGCCGCTCCAGATTTTGTTAAACAACATCCTAAAGCGGTTTCTGGACTCATCAAACAAATCAATCAAGCCGACAAATGGGTTCAAAGCCATCAAGCAGAAACGGCAAGTGCCATTGGCCAAAGTACAGGCCTTAAGCCTGCGACCAGTGACTTATTCATTAAACGTCGTCCACGTCCATCATCGGCAGCGCCACTCAACAGCAAAGTTATTGCTGAGCAACAGCAGCTCGCAGACATTTTTACCCAACAAGGCATCATTCCAAAACCAATCAGCATCAAACAAGCTGTTTGGATTGCCAAGTAATTTCAATAGACATATAGGTAATGCACATGAAAATTTTCTGGTTTATTCCTACCCACGGTGATAGTCGCTATTTAGGTACAAGTAAAGGCGCTCGTCAGGTTGACCATGCCTATATGAAGCAAATTGCAGTGGCGGTAGATAATTTGGGTTATGAAGGCGTACTTATTCCAACAGGTCGTTCATGTGAAGACCCATGGATTGTAGCGGCTAGCCTGATTGATGCAACACAACACCTTAAGTTTTTAGTCGCGTTACGTCCGGGTGTAACTACACCAGCTTTAGCAGCACGTATGGCTGCAACATTCGACCGTTTGTCGAATGGTCGCGTGTTACTCAACTTAGTCACTGGTGGCGATGAAGTCGAGCTACGTGGTGATGGATTATATGAAGATCATTCAACACGTTATCAAACAGCCAACGAATATGTGAAAATCTGGCGTGAGATTTTGACGCGCTCACATACGGGTGAAGCATTTACATTCCACGGCGAGCGTTTACAAGTTGATGATGCAAAACTGCTTTATCCACCTGTTCAAAAGCCTTATCCACCACTTTGGTTTGGCGGTTCTTCAGACGTCGCTGTCGACTTGGCCGCTGAGCAAGTCGATACGTACCTCACGTGGGGTGAGCCACCAGCAGCAGTCAAACAAAAGATCGAACATGTTCGTGCCAAAGCTGAGGCTAAAGGCCGTAAATTAACTTATGGCATTCGCTTGCATGTCATTGTTCGCGAAACCAATGAACAAGCATGGGCAGCAGCTAACGAACTTATCCAATATCTTGATGATGCGACCATTGCTGCCGCACAGAAAAAATTTGCACAAATGGATTCTGTCGGTCAACAACGTATGGCAGCTCTCCACGGCGGTAACCGCGACAAGCTTGAAGTATCTCCAAATCTCTGGGCAGGTATTGGCTTAGTCCGTGGCGGTGCGGGTACAGCACTTGTAGGTGACCCTGAAACAGTCGCTGCCCGTATTCAGGAATATGCTGACTTAGGTATTGATACCTTTATTTTCTCAGGCTATCCACATCTTGAAGAATCAATCCGTTTTGCAGAGTTAGTATTTCCACTACTACCAATCGAAACCCGTGCCAAGCTTGCTCAGCCAAATCTAACTGGTCCATTCGGTGAAATTATTGCCAACAACTATGTTCCCGACGAGAAGAAGCAAAATAGTTCCGTCAAGGAGCCTGCATGAGTAAAGATGAAAGTATTGTTTCACGTGGAACAAAACAAATCGGGCAGCATTTGCTGCCTTGGATTTTCCCGATCATCCTATTGATTGTCTGGCAAATTGCATCGAGTTCTGGTCTTTTAGAAAGCCGTATTTTGCCGGCACCCACTGCTGTCATTTCCGCTTTTTGGCACTTACTCGTTAGCGGAGAATTATGGCATCACGTTAAGGTTAGTGCAGGTCGCGCTTTGCTTGGCCTTTTAATTGGGGGCGGTTTAGGTTTGCTATTGGGTTTACTGAATGGCTCTTCGCGGTTTGCCTCTACCCTACTCGATACGACCTTGCAAATGATTCGTAACATCCCAGCATTAGCACTTATTCCACTTGTAATTTTGTGGTTCGGTATTGATGAAACAGCAAAATTATTTTTAGTCGCAGTAGGTGTTTTTTTCCCAATTTATATCAATACCTATCACGGGATTCGATCAGTTGACCCTCAATTGATTGAGATGGGTAAAAGCTACGGACTTTCTCGCTGGCAACTTTACAAAGAAATTATTCTTCCAGGTGCGATGCCTTCTATTCTAGTCGGTTTACGTTTTGCTTTAGGTTTAGTTTGGGTCTTGCTAATTGTTGCCGAAACCATTTCTGCTCAAGCTGGTATTGGTTATATGACCATGAATGCACGTGAGTTTTTACAAACAGATGTGGTACTGGTCGGTATTCTTCTTTACGCCTTACTAGGCAAACTGGCAGATGTCTTAGCACAGATTTTAGAGCGCTATTTACTACGTTGGCACTCTGGATATCAGAAATAAGGGAGCTTAAAACATGACAAATCTGAATTTAAATATTAATCAGAATGACGTGCAGCTCATTCCTGAAGAGCCAACAGAATCACAAGAGCCTACGTTAGGCGCAGAGATTCTGATTGAGCAGCTGTATAAATTTTATGGTGAGGTTAAGGTTCTTGAAGATCTTGACTTACACATCCAACCTGGTGAATTTTTAGCAATTGTTGGTCGAAGTGGCTGTGGTAAAAGCACCTTACTACGTTTAATTGCCCAACTTGAAAAAGCCAGTTTTGGAGAAATTAAATTTAAGTCTGCTCGCCATTTGCGTGAAGGCATTACCAATGATGATATTCGAGTTATGTTCCAAGATCCTCGTTTACTTCCTTGGAGAAATATTCTTCAAAATGTTCAACTTGGACTACCAAAAACCCAACATGCTTTAGCTGAAGAGTTACTAGAAAAAGTTGGTTTAAAAGAAAAATCGGGACAATGGCCTTCACAGCTCTCTGGCGGCCAGCGACAACGTACAGCTTTAGCACGCGCACTATCGCATACGCCACGCATTTTGTTGTTAGATGAACCTTTGGGTGCATTAGATGCCCTCACCCGTCTTGAAATGCAAAGCTTGATTGAGCGCTTGTGGAAAGAACAAGGCTTTACCGCCATTTTAGTGACACATGACGTAAGTGAAGCAGTGCAATTGGCTGATCGTATTATCTTATTAGATAAAGGTCAGATTGCTCAAAGTTTCCAAGTTAATTTGCCACGCCCACGCAAAAAGAGCATTAGTTTTGCCCAACTTGAGCAACAAGTACTCGATGCTGTTTTGGCAACTTAGGTTTGCAATGAGTAATGAGAACCGTTCAACCGAAAAATGCCCAATTTACGAGCAATAAAGCTGCTGTTTTATTGCTCTTTTTTAGGGCGAAATTTTAAAAATATTTTTAAGAATAACAATAAACTAGTTAAATTCTTTATTTTTTGCACAATAGTATATCTATTACGCAAATAACTAGCCGTTTTTTGATTAAAAAAGCAAGACACCTGTGCACAAATCAAACAATTTCCCTTACAATGGGAATATTATTTTTTTAATTATGCAGCAGATGGAACAAAAAAAGAGTACCCAAAAGCGCAATCAGCTTCTTGCTGCCGCCCTTGACGTATTTTCGGTCTATGGGTTCACTGGCGCAAGTCTGGATGAAATTGCCCAACTCGCCGACATGCATAAGTCGAATATTTTCTATTACTACGAAAATAAAGAGTCTTTATATGTAGAAGTGCTCACAACTGTTTTACAAAAATGGTTGGCCCCCTTACAAACATTAGAATCTGAATTAGAACCAGCCGAAGCCCTATCTCACTATTTAATACAAAAAATCGAACTGTCTCGTAGCCAACCGAAAGCATCTAGATTGTTTGCATTAGAAATAATTCAAGGCGCTCCGCATATTTTACCTATTCTCAAAGGACCATTAAAAAAACTATTTAAGCGTAAAGCTAAAGTCATTCAGACTTGGCAAGAAGAAGGAAAGATTTCACCAGATATCGATCCAGAATTATTAATTTTAAACATTTGGGGCCTTACGCAAAACTATGCAGATTTTGCAACCCAAATGGAAATGGTGACTGGAAAAACTCTTCGTAACCGAAGCATGTTCCAACGCTCAATTGAGCACACAGTACACCTGATGCTCTACGGCGTATTGCCTCGTTAAAACAAAAAAAAGATCGGCAAAATTGCCGATCTTTTTTTAGAAATGATTTTGATAAAGGGCTAAAAGTTTTTGGGCACCTAATAATAAATTTTCTTCCCAATCCAGATGTGCAGTGTCATCTGCTCCATCAGTAATATACTTCACCGAAATCAAGCGAACTCCTAACTTATGGCAGACTTTGGCTAAAGCATAACCTTCCATATCCACCACATCGCAAGCTACCTTTGGCTGGCCTGTTTCAAATGAATCGCCAGTACCACAAATCCCCTTTGGCAAATCAGCAAAATGTGGTTGAAGGTGAATTTCAGCTGGCAAGTGATCATCTAACGGCGTTACACCTACTTCAAACCCTAACGGTGAAACATCCATATCACGTTGTACAAAAGTCTTCACCTCGACCAAATCATGTCGATTAAACGCAGAGCTTCCTGCTGTACCCAAATTAATTAAAGTTTTACACCCTGTTTTTTGAATAACCTCAAATGCTTTAAAAGCAGCATTAATCTTGCCAATACCACTGTAATGGACTTCAACACCTGCCTGTTCAAATAAACCTTTAGATTCATTAGGAAGTGCCATAATTAAAGCAATATCAGTGTTCATTCAAAAAGCTCAAATCAAAATTAAATAAAATTAGAAAATAAGTATAAATCAGGTGCAAAAGCTTTTTGCACCTTTTCATGATCACTGCATTTTTTGTTGTAAGGCGATTAAGCATGGAGAGAAGAACAGTTGACCACTATATGCTCCTGCTAGCGTTTTCTTCATTACAACGCCCCACATCGTCAATAATAGAATACTCAATGCCACAGCAACGTATTGTAAAAATACAATTTCAACCTGATGTCCTAAATTAAATAGCGCCAAAATAAATACGCCTAATGGAAAGGTTAACCCCCACCAACCTAAGTTGAATGGAATACCTGTCTTTGCATGACGAAGCGTTGTTAAGATTGCTAGACCAAGCCACCATAACCCGAAACCTAAAAGCACCAGACTGCCCACGATTCCTAAAGCTTGAAAGACATTCGCGAATTGGTCAAATCCTACATTTGGCGCCACTCTTTGTGCCTGTTGCCCTAGCAACAATAATCCTAAAGCACCTGTACCAATTGGGCCTAAAGAGAGCCAGCTAGAAATCGCGACTTCTTTTTCAGGTAATTGATGCAAAGCCATACGCAACATTAAAATTGTCAAAATAGCGAATGCCGGTAAAACAGAGATTCCCCAAAGCACATAACCAGCCAGTAATAAATGAAAGCTATGCAGATCTGCTGGTAAATGAGCTACTAACATCCCCGCAGAGCTTGCAGCCACCTCACATGCAACTACAGGTAAAAGCCAGATTGCAGTCATGGTGTGTAGTTGATGGTTCTGACGGCTAAACATGCAAAACGGCACAATCCACGCAATTGCTAGAGCTAAAAAGACATCGATGTACCATAAAGCTTGGGCAATATGGATTGCCACTTCACCGTAAAGCCCAATACCAAAGCTTAAGAAACCATTTAGTATAGTAGCTAACCCCATCGGAATAGCACCTAAAAACAAGCTCATATTTGGATGCTTAAATATTTGCTTCGCTTCATGAGGGAAAAGCAACCACCGTAATAAATAGAGACCTGAAAAAACACTAAATAGGACAATATTAAATTGCCATAACAAGGTTGCTAGCATGAATAAAAATGATTGAGCAAAAGGAAGCTGAATTAAAATCATACTTACCACACCAGTACCCATAGTCGCTGTAAACCAATTTGGGGTAAAATGTCGTATAACATCTTTGCTTTGATTTAATTGGTAAAAGGGTTTTTTCATCTTAATTCTCTAATCAAAGAGTGGATGAAAATATAGTAGAGTAAATAATTAATAAGAAAAATTGATTTATTTTTATTTAATTCATCAATATTTTAAATATAAAGAATATTCATATTGAAAAATAACTGAGTAAAAACACAACAACAAGACGAATCTGTGAGATTATGGCAATATATAGCCCTTGCAAAAATAGCCATATTTTAAGTTCATGAAACTGCTTCGTCTTAATGCGTTATCGCCCAATTTTCAGTTACCACCAACAGCGGTAACTATTGGTAATTTTGATGGTGTCCATTTAGGTCACCAAGCGATGATTGCTCAACTCAAAAAAATTGCTGCAGCACAAGGCTTAAAAACATTGGTCATGATTTTTGAGCCACAACCTCTTGAGTTCTTTCAAGGCTACGATGCTCCTCCTCGTATTAATTCATTACGGGAAAAAGTCGAATATCTAGCCGAACTTGGGGTAGATTACATTGCGGTTGCTAAATTTGATCAACACTTTCGTAGCATGAGTGCTACTGAATTTGCCGATTTATTAAAAGACAAATTAAACGCACAAGCTTTGGTTTTAGGTGATGATTTCCATTTCGGCAAAGACCGTCAAGGCAATAGCGAATTTTTAAAAGATTACGGATTTGGGGTCACCAACTTACATACCATTGAACTCGAAGGTGAACGTGTAAGTTCAACTCGTATTCGTCAGGTACTTCAGGCAGGAAATCTTGCCTTAGCCGCTAAATTATTAGGCCGTCCATACAGTATTACTGGACGTGTTCAATATGGCGACCAGATTGGACGAACTCTCGATTTCCCAACCATTAACGTTCGCCTCAACCGCCATAAGCCTTGTTTAAATGGCATTTATGGGGTTGAAGTCATTTGCGAAACAATGTCGTTAACTCAAAAAGTACTTCAGGACGCACCTGAAAAACCGGGAATTGCCGGATATCATGAAAACAGCCTATATGGCGCGGGTCATGTCGGTACACGTCCAGCCATTCAGCAAGAACATCCAGAGTGGAGATTAGAAGTACATTTCCCTGATGTTTCTGCTAATCTGTATGGCTTATTTATGCGGGTGACTTTTCTTCACTATCTTCATGGTGAATTGAACTACCCTTCGCTTGAAGCACTTAAGGCAGGAATTGATAATGACGTGCATCAGTTACGACAATATCGTAACGACACGACACAATTTCCTTTTTAATTCGAATTTTGATTGTAAAACATGTCGGCTCCCAAGCTGATTAAACTGGATGAAAACTTGCATGAGCGATAAGCAAACTCCTGAGAATGCAGTGGACTACAAAGCCACGCTAAACCTGCCGGATACTCAATTTGCAATGAAAGCAAATTTGGCAGTACGTGAAGTGAAATGGTTAGAAGAGTGGTATACCGACAACATTTATCAGCAGATTCGTGCATCGCGTATTGGCAAGAAAAAATATATTTTGCATGATGGCCCTCCATATGCGAACGGTACAATTCACTTAGGCCATGCGGTCAACAAAGTACTCAAAGATATTATTGTAAAAAGCCGTACTCTGTCAGGTTTCGATGCGCCTTATGTACCGGGCTGGGACTGTCATGGTTTGCCAATCGAACTAAAAGTTGAAGAAAAAGTAGGTAAAGTTGGCGAAAAAGTTGACGCGGCTACTTTTCGTAAACTTTGCCGTGAATACGCACTAAAACAAATTGATTTACAGCGTAATGACTTTAAACGTCTAGGTATTTTAGGTGACTGGGATAATCCTTATCTCACCATGAACTATAAACAAGAAGCTGATATCGTTCGTGCTTTAGGTTTAATTCAAAAAAATGGTCATATCCAGCCGGGCTTAAAGCCAGTGAACTGGTGTATGGACTGTGGTTCTGCGCTTGCTGAAGCTGAAGTTGAATACGAAGATAAAAAATCTGACGCAATTGATGTTGGTTTTGGTGTTGTCGATCTAAAAGACTTAAGTACTCGTTTAAATGTAGACGTTCAAGATCCAACTGATATCGTGATCTGGACCACTACACCATGGACATTGCCTGCGAACCAAGCCGTTGCTTTGCACGCCGAAATTGAATATCAATTGGTACAAGTGACTACTGAGCGTGGTAAGCAAAACTTCATTCTTGCTAAAGACCTTGTTGCTTCAGCAATTGAACGCTATAAACTTGAAAATCCAGTAGTTCTAGCGGACTTTACTGGTAACAAGCTTGAAAACCTTACACTACAACATCCTTTACTTACCGATCGTCAAGTTCCGGTGATTTTAGGTGAACACGTTATCGCAACAAGCGGTACAGGTGCAGTACATACAGCTCCTGGCCATGGTGCAGACGACTATAAAGTAGGTCTTCAATATAACCTTACAGTAGATAATCCAGTCGGTGGTAACGGTGTTTATTTACCAACTGCCCCTATCTATGCTGGTGAGCACATCTATAAAGCCAATCCAAAGATTATCGAAGCTTTGGGTGCTGTAGGCCGTTTATGGGCGCATCAACCAATCAAACACAGTTATCCGCACTGCTGGCGTCATAAAACCCCTATTATTTTCCGTGCAACCCCGCAATGGTTTATTAGCATGGATCAAAAGGGTTTACGTGAAGGTGCCATTAATGCAATTGAAAACGATATCGAGTTTGTACCGAACTGGGGTAAAAACCGTATCGAATCAATGATTGAAGGACGTCCAGATTGGTGTATCTCACGTCAACGTACTTGGGGTGTGCCAATTCCATTCTTCGTTCATAAAGATACGAACGAATTACACCCGCGTACACCTGAATTAATCGAAGAAGTTGCTAAACTTATCGAACAAGAAGGTATCGAAGCATGGTTCAAACGTGACGCGAAAGACTTCATTGGTGAAGATGCTGAACAATATAACGCTATTCGCGATACCCTCGATGTATGGTTCGATTCTGGTACAACGCATTACGCTGTACTTGAACAACGTGAAGAATTAGAAAGTCCTGCTGACTTATATTTAGAAGGTTCAGACCAGCACCGTGGTTGGTTCCAGTCTTCTTTATTAACTTCTATGGCTATTCACAATCGTGCACCATACAAAGCATTGTTAACACATGGCTTTACGGTTGATGAAAATGGTCGTAAGTTATCGAAATCTTTAGGCAACTATATTCCGCTTGAAGAAATCATCAAACAGCTTGGTGCTGATGGTTTACGCTTATATGTAGCTTCTAGCGACTATCGCTATGAAATCGCGGCATCAAAAGAAATCTTTAGCCGTGTAAGTGATAGCTACCGTCGTATTCGTAATACATTACGTTTCTTGCTTGCTAACTTAAATGGTTTCAAACCAAGCACAGATGCTTTGGCAGTAGATGACCTCATCGCTCTTGATCAATACATCTTGCAACGTGCAAATGAAGTACAACAAACGATTATCACTGCATATGAAGAAATGAACTTCCATGTCGTGTGTAGTGCGTTAACAAGCTTCTGTATTAATGACTTAGGTGGTTTCTACCTCGATATTATCAAAGATCGTCAGTACACCACTAAAGCAGATTCTCAGGCACGTCGTTCTGCACAAACAGCGCTTTACCATATTGTCCAAGCATTTATCCGTTGGATGAGCCCAATCTTAAGCTTTACCGCACAAGAAGCATGGCCACTCATTCCAGAACAAACTGAAAAGTATGTATTTACTTCAGAATGGTACGACTTGCCGGTTTCATCAAAAGCAAACTTGCTTTCTGAAGAAGATTGGCAAACATTGATTAGCGTAAAATCTGCAGTAAATAAACAGATTGAAGCAGCGCGTAACGCTAAACTTGTCGGCAGTAATCTTTCAGCCAAAGTTGAACTTTGGGCAAATGAATCATTACAAACAGTTTTAAACCAACTGGCTGATGAACTCCGTTTTGTTCTTATTACTTCAGAAGTAGTAGTACATCCATTTGCTGAACAAGGTGAAGCAACTGAAATGGAAGGCTTACGTGTACAAATATCTGCAGCTGAAGGTGAAAAATGTGCACGTTGCTGGCATGTCCTTCCAGATGTAAATACACATGCCGATCATCCTGGTTTATGTGGTCGTTGTATTGTGAACGTCACTGGTCGTGGCGAAGTGAGAAAATATGCCTAATTCACAAGCTAAAAAAGGCTTATTCCAGTTTTATCCACACAACCTAATTTGGCTTGGACTTTCTGTCCTTGCCATTGTGTTGGATCAATGGACAAAATGGATTGCAAGTACACATCTGAACTACGCGGATCCAGTACCTGTGCTTCCATTTTTAAACTGGACACTATTACATAACTATGGTGCAGCCTTTAGCTTTTTATCTGATGCAGGAGGATGGCAGCGCTATTTCTTCACATCTTTAGCAGGCTTAGTTTCAGTTCTTTTTGTATTTTGGTTGCTTCGTATGCCTAAAAAAATGGTGGTGCTACCTGTAGCCATCGCTTTAATTTTAGGTGGAGCATTAGGCAATTTAATTGACCGCATTACTTTAGGCTATGTGGTCGATTTTATTCATGTCTATTACCAAAATCATCACTTTCCAGCTTTTAATATTGCGGACAGTGCCATTACCCTAGGTACCATCTTGCTACTCATCGATACATTCTTCCTTGAGAAGCAACGTAACCAAAATTCGGATGCATAACATGACCGAAATTATTCAACCTAACGAAGAAATTCGTATTACAGACGGCTCTAAAGTTGATCTACATTTTTCAGTAGCTATTGAAAATGGCGTAGAAATCGATAATACACGTAACCGTGAAGAACCAGTTACTCTTACTATTGGCGATGGCAACCTTTTACCTGGTTTTGAAAAAGCATTATTTGGTTTACGTGCAGGCGACCGTCGTACAGTACATCTTCCGCCAGAAGATGCATTTGGCCCATGGAATCCAGAAAACATTCAAACTTTCGATACGGTTAAGTTTAAACAACGCCCTATTCCTGGCCATATGATTGAGTTTGAAGATAAGGCAAAAACAACCTTATTCGGCGTAGTGAAGTCGGTAAATGATGACATTACAGAAATTGATTTTAATCACCCGTTAGCTGGGAAAAATATTACCTTTGAAGTAGAAATATTCAAGGTAACTCCCGAAGGCCAACAGGGCATTAAGCTCATATAAATAAAAAGCCCTCTTAATGAGGGCTTTTTATTATTCAATTTTTTATTGATGACATAAGAATCCTTACAAATTCTATATTCTCTCCCACCTATATAATGAATTAACTTATAAAGATAAAAATTCTTAGGAAACATACATGCTGGTCTATATTATCGTAGGAAGTGTTCGTGAAGGACGTACAGCAATTAAAATTGCCAATTGGCTAGAAACCACAATTCCAACATTGGGTCTAAACGATTTCCAAACTGAAGTCGTCGATTTAAAAGAATGGGATTTACCTCTTTTTTCAGGCTCTCACCCACCCGCCACCGGAATTTATGATCAACCTAAACAACAAGAATGGGCAAACAAAATTGCTCAAGCAGATGCTTTTATCTTTATTAGCCCAGAATACAATCATGGTTACAGTCCAGCCTTAAAAAATGCTCTCGACTATGTTGGTAAAGAATGGAGCGATAAACCTGCTGCATTTATTGGATATGGTTCAACTAATGGCTCTCGCTCTATTAGCCAAATACGTCAAGTCACCTCAAGTTTAAGTATTGTTGACCCGAATGCTGTACTAGAGATTCGGGATATATTTAAACGTAATAAAGATGAAAAATTCGAAGCTAATGAATTTGAAGTAAAGGGACTTCAATCAATTGTTGAAAAACTACAGAAATATCATTTAGCTTAAAAACAAAAGGCCTCCAATTAAATAAAAGAGGCCTTTATTTATAGTTTCATAAACTCTTTAAGTAATTCACTATATCTATATTACTAGCCATTTCTGCAAGCTGTAGTGCTGTGTATTCACTCTTATAATCGACAAGAGCTCCCTTTTCGACTAATAGTTTAACCACCTCTAGATGATCATTCTCGGCAGCTGCTTGTAGAGCACTGTAACCTTCATCATCTGTCTGATTAGGATCTTGTCCTTCTAAAAGTAATTGCTCTACTTCATCTAGATCGCCTAAAGAAGCCCAATAGACCAATTCAGGGAGAGAGAGTTCTTCATCGTCTTCAGGTATTGAAGAGAAGGAATTAATTTTCACGTAAACACCTAAAAATAAGAAACTTCATCGTTATTATATTCATAGAACACGGCTAGTATACAAATCTGATTTTGAATCAGTATTTTTATTGCCCTATATTTCTCAACATTTTATGTGTGTATTTTAATTTAGTCATAAAAAAACACCCCCAACTGTTAAGTTGAGGGTGTTTTGAATAATGAGCTGGCGATGACTTACTCTCACATGGGAAACCCCACACTACCATCAGCGCTAAGAGGTTTCACTTCTGAGTTCGGGAAGGGATCAGGTGGTTCACTCTTGCTATGGTCGCCAGCACAACTGGTATGGATACTTGCATTGGTCTTATTGGCTGCCGATGCGTTTTCCAAATCTTTACAGATGGGCTGATTGAATCTTACTTTATTTTGTTCATTTTAGCTAAGCGTATAACTAAATCAAGTTGCTTTGCATATTAATGAATCGATTGATGCTTTATATACAACTGCTTGGGTGTTGTATAGTCAAGCCTCACGAGCAATTAGTATTGGTCAGCTTCACATATCACTATGCTTCCACATCCAACCTATCAACGTCCTAGTCTCGAACGGCTCTTTAGAGGACATAAAGTCCTAGGGAAATCTTATCTTGAGGTAGGCTTCCCGCTTAGATGCTTTCAGCGGTTATCCCTTCCGAACATAGCTACCCGGCGATGCGACTGGCGTCACAACCGGTACACCAGAGGTTCGTCCACTCTGGTCCTCTCGTACTAGGAGCAGATCCTCTCAAATTTCCAGCGCCCACGGTAGATAGGGACCGAACTGTCTCACGACGTTCTAAACCCAGCTCGCGTACCTCTTTAAATGGCGAACAGCCATACCCTTGGGACCTGCTTCAGCCCCAGGATGAGATGAGCCGACATCGAGGTGCCAAACACCGCCGTCGATATGAACTCTTGGGCGGTATCAGCCTGTTATCCCCAGAGTACCTTTTATCCGTTGAGCGATGGCCCTTCCATACAGAACCACCGGATCACTAAGACCTACTTTCGTACCTGCTCGACTTGTGGGTCTCGCAGTTAAGCGCGCTTTTGCCTTTATACTCTACGCGTGATTTCCGACCACGCTGAGCGCACCTTCGTACTCCTCCGTTACTCTTTAGGAGGAGACCGCCCCAGTCAAACTACCCACCAGACATGGTCCTCGCCCCGGATTACGGGGCAGAGTTAGAACCTCAACATTACCAGGGTGGTATTTCAAGGACGGCTCCATTGGAACTAGCGTTCCAACTTCAAAGCCTCCCACCTATCCTACACAAGTAAGGTCAAAGTTCAATGTCAAGCTGCAGTAAAGGTTCACGGGGTCTTTCCGTCTAGCCGCGGGTACACTGCATCTTCACAGCGATTTCGATTTCACTGAGCCTCTGCTGGAGACAGCGCCGCCATCATTATGCCATTCGTGCAGGTCGGAACTTACCCGACAAGGAATTTCGCTACCTTAGGACCGTTATAGTTACGGCCGCCGTTTACTGGGGCTTCGATCAAGAGCTTCGCTTACGCTAACCCCATCAATTAACCTTCCAGCACCGGGCAGGCATCACACCCTATACGTCCACTTTCGTGTTTGCAGAGTGCTATGTTTTTAATAAACAGTTGCAGCGGCCTGGTTTCTGTGGCTGTCATCAGCTCAGGAAGCAAGTTCCATCACCAACAACAGCGTACCTTCTCCCGAAGTTACGGTACCATTTTGCCTAGTTCCTTCAGCAGAGTTCTCTCAAGCGCCTTGGTCTACTCGACCTGACCACCTGTGTCGGTTTAGGGTACGATTCCTGTGTAACTGAAGCTTAGAGACTTTTCCTGGAAGCATGGTATCAGCCACTTCGCTGTACAAGTACAGCTTGCTATCAGATCTCAGCATAGAGCACCCCGGATTTGCCTAAGATGCATGCCTACTTCCTTTCACCTGGACAACCAACGCCAGGCTGACTTAACCTTCTCCGTCCTCTCATCGCATTACACAGAAGTATTGGAATATTAACCAATTTCCCATCGACTACGCCTTTCGGCCTCGCCTTAGGGGTCGACTCACCCAGCCCCGATTAACGTTGGACTGGAACCCTTGGTCTTTCGGCGAACGGGTTTTTCACCCGTTTTGTCGTTACTCACGTCAGCATTCGCACTTCTGATACCTCCAGCATACTTCTCAATACACCTTCATCGGCTTACAGAACGCTCCCCTACCACTTGACTTAAAAGTCAAATCCGCAGCTTCGGCACATAGTTTTAGCCCCGTTACATCTTCCGCGCAGGCCGACTCGACTAGTGAGCTATTACGCTTTCTTTAAAGGGTGGCTGCTTCTAAGCCAACCTCCTAGCTGTCTATGCCTTCCCACATCGTTTCCCACTTAACTATGATTTTGGGGCCTTAGCTGGCGGTCTGGATTGTTTTCCTCTTGACTACGGACGTTAGCACCCGCAGTCTGTCTCCCGGATAGTACTCATAGGTATTCGGAGTTTGCATCGGTTTGGTAAGTCGGGATGACCCCCTAGCCGAAACAGTGCTCTACCCCCTATGGTATTCGTCCGAGGCGCTACCTAAATAGCTTTCGGGGAGAACCAGCTATCACCAGGCTTGATTAGCCTTTCACCCCTATCCACAAGTCATCCCCTGGCTTTTCAACGACAGTGGGTTCGGTCCTCCAGTTAGTGTTACCCAACCTTCAACCTGCTCATGGATAGATCGCCTGGTTTCGGGTCTATACCCAGCAACTAAACGCCCTATTAAGACTCGATTTCTCTACGGCTCCCCTATACGGTTAACCTCGCTACTGAATATAAGTCGCTGACCCATTATACAAAAGGTACGCAGTCACCGAACAAGTCGGCTCCCACTGCTTGTATGCATGCGGTTTCAGGATCTATTTCACTCCCCTCACAGGGGTTCTTTTCGCCTTTCCCTCACGGTACTGGTTCACTATCGGTCAGTCAGGAGTATTTAGCCTTGGAGGATGGTCCCCCCATATTCAGACAAGGTTTCACGTGCCTCGCCCTACTCGTCATCATTATGTGTGCCCTTTCGTGTACGGGAATATCACCCTCTACGTTCGCACTTCCCAGAGCGTTCCACTAAAACACACATAACTTAATGGGCTGATCCCCGTTCGCTCGCCGCTACTAAGGGAATCTCAATTGATTTCTTTTCCTAAGGGTACTGAGATGTTTCACTTCCCCTCGTTCGCCTTGCAACACTATGTATTCATGTTGCAATACCTACCTTAAAGTAGGTGGGTTCCCCCATTCAGAAATCTCCGGATCAAAGGATATTTGCCGCCTCCCCGGAGCTTATCGCAGGCTATTACGTCTTTCATCGCCTCTGACTGCCAAGGCATCCACCACATGCACTTAATTACTTGACTATACAACCCCAAACAGTCGTTATTACCTACAAGGAGTAATAAGACATGATCAATGATTTCTCATCAATCTCTTACAGTTTGAAGTACTGTGTATTTAAACACTGTACAGCTTCAATCTAATTCATATACCAAAACGCTTGATTCAGTTAATTTGCTAGTTCTCAATTAATTCCAAGATCAGAATTACTTCCTCTCTTTTCATTATTGAGTGAACAATTTATTTCAGACTCAATTTTGCCAATCTGTTAATGAATAAACATGCCTTCGTCAGGTCATGCTTAATACCGTGATACTTAAATCACAGAAGTTAATAAACCAAGATCTAAATCTTTATTTACTAATTTCTGTAATCCGAACTTCTCTTAAGTTCTGGTGGAGACTAGGAGAGTCGAACTCCTGACCTCCTGCGTGCAAAGCAGGCGCTCTACCAACTAAGCTAAGTCCCCAGCTTACATCATCAGTTATGTATCTTCTTTTCTATAACTTCAACCAGTCAAAGTCATGGTGGGTCTGACAAGACTTGAACTTGTGACCCCACGCTTATCAAGCGTGTGCTCTAACCAACTGAGCTACAGACCCTCAGATACATCTATGAAGAACAACTTGTTGTGGATTCTTACCAATCGTCAATCTTTCGTTAAGGAGGTGATCCAGCCGCAGGTTCCCCTACGGCTACCTTGTTACGACTTCACCCCAGTCATCGGCCACACCGTGGTAAGCGTCCTCCTTGCGGTTAGACTACCTACTTCTGGTGCAACAAACTCCCATGGTGTGACGGGCGGTGTGTACAAGGCCCGGGAACGTATTCACCGCGGCATTCTGATCCGCGATTACTAGCGATTCCGACTTCATGGAGTCGAGTTGCAGACTCCAATCCGGACTACGATCGGCTTTTTGAGATTAGCATCCTATCGCTAGGTAGCAACCCTTTGTACCGACCATTGTAGCACGTGTGTAGCCCTGGCCGTAAGGGCCATGATGACTTGACGTCGTCCCCGCCTTCCTCCAGTTTGTCACTGGCAGTATCCTTAAAGTTCCCGACATTACTCGCTGGCAAATAAGGAAAAGGGTTGCGCTCGTTGCGGGACTTAACCCAACATCTCACGACACGAGCTGACGACAGCCATGCAGCACCTGTATGTAAGTTCCCGAAGGCACCAATCCATCTCTGGAAAGTTCTTACTATGTCAAGGCCAGGTAAGGTTCTTCGCGTTGCATCGAATTAAACCACATGCTCCACCGCTTGTGCGGGCCCCCGTCAATTCATTTGAGTTTTAGTCTTGCGACCGTACTCCCCAGGCGGTCTACTTATCGCGTTAGCTGCGCCACTAAAGCCTCAAAGGCCCCAACGGCTAGTAGACATCGTTTACGGCATGGACTACCAGGGTATCTAATCCTGTTTGCTCCCCATGCTTTCGCACCTCAGCGTCAGTGTTAGGCCAGATGGCTGCCTTCGCCATCGGTATTCCTCCAGATCTCTACGCATTTCACCGCTACACCTGGAATTCTACCATCCTCTCCCACACTCTAGCTAACCAGTATCGAATGCAATTCCCAAGTTAAGCTCGGGGATTTCACATTTGACTTAATTAGCCGCCTACGCGCGCTTTACGCCCAGTAAATCCGATTAACGCTTGCACCCTCTGTATTACCGCGGCTGCTGGCACAGAGTTAGCCGGTGCTTATTCTGCGAGTAACGTCCACTATCTGAAGGTATTAACTTCAGTAGCCTCCTCCTCGCTTAAAGTGCTTTACAACCATAAGGCCTTCTTCACACACGCGGCATGGCTGGATCAGGCTTGCGCCCATTGTCCAATATTCCCCACTGCTGCCTCCCGTAGGAGTCTGGGCCGTGTCTCAGTCCCAGTGTGGCGGATCATCCTCTCAGACCCGCTACAGATCGTCGCCTTGGTAGGCCTTTACCCCACCAACTAGCTAATCCGACTTAGGCTCATCTATTAGCGCAAGGTCCGAAGATCCCCTGCTTTCTCCCGTAGGACGTATGCGGTATTAGCATTCCTTTCGAAATGTTGTCCCCCACTAATAGGCAGATTCCTAAGCATTACTCACCCGTCCGCCGCTAAGTGATAGTGCAAGCACCATCACTCCGCTCGACTTGCATGTGTTAAGCCTGCCGCCAGCGTTCAATCTGAGCCATGATCAAACTCTTCAGTTAAAAATCATTTTGCACCTTATTAAAGACAAGGTGCCAATTCTGGCTCATCAATTTTCTGACTTAAATTTCGCTCAAATAAACTTCGAGTAATTTAAACCAATCAATCAATGATAATATTTCGATCAATCAATCAGTAAAAATCCACACAAGTTGTTCTTCATAATCTCTTAATGATCTTTCTGCTCTTCGTCAGAGACAGAATTCAACGCAATACTAAGCTTTTCATCTTAACCCTGTAAGCTAAGATATTCTCATGTATCGCGTCGGGATGAGTGCATTATAGGGGAAAAAAAATGGTACGCAAGCACTTTTCTAAATATATGTGTTTGATCGATTCTTTTTCACCCAATCAAAGTTAAAAAAAGCAAAAATATCAGTTTAAATTATTGATAATAAACAATAAATATTAAAATATTTTATTTTCATTCTTTTTTGATTTTCACCTCTATTATCTTAATAGGTTGTTTAGGAACGTTCTGATGCATTCCATCAGTGATTGTCGGTACTTTTACAATACGGTCAACCACATCCATTCCTTTAATCACTTTTCCGAAAACTGCATAACCAGCATTACCAGCAGAGCGATTTAGAAAACTATTATCTGCGACATTAATAAAGAACTGGCTAGTAGCAGAGTCAGGATTTGCGGTACGAGCCATCGCTAAGGTTCCACGTGTGTTAGCAATCCCATTTCCAGCTTCATTTTTGATTGGTGTTCGAGTGGGCTTTTCCTGCATATTTGCAGTAAGCCCACCACCCTGTACCATGAAACCAGGAATTACGCGATGGAATATCGTATCTTTATAAAAGTTCGACTTTATATAGCTTTTAAAATTCTTGACGCTGATTGGGGCTTTCTCATCATAAAGTTGTATTTCTATGTTGCCTAAATTTGTTTGCATTTCAACTAAAGTGTCAGCCCAGACTGAATGACTGCTTAAACCCAAACAACATAGCATTAATAATTTTTTCATATCTTCCTACAGTAAAATGCAAAACTTAATAAGGTTAAATTTAATCGTCTATATAAAAGAATTCTAGTGAGTATTTATTATCTTTTATTTAAAGCCTTATATTTTAGATTTGAGTATGAGTCCACGTTCCACGTGAAACATGGACCAAACTTTTATTTAGCTATTTTTATCCCAAAATTTTCTAAAGTTTTTACTGAACTCAATGGTGTTACGTTTGGCCTTTTTAGAAATAGGCGTCAGATTTATAAATCCATGCGTTTGATCTGAGTATTCTTCATAATGCATTTTGACGCCATTTTGGCGTAGCTTATAGCTATAAATTTTCCCTTCATCATGTAATACGTCATGCCCAGCAGTAATCACAAAAGCCGGTGGATTCTTCTTCAAGTTTCCATAGGTTGGAGAAATAATAGGATCATCTAATTCTACGTTATGCTGGGTTGCATAATATTGAGTGACATTATTGATATCTTTATCTGTCAAAACCAATCCTTCGTTATAGGCATAGAAGGATGGATGTCGACTCTTGAAATCGACTGCAGGGTAAATAAGAAGTTGGGCCTGTGGAGCATAAGGTTTATTTACTGATCTTTGAGCCACGACTGTACTAATGTTTCCACCTGCACTATCACCTGCTACCGCAATTCGACCTTTTAATATTTTTAATTGTCTACGATTTTGATATACCCAAGCCAAAGCATCTTCACAGGATTGGATTAAATGTTGAGGAGAAACCTCAGGCGCAAGAGGATAATCAATACTGAGTACTTGTACTTTTGCATATTTTGCCAATATACGACACGCCTCATCATGAGTATCTAATCCACCCACAACAAATCCCCCTCCGTGATAAAAAACAAGAAGAGGTAATTTTTTATTAGGTGCTGGATGATAGTGTCTAGCGAAAACGGTTCCACTTTGAAGAGGTAAACGAATATCTTCTACTGAATCAATCTCTGTTGGTTTCTGGCGTATAGCCAGCATTTGCGTATCAAACTGCCTTCTGGATTCAATTGGATCTGGACCAATAAAACCGATACGCCCCTGCTTAATTTGTACAGCCATCAGACATTTAGTAAATGAGTCCAAGTCAGGATATTGGTAAGAATACCCAAGAATTTTGGCAAGTGATTCTTGAGCTAATCGAGGTAACTTATCAAGAGCTCGAGCAGCGGGCCCTTGGCCCTTATCTAGCAATGTTTGAATTTTTTGATTAAATGCTGTCATGCCTATCTCCATGAATTCCTCTTATCCTTCATATTTTCTACAGAATTCTGTTGCTGTTTGACTATATTCGCATACAACTCATGTAATCAAGATACAAAGGTAAAAACTAAATTACGCTAATCTGATTTAAAGCAAATGTCATTAACAAATCTGTCGTTTCAAGCAGGAGTTTTTTGCCAATTATTGTTAACAGACAAAAAGAGGTAAGATTATGTCAACAAAACTAGTTGTTACTTTATTAGCAACCAGTCTCTTAACTGTAGGCTGTGTTGCTTATACGGATGACCCTTCTTATCGTGGTGGCTATGGTTACCATGATACTAATCGCTATGATCGCAATGATGGACGTCGATATAATGATTGGGAACGAAAACGCTGGGAAGAACGTCAAAGAATATATGAACAACAACGAAGAGTTGCTCGCGAACAAGATCGAAATCGTCATGAGTGGGATAAAAGACGCCATGACGAGGATAAGAAACACCGTGATGACGATAAAAGACGCCATGACGAGGATAAGAAACACCGTGATGACGATAAAAGACGCCACGAGTGGGATAAAAAACGGGTAGAAGATCGTGATCATAATCGTCGAGATTCTCGTCATGATGACTAAATTCTTTACTATATAAAAAGCCCCAATAAGCTACGTCTTTTGGGGCTTTTTTGAGAACTCTAAACTCTCTTAATTATAGAGTAATGAGTAGCAGCTCACTTCATACATAAATCGGCATCTTAAATATATGACTCTATAACCTTTTAACTCTTCTTATCGCTAAGAATTACTGAGCTGTTGCAGAACCTGAAACAGAACCAGAAGCACCAGCATCAACCTGACCTGGTTGTGCTTGACCAGAAACACCAGCATCTACACCTACACCTGCTTGTACGCCAGATGGGCTAGCACTTGTTTGAGCAGAACCTGATGCGTTTAAACCAGCTTCAGATGCACAACCAACAGCTGTAAAAGCAACACCAGCAAGTACTACAGAGATAAGACCTAATTTTTTCATAATCGCTTTCCTTTCATTACGACAAACACTTAAATGCAAAGATCATCTTTGCGCTGCCTATAATTCACAATTTTTTTTTCTGGCGTGCGTATCATTGGTTGTCTTTTGTAGTAATAGAAGTACAAATTGTGCAATTTTTTATTAAATTCTCTTCCCTACTCTTAGCTCTATCTTTTATATAAAAGTAGCAACTTAAGCTTTTGTTTAATTTTATCAATTTCTAATTTTTATCTTAATCTTTTTCTCTGCTCAAAAAAATTCTCTTTATAGAAACACTATATAAGGTGCGTAGAATGTTACAGAGGTTTTTTTGATTAAAAATTCCTTTTCGCATTAAAAAAGCCGGGTATAGACCACGGCTTCTCTAAAAAATTATTATATTCCGATTTAAATTACGGCCATTGCATCTCGCCTTTTACAACTTTTGCACCTAACTCTAAGCTATCCACACTTTTTAATGTTGGATATTGTTTTTGCATGAGCTGACTTAGCTCACTCGCATTTTTACTTACTTTAACGGCTTTCTCATAGCTCTTGAGATAGTCAATCGAAAAGTTAACCGCATCCAAACCTTGTGGAGCTCCCTCAACCATATGGGCAGGAACAACTGTCTGAGGTTGAAGTGCTTTAATGTTTTCTAGCGTTTGAATTACTTCATTACGGTCTTTAACTTTTGGTGTATCTGCCATCCATAAATGAATGCCTGAAGATACAGGAATACCACCTACTACTGCCTTAGAAGAAGGAATCCATAAATAAGTGAGTTCTTTCTTACCTTTAATCTCGATTGACTCATTCTCTAATTTTAAAGTTTTAGCAGTGTAAGCTTGAGGCACAATAATTTGGCTAGGCGAATTTGCACCCATTTGTGGACCCCAATACTTCACCTTGAGCGCTTGAGTATCTTGAATATGTTTAACAGTTTCCGGCGTTGCGATTATTTGTACATTTGGGAAGTATTGTTTAAATACGTCTAAACCAAAATAATAGTCTGGATCACCATAGCTTACGAAAATTGTTTTTAGCGTTTTACCGCTATCGATAATGTCGGCAGCAATACGTAATGCTTCAGATTTTGAGAATTGCGCATTGACCAATAGAACTTCTTTATCACTTTCAATTAAAGTAGACGTCACGCCAAAATGTTCGGGTTTAGCCAGAAAACTTTGGATTTTTAGATCTTGTGCAAAAGCTGAGGAAGCCATCGTTAAAGCAGTGGCAGTTGCTAGAGCTGAAGCTGTTAATTTAAAAAATTTCATTATGTATTCTCCAATTTCATGAGAAATACTTTAAATTGCAATTCCTGTAAGGTAAATGCACTAAATTAAGATAAACTGTTGCATATATTGTAACAATGATAATGCATATGGACACATTAAAAGCCATACAAGTCTTTGTTTCTATTGCTCAGCATGGCAATTTAACCAAAGCAGCAGAACATCTTAATTATTCCCGTGCCATGGTTTCTCGCTATCTTGAACACCTAGAGCATACATTCTCAACTCGCCTATTTCAGCGGAATACTCGAAAAATATCTCTCACTCCAGCAGGTGAAAAAGCTCTACTCTACTGCGAAAATATTTTACAACAACAACAACTTCTACAAGAGCTAGCAGCACCCGAACAACATAACGGTACGATTCGTTTTACTTGTGGTTTATTTTTATTTCAATTAGGTGTTGGGGAATGTATTCGTCAATTTAAAAAGCAACATCCACATATTCAATTTGATGTATATCTTACTGAAAATACAATTGACTTGATTGATGCACAAGTCGATTTAGCTTTGCGTATAACGCAAAAAGTTGCAGATGGATTAATTGCGAGACCAGTCTGCCAGATCGAATCGGTATTTTGTGCTCATCCAGACTATTTAAAACAGCACAGCCCCCTCTCTCACCCAAGACAACTTATTCAATACGAATGTTTAGCTCACCACAGCCAACATCAATACTGGACTCTTTTTGATGAAGAGCAACAACCACAGAATTATCCTTTAAACGTTACCTTTAAAAGTAATGATGTAAATGCTGTTTATGATATGTGCCTACATGCTCAGGGTGTAGCTATGTTGCCTTCGCTATTAGTTAAAAAAGATTTAAAAGAAAAACGACTAGTTCCTTTATTTAAAAACTTTTCAGCTCCAGAGCTAAGTCTGTCAGTGGTATATGCATCTAGGCAGCATTTACCCAAAATAACGCAGGAATTTATTGCTTTTATGATCGAAAATTTAGATTTTTACTTAAAACCGCAAAATTAAAAGCTTTAAATTGTCGTGCACGCTTGAATTTTTAGGCAGTGCCCATACTTCATACCTATTAATGAATTACAGCATATGCATGGCAGTTCAGGTTTTACACAGTAAATACTGATGCCAAAAAGGACTGTACATGTTTAAAAACCCATTTAAACGGAGATCATCAATGGCTAATGAGCAAAATGAGCAAGCTCAAGACATTCAACACGAGCAAGCAGAGCAATCTAATGAGCAAACTCAGGCTGAAGGTGGAGAGCAAGCAAACGACGTTACCGTTGAATCTTTACAAGCGCAAATCACTAAATTAGAAGAAAGCCTTAAACTTGAAAAAGCACGTACAGCGAATGCTGTTTACGAAGCACAAAAAAGTGTAGAGCGTATTCAACGTGAGTCTGAGAAGCATAAGGAAACTGTGCTTGAAAAATTTGCAAAAGAATTGCTGGATTCTGTAGACAATCTAGAGCGTGCAATTCAAGCAGCGGGTGATGAAGAAACTCCTGTACTTGAGGGTATTAAGTTAACCTTGAAGTCACTATTAACCACGCTGGAAAAATTTGGTGTTGTAGAAGCTGACACTCAAAATGGTTTCAACGCAGATTTACATCAAGCAGTGGGCATTGCCCCAGACGCTAAAGCGAATGAAATCGGTACCGTTTTACAAAAAGGCTATACCTTAAATGGTCGCTTATTGCGCCCTGCTATGGTTATGGTTGGTCAATAAATAAAAATTTGAGAGTTTTTAGATTTTTTTTCGCTAAAACGCTTGAAAAAAATAGATTCACTCTCATATCGGATAACAAGCAAAAACATTGCAAAAGAATTTTTGAGGAAAACGTCACATGGCAAAAATTATTGGTATTGACTTAGGTACTACCAACTCATGCGTTGCTGTACTTGAAGGCGATAAAGTAAAAGTAATCGAAAACGCTGAAGGCACACGTACAACTCCATCGATCATTGCTTATAAAGATGGCGAGATCTTAGTGGGTCAAAGTGCTAAGCGTCAGGCAGTAACTAACCCGAAAAATACATTATTCGCTATTAAGCGTTTAATTGGTCGTCGTTATGAAGATCAAGCGGTACAAAAAGACATCGGCCTTGTACCTTATAAAATCATCAAAGCTGACAATGGTGATGCTTGGGTAGAAGTAAACGATAAAAAATTAGCGCCTCAACAGATCTCTGCTGAAATCTTGAAAAAGATGAAGAAAACTGCAGAAGACTATTTAGGTGAAACAGTTACAGAAGCAGTTATTACTGTTCCTGCTTACTTTAACGATGCTCAACGTCAAGCAACTAAAGATGCGGGTAAAATCGCTGGTTTAGACGTTAAACGTATCATTAACGAACCAACTGCTGCTGCACTTGCGTTCGGTATGGACAAAAAAGAAGGCGATCGTAAAATTGCTGTTTACGACTTAGGTGGTGGTACTTTTGACGTATCAATCATTGAAATCGCAGACCTTGATGGCGACCAACAAATCGAAGTGTTATCAACAAATGGTGATACTTTCCTTGGTGGTGAAGACTTTGATAACGCGTTAATTGAATTCTTGGTTGAAGAATTTAAGAAAGAACAAAGTGTGAACTTGAAAAATGACCCACTTGCGTTACAACGTTTGAAAGAAGCTGCTGAAAAAGCAAAAATCGAGCTTTCTTCATCAAATGCAACTGAAATCAACCTTCCATACATCACTGCTGATGCAACTGGTCCTAAACACTTAGTGATCAATGTAACACGTGCAAAACTTGAAGGTTTAGTTGCTGATTTAGTTGCTCGTACAATTGAGCCTTGCCGTATCGCGCTTAAAGATGCTGGTCTTTCGACTTCTGACATCTCTGACGTGATCTTGGTTGGTGGTCAGTCTCGTATGCCACTTGTACAACAAAAAGTACAAGAATTCTTTGGTAAAGAGCCACGTAAAGACGTGAACCCTGATGAAGCAGTTGCAATTGGTGCTGCGATTCAAGGTGCGGTATTGTCTGGTGACAAAACTGACGTTCTTTTATTAGACGTAACACCATTAACTTTAGGTATTGAAACAATGGGTGGTGTATTAACACCAATCATTGAGAAAAACACGACGATTCCTGCGAAGAAATCACAAGTGTTCTCTACTGCTGCTGACAACCAGCCTGCTGTAGACATTTCTGTTTACCAAGGTGAACGTAAGATGGCTCAACAAAACAAATTGTTGGGTAACTTCCAATTAGGCGACATTCCACCTGCTCCACGTGGTGTGCCACAAATTGAAGTATCTTTCGACATCAATGCTGATGGTATCTTGAAAGTATCTGCTAAAGATAAGAGCACTGGTAAAGAGCAATCAATCCAGATTAAAGCAAACTCAGGTTTGTCTGATGCTGAAATCGAAGCAATGATTAAAGATGCTGAAGCGAATGCTGAAGAAGATCGTAAGTTTGAAGAACTTGCAAAAGCTCGTAACGAAGCTGATGCATTAATTTCAAGCTCGAACAAAGCTGTAAAAGATCTTGGTGATAAAGTTACTGAAGATGAAAAAACAGCTGTAAGTACTGCGGTTTCTGAACTTGAAGCAGCAACAAAAGAAAATGATGTTGAAGATATCAAAGCTAAAACTGAGGCTTTACAAAACATCTTAATGCCTATCACTCAACGTGCTTATGAACAAGCACAGCAAGCTGGTGGTGCAGAAGGCTTTGATCCAAATGCATTCCAAGGTGGCGATGCAGGTCAACAAAAAGCAGATGATGGCGTTGTAGATGCTGAATTCACAGAAGTAAAAGATGACAAAAAATAATTTGTCGCTTTAAAAAAGACCGCGCGAAAGCGCGGTTTTTTTTAAGATAAATCCTGTTATTCTCAAGTATTGGATTTTTAAATTTTGCCTCAGATGATGAAATTGTACTCCATGCTGAATGAGATGCTTCAAGTAAGTATTTTCGGCGTGTAACTTCCTTCACATTTTATTTATCGGTAATCATTTTATTTCAGTATCTTAACTACTGCAGCTGTATACATTGTTGACAAGTAATTGCTAGGATTATGTACATTCAACTTTAGCCAATCAGACTACATCAATTTGATACAGATACAATATTATATATATAATCTAAAACATTAAAATATCACTCTATAAAAAATGAAAATCGAACCAATTATCACAAAAACCAAATTTAGATTAATGCTTATTTTTTCTCTACTCTTCGCCATTTTTAGTGCAACATTTGATGCCTATGATGAAACGTTTATCTCAATCAATGAGACGTTATCAATAGATCCCCAAAACTGGGAATTAGCCATTACTTGCCTTCTTTCAATTATTTTTTTGATCATATTCATTGGTTTGCTTCTATTCAAAGAATGGGCGAGGAAACTATATATTTATACTTTTTTCCCAATTTTACTCATTTATTTATTACCGAGTTACTATTGGACATTAATGTCTGGTCTAAGTGCTATTTTTTATGAGCTAGGCAATATTCTCTCTACACTAATTTGGGGCATTTTAGTTGTACCTAGCCTCTACCAACCTTTATTTAAAAAAGATGCTGAATTCACTGAAGTTAAAGATGACAAAAAATAATTTGTTTCTTTAATAAAAAACCGCGCTTAGGCGCGGTTTTTTATTAGTTACAAAAAATAACAATAGCTTTTTAAAGGAGATTTTTAATTATCTTAATGTCAAAAAGATCAATAATAAAAACTAATCTATTAATTATAAAAAAGATTTTATAAACTAAAAGACATTGTTACTTATTACATTAATTATTCCATTATTGCCAAGTCTAAAAACATCTTTTTAAATTTTTATAGCCAGATCACAAATTCTCCCTCTCTCCTGCATTTTTTATCATTTTGACGAAATTAATTAAGTAGCTAACAATAAGATTTATTTATATTTTTTATTTTGCCATGAAAAAATTTCTATGGTGGGGACTTAGCTTGTGTTTATGCATAGGCTTACAAACGACGAGCTTTGCCCAAAATAATCTACCAATGGTTTCCTCTAATCAACCTTTAAAGTATCGAATTGCTTTTATTGACCCACGGTTTCAACTCACTAAAGAACAACTTATTGAAGTATGCCAACAAGCTGCTGAAATCTGGCACAAAGAGACTGGAAAAACCTATTTTTCTTATGATTCAGAAGCGCAGTTAAAAATTAACTTAATTTATGATGATCATCAAATTATTAAAAGTGAACAACAAGAAAATTTAAATGCTCTTTTACAAAAGCAGGAACAATGGCGCATTAAAAATGAAGAGATTATTTTAAACAAACAAGAAATTGATCAGCTATCATCTGATTTGAACAAAAAAAAGATCAGTCTAAAAGCTGAATTTGAACACTATCAACGAGACGTAACACGCTTTAATCAAGGAGAACATCAATACTATCGTGCCGATGAGTTAAAAGAACGGCAAAAACAACTAGAGCAAAAATCAGAAAATATAAAAAATGAATCAAACGATTTAAATTTTATAATTCAATCACTTAACTTAAAAATTAAAGAACTAAATCAAGAACAAAGCGATTTAACAACTTTAATGACACAATTTAAGCTAGAACAAAAAGCCAATATTCAGATCTTTCATAAAGGCTTATTCAGTCAAAACCAAATTCAAATTTACGGTTATGCCTCTTTGAATGATTTACGTTTGACCCTTGCTCATGAGTTTGGCCATGCTTTAGGGCTAAAACATACCACCGATCCTAAATCTTTAATGTACCCCCGTTTAAAAGAGCAAGATATTCATAATTTCAAATTAACAGATTCCGATTTAGAGTTATTAGGCTCAATTTATAGCTCAATTAAGAAAAATCATTAAAGTTAAATGATTAAAAAAACTAAATAAAACCAAACATATTGAATTTTTTCTAAAAAATAATTTTGCATTTGGTAAAAATTAATGAGACTAAAGTCTCATTTATTTATCTGAATTGTATGTTTTTTGATTGATTTTTCACTTTATATTCTTATAATACGTTTTTTTTAAAATCTCCCCCTCTTCTATTATGCGTTTAACATCTTTGTTACTAGGCGTAGCCTTTGCTTTTTCTAATTTTCAGGCTAATGCTAATCTTGCCACTCCAGCTCATACTCAAATTCAGCAAAAAGCGGGTCAGCACCTGACTTATAAAATTGCTGAAATTGATCCACGTTTTGGTTTGAGCCAAGATCAATTGATTCAGATTAGCCAACAAGCTGCAGATATTTGGAAACAAGGCACTGGGCAGGATTATTTTACTTATGATCCAAATGCAAAGTTAGAAATTCGCCTAGTTTACGATAATGGTCAAAGTCGTTCTGAACAGCGTCAAAAAATTGCAGCTCAGTTCCAGCAAGAACAGCAACGTGTAATTGATGAACAGCAACAAATTAAGCAATTAAAGCAAACCCTTGGTCAAACTCAATCTGACCTTGAAAATAAAAAGCAGATTTTGAATGGAAAATTGAAAAATCTTGACCAGCAAATGATGCAACTTAACCAAGGCAAATTAGCACCTGAATACAGTGCTAAATCTTTGGCTAAAACCCAGAAAGATTTGCAAAAGCAAACTGTTGCTTTAAAGAAAGAAATTGCTGCATATAATGAGCAAGCTAAAGATTTAAATACTAAAGTTACTCACTTTAATCAGATTAATAATAAGTTTAATGAATCATTAAACGAATTTAAGCAAAATGCTCAAGCGGATGTCTTTAAAAAAGGTATCTACAACGGCAAACAAATCGTGATTTATGAGTTTAAGTCTATTGATGATTTACGTTTAACGATTGCTCATGAGTTAGGACATGCGCTTGGTTTAAAACACAGTGATCAACCAAATGCATTGATGTACTCAGTTCGTAAAGATGGTGACAAAAAAATCACTGGCCTTACCGATGCTGATCGCGATCTATTGAGTGCTTTACCTCAATAATTAAGAACTTGATATAAAATGATGTATCTATTTCTAGATAGATACATCGAAATTCATATCAAAGTCATGTTATTGTGGTCATAAGAGCTAACGAAAATAGAATGGAGATCAAGATGAGTTACTATCATATCCTGATTGAAGTAAATGATCATATCAGCACAATTGAACAAACACGCGATATTGAACTGTTTGATATTATTGAAATCAAACCGTATCTTCATTCTATTCTAATCCCCTTTTTCAATGAGCATGAAATCGAGCTTGAAGATGAAAATATTGAATACAAAGATATTTTGCATCTTGAAGTGAAACAGACTCTGCTACCGATTGAACATTTAATTGAAGAAGAACAAAAGCAATTACCAAGTGATACAGATGTTACGATCACTGCGTATGAAATCTTTAATGATCGAGATTTAAGCCAAGATGTCACTTCAGTTATTTTTGATATATTGGAAGCGGTTAAATTAGATTAGCAATCTTGTACAAGTACCTATAAAAAAGGTCTGCATATGCAGACCTTTTTATTATTTTCAGTTTATTGCATCATTTTTTGGGCTTGTTCTTGACGGAATGCGCGTAAGATTTGTTGCCCTGCTCGTCCGCTTGGATTTAAACCTAAACGAGTTTGCTCTTGACGAATAGCCACACGGGTTTTATCCCCAATAAGACCATCAACCGCACCAATATCGTAGCCGCGATTAATCAAAAACTGTTGGATTTCACGACGTTCTGCACGTGAAGTTCCTGGATCATCAGTTGGCCAAGATGTCGCAAAAGGACGAGCACCTTTTAAACGATCAGATAGATGAGCAATTGCAAGGCCATAACTTTCCGCAGCGTTATAACTATAGATAGCATCAAAATTCTTAAATACTAAGAATACTGGACCATTTACGCCTGCCGGTGCCATTAAACCTGCCGAAGTACTGCTAGATAAAGTCCCTTGAACAAGTGGAGAACCATCAATCCGAGTAACACCTCGCGCACTCCAGCTACTTAAAGCTTTCTTTGAACGTCGCCCTTCTCCATCAATTGACATACCTTGGGGAACTTTTACTTCAAAACCCCATGGCATCCCTGCTTGCCAACCCGCTTTATTTAAGAAATTAGCCGTTGAAGCCAATGCATCAACTGTACTAGACACCAAATCGCGACGACCATCTCCATCAAAATCAACAGCTAAACGTTCATAGGTCGATGGCATAAATTGGGTATGACCAAATGCACCAGCCCATGAACCTTTCAGTTGATCTTCAGTTAAGTCACCACGCTGTAAAATACGCATGGTGGCAAAAAATTCAGTACGGAAATAACTTTGTCGGCGACCTTCACAACTTAAAGTTCCGAGTGCTTGTAATAAAGGATATTTTCCAGAAATATCACCAAAATTACTTTCAACACCCCACACTGCCACAATTGTTTCTGGTGGCACGCCATAAGTTTGAGAAGCACGATTTAAAACATCGCGATATTGCGCCAACTTTTGTTTTCCAAGCTCAACACGCTCTTCATCGACTAAGCCAGAAAGATAATCCCAAATAGGCGTCGAAAATTCTGGTTGATAATTTAATTTATCAATAACCGAATAATCTGGAGTTAAGTTTTGAGTATAACGATCATAGGTTGTACCAGAGACTCCAGCAGCAACCGCTTGAGAGCGTAAATTTGCCAAACAACTTTGGAAATTATTATTAGGCGTATAATTTTCGTTAGTCACTGCCGGAACAGTGGCACTGCTAGATATTGTAGAACCATTAATTACGAGCTCTGCTTGAGCCTGAGTCATTGCTAAAAATACAGAGCCAACAATACAAGAAAAACGTCGCATATTATCCCAGTTTCAATTTTTGAATTTAAATTTTTAAGTACCATACCATTATGAGTCTAAAATTTCAGAGAGAAAACGTAATTTTGAATTCATAATCTCTTCTTTAAATTCATTTCCCGTGTTTTAAATTCAAATTTTTCACTTTATTTTGAATTTAAAACTTCGACCAGTGTGCATCACCAGTTTTGAATTCAAAATAATAGTGCATATTTAAATTCAAAAACCTTATTTTAAATTTAAACTATGAAACATGTGTTTCTGTGGATAAACTTATCCACAGTCGAGGAAAAACAATACTATTTATTGATTCTATTCTATATTTAATCATTCTTCATGACACGGCAAATCCAATCAACCGAACAATCTGTATTTTCAAATTCAAAAATCGACCCATGTTTTAAATTCAAACTTGCCGCGTTATTTTAAATTTAAAAACACTTCAACAAACATGATTAGTTTTGAATTCAAAAAATACAACCTCTACCGCATGGTATAAATTAAATTTTCTTGTGGATAACTAACTTTAAATTCAAAACAATGAAGAAAACTTGTTTTCACTTTTTTAAATTTAAAAACACCACCAATATTTAAATTCAAAAATTCACGTAAAAAGTTATCCACAAACCCTGAATAATTATGATTTATTATTTTTTAAATTTAAAAGATAAAAAAAGCGATCCGAAGATCGCTTTTTTGCAAAATCAAAAGTATTTAGAGGGTCATATCTTCTGTTAGAGCGAGTGGTTCAGGCAAAATTTTCGCCAATTGACGGCATAACGTCGTCAATTCATTACTATCCACAGGCATTAAAGTGATATGACCTAACTTACGACCAGCACGTTCTGACTTGTTATAAAGATGTAGATGAGCACCATTTAAGGCAAGTACATCTTCAGTTTTAGGATGCTGACCAATGATATTGATCATGACCGTTGGGCGAACAACGTCTGTTGAACCTAATGGCAGGTCTGCAACAGCTCGAATATGGTTTTCAAACTGAGAACAAACAGCGCCTTCAATTGACCAGTGACCTGAGTTATGCACACGGGGTGCCATCTCATTTGCACACAAACCTTGTTCAGTCACAAACAGCTCTAGAGTCAACACACCAACATAGTTGAGGTGATTCAACAACCGTGTAATGTAGTCTTGAGCAACAGGCTGTAAAGCTTCACTATTCGGTGCTGGAACAATTGAATGCGATAAAATGCCATTATGGTGGTGATTTTCAGCCAATGGCCAAGTTTTTACCTCACCATTTTGGCCGCGCACCGCAATAATTGAAACTTCGCGAGAGAATTTAACAAAGCTTTCGGCAACTAGACTTTTTGCAGGACCAAGTTCAGCCCACGCGATGTCAATCTGGTCTTCTGAACGAAGTACAAACTGACCTTTACCATCATATCCGCCAGTTGCAGTCTTAAGCACAATCGGTAAACCAAGCTCAGCAACAGCCTTTTTCAAACTTTCTAAACTATCTACAGCACGATACGGCGCAACAGGAATAGTAAGTTCATCAAACAATGCTTTTTCTGACAAACGATTTTGCGCAGTCGCTAAAGCAACACGGGGAGGGTGCAATGCTTTGGTTTGTGTTAAAACATCAACATCTTCAACTGGTGTATTTTCAAACTCAAGACTGAAAACATCAGCACTTTCAATAAACTGCTTTAAACCTTGCTCATCTTGGCTAGAAAAGACTTGGCCTAAAACACCTGCTGGACAATCTGTATTTGCTTCAAAAAAAGTACACTGAATATTTAATGGTAAAGCCGCTTGAGCCATCATTCGGCCCAGTTGCCCACCACCAAAAATACCGATAGTTTTATCCATCTCAGCCTCTTACACCTGACCCGGAATATTTTTGCTTGCAACTTTATCAGTTTGCGCAGCGCGGAAATCAGCAACATTTTTTGCGATTTCAGGACGAGTTAAACCTAAAATTTGTGCCGCCATAATTGCAGCATTCGTCGCACCAGCTGGACCAATCGCTAAAGTACCAACTGCAATACCTGCTGGCATTTGTACGATTGAAAGCAAAGAATCTACGCCATTTAAAATTGATGATTTCACTGGCACACCCAAAACTGGTAAATCAGTTTTTGCGGCACACATTCCAGGTAAATGCGCTGCACCGCCTGCACCAGCAATAATCACTTGAATACCACGATCACGCGCAGTTTCTGCATATTCAAATAAACGATCTGGAGTACGATGAGCAGATACCACTTCCGCTTCAAATGGGACACCAAGCTGTTTAAGCATATTGGCTGTGTTTTCGAGAGTTGCCCAATCAGATTGAGAACCCATAATAATTCCAACGAGAGGTTGAGCGTCTTGTGCTGCGGCCGCATTCATTGCTAATGTTCCAGAGACAAAAGTAAAAGAAGATAAATCTCGACGAGAGCCAAGTTTTAAATGGTTCGAAAGCCCATTATTATAGACTGATTTTTCATCTCACGAAAATTTAACTGACCAGCTCTGCGAATATTTTTAATCTCATAAAAAAATGTCATGGTTTAACAGTGACACATTCTCAAATTTTATTAATATAGCGCGCTTAATCAACTCAATGCTTTTGACTATGAAGATCCAACGCCAAGAGATCAACAATTTTCTAAAATTCTAAAAAAAGCGTGTAAACACCCAGCAAGATCATCAGGTATTTGGAAAAGTAATCGCTTGTATAGAATCAATTATTCAATACAAGCTATTGCAAATTATTGGCTTCTAAATACGAAATAAACACAACCAAATAGACATAACATCGCCCACAAGTAATCTAGTTTAAATGGTTGTTTAAACAAGAAAATCATAAACGGTACAAACACAACCAGCGTAACCACTTCCTGTGTGATCTTCATTTCACCGAGTAACCAGCCTTGTGCACTCAGCATACGAGTAGCAGGAATCATAAAACTGTATTCAAGCAGGGCAATAATCCAACCGAATAAAATCGCTTGCCAGAGTGGGGCATGGTGCAAAAATTTAAGGTGCCCATACCATGCAAGTGTCATAAAACAGTTAGAAATAATTAATAGCGTAAAAGCTAAAACCGTTGGGCTCAAAGGCACATCCCTCATCATCACGATGATTTAAGTATTATTAAAGATACAAAACATTATAAAAGATAAAACTGTAATTCAGCTTAAATACAAAAAATAAAGCTGTACCTTTTATAAGGGCCTCAAACACATAGAACAACAACGATTTTTGACTATCTTTTCCAGTTTAGCCTTGCTATCGTTGCTGCCAAATTTATCAATAATGCACACACAGCAATTCATTTCATGTTGTGTACAAAAGCAGTGGAGAAGGCGAGCAATGCATCTGCATATCTTGGGTATTTGTGGCACTTTTATGGGCTCTTTAGCACTTTTAGCTCGTGATTTAGGACATAAGGTAACCGGTTCCGATTTAAACGTTTACCCGCCAATGTCTACCCAGTTAGAAAACGCAGGTATTACCCTCATGCAAGGCTATGATCGTAGTCATTTGCAGCCTCATCCAGATTTAGTCATTGTCGGAAATGCCATGAAACGTGGTATTGATGCTGTGGAATATATGCTTAACGAAGGTCTACCATATATTTCTGGTCCACAGTTCCTTGCTGACCACGTTTTACAAGGTAAACATGTACTTGGTGTAGCTGGTACTCACGGTAAGACAACAACAACGACAATGCTGGCTTGGGTACTTGATCAGGCGGGTTTAAACCCAGGCTTTTTAATTGGTGGTGTTCCACTTGGTTTTAGTGAAAGCGCTCGTTTAGGTGGCGGCAAATACTTCTGCGTTGAAGCCGATGAATATGACTCAGCTTTCTTTGATAAGCGCTCTAAGTTTGTTCACTATCACCCAAAAACGGCGATTTTAAACAACCTTGAATTTGACCACGCCGATATTTTTGATGACCTAGCGGCTATTCAAAAGCAATTTCATCATCTTGTTCGCACCATTCCAAGTGAAGGTCGCATTATTGCGCCAATTACTGAAACACATATCGACGAAGTACTTGAAATGGGCTGCTGGACACCAGTCATTCGTACAAGTCTAGAAGCAAATGAAAAAGCTGCTTTATCTGCTGAATTAATCTCAATTGATGGCAGCCATTTTAAAGTACTCGAACATGGTAACGTCGTCGGCGAAGTGAAATGGAGCATGACAGGGCAACATAGCGTAGCTAATGCTTTGGCAACGATTGCAGCCGCTCAGCATGTGGGTGTAGCGCTTGAGCAAGCTTGTGAAGCTTTGTCTAACTTTGGTGGCGTGAAACGTCGTATGGAGTTACTCGGTACAGTCGATGGTATTGAGGTTTATGATGACTTTGCTCACCATCCAACTGCAATTGACACGACTTTAGATGGCGCACGTAAACGCTTAGGTGAACGCCGTTTATGGGCAATTATCGAACCACGTTCAAACACCATGCGTATGGGAAGCCATAAAGATGGCTTAGCACACTCAGCACGCTTAGCAGACGAAGTCATCTGGTATCAGCCAGAAGGTTTAGATTGGGATTTACAACCCGTGATTGAAGCTGCGTCTAACCATGCTCAAGTCAGCCGTTCACTTGATGAAATTATTGAACGTATTGTCAATGAAGCAGGTGAGGGCGATGCTGTTGTGATTATGTCTAATGGTGGCTTTGGTGGATTACATCAAAAATTAATGAATGCATTAAAAGCAAAAGCTGCCTAAATTGCTCCTTTAAGATTTAAAAAAACGGGTTTCAAATTGAAACCCGTTTTTTTATTCAGCCATTTTAAACCTTCTCTGGCTCTATATTTTCTATAAATTTATTAGAAACCATTAAACGTAAACTATAGACAATACCCATCGCAAAAACGCTATATCCCACGTTATTACAAATAAACGGAATACATAAAATGATGAGGGCCGTAATAGGGTAAAACCATTTGCTGATTCCTGCTAAACATTCAAATTCATATAGTAGCCAAATACATGTGGTATAAAGCACTACACTCACCGCAACGACTATTCCCATATATAAATCGGAAATATCTGCATGATGGGTTGTGACATCCACTGCCGCTGCAAGCGCAGCGCCCACCGTAGCAATACTCACAAAAACAAAGTAATGACCATACCCCCATACAAATGGACGTACACCTTTTAAACGATGATGCTGTTCACTACGATCGAAATAAGCCCACCACATCGCAAACATAAGCATTAACCCACCGATCATTAAGAAAACGGCAGGAATATTAATAGATTGAGCAGTCAGCGCATCGCGGATTGCATTAAAGCTACCAATAATTGATTCACCCAACACAATAATCGTAAGCAGGGCATAACGCTCTACAATATGATGTGGGTGCCACGGCGTAGGTGAATATTTTTCTGCATAGTAGGGAACAAATAGCTCCATCGCAGCCAGAAATAAAAATAAAGGGGCCGAAATTACGTGGGTAAAATTGGCAACCAACCAACCAATCTGTACCAGTACAATCCCTATCGCATAACGATAAGCCGTAATACGTCGAGCAGGATCGTATTTTGCTGCACGCAACCACTGGGTCACTAACGCCATTCGCATAATGACATAACCGATGATCATTACGTCAAAATCCTGACTATGAAATACATCGGGAATGCCTGCTGCCATCACCAATGAACCCACAATTTGCACAAAGGTGAGGCATCGATACAACGCATCGTCGTTATCGTAAGCCGAAGCAAACCATGAAAAATTCATCCATGCCCACCACAGCGCAAAAAATACCATCAAGTAGCTTGGTAACGCATGCCATAGATGATTTTCAATAATGGCGTGGTGTAACTGCTGACCTGCTGTTGCAATCGCGACCACAAAAATTAAATCGAACAATAATTCGAGGGGAGTCGCTGCTCTATGCGGCTGTTTTGGATCTCTTGGAGATAAAGGCCTCAAACTTAATTTTTTCTGTTTTTCTTGAGTAGTCATAAAATAACGTTCTCGAATAAAATGCCAACACGTTAGCACTTTAATATCAACGCTTAGATCACGCATTAAAAATTATCGTTCTAAGCTGCTTAATCTTTACTCACAAACAAACTATATTTCATTTTTGTGACAATTCTTTATCAAGACATTAAGCTTAATTCTTTATCATAGCTCACGTTTTTGTTCTCGTTTGGAATATGAATGTCTTTAGAAACACTCAACCTTAGCTTATTCCATGTTATTAATGGGGCTCAGGATGCGAGTCAATTTATCATTCGTCTTGCTATCTTTTTTGCTAATGATCTCCTCTATATTCTTTTATTCATCCTTACATTTTTATGGTTCTATGGCGACCAAGATTTAAAAAATAGGGTTGTTAAATCTGTCTTTTTGACCTGCGTGTCGCTTTTAGTAGGTTATGTTATTTCTCTGTTTTACCATCACGCAAGACCGTTTGTGATGGGTGTAGGTACCACTTTCATCGAACATGCACCAACGGCATCTTTTCCAAGTAATCATATGCTGATTTTCAGCACCATCGCTCTGTCTTATTTATTTGCTCAGCGCAAACTGATTGGAATAATTCTTCTATCCTTGTCATTTGTCGTGGCATGGTCACGTATTTATTTAGGTGTGCATTTCCCTTTAGATATGTTGGGCGCTTTTATTGTAGCGCTATTGGTCAATACAGCCGGATATTACTTCTGGAATGCCTACGGCACGCGCTTAACCGCATTCTTTATTCACCTTTACCAGATCATATGCAAACCGCTTTTAGATCGGGGTTTGATTAAATAGGCACTAAATCCATTTTTTACGTTAAAAAACTACGAAATTAAGTTCAGTTGCGTAATCCTAAAAAATCTGCCATTCTATGTGTACTTGGATATGTTTTATCCAAAACAGAATTTAGTTTGACAAGGGGAGTAGCCTCCTCCAAACATAACAGCAATGTTATGTGTCAGATATCGTCAATACACTTTTATTAAAAAGTCGGTATCTGAGCATCATGAAATTCATGATGTAGGCAAGACCTTGATCATGTTGGCACAGATGTTTAATTCATCTGGCAACGGGTCAAGGTTTTTTTATGCCCAATTGCCGGATGTGGAGGTTTTATGGAATCGATCGGCAATTTATGGCTGTATGTAGCATTCTTTGGCATTGTCATTGTCATGCTCCTGATTGACTTTTTAGGCTTTAAGCAAAAGCAAGGTCAGGATGTTTCAATTAAGCAAGCTGCTTACTGGAGTGTGGCGTGGGTGAGTGTCGCAGCGTTATTTGGTGGTGGTTTATGGCTGTATCTACAGCAAACTGCTGGTGTGACCTTAGCAAATCAAAAAACAATGGAATACTTTGCAGGTTACTTGCTTGAAAAGTCGCTCGCAATTGACAACGTTTTCGTCTGGTTAATGATTTTCGCAGCGTTTGCTATCCCAGCTGCACTACAACGTAAAATTTTGCTCTACGGCGTATTAGGCGCAATCGTACTGCGTACTCTCTTTATCTTTATTGGTGCATGGTTCGTTCAAGAGTTTTCTTGGGTGCTTTATATCTTCGGTGCATTCTTGGTATACACAGGCTTTAAGTTCTTAAAAGGTCAAGAAGAAGAAACCAATATTGAAGATATCAAAGTTTTAAAATGGTTACGTAAGCACATGCGTATTACTCCGCAGCTTGAAGGTGACAAATTCTTTGTACGTCAAAATGGTTTATTGTGGGCAACGCCGTTATTTCTAGTTTTGATTTTGGTTGAAGCTTCTGACGTTATTTTCGCGGTAGATTCTATTCCTGCTATTTTCGCGGTAACTAGCGATCCGTTTATTGTTTTAACAGCGAACTTAATGGCAATTTTAGGTTTACGCGCAATGTTCTTCTTGCTTGCTGGCGCTGCAACCAAACTGCATTACTTACCATACGGCTTAGGCATCATTTTATTGTTCATTGGTGCAAAAATGTTGTTGCTTGATGTATTCCACATGCCAATCTGGATCTCGTTAAGCTTTATCGTAATAGTGTTAGCAATTACTGCTTATCTATCCTTACGACACAACAAAAAGCAGTTACAGTCTTAATTCATCAAAACAAGGCATCTACAAGCGAGATGCCTTGTGCTTTAAATTTTAAAAATAAGCTGTACTTTAAAAAAACAGATTAATATTATATGCCAACTTAAAATTTATCTTTCCTAATCAGAAACATAATAGACAATATCTATTCGACATTGTATGTCGAACATACTTATTAAAATGTGTGGGAGCTTATGCGTTCTAAAAAAATTAATCTTGTCGTGGTGCCTTTATTACTCACGGCATGTAGTCATAATGATGGTCCTTTAGTACAAGATGTATATAACAACCAATATGACTGTGCTCGCGACTGGAATACTGAAACTTGTGAAGAAGAAAATAGCTCAAGTGGACATAGTTCTGGTTCAGGCCATTATTTAGGACCTGCGTATTATCGAAATAACCGAGAAGTTTCTTTTCGCGGCAATACCTTACATCCTTATAGCAACTTGAGTGCTGGTCGCCCCATCATTTCAAGCACGGCGAAAAGCTCGTCTTTTTCATCGCCAATTCGAGGTGGTTTTGGCCGTAGCGGTTTTTCTTTCGGCGGCTAAGTCATTCAGGCATTAACATAAGATGAAAAGAAAAATCTTTACTCCACGCCCAGACTGGCAAGTGGAGCATCAAAATATTGGTTTTGATTATTTTAATTTACCTTCTCTCGACGGCTCAATTTACTGGTCTGAAGGGATTGCTTACGAGTTTACCCTTAAGCAGATTGAACAACTTGAAGACGCAGCAAATGAACTGCATCAGATGTGTTTATCTGTTGTAGGAGAACTCATTCAACGGGGTGACTATCCCGCTTATTTTCAAATTCCTGAAGCAGCCCTAAGCCATATTGAAAGCTCATGGAAACAAAATGCACCAATGCTCTATGGTCGCTTTGATTTCGCCTACGATGGGCGGAATATCAAAATGCTGGAATACAACGCCGATACACCTACCGGCTTACTAGAAGCATCTGTAGCGCAGTGGCTGTGGATAGAACAAGTCTCAGGCATTCCGAACCGAGACCAGTTCAATAGCATTCATGAAGATCTGATTAAACGCTGGAAGACGATTTTACCGCGCGGTAGTCATGTGCATTTTACTGCCTGTCAGGAAGCGGGAAGAGAAGACTGGGGCAATTTAGAATACTTGATGGATACGGCTTACCAAGCTCATCTACAAGTTTCCGAGCTTTCTATGGAAAACATAGGTTGGAACGGACAAAATTTTGTTGATCTTAATAATCGCCCCATTCAAAACCTGTTCAAGCTCTATCCATGGGAATGGATCTGGGAAGAATCATTTTCTCAATATATTCATCCACAAACCCAGTGGATTGAACCTTGTTGGAAAATGCTACTTTCAAATAAAGCCATTCTGGTTGAGCTTTGGAAACGTTACCCAAACCATCCTTTATTGGTCGAAACCCATACTTATGACCCACAACAAACATTGGCTGGCAAATGGGTGAAAAAACCGATTTTGGCAAGGGAAGGGGCTAATATTCGGGTTTTACAAGATGGCCATGACCAAGGTGCCGCTTCTGGTAGTTTCTATTTTGATGACTATGACAAATATGGTTATGTCATACAAAAATGGGTAGATACCCCATTATTTTCAGGACAACTACCTACACTCGGATTATGGATGGTCGGTCATCAATGTGCAGGTATGTCCATTCGTGAAGATTGCTACGACATTATCGGTAATGATGCTCACTTTGCAGCGCACTACTTTGTTGAGTAATAAACGCCTAGATATGCATAAAAAAGCACTTTAAAAGTGCTTTTTTATTGTGCCCTCAACGCAGTCAATCAGTGCATAGCGAATAATGAACTTTAGTCTCTAAAGCTAAATTAGAACAAATATTCAAAAATATAATGACTTAATCTTATGTAATTTAATACTTTTATTCTTATTTCTTTAATTAAAAATCAATATTGGCAAGCTCTTTGCATCTCCTAAAAAGAAAAAAGCCTAGATTTTAAGGGCTCGTGAGAGCCCTAATTTTTTTAAGGAGTAATGCCATGAATGCTATCCCAACTTTAACGCCACTTGCTATGCCATGTAACAGCAGTTTTGATGCAAAAGATTGGGAAATTTTATCTACTCACTGGTATCCGGTTGCTCGTATTCAAGACGTCTCTACTGCACCCCAGCGAGTGACACTATTAGACGTGAATATGGCACTGTATAAAACAGAAAGTGGTGAAATTCATCTGGTCCGAGACATTTGCCCCCATCGTGGTGTGCCTTTAACCAAAGGTTGGGTGGATGGTGAGGAGATTGTGTGTCCTTATCATGGTCTACGCTATAACACCGAAGGGAAATGTACCCAAATACCAGCTCAACCCGAACTAACCAAAATTTCTGATCGTTTTTCTCTGACCAAATTTCCAGTTATTCAACGTTATGGCCTCATTTGGACCAGTATTCATGGTCGTGATGTTGCTCAAGCCAATATTCCAGTATTAGATACTTGGGACCAGACAGAGCATCAAGCGATTTTGCCACCTTTTGTCGATATTGGCGGTTCTAGCGGACGTCAACTTGAAGGTTTTATCGATGTCGCTCATTTTGCATGGGTACATTACAATGCCTTTGCAAATCGCGATAATCCCATCGTCCCTAAATATCTTACTGAACGTACCAACTACGGCTTAAAAACGGTCTATATCAGTAATGTTAGTAACTATCCGCATGAATTAAAACATCTCGAACCAGAAGGCTTTTTGTGGAAGCGCACCTTTGATGTCTATCCACCTTTTTCAGCCGTGCTTAAGGTCGATTTTCCAGAAGGCGGTGTTTTAAAAATTTTGAACGCCTGTTGTCCTATCTCAAGTAATAAAACTCGTTTATTTGTTCCATTAACACGTAACTTTGATCAAACAGGCGATTTAGAAAACGTATATGCATTTAATGCTCAAATTTTTGCTGAAGACCAAGACATGGTCGAATCACAAAAGCCAGAAGAATTGCCTCTAGATTTAATGATGGAAGCTCATTTTGAAGCTGACCGTTCATCAACGACTTATCGTCGTATCTTGGCTGAATGGGGACTAAGTAAACGTTATACCGTTTAAATCTTGGTTAACTGGGGTACAATCAACCGAAAAAAGTGAAAATATAAAGGCTTTCCATGTCATTGATCGCAAATACCACCGTTGTGCGTGGTCGTTTTTTAGATATTCTGCAAACTGTCTCTGAGCCAACTGATATTCCAAATCAAGTACGTTATTTGGAAGATGGTGTATTGATTAGTGAACATGGAAAAATCAAATGGTTTGGTACATGGGATGAAGCTCAAGAGCATCTTCCTGCTGGGGTTGAAGTTCAGCATTACCCAGAACAATTGATTGTACCTGGCTTTATTGATACCCATATCCACTTCCCGCAAACCGAAATGGTTGGGGCATACGGCGAACAACTTTTAAGCTGGCTCAATACCTATACATTTCCAACTGAAATCCAGTTTCAGGACAAAGCATATGCAAGTGAAATTGCCCAGTTCTTTGTTCAAGAACTCTTAAAACACGGTACAACCACCGCTCTCGTTTTCTGTACAGTCCACCCTGAGTCTGTTGATGCTTTATTTGAAGCTGCAGAACACGTTCAGATGCGTTTAATTGCCGGTAAGGTTCTCATGGACCGTCATGCACCTGAAGCACTGTGTGACACACCAGAAACGGCTTACAGCGACACAAAAGCACTCATTGAAAAATGGCATGGCAAGGGTCGTGCACTTTATGCCATTACGCCACGTTTTGCGCCAACTTCTACACCTGAGCAATTAGAAAGAGCAGGGCAGTTAAAGCAAGAATTTCCTGATGTTTATGTACATACACATTTAAGTGAGAACAAAGATGAAATTGCTTGGGTGAAATCTTTATTTCCAGAACAGACTGGTTATTTAGATGTTTATCAACATTATGGCCTTACTGGTAAGCGCTCCGTGTTTGCTCATTGCGTTCACCTAGAAGACGAAGAATGGCAATGTATGCATGATACGCAATCGGCTATCGCATTTTGTCCAACTTCAAACCTGTTCTTAGGTAGTGGTTTATTTCCATTGAAAAAAACGTGGGAAAAACAAGTGAAAGTGGGCTTAGGTACAGATATCGGTGCTGGTACATCATTTAGTTTGCTACAAACAGTTAACGAAGCCTATAAGGTTCAGCAATTACAAGGCGATAAAATTTCAGCTTATGAAGCGCTCTATCATGCAACTTTAGGTGGAGCAAAAGCGCTTGACCTGCAAGATCAACTAGGAAACTTCAACATCGGTAAAGAAGCAGATTTTGTTGTCTTGAATCTTAAGCCAACAGCATTACAGCAACTGCGCCAGTCTAAATCCAAATCTGTTGAAGATTCACTGTTTGCATTATTCACGTTAGGTGATGACCGAAATATTGAGGCGACTTATATTTATGGAAAACGTGCTTATCAAAAAGAAACAGCCTAAACAAAATCGTGCTGTTAAGTTTTTGTTATTACTTGGAATATGCGCACTAGCATTAAAGCGTGATCGACATATTGCTCAAAATGATAAAATTTCTGGCTTATCAAAGGGTGCATGAAAAGTCATTTTGCTTTAAAATTTTACCATTAACTCAGATTTTAGAGGTGTTGCAGGTCAACACCTTTTTTATTTTTTCTTTTATATCTTGTAGGAATCTGACATGACTGTTGCAATGAGCATCATGATTTCAACCGAAGAAATTCAAGCAAAAGTCAAAGAGCTCGGCGAGCAAATTAACGCTCACTATGCAAATAGTGACAAAGAGTTGGTCCTGATTGGGCTACTGCGTGGTTCTGTTATTTTCATGGCAGACTTATGCCGCACGATTACCAAACCGCATGAACTCGACTTTATGACAGTGTCTAGCTACGGCGGCGGTACAACTTCAAGTCGAGATGTTAAAATCTTAAAAGATCTTGATGGTGAAATTCGCGGTAAAGATGTCTTGGTAGTTGAAGATATTATCGACTCAGGTAATACCTTAAGCAAAGTTATGGAAATGTTGCAAACTCGAGATCCAAATTCAATTCAATTGTGCACATTGGTGAGTAAACCATCTCGCCGTGAAATTGATCTTGAAGTTAAATTTTTAGGTTTTGAAGTTGAAGATAAGTTTATTGTTGGTTACGGCTTAGACTACGACCAAAAATATCGCCACTTACCATTTATTGGTGAAATTGGTTTATAAATTTCAAAAAAAATAGCACTGAAAGGTGCTATTTTTTTATATAACGTTTTAGTTTTGAACAAAAAAGACACAAAAATTCGCAATCTGCTACAGACAAACTAGCAGGCTCTGAAGCACGATAGAATATGAAGCAAAATCATTAATTTCATCAAAAAAACAACTGGAGAACAAATATGTGGTCACTTATTGTTGCTATTGTGGTTGGTTTCTTTGCTGGTTTAATCGCTCGTGCCTTACATCCTGGCGATGATAAAGCAGGTTTTATCGTAACAACCCTCATCGGTATTGCAGGTTCACTTCTAGCTACCTATGGAGGACGATTACTGGGGCTTTACGGAGAAAATTCAGCGGCGGGCTTTATCGCATCTGTTATTGGCGCAGTGCTTATTCTCTTTATTTACAATTTAATTGCACGAAAAAGTTAATTACTTTCAGGCAATAAAAAAGCACCGAATGGTGCTTTTTTTAATTTGTTTTATAAACCTAACTCTTTCCAAACAGCTTGAATTTCTTCTGCAGAACGAGCACCTACCAGTTTAAAACCATTTGCAAAAATCAGGGTAGGGGTGCCATTAAAGCCTAATTTTTTCCCAAGTTCTAAGTTACGGTCAATTGGATTAGCGCAGCTCGTAACTGTGGGTTTAACCCCTTGCTGAATCAGTTTTTTCCATGAATAGGATTGATTTGGCGCACACCATACTTGTCTAGAAACTACAATAGACTGGGGCTTTAAAGGATAAATAAACGTATAAATTGTCACATCTTTCAGCTTATCGAGTTCAGGTTCGAGCTGCTTACAATAAGGACAGTTGGGATCAGAAAATACTGCTAAAACATGCTGCCCACTACCTTTAACCGTTTTAATCGCATCTTTTAAAGGAAGTTGATTCCAGTCAATTGAGTTCTGTCCTAGAACTAGATCTTTGGTCAAATTCTTCTGATCTTTTAATCGAATCATAGAACCAACAAACATATGCTGACCATCTTCGCCCACATAGATGATTTGTTGATCCAGATTAGCGCTATATAGCCCAGTCATTTCGGTTTTCTGAATATTGCTAATTTTTAAATTAGGATATTGTTTTTTAATATTTTCTCTGACCGAGTCTACATTAGCGAAACTCAAACTCGCCGTTAAGCTAAATAATGCCAATATTCCTAATTTTTTAAGCATAAAACCAACTCATAGGTAAGAGAAGTTTATTCTAATCAGTTCAGATGATTAAAACAGAACTGCTTACCGAGTTATAACCAAAATCCCACTTAGTTATGCCAATGTTTCACGTGGAACATAAGCAGGTTTTAAATCGTTAATTTCTACCGAAATATGGACGATTTCATCATGAATCGATAAAGCATGACGGATCTGGTCTGCTGTTAAGGAAATATCATCAGTTTCGAGCGCCAAAATACAAGAAAACTTGCCTTTTGCAACTTTCCAGACATGAATATCTGTAATTTCGATGTGTTTAGGAAATTCAGCAATCACTTCACGAATTTCTTCAACCACAGGATGATCCATTTCTGCATCAAGAAGGGTTTTTCCTGTCTCTTTGATTAACCCAAGAGACCATTTTGCAACCAAAATAGCACCTAAAATTCCTAAAAGTGCATCTAAAAAGTCCCAGCCAAAATATTTACCCGCACAAAGCGCAATAATTGCAAAAACGGAGGTCACAGCATCTGCAACCACATGTAAAAATGCAGCTTTTTGGTTTAAATCGTGGTGGTGATGGTGATGGTGATGGTGATGGTGATGGTGATGGTGATGGTGATGGTGACCATCATCATGAAGTAACCACGCACAAATCAAGTTAATTACTAAACCTAAAATTGCAATCGGAATAGCTTCATTATAAAAAATCTCAACCGGATTAAATAAACGCTGAACCGACTGAAATGCCATAAAAATAGCTACAACCATAAGCAAAATTGCGCTGCTATAACCCGCTAAAATCTCAATTTTCCAAGTTCCAAAGCTAAAACGGTGATCATTGGAATAATGACGGGCCGCACGATAGGCAAAGTAGGCTAAACCGAGTGCCAACATGTGCGAACTCATATGCCAACCATCAGCTAATAATGCCATTGAGTTAAAGAACCACCCACCAAATACTTCTAACACCATCATGGAAGCCGTTAAAATGGTTGCAATCAAAATACGTTTTTGTGCAAGTGGATTTCCTTCATCAAACTGATGTTGATGATGACGTGATACACTATGATCCTGCATAAAATTCAAACCCAATATACTCCCTACCAGTATATTGAATTATACAAGAGAACACAGATGAGTCACATTGGTCAGGATAAAAAAATACTTAATCGTGTAAAACGACTAAAAGGACAAATTAACAGTATCGAGCATGCCGTTGAACAGTCGGATCTTTCATGCATAGAAATACTGCAACAAGTTGCCGCAATTAAAGGTGCGATAAACGGTTTGATGAGTGAATTGATGGAACAGCATTTACATCACCATGTGCTCAAAGAAGCACAAGTTGATCAGAATGAATTAGATGAGTTTTTAAAGGTTCTAAAAAGATACGGTTAACGAGGTTACTGAATGACACACTCCTGTGCATCATTCAGAATTTTTTTAATTATTTTCCAATACAAAATGAACCAAAGATTTTGCCTAATAGGTCATCGGCGCTAAAGTCACCGGTAATTTCACCTAAAGCATTCTGAGCAAGACGTAATGATTCAGCAACGAGTTCACCTGCATTAAATACAACAAGTTGCTCATGTGCCTCTGATAGATAGAGCTGTGTGCGCTTCATTGCGTCTAAATGACGCGTTCTCGCAATAAAGGTGTCTTCCTCAGGATGAAAGCCTGCATGCGCTGTAATCGCCTCTACGAGGCCTTGAACACCCATCTCTTGTTTTGCAGAAACGGTAATATGACGGAATCCTTGAAAATCACTTATTTCAGCTAACTGACCAGTTAAATCGCATTTATTACCAATTAACATTAAACGACGCGGCTCAATATGTTCAGCAAAATATTCTTGAGCGAGTTTTAATGGATCATCGCCTTGATTTAAGTCATAAACCAGCAATAACAAATCAGCTTGTTCAATTTCTTTGATTGCTCTGCGAATCCCTTCTTTTTCAACGATATCACCCGTTTCACGAAGGCCCGCAGTGTCGGTTAAGGTGATTGGTAGGCCATTTAAGCTAATTTTTTCATGCAAAACATCACGAGTTGTACCGGCAATATCGGTCACAATTGCACGCTCAACACCAGCAAGCGCATTCAACAAGCTCGATTTACCCGCATTTGGTTTACCGGCAATAACGACTTGTAAACCTTCACGTAATAATTGACCTTGTCGTGCAGATGTTTGAACGGCATGTACCGACTGCTGAACATTTTCAAGTAAAGCTAAAATTTTACCATCTGCCAAGAAATCGATTTCTTCTTCAGGAAAATCAATTGCGGCTTCCACATGTAACCGTAAATGAATCAGTTTTTCTAAAACGGTATTAATTTTGGTCGAAAAAGCACCTTGCAAAGAGCGAACAGCAGAACGCGCGGCAGCTTGCGATGTCGCATCAATCAAATCGGCAATGGCTTCTGCTTGAACCAAGTCCATCTTGCCATTTTCAAAAGCTCGCATGGAAAATTCACCAGCTTTTGCAGCGATTGCACCAAGCTCAAATAGACGACCAAGTAAGGCATTCTGAATGACTGGACCGCCATGCCCTTGTAGCTCTACAACATCTTCACCTGTAAAAGAATGAGGATTTGGAAAACATAAAACAATCCCTTCATCCATAATGCTTCCATCAGCATCATAAAACTTACGAAAACCAGCCATACGTGCTTCAGGTAAGTTTTTTTGTGTCAGGTTTTGAGCAATTTCATAAGCCTTAGGTCCCGATAGGCGAATCACGCCCACACCACCACGCCCTGGTGGCGTTGCAATTGCAGCAATCGTGGTTTGACTTTGCATATTATTCACCTAAAAACCTAAAATCCAGCCAAAGAAAAATCCGCCTAAGATTACCATCTTAAGCGGATTTATTCAGCAAAAGTTCAACGATTAAGATGCTGATTCAGTCTTACTTAAACGACTTTTCTCAACGCTCTTATTAATAAACGACTGCTGTAAAATAGTAATACTGTTGTTCACAATCCAGTACAACACGAGACCTGCAGGGAAGAACAGCATAAATACCGTGAACATAATCGGCATAATGCGGAATACTTTTGCCTGCATTGGGTCAGCTGGTTGTGGGTTCAACATTTGCTGTGCAAACATGGTAGCACCCATGATCAACGGCAAGATGAACCAAGGATCCATTGCTGACAAGTCTTGAATCCAGCCTAACCATGGTGCATGACGTAATTCCACACTTTCCATGAGTACCCAGTACAAGGCAAGGAAAATTGGCATTTGTAGCAACAATGGTAAACAACCTGAAAGCGGATTCACTTGTTCACGTTTGTATAAAGCCATCATTTCTTGCGAGAAGCGCATACGGTCTTCACCGAACTCTTCTTTCATGCGTTGCATTTCTGGTGCAATCACACGCATTTTCGCCATAGAACGATAACTTTTTGAAGATAAAGGCCACAAAATCATCTTCACCATAACGGTAAGTAAGATGATTGACCATCCCCAGTTGCCCACAATGCTATGGAAGAATTGAAGACCTAAGAACAATAACTTGGCAATCGGCCATAACCAGCCATAATCAACAGTCTGATTCAAACCAACCGCTAAATCTTTTAATTCAGCTTGAACTTTAGGACCTGAATAAAGTTTTGCGTCCACTTCCATTGAAGTGCCTGCTGGAACATTAATCACTGGTGAGGTAAAACCAATGATATTCATATGATCAGCAGATTGACGAGATTCAAGTTTAGCTACATAAGGCTGACCATTCGCTTGAGTCAGTTTAAGATTCCCAGGAATCCAAGCACTTACAAAGTAATGCTGAACAATCGCAACCCATCCACCTTTCGCTTCAGTGCTTACTTTTTCTTCTGAGAAATTAGCAAACTTCAGCTTATTGTAATGTGACTCAGGCGTCCCCCAAGCTCCACCTAAGAAAGTTCCTAGAGTGAAAATACCTTGAGAAGATTTACCAGGATCGTCAGAGTTATCACGCTTTAATTGTCCAAACATCTGACCTTGCCAGCTTTGTTGGCTACGGTTAATAACTTGATGTCTTACAACAATTGGATATTGCCCTTGGGTGAAAGTAAAAGTTTTAATAATTTCAACGCCTTCAGGTGTCTTAAATACCATTGGAACGTTTAAAACTTTTTCAGATTGACCCTTTTGATCCTGCACACCCTTAGCATCAGCCAAAGTATATGATGTTTTTTCAACAGCATATAATGGACGACCACCACGACTGCTATCTGGTCCATTCAAACCAATTAAGCCAGATTGAGCAACATAAGTACGCTTGGCATCATTTTCAAGCATAACAAATGGCTGATCGCTGTCTTTGCTTTTGTCGTGTGAGAGTAATTCAATACGAACAATATCACCACCTTTTGGATTGATCCAAATATGGTAAAGGTCAGTTTGTACTGAAATAAGCTGTTGATTCACAGGTGCAGTTGCATCTGTGGTTTGTGACTGCGCAATATTTGCTTGTGGCACATCGGAAGCCACTGTTGCATTTTTAGCATTTGGCAAATCAGCAGATACTTCATGTGAACTTACAGCCGCCGCTTGTTTTTGCGGTGCAGTTGCAGCATTTCCATAATCTTTTTGCCAAGCCAAAATGAGCAAATATGCGGTGACAAACATGGCCCCGAGAATTGCAAACCTGGCCCATTGTTGCATATCTATTACCCCAAATGGTTAGAGAGATTTTGCTTCAGTAAACGATCACGAAAGGGTACAGCAACATGATGCGTTTGAGAATCTATTTGATGAAACGAAATAAAACGAATTGCTTTTGGCGGTACCGGATCATATCCAGATCCTCCCCACGGATGACAACGACAAATCCGTTTAGAAGATAGCCAAACGCCTTTTATCGCACCATGAGTTTGCAATGCTTCTATCGCATATTGGGAACAAGTCGGGATATAACGACAACGGGGTCCAAGAAGCGGACTAATCGCAATTTGATACAGTCGAATCAACCAACGTAGAAAACGAACCATTGGCTATCTCTTAATTCTGCGAGGTTGTGCCAACTTTAGAATGTTTTTTTGCTAAGCGCTGTAATTTTTGCCAAGCAAAATCTAATTGTTGATATAGCTCAGCATTCGTAATCGTTTCTATACCAACTTTTGGCATTACCACAATATCTATGTCTGATCCAAAATTCGGCTGATGTAGACGAAAGCTCTCACGAGCAAGACGTTTTATTCGATTTCTTTCATGTGCACGGCGCACTTTTTTCTTAGCAACAACAATACCCAAACGGCTATTAGGCTGTTCGGTTAATTTTGCAAGAAATAAAAAATGGGGTTGATGCACTTTAAAAAGCGCACCATCGAATACACTTTTATAATCTGCAGCACAGCGTATTCGCACATCTGTGCTAAAATTGTAAAGTGTCATCACACCCAAGTCTGGTCAGCGTAACAGTAATTAAACAGTTAAGCTATGACGACCTTTTGCACGACGACGAGCTAATACTTGACGACCAGCTTTAGTTGCCATACGAGCGCGGAAACCATGAACGCGTTTACGCTTTAATTCAGATGGCTGGAAAGTACGTTTCATATCGAAACTCCCAAAAATGATCTTTCTATAAAGGTCCGCGATTTTATTGTGCAATGTTTACGCTGTCAATGAAAAACCAAGAAAGTTTTGTATTTAACCCAAATTTTTAATCTCTCTACTTCTTTTTTATGATTTTCATAATTCAGTGCAATATATAGTTTTTAAAGTTATACACAAAGTAATTGTCTATTTTTATTAGAGCTTTTATTATATACACACCTTATATACACACTTATCAACAAAACAAGATATCATCTTGGCTTTGATTTGCTGCGTTTGAATTTAAATTCATATTTTGTAGTTATCCACAAAAGATCACATCCCTATTAAATAAATTCAAATTTTAAAATTTATATTTATTCTTATTAGGAGCTGCTTTTTCTGTGGATTTCGCACTTTTAAATTTAAAAAACATGTGCTTGGGTTGTTGATAACTCTGTTTCTATTATATTTATGGATTGTGGATAAGTTTGTGTGATAATTTATCCACAGGTTGTGCAAAAAGTTATTCACAAGTGATTTTGAATTTAAATTTATTCACAAGAGATTTCTTTTTAGGCAAAATCAGTCGAATTCGTCATGACAGATGTGGATAACTTGGTTAGAATGGCGACCCCTTCTCATCAGGAAGGGTTAATCTTTAGATTATTTGAATTTAAAACGCAGAAATAGGGGATACACATGCTTTGGACAGACTGCTTAACTCGCTTGCGACAAGAGCTCTCTGATAACGTCTTTGCGATGTGGATTCGCCCATTAGTTGCTGAAGAAGTAGAAGGGATACTACGTCTCTATGCTCCTAACCCTTATTGGACGCGTTACATTCAAGAGAACCATTTAGAATTAATTTCTATATTGGCTGAGCAGTTGTCAGAAGGGCGTGTTCGTCAGGTTGAGATTTTAGTTGATTCTCGTCCTGGGAGTATTTTGTCATCTGCTGAACAACCAGCAACCACTACTGCTGCTTTGCAATCTGCGCCACCACAAAGTATTAAAGTAAAAAAAGAGCCCGAGTCTGTTTCTAGTCCTCATACCAATAGTGTGGTCAACCCAAAAACAGCGAAAAAGAAACTACTCAATCCTCAGTTTACTTTTTCTTTATTTGTTGAAGGCCGTTCGAACCAGATGGCTGCTGAAACATGTAGAAAAGTATTAACTCAATTAGGTGCTTCACAGCATAACCCTTTGTTTTTATATGGTCCCACAGGGCTAGGTAAGACTCACTTAATGCAGGCAGTTGGCAATGCTTTATTACAAGCCAAACCTAACGCCCGTGTGATGTATATGACTTCTGAGAGTTTTGTTCAGGATTTTGTGAGTTCTTTACAAAAAGGCAAAGTAGAAGAGTTTAAGAAAAACTGCCGTTCTTTAGATTTATTATTGGTTGATGATATTCATCTCTTAGCAGGTAAAGAGGCGAGTCTGGTTGAATTCTTCTATACATTTAATGCTTTACTTGATGAATCTAAACAAATTATTTTAACTTCAGACCGTTATCCAAAAGAGTTAACAGAGTTAGATCCGCGTTTGGTTTCCCGTTTTTCTTGGGGACTTTCAGTAGGTGTTGAACCACCAGATATTGAAACTCGTATCGAAATTTTATTAAAGAAAGCGGAAAATAGCGGCGTTGATTTACCTCGAAATTGTGCCTTATTTATTGCACAACAAGTTGTTGCGAACGTGCGTGAACTTGAAGGGGCACTTAATAAAGTCGTTGCAATTTCCCGTTTTAAAGGTGCACCAATCGATCTTGATGTGGTTCGTGAGTCTTTAAAAGATGTGTTGGCGATCCGTGCACGAACAATTAGTGTAGAAAATATCCAGCGTGTGGTTAGTGAATATTTCCGTATCCCATTAAAAGAATTAGTAGGGCCAAAACGTACGCGAATTTATGCTCGACCACGTCAGTTGGCAATGGGACTTGCTCGTGAGTTGACCGGTGATAGTTTTCCAGAAATTGGAATGGCTTTTGGTGGGCGCGATCACAGTACAGTGATGCATGCTTGTGAAAAAGTAGCAAGTCTGCGAGAAGAAGATCCAATTTTTGATGAAGATTATAAAAATCTACTGCGCCTACTTCAGAGTTAATGAAATGATAAGACCTTGTTGCAAAGTCTACGTAAGTGCAGCATAGTACACAGCTAAAAAATGAAATATTTGCTCCAAGTTGCTAGAGGAATGAATCGTGCGTTTGAAAATCGCTAAAGAAAGTTTACTCAATGTTTTATCGCATGTTGTCGGTGCGGTAGAACGTCGTCATACATTGAATATTCTTTCAAACGTCAAAATTCAGACTAATGCTCAGGCGCTCACCATTACTGGTTCTGATCTAGAAGTCGAGCTGGTTGCGAGCACTGTTTTATCAGAAGGGGCATGCCTTGAAGCAGGGGAAACAACAGTCCCTGCTCGTAAGTTAATGGAAATTTGTAAATCATTGCCTACAGCTGCATTAATTGATTTACAAATTACTGAAGATCAAAGATGTATCTTAAAGTCTGGTAATAGCCGTTTTGTATTAGGTACTTTACCCGCAGAAGATTATCCATTATTGACGACTGAAAATAGTCAGGGTACTCAAGTACAAGTAACCCAACGTGAGTTAAAGCGTTTATTTGAAAAAACTGCTTTTGCGATGGCTGTACAAGATGTACGTTTCTATTTAACGGGTACTTTATTGGAAATTGATGAAAATCAATTACGTGCAGTAACAACAGATGGTCACCGTTTAGCACTTTGTGAAATTACAGCGTCTTCTACATCGGCTCAATTGGTGCAGGCTATTGTACCTCGTAAAGCTGTTGGTGAATTACAGCGTTTACTGAGTATTGAAGATGAACAATTAACTTTGTTGATTGGTCGTGAATTGTTAAATGTAACCATCAATACACCAAGTCGTGATAAAGAACAGGGCAACATTACTGTTCGTTTTACTACAAAATTGATTGATGGAAAATTCCCTGATTATCGTCGTGTAATTCCACGTGGTGGCGATAAACATGTCTTAATTAGCCATGATGTATTTAAGCAATCATTACAACGTGTCGCAATTTTGAGTAATGAAAAGTTGCGTGGTGTTTTCTTGAATTTTAATCAGGATTCTTTACAGCTTCGTGCGAATAATCCTGAGCAAGATGAGGCTATTGAAGATTTAGCTATTCAATATCAAAATATACCGCTCGAAATGTCATTTAATGCGCAATATTTACTTGAAGTATTGGGTGTACTTGATGGCGATGACGTAAATATGAGTATGAGTGAGGCGAATCAGTCTGTTTTGGTTCAAGACCCAGCACATACTGATCAAACTTATGTAGTTATGCCGATGCGTGTATAGTCTGGCTATCTAATATGCATCTTACGCGCTTAAATATTGAACGTGTGCGTAATTTAAAAACGGTTGCACTCCAAGGGTTGCAACCGTTTAATATATTTTATGGCGCTAATGGTTCAGGAAAAACCTCAATTCTGGAAGCAATTCATTTGCTTGCAACAGGGAGGTCGTTCCGTACTCATATTCCTAAAAATTATATTCAGTATGCGGCTGAAGATGCGATTGTCTTTGCACAGTCTAGTACTGAGAAAATTGGCATGCAAAAGTTGGCCTCTGGTGAGCAGTTGATGAAGGTCAATGGAGACACCGTGGCTACCCAAGGCCAACTTGCTAAATTACTTCCTTTGCAACACCTTGATCCACAAAGTACAGATATTATTGACCATGGGGCCAAACCACGACGCCAACTTTTGGATTGGCTGATGTTCCACGTGGAACCTGAGTTTTATTTTGCATGGCAATACTACTCGCGTGCATTAAAACAGCGAAATACTTTACTTAAAACCCGACGGAATTTGTCTTTGGCTGATTTAGAGCCTTGGAACAAAATGTTGAGTGATTATGGTGAAATTTTGCACTCTCAGCGCTTGGGTATTGTGGAACAATGGAATGTTTTTTTTCAAAATGATTTGAGTCAATTACTCCCTGATCTTGAAATTGAACTGGAATACAGTCCAGGTTTTCATACGGAGCAGGGACTCATGCAAGACCTGCTTAATCAACACCAAAAAGACATCGAACGACGTTATACCGAATATGGTCCACATCGAGCCGATTTGCGCTTAAAAACGCCTTATGGACATGCTGATGTGGTTTTATCAAGAGGTCAGAAAAAACTGCTGATTATTGCCTTAAAACTGTCACAAATTGCAATGTTGCATGCGAGTAATAAGGAAACTGTGGTATTATTAGATGATCTGACAGCAGAATTAGACTTAACCGCACAACAACGGTTAATTGAACGATTAAGCCAACTTGGTAGCCAGGTTTTTATGACAACTTTAGATCATGCATCGGTAAAAAAACATTTACATGATTTGTCTATTTCATATCAATTATTCAATGTTGAATCCGGTCAAGTTAGTCTTGCTTCACCATAATTTTTTGATGTTACCCATCTTTGAATAAACCTATATTTGCTAGGGAGAAACCATGAGTTCAGAGTCTCAATCAGCCTCTCAAACAGAACAAACCAATGAAAAGGCTTATGATTCCTCTAGTATTAAAGTATTACGTGGATTAGATGCAGTTCGTAAACGTCCGGGTATGTATATTGGGGATACAGACGACGGTACCGGTTTACACCATATGGTATTCGAGGTAGTCGATAACGCAATCGATGAAGCTTTAGCTGGGCATTGTGATGAAATTATTGTCACTATTCATGAAGATGAATCGGTGAGTGTTTCTGATAATGGTCGTGGTATTCCAACAGATATTCACCCTGAAGAAGGTGTTTCTGCAGCGGAAGTAATTCTTACCATTCTGCACGCAGGCGGTAAGTTTGATGACAACAGTTATAAGGTTTCAGGTGGTTTACACGGTGTAGGTGTTTCTGTAGTAAACGCACTTTCGAGTAAATTACATTTAATGATTTCTCGTGCTGGTCAAGTGCATGAGCAAGAATATCAACACGGTGATCCGCAATATCCATTACGTGTGATTGGTGAGACGGATAAGAGTGGTACAACAGTACGTTTTTGGCCAAGTGAATTAACATTTACCCAAACCATTTTTAACGTAGAAATTCTAGCACGCCGTTTACGTGAGCTTTCATTCTTAAACGCGGGCGTACGTATTGTATTACGCGATGAACGTATTAACCTTGAACATGTATATGACTACGAAGGTGGATTATCTGAGTTTGTAAAATACATTAACGAAGGTAAAACTCATCTAAATGAGATTTTCCATTTTACTGCGGATACAGATAACGGTATTGGTGTAGAAGTAGCCTTGCAGTGGAATGAAAGTTATCAAGAAAACGTTCGTTGCTTTACCAATAACATTCCTCAAAAAGATGGCGGTAGCCATTTAGCTGGTTTCCGTGCAGCTTTGACGCGTGGTTTAAACCAATATCTTGAAAATGAAAATATTCTCAAGAAAGAAAAAGTCAATGTAACGGGCGACGATGCACGTGAAGGTTTAACCGCTATTATTTCGGTAAAAGTACCTGATCCAAAATTCTCATCTCAAACCAAAGAAAAACTGGTATCGAGTGAAGTAAAACCTGCTGTTGAGCAAGCAATGAACAAAGAGTTCTCTGCTTACTTACTTGAAAACCCGCAAGCTGCAAAGTCAATTGCTGGTAAGATTATTGACGCTGCACGTGCGCGTGATGCTGCACGTAAAGCGCGTGAAATGACGCGTCGTAAGAGCGCACTTGATATTGCAGGTTTACCAGGTAAATTGGCAGATTGTCAGGAAAAAGATCCAGCACTTTCTGAATTATATCTTGTCGAGGGTGACTCTGCGGGTGGTAGTGCCAAGCAAGGCCGTAACCGTAAAATGCAGGCTATTTTGCCGTTGAAAGGTAAAATCCTGAACGTTGAACGTGCACGCTTTGACAAAATGATTTCTAGTCAGGAAGTGGGTACTTTAATTACTGCTCTCGGCTGTGGTATTGGCCGTGAAGAATATAATCCTGACAAGCTGCGTTATCATAAAATCATTATCATGACCGATGCCGACGTTGATGGTTCGCATATTCGAACCTTGTTGTTAACGTTCTTCTTCCGTCAAATGCCAGAATTGGTTGAGCGTGGGTATATCTATATTGCACAGCCACCTTTATACAAATTGAAAAAAGGTAAGCAGGAACAATACATCAAAGATAATGATGCATTGGAAAATTATTTAATTTCAAATGCGATTGATGAGCTATCTTTGCATACCAATGCTGAAGCGCCATCAATTACCGGTGAAGCACTTGCTAAAGTCATTCAGGATTATCAAGTTTCGCAAAAGAGCTTACAGCGCTTAACGTTACGTTATCCTGCTAGCTTACTAGATGCTTTACTTGAAATAGAGGCATTCAAGAGCGATCAAAACCACGATGAAGCTTATGTACAACAATGGGCTGATCAAGTAAAAGATATCATTACAAGATTACAGCCAAGTTTACGTCCGGAAATTACGCTAGAGTCATTTGAGCGTGAAAATGCTCAGGGTGAAAAATCTGCGCATTATTGGCCGCGTATTACTGTATATGTTCATAACTTGCCACACGCATATTTGCTTGATGCAGGTTTATTGAACTCAGCTGAGTATGCTCGTTTGCTGAAAAACTCGAAGAGTTGGTTCAGTTTGCTTGAAGATGGTGCTTATTTACAAAAAGGTGATCGCCGTATTCAAGTGGCTAACTTCCATCAAGTTTGGCAGCATATTTTGCAAGATTCGCGCCGCGGTATGATGATCCAACGCTATAAAGGTCTTGGTGAAATGAATGCTGAACAGCTTTGGGAAACGACAATGGACCCAGAGAATCGTCATATGTTACAGGTAACCATTGACGATGCGATTGAAGCAGATCGTATGTTCTCTTGCTTAATGGGTGATGATGTGGAACCACGTCGTGCATTCATTGAAGAGAATGCTTTAAATGCTGATATTGATGCTTAATTCATAACACGATTCTAAATCAGTCTAAGGAGAGAAGATGATGGGTCAGAAATTGTTAGCTAGCTTGTTAATCTCATGTGTTTTTTTAGGAAGCTCTGCTGTTTGGGCGGCTGATTTAGAAACGAATATGAAAACTTTAGCTAAGAGCACTAAAGCATTTGCTGAAGCGAAAGATGCTGCTAATGCGAAACAACAGCTTGTTGTAATGCGTGAAGCAGCAGTTTCTTCTAAGCAACATTTGCCGCATAAACTCGAAGGTTTACCTTCAGGAAATGTGCAGGTAAAAGAGTACCAAGCCGGTTTAGATCAGCTTGTTGCTGAGATTGATAAAGTAACTGCATTGGTTGAACAGGGACAGTTAGATCAAGCAAAAGCTGAAGCAATGAATTTAGTCAAAATTCGAAATGAAAATCATAAAAAATTTAGATAATCTTTTTTATGATGAGTTAATAAAAGGCTTTGTTTAATTTTAGACAAAGCCTTTTGTTTTATAAGAAAATAAATTTGTAAACTGCTATTCTCTTGGATACTCATTTATTACAAGAGAATATAATTTTGAAAAAAACACAAAAACTTTTATACATTGTAATCTTATTTTTTAATTGCTTATTTCAACTGCATGCTGCCACAGCACCCACTTTTTACGGAAAATTAGTATTTCATCGTTATAGTGATTATGACGCATGGGACAGTAAGCTTTATCTTTATAATTTCACAACGCAACAAACTACATTACTGGGCACAAACTGGAAAATTGACCACATGATGAATGGTCATTTTTCTCCAGATGGAAAATGGCTCACTTTTATGGGAGTTAATTCTGGACAGCATTATGGAGATGCATGGGATGTTTATGCTTGGAGAGTTGGAAGCACGGAATTACCAATCAATTTAACCCAAGGGAATAACAAGCGGGATGAAGATCCTAAATTTATAGATAATCAGCGTATTATTTTTAAGCAAAATGGCGATTTAAAAATCGTTAAAATGACTGATCGCACGATTACTTCTGTCACTCAAAATGGTTGGGATATCGAAGAGTCAATGCCTTATCCAATGGTCAATACTACGCAAATCTTATATGCCAAAGGTGCAAGTAGTAATTCTAGAATTTTTAGTATTGATCAGTCGGGTGCATATGATACACAGCTAACCAATATTGCCTCATATTATCCAGTATGGTGGAAGGGAAGCCAGTTTTTATATGTACGCTGGTATAGCTCAACAAATGCTCATGATCAGATCTATGTTTATGATACGACCACCAAACAAACCACCCGTTTGCCTTTTAATAGTACAGACGTAAATACATCAGATCCGGCCCCTTTAGACCAGCGGTATATGGTGGTTTCTCTAGCGGGGCAGACAGGAAGCCGTGGCGGTTATGATTTATATATTGCAGATAGTTTATCAAGCAATGTTTGGCCTTTGCCAATCAATAGCAATTTGAATGAATTAGGGGCTTTTTATACCCCTTATTAATTAATAAAAAAGCCGATTAAGAAATCGGCTTTTTTATTTTGAAAAATAGATTAATCAAAAGAGGCTTCCATCTCTTCTAATTCCATCATAAGTTCTAAAAGCTGTTCTTCATATTGCTCAAGTTTAGCTTTCAGCTCAGTCTGTTCATTCATAAGCTTGAGTAGATCATCCTTACGTGCTGCATCATATAAAGATGTATCTGCTAAAGACTCTTCAATTTTGGCAAGTTGTGGTTGAAGTTTCTCAATTTGAGACTCAATTTTTTCGATATTTTTACGAATAGGTCTGGTTTGTTCACGACGGCGAGCTGCTTCTTTACGCTGTGCTTCTTTATCGACTTTAGTGGGAGTCGGAGCGGCAGAGGAAGAATTATTCTGTGCTACAGCAGTCTGAGCATTGATGAGTTGCTGACGTGCTTCACGTAGCCATTTTGCATAATCCTGTAAATCACCTTCAAACTCGGTACATTTACCGCCGTGTACCAAAAGAAGCTCGTCACAAACACTTGCAATCAGTTGACGTTCGTGGGAAACCAATACGACAGCGCCTTCAAAATCTTGTAATGCCATGCTTAGTGCATGACGCATATCAAGATCTAAATGGTTCGTCGGTTCATCCAGAATCAAAACATTTGGACGCTGCCATACAATCAGTGCGAGGGCCAAACGAGCGCGCTCTCCACCAGAAAAGGTTTCACATGGAGTATCCATGCGTTCACCACTAAAGCCAAAACTACCTAAAAAAGAACGTAAGGTCGCTTCACTAATTTGTTTACCTGCTAAACGGGCAATTTGTAACATTGGAGTAGCATGGCCATCTAAAGCATCCATTTGGTGCTGTGCAAAGTAACCAATATTAAGTAACTCTGATGCCTTGCGTTCACCAGCTAAGAGCGGTAAATCACCCACTAAGCTCTTAATTAAGGTTGATTTACCTGCGCCGTTCATACCAAGTAAACCAATACGAGAGGTTGGTGTAATTTGTAATCTGATTTTTTCGGCGATTTGTTTATCGCCATAACCAATGCTGGCATTGTCTAAAGTCAGTAACGGCGAACTCATTTTGGTTGGTTCACGGAAACTAAACGTAAAAGGTGTATCAATATGGGCTGGAGCGAGCTCTTGCATGCGCTCAAGTTGTTTAATTCGACTTTGTGCCTGACGAGCTTTAGTCGCTTTTGCTTTAAAACGGTCAATAAATTTTTGTAGGTGAGCACGTGTTTCTTGTTGCTTCTCAAAAGCTTGTTGCTGCTGAGCAAGACGTTCACTACGCGTGGTTTCAAATGTAGAGTAATTTCCAGTGTAAAGCGTGAGCTCCTGATTTTCAATATGCAAAATATGATCTGTAATCGCATCTAGAAAGTCGCGGTCATGCGAAATTAGAATGAGTGTACCTTCATAGGCTTTAAGCCAATCTTCTAACCACAAAATTGCATCTAAGTCTAAGTGGTTTGTTGGTTCGTCTAGTAATAATAAATCTGAACGGCTCATTAGGGTACGCGCCAAATTTAAACGCATACGCCATCCACCAGAGAAACTCTCAACGTTTAAACGCAATTGATTTTCTAGAAAGCCAAGACCAGCCATAAGCTGAGCTGCTTTAGATGGTGCTGAATAACCATGAATTTCATCAAAGCGGCCATGCAATTTAGCCAATTCGAAGTCACTCAGTTGATCTGGTTGAGCAAGCTTATTTTGAATATCCCAAAACTCTTCATCACCTGAGAGAACGAAATCAATTGCAGGCATGTCTAATGCTTTTATTTCTTGCGCCATATGCGCCACGATCCAGCCTGATGGACGAGTAAGTGAACCTTCATCTGCACCTAAGCTACCTAGTAACGCTGCAAATAATGTTGATTTACCTGCACCATTGACCCCAGTCAGACCAATTTTCCAACCTGGGTGTAATTGCATAGACGCTTTTTGAAATAGAATACGTCCACCGCGGCGTAAAGAAACTTGGTCAAATTGAATCATCTTATTGTATCGAGGTGAGTGAGGAATGCCGTATTTTAAAGAGAACTGCCGATGAAAACAAAACTTTCCGGATTTTAGTTAGAAGCGGACAACAATTGTATACATCGAAATATTCTAGGTTCAGCTATTCATCCGAAATGTCTTCAATATTGAACAAGATAGAACACTTTTTAAAAAAAATGACTAAAATAAAAACAGTTTAAAGTTTGGTTGATTAATGAGCTACTAATAAAACTAGACTAGGGAAAGTCAAATGAAAAAAAGATTGGGGATAATTAGTGCAGTATTTTGCTGCGCTATGGGAACAGCACATGCGGGACAAAATGTGTGTGTATTTGATTTATTAGGGAAGTCAGGTGAATCTTATAAATTGATGGAAGAGTGGGCGCTTGCAGCAAAAGACTGGCAAGCTGATATCACCTTAATTCCATTTCAAGATGAAGCTTTGGTGGACCGTAGACTTCGTGAAGGCAAATGTGATGCTGCTTATATGACCTCCATGCGGGCACGAAACTATAATAAATTTGCAGGTTCTATCGATGCGATTGGTGGGGTAACCAGTAATGCTATTGCGCAAAAAGCGATTAGCTACGTTTTAGATAAGCGTAATAAACATCGCATGGTGACTGCACAAAATGGAACGAATTACGAGGTCGTTGGTATTGTTCAGATTGGTCTGGCATATTTATTTGTAAGAGATAAAAATCTGAATTCCATTGAAAAAGTTCGCGGTAAAAAATTCGCTATTTTGCATTATGACCTTGCTCAAAAAATTATGGTAGAAAGTGTAGGTGCGCAGCCTATTCCTTCTGAAATTAATGATTTTGTGAAAAAGTTTAATAGTGGACAAGTCGATGCAATTGCTGCGCCTGCTTATGCTTATAAACCACTAGAGATTGGCAAAGGTATAGGCACTAAAGGGGCCATGTTTAATTTTCCAGTGGTGAATGTTACTGGAGATTTAATTGCGAGAACTGATAAGTTCCCTACAGATTTTGGCATAAAATCACGTGATTGGTTTATACAAAAATTACCTCAAAACTTTGCCATGATAAAGCGGTTAGAAATGGGTGTACCATCAAAAATTAGAATGAATTTTTCAGCAGAAGATAAAACCAAATATCAAAAACTTTTAAGAGAGGGGCGTCTCAACTTAACCAAACAGGGCGTATACGATGCGACCATGATGAGTGTACTTAAGCGTGCTCGCTGTACAGTTGAACGGACAAATTTTGAATGTACGCTTAATGGAGAGTAGATTATTTTTTCATCACAAAAACCCTACATATATTTCCATACTGAATATGGGTATGAAAATTGTGAATATAAAAAGTAACTTACGGAAACGTAGTGATTTTTATCACTAATAAATAATTTAAATTGAACAAACAATGGTTCAATCAGATAAAAAAATTGAGTAAATGCTCTATTTTTTTCTAAAAAACATGATTAATATCTGTCTTTGAAAGGAAACTTCAAACAAAAAATCTGTTCCGTGGAAGGATGAAGAAAATGAAAAAAATCGTACTTGCTATGGCTGCCGCTTCTGTTGTTGGTTTTTCTGCTTCAGCGCAAGCAGCGAGTACCGTGTGTGTATTCGACCTCTTAGGAAAAGCAGGCGACTCATATAAAATGATGGAAGAATGGGCTCTAGCTGCAAAAGGCTGGGGTACTGAAATTAACTTAGTACCTCGTCAGGACGAGGCTGTTGCTGATAATGATTTTAAAGCGGGTAAATGTGATGCTGTAGCAATGACAGCAATGCGTGCACGCCAATATAACAAATTCGCAGGATCTATTGACTCACTTGGCGGTGTTCCAAATAACCAAATCGCTCAACGTGCAATTACCTATGTATTAGATGCGCGTAATGCAGCAAAAATGACCACTAATATGGGCGGTAAAAAATACGAAGTAGCTGGTATTTCTCCGCTAGGTTCAGCGTTCATTTTCGTACGTGACAAAAACATCAACTCTGTTGAAAAAGCTGCGGGTAAAAAATTCGCTGTATTGGGTTATGACGATGCGCAAAAAATTATGGTGCAGCGTGTAGGTGCTCAAGCAGTTCTTTCTGATATTTCAAACTTTGCTGCGAAATTTAATAATGGCCAAGTAGATATGGTAGGTGCGCCTGCTTATGCTTACAAACCATTAGAATTAAATAAAGGTTTGGGTGCAAACGGTGTAATGTGGAACTTCCCTGTATTACACGTTACAGCTGATCTAGTATTACGTTCTGATAAATTCCCAGCTGGTTTTGGTCAAAAATCTCGTGACTGGTTTGTTAAACAGTTGCCTAAGAACTTTGCAATGATCAACCGTTTAGAAGCTCAGATTCCTGGCAAATACAAAATGAATTTAAGTGCAGAAGACAAACTTAAATATCAAAAAATGTTGCGTGATGGTCGTATGGACTTAACTAAACGCGGTGTTTACGATGCAGGTATGATGTCTGTATTGAAAAAAGCGCGTTGTTCTGTAGACAAGGCTAACTTTGAATGTTCAATGCCTGGTGAATAATCTTAATTTTTCTCAGAAAGCCTAGACTTAGTTCTAGGCTTTTTGTTTTGTATATGCTGTCAATTCTGCCATTGTGGATAACTAGAAAGACGTTAAGCTAAATTTAGATAAAAACTTCATAAGGAAACATGAAGGTATAAAAATGGATCAAGGACTTCTGTGATTAAAATAATTGCTAATAGATAGACGACTATCTATTTTTCATGGAAATAAAATCATAAAAGCAAAATGGATCTGTAAAAATATCTTCAACATGATTTTTTATATGAAGCCTATCCGACTCATACCATATTGGTGTGAAATTTCTTGGTATCGAAAAACAAAAAACTCCACAAGGAAAGGAAAAAGAATATGCAATTTTCCAAAATGCTATTACTTGCGATGGGACTGACCACAGTTTCTTTTGCAGCTCAGGCTAAACAAACAGTATGTGTTTTTGACTTCGTTGGTAAAAATGGTGATGTCTATGCGCTGATGAAGGATTATCAACTTGCAGCAAAAAACTGGGGAGCTGATATCGAACTGAAAGTAAACCAGAATGAAGCCGTTATTGCCGAAGATTTTAAAGCAGGCAAATGTGATGGCATTAGTGTGTCAGGCATGCGTGGTCGTCAATTTAACTCGTTTACAGGGTCATTAGACGCAATTGGGGCCATTCCTGACCTCAAGCTTGCTGTAAAGGTAATGCAGGGTTTAGCGAGTCCGACTTTTAGTAAATATATGGTTAACGGCCGCTATGAAGTTGTAGGTGTTATTCCAGTTGGCGATGCTTATCTTTTAGTAAATGATCGCAGCATCAATACAGTAGCGAAAGCAGCAGGTAAAAAAATTGCAGTTCTTGACTATGATGAAGCTCAAAAAATTATGGTTCAGCAGGTAGGCGCGCAAGCTGTTAGTGCCGATATAACGAATTTCGGTGCTAAATTTAATAACCATCAGGTAGACATTATTGGTGCGCCAGCGGCGGCCTTTAAACCTTTGGAATTACAAAAAGGTTTAGGAACAAAAGGGGCGATCGTAAACTATCCGATCTTACAGGTGACAGGAAATATTATTATCCGTCCTGATAAGTTCCCAGCAGGTTTTGGTCAGAAATCTAGAGAGTGGGTTTCGGGTCAGTTACCACGTGCCTTTACGATCTTGGGTAAAATGAAAGCTGATATTCCACAAAAATATTGGATGGATGTTCCACCAGCAGATAAACCGGGTTATCAAAAGCTCATGCGTGAGTCACGAATTAGCCTTACACAACGTGGTGTGTACGATAAACGTATGATGAAACTATTATGGCAATTCCGCTGTAAGCAAGATGCTAAAAACTTCGAATGTGGCTTGCAAGACGAGAATTACAAATAATCTTGATAAAAATACTCAAGATTCGCTTTAAACTTCGAAGACAGACCCTATATTGATTATGCTATACTCAATATAGGGTCTTTTTTATTTTGAAAGGCACAGCAAAATCCGAGGAACAATCATCATGAATGCCCAAGCTCTAGTTTTGACAGATAATGCTGCCAATAAGGTACGCCAACTCCGTGATAGTGAAGGGAATGACGATCTCATGTTACGTGTATATGTAACGGGAGGCGGGTGTTCAGGGTTTTCATATGGCTTTAATTTTGCTGAAAGCGTAAATGAAGATGATGCAGAATTTGTTAATGGCGATGTAAAAATGCTTGTTGATTCACTCAGCTATCAGTATTTAATTGGCTCAGTGGTTGATTATGTAGAAGGCCTTGAAGGTTCACGTTTTATTATTCAAAACCCGAATGCAACAACAACATGTGGTTGTGGTTCTTCATTCTCGATTTAAAAAGAATTTTAAAATTTAAAAACCTCTCTATTTTGAGAGGTTTTTTATTGATCAGATCATTACTTTTCACGGGTAGATTCTAAAAAATATTGCACAAGTTCTGGGGCATTTTGATAGGGAATCCAATGCGAAGCATCCATAAAAACTGCACGATAACTATTTTTAAAATAACCGGAGTTTAGCTTGGCACTTTTTTCTGTAACGGCAATATCATGTTTACCCCAAATAAAAAGAGTAGGGACATTTATTGTTTTAAACGGATTTTGAGGTTTATCCCAAAAAAAGCCACGATACCAATTTAACGCCGTACCTAATCTATTTTCCTTTATAAACTCGGTCTCGAATGTTTCAATTTGCTGCTCGGTCATGCCAGATGACTGAAGAAATTTACGACCTAATTTAGGCAACTTTTTAAATAAAACTTCAGGAAGAAGAGGCAGCTGAAAAATTGCAAAATAATAAGATTTAAAAAGTTGTTTGCTGCTTAAGCAGGCTTTTAAAAAAGCAGCTTGATGTGGTACAGAAACTAAAGTGAGATGTTGAATATATTGTGGATACTTCATTGCAACACCCGACGCGATTGCAGAACCCCAATCGTGCCCTATTAAATAGACTGGTTGACCGAGTTGCTTAATAAAAATTGCAACGTCTTCTACCAGTTCACTCAGTGAATATTGAAATCGGCTTTGAGGTCTAGCATTTAAACTATAACCACGTTGATGAATCGCAAGTGTTCTAAATTGATCCTGATGCAATAATTCCGAGGTTTGCTCCCAACTATGAGCAGTTTCTGGAAAACCATGCAATAAAACAACGAGTGGGCCATCAATAGGGCCTGAATCAATCACATCGAATGTCCAGTCGCCACGGGTGTACTGATGGATACGTTTGGTCAGGTCCATGATGAAAGTGCCTCAAATTATTTTTGTTGGCACTTATCATGAGTTTTTATGCTCATTTAAATAACAGCATTTCGGGTCAGTAAATGTGCTATGAGGTCGAATCTAACCAATCAAATCGATATGAAGCTTTATACCGCCGTGATCGTACCTAGAATTCTAAAATCCGACGCACCTGTTACCGCTGGTAAATTACCACTTAAACCATTTACAAAACGCATTGCTAACCATGCAAATGCTGTAGCCTCAACCCAAGTAGGAGAGAGTCCTAAAACATCTGTAGGTTGAACTGACCAATTATGCTTACGTAAACGCCAACGTAATTGCTCTAATAAATAAGAGTTATAAGCACCACCACCACAAACATATACTTCACCTGTTTCCATCTCTGAGCGATAAATCGCCTTTTGAATGGCACGTACAGTAAGCTTTAATAAGGTGGCTTGGACGTTTTCAGGTGTGTCTTCTAACTCATCATAAGTTAAATCATTTCGCCAATCGATTAACTGATCATCTAACCAGTCAATATTGAAATCTTCACGTCCTGTACTTTTCGGTGGTTCTTTAGAAAAATATTCATGTGCATGAAGGCGATCGAGTAAAGAGCGGATAGGGTGCCCATAAGCTGCCCAATCACCATTTTCATCATATGGATGACCAGTATGACGATGACACCACGCATCCATCAAAATATTTGCAGGACCCGTATCAAAACCAAATACGCCGTCTGCATTGTTGGCAGGCAGCATACTCACATTAGCAATACCACCCAAATTTAAAATCACACGATGGATACTTGGATGTTGAAATAATGCTTGATGGAAAGCAGGCACTAATGGTGCACCTTGACCACCTGCTGCCATATCTCTACGACGGAAATCTGAAACAACTGGAATTTGAGTGATTTCGGTAATGATATTGGGATCGCCAATTTGTAGCGTAAACCCATGTTCTGGACGGTGACGAATTGTCTGCCCATGCGAACCAATCGCTTTAATTTGACTACGATCTAATTGATGTTTTTCAATGAGAGTATTAATCCCGTGACCAATCATTTGGGCCAGAGCAACATCAGCTTTACCCATGCGGTCAATTTCATTGTCATCAGGTAAAGTTAATGCCATAAGCTCATCACGTAACTCGGGTTCAAATGGAACTGTAAGAGTGGCATGAAGCTGTAGTGGCTCAAATGAAGCCGCTACAATATCCACACCATCCATACTAGTGCCAGTCATTACGCCGATATAGATTGCGCTCATATGCAACTTCCCCTGCAAGACGCTGAAAAAATGTTAGTATATCGCACAAATTGAATAACTGATGTGTTTAGGTTTTGTGATGTCAAATTTCTTGCCCGCCGAAGAACAGCTTGCCCTCATCCAACGAGGCACGCACGAAATTATTTCAGAAGAAGATTTACTGAAAAAGCTCAAAGAGAACCGTCCTCTTAAAATTAAAGCTGGTTTTGACCCTACAGCACCAGATTTACATTTAGGACATACTGTTCTTATTAATAAATTAAAAACATTTCAAGATTTGGGTCATGAAGTAACCTTCTTGATTGGTGACTATACTGCCATGATTGGTGACCCGACAGGCAAAAGCGCAACACGCCCGCCGTTGTCACGTGAACAAGTAGAAGCGAACGCTAAAACTTATCAAGAACAAGTTTTCAAAATATTAGACCCAAATAAAACAAAGGTACGTTTTAACTCAGAATGGTTTAATCAAAAGTCTGCTGCTGACCTTATTCAGTTGGCAAGCCAACAAACTGTATCTCGCATGTTAGAACGTGATGACTTTACAAAGCGTTATAGCAACCATCAGCCGATTGCAATCCACGAGTTTTTATATCCTTTAGTTCAAGGCTATGACTCTATTGCACTTGAAGCTGACGTAGAGCTAGGTGGTACAGACCAGACCTTTAACTTACTTATGGGCCGTACTTTACAAAGTCGTTATGGCCAAGAATCACAAGTGTGTATCACTGTACCGATTCTAGAAGGTTTAGATGGCGTAAATAAAATGTCTAAATCTTTGGGTAACTACATTGGTGTATTTGATACACCAGGTGCAATGTACCAAAAAGTTTTATCAATGCCAGACTCTTTAATCGAACGCTATTTCGATTTACTCAGCTTTAAATCTCTAGATGAGATCAAAACTTTATTAGATGAAATTGCTGCTGGTCGTAATCCGCAAGAAGTAAAACGTATTCTTGCACTTGAACTGGTTGAACGTTTCCATGATGCAGAAGCTGCAGCTAATGCACATAAAAGTGCTGGTAACCTTATTACAGAAGGTGAAGTACCCGAAGACACCCCAGAGGTGACTATTTCACGTGGTGAGTTTGGTGGAGAAATCTTTATTGCCACGATTCTACGTGTAGCTGGATTAAATCCGAATGCAGCTGCTGCAAAAGATGCTGTAGCTCGCGGAGCAGTAAAAGTTGACTGGAATGCTGTTGATGCAAGTTTCTCTGTAAAAGAAAACGGTACTTTCATTATTCAGTCAGGTAAGAAAGCAATTGCTCGTGTAACGTTCACTGACTAAGAAAGTTGTGTAGTGATAAAAAGCAGGAGTAATCCTGCTTTTTTTATTTAAGGATCATAAAAACAATTCAGCGTTCCACGTGGAACAATCTAAAGATCAGTAATTCAGTAATAATAAAAGAAGTAAATTAAAAATAAGAAGAAATATAGAGTGGGGTAGAGTATTTGCTCTATTATTTCTTTGGAATCTTTGGAATCTTTGGAATCTTTGGAATCTTTGGAATCTTTGGAATCTTTGGAATCTTTGGAATCTTTGGAATCTTTGGAATCTTTGGAATCTTTGGAATCTTTGGAATCTTTGGAATCTTTGGAATCTTTGGAATCTTTGGAATCTTTGGAATCTTTGGAATCTTTGGAATCTTTGGAATCTTTGGAATCTTTGGATTAGAAGAAGCTATATATGCCTCTAAGCCCTATAGAAGACATATAAACTTCAAGATGACCTACATTTCTGAATATAAGAATTAAGAAAAAGCAGTAAAAATGCCTAAAAAAAAGGCATATACCTCACTTTTTTCGTAAAATAGTAGAAAAAATCGGCACTCAAGAGAAAAAGGCTGAAATACCCCTTGCCAAGGGAATTTAATCGTCTATAATGCACATCCATCGGCGGTGATGCAGATAGAAACTTGTTGAAAAACAGTTACTTGGAATTGAGTTGATTGCTTTGAGCAGTAGATTTGATAAGAAGTTGGTTTTGAGAATAAGTTTTAAAAATATCGAAATTACCTGTTGACTTTTAAGAGATTAAGAGTAATATAGCCGACCTAGCTTGCTGGTGACGAACCAGTAAGAAGATCATTAAGAGATTATGAAGAACAACTTGTGTGGATTTTTACTGATTGATTGATCGAAATATTATCATTGATTGATTGGTTTAAATTACTCGAAGTTTATTTGAGCGAAATTTAAGTCAGAAAATTGATGAGCCAGAATTGGCACCTTGTCTTTAATAAGGTGCAAAATGATTTTTAACTGAAGAGTTTGATCATGGCTCAGATTGAACGCTGGCGGCAGGCTTAACACATGCAAGTCGAGCGGAGTGATGGTGCTTGCACTATCACTTAGCGGCGGACGGGTGAGTAATGCTTAGGAATCTGCCTATTAGTGGGGGACAACATTTCGAAAGGAATGCTAATACCGCATACGTCCTACGGGAGAAAGCAGGGGATCTTCGGACCTTGCGCTAATAGATGAGCCTAAGTCGGATTAGCTAGTTGGTGGGGTAAAGGCCTACCAAGGCGACGATCTGTAGCGGGTCTGAGAGGATGATCCGCCACACTGGGACTGAGACACGGCCCAGACTCCTACGGGAGGCAGCAGTGGGGAATATTGGACAATGGGCGCAAGCCTGATCCAGCCATGCCGCGTGTGTGAAGAAGGCCTTATGGTTGTAAAGCACTTTAAGCGAGGAGGAGGCTACTGAAGTTAATACCTTCAGATAGTGGACGTTACTCGCAGAATAAGCACCGGCTAACTCTGTGCCAGCAGCCGCGGTAATACAGAGGGTGCAAGCGTTAATCGGATTTACTGGGCGTAAAGCGCGCGTAGGCGGCTAATTAAGTCAAATGTGAAATCCCCGAGCTTAACTTGGGAATTGCATTCGATACTGGTTAGCTAGAGTGTGGGAGAGGATGGTAGAATTCCAGGTGTAGCGGTGAAATGCGTAGAGATCTGGAGGAATACCGATGGCGAAGGCAGCCATCTGGCCTAACACTGACGCTGAGGTGCGAAAGCATGGGGAGCAAACAGGATTAGATACCCTGGTAGTCCATGCCGTAAACGATGTCTACTAGCCGTTGGGGCCTTTGAGGCTTTAGTGGCGCAGCTAACGCGATAAGTAGACCGCCTGGGGAGTACGGTCGCAAGACTAAAACTCAAATGAATTGACGGGGGCCCGCACAAGCGGTGGAGCATGTGGTTTAATTCGATGCAACGCGAAGAACCTTACCTGGCCTTGACATAGTAAGAACTTTCCAGAGATGGATTGGTGCCTTCGGGAACTTACATACAGGTGCTGCATGGCTGTCGTCAGCTCGTGTCGTGAGATGTTGGGTTAAGTCCCGCAACGAGCGCAACCCTTTTCCTTATTTGCCAGCGAGTAATGTCGGGAACTTTAAGGATACTGCCAGTGACAAACTGGAGGAAGGCGGGGACGACGTCAAGTCATCATGGCCCTTACGGCCAGGGCTACACACGTGCTACAATGGTCGGTACAAAGGGTTGCTACCTAGCGATAGGATGCTAATCTCAAAAAGCCGATCGTAGTCCGGATTGGAGTCTGCAACTCGACTCCATGAAGTCGGAATCGCTAGTAATCGCGGATCAGAATGCCGCGGTGAATACGTTCCCGGGCCTTGTACACACCGCCCGTCACACCATGGGAGTTTGTTGCACCAGAAGTAGGTAGTCTAACCGCAAGGAGGACGCTTACCACGGTGTGGCCGATGACTGGGGTGAAGTCGTAACAAGGTAGCCGTAGGGGAACCTGCGGCTGGATCACCTCCTTAACGAAAGATTGACGATTGGTAAGAATCCACAACAAGTTGTTCTTCATAGATGTATCTGAGGGTCTGTAGCTCAGTTGGTTAGAGCACACGCTTGATAAGCGTGGGGTCACAAGTTCAAGTCTTGTCAGACCCACCATGACTTTGACTGGTTGAAGTTATAGAAAAGAAGATACATAACTGATGATGTAAGCTGGGGACTTAGCTTAGTTGGTAGAGCGCCTGCTTTGCACGCAGGAGGTCAGGAGTTCGACTCTCCTAGTCTCCACCAGAACTTAAGAGAAGTTCGGATTACAGAAATTAGTAAATAAAGATTTAGATCTTGGTTTATTAACTTCTGTGATTTAAGTATCACGGTATTAAGCATGACCTGACGAAGGCATGTTTATTCATTAACAGATTGGCAAAATTGAGTCTGAAATAAATTGTTCACTCAATAATGAAAAGAGAGGAAGTAATTCTGATCTTGGAATTAATTGAGAACTAGCAAATTAACTGAATCAAGCGTTTTGGTATATGAATTAGATTGAAGCTGTACAGTGTTTAAATACACAGTACTTCAAACTGTAAGAGATTGATGAGAAATCATTGATCATGTCTTATTACTCCTTGTAGGTAATAACGACTGTTTGGGGTTGTATAGTCAAGTAATTAAGTGCATGTGGTGGATGCCTTGGCAGTCAGAGGCGATGAAAGACGTAATAGCCTGCGATAAGCTCCGGGGAGGCGGCAAATATCCTTTGATCCGGAGATTTCTGAATGGGGGAACCCACCTACTTTAAGGTAGGTATTGCAACATGAATACATAGTGTTGCAAGGCGAACGAGGGGAAGTGAAACATCTCAGTACCCTTAGGAAAAGAAATCAATTGAGATTCCCTTAGTAGCGGCGAGCGAACGGGGATCAGCCCATTAAGTTATGTGTGTTTTAGTGGAACGCTCTGGGAAGTGCGAACGTAGAGGGTGATATTCCCGTACACGAAAGGGCACACATAATGATGACGAGTAGGGCGAGGCACGTGAAACCTTGTCTGAATATGGGGGGACCATCCTCCAAGGCTAAATACTCCTGACTGACCGATAGTGAACCAGTACCGTGAGGGAAAGGCGAAAAGAACCCCTGTGAGGGGAGTGAAATAGATCCTGAAACCGCATGCATACAAGCAGTGGGAGCCGACTTGTTCGGTGACTGCGTACCTTTTGTATAATGGGTCAGCGACTTATATTCAGTAGCGAGGTTAACCGTATAGGGGAGCCGTAGAGAAATCGAGTCTTAATAGGGCGTTTAGTTGCTGGGTATAGACCCGAAACCAGGCGATCTATCCATGAGCAGGTTGAAGGTTGGGTAACACTAACTGGAGGACCGAACCCACTGTCGTTGAAAAGCCAGGGGATGACTTGTGGATAGGGGTGAAAGGCTAATCAAGCCTGGTGATAGCTGGTTCTCCCCGAAAGCTATTTAGGTAGCGCCTCGGACGAATACCATAGGGGGTAGAGCACTGTTTCGGCTAGGGGGTCATCCCGACTTACCAAACCGATGCAAACTCCGAATACCTATGAGTACTATCCGGGAGACAGACTGCGGGTGCTAACGTCCGTAGTCAAGAGGAAAACAATCCAGACCGCCAGCTAAGGCCCCAAAATCATAGTTAAGTGGGAAACGATGTGGGAAGGCATAGACAGCTAGGAGGTTGGCTTAGAAGCAGCCACCCTTTAAAGAAAGCGTAATAGCTCACTAGTCGAGTCGGCCTGCGCGGAAGATGTAACGGGGCTAAAACTATGTGCCGAAGCTGCGGATTTGACTTTTAAGTCAAGTGGTAGGGGAGCGTTCTGTAAGCCGATGAAGGTGTATTGAGAAGTATGCTGGAGGTATCAGAAGTGCGAATGCTGACGTGAGTAACGACAAAACGGGTGAAAAACCCGTTCGCCGAAAGACCAAGGGTTCCAGTCCAACGTTAATCGGGGCTGGGTGAGTCGACCCCTAAGGCGAGGCCGAAAGGCGTAGTCGATGGGAAATTGGTTAATATTCCAATACTTCTGTGTAATGCGATGAGAGGACGGAGAAGGTTAAGTCAGCCTGGCGTTGGTTGTCCAGGTGAAAGGAAGTAGGCATGCATCTTAGGCAAATCCGGGGTGCTCTATGCTGAGATCTGATAGCAAGCTGTACTTGTACAGCGAAGTGGCTGATACCATGCTTCCAGGAAAAGTCTCTAAGCTTCAGTTACACAGGAATCGTACCCTAAACCGACACAGGTGGTCAGGTCGAGTAGACCAAGGCGCTTGAGAGAACTCTGCTGAAGGAACTAGGCAAAATGGTACCGTAACTTCGGGAGAAGGTACGCTGTTGTTGGTGATGGAACTTGCTTCCTGAGCTGATGACAGCCACAGAAACCAGGCCGCTGCAACTGTTTATTAAAAACATAGCACTCTGCAAACACGAAAGTGGACGTATAGGGTGTGATGCCTGCCCGGTGCTGGAAGGTTAATTGATGGGGTTAGCGTAAGCGAAGCTCTTGATCGAAGCCCCAGTAAACGGCGGCCGTAACTATAACGGTCCTAAGGTAGCGAAATTCCTTGTCGGGTAAGTTCCGACCTGCACGAATGGCATAATGATGGCGGCGCTGTCTCCAGCAGAGGCTCAGTGAAATCGAAATCGCTGTGAAGATGCAGTGTACCCGCGGCTAGACGGAAAGACCCCGTGAACCTTTACTGCAGCTTGACATTGAACTTTGACCTTACTTGTGTAGGATAGGTGGGAGGCTTTGAAGTTGGAACGCTAGTTCCAATGGAGCCGTCCTTGAAATACCACCCTGGTAATGTTGAGGTTCTAACTCTGCCCCGTAATCCGGGGCGAGGACCATGTCTGGTGGGTAGTTTGACTGGGGCGGTCTCCTCCTAAAGAGTAACGGAGGAGTACGAAGGTGCGCTCAGCGTGGTCGGAAATCACGCGTAGAGTATAAAGGCAAAAGCGCGCTTAACTGCGAGACCCACAAGTCGAGCAGGTACGAAAGTAGGTCTTAGTGATCCGGTGGTTCTGTATGGAAGGGCCATCGCTCAACGGATAAAAGGTACTCTGGGGATAACAGGCTGATACCGCCCAAGAGTTCATATCGACGGCGGTGTTTGGCACCTCGATGTCGGCTCATCTCATCCTGGGGCTGAAGCAGGTCCCAAGGGTATGGCTGTTCGCCATTTAAAGAGGTACGCGAGCTGGGTTTAGAACGTCGTGAGACAGTTCGGTCCCTATCTACCGTGGGCGCTGGAAATTTGAGAGGATCTGCTCCTAGTACGAGAGGACCAGAGTGGACGAACCTCTGGTGTACCGGTTGTGACGCCAGTCGCATCGCCGGGTAGCTATGTTCGGAAGGGATAACCGCTGAAAGCATCTAAGCGGGAAGCCTACCTCAAGATAAGATTTCCCTAGGACTTTATGTCCTCTAAAGAGCCGTTCGAGACTAGGACGTTGATAGGTTGGATGTGGAAGCATAGTGATATGTGAAGCTGACCAATACTAATTGCTCGTGAGGCTTGACTATACAACACCCAAGCAGTTGTATATAAAGCATCAATCGATTCATTAATATGCAAAGCAACTTGATTTAGTTATACGCTTAGCTAAAATGAACAAAATAAAGTAAGATTCAATCAGCCCATCTGTAAAGATTTGGAAAACGCATCGGCAGCCAATAAGACCAATGCAAGTATCCATACCAGTTGTGCTGGCGACCATAGCAAGAGTGAACCACCTGATCCCTTCCCGAACTCAGAAGTGAAACCTCTTAGCGCTGATGGTAGTGTGGGGTTTCCCATGTGAGAGTAAGTCATCGCCAGCTCATTATTCAAAACACCCTCAACTTAACAGTTGGGGGTGTTTTTTTATGCCTAAATTAAAATACACACATAAAATGCTGGGAAATATAGGGCAATAAAAAGAACTCTATGAGAGAGCTGTGCTATAAATAATAAAAAATTGTCTATTTAAGCATAAATAATAAGAGAGAAGCACATATGAAAATCTATGGTGATGTGGGTTCGGGTAATTGCTATAAAATCAAACTTTTACTTTCCTTATTAAATATTAATCATAGGTGGATTCATATTGATATTTTAAAAAAAGATACTCAAACCCAAGAGTTTTTATCTCTAAACCCTAATGGAAAAATACCTGTATTAGTTCTGGAAGATGGTCGTGTTTTAAGTGAATCGAATGCTATTTTAGGCTACTTAGCTGAGGGAACAAAATTCATTCCCATAGATCCTTATATTAAGGCGAAAATGTACCAGTGGATGTTCTTTGAACAATATAGCCATGAACCTTTTATTGCAGTTGCACGTTTTATTAATAAATATTTAGGTTTACCAGAAGATAGAAGAACCGAATATTATAATTTACAGCCAAAAGGTCATAAAGCATTATCTATTATGGATAAAGTATTAGCAGAGCACGACTATCTTACAGGACCAAACCTCACCATTGCTGATATTGCGCTATATGCTTATACACATGTAGCTAATGAAGGTGGCTTCGATTTAAAGTTATACCCAAATATTCAAGCATGGTGTCAGAGAATTCAAGAATATCCCAGATATGTGAGTATGATTGAATAAAAAAGAACTCTATAAGAGTTCTTTTTTATATATGAGAGAAATTTCGTGCTTTTTTAGGATTTAGAAGTGAGCTTCTAAACCAACATATGGGCCTTTAAATTCAAATTTAAGGTCATTGTTATCGTAGTCATCTAAATCGATATTGAGTACGCGATAGCCTGCTGTTAAACCAAGATCTATTAGTAGGTTATCTGCAAACTTATATTTTACTTCTGCTAGCGCATCTGTAATTCGTGCATCGTCAAAGTTTGTATAGGTTGCTTCACCTTTAGCACTTAAACCTGTAAATGGAAGTTTTACTTCACCTGATAAATAAGCAATAGGATATGTTTTATCAATATCCACGCGCTTACCTGTATACGCAGTGATATCACCATTTAGTACAGTTGCACCAAGTCCGGCATCTACACTCACAATATTATCTAGTAATTCGTAATAGAGAATAAAATCGCTATGATCTAAATCAACTTTATAGTTTGCTTGACCTAGAGTTTCTGATTTAGTTTGAGTATCTAAATTTACATAACGAATTTTTGCATTTGGAATAAATGGGATTGGGTGTTCTACTGACAATGAGAGTTGAGCACTACCTTTTTGATCTAGATCCTGATCATCAGGGAATTGAGAAGACATATTAGCTTTACCGTCATAAAACCAGTAGCCTACTTCTCCTTTGACTCCAACAAAGTCTGCTTGAGCAAAGCCACTTAAGCCCATCCCGAGCGCTAATAAAGACATTTTTAATATTTTCATTTTAACATCCGAATAAAAGAAATCTTCGAGCGCATGATATAGACATCTTGCTACAGATGCATTGATAAAAAATAAGCCTATCGAGTATATATCTATAAGATTTTTTGAGACTGAATAAAAATTCATGTATTTCAAATAACTAATATTTATTTATTAATTTTGATGTCACTAAGCGTATAAAAATTTTAGTATAAATTTTGTCATCTAACAGAAAGGTGACATTTAAATCTTAATTGAAAACTGAAGAGTTAAGAATAAATTACTGGATAAGTCGAGTAATTGAAGAGCTCTTTCAATGAATTGGAATAAAATATCATTGAACAATTATGTCTGAACCTAAGCTTTAGAGCGTAAAGATAAGCTGAAAAATAACCAATTGTGAAAAAAACTTAGAAAATTCGTAAAATTTCTGACGGAAATTACAGTAAAAAGAAATAAAAACAGGTATTGTTCAGCTATATAGGAGCAAAAAATGGACAAAAATCTTTAAGGAAGAATTTTCTATTTTTGCTTGTTTGTTAAGGGAATAAAAATACTCAAAAGGTTCTTTTTATTTTCTACAAACACAAAAGTATTTTTTGGTTCTTTTTTTGCATGCGGAATAACAATCAACAATAGCAGTAAAAATAAGTAATCTTTTAACGTTAGGTGTTTTATGGCAGATTCTCGTGAAAACTGGACGTCACGATCTGGTTTTATTATTGCAGCCGTTGGTTCGGCTGTAGGTTTAGGTAATATTTGGCGCTTTCCATACGTTGCTTATGAAAATGGTGGTGGTGCGTTTCTTATTCCCTATCTATTGGCACTCATTACTGCTGGTTTACCGTTACTATTTTTAGATTATGCGGTAGGCCATCGTAGTACTGGTTCTCCTCCAAAAGCATATCGTGCTTTATTTAAAGGCGGAGAAACTTTAGGGTGGTGGCAGGTTTGTGTCTGTATCATCATCGGTTTGTATTATGCAAGCGTCCTGACATGGGCAGGTAGTTACGTTTACTTCTCTATTGGTCAAATGTGGGGAAGTGATCCAGAAGGTTTCTTCTTTAATACTTATTTGCAAACCTCAAAAGCGACTGGTTTTGATCTACAGTTTGTAGGTCATTTATTCTGGCCGATTGTAGGGATTTGGGCACTTACTTTAATCATTCTTTATGGTGGTGTGAAAAAGGGTGTTGAATTATCCAATAAGATTTTCATGCCGTTATTATTCGTTCTATTCACGATTCTGGTAGTCCAGTCATTGCGTTTACCGGGCGCTGTTCAAGGTTTGAATGCATTCTTTACGCCAAACTGGTCTGCAATGATGGATTATAAAGTTTGGTTAGCCGCTTATGGCCATACTTTCTTCTCTCTCTCTGTTGGTTTCGGGATCATGGTGACGTATGCATCATATTTGAAACCAAAAACTAATTTAACGGGTTCTGGCTTAATCGTTGGTTTTGCAAATGCATCAACAGAGATTTTAGCGGGTATTGGTATTTTTGCAGCGCTAGGTTTTATGGCACATGCTGCTGGTACTGAAGTTAAAGATGTGGTGAGTGGCGGGATTGGATTGGCATTTATTGCATTCCCTAAAATTATTTCAAGTTTAGGTACAGGTGCCGATTTATTTGGTCTCTTATTCTTCTCTTCACTTTTCGTCGCAGGTATTTCTTCGATGGTCAGTATTTTGGAAGTGCCTATTGCAGCAATGCAAGATAAATTGAAATGGGGCCGTAAAAAAGCTGTAACCATTATTGGTGGTGGTAGTGCGCTCGTATCAATTATTCTATTCTCAAGTGTAAATGCAATTAAACTGGTTGATATTGTCGATCACTTTATTAATAACATCGGGATTATTGGTGGCGCATTAATATCAATTATTAGCGTAGCTTGGTTTAAACGCTCAGCTCTTAAAGAACTTAGTGACCATATAAATCGTATCTCAACCATCCAAGTTGGTAAGGGATGGGATTTCACTTTAACGGTTATTACATCTTTAATCTTGTTAACTACACTCTGTTTGACTGTTTTTAATTTGATCAAAAATGGCTATGATACTTATAGTATGAGCTTACAAGGTGTATTCGGCTGGGGCAGTGTGATTTTCTGTGCGGTCGTTGCAATCGTGTTAAGCAAAATGAAAGATCGCTAGGAGGATAAAATAATGAATACTTCGGCAATCGTGATGATGGTGATTTCGATGGTGTTTTTATGGGGTGGATTGATTTTATCCATTCTACATTTGTCGAAACATCCTGAAGAGTTAGATGACGTTTTAGAAGATGTAAAAGATCAGCACACGCTTTGATGTTGATTAAGTAAAAAAGCAGGCTCGAAGCCTGCTTTTTTTTATGCAATTTTTTGAATTTTACAATAATAAAATCCATCACCAGACTGCGCTTGCGGCAGTAATTGGCGACCATGGGTTTGCTCAATTCCCCAATCAGCTTCAATTTTGATTTCTTTCGCATCAGTATGTTCTGCGAAGAAATCTATCATTTGCTGTTCATTCTCAGCTTTTAAAACTGAACATGTGATGTAGAGCAGTGTACCGCCAGCTTTGAGCTGTTGCCACATGTGCTGCAAGATCTGCTTTTGTAGCTCAATCGTTTGGCCTATATCGCTAGATTGGCGTAAAAGGCGTATATCAGGATGACGTCGAATAACCCCTGTTGCCGAGCAAGGTGCATCTAGCACAATACAATCTACAGGCTGCGCTGGAACCCATTGGGTTGCATCAGCTGCCAAAATTTCTGTATGAGTTTGATCGAGTGCTAAACGGTTTAAATTTTCAGTCACACGGACTAAACGATTAGAATCTTGGTCAATAGCAATGAGCTTAGCCAGTTTAAACTTTTCGAGTAAATGAGCCGTTTTTCCACCGGGTGCTGCACAGGCATCAATCACTGTTTTATTATTTAAATCTGATAATAATTCTGCACAAAGCTGAGCGTGTTCGTCTTGTACAGAAAACCATCCCTCTTCAAAACCAGGTAGCTGGGTAATTTGAACAGATTGCTCAAGGACGATGCCTGCTTCAGATAAAATACACGCACGTGCTTTAATTTCTAAACTTTGTAATTTTGCTAAATAAGCGTCTCGGCCAATGTGGCGTTGATTAACCCTTAAGGTTAAAGGTGCGACTTGCTTTAATGATTGGCATAGAGATTCGGTTTGTTCACCCCAATCTTTTTTCACACGCTTATAAAGCCAACTTGGTAAGCCATGCGCCTGTTGTAAACCTTGTTGAAATTCATCAGTTTCACGCGTCGCTCGGCGCAAAATAGCATTCACAATGCCGCTGAGTGCTGGGAACCCAAGTTGTTTAGTGGCATCTACTGTTTCAGAGATCGCAGCATGTGCGGCAATACGCGTGCATAAAACTTGATAAAGACCGACGTAAAGACAGGTTTCAACAGTTTCATTATTTAAGGGTTTGCTGAGCAAAGGTAAGCTAATTGATTTAAGTGCAAACCATTGACGCAATGTACCCAAAACCAACTCGTGAAACAAAGCACGATCACGTTCTGCAACTTGATTCAGCTGTGTATTTAAAATACTAGCGAGTGATTGGCCTTGCTGAACTTTTAATAACGTCTGGACGACTTGAGCACGTAAGTTAAATCGTGACGAATTTGATGAAACCTGACTCATGGCAGAATTTGTCCTACATGAAGTTTTTGAGTTTGGGCAATTTGTTGGGCATTCATTGCTTTGCCGCCCGGCCATTGCACACTGGTCAGACAAATAAAGGAATCTTGCCCACAAGCCACATGTACGCCTTGCTTATCAATCGCGATAATTTCACCAGCTTGGGCATTCACTTTGTTTTGACTAGAAATTGTTGAGCTCCAAACACGCAGCGCATTATTTTCATCTAACTGAACGAAGGCAACAGGCCAAGGGTTGAACGCACGAATATTTCGGTCAAGTTGAATAGCATCAGTTGACCAGTCAATTCGAGCTTCTGATTTCACGAGCTTGTGTGCATAGACAGTTAGGCTTTCATCTTGAACTTCACGTTCTGCCAAATATTTTTGTAATGTTGCTTCTGACTCGAGTACTGCACAAATCGCTTCTGCACCTTGAACAGCTAATTTGTCATGCAAGCTGGCAGAGGTCTCTTCGGCGGTGATTGGGCAGTAGGTTTTATACATCATATCGCCTGTATCTAAACCAGCAGCCATCTGCATAATGGTAATGCCTGTTTCATCATCACCTGTTGCGATTGCGCGCTGAATTGGTGCTGCACCGCGCCATCGTGGTAATAATGAGCCATGAATATTTAAACAGCCATATTTAGGTGTATCGAGTACAGCTTGTGGAAGAATCAAACCATAGGCAGCAACCACCATCACATCAGCACCTAAAGCAGCGAGTTCTTGTTGCGCTGTCAAGCCTTCTTCAGTTGAAGCTTTAAAGTGAAGCGGTTGATAAACAGGAAGATTATGTTCAAGGGCAAGCTGTTTTACAGGAGATGGCGTTAATTTTTGTCCGCGACCAGCTTTACGATCTGGTTGAGTATAAACTGCGATAATTTCATGGGAAGTTTTTAATAAAGCCGCCAATGCTGTTGCAGCAAATTCGGGGGTGCCAGCAAAAATAATTTTCACAAATGCAATCCAAAAAGAGTTTGTGGATAGTATACGTGAAAAACGATTGAAGCCCTAAACTCATGGCTATGGAGAGATTTGGTTTTTAAATAGTGAACAAAAAATTATTGAAAAACTTTTATTGATAAAAAAAGGTTATGAAAAAATAAAAAATTATTCATGTAAGTTTTGCTAAATATTGACTGACTATTACTGTTCTTGGCTTTCCGAATATTATTTGCTTCTATAGAATGGAGAATGATCAAATTATGATGATGAGTCAATATTCCGACTGATCTAACGCTATATCAGTATCATTCAGCCAGAGTGGGAGAAATTTCGCTCAAGCACAACTTGTTGGAAACACTAATGCCTGACTATCGTTCAAAAACATCGACACACGGAAGAAATATGGCTGGCGCACGTGGCTTATGGCGTGCAACAGGAATGAAAGATGAGGATTTCGGCAAACCGATTATTGCGGTGGTCAATTCATTTACTCAATTTGTTCCGGGCCATGTACATCTTAAAGATCTAGGGCAGCTTGTTGCAGCAGAAATTCAGGCATCAGGTGGTGTTGCTAAAGAGTTCAATACGATTGCAGTAGACGACGGGATCGCAATGGGGCATGACGGCATGCTTTATTCTTTACCATCACGTGATTTGATTGCTGACTCAGTAGAGTACATGGTGAATGCGCATTGTGCTGATGCTATGGTCTGTATTTCTAACTGTGACAAGATTACTCCGGGAATGCTCATGGCTGCGATGCGCTTGAATATTCCTGTGGTTTTTGTGTCTGGTGGACCAATGGAAGCAGGTAAGGTCAAATTCCGCGGTAATGAAAAAGCGATTGATCTTGTTGATGCAATGGTTGTTGCAGCTGATGAAAGTTATACAGACGAAGAAGTTGAAGAATTTGAACGTTCAGCATGTCCAACCTGTGGTTCATGTTCAGGTATGTTCACTGCAAACTCAATGAACTGTTTAACCGAAGCGTTAGGTTTATCTTTACCGGGTAATGGTTCGATTGTCGCGACACATGCTAATCGTAAAAAATTATTCTTAAAAGCAGGTCAGCTTATTGTTGAATTGGCTAAGCGCTATTACGAACAAGAAGATGCAAGCATTTTACCTCGTTCAATTGCAACTAAGGCTGCATTTAAAAATGCCATGACGCTTGATATTGCAATGGGTGGTTCAACCAATACCGTTCTACACTTATTGGCTGCGGCAAGTGAAGCAGAAGTTGACTTTACCATGGACGATATTGACGAACTATCACGTCGAGTGCCTGTATTGTCTAAAGTAGCGCCTGCAAAACAAGATGTTCATATGGAAGATGTACACCGTGCAGGTGGCATCATGGCCATTTTAGGTGAACTTGATCGTGCGAATTTACTTGATGTATCACTACCAACCGTACATGAGAAAACTTTAAAAGATGCATTGGATAAGTGGGATATTATTCGCACTGAAGATGCAGACGTATATGAGTTCTATCGTTCATCTCCGGGGGGTGTACCAACACAAGTTGCATTCTCTCAAAATCGTTACTATGCAACTTTAGATGGCGATCGTGAAAAAGGCGTTATCCGCAATGCAGAACATGCCTTCTCTAAAGATGGTGGTTTAGCTGTGCTATACGGCAACATCGCTCTTGATGGTTGTATTGTAAAAACTGCGGGTGTAGATGAATCTATCCTAAAATTTACTGGCACAGCACGCGTGTTTGAGAGTCAAGATGCTGCTGTAGATGCAATCTTGGGTCATGATATTAAAGCTGGCGATGTCGTTGTTATTCGTTATGAAGGTCCACGTGGTGGTCCGGGTATGCAAGAAATGCTTTACCCAACCAGCTATCTTAAATCAAAAGGTTTAGGAAAAGACTGTGCATTAGTGACAGATGGTCGTTTCTCTGGTGGTTCATCAGGCCTTTCGATCGGACATGTTTCACCAGAAGCTGCTGAAGGCGGTGCCATTGGTTTGGTTGAAGATGGCGATACCATTGAAATTGATATTCCAAACCGTACCATTCACTTGAACGTTGATGATGCGACTATGGCGCACCGTCGTACCGTTCAAGAAGCGAAAGGCTGGCATCCAAAAGAAGAACGTAAACGTAAGGTATCAAAAGCATTAAAAGTTTATGCAATGCATACAACAAGTGCAGCGAAAGGAGCGGTACGCGTTCTATAAAATATTCAATTTTAATCATTGAGTAGAAATTATGCACTCTTCAACACGATGAATTATTATCTGTTGAGGGTGCATTTTTTTCGCCTGATGAAAAAAATAGGCTTGTAGATGAGGGTGTTGCAAGTCATTCTATGGGTTTGTCATAAAATGATGATAAAATCTTCACCGATGCAGGAACACGTGCAATAACATGATATTTGTTCTGCGTAAGCAGAGCCCGTCAGTATTTTGTATATTAAGCTTCTGCTGCACTTTGTACTGCGATCAAAGCAGTTTTTTGGTCTAGCTTAGGATTTTATTTTTTAGAGGCACTATTCATGTCACTGCTACGCCGTTGGTTTGACCCTATCCGATCGAGTTGGTTTTACCAAAAACCCTCTCGTCAAGCGGTGTTACCCACGGAAAATGGTTTAAGTATTTATTTACGACTTGATGATGTGTATAGCTATTTGGCTGTTCAGCAATTGTCTCAGCTCGATGAGATTTTAAGTGATGAACTTAAGCCTTTAAAGATTATTATTTCCCATACGGCTTCTGAACCTCCAAATGGTATGTCACATGAAGAGTGGCAAAATTATTGTCTGAATGATGCAAAAATTTTAGCCAAGCAACACCGTTTTGCTTTTGATGAATTTCCAGAAATCCCAAGCCAAGAATCTTTAAAACAAGCCGCTGTCATATTAAAAAGAACTCCATTACAAGGTCAGAATTTCTTACATTTACTAGAAGATATTTTTCACATGCTTTGGCAGCAACAATATGGAAAGCTGCGTACTTTACATGCCATGGCAGTTAAACATCAGCTTCCTCAACATTTTTCAGAACGTATTTTTACGGATGAACCTGTACCAGCGGCATACTTTGAATTTGGTGGACGTAAGTATCATGCAGTAGATGATTTATTACGTTTAACCCGTCGTCTAAAACAGCAAAAGTTACTTACTGGTAATCCGATCTTTTTAATTAATCATATCGAATGGCGTGAACATTTGATTAATGACGCTGAGGCACTTACCGAAATTCAGACACTTCGTCCTGAACTCGATATATATATTGCCTTAGAAGATCCAATGAGTTGGCTGTTACTTGCTTATATTAAGGAAGAGCTGGCCGATTATTATGACATTCAATTAAAAGTTTACCCTTTAAGCTATCAAGGCCGAGATTGGTTTGACTGGAGTTTGGCAACCCGTGTTTCTAAACGAACAGATGTAGCTTTTACCCCTTTTTGCCGTCCTACAGAAGAAAGTACGCTTGAAATGGCAAAGCTTTTCTATAGCGTACCTGAAAATCAGCAAATCGATACGGTTTTTACGATTTTGCAGGCTGTTTGGACAAAAGGCAAAGATTTATCTTTCAAAAAGCATTTCCAAGAATTACAGCAACAGTTGGGAATTGAGCAGTTAACTGAGCAGGATGTGCCAGCTGTTCTGGCGCAAAATGACGCATTTTGTAGAGATAAGCATCAGCCTGATTTACCAGTTTTAGAGTTGCGTATTGATGGGCAAAGCTATGTATTTAATAGTTTGTATCGTGTTTGGATGATTGAAAGTATTTTTAGTAATGTTTTAGAAGAAAAATACAAAACGGCCTCAACTTCTAATTGAGGCCTACTCCTAAAAACAAGAATAGGGCAAAACCTGTTTTTTCCGTAGCATAACCATGTAGGGAATCGGAGATAAACAGTGACATTTCTAGCAATTATTATGATGGTGTTTGCCTTTGCTGGCATGATTAAAGGCATGATTGGTCTAGGGTTGCCCGCAGTATCGATGGGCTTACTCACCATCGCAATGAGTCCTTTTCAAGCAGCCTCTTTACTCATTGTTCCTTCAATGGTCACTAATGTTTGGCAGCTTTTCGCTGAAGGACATGTCTGGGCTTTTATTCGCCGTTTCTGGACTTTGCTTGTAGGCATTGTAGTGGGCTCAATATGGAGCTTTCTGCCCACCTTGAGCCAAAGTCATGGGCATAGTAGTGAAATTTTATTGGGCTGCATGCTAGCTTTATATGGGCTCTATGGTCTATGCGTGAAGAAGCTTCCACACTTAGGGGCACATGAACGTTGGTTATCGCCCATCATTGGTTATATTGGTGGGGCAGTGACCGTAGCTACTGGGGTTATTATTATTCCAGTAGTGCCTTACTTGCAGTCGTTGCATTTAAAACGTGATGAGTTGGTACAGGCTTTGGGGCTGACTTTTACTGTCTCTACCATTTGTCTTGCAGTCTTTTTACACCACAACCCTATGTCAGGAATAACGCTAGACTATCGTTTATCTTTTGCGGCTTTATTTGCTGCATTAGTTGGAATGTGGTTAGGTAAAAAAATCCGTTATCGACTGAATGAGCAGTTATTCCGCCGTATTTTTTTCATTGGTTTAGTGTCATTAGGGATTTATATGGTTTTGCACTAAGCCAAGTATTTAAGGGCGATATTGCAGTAAAAAATCTGCAAATTGCTGATAATTGTTGGGAAGCTGACTGAAATCTTGTGTGGCTAAAAGCAGTTTACGATTTGCCCACGCGCCTATCAGTTGAATGGAATGAAAATCATAGTCCGATTGCAAACGCTGTGCAGCACGGGCGGGCATAATTGCAATTCCAACACCTTTCGCCACAACCTCAGCAATTGCGCCAAAATTAGGTAAACGTAAACGGTACTGTATGTTAAAGCCTAGTAATTTAGCTTGGGTTTCGATGGACTGTTGCAAAGAGTGATGGGCTTTAAGACCAATAAAGCCATAACTTAGAGCATCTACCAAATTCAGCTTTTGGTGTTGAGCTAAATTGTGAGTAATAGGGCAAATCAGAACTAACGGATCACTCGCAAATTCCTTAGTTTGCAAATGTCGGGTATCGAAAAAGCTTGAGACTAGACCGAGACTCGCACTTCCTTGGGTTAATGCATCTACAATTTCTGAGCTTTCTGCCTCATGCAAATCGATATTTATTTTAGGATGAAGCACTAAATATTGCGGTAATAATGTAGGCAAATATTCACTTTGAGCAGAAGAGTTACACCAAAGGATCAATGATTCTGTGGTCTTTTGCCTAAAACGCTGCATTTCTTGTTCGAGTTGATCTTTTTGCGCTAAAAGCTGACGAGCATGTTCTACAAAAGCATGACCAGCTGTAGTGAGTTCGACTCCTGTTGTCTGGCGAATAAATAAAGGAGTTTCAAAATATTGTTCGAGTTTTTTTATACGTTCGCTAGCAGCTTGAAGTGAAATCGCGGAACGATCTGCACCTTTAGTTAGGCTACCTGTAGAAACAATATGGAGAACCAGTTGTAAATCAAAAAAATCAAAACGCATGACAGGGAACGTATTGAAGGGTAAGAGATCATCATACTAAAAAGTGATCAAGAAAGGGCGATGAAAAATAATAATAAAAAAGGCAGCTGATGCTGCCTTTTGGAACTTACGTTTTATCTTTTAAACTAAACAACCAGTTCAAAATAATGGCTGCAAACGTTGCTGTACCAATGCCGCCTAAATTGAAATTACCAAACATCAATTCAAAGTTTCCAGCACCTAAAATAATCGTCACAGAAGCAACAATCAGGTTTTTATTGTTAGAAAAATCGACTTTATTTTCAATCCAGATTTTTGCACCAGCAATGGTAATTAAACCAAACACGACAATAGACGCGCCTGTTAAAACAGCATTTGGGATGGTACTAATCACTGCACCAAATTTTGGAGATAAACCCAAGAAAATAGCGAAGATACCAGCAATGACAAAAACAATCGTTGAATAGACACGAGTTACCGCCATGACCCCAATGTTTTCACCATAAGTGGTCATACCCGGTGCACCTACGCTACCAGACAGCGTTGTTGCCAGACCATCTGCGACAAACGCTTTGCCCAATTGTGGAGTCAGGTTTTCACCAGTCATGGCACCTACAGCTTTAATATGCCCTAGGTTTTCTGCTACTAAAATAAGCGCAACTGGAGCAATAATGAGCATAGCTCTGGTGTCAAAAGTAGGGTGTGAAAAACTTGGGATACCGAACCATGCAGCTTGAGAGATCTGGCTAAAATCGATTGGTTTACCTAAACCTAGCCCATTGGTGGTGATGGCATAAATCACATAAGCCAAGATTAAACCGACCAATAGAAGTAGACGTTGCAATAAGCCACGAGTAAAAACCGCAATACTTCCCATACAAAGTACGGTAATGAGTGCCATCCACATTTCAAATGGTTGGCCTGCAACACCTTTAATCGTAACAGGTGCAAGGTTTAGACCAATAATCATCACAATCGCGCCAGTAACGACAGGCGGCATAAGTTTTTCAATCCAGCGTGTACCGGTGAGCATCACAATAAAACCGATCAGGGCATAAAACACGCCGCACGCAACGATTCCACCTAAAGCCATAGATAGGTTTGGATTTGCACCTGAACCTGTAATATGCCCAGTCGCTGCTGCAACGACCCCAATAAAAGCAAAGCTTGAACCTAAATAACTTGGAACGCGACCACCTGTAATTAAGAAGAACAGGATGGTACAGATGCCAGACATTAAAATGGCAAGATTTGGATTAAAACCCATGAGTAATGGTGCTAAAACAGTTGCTCCAAACATGGCAAACGCATGTTGGATACCTAAAATAGCACTTTGAACAGGAGGGAGATATTCGTTGGTAGAGACTGGTCGATGGTCAATATCACCTTGGTAAGGCTGCCATTTTGGAAACCAATTGGACATAAAATAAACTCGTTATTCTTTAATTGGTGCAATGATACTCTTTCTTGAGAATGCATTTAATCTCTAGAGAGAAGTATGTCAGTGAAAATTAATTATTTTTTAACGATTGGTATAATTTTTTAAATTCTAAATGTACGTATTTAGTTATTTTTTTCTTATAAAAATTAATTTTATGATTTTTAAAAAATATTTAAAAAAATAGAAAATCGGGGAAAATTTAAGAAAACTGGGGAACTTTGTAAGTAAAAAGCAGCGCATCGGTAATGCACTGCTTTGTTAAACAATCGGTAAAATCAGCTTAGCCAGTGTTACGTAAACCAGCAGCAATACCTGCAATACTCACCATTAGCGCATGATCAACAGGGGTGTTTTCTGCTTGACGCTCAGCGAGATAATCACGACGGCGTTTCATCAGTTCAGCCTGTAAAAGGTGTAAAGGTAGTAAATAAGGTTTGCGAACTTGCATAGACTGATCAAGAACTTCGTTATTGCTCAGAAGTTTTGATTCATCTTTTAAAGCAAGTAGGGTTTCAACAGCATCTTTTAATCGCTGACGTAATTGGTTGCCGAGTACTTTTAAATCTTCATCTTCAGTCAGATGTGATTCGTAGTAGAGCGCAATATTGGCATCGGCTTTTGATAATACCATTTCCAGCATATCGATGAGTGTCTGGAAATAAGGCCATTGCTGGAGCATTTCATCAAGCGTTGCTTTTTGCTGATCAGCAATCACTTCATTAATTGCTGCCCCAGTGCCTAACCATGCAGGCAACATTAAACGGATTTGTGTCCATGCAAACACCCATGGAATGGCACGTAAAGACTCGATGCCGCCACTCACTTTACGTTTTGCCGGACGTGAGCCTAAAGGCAACATTTGTAACTCAAGCTCAGGCGTAACGGTCCGTAAATATTTCACGAAGTGTGGGTTTTCACGAACTGTTTGACGATAGACCTTAACAGAATGATCTGTCATACGGTTCATGAGTTCACGCCACTCAGCTTTAGGTTCCGGTGGTGGTAATAAGGTCGCTTCAAGTGTTGCTGCGGTATAGATTTCAAGGTTTTGCATGGCAATCCCTTCTAGACCGAATTTGAAGCGGATCATTTCACCTTGTTCTGTAACTCGGATTGCACCCGAGATCGAACCCGGTGGCTGTGAAAATAGAGCCTGTTGAGTTGGAGCACCGCCACGACTAATTGAACCACCACGACCGTGGAACAGAGTCAACTGTACGCCGTGTGTTTGAGCAATTGCAGTCAGCTCTTCTTGAGCACGATATTGCGCCCAGTTGGCAGACATAAATCCAGCATCTTTTGCAGAGTCGGAGTAACCGATCATAACTTCGTGCTTGCCCTGAATATGCTGTTTATACCAATGCATATTGAACAGCGTATTCATCGTAGTTGCAGCGCCATCTAAATCCTTTAAAGTTTCAAATAAAGGAACTACTCGTAAAGGATGCTGAATACCTGCTTCTTTTTGCAATAACAATACAGCTAAAACATCACTTGGATATTCAGCCATAGAAATAATATAAGCTCCTAAAGATTCAGGCGGTTGGTCTGCCAAAGTACGCATGGTTGCAAATACTTCTTGAACATCTGGGTGTCCAATCAAACTGCCTTCAGGTTCATTAATATATTTCGGTAAAAGAGGACGTTTGCTTTGTAATTCCTGAATTAGAAAGTTTTGGCGCGCTTGTTCAGTCCACGATTCAAAATTACCTAAACCTAAGTATTCGGTAATTGCTGAAATTGCTTGGCGGTGACGACCTGATTCTTGGCGAATGTCGAGTTTAAGTAGTTCAATACCAAAACAGTTCACACGGTAGATAAAGTCGAGTAGTTGACCATTCGCAATTTCAGGCAGATTACTGTCGATTAAAGAGCGATAGCACAATAATAACGGTTGTAAGAGCTCATCTTTACTTTTAATCACATTCGTATCGTCTGCTTCGAGTCCTTGCAAACGTTGAGCTAACCAGTGACGAGTCGCTTTTAAGCGTTCTCGTGTTGCACGTAAATACTCACGATAAGGTTCTGCATGTTGGTTACCAATTGCCTGAATCATTTCTTCAGAACAGGTTTGAATTGAGAGTTCCCAACGCAAGTTTTCGATATCTCTTAAATAGAGATCGGCAGCTTGCCAGCGCGATAACCACAGAACTTCTTGTGTAATTTGATGGGTAACATTTGGGTTACCATCACGGTCTCCACCCATCCAAGAGGCGAAACGCACTGGTGCAATGTTAAGGGGTAAGTTTTGTTGGCAATTTTCTTGAACCAACTCATTTAACTCACGAATAAATTTAGGTACTGCATTCCAGAGTGTTTGCTCAATCGTCGCAAAGCCCCATTTTGCTTCATCAACAGGAGTCGGACGATGTTGACGAATTTCATCTGTTTGCCATGCCGAACTAATTTGTTGCTTTAGGTTCGCAAGTGCACTTTGACGCTCTCGTGGAGTAAGTTTTTGCTGATCAAGCTGTGATAGACAAGCATTGATATCATCATATTTCTGAATGAGCGTACGACGGCTAACTTCGGTTGGATGTGCCGTAAGTACCAGCTCGATATCAAGATCACAAACTTGTTGGAATAGTTTTTCTGTCGAAATACTTTTATCTTTAAATTTTTCAAATAGGTGAACAAGTGGATTCGGAGAGTTGGCATCCGAATCAAACTCTGCCTGTCTGCGGCTACGGACCACATGATATTGTTCGGCAATATTGGCAAAATTTAGGAAATGAGAAAAAGCTCGGGTAAGGGGAAGTAGTTCATCGTCGGGTAAATTTAAAAATAATTGTTCTAGTTGCTTTTGGGCTTCAGCTTGGCCATCACGTGCACCTTTAGCAAGGGCACGAATTTGCTCGATCTGATTAAACAGCTCTTGTCCTGCATGTTGCTTTAGGGTTTCACCTAATAAATTACCAAGTAAGCGGACATCCTCGCGCAGTGGCGCATCGATTTGCTGAACCATGCTATTTTCTCCTGTTCTTATCCTTATCGAATATAGCGTGATTAACAAACATTCCAAGCTTTGAGCGTAAGAAAATGTGAATTTTTGCTTAAAAAATAACATTTAATTTGCATGCGATAGTGTTAACGATGACATGCACTCAGTACAACTTTTGGCAATGGTACTTTGGTTTAAGTCCGATATTTGAGCAGGAATAAAGCAATTGTATCTTGAATAATTTGCTCAAGCTCGTGAGCATTTGGTACAGCAATGATCCCAAGTAAAACCTTCTGGTGGCGTACGCCAAGCAATAAGGACATAAGAAGCTCGGTTTGATAAGTAGGATTATCGGTTTGAATAAAACCTAATTGAGCCGCTTTTTGCAAAAACTCAGCTAATTGATTTTGCAGGCGGGTATGGGATGCATCAAAAAACTGTAGAGCGAGAGGACTTTGTTCTGCTGCAAGTTCAAATAAAACGTGCTCGAGCTTAAGCGCTTCAGGTGAGTAAATAATCTGCAAAGCACGTAAACAAACACTGTGGAGTGTCTGGCAAAAGTCTGCCGAGGCATCTAATTCAAATTGTTTAGTGCAGAGAGACTCTTCACAGGTTTCTGTAATTGCGCAAATAAATAGATTGGCTTTGTCTTGAAAGTGATTATAAACCGTGAGCTTAGTGACACCTGCTTCCTGTGCAATCTGGTTCATGCTGGTACCGTGATAGCCAGATTTTAAAAAAATAGCTTTCGCGGCTTGTAAGATACGAGCACGTTTTTCTAGATCTTTGGGGCGCCCACTTTGATTAACTGTTTGCACAAAACCCTCTGTTAAAAATTTAAAAAATAGCGATTTATAAGTTTTTCTTTAATTAATGTACCCATGAGTATATTAATTAAAAAACAAACAATTTATGATGCAAGCATATTGTGCCTTAAAAAATCAGTTTGAATAAGAGCGATAAGATATGAATCTGTTAAAACCTCTCATCATGAGTATGGTGATTGTTTGTACGGTCACATTAATGGGGTGTAGTAAAGAAGCCCCAAAAACAGAAGAAATACCCTATGTGATGGTGGCTCAACCCTTGACCACACTCAATGAACAAAAAAGCTATGCAGGGGATGTGCAAGCCAGACAACAAACGGCTTTAGCGTTTCGAGTCGGTGGGCAAGTTACGGCACGTTACGTGGACGTCGGTGACCGAGTTAAGGTTGGACAAGTTTTAGCAAAGCTTGACGTGGCAGATGCTCAGCTACAGTTAAATGCTGCTAAAGCCCAACTGGACAATGCACAGGCAGCAGCAAAAACGGCATCAGATGAATTAAAACGTTTTCAGCAGTTACTGCCAATTAATGCGGTTAGCCGTTCGCAATATGACACAGTAAAAAATCAATATGACTCGGCACAAGCAGCGTTACAACAAGCTCGTTCTAACTATGAAGTTTCTGCCAATCAGACAGGATATAACCAACTCGTTTCTAATAAAAACGGGGTGATTACTGCGCGAAACATTGAAATTGGACAAGTGGTTGCAGCGGGTCAAGCCGCTTATCAACTGGCAATTGATGGAGAGCGTGAAGTTGTCATTGGCGTACCAGAACAAGCGGTTGCCGAGATCAAGGTTGGTCAGGCAGCTTGGGTCACTTTATGGTCTAAACCGAATGACCGATTTGCTGGTTATGTACGTGAAGTTTCTCCCGCGGCTGATCAGTCTCGTACATTTACGGTTAAGGTTGCACTCAAAGAAGGTCAATCTGTTATTCAGCTTGGACAAAGTGCACGCGTATTTTTTAGCTCGACTCAAACCAATGTGATGAGTGTGCCACTTTCGAGTGTCTCAGCAACAGATAATCAACCTTATGTATGGGTTGTTAATGCGAATCAGACATTGCGTAAAGTACCTGTAACGATTGGTGCATATGGAAAAGACAGCGTACCGGTATTATCTGGCTTGGCCCCAAATGATTGGGTTGTGATTGGCGGCGTACATTTGCTACGTGATAAACAGAAGATTTACCCGATTGACCGTGAAAACCGTGGGGTGAAAATTCAGGGAGCAACCCAGCCATGAAATTCAATCTCTCGGAATGGGCATTAAATAATAAAGGCATCGTCCTTTATTTTATGCTGTTGCTTGGTATTATCGGTGCGATCTCTTATTCAAAATTATCACAAAGTGAAGACCCACCCTTTACCTTTAAGGTAATGGTGGTACAGACCTACTGGCCTGGAGCGACTGCCAAAGAAGTTTCTACTTTAGTTACGGACCGTATCGAAAAGGAACTCATGACAACAGGGCAGTATGACAAGATTATGGCTTACTCCCGTCCAGGCGAGTCGTTGGTCACTTTTGTTGCTAAGGATTCACTTACTTCTGACAAGATTCCCGATGTTTGGTACAACGTTCGTAAGAAGGTCAATGACATTCGCCATGAACTGCCAAACGGTGTACAAGGTCCATTTTTCAATGACGAATTTGGAGACACTTACGGCAATATTTATGTACTGACAGGCAAAGACTTTGACTATGCACTTCTTAAGGAATATGCAGATCGTTTGCAATTACAGCTTCAACGGGTCAAGGATGTCAGTAAGGTCGAATTAATTGGTCTGCAAGATCAAAAAATCTGGATTGAGATTTCTAACACAAAAGCAGTACAGCTCGGTATTCCGGTGACTGCGATTCAAGATGCCTTACAAAAGCAAAATAGTATGGCAAGTGCAGGTTTTTTTGAAACAGGCACAGACCGCATTCAGATTCGGGTAAGTGGTCATTTACAAAACATTGATGAAATTAAGAAAATGCCTTTACTGGTAGGCGATAAAACCATTCAGCTCGGAGATGTCGCTGATGTCTACCGTGGTTTTAGTCAACCTGCTCAGCCACGTATGCGTTTCATGGGTGAAAATGGCATTGGTATTGCTTTATCGATGCGTAAAGGCGGTGACATTATTGCCTTAGGTAAAAATCTCGACACAGAATTTGCCCAACTGCAAAAAACTTTGCCTTTAGGCATGAAACTCCAAAAAGTTTCTGACCAACCTGTAGCGGTACAACGCAGTATTCAGGAGTTTATAAAGGTACTCGCTGAAGCAGTTATTATTGTCTTGTTAGTGAGTTTTTTCTCTTTAGGTTTCCGTACAGGATTGGTTGTCGCTTTTTCTATTCCTTTAGTTTTAGCAATGACCTTTGCGGGTATGAGTCTATTCGATGTCGGCCTGCATAAGATTTCACTGGGTGCCTTGATTCTGGCGCTAGGTTTGTTAGTCGATGACGCCATTATTGCTGTCGAGATGATGGCAATTAAGATGGAGCAGGGGTATAGCCGAATTAAAGCCGCCGGATTTGCGTGGAAAACAACAGCATTTCCGATGCTCACTGGAACACTGATTACCGCGGCTGGTTTCTTACCGATCGCTACTGCTCAGTCTGGTACTGGTGAATACACACGTTCTATCTTTCAGGTGGTGACGATTGCCTTATTGGTGTCTTGGGTTGCAGCAGTTTTATTCGTACCTTATTTAGGCGAAAAGCTATTACCCGATTTTACTAAAACAGGTCATCAGGCACCTTGGTATGTCCGTTTATGGGCAAGATTAACTAAAAAACCGCAACCGCAAACTGTGGCTATTTCACAGGACCATCACTACGATCCTTACCAATCTAGCTTCTATTTACGTTTTAGAAAGATGGTCGAGTTCTGTGTGACTTACCGTAAAACCGTAATTGCGACTACGGTGGGTATTTTTGTGCTATCTGTGCTGATGTTTAAGATCGTTCCTCAGCAGTTTTTCCCACCATCGAACCGTGCCGAGATTTTAGTTGATTTAAAACTTGAAGAAGGCGCTTCTTTAACAGCGACAGAACAAGCTGTGAAAAAGGTTGAAAAATTCCTGTCTAAACAAAAAGGTATTGATAACTATGTGGCCTATGTCGGTACAGGTTCACCACGTTTTTATTTACCGTTAGACCAGCAATTACCGCAAGCCAGCTTTGCGCAGTTTGTTGTACTCGCATCATCACTGGATGATCGTGATGAAATTCGTCGCTCGTTAGAAACACAAATTAAGCAACTACTTCCGCAAGTTCGTACTCGCGTGTCATTACTGGAAAATGGTCCACCTGTTGGTTATCCGTTGCAATATCGTGTGTCGGGTGAAGATCAAAATCTGGTACGTCAAGAAGCACAGAAAGTCGCTAAACTGATGAGCGAAAATCCGAATACCACCAATGTGCATTTAGATTGGGGTGAGCCGAGTAAGATTATTTCAATTCAAATTGACCAAGACCGTGCTCGACAAATGGGTGTGTCTAGTCTGGATTTAGCGAACTTCATTAATGCATCAATTACAGGTAGTGCGATTGAGCAATATCGTGAAAAACGTGAACTCATTGAAATCCGTTTACGTGGTGATCAGGCAGAGCGAGTTGAAGTGGCTTCACTGGCAAGTTTGGCTGTCCCAACGACCAATGGAACGACTGTGCCTTTAGCCCAGATTGCTAAAATTGAGTATAAGTTTGAAGATGGCTTAATCTGGCATCGTAACCGCTTACCAACCATTACCGTTCGCGCAGATATCCGAACTCAATTACAACCAGCTACAGTTGTTGGTGAGTTAGCTGAATCAATGGATAAGTTACGTGCTGAATTACCAAGTGGCTATCTTGTTGAAGTTGGTGGAACGGTAGAAGAGTCTGCACGTGGGCAAAATTCCGTTAATGCGGGTATGCCACTGTTTTTAGCGGTTGTCATGACATTACTGATGATTCAGCTCAAAAGCTTATCGCGCGCGACCATTGTGTTGTTAACAGCTCCACTAGGTTTAATTGGTGTGGTTTTATTCTTACTGTTATTTAACAAACCATTTGGCTTTGTGGCCATGTTAGGCACAATTGCACTCTCTGGCATGATCATGCGTAACTCACTTATCTTGATTGATCAAATTGAACAAGACAGGCAAGCAGGTCATTCAACATGGGAAGCGATTATTGAGGCGACTGTACGTCGATTCCGTCCGATTATTTTGACTGCTTTGGCCGCGGTTCTGGCCATGATTCCACTTTCACGGAGTATTTTCTTTGGTCCGATGGCAGTTGCGATCATGGGTGGATTGATTGTTGCCACGTTATTGACATTATTTTTCTTACCTGCACTCTACGCAGCATGGTTTAAGGTGAAAAAAACCGCATAAAATACATAAATTTTTTGTGAATAAAGGTGCGAAATATTGAAAACTCCAATATAGTAGCACCTGTCTTTACACAAAAAATACAGGATTATTTCACTGCATAAAAAATAGGCAAATGCAGTGAATTGAGGTGAAATACAGATGGGGCAAGACCATATCGAACAGCATCGCCGTTATATTGTAATTTCTTATGCGTTCATGTTTCTTGCATTGTTTACAGTTATTTTTGCAGCCTTTGCTTATTTGGTTGCTCGTAAAGTAGCAGTTGTAGATAATGCGGAAGTTTGGATTCATGCGCATGCACTATGGATTATGCGAAACGGGATTCTATTTCTTTGTATGGCAATTTTTGCTGCGGTCTGGTTTATTCCGCTCTTCTTTTTTGCATGGGACAGTAATCTTTGGGTAACTGCCTCTACGGTTGCTGGTGTGGTATTTAGCGCGATTGCGTGGTTATTTCTATTAAATGCATGGTTAAAAGGCTTGTCTAAATATTTAAAAAATAAGGCAGTTTTTTAATATATCTATTTTTTAAACATTTTCCCCTTGTAAATTCGGCTAAAGCACCCCATTTAGTCGGCAATAGAGTATTGATAAAATTCCGTGAGGAGCACCGCCAAAAATGGCTAAACGTGATTATTATGAGGTTTTAGGCGTTTCAAAAACCGCAAGTGATGATGAGATCAAAAAAGCCTACCGTAAATTGGCGATGAAATATCATCCTGATAGAAACCCTGACAATGCCGAAGCTGAAGAGAAATTTAAAGAAGCTGCTGAAGCTTATGAAGTTTTATCGGATAGCGAAAAGCGTAGCATGTACGATCGCATGGGTCATAATGCGTTCGAAGGTGGCTTTGGCGGCGGTGGTGGCGGCTTTGGCGGCTTTAGTGCAGAAGATATTTTTAGCCAGTTCGGTGATATCTTCGGTGGTGCATTCGGTGGTGGTGGACGTCAACAGCGTCAACGTCGCGGATCAGATTTACGCTATGTAATGGAACTTACCCTTGAAGAAGCTGTAAAAGGGGTGAAAAAAACCATTACCTTTACTGCTCCTGCACCATGTGATGTGTGTGATGGTAAAGGTTCAAAAAATCCAAAAGATGTTGAAACTTGTAAAACTTGTCATGGTTCAGGACAAGTGCGTATGCAGCAAGGTTTCTTCTCTGTACAACAAACATGTGGTACTTGTCGTGGCCAAGGTAAAATTATTAAAAACCCTTGTCAGGCATGTCATGGTTCTGGTGTAGCTGATCGCCAGCAAACGTTGGAAGTTACAATTCCAGCGGGTGTAGATAATGGTGACCGCGTACGTTTGAGTGGCAAAGGCGAAGCAATTCGTGATGGCCAATCAGGTGATTTGTACGTTGAAGTGGTTGTTCGCGAACACGAAATTTTCCAACGTGATGGTGCCGACCTTTATATGGATGTACCTGTTAGCATTGCTGATGCTGCACTTGGTAAAGAAATTGAAATTCCAACTTTGGAAGGTCGTGTTAGCTTGAAGATTCCTGAGGGAACTCAAACAGGCAAATTATTCCGTTTACGTGGTAAAGGCGTTCGTCCAGTACGTAGCAGCATGGTGGGTGATTTACTCTGCCGTATTGTGATAGAAACACCAGTGAACTTGAATGCTCGCCAACGTGAATTACTTAAAGAATTGCAAGCTTCTTTTGATGGAGAAGACAGTGCTTCTTCACCAAAGAAAAAATCATTCTTTGATCGTTTGTTTGATTAATACTTGATTAGATAAGAAATTAAAAAGAAGGCGGATATTGATAAAATATCCGCCTTTTTATTGCGCTGATTCATCTTATTATTTTTATTCTGCTTAAAAGAAAATTACGTCTGCTTACTCTGTAGGGTGAGCAACATCAATGTCGTCAACACTTACAGTCGGTTCGCTAGAAGCAAGAGTAGAAGCATTTTCGATAACTGGTGCGACTACTGCTTCTGCCTGTACAGCTACTTTAGGCGTTTCTGTCGTTGTTTCGCCAATAATCGGGTCAATATCTTCAACTTTAACGGCGGTATTGGCATCGGTTACTACGCTAATTTGAGCTGTAGGCGTTGCTGTTTGAGTATTTACGTTAGTCGTAATGCGTGCTTTAGATAAGCTTTCTAATGTGTCTCCTGGCTGGATTGCAGGCTCTGCAAATGCCACTGAACTCATAATCCCCATCATCGCTGTGAAGCCAATAATTCTCGAATGCATGTTGAACTCCTTATAGTCATCTTTTTTTCATTCGTGGCTGAGTAGTGTGCCGATCAATTCTTTAACTTTTGTGAAAACAGATTAAATTTCAGCTGATCTTAAAAAATAATTTTTACTTTTTATCGTGAGCAAAGAGTTTTGATATAGTAGACAAATTACGTAAAACAGAAGATTGAGAAGGATTATGTCAGCAGCTCCACGCATTGGTGTTTTAGGTGCAGGCGGTCGTATGGGCCGTACGCTTATTCAAGCAGTTCAACAGGCAGGCTATCAATTGGCTGCTGCGGTAGAGCGTCCGGAAAGTAGTTTGGTAGGCACTGACGCTGGTGAGCTTGCTGGTATTGGTTCAGTGGGTGTGAAGGTTTCAGGAAGTTTGGCAGATGTTCTGAAAGACTGCGATGTAATCATTGATTTTACTGCACCAGTTGCAACTGCTCAGCATTTGAAGCTTTGCCGTGAAGCTGGGGTTGCCATGGTTATTGGTACAACGGGCATGTCAGATGAACAAAAAGCTGAGTTAGACGAAGTTGCCACTCATACACCTGTGGTTTACGCTGCGAACTATTCAGTAGGTGTAAATGTATCAATCAAGTTACTTGAGCTTGCAGCAAAAGTATTTGGCGATACAGTAGATATTGAAGTGATTGAAGCTCACCACCGTCATAAAGTAGATGCGCCGTCAGGTACAGCGTTAATGATGGGTGAAGCGATTGCAGATACTTTAGGCCGTAACTTAAAAGAAGTTGCTGTTTATGGACGTGAAGGACATACAGGCCCACGTGACCGTCAAACGATTGGTTTCGAAACCATTCGTGGTGGTGATATTGTTGGCGAACACACAGTTATGTTCATTGGTGAAGGTGAGCGCGTTGAAGTGACTCATAAAGCAACTAACCGTATGAACTTTGCTGCTGGTGCAGTGCGAGCTGCGGCATGGGTTGTGGGCCGTGAAGCGCGTAAATATGACATGAAAGATGTTTTAGGATTGAACGACGTACAGGTTTAAAACCCTGTACGTATTCCATGTGTAGCGAGAAAAAAAAGATAGAGCAGAACATGAATAAAAAACAAATTGCCCTGACCACTCTTCTTTGTTTAAGTAGCCTCTGGACGGGGGCTGCTTCTACAGAAAAAGCTAAATTAAGCTTAGACCGCAATAATATTAAAGTCTGGACCTATCAGAAGACTGATAATCCAGTCTTTCAATATAAAGCAGAAACGACATTTGATGTGCCACTCGAACGCGCTGTCGCCGTGATTTTAGATGTGAATCGTGCCGATCAGTGGGTGCCTTATATGGGCAAAGTTGAAATGTTGTCTCAAGATGAGAAAAAAGGTGAGTTCACACTGTATATGGTGTTGGATTTTCCATTTCCTTTGAAAGATCGTGATGTCGTTGTAAAAGGAAAAATGAGCAAGGCTGCAAATGGCGTTGTGACAATTAAAAATACTGCAATTAGCGGAAATTATCCGATACAACCCGATGTGGTGCGCTTAACACGCTATGAAGGGGACTGGACATTCCAGAAACTTGCAAATAATAAGGTGAAAGTAACCACCAGTGGCTATGCTGATCCTGCTGGTGCAATTCCATTAAGTTTTGTGAATATGTTTGTTCAACAGCAGCCTTACCAGATGCTGCTTAAAATGAAGCGCGAAGTGACCAGTCCGATTTATGAACAACCGAAATTACCAGATATTTTAAAATAAATAACTTAAAAAAAAGCGCCTGAAATCAGGCGCTTTTTTTATTAATCTGAACACTGCTGTAACGCTTGGGCAGGGCTGCTCTCGCGTTTGATTTGCAATAAAACCAATAACAACGCTAACCCAGCCAGTAATGCGCCAGCAAATGATACTGCGCTATAACCCCAACCTAAATCGAGTACTAATGCGCCTGCTGCTGCTCCTACTGCGTTACCTAGGTTAAATGCACCGATATTTACTGAAGAGGCAAGGCCTGGTGCTTCGTGAGCGACGGACATTACACGCATTTGTAATGGAGGCACTAAAGCAAAGGTTGCTGCACCCCAGATCACTAAAGCAATGGCTGCACCAATCTGACTTTGTGCAAGAATCGGGAAAGTCACCATCATCACAATCAATAGAACCAAGAAACCAATCAGGGTTTTGTTGATGGACAAATCTGCAAAACGTCCACCTAAATGGTTACCAATCGAGAAACCGACACCAATCAGCATCAGCATAAAAGTAATGAAGGTCGGTGAAGCATGGGTAAACTCAGTCAAACTTGGCGCAATATAGGTATAGAGCGTAAACATTGCACCCGCACCGAGTACGGTGGTGAGCAAGGCAAGTATTACAGGAGTGCGCGTTAACACTTTCAACTCAGCTTTCACATTTGGTTTTTGGGCAACCATACCTTGTGGGAGGGCTTTCCATAAAGCGAGCATGGTAATCACACCAAGCAAGGAAATTGCAAGGAAAGACATACGCCAGCCAATGTTTTGCCCAACCCATGTTGCCAAAGGCACACCACCAATATTGGCAATGGTTAGGCCCATAAACATGGTTGCTACAGCACTGGCCTGTTTATGTGCGGGCACAATGCTTGCTGCTACAACTGAACCTATCCCGAAGAACGCACCGTGGTTCAAGCTTGTGATGAGACGAGCACCTAATAAGCTCATATAGCTTGGTGAAAATGCTGCGATCAGGTTACCTACCGTAAAGATCGCCATGAGAAAAATAAGCGCATTACGTCGTGCAAAACCACCAAACCAAAGGGTCATGAACGGGGCACCTAGCATTACGCCAAGTGCATAACCTGTAATTAACATACCGGCTGTTGGAATTGAAATCCCTAAATCATTAGCGATATTCGGCAATAATCCCATTGGTGAGAATTCGGTGGTTCCAATGGCAAAGGCACCAATTGCCAATGCCAATAACGAGAACGCCGTATTTGATTGAGTGTTCATGAGTTTAGTCCCAAACTGGTGCCCATGGCTCTGGGCTAACTTCACGACTGTTACGGTCGAGCTCAGCAATCATTTGCATTTCAGCTGAAGTTAACTCGATATCCTGTGCTTTTAAATTGCTCATCAGGTTTTCACGTTTAGTCGAAGATGGAATGACTGCAAAACCACGTTGCAATGCCCACGCAAGTGCAATTTGTGCTGTTGTTGCTTGATGAGCTGCTGCAATTTTAGCTAGAACTGGGTCTTGAAGCACTTTGCCGTACGCAAGCGTCATATATGAAGTGACATCAATATTCTTCTCTTGTAAGAAGTTCACAAGTTTGTGGTTTTGAAGATAAGGGCTTAGCTCAATCTGATTAGTTGCAATATGTTCTGCACCAATTGTGTCAATTGCTTGTTGGGTAAGCTCAATATTGAAGTTTGAGATACCAATTTTTTTAGTAAGGCCTTGTTGCTTTGCCTCAAGTAAAAGCTGCATGATTTCAGGAATCGAAACGTCTAAGTCCGGTGCTGGCCAGTGAATCAACGTTAAATCGACATGGTCAGTACGAAGTTTTTGTAAGCTCTCTTTTAAGCTTGGAATAAATTTATCTTGAGCAAAATTATCTACCCAGATTTTTGTGGTTAAAAATAAATCCTGACGTGATATGCCGCTTTCGGCAATGGCTTGACCAATCGCTGCTTCATTGTCATAAATTTGAGCAGTATCAATTGCACGGTAACCTACATCTAAAGCATTTTTAACAGAATCAATCACCGCTTGCTCTTTTAGACGGAAAGTTCCTAGACCAAAACGTGGGATATTCATGTGTTCACCTGAATTTAAATAATTGTTTAACTTGAGGTGCATTTTGCTCGGATTATTGTTGCGAAAAAATAGATGAATAAGCAAAATATCTTTGATGATTAGTCAATAATAGAATAAGCCATGAAATCAACAATTGAAGAACTTGTTGCCTTTATCACAATTATTGATACAGGCTCATTTGTAGCTGCCGCAGAACATTTAAAACAGACACCTTCAGGGGTAAGCCGTTCTTTAACACGCTTAGAGACTAAGTTAGATGTGACCTTGTTAGAGCGAACGACACGTAAGTTGAAACTGACTCAAGAAGGGCAACAGTTTCTGGTAAAGGCTCGTAAAATCTTAAATGAGCTTAATGCAGCTGAAGAAGAACTACAAAAATCTGATCAGGGTACGGCAGGACTCATTCGTATTGATTCGGCTACTCCGTTTGTTTTACACGTGATTGCACCATTAATGCATAAGTTTCGTGAGTGCTATCCAGATATTGAAATTGAGTTAAATAGCAATGATCAGGTGATTGACTTGCTGCAACATAAAACGGATGTGGCATTTCGGTTTGGGGAGCTCAATGATTCGAGCCTACATGCCAAACTAGTTTGTAAAAGTCGCTTATTTATTGTGGCGAGCCCAGAATATTTAGCGATTAAGGGTACTCCAATACAACCAGAAGAACTCGAACAACATGATCTGATTGGTTTTACCAGACCTACCTATATCAATAGTTGGCCGATTAAAGTTGGCGATGAATATTTTTTTGCACAAGCAAAAATTAAAGCTTCCAGTGGAGAGACGGTACGTCAACTCACCATTAGAGGGCATGGTATTGCACGGCTATCTGAATTTGAAGTTTGGAAAGATATTGAAGAAGGGCGATTGATTGCATTATTTGAAGATCAAATTGAACATCAATATCAAAGCATCCATGCTGTGTATTATCAACAAGAGCATCTACCAAAACGAATCCGTTTATTCATTGAGTTTTTGGCAGAACAGTTAAAAGATGGTTTTAAAAACGCTCTCTAAAAGTAGCATAGCCATCAGTAGGAAAATGAACCTCTAGAAGTGGAGTGGTTTGTCCTTCTGATGAATGCTGGGCCAGAAAATAGCTTTTTTGCTGTTGGCGGCAACTAAAATATAATTTGGAATAGGCCGAGTTCACCATCACAACTTCATTTGAGCTATTACGCTTATATTGATAATGAGAAATCGTACTGGCCTCATCATCAGTGCGCTGCTCCAATTTGTAGTCTTGTTGATTCGTCATTTTTAAATAACCCTCAATCAGACTTTGGCAAACCGTATGTCTGTACTGTTCGTTTTTTGGTTGAGGTTGGCAACCTGCTAAAACAATAGTCAATAACAATATAGCTTTTAATTTCATGATTTTGCTACTCTTTGAGTTGATTTCTATAGCGTAAAGGTGTTCTATAAACCAGTACAGATACAGAAATTTTTAAAAAAGCAGCACAGAATGACTTTCCAATATCAGGTTCTTGCCAATCAATTAGCACATCGTATTTATCAAGATGAGCTCAAGTCTCATCAGAAGCTGATTTCTTTACGAGATTTTGCTCGTCAGCACAGTATTAGCTTAAGCACGGCAAAAAGTTGTTATGAGTTACTTGAGGCAAGGGGACTCATTTATGTAAAGCCGAAATCGGGTTATTTTGTGGTTGCCAGAACCCAATCTAGTCCTATTCCTGATAGCCCAGATTTTTTGTCTTTACCTCGGCAAGTCTCAAATCTGGAGTTGCATAACCAAATTCAAGAGGCTGCCTTACAAAGTCATCTGGTACCGTTAGGTTCGATCCAGTTGACGCCTCATTTTATTCCGGTAGAAGGCTTACGCCGTTCTATTCAACGTGCTTTAAAAAATTGTCAGCCACAAGACTTTCTCTACTGTAACAAACAAGGACATGAACAATTAAGAAAAGCGCTTTCTGATCATTGGCGTGAAGATGGCATTTTTATCGCAGCAGAAGATATTTTCATTACCAATGGTTGTATACCTGCTTTGTCTTTAGTGATTCAGCATCTAACAGAAGTAGGGGATAGTATTTTGATTCCGACACCTACTTTCAATGGGCAACTACAGCTTTTAGCCAGTTTAAAACGACAAATTATTGAAATTCCAGCGCACCATCGCGGAATCGATCTTGAGCGTTTAGAGTCATTAATGCAGCAAGGTTTGGCGAAGGTTTGCCTCATGACAGCCAACTATCAAAACCCTTTAGGTTATTGTTTAAGTAATACAGAAAAACAAAAGATTGCTGAATTAGCTGCAAGATATCAGTGCTTTATTATTGAAGACGATATTTTTGGTGAATGTGGTTACAGTAATGAACGCCCGCTGCCGATTCGCTATTGGGACCGTGAGGGCTATGTCATTTGGTGTGGGTCGGTTTCTAAGTCGCTGTCGAGCGCGTATCGGGTAGGGTGGTTTTGTTTAAGTGCAAAGTTACAGCATTTAAGACTTGAGCTTCTGGCAAGTAATATTGGGGTGAATACGCCCTTACAATTAGGTCTGGCAGATTTTATTTATAGCCGTGGTTATCGAGAGCATTTAGAGCAGCTACGGCCAAATCTGATGCGGCAAGTTGAGCAATACCGCAGCTGTATTTTGAGAGCGTTTGACGGCCTTCCAATTGCATTGAGTCAGCCAGAAGGCGGCTATGCACTCTGGATACAATTACCTAAGGGTGTGGATACATTAGCGCTGTATTACACTGCGAAAGCTCAAGGAATTACTGTGGTTCCCGGTCATGTTTTTGGTGAAGATGAACGCTATCGGCATTTCATTCGTTTAAATGCCGGCCATGAATTAACAGCAGATGTCCGCCAAGCAATTAGTGACTTGGCAGACTGGTCGCGACAACAGATGAAAACAGTAAGTTAGTTTTATTCTGCAAAGTCTGCTTTAAGCACAATACGGTAACGGGCCTGACCTGAGTGTAAACGTTCAATTGCTTCATTAAGCTGTGACATTGGGAATAGCTCAATTTGAGGTGCAATTTTTTTGCGTGCAGCAAACTTTAAAAGTTGACGCAGTGCAGCAGGTGAACCTGTAGGTGAGCCTGTCACTGACTTGGCACCGTCAATAAGCGATCCGACAGAAACTGGAACAGGTTCAAGGGTAAGTCCCAAGAAATGCAAAGAGCCGTTTGGTGCTAGTGTAGAAATGAAAGCGCGCCAATTTAAGGTCACATTCACGGTACTCAGCAATAAATCAAATTTACCTTTTTGTGCTTTTACCGCGTCTGTGTCACGGCTATTCACCACATGGTCGGCGCCCATTGCTTTGAGCTCTTCCGTTTTGTCAGGATTAGAACTGAATGCCGTGATTTCACAGCCCCAAGCCTTAAGTAGTTTAATGGCCATATGACCTAAACCGCCAATCCCAATCACACCTACATGGTGTGTTGCCTGAATTTTGTGTTTGAGTAGCGGATCAAAAACGGTAATTCCGCCACATAGTAAAGGACCTGCGCTTTCTGGGTCTAAATCATCGGGGAGGGGAATAATCCACTGCCAACCTGCACGTACTTTATCGGCAAAACCACCGGCATGCCCCACGATTGTTGCAACATTTTCACCCGTACAAAGGACTTGCTGACCACCAATACATTCATCACATGCTTGGCAGCTCTCCGCTGTCCAGCCAATGCCTACACGTTGTCCAATTTGTAAACCTTTGGCTTCTGAGCCTAAAGCAACAATTCGTCCAATAATTTCATGGCCTGCAACGACAGGGTACACAGTTGAACGCCATTCATTGTTTAGAACAGAAATATCAGAATGGCATAAACCACAGTATTCAACTTTTACTTCAACCTGATGCGGTTGTAATTCACCTGCATCAAATTGGTAAGGAACCAGTTTTTCACCTGCCTGCATAGCGGCATAAGCTTGAATTGTATTATTGCTCATCGGAAACTCCTTAAGCGGATTTGATCCGTTATGGTGGGTTATGAAGCTTTAAACTGACAATTGTTTTCATGATCATTGACCATGCCGACTGCTTGCATAAAAGCATAACAGGTGGTTGGACCAACGAATTTGAAGCCATTCTTTTTGAGTGTTTTGGAAAGTTTTACACTGAGTTCAGTTTGTGCTGGTGCCTGACGATAATCTACAACATCGTTTTGTTGAGGGGCCGCATCTACAAATTGCCAAAGCCATGTAGTGACATCACCGACTTGTGCTTTGAGTGCTTGCCAAGCAATTGCATTATCACGAATTGCTTTAAGTTTGCCTAAGTGGCGAATTAAACCCGCATCGGATAATTTTAGTTCTAAAAAGTCATCTGTGAATGAGGCAATTTCTGCAATTGGGTGATTAAAGAAGTGGTCTCGGTAACTTTCTCTTTTTTTGAGTACGGTAATCCAAGATAAGCCAGCTTGTTGACCTTCCAGACAAAGCATCTCAAACAATCGTGCTTCATCATGTTCTGGTTTACCCCATTCTTCATCATGATAGGTAATGTAGAGGGGATCATTGGAACACCATCCGCAGCGTTGAGTTTTCATGATGATGTTCCTTATATTTATCTTAGAATTTTAAAGTTTAAATAACACCCATTCATTTGGGCGCGTATCCCAATAATACAGTTCAGCTTGAGTTAAGTCTTCAAACTTTAGCCAAAAGTCTTTGCCCACTTTATCTGAAAAACCGGTACTGATTAGCAGGGCATCGTCGCTGATTTCCATGATCCAGCCTTGATAGCTATTGCCATTTAAAATGATCTTTTGCTGATTGCCTGACTCGGCAAACTCTACTAAGCGATTGATCAGCGCTTCCGACATACAATGTTCCTAGCGTAAATAAGAATAAGGGTTAATAGCACCACGCCCTTTACCATCTAGATAAAGACCATAATGCAAATGAGGTGAAGTATAACGTGCATTGCCCGTGTTGCCGACATAGCCGATCAGATCACCTTTTTTGACATAGTCACCGACATTTAGTCCACGTTTGTGACCATCAAGATGAGCATAATAATGCCATGTTCCTGCTGGACCTAAAATCCAGATGACTTTACCACCGAGATTATTATTGCGCAGATCTGCAACAAGCCCTTCGGTTGCACTGTACACTTTGGTTCCACGTGGAGCCAAAATATCAATTCCTTCATGACTACGGCCCTGACTGCGTGCAGCTCCCCACGTATCTTTTAACTCATCTCGGTCGACACCTTTCACAGGCACAGGAAGTCGATTTGCGAGTTGCATACTTTTAAGCTTGCTGACTTGAGCTGGTGGGAGTGGGGCTGGTTTTTTAGGTGCACTGGCACAGGCAGCCAATAGAAGAATTAAAAAACCAAGTGAGAAATGAGAAACAAAACGTCGCACAAAATACTCCCTGTCACTGCCATATCAAAATTATTTTACTCAATATGTCATGAACGGCTTGTCGAGATCAATTTTTTCATCGCTGTTGGAACGCCCTTGGCAACAGCTTGTTCTGGACTGAGCCATTGTCCTTCGAGTTCAATCGCCAGATGTTCTTTTTGATCAGGTTCCACGTGGAACGTGTGCGCATTAAGTAACCATGTGAAATGAGTGAAACTATGACTGATCTGAAAGGTTTGCGTTTGAGGTTGTAATTTAAATTGCTGACTTAAGCTAAGACGTTCGTGTTCAATTTCTAAAATGGGTAAACAGAATAAGCCACCCCATAAACCATGAGATTGTCGTTGTTGCCAGAACCATTCATCTTCACACTGGATGATAAGAACATCTGCAGTTCTAACGGGTGGTGTTTTTTTAGGTTTTTTAAATGGGAGTTCTTGTTCTAGGCCTTGTTGGTAAGCTTGGCAGTGGGCTTGCATTGGACAATATAAACAGAGTGGTTTTTTAGGCGTACAAATGGTCGCACCTAGGTCCATAATTGCTTGAGTGTAGTCATGGTTACGCTGGGTTGGGCAAAGCACTTCAGCTAGTTTCCACATTTCACGTTCATTTTGGGGTTTACTTAAATCATCCTCAATAGCAAAGAAACGGGCTAAGACACGTTTCACGTTGCCATCCATAATCACGCCATACTGACGTAAACCCAAAGACATGAGCGCACCTGCGGTAGAGCGGCCAATGCCTGGTAGAGCAATCCATTCTTCTAGTGTTTCAGGAAATTTTCCCTGTTGCGTTACAAGACCTGCGGCCTTGTGCAAATTACGAGCACGAGCGTAATAACCCAGACCTGCCCAATAAGGTGCTACTTCATCCCAAGTTGCATGACCTAAAGCTTCTACAGTCGGGAAGCGCTCCATAAAGCGGTCGAAATATTGCAGAACTGTTTTAACTTGAGTCTGCTGCAACATAATTTCAGAAACCCAAACTTTGTATGGATCATCTGCGACTTGCCACGGCAAATCATGACGACCATGTTGATCGAACCAGTTTAAGAGGGCATCAGAAAAAGAAAAGTCGGGCATGAACAGCTAAAGAAGAAAAGTAAGAGTTAAATTATAGCTGAAATTTGTGGGGAGATTTTGTTTAAAGCAGGTGAAGTACAAGTACCAGTTAAAACAGAGATGACCTTAAAAAGCGTGATCTCTGTTTTAATAATAAAAAAGGATTAATCCTTTTGTACACCCCAACGCTGATCAAGTTTCAACGGCTGGTTTTTGTAGTACGGAATGACATGAATGTGGAAATGATCTGAATTTTGTCCGAACACTTCACCATCATTGAAGCTAATATGGAAACCGTCTGGTTGATGGCGAAGCTGCGTTTCGTGGCGTGCAATTTCAAGAAGTGTAAGCAAGCCTTGGTGTTCTTTAGAAGTGATGTCAAAAAAAGAACGAACATGGCGTAGTGGGGTTACCACACAGTGGCCTTTAGATAGCGGATTAGAATCAGGTAAAATTACAGCAAATTCATTCTTATCAATGATGTCATATTCATCAAATTCGCAATACGGACATTTCTTGTCAGTCATTGTTGTATCCTCTCATGTTATTCCATTAAACCCCGAGTGCGGGAAATAAGACTAGGCTTTGCTCTAGCTCAACGGGAGTATAGTTATTGAAGTATGGTTTAAAAAATACAGTAAAAATATTGCAAAGTTATAAACATTTAAGGGAGCAAATGCAAATAAACAATTTGCTCCAAATTCGCTTCTTTTATTTTAAAGTACGTTCTAATAAAGCGTACATTTTAGCAAGGCCTTGTTTTTCCGCTTCGCTATTGTAGCCAAGGTCTACACCGTTCGCTTTAGCTCTTTCATCTGCAAGCGGGTTACTAAAGCCATGTTTAGCACCTTTTAAAACCACTACTTCGTGTTTAACCTCAGCAGCTTGCATCTCTTTTTCAAAATTAGCAACATCTTCTAAGGTGACCATGCTGTCTAGTTCACCATGTAGTACTAAAACTTCACCTTGAATGCTGCCTTTTTGAGCAGGTGCCTTAGGTGTTAGCGTGCCATGGAATGTTGCAACTGCTTTTAGGGGAGCACCTGAGCGAGCAAGGTCTAATACCACTTTACCGCCATAACAAAAGCCAATTGCAGCCAGTTTTTCACCGTTTACTTCTGGTTGGGCTGCAAGAGTTTGAAGACCAGCATTTGCGCGAGTGGTGACAGTGTCTAATTTTTCAAATGTCTGCATCATCCATTCATAGGCTTGAGCTGCAGTAGTTGTGACTTTTTTATCACCATACATGTCAATTGCAAGCGCAGCATAACCATGTTCAGCAAGCTCACGCGCACGTTGTTCGGTATATTCGTTACGGCCCCACCATTCAGGAGCAACAATCACACCCGCAACAGGTGTTTCACTATCTGGAGCAGCAAAGTAACCAATTAAATGGCTGCCATCTGGTGCAGTATATTGAATTTCACGGGTTTTAATTGCTGTACTCATAACCTTAATCCTGAAATTTAAAGAGATTTAAACACGCTTGATTAAAGCATAAAAAAATAAAGTAATATAAATAACTATGTAAGAATCTACATCAAAAGAAAAAGTTAGAAAATTTTTTGCAATAAAAAAAGAAGGAAACTGGTTCCTTCTTTTTTATATATGGTCATGATTAAATTAAGTCCTGCCTCGCGAAATGAACCCAATTACAGCAAGAATTACAGCTATAACTAATAAAATCACGGCAAAGTCTTTAGATAACCCTGCAACACCACCAAACCCTAATAGACTGGCAATGAGTGCAATCACTGCAAAAATTATTGCCCAACGGAACATATGCTGTCCTCCTACTTATTTTTCATTGTCCTTTAACTATATAGGGTGTTTTTTGCACCGAATGTGTCGTTTATGTGGTTGAAATGTATATTAAACAATCATTTTGTGATGTTAGGAATACAGCTTCTTTTTTCGTACAGATCACTTCAATGCTATACTTAGATACTGTTTTATCTCATCTGCTGCTAAAAAATTATGTCTACCGAGACCTCACTTCGTCCATTGTTTTGGAAAAATTACACGCTTGAGCAACTGACTCAGGTTGAGTGGGAGGCTTTATGTGACGGGTGTGGTTTATGCTGTCTGGTAAAGCTAGAAGATGAAGATACGCATGAAGTCGCGTACACCAAAGTGGCTTGTAAGTTACTCGATTGTGATACAGGACGTTGTACCGATTATCCAAATCGTCAGCAGCAAGTGCCTGACTGTTTGCAATTAACCCCAGAGTCTTTAAAAACAATTCACTGGTTGCCATCAAGCTGTGCCTATAAACGCTTGAATGAAGGCAAAAATTTACCTTCTTGGCACTATTTAAATACAGGTTCTCGACAAAGCGTGATGAATGCGAAAAAGTCGGTTGCAGGACGTTGTATTTCTGAAGTTGATGTCCATGAAGATGATCTTGAAGATTACGTTGTACGTTGGGTACGTTAAACAGATCGGCATGGCATTTCTAATTACAGCGTATAATAAAGTAACACTTTTATCGTAAATTTTTTGCTCATCTCCGTTATATAACAATAAAAACAAAAGGAGATAAAAATGATGAGACGACTAGCAGCCCCGTTATTATGTAGTAGCTTTTTTTTATTAATGGCTTGTGGTTCTAATAATACCAATTCAAAAAATCTTGAACAAAACACCTCTGCTAAAACAGAACAGTCTAATTCAGTCAAACAATCTTATCAGGTTGAAACAGTTGCACATTTTGATGAGCCTTGGGCAATAGCAAGTTTGCCAGATCAGCGTTTATTAGTGACGGAGCGCCAAGGTAAATTAAAAATTTTTAATCCTAAAAATAAGCAAATGCTGGATGTTTCAGGAGTACCTCCAGTGAGTTATGGTGGGCAAGGTGGTTTGGGTGATGTAGCTTTACATCCCAACTTTGCGAAGAACTACTGGATTTATCTGAGCTATGCAACCAAAGGACAAGGTGGTTATGGAGCAGTTATTTCACGTGCAAAATTAGATTTGTCCAACCCCAATCAACCTAAACTTACAGATGTGAAGCAGATTTGGCAGCAAGTACCCAAAGTTTCAGGTCAAGGCCATTATGGGCATCGCATGGTTTTTGGGGCAGATGGAAAACTTTGGGTGAGTTCAGGTGAACGACAAAAGTTTGATCCTGCTCAAAACATGAAAAGTAACTTGGGTAAAATCTTGCGTTTAAATGATGATGGCTCAGCGGCCACAGGTAACCCTTTTTATCAGCAAGGCGGGGTAACAGCTGAAATATGGTCGCTTGGACACCGTAATCCGTTAGGCATGGCATTTGACCCTCAAGGGCAACTATGGGTTGTTGAAATGGGCCCGAAAGGTGGTGATGAGCTTAATATCATCACAAAAGGTGAAAATTATGGTTATCCAATCGTTTCAAATGGAGATCATTATTCGGGCCAACCTATTCCAGATCATCACACTCGCCCAGAATTTAAAGCACCTGAAATTGACTGGACTCCTGTAATCTCTCCGTCGAGTTTGATCATTTATCGCGGACAACAATTTCCGGCATGGCAAAATAAGGCTTTAATTGGAGGCTTATCTTCCGAAGCGATTATTGTTGTGGATTTACAGCATAAACCTGTGAAAGAAGTGCAAAGACTAGATATGAAGCAACGTATTCGTGGTTTGCATGAAGCACAAGATGGTTCGATTTGGGTCATTGAAGATGGTCCAAAGGCACGCTTACTTAGGTTGAGTAAGAAAGCATCTTAAGGCGATAAAACCGCCTGTAAATAAAGGCTGTGTCTCATAGATTCAAATTGTAGATTTCTGTGAGACACAATAGACTATAGATAAAAGACGATAAAGCTATTTGAAATGTCAGACACCCATATTCCACTTCCCGAACGCCTACGCCCGAGAGACTTGTCTGAAATTATTGGGCAAGATCATTTATTAGGTGAGAATGCACCACTGCGTCAAATGATTGATCAGGGTCATTTACCTTCTATTATTTTTTGGGGGCCACCGGGAGTTGGTAAAACCACAATTGCTTTGCTGTTAGCTCAGGCGATAGACCGCCCATTTGTGAGCTTATCTGCGCTGAATACGGGTGTAAAAGAATTACGTGAAGTCATTGCAGAAAGTGGTGATTTACTGACACCTGTGGTTTTTATTGATGAAATTCATCGTTTTAATAAATCGCAGCAAGATGCTTTATTGGGTGCAGTTGAAAAAGGTAAAATTACCTTAGTTGGAGCAACCACCGAAAACCCGTCTTTTGAGGTGAATAGTGCGCTTTTATCACGCTGTCAGGTTTATACCTTAAACAGTTTAGACAGTGAGGCGATCCAGACTCTCATTAATAATGCACTTCAAGCCGATAAATTTTTAAAAGAACGCTATATTCATATTGAAGAATATGATGCTCTCATTCAATTCGCTGCTGGTGATGCCCGTAAAGCGCTTAATTTACTTGATCTGATTGCCAGTACATTTGAACCAGAGATTGAAAACACGATTACTAATGCGGTTGTGGTGAAAGTAGCACAGCAAAATATTGCACGTTATGACAAATCTGGGGAACAGCATTACGATTTAGTTTCTGCCTTCATTAAATCGATTCGTGGCAGTGATCCAGATGCAACCTTGTATTGGATGGCACGTATGCTCAAAGGCGGAGAAGATCCGGTTTTTATTGCTAGACGTATGTTGATTGCAGCCTCGGAAGACATTGGAAATTCTAACCCGAATGCATTATTACTTGCTGGTGAGTGCTTTCGTTCAGTACAAGCGGTAGGTATGCCTGAAGCTCGAATTATTCTGGGCCAAACGGCGGTTTATTTAGCAACGAGTGCAAAGAGTAATAGTACTTATTTAGCGATTAATAAGGCCTTGGAACTTGCTGATAAGACTGCAAATTTACCTGTGCCTTTACATTTAAGAAATGCACCAACCAAGCTCATGAAGCAACAGGGTTATGGAATTAATTATCTCTATCCTCACGATTATCCTGAGCACTTTGTGCTGCAAGACTATTTGCCGCCTGAGTTAAAGGGAACCAAACTCTACGAGTCTGCGAGAAACAAGCGTGAAGTTGAAGGTGAACGCTTGCAACAACGAAGATGGCAGCAAGAACAGTAATAACCTATTCGTTTTATCAAGCTGCACCTAACGATGATCATGCTGTTCCAGCTCTTCAGTCACCTGACCATAAATCAGTAGCGTGAACACGCCTGTACCACCAATAATATTGCCAATGGTGGTTGGGACTAGAAAAGTAAACAGATATTCATTAATGGAAGCCTCTCCTTGCCAGACGAGATAGGACATTTCGGTAGAGCCAACTACTACATGGGTAAAGTCACCTAGTCCTATCAGATAAGTCATGAAAAAGATGAGCAGGAACTTATTGCTGACTGAAGGTAACATCCAGACCAATGCTGCAATTAATAGCCCTGACATAATACCTTTGAGCATATTCTGGGTCGCAGTAAAGGAAGCAACATGATGGGCTAGCTCATCGAGTGCTTGGTCAATACCGGGAGTAAACAGGTGAGTAGTTAGGAAAAATAAACTCGCTAAACCTGTTCCAATCACATTGCATAGAATCACAATCCCCCATAAGCGGCCTACTGCTCGTAATTTATCGAAGGTAAAGGGCTTGAATAAAGGTACAACTGTGGTGATGGTATTCTCGGTAAAGAGCTGCATGTGACCCAAAATTGCGATCAGGAACCCAATGGTATAACCGATATTGGTGATTAAATCGGTCCAGATCGCATCAGTCGGGAGATAAGAAGCAATAATCGCTTTAAATACAAATGAAAAACTGATAACCAGACCTGCAGCAATTCCTGAAAAGATCAGCGCAGCCGTCGGGCGATCCAGTTCCTCGGCGCCATCACGACGGATAATTTCATAGACCAGACGGGGTGACAGCTTCTCATGTTCTTCAACCGCTATTTTTTCACGCCAACTTAAGGTTTGATCGACTTTTTCTTCCTCTATTTTATGATCCATCAGGTTTACTCCTCACTGAATAAATATTTTATATTTCTAATTTTTATTTATTGTTAAGGCAGAGTTCAGGATAAATCCAGTCTATTCCTAACAGCTTTGTGTGTCTTTTTATAAATTGAATGATGCAGCGTAGCAAAGAAGCAAAAATAATGCATGAACAAGAGCAATCAGCCCAGATACAAAGGAAGATTGAGAGCACTTTGTGCTACAAGATGATTTGCCGCCTGAATTAAAGGGAAGCTATGAGCCTGCAAGAAATAAGCATGAGGTGGAAGGTGGGCGCTTGCAGCAAATTATGCAGCCATACTAGCTAAAGGTGTAGGCTCTTAAGGTGCGAATAAGCGCCATATAATCGCCTTGAGAAGCCTTGGAAATTACTGATTCAACTTCTGCCTGAGTCCAGCCTTGTTTTAAGGCTGAGCTGCTAAAGTTCGTTAATAACACCAAAGGATTTTCACCAAAATGGATTGGATGATTCATTAATCTCTTTTCAAGCTTAGATATTTCCATAGGTCTACCCTGGTTTTAAATTTAATTATTGTGAAGTGCTTAATGTTTTTTTAGATTTTAGTGTTTAAATTTAGGTTTGTGCAAGTGCTAATTTATTTTAATAGACAAATCTGTCTACATTATTTATTTTCTAAAGTACCTAATGTAAAAAAACCGGGCTAAGACCCGGTTTTTCATGAAGTTTGAACGATTAGAGAGCAGATAAATCTACGCCTAAACGAGCAGCAACTTCTTCATAAGCTTCAACAACACCGCCTAAACCTTGACGGAAACGGTCTTTGTCGAGTTTCTTCTTAGAGTCTTTATCCCATAGACGGCAACCGTCTGGAGAGAACTCATCACCAAGCACGATACGGTCATGGAAAACACCGAATTCAAGCTTGAAGTCCACCAAAATCATGTTGCCTTCAGCAAATAATGCTTTTAAGACATCGTTTACTTGGTAAGTTAACACTTTCATTTGCTCTAATTGTTCAGCAGTCGCCCAACCTAAAGCAATCGCTTGAGATTCGTTAACCATTGGGTCGCCTAGACCGTCATCTTTATAGAACAATTCAAATGTAGGAGGAGTTAACTCTTTACCTTCTTCTACACCTAAACGACGGCATAGAGAACCAGCTGCGTAGTTACGAATTACGCATTCAACAGGAATCATTTGAAGTTTTTTAACAAGCACTTCAGTTGGAGAAAGCAATTTTTCAAAATGCGTTTCAATACCCGCAGCAGCAAGTTTTTCCATGATGAAGGCGTTAAAAAGGTTGTTCACCTTGCCTTTACGATCTAGCTGTTCGATTTTTTCGCCGTTGAACGCAGAGGCATCATCACGAAAGACTAAAATCAGATGGTCGGCATTGTCTGTTTCATATACAGATTTTGCTTTACCAGTATAGAGCAAGGTTTGTTTTAACATGAGGGAACCTTTTTAAAAAAAATGCCTAGTAAACGACTAGGCTGGCCAATTTTGGTAAATCTGGTTTAACACTTCAGCAGCCACATCTGGACTTGCAAAAGTGTTGTCTACATTAAATAGAGCAAGAGTATGACTAGAACCAACACCAGTCAGCTTAAGCACATAAGTATTGTCATTTACTTTAATCGTCGCCTGATTGCTGCCTTGGGCGATGATGTTGTAATTTAAAGTACTTAATGTCGCTTTGGCGTATTGCCAGATCTCGGTTGTATTCCCATCAACTTTTAACAATGGGTTTTTATTACCGTCGGTCACAAGCTGAGGGCGTCCAAGCGCAGTCGTCGTTTGAGCAGATGCATCTGCTGTTGCATTGCCATCCTGTGTTTGTTCAGGACGTGGCAATGCAAAACGGTTACCACGCTGGTTTTCAAACTTCGGCGCGTGCTCGATAGCGAGCTGGTCAACAGTTGGTGCAGGATACAAAGGTGTCGCTGGTCGTACAGTTGCGTCGGCAGGATACTCAAGCGGGGCAAGTTGCTTGGCATTTTTATAATCTAAAGAGTGATTATTAATTGCGAAGCGACCACAACCAGCTAAACTCAAGGCTGAAACTGCAAGGACTAAACCAAGACGTAATTGCATCATAAATTGCTCTTATTAAATAATTCCCGCATCGTTTAGGGCATTGCGGAGAGGTTCGCGATATTGCTCAGCGAGAGGAGTGAGTGGTAAACGAATACCAGTATCAATCAGTCCCATCTCATGTAGTGCCCATTTCACAGGAATTGGGTTTGATTCGCAAAATAGAATATTGTGTAAATTTGCAATCTTATTGTTAATCGTCTTCGCTTGTTGTTCATCTTTGGCAATCGCAACAGCACATACTTCGCTCATGGCTTTAGGTGCAACATTTGCTGTAACAGAGATATTGCCGTCTGCACCAAGAAGCATAAGTTCCCATGCAGTTTCGTCGTCACCTGAGTACACAGCCATCTTGCCATCTAAAGCGTCAATTAAAGCTTTACCACGAGGTACGTCACCTGTTGCGTCTTTAATACCGACAATATTAGGGATCTCTGCTAAACGTACAGCTGTATCGTTTGCAAGATCTACACCCGTACGGCCAGGTACGTTATAAAGAATAAGTGGTAATTCTACGGCTTCAGCAATCGCTTTATAGTGTTGATAGAGGCCTTCTTGAGTTGGCTTATTATAATATGGCGTAACAAGTAAGGCTGCATCTGCGCCAAGATCTTTAGCAGCTTTAGTTAATTCGATTGCTTCACGGGTTGAGTTTGCACCAGTACCGGCAATAATTGGAATACGTTTATTGGCTACACGAATAATTTCTTTAATAACCTGTGTGTGCTCTTCCATGCTCAATGTTGAGGCTTCGCCGGTAGTACCGACGGCTACAATACTGTTTGTACCTTGTTCTATGTGCCACTCAACCAGCTTCTCAAGACCCTTCCAATCTACACCACCATCTTTCAACATTGGTGTGACGATTGCGACGATTGAGCCTTGAATGGTCTGTGCTTGCTGAGTCATTTTTAAAAATATCCTATTTATCCATCCGAATCTGAGGTAAGAAAAACAAAATGTGGGATGGTTGCAGTATTTTGATTGTCCAGTTCTAACAATAACAGATTGTTGAATGACAATTATGCAAATTATGACTGATCAGACGCATAAGAACAATACGCCTAACGGATAATCGCTATGTAAACTTGAGGAAAAGATAGGATGTATTCGTATTGCAGGGGTGAGAAGGGTTCGTAAATATAACAATACAGCTCGATTCAACGGAGCCTTACTTAATATCGGCTTTTTTTATGGCAAGATAGAATGCAATTTTCCCTGTTGGGATTGAAGATGACATGAAAATGAATAAACAACCACAAAATGCGGCTTTAATCGTAGTTGATGTACAAAATGGTTTTACACCGGGTGGAAATTTAGCCGTTGCTGACGCCGACACAATTATTCCAACGATTAACCAACTTGCTGATTGTTTTGAAAATGTTGTTCTGACGCAAGACTGGCACCCAGATAATCATATATCTTTTGCACAAAATCATTCGGGCAAGCAGCCATTTGAAACCATTGAACTCACCTATGGACCTCAGGTACTTTGGCCTAAACATTGCGTACAAGGCACCAAAGATGCCGATTTCCATCCTGATTTAAATATTCCCAAAGCTCAGCTCATTATTCGAAAAGGCTTTCATGCTCATATTGATAGTTATTCGGCTTTTATGGAAGCAGATCAGTCCACAATGACTGGCTTAACGGGTTACTTAAAAGAGCGTGGCATTGATACGGTGTATGTGGTTGGAATTGCGACCGACTTTTGTGTGGCATGGACTGCTTTAGATGCAATTAAACAAGGTTTTAAAACTTTAGTGGTTGAAGATGCTTGTAAAGCTATTGATCTGAATGGCTCGTTAGAACAGGCATGGCAAACCATGCAGCAACAAGGGGTTGTCCGTATTCAGTCTACGGATCTGTTGAGTGAGCGCTAAGTCTATTGCTCTAGTATTTTAATTTTTAGGGAACGAAAGTATGTCAGCATTACTGCGCTTTACCCAATTTATTCAAAAAACTTTTGCCCTATGGGTGATTGTTTTTGCAGCATTGGCGCTATGGCAGCCTGAATTTTTTGTCTGGCTGAAAGCTTATATTCCATGGATTCTGGGCATTATTATGCTTGGCATGGGAATGACCATGACCGTAGACGACTTTAAAGGTGTGCTACAAAGTCCTAAAGCGGTGTTGATTGGGGTAGTGGCACAGTTTGTGGTCATGCCGGGTTTAGCATTTGTCTTATGTAAATTATTTCAACTACCCCCTGAAATCGCGGTTGGAGTCATTTTAGTGGGATGTTGCCCCGGTGGAACGGCTTCAAACGTGATTACCTATATGGCTAAAGGCAATGTGGCTTTATCGGTGGCCTGTACTTCAGTTTCAACGCTTTTAGCTCCCGTGTTAACACCTGCTATTTTCTATTTGCTTGCTAGTCAGTGGCTAAAAATTGATGCAGCTTCTATGTTCGTTTCAATTTTGCAGGTGGTACTGCTTCCTATTGTCGTTGGTCTAATTTTAAGAATATGGCTCAAGCGTCAGGTCGAGTCCTATATTCAAGTCATGCCGTTAGTTTCCGTTATTGCAATTGTAGCGATTGTGGCCGCCATTATTGGTGGAAGCAAAGCGGCTATTCTACAATCGGGTTTACTCATTTTGGCTGTAGTGATATTGCATAATGGATTTGGGTATTTGTTAGGTTTTACCGCAGCTCGTTTCTTTAAACTACCTTATGCAGACAGTAAGGCAATTGCTGTTGAGGTGGGAATGCAAAACTCAGGCTTAGGCGTTGCTCTTGCAGCGGTACATTTTGCTGCTTCCCCAATTACAGCAGTGCCAAGTGCCATTTTCAGCCTTTGGCACAATATTTCTGGGCCTGCACTTGCGACTTATTGGGCGAGTAAACACAAAAAATAATAACTGTAGAAAAAACATGAATTAGAAAAGAAGGCCAAACGGATAGTTTGGCCTTTTCATTTAAAACAATTTTATTGGAGTTAAATTTAGAACTGGTATGTCTTTTGCTTTGGATTGATGCACTAAAAATAACGTGAATATGAATATAACTCGCAAAGAAAAATAAGGCATTTCCTAAATGAACCAGATTTTTAAACTATTTATTCCCATGCTCTCAAGCAATTTAATTCTAGTTTTAAGTGGATTGATTGATATTGCTTATGTAGGGCATTTTAGTAATGACCATGTAGCCGCATTATCGGTGACCTTATCTTTATATACAGTGATTTATGTCATTGGGATGGGGATTCTGCAAGGTGTGATGCTCAAGCTCTCAGAAGCTTATGGTTGCCATGACATACCACGTATTCGTCAGATTTTTATTCAAGGCATCTGGCTGATGTTATGTTCGGCATTGATTAGTATTGGCTTGCTTTACTTGTTCCGTGATTTACCAAAATTGTTTGGTGCGTCTGAACATGTCATTTCAATTACTAAAAATTGTATTTGGGCTTTGGTATTTATTTTACCTGCGCATTTACTAATGCGTTTATTTACAGCTTTATCTCAGGTCACTGAAAATGCGCATAAGGTTTTACTATCAGATAGCATTTTCTTCATTCTTAAAATTATTTTGTCCTATATTTTAATTTATGGTGTTGATTCATTTTCAATTCCGCCACTCGGTGCGATAGGAGCTTTGTTAGCTACTCTCATTGTACGGTGGTTTATGTTGGCTGTTTATTACCTGTTTTTCTTGGAAAAAGGATACATCTTTATTGAGCATTCCGAACAGTCGGCTGACGATAGCCGACAAAGTCTGCGGATGATTTTAAAAATAGGGATACCGACAGCAATCATGGCGTTGATGGACGTCGTTGCATTTTGTTCGGTTGCTATTCTGATTTTGCCTTTTGGGAGTGTAGTGTCAGCAGCCCATCAAATTGTCGCGAGCACTGGAGGGTTCATGTTTATTATCCCTTCCTCCATTGCCTCGGCTTATAGCATTTTGGTGTCACGATCTATGGGCAGCGGGAACATGGAAGAAGCAGATAAAATTGCCACACAAAGTATATGGGTGATTATGGTAGTGAGTGGCAGTCTGTCTCTGTGTTTATGGTTGGAGCGGGACTTAATTGTTACGTTGTATTCAGATGATTTGGCCGTGCAGATTTTGGCTGCATCCTTGTTGTTGATTGTCTGTATGTTTCATTTTCTAGATGGCTTAATGGCGTTATTGACCTCTTTGTTACGCTGTTGGGATGTGTCGATTTTACCGATGCTAATTTTCTTGGTCGTGGTGTTATTTTTCGGATTAGGCGGTGGTTGGTGGATGGCCTATAAAGGACTGCATTGGCAGAATATCTCGATTTTTGCGATGGGAGTTTATGGTTTTTGGTGGATGGCAGCTATAAGTTATTTAGTGGCTTGCCTATTGAGTGCCACCTGTTTCCATTTTAGAAAACAATTAAGAGGATTTTGAGTGAGCAGACAACCATTAAAGAGGATGGGTTGCTAACCAATCTTCAATCTCGTTTTCAGAAATCACCTCAAAACCATGGCGCTGTAAAAGTGCCGTGGTGATTCCAGTTCCCACAATTTTTTCGCCTTGAAAAGTACCGTTATAAATTTTTTGACTACCGCAAGACGGACTATTTTCTTTTAAGACGACACAGCTTGCTTTTATGTGCTGTGCAATTTCCAGAGTGCGGTAGGCACCTTTTAAATATAAATCTGTTACATCTAAACCAGATGAATCGGTAATTTTTGCTTTGCCATCAAGCACATCTTGTCCTGTACCTCCCACAATTTCTGCTGGTAAGCGCGGAGTGGTAAAACCACCTAATAATTCTGGACAAAGAGCATGAGCTTTTTTATTGATTAACAGCTGCTTAAGTAAAATATTTAGGCAAGATTTACCGTCATAACGAACAGGTTCGCCAATTAAACATGCGCTGACTAAAAGCATAGTTTTCCAAACTCAAAGCAGGTGAGATTTTTGAAGATTAAGAATCATAAACAGAATATGGAATATGACAATTCATTTTAAAAACAGACAAATTAAAAGATTACTAAAATTATGCAATTCATAATTAAGTTATGTATTGCATAATTTAATTGTTTTTAGTAGCATCTGTTTTAAGGTAAATGGCCATTGGAGATCCAACAAGGATGTTGGTCTCCATAAATCTATAAATGATTTTAGGAAAAGACGATTTTTAAGGGTTTAGTGAAAAATCTCAATCGTACTTTTAGATAAGAAAGGACAGTGTGTATGGAAAACAAACACCAAATGGAACGGGAATTAATCATCAAAAGCTTCACGCTCATCATATCTTCGTTTTAGTGATTCGTTTTTTTCTCATAGGATGCGTTGGGTTAAGGCATTTTGACGGTTCAAAGACCTTGCCAATAAATACGTATTCTATAGAGAAAGGAGCTGAATTGATCAGCAATAGAGATAAACGGAACAGGTAATCACCAGAGGGAAACTAGATGGATATTTTAGAGAACCCATTAGAATTATGCGGTTTTGCATTTATTGAGTTTGTTTCAAAAGAAAATGAATTAGATCCAGTTTTTGAAACAATCGGCTTTTCAAAAGTAGCCAAGCATAAATCGAAAGAAGCGTACTTATGGCGTCAAGGAAATATCAATATTATCCTGAATTATCAGCCAGAATCTTATGCTTCATTCTTCTTTAATGAACATGGTCCATCGGCTTGTGCGATGGGCTTTAAAACACGTGATGCAGCAAAAGCTTTCCAGAAAGCAGTAGAGCTTGGTGCTGAACCGATGTATTCAAAAGTTGGGCCAATGGAGCTCAACATTCCGGCAATTAAAGGTATTGGTGGCATGCCAATCTTTTTAGTTGACCGCGATATTTATGAAAATGACTTTGTTTTCTTTGATGATGCTCAAAGACATCCAGTAGGTGCAGGCTTAAACGAAATTGACCATTTAACCCATAACGTTTACAAAGGCCGTATGGAGTATTGGGCAAACTTCTATGAAAAAATCTTTAACTTCCAAGAAATTCGTTACTTTGATATTAAAGGCGAATATACAGGCTTAACGTCTAAAGCATTAACAGCGCCAGACGGCATGATCCGTATTCCATTAAACGAAGATTCGGACAAAGGAAACGGCCAAATTGCAGAGTTCCTGTCTGATTTTAATGGCGAAGGTATTCAACATATCGCGTTTATTTGTGATGACTTAATTTCGACTTGGGATAAGTTAAAAGGCCTTGGTCTGAAATTTATGACACCGCCACCAAATACTTATTATGAAATGCTACCAGAGCGTTTACCTGAGCATGGTGAGCCGACTGACGAGTTAAAACAGCGTGGTATTTTGCTAGACGGTAATACCAAAGACGGTCAGAAGAAACTGTTATTGCAAATTTTCTCTGAGAACATGATTGGTCCAGTCTTCTTTGAATTTATTCAACGTAAAGATGATGATGGTTTTGGTGAGGGTAACTTCAAGGCATTATTTGAGTCAATTGAACGTGACCAGATTCGCCGTGGTGTTCTAGAAACTAAATAAAATAAGCTGAGCTTTGTTTCTGATCTAAAAAAACCAAGAGTTTGATCTCTTGGTTTTTTTATGGCTACTGATTAGCGGCTTTTAATATATTGATTAATGAGCTTCACTTCACTTTTTAAGATTTCAATCGTTTTACTGTGAGGGTCGACTGGTAAAAACATTTCGCTATCCAGTGCGACGATACAAAATTCAATGCTTTGATTTGAGTTAAACACAGGTAAACCCACTGCATTAATTCCTGTTAGTAAATCACCTTTTGCTGCCGACATTTCTTGTTGGCGAATCGTTTCTTTAAGCTCTGTAAACGCTTGCCAGTTTTGTGGTGCAATATTAAGACCAAGTTCTTGATGCTTTTGCCATTCTGTTTCCATTAAGGGGCGAACAAAATGCTCTGGAAGATAAGAAGCAAATAAACGTCCAGCAGCAGAATTGACTAAAGGCATAATTGAGCCGACTTTAGTGACAATCGAAATAGGGTGGTTTGATTCAATCGATTGAACTACCACAGGGCCTTTAGGCGACCATTTACTAATTTGTATGCCGCAACCAATTTTGTTTTGTAGGTCGTAAATTAAATGCTGTACCAGCTGTAGTGTGTCGCTATGCTGAACACAGTTGAGACCTAAGCGCCATGCCTGATCACCTAAAGCATATTGCCCATCATCAAGTTGTTTTGCATATTCCATGCGAATAAGGCTGACCAGATAGCGATGCACTTTGGCAGGATGCATTTCTAGCTTGCTCGATAGGTCTTTGAGAATAATAGGTTGATTGTGCTCTAAAAGGGCGTTTAGTACAGATAAACCGACTTCAAGTGATTGAACCCCCCCAGATACTTTTTCTTCAATCATTTAAATACCCTTAATAAAGTTACTTCAGCTGTTAAACAGTGACGATCAAAACATAAATTGAAATTGCTGCGTTTTACATCATGCCTGAGCCTAGTAAGAAATAGAAATCACCTTTTTCTATTAGCGAAATTGGCATGTTTAATAATCAACAATTTTTCTAAAATCCCGACACTCTTATTTATAGCGCGTTTTTCTAGAAATTTAGCAGTTTTAAATAATATAAATCGGCATTGATATAGAACCGTTCATTTAAACAATTCTAATCAATGCCGACTTTTTAGTTTGCTCTTTTTAAATTAGGTTCCTAACTCTGCTTCATGTAAGAAATGAGTGTGGTGTGGAGCACGTTTAGTTTTACTCCATTCCTCTAGCATTTCAGCTTTCATTTCTTCAGTAATTTTTGCAATTTTTTCTTCAGCATGCACATCGTTATAAGTCAGTTCTAAACGATGGCCATTTGGATCGAAGAAGTAAATTGAGTGGAAAATGCCATGGTTGGTTACACCCAAAACTTTCACGCCATTTTCTTCTAAATGTTGCTTCGCAGCCATTAGGGCATTTAAGTCTTCAACTTCAAAAGCAATGTGTTGTACCCATTGTGGGGTATTTTCGTCTCGGCCCATGTCTGGTTGAGTTGGCAATTCAAAAAATGCCAAAACGTTACCTTGACCAGCATCTAAGAATAAATGCATATATGGGTCAAAAGCTTTAGTTGATGGGACATGGTCTTCAGCAAAAGCTAAAATGAAGTCCATGTTGAGCATTTTTTTATACCACTCAACAGTCTCTTTCGCATCCTTACAACGATATGCAACGTGATGTATTTTTTTAATGGCAAATGTCATATTAAAACTCCTTTTTACTATTCCCAATCTGGTTGTTGTTCTGGCGCCGCGTTATAAAAGGCTGGGATAGACAAACAATGGTGATAAATCGATTCAATTTTTGGAAACGCAGATAAATCAATCTTGAAGCGTTTCGCGTTGTAAACCTGTGGAATCAGACAGCAATCGGCAATTGTTGCTTCGTGTCCAAAGCAAAATTGGCCATTCGAATTTTGTAATTGCTGTTCCAGATTTTGAAAACCTTCAAGAATCCAGTGTTGATACCAGTAATTTTTTTGCTCATCTGAAACATTTAACTCATTTTTTAAATATTTCAGAATCCGTAGGTTATTTAAGGGGTGCATATCACAGGCAATAGCTTGTGCAAAAGCACGAGCTTTAGCTCTCTCTTGCACATCTCTTGGGAGTAATTTGGTTTCTGGATATTGTTCATCCAGATATTCCAAAATACTTAACGATTGAGACAAGGTTAAATCGCCGTCAATTAAAGTCGGGACCAGAGCACTAGGGTTTAACTTTAAATAGTCTTCGCTTTGCTGTTCGTTTTTTACTAGATGTACCGGAACAGTTTCATAAGCTAAACCTTTAATGTTTAGACCAATCCGTACTCTGTAGGCTGCAGAGCTACGAAAGTAACTATACAGCTTCATAGTCAGGCTCCGAAGTTTCTGCAAAATCGAACGTTAATGCAGGAAGAACTGTATTTTTCACTTCACCAAAGCCGACACGGATTCCATTTTTCTCACAGTGGCCTTTCATGATGAGCGTATCGCCATCTTGTAAGAAACCACGAGTTTCACCGTTGGCAAGTGTCAGAGGTTTGGTTGTATTCCATGTAAGCTCAAGCAAACTACCATATGAATCTGGTGTAGAACCTGAAATGGTACCTGAACCCATTAGGTCACCAACCTGAACATTACAACCAGCAATGGTATGGTGGGTGAGCTGTTGAGACATAGACCAATACATATATTTAAAATTGGTTTTACAGATCACATCAGCTTGTGCCGATTTCGGGCTTTGAATTTCGACACTCAAATTAATGTCGTAACTATTAGCGACATTTTCTTGTAAATAGCCCATTGGCTTCGGGTCTTGTTTTGGGCCTTCAACTTTAAATGGTTCAAGTGCTTCAAGCGTCACCACCCAAGGTGAAATCGAACTGGCAAAAGTTTTAGCGTTAAAAGGGCCGAGTGGAACATATTCCCATTGCTGGATATCGCGTGCTGACCAGTCATTCAGCAATACCATTCCAAAAATATGATCCCAAGCATCTTCAATAGCGATAGGCTGACCGAGCTGCGTTGGTTTACCCACAATAAACGCTGTTTCAAGTTCAAAATCGAGTTTACGCGTTGCAGAAAAAACTGGGCGCTCTTCATTTGGAAGTTTAATTTGACCAGATGGGCGTACGACTTGAGTGCCACTGACTACTACAGAGCTAGCACGACCGTTATAACCGACAGGTAATTCAGTCCAGTTTGGCAGTAAAGCATTTTTTGGGTCGCGGAACATACAACCCACATTAGTCGCATGTTCTTTAGAAGAATAGAAATCGGTGTAACCAGGTACGTGAATTGGTAAATGTAAGGTAACGCTGTCTTGCTTAACCAGAACTTCCTGACGTAATGCTTCATTTTGTTGAAGCGTTAAATTATCAGCCGAGAGAAGAGACTGTAGTGTCTTACGCACTTTTGACCAGTTTGCTTTGCCAGACTCAATAAATTTATTTAGGGTCGGTTGATTAAAGTAGGTGTCTTGTTCTGAAAGTTTTAAAAGACCATGCTTTTCAAGAGCAGCGAGATCAATGACCCAATCACCAATAGCTACACCGACTTGGCGTTCGCTTTCGGCAGTTCTGCTAAAAATACCATAAGGCAAATTATGAATAGTGAAATCTGATTGAGGTGAAACTTCAATAAAAGAATTTAGGTTTTGTTCCATTTTCGCGTCCTTGTCTTTATCTCGGGTCTTATTCAAATAAAAGTTCGGTCTAGGACTGAGCTACTCGATAAGTTTTTAACCTTTGCTGAGAGCATCTTTTGTCTTATGAGTTTGATATAGACCGAGCACAACCAATTGCTTCATGTCTCTATAATACTGAATTCATCAAATTACGCAATACATAATTTAATTACACATTTCATAATAATTGTCATTTCTTGTATTTTCTGTTTTCATTCGCGGTCATGAGAAAAGTCACGCAATTATTTTTTCATGAATCTCTATGAAAGTTTGATTAATTTATGATATACGTAATTTATTGGAAAAAAATTACGTGACAAGGATGAGAATAATCATATGTCAGCACAAGAGCAAGGAAACCTGAAACACGGTTTGAGTAATCGGCACATCCAACTTATTGCATTGGGTGGGGCGATTGGCACAGGGCTTTTTCTTGGTATATCACAATCGATTAAATTAGCAGGTCCATCGGTCATCCTTGGCTATGCAATTGCAGGATTTATTGCTTTTTTAATGATGCGTCAGCTTGGTGAAATGGTGGTTGAAGAGCCAGTAAGTGGGTCTTTTAGTCATTTTGCCTACAAATACTGGGGACCATTTGCTGGGTTCATGTCTGGATGGAATTACTGGGTACTAAATGTCCTAGTCTGTATGGCAGAACTAAGCGCAATTGGTCTTTATATTCAATATTGGTGGCCACAAATTCCAACGTGGGCATCTGCTTTAACCTTCTTTGTCTTAATTAATGGCATTAATTTGCTGCATGTTAAGTTTTTTGGCGAAATGGAATTCTGGTTTTCTATTGTAAAAATCTTAGCAATTCTGGCAATGATTGGTTTTGGCTCATATTTACTAGCAACTGGTACAGCCGGTCCGCAAGCCAGTATCAGCAACCTTTGGGCACTCGGTGGCTTTTTCCCATTTGGTGTTGAAGGCTTAGTGATGGCAATGGCGGTTATTATTTTTGCTTTTGGTGGTATCGAACTTTTTGGTATTACTGCGGCTGAAGCACGTGATCCGGACAAAACCTTACCTAAAGCTGTGAATCAAATTATTTACCGTATTTTGATTTTCTATATTGCGACACTTTTGGTTTTATTCTCGCTATTCCCGTGGAACCAAATGGCTGAAGGCGGTAGCCCGTTTGTGATGGTCTTTGCTTCTTTAGATAGCCAAGGCATTGCAACGTTGCTGAACTTTGTGATTTTGACTGCTGCGGTTTCAGTTTATAACGGTACAAGTTATTGCAGTAGCCGTATGCTATTGGGTCTTGCACAACAAGGAAATGCACCAAAAGCATTTGCACATATTAATAAACGCGGTATTCCAACCAATGCAGTGATTCTTTCTGCTGCGGTGACTATTTTATGTGTGCTGTTAAATTACATTTTCCCTGAAAAAGCATTTGGTTTGCTCATGATGTTGGTTGTAGCAGCCATTGTGATTAACTGGGTTGTAATCTCATGGACACATTTAAAATTCCGTAAATACACGCAAAGCCAAGGTCAAACTACAAAGTTCCCAAGCTTTATGTATCCATTTAGCAACTATCTTTGCATCGTGTTTATGTTGGGCATTTTAGTTGTAATGTCTTTAACACCAGACATGCGTATTGCAGTCATGATGATTCCTGGGTGGATTCTATGTTTAATGGTGGCTTATCAATTTAAACGTCGTAAGCTGAAAGCAGAGCAACCTGTGCCTGCACTTGAAGCTGATTTGTAAGATTGATTCAACCATAAAAGGACGTATCTCATACGTCCTTTTTTTATTTTTAAAATTTAGCAACAGAAATTAAAGGACTTTATTATTGTTATAATATAACATTTCTTGAATTTAATGATGAGCATCTTTCCCTTTTTTGGTGAAGATAGAGCATATTTATGAAGCGTTATTTAGGTTTACTTTTATTATCTCTCACAGCGTGTAGTACTCAAACACCCAAGCCAACAATTCCTTTGCAACCGCAGTCCAAGTTGCCTCAACCTTCAAAGATAGTCGGCAAAATAAAGCCACAACCTGAGGATTATATTGCATGGTTAGCAACAGGGGAGCATCGAGAATCTGTACAGGCTTACAAGCAATTTCTGCAAAAAAATGGCCTTGCTACTTTAATTCCAGACCATGAATTATTACGTTCAGCCAGAGATTGGCAAAAATGTGGAGTTGAACCCTATGCAGTGCCTCCACGCGAGATTTGGTCCAATATCGTTCCGACACTCAGCATCTTAAAAGCATTGGTTAACGATGGGGTAATAAACGATTTTGAAGTGACATCGGTTTATCGAGCTTTATCTCTAAACCGCTGTGCTGGTGGTGCGGATGCTTCTCGACATGTCTTTAATGCAGCGCTGGATTTTCGAATTGGGCCAGAACAGCCTACCGATTTAGACCAGTTTAATATTCAACAAACTAAAACTAAACTTTGTCAGTTCTGGGAAACCAAGGGCCAAGCACTTAACATGGGTCTGGGTGTTTATGCTTCGGGACAAATCCATATTGATAGCCAAGGATTCCGTTCATGGGGGCCTGACCATCACTATAGAACCTCAATTTGTCAGTAACTATAAAAGCAATTTTTTCAAAGACTAAATGAATTGGCTTAAATAAAACTGGAATAAAAACTTGATCAATAGTTATGTTATAACATAACATTATTATGGTTTAGAAATAGATTACGTCTGTGATCTGGTCATATTTAAATGGCCAGCCATGATCAGTTTAAATATTATTCAAAGAGATCAAGCCATGCGCACTGCAATCGCCAACTCATTTGCCAAGCTTCCCGTCACTGTTTTATCTGGCTTTTTGGGTGCAGGAAAGACCACATTACTCAACCATATTTTAAATAATCGTGAAGGTCGCCGTATTGCCGTGATTGTGAATGATATGTCTGAGGTGAATATTGATGCGGCTTTAGTACGCGAAGGTGGGGCGGAGCTTTCAAGAACAGATGAAAAGCTGGTTGAAATGAGCAATGGCTGTATCTGTTGTACGTTACGAGAAGATTTACTGGTTGAAGTTAGACGTTTAGCCGATGAAGGCCGCTTTGACCAATTAGTGATTGAGTCAACAGGCATTTCAGAACCGTTGCCTGTTGCAGAAACCTTTACTTTTGAAGACGAAGATGGAAATTCTTTAAATGAATTTGCTCGACTCGACACCATGGTCACTGTAGTCGATGCTTTTAACTTCCTTAAAGATTACAGCTCTCTGGACTCACTACAGCAACGTGGAGAGTCGCTAGGTGAACTAGATGAACGAACTGTGGTCGATCTTCTTATTGATCAGATTGAATTTTGTGATGTGATTGTGCTGAATAAAATTGATTTGATTGACCAAGCTCAGCAAGAGCAGCTCACCGCAATTCTAAAGACATTAAACCCACGTGCCCGAATTGAAATTGCTCAATTTGGAAAAATTGCTTTAGATAAAATTTTAAATACACAGCTATTCGATTTTGATGAAGCAGCACAAGCACCGGGATGGTTAAAAGAATTGCGTGGTGAGCATACGCCAGAGACCGAAGAGTATGGAATCAGTAGCTTTGTTTACCGTGCGCGTCGACCTTTTCATCCACAGCGTTTTTATGATTTGGTACAGGCTGAATGGCCGGGAGTCGTACGTTCTAAAGGCTTTTTCTGGTTGGCTGCCGAACCGACATTGGCTTATTCATGGTCGCAAGCGGGCGCAATGGCACGGCACGGCTTAGCTGGTTATTGGTGGGCCGCTGTTGCAGAAGAAGACTGGCCAAGTGATTTAGACAGCATCGAACAAATTAAAAAGGTTTGGGATGCAAAAACAGGTGATGCAAGGCAAGAGCTAGTTCTCATTGGTATGCAAATGGATGAGCAAGCCTTAATAGAACGCTTAGACCGTTGTTTATTAAGTGATGAAGAAATGGCTTTAGGACCACAAGCTTGGCAGAACTGGTCGAATCCTTTTAAACAAGAAGATGAAACTATGTTAATTGCTTAATTAAATAAGCCCCTATTTTAAAGGGGCTTATTTTTATGATTTGTCTTTAATGAAAACCTTTCGAATGTAGCTGTTAAGCGGGGTGGAATAATATTTTTCAATCGCTGCGCTAATGATGAAAGTTAGAATCAGATAGCCAATTAAAAGCATAATTTTGATGCTAGAGTCAGTTTGAGCTGGAATAAAGGCAACTTTCATCAGACCCAGCACAACCAGATGAAACAAATAAGTTTCATAACTTCTCTGCCCCAACCAGACCATGATTTTTGTAAATAGACTATGCGCTTGCGTTCCCGCAGGATGTTGAAAACACAAAATGAGTAAGCCTGTGGCAAAAGCAAATAAGCTAATACCCCATGTACTGACTTCTTTAATGGGAGCATATAAATAAAGGGCTGTCATACTCAAAATAATGAACCAAGAAAGAGGTTTTTTATAAGTCCAATTTGGTCGATATGTATGAGAAAATATCGCAGTTAAGCAACCAATGGCTATGCCGTCAAAACTCGAAAAATAATGATATAAATAGGCACCGCTTTCTTCTCCAAAATGGAGCGATCTAAAATAAGGTCCGTATAAAATTACTCCAATAAGCACGGCAATAAATACCTTATTACTACGCGTGAACAGGCACAATAATGGAAACACAAAGTAAAAAACTTCTTCTACAGAGAGCGACCACAACACACCCAAAGCGTAGTTTACCCAACCGAATTTAATGATCAGGATATTCATCCAGAAGGTTAAAGCTGCAAATATGGTTAAGGGATATGAGACCTCAATGCCATTGGGAGCTTGGTTTATAAAGGGTTTTAAGTCAAATGACCCAAGTAAACTTACGCCTAAAATGAGTAAAACCAGACACGGTAAAATGCGGGCTGCTCGTCGGATATAAAAATGTTTGAGGTTAATTGCGGAGAATTGTTTGTCTCTTTTTAAAGTGTGATGGGTAATTAAAAAACCCGAAATCACAAAAAACATGGTCACGCCATAATTTCCGTTTCTTGCGATTAAGGTACTAAATGCTTCACCTAAAAAATTAAAACCTAACCATGTATCTTTAAGTTTATAGGGAATATTAAAATGGTGTAAAAGAACCAAAAGGATAGAGATTCCTCGAAGAATATCTATTTTATAATTACGCATTCGATGTGCTTCCAGTTTTATTAATATACTGTGTGGCAGAAGAATACTATCGATCAGTTATTTTAAATAAAATTTTTAAGCATCATTTCGTAAACCTAAAAGGATCATACTTTTTTCATCTTTGAATGGGGCAAAGGCATAGCAGAAATAATTATTAAATAAATATTGATAAAACCTTTATATATTTGAATTTATCTACATAAAACTTTAAATTAGCTCTTGTTGAGCTATGTTTATTTTTTAAACTTTTTAAAATCTATTTAATTCATAAATTAACATATTGTATGTGGTTGTATATACATAGCATGTCAACTAAAATATGATTTTGCCTGCTGCCTTTTTGAGTATTTGTTATGCCCAGAACATCAAAACAAGAACATGCTGAGCTTTCGATTGAAGCTGATAGTCCAGTTCCTTTATATCAACGCGTCAAACAACTGATTTCACAAAAGATTTATGAAGGATCTTGGGCTGTAAATAAAAAAATTCCTTCTGAAAGCGAGTTGGTCAATCAACTTGGTTGCAGTCGCATGACGGTAAACCGTGCGCTACGAGAGTTAACGACAGAAGGTCTGTTGGTACGTATACAGGGTGTTGGCTCTTTTGTTGCTGAAGGGCAAGGCCGAACTGCACTTTTTCAAATTAATAATATTGCCGAAGAGATTGTTGCACGAAACCATAAGCACCATGCTGAAGTTTTAATTTTAGAACAAATTTATGCAAATACAGAGCAAAGTGTATTAATGCAGACTCGTGAAGGGCAAAAGCTGTTTCATTCAATTATTGTGCATTATGAAAATGATGTGCCAGTTCAGGTCGAAGATCGTTTGGTTGATGCTGCACTCATTCCAGATTATCTACAACAAGATTTTAAAACCATTACTCCAAATGCATACTTAATGGCAAAAGCACCTGTGACAGAAGGTGAGCATATTGTTGAAGCCGTTTTAGCATCTCCGCAAGAGTGTAAGTGGCTAAAAATCACTAAAACTGAACCATGTTTACTCATTCGCCGTCGTACATGGTCCAATAAGCAACTCATTTCTAGTGCCCGTCTGACTTATCCCGGCAGTCGTTATTATCTCGAAGGCAAATTTACGCAATGATTGAAGTACTCAAGGCAGACCAATATACAAAAATGCTTTGGAAAAATGGGGCAGGCTATACTTTAGAAATTGCGCGAAGCCAAGGTGATCTTGATTTTGACTGGCGAATTTCGATGGCAGATGTGACAACTTCTGGACCATTTTCTATTTTTCCCAATAAGCAGCGAATTATTACTGTACTTGATGGGAAAGGTATTGAATTACATGTCGATGATCTGCCCGCTAAGTCTTTAAAGTTGGGTGATATTTTTGCTTTCCATGGCGAAAGTCAGGTGCATAGTGAACTGGTTGACGGTGTAATCCGAGACTTAAATTTAATTTATGATCCTGCAAAATTTCATGCCCGCTTTCAGAGAGTAGATGGTACAGAAGCACAGACTTTTTTAAGCTCGGCAGACCTGATTTTCATTTTTAATAGTGGTTCTGACACTGAAGTAGCGATTGAAGGAATAGCCTTTTTGCTTGCTGCTCACGAGACTCTAAAAATTGAGAAAACCACTGCGTTTACATCGGTTCATTTCCCCCAGAATTGGACAAAAAATTGTTATGTTATTGAGTTAATTCAACGTTAAAACTAAATAAGTTATTTTTTAAAAGCACATATCTAGTGAAAGGATATGTGCTTTTTTTATGCGGATTATAAAAATAAATTATTTTAATTCATGTGCTTATTAATTTTTTTCAAAAAAATAGGAGCAAGCCTCTTCACGCCGTAAAATATTTGTGTAGTATATGGATGTATATACAAGTTAATACATTACTATACAAATGCAGAAACAAGTGATGTTCTGCTGATGTAAGCTCAAAGGAAGGAGTCCGCCTGTGACAACAACAACGACAACAAAATTTCGTGATGTAGAAATTCGTGCGCCACGCGGCACTGAATTGACGGCTAAAAGTTGGTTAACTGAAGCTCCATTACGTATGTTGATGAATAACCTTGATCCGGACGTTGCAGAAAACCCGAAAGAGTTGGTTGTATACGGTGGTATTGGCCGTGCAGCACGAAACTGGGAATGTTTCGACAAAATTGTAGATACTTTAAAAAATCTTGAAACTGATGAAACTTTATTAGTTCAATCAGGCAAACCAGTCGGTGTATTTAAAACTCATAAAGATGCACCACGTGTTTTAATTGCAAACTCAAACCTTGTACCGCACTGGGCAAACTGGGAACACTTTAACGAGCTAGATGCAAAAGCACTCGCAATGTACGGTCAAATGACAGCAGGTTCATGGATCTATATTGGTAGCCAAGGCATTGTGCAGGGTACTTACGAAACTTTCGTTGAAGCAGGCCGCCAACACTACAATGGTGATTTAAATGGTCGTTGGGTGCTTACTGCTGGTTTAGGCGGTATGGGTGGTGCTCAACCTTTAGCTGCAACACTTGCAGGTGCGTGTTCTTTAAACATTGAATGCCAACAAGCAAGTATCGATTTCCGTTTACGTACGCGTTATGTAGATGAACAAGCAACTGATTTAGATGATGCCTTAGCGCGTATCGACCGTTACACGAAAGAAGGTAAGGTTATTTCAATTGCACTTCATGGCAATGCTGCAGAGATTTTACCTGAGCTTGTTCGCCGTGGTGTGCGTCCAGACATGGTAACAGACCAAACAAGTGCACACGATCCACTGAATGGTTACTTACCAGTAGGTTGGACTTGGGATGAATACCGTGAACGTGCAAAAACAGAACCCGAAGCTGTTGTAAAAGCTGCAAAACAGTCGATGGCGAAGCATGTACAAGCGATGCTCGATTTCCAAAAAATGGGTGTTCCAACATTTGACTATGGTAATAACATCCGTCAAATGGCGAAAGAAGAAGGCGTAGAAAACGCTTTTGATTTCCCTGGCTTCGTTCCTGCATATATCCGTCCATTGTTCTGCCGTGGTATTGGCCCATTCCGTTGGGCAGCGCTTTCTGGTGACCCAGAAGACATTTATAAAACAGATGCTAAAGTTAAAGAATTAATTCCTGATGATGAACATTTACATCACTGGTTAGACATGGCACGTGAACGCATTAGCTTCCAAGGTTTGCCAGCTCGTATTTGCTGGGTGGGTTTAGGCTTACGTGCAAAACTTGGTTTAGCTTTTAACGAAATGGTTCGTAGTGGTGAATTATCTGCACCAGTCGTAATTGGTCGTGACCACTTAGACTCAGGCTCAGTTGCGAGTCCAAACCGTGAAACTGAAGCAATGCAAGACGGATCAGATGCAGTATCAGACTGGCCTTTATTAAATGCATTGTTAAATACAGCAGGCGGCGCAACTTGGGTGTCTCTACACCATGGTGGCGGTGTAGGTATGGGCTTCTCTCAACACTCAGGCGTTGTGATTGTGTGTGATGGTACAGATGACGCTGCTGCACGTATTGCTCGCGTACTGACCAATGACCCTGCAACAGGTGTTATGCGTCATGCCGATGCAGGTTATGAAATTGCGATTAACTGTGCGAAAGAGCAAGGCTTAAACTTGCCAATGATCACTCAATAAAAACACATGGAAAGAACTAGCGGTGCTTTTTGCAATTGTGAAAAGCACCGTCTCAGCAGAATATAGTGCCAAAAATTAGGAAGCCAACATGGAATTATTGATCCAACCGGGAAAATTAACCTTAGCTGATTTACGTCAAGCTTACCTCAACCCGATTAAAGTTAAATTAGATGACAGTGCTTCAGCTGCAATCAACGCAAGCGTGGCTTGTGTAGAACAGATTGTAAATGAAGGGCGTACAGCTTACGGCATTAACACAGGTTTTGGTTTACTTGCTTCAACCAAGATTGCTCCTGAAGATTTAGAACAATTACAGCGTTCATTGGTTCTTTCGCATGCAGCAGGTGTAGGTGAGCCACTTGATGATGCAATGGTTCGTTTAATTATTCTATTGAAAGCAAATAGCTTGGCACGTGGTTTCTCAGGTATTCGCCGTAAAGTCATTGATGCATTGTTGGCTTTAATTAATGCAGAAGTTTATCCGCACATTCCTCTTAAAGGCTCAGTAGGTGCTTCGGGTGACTTAGCACCACTTGCACATATGTCATTGATTTTGTTGGGTGAAAGTAAGGCGCGTTATAAAGGTGAATGGATACCAGCAGTTGAAGCTTTAAAAATTGCAGGCTTAGAGCCAATTTCTTTAGCAGCTAAAGAAGGCTTGGCACTTCTAAACGGTACACAAGTTTCGACCGCTTATGCTTTACGTGGTTTGTTTGAAGCTGAAGATTTATTTGCTGCTGCAACTGTATGCGGTGGTTTAAGTGTCGAAGCAATGCTGGGTTCACGTTCACCGTTCGATGCACGTATTCATGAAGTACGTGGTCAACGTGGTCAAATTGATGTGGCTGCGGCTTATCGTGACCTCTTAACAGAATCAAGTGAAATTGCACATTCACACGAAGACTGTAGCAAAGTTCAAGATCCGTATTCTTTACGTTGTCAGCCACAGGTGATGGGTGCATGTCTAACTCAAATCCGTCAGGCTGCTGAAGTTTTAGCAATTGAAGCAAACGCAGTGTCTGATAACCCTCTTGTTTTTGCAGCAGAAGGTGATGTGATTTCAGGCGGTAACTTCCACGCAGAACCTGTTGCTATGGCGGCAGATAATCTGGCATTGGCAATTGCAGAAATTGGTTCACTTTCAGAACGTCGTATTTCGATGATGATGGACCGCCACATGTCACAGCTTCCACCGTTCTTGGTCGCAAATGGTGGCGTTAACTCAGGTTTCATGATTGCTCAAGTTACAGCAGCAGCGCTTGCGAGTGATAACAAAGCACTTGCACATCCTGCGAGTGTTGATAGTTTACCGACTTCAGCGAATCAGGAAGACCATGTTTCGATGGCGCCTAACGCAGGTAAACGACTTTGGCCAATGGCCGATAACGTGCGCGGCATTCTAGCTGTTGAATGGTTAGGCGCTTGTCAGGGTTTAGATTTCCGTGAAGGCCTAAAAAGCTCGCCTAAACTTGAACAAGCCCGTAAAATCTTGCGCGCTCAAGTGCCGTACTACAGCGAAGACCGTTTCTTTGCTCCTGATATTGAACAGGCAAGTGAATTACTTTCGAGTGGTTGTCTAAACGAGTTAATTATTCCAAACCTACTCCCTAGTCTATCTGAAGTGTGATTAATAAAACGGTCACATGGAGTGGCCGAATCTAACTAAATATCCTCAAGGATTGGAGATTATAATGTCACAAAACTCCACACTACAGCGGGGGTTGAACACCCGTCACATTCGTTTCTTGGCATTGGGCTCAGCAATTGGAACTGGGCTTTTCTATGGTTCGGCAACTGCCATTAAAATGGCTGGGCCTTCAGTATTACTAGCGTATATCGTTGCAGGGATTGCAATTTATATTGTTATGCGCGCACTGGGTGAAATGGCTGTCCATAACCCAGTATCCGGTTCATTTAGCCACTACGCATCACAGTACATTAGTCCACTGGCAGGTTTTACCACAGGTTGGACTTATGTATTTGAAATGGTGATTGTTGCACTTGCCGATGTCACTGCTTTTGGTATTTATATGGGATTCTGGTATCCCGATGTGCCGAGGTGGATCTGGATTTTATCGTTAATTATGTTTTTAGGCGCTATTAACTTAATTCACGTTAAAGTTTTTGGCGAGCTCGAATTCTGGTTATCCATTATCAAAGTTACTGCCATTGTTGCCATGATTCTAGGTGGTTTAGGGCTTATGTTCTATGGCTTCCAAGCTGATCATAGCAATTTCGTACCGGGTATTTCAAACCTATGGATTTATGACGGTTTTATGCCGCATGGTATTGCAGGTTTGGTGGCATGTTTATCTGTAGTGGTATTTGCCTTTGGTGGTATTGAGATTATTGGCATTACAGCGGGTGAGTCTCAAGATCCGAAAACGACTTTGCCAAAAGCAATTAATGCTGTTCCAGTTCGTATTTTACTTTTTTATGTACTCACGATTTTTGTTCTGATGTCGATTTTCCCATGGAACCAAATTGGTAGCCAAGGTAGTCCATTTGTCCAGATTTTTGAAAATTTAGGCATTAAATCAGCAGCAAATATTTTAAATATTGTCGTGATTACAGCGGCTGTTTCAGCAATTAACAGTGATGTATTCGGCGCAGGCCGTATGCTTTATGGTATGGCAAACCGTGGTCAAGCACCTCGAATCTTCCAAAAATTGTCACGTAATGGTGTGCCATGGATGACTGTTGTGGTGATGGCTGGTGTGCTATTGACGGGTGTGGTACTGAACTACCTGATTCCTGAAAATGTATTCATGATCATTGCATCAATTGCGACTTTTGCAACCGTCTGGGTTTGGCTCATGATTTTGCTTTCGCAAGTGGCAATGCGCCGTAAATTATCTACTGCTGAAATTAAAGCACTTGATTTCCCTGTATGGGGTTGGCCATATGCACCTGCATTCGCGATTGGTTTTATGGTGTTCATTTTAGTCATGATGGGTTATTTCCCTGATTCACGTCCTGCAATTTATGTAGGTATAACATGGCTTGTACTCTTAACTATTGCTTATCGCATATGGGTAAAACCAGAGCAAAATCTGGGAAAGGAAAGTAATCCTATCCAGCAAAATGTTGAGATAGAAAGCTAACAAATGAACTGCCCAATGGTTTAACTATTGGGCAGTTTTGAGGAAAGGCTCATGAAAAAACTTTGGCAAAATTGCCACATTGCGACCATGCAAAATGGGCAATATTCTTACATTGAAGATGCAGCAATTGTCACAGAAGGGCATCTCATTCAGTGGATTGGAAAACAACAACAACTTCCTACCGACACATATTCAGAAACAGTTGACTTAAAAGGCGCTTGGGTAACCCCAGGGTTTATTGACTGTCATACGCATAGTGTATTTGGTGGCAACCGTAGTGTTGAGTTTGAAAAACGCTTGCAAGGTGTGAGCTATGCTGAAATTGCAGCAAGCGGTGGCGGTATTGCCAGCACAGTGCGTGCAACCCGTGAAGCAAGTGAAGAACAATTATTAAATTCGGCGCTTAAGCGCATTCGTTGTATGCAACAAGACGGTGTAACAACCATCGAGATCAAATCTGGTTACGGACTCAATTACGAAAATGAGCGCAAAATGCTGCGTGTCATTCGTCAAATTGGTGAAGCTTTACCAATGACGGTAAAAAGTACTTGTTTGGCTGCTCATGCTTTACCGCCAGAGTACAAAGATCAAAGCGATGCTTATATCGACCATATCTGTACAGAAATGCTGCCTAAACTACATGCTGAAGGTTTAGTCGATGCAGTTGATGCCTTCTGTGAACATTTAGCATTTTCACCAGCTCAAGTTGAACGTGTTTTTAAAACAGCACAGTCTTTAAATTTACCCGTTAAGCTGCATGCCGAGCAGCTCTCATCATTAGGTGGTTCAAGCTTGGCAGCACGTTATCATGCTTTGTCAGCCGACCATTTAGAGTACATGACCGAAGATGATGTTAAAGCCATGGCAGAGTCGGGTACGGTTGCTGTGTTATTGCCGGGTGCTTTTTATTTGCTGCGTGAAACACAATATCCACCAGTTGAAAGCCTGATTAAGCATGGTGTGCGTATTGCACTGTCGAGTGATTTAAACCCGGGCACATCTCCAGCACTTTCTTTACGTTTAATGCTGAATATGGGCAGTACGTTATTCCGTTTAACACCTGAGCAAGCATTAGCGGGTGTCACCATTCATGCTGCACAAGCACTCGGTTTAGAGCAAACGCACGGTAGTTTAGAGCAAGGTAAAGTCGCTGACTTTGTGGCTTGGGATATTGAGCATCCATCTGAAATTGTTTACTGGCTTGGCGGAGATTTGCCTAAGCGAGTAATTCAGCATGGACAAGAAGTTATTTTTTAAACGGTATCACCATGAATCACACATTTAAATGGCAAGGCCGCCATGATGGCGAAGGTGACGCACACCAACGCATTCATCATATTATCAACAAAACTCAACATGCTGAATTTGCGCTGATTGGTTTTAGCTCTGATGAAGGCGTGAAACGTAATAAAGGTAGAGTCGGTGCGGCAGATGCTCCAGATGCAATCCGTAACCAGCTTGCCAATTTACCTATTCATCGACCAGTCAGTCTGGTCGATTTGGGTACAGTGACCTGCGAATATGAGAATTTAGAGCAAGCACAAGCTGAGTTAGCTGAACAAGTCGCAAACAGCTTGCAAATTGGTTTAAAACCGATTGTATTGGGCGGTGGACACGAAGTCGCATTTGGCAGCTTTAGCGGTTTATTCCAATATGTACAAGCACATGCGCCTGAACAAAAAATAGGAATTATTAACTTCGATGCCCATTTTGATTTGCGTGAAGCAGAGCATGCCACCTCTGGAACACCTTTTTTACAAGCAGCTCGACTTTCAGAACAACATCAAAAACAATTTAATTATTTATGTATTGGGGTCGCTAACCATGCCAATACTAAAGTTTTGTTTGATACAGCCGATGCTTTAAATTGCTCATATTTACGTGATCATGAGGTTAATATTTTTAACCTGAACAACGTACTTGCGGCGGTTGATGCTTTTATTGAAAAAGTAGACTGTTTGTACGTTACGATTGATTTAGATGTCTTCGCAGCTGCGGTTGCACCGGGAGTCAGTGCGCCTGCTGTAAAAGGAATTGATTTAGCCACTTTTGAAGCAATTTTTAAGCATATTCAAGAGACTGGAAAAATCAAGCTTTTAGATATTGCTGAGTGCAATCCAAAATTTGATTTAGACAATAGAACAGCAAAACTGGCTGCGTATATTGTTTATCAATATTTATTTTCTTGAGAAAGATTTTTTAATGTAGAAATTAAAAAGTGCACTGAGATCGCTCATGTGCACTTTTTTAAGTGTCTGAAACATTAAAGTCAGATACGGAATATAGATAGCAACTATAAATAATTTAATTAAAAAGAAAATTAATTTATAAAATCATTGAGTTAAAAAAATACTCGATTTTTACACCATTTTATATGCTGCTTGGCACGTAATTTGTTTTGTCTTTATTTTAACCTTTGTTAAATATTTCTGGATAATTAAATGAAAAACAGAACCTTACATTTTGCTTGTATCAGTGTTTTATTTTGGATGTCTCATTCTTCTGGTGCTGCAACCCCCGAAATAAATACAAATACCATCGAAAAATCACAATCTAAACAAAACAGTAATGTCTCTGTTCGGGTGAAAGCTTTAAACCAGCTTTTACAAGAACAGTGGGAATATACTTTGAAAAATAATCCTGAAACTGCAACTACTTTAGGAGATTTACGCTACAACAATCGATGGACTGAGCTTTCAAAAAATCAGATCGAGAAAGATAAAAAAAGTACACAAAATTTTTTAAAACGTTTTGAAGCAATTGATAGCACAGGGTTTTCAGCAACTGATCAATTAAATAAAGATTTAATGATTTATCAGTTGAAAGAGTCACTTAAAAATTATGATTTGAAATTGTATGAGATGCCTTTTAATCAAATGTGGGGGTTACATTTACAATTTCCGGGATTTATTAGTTCGATTCCATTCGATAATGCGAAGCAATATCAAGACTATATTGCTCGTTTAAAACAAATCCCTCTTATTCTTGATCAAGGTATTCAGTTAGCGAAACAAGGGCAAAAAGACGGCTTGATGCCACCGAAATATTTAATTGAAAAAGTGGCAAAGCAGATTAATAGCATTGCAGCTCCAGCAGGGGCGGACAGTGTGTTTGCTTCTCCATTAAAGCAATTTCCAAACAACATTTCGAAAGCAGAACAAGAACGTTTAAGCCGTGAAATGCTACAGGCCATAGATCAGCATGTTCGGCCTGCCTATCAAAAACTTGGCGCGTTTATTCAGAAAGATTACTTACCCTATGGACGACAACACGAGGGTATATGGAGCTTGCCAAACGGTGACGAGCTTTATCGCTATTATGTAGAAAATAATACGACCACGTTGGAAAGCCCTGAAAATATTCATCAGCTCGGATTAAAAGAAGTTGCTCGTATTGAAGCGGAAATGCTGAAAATTGCGAAAGCACAAGGTTTCAATGACTTAAAAAGTTTCCAACAATCCTTAAAAACAAATCCCGCTGTTTTCCCAAAATCTCGCGAAGAAATTTTAGAGATTTATCGGGGGTATATTGCCCAAATGCAACCAGAGTTGCCGAAGCTCTTTGGTTTATTACCTAAAAATAAAGTCGAAGTTTTACCTGTAGAGCAATATCGAGAAAAAGAAGCGGCAGGTGCGGAATATCACCAAGGCACGCCTGATGGTTCACGCCCCGGACAAGTATATGTAAATACAGGGGACTTCTCTGAACGTTCAAAAATATCAATGGAAGCGACCGCTTACCATGAGGCAATTCCGGGGCATCATATGCAGATTGATATTGCCCAAAACCTGCCAAATTTGCCGATGTTCCGAAAGCAACCCAACCATACCGCTTATATTGAAGGATGGGCACTTTATGCAGAGCAACTGGGTAAAGATGTTGGTTTCTATAAAGACCCACTTTCAGACTATGGAAGACTATCGAGCGAGTTGTTCCGTGCTTGTCGGTTAGTGGTTGACACTGGTGTACATTATAAAAAGTGGACTCGTCAGCAAATGATTGATTTTATGCGAGAACATTCTGCTTTAGATGAACTAGATATTCAGGCAGAGACTGATCGATATATTGCTATTCCTGCACAAGCATTGGCATACAAGATGGGCCAACTAAAAATTTTAGAGCTACGAGAGCTCGCGAAACATGAGCTTGGAGATCGTTTTGATATCAAAGCATTCCATGACATGATCTTAAATGCAGGAACATTGCCTTTAAATATACTGGATGCCCGTATTAAAAATTGGATTAAGGAACAAAAAGCGGCAGCTTAAAATAAAATTCGAAATTTAGGTCAGGTCCTCGTTGGGCCTGATGTAAAAACCGATAGAAAACAGAATATAATAATGAAAAATATAGTTTCTTTTAGAATTTAAAATTGGAAAAATAATGAACCAGAAGAATAACCCGATTGGAATGATTGATTCTGGTTTAGGTGGGCTGTCTCTATTTAAGTACATTCGGCAGGCACTTCCGAATGAAGACATTATCTACTTCGCCGACTCGAAATATGTCCCTTATGGAGACAAAGAGAGTGACTGGATTGTTTCAAGAACCACGCATCTAATTTCAAATCTAGTTGCACAGGGTAAATGTAAGGCGATCGTGATTGCTTGTAACACCATGACGGCTGTAGCGATTGAAACGATTAGAGCACAAATTAGTGTTCCACTGATTGCGATAGAACCCGCCGTAAAACCTGCTGTAGCAATCACACAAAGTAAGCATATTGCTGTCTTGGCAACTGCAACGACGGTTAAGGGCAAAAACTTAAAAAGTTTAATTGAAACGTATGCGCAAGATATTAAAGTGTCTTTAGTACCTTGTATTGGTTTAGCCGAAAAAATCGAAACGGGCAAAGCACATACCGCGGAAGTTAAGGATTATTTAGAAAATATTTTGGCGCCGTTGGTCGAGCAAAAAGTCGATACGATTATTTTAGGATGCACACACTATCCGTTTGTCTCAAATACGATTCAGGAAATTGTAGGTTGTGATATCCAAATTATTGAGCCTTCCGAAGCTGTAACAGCGCAATTAATTCGGCAGCTCAATCAATATAAGTTAAGTTCTGAAAGTCCAAATGAGGGGAATCATATTATTTGGACCAGTTCAGACCCGTTGGAAGTTGCGGACGTTACTTTTTCATTGTTAGGTAAACATTTACCCGTAGAAACTACTGGTTTTTAAAGCCAAGAAAAACGCCTAGTCCCATAAAAATGAGTCCACCCATAACTGACATAGATTTTTGGGGCTTCTTTGATTTAGTTAATTTTTGACTGATGTAATTGGCTAAAAACACACAAACAATATCAGCAGAAACAAAGATTAGATTCACAATCAGTCCCAGAATGATGAATTGAGACCAAACTGGAAAATCTAATGAGGTATTAATAAATTGAGGTAAAAATGCGATATAAAAAATAGCGGTTTTAGGGTTTAAAACTTCGACCAGAATGCTCTGCTTTAAAGATAATTGACCATTTTCAACATTTTGCTGAACAGTAGGGGACGAGGTAGATCTAATTAATTTAATGCCTAACCAAACTAAATACAAAGCACCTAAAATCTTAATAATATCATAGAGTTTTGGAATAATTTGAAAGATGGTCGTTAAGCCTAAAGAGGCTGCAATGATATGAAAACAACCTCCTAAGAAAATTCCAAATGCTGCCATCAAACCAGATTTTCTGCCGCGAGAAAGCGTCTGTGCAGCCGTATAAAGCATTGCCGGACCCGGAATATAAGCAAAAATAATTGTAGTAATTAAAAATGTAATGAAAAGCTCTAAAGAAATCATGTTTTACCTATCTTATTGTTACTATTTTTGAGTGAATTTTAAACAATTTAAAGTATATGAAATTTATAAGTATTTCAATTTTATAATCAGATTTACTTCTACAAAACCCAAAATCATCCAAAGAATGATTTTAAATTCTTTGGATGATTGAAAATAAGCTTATTTAGCTTTTGGAGTCACTGCTAATTAAGCACTTTTAAGTTCCCAGCGCTGTTTTGGGTCATTAGATCGTTGACTAATACCTACAGATGAACCCCAGAGATGTGTTAGTACAGCATCTGGTTGGCCTTCTACAAAGATATAACCATCTTCAAATGCCCATTTAGTTTGGTACTGGCGACCCGCGCCTTGCAAGAAAACATCGCCACTGTGCCAATTAACTGGTTTTAATTCTTTACCATTGGTACTGTTTAACGCTGTTTGCAGTTGTTCAAAAGACTCATTTGATTTTAAGCTTACCTTTAAAATCTTTTTGACCGTATCCATATTTTTTTCATTCGTATGTAAATCTAGCGTTTTTCTAAGCTCTAGAAGGACTTTTACGGCTTCTTTTTTAAGGTCTTGAGTATTTTCATATTCTTTATATGCTTTTACATGAAGTTCCATCATGCTCTCTTTCTTCATATTTTTTAGAAGAGCATCGATATTGTCATGGCGTAAATGCAATCGGAACTCTGACCTTGTAGTCCAATCTTTTTGATCCAAGACATCTAATTGCACAGCGGCAAGAATAATTTTATAGAGTTGTTCGTTATGCTGAGCGAAAGGATTTTCAGACAAACCTTTAAGTTCAGGAATATTTAAAAAGAGCCAAGGAGAGGAAGCATATTCATGGAACTTTTGCTCAATACGACGAATTGACTCATGAGCGAGTACGGCATTTAAATATTCGTTCAGCTTAGTCTCATCGAGTTTGCCAATGAGTTCGGATTTAATATTTTCTTCGCCGTTACTATGAATAAATGTCTCTAATAAACCAACAATATCAAGACAATCACTGGTTTTTAAGTGGGCGAGTGTTTCTTCATCTTGCTTTGGTAAAAGATTAAGGAAATTTTCTAAATCTTTATCTAATAATTTATATGCAATCGCATCTGTTTCAACACGAGCACCGAGAGCCCAACTAGAGCGAATATCAGTCACTTTGTTATAAAGCATATTCACTCTACGACCCCAGCCGTCTGCGTGACTGTCAAAATACCAAAGCTCTTCTTCTATGTTTTTAACCTTGTCATGTACCGTAAATTCACGGTCATTTGTATGAGAGTAAGGTAAGACACCCGTTTCACCACGTGCAGTTACAGCATCTTGTAAGCCATGGGTTTGGCCACCATACAGACTTGAAATACATGCACCTGTTTCTTTGTTAATGATTCTAAAGTTTCCTTCTGGGAATCCATTAGCCATGATAAGTCACTCCTTATAATTAGAAAGTTTTTGTAATAGTCGAAATTAATAGTTATCAAGTAAATTTCGAAGCGTGATTTATACCATAATTTCATATCTATAAATCCGAGTGTTTTTGTTGGTTTTTGTATATAATATATTGATTTAGATATATTTATTAGAATATCTTAATAAAAGCCAGAAACTATGCTTTAGAGCTTTATGAGCACAATAAAAAGCCCAATATACTTTTAAATCTGTACAACGTATTGATGTTACTTTTTCTTTGTTAGGTGCACATTTACCCGTAAAAGCTTAGAAAAATAAGCTCTCGAAAAGATGGTAAGAGGTGTTCGCTTATCATCTTATGGAGTAGGGGCTTTCTATAAGATGTTTTATGCATAGTGTTTTCGTCATCTTAGACATATTTATATAAACTGTTAAATTAGAATTAACGATTAATCTATTTTATTAACTAAATGTATATAACCTAAGTTTATATTTTAAATTTAATTAAAAGCCATAAATATAATAAAGAGAATAATATTATTTAAATATGAATAAAATTATTATATTTAAACTTTTTTATTAAAATAAATTGACGTTCTTTATTATACCAATTATGATTTCGTTGCTGGCCTACATTGCCAGTCGGTTTTAGCAGACCGTACCCTAGCGTGTCGGGTTATACTTTCTCAGTATTTCCCGTGTTGAACCTTTGTGCCCCCTTTTTCTCTATGGTAGGGCGGAAGGGGGACGCGTTCGCGCGTGCTGGTCGCTAGGTCAGTCTGCTAACCCTCTTTCGTTCTACCACCATAAATTAATTCGCGGTGATCTGGTGGTAGGACTCCATTTTTTAAGGAGTTGGCTATGCCACTATTCAAACTCATTTTCTCTCTTATTTAATTATTTTATTTATTTAAAATTTAGGTTTTTTGCGACCTGATTTTTTAAATCTATAAATTATTTTTATTTTAAAATTTTAATTATTTTAATTTCCTGTATTTGTGGGAGGGTTAATTATTATTTAAAAAAATATTTTAATATTTAGATGAATCATATTTTTATTTTATTTAAAGATATAAATAATCATGAGAATAATATGAAACTTCATAAATTTATATTAGTTTTAAACCTTATGGTCGGTGCTTACAGTATTACAAATGATGATGCCAATGCTCAGCAGGAATTTAAAAGAATTTGTTTGTCAGGTGAACACATGCAAGCCAGTTGCAATTGTGTTTGCCAACAGCTTGCACAGGTGTATTCACCTCAAACCGTACAACGTTTAAAACACACCAGTTTGCAAAGTCCTGATCTCCCACAGGACTTTGCCCCTAACTTGTTCGGCATCATTCGACGCTGCGACAAAACTGAAATGGGCTAAGTTCGCTTAGCTCCTTTATCTCTGTGTCGCAATGATCTCTCAAACTTTAAATCAGCGCAAAAGTAAAAAGTCCGTTGTGACACAGGGTCCTAGGGGACTTCTCTATTATTAAACTCGATTTTCTTTCACGGGAAAGGGGCTGTGAGGCGTTATGAACGCAATAAAAAAGCCCGATATGCACTTACACATATCGGGCTTAATCAATCAGTTATTAAAGCAGGTGATGCCTTAATAATGATCTCTTTTGAATTACTCTACAGTTACTGACTTCGCCAAGTTACGTGGCTGGTCAACATCTGTACCACGTAATACAGCAACGTGATAAGACAATAACTGTACTGGCACGCTATAAATAATTGGAGCTAACCATTCGTTTACCGCTGGAATTTGTACAACGTGCTGACGGTCTTTTTCATTGATTCCGCTATTTTCATCAGCGAAAACAAATAATTCACCACCACGTGCTTGAACTTCTTCCATATTTGATTTGAGCTTATCAAGCATTTCATCATTTGGCGCAAGAATCACGATTGGCATTTCATTATCAACGAGTGCTAACGGGCCGTGTTTTAACTCACCAGCTGCATAGCCTTCTGCATGAATATATGAAATTTCTTTAAGCTTTAATGCGCCTTCCAATGCGATTGGATAATTCGTACCACGGCCTAAGAATAAGCAGTGATTTTTTTCAACGAATAATTCAGACAAACGCAAAATTTCTGGGTCATTTTTGAGGGTATCAAGAATAACTTTCGGGCTGTGCCATAACTCACGTGTAATTTCTTCAAGAATAGCAGGGCTAATACGTTGTTTCACTTGTCCAATTTTAAGGATCAACAACATAAGCGCAGCGAGCTGAGTCGTGAACGCTTTAGTTGATGCAACACCAATTTCAGGACCAGCAAGCGTCAATAAGTGATGATCAGTTTCACGAACCATTGAAGACGTCGCAACGTTACAGATAGTCAAAGTCTGAATATCGATATTGTTGGCTTTCGCACGTTTTTGAGTTTCGCGTAGTGCCGCTAATGTATCGGCTGTTTCACCTGACTGTGAAATACAAATATAAAGTGTATTTTCAACAATTACAGGGGTGCGATAGCGGAATTCACTCGCGATTTCAACTTGGCAAGGCACACCAATCAGTTGTTCAAACCAATATTTCGCAATCATTCCTGAGTGGTAACTTGTACCACAAGCAATGATTTGTACGCTTTGAATTTTATTGAAATCTGCTTCAGAATTTTTCAAGAAATCATCACGTAAGTTATTGCCATCAAGTGCTTGAGAAATCGTTTGCTTGATTGCTTCTGGTTGCTCATAAATTTCTTTGAGCATGTAGTGCTTGTATTCACCTTTTGATGCGCTACTTACGGTTGCATCAAGCTCTCGCACTGGACGTTCAACGCGTTCGCCATTTGCAAATACTTCAATTGAAGTACGTGTAAGACGGGCAATATCGCCTTCTTCTAGGTACATAAAGCGGTTCGTCACCGGTAAAAGAGCAAGTTGGTCTGAACTGATAAAGTTTTCGCCAATACCCACGCCAATCACTAAAGGTGAACCTTCACGTACAGTAATCAGTTCATCTGGATAATCACTATGGATAATACCTAAAGCGTAAGCACCCTTAAGCTGTGGTACAACAGTTTCAACAGCTTCTAAAAGGCTATCTGTACTTTTTAGAGCTTCAGCAACTAAGTGTGCAACAACTTCAGTATCTGTTTGAGAAGTAAAAACATAACCTAAAGCTTGAAGGTCATCTTTTAGTTCTTGATAGTTTTCAATGATACCGTTATGTACAACAGCAACCTTACCGGACATATGCGGGTGAGCATTATTTTCAGTTGGTTTACCGTGTGTTGCCCAACGAGTATGCGCAATGCCGATAGCCCCTGTAAGTTGGTGTTCAGCAACTGCATCTGCAAGATTGATGACTTTACCTACACGGCGCTCACGTAAAATTTGTTGATTATTTAGTAAAGCAACACCCGCAGAATCATAACCACGGTATTCAAGACGTTTTAAACCTTCAATTAAAATCTCGGTTACACAACGCTCTGCAACGCCTCCGACGATACCACACATACTTCAATCCTCTTATTTTTTAACCTTTTGGGGACGTTGATAATTTGCTTTTGAAATTTGTTGCGCACGTTCAAAGGAGAGACTTTGTTCGGCTACATCTTTCGTAATCACAGAACCCGCACCAACTGTTGCGCCATTCCCAATGGTCACCGGAGCAACCAGCGAGCTATTAGAACCGATAAAAACGGCATCGCCAATAGTGGTTTTGTGTTTATTTGCACCGTCATAATTGCAAGTAATTGTACCTGCCCCAATATTTGATTCCGCACCGATTTCTGCATCACCTAAGTATGTGAAATGGTTAGCTTTACTACCTAGCCCAATCGATGTGTTTTTAACTTCAACAAAGTTGCCGATATGCACTTCATTTGCCAATTTAGCCCCTGGGCGTAAGCGTGCAAATGGTCCAATTTGAGCATTTTCGCCTACAACTGCGCCATCAAAAACGCTATAGGCTTGAACTTTAGTGCCTGCTGCAATTTTGGTGTTCTTTAAAATACAGCCAGCGCCGATTTCTACAAAATCACCAAGCTCACATTCACCTTCAATAATAACATTGATGTCAATACGAACGTCTTGTCCAACTTTTACAGAGCCACGTAAATCAAAACGTGCAGGATCAAAGAACATTACGCCTTGCTGCATTAGCTTTTTGACTTGCTCTTGCTGGAACTGGCGTTCTAAAGCTGCAAGTTGTAAGCGGTCATTTACACCTTCAACTTCAAAAGCAAGCTCTGGTTCAACAGAGGCAACTTCTAAACCATCTGCAATTGCCATTGCAACGATGTCGGTTAAGTAATATTCGCCCTGTGCATTTTCATTTGAAAGTTTAGGCAACCATTCATGGAGTTTTGCATTGCTAACACAGTAAATGCCTGTATTAAATTCTTTAATTTGGCGTTGTTCTTCGTTTGCATCTTTATGTTCAACAATGGCTTGGATTTTGCCATTTTGGCGCACGATACGGCCATAACCTGTTGCATCATCTACAGTAAGCGTAACTAAGCCAATTCCTGTCTGGGTCGATGCATCTAATAATTTTTGTAGCGTATTTGCATTAATACATGGTACATCGCCTGATAAAATCAGTGAAACACCTTCTTTTGGAAGTACGGGTAAAGTCATTTGTACTGCATGACCTGTACCAAGTTGTTCAGCTTGTTCAACCCACTGAATATTTTCTTGGGCAAATGTTTGTTGTACGCGGTCACCACCATGACCATAAATCGTAATAATATTTTTAGCTTGTAATTGTTTTGCTGTTTGAATGACATGCCCTAATAGTGGGCGACCTGCTAAAGGTTGTAGTACTTTAGGAAGCTGAGAACGCATACGCGTTCCTTTGCCAGCAGCAAGAATAATGACGGTAGTTGACATGTATAACTCTAATGATTAAGTCAAATGGATAATAATTAGTGTACAAAGAGCAGCCCATACACCGGCAATAATATCGTCAAGCATAATACCAAAACCACCATGCACTTGACGATCAATAACACGGATAGGCCAAGGTTTCCAAACATCGAAAATTCGAAATAATATGAAGCCGACGATCACCCACATCCAGTTCATTTGTTGTAAGTAAATGAGAGGAAGAAAGGTAATAGATTGCCCTGCAAATTCATCCCACACAATTCGACCATCATCGTGTACGTTTATAACTTTTGCAGTTTGACCACAGATATAAATCCCGACCAAGGACATGATAATCATCGCGATTAAGCTTAAGTTAAATCCAAGCGATAACCAGATCGGAACGAAGAGTAGGGCAAAGGCAGAGCCAAAAGTACCAGGGGCTTTAGGTGCGAGACCAGATCCGAAACCAACTCCACAGAAAACGATGCAGCGGTTGAACCAAGACATGTCTTTAAAATGAATCGGCGGCTTATGCAAAGTGTTGGTATCCATGAATTTGCAATGGGTAATCTGAACCCAAATGCTCAAAAGTTAGTTGAGTTTGCTCAACGATCTGTCCGATCATTGTAATCTTAATGTCTAGTTGTTTTTGCAAAAGTTTTTCATAATTTTGCGGTGTTATTGTAAAACATAATTCGTAGTCATCACCACCAGCTAGCGCATATTGCCAACGCTGCTGTTCTGGTAGTTTCTCTAGCGTTGAATCAATCGGTAACTTTTCTAAAAGTAATCGAGCACCGACCTTTGAAGCTTTTAAAATATGGCCTAAATCTTGGGCTAATCCATCAGAAATATCAATCATGCTAGAAGCAAGACCCTTCAACTGTTGTCCAAGCTGACAACGTGGTGTTGGGTAGTCTAGTCGTTGTTGTAAGGGATGACCTAGGTGTTGTAAACCATAAGCTGCATCTCCAACTTGACCACTCACACAAACATAGTCACCGACTTTTGCGCCTGAACGTAACACAGCTTGTCCGGTTTCAATCCAGCCCATAGCCGTGACGGTAATGGTGAGATGTGGACCTTGGGTCGTATCTCCACCAATGAGAGCAACACCAAATTGATTACAGCAGTCATAGATTCCCTGACTGAATCCTTCAAGCCATTCATGGTCAATGGTAGGTAAGCTTAACGCAAGTAAAATACTATGAGGTTTAGCACCCATGGCAGCAATATCTGAAAGATTGACAGCCACACTTTTCCAGCCAATTGCATGGGGAGAGGTATCAAGAGGGAAGTGACGACCAGCAACTAGTGTATCTGCACAGATCACCAATTGTTGATTTTGGGGAGGGGTGATTAAGGCTGAGTCATCTCCAATACCTAAGGTGACATCTGTGTAAGATTGTCTGTTAAAGTATTGGTCAATAATAGAAAACTCAGCCATATCAACTTCAAACCTATTAGTTTGCTTGTTGTTTTTCAGCACTACGTAGTGTTGAACTTAAACGATCTAAAACGCCATTAATGTATTTATGGCTATCTGCTCCACCAAAGTGTTTGGCGAGTTCAATGGCTTCATCAAGAACTACACGATAAGGTACTTCTAAATGATCACGTAACTCGTAAGCACCTAAACGTAAGGTTGCGAGCTCTACACCATCAAGTGCACTAAGTTCACGGTCAAGTACCGGAATTAACAATGCATCAAGATCTTCGCGCTGTGCAATCACTTGCGTTAACAGTTCGTGATAGTAATTTAAGTCTACCTTGTGCATCGCATTTTCAGCACGAGTACGTGCTTCGATTTCATGTACAGGATTGTGACTCATTTGCCACTCATAAATACCTTGTACAGCAAAACGACGTGCTTTGCGTTTTGCTGCATAAGCGGCTTGCAGTGTTTGAGACATGCTTTAAATTGCCTTTAATAAATTAACCATTTCAATTGCAGTTAAAGCAGCTTCGCTACCTTTGTTTCCTGCTTTTGTACCTGAACGTTCGATGGCTTGCTCGATGCTATCAGTAGTTAATACACCATTGATGACAGGCAAGCTGCTTTCTAACGCGACTACACCTAAACCTTTTGCACATTCACCAGCAACGAAGTCAAAGTGTGGTGTGCTACCACGAATAACTGCGCCAAGTGCGATGATTGCATCAAACTGGTTTGATGTAGCTAATTTTTTAGCAACAATCGGGAGTTCCCATGCGCCAGGAGCATGAATAACAGTAATGTTATCTTCATTTACACCATGACGTTTTAATGTGTCGATTGCACCATCCAATAAGTGTTCAACAACAAAACTGTTGAAACGACCCACTAAAATCGCATAACGACCTTCGCTTGCGAGATGTAATAAACCTTCAATACGGCGAATTGCCATAGCAACCTCGATTATTTCGTTGTGATTTGATCAGCAGTGACATATTCCACTACTTCTAAATTAAAGCCAGATAAAGCATTGAAACGTAATGGTGAGCTAAGAAGCTTCATTTTTTCAACACCTAAGTCACGCAAAATTTGAGCGCCTACACCAATGGTTTGATATTGATGTGAAAGTGCTGCATTGGATTTCACCGGTTTTGGCTTATTTAAATCATCCAACGCTGGTCCCAAGTCTTGCAAATGATCTTGCCCGATCCAGACTAAAACACCGCGATCACTCGCTGCAATTGTCTGTAGTGCACGGTCTAGATTCCACGCAGGTTCACCATCAGCCTTATTTAGCTTAAGCAAATCACGAATTGGACTGAAACCATGTACACGTACTGTTGTAACACCTTCTTTTGGCTCGCCTTTGACTAAAGCCAAATGGATGTCTGGGTTACCAATCTCACGATAACGATAGAGTTCAAATGAACCATATTCTGTTTGAATGGTTTTTTGATCCAGACGTTCAACCGTTTGCTCATTGGTCATGCGATAGTGAATCAAGTCCGCAATTGTACCAATTTTTAAGCCATGCTTCTCAGCAAAAATTTCTAAATCTGCACGGCGTGCCATTGTGCCATCTTCATTGATGATTTCACAAATGACAGAAGCTGGTTCAAGACCTGCTAGGCGTGTTAAATCACAGCCCGCTTCAGTATGACCCGCACGATGTAGAACACCGCCTGGCTGTGCCATTAATGGGAAAATATGGCCCGGTTGTACAATATCACTTGGCTTTGCATGCGCTGCGACAGCAGCTTGAATTGTATGTGCACGCTCTGCTGCTGAAATACCAGTTGTAATACCTTCAGCTGCTTCGATTGATAGTGTAAAGTTTGTACTATGCTGGGCACCGTTTTGGTCAACCATCAATGGAAGGTTTAACTGCTTACAGCGCTCACGGCTTAACGTTAGGCAAACTAGACCACGTGCATGGGTAATCATGAAGTTAATATCTTCAGGACGAACATGCGTTGCTGCAATGACAAGATCACCTTCATTTTCACGATCTTCGTCATCCATCAAGATAACCATTTTGCCTGCACGAATATCGGCGACAAGATCTTCAACACGACTCAGCGGCATTCGCTTTCACCTTTTTTTGTCGTAAGACAATTTCTATTTAATAAATTTTGCATAGTTTACGCTGTTTAGAGAATTTTGCCTATGATTCTGATTTATCCAAATTTGCAACGAGATAGAATAGATCCAGCTTTATTTATACAAATAAATCATAAGAAAATGGAATAATTTAAAATAAAAACGATGAATTTAAATAAAAAAAACCTAGCCAAAAGGCTAGGTTCCAATATGCGCACTTACTTTTTAGGAAGCTGCACTGCTTGGACTATCATTTTGTGGGATTGATTTTTTCCCCATCAAAATTTCAGTCCGGATATTTTGAGCAAGTTCAGCACACTCTGCATTCATGCCATTGATCATAAAGGCATGGCGAGTCATGACATTGCTTGGATTTGGCATTGCAACAAGTTGATAGCTGTCTTGAATTGCCTTGAGTTGATCATTCTCAAGATATAAAGCAGATTCTTTCGCATGAAGATGCTGTGCTAAACGTTGAGCAGCTTCTTTCGCATCAATTTGCATCGCTTCCACAGCATTACAAGTTGCACTACGCGTTTGCAAAGCAAAGCGTTTATCTTCGCGGTAACGTTTATATAAAACGTCAGAGAGCAATTGGAATACGGTTCCAACCATAAGCAGACACTCTACAGCGTGAGTATGCGAAGTTGAAATCGCAAGTGTAGCGCCTTCAGCATTAAATTCATTTACGACTTCAATGTCCGATAGCTTTAACTGGTAATGCTTAACGCATAACTCAATACTCTTGTTTAAAAAGAGCTGACAGAGTTTAAAGTACGGAACAGATACTGACTGGTTAACACTGCTTAATAACTGTTTAGGGTCATAAAACTGAATATTGAGTGCCAACATATGTTGGTCAGCTGAATCTGCTGTTTTCTCTGGCTGAGGACGAACCGCTGGTTTACCTTTCGCTTGTTGTTGGGCTTGAGCAACCAACGTTACTGTATTTTGTTTTTCTAGAGCCAATGCCTGAGTTAACTGCTGAATTTCATGTTTTAAGCGGTTTTCTTCGTTAATACGTGCCAAATATTCGCTACGGGTCGGACGAGCAATGGCGCGATAGGCAAGCCATAATAGAACATGCAAAAACAGAGAAGCTAAGATTGCCAGCCATTGAGTGCGGAGAATTTCCCCAATACTTGGCTGAATAAGCGTAATCTCGATAGAACCCACTTTCTTTTCATTTTGCAGCGCATCGCGAGCAAAAATCTCACCTTGGCGAGTTTTCGAAATTCCGCTCGTTGCCAACACTTGTTTGTTGGCGTCAAGAATGCGAATAGACGCAACGCTTGGATTGGTCGCATAGCGATTGGCAATCAGAGCTAAAGAGACCGTATTTGCCGGTTCTAGCTCGGATAAGCTGTCTGCAACGAGCTGACTGGTCATGAGCTGACCTTGACTCGCACGGTTTTCATTGAGCTGGTGTGTCGTTGCAATCACCAATAAAAAGGTATGCAATGCAAAACTAACGATCAGTAGGCTAGCAAATAGCCCTTGTCTAGGCGCAATCAAGTTAAACTTCCAAGGCAATTATATTGAAATTCGATTATGATTCTTACAATAGTTGTCACTCAGACTAGAGTCAATTCATGCGAGAAATCATTCTTATATCCTTTTTAGGACCAGACCAACCAAACCAGTTTACCCGATTAATGCAAGTACTATCCGTACATTCATTGCAAATACTGGATGTAGGTCAGGCTGTTATTCATAATCAACTCACATTGGGCATTGTAGTCGCGTCAGATAATGAAACTGCGACCGCATTGGCAATGAAAGAAATTCTGATTTTAGCACATGATATTGGCTTAACAGTGCGCTTTAAACCAATCACAGGCGCAGAATACGATCAATGGGTAAGTGAAGGTGGTCGTACTCGTTATATCGTCACGGCTTTGGCACCTGAACTCACTGCTGCCCACTTACAAGCAGTTACACAAATTGTGTCTAGCCAAGGCTTTAACATTGAAACTGTTACCCGTTTATCAGGCCGTGTCGACTTTGAAAAGGATAGCGCATTTCCACGTCGTGCATGTGTACAGTTTGGTTTAAGTAGTGGTCCAACTTTAGACGCACAAGCCATGCGTGCAGCATGTTTACGTCTTTCAAGCGAATTAAACATTGATGTTGCTGTTCAAGAAGACAACGCTTATCGACGTAACCGTCGTTTAGTTTGCTTTGATATGGACTCAACATTAATTGAACAAGAAGTTATTGATGAGCTGGCGATTGAAGCAGGGGTAGGCGCACAAGTTGCTGAAATTACTGAAAGAGCGATGCAAGGTGAACTTGATTTCCAGCAAAGCTTCCGTGCTCGTGTTGCATTATTAAAAGGGCTAGATGCTGCTGTTTTACCTAAAATTGCAGAGCGTTTAACTATTACTGAAGGTGCAGAGCGTCTCATCTCGACTTTAAAAGCACTTGGTTATAAAACGGCAATTTTATCTGGTGGATTCCAGTATTTTGCTGAATATCTACAAGGCAAACTTGGTATTGATGAAGTTCATGCCAACATTTTAGATGTGCAAGATGGCTTTGTAACAGGTGAGGTTAAAGGTGCGATTGTTGATGGCGCACGTAAAGCTGAGCTATTACGCGAACTTGCGAATAAAATGGGCATTTCTTTAGAACAAGCCATGGCGGTAGGAGATGGTGCAAACGATCTACCTATGCTTGCGATTGCGGGCCTAGGTGTTGCTTACCGTGCTAAACCTTTAGTTCGTCAAAATGCAAATCAGGCTATTTCAAGTGTTGGTTTGGATGGTGTGCTGTATTTACTGGGTATGCATGACAAAGATTTAAACCGTGCTTAACCTATAGTGCTAAGCTTTAAGCGCTACTTCAGAGTAGCGCTTTTTTTATGCAGAATAGTTATAAAATCAAGGGTGTTATGCTCAAATCGTGCACAGAAAAAAGGCAATAAAAAAATCTGAAAAAAACTTATTTTGGTCCTTAAAAACAGCATATTTTTTTGTAATGACACGCCAGAATTGATGCCATATAGGGAATCGAACTTTTTTAATTTTACAAAAATGTAATGACAAAAGAATGTTGCGACAAAGTGTGTCGCATTAAGAAATAACGGGTCTTTTTTTCTAAAAAAAAACATCCATAATGCATCCTAAGCTTCAACACAAATTATGAATTAAAGTTGTTTTTGGAATGAGGTCGGGTTTTTAAGACCGAATCTTTTTAGACGTTTTCATTAAGACGGAGGTTTCTATGGTAACAGCGAATTTTGCCGCTATCGCCGGATTCAGCTTGATCGCTGTCGCGCTTGTTGCTGTTTTCTTTTCTCCTTACCGTCGTTGGCTTGGTTTTATGCTTGCAGGGATGTTCTTTTGGGGGCTATTGGAAGTGGTCCGTTTTGGAGTTCAAGTCACTTTTGAAATGCCAGTCACATATAGTTATTTAACTGCACTAAGTCTAGCGATGGTAATGGTTACATTTATTTTGTTACGTGAGGATAAACAGGCACAAAAGGCTTTGGCAAATCGCCAATATATAGAACACACGCCAGTATATGAAGATGATCAGCAGCAATGTTCTAGCCGATAATTAAATTGTTATCTAACGGTAAAGAGGTATGCACAGCATGCCTTTTTTATTTACGAAACGTGATTTTTATTATACAAAGCATTTATTAAAAAATAGCCAGTTATGCTACGATACATGGGTCTGTTGACGTTTCATCTAGATTGCGTTGCCAGCTAAAAATTATCAGTTAATGCACAAAACACAGGCAATGGTATGTCCTTACTGAGTTTTGCTCTAAAGTTTTCATAAAAATACAATAGGCGTGAATGTTCATGAAACTTTCTTCTATACCTGTAGTCAAATTACCTCTCGTTGATGTCAGTACAGACCCGTTAGATTTATTGGTAGCAGGTTTAGTGCTGCGTATGAAGCAATTGGCACGTACTAGCCCTAAGTTTATTGAATTGATTCATGACCGCGCTTTCCGTATCCAGATCGGTACGGATTTAGGTGTTGCACGTCAGATCATTATTAATAATGGACAGATTGACACGGTTGCAGGTGCACCTGAAAAAGCTGATTTTATCTTGCAGTTTGCAGATAGCGAACAGGGTGTAAAAACTTTGATTAAAGGTGACCCAACAGCATTTATGACAGGTATGCAAAACGGCAGCATTAAAATGGAAGGTGACTTCAGCCTATTGGTTTGGTTTAACCAAGTGGCTAGACTCATTCCACCTAAGTTGCCAAAACCAGTTAAAGATAAAGTACGTCAGGCGCGTGCTTTTATTAAAGAGAAAACTGGCCGTTAATCGCCAGATATAAAAAAACTCCCGTTCGGGAGTTTTTTTATATCTACGCTTCGACTTCCAAGTTAAATGTAACTGGACCATCATTAATTAAATGAACTTTCATATCGGCTGCAAAAATGCCGGTTTGAACTTTTTCAAATTGTGAATGTGTATATTCAACCAACTGTTCATATAACGCTTTGGCATCTGCTGGCGGCATGGCTGGGCCAAAATCTGGACGTAAACCTTTTTGAGTTTGAGCCATTAGGGTAAATTGCGAAACAAGCAGGATTCCACCGTTTGCTTGAGAGACATTCCAGCCCATTTTGCCCTGTTCGTCATCAAAGATACGATATTTCAAAATCTTATCAATAAGCTTTTGGCCAATCGCTAAAGTGTCATCTCGGCCGATGCCTAAAAAAACCAATAAGCCTTGTTGGATTTCACCGGTAGTCTCACCGTCAACCACCACTTTAGCTTCAAGAACTCGTTGTATTAAAGCACGCATAGTTAAAGCAAATTTCTGCAATTGATTGAATTGGCGTAGTTTAGCAGAAATTAAATTAAATGATTTTTAAAAGGAAATTTCACGGAGCTGCAACAATGGTCTAAAAGCTCGCAATTCATTTATAAAAATATGCTTTAATGCTAAGAAGCAAGCGAATAATCACTGACTATGTCTCCAATTATCCATTCTTTACTAGATACAGACTTGTACAAATTTACGATGTTACAGGTGGTTTTGCATAAGTTTCCGCAAACTCATAGCGTCTATCATTTCCGCTGTAGAAATTTAGAAGATACTGTCTATCCACTAGTAGATATTTTGGATGATTTAAATCAGCAACTCGACTATTTATGTAGCCTTAAATATAAAGAAGACGAGCTTCAATATTTGCGTAAATTACGCTTTATCAAAAGTGACTTTGTTGATTATTTGGAACTATTTCAACTGAAAAGGCGCTTTATTCAGGCCAGCATTGATGCGGAAGGTCGTTTGGATATTCGTATTGAAGGTCCGATGGTCCAAGCCATGATGTTTGAAATTTTTGTATTGGCAATTGTAAATGAACTTTATTTTAGCCGTATTAAAAACGATGAAGTATGGGCTGAGGGTGAACGCCGTTTACAAGCCAAGCTTGAATTGGTTCAGCAATATGAAAAAACTCAAAAACCGAATGACCCACCATTTTTAGTCTCTGATTTCGGTACGCGTCGCCGTTATAGCTTCGTATGGCAAAAGCATGTTGTGGCAGCCTTTCATAAAACGGTGCCAAATGTATTCCGTGGTACAAGTAATGTGTTACTTGCTAAAGAGTTAAACATTACGCCAATTGGAACCATGGCTCATGAGTTTTTACAGGCTTTTCAGGCACTTGATGTACGACTACGTGACTTTCAAAAAGCTGCTTTAGAGACGTGGGTTCAGGAATATCGCGGAGATTTAGGAATTGCCCTAACAGACGTTGTTGGTATGGATGCGTTCCTCCGAGATTTTGACTTGTATTTCGCCAAACTATTTGATGGCTTACGTCATGACAGTGGTGACCCTTACGAATGGGGTGATAAGGCCTATGCGCACTACCGTAAATTAAAAATTGATACTAAAACCAAAATGCTGACTTTTAGTGATGGCCTTAATTTGCCAAAAGCATGGGAATTACATCAATACTTTAAAGATCGTTTTCAGGTGAGTTTCGGTATTGGAACTAATTTGACTAATGATATGGGGCAAAAGCCGCTCAATATTGTGTTGAAACTAGTCGAATGTAATGGTCAGTCGGTTGCGAAAATTTCTGATAGTCCCGGTAAAACCATGACTGATAACGATACTTTCTTGGCTTATTTACGTCAGGTTTTTGAAATTGAAGAACTTGAAGCAGTGGTTTAAGTAAAAAATAGTCTCGCTATTTTGTATTTTTAAAAGTAAGAATGCTGATATCTGATTTTCTGCTAAAGAGTTGCAGAAAATCAGAGTTTGTTAGATATAAGCTTATGCTAATATGAAATTAAGCTGGTATAAAAAGAAACCATGACGATGACACTCCCAGATTTTAAACTCGATTTATTAATAGAAGCAGAAGAATTAGTGCCTTATCTAGGCAATGAATATATTCGCATTGTAGATTTGAGCCGTGCTTCTGTGTACGAGCAACTTCATATTCCGCATGCTATTCACTTACAACCTAAATGGTTAGTGTCTCAACACGAAGAAGCCACTGGTATTTTGCCAGATGAAGCAGGTTTACAAGCACTGATTGAGAAATTGAATATTTCACCTAATCATCATGTTGTGGTCTATGACGATGAAGGCGGAGCATGGGCTGGACGTTTAATCTGGAATTTGCATTGCTTAGGATTCACACGTACCAGTTTAATTAATGGCGGTATCCATGCATGGTTAGGAGCAGGGTTACCAACTACAGCAGAAGTCGAAGAAGTTTCTCCTGTTGCAGACTTAATTCAGATTGATTTATCGCATGCCGCTCAGTTCCGAGTGAATTACGAAGAATTACGCAAACAAGTAGAACAAGAAAATGTTCAATTGTGGGATTGCCGAACGAGTGATGAATATAGTGGGGTCCGTTTAGCAGCGCGACGCGGTGGTCACATTCCAAATGCCCTCCATTTTGAATGGAGTACTGCACTTAATCGTGAAAATCATCTAAAATTGCATCCGCTTGAACGCACGCGGCAGCGCCTTGAACAACTCGGGTTTGATTTAAAACAACCTGTAGTTGTGTACTGCCAGTCACATCACCGTTCCGGTTTGGCCTATATTTTGGCTAGACTCTTGGGCTGGGAAGCAAAAGCCTATGATGGTGCGTGGAGTGAATGGGGCAATCGCCTCGATAGTCCTATTATTACTGGAGAATCACCGTCGTGAGTTTCACATCTCGATTAAAAAAAGAATTATTTATTAAGGCACAAAATCTTGTACCACAGCATCAATTGAGCCGTGTGGTAGGTAAAGTTGCTGCGAGTGAAAATCCAGTTGTGAAAACTGCTGTTATTCATGCATTTAAAACCAAATATGGGATTGATTTATCGATTGCTGAACAAGGCAATGCACTAAAATATAAATCTTTTAATGACTTTTTTACTCGTGCTTTAAAAGATGGCGTGCGTCTCGTTGACGAAAATACAGATAGCATCGTGTCGCCTGCTGATGGTGCTATTTCTCAGATTGGTAAAATTACTGCGGGTGAAGTATTTCAAGCAAAAGGCCAAAGCTTTTCTGTAGAGAAACTCATTGGCGACCCACAACTTGCTCAGCCATTCCAAGAAGGTGAGTTCGCGACAGTCTATCTATCTCCACGTGATTATCACCGTGTACATATGCCATTTGCAGGTACATTAACTGAAACTTTGTATGTACCGGGTGAGCTATTTTCGGTAAATCAGGTGACTGCTGAAAATGTACCGGGACTATTTGCCCGTAATGAACGCATGGTGTGTTTGTTTGATACTGAACTTGGCCGTATGGCTGTTGTGTTAGTGGGTGCAATGATTGTTGCTGGTATTGAAACTGTGGCGACAGGTAAAGTGAAACCTTCAGGTCGTATTGAATTACAGCATCATCAGTTAAAGCTAGAGAAAGGTGCTGAGCTTGGACGTTTTTATTTAGGTTCTACAGCGGTTATTTTATTTGAAAAAGATAAGATCGAATGGGAACAACGTTTTAAAGCTGAGTCTGTGGTTGTAATGGGCGAGCGCATGGGACATACAGTTTAGTAAACGATATAACCCCTATATGACATATAAACCCTGACTTTAATTATTCAGGGTTTATTTTTTGATTTAAATTATATAAACGTAAAGTATATAACTATGTTTGGATTTATATTATATAGAAATATAATTATTATTAAGTGATCTGAAATAGGACATTATAGAAGCTAGTCCAAAAATATGTGTCTGGAGAGAGCACAGATATTAATATGATTGAAAATTAATAAATAAAAAAAGAAAGAAATATTTAAGTTAGACTTAAGTCGTAATTTTAATTTTACTTGCAGATAAGTTATTAAATCTAAAAAAATTATTTAATTTTATAAATATGAAGCGCTTTTTAGATATTGCACAGCCTTTAGCCTTGGCACAATGCTTGCTAATTATTCAGGACCTTACAGTAATTTTCATATTTTTTAGGTTCTGAAATCATGTTAAAAGTTAAACGCCTGACAGCTTCGGTTTTATCTGTACTTTGTATTTCACTCAGCCATGCCAATGATTTTAAAGTTTTAAATCAAATTTCAAAACAGCCTACTCAACTTCAAAGTGGCGAATATAAAGGTAATTATTACGTTCCATCTACTTTAAAAACCATTACATGGGGTTATTTACCGAATCGGGATGCCAAACCCGTCCTTACCGTTCCGTCGGGTAGTGTTGTGACATTTGATACGGTTTCTCATGAGGGTTTGCTTGAAGACCAAGGGCGTAATGCTGAAAAGTTCTTTCAATCGAAAGGTGTCAAATCTAATGAAATTTTGGAAGATGCAAAAATAATTACACAGTCAAATTTAAAGCATGATTTTCATAAAGATGGGCCACATATTGTGACAGGCCCTGTTGCAATTGAAGGCGCACAGCCCGGTGATATTTTGAAAGTTGAGGTACTTAAAGTTGAGCCGCGTGTACCTTACGGTGTTATTTCAAATCGACATGGTAAAGGTGCTTTAGTTGGGGAATTTCCTAAAAAAGCAAAGCAAGAAAATGCATCGGCTGAGCATCCTGAACGCTATGGAAATGTCTCAATTTTCACACCAATTGAAAAAAATGCTAAAGGTGAGTACGAAGGTGTATTAAAAACGGAATCGGGTAAATCAATACGTTTCCCGCTTTATCCTTTTATGGGAATTATGGGGGTAGCAGCCAATACTTCTGAGCCTGTTCACTCTGTACCCCCTGCAATGTATGGTGGAAATATTGATATTAATGAACTAGGTGCAGGTTCAACAGCCTATTATCCTGTTCAGGTCAAAGGCGCATTATTCTATACAGGTGATAGCCATTTCGCGCAAGGGGATGGTGAAGTAGCATTAACTGCACTCGAAGCTTCAGCACGTGCGACACTAAAATTTACCTTACTCAAAGCAGGTAAAGATAAAATACCGGGCAAAGAGTTAAAACAACCTTTAGCTGAAAATGCTGAGTTTTGGATTACACCGGGACTTGATGAAGATCTAGATGAAGCGATGAAAAAGTCTACACGTGAAGCCATTCGTTTCCTAAATCAAGAATACGGTATTGATGAAGCAACAGCTTATGCGTATTTAAGTGCCGCAACTGATTTTGAAGTTTCACAAGTTGTAGATAAAACCAAAGGGATCCATGCAAAAATTAGAAAAGCTGATTTTAAAGAGTTTGAGAGTAAATAATTAAGTGAACTAAGCTTGGTATTTAAAATATTAAATACCAAGTTAAATTCATTTTAACTATTAATAAGTTTTATATATTTTATAATTGAGTATAATAAATATCACATATATTTATTAGTATAAAATCTAATGCACTCACTTCCGAACGCTCTACTTTATATTGCTGCATTATTAACATTCTGTGCTGCATTACTTCATTTTGTTTGTGTGTTCTGGGGGGAAAATGGTTTTCGGTTTTTAGGGGCCGGGAAAAGTATTGTTCAGATGGTCGAAAGAGGGCATTGGTATCCTAATTTTATAGCTATAGCTGTGGGGTTAATTCTAACTGTATGTGCTACTTATGCTTTCTTTGCAGCAAAGGGAATACAGGTATTACCATTTACTAAACTTATTTTGTCGTTTGTTGCAGCGGTTTTTCTTATCCGTGGTCTGGCTTTTCCGTGGTTAAAGTCAAAATTTGTCGGTAATAGTGATTTATTTTGGTATGTCAGCTCAGCTTTTTGTTTAATTCTGGGAGCTTTATATGCCGCAGGAGTATATTTAATTTGAAATGAATATACTTTAAGTTAAATAGAATTAATAATTTTAAAAAATTAAAAGGGAGCTTAGCTCCCTTTTAAATTATTTAGTCCAACCATATTTTTTGAAAATAGTATTGCCTTGCTGAGACGATAAGAACTCTACAAAACGTTTAGCTTCAGCATCTTTTAAACTATGTTTGGTTAAGGCAATACCTGTATCACGATAGACAACCAACTCTGGTTCGATAGGGATAATTTGCCCAACATCAGGATTACTAATTCCCCAAATATTAAAGACTAACCAAGCATCGTAGCTACTATTTTCCACCCAGTTTTTCTTGGCAATACCTGTGTTGGCTGCATAAGTGGCAATATTTTTTCGAACAGATTTGGTTAATTTAATATTTCCAGTTCTACCCGCAATATCCTCCCACATACCGACTTGACCTGCACCATGCGTAACTAAAACCTTAATGTTGGATTTAGCTAGGTCTTTAAATCCTTTAATATTTTTAGGATTTCCTTTGCGTACTAAAATGGCTGCGGGGCGTAAATATAAAGGTTCCACCGAATCTTTTATAATTTGCTCAGAAAAAGCATTTTCAAAATCAGACATCATGGCTTCGGAACCACTATATATAATATCGGCATCTAGTTTCGCTTTGTCAGACCATTGAGAAGTAGGCCCAGACGTTACATGGACTGCTATGCCCGTTTTATTGGTAAATTGTTTGGCAGCTTCTTTCATGGAGGGTGCTGGCCCACTAGGACCATACACTTGTACGTCTGCAAAACTATGGATGGGTAGAGAACCGAGAATAAGACAAATCAGGTACGGTATAAATTTATATTGTTTTGACATTTTAATCGCTATAGTAATTAAGAAAATATCAGCATATATTTTTTATTATTTAAACGGGATTAATTTTTGCAACGATATTTATAATACATTTCTTTAAAATATATTTTAATTAGATTTTAAGTGACTGTATAAATGTAAATTCTTTTGAAGTAAATATAACTATAGAAGTTTTTATGGTAATTTATATTTTATAAATTGATTATTTGAATAGATATATTGTAAATAATAGAGGAGTAATCCCTTGATTAAAAAAAGTAATTCTTTTTTAAAAATTTTATTTAGCAGCGCTTGTTTGGTTTCTGGTTCTGCTATGGCTGCTCCCATTACAGATTTGGGTAAGCAAATTGTGAGCGACAAACCGGGTTCAATACTGTCTCTAGAACAGCAAGATGTGACGGATTTATTTCCTCATGCTGATCAGCGTTTGTTAGTTAATTATCGTAGTCGAGGGATTCAGGGCGAGCCCATTGTGGCATCGGCTTTTATTTTATTACCAAAAGGCACTCCGCCAAAAAATGGTTGGGCGATACTGGCTTGGGCGCATGGCACGACTGGAGTTGCCGATACTTGTGCACCTTCGGGCGACTATGTCGGTGGACCAGTTCATTCATATCAAGAAGTTGCTTCCAAAGCTTTAGATGATTGGCTTGCACGTGGCTATGCAGTTGTTGCACCTGATTATCAAGGTTTAGGTACACCGGGTGGGCATCCTTACATGAATGCAAAGAGCCAGCTTCATACGGTGGTTGATGCAGTGCGGGCATTACATATGCTCAAGCCTAAGAATTTTAATAAACAGTGGTTGGTGATGGGGCATAGTCAAGGCGGGGCTGCGGCAATTGCAGTGTCTGCCTATGGTCAAAAAGATGCGCCCGAACTAGATTTAAAAGGGGCAATCGCTCTTGCTCCGGGTGGCTATCAATATGAAGGTATTGCAGAATATGTGCAGAGTCATCCAAACCCAGAACCTAGCGTAGCTGCTTTCTTCCCGATTGTGCTATTAGGAGCACAAGCAGCAGAGCCGAGCATAGTTGCTGAGAATTTAGTCAGTCCAGAAATGAACGCGGTGCTGACCCAAGCGCGCAGCCGCTGTTTATCTGAACTTCAATCTGATTTAAAAAAATCTCCTTCTAGCATATTTCGATCTGATGCTGATTTAAAACCTCTCTTGGCTTATCTAAAACAACAGTCGATTGAAAATATGGTACCTACCGTACCGTTAATGATTGTTCAGGGTTCTAAAGATCATTTAGTCGATCCGAGAGGGACATTTGCTTATTATCAGCAGCTATGTAAATTAAAAAAACCAACGGTATATCAAACGATTGATGGTGGAGATCATCGTGATGCACTACGCCAGAGTAATACTTTTGCTACTCACTTTTTAAATGTAATAGAGAAGAACCAAAGTAAATCCTATTGCTCGACTTCTAAGTAAATTGGTTTAAATGCTAAAAAAGCCGACTTTTCATGAGCCGGCTTTTTATATTTGAAGGGGTGACTTTAGGTCAGGTTATACAGTCTTTCTTTAGGGAAAACTGCGTTAAAATCAGCCTTCATATTCACGTCCATTTTTGCGCCATTTTCCATCAGCACCTTTATACCAGTCTGGGGCTACAGCTGGGCCTCGTGCTCCTGAGCCTTCTCGTGACTCATCTATATAATCAATTTTATCAATGTACACTGTATCTTCTCGGCCTTCATAAACTCTGCTGCGCAACAGTATTGTACGGTGCTTCCAATCAATACTTTTAAGTTCTCCCTGTTCACAAGTTTGATTTATTGAACCACCAAAATGTCCCCAAACCATTAAATACTTGCCCATAGGGATACGTTTTAATTGATCATCAATAGTTTCTATATAAGGTTCTTCTTCAAGCGGTTCAAGCATCTCAATTTGATCAAAAGAGATTAACCGAGTTGATTCGTCTTCTATGGATACGTGAATGATTTTTTGAGTTTGATCAACCTGAAGAATTTCCACTTTTAATGTTTCTCCACTTTTTAAACCGAGAATAAAGCAATCAGTTATTTCTGCATTATTCGATATTATTTCTATAGGGTTAATAGTCATTTAAGCCTCGCTTAATTATTATGTTAGCTGTTCTTATGGATTAAGTTTTTTGTAGCGAGTTAATAATACTAATTTTATTTAAAAATGAAAGTGGTTTTTAAAACTGTTAAATAATTAGTTTAAATGGTGTTTTTTATTTTAACCATTTTTAAATTATCAATGACATTGATTATATATATTGTATAAATTGGGTGGTTTTATTTTTTTAAGTACAGTTAGTATATCTATTTCATAAATTCTAATCTATGAAATAGATATGAGAGAAAAAGAAGATTTATTAAATAACTTATATAGGCTGTATTTGATATTATCAATGACAAAAAATTAAAATCATGTTCATAATAACTTATATATAAAAAATGGCTAAGTATCTTTCACTGCGTCTATTTAATATCCACTCTTTATGTGAAATGAATACTTTTTAAGCCATGTTATATAGTCTTTCTTTAGGAAAAACCACTGTAAAAGTTGAACCTTCATTTTCTTTAGACTGGACATCTAAATAAGCGCCATGTTGCATTAATACATGCTTCACAATGGCCAAACCTAAACCTGTACCGCCTGTTTGACGACTACGGTCGCTGTCAACACGATAGAAGCGTTCAGTCAGACGTGGTAAATGTTTCGGATTAATTCCAATGCCTGTGTCTTGTACACTAAAGTAGGCATGTTCACCGTCGTCATGCCAGCCAATCGTAATCGTTCCGCCTTTTGGCGTGTATTTGATGGCATTGGTAATTAAGTTACTAAACGCGCTGGCGATTTCCATGTCAGAACCAATCAGGTCACAGTGACTATCAATATGTAAATTGAGTGTATGGCCATAATCGGCATTGTAGGCCTGAGCATCATCAAACAGTTGATTCATTAAACTCGGCATTTCAATAATCTGATTTTTTGCAATTTTCTTATTATTTTCTAAATTCGATAATAGCAGTAAATCATTCACCAAAGCATTCATACGTTTGGTTTGTGACTGCATCTGATCAAACGCACGTTTCCAGCGTGGACTAATATCTTCTTGATCGGTAAATGTCTCGATATAACCACTCAGTACAGTTAATGGTGTACGAAGTTCATGAGAAATATTATCTACAAAGTCTTTACGCATTTGCTCAAGGTTGTGCATACGAGTAACGTCGTAAGCCACCAATAAACGGCTTTCTCCACCAAATCGTGTGAGCTTGACCTGCACATATCGGTCATCGTCAAAACTCGACTGTAGTTTAATACCGTCGGGTGCTTGATCAATATTGTTAAAATATTCAATAAAGGTCGGCTGGCGTAAAATCGTTAATAAATTTCGACCACGGTCGAGAGGGCTGATACCCAACAAACGTTCAGCAGCAGGGTTCCACCATTCAATTTTATGTTGGTCATCAATGAGGACAACAGCTTCGGCAAGCGCGACTAAAGAAGACTGAGCGCGATCAATTAAACCGACCATTTCTGCTTGAACAATTCGTTCCTGACGCTGGGCACGGTAAACATTAAACAATAACGCTCCCCAAATCCCGTTTAGGTTTGGAGGAACGTCATAAGGTTTATTTGCAATCCAGTCATTGACCAGATAAAGCGAACGCAACTGGAGTGTAAAAAACACCACAAAGGCGATAAAAATACAGCTCCAGAAATACCCAAGGCCTAAACCGACTAAACCGGCAATAATTATAAAAAATAATAAAAGCCGTAAATCTTGTTTGGCAAACGTCCATAAACTACTGTAGCGGGAAAGCTTTTGTTCACGTACCTGTTCGGGGACGGGGTAGGGTTCATACATAAATCTTGGTTAACCTGCGGCTAAATCTGCACGTGTTGAGAAGCGGTAGCCAGTTCCACGCACGGTCTGAACAAATCGGTCAACACCAAAAGGTTCTAAAACTTTACGCAAACGACGGATGTGCACATCGATAGTTCGATCTTCGATATATACATTACCGCCCCAGACCTGATCGAGCAACTGGGCACGTGTATATGCACGCTCTGGATGGGTCATAAAAAACGCAAGTAAGCGATATTCAGTTGGGCCCATATCTAAAATACTGTCGCCAAAGCTGACACGTTGGCTAACAGGGTCAAGAATCAAGCCATTGGCGTCAATCATTTTTTCGCCACTTAATGCATTTGCACGACGCAGAACCGCTTTAATACGTGAAACCAGTTCACGTGTTGAGAAAGGCTTCGTCATGTAATCATCTGCGCCAGCATCCAGACCTTGTACTTTGTGGTCTTCTTCTCCGCGAGCGGTAAGCATAATTACTGGAATTTCTGCTAAGTTCTCATCACGTTTTAAGCGGCGACATAAATCGACACCACTTACGCCTCCAGGTAACATCCAATCGAGCAAGATAAGCGCCGGACGTTGGTCGACGATAATTTGATGAGCCTGTTTGGCATCTTCTGCCTGCAAACATTGAAAGCCTGCCATGTCCAAAGAAGTATGGATCATTTCACGAATAGGAAGCTCATCATCGACAATTAAAATATAGTCATCTTTCACAGCGCAATATCCTATAGATTTAACGGTGAACCGTTTTGTAGTTATGACAGGCTTATTACAAAGATTAATTATGACAATTTCATTGCAGAAAAGTCTATAAAATTGAATTTAGCAATAATTTGTGACAAAAGTAAGGCAAAGGTGTGACCGAATGATGACATGAAAGCTTAAATATTCTTAAAATCATTCAATAAGTTATCACCTTCAACGTTTAACTGGTTTTGCACATTGTAGAGTGTCAAAAAACTTTAATATTATTTTGAAACCTTGGCCAATAAAGATAAGAAAACAATGCGGCATGCGGTTAAAACCTGTTCAAGAGACTGCTCAAAGCCTCCCATGACCCATCGAATTGCAATTTGAGTGACATATCCATTTAAGCCAGTTGCGATTAGAGAGAGCTCATTTTCGTTGTGTTGGATTTGCGGCATGGTCAACATAACAAAGGCCTGAATCATTCGATCAAACTGTGCAAGAGTTTCTTGAATGGTGGCTTGATTATGTAATTCTTGTACCAAAACTGCGTCAACATAGACAATGCGAGCTAATCTCGGGTCGTCTTTTAATGTCGTCAGCAGTGCCCTTAAACCAGCATCGACCATTTTTTCTGGATCTGGTGTCGCTTTAATGACGGCTTGCATCAGGTTTTGCTGCAATTCTTCAATCATTTTTAAAAAGATGGTTTGAAATAAATCTTCGCTCTTTTTAAATGATTCATAAAAATAACGTTCTGTGAGTTTTGCCTCTTGGCAGACATCTTTGACCGTCACGGAAAAAAAGCCGAGTGTTCCATAAGTCGCAATGCCAGCTTCAATCAGTTTTTCTCGGCGTGCCTCTTTACGTTCAGATAGAGATAACCCTTTGAACTGACGTTCTTTACTCACAGTTTTTGTTTTCTTTTTACTGGTTGAGTCGTTTGTCGCCATAAATAAGTCGTTTCCTAAAGAATGGTTTCCTAATTTATAGGTTTTAGCCAAATATGCTCACTATGATAAAGCTCTCAGCAGAATTGTGCCATTCTATCTGAAATTACAGTGTACTATATTGACAATGGATATTGTCAAAATTATATTAAAGATGTCTAAGCTGCACATGCAATGAACCGGTTGTGCAAATATCGAAAAACAAAGGATGGACAATGAAAAATTTTAAAAACAAAGTCGCTGCAATTACGGGCGCAGGTTCTGGCATTGGGCAACAACTCGCAATTCTTTTGGCAAAACAGGGCTGCCATCTTTCGTTGAGTGATATTAATGAAAAAGGATTACAACAAACTGTCGAGCTTTTAAAACCGTATAGCACGATTACTGTGACGACCAAAAAGCTTGATGTTTCTGACCGTGAAGCGGTAAAGCAGTGGGCCCAAGAAACTGTTCAAGATCATGGGTCAGTTAACCTGATTTTCAACAACGCTGGCGTAGCTCTAGGTTCAACTGTCGAAGGTGCTACCTACGAAGATTTAGAGTGGATCGTTGGGATTAACTTCTGGGGTGTAGTGTACGGAACGAAAGAGTTCTTACCGTTCATTAAGCAAACGCAAGATGGCCATATTATTAATATTTCAAGCCTATTTGGTTTAACCGCTCAACCAACTCAATCTGCTTATAACGCGACTAAATTTGCTGTGCGTGGTTTTACCGAGTCATTGCGTCAAGAGTTAGATATTGAAAAAAGTGGCGTAAGCTCTTTGTGTGTACATCCGGGTGGAATCCGCACCAATATTGCTAAATCTGCAAAAATGAGTGATAGCTTGAATAGTTTGGGTATGGACCCGACTAAATCGATTCAAAATTTTGACAAGTTATTACGTACTCCACCTGAAGAGGCGGCTAGTCAAATTTTACAAGCAGTATTAAAAAATAAACGTCGTTTATTGATTGGTAGTGATGCAAAAATTCTTGATGCATTCCAGCGTTTGTTCCCAACTGGATATCAACGTGCTTCTACCATTGTGACTAAGTTAATGAAATAATTTTAAAGTCAAAAAAAGCCATCAAATGATGGCTTTTTTTATAAGAATTGATTGGTTCTAAATAAGAATTTTGATCTTCTTTTTCTTCCAGATGAATTGGTAATAGAGCCCTTGAATAATACATAAACTCACAAATGCCAAGGCATAGGCAACCCAGATTCCTTTAAGCCCCCACATTGAGCTAAACCAGTAAGCACATGGAATTTCAATAAACAAAATAGCGGAGATATTAAGTAGCATCGGGACGGTCACAGTTCCACTGGCACGCATGATCGATGCAAAAATGGCACCCGCACCAAAGAATAAAATTGCCCAAAGTACAATAAATAAAAGTTGTTGGCCCAGTACCACCACGGTTGGGTCGGTAATGAATAAAGCCATTAAATATTTTGAAAATAAATAGCCAAGTGCAATTAAAGTACCCGTAAATAAAAAGTTCATGCCTAAGGCAGTACGAGTCACACGAGATAACAAGTCAGATTTACCAGCACCAATCGCTTGTGCTGCAAAAATTGAAGCTGCAATTGAGATTGATAAGGCAGGGAACTGGATGTAATTGAGCACCTGATTTACCGCACCATACGCTGCTGTTGCATGCGATCCGTAATGGTTAACCAACCCAACAATAACCAAGCCAGCCATTGAGGTGGTAATCATTTGAATACCAGTTGGGACACCTAAGCGTAAAATGATTTTGCTTAGTTCTGGATTGTGACGGATATGTTGCAGAAGCTGACGATTCGGTCTAAGCGGATGCTTTTTCTTGTTCAGATAAATCGCAAGAAAAATTAAGATAGCCACATATCCTGTTATGGTGGCAATTGCCGGAGCAATAATCCCTAGAGCGGGTAAGCCAAAATAACCTTTAAGCAATATTGGGGTAATTACCAAACCAATGACGCTAGTTAAAGCAAGGGCAAGTAAAGGCGTGGTACTGTCGCCTACACCACGTAAAATTGAAGTATAGATAATATAAACAAACAGAAGTGGGCTGCCTGCCAGCATCCATTGCACATAAGGCAAAGCAAGGTGCATCACCTTGGGGTCAGTCCCCAATAACTCTAAAATATCATGGGCAAAAAACACACCAATAATCGCGGTAATTACTCCACCAATCAGTGTCATAAAGAGGGTAGAACCCACCACACTTTGGACTTTTTCAATATTTTGCGCGCCCCATGCTTGCCCTACTAAAACAGTAGTACCCGTTGAAATCCCGATAATAAAAGCGAGTAGCAAAAATAAAATAGGGAAGAAAACAGAGACGGCAGCAATTGCATCTACCCCCATCATTTGACCAACAAAGATGGTGTTAATAGTTCCGGACAAGTTCTGCAAAATATTGGTTGCAATTAAGGGCAGCAAGAAAACAAAAAATGTTTTCCATAGATTTTGCTGGTGAATTAAAGACTGTCTTGGTGGCATGCATTCTCCATCGCCCATCTCTTTGATGAGCGGGGCAGATATCCAACTTAGCATAGTTAGAGCAAATGGCTTGTAGTGTTTTTACTATGCTAAGTGGCTAAATTTATTAACATTGATTCAGAATTTCTCCTGCTTTTTGCAATGTCTCATCATTTTTAGCAAAGCAGAAACGAATCAGACGTAAAGACTCGGGCGCTTGCTTGTAGAAAACCGAAACCGGAATAGCCACAATCTTATGTTGTTCTGCTAGAAACTGGCACATTTCAACATCGTTTAAGTCGGGTCTAATTTGACTGTAATCGAGATTTTGGAAATAAGTACCTTGAGATGGTTTTAGCAAGAAACGGCTATGGTGAATCGCCTGATTAAAATGATCTCGCTTAGTTTGGTAGAACTGTGGCAGCTCTTGAATATGTTCTGGATGTTGCTCCATATATTGCGCTAGGGCAATCTGACAAGGTGTTGTGCCACAGAAATTCGCATATTGGTAAATTTGGCGGAATAAACGCATTAACTCAGGTGAAGCGACGCAATAACCTGTTTTCCAGCCTGTTACATGAAAGGTTTTTCCAAAAGAACCGATCACAAAACTACGCTCTCTGAGCTCTGGAAAATGCAATGCGCTGAAGTGTTGTTGACCATCAAAGACCAAGTGTTCATAGACTTCATCAGATAAAATCACAATGTTTTTATCTTGAATTAGTTCAATGAGTTCTAACCAATCCTGTTTATCCCAGATTGTGCCTGTTGGATTATGGGGAGTATTCACCACAATCATTCGAGTTTTGTCGTTAATCAGATCTTTAACCTGTTGCCAGTTCACCTTAAAGTCGGGTGCTTCAAGAGCGATATGAATGGCTTTACCACCAGCTAACTGCACGGATGGGCCGTAGCTGTCGTAACTTGGGTCAAAAATAATGACCTCATCGCCCGCATTAATGCATGCCTGTATGGCACAAAAAATTGCAATGGTTGCGCCGGGAGTAATCGTGATTTGCGTTACAGGATCTAGTTGAAGTTGGTCACGTTGCTGAAATTGTAAAGCAAGCTGTTCACGTAAACCGAGAATACCATCGCCGGGTGGGTATTGATTATGCCCAGCCAAAGTCGCCTGAGATAAGGCTTCCAGTAAGGCTGGTGGAGCCGGAAAATCTGGAAAACCTTGTGACAGGTTGAGTGCACCTAGTCGATGTGCCATTGCTGTCATCGTACTGAAAATCGTCACGCCTTGAGTGGCCAATTTTGACTGAAGCTGTAGCATATTGTTCTCTTATAAAAATATTTAAAGTTATAAAATTGATTCAATCACTGCCCGAATTACACCGAGTGTTAAACCAATAAATGCCCCGACTACAACGCCGTTCACACGGATCATATGTAAGTCGCCACCGACTTCATTTTCAATTTTTCCGATCATTTCGCGCGAATCCCATTCATGAATGCGTTCGCTGACATAGCGTATGATTTTATGGCTATATTGATCTGTAAAAGTCAGCGCAAGGCCTGTCATTTCTTTGTTCAACACTTCACGTACTTTGGCATTTTGAACAAGATTTTCACCCAGTTGCTGAATAGCAGCCCGAAGGTTCATTGCAATACCTGAGTCTTTTTTCATTAAATCTTCTTTAATGGCATCACACAAAATGGTGACGGCACCACTAATGAAATTTAGGACTTGAGGGCTGTCTAAAAGAGCATCTTTACCGCTGTTTAGGCGTTGGCTGGCAGCACTGTCTGGTTTTGCCAGCTCTAGCATGAGCGAATGGGCAATGGTTTCAATTTCTTGTCGCCATGGGTGTTCAGGGTCTGCCAGCATCGATTCTACTTTTTCAACGAGTGAGTCGATGGTGCGTTGTTGAACATCAATACCAATCCAGCTTGCACCTTTTGCAAGTGACCATACACCCAGTGCTTTAAACATCTTTCGGGTCAATTCACGGGTTTTATCTGGGTTTTGTACCACCCACTCATGGGCGATATCGAGACCACGCTGTAAAACGTCTTGGTGGAAATCATTTTCCAATACCGCGCGGAGCATTTCACTTGCAAGTTTATTGACTTCGGTATTACGCACCCATTGCACACTATTGTTTTGCACGAAGTTGGCAATTTGATCTTGGCTAACAAACTCAAAAATTTTCGGAACAGTTTGCTGAATGAGCTGTACCACTTGCGTATTATTTTGTGGACTCGCTAACCATTGACCAATTGCGAGGCTTAAGTCAGTTTTTTCTAAGCTTCGTTCTACCACTTGAGGCGAAAGAAAATTTTCCTGTACAAAACGGCCCATTGACTCTGCAATGCGTGCTTTGTTGCGTGGAATAATCTCGGTGTGGTCCCTTAAAAATTTAGGAATCGGTAACTTACCAAATGGGTTCCGAAACAGAACTGTAATCGCGTACCAGTCGGCTAAACCACCGACTACACCAGCTTCTGCCCCTAACATTAAAATATGAATAAAACCTGTGTACTCTGGCAGAAAACGATCAGCCACCATCAGTGCAATCCACAGCACAACGACAATAATAAGCGCCAGAGTAGCAAAATATTTGCTACGTTTTAGACTGGGCACGTGGTGAACTTCTTCTGCCATGTTCATAAATTTATCCTATTCATTTTTGTTTTACTGGAGGCTCAGGCGGTGGCAACAGCTCTCCTGTCGGACTCAATCCATATTTTTGTCCGATTGATTTCAAGATCAAGGTTGCATCAAAAGCATCCTGAGGAGCCTGCTTCTGATCCCGATAACATTCAATAGTATACGACACTTGAACAGGATCGATATTGACCACTTGTGGGTAATCATAGAACGGATCATGCCAGAAACCAGGGTAACGACGACCGTAACCATATGGGTAAAAACTTGGAGCAGATGGGTAAACCACGGCTTGACGTGGCGGTTTCTGACTTTGATTACTTGGATCATTTTGCACTTTAAAAAAGCGGAAACCTTTTTGTATCGTCGTTTGTGCTGATTTTACCAAAGTGATTTCTTCAGCTGCGCCATAGCTCATATTCGGGTCAGCTTGAAAACTAATCCGAAAAGTTTGGGCATTTAAAGGATATGCTGAAAACTGACCAAGCTGATCAAAGGTTCTTGGTTTACTTGGCGTCGTTGCACAAGCATTTAAAGTTAAGGCAGTGCCTAAGGCTAAACAAAGAGAGAGATATTTCATGATGAACTCCCAGCTGAGTATTAGAAAATAGATGGCTCAGCGTTAAAAATTAAGAAGTTTTAAAAACTACTGTTCGGTTCTAATAAAAATTCGGTTTCCTCTGGAGTGGAGACACGTCCAAGAATCGCATTGCGATGAGGATAGCGCCCAAAGCGATCGATAATCACTTTATGTTTTTTCTCAAAGCTTAAATTAATTTCATTACCGAGGCGTTGAAATAGTTTCAAGGCAAACTCATGGATCAATTTTGATTCACTATGCATAAACGGCATATATAAAAAGGAGCGTTGCTCTGGATTAAGCTGTGCATCTAATTGCAAGCTAATGGCTTCTTGTGACAAAGCTAAAGCAAGGCTGTCGTAAGCAAAAGATTGTGGTTGATCACGATAAATGTTGCGAGAAAACTGGTCTAGTACAATAATCTCTGCCAGACGGCCTTCAGCCGTTTTTCGCCAAGACCAAAGTTCTGCTTGAGTTGCCTGTCGATGAACGTCAGAAAAATTTTCACAAATCTTTTTGTCAAAATCATCACTTTTTGCAAACCAAAGTGAACGGTGTTCAGGTGAAAACCAGAAGTTTAAAATGTCTTGTTCGTTCATGATATTGACAACTCTTTAGCAATTATTCTTCAATAAAATCACAATTCTTTCGTGTCTTAAATAACAAGATTGTGATAAAAATTGCCAAACTGGAATGATGTGATTATATAAGTAACCGTATCATCTCACGATTTTGTATATAGTGATCTTTAATAAGCGAGCAAATGCATGAGTCAACCCACTACACCATCTCAATCAGTTATTCCTGCTTGGGTGGATTCGTCGCTACTACAAGGCATGTTACGTGGAATAGAGCGTGAAAGCCTACGTATGCAAAGTAATGGGTTCTTATCGCAAGAGTTACATCCAAAAGCATTAGGTTCGGCTTTAACACATCCGCAAATTACGACTGATTATTCAGAAGCATTAATGGAGTTTATTACTTCTCCAAAGCCAACCATTGGTGAAGCTTTGAATGAGCTCACCGATATCCATGCCGTTGTGCATCGTCATTTAGAAAATGGTGAAAAACTTTGGCCGTTATCTATGCCATGTATGTTAGATGACAATGAAGAACGAATTCGTCTAGCGCAGTATGGCACTTCTAATATTGGTCGCTTTAAAACACTATACCGTCGTGGGTTAGGAATTCGTTATGGTCGTCGTATGCAGACGATCTCAGGTGTGCATTACAATTTATCTTTTCCAGATACGCTTTTTGCTGAGTTGCAAGCTCATGAAACTGATGAGCAATTAAAATCATTAAGTTTGCAGGATTATCGTAGCCATCGTTATTTTGGTCTTATTCGTAATTTTATCCGTTTAACGCCACTGGTTATGTTTTTGGTGGGTGCAAGCCCAACGGTATGTCGTTGTTTCTTAACCGGACATAAACATCAGTTGTTGCCTTTAATCAAAGGTTCATACTATTTACCGTATGCTACAGCTTTACGCATGGGGCGATTGGGCTATCAAAACTCAGCCCAAAAAAGCTTAGGTATTCATTACAACAATTTATGTGGTTATTTGGATGGTTTACAAAAAGCAGTTCATTCTCCTTACCCACCATTTAGCCGTTTAGGGTTAAATGATGCCTCTGGTGAGCCGTTGCAAATTAATGATCATGTTTTGCAGATCGAGAATGAATATTACAGTCTCGTACGTCCAAAACAGGTGCCTCAAGCGGGTGAAACGCCATCTCAAGCCTTGAAAAATCGAGGAGTGGGTTATGTTGAACTACGTGCTGTTGATGTAAACCCATATTCGTCAATTGGCGTTGATGAAACGACGGCTGGCTTCCTTGAAGTGTTAGCACTTTATTGCTTGTTAAGTGATAGCCCAGAGCTGTTAGGCCCTGAGCAAGATTTGATTGAAAAGAACCAGACTGAAGTGGTGAATCGTGGCCGAGCGCCGAATGCAACCATTACAGATTTAAACGGTTCTTATCACATCGAAGATTGGGCACGTTTGTATATTGCTCAAATGCAAGGTTGTGCGCAGTTACTCGATCAGACCTATGCAACAGAGCTGTATGGTTCTGCATTAGCGATCATGCAAGCAAGAATTGATGAAGTTGATGAAACTTTGTCAGCCCATGTTATTGACGATACGTTAAAGCATGGGGGAACTTGGAGTTTTGGTAGCCACATGGCGCAATTACATGCTGAAAGTTATGAGGAGCATGAGCTTAGTGTGGAAACCTTGAAACATTTTGAGCAATTGGCTGCACAATCTTTACAGCAGCAAGAACAACTTGAGCAAGATACTCAGGTCAGTTTTGACCAATATCTTGAACAATATCGATAATAAAATGAGGTTTTACATGCGATTAAGTTACCGTTTGGTGAGTGGACTACTTGTTTTAGCAAGTATTGTCGGCATGTCTTTTGCGTTGTATCTGGAACATGTAAAAGGTTTAGAGCCATGTCCGCTCTGTATTTTTCAACGTGTTGGCTTAATGGCAATGGGCCTTGTGGCACTGATTGCATTTTTGCATAACCCTGTTTCCAATGCTGTTAAACGCTTTTACGCATTTTTGGCTGGCATCGCAATTTTATGGTCAGTGGGCGTAGCAGGCCGTCATGTTTGGATACAGCATTTACCAGCCGATCAAGTACCGAGTTGTGGACCAGGTTTAAATTATTTAATTGATGCTTTACCTGTGAAAGCAGTTTTGCAAGAAGTGCTTTCTGGTTCAGGTGAGTGTGCAGCTATTGACTGGACCTTTTTAGGTCAGTCTTTACCAGTTTGGTCATTGGTTTATTTCCTTTTGCTATTACTCGTATGTTTATGGCAATTGTTCCGTTTTTATCCAGTGTTTAAGACTGCTAAAAAGTAAGTTTAAACAGATTAAAAAAAGCTCAATATTATGTTGGGCTTTTTTTATTGTTTTATAATTAATCAAACTATAAAAAAACAAATTGAAAAAAAGCATAACGATATAGACAGATAGTTCTGTTTTTTATAAAGTGCAGCCGTTTATATATCCTTATGATTATAAAAAAATGCTTTTTAATATTTTTAGTGTACTGGAAAAAATAGGATTAAGCGCACAGAAACGTGCGATCCACGTGCAATTTTCTAATGAATTGCTCAATCACCAAGTTTTTTTACAACGTATAGAAGGCCAACATCAGCTAAATGGGGGAATTGAAGCTGAGTTAATTTGCCTTTCGACGAGTGCCCAAATTGCATTAAAGCAGTTTATAGGCGTTCAGGTTGCTGTTGATCAGGTTACAGATTCTGGACAATTATTTCGAACTACAGGAATTGTGACTGAAGTCAGTTATGGCCAAAGTGATGGTGCTTTAACGCTTTATAAATTGACCTTAAAAGACGCGACAAATTTATGGCACAAACGCCGTAACAGTCGTGTTTTTATGAATAAAAGTATCGTAGAAATTACCGAAGTTCTATTCAAAGAATGGCAAGAAAAAAGTCCACTTTTTGCGACAAGTTTAAGCCTAGACCTGAGTGGGTTAAGCCTGAGTTATGATACTCGCCCATTTATCATGCAGCATAATGAATCCGACTATGACTTTCTTACGCGTTTATGGCGAAGTGAAGGTGTTAGTTGGCTAATTGATGAATCAGAGCTTTTTGTTCCTCATTTTACTGCCCCAGTACAAGCCCAAAAGCTTAGATTAATTGATGATAATAACCAGTACCAAGCTTTAGCACGCCGTAGCATTCGCTATCACCGAAGTAGCGCGACAGAATATCAAGATAGTATTACGGGTTTTGTTGCGGTGCGGAGTCTGCAACCGACTGCGGTACATGTGCAACGCTGGCAGCCCGATGCCTTAGTACAAGAAGAAGGCGCTGGTTCCGTCATCACGACCCATACACATTCAGATAACTTTGATTCAGCGAGTTTAAGCCTTGAGCAAGCATGGCACATAAGTCCTGCTTGGATGCAAGATTTAAAAGGTGAGGATCAAGCTACTGCTTCAACCAGTAATCAGCTAGAGAAACTGAATCAGCAATTTAATGATATGTATGCAAGTCAGGCCAAATACTTTAAGGCTTATAGCAGTGTTCGAGATAGCCAAGTCGGCTATTGGTTTAATTTTCGAGAGCATCCTGAAGTTGATCAACATGAAGGGGTTGATCAAGAGTTCCTGATTATCGCTAAAAATTTCTACAACCAAAACAATTTACCAAAAGATCTACATCAGCAAGTTAGTCAGTTGCTAAGCCAAAGTCGTTGGGACAAACATGGTTATGACGATATTGAGCGTCAAGGTAATGAGCTGACTTTAATTCGCCGTCAAATCAAAACGACACCTGAATATAATCCAGAACAACATCGACCAATTGCCTACCCACAAAGAGCGAAAGTCGTAGGGCCAGAGGGAGAAACCATCCATGTCGATGAATGGGGGCGCATCAAGGTGCGTTTTCTGTTTACCCGCAGTGATGATCATGGCCATGATGGTGGCGCAGGTAGCAATGACAACGATACAGATTCAGCTTGGGTCGATGTACTGACTCCGTGGGCGGGTGAAGGCTATGGAGCACGCTTCTTACCGCGTATTGATGAAGTAGTGGTCATTGACTTCTTTGATGGCAATATCGATCGTCCATTTGTGACGGGACGAATCCATGAAGCGCAGCGTTCACCAACCAAGTTCGATGTGAAAGGAAAGCTTCCCGATACTAAAAAACTCAGCGGTATTCGTAGTCAGGAAATCAGCGGTAGTGGTTTTAACCAATTACGCTTTGATGACACAACTGGGCAAATCAGTACCCAACTACAAAGTAGCCATGCAGCAACACAGCTGAATTTAGGTAATTTAAGCCATCCTAAAGAACAATCGACTAGTCAAGGTCGTGGTGAAGGCTTTGAGCTGAGAACCGATGCTTGGGGAGCTGTGCGTGCTGGAAACGGTTTATACATTAGTACTCACAAACAAGATCAAGCCCAAGGACTTCACCTTGATGCGAATGAAACCAAACAGCAGCTTGAAGGCGGGTTAAACAACAGCAAAGCTCTAAGTGAAGTTGCTAAAAATCAGCAGACAGATCCGTTGGAAGTTCTTGATCATTTAAAAAACTTTTTAGATCAGATTGAACAGCAAGACAAAGATAAAGCTACTGCATTTAAACAAGCGGTTATGGTGTTAAGTGCGCCAAATAGTGTAGCGGTTGCAAGTAATGAAGACATTCATCTGAGTGCAGATGGACAGATTAGCCAAATTGCTGGTGATAGTATTAACCTGAGTACTCAAAACAATTTGATTGCTCATGCCCAAAATAAGATAAGTTTTTTTGCAGCTCAAGATGGAGCAAGAATGTATGCGGGTAAGGGCAAAATCGAGTTACAAGCACAAAGTGATGGTACTGATATCATTGCACGAAAAGGAATACAGATTATTTCAACAGAAGATAGAATCGAAATAATTAGCCCAAAAGAAATTATACTCACTGCGGACGGTTCACAACTCAAGATTAATGGTTCAGGTATTTTCCCAGTAACTGGAGGCAAGCTTGAGGTTAAGGCCGGTCAGCATTTATTTATGAGTGGCGCAAATATTGTTGTTCCCAAGATAAGCTTGCCCACTATAAAAACACCTTTTAGTAACAAAATTAACTATAACTGGAATATAAATTCGGAAGGTAAAAAAGAACTATTTATTATAAATAAAAAGAACACTAGCCTTATAAAAACTTATAAAAATGAGCTTGATAAGAAAAATAATTTAAGTTCATTACGGTTTTATACACCAGAAGAAGCAGACTTTACTGCAATGATTTTTAATTCGGATTATATTCAGTTAAAGCAAAATATGCCTGATAGTGAAAATATTGATGAGCTTTTAGAAGAAACACTTTTGTATGACGAAGAAAATGATGACGTCTATACAGAAGAGGAGTTTTGATTAATGAGTAAATTAGTCACTATTACTACTAAGTTTTATGATAAATCTGGAAAGCAGATTATTAACTTAAATGTACAATCTAGATATAAAGATTCATTAAATGCTAATAGCCAAAAAACAAATAATTTGGGTTTGTTTGTTTTTCAGGCCTCACCAAATAGAACTGTTGAAATATTAGCAAAACCTCCTAATCAAAAAGATTATACAGTATTTAAAACGCTAAACTCTTCTATTCATTCCTCAGAAAAAAATCCTATTAAAGTCCAGTTGCCAAAAACAATTGATGAATATAAACAACTAAAGCAATCCAGATCAACCAAAGGAATTGTAAGCACTTTTTTTAAAATTGTTGATATGAATGGAAAAGTTATGAAAAACTTTCCTGTTCAATCACGACCAAAAGGTAAAGGAAATTCACCCGATAAATATACAAATGATGAAGGCATAGTAGAAGTATGCTCATCACCTAATAGAGATATAGAGGTCTTAGTATTAACATCAAATGATACATTTGTTTTAAAAAGTTCAATAAACTCTGCTAACGGTAGTTCCCAACCAACTTTTATTAAATTAGATGAGCCTTATGAAAAGTTTAAAAGTACATCTACGATTAAAATTTTAGATCGAGATGGAAGTGACTACATTGTAGAAAAAACTAATGTGGAAATGTTAGTTGTAGAGAATGGTAAAAAACAGCTTTTTAGTATATCGAATGGAAAATTACCATTACAAAGCATGGTAGGGCAGAAACTAGAATTTACGGTGTATAAGCCTGATGGTAAGCCTTTAAAGACACAAACCTATATGGCAACACGAGTCAAAAACAACCCTGTTGAGTTCCATCTGGATGTAGATATAACAAAAGGCAGTACGGCACAGAATGATCCAGAGATTAATAAGAAAGTTAAGGCTAAAGATTGCCCATCTAAATGCGTAGTTCAGACTATTTCATTTGATACTACACCTGGACCTTATATTATTTCGATGGAAATGTGGAAAAAAATATTAGAATTTGAAAGATATGAGCCAAGACCTTATCATCCAGGTGATGATTCAAGTGGGGTTACAATCGCTATAGGATATGATTTAGGTCAACAATCGAAATCACAAATTCAACAAGATTTAGCAAAATTTTATACTAAAGATCAAATAGAGCGTTTAATGATCGCACAAGGTAAAAAAGGTAATAATGCCCATAACCTTATACAGAAGTTATCAGATATTACGATTACTAAAGATAATGCATTGAAATTAGCAACTGTATTAAAAACACGTTATGCAAATCAGGTATTATCTATTTATCCTGAAACCCTAACCTTACACCCACATTGCCAAGGCGTGTTGCTTTCTTTAGTTTTTAATAGAGGACCAGGTTTAGTAGATCCAAAACCCCCTAAAAAAGGTTTAACACGTAAGCATATGAGACAAGTTCAAGACGCATTAAAAAATAAAAAGCCTGAAGAAATCCCTAATATTTTAAGAGATATGTCTAAACTTTGGAATAAAACGGGACCAAAAGGAAATAGTGGTGTGGGCAAACGTCGAAGAGAAGAAGCGAATATTTTTGAAAAAGGATTAAAGTGTGATTGTTATGAATAAAAAAATCCAGATTTATATTTTGACTATCTTTATTTCTTCATGTGCCTTCGCAGATAAAGTTAGTTCAGCCTGTATTCCAGATAGTACGGTTTTTAATGACATATTGAACTGTTATTTAGCTGATTATAAGAAAAATGATAAAATATTGAATGCATTATATCAAAAAAAGATCTCAAACCTATCTAAAGGAAATAAAGAAAAGTTAAGAGAATCTCAAAGAGACTGGATTAAAGAGAAGGAAACTGTATGCGTTGCAGATGAAAATGAATATGGGAGAGAGAGCCATTTTGAAGCTATAAAATGTCAAACTGAAATGACAAAAGAAAGAATTTCTTTTTTAAAGAAATATTAAATTTCTTCTAGCTAGATAATGTTTTGTGATGAGAAAATATGAGTATTTTAAATGATAAGATAATCCTTATTTTTTCTGTATTTTTATTATTAGCAACATGTAGTTATAATTTATTTGCAAAGGATCAATGTAATATTGACAAACAAGTAAAATTAAATATATTTAAGAAAAATGATTATAAATTCTATAATTATATATGTGAGTCTTCAGAAGGTTCATATCTTAAAGGTTATCTAGGAGATCAAGAGAAGAAAATATTTGTTGGTGATTACTCTGATTTTTCAGCTAAAGAAAGTCCTAAACTTTTAGCTGTAAGTATCTATAAATCAACTAAAAGAAAATCTCCAATATTGATTACTATTAATTCAACATACTACTGTTGTACTCCACAAATAGAAGGGGAAATGTATCAAGTTAACCTATATCAAATTAATGAAAATAAGATTTTAAATCTGAAAAATATAACAAATATATTAGGTAGTAATGCAGAGGGTTTTGAAGGGATTGCAGAAGGGAAAGTCTATTATAAATATAAAACCATTTCTGAAATTAAAAAATGGTTAGATAAAAATTATTGATGGATTGATGATCTTGAAAATAATTTAAATTTAAAAAGCCCAACATAAGTTGGGCTTTTTTTATGTCTCTACAATCCCTTCCAAATCTTCAAGCGTATAGTTCGGCATATCAATAATATGAGTTTGAATACCTTCTTGCACATAATCATTCGCATGAGGATATAACCAACGAGTGATCTGTTCGGCAACGCTTGAATGATACTGAATTTCAAAGTGATTTAAGCCATAAAACACAGCTTTATGCGAATCTGGAACTTTAAGCTGAAAACGTGGATTAGGATGTTCACCCAGCGCGCTTTTCACACTCACCAAGTAATCACCAATCACAGTAAGCGCTTTATTGCGTACTTTTTCAAACTCGAGTGTTCCTGCCACTAAAAAAGTATTGATATGTGAAGGCAAAGGAGCTGGTGCACGGTTATCATCCATCATGCCAATTCGGGCATCCATATATTCCCAGTCATCATCACGAACACTACCGTGGCGTAAGTCTAAAATACCATTACTGCGAATATTAACCAGTTGACCAAGTAAACCTACAAAAGGGAAAGCCCCGAGCTTATCTTGTATGGTAAAACCAAAGCGCTCCAAGACCGCACCATGATGTGGGGAACCAATACATACTAGATTCTCGACCATATGAATCCATTGGTACATATTTTGTTTACCGTAGAACAATGCACTACGTGAAACCAGTCCACCCATACTATGGCCAATCACATCAATGCTGGTAATTCTTGGATTATTTTTTACGAGATCTTCTAATAAGTTGGAGAAACTGCGTCCATTTGCTGAAATACGTCGACCTGTATTGTAATTTAAATACAGCATGGTGTTATGGTCACGCTGGGCTAATAGACGCTCTCCAATTCCACCATAATTGGCGTTTGACCAAGTCAGATGATTCATACACAAACCATGAACCATAATTACAATACGGCCTGCAAGCTCACCTTGCTGTATAGCTCCATAGTGATCGTATAGCACCATTGGTAGGGCGAGAGGACTATGTTGTTTAAGTAAGTAATCTCCAAAAACACCATTCAAAATTCCCACCAAAAAATGTAGGCTTGGGGTGAGTGGTTTTTCATGAAGTGTTGGATATTTTTCAATAATGCGACGCAAACCGGGTGCTAAAAAATAACGACCATATTTTTGTAAAGCGCCATAAGAAAATTGATATGCCTTTTGCACAAATGGTCGTTTTTGAAAGTTTTTTGCGTTTTGTGTGCTAATACCAAAAGCATTTTTTAAGACTTCAATATTAATAACTTGTATTAATTCATGTACACCATTTAAGCTGGTGCTGAACAGTTGAGCTAAACCTTCTAGTACGTCTGCCTGACTAGGTGGCGTACGATCCCATTTACAATAAGTTTCATGTAGTGGTGTTAAGCTCGGCATATCTTTTCCCCATATACGTTATAACCGACGTTTTAAGCTGTACTTTTTATCAACGGCAGTAAACGTTTCCATCTTAGTAGTTTAAATAACACATTTTTTTAAAATACTGATGAATGGTTAGTTGAGTGGTTTTTCTTGTCTAACAATTGTGCTTTTCTATACAAACTGAGAACAAAATTGTGAAATTAGTCTCAATTTAGAGGGAAATATATGAATATTATCTACCTCCATGGTTTTAATAGTAGCTCTCTTTCGATTAAAGGATTGAGCTTAAGGCAGTATTGTAGCGAATTAGGGATTAATGTGCATTTGCCAAACCTCAATAGATCTCCAGATCAGGTGGTTGAGCAAGTTTCAGAGCTTATTGAAAGTTTGGATGATGTTGCACTTGTAGGTAGTAGTTTAGGTGGTTTTTTTGCGACATACTTTGTCGCGAAATATAATATTCCGGCTGTACTGATTAACCCTGCTATGCAACCATGGAAGTTGTTTGATGAGTTATTTCAGGTTGAAAGCATGCCCTATGTGGTGAATGATCAATGGTCGATTGATCATGTTCAGCTACGACAGTTGCAGCAACTGGAACTGAAACAGCCTGAAAATGCCGACAAAATACTCGTCTTGTTGCAACAAGGCGATGAAATTTTGGATTATCGTCAAGCACAACGCTATTATAGTGCTGCAACGCCATCCTCATTGATTTTGACGGATGCTCATGGCAATCATGCTATGGAAGATTTTGAAGAAAAATTACCGTTAGTGATCGAATTCTTTGCGCACACCATCAAATAAGGAAAACGTACAACGTGACACAATATACGGCTCAATCGCTTGAAGTCCTTTCCGGTTTAGACCCTGTTCGTCGTCGTCCAGGAATGTATACCGATACGACTCGACCTAACCATTTAGCTCAGGAAGTTATTGATAATGCTGTTGATGAAGCATTAGCGGGTCATGCCGACAAAATATGTGTCACGGTTTATAAAGATGGTTCATTGTCGGTTGAAGATAATGGCCGTGGTATGCCGGTCGATATTCACCCTGAATATGGCCAAAGTGGTATCGAAATCATTCTGACCAAGTTACATGCTGGCGGTAAATTCAGTACCGATAACTACCAGTTTTCTGGTGGTTTGCACGGCGTGGGAATTTCAGTTGTAAATGCTTTATCAACACGTGTTGAGGTCGAAGTACAACGTCAGGGCAACCTCTACCAAATGGCATTTGAGCAAGGGGAGCCTGTTGCGCCTTTAGCCGTGCTAGAGGGTAAGGCACCAAAACGTGCGACAGGTACGACAGTACATTTTTGGCCTGAAACTAAATATTTTGATAGTCCGAAATTCGCTTTAAAAGCCCTTAAACATAATTTAAAAGCCAAAGCTGTTTTAGCCGCAGGCTTAAAAATTATCTATATCGATCAAATTAATGATGAAAAAATTGAATGGCAATTTGAAAATGGCCTCGTCGATTATTTGATGGATGAATTGCAAGACCGTGAAATCTTGCCAAATCCAGCTTTTGTGAGCAGTGGACAAGCCGATCGTGCGGCATGTGAATTTGCAATTTGTTGGAATGTAGAAGGCGGTGAGCAGGTTCAAGAAAGTTATGTAAACCTAATTCCAACCGCACAAGGCGGTACTCATGTGAACGGTTTGCGTTCAGGGGTAACCGAAGCATTACGTGAGTTCTGTGAGCTGCGTAACTTGTTGCCACGTAATCTCAAACTATCAGCAGAAGATGTTTGGGATGGTGTGAACTATATTTTGTCACTCAAGTTCCAAGAACCACAGTTTTCAGGTCAAACTAAAGAGCGTCTTTCTAGTCGAGAGGCATCCAATATTGTTTTAAATATTGCCAAAGATGCTTTTTCACTTTGGTTGAATCAACATGCTGAAATTGCCATGCAATTGGCAGAAATGGCGATTTCTAAAGCGGGTCGTCGTTTAAAAGCCGCGAAAAAGGTTGAGCGTAAAAAGATTGTTTCTGGTCCTGCTTTACCGGGTAAATTGGCTGACTGTGTGGGGCAAACTCGCGAAGACAGTGAGCTATTTATTGTCGAGGGTGACTCGGCAGGTGGTAGTGCCAAGCAAGCACGCGATAAAAACTTTCAGGCCATCATGCCAATTCGTGGAAAAATCTTAAATACTTGGGAAGTTTCTTCAGATGAGGTTTTGGCTTCTCAAGAGGTTCACGATATTGCGATCGCAATTGGGGTAGACCCGGGTAGCGATGATTTATCCGAGCTACGTTATGGCAAAGTTTGTATTTTGGCCGATGCGGACTCCGATGGTTTACATATTGCCACTTTGTTATGTGCGCTATTCGTTAAACACTTTCCGACACTGGTGGAAGAAGGCCATTTGTATGTGGCGATGCCACCATTGTTCCGTATCGACATTGGTAAAGATGTCTTCTACGCCTTAGATGATGATGAACTCGAAGTCATCTTGAAAAATGTGAAAGGCAATCGTAATCCGCAAATTACCCGATTTAAAGGTCTGGGTGAGATGAATGCGATTCAGCTACGTGAAACCACGATGGATCCAAACACACGCCGCTTGGTGCAGCTTGATCTTGACGATGCTCATTTTACGGCAGGTTTACTCGATAAATTACTTGCCAAAAAGCGTTCAGCGGACCGCAAGCAGTGGCTTGAGCAGAAAGGTAACTTAGCCGATATCACCGTTTAAAATAAAATTAAAAAAACCCCGCTTAATAGGCGGGGTTTTTATGTAAACCTAGATTATTAGAAATCACCACAACGATTGCTGTCATTAAACTAAAATAGACAGATCTGTATATTTTAATTTAGACCATAATTTTTATAGCGTGTGGAAATTGAAAAACATCACAATTCGCTCCGCCTCCAATTCGATCCACTACTGCAAAATCACTCGGTGCTTCAAAGGTAAGCAAAGGATGATGCCATGTACCTGCCCGATAATTTATGCTTTGTTTTCCATTTGAAACGAATGCACATAATTTTGAAATATCGGGAGTATTCTCGTCCAAAGCAGGTGCCACAATAATTAAGAACTTTTGCTGTTGTAATGGAATAAATGCCTGAGAGCCTTTCGGATGACGCTCTAGTATTGAAATTTCCAGAGGTAAAACGCTGGTCTTAATATTACGGAAAATACTGATTCCTGCTTTTGCTTCACCTTCAATTTCTGTTTCAACGAGCGCGTGGTATCGCTCGGTGTGTGCATCATTAATATGAAAAAAGTCATGCCCGTCACAACAAATGACTTCTCCGAATGGCTGAAAGCTCTCAATGGTTAAGGGCTGAATATGGACATTATTCATAATCATGACTGGACAATTTTTCCCCATAAGCGTACACGGCTAATACCACCATCTGGAATCATGTTGATACGAATATGCGAGATTTTTTCATGTTGTAAAATCTCATTCACATATTCATGAATATGGTCCATTTGCATAGGTTGGGCTTCAAGTAAGTAAGACCAGAACATACTCTGTGGAATTAGCTGTGCATCAGTTGCATTTTCAAGGTAAACCGCCTGAATGGATACTTGGGCAGGGAAATTCCCTTTAAAGTGAGCTGTATCAATTTCAAGCTTATCAATTTTCCCGCCTTTACCCAGAGCAAGAATACACCAGTCATAACCCGGTGCTCGGCGGCGTTTGGTTTCCCATCCATCGCCCATGTTTATACCACGACCGGGATTAATCAAATTGCGCGGATGTCCAAAATGGGCATCGCTATAGGCAACTACACGACCACCATTTTCGAGGGCTAATAAATCGAGAGTTTGCTCGCTATCAGTCACCTGAATATGAACATCGCCATAGACACGTAAACGAGCAATTCCGCCATCTGGGAAAATATTGAGGCGTATATGAGTGAAAAGTGCATCATTATTGACCATAAAAATATGATGCTGGCTTGGGCCTAGTTCAGTATTTTCTAAAACACTCTCCCATTTTGCTCCTGTAAGGTCACCATTTGGTGCATAACAAGCTTCTAATGATGCAGATGCTGGATAATTTCCTGTGAAAAAGCTGGTATCAATATCAAGTGCACTGATTTTCCCACTTACACCTAGTTTTACAATGCACCAGTCATAACCTGCGTGACGTTTACGGCGCGTTTCCCATCCATCCATCCATTTGCCGTTATCATCGAATTTATCTTCAACAAAAATAGGTGCATCAAATTGCAGCATACGCTTTGCTTCTGCAAAGAAATCATCTGAACACTCAATGACTTGTGCACCAATTCGGGCATCTGCCAAATTGGTTTTCATATTCAAAATTTCAGGAAGTTCAAAAGCTGGAGCATGCAGTGTTGCCATAATGGAGTATCCGTATTTCTTGTTAAAAACATGATTTTTCATTTAAAACTGCCCTAACACTGAGCGTGCTAAGACAAGTTTTATACTTAAATATATAAGCATGGTGCATGCCAGTTTTGTGGAAAAGCTAAATAAATTTTGAACGATGGCATGTTTTTAGCATAAGCACCCTATAGGTGAATATCTATAGGAGAGTGTTATGAATGTGGTGATTATTGGTGCGGGAATGGGAGGTCTAACCACTGGCATTGCATTAAAGAAATTTGGTCACCAAGTTCGCATTTTTGAGCAAACTGAAAAAATTCTTCCAGTTGGCGCTGCAATTTCGCTGTGGTCGAATGGTGTGAAATGTTTAAACTATCTGGGATTAACCGAGAAAATCGCCCAACTTGGCGGACAAATGGACGATTTGGCTTATGTAGATGGTTTAACTGGAGACGTAATGACACAATTCAGTTTATCGCCATTAATTGAAGAAGTAGGGCAAAGACCTTATCCAGTTGCACGCTCAGATTTACAAAACATGCTGATGGATGAGTTTGGCCGAGACCAGATTTATTTAGGCAAAAAAATGGTCAGTCTTGATGACAAGGTTGATTTTGTTGAGGTGCATTTTGCTGATGGTAACTCTACACAAGCCGATTTAGTGATTGGGGCAGACGGTACTCACTCTCTTACACGGGCCTATGTGTTGGGCCAGCAAGTACAGCGCCGTTATGCGGGTTATGTGAATTGGAATGGTCTGGTTGAAATATCTGAAGATTTAGCTCCAGCACAGCAATGGACAACTTATGTGGGCGAAGGTAAGCGTGCTTCTCTGATGCCGGTTGCGGATGGGAAATTCTATTTCTTTTTAGATGTGCCTTTACCAGCAGGTTTAGAAAATAATCGAGATGAATATAAAAAACTTTTAAAACAATATTTTTCTGATTGGTGTTTGCCAGTGCAGCAACTCATTGAGCGTTTAGATCCGCAAAAGACCAATCGGGTAGAAATACATGATATTGAGCCGTTCACCCAGTTTTATAAAGGTCGCGTGGTGATTTTGGGTGATGCCGCACACAGCACAACACCTGATATTGGACAAGGCGGTTGCCAAGCAATGGAAGACGCTATTTATTTAGCACGTTCTCTGCAAATTAATACTTTAGGGTTAGAGGATGCTTTGCGTCGCTATCAAAACAAGCGTAATGAACGTGCAAATGAGTTAGTACTTCGTGCGCGTAAACGTTGTGATGTGACCCATATGAAAGATGAAAGCGTTACACAAGCTTGGTATGCAGAATTACGCCGTGAACAAGGTGGACATATTATGCAGGGGATTATTAGCAATATTGTGGGTAATCCACTCGATTAAAACAAAAACAGCAAGGACTTCTCCTTGCTGTTTCAAGCTTCTAAATCATAATTTTAGAAGTGGTATTTAACCAGTGCACTGACGTTGTTTTCGTCTCGTCCTTGAAGGCCAAATTTATTATTCCATACAGAGTGCTCTATACCGAGGTATAGACGTGTATCAGGAGAAATGTGTTTACCCACATTCCATTTCCATTGTGTTGTCCAGTTCAACTCGCTGGCATGGTCGCCTTCAGCAGTTGACCAGTCAAGGAAACCATCTACCAAGAAATCTTCAGATGCGATTTTAAATGGAATACCATAAACGAACGTCATTTGATAATCGTCGTCAGTGTTCTCATTATTTGCACGGTAGAAGTTTAAATTCGCATATTGGAAATATGGGATATTTAAGTCGACAGCAAAACCATAAAGGAAATTATCGAAGTTGTTGCCGTCTTCACTATTGCCTTCCCAAGTGGTACTAATTAACACATCTTTGATTGGGCCATACGCCAGTTTTTTACCTGATATTTCACCTAAGCTTAAACGTGGTGATAACTCGAAGTAAGTACTCTTGTGGTCATTTTCACCACGCATACGGTCCATAAAGAAAAATACATCAGCGTATTTAACTTTCGCTGCATATTCCAAAGTAAGAGTGGTTTCTTTGTCATCTACAACTTCATAGTTTTCACCATAAAGTCCAGTCACGCTAAAATCTTGCCAGATTGGTTTTGCCTGAACCATGGCAGTTGCAGATAACAAGGCACAAGTCGCCGCAAGTTGCTTTAATTGCATTTAAATGATCTCCCCCCAAATAAAGCACGCTAAGGATACAGTGTCTTAAGCAAAAATGAAGCCAAATTTGATCAACGGTTAAAAAAAGGCCCACCGAAGTGGGGCGCTAAAAACTAAATCTTTAATGTGTATTTCTGGTATTTATTGTTTGGCTTAAATGAGGGGGATGCGAGCTGCGAAATGTAGGTAAATGATTAAATAATAAATTCAACAAGATAGCAAAGATACAAGTTGAACTAATGCCCGAATGGAACAAAGTTTGTACCCAAACTGGGAAATGAGCATAAAATTCATGGTTAATAATTGGAATCATCCCTGCCGATAAAGCGGTCGCGACAATAATTAAATTTTTCTGATCGTTATAATCTATTTTTGCCAAAGTGCGAATTCCACTTGCTGCAACCGATCCAAATAAGACCAAACCTGCACCACCAAGTACGGGCATTGGAATTGCTGCAATCAAACGACCCATAATAGGGAGTAGACCCAAAATAATTAGAATGACACCGCCTGCTGCTACTACAAAGCGGCTTTTTATACCTGTAATCGCAACGAGTCCAACATTTTGGGCAAAAGCACTTTGCATAAACGAACCAAAGATGGGTGCAAAAGCACTTGAAAACATATCCGCACGTACACCATTGGCGATACGTTTAGCATCTACTTCAGTTCCTACAATGTCTCCGACAGCAATAATATCGGCTGTGGTTTCCGTCATAATGACTAAAGTCACAATCAACATCGACAAGATTGCGCTGAGCTCGAATGTTGGCAAACCGAATGCAAATAAGTGTGGAAATTGCAGCCATGCGCCTGAGCTCACCTGACTAAAATCACCAAAGCCCATGAAGTAGGCCAGTATGGTGCCTGCAACAATGGCTAATAAAATTGATAAACGACGAATGCTGGCTTGCGGTAGAATATTTAAAACAATCACAATGCCTAAGGTCAGTAAGGCCAAAGAGATATTTTCTACGCTACCCCAGTCGGGTGCTTTATTGTTACCACCCATCATCCAGCGAACTGCGACAGGTAACAGAGATAAACCAATAATCGTGATGACGCATCCCGTTACAACAGGCGGGAAAAATCGAATAATTTTAGAAAAATAAGGCGCAAGACATAGTCCAATCAGAGATGCGGCAATGACCGCACCGTATACAGCAGGTAAGCCACCGCCCGTGGTGATAATTGCGACCATGGTTGCAACACCTGCAAAAGACACGCCCTGAACTAAAGGTAATTTTGCACCTAGATATTTGGTCCCAATTGTTTGTATGAGTGTTGCCAATCCACCGACAAATAGAGCAGCAGCAATTAACATTCCGACTTGTGCTGAGCTTAATCCAGCCGCTGTTCCAATAATAAGGGGCGGTGCAACAATGCCACCGTACATGGTAAGCACGTGCTGTAACCCGTAAGCAAAACTTTTGGATATTCCTAAATATTCATGCTCTGGAGAAATCGCATTCTTTTGCCGATGATTCATATTTTTCTCCTCGTTATATTTGAGTTAGCTACCGCGATAAGTGGAGTAAGCAAACGGGCTAATCAGTAAGGGAATGTGGTAATGCTGATTAATGTCTTCTATAAAAAATTGAATGCAAACACGCGGGAAAAAAGTTTTGACTTGCTGCAATGAAAAATAAGGGGCGATTTCGAACTCAAGTTGATAAGCACCCTCTGCAAACTCTCTTATTCCAAAATCACTCACTCGACCGTCTGGGTTAGTGGTTGCGGTCGCAATCAGCTCATGGGTTTCTGCATGAAACAACTTCACTTCTACGTGTGCAGCTGGTTTGCCTAAATTCGTATCTAAAATATGAGTGCTGATCATGCTTGTATTTCCTGAGATAGACGTAATAGAGCAATCGCTGCGAGTTGCTCATGTACAATTATTTTTTCGATAGCTAAGTCATGTTGTAAACGTTCATGTAGCTTTTTTAAAATCTCATCGCTACTGAGGCCCGCTGCTCTAATTAAAAAAATAAAGCCAAACTTTTGTTCATAATCGAGATTGCCTTGTAGCAGAGCTTGCTGCGTTTTTTCGTCTAGAGAAATGCCGGCTTGTTCTTGATTTGAAAAATGTTGCTCTTTTGCATTGATTTGCTTTTTTGCCTGCCGTTCACCAATTTTTGGGTGAGTTGCTAATGCTGCTTGAATCTCTTGCCATGACCACATTTGACTTAAATTTTCTGCATATTCCAAAAGAGATGCTTTTGTTGAATAGGGGCGTTCTGAGATGATTTTTTCGGCCCATGTTGGAATGTAGACACAGTTTTTTAACAAAGTCTTGAGTTGTTCGGGTGGGGCTTGATTAAACTCGGCTAAAAACACTGTTATTCCTAAACTCATTGTCGTGATATAGAGTTTTAGCAATAACAGTGCCAATAGCTGTTAATCAACAGCTTAAGAATTTAAAAAGTTAAAAATCAATTATTCAGTTATGTGATTTTTATACCAATGTTCAGCGATATCCTGACGACGGCATACCCAGACACGATCGTGCATTTGAATGTAGTCGAGAAACTTTTGTAAGGCTTTAAAACGACCCGGATGCCCTAAAATACGGCAATGCATTCCAATTGACATCATTTTTGGTGCAGTTTCACCTTCTGCGTACAGCACATCAAAACTATCTTTTAAATATTGAAAAAACTGTTCTGAATTATTAAATCCACCTGGTGAACAGAACTTCATGTCGTTACATTCTAAAGTATAAGGAATAATTAAATGGGGTCGGGATGCACCCGCAGCATCGGTAAGTATGGTCCAAAAAGGCAGGTCATCACCATAATAATCAGAGTCATATTGTATTTGTGGGAACTCTGCAAGTAACTGACGAGTATTGGGGCTATCACGTCCGGTGTACCAACCTATCGCTTTATTTTCAAACAAGTTTTCTAAAACAGATAGGGCCTGTTCCATGTGCTGTTTTTCTACTTCAATATCGGTATCTTGATAGTGAAGCCAGCGGTAGCCATGAGACACTACATCATAATCAGCTTGCTTAATGGCTTCCACAATATAAGGGTTGCGCGTCAGCGCCATTGCAACTCCAAAAATGGTCATTGGAAGCTTGCGCCGTTCAAACTCACTATGAATGCGCCAAAATCCAGCACGTGAACCATATTCGTACATAGAGTCCATCGACATGTGTTTAGCTGGGTAGCTTGCAGCACCAATAATCTCTGATAAAAACTGTTCCGAATCCTCATCGCCGTGTTCAATATGTTTTTCGCCACCTTCTTCATAATTAAGCACAAATTGCACAGCAACCTTGGCATTATTAGGCCATTTAACCTGTGGAGGCTGCCCGTGATAACCGATTAAATCACGTGAATAAGGAGACTTTTGAATTTGCTCAATGAGCTCGGCGCCAGATAGATAAGATTCGGTCACGATTGCTCTCCTTTTGTTCAATTTTTCATAAATATTTAAAAAATCAGCTTGCATATTTTTATAGATGGACTGATATTGAAGATATGAAGATCTTCAAAATAAATTAAAAGCAGTACGTTTAAGTCAGGAGATAACAAACCATTACACCATCAAAATGTACAATTGAAGTCAGTTCATGCATGCTTAAAACATGCCAACATAAAAAAGTTTTGCATAGAAAAGATCCACAGTAAGAAAGAGAGGATGGTATTTATGAATATAGAAATCCGCACAGATAAAAACATCCATAATAGCGAACGTTTAATTACTTATGTACGTGCAGAACTTACTCAAGAATTCCAACGTCATAGCGAACGTATTACGCATTTCTCGGTTCATTTTAGTGATGAAAATGGGGACAAAAGTGGTGACAAAGATATCCACTGTATGATTGAAGCACGTCCTTCAGGTTTGAAACCAGTTGCAGTGCACCATAAAGCAGGAAATATTGATGCTTCAATTCATGGTGCAATTGAAAAATTAAAACGTAGCCTTGAACATACTTTTGAGAAAAAAGAACACCCGAGAGGTGGACAACCAGAATTCATTGATGATGAAGTTTAATTGAAAACGGTAAAAAGCCCTTCGGGGCTTTTTTTATATCTGATGAAAATAAAACTATTCACAACATTAGGTTTGCAATGCAATGCAATCAACCTCTAAAATCTGGAGAAGAGATTAGGCATAATAGCCCTAATATATTTTTGAGAGATGGTCATGTTAACCACCCAGCAGCAAGCTTTAATTAAAGCCATAGAAGAATTAGAACTCGCGCAAGTGCAAAAATTACTTGCTGAAGGACTTGATCCGAATTTTATTGATCCGGAACAGGGGCCACCTGTATCAATGATCTGTGACGGAATTTTTAAATGGTGGGAAAATGTATCGGAAGCTTATGAAGCAGGTACACCATTATCAAAAGAAGAAAAGCAACAAGCGTTGCAAGTTTACCTCGATATTCTTGAAGCTTTGATTCAGGCCAAAGCCAATGTGCATCTTTGGGATGCAGAAGAGTTTTACGGTCCATTATGGGATGCTGCAAGCTCGGCATGTGCTCCAGCTGTTCAACGTTTACTCGATGAAAAAGTTGATCCAAACTCACGTGATGAAGAAGGACTCACTATTTTATCTTCAATCAGTCAGTTGTTCTTTGATTGTGATTTTGATGAAATAGATTGGTCAGAATCACTTGAAGAAGAGCGCGAAACATTAGAATTATTGCGCCGTCATGGGGCAAAGATGTCAAAAGAATTAACTACTTAATTGGATATTAGAATGAAAATAGTACAAGTCTTAACTTTTGCTTTATCTACTGTTGCTGCTGGAAGTACTTTTGCAGCTGAGTTCTCGTTTGACCGCCCAGGGGCAGGAATGGGGACGGGTATTACCCCTGTAGGCAATTTGGCTTGGGAGCAAGGTTTACCAAGCGTAACTTATACTGAAGCAACTGTTGATGGTGTTAAAGAAAAGACCGTAACCTTAAATCAAGATATGTTGTTCCGTACAGGTTTAGGTCGTGACTTAGAATTACAGTTAGGATGGCAGGGTCCAGCGTGGACTCAGACTAAACGTGCTGGCAAAAAAAATGATACTTCGGGCTTTGGTGACGTAAGCATCGGTTTAAAAAAAGCGATTGATTTAAAAGATGACAGATTGTCTATGGCAGTGTTGGCTGAGGCGATCATTGCAACCGGAAATGATGAATTTACGGCACATGACGACATTTATAGTCTTACCTCTGCAGTAGCTTACCAATATAGTGATTTAGTAGGTACTTCAATTACCATGCGCTATGAAGTGCAAAATAGTGATTGGGCAGTGACAGCAGTACCAACCATTGACTATAAAATCGCAGGTAAGCTCTCAGGTTATTCAGAGTTCATTTACCGTAAAGCTGAAAGCCAAGACTATGAATATGGTCTAGGTACAGGTCTAGTTTATGCGGTAAATAATCGTACCCAGCTTGATGCAAGCATAGGCGTCGATTTAAATGGTCAAGATAAGAGCTACAACGGTGGCTTAGGCGTGTCATTCTTGTTCTAATCGAAGCAATTTAAATTTATGTTAATGAAAAAGCTTATTCATCAGGGAATTCTTTATTTTCTAGCAGTTGCTGTTTGTGTGTTTAGCCAGTTGGTTTCTGCGCAAGACAAGTTGCTGTCACCCGAACAAGCTTTTTCATTTTCGGTTGAATCTTCTGAACCGCATACTGCAAGTTTATCTTGGCAGATTCAGCCAAATTACTATCTATATCAGCATAAATTTACCGTACAACAAGGTACTCAACCTTTAGCTTTAAAGTTACCTAAAGCTGTTGCTCAATATGATGAAAATTATGGGCAAAGTCAGGTTTACTACAATCAAGTTAATTTTCAAATTAAGACAAAGCCCTCAGAACACTACAGTGTGACTTGGCAGGGTTGTGCCAAAGACCGTATTTGCTACCCACCTCAAACAATTGAGTTTCAAACTGATGCCGATGGTTTGGTCGGTGTGCAAAACCAAGCAGGAATCGCACCAAAACGATTACTAGATTTAGCAAATACACAAGCAGATGCTTCTTCAGAAACTCTAGAAAAAGAGCAGGGCACAGCACAGGCAGCTGATACAACTACTCCGCAAGTTGCGCAAGATCAGATTTGGTCAGCTAAACTGATCGAACACTCTCTTTGGTATGGGATTTTATTATTTTTAGGTTTAGGCATGCTGCTCGCATTTACGCCATGTTCTTTACCAATGCTTCCTATTTTAACTTCGTTGATTATTCGAGAGCATAAAGGTTTAAAAGCTTGGGTTATTGCGCTTACCTTTGTGTGTAGTATGGCATTGGTTTATGCAGGTTTAGGTTTAATTGCTTCTTCAGCAGGCTTAAATTTCCAACGCTGGCTACAACAGCCTGCTACTTTAATTGCTTTTAGTTTGCTGTTTATAGTATTTGCTCTGAACCTATTTGGCTTGTTTGAACTTCGTTTACCGCAAACATGGTTAAACCGCCTTGACCGCATTCAGTCCATGCAACAAGGTGGAACTTTAGTAGGTGCTGGCATCATGGGTGTGGTTTCTGCGCTCTTGGTGGGTCCTTGTATGACTGCACCACTTGCTGGAACTTTATTATTTATTTCTCAAACACAAAATCAATGGCAAGGGGCTTTGCTTTTATTCTGCCTAGGTTTTGGAATGGGAATTCCCTTATTGCTCGCGAGCATATTGGGGGCAAAATTTTTACCTAAAGCTGGTGACTGGATGCATCAGATTAAAGTGATTTTTGCTTTCCTGATGTTGGGTTTAAGCCTCTACTTTATTCGTCCTTTATTGCCTGATTGGGGCATGCAAGTACTTAGTCTAGGATTAGGACTCGCTTTTATAGCTTATGCTGTTTATCAGTTTTTCTGGAAAAAAGGGCAGCTACAATGGCTCTATGCGATTTTATTGTTAATCGTTACACCTTTTGTAGCCTATAACCAGTATCAACATATTCATAATCGAAATTTGCAAAGTTCTGATCACATGGCCGAGTGGCATATTGCAACTACAGCAGCAGATTTTCAGAAAATTTTAGCGGCTGCTCCAGCTGATCGGGCTATTGTGATTGATGTCTATGCAGACTGGTGTGTTGCTTGCCAACCTATTGAGCACCGTATTTTAAAAGCACCCGAGGTTCAATCTGCTCTTGCGCCATATTATTTAATTAAGCTTGATTTGAGCCATTATGATCAGTCACATGAAGCGCTACTCAAACAATGGAATATTTTAGGGCCACCGACCTATTTATTCTTAAGCCCAGAGCAAAAAGAAATTCGTTCATTGCGTTTAACTGGTGCCTTTAGCCAACAAGAACTTTTACAGCAACTCGCGAGTTTGGCAAAACTAAAAGAATCATAGCGTATTAACAGCCTCGGTCTGATGAAATGTACGTACCTGATTACGTCCTGAGGCTTTTACGGCATAAAGCGCTTGGTCTGCTTGTCTAATCACAAGATAAGGGTCTTGTGCAAAAGCTGAACTACTTATTCCAAAACTTGCACTAATATGAATGGGATTATTTTGAGTGCTAAAAACTGGCAGTTCTTCTAAAGCATGGCGGCAGCGCTCAGCAATTTTTTCTGCTTGGATAATATCGGTATGGGGGAGCAATAAAATAAACTCCTCGCCACCAAATCGACCAATAATATCTTCACTACGCACGTTGTTTGATAGGCATTGGGCAATTTCAATTAAAACCTGATCGCCTTGATGATGCCCGTAAATATCATTAATTTTTTTAAAGTGATCAATATCAAGAAGTACGACCGCATAATCAAATTGCTGTTGGTGTAGTGACTCTAAATGCGTATTTAAACTACGTCTATTTAATACGTTGGTTAATGGGTCGAGTTGGCTTAGGCGTTGAATATAAGTTTCCCGTTGGCGCCATTGGGTGAGTAATATCTCAAATAAAATAAAACAGGCTAATAAAATCGGCATAATAAAAAATGCCATACTTCCTAACCAAAAGGGGTTAGTTTGAGCACGTTGCATAGCAATAAGATTAAATAACGGCGCATAAGGTAAAGTACCTTTCATACTTAAATAAGTACATACCGTTAAAATAATGGTCGCAGGTACGAGAGCGCTATAAACAATTTTTCGGTCGAATAACACGAGTCCTACACCAATGGTACCGACATAACCCACCATGGTGGCGGGGCTAATACTGCCAATTAAATATCCATCGTGACATAGCATGAGTGCAAAGAATTGAACGCTAATAAATGGAATAATTTTTTGTGCCCACTCATGATTTTTGTAGCGATAGCAGGGAATAATCAATGAAGCTAATAAAAATAAGGTAAATAGATTTAACCAGATTTGCGATTCAACTAAAGGTAAATGTGCCCATTGCCAGACACTTGGTGTAATTAAAATATAGCCTTTCCATAAAATCCAGCTGAAATTCATTGCACAGGCAAGTGTGAGCATGAGGGCGCTTTTTTGTAATGGCGTCCAGTTAATGATGTGATTATTGTGGATGAAATCGATTATCACCTGTTTTGTTCTATGTATTGGATGAGTGATTAAACGACTTTTCATAATAAGTAAGGGCTCCTAAATATAGATGCCTCTTTGTTGGACCATCCTAAAATTGAATTATCTAAATAATTTATTTTTTAAACATAACATGATTTTCAATTTATACATGATGACTTTTTATAAAGAAAATAATGTGAAAAGTTTTATTCACTGTTCACATCATTCATAGATAAATTAAGTTTTATCGAGTTCATGGGCAAATTCAGCAATATCTGCCAAAGCTTGTTTTGCTTCATCAAACCATGCATTAAACATCTGGAAGTTATGCCACATACCTGTATAAAGTTTGAATTGAACTTTAACACCTGCATCTTCGGCTTTTTCTCTAAAACGCTTGGCATCGTCTAATAATATTTCTTTAGAACCTACTTGAACCAAAGTCGGCGGTAGGCCATGCAAGTCATCGAAAATAGGCGAAACACGTGGGTCATCTGCTGCAATCTGATTGCCAATATAATGCTGGATCCCTGTTTGCAGGGCTTCAAGCGAAAGTAGGGCATCATGTTTCTGGTTAAATCTTAATGATTCGCTTGTCAGCGTTAAATCTAAAAAAGGCGACAATAAAATCAGGCCACTCGGCATGAGCTCAGGTTGTTCTTTTAAGCGTAAACAAAGTGCTAATGCTAAATTGGCTCCGCACGAATCACCCGATAAAATAATATCTTTTGGCTGAAAACCTTGTACCACTAAAGATTGATAGATGTCATATAGAGCTTCGGTTGCCTCAGGGTATGGGTGTTCAGGCGCAAGTGGATAGTCCACATGAATAACTTGCATTTGGGTGCGAGCGGCCAAATCTGTCATAAAAGCATGGTGTGTTTTGACACTGCCAAGAAAAAAAGCACCGCCGTGAATGTGAAAAATCAGTTGAGTAGCATGATCTTGCGGTTTGATTTCTTCACCTTTAATGCCTGCTAGCCGGATTGGGCGAACAGAGACATCTTTTTGTCGTGGAAAAGCACGACACATTTGGTCTAAAACAGGACGTAAGGCAGTAGGCGGTAAATTTAGCTGACTTGGCTTGCGAATTGTTGTTTTAAGAAAAGTTTCTGTAAAGTAATATTTCCAAACATTTGATATATTCATAGAGCATCCATTTTTATGCTAGTTTCTTGTTTTCTTGTAAATTTTATTTTGCAAGATTACAAGGTTACACGAAACAGTCACATTCAAAAATTGCAATATCTTTGCGACTTCTGAATACTAAAATCTTGAAAGACCCAAGGATATTACAAAAATGAAAAAGATTGCTTTAGCTTTAGGACTCATTGGTATGGCTGCATTTGCCAATGCGGCTGATTCACTCAATGGAACGGTATGGAAAACAATTGATGATCAGACCAATAAGCCAAAAGCCGTAGTTAAATTTACGGAACAGAAGGATGGAACCTTAACTGCAACCATTCAAAACATTTTGACACCAGGCGAAGAAAACGTTTGTACAAAATGTGAAGGTCCGTACAAAAACAAACCACTTAAAGGTGTCACCATTGTACATAATTTAAAAAATGTAGGTGACAACAGTTATGAAAACGGTACGATTTTAGATCCTAAATCTGGCAAAACTTACAAATTGAAAGGTGAGTTAACAGATGGCGGTAAGAAGCTTAAATTACGTGGATATATTGGCGTTTCTGCACTTGGTCGTAACCAAACATGGATTCGCGCTAACTAAAAGTTTTAATAAAAAACGAGCCAAATGGCTCGTTTTTTTTATGCTTGGATATTTTGATAGGTTGTTTCATCAAAACCGACGATAAAACCTTGAGAGGTTTGTAAAACTGGTCTTTTAATTAAACTTGGTTGAGCAACAAGTGCTTCAATAAGATGGTCTTCACTGCTTAACGCATGCGTTTGTTCTTCTTCTGATAGCTTACGCCAAGTGGTTCCTTTTTTGTTTAGAACAATGTCTTGCCCAATTTCTTTTAACCAAATTTTTAGGGTATCTGCATCAATCCCTTGTTTTTTATAATCATGAAAATCATAGTTAAGCCCTTTAGCTTGCAAGGCATCAAATGCTTTTTTCATTGAATTACAGTTTTTGATTCCATAAATTTTTAACATTTTATCGGACCATGTCAAAAAGAAAGAGCACACAGCCTAACCCAAAAAGCATTTGAGCACTACTTTATACAGATACTTTTAAAACAAATGAAAAATTATGATTAATCGAAAGAGAAATGTCATGTTATTGTCATAAGACAAGGCGATAATGAGCTTAATAAGAAGAAGTTAAAACTAAAAGAACTTAGCGCAAAAAATAAGAGATTGAAAAGAGAAAACCCGCATTTAATCATCCTGATCATGCGGGTCTCATTTCAACGTCCAATGTCACATCCTTGCAAATAAACTTATCATAAGTTTATTTTATCTTCCTACGGCGTCCTATCCTTTTGCGTCATCCTGACTGCTTCCCTGTGCCGTGGGGCTATAATGCCGTTAAAGCTGTGTAAGAAAAATACTCAAAAACGACATCTGCTGTAAGCGAAAACGACAAGGTAAGTGAACGAGTGTTCACTTAATCTTGAATTTTATAGTCGATGATAACGGGTGCATGGTCACTAAACCATTGATCTTTAAAAACCCAAGCATTAGTTGTACGTGTTTTCCAGTCTGGTGAGCAGGCTTGATAGTCAATACGCCATCCAACATTTTTTGCGCGAGCTTGGCCGCGATTTGACCACCATGAATAAAGTTCTGCTTCTGCTCGAACTACACGGAAGGTATCGACATAGCCAAGTTCATCATAAATATGGTCAAGCCATGCACGTTCATGCGGTAAACAGCCAGATGATTTTTGGTTACCCGACCAGTTTTTAATATCAATTCGTTTATGAACAATGTTGTAGTCACCACAAATGATGACTGACTTATTTTCATCACGCCATTGCTTCAAGATTTTCGCGTATTCACCTAAAAATAAATCTTTACGTGCTTGCGCTTCTTCACCACTTGAGCCTGAAGGTAAGTATAATGACGCAATATGTACCGGATGTGACAAACCTAAATCGAATTCAGCAGAAATAAAGCGACCTTGACTGTCAGCCAGTTCAAACCCTAAACCATCTTTAACAGAGACAAAGGGTAGGCGGCTATATATGGCAGTTCCTGCGTAACCTGCACGCTCTGCTGGAAATAGATGGGTATGCCATCCTTCGGGTCTAAATTTTTCAGTCCATTGTTCATGGGTAATGCGGCTTTCCTGCATGCATACGACATCGGCATCTGATTGTTCTAACCATTCAAGTAAGCCTTTCGTCACCGAAGAACGCAAGCCATTTACGTTAATGGAAACGACTCGAAGAATTTTTACATCACTTGGATACTGATCCTTTGGTATCATGCGAAAATTTAACCTCAATTGTGAATTTGGAGCACCTCATGACAACGCCTGTGTCATTTAACCCGCAAGCATTTATCGAACTCGCATTATCACGCGGTGTGCTTAAATTTGGTGAGTTTACTTTAAAATCTGGACGCGTGAGTCCTTATTTTTTTAATGCAGGCCTACTCAACGATGGTGAAGCTTTATCTCTTTTAGCACAAGGCTATGCTGATAAATTAACACAATGCCAAAATGTTGATGTTATTTTTGGACCAGCTTACAAAGGCATTCCGTTTGTAGCAGCGACTGCTGTTGCCTTGTCGCAAGTACACAACAAAAGTGTGCCATGGGGCTTTAACCGTAAAGAAGCGAAAGATCATGGTGAAGGCGGTGTTTTAGTCGGTGCTGCGGTTGAAGGTAAAAAAGTCTGGATTATTGATGACGTAATTACCGCAGGTACAGCAATTCGTGAAGTCGTAACGATTTTGAAAAATGCTGGTGCAACTATCGCTGGTGTTTTAGTTGCGCTAGATCGTCAAGAACGTGGTCAAGGTGAACTTTCTGCAATTCAAGAAGTTCAAAAAGAATTAGAAATTCCTGTGCATGCACTCATTACTATGAAAGATTTAATGGATTATTTAGATGCGAAAGGCGAAAAAGAAGCACTAGCAAATATGCAAGCTTATCGCGAAAAATACGGTATCTAATAGTTAGGTATAAAAAAGGAAGCTTCTGCTTCCTTTTTTTATAATTTAATCAAATTATTGAGTCGGTTAAATTATAGCCGTAGAGTATGGGAAGTTATAAAAAAGCTGCTCAAGTGAGCTGAATTCTAGAGTGGCTGTGTGTAAGGTATTGATGCAAAAAAGGTAAAATTTCAAGGACTGTGTATAAGCCGTATTATGTTAATTTTAGGAAACCTAAAATATAGAGATAAAAAATACCTCTAATTAAATCTTTTGATCTGAATGGCCCCCTTAAGTGGCTTCTTAACTTGATACCGATAAGACTTATAAATAATATAGTAGGTCATCGATTGATTTTCTGATCTAAATTAAAGGTATTACTGTGATTAAAGTTATTTGGGGCACTAATAAAGAAAAACCAATTGCTTCAAGACAACTTGCAGAAACATTATCATCTGATGAAAACTTGAATGGCTTTCTTTATATTGGATATCCAATTGTTGGTTCACCATTAGGCCCAACTAAATTTGATGCACTACTTTTAAGTGAATCAAAAGGGATTGTAGCTTTTGATTTAGTCGAAGGAAAAGACCTAAGCAATTATATAAATAATCAAGATGAAATGGCTTCTATGTTAGAGGTCAAACTAAAACCTTATAAAAAATTAAAGCAAGGGCGTAATCTTAAATTTGATATCAAAACAATAACTTTTTGTCCTGCAATAAAGAATAATCTTCCAACAGTTGATGATGAACTGTACAACATCGCAAATATTTCCAACCTAAATGAAATTATTAATTCATTCCATTGGGAATCAGATCAAAATACATTTCAAGAACTGAAGGCAGCTATTCAAGTCGTCACAAATATTCGTGCAGGCGTTGCTAGAAGACAAATTATAAAAGAAAATTCTTTAGGGAGTCGTCTACAAAAATTAGAGGACTCTATAGCTAATTTGGATCAACACCAGTCTGAAGCTGTTATTGAAACAGTTGAAGGCGTACAAAGAATTAGAGGACTTGCAGGTTCCGGTAAAACTATTGTATTAGCTTTAAAAGTTGCTTATTTACATGCTCAGAACCAAAGTTGGAAAATAGCCGTAACCTTTCATACACGTGCTTTGAAAGAACAGTTTAGAAGATTAATCAATAATTTCACAATTGAACAGTTAGGCAGTGAACCTGATTGGAATTCTATTGATATCTTTAACTCATGGGGTGCTCCAGGAGAGAAAGAGAATGATGGAATGTATCATCGTTATTGTGTTGAAAATTCAATAGATTACTATGATTTCCAAACAGCTAAAAATCAATTTGGAACTGATAAATCTTTCCAACAAGTCTGTAAACTTGCTTTAGAGCAATCTGCATCAAAAAAAGTAGAAAAATATGATTTAATTCTAATTGATGAAGCTCAAGATTTTCCTCCTGAATTCATCAAGCTCTGTTATAAATTTTTAAAAGATCCTAAACGATTAGTTTATGCTTATGATGAACTACAATCACTAAATGGATTATCAGTTTTACCGCCAGAACAACTATTCGGTAAAGATGCAAATGGTGTTCCTCTAGTCACATTAGAAGAGGATGACCCAACTCAACCTAAGAAAGATATCATCTTAGAAAAATGTTATCGCAACTCGCGTCCATTACTTGCAACAGCACATACATTAGGTTTTGGTTTAACAAGACCAAAAGGACTAGTCCAATTCTTTGATAATGATTCACTATGGGAAGATGTAGGCTATTCTCTTAAAAAAGGGAAGATCGAGGGTGGAAAAGAAGTTGAATTAGTTAGAACAAGTGAGTCAAGTCCTCTATTTTTAGAAGAGCATACTCCCCTTGAAGAACTAATTAAATTTGAAGTATTCGATTCAGTTCAAGATATGAATCAAAGTTTATTCAATTCTATTTTAGAAAATATTAATGAAGATGAACTAAAACCTGAAGATATATTAGTTATTAACCCAAATCCTCTTACGACTCAGAAAAATGTAGGAATTGTAAGAAGAGCGCTTCAACAGCAAAATATAGAATCTGAAATTGCTGGTGTTACAACATCTAGAGATATCTTCAAAAAAGATGGAGCTGTTACCTTTACTGGAATTTTTAGAGCAAAAGGTAATGAAGCGGCAATGGTATATATTATTCATGCTCAGGATTGTGCTGATTCATACGATCCAAATCATTTAGCCTTAATTAGAAATAGATTATTTACAGCGATTACCAGAAGTAAAGCATGGGTCCGTATTTTAGGTATCGGCCCATCAATGCAGTCCTTGAAAGAAGAGTGGGAAACTTTAAAGAATAACGACTATTCTTTAAAATTTATTTATCCAACGGAAAAACAAAAAAATACTTTAAAATTAATTAATAAAGATATGTCTATTCAAGAAAGAAATAAAAGAAAAAGACTAACAAATAATATTCAAGAAATTATCAATGCTATTAGTACAGGAGAATTACCACCTGAATTAATTCCTGACGAATTAATTAATATTTTAAAACAATCAGGGAAATAAGATGAACCCTGATTCTATATTAAGACAATGTAAGGAAGTCATTGATCGTCTTGTTTTATCGGGTTTATCAACAGAGCAAAGTTATCCATCTGCTCGTACCAACGCTAGTGGAGACTATGAAATTGGTTTTAAAAAAGGTATAGAAATATCAAGTGCATTAAAGAATATTCCATATCAAGATATTTATACATCTGTTCTTGAAGAAAAAAGTTATCATGTACACCTTATTGATGGTGGGTTAATATCGTTTAGCTATATATTTGAAAAAAAAGATGATCATTTTGTATTAAAAAAACATAGATTATCTTTTTATCCCTCACCATCATTACCTTCATTTGAAGATTGTCCTGACCTTTATGAACAAGATGAAATTTTTTTAGAGTGTACAAAAAAAAATTTAGTTAAATTTCCTATTCGATTTGATTACGATCCTAAAAATCATATAAATGTTAGCCATCCGGCTTCCCATGTAACATTTGGTCAATTTCTTAATTGTCGTATACCTGTTTCAATGCCAGTTACTCCAAGGAAATTTATTTTGTTTTTGTTACGAAATTTCTATTATTCTGGGTATGTAAAAAGTAAAAATATTTTTGATAGGAAGATGTGTAATGTGATTCCAGTTCATAGCATTACAGATGAAGAAAGAAAAATTAGTCATTTCATTTTATAGCCCAAACATGTATTAAATCATTTAAAATAAAATCTCATCTGCGAATCACTTCTTACACCCCAACTTGTATTGTTGACCTTGTTCAGTCATTACCCAAAGGCGAAAAAGAAGCGCTAGCAAACATGCAAGCTTATCGCGAAAAATACGGTATCTAAAAAGAAAAAGGCATACCTCTAAATAGAGGGATGCCAATTTAATATTTTTACTTAGAACTGATAATTCAAACGTAATAACACATTACGGGGGGTGCCCGGCATGCTGTCTGAGCGCCAATATTCTTTATTAGTTAAATTATTCACCGCAAGTGTGACATTCCATGGGTCTGCACTATAGCCAATCGCCGCATCAACACGGTTAAAGCCTTCCATTTTTACTTGATTATTAAGATTTGGATAATAAGAACCTACATAGGTTACGCCCACCTCGGTATACCACTGTTCAGTTGGTAAATAACGAACAAATAAATTACCCGTATTTTTTGATGTGTTGGCTAAATAATTGCCTTCTCGCTCTGGGTTTTGTTTATCTTCTTTTACCTTAGCGTCGGTATAACCATAACCACCGCGAACAAAGACATTATCAAGCACACGGCCAATAAAGCTAAATTCAACACCACGTGATTGATGCTGACCAGCAGTTGCCCATACCTCTGATTCACTGTCAGGATTCGGTTTATAGCGAATATTATTTTTACGAATATCAAAAACAGAGAATTGAGTATTTAAACGATTATCTAACCATTCGCTTTTTACCCCAACTTCGTATTGCTCGTTATATTGAGGCTCTTTGTCCATTTTTTCGACATCGGTGCTTCCAGTAACTTGGTTAACACCCATTTGCCCACCGAATGGCGCAAAGCTTTTAGAGTATGAGGTGTAAAAACTATGTTCAGGAAGCGGTTGCCATACCAAACCAACATTTGGGCTAACAGTACTGTCTTTTACATTACGGTGTTCATTAGTTAATTTGTTAGTGGTTGAAAAATCGAAGTAATCGTAGCGTAGGCCCATCATGAGTTTAAGTTGGTCATTTAGACCAATTAAATCTTGAATAAATACGCCGTAAGTTGTGCCTTCATTATAATTATGCTGACTAATCTTTAATGGGCCATTGCCACGACTTGATTCTCGTTCACCTGTGAATGGATTGACGTAACCATAAATGGCTGAACCATTTTGAGTCTTATTGGCTAGACGCGGTTCTCGTTGTTCATAGGCCCAGTCTGTACCGACCATGATTTGATGTTCAAGCGAGCCTGTTTTGAACTTGCCCTTAATATCAAATGTATTGGTGGTGGTTTTATTGCTGGTTTGTTGCCAGTAGTAAATTTGGTCGATGTAGCCTTTTTTTGTACAAGTCTCATTCTTTGAGTTTTTTCCATCTAACCCACAATAAGTCCCAGAATAAAAGTGGTCAAAGTTCTGTTCTGCTTGTCGGTAACTTACTGCCCAGTGGAAGTTCCAATCAGGCGCATATTCATAATTCACATCGGTGCGCACAACTTGCAAAATATCATCAACATAATCTCCGTCTTGCGCAAATCCTGTTTTGATAGAGGTTCCCACAGGCAAGTTTTCATATGCTGGACCACGATCAGGCACACGGCCTAATTTGTCATACGTATATTGTGTGGTCCAAGTAAGCGTTCCATCGTCATTTTTATAAGTAAAACTTGGTGAAAACATCTCAATTTTATTTTCAATACCAGAACGGAAACTGCCTGACTCGCCATATTCTCCGGTAAGGCGCACTGCTAAATTGTCATTAATGACTTGGTTGATGTCAGCAGTGGTTCCATAGTTATCGTATGAACCTGCGTACGCACCAACTGAACTTTTAGAGTCGAAATTGGCGAATTTACTTACCATATTCACAACCCCGCCACCAGCACTACGGCCATATAAAACAGAAGCGGGGCCTTTTAAAATTTCAATACGCTCAATATTGGCAGTACTACGGCGTACTTGCCCACTTTCACGTATACCATCACGGTAAATATCACCTGTATCAGCACCAAAGCCACGAATCGTGATGCCATCACCGCGCATATCGTAACTGGTTGATACGCCAGGGGTGCCTTGCAACATAACGCTTAAATCATTTGATCCATAAATTTTATATTTCTGAACATCAATCGTATCAACAGTTTGAGGAATATCTTTTTTGTTTAAACCATTACGTGTGACATTGGCCTTGTCATAGTCGATATAACTTTTAATTGGGTCGAGTTCACTCATGGCCTCAATTTTTATGGTAGGCATGGTGGCTGCAACTTTTGCGGCTGAATCAGTCGCTTCCTCTGCGTAGGCACCTTGAATATTCAGGATCATTAAACTGAGTAAGCTCAGCGGGAAAAGACGCTTAATTTGGGGAGATGATATAGAAATTCTTAACATAAAGATAAAATCAGTTAACAAAAATAAAAGTATAAATGATAATTATAATCATTTAATTGTTTAGAATAAAAGAACTATTGTCTTAAAAAATGACATATTTATTTTTTAATAACTGATTTTTGGTAGTGCAATGAGTAAATTAAAAGAACTGGCAGAATCAACTTATTAGTTTTTCTTGTTAATTGAGTCTAAAAGGGTGCTTTTTATAGAGAAAAGCACCTCTTAGAATTAAGCATTATTTTTGAGAACATCTAAAATATCCATTTCTGGATCATAATTCTCGTCAATTGTTTTGCAAATTGCTTGCCCAACAATTACATGTGTGCCATTAAAGGTCATGGTTGGTGCTTCATATAATTCCCAGCCATGATTCAGTGCTTTAGTTACTCGTGCACAAAAAGCAGAGTCATCAGGGCCGGTTAAATAGCGATAAAGTTTCATCTTTAGCCTTTAAAAATAATATTTTATGGTCATAGTTTAACTGAATTTACTTGAGTTCTAGTTAAAGGAATAACAGATAACGATTTACTGAAATTAAGAAAAACGAGTGAAAAATCTCAGCTATACTCATGCTAATTTAAATTTTATGAAGAGCTTGAGCATGCGTGTACTTGTCGTCATGGATCCGATTGAAACCGTAAATCTTAAAAAGGATTCAACCATGGCAATGTTGTGGGCGGCGAGCCGTCGTGGACATGAATTGGGTTATGCATTACAACAAGATTTATATATCGATCAAGGTAAGGCTTACGGTCTAATCTCGCCATTAAAAGTATTTGAAGATTACAATCATTATTACGAATTGGGCGAAAAGAAAAAAGAATCTATCGCGGCTTACGATGTGGTGTTGATGCGTAAAGATCCACCGTTTGATATGAATTTTGTCTATACGACTTACGTGCTTGAGCAAGCTGAACGTGAAGGCTCATGGATTATTAATAAACCTCAGTCATTGCGCGATTGCAATGAAAAGCTATTTGCAACGCAGTTCCCAGAGCTGCAAGTACCTACACTTGTAACATCGCAACAAAGTTTAATTCGTGAATTTCTTAAAGAACATGGCGATGTCATTGTGAAACCACTTGATGGTATGGGTGGTACGGGAATTTTCCGTTTATACCAAGACGGTGTAAATATTGGTTCTACTTTAGAAATGCTTACAGAGTTAGGTACTCGTCCAATTATGGCTCAGCGTTATATTCCTGAAATTGTAGAAGGGGATAAGCGTATTTTGATGGTAAATGGCGAGCCTATTCCTTACTGTCTAGCTCGTATTCCACAAAATGGTGAAGTGCGCGGTAACTTAGCGGCAGGTGGCTTAGGTCAAGCGCGTCCGCTGACTGAAAATGATAAGCTGATCGCAGCTAAAATTGGTCCTTTCTTGCGCGAAAAAGGTTTGGTTTTTGTTGGTTTAGATGTGATTGGTAATTATGTCACTGAAATTAATGTCACCAGCCCAACATGTATTCGTGAAATTGATGCTCAATTTGGCACATCAATTGCCGATAATCTGTTTGATGTATTAGAAGCTGGTCGTACGGCTTAATTATTTATTTCAGGTGATTTTCAGCGGTATTTATGGGAAATCACCTGAAAATATATGAATTAATAAAATCACAATATGAAATACGCTAGTGCTTTGTAGGCATATTTTCAAAAAAGCACATCTTTCTGTTATAAACGAGTGAAATTAGCTTTTCGTTAATGAAGCTTTAGGATTAAAATAAACGGCTACAAAAATAGATGACAATTTCCATTGTTTTTTGAGTTGAAGAATTAGACCGTGACCGATTCACAGCAAAGCAAACCCAAACATGTCATGATGATGGCTGCCGGTACAGGTGGACATGTTTTTCCAGCCCTCGCCGTAGCCAAACAACTTCAACAACAAGGTTGTCAGGTTTCATGGTTAGCCACGCCAACAGGTATGGAAAATCGTTTATTAAAAGATCAAAATATTCCAATTTATCAAATTGATATTCAAGGTGTTCGTGGGAACGGTGTGATCCGTAAACTTGCTGCGCCTTTTAAAATTTTAAAAGCGACTTTAAGCGCAATGCGCTATATGAAACAGCTTAAAGTTGATGCTGTGGCTGGATTTGGCGGTTATGTTGCGGGGCCGGGTGGTTTAGCAGCACGATTGTTAGGTATTCCAGTACTTATTCACGAGCAAAATGCGGTTGCTGGTTTTACCAATGCACAGCTAGCGCGTGTTGCTAAAGTCGTGTGTGAAGCATTTCCAAATACTTTTCCTGTTAGCGAAAAAGTTGTTACAACTGGAAATCCAGTACGTCGTGAAATCACCGATATTTTAAGCTCTAAGTGGCGTTACGATGCACGTGAGCAAGCGGGACAACCTTTAAATATTTTAATTGTTGGCGGTTCTTTAGGTGCAAAAGCGCTTAATGAACATTTACCGCCAGCGCTCAAAAAAATACAAGTTCCACTCAATATTTTTCATCAAAGTGGTCAACAGCAAGTTGAAGCAACTCAAGCACTTTATGCAGATGCACCAGCCAACTTAAAGGTGCAGGTTTTGCCGTTTATTGAAGATATGGCAAAGGCTTATAGTGAAGCTGATTTAATTATTTGCCGAGCTGGAGCATTAACGGTGACGGAAGTTGCAACAGCAGGCGTTGCTGCAGTTTTTGTACCACTTCCGATAGCAGTTGATGATCACCAAACTGCAAATGCCAAATTTCTGGCTGATATCGGTGCTGCAAAAATTTGCCAGCAATCGACTATGACACCAGATGTTTTAAATGAATTGTTCACTTCGCTGATGAACCGCCAATTACTTACAGAAATGGCAGTGAAAGCGCGTCAACATGCCCAACCAAATGCGACTCAGCATGTGGTTGATCTTATCCAAAAAATGTAATCGGATTTACTATGTCTCCATCAACAGCTGCGAACCAAGCAAAAAAACTGATTAAAGTGCCTGAAATGCGCCGTATCAAACACATTCATTTTGTGGGGATCGGTGGTGCTGGGATGTGTGGCATTGCAGAGGTATTAGGTAACCAAGGTTATAAAATTTCTGGTTCAGACATTAAAGCATCTAAAACTACAGAACAATTAGAGCAAAATGGCATTAAGGTTTATATCGGCCATCAAGCGGAAAATATTAAAAATGCCAATGTACTTGTAGTTTCTACAGCGATTGATCCAGAAAATCCGGAAATTAAAGCAGCGATTGAGCAACGTACTCCAATCGTACGCCGCGCAGAGATGCTAGGTGAGCTTATGCGTTACCGTCATGGTATTGCTGTAGCTGGTACACATGGTAAAACCACGACGACTAGTCTTTTAACTACAATGTTGGCTGAAGAAAACCTTGATCCAACTTATGTCATTGGTGGTTTACTTAACAGTACAGGTGTAAATGCTGCACTGGGTGAAAGTCGTTTTATCGTGGCTGAAGCTGATGAGTCAGATGCGTCTTTCCTTTATTTGCAACCGATGGCAGCCATTGTAACGAACATTGATGCTGACCATATGGATACCTATGAAGGTAGCTTTGATAAATTAAAAGATACGTTCGTACAATTCCTTCATAACTTACCATTTTATGGTTTGGCTGTAGTTTGTGGTGATGACGCCAACATTCGTGAAATCATGCCGCGTGTAGGCCGTCCAGTTATTACTTATGGTTTTAATGAAGATAACGACATTCGCGCAATTGATGTTGAACAAGATGGCATGCGTTCACACTTCACGGTGTTACGTAAAGGTCGTGAGCCGCTACGTTTAACCATCAACCAACCGGGCATGCATAATATCTTAAATGCTCTAGCTGCTATTGGTGTTGCGACTGACGAAGGTGTTTCTGATGACGCAATTAGTCGTGCTTTAGCAGGCTTTAGTGGTGTTGGTCGTCGCTTCCAAGTACAAGGCGAATTCGAGCTTGCCGATGGCAACGTTAAGCTAGTTGATGACTATGGGCACCATCCGAAAGAAGTAGAAGCGACTATTAAAGCTGCTCGCCAGAGCCATCCGGATCGTCGTTTGGTTATGTTATTCCAGCCACACCGTTACTCTCGTACCCGCGATTGTTTTGATGACTTTATTGAAGTGCTTTCTCAAGTCGATCAATTATTATTACTGGAAGTTTATCCTGCCGGTGAGAAGCCTATTGTAGGTGCAGACAGCCGTACTTTGGCGCGTAGTATTCGTTTACGTGGACAGGTGGAGCCGATTTTGGTCGATCCAGTTGAAGGTAATTTGCAAAACATCATGCAAAATGTGTTACAACCAAATGACTTGTTATTAACGCAAGGTGCGGGTAACGTTGGAGCAATTTCAGTAGAACTTGCACAACACCATTTGTATGTGAAATAAACAAAAATATTGAATTATCGGGTTAAGGATTTAAACGTGTCAAATGCTACAAAATTCGGCAAAGTTGCCGTGCTATTTGGTGGGAAATCGGCTGAGCGTGCTGTGTCTTTAGATAGTGGTCAGGCAGTTCTGGATGCTTTATTGCGTTCAGGTGTTCAGGCTGAAGCATTTGATCCGCAAGACCGCAGTGTGACTGAACTTGTAAATTATGATCGTGCATTTATTGTATTGCATGGTCGTGGTGGTGAAGATGGCCAGATTCAAGGTGTGCTTGAATGGTTAAATCTGCCTTATACCGGAACTGGCGTGCAAGGTTCTGCGATTGGCATGGATAAAGTCAAAACCAAGCAAATCTGGCAAGGTAGCGATTTACCTACAGCGCCATATCGCATTATTACTAAAGAGACAGATTTAGATGCGGTTATTGCTGAGTTAGGCTTGCCTGTAATTATCAAACCTGTACATGAAGGCTCAAGTGTGGGCATGAGTAAGGTTGAGAAAGCAGAAGACTTTGCTGCTGCAATTGAAAAGGCGACTCAGCACGATGCTGTTGTGATGGCGGAAAAATGGATCACAGGTCGTGAATTCACAATCTCGTTCTTAAATGGACAGCCTTTGCCGGTTATTCGTTTACAACCACCAGCAGACGTTGCTTTTTATGACTATGAAGCAAAATATGAACGTAATGATGTTGAGTATGGTATTCCTTGTGGTCTAAGTGAGACAGAAGAGAAAAACCTGCAAGCATTGTGCTTACGTGCTTTTCAAGCAGTTGGTGCAGAAGGTTGGGGCCGTATTGATGCGATGCAGGATGAGCAGGGTAATTTCTGGCTTTTAGAAGTAAACACTGTGCCAGGTATGACTAGCCACTCTTTAGTTCCAAAAGCTGCTCAAGCTGTTGGCTATAGTTTTGATGAATTGTGTGTTGCCATTCTTGAGCAAACATTGGAAGGTACGGCTTAAATATGGCACAACTTCCGGCTTCCATGCGCCGTAAACGTGCGGCCATCACCTCTATTCATGATAAACCGCCTACACGTAAGCAGAAGCTTGCGAATGCTGGTGGATGGGTGCTGTTGGTTATTGCTTTTGTAGTGCTGGCAGTCGGAATTTATGGGCTATATAAAGTTATTACAGATGCAAAAGTTGCAAAGCTAGAGGTTGTGGGATCGGCGTCTTCAGTTGAAACACAACAAGTGATACAGCATGTTGCTCCAATTATAAAAGCGAATTATTTCACATCTGATTTAGAACAGATTCGTGATAAAACATTAGAAATTTCGTGGGTAGACCGAGTTGTCGTATCTCGTGCCTGGCCCAATGGTATTCGTGTTCGTGTCATGCCTCGCCATGCCATCGCCCGTTGGGGAACAGGTCGCTTGTTAAGCGATGGAGGCGATGTATTCAGTGAGGCAGAGCCGACAATTCATCCTGAGCTTCCGTTACTACATGGTCCGGTAAGCCAGTCGAAAATGATGATGCGACGCTATAATGAAATCAATCAATTATTCCATCCTGCCAATTTGCGCCTAAAAGAATTATATCTGACGGAGCGAATGACTTGGTTTATGCAGTTTGACACAGGTTTACGAATTATTGTTGACCAAGATCAAACAATGAATAAGTTGCAACGTTTAAGTCATCTGGCACAATCTGACTTAAAACCGGTGTGGTCGAAAATCTCAGCCATTGATTTGCGATATCGTAATGGATTATCTATTCAATGGAAGAACGCAACACCACCTAAAATTGTGAATGGTCAGTTTGTTGTAACGATTGATGACACAAGCATTGCAGGTGGAACAAAAGCAAAGCCATAATACGTGGCTTTAAAATAGGCAATTTGCCTGGTATTAAACAACAAAGAAATGGTATGAGTGATGAATGAAGCTGTTCCCTCAGTTGTTGCGATTGACATTGGGACGCATAAAGTTTCAGTTTTGATTGGAAAAATTCATGCGCCGGATAACATTCAAGTTATCGGTATGGCAACTGCTCGCAATCGTGGCATGAATAAAGGAAAAATCGTAAGCCTCGATAAAGTCATCGCTGCGATTAAAAATGCTGTTGCTGAAGCGGAAAATATGGCCGAATGTCGCATTCATAGCGCATGGGTATCGATTCCGAGTACCGAGTTGCAAAGTTTTTATGCCTCTGGCCGCACACCAGTTGCTAATCCAGCACATGTTATTACAACAAATGAAGTCGTGCGCGCGTTAGAATTGGCAAAAGCAAGTCATGTGACTTCTGATTACTATTTAGCAAGTGCAGTGCCGTTAGGCTTTGAATTGGGTGATTCTGCTGAATGGGTGCAGAATCCAATTAACATGACTGCCCATAGTATGACAGGACATTATCAGTTAATGATGATGCCTATAGCGACTATGCAAAACCTTGATCGTGCTATGAAAGGTGCAAATATCGGGGTTGAAAAAATGGTGGTATCTTGCTTGGCAACCGCTGAGGCAAGTTTGCTTAAAGATGAAAAAGAATATGGTGTTTGTCTGGTCGATGTTGGCGCAGGTATTACCAATCTTGCGGTTTATCTGGATGGGCGTTTGGCTCTGGCACGTACATTACAGCGCGGTGGTGAACACGTTACACGTGATATTGCTGCTGTATTGCAAACCACGACAGAAGAAGCTGAACGCATTAAAATTCTGTATGGTTGTGTCGATTTAAGTGCTGTTAAGCCAGATCACATGATTCAGGTAGAAGGAATTGATGGCCCTCAAACCATTAGTCGAATTGAGTTGTCTGAAATTATTATTGCCCGTTATGAAGAGATCTTTAGCCAGATTCGCGATGAACTCGAACACAGCGGCGCAATTCATGGTTTATACCATGGTGTAGTGCTGACAGGCGATGCTTGTCAAATCGAAGGTATGGTGAGTTTAGCTCGCCGTATGTTGGGGGTATCTGCACATTTGGGCAATCCACCGTTACAGGTTTATGCTGATGATCAGCATCAAGCCGCGTTACGTCGTTCGATGTATGCAACAGCAGCTGGTTTGCTCATGTTTAGCCAAAGTGAGTTGCAAGAAGCTGTTGAAGAGCCTGAAGAGGCAAATGACCGTTCGGTATGGGAACGAATGGTAAATGGCTGGAATGCGTTTAATAGCAAGCTAAAAGCCATTTTTTAGGATGTATGGATTTATTGGTAGAATTGTTAGGAAGTTGTAAGAGAAAACCACTGTACTTGACAAGGTTTGTATTGCACAGCATTCTTAAAATTAGTTGTTTTTGAAAATCAAGGCAGTATACGGGCTGAAGTGACTGCCATAATGTATTAGGAACCCTAAAGGTCATGGCCTCATTTGAATTTATAGAAGATGAACTAAACGATGGCAACGGTCAAGCCCGTTTCACTGTATTTGGTGTAGGTGGTGGTGGCGGTAATGCCGTTCAACATATGGTGCAGTCTGATATTCAAGGTGTTAAATTCGTTTGTGCCAATACAGACAAACAAGCACTGGACTGTATGAATGCACCTTTCAAAATTCAGTTAGGCGAGCAAAGTACACGTGGTCTAGGTGCTGGCGCTAACCCTGAAGTAGGGCAAGTTGCAGCAGAAGAAAGCCGTGAAATTATTCGTCACCATCTTGAAGGTACGGATATGGTATTCGTTACCGCTGGTATGGGTGGTGGTACGGGTACAGGTGCGGCACCTGTGGTAGCTGAAGTTGCCAAAGAAATGGGTATTTTGACTGTTGGCGTTGTGACAACCCCATTTAACTTTGAAGGCCGTCGCCGTTTAAAGTCTGCTGAACGTGGTATTGAAGCGCTTGAAGCACATGTTGATTCATTGATTATTATCCCTAACCAGCGCTTACTCAGCGTATATGGCGATATTTCAATGAAAGATGCTTATAAAAAAGCTGATGATGTATTGTTAAACGCTGTACGTAGTATCTTTGACCTTGTTGTAAACCGTGGTCATATTAACCTTGACTTCGCCGATTTGAAAACTGCAATGAGTACACGTGGTTATGCCATGATGGGTGCTGGTTTAGGTCGTGGTGAAGATCGTGCGCGTCAAGCTGCTGAACAGGCTATCCGTAGTCCATTGCTTGATAACGTAAATATTATTAATGCTAAAGGTGTGTTGATTAACATTACTGGCGGTGATGATATTACTTTACGCGAAACTGAAATCATTACTGATGTCGTGAACCAGATTGTTGACCTTGATGAAGGTGAAATCTTCTACGGTACTGTATTTGATCCAGATGCGCGTGATGAATTGCGTGTAACAGTGATTGCAACTGGTTTAACACGTAATGCAGCAGATGCAGAGCCGAGAAAACGTAATACGGTAAGTCATGCATCGGCTCAATCAGCTCAATCTGTTGATGAAGATGATGTTCCTGCTATTAATAAGCGTCAAAATGCAGACAATGAAGTGAGTAGTACTGCAAGTTCTTCTCCACGTTCTTCTCCGATGAGTATTCAAGATTACTTGAAAAATCAGCAACGTAAGTAAAAAATTATTAAATTTAAAAAAAGGCAGTGTTTAAACACTGCCTTTTTTTGTTTTTGATCAATGACTAAATATGCTAACGTATAGCGGTTTTAAAAAAGAAGTTACAAAGCATGGTGAAACAACGTACTCTCAATCGTGTGGTAAAAGCGAGTGGAATAGGTCTTCATAGCGGTCAAAAAGTGATGATCAATTTCATTCCACATACCGTGGATGGAGGTATTGTATTTCGTCGTATCGATTTAGATCCACCTGTGGAAATCCATGCGAATGCTTTGCTGATTCAAGAAGCTTTCATGTGCTCCAATTTAGTAATTGGAGATATAAAAGTTGGAACGATTGAGCACGTGATGAGCGCAATTGCAGGTTTGGGAATTGATAACCTTATTGTTGAGGTATCTGCGTCCGAAGTTCCGATTATGGATGGAAGTGCAGGCCCATTTATTTACCTGTTAATGCAAGGTGGATTGCGTGAGCTGGATGCACCGAAAAAATTTATAAGAATATTAAAACCAGTTGAAGCATTAATCGATGATAAAAAAGCAATTTTTAGCCCGCATAATGGTTTTCAGTTAAATTTTACGATTGATTTTGACCATCCAGCATTTGCTAAAGAATATCAATCTGCGACTATCGACTTTTCTACTGAAACTTTTGTATATGAAGTTAGTGAGGCTCGTACTTTTGGTTTTATGAAAGATCTGGATTATCTCAAAGCAAATAACTTAGCTTTAGGTGCAAGTTTAGATAATGCGATTGGTGTAGATGACACAGGCGTTGTTAACGAAGAAGGCTTACGTTTCGCCGATGAATTTGTGAGACATAAGATTTTAGATGCAGTAGGTGATTTGTATTTGCTTGGTCATCAAATTATTGCCAAGTTTGATGGCTATAAATCGGGACATGCTTTAAATAATCAGTTGTTACGCAATGTTCAAAGTGATCCGAGTAATTATGAAATTGTAACATTTAATGACGAGAATGAATGTCCAATTCCATATGTCAGCGTGACATAAGTCATTGTCTTTACTTGGCTACGTTATAGTGTAACGTTATAAAGTGTGATTATTATCACATAATAAGAACGATTCTAATTAAGAAATAGAAAGCTCATTATTTTTTATTGCTTGCCAAACGTAGTAAAGCTTGGCTAAGCTTAGGGTCGCTCACAAAGTCGGCTGCACTACGTAACATTTCTTGTGTTTCCGGGGGAATGGGTTTAGATGGCTCAGATGAGGGTGGATTTGGAATGTTTTTATTTCTCAAGCGAACCTGAATTCTTTGTAGGTCTTTTAACCCTTCAAGTTGAGATAATTTAGATACATATTGGTTCTGTAAATAACTGAGTTGACTAATCATCGCCTGATTTTCACCAGTAATGATCAAAGAACCATTTTGATAACACACGACCTGCCATTGTTCCGGTTGGGGCAATAAGGGTTGGATAATTTTCGTAAGTCTTTGCCATTGCGCGACTTGCGTTGTTAGAAACGTAAGGTTTCCTGTTTTTATGTGTTTTCCGGATTGTTGAAAAACGTTATCGGGCTTAGACATGGGTCATTCTCGGATAGATTCTTGTCTTCATCTTAAGCGTTCATTTCAATCGATATCAAGGAAGAGATCATAAGGAACTTAAGTAAGAACAGTTTCAAGAGGTTTTTATGCACACGCGTCGTATTTTATTAGCGTTTTCACTTGCCGCTTCGGCAGCATCAGTTGCTTTTGCAGATTATCAAACAATTAACCAATCTACTGATTCAGATCGATTGGAACAACTATCAAAAACATTATCTCAAGGTTCATATACTCATCCTGATGATTTAGATCTTCCAGCGAGTGCGAAAGTTTCTGTGACCTTACGCCAAAAAACGGTTGAGCTCAACAATGAGTCACTCGCTAAAAAATATGGCAATACGACAGCTAAGAACTCTTTCAATACCTCTTCTTCAAATGCTTATTCGTGGTTAGTTTCTCATCCTCTTCCTGATACAGTGCGTGTTTCTTCCAACTTTGGTGGCCGTACGATGAGCGGTCGTGCCGAACATCATGGTGGGTTGGATATGGCTGCTCCAAGTGGTACACCAATTTATGCTACAGGCCCAGGTATTGTAACTAAATCTGGTTGGGGCACTGGCTATGGTCAATATGTTGAAATTAACCATGGTAATGGCTATTTAACACGCTATGCGCATGCTTCGCGTTTAATGGTACGCGTAGGTGAACAAGTCTCGGCAGGTGAACATATTGCCAATGTAGGTTGTACTGGTCGCTGTACTGGTCCACATTTGCACTACGAAGTAGTAAAAGATGGTCAACGTAAGAATCCAACAACTTACTTAGCGATGCTTCCTTAAAAGCATAGTGAAAAAGGTTAAGGTTATTGAATTTATGAATCTGAAATTAACTTAAACCTTTTTTAACGTAAAGATTGTATAAAAAAACGCCATTATTGGCGTTTTTTTGTTATTTTGTTTAATGCTCGGTCAATGACTATTCATTCAGAAAATAATAGGCCCCCCTCACATTCACCCGTGGCAATAACTAGAGAGGGGTAAAACGTGGTAAAAATACAAAGTAGATTAAAGAACAAGGAACAGGTGAATTATGGCGTTTTACGGTGACTCCGATGCACAAGAAACCCAAGAGTGGCAAGATGCATTCGATTCAGTTTTACAACATATGGGAACTGAGCGCGCGGCATTCTTATTGGAAAAACTTTACCAACAAGCAATTGCCAAGCATGTTCCCATTCAACGTCTCAATACACCTTACTTAAATACAATTTCTGTTGAAGAACAACCTGCAATGCCAGGCGACCAAGATATGGAACGCCGTATTCGTGCATTGATTCGTTGGAATGCCTTAGCAATGGTACTTCGTGCGAATAAAACAGGTGATGATTTAGGTGGACACTTGGCGAGCTTCGCATCAAGTGCAACATTATATGACGTAGGTTTTAACCATTTCTTCCGCGCAAACAGTAATAACTTTGGCGGAGATATGATTTATTACCAAGGACACTGTGCTCCTGGTATTTATGCACGTTCATTCCTCGAAGGACGTTTAACTGAAGAACAGTTAAGTAATTTCCGCCGTGAAGTTGGCGGTAACGGTTTACCAAGCTATCCACATCCATATTTAATGCCGGACTATTGGCAATTCCCAACTGTATCAATGGGTCTTGGTCCAATCATGTCGATTTATCAAGCACACATTCAAAAATATTTGATGAACCGTGGCTTGATTAAAGAAGAAGATCGTAAAGTCTGGGCTTATCTTGGCGATGGTGAAATGGATGAGCCAGAAAGTACTGGTGCAATTTCACTTGCTGGTCGTGAAAAGCTTGATAACCTAATTTGGGTGGTTAACTGTAACTTACAGCGTCTAGATGGCCCTGTACGTGGTAACGGTAAAATCATTCAAGAATTAGAATCTTTATTCCGTGGCGCAGGCTGGCGTGTCATTAAAGTAGTATGGGGTCGTCATTGGGATCCGCTACTTGCAAAAGACAGCACTGGCGCTTTAAAAGCGGTAATGGGCGAAACAGTTGATGGTGAGTATCAACGCTATCAAGTGAAAGGTGGTGCTTATACACGTGAGAAATTCTTTGGCAAGTACCCAGAAGCTGCGGAACTTGTAAAAGATTTAAGCGATGAAGACATCGATAATCTTAACCGTGGTGGTCATGACCCGTACAAAGTTTTTGCTGCCTATGCAGAAGCAATGAAAGCCAAAGGTCAACCAACAGTTATTCTTGCGAAGACTGTTAAAGGTTACGGTTTGTCTGAAGAAATTGAAGCGGTGAACAAAACTCACCAAATCAAAAAAATGCAGATCGACTCTTTGAAATATGTACGTGACCGTTTCAATCTGCCATTTACAGATGATAAGTTAGAAGAGCTTCCATTCTACCGCCCAAGTGAAAACTCTCCAGAAATGAAGTATATGAAGGCGCGTCGTGAAGCTTTAGGTGGCTATTTACCTGCACGTCGTAAAGAGAGTGAAATTTTAGCGATTCCTGAATTATCTGTATTTGATGCAGTATTAAAAGGTTCTGCAGGCAAAGAACAATCAACTACCATGGTGATGGTGCGTTTAATTGCTTCTTTACTTAAAGAAAAAGCAATTAAAGACCGCGTAGTGCCAATCGTTCCAGATGAAGCGCGTACATTTGGTCTAGAAGGTATGTTCCGTCAGCTTGGTATTTATGCCGCTCACGGTCAAAAATATACCCCAGAAGACCAAGAACAGTTAATGCATTACCGCGAAGCAAGTGATGGTCACATGCTTCAAGAAGGGATTAACGAAGCTGGTGCGATGAGCGCATGGGCTGCGTTGGCAACAAGTTATTCAACGAATAACTTGCCAATGATTCCAATGTACATGTACTACTCAATGTTTGGTTTCCAGCGTATTGGCGACATCGCATGGGCTGCTGGTGATGCGCAGGCACAAGGTTTCTTGTTAGGTGCTACTGCTGGTCGTACCACATTGAACGGTGAAGGTTTACAGCACCAAGATGGTCATTCACATATCTTGGCGAACACGATTCCAAACTGTGTATCTTACGATCCATGTTTTGGTTATGAGTTGGCTGTAATCGTACATGATGGTTTACAACGTATGTATGTGAACCAAGAGCGTGTGTTCTATTACCTAACTGTAATGAACGAAAACTACGAGCATCCTGCAATGCCTGAAGGCGCTGAGGAAGGCATTAAACGTGGTATGTACTTGTTCGAAAAAGATGAAAAAGCAACTGTTCAATTACTTGGTTCAGGTGTAATTCTTCGTGAAGTGATCAAAGCTGCGAAAATCTTACGTGATGAATACCAAATCCATTCAAACGTTTGGAGTGTAACAAGCTTCAATGAATTGTCTCGTGATGGTATGGCATGTGAAGAATACAACCGCTTACACCCACTTACTGAAGAAGTGAAAGAGTCTTGGGTATCTAAACAATTACGCGGTACAGAAGGTATTGTTGTTTCAGCAACAGACCATATGCGTGCGTATAGCGAACAAATCCGTGCCTATCTTCCAGATGGCCGCCCATTTGTTGCGTTGGGTACAGATGGTTATGGTCGCTCAGATACACGTGCTAACTTGCGTAGTTTCTTTGGTGTTGATGCTGCACATATCGTTGTTGCTACTTTGAAAAAATTAGCTGACGAAGGTGAGGTAGATGCACGTTTAGTTAAAGATGCAATTTCTAACTTTGAGTTAGATACTGATCGTCCAGTGGCATGGGCTCCACAAGCACATCCAGAAGTTCAAGCAGTTGCTGAATACCATGAAGCGCAAACAGGTGAGGGGAACTAAGCATGCAAATTAAGACCCCTGATATTGGCGTAGATAAAGCAGTTGTTGCTGAAATTTTGGTAAAAGTTGGTGACAGCATTGCTGAAAATGACAGCCTTGTTTTGCTTGAGTCAGATAAAGCCTCTGTTGAAGTGCCTAGCACTTCAGCAGGCGTAGTGAAAAGCATCTTGATCAAAGAAGGCGATAGCGTAACTGAAGGTACGGTATTGTTTGAACTTGAAGCTGAGGGTGCTGCACCTGTAGCTCAAGCAGAAGAAGTTGCAAAACCTGCACCAGCAGCTGAACAATCAGCAGCACCGGCAGCGGTACAACAGGCTTCAACTGCTCCCCAACCAGCAGCGGCAACCACTAGCCAAGTGGTTGAAGTTCAAGTTCCCGATATTGGTGTTGAAAAAGCACTAGTTGGTGAAATTTTAGTAAAAGTTGGTGAGCAAATCGATGTTGAGCAAAGCATCGTTGTTGTTGAATCTGACAAAGCAACTGTAGAAGTGCCAAGCAGTGTTGCTGGTACTGTAGAAAGCATTCAAGTTAAAGAAGGCGATACAGTTAAAGAAGGTGTTGTGCTCATTAAAGTGAAAACAACATCTGCATCAAGTACGCCAGTTGAAGCTCCTGCTTCTACAGCAGCCCCAGCGGCAGCGCCTGCTCCAGTTCAACAAGAAACTGTAGCTGCGGCTGCTACTCAATCTGGTCCAGTTGATATTAACGTTCCTGATCTGGGCGTAGACAAAGCAGTTGTTGCTGAAATTTTGGTACAAGTTGGCGATAAAGTTGATGTAGACCAAAGCCTTGTTGTGGTTGAGTCAGATAAAGCGACTGTTGAAGTTCCAAGTACTGTTGCTGGCGTTGTGAAAGCGATTCACTTGCAAGCAGGCCAACAGGTTTCACAAGGTATATTACTTGCAACAATTGAAGCTGAAGGCCAAGCACCTGCGGCTGCACCAGCGGCAAAAGCAGAAGTAGCTCCAGCTCCACAGGCAGCAGCACCTAAAGCGGCAGCTCCTGCTCCGACTCAGGCTGTATCTGCTCCAGTTTCTGGTAGTGATAAGTTAACGAAAGAGCAAGAAGCTGAAAACGCTAAAGTTTATGCTGGCCCTGCTGTTCGTAAGCTTGCTCGTGAACTTGGTGTGGTTTTATCACAAGTTAAAACTTCTGGTGAACATGGTCGTGTGATTAAAGAAGATATCTTTGCTTATGTGAAGACTCGTTTAACTGCACCACAAGCGGCTCCAGTAGCTGCGGCTGCACCAGCAGTTTCAGGTTTGCCAAAGCTTCCTGACTTCACTGCGTTTGGTGGCGTGGAAGAAAAAGTACTGACGCGTTTGCAGCAAGTATCAATTCCGCAATTGTCATTGAACAACTTTATTCCGCAAGTCACCCAGTTTGATTTGGCTGACATTACTGAGTTAGAAGATTGGCGTAATGAACTGAAAGGCAACTTCAAAAAAGAAGGTATCAGCCTGACGATTATGGCATTCATTATCAAAGCGGTTGCGTATTTGTTGAAAGAAGAGCGTGAGTTCGCAGGTCATCTATCTGATGACGGTAAATCAGTGCTCTTGCGCAATGAAATCCATATGGGAATTGCGGTAGCAACACCTGATGGTTTAACTGTGCCAGTACTTCGTAACCCAGACCAAAAATCAATTAAGCAAATTGCAGTTGAATTGGGTGTGTTAGGTCAAAAAGCACGTGATAAGAAATTAACACCGAAAGACTTGCAAGGTGCGAATTTCACCATTTCAAGTTTAGGCGCAATTGGTGGTACAGCATTTACACCACTTGTAAACTGGCCGCAAGTTGCGATTTTGGGTATTTCACCTGCAACGATGCAACCGGTTTGGAATGGTAAAGACTTTGACCCACGCTTAATGTTGCCGTTGTCATTATCTTATGATCACCGTGTAATTAATGGTGCAGACGCTGCTCGCTTTACCAATAAACTTACGAAACTTCTTAAAGATATTCGTACTTTATTAATCTAATATTTTGAAATGAATCATTAAAACCTCGCTTCGGCGGGGTTTTTATTTTGATATTTAATTTAATTGGTTTTAGGTTAATCTAAAGATTAGATATGAATTATTGAGAGAGAGGAGAAATTTCTCGTTATTAGGTAAAGGAGAAATAATAAATGGCGGGTTTTTTAAAAATCATGGTACCAATCCTATTGATTGTATTTTTATTAATGGGGGTATGGATCAGTGTTTTACACTTTCCTTGGGAATGGATGACCTATGTTGCAATGGGGTTGGAAGTATTTGTAGCAATGCTTATTTTACCGTTTGAATTTCAGTCACAGCACATAGCAGGCATTAACAATTTTGGGTTTATTAACTTAAGTATTTGTTTAGCCTTACTATTGGGATTAGGTCGGCTGTTGGTGTGGGCATGGATAAAATTTTTTGTTTGAAAAATAGAACTGCTCGAATATAATAAGCACATACTTCATTGGGGAGTAGCCGCTATTCATTTCTGAATGAATAGGTGATGATCAACATAATTGTTCAACAGAACATGGTCATCATAGCTTAAACGTCTCATCGTTTCCGAGTTGGCAAGACCTTTGATTTACCACTCTGCAGATATTTGGCTAGCAGGAGGGGTAGGTCATGGGCATTTATGCTAGCCAGAGAAACGACATGCAAGAATTTCTGATTTCTACCTCAATTGTTGCCCTAGCTGAAATGGGTGATAAAACTCAATTACTCGCCCTTTTACTGTCTGCACGTTTCCGTAAGCCAATCCCTATTCTCATTGCGATTCTTTTAGCAACTTTAATTAACCATGGTATCTCTGCTGTGCTTGGACAGTGGATTACGACGGTCTTAAGCCCCGAAATATTAGTTTGGGTTCTTGCGGGTGGTTTTATTGGTATGGCGTTCTGGATGCTTATTCCAGATAAGTTAGATGATGAAACAGATAGTATTAATAGATGGCAAAAATTTGGTGTTTTTGGCGCAACCTTTATCTTGTTTTTCTTGGCTGAAATTGGCGATAAAACGCAGATTGCAACAGTGGCCTTAGCTGCTCGTTACGACAGTATTTTCTTGGTTATGCTGGGTACAACGTTAGGTATGATGATTGCTAATGCACCAGCTGTATTTATTGGTAATAAATTAGCTGAACGTTTATCTATCTCGCTCATTCATAAAATTGGTGCGGCTATTTTCTTAATTGTAGGTGTCTCTACTTTAGTGCAGCATTATTTTTTCTAAAACATTTAAAGCTGCCATAAAAAAACGCACTCAATTCGAGTGCGTTTTTTTGTCGATCGTTTTAGTAGTTAAATTTCACTGTAAAGTTAATTTGGCGTGGATTACCCAGTGTTACCATATTTTCATTCAGTGCTCCGGCATAGTAATCTTTATCAAATAGATTACGGATAGCAAGTTGAGCGCCCCAATGCCCAGCGTCATAGCCAGCTTCAGTGTCAAAGACTGTATAGCCTGGAATATGAACATCTAACTTATCCATGGTTTTATAAGTTTCTCCACGGAATCCACCACCCACATACCAACCAAGTTTTGATGCTGGGTCAAATTTATAACGTGCTGATAAGCTATAAGCATGTTCTGGAATATTATCAAGAGGTTTTCCAACATTGCTAATATTTGTATCTTTACTAATTTCTGCATCAGCCGTGTAGGTATAAGTTGCGGTGAGCTTTAAACCATCAAGAATATCTGCATTTAGTTCAGTCTCAATCCCACGGGTTAACTGTTCACCGCGCTGGATTTTGAAAGTAGTATCCGTAGTAGTAGGATCGTTGACCAAAACATTTTGACGTTTTAAATCATACCAAGCGATACTACCTTGTACACGCTGATCAGGACTTTGTAATTTCATCCCGACTTCAATCTGTTTGCCTTTTTCAGGATCAAAAGTATTTCCAGCAGAGTCTGAGCCACTTGTTGGGAAGAAGGAGGTTGCATAGCTGACATAAGGTGCGACTACATCATTGATTGTATATAACAATGAGGCGTTACCCGTAAAAGCCTCTTCCGATTTTTTAGTATTGGTATTTTTAACTAAATCTACAGTTTGGGTTTGAGCCCAATCTTGGCGGCCAGCAAGATTCAAAACGAGCTGGTCATTAATTTGAATGCGGTCGCGTAAATATAACCCCATATATTTTAGACGGTTTATATCATGGTTCGTGACTTTTTCAGGACAAGTAACTGTTGTGCCGTACTCTGGTGAATAGAGATTCAAATTTGTGGCAGTACAGCGATTATTTAGATAATCATTTTTATCTTGCAGACCATCTATTCCGACCGTTATCTGGTGTGCCATATCCGCAATTTGAAAGGTCTTTTGGACACTATTGTCGATTGAGAAACTTAGATTGCTGACATCCTGATAGCGTGCTTGACGCTTAAGTGTTGTATAGTTTTTATCCGTCCAGCCATTGTAAAATACGGCAGGACCAATCATTTCGGTTTTTTGAATTGCAAAGTTTTGCTTAAACTCCCAGCCATTATTAAAAGCATGCCTAAAGTTATAACCTGTACGGAATACGTCGGCATCATAAGCTCCGTAGCTCGGTTCACCAATAAATAAGTCTTTAGGTAAGCTTCCATTAGGATTATCTTTTAAGGTACCAATGACGGGTAAACCTTGCTGACGAATATATTCGCGGTGCTGGTAACTTGCGATGACAGAAAGGTCCGTGTTATCTCCTAAATCGAAGTTATAAGAAGGGGAGATGTAGTAATTTTTAAAATACACATAATCTGTCGGGTCATCTTGGTCAGAAATACGACCATTTAAACGGAAAGCACCTTTTTCACTATTATTGGGGCTATAGTTGAAATCGAAGGTACCTTCTTTAAGGTTGTAACTACCATAAGTCATGCTAGCACGAGCAAAACTTTCTGCTTGAGGGCGTTTAGTGACTAAATTAACAATACCACCTGGCTGGACCAATCCAAAATTAACAGAAGCTGGACCTTTTAATATTTGTACTTGGTCAAGTCCTGATATTTCGGCACCTACAAAAGTATTTTGTTGGGCTTGTCGTAAACCATCTATGAAAATTTGATCAGAAGATGTTTGTCCACGAATAATAAAATCATCCCAACCCCGACGACCAAGTTGCCCAGCAGAAATACCAGCTACACCATTTACTGCTTCTGCTAGAGTTCTTGCTTGTTTTTGGTCAAGCTGCTCACGAGTGACTACCGAAACCGACTGCGCAGTTTTAAATAAGGGTGCGTCTGATTTTAAAACCGATGCAGCTTTCGTTGCGACATAGGGAGATGTAGTTTCTTTTTGTGCCTGAATAGAAATTGTGGGTAGCACACTGGTCGAATTTTTTTGTTCTGCTGTTTCATCAGCATGACTTGCTGTCATCGAACTAAAAATAGCAACTGCTAACAATGTTTTGGAGCTTGAAAAATAAGGTGCTTGGTTCATGGGAGGCCTAGACAGCGCAAAAGACAAAAACTGATAATGAGAATTATTTTAATTTATTGTGAGTTAATTTTAAATAACATTATGATTCATTTATAAAATAAGAAAAGCAAAAGCTATTTTAAAATATTATGAGAAAAATAAAGCAATTCATTGCAAGAATTATCGAATCCCTTTATTTTAGTATGGATATAAAAATATCTAATATTTAAAGTTTTTTTGGGGAATTGTATGGGGTTTGAAAAAACAACATCGCAGATATTATTTGATAATGGCGTACATAAATGTATTAGTTTTACCAGTTTGGTCAAAGGGGAAGGCATACAAGCCAATCAATTTTTAATTATTGATCATGAACGAGCTGCGGTGATCGACCCAGGTGGCGATTTGACCTATGTTCCGTTGACTATGGAACTTAATAAATATACGCGATTGAAAAATCTGGATTATGTGATGGCTTCTCATCAAGATCCAGACATTATTACTTCAATGCCGCGCTGGTTAGTCTATACCGATGCCAAAGTGGTCGCTTCTAAATTATGGGCACGATTTTTACCGCACCTCAATTCTGCATTCATGAGTGAACGTATGAAAGGGAATTGGGAAGATCGCCTAATTGAACTACCAGATCGTGGTCAAGTGATTCAATTGGGAGAATCAAAGCTTGTGGTGGTTCCAGCTCATTTTCTACATTCGGTGGGTAATTTTCAGTTCTATGATCCAGTCGCGAAAATTTTGTTTTCTGGCGATATGGGTGCCTCGATTGTTGAGGATGCTAGTCAACCTTTAACAGATTTCGATACGCATGTTATGAAAATGAAAGCTTTTCACCAACGCTATATGTGTTCAAATAAGGTCATCCGGTTATGGGTCAACATGGTCCGTCAGATGGATATTGAAATGATTGTTCCACAGCATGGCAGCCCATTTATTGGTAAAGAAATGATTAATCAATTTTTAGATTGGATTGAGATTTTACCTTGTGGTGTCGATTTAATGTCAGAGCAAATTTTTAGTTGCCCTGCATAAATCTAAATATTATTTCTAATAATTAACCCAGATGAAGTTCTGGGTTATAAAAAGATAAGAGCTAGAAAATAGAGCTAAAAGTATAATTAAGTGGGAATTATTTAGAGTAGGCCGATATCTATTGCTGAAAAAGGCAAAGATAATATGAAAATTGCATTGAAATTTGTTTATAATAGCTCACGGAATTTACCAGTGAGATTGTTATGCTGACCATCGTTCAAGAAGCGCTAACCTTCGATGATGTCTTATTACTTCCTGCCTACTCTACTGTTCTCCCAAAAGATGTCTCTCTAAAGACACGTTTAACTCGCGGCATTCATTTAAATATCCCATTAGTTTCTGCTGCAATGGATACAGTGACTGAGTCACGTATGGCGATTGCGATGTCACAAAATGGCGGTATCGGGATTTTGCACAAAAACATGGATATTGCTGCTCAAGCTGCAGAAGTACGCCGTGTAAAGAAATTCGAAGCGGGTATGGTGAAAGACCCTATCACTGTAACGCCTGAAACTACAGTACGTGAACTGATTGCAATTACTACCGCTAATAACATTAGCGGTGTACCTGTTGTTAAAGACGGCAAGGTTGTTGGTATTGTGACAGGTCGTGATACGCGTTTTGAAACCAATTTAGAACAACCAGTTAGCAACATCATGACAGGCCAAGATCGTTTGGTGACTGTACGTGAAGGCGAGTCTAAAGAAAATATTCAAGCATTATTGCAAAAACACCGTATTGAAAAAGTCTTGGTCGTTGGCGAGAGCAACGAACTTAAAGGCTTAATTACAGTGACTGACTTCCGTAAAGCTGAGAGTTATCCAAACAGTTGTAAAGATGATCTTGGTCGTTTACGTGTTGGTGCTGCGGTAGGTACAGGTGCTGATACACCAAGTCGTGTAGAAGCATTGGTTGAAGCTGGTGTTGACGTAATTGTTGTTGATACAGCACATGGTCATTCAGCTGGTGTAATTGAACGTGTACGTTGGGTGAAACAAAACTTCCCTCAAGTACAAGTAATTGGCGGAAACATCGCAACTGGTGACGCTGCATTAGCATTATTAGATGCAGGTGCAGATGCAGTAAAAGTGGGTATTGGTCCTGGTTCTATCTGTACGACACGTATTGTGGCAGGTATTGGTATGCCACAAATTTCTGCGATTGACAGCGTTGCTAATGCACTGAAAGATCAAATTCCTTTAATTGCAGATGGCGGTATCCGTTTCTCTGGCGATATGGCAAAAGCGATCGGTGCGGGCGCAAGTACAATCATGGTTGGTTCACTTTTAGCTGGTACTGAAGAAGCGCCTGGCGAAGTTGAGTTTTTCCAAGGTCGTTACTACAAAGCATATCGTGGTATGGGTTCATTGGGTGCAATGGCGGGAGCAACCGGTTCTGCTGACCGTTATTTCCAAGACTCAAAAGCTGGTGCTGAGAAGTTAGTACCAGAAGGCATTGAAGGTCGTGTTCCATATAAAGGCCCAATGGGTAACATCGTTCATCAAATGATGGGTGGCTTACGTTCATCGATGGGTTATACAGGTTCATCTGTGATTGAAGATCTTCGCCAAAATGCGAAATTTGTGAAAATTACTTCAGCAGGTATGTCTGAGTCACATGTTCATGATGTAACGATTACTAAAGAAGCTCCAAACTATCGTGTTGGTTAGATTTTGGTAACCAAAACAATGAAGAAAGCCGTCATTACACTGACGGCTTTTTGTTTTTGGTGTAAAGTAAATCTAACGAAAAGAAATATGGCGGAATTGCCATATATGAAGTGAGCCACCGCTGAAGTGGCGTAAGAATGAGATAAGCTATGAGTTATTTTGGAACGGATGGTATTCGTGGAAAATTTGGGCAGATGCCTATTACTCCAGAGTTTGCTTTAAAACTCGGTTTTGCTGCAGGGAAGGTATTAAAACGAACGAGTCCAAAAAATAAACCGCTCGTTGTATTAGGAAAAGACACACGTTTATCTGGTTATATTTTAGAATCTGCTTTGCAGGCGGGCTTAAACGCTGCTGGCGTATATGTTCATCTACTTGGTCCATTACCAACACCAGCAATTGCACACCTTACTCGTGCTTTGCATGCACATGCAGGTATTGTTATTTCTGCATCACATAATCCATATTATGATAATGGGATTAAATTCTTCTCAAGTGAAGGCAAAAAATTACCTGATTCATTACAAGAAGAAATTAACCTTGAATTAGAAAAAGACTTATTCATTGAGGACACTGCAAACTTAGGTAAAAGTGTTCGTGTAAATGATGCAAACGGTCGTTATATCGAATTTTGTAAATCTACTTTCCCTTACCACTTTGATTTAAATAATTTAAAGATTGTGTTGGACTGTGCTCATGGTGCTGCATATAGCGTTGGCCCTTCAGTTTTTCGTGAGCTAGGTGCAAAAGTCATTGCTTTATATAATGAACCAGATGGCTTAAATATTAATGAAAGCTGTGGTTCAACACATCCTGAACACTTGCAAAAAGCAGTGGTTGAGCACCAAGCAGATTTAGGTATTGCCTTTGATGGTGATGCTGACCGTGTTGTGATGGTTGATAAGTTTGGTAACTTAATTGATGGCGACCATATCCTATATATCTTGGCGACTCAGGCGCAAAATAAGCCAGCTGGTATTGTTGGTACTGTCATGAGTAATATGGCACTTGAAGTTGCACTTGAAAAAGCAAATGTTAATTTTGTTCGTGCAAAAGTCGGTGACCGCTATGTATTACAGGCTTTAGAAGAAAATGGTTGGGTGACAGGTGGCGAACCTTCTGGTCATATTCTAACTCTAGACAAGAGTACGACTGGCGATGCCATTATCGCTGCACTTCAAGTTTTAACTGTGATGGTCGAGCAAAATAAGGCTCTTCATGAATTGGTTCAAGACTTTAAACTATTCCCACAAGTTCTCTTAAATGTACGTTTAGAACAAATGCTTGATCCATATTCTATTCCGGCATTGGTTACTGAATTTGATAAAGCAGAAGCACAGCTCAAAGGCCGTGGACGTATCTTAATTCGTAAGTCGGGAACAGAGCCTGTGATTCGTGTCATGGTTGAAGGTGACGATGAGCACGAAGTGAACGCTTTAGCTCAGCATTTAGCAGATTCAGTTCGCTCACAAGCACAAGTCGCATAAGGTACATGACATGAGTGATGTCATTAAAGATTTAAGTGAATTACGCTTGAGCTATGAGCAAGGCGAGTTGTATGAGGGGCAGGTTGAATCAAACCCTCATCAGCAGTTTCTTGGTTGGTTTAACCATGCTCTAGCAGCCAATTTGCATGAACCCTATGCCATGTCGTTAGCAACAGCGGGTGCCAATGGCAGACCACATGTTCGAACAGTTTTGTTGCGCGGTGCTACAGAAGCTGGCTATGATTTTTATACTAACTATGACAGTCAGAAAGGTATAGATTTGGCAGAAAACCCATATGCTGAATTATTATTTTACTGGCCGAGTCTAGAGCGTCAGGTGAGAGTTGGTGGTCATGTAGTAAAAATTTCTGAACAGGAATCTACAGATTACTATCGTAAACGACCACGTGATAGCCAGATTGCAGCGCATATCAGTACTCCACAAAGTGGCAAAATTGAAAGCCGAGAGCTGTTACAGCAGCGCTTTCAAGACTTACAACAGCAAGTCGAAAGTCGTGAAGTGCTTGATAAGCCAGAGTTCTGGGGAGGCTATCGTCTGCAACCAGATTATTATGAATTCTGGCAAGGGCGACCAAATCGTTTACATGACCGCTTGAGTTATGAAAAAATTGACGGTCAATGGATGCTGCACCGGCTGATGCCTTAAATGACAAAAATACAAATCAAACAAAGACCTTTATTGACACGCCCTGAACAGTTTCAGGGCGTGCCGCCGTTTATTGCCGAGATTTTGGCAAGACGTGGAGTCCAATCTGAACAGGAATTAGAGCTCAAGCTTAAGAATTTACTTGCTCCAGAGCTCAAAGGTCTAGAAACCGCTGTAGCATTAATGGATCAAGCCATTGATGAGCAGAAAAAGATTGTTATTGTCGGGGACTATGATGCCGATGGAGCAACCAGCACCGCGTTAATGGTATTGGTGCTTCGCGATATGGGGGCACAAGTCGATTATTTGGTTCCCGATCGGTTTAAGTACGGTTATGGGCTTACGCCTGCAATTGCAGAGCTTGCTCATCAAACTTATCAACCAGATCTATTAATTACTGTCGATAATGGAATTTCCAGCCATGCAGGTGTGGAAACTGCTCAGGCCTTGGATATGCAGGTCATTATTACCGACCACCATTTAACAACGAAAGAAACACCTCCAGCACAAGCAGTTGTTAACCCAAATCAGTTAGGTTGTGATTTCCCAAGTAAAGCGCTTGCAGGTGTTGGCGTTGCATTTTATGTGCTGGCGAATTTGGCAAGTTTACGTAACAAGCAAGGCAAAAGTACAAGTAAAGTCACACAATATCTAGATTTAGTGGCTTTGGGAACTTATGCCGATGTTGCTGTATTAGATTATAACAACCGTATATTGGTGGATGCAGGTGTAAAGCGAATCCAACAACACCAATGCCGAGTTGGAATTTTAGCGCTATTGGATATTGCTCGTAGAGAGGCGAGTTCATTACGTGCACAAGATCTAGGATTTGTTATAGGACCCCGTATTAATGCTGCTGGACGTATGGAAAGCATGCGTATTGGGATTGAATGTTTACTTGCAGAGAATATGGAAACTGCCTATCCAATTGCTCAGCAATTAAATCAACTCAATATAGAGCGGCGCCAGATAGAAGGGGAGATGAAGCAACAAGCTTTGTCTGCTTTAGATAGTTTGCAACTTTCAAAAGAAGATATTCCACAAGCCCTTGTACTCTTTGAAGAGAGTTGGCATCAAGGTGTGATTGGGATTGTAGCAGGGCGTTTAAAAGAACAGTTCCATCGCCCAACTATTGTTTTTGCACCAGATGAAGATGGTATCCATATTAAAGGCTCTGCGCGTTCAATTGATGGAGTACATATTCGAGATACAATTGAACAAGTTGCTGAACAACATCCAGAATTGGTGAGTCATTTTGGTGGACATGCAGCAGCGGCTGGCTTAACGATTCGAAAAGAAAACTTTGATGCTTTTAAAACTGTTTTTACTGGCTATGTTGCAGCCATGGAAGAATCTCTATTCCAAGCAACACTATGGACGGATGGAGAGTTACCAGCTTCTGCTTTGCAACTAGATACACTGGACTGGATAGAGCAGCTTGGACCATGGGGGCAAAAATTCCCTTTTCCTCAGTTTGAAGGGAAATTTAAGGTCGTTGATTATCGCTGGCTTAAAGAAACACATTTAAAACTTAGATTAGCCCTAGATCAATATACTTTTGATGCGATTGCATTTAATGCAGCTGGTCGTTTTGAATTTAATCCTATGCGAGATGAAGTTCATTTAGTATATGAAATGGATCGTAATGCATTTAATGGCAATGTAAATTTGCAATTGCGTATTGTGCATTTAAACCAATAAAAAAAATCCGCTCATTAGAGCGGATTTTTTTATGTGCTTTTAAGCGATATTAGAAGCGGTATCCTGCACGAACACCATAAGTGTTGTCGTTGTCACCGAAACCAATACGACCTTCAAGACTTACTTGTTGATTTAAGAATTTTTTAGCATTAATACCAAATTCATCTTTATCAGTTAAGTCGTTATTGTAGTAATCCACACCAAGACTTAAAGTTTTATCGATGTAGTAGTCACCACGAACTTTATATTCGTCAAGGTCACCAAACGCACCAAACGCTTCAAGGTTTACGTCATGTTGACCTACTTGAGTTACGTATTTAGCACGAACTGTTGGATCAGCGCCGTCTTTACCGTCTTTTTCGTCGTAACCTTTAACACCTAGAGCAAGTAATAAACCAGGAGCTGGTAAATAACCTACTTCAGCAGCATAAGTCGTAACTTTCTGGTCGTAATTAGTGTTGTCAATTTCACTCTCATTTCGACCTACATCACCGCTAAGGTAGAAATCTGAGTTAGGAACGTAGTATTCAACACCTACGCCATACTGAGTGTCTTTAGTACCGCTGTTATCGCCATAGTTGATAAGAGCGTTAACATTACTTGCACGGCTTAAGAAAGCTGCTTCAGCAAGTGGAGCGTTACGAGTTTGAACAGGATTAAAGTAATAAGTCCCGTCAACACCGAATTTGCTTACACTGCTGCCGTCATCTGGATCAAGATAATTGTAAGAACCACCAACTTCAGCTTGGTAAGCATTTGCTGCGCCACTTACTGCCAGTGCAGATAAAAGAGCTGATGCAATTGCTAGTTTTTTCATGGAATCTCTCCCCTCTAAAAAGCGATTTTATAAATGTTTTGTTACAACTTTTAGTCTAGACCAAAATGCTTATGCGTCAATCTTACTCAAGTAACCGTATTGTAACCATGTTCATTTTGTGTAAATGAGTTTTAATTAATATATTGATTATTAAGTAAAAATTAAGAATGTTTTATTTTATTAAAATTGAGGATATTTTGTGTAGATCATAAAAAATGCTGTAAAAGTACCCAATTTTGTATGTGGATATTACAGATTAAACTTAAAATGGAGTGAATAAAATTTAGAAATTAAATGAGTGAAATATAATGAGAAATACAAAGCAGGTTCGAAGATAACCGCAGCTATGCTAAAATAATCGACTGTTTATCTGCTTTTATGGGAACACTCGCGTGGAAATTAATCCTTATCTAAACCAATTGAAAGACTTAACTGATCGTAGCCAAACACTACGGGGGTATCTTTGACTACGATCTGAAAAAAGAACGTTTAGAAGAAGTTTTACGTGAGTTAGAAGACCCTGCGATTTGGAATGACCAAAGCCGTGCTCAGGCAATGGCGAAAGAAAAGGGCGAACTAGAAAACGTTATTAATGTGTTGGATGGCTTGTCAACACAACTTGAAGATGCAAAAGCAATGCTAGATTTGGCCGTAGAAGCCGATGATGAAAGCTTACTTGAAGATGTTCAGTCTGAGCTTGGCGCTGCCGAAGATGAACTGGCTAAACTTGAATTCCGTCGTATGTTTAGCAACCCGATGGACCCGAATCCTTGCTATGTCGAGATTCAATCAGGTTCGGGCGGTACTGAAGCACAAGACTGGGCATCTATGCTATTACGTATGTATATGCGCTGGATCGAACGTCATGGCTTTAAAGCTGAACTCATGGAAGTATCTGATGGCGATGTGGCGGGCATTAAGTCTGCAACGATTCGTGTTGAAGGTGAATATGCCTACGGTTGGTTGCGCACTGAATCAGGTGTACACCGTTTAGTTCGTAAATCACCATTTGACAGTGGTAACCGCCGTCATACCTCATTCTCTGCGGTATTTATTTCTCCAGAAGTTGATGACAATATTGAAATTGATATTAACCCTTCTGATGTTCGTACAGATACTTACCGTGCATCTGGTGCAGGTGGTCAGCATATTAACAAAACCGATTCGGCAGTTCGTTTGACTCACACTCCAACAGGTATTGTGGTGGCGTGTCAGAACCAACGTTCACAACATGCTAACCGTGACCATGCATGGAAACAGTTACGTGCGAAACTGTATGAGTTGGAAATGCAAAAACGTAATGAAGCGGCTCAAGCCTTAGAAGACTCGAAGTCTGATATTGGTTGGGGAAGCCAGATTCGTTCGTATGTATTAGATGATTCGCGTATTAAAGACTTACGTACGGGCGTTGAAAATTCTAATACGGGTGCTGTTCTTGATGGTGACCTTGATCGCTTTATTGAGGCGAGCTTAAAACAAGGTTTATAAGAGTCTGCTGAACTTTTAGTTTAAATACAGTTCATCTATGAATATGTAGAACTCTTGGATTTTTAGCGATTAAAACGGCAAAGCAGTTCAGCCTTTAAATGTTAATCGAAAAAATGCGATATGAATATCGGAAAAAATAGATATGAATATCGCAAAAATGCGATATGATGTTTTCGAAATGCTGAATAAAGCTTTGTTCGTTTAAAAGACGTGTTGAGCCTATGGATATTGATGCAATTAGCAAAGCCCTTTCCAATCCGCTACGTCGGCAAATTTTACAATGGTTGAAAGAACCTGCGCATTATTTACCGGTGGAAGAGTGCGGTGGTAGTTTTGAGAAGGGTGTTTGTGCAGGTCATATTGAACGATTGGGTAAAGTAGCGCAGTCTACAATGTCTAATCATTTGTCTGTTTTACAACAGGCGGGCCTAATTCAGGTCCAAAAATATGGTCAATGGTCTTATTTTTCACGTAACGAAGCTTTGATTCAGCAATATATCGAACATTTAAAACAAACACTTTAACTCTTTAAATTAAAGTGTAAGTCGAGGCGACTATGGCTGAACTCAATACTCCTTTAACGGTTGGTGATTTTGAAATTAAAAATCGATTGGTAATGGCTCCATTAACGCGTGCACGTAGTGGTGAAAGCCGAGTACCGAATGATTTAATGGTTGAATATTATCAACAGCGTGCAAATGCTGGTCTTATTTTGACTGAAGCAACAGTGATTGGTTCAAAAACTGTGGGTTATGCAGAAACTCCAGGATTATGGTCACAAGAGCAGGCACAGGCTTGGAATAAAATTATTGAGGCAGTTCATGCTCAAGGTTCAAAAATTGTAGCCCAATTATGGCATGTGGGCCGTATTTCGCATCCTGAGCTTTTAGATGGTGATACTCCTGTTGCACCGAGTGCGATTCAACCTGCGGGTGAAGTGAGTTTATTACGTCCTAAACGTCCATATGTAACGCCACGTGCGCTTTCAATTGAAGAAATTAAAGAGGTTGTAGCTCAATATAAACATTCCGCAGAATTGGCTAAAGCAGCTGGTTTTGATGGTGTTGAGTTACACGCGGCAAATGGTTATTTAATTGACCAGTTCCTTCAAAGTAACACCAATCAACGTAATGATGAGTATGGTGGTCCAGTTGAAAACCGTGCACGTTTATTATTAGAAGTGATTGATGCGTTTATTGAAGTGTGGGGCGCTGGCCGAGTTGGTGTTCATATTGCACCACGTGGTGATTCGCACGATATGGGTGATGAAAATCCGTTAGCGACATTTGGTTATGTCGTTGAGCAGTTGAACCAACGTAATGTTGCTTTCATTTTCTCTCGTGAATATGAAGCTGCCGATAGTATTAGTCCACAACTTCGTGAAAAATTTAATGGTGTATGGATTGCTAATGAAAATCTAACACCAGAGTCTGCAAAACGTATTTTGCGTGATGGTGAAGCTGACGCAGTATCTTTTGGTAAAGCATATATTGCCAACCCAGATCTTTTACAGCGTTTAGAGCAAGACTTGCCTTTAAATGAACTTCAACCTACGACTTTATATGCTAAAGGCGCTGAAGGTTATACAGACTATCCAACGCTAGAAGCTTCGTAAATTTTTTGAAATGATTGTTTACTGACCTAGTTTATTTATGAACTCAGTAAATCGCTTTTCTTGTAATGGTAGAGTTTAGGTATCGAAACTCTGCCATTTTTTCTATCTATGTTATATTTTCCCCAGTTTTTAAATTTTGACTATTTGAGGCAAACCGCTTGGCGACCCCTTTTTGGTACAACACCGCACTTCATTTATTAAAACCCTTTTACCGCTGGCGGATAAAAAAACGTGCAGAAAGCCAGGAATTATATAATCAGGAATGTCTTGAAAGATTTGGGCCGTTTGAATCTCCGAAGAATGTGAGAGCAATCTGGTTCCATGCTGTCTCGGTTGGAGAAACTAACGCCGCGCAGCCTTTAATCGAGCATTATCTTAAACTTGGACAGCCTGTTTTAGTGACCAATACGACTAAAACGGGGCAGGCACGTGCCAAATCGTTATTTTTAAAAGCCCCTTATTTAGACTTGTTTCAAGCAGTTTATTTGCCTGTTGACCAGAAGCATCTTTTAAAACAATTTTTTGAGTTGTATCAGCCAAAACTTTTAGCATTGGTTGAAACAGAACTTTGGCCAAATTTAATTGATCAGGCTAAACAGCAGCATGTTCCATGTTTATTATTAAATGCACGGTTATCAGAAAAATCAGCGAAGGGTTATGGGCGAGTTACAGGTCTAACAGCAGGAATGCTGAAAAAAATTGACTGGGTGTTGGCACAAGATAATGCGACTCGACAACGTTATGTAGAACTTGGCTTAGATCAACAAAAAAGTCAGGTGGTTGGAAATATTAAATTTGATATTCACGCCCCTGAAGCATTTGTAAATCAGGCTGCAAAGCTACACCAGCTATGGTATTTGGGGCAACGCAAAGTCCTGACCATTGCCAGTACGCATGCACCCGAAGAACAACAAATTTTGCAGGCACTTCAGCCTTATTTAAAGTCAGATCCAGATTTAGTTTGTATTGTTGTACCTCGACATCCTGAACGTTTTGACGAAGTATTTGAAATTTGCCAAAACTTAGATTTAATTACTCATCGTAGAAGTTTGAACCAAAGTATTCATACCAGTACACAGGTTTATCTAGCCGATAGCATGGGTGAACTTTGGTTATGGTACGCCTTAAGTCAGGTGTGTTTTGTGGGCGGCTCTTTAAATGAACCGGGTGGTGGGCACAATATTTTAGAGCCTATGGTTTTAAATGTTCCAACAGTAATTGGACCTCGTTATTTTAACTTCCAAACCATTGTTGATGAGTTCATTGATGAAAATGGTGTATTGATTGCTCAAAATGCAGAGCAGGTTGTGGCAATCTGGATGGCTTGTTTAGCTGAACCTGATCAGACCCAACAAGTGGTAGAGCAAGCGCATAAAGTCTTACAACGTAATCAAGGCTCATTGCAAAAACATATTGGCGTAATTAATCGGTATTTGGCCGAAAAGCCATGAATATCGTTTTACTAGAGTCTGAAGATATTCAGTCAGACACGTGGTCAATTCACTCAAAGCGCCAATTACAGCATTTACGTGATCATCTTGATATTACAGTCGGCCAAAATCTAAAAGTTGGTATCCGTAACGGCGCACGTTATATCACGGAAATTGTTTCGATTAACGAGCAAGAAGTCTGTCTTCAGCCTATCAGTGAAGAAGCTGTACCTGCAAAAATTCCGGTTCATTTAATTGTGGCATTACCCAGACCTAAAGTTTTACGCCGTTTAATTATGGACAGTGTGACTTTAGGTGTTGAAAAAATTAGTCTGATTCATAGTTATCGGGTCGATAAAAGTTACTGGCAGACTCCCTTTTTACATCAAATCGACAACTACGTTACTTTGGGACTTGAGCAAGCAGGGGACACGATTGTTCCTGAAATTCAAATGTATAAACGCTTTAAGCCTTTTGTTGAAGATGTCTTATCTACATTTATTTCAGAAGAGTGCCCTGCCTATGTGGCCCATCCATATGTAGAGCAAAGTATGCCAATTAATATTGATCACGCCTGTAGTGTTGTGGTCGGACCCGAAGGTGGTTTTATCCCTTATGAGGTTGATTTACTCATAAAAAACGGCTGCCAAGCAGTGAGCTTAGGCAACCGTATTTTAAGAACAGAAACGTCTATTTCTTATATTTTAGGGCGTTTATTCGCAGCTTAAGCATTTGGCTTAACGGTTTCTTCAGCTGGTTGATCACCACGATACATTTTTACTTCTTGTACCGGATATGGAATTGAGATGTTATTTTCATCAAACGCATCTACAACCCTTTCCTGAATTTCACTAATCGAAGCAGAGGTGGTTGTTTCCGTTGTGTCTACCCACCAACGAACTGTTAGATTGACAGAGAAATCTGCAAGAGCCGTTACGTTGACCGAAAATGCAGGTTGGCTAAGCACATTACGGCTGTTGTCGAGTAGTTTAAGAATGACTGCTTTTGCCTTTTGAACATCGTCTTCATAGCCAATTCCGACTACAAATTCACAGCGGCGACGTTGATAGGCAGTATTTACAGTTACTGCACTGGTGTAAACAGTCGCGTTAGGAATAACAATACGACGGCCATCGGGGGAACGTAAAAAGGTCGCACGGATTTGAATATCTTCTACGGTTCCTTCCATGTTGTTGACAATAATGTCATCGCCAATACGGAAAGGTTCGCTGAGTAAAATTAAAATACCAGAGAGTAAGTTCTGAAAGATATCTTTAAATGCGAAACCAATTGCGACGGAACCAATCCCTAGAGCACTCATTAATTGACCCGGTGTAAACCCTGGAATCGAGATAACTAAAGCAATTAAGAAGCCAAAGAATAGAATCGCTGTACTGCCTACACGGTTCAACACAAGCACAAGGTTTTGACGCGTGTAAGAGCGGTTTTCTAAGGTTTTGCGAACAAAGAATTTAAATAATTTGGTCAGTAGCCAAAAAATAATAAAAACGATAATCGCAATACAAATATAAGGCACACGTTCCCAGAAGCTATCCACAATTTTATCGATTGTGGTATAGGCATCATGATACTTTTCAGTATGGGCTAAAACTGTTTGAGTGGTTTTAGTACCCGCCTCTTGTAAAAGTTCGCCTGTATTTTTTGCGACATCTGTTAAGGATGTTTGTTCATCAGCCACGACAAGTCTCAATTAAAAAAATTATGAAAGCAATTTTCAGCTTTCATCATAGTAGGAGATAAAATGTGCGCCTACTATAATGAGTTCATCTGAATAATAAAGTGTTTTTTAATTAAAAGTATTCCGTTCCTTTTTGTAAGATTTGTGTCGGTGTCTCTAGGGTATCGGTTCCTGAGAAATAATAAAAAATTCCTGCTGTTGAAATGAGGCTAATTAAAATAGCCACTAAAATAAGCCAAGCCATGAGCTTTTCTATAAACGTTGAAGGTCGAACAGGACCATATTGATTGGTACCTGCTGTACCTGAGGCAAGCAGTAAATAAATCATAAAAAAGAATTGAACAACCGGAATAAGCAACAGCAACCCCATCCAGCCACTCTTATTTAAATCGTGCAGACGTCGAACAACGAGAACAATATTTAAATAAATTAAAAACAGCGAAAAGGCCCAGACCACTGATGCACTGGCTCCAGAAAGAGAGCTATAAAATTCAAAATTAAATAAATTGCTTGAAAGCTGAAAACTTCCAAGAAATGAAGCCAAAATGAAATAGCCCAAGAGGGTGACTAAATAAATCAGTCCATAACCACCTAAATAGCTCATACGATTAAAACGTCCATGAATTGAAAACGGACTATCTTTAAAAGGGAGTTGTGGTGGGCGTGAGGAGCTTGTTTGGGCAAACATATTATTTTATTCCTGTGTTGCGTATAAGAGACAAAATAATCTTTGTTGATGATCAAAACCATCAAATCTTGAAAAAATTATAAAAGTAATGCGAGGGTCTGTTTATATTTTATCTATGATTGCGACAGAGAATACTTTTTAGATGATGTTAGGCAGATATTATGAATATTTAGTCATTCTAAATGAGTAATGTCTAACGACACAGCATCAAAAAGTATTTCTGTCCCAAAGGGTTGTAGCTAAAATTACCCAAAACTGCGTTATGAAATTTGACAATAGAGACGCTATTTTCTGCATTTCATGCCTTGTTTCGTGAAATTTTAGCTTACAACGCAATTTATATATAAAGTATGAACAGACCCTATAGACAAATGTTTTAAATCAACTTAATTTTATAAAAATGTTCACAATTTCGTATGCTTGAGTAGGTGGTTAATATATGACCAAAGTCGCATTGTTTGGACTTTGAAAGAGCCATCATACTGCAAAGGCATGCAAATAAGATCCAGTAAAATAATAGCCACAGTCTCGAGATGGGATGCACAAGATCAAGGAAGTTGCGTATGAATGAGATCTATCCAGTACCAGAGGAATTTAAAAAAACAGCTCGTACTGTTGAAGCAGACTACTTTAAACGTTATCAACACTCTATCGAGAACCCAGATGAATTCTGGGCAGAGCAAGCTAAAATTGTCGATTGGATAAAGCCATTTACCCAAGTTAAAAATACGAGTTTTGACAAAGACAATTTCAAAATTGAATGGTTTGCTGATGGTGAGTTGAATGTATCGGCAAACTGCCTAGACAGGCATCTTAAAGAACATCCTCATAAACCTGCAATTATTTGGGAAGGTGATCATCCTTCTCGCCATAAAATCGTTTCTTATAAAGAATTACATGATGAAGTCTGCCGCTTTGCCAACGTTTTAAAGAAATATGGCATTGGTAAAGGTGATCGCGTTGTGCTCTATATGCCAATGGTCACTGAAGCTGCAATTGCCATGTTAGCGTGTGCTCGTATTGGCGCGGTTCACTGTGTGGTATTTGGTGGGTTCTCGCCAGATTCTTTGGCAAGTCGTATTGAAGATAGCCAAGCTAAACTTGTGATTACAGCAGACTCAAGTCTACGTGCGGGCAAGTTGTTACCACTCAAAGAAAATGTCGATTTGGCTTTAGCGTTGCCGGGTACAGAGTGTGTTGAAAATGTAGTTGTGGTTTACCGTAATGCGAACCCGATTGAAATGAAGCCGGGCCGTGATTTGTGGTATCACCTTATTATTATGGAGGTTGATGCAAACTGTCCTCCAGAGCCTATGAAGGCAGAAGACCCATTATTTATTCTCTATACATCTGGTTCTACAGGTAAGCCTAAAGGGGTCTTGCATACCACAGGTGGTTATTTAGTCTATGTAACAAGTACTTTTAAAGAAGTTTTTGATTTAAAACAAGATGATGTGTACTGGTGTACGGCAGATGTAGGCTGGATTACAGGACATAGTTATCTGATTTATGGCCCACTTGCAAATGGCACCACAACCTTAATGTTTGAAGGGGTACCTCAATATCCAACATGGGCACGTCTTGGTCATGTGGTCGATAAGCACAAAGTCTCTATTTTATATACGGCTCCAACTGCGATTCGCGCCATGATGCGTGAGGGCGACACTTATGTGCGCGAAAGTAATCGTAGTAGCTTGCGTTTACTCGGTTCGGTTGGTGAACCTATTAACCCTGAGGCTTGGAACTGGTACTACAATGTAGTTGGTGAAGGCCGTTGCCCAATTGTTGATACGTGGTGGCAAACCGAAACTGGCGGTATTTTAATTGCGCCATTGCCGGGAGCAACAGCTTTAAAACCGGGTTCCGCAACACGTCCGTTATTTGGTATTCAACCTGCCATTGTAGATGGTGAAGGTAATGAGCTAGAAGGTGTAGCAGAAGGCAATCTAGTCATTAAAGATTCATGGCCAGGCCAAATGCGTACCATTTGGGGTGATCCAGATCGCTTTATTGAAGCTTATTTCTCGACCTTTAAAAATAACTACTTTACAGGTGATGGTGCTCGCCGTGATGAAGATGGCTATTACTGGATTACAGGCCGCGTAGATGATGTCTTAAACGTTTCAGGTCACCGTCTGGGGACGGCTGAAATTGAAAGCGCTTTGGTGTCGCATGAATCAGTAGCAGAAGCTGCGGTGGTGGGAATGCCACATGATATTAAAGGGCAGGGTATTTGTACTTTTGTGACCTTACAAGCGGGTGTTCCAGAGTCGGAAGAACTACGTAAAGAATTAATTAATTGGGTACGTAAAGTGCTTGGACCAGTTGCATCTCCTGATGCACTACACTGGGCACCAGCATTACCTAAAACGCGTTCTGGTAAAATCATGCGCCGTATTTTAAGAAAAATTGCGGCAAATGAGTTAGATAGTTTAGGTGATACCTCAACTTTGGCTGAACCTGCTGTGGTAGATCAGTTAATCGCAACGGTCTATCCTGATAAGCAAAACTAATTTTTAAAAAAGCCCCAAATGGGGCTTTTTTATTGGACCTTATTTAAGATTTTGCTAGAAAATCGGCAGTATTCTGTACATTCGCAAACGTACTAAGCGCAGTTAAAAAAGCAGTTTGCACGTCTTCAGCTTTTACAGTTTTTCCGTCATGGCTTAAATCACGTGTTGCGGTGGCATCTGCAATTAAGATTGGTTGATAACCTAGCTCCTTAGCGGCACGTGTCCCTGAGTCAATACACATATGCGTCATCATGCCTGTAATCACGAGTTGCTCAATTTGATGTGCTTTTAAAAGTTCATCTAAATTGGTTTCTAAAAAACTGTTTGGATAATGCTTTATCACAATTAATGCATCATTTTGAGCGTTGAGTTCAGGGTGAAGTAAAACACCGTCGGTATTTTCTTGAAAGAAGCTGGCCTGTGGTGGGTTAATATGTTGTACATAAATAATTGGAAGGTTTTTCTCACTGAAATATTGTTCAAGCTGTTTTATTTTTTCTAGTGCTTGATCTGGCCCAACCAATTCCATTTTGCCATTTTTAAAATAATCATTTTGTACATCGATAATTAATAGTGCTTGTTTCATGAGATCACTCTTGTTGATATGAGATAAAACAAGATTATTCTCTGCCAGTAAAATCAGCTATAGTCAGATGAAAGCATTATCGCCAGTTTTCTTTCGCCATGAAAAATGAATATTGAATTAGACCCGATTGATCTAAAAATTATTGCATTACTTAAACAGGATTCTCGGCTAACCAATAAAGAAATTGGGCAGCGTGTCCATCGGACAGGACAGGCGGTGGGCGCTCGAATTGCTCAGTTAATGGATGCAGGGATTATCAAAAATTACACCATTGCCGTTCAATACAGCCATAAACAATTTATTCATTTACATTTAAATGAACAACGCGCATTTGAAGAAATTGAAAATTTGGTTAAGCAATATGAACAAATCGATGAATGCTTTAAAGTTATGGGCAATGCTTGCTATATGATTGTCAGCCATTTCGAGCCCTCCGCATTAAATGAATTTATTGAGAAACTTTCAAAATGGTGTCGCTATTCGGTTGAAACAGTGATTCGAGAAGTTGAAAAATCTTAAAAAATAAAGGCTCCAAGCCGAGTCTTGGAGCCAATAAGTCTTTATTTTTAATTTATTGTTTTTATTGTCTTGCGCTGCTTTAACTGAAGTTTTTTAGGCTGATTTGGCTTGAATTTCTATCTCCTTTTCTTGTTGAAGTTCTAATTGGCGTACGAGCGGTAGAACTTTTTCCCCAAAATATTCTACCTCTTCAATGAAATGTAAGAATCCAGAAAGAATCAAATCAACACCAACCTCTTTAAGCGCCACAATACGCTCTGCAATTTGTTGGGGTGTACCAATTAAATTGGTTTTAAAACCATCGTTATATTGCACTAGATCTTCAAAACTTGATTTCGCCCAGTTACCTTGTTGCTCTGGTGAGGCTGCACCTGCTTCACGTGTTGCATCGCCAAATGCATTCACGGCTTCCGTATTGGCTTTATCAATAATTTCTTGAAGTACCGCTTTTGCTTCTTCTTCGGTATCTCTGGCAATAATGAAGGCATTCACCCCAATTTTGACATGATGATTGTTGGCTTTTGCTTTAGTACGAATGTCTTCGACTTGTTTTTGAATCTCTTCTACCGTATTACCATTGGTGAAATACCAGTCAGATACACGAGAAGCCATGTCACGTGCAGCGCGGGAGCTACCACCCTGAAACACTTCAATATAAGGCTTTTGTAAAGGCTTCGGTTTAAGTGTGTAGTTTTGGAATTGGTAGTATTTACCATCGAAACTATAGTTATCGGTGGTCCAGATTCCTTTTAGAGTGCGAATGAATTCTTCAGAGCGGACGTAGCGTTGGTCATGCTCTGGCCATTCTTCACCAATCGCATCAAATTCTCCTCTAAACCAGCCACTGACCACATTAATGGCAATACGGCCTTCGGTTAGATAGTCGATTGTTGCAAGTTGTTTAGCAGCGAGTGCCGGTTTCCAAGGGCCGGGCAGAATAGCAGCAATGACCTTAAGTTTTTCAGTTTTTGCTAATAATGCATGACTGAAACTGACTGATTCATGCTGATTTTCTGCCCCATAGCCCGCCGTAAAACGAATTTGAGTGAGCGCATATTCAAAACCATTTTTTTCGGCAGCCTGTGCAAGTCGAACATTGTAGTCGTAACTCCAGTCTGTACGCTGCTCGATGTTACTTACTACAAGGCCACCGCTTACATTTGGTACCCAATAAGCAAATTTAATCGGTTGTTGTAATTGCGTCATGGTGCGCTCTCCCAAATTCGTTATTTTTATTTAGACATATTGCGGTTAGGCAACATGCGTTAATGATTTGCCAGACTTGTGATGTAAGCGAGATTCCGCTGCATCAAGATCTGGAACGGCTGCTGAAGGTAAGACTTCTTCTTGCTCAATCTGTTTATTAATCCCAAGCTCTTGGTTCGCTTGCTGAGATTTAGATTTGATGACTTCAGCACGCTTACCTTTGGCTGGTGCCCATTCTAAAATTGGTAATGCGCGAGCTACTGCTAGCGTAATACGATCTGCTAATTGCTCGCTTTTAACCGTGTATTCAGGAGTAAAGTCGCGATCTGTTGCATATACGCCAATTGGTAAAGTTTGTGCTTGGAAGAAGCTAAACAATGGACGAAGCTGATGCTCGAGTACAAGCGCATGTCGATCACTACCGCCAGATGCAGCTAAAAGTACAGGCACATCAACCAAAGCTGTTTGTTCAACAAAATCGAAGAAATGTTTGAACAAACCTGTGAAAGAAGCACGGTAAACAGGTGTACCTACAATTAAAGCATCTGCTGCTTCAACCGCTGCAAGGTCATCTTGTACACGCTGTGGAAGTTGGTTGCGATAAAATGCGCCGCCTAATAAAGGCCCAATTTCGCTTAATTTAATAAAATGAACTTTAATATCGATTGCTTCAGATAATTCATCAAGAATGGCTTGAACCAGACTTTCCGTTTTAGATGGGGTATTTAAGCCACCAGAAACAGCAACAATATTCAAAGGTTTTGGTGATGTGATACCAGTCATAATTTGGTTCCTAAGCCTAAAAAAGGTGATTGGACCTATTAATCAACAACGACGGTAAACTGTAAAATAACGAAATTGGTCAACCTTATCTGTTTTAAATATAAAAGATAAATAGTGGATTTTTATACTTTGTTTTTTTATTAAGTTATTGTTTTTATTTTATATAATTATTGGTGATATATTTTTTATAATAAAAAGGAAGCTTATATAAAAAACAGATTAATTTTGATTAAAAGTTAAAAAACATCTGAAAATTTTTGCTAAGTTCTGCATTTATCAACATTTTGCATAAAAATGGATAAGATGAACGTATCTTTCATCTAAATAGTAGGGTTACAATAGGCCACAATTATGCTCAAGATTACTTTAATCGCTTATGAATATTTTAATCGTTGATGATCATCCTTTGTTTCGTCATGCTTTAATTCAAGCAGTACGTTATAGCCTGCCACAGGCACAAATTCATGAAACAGCTTCGGTTGATGAGTTTTATGAGCGTTTGGAAAATGGGGCAGAACCTGATCTGGTATTGCTTGATTTAAATTTACCGGGTGCTTCAGGCTTTTCTGCTTTGGTTTATGTGCGAGCACAGTATCCAGCTATTCCAATTATTGTGGTTTCTGCACATGAAGAAACTTCAATCATTCAGCGTGCGATTGCACATGGCGCGATGGGTTATATCCCTAAATCTGCGCATCCAAGCCATATTGGCGAAGCGATTCGTCAGGTCTTAGAAGGTGATATCTGGTTACCACCTAACTTGCCATCTAACCTTAATCTTGACCCTCGAGCGGCAGATGAAACGGCATTGGCAGAACGTATTCAGTCATTAACGCCTCAGCAGTTCCGTGTTTTGATGATGGTTGCAGAAGGCTTATTAAATAAACAGATTGCCTACGAGCTAGATGTTTCAGAAGCAACGATTAAAGCCCATGTGACAGCCATCTTTAGAAAATTGGGTGTGCAAAACCGAACACAGGCAGTACTGGCAATTAGTGCATTAAATATTGAAGATAGAAAAATCTAAAAATTAAAAAAAAGACCTCAATTGAGGTCTTTTTTATATATGTGAATTAAGCAAGGCAGTCTTGTTTTGGGGTTAGGCTGTCGCAGTACAATGGGTTGAGTGCGCATTGCAAATCATCAATTTGTTCTTGCGTCACATAACGTTTCATTTTTAAATATTCAGCTACGCGGTCATCACGCAAGCTTAAGAACGCCGCATCATAAACACCCAAATCAACAAACAGGGCAGCTGTTTCTAGGCTGTTGAATCGATCAAGGAAAATATCGTTGCCATACATTAAGAAGATATGGTCGAGTTTTGCTTTTGCATCAACATGTAGACGTTCAGCAAGTTGATCTGGATGAGTCTTAATAAAGAGTAAATCAGAGAGTTCATCAAACTGAGTCATGTCTAACTGATTTTCTCCGAGTTTGACATGACCAAGCCAAGCTTTGAAAACGAGTACAGCCCCTCCGCGAAGCAACATGCTCCAGATTTGATGACGGGTATCGTGATCTAGATTTTCACTTTCCGCAGTGAGGACTTGTAAGAAGTTTTCTTCTTGTTGACCTAATTTATCAAATAGACCCAAACCTTGTGGATGGTAAGCAGCTGGGGCAAATACATCAAAATTCAAATCATGAAAAATATTGAGCGCGAGCGGAACGGCGCACTGATAAATGGTATTTAATGCTTTGATATGTGCTTCATTGAGTTTGCTGTTGGGAAAAATACTTTGCCAATCTAATTCAGGAAGTAAAGCATTGGCACTGTATTGACGATAAAACTGTTGAGATGAGAGTTGCCCTTGTTGGGATGTATCAAAAGTATTCATGGCAATTGTCCTTTGCATTAATAAGTTGGTATGGATGTTTTATAAATTGGAAATGGGCTATGAAATCTTGAAGCATATAAAATGCACATCGATTATTTATGGAACATGAAGAATGCAAGTGGAATACGACTAAAGTTGTATATGAGAGTTTTTGGTTTATTTTCTTATAAAAAATATAAGCTTATTAAATTGTAACTAGGTGTACACGTGTTCACTTACAAAAAAGGTGGGCTTTGCCATAGGAAAAGGGGCATTGGAAAGTTTGGTCAATTATTTCTTGGGTAAAAGTAGACTTTTTGAGCAGTTCTGCCTATTGGCTTAAATTAAGCCAATAATTTTTGCCAAGGATCTCTCCCAAACCTATAAAAAGTCTGGAAGAGAAAATATTTAATCTGCTGTGCTGGCAATTTTAAGCCCAGATAACCAAGCTCTTAATGAAGCAGGTTTAAGTGGTTTCTTGAGTAAAACAATATTCAGCTCTTTAAGCTGCTGAGGTAACTCGGGGTGAGAGTCAGCGGTAATTAAAGCAACTGGAATATCCTGCTGTCGATTTTGCATAATAAAATCGACGCCGAGTTGGTTGTTATTCAGGTGTTGGTCGATGAGCCAGACCTGAATATTTTCCTTTTGAATAATCTCAAGCGCTTGTTCGGGTTCAGTGGCTTTAAAGACCTGATAGCCCCATTTACCTAATAAACTACTCATACCTTCTAAAATAGTTTCATCGTTGTCCAGACATAAAATACGGTAGGCTTTGGTTTTTAAAGGTACTGTCTGCACGGTTGGGGTAATGACTTTTGGTGCTTCTACGACTGGAACTTCAATCATAAAGCATGAGCCTTTATCGAGCTGAGAGTAGACATGAACTGGATAATTCAGCAAACCTGTCATACGCTGCACAATAGCCAGCCCTAAGCCTAGACCTTGTTCTCCCCAAGGTGATAGATGTCCACAGCGTTCAAACTCTTGAAACAGTTTAATTCGCTGTTCTTCCGCAATTCCTGGTCCTGTATCCCACACGCCAATACGAATATGACCCGACTGTTGCGCTGAGCGTAGAACACCCACAACTACTTGGCCTTTTGCTGTATAGCGTAAAGCATTGCTGACAAAGTTCTGAATAATACGTCGAATCCATTGGGGATCTGTGTCAATCCAGAAAGATACATCATGAACTTTCAGTGAAATATTTCGCTGAGCAGCAATCGATTTAAACTGTAGTTCAAGATCGCTGAGTAAATCATGTAAAGGATAGGGCTGTCTTTTTGGCTGTATGCTGCCGCCTTCTAAACGGGCAATATCGAGTAGGGCAGAGAGCATGCTTTCTGCACCATATAGAGCACGATCAAGTTGCTGCAAAGTCTGACGGTCTTCTTCTGTTGCAATGCTTTGTTCAAGAACGGTACTAAACAGGCGAGCGGCATGCATGGGTTGTAATAAGTCGTGGCTTGCCGCGGCGATAAAGCGGCTTTTCGACATATTTGCCATATCGGCTTGTTCACGTGCAAGTTGCTGTTCGGTTAAGGCATCGGCAAGCTGCTGGGTTCTGTTTTTTACGCGAGCTTCGAGTATTGCTTCATTCGCACGGAAGGCGGTAATGTCGGCAAACGTAGTAACAAAGCCCCCACCTGAAATAGGGTTACCCCGCATTTGAATAACCCGACCATCTTTACGGATTCGTTCAAATTCATGAGCACTTCCAACTTTCATCCAGTGCAAACGTTTGCGTACATGTTCTTCGACTGAACCAGGGCCACATTCACCGCGTTCAGCGTTATAACGAATTAAGTCGGCAATTGGACAGCCAACGTACACCAAGTCTTTAGGGTAACCAAACAGTTTTAAATATTGATTATTCCATGCCACTAGACACATATTTTTATCAACTACGCTGACACCTTGGGTCATGTGGTCAATCATGGTCATGAGCAGGTTTTGGTTAAAACGTTGCCATTGCGAGGCTTGGTCCAAAATATTAGCAACTTGGCCTAAAGCCAGACCATTATTAATCATTGCTGTAGTGAGCAAAGTACGTGCAGAGGCCGCCCCAATAATGCCGGCTAGATATTGCTCGGTAAACCGCCACCACATACCATTCGCAATGCTATTTTCATTAAGTATTAAATGATTTTGTTCACAGAAATTTTCAAAGGCTTGTGTTGTTGGTTGCTCACCAGTAATTCTTTTGGCAAGTGCAAAGAGATCACCTACTTTTAAACGTGCTGCATCATGCGGTAAATAGGTTAAATCGGTAGAGGTGTGCGGTGATGGCAATGGTTTTGTTTCATAATAGAAGAAACTTTCCGCCTGAATTTGCTCTGCCACACTTGGGCGGTAGAGTTTAGAAATCCAGATATATAAAAGAATATTTAAACCAAGCGACCAAATTACACCATGTGTGAGTGGTGCAAATGATTCAAAGCCAAATAATGATTCAGGGCGTAACGCATTGATTCCAAAAGGACCAAAAAGCAAAATACTCTGAGCCGCTTCCTGATAGGCTTCTGGCAAACTACGTAAGATCGTTGGACATAGTAAAGTATAACTCCACATTAAAAATCCAATGATGAGTCCCGCATATACGCCCTGACGACTTCCACCACGCCAGTACAAACCACCAATAAGAGCAGGGGCAAATTGAGCCACAGCACTAAAAGCCAATAAACCAAATACTGAAAGCTGGTTAATATCATTAAAGAAATGGAAGAATAAAAAACCAAGGAGCATCACTGCAACAATACTAATGCGGCGACTAAACTTAAGAACTTTAGGAAGATGCTTATCATGGCGCGAGAGCACTTTAAAACGCCAGAGCGCAGGCATAATTAAGTCATTACTTAGCATGATAGACAGGGCAACTGACGAAACCAGTAACATACCTGTCGATGCAGAGAACCCACCTAAAAAAGCCAGTAAAGCCAGCCCTTCTTGGTTATAGCTAAGCGGTAATGACAATACGGCAACATCAGGTACAGTCAAGAACTTCGGTGCTGCATGCAGCGCCCAGCTTGCGATCGGAATAATGGCTAAAATTGTTAAAATGAGATAAACCGCAAACCATTTACGCGCACCACGGATATGCTTTTCGTCACGCAGCTCGACTACTGCCACATGAAATTGACGTGGCAGGCAGATAATTGCTAAACCTGCCAATAAGGTCTGAATCCAGAATGTTTCAGGTACTCCAAACAACTGAACTTCCTGAAATGTTTGGTTCACATCGGCTGTAACTTGGACTAGGTTCGCTGGTGTTTCAAAAATAAAAAATAAAGCGACGCAAATGAGTGCGAATAATTTTACAAAAGATTCAAATGCGACGGCGAGCATGAGGCCGCCATGTTGCTCGGTATTGGCGATTTGTCTTGTACCAAAAATCATGGCCAAAATAGCCAGTACACTGGTTAAAAGCAAAACACTATTGGTGGTTGTATGGATATGAGCATTCTGTTCCATAATGACAGACGTACTTAAAGCAATCGCACGTAGCTGTAGGGCCAGATAGGGGATAATTGCGATTACGGCCAAAATGGTAACCAGTGATGCCAAGACACCGCTTTTTCCGTAACGTGCAGCAATAAAGTCGGCAATTGATGAAATAGCATGGTGTTGGCGTACTCGACCTAAACGTCGCCAAATGTCATAGCCGAACCAGACAAATAAAAGCGGACCTAAGTAAATCGGTAAGAAAATCACGCCTTCGCGAACAGCGGCTCCAGTCGCGCCGTAAAATGTCCATGATGAGCAGTAAACACCTAAGGTTAAGCTGAACAAGAACATGCGGCCACGTGTACTCAGACGGCTGGCATGCTTTTCACCAAAAAAAGCACAAATAAATAAGAGTGCTATATAAAGGGTGAGTACCCCAATAATCAGCCAGCTGTTCATATGACTCACATGATTAAAACCTTGTGCCTATCATACCCCAAGCAGAAACAAAGCTATAAATTGATTAAATTTTAACGACCAAAGTCTAAGTTACGAATTACACGGAATTTTGCTAACTTAAATCCTGAGAAACTACTATTAAAAAAGTGGCCAAGGCTGGGCACTGGGCAAGGAGTTTGGTTATGGATCAGAACCAAGTAGAACAGATTCTACACAATCCAAAGTTTCAAAAGATGGTCAAGAAAAAAAGTGCATTAAGTTGGACGCTCACAGTCATCATGTTAGTGCTTTATGTGGGCTTTATGCTACTTGTGGGCTACAACAAAGAATTTTTGATGAGTTCATTTAGTGGTGGTGTTACGACATGGGGAATCCCGCTAGGTTTAGGAATTATTGTTTTATCTTTCCTACTGTGTGGTGTGTATTCCTTCATTGCAAATCACACCCTTGATCAGTTGAGTGAAGAAGCGTTGAAGGAAGTTGAAGCCATCACGCACGATAAAGGACTACACTAATATGAAATGGAATTCATTAAAGGCGAAAGTCTTGCTGACAGCAACATCGCTATATTCAACGGTAGCTATGGCAGGTCCTGACTTAGGTGAAGCTGAGCAACAGGCGACAAACTGGCATGCCATCATCATGTTCTTAATTTTTGTTGGTTTCACTTTGTTCATTACTAAGTGGGCTGCAAAACAAACTCAATCAACACAAGACTTCTATACGGCAGGTGGCGGTATCAGCGGTTTCCAGAATGGTCTGGCAATTGCGGGTGACTATATGTCTGCTGCATCTTTCCTTGGTATTTCTGCACTTGTGTTTAGTTCGGGCTTTGATGGCTTACTTTACTCGCTTGGGTTCATGGTAGGTTGGCCAATCGTTTTATTCTTAATTGCAGAACGTTTGCGTAACCTTGGTAAATATAACCTTTCAGATGTGGTTTCATTTCGTCTTGAAGAAAAACCAGTACGTACTTTAGCTGCGGTCAGTTCACTTGTTGTTGTGGCATTCTATTTGATTGCTCAAATGGTAGGTGCGGGTCAGCTCATCAAATTACTATTTGGTTTGAACTACAACATTGCTGTAGTCATCGTTGGTCTATTAATGATGGCCTATGTAATCTTTGGTGGTATGTTGGCAACGACATGGGTACAAATTATCAAAGCGGTAATGTTACTCAGTGGCGCAACCTTCATGGCATTCATGGTCATGAAAGGAGTTGGCTTTAGTTTCAGCAACATGTTTACCCAATCAATTGAAGTATTCAGTAAAGTGCATGATGTAAGCTTGACCGATGCTGCAAAAATTATGGGGCCAGGTAAACTTGCAGCAAACCCGATTGATGCCTTGTCTCTTGGTTTGGCATTAATGTTTGGTACAGCTGGTTTACCGCACATTCTTATGCGTTTCTTTACAGTAAAAGATGCAAAAGAAGCTCGTAAATCGGTTGTGGTTGCGACAGGTTTTATTGGCTACTTCTACCTTTTAACTTTCATTATTGGTTTCGGTGCGATTCTTTTCGTATCAAACAATCCGCAATTCCTTGACGTTGCAAAAATGGCAGTAACAGGCAAACTTGAGCTTGTTGGTGGTAACAATATGGCAGCCGTGCATTTAAGTGACGCTTTAGGCGGTGACTTATTCATGGGCTTCATTTCAGCAGTAGCGTTCGCCACTATTCTTGCTGTTGTTGCTGGTTTAACACTTTCAGGCGCATCTGCAATCTCTCATGACTTATACGCTAACGTATTCAAAAAAGGTCAAACGACGCCTGCTTCTGAACTTCGTATGTCAAAAATTGCGACACTTGGTTTAGCTATTTTTGCCATGATTTTAGGTATTTTGTTTGAAAAGCAAAATGTGGCGTTCATGGTAGGCTTGGCATTCTCTGTAGCTTGCTGTGCAAACTTCCCAATACTTGTTCTTTCAATGTTCTGGAAAGGTTTAACGACTCGTGGCGCAGTTATTGGTGGTGTGGTTGGTCTTGTAACAGCAGTGGTATTGATTGTGCTATCTAAAGCAGTTTGGGTAGATACTTTAAAAATCTCTGATACACCAATCAATCCATTCAATGGTCCTGCATTATTCGCAATGCCGTTGTCTTTCCTTTGCTGTTGGTTGTTCTCGGTTACCGATAACTCTGCACGTGCTAAAAAAGAGCGTGCTGCTTTCGATGCTCAATATGTTCGTTCAATGACAGGTATTGGGGCATCTGGTGCATCGGATCACTAAGTGCAATATCGTTATCTAATTCTTAAAAAAAGCCCTACGGGGCTTTTTTTATACTTATTTAATTTTCAATTTAGGGCTTAGATATTAATAAAGAACAACTTGTTTGCCTTGTTTTGTGTACAGTATGATTTGCTAGACCTCAAAAAGCATAATGAAACAAGGAAAATAATAATGCGATCTATCATCGAGTTCTGGGCGAGCTTTCGATTGCTACCTTCTGCATGGTTGCTGCTTGTGCAATTTATCTTACTCATTTTGGCTATGCTGACTTTTCATGATGTATTTTACCGCACCCTTACATGGGCTTTAGGGGTGCTGGCGCTACTTATTATTGCCAAGGTTATTCGTCAAACCCCAATGTTTACTTTTCTCGGGTTAACATTTGTGAGTGGGGCGATTATATCCTCGGTATTTATTTTATTGGGTTATGGCAATTTATACGTTCAGGTTTTTGCACATGGCTGTGAAGCGCTAGCCTACTTTTCAGCAGCTTATGGCTTATTTCGTTATATGTTTGCCGATCAGTATTTAACAAGAGATGAGTTGTTTGCGGCAGCAGCAGTTTTTACGCTTATTGCTTGGGGTTTTGCATTTTTATATAACATTTGTCAGCTTATTCTTCCGTCTAGCTTTCAAAATCCAAATAACGTTCACCATTTACAGACGTGGTTAGATCTATTATTTCTCAGCTTTAGCTTGCAATCGGCTACAGGTTTATCTGACTTAATGCCTCTGAGCCCACCAGCGCGCGTTTTAGCCATGCTCCAAATGTTCTGTGGAGTTATGTATTTGGCCTTAATCGTAACTCGATTAATTGCTTTACAATATATTACCCACCTCCCTAAAAAAAAATCAGATAAATAATGGAGGAGGTGTTTTAATTTATTTACACCTTTGTAACTGCAATATTCTTTAAGTTTATTTAAAGTGTTATCGGCTTTCTCTATTGAAAGCCCTAGCTTTGTTCATTCTATGAATATCTTATCGGCATTTAAGCCTGTCACTTGTCATTAAAATAACATGGAGGATTTATGCCTTCCAAACAGTCCAGTTGGTTCGCAAACGTTAATCCTAACGTATTTTTTGGTACGGTCATTATTATTGCTTTGTTTTTAGCAGTAGTGGTGATTGCTCCGAGTTCTTTTGAGCTTCTAACGCAACAATTAAAACAATGGATCACTGATTCATTTAGCTGGTTTTATGTTTTGTCTGTTGCTTTCTTTCTCATCTTATTGATTTATATCGCCTGTTCATCGATTGGACGTATTAAATTAGGGCCTGATCATAGCCAGCCTGATTATAATAATGGGTCCTGGTTCGCCATGCTGTTTACAGCAGGGATGGGGATTGGGTTGATGTTCTTCGGTGTTGCTGAACCCGTCATGCATTACGTTACCCCGCCAAGTGGTGAGGCACAAACCATTGATGCAGCACAGCAAGCACTAAGAGTAACCTTTTTCCACTGGGGGTTACATGCGTGGGCGATTTACGCTGTAGTCGGACTGGCTTTAGCTTACTTTGCCTATAGACATAATTTACCTTTAAAGACCCGTTCCGCACTTTATCCTCTGATTGGAAAAAAGATTTATGGCCCATTGGGCGATAGCATTGATATTTTTGCAACGATTGGAACTGTATTTGGTGTCGCGACATCTCTTGGCTTTGGGGTAACGCAGATCAATTCTGGTTTGCATTATTTATTTGGTGTAGAGCAAAGTACTCATGTTCAAGTTCTACTCATTATTTTTGTGAGTATTCTGGCCTCTTTATCTGTATTTTTAGGTCTAGATAAAGGTGTAAAACGTTTATCAGAAATAAACTTAGTTTTAGCTGTAATTCTCTTAGTATTTATTTTTATTGCTGGCCCAAGCATTTATTTACTCCAAACCACTATTCAAAATACTGGGCAATACCTCTCTAATCTTTTTACCATGACGTTCAATTTATATGCCTATCAGCCAAATGGATGGATTGGGGGCTGGACGATCTTGTATTGGGCTTGGTGGATTTCTTGGTCGCCATTTGTTGGAATGTTCATTGCCCGCGTATCACGTGGTCGTACCATTCGAGAATTTATTGTTGGGGTTTTGCTTATCCCAACTGGCTTTACCATTATCTGGATGGGCTTTTTAGGAAATGCTGCGTTATTTAGCATTATCCATGAGCATCAAACCACCTTAATTCAGGCGGTTCAACAAGATTCATCAGTCGCATTATTTGAATTTTTAAATCATTTACCTTTCTCTGGGGTAATGAATGTCTTGGCAACTGTTTTAGTGGTTTTATTTTTTGTGACCTCGGCCGACTCAGGTGCATTAGTCACCGACTATTTAACTGCAAAAACAGAAAACTCACCGACTTGGCAACGTCTGTTCTGGACAGTGCTTATGGCTGTACTCGCCATTATTTTATTATTGGTGGGTGGGTTGGCTGCACTTCAGTCCTCAATCATTATGAGTGCATTACCATTTACTGTCGTCATGCTGTTAATGAGCTGGGGACTAATAAAGGCCTTGCATCTTGATGTCACTAAAATGACCGCTATTCAGGAAGCACGAATTACACCGCGTGCTATTCATAATCCACGAAGCTGGCAACAGCGTCTAGGATTAATCATGCACTATCCTCATAGTGAAGACGAAGTAAAGCAATATATTGAAAATCAGGTAAGCCGTGCTTTTGAAAATATTAAGCATGAGTTGAAACGCCGTCATTTAGAAGTCTCAATTAGTCAGCTTGAAGATGGTATGCAGCTTAGGGTAGACCATCACAATGAAATTAATTTTATTTATAAAGTTGTTTCACGTGAAACATTGCCACCAAGTTTTCTTATGGGGCGTATAGAAGCAGAAGATGGGCAATATTTTCAGGCTGAAGTGTTTTTACGAGAAGGTGGCCAGAACTATGATGTAATGGATTGGACGCAAGAAGATTTAATTCAAGACATTATTGATCAATACGAACGTCATCTGTATTTCTTAAATATTGTACGAAGCTAATATTTAGGTGTATAGGTATAAAAAAAGGACTCTATTGAGTCCTTTTTTTAATTCGATTTCTAAATTAAATTAGAAACGGAATTTAGTATTTAAACCGATAGTTTGTGTATCGTAGCTAGTAGACGCATTTTTAACGTCAGCTTTCATGTACGATGCACCAACTGCTAAAGCAGGAGTAATGAAGTAGTTTACGTTACCACCCCAAGCTTGACGGAATTCACCAAGGTCATTACCTTTGATGTCAGCTACGCCATCGTTACCCACGAAAGATGCGCCAACACTTAACTTAGGAGTTAAGTAAAGGTCAGTTTTTAAACCGTATTGGTTTTCTTCACCGAAAGCACCAGCAGCTTCAAAACCGATTGCCATGTTAGTTCCATCGATTGGACCTACATATTTAGCACGTGCAGTAATAGCATCTTGGTCATTTTGGATCGCAGCAGTTTGGTTTACAGCAGAGTAGATACCGTTGCTGATGATGCCAAAGTTGTCTAAAGCGAATTGGTTAGCAACACTTGTATAACCGACAGTCATCAAGAAGTTAGGTAACAACATAGCACCAACTTCTAATGCATAACGGTCACCGTTATCATCTTTAGAGAAGTTGTTTTTACCATCAACATCAGTATGGTTGTAAGTTGCGCTAGCATATACAGGAAGGTAAGGAGTAGGAACGTAAGCCTCACCTTTAACGCCGTATGTACCAACGTGGTAGTTTAAACCATTGTTTTGGTCATACTGTTGGTAGCTATAACCTAAAGATACGCTAGAAGCTTGGTTCAAGAAAGCTGCTTCAGCTAATGGACCTTTAGCGGTATCAACATTTTTTAAATAGAATGTACCAGCAACGTCACCAGTGAAGTTTTTATCATTTGCAGTTGTGTCAACATATTCAGATTGACCTTGAACTTCAAATTGATAAGCATGAGCACCGGTCATGGCTAATAATACAGCAGTGGCTAAACCAAGTTTTTTCATAATCATTTCCAGCAATAACAAGAGATAAAGCTGGGGTCATTGTATTGTAACAATTTATGAAGTCAATAATGAAAAAAAAGGAATGTTAAAGATATTTGACACTTATGTTAAAATTGGTGAAAAACTAATCAAATGAAAAGTAAATTGTCAACCTGATAAAAAAATGAACATTTACAAGAGGCTAATAATTATATTTCATAGGGAATTTAGAAGTAAATGTTTAAAAGTTATTACAATTGTGATTGGAAAAATAGATTAATGTGATCGGTTTTAACATTAATAAAAGTATAATATTGTTTACAATGCGAATAAAAAATCATCGTTTTCTTATCGAATTTGTAATATTTTGAGGAATAGTTAACAATATTTGGATTAGTTTAACTAAAAAATTTAACTATTTTTAATTATTATATAAGTGAATAAAATAAAAGAAATCTCTATTTTAAGTTGAAAAATCGATTAAATTTTGAATTCTGATTAATTTAATCGACTTTACAAAAGTAGAGATAAGTCACATAATTCAATTGCAAAGTTCACTACCTAACGTTTTTAGGATTTAAAGTGCTTTCCTAGATACGATGTGTGTAGCACATCAGATTTTACGAGCTCAGCTTTCCCCAAGGTTGAGCTTTTTTTTATCTATAAGAAAATCTTAAAATTATAAGAAAAGTTATATGAAATTTATTGGAAAATAATAGATCAAAAAGAACCCAGCTTAAAGCTGGGCAATGGATGCTGGGAGAAGTGCATCCAAGAGGATAACTAAATATGTTTTACTATCATTGCTAAAAATTTTTAATCTGTAAAATAGAGTTTTTTTATAAATATCATTTAATTTTTCGATCCCGTTTATTATTTAAGCTTACTAAAAGGTAGGAAACGTATAATTATTAAAAGAGAAATGAAGGGTTTATTGATGAAATTCTAGTTATTAAAATGCTAGGATGGATTTAAGCCTAATTTATATCGTAGTAAAAATGGCAGGACATTTACGGAGTACCAGCTAGAAATGTCAGGGTTACGTTCAGAGCACATTAGTAATCGACTGTTCTTTTTTATGCTGGTTATTATTTTGTCCTTATTATTCATGGCGATCCCCCTCATTGTGGGAAGCTATCAGGATTATATAAAAACTAGACAAGCCTTAGCCGAAATAAAAAGCTTAAGAGCTGTAGCCGATATTGCCTATAAAGTTTCTAAGGAGCGTGCTCCAGCCAACAAAATGATGTCGAGCAGTTCTCATGATTTATTAAAGAATCAGCAAGAATTAAAAAAATTTCGTTTAATTGTTGATGCGCAAATTGATACAAGTATCCTTATCTTACAACAAGCAGGTTATGTTTCATTAGCAAATGAGCTGCAAACCAACTTCAAAGAAAATCTTAGACAAGCTCGGTATGTGGTCGACTATTATGGTGAAATTCCATATGGAGCGCGAAATTCCGTCCAAATGGATAATGCCATTTTAGGGATGTTTGGAGCATGGGATAATTGTAGGGAAATACTGCAAAAACTGATGTTACAGCTAAAAAGTAAAGATAGCCGTATTTCTAATTATTTTACGCTGATTATAGTTCTGACCGATATGCGAGATCAGGCCGGACGTATGGCATCTAATATTATCGCTCCTGTGAGCTTTAATGAAGAAATTCCAAGTAATAATCGTGCGCGTTCTCTACAAACTCAGCATCAATCTAGATATCTATGGATTTTGGTTGATACCTTGCAGCCTGAACAGGCAAAGACCCCAGAATACCGTCGGTTATATTCCCGCGTGAAATCAGAATTTATCGACAAAGGTATTCCGATTGTAGAAAAGTTATTAGAAGAAAGCCAAAAAGGGGAGCCATATTATTTAAATGGCACTCAATTGACAGAAGCAATCGTGGGTAAATTTACCACTGTGGTTGATTTACAAAGTTATATTCTTGATGAAAGTGTTGTAATTGCCACTCAAGAAAATGTAATTGCTCGAAATGATTTTCTCTTAACGTTATTAATTTCTTTAATTTCTTTAGCCACAGCGTTACTTACGCTTAATTATGCACAAAGAAGAGTGTTTTCTCCTTTAATTAAAGCGAGGACTTTAATTTTAGATTTATCGCATAGTTCTGATCATTGGACAGATGAGATGAATGTAACAACAAAAGGTGAATTTTTTTCCCTATTTGAAGCGATTGATCGATTACAGCGTATGTTGCAACAACGCGATGCTTTTGAATTTCAATTAAAGAATATTGCCAATACAGATCCATTAACTGGTGTGTCCAATCGTTTAGCTTTATCTGAATATTTAAAAATTGTTGAAAGTTACCCTCAAAAATTTACGCAGACTTGTTTAATGATTATAGATATTGATCGTTTTAAACAGGTGAATGACCAATATGGGCATATTGTAGGTGATCATGTCATTGTTAATATTGCCGAGCAATTAAAGCAAAATATAAGAAGTTCAGATTTAATTGTCCGTTATGGTGGAGATGAATTTTTAATATTGTTAGAGCAGGTGCAATTTGTAGATGCTCGCCTTTTGGCAGAAAAAATTCGTATTGCGATTTCTTTACAAGAAATTGATTTGTCAGGTTCAGATGAAAAATTGCATGTGTCTGTGAGTATTGGTTTTGCGATAGGAGCGGCGAGTTGGATAGAGCTCTTAGAGAAAGCTGACCGTTCACTATTAAGAGCTAAAGCCCGAGGGCGAAATGCAGTTGAGGGATAAAAAAAGCCGGAAATGATTTCCGGCTTTTTCATTCAATAAATTACTTCAACATCGGCTTTAAGAAACGGCCCGTATGGGAAATCTCGACCTCTGCCACTTGTTCAGGTGTGCCTTCGGCAATGATCATCCCACCGCCTGAACCACCTTCAGGGCCTAAGTCGACAACCCAGTCTGCTGTTTTAATCACATCAAGGTTATGCTCAATCACCACAATGGTATTACCCTTGTTGCGTAGCTCGTACAAAATGTCGAGTAGCTTGGCAATATCATGGAAATGTAAGCCTGTCGTCGGTTCATCCAAGATATATAAGGTTTTACCCGTATCACGTTTTGCTAACTCGCGAGCTAATTTAACGCGTTGCGCTTCACCACCTGAAAGTGTCGTTGCAGCTTGACCTAAACGAATATATCCCAGACCTACTTGCATTAAAGTATCTAAACGACGATGAATCACAGGAATTGCATTAAAGAACTCAGCCGCATCTTCAACGGTCATTTCTAATACGTCTGAAATGTTCTTGCCTTTATAACCAACTTCTAAAGTTTCACGGTTATAACGCTTGCCATGACAAGCATCACAAGGCACATACATATCAGGTAAGAAGTGCATCGCGACCTTGATCATGCCATCGCCTTCACAAGCTTCACAACGTCCACCTTTCACGTTAAACGAGAAACGACCTGCGCTATAACCACGCGCTTTGGCTTCAGGCGTTTGCGCAAATAACTCACGAATAGGCGTAAATAAACCTGTATAGGTAGCAGGGTTAGAACGTGGGGTACGACCAATTGGACTTTGGTCAATATCAACCACTTTATCTAAATGCTGTAAGCCATCAATCGAATCAAACTTTTCTGCGGTCAGCGTGGTTGCACCATTGAGCTGTGTTGCTGCTAATGGAAGCAAAGTACGGTTAATCAGTGTTGATTTACCGGAACCTGAAACGCCCGTCACACAGGTCATGATGCCAAGTGGAATGGTGAGATCGACATTCTGTAGGTTGTGACCACTTGCACCAGAGAGTTTGATGAACTCATCTGGGCGTGGTGATTGGGTACGTTGCGCAGGTATCGCAATTTTTAGGCTACCTGAAAGATATTTACCTGTAAGAGAGTCTTTATTGTTCGCAATCTCGTCATAGCTACCTTCACCGATAATGACACCGCCGTGAATCCCTGCACCCGGTCCGATATCAATAATATGATCTGCAGCACGAATTGCATCTTCATCGTGTTCAACCACAAGCACGGTATTGCCGAGATCGCGTAAGCGAATTAAGGTTTGTAGTAGGCGATCATTATCACGTTGATGCAGACCGATCGATGGTTCATCGAGTACATACATCACGCCCATCAAACCTGCACCAATTTGCGAAGCGAGACGAATACGCTGAGCTTCACCGCCTGACAAGGTTTCTGCTGAACGAGCGAGACTGAGATAATTTAAGCCGACACTGACGAGGAAGTGTAAACGCTCGCGAATCTCTTTAAAGATTTTATCGGCGATTTCACCTTTAGCGCCTTCAAGATTGAGATCTTGATAATAGTTTTCAGCATCACCAATCGACATCTTGGTGATTTGTGCAATCGTCTTATCTTTGACCCGAACGTTGCGTGAAATTTCATTTAGACGCGAACCGTCGCAGGCATCGCAAGCGGCATTAGATAAATATTGAGCTAAATCGTCTCGTACATAGTTACTTTCAGTTTCACGGTAACGACGTTCAAGGTGCGGCAAAATTCCTTCAAAAGGTTGTACGCGCGTGTGTTTGCGGCCACGTTCATCGATATAACTTAAATCGACTTTTTCTTTGCCCGTACCTTGTAAAAATTTCTTTTGAGTATCTTTATCTAACTGGTTCCAAGGTGTATCAAGTTGGAAACCAAAATGGTCGGCAACTTTTTGCAGCATCGAATAATAATATGGACGTTGACGATCCCAACCGCGGATAGCACCTTCACTAATCGCAAGCTCAGGATTTGGAATGAGCTTTTCAGAGCTAAAATGACTGCGTGTACCTAAACCATCACAAACAGGGCAGGCACCAAACGGGTTGTTAAATGAAAATAAACGAGGCTCAAGTTCTGCTACAGCTCGATCACATTTAGGACATGAGTGTTTTGCAGAAAAAACGCGGTCTGGGTGTTCGCCATTCATCCATGACAAAACCGCAATATCACCACCTAAACGTAAAGCAGTTTCAAATGATTCGGCAATACGGTTACCTAAATCTTCGCGTACTTTAAAACGGTCAACAACAACTTCAATGGTGTGCTTTTTCTTTTTGTCGAGTTCAGGTGGCGTATCAATATCAATGATTTCGCCATCAACACGCGCACGAACAAAACCTTGTCCTTGTAGCTGTTCGAACAAGTTGCTGTATTCACCTTTACGTTCACGAACTACAGGGGCAAGCAACATCAGTGCTGTGCCTTCTTCAAGTGTTTTTACTGCATCGACCATTTCAGAAACAGTTTGTGCAACCATCGGCAAGTCGTGTTCAGGGCAGTAAGGTGTACCGACACGCGCATAAAGCAGGCGCAAATAGTCATAAATTTCAGTAATAGTACCCACGGTTGAACGTGGGTTATGACTGGTAGATTTTTGCTCAATCGCAATCGCTGGAGATAAACCTTCAATCGAGTCTACTTCAGGCTTTTCCATTTGCGATAAAAACTGACGGGCATAGGCTGAAAGTGATTCGACGTAGCGGCGTTGTCCTTCGGCGTAAAGGGTATCGAAGGCAAGAGAAGATTTTCCTGAACCTGATAACCCCGTAATTACCACAAATTTATCGCGTGGAATATCGAGAGACACATTTTTTAAATTATGGGTACGTGCGCCTCGAATACGGATATGACTTTGGCTCATAAAACATCTCAATTATGTATTAATGAAAATTTAGGTGTTGATTGATCAGTCTCGTGCAGTGTGACTGGTTATAAACAACCGACCCTATATATGATAACGATTTAAAATTGTTCAAGTGGTACAAAATGATTTAAAGCGACAAATTGTGACGGTTAAACGACAATCGACAAAATTTGTTTAATTAAGCAGGTTGTATTTTTAACATTCCTCTCTTTTGATTTCTACTCTTAGCAAATTTTAATGAGCAACATAATTTTACTAGACGACTGGTCTAATAGTGGGGTATTGTGTATGCATGAAACGATTAAATAAAAGTGAAACCACGCGACAACACATTTTGGATACCAGTTTTGAGCTGGTATTACACAAAGGATTTGTCGGCGTTGGTTTACAAGAAATCTTAAAGGCTTGTGACGTACCTAAAGGTTCGTTCTATCACTACTTTGCTTCGAAAGAGGCGTTTGGCTGTGCGTTGCTAGAGCAATACATGGCTGACTATAAAGTTCGTATGGAACAGCTTTGGCAGCACAGTGAACAAAGTGCCCACGCCCGTTTAATGGCGTTATGGCAGGCATGGATTGATGATCCGGTAAATGGTAGCTGGGCTGAAAACTGCCTGATTGTGAAGTTGGCGGCAGAGGTTTCTGACTTGTCAGAAGATATGCGCCAAATTCTCAATGACGGTGTGCACAAATTAACGCAACGTTTGGCTTTGCTACTCAAAGAAGGCCAACAACAAGGATCAATTCCAAAACATATTGATCCTTTAAAAACTGCGCAAGTCATGTATCAGTTATGGTTAGGTGCTGCTTTACTCACAAAATTGTCGCAAGACAAAGCACATCTATATCTAGCTTTAGAAACTACCCAACAACTCTTAAAACCGATAGAGGAATAAAGCATGCGAAGTATTATCCATGGTAATTTTGGCGAACCTGTAGACGTTTTAGAGCAGGCGGATATGCCAAAGCCAGAACCAAAAGCAGGCGAAGTTCGTATTAAAACAATCATGTCTCCAATCCATAATCATGATGTATGGACGGTACGTGGAAGTTATGGCTACAAGCCTACTTTACCCGCTATTGGTGGTAGTGAAGCTGTTGGTATTGTAGATGCGCTGGGTGAAGGCGTTACTCATGTACAGGTAGGTCAACGTATTGCAGTTGCAGCTGTGCATGGTAGTTGGGCTGAATACTTTATTACACCAGCTCAAGGGCTTATTCCACTCAATAATGAAATTGATGACGAAACAGCAGCACAGCTGATTGGTATGCCAATTAGTGCCCTCATGCTGTTGGACTTTGTAAATGTTCAACCGGGTCAATGGTTAATTCAAAACACAGCGAATGGTGCAGTAGGTAAAACGGTTGCCATGATTGCGCAGGCACGTGGTTTACCCGTAATTAATTTAGTTCGTCGTACTGATGCAATTGCAGAGATGCAAGCATTAGGCATTCAACATGTTGTAGCAACCGATCAGGCTAACTGGAAAGAGCAAGTTAAACAGCTTCATGGTGACCAACCTTTAATTGCTGGCGTGGACTCGATTGGCGGAAGTGCAAGTGGTGAAATGCTGAACTTGCTTAGTGAAAATAGCCTATTGGTTTCGTTTGGAAGTATGACAGGTGAAACCATGCAAATTTCATCTGGTGATCTCATCTTTAAACAAGCAACTGTAAAAGGTTTCTGGGCGAGTGTGGTCAACAAAGAAATGCCAGCAGAACGCAAAAAAGAGCTTATTGTTGAGTTATTAACGTTAGCAACTCAGAAAAAATTAACTCTGCCTGTTGAAGGTGTATTTAGTTTTGATGAGATTAAAACTGCTGCCCAAAAAGCGACACAAGGTGCTCGCCAAGGCAAAGTATTGTTAAAGCCGTAAAACACTAAAAGATCAGTCGAGAGACTGATCTTTTTTCATATCTTTAAAATAAAAAGGAAAATTGTATGATCGGACAAGTTTTAGTGGGTTTAATTGCAATATTACATGTCTATATTTTGGTGTTAGAGATGTTTTTGTGGGACAAGCCCTATGGCATGAAAGCCTTTGGAAATAATGCAGAAAAAGCAAAACTCACCAAAGTGATGGCACAAAACCAAGGTCTTTATAATGGCTTTTTGGCTGCGGGTTTATTCTGGGCTTTATTTGCAGATGCACCGTTTGCGACATCCATTGCTAATTTCTTTTTAGGCTGTGTGCTCATTGCAGGTATCTATGGTGGACTGACTGCCAGTAAAAAGATTATTTATATTCAGGCAGTTCCAGCACTGATTGCTTTGGTCGCTGTTAATTTTCTCTGAAAAGCGCACAATACAGCGTTTTGATATGGAAATGACCAGATAGGATAAGCGCATGTGGGCGTTATTTTTAAAATGTATGTTGGGGGCTGGGGTTGTCCTCATTATTTCGGTTTTATCGAAAAGTAAGGCATTTTATATTGCAGGTTTAGTCCCGCTTTTTCCTACATTCGCTTTGATTGCTCATGTGATTGTTTATCAGCAAAAAGGAGTTGAGGCTTTACAGAAAACAGCTCTGTTTGGTCTATGGTCACTTATTCCATATGCCATTTATTTAGTGGCGGTCTATGTACTTGCAACGCGTCTGTCGATGTGGTCATGTCTAGGTCTGGCAACACTGTGTTGGGTAGTTGCCGCGGCAGGTTTAATTTATGGCTGGCAACTATTTCAGCATTAAAAGATTAAGAGATAGCCCTTAATCTTTTAAATTGAATTAGCTTTATGACGGATCGATAACGCGGGTTCTGAGCATCCCTTCAACTAAATTAATCATCTTTTGGCGAGAAAGAATTCGAGGCAGTTGAGACGTTAAATAGTTGCTACAACCTACAACAAGAGTTGGTTTATTCTTATCTAATGCTTTAACCGTTGCAGATACAACATCGTCGACTGTAGAGCTTTTCATACCGCTGGTATCGGCATTAGCGACCTGAGTAAAATTGGTTTCCGTATTGCCCGGACAAACTGCCAAAAATTTAACACCCGAAGATGCATATTCTCCTGCCAGCGCCTCAGTAAATTGTAATACGTAAGATTTACTTGCCCCATAGACGGCAATATAGGGGAGAGGTTGGAATGCTCCTGTAGATGAAATATTAATCATGATGCCTTTTTTGTTAGCAAGCATGTGAGGCAAGAATAAATAACATAAAGACGTTACGCTGCTGATATTCAGCGTGATCATTTCTTGATAGGTAGATACAGATTGATCTAGAAATTTAGTCCATTTTCCAAATCCTGCATTGTTAATTAAAATTTCTACCGATAATTTTCTAGCCTGAACTTCATCAAATAATATTTGAGCTGAATTGGATTGAGCTAAATCTAAAATGATAACTTCAACATTTACGTTATATTTTTTTCTAAGTTCATCCGCTAAATCATTCAGCTTTTGTTCGGAGCGTGCAGTCAAAATTAAATGAATGCCTAAAGATGCAAGTTTTTGAGCATAGGCTTTGCCTATTCCTGAAGATGCTCCTGTAATTAATGCTGTTGAATTTTTAAATGTAGAAAGATGAGCGCTCATTTTATTTATCCGTAATAAACGAAGTCACTACGATAAACCTTTACCCTAAGGTCAGAGTCAAGCACTAATTTTGAAAGCTATTTTAAATTTTAATGGGCTGTTTTAAGCCGAAATCTTATTGGTAATATAAGTTTGAATAATCTCATTCTCAAGTTGCTTTAAATCTTCTTGTAAACGGTTTAATGCTGCTTTTTGCTCAATAATTTGTTGATGCTTTTTATGAATGAGCTGTTGTGCAACTTCTACAGGAAATCGATTATTTTTATATTTTAAAGCTGACAAGTCATACAGTTCTGAAAGGCTAAATCCCACAGCTTGCGCGAGGCGAATCATCTTAACCGACTGAACATCAATCGCTTCATAAATACGATAATTTCCCTTTCTTTTTGCCACAGGTAGCAAGCCTAATTTCTCATAATGCCGAATGGCTTTAGGAGTGGCTCCAGTTAAAGATGCTAATTCGCCGATATACATATCTGTCTCACATTTTAGTAAAAATCGATCAGAGTATTGAACCATCTGACCGATTCATTTGAAGTTTTAAATATGATCTAAACCTAACCATTGTCTTTTGTGGTAGGCGCTATCCCAAAATAACCACTCAAGTTTTGCACCCATGGTGTATGCAGCATGCATTTTCTCTAACGTATCAGCATCACAACGTGCTGCAACTTTATCAACTGTCGCAATTACATTGCGAACGGCTGTATGGAACTCTTCGCCTGCATAGGTATCAATCCATGCTTGGTAAGGATTGTTAGGAATTGATTTATCTACAATATCTTTACCGACTTCGGCATAAATCCAGAAGCAGGGTAAAAGGGCGGCCAGTACCACAGGATAGCTCTCAGACCAAGCAGTTGCGGTTAAAAATGAAGTGTAATGATGGCCGGCCAAAGTTAATGGCGTATTTTTAAATTCTTCTTTGGTTACCCCAAAATTTTTCATGAAGTCATCATGTAAACTGCGTTCAACCACAATTGCAATTTTGGCTGCATCTGAAAACTGCATAATATCGTCAGCTTCAAAAGCCTTTGCTGCTGCAACGGCTAAAACGCGGCCATAAGCAACGAGATATTGAGCATCTTGAATCACATAATGACAAAACGCTTCTTTATCTAAAGTTCCACTGGCAAGTTCCTGATTAAAAGGAAGGTCTAGAATTTTTTGATATAAATTTAAATTACGTTGCCAGAGTTCTTGAGAAAAAAGCATAAAACCATTCCATTTAAAATAAGACGTACAAAATAGGATTCTAAATCAATTTTAAAATACAAAAATAATAATGGCACTTATATATTAGGAAAATATTTAATACGATTAATGAGTTAATTGAAATTTATAAATTTCTTTATTTAACATAGGGATAAAGTAAGCGTAATAACGGCACAAAACGACATCATTTTATGGTGAATTATCGATATAATAGCCGCGTTTTTAAAGAAAGATTAAGTTTAATTCTTGGCATAGGTCTGATCCATGAAGCATTTCCGATTTTCGATATTTTTTACGGTGGTGTGTTTAGCACTATCCGCGTATTGGGGTTTTACCCATGGACCTGAAGCGGGCGTGTCTACCATGCTTAAAGCTTTAACGATTACAGCCATTTTAGCTGTAATGGAGGTTTCTTTATCTTTTGACAATGCTGTTGTCAATGCATCGGTTCTGCGTAATTGGGATCCTTTCTGGAAAATGCTGTTTTTGACGGTGGGTATTTTAATCGCCGTTTTTGGTATGCGTTTAATTTTCCCAGTGGCGATTGTTGCCGTGACTGCGGATATGGGAATGATTGAGGTGGCTAAATTGGCACTCAACGATCCAAAAACGTATTCTGAACGCTTAATGGCCCATCACGCCGAGATTTCTGCTTTTGGTGGAACATTCCTATTATTAGTTTTCTTAAACTTCTTCTTTGATGAGGAAAAAGAAACTCATTGGTTCAGATGGCTTGAAGCTAAACTTTCTAGCTTAGCTAGCGTACCTGCAATGTCTGTTTTTATTGCCCTAATCGCGATGTTAATTATGGCAGCTAATGTTGATGAATCGCAGCGCCTTGTTGTGACTATGGCTGGTATTTGGGGCATTGTGGTTTATATCGGTGTAGAAGTATTAAGCCATATGTTAGGCGGTGAACCTGAAATTGATGAAGATGGCAACGCCATTATGAAAGATGGATCAGGCGCTGCTTCTGGTGTAGTTAAAGCGGGTATCGGTGGCTTCTTATATCTAGAAGTATTAGATGCATCTTTTAGTTTTGACGGTGTGATAGGTGCATTTGCAATTACCAGCGATGTTGTCGTGATTATGCTTGGTCTTGCAATTGGTGCTATTTTTGTCCGTTCAATGACAGTTTATCTTGTTGAAAAAGGCACGCTAGATGCTTATGTGTTCTTAGAACATGGTGCACATTATGCAATTGGTGCTTTAGCATTCATTATGATTGCAAGTGGTACAGGCGTACATGTACCAGAAGTGGTAACAGGTTTAATTGGTGTAGCATTTATTGTTTGGGCTGTATTTGCTTCAATTCAATATAGTAAACGCCATCCACATTCGTCTTAAGCTAATTTTCAGTAAAGATGTTTAAAATAAAGAGGCTAAATGCCTCTTTATTTTTTTAAGCTGAAATCGTTAATTTAAATAAGGTGTCCCGTATTTTTAGAAACGAATCGGCTTATAATTTGCCTAGTTTGATAAACGTGTATTGATATGATGAATGCTTTGGAACGTCGCTCAACTTTTGCCTTAAGTAGTATTTTTGCGCTACGTATGTTGGGTTTGTTCATGATTATTCCTGTCTTTTCTGTAGTCGGGCAGTCATATCAATATGCGACTCCAGCACTCATTGGTTTGGCTGTGGGTGTCTATGGTTTAAGTCAGGCGATTTTACAGATTCCATTTAGCTTACTTGCTGACCGTTTTAGCCGTAAACCTCTCGTGGTGCTTGGCTTGTTACTCTTTGCTATTGGCGGTGCGATTGCCGGTTTATCTGACACGATTTATGGCGTGATTATTGGCCGTGCTATAGCAGGTGCGGGTGCTGTTTCAGCAGTCGTGATGGCGCTTTTGGCAGATGTTACGCGCGAAGAGCAACGTACTAAAGCCATGGCTGCCATGGGCATGAGTATTGGTTTGTCTTTTGTGGTGGCTTTTAGTCTTGGACCTTGGCTCACAAGCATTGTGGGTATTTCAGGCCTATTCTTTGTCACGACAATTATGGGCTTAATCGCGATTTTGATGTTATTGCTTGTACCTAAAGTGACTCGTCATCATCGTAATTATCAGCAAGGCTACATGGCACAGCTTAAGCAAGTCATCCAAATGGGTGATTTAAACCGTTTGCATGTCTCGGTTTTTGCACTGCACTTACTGCTTACCGCCATGTTTATTTATGTGCCTTCACAGCTCATCGAGTTTGCACATATTCCTTTAGCCAGTCATGGTCTGGTGTATCTGCCGCTGTTAGTAATTAGTCTATTCTTTGCATTTCCAAGCATTATCGTGGCTGAAAAATATCGCAAAATGCGAGGTATTTTCTTAACGGCAATTACAGGAATTATTGCAGGTTTGCTGTTACTCATATTTGGTTATCAATCAAAATATGTATTACTCGCAGGCCTAGGTATTTTCTTTATTGCCTTTAATGTGATGGAAGCCTTATTGCCATCGTGGTTATCAAAATGTGCTCCAATCCAGTCAAAAGCAACTGCTATGGGTGTAAATGCCAGTAGTCAGTTTTTAGGTGCTTTTTTTGGTGGCACACTAGGTGGTCAATTATTGATGTTACATAATACTGCGATTGGATGGAGTGTCTTAACAGGGATTGCTATAATATGGTTGCTAATTAGTTTTGGTTTAGCTCAGCCGCGGTATTTGTCATCTATTGTGTTGCCATTGCCGCAAGTGCAACAGGTGAATGAGTGGACCACACAGCTATTGGCAATTCGTGGTATAGAAGAAGTTGTGGTAATGCCTGACCAGCAAGTTGCTTATATTAAAGTCGATAAACAGTCACTTGATGAGGCTGCGCGACGTGATTTAACGCAGTTGTTCGGTAAAGAGGTAGCCATTTAAGCATAACTCTTATAAAGTAAAACATAGAAATGTATAGGATGAAGACAGCTAATGCGTGGTGTAAATAAGGTTATTTTGGTTGGTACTTTGGGTCGTGATCCTGAAACAAAAACCTTTCCAAATGGGGGTTCGTTGACTCAATTTTCAATCGCGACAAGTGAAGCTTGGACCGATAAAACTTCAGGTGAGCGTAAAGAACAAACAGAATGGCACCGTATTGTTTTGCATAACCGTTTAGGGGAAATTGCTCAGCAGTTCTTACGTAAAGGTTCTAAGGTTTATATTGAAGGTTCATTACGCACGCGTCAGTGGACTGATCAAAATGGTCAAGAGCGCTATACAACAGAAATTCGTGGCGAACAGATGCAAATGTTAGATGGTCGTCAACAAGGTGAACAAGGGTTCGCTGGCGGTAATGATTTTAATCAACCACGTTTTAACGCACCTCAACAAGGTGGTAATGGTTATCAAAATAATAATAACCAAGGTGGTGGTTATAACCAAAATAGTGGTGGCGGCTATGGCAGCAACCCAGCAGGTTTTGGTAATGGTGGCAACAGCCCGCAAGGTGGTGGCTTTGCTCCTAAAGCACCACAACAGCCTGCGTCTGCACCAGCTGATTTAGACGATGATTTACCGTTCTAAGCAAAATTTTAAAAAAGGCGAGTTTATCTCGCCTTTTTTATTACTCAATTCCAAGCAAACGTAACAGTGCTGTACCAGCGGCTGCCAAGCAAATTACCAATAACAGCGGTACTTTTTTCCAAACTAATAAAAGTGCAAATCCAACACCCAATATACGCGCGAATCCAGCGAAGTGCTGGCCTTCAAAAAATGTCGTCGTCACTGCAATCGCACAGAGTAAAACAGTTGCACCGTTTGAGAGTAAAACTTGGTATTTTTCGGAAAAAGTAAACTTTGCACCTAAGTGAAAACCAGCAAAACGGATCCCATATGTTCCAAGTGCTAGCAAGCCTATGCCCAAAATAATCAGTAATTGTTGATTCATTTTTTTCTACCAAATATTAAGCCAAAAAGTGAAAGCAGAATTGGAAGTCCTGAGGCCAAAAAAGGTGTGGTAATCAGTGCCAAAGTTGATCCAGCAAATGCAGCTTTTCGAGTAGATTTATTCTTTAAAGCATTAAAAGTAAGTGCAATTAAAATGGCAGGGAAAATGGCATCTAGACCAAATGTTTTTGGGTCTGGAATAGCGGTTCCAATAAAATAACCCGCAGTGACACCGAGTGGCCAACTCAGCATAATGCTGATACCACATAACCAGTAAGCAGCTTTTTTCGTTTCGAAATCGGGCTGTGCCATGCCAAACAAAACGCTTTCATCGTTCATGATATGGGCCCCAAAATATCGATAGAATTTACCTCTGATTAATTCATTGACTGCAATACCAAAAGGTAAATGCCGTAAATTGACGAGTAGTCCTGCAATTGCAGCAGCAATCGGGCTACCACCTACTGCTAAAAAACCAATAAAGATAAATTCAGCAGTTCCTGCGAGCACAAATACGGATAGGGAAAGTGGAATCCAGAGTGCTAAGCCATAACTTGCAGCCAGTGAACCTAAAGACATACCAACGACACTCGTCGCTAGACACACAAAGAAAATCGAGCGGGTAGTATCTTTACTAAGTTTCTTAATGAGAGTGTATGTGGTCATAGGATGATATAACGAACGATTTTCCATTATAATGAATAAGTCTGATTGTTTTGTCAAAACGAACGATCGTTTTTTTTATAGAACGGATGTGGTGAATGTCTCAGCCAATTGAAATTATTGCCAAAGGTTTAAACCGTGAACGCCAACGAGTAGGGCTTTCTTTGGCAGAGGTTGCTCGTCGTGCAGGTGTTGCCAAATCTACACTTTCACAATTAGAGGCAGGGCAAGGTAATCCAAGCATTGAAACCTTATGGGCACTTTGTGTTGCACTAAATATTCCTTTTGCGCGTTTGATGGAAGAGCCAAGCAATCAGGTGCAAGTCATTCGTTGTGGAGATGGCCCAACCGTTAGCTCTGAAATTGCTAATTACAAGGCCATTTTGTTGGCGACTTGTCCACCGCATGCGCGCCGCGATGTGTATTTACTGATTGTTGGACCGGGTGAAGACCGTCTTTCAGAACCACACCCCGTTGGTTCTGTGGAGCATATTATTGTGGTGGAAGGTAAGGCTCTGGTTGGTCTAATTGATGAGGCCGTTGAACTCAGTGTTGGAGACTATATTTGTTACCCTGCCGATCAAAAACATATATTCAGAGCTTTAGAAAAAGGTACGAAAGCTTTATTAATTTCTGAGCAAAACTAAATAATTCCAATCTAATTAAAGTAAAACTTATTCATTTTTAAAATAAAAACAAAAAACCATTTACCTACATGCAATCTAAAAAGAGCCAATTTTGCGTATAAATTTTGCAATTGGCTCTCTCTTTTATTACAAAAATGGCTCTCGTTTCTTCAGGGCCGAAACGACAAATTAAAGCCATTGGAAGTATGCATACGGAAGCGCCGGATAAGCTCAGTGAATTTTCTGTTTTAGGAATTGGGCAAAACGGCTAAATTTTTAGGGGATATAGTTGGCTTCGGAGGATTTCCGAGATTGGCCGATATCCTCCATATATTAAGGAAAATGATATGGCAGCTCATCAAAGTGGTTCTGAAGCCAATCACTCCCAAAGTTTAAAACATGGACTTAAATCACGCCACCTAACGATGATCTCAATTGCAGGGGTTATTGGTGGTTCTCTATTCGTGGGCTCAGGTAGCATTATTTACAATACGGGCCCTGTTGTTTTTCTAACTTACGCTTTGGGTGGTCTACTCGTTTGGTTCATCATGCGGATGTTAGGCGAGATGGCCGTTTTAAACCCTGACAGTGGCTCTTTTTCAACTTACGCAGACCGTGCGATTGGCCGTTGGGCAGGCTTTTCAATTGGCTGGTTGTACTGGTGTACTCTCGCAATGCTCATGGGATGGGAAGCCTATGTGGCAGGTAAAATTCTAAACAATTGGTTCCCGTTTATACCAATTTGGGCCTATATGGTCGTGGTCATTGTCGCATTGGTCGTAGTCAATTTACAAAACGTGAAAAACTATGGCGAATTTGAGTTCTGGTTTGCCCTTATCAAAGTTATCGCGATTGTTATTTTCCTTGTGATTGGTAGTTTGGCCATCATGCATTTATGGCCGTGGGGTAATCCGGCTGCTTCTGGTATTAGTAACTTAACCTCTCAAGGCTTTATGCCAAATGGAGGATCATCCGTCATTACCGCCTTGCTTGGGGTCATGTTTGCCTATATTGGCGCTGAAATTGTTACTGTAGCGGCGGCAGAATCGGCAAATCCCTCTAAAGAAATTCGTAAAGCTTCTAACTCAGTGGTTTGGCGAATTATTTTGTTCTATGTGGGATCAATGTTTGTCGCGGTATGCTTAATTCCTCACAACAATGAACTTTTGAAAGATTCGACTTGGGGAACCTATAGCGTAACGTTAAGTGCACTTGGTATTCCGGGGGCTCGCCATATTGTGAATTTTGTGGTGTTAACGTCGGTGTGTAGCTGTTTTAACTCAGCACTTTACACGTGTTCACGTATGTTGTTCTCATTAGCTAAACGTGGTGATGCACCGAAAAGTTTTGGTTCTGTGAACAGTAAAAGCAGCCCGTGGGTTGGCGTAATTGTGTCATGCTTTTTCTCTGTGATTGCCGTGATTTTAACTGCAACCAAGAGTATGGATGTTTATGACTTTTTCATGCTAACGACTGGCGCGGCAACACTGTATGTGTATTTGACCATTGCTTATTCGCAGCTTCGTATGCGTAAAAAACTAGAAGCTGAAGGGGTGAAAATTGACTTTAAAATGTGGATGTTCCCTTATCTGACTTATGTGGTGATCTTTGCAATTATTGGGGCAATTCTCACCATGCTGATTGAAGGCACATATTTCAAAGAAGTGATTTACACCACAGCATTGTTCGGCATTATTGTGTTCTTTGGAATATTGTCGGAAAAACTGGGTTGGGGTAAAGACCGTAGAACAACTCATCTCACTCATACTCAAGAAGAAAAGTTAGTTTAATATTTTAGAAACCAAAGAGCCTCTTTATGAGGCTCTTTTTTATTCAGTATGATGAGATTAAAGAATTAATTCAGGGTTGATACGCCTGCTTCACGTAAGCACTGGAGTAGTACACCAAAAGCCATCACCATGTCTTTTTCATTGACGCAGGCAAAGCCCATGAGCAAACCACGTTGCGCGTGGGCATGTGATTGCATGTAATACTGTGAAAGTGGGCGAACTTTGACACCACGTTCGAGCGCGGTCGCTGCAATCGCGACATCATCGCAAGAGTTTGGTAGTTTTAAAACCAGATGTAACCCTGCTGCTTCATCATATTCGTGGATGAATTCAGGCCCTAGATAGCGTTTAATCAGGCTCACCAAGTAATCGCGCCGTTTGCCATAGAGCAGACGCATACGACGAATATGTGCTTCATAATGGCCTTCACGAATAAATTCAGCTAAAGCTTTTTGTTCGAGCAAATGTCCACCACGATAGAGTTCAGCTGCCACAATCCGTAAGGGTGAAAAGAGCGGCTTAGGTACCACCAAATAGCCAATTCTTAAAGATGGATAAATGGTTTTGCTGAATGTGCCCATGTACAGCACTGGCGCATCATTTTCTAAACCTTGTAAAGATGGATACGGCTGGCCTGAGAAACGGAATTCACTGTCGTAATCATCTTCTACAATCCAACTATTGTGCTGGCGGGCAATCTCAATCAATTTGCGTCGGCGATCTAGACTTAAATGTGAGCCCAGTGGGTATTGGTGTGAGGGAGTGACAAAAATTAATTTGGGCGGTTTAACCGGATTTTCTTCGGGGATAATACCTTCGGCATCGACTGGCATGGGTTGAATATCAACGCCATTAATACGTAAAGTATTACGCATTCCCCAATAGCCTGGATCTTCAATCCAGATCCGGTCACCAATGTCACTGAGCGCACGTGAGACTAAATCAATCGCTTGGTGAATACCTTCGGTAATAATAATCTGGTCAGCATCACACTGGACTGAACGGGCAACCCGTAAGTAGTCTGCCAATGCACTTCGAAGTTCAATACATCCGCCCGCGTTGCTATAGATAAGGCGGTTAATGTCTGGCTCACGGCTTAATTTTGCTTGAATACGGCTAAAAATATGATGTGGAAACTCGGTAACGTCCGGAGCTCCAGGCACAAATGCACCCCATTGATGTGGAGAAGCTGCTGCATAGCCTAATAAATTTGAACCGCGTTGCGATAGCGCATAAGAGTTTTGAACCTTATGAATATTAGTGTTCTTTTTTTCATTTTTTGTATTTAAAAAGCTTTCGGGTAGTTTCTCTGCAACCCATGTGCCGTGTCCCGTACGTGCTTCTAAGTAACCTTCAGCCTGTAGTTGTTCGTAGGCCGTAAGAACTGTATTTCTCGAAACATGAATTTCACTGGCCAAATCCCGTGAAGCGGGCAAGCGCGTTTTTGGTTGAACCACTCCATCAATGATGGCAGCGCGTAGACAACGAAAAAGTCGCTGATGGAGTTTACCCTCGATGTCCTGTTGGAGCCGTTGTAACAAATGATCTCCAAGTAAACTACGCAATTGGCTCTCTCCTACAGTTAAAAAATGGCTCTCGTCAGTTGCCGCCAGACGAGCGAAATTACATGCATAGGCAGTTGTTGTAAAGCACCCTGAAAATTAAGCACAGGATGTAAAAACCAAAGCTGCAACTGATGATGAAAATATGAGGGAATCAAATGGATAATCAACATTCTGCACTTAACGCACGTAAACAGCAAGCAACTCCACGTGGCGTAGGCGTGATGTGTCAGTGGTACGCTGAAAAAGCTGAAAATGCCACGCTTTGGGACAAGGAAGGCAACCAATTTATCGACTTTGCTGGTGGTATTGCGGTTTTAAATACAGGCCATCGCCACCCTAAAGTGATTGCAGCGGTAACTGAACAATTAACTAAATTTACTCATACTGCCTATCAAGTTACACCTTATGAGAGCTATGTCGCTTTAGCTGAGCGTATTAATGAGCGCGCACCAATTGCAGGACCTGCCAAGTCTGCTTTTTTCACAACAGGTGCAGAAGCAGTTGAAAATGCGGTGAAGATTGCCCGTTGTTACACTGGTCGTCACGGCATTATCACTTTTGGTAACGGTTTCCACGGTCGTTCATTCATGACCATGGCAATGACAGGTAAAACTGCGCCTTACAAACGTGACTTTGGTGTTATGCCAGCTGGTGTGTTCCACGCACGTTACCCTGTGCCTGCAAAAGGTATTTCAGTAGACGTGGCAATTGAAAGCGTTGAAGATATTTTCAGTGAAGATATTGCACCACATGATGTTGCAGCGATTGTGCTTGAGCCAGTACAAGGTGAAGGCGGCTTCCATGTTGTACCAGCCGAGTTCTTAAAACGTTTACGCGCAATTTGTGATAAGCACGGTATTTTATTGGTAGCAGATGAAGTTCAGTCTGGTTTTGCACGTACTGGTAAATTGTTTGCAATGAACCATTACGAGACTAAAGCTGACTTGATCACGATGGCGAAAAGCTTAGGTGGTGGTTTCCCAATTTCGGGTGTAGTTGGTCGTGCAGAAGTGATGGATGCACCAAACCCAGGTGGATTAGGTGGTACTTATGCAGGTAGTCCGATTGCGGTTGCTGCCGCGCATGCAGTGATTGATGCGATTGAAGAAGAAAACTTATGCGACCGTGCAAATGAATTAGGCGCCGAGTTAGTTGTTGCGCTTAAAGACATTCAGCAAGCAACAGGCAATGTAGTGACTGATATTCGTGCATTAGGTTCAATGGTTGCAGTAGAACTAGAAACTGCTGAGCAAGCAAAAGTTGTACAAAACTATGCAATGGAAAACGGGTTGTTACTTCTTACTTGTGGTAAATACGGTAATGTAATTCGTTTCTTATATCCATTAACCATTCCTGCTGAGCAATTCCGTCAAGGCCTTGATATCCTGAAACAAGGTTTTGCGACACTCAAAGCAGGTAGTGCAAAAGCGATGGAGCAATCTGCATGATTCAAAACAATTTGCAGTATTTATTAAAACATCCTGATATTTCATTAGAAGCGCCTGCATCAAATGATTATATCGAGGTAAATGATGCTGCTACGGGTGAAACTTTGGCATGGGTGAAAACCTATGACCGTGCAGGGGTTGAAGCCGCAATTAACCGTTCAGCAAAAGCGCAAGCTGCTTGGAAAAAGCAAACTGCCTTGGCTCGCGCTGATGTGTTATTGGCATGGTACAACCTCATGCTTGAGCACAAAGAAAATCTGGCACAGATTTTAACTGCTGAGCAAGGTAAACCATTGGCAGAAGCACGCGGTGAAATTGGTTATGCAGCATCATTCATACGTTGGTTTGCCGAGCAAGCTCGTCGTGTGGATGGTGAAGTGTTAACACCAACCTTGCCAAACCAACGTCTTTTAGTGATTAAACAAGCGATTGGTGTCACTGCTGCAATTACGCCGTGGAATTTCCCGGCTGCCATGATTACGCGTAAAGCAGGTCCAGCTATTGCTGCGGGTTGTTCAATGTTGGTTAAGCCAGCAGAGCAAACGCCGTTAACAGCTTATGCACTTGAAGTTTTGGCATTACAAGCAGGCTTACCAGCTGATGTTTTAATTAACATTAGTGGTGATGCGGCTGAAGTGGGCAAAACTTTATGCGAAAGCGATATTGTTCGTAAGCTCAGCTTCACAGGCTCAACACAAGTTGGCCGTATTTTGATGCAACAATGTGCGCCAACCATTAAAAAGCTTTCACTTGAACTCGGTGGTAATGCACCAGTTGTAGTATTTGACGATGCCAATCTTGAACAAGCGGTTCAGGGCATTATGGCAAGTAAATATCGTAACAGCGGTCAAACATGCGTTTGTGCAAACCGTATCTATGTTCAAGACGGTATTTACGATGCATTGGCAGAGCGTTTGGTTGAAGCGGTGTCTAAGCTTAAAGTTGGTGACGGACGTCAAGAAGGTTCAACTCAAGGGCCTTTAATTGATGAAGATGCGATTGCAAAAGTGCAGTCTCACATTGCAGATGCAACTGAGAAAGGCGCAACAATTCGTATTGGTGGTCAACGCTCGGCACTTGGTGGCACATTCTTTGAACCAACAGTTTTAACTGGCGTAACGCAAGACATGAAAGTGTCTAAAGAAGAAACTTTTGGTCCGCTTGCACCGCTATTCCGCTTTAAAACTGAAGATGAAGCAGTGGCAATGGCGAACGATACCGAGTTTGGTTTAGCTGCTTATTTGTTTACACAAAGCACAGCTCGTCAATGGCGAGTAGGCGAAGCACTTGAGTACGGTATGGTCGGCATTAACACAGGCGCAATTTCAAATGAAGTTGCTCCGTTTGGTGGCGTAAAACAGTCAGGTCTAGGTCGTGAAGGTTCAAAATTCGGCATTGAAGAATATGTTGAAATGAAATACCTATGCGTAGACTTATCTGAGTAAGGAACAAAGCGAGTTCGTTTTGTTCTGAACGAAAACATGCAGTTATGCTGTATGTGATGTTTCACAAAAACCGGTCATGCCCATTCATGACCGGTTTTTTCAGTTTAAGTCGACAGATATCCTTCATGGCTTTCAGGCAAACGTCGCAGTTCTTCAATCAGCGTTTCAATGAGTTTTTCAACCACAAGACGTTGGCCTTTTCTAGACACATAAACCAATTGTAGCATGCCAATATTTGACTTCCAGTCAGGCAGAATATGAATAAGTTTGCCTTTACGAATTTCAGATTCAACGGTTAAAAAGGGAAGGTCCGCGATTCCTAGGCCGTCCATAACGGCATAGTAGACACCTGCCAAGTCATTACTTTTTATTCGTGGTTGATAAGGCACATCAACCGATTCGCCATTACGGATATTGCATAAATGCCAGATATAATTTTGCTTTTGGGTTCCCAAGCTAATACTTGGAAAGTCTTCTAATTCGGAATAATGCTCAATAGTACGGCCTTGAAGTAATTCAGGCGAAGCCACTAGACAGTGGTCAGTTTTAATCACATCACGAACAATTAAATTTGAATCTTCATTCGGTTCAAAATTGGTCCGAATGGCAAGATCGATATCATCATGCAAAATATCTACTCGACGGCTGGTTAGCTCGAGTGCGATTTCAACTTTAGGGTAGGTTTTTAAAAACTGATTTAAAATTTTTCTAATTTGAAAATGCATCATCAAAGGTGGGCAACTCACTTTTACCAACCCTTGGGGTTCACTTTTTTGCTTTAACAAAACGTTTTCTGCACATTCAACTTGAGCAATAACTTTGCAGCATTCCTCATAAAACTCTTGACCCAAGTCGGTCACTTTAAAATGGCGGGTCGTTCTTTGAATGAGGCTAACGTTAAATTTATTTTCAAGGTCAATAATGCGTCGGCTGAGCTTAGATTTACTAATATTTTCAGCATCACTGGCCGCACTAAAGCCGCCGTGTTTTACGACCAAATAGAAATAATAAAAATCATCAAAAGAGCTTATCAATGTCCGATCAATCCATTTAAATTTAAGATTAGAGCGCTTAAGCACTCTAATCTTGGCAATAGAACTTATTTTTGTGAGGTATTAAAGCTATAGCTTGTCATCAGGTTGCGGTAATCAGGGATATGATTTGAGAACAACGCACCTAGACCTTCCACATCATTACGCCAGTCGCGGTGTAACTCACACGCCATACCAAACCACGTCATAAGCTGAGCACCTGCTTTTGACATACGGTCCCAAGCAGCATCACGTGTTAATTCATTGAAAGTACCAGAAGCATCGGTAATCACAAACACTTCAAAGCCTTCTGCGAGTGCAGATAAAGCAGGGAATGCTACACAAACTTCAGTCACTACACCTGCAATAATCAGTTGTTTTTTACCTGTCGCTTTCACAGCTTTTACGAAGTCTTCATTGTCCCATGCATTGATTTGGCCAGGACGTGGAATAAATGGCGCATCTGGAAAAAGCTCTTTTAATTCTGGAACTAAAGGACCGTTTGGACCGTTTTCAAAACTCGTGGTAAGAATAGTCGGTAAATTGAAATATTTCGCAGCATCTGCAAGTGCTAATACATTATTTTTAAATTTATCTGGATCGATATCTCGAACTAAAGAAAGTAAACCTGCTTGGTGGTCAACTAAAAGAACCGCAGCATTATCCTTGTCTAAACGTACGTAATCTTGAGCCATTTTTTATGTCCTCGTGTTATCAAAATAAATAATCAAAAATTATTAAGTAGGTCATCATTGCCTAAAATTATGCTAGTTGAGTTTTATGTTGTGATTAAGTCTAAAAAATAGGATTAAGAATTTTAAAAATAGGACGATAGCCGAGACATATTCTGAAAAGGCACGATTGTCTCATAGATGAAATAATGTGTTGCTAATCCTGATCTATAAACTGCAATTATTGAGGCGTAAAATCAATACCAGTTCAAGAAAATCCTACATATATAGGAGAGATCAGATGAAGAAATTTCTTGGTGCATATCAAAATAACCAGATGCATTGGGTGGGTGATGGTTTCCCTGTATATAACCTGTTCTCTTATGATCGTTTAGGCCAAACCCTAAGCCCATTTTTGCTACTGGATTATGCAGCGCCTTATACTTTCTCACCAACGACTGAACAGCAAGGTGTAGGTTCACATCCTCACCGCGGTTTTGAAACAGTAACAATCGCCTACCAAGGTGAAGTGACGCATAAAGACTCAAGCGGCGGTGGCGGAACTATTAAAACTGGTGATGTGCAATGGATGACTGCTGGTGCAGGCGTGTTACATGAAGAGTTCCATTCTCCTGAATTTGCAGAGCATGGCGGTCTTTTTGAGATGGTGCAATTGTGGGTAAATTTACCTGCCAATTCAAAAATGACGCCTGAAAAATACCAAGCGATTGAAGCCAAAGATATTCCAGACATTGCACTAGATGAGCATGGTAGTCACTTGCGTGTTATTGCAGGTGAATATGCAGATGCAGAAGGTGCAGCAACTACATTTAGTCCATTAAATGTATGGGATGGCAAACTGGTTAAAGGCCAAAAACATACCCTTTATGTACCTGAAGGTCATACGACGCTTGTTGTGGTGTTAGATGGGGCAGTTGTGGTTAATGACTCAAACCGTCTTGAAGGTAAAACTGTTGCGATTTTATCGCGTGAGGGTGTTGATTTCACTTTAAGTGCAGAAGAAGACACTAAATTCTTGGTGTTAACTGGTCAACCGCTTAATGAGCCAATTGAAGGCTATGGCCCATTTGTAATGAATACCAAAGCTGAGATTATGGAAGCGATTAATGATTTTAATCGTGGAAAATTCGGTTCACTCATGCAAGAAGGATAAATTGTTTAATTGCGCTTAATTCGCTATTAAAGCAAAGTAATAAAAAGCCCGCTATCAAGTGTGAATAGCGGGCTTTTTCGCTGTAAAGGTTCTGTTTTTATGATGGATTTCATTGTTGTTGCGGCATTGTTTTATGTGACTTGGTTCTCATTATTGTGTTGCTATGATATCTCAAAAAAAGATAGTTGTAAAACACATGATATAAATATAGTTAAATTATCTTATTTTATTTAAAAGATTTTTTTTAAATTTATAAAAAATATGAGTTTTTATGTGGTTGTATATTTTTGTAAAAAAATATACAAAGCCGATCTGATTAGCAGCTAAATATTTTCTATATAAATTGATGCAAAAAATAAAAATCTGGTAGTTTTTAATACGGTGTTTTTTTAGGGTATGAGTGATAATCAAAAAAATTCTCGAAAAATGGGACATCATTTTGAATATCGCAATTATTGGCAGTGGAATGGCAGGTCTTGCGGCAGCAAGAATTCTGAAAGATGCAGGACATACGATCACGATATTTGAAGCACTTCCTGGCCGGGGAATGGATAGCCATAGTATTGAGTTCGATGGTGGAATTATTGATGCACCACTGCGTGTTATGAATCCACATTTGTGGAAAAACACACTCAGCCTTGCTGCTCATTTAGGCATTAAAACCTTTCCGGTTCGTACTTATATGTCATGTAGCTGGTTATTTGAAGACCGTACTGAAACATGGTTAACTACATCTCGTAGCCGTATTGGTAATTTCCCAATTATCAATAACCGTAAAGGCATCCAGCAATATGGCTGGCGTCTTGTGAAAGGGATGTTGCAATTAAAAACAGCAATCCACCAGTTTTTCAAATCTAAAAATCAAGATATTACGCTCGCTGAATTCATTAATCAGAACGATATAGAAGAAGTATTCTGGCATGGTGTTGTAATGCCAGTGCTATATACCATTTGTACTTGTAACCCAAAAACAATTGGCGACTGGCCTGCAAAAAATCTACTTGAGTTTTTACGTCACTTAACTGATGGCGACATGCTGTTACGTATGAAAGGTGGTACACCTGCATTTGTAGATAGCTTAATTAAAGATATCGACATCCATAGCGGATCAGCGATTAAGAAAGTTGAATTACAAGGCGAAAAAGTACTGGTTGAAAACAGCCAAGGTGAACAGAATTTATTTGATCGCGTGATTGTTGCAACTCCGACATCTAAGATCGATGAGTTTTTAAACCCTGAACAATTTGCTGAAGATATGAAGCTGCTGAAGCAATTCCGTTTTGAGCAAGGCGATCTTGTGATTCATACAGATGCCACAGTCATGCCACCACGCCGTAAAGACTGGTCGGTGCTTAGCTATATGATGGATCGTAAGTTTACGCGTCAGCAATTCACAGTTTGGATGAATGCAGTTGAACCAACACTCGTTGGTAAAAATCCTGTATTCCAGACTTGGCGTCCAGTCACTGATATTGACCCTAAAAAAGTTATTTCAAAAGTGACCTTAACGCGTGCAGTAGTTGACTCGCAAACAATTGCTTTAAATAAAGAATTGCAACAACGTCATTTAGACTTAAACCGTAAAGTATTCTACTGTGGTTCATGGTCATGTGATGGCTTGCCAATTTTAGAGTCAGCCGTTACTTCTGCAATGCACATTGCTGAAATTTTAGGTGCACCTTTACCATTTGTAGGTTTAAAACCTCAGGTTGAAGTTGCTCCTGAGCTCGGTTACTAAAATTGTGAAAACAAAAGTTCGAGCAGCTCTTTCTAAACTCATTCCCCATAAATATGCAATTGATGCATCAAGCTTGGGAGATGATGGAGAGCTTGCTTGGACAAATTTGGGCTTTTGGAAAAATACCCAAAACTATTGTGAAGCTTGTTGCCAATTGGCAGATCATTTGGCACAAGCAGTTCATTTAAATTCAAAAGATCGTCTCTTAGATTTAGGCTGCGGACAGGGTGCAAGTTTAATGCACTGGTTACAACACTATCAGCCCAAAAGCCTTAGTGCAGTTGAACTACAATCTAAATGTGTTAATAAAATTCAAAAACTTATTCCCGAAGTAAACCAGATTTACATGGGTTCATTTTTAAATTTAAAACAATTTGAATTTAAACAACGCTTCGATGTGGTGTTGTGTATCGACGCGGCTTATCACAGCAATTTAAATTCATTTCTAGATTCAGTCACTCCAGTTTTAAATTCAAAAGGCCGATTAGGTTTTCATTACTTAATGAAAGCTGATTCATGTCAAAACATGACAGTCTTACAAGAACAAAAGTATCGCTATCTGCTTAAAGCAGCAGACGTGGTTTGGGACAATGTGCCAAACGAGAAAACGCTACGAAATGCTTTAGAACAACAAGGTTTTGTCGATATTCAAATTGAAGATTTATCAGAACCTGTATTACTCGGTTTTTCACAATATATTCAAAACCAACAAGACCAAAACCAAAGCCGAGGATTGGCAAATTTTAAAATTCAAATGACTGCAAAGTTATGCCAACAACTCTACCAAGCTGGATATGTACGTTATATTCAAATCACAGCAATAAAAAAATAGGATGAGCTATGTCAGCTAAATATCAGGGATCGTGTTTGTGTGGAGCAGTGAGCTACCAAAGCGAAGTAGAGCCACGTTATAGCTTTAATTGCCATTGTCGAGATTGCCAGAAGGCGACGGGTTCGGCATATGCACCAATTGCTTTTTTTCATCAATCTGAATTAACAGTGAGTGGCGAGCTTAAATATTTTGAGACGTTAGGTTCTTCTGGTCGCTCCATTAAAAGAGCGTTTTGCCCAACTTGTGGTTCTCAGCTTTTTGGCTTGCCTGAAATTGCCCCTGAAATGATTTCAATACGTGCAGGAACTTTAGATGACCCAAGTCTCTATCAGCCTAGGGCGGAAGTCTTTGTGAGCCAAGCCTATAATTGGGATACGCTCAACCCAAACCTTAGACACTTTGAAAAAATGATAGAGAAGAGCAAGAAATAAAACTTAATTAAAGAAGCCAAATATTCCTAAAATAATCATTAAAGTAAGGCTACTCATCGCTAGAAATAATATAGTTTTTCTATATTTTAGCTGCGGCATTTTACTTACAATAAAAATAAGGCATGCGAGTATGAGCGCTAAGGGTTGAAAAAGATTTGATGGTAAAGTAAACATTTAAGTTCCTTGTTGTTTTTAAATTTATTTTAGAAATAAAGTAATAAACTCATTATATCGTTTTCTTATTTAATTGACGAACAGAACTTGTTTATAAATTCATATTTTTATTTCAATGATAGATAAATCAAGTTTTAAATTTAAAAGAATCATGTACGCTTTTTCTTACATACATTCGGGAAATTTGCGTCTTTCTATGATTTCATAAATTACCTATGATGCACTTAACGGGAACAGGAAGTTCCAAAACGTAAAACAACAACAATAAGTTTATGCATCAGGACGTGAGGTATTACAGGAAGTGTACCTAGTAACGAAATACGAAAAAAGCCCAACAGGATGTTGGGCTTTTTTCATTTTGTATTAACGAATTTCTTTTCCACCTAAGGCTGCACAATCAACAGGCGTATTCCATTTCACAGCAGTTCCTGTGAGTACTGGACGAACAATACGCCACGGCCAGAAGCCAAATCTTTGGCTTTGATGATAATTAATCACCACATCTGCACCATATTTACGGGCAACAATGGCTAATTTAGGTTTTATTTCTTCAAAACCACCATATGTTCCTTTTGCGACTTTGACTCGTTTAATAGATTTATAGTGTTCGGCTGAAGGAGTACCCTCAATTAAGCAAATTGGTGGGTTTGCAACGTTTTGAATTTGAGATGTGGTGTCTTGGGCATATGTTGTTAAAGGCAACGTTAGAAATAAAGCAGGTAAAATAAAACGGAGTTTCATATTTTTCCTTGTTGGTATCGTAATGAATTAAAGTTTATAAAATAGGTCTTATTAACATGACCTTGTTTGGGGCGCATTATAATCTTATCTTTTTAATATTTCTTATTTTAATCCTATATTTTTTAATAAATTAGCGGCATCATATTTTGCTTTTAAAAAAATAAATTGGTTTTATAAAGTTATTTTGAAGTTTAAATTTATAATAAGTGTCTATCGAATTTAAAAACAAAGTTTTTGACAAGAGTTTTTTCTCGAAAAGATATTCTTTAAAACTATTATTAATATGTTTTGCCTAAAATTATAGCAGCGGCAAAAGAGATGGTTACTGAATTGGAGAAATACCAAAAATAATTTGAAGGGTGTAGATCAATAGATCTGTACCAGATTTTGGAAATAGCTATAATTTTTGCGTATTGCAAACCTATAGATAACAAAAAACCCCATAAATCAAATATTCATGAGGTTTAATGATGGTGCCGGCACACGGATTCGAACTGTGGACCTACTGATTACAAGTCAGTTGCTCTACCAACTGAGCTATGCCGGCGATGTGGAATGAATTTTACAGTTTCTTAAAAAAAATACAAGCCAAAAAATGAGCAGTTAGATGGTTTTTCACATCTGATAATGAAAGATAGTTTAAAGAATTGGATGGGAAGGAATGAGTCGTTGTTCACGTGCTAAGTCAATGAAAGCACGTAATGCGGCACTCGGGTGTTTTCCTTGTGGGTAATATAAGCATAAACCAGCATAGAGAGGCGTCCAGTCCTCCAAAACCCTTACCAGTTTACCTTGTTCGATGAGCGGAGCTACAAACCAATGCCCTGTGTAGGCCAAGCCAATCCCAGATAAAGCACTGTCAATGGCTAACATATAGGTGTCAATTGTGAGATGTCCTGAAACATCAATAGTTAAAGATTCATTGTGTTGGGAAAACTCCCATTTATAAATTTTACCGCTAGGCAATCGTAGACGGATGCATTGATGTTTTAACAAATCAGAAGGTATGTCGGGGATGCCATGTGTATTTAGATAAGTTGGGGCTGCAACTACGGCCATGGATTGCTTTGGGCCTATTTCAATAGCAACCATATCTTGTGGGACGGTACTTGAGAAACGTATGCCAGCATCAAAACCTTCTTTTACAATGTCAATAAACTCTCCATCAGAAACGAGATCAACTCGTACATCTGGATAGCGACGTATATATTCAATGATTACAGAATGCAGAATTTGCCGAGACATGCCTTCTTCCGCATTGATTCTTAATGTTCCTGAGGGAGTGGCACGACGGTCTAATGTCTCTTGCACAGCAAGATCAATTTGTTCTAAAGCTGGTGTAATACGCGTTAAAAACTGTAGACCTGCTTCGGTCAGTGAAACACTACGGGTTGTACGGTTAAATAATCGTATCCCTAAATTATGTTCTAGCTGAGCAATATTTCGGCTGAGTGCTGAAGATGACATATCTAATTCAACGGCGGCTGAACGAAAATTACGGTGGTTGGCAAGAGCAATCACAGCTTTTAGGTCCGTTAGACTTGTGTTATTCATTGTCCCGATTTATGCATTAATTCATCCCATATTATCCCTCTTATAACAAGAATATTGTGAAGCTACAATCAAAAGCATCAATTCACATAAGGCTTAGAGATATGGTTCATCAAATTTTATTGCCATCAATAATTCAATACTATTTTGAATCAGATCGGCAGACGGCAGAAGCTGTAGTTGCTTGTTTTACAGAGCATGGCGTTGTACGCGATGAAGGTCGTGAATATGTTGGTCATAAGGCCATCTTAGGCTGGAAGCAGCAGGCTTCAACTCAATATGAATATCATGTGGAACCCCTGAGCATTGATGTGCAAGATGGGCAGCATTTAGTTGTAGCACGTGTGGAGGGTAACTTCCCTGGCAGCCCGATCAATTTACATTATGCCTTCCAGCTAAACGATGAAAAAATTGAAGTATTGGAGATTACAGTATGAATTTTCCTTTACAACTGTTGGGAAAAAGGGCGTTGGTTACAGGCGGCAGCAAAGGAACTGGAGCCGCTGTTGTAAGAGCACTACATCAGGTTGGTGTGGATGTCATGACTGTCGCTCGCCATCCTGTACGGGATTTACCACAAAATGTGCATTTTATTGAAGCTGATTTAACTACAGCTAAAGGATGCCGTGATGTAGCGCAGGCTGTGCAGAAACACTGGAGGAAAATTGATATTGTTGTACATGTCTTAGGTGGTTCATCTGCCCCGGCAGGCGGGTTTGCTGTATTGGGTGATGAAGAGTGGGAGCGAGAAATCAATTTAAATTTGATGCCTGCCATTCGTTTGGATCGGGCATTGATACCTTTGATGCTAGAGCAAGGTACCGGCGTTATTATTCATGTAACATCTATTCAAAGAGAATTACCTTTACCAGAATCAACAACTGCATACGCAGCAGCAAAAGCGGCGTTATCTACATATAGTAAAAGTTTATCTAAAGAGATTTCTCCAAAGGGGATTCGTGTTGTGCGTGTGGCGCCGGGATGGATTGAAATCAAAGCTGCTGTAGCTTTGGCAGAACGTCTTGCACTTGAAGCGGAAACAAATTATGAAGGTGGCAAGCAAATCATTATGAACGCTTTGGGTGGGATTCCGTTAGGACGCCCAAATAGACCGGAGGAGGTTGCAGATTTGATTACTTATTTAGTGTCTGATCGTGCTTCGGCAATTACTGGAACTGAGTTTGTGATTGATGGTGGAACTGTGCCTACCGTGTAAAATACGCGGATGCGTGCGGTCTACTTTTGAGAAGACAGCACGCTATCATATTTAGTTAGTTTTCAGCACATAAATAAAAGAATCAACACGTTCGCCACTATTTAAAGTGACCTGAACAGGTACTCTTTCATATTCTTCACCTTCAAAATCATCAAGCAATTTCCAGTTCGAATCTAAGTGTTCTGAGCTAAAAACAAAACCTTGAACTTGATTAGCAGCATCATCGAGCACAATTCCGGGATAGCCTAAATCTGCGCCCCAACCTTCGTTACGTAAGGTTCCCTTTACCCAGCCTTCTGCCCATTGTCCGCCAATATTTTCAAGGATATGAGCGTTAGGTCGGCCCGGACCTAAAGTGCCATAAACAAATAGACTCGACATGTGAGGTTCCTTTAAATTAAAAATTAATGAGCTTTTGCGTGTGAGGTAGAAACCGCTAAAAATATTCCAAGTAATGAAAGTACAACGGTTAAACCGACTATGGCGCTCCATCCGCCATGTAACCAGAACCAACCACCTGCCGAGCCAACAATGCTCGAACCCATATAGTAAAAAAGTAAGTACAGTGAACTGGCGTGGGCTTTAGCTTGTTTGCTTTCAGCACCTACTGAGCTGCTTGTGAGTGAGTGGGTAATGAAGAAACCCGTTGTAATAAATGCAATACCGATAATAATGCCAAAAAGAGAGGTGAGCAGCGTCATGAGACTGCCCACAATCATTAAGGCAAAGCCACTCATCATCATGGTTTTTTTACCGAAGCGGTCGGCTAGGCCACCTGCTAATGATGAAGACACCATACCGAAGCTATACGACAAGAAGATAAGGCTAATTTGAGTTTGGCTGAGTGAATAAGGCGCTCCGCTTAAACGGAAGGTAGCGTAGTTAAATAGAGTCACAAATACACTGGTCAGTAAGAATCCAATGGCAAACAGACGTAGTAATTTGAAATTACTTAAATGGGTACGCCACATTTGTATGTGAAAATCTAAATTTAAACCTTTTTTCTGGACGAAATTACGCGAAGCAGGAAGTAAATTCAAAAAGGCAATCGAGCAAATAAAACAAATTACCCCAAGTAAGCCTAAAGCAGTGCGCCAAGAAAAATATTCAATCAAAATGCCCATGCCGACACGGCCCATCATTCCACCAAATGCCGTACCTGCAATATATAAACCCATGGTTTTACCAAAGTGTTCAGGTGCAATTTCTTCAGCAATCCAAGCCATAGTTACAGCGGGTACTCCACCGAGTAACAGACCCTCTAGTGCTCGAGCTATCAGTAAACTGTGCCAGTTAGGTGTAAACATCGCCACAATATTAAGAATAGCTGCACACAGCATTGAGCTAAAGATCACACCACGACGGCCAATCGCTTGTGAAAAAGCGCTCGATAGTACAATTGAAATCGCTAAAAAGGCGGTCGTTAAAGACAAGGCTAAAGAGCTGCTTGCAGGGCTAATCTGGAAGCTTTGGCTAAACGCTGGCAGAAGTGGCTGTACGCAATAAATCAGAGAGAAACTAGCAAAGCCTACGAGGAATAAAGCGAAACCAGCGTGCTTATAGGCTTTAGTACCTTTGTGAATCCAATCGCGGGAAAGAACAGAAGTTGCTTCAGTGCTTAAGGTACTGGGTGTAGATGAAGAGCTCATATCATGACCATGACAGAAAAGAGGTGCAGCGCCTTTCGGCGTGCTTCATCGAGAAAATTCGATAAATTAAAATTAGCAATTTAGATGGTATTTTTCTAATATATTTAACAATAGGTCATGATATGTTTTATATATAGCGATGGAACTCAGACATATACGCTACTTTTTAGCGGTAGCAGAAGAAAAAAACTTTACCAGAGCAGCGCATCGCTTAAACATGAGCCAGCCTCCTTTAAGCATGCAAATAAGAGACTTAGAAGAAGAGTTAGGTGCAGATTTATTTATTCGTTCTCCGCATGGGGTGGAACTGACCGAAGCTGGGCTTGCCTTTTTAAATGCCATTCAGCCTGTGCAGCAGCGTGTAGAAGATGCAGCGAACTTGGTCAAACAAGTGGCAAATGGTGAAGTTGGGCAATTGCGATTAGGTTTTACAGGCACTTCAATGTTGAATCCTCTAATTCCTAAATGCGTTCGCTATTTTCAGCAGCAATATCCTAAAGTGAATTTAAAGCTTGAAGAGGCTAACACGTTGCTGCTCATAGACTTACTGCTTGAAGATCGTTTAGATGTCGCGATTATTCGGCCTCCAAGTCACATTCCAGAGAGCTTAATCGTTCAAGAATTATTGGCTGAACCTTTAATTGCAGCCTTGCCTTCAGAGTCTTTTAAACTAGACGAGTCATCAAAAGAAATTGATTTAGCTTCCCTTCGAGAGCTTGATTTTATTGTCTCTCCACCTTCAATTAGTGCAGGACTTTTTGATGCGATCAGACAAGCCTGCCAAAACTGTGGTTTTGAACCTAAAATTGGACAAAATGCTCCGCAAATTGTGTCAATTTTATCGTTAGTGTCTGCAAACTTGGGGGTATCTTTGGTTCCAGAGTCGACCAAACAATTGCAAATACAGGGTGTGGCTTATCGGTCGCTGCAAGCGCCAGTACCTACGGTGGGCTTAGCGCTTGCATATAAAAAACATGCCCCTTCACAAATGGCGATTAATTTTGCCAGTGTGGTGCAAGTGGCTTGCCACCACGCAGAGCAATATAAATGAAATTAGCCAAATTATGATTTAGGCGCTCTATTCATTAAAAAGATGCCTGAAATAATGAAAATTGCGCCATATAAAAAAGATAAAGTTGGTTGCTCATGAATGAAGACCCAAGCCATGAGTGCCGCAAAAATTGGCTCAGAAAGCTCAGTCACTTGTACTTTTGCCGCACTCATGTAAGACAAAGCTTTGGTGGTACAGAAAAAGCCAAGAATGGTAGGCAAGACTGCTAAGCCAACCAAACCTAAAATAATGTCAGTGTTAAAGTTTATGCTATGAAAGTTGATTAAAAAGGGAACAGCAAGATAAACACTACCAAAAAGTAATAAGTACTTGGTTAGAAATAAACCACCATTTAATTTGAATTTTTTAATTAATACTGAAAATAAACCATATCCAATACCTGCAATAGAAGCATTGATAAGCATTAATAAACTATTTTCACCTTTCCAAGAAATTACACTAATACCCGTTACAGCTAATAATGTTCCAATAATTGAATGAATATAAATACTTTCTTTTAAAACTAACCTGCCAAAAAATAAAGCTGAAATAGCTGCTGAAGCCATGAGTACCACGACCACATTGGCCGCAGCACCGTGGTTGTAGGCAATGGTCTCGAAAAAGAATAGAGAGAAAATGCCTAAAAAGGCACATATCGCAATTTGAGCAAAAACACTGAGCTTGCTCGGAGTGCTACTTATGTATGCAATCTTCTGGCTAACAGGGACTTTAAATAAAAAAACACTTAAAAAGAAAAAGGCAATAATGGTTTTTAAAAAGGCAATATCTTGTGGGTTTAAACCACTATGCATGAGTAATTTACTAATTACACCAATAGAGGCATTGAGTGCAGCTGCACAGAGCGCAAATAGGGTTCCGATAATTAAATTATTCACTTTTATAATACTTCCATATATTTAGCCACAAGGATTCTACATTATTTTTTGTAATAATATAGCCCTGTTAAATTCCTTCTTTTCCATGAAGTGTAAGTTATTTAAATTTTGTTGGTGGTGAATAATAATTGGAATTAATTTTTTTGTTTAAATAATATTGTTGCTTAATTGTTAATTAAATTTATTACTTTTATTTTTGATTAATAATACTTATTTTAGTTAGAAATTCTAATAAATAATATTTTGTTGACATTTTATAAAATATATTTAAACATAATATTTGCTTGTTTTAAGTTTAATTAATAACAATCTTAATTCTAGCTAAATAAGTATTTAATACTTGGATAATAATTTAAATATAACGGAGATAAAACGTGTTTTTTTCACAGGAAAGTCTGAAAAAATTAGAAAGTGCGGTTGATCATGCTATGCATAGCGAGTTTAAAAAAGATGAAATTATGCATAAATTTCATAATGAAGACTGGTTCGATGAAAAATATTATAAACGACATATTTTAGAGTGCGTTATTCGCATTCATATGAATAATGAGTTAGATGCAAATGCTGTACGCGTTGCAGCAATCAATAATATCTCTGCTGCAAAACAGCTTTCATATTATTTATATGATGAATTTGGACACGATGAAATGTTTGGTCAAGACTTGACTAAATATGGATATTCTTCAGATCAGATTATTTCAAAAAATGCATTTCCTGAAACATGGAAACTGATGGGGTATTTAAACTTTTGTGTAGAGAAATTTGGTGCATTGCCAGCAGTCGTTTGGGACTGGTTCCTCGAATATTATGGCGACAAATTTAATAATTTTATTACGCAAAAAGCGGGTGTTCATATGGGGAATCAGGCTGTATCGGGCGCAGCTTCGCATGTTGCATTTGATGAAGCTGAAGACCATAGCGGCATGATGACAGATATGCTTTCTTCTGTAATTAAAACACAAGAAGACTTTGATCTTGCAATCAAGCATATCAATAGCTTTGTTCCGATGGTAGGAGAGTATTTTCAGGCTGTGCGTGCTGAAACCCTTTCATAGCAATGGAATTAGAATATGCCAATGGTGAATGTTCGCATTAAAGAGCATATTTTCATTGCTGATTCTGAGCAGCCTCTTATCAATGCAGTGCCTGATAGCACAGTGATGAAAGGCTGTTTAAAAGGTGTGTGCCGAGTTTGTCGATGTAAACTAAAAGGTGGAGTCGTATATGAATCGGGAAACCACGTTGCCATAGATAAAGAGTTCTTGCCTTGTATTAGCTATGCTCAGAGCGATGTTGAAATCGCACCATTGGTTAATAATTTTAGTGTGGCTCAATTAATAACTCGAAATTTTCTTTCTGAAAATATTGTTGAGCTCACATTTAAAATTAAAAGGACCTTCTTTAGTTCTAAAGCAATTGTAAATATCAAACACCCATCAGAATCTTTAATTCGAAGTTACTCTGTGGTTTCACTGGGTGTGAAAAATTATGATTTTTTTGTTTTGCACATAAAATTAAGACCAAATGGAATATTTTCTAACTTATTTCAAATGCTAGCGATTGGTGACCAATTAGAATACAACCTGAATAATCATATAGAACCTGAATACGAGAAGGCCATATCTACGCTTAATATTGTAAGCGGTGGAAGTGGCATGGGTGCTGCACTTACTCGGGGATTGGATCTCATCCGAAAAAATCCTATTTCTAAAGTGAATATTTATGCGATTAATCGGTCAGTTTTAAGTCATTACCATCAACATTGCGTCAATGTTTTTCGAGAGCAAGTTGAAGCTGAGGTCAATATTATAAATATCCCGTTTTGTACGTGGACGAATAATGGATTTGATTTTTCAAATTATTTGGACTCTCACGAGTTAACTGTGGGTGTCGGTTCTACCCCAATAATTAATAAAATTTTAAATCAGCCTCTGTGTGAGTTGGAAAGTTTTGGTCTCTAACGGAGACTGTAACAATGACTGTAGTAGTTATAGAACCTATTTCTTCAGGCATCACTTATTTAAATGCCGCTCAAGAATTAGGTATAGATTTATATGTTTTTTCTACTGACGAAGGAGAGTGCAGCATTGATGGAACAATGCGACAAAAAGCAAAAGAGATAATAAAAATAGATACCAGTGATTTTCATAGCCAACTCTCTAAAATTAATGAGTTAAAGACCGTAAGAGCGATATTACCGGGGGTTGAATATGCCGTACCTATGGCAGCACAGCTAGGTAATTCATTTGCCAAAAATTCTCTTGAATATACGACAGCTCAAACGGTTCGAAATAAATTCAAATTTCGTGACAAGCTAACCAAGTCAGGTTTAAGCGATATTAAATATGCCTTGATTTCACAGGGTAAAGAGATCTGCTTACCTCAAGGGTTTAAGTTTCCAGCTGTAGTGAAGCCGGTTGATATGGCGGGCAGTATGTCTGTTAAAAAAGTTGCAGATTTTGAGGAGCTTTTACAAACAGTTGAAGCGATCTGGAAATCTAAACCGAATGATATTGGCTTCTATGCAAGTGGTGATTTAATTGTTGAAGAATATATCGTTGGGAAGGAATACAGTGTTGAAGGAATTGTTCATACAGATGGAAAGATAACCTTCGCTTCACTGACAGAAAAACTATTAGGCCCAGAACCTTACTTTGTCGAAATTGGGCATATTGTGGGTAATCAATATGACGGTCAATTTTCTGAACACGTTTTTGATTATGCCGCAAAAGTCATTCAAACCTTAGAATTAAACATCGGACCTTTTCACCTAGAACTGAGAGTAACGCCTCAAGGAAAAGCGATTGCAATTGAGTTAGCTGCACGTTTACCGGGTGACAATATTGTTGAGTTAATTAAACTGGCGACTAATTTTGACCTCGCACAAGCTGTACTGAGCGAATACCTCGACCTGCCATATTCACCTTCAATAGAGAAAAATATGGTCTCTGCAATTGCGTTTATTCCACAAGGCAATCACCGCCTTTTTAAAGGTTTTAGTGGGCTAGAGCAACTGTTAGAAGCGCCTGAATGTGTACACCATCACTTTTACTATGAAGCAGACGATGAACTCGCTTGTAACCATGATTGGACCTCGCGATTAGGCTACATCATCCTTTGTTCTGAAAGTGAAGATAAGATCCGTAGTTTAGTCACACATATACATGAGCAGGTGAAAGTCATATGAAACATGTATTAATCATCAATAGATATGACGATGAATTGTCTGACTTTAATAAATATATAGATCACAATGCCGTCCATGTCTCTTATATTTCATTAACAGAAACGATGCGCTATATCACCTCTTCAAACTGTTACTACATAGCGGGTTTAGAACAATTAAATGAAGAGGATGTATTAAAAGAAGCCGTAAAAATCTATGAAAAAAAGCCAATAGATTACGTGATTGCTATCTCGGAATATGACCTCGATGCTGCCGCTCGCATTCGAACTGAATTGAATATTGTGGGTGCAACAGTTGAAGACAATTTGTTGTGCCGTAACAAGAAAAAAATGAAGGATGCTTTAGCTCATTCTACTGTCCGTTATCCAAAATATGCAGAAGTGTCTTCACACCAAGACATTGAAAAGTTTCTGCAAGAAAGTGGCTCAGCGATTATTTTAAAACCTCAAGTAGGTGCAGCTTCTGAAGGCGTAATAAAAATCAGTGAATTGGCTGATATACCACGACTGTCTTCCTATGCGGGCTACGAAGTAGAGGAATTTATTGAGGGAGATATCTATCACGTCGATGCGATTATTTCTGACAATAAAATGCCTTACTTTAAAGTCTCAAAATATATTAATACCTGTTTAGACTTCAGAAACGGTGCGCCATTAGGCTCAGTCACGATTGATAATTCTGAGTTTATTCAAAAAGTAGAAAGATTTACTTTAGACGTATGTAAATTCTTAAAATTAAAAGATCAGGCGATTCATCTCGAATTTATTGAGTCTAAAGGTGAGCTGGTCTTTTTAGAGGTTGGCGGGCGAGTCGGTGGCGGGGAAATTCCGTTCATTACATTACGCAATGAGTCAGTCGATTTATATGAAATGTGGATTAAGGCGGCAATGAATATTCCACAAGAGCCAGTAAATACAAAAATCACTGGTTTTCTGATGATGCCGAATCCCTATAGTTCTGGTTTTTTATTTAATGGCATTAAAGAATTAGAGAATGAAACGATTACTTATCAGTTAATCCAAGAAAGCGGCGACCATAACAATTTTAGTTATGAAAATATTCCTGCAAAAATTCATTTCATGGGAGAGAGTCAAATACAGGTGGAAGATGCGATTAAAAATAGTATGAAAATTTTGCAAAGCGCAATTTGTCAAAATCATCATTCTAGTTTGAGTCTAACAGAGTCTTCTTAGCTGAGTATCTGTAAACCCAGTTTGTTTGTGGTTAGAGTTTAAAAATCAAAAAGGCTTGAGCTTAAATGTTCAGGCCTTTTTATATGTGTTGATAAATGGATCATGGACATACATTTTAATAAGCCATTCTAATGGACTTTTGTTGCAGAGAATTGTGATTTGTCGAACTAGCTCATATTATATAATTAGTTAATTATTAAAGAATTTTAAAAATGATTAAATCTGTTATTTCAGGTTGCGCGGTTCTCACACTTTCGGCTTTATCGGTTACTCATGCAGAATTTTCTTTTGCACAAGAGCTACAACAAAGCTGTAATAAAGTGAAGCAATACGCGAGCTTAGGTAAGAAAAATTACGACCAAAAACAATATAAAAAAGCCCTAGAAAATTTTCAAAACCAAGCATCTTGGACTGCATTTTGTAAAGCCAATGCAGATGAAACCACCGTTAAATTTACTGACCGAGATATAGAAGTTGCTAACAATAACGTGGGTTTAGCCTATGCCAAACTGGGTCAGCCACTTTGGGCAAGATCGTGGTTTATGCTCGATGAAAAATCAAAATCGAGCCAATTTAACCTTAAGCAATTACCTGCACCTAAAGCATCAAATGACTTGTCTGGTGAATATGTCCGTTACTCAGGTTTTGGTGAGTGGGACCACATCACGGTAAGCCGTGAGAAGGGGCAATATGCAATCAGCTATGCTGGTTTATATATGGGCCTTAGAAGCTTAATTTACGGCCCGAACATGGGTGAGTTTGGCACCACAATGCCGAGCAATAAAAAGCAAATCGTCTATAAAGATCAAGACTGCCGCATTCAGCTCGATTTTAAAACCAATGCGAAATTAGGAAACTTCATTCAGGTCAAACAAAACGAGGGTAACTCGGGTTGTGGCTTTGGACACAACGTGTATGCAGACGGAACTTATTTAAAAGTTGAGTCTGGAAAATAAGTCTAAAAATATAGGGAATTAAATAATGAATATATTTGCACGGTTGCTACTACTTTCTACGATTGCGATTTCTTCTCAAATTTATGCAGAGCCAACGAGCGTATGTAAAGAGGTGAAATTTCAGCAAGCCGATCAGGCTTGGAGTGGACACTATTATTTAAATGGTGTGATGGAAGTTGGTTCGGAACTTTTACTTCAGCCAGACGGCAAGTTTAAATGGATGTTAGCTTATGGCGCTTTAGACCAATATGCCGAAGGCACATGGTGGAAAAATGGCAACTGTATTGGTTTAAAACCAGACTCTAAATTCAAAAAGAATTTAAGTATATTTCCAGAAAGCCTGACGATTTCTGAAAAATCATTAGACGTAACTTGGAACGATGGACGCCAGCAGGGCAGTTATAGCAAAGACTAAATAAAAAGTCCGACATTAAGTCGGACTTTTTTATAGCTCATATTTTAATGGTTTACCGCAGCAAGTTGCTCAGCGTTATAGCGTGCGCCCATGTTTGGGTATCTCGCAATAATTGCGTCGATTTCTGCTAAATCCGCCGCTGTTAAATCAAGGTCTACAGCGCCAGCATTTTCTACAAGTCGCTCGATTTTACGCGTACCCGGAATTGGAATAATGTCTTCACCTTGCGCCAAAATCCAAGCCAAAGCCAGTTGAGCCGCTGTCGCGTTTTTGCTTTGGGCAAATTCGCTAAATGCTTGCGCTAAACTTTGGTTATTTTTCCAGTTATCGCCCTGATAACGCGGTAATTGGCGACGGAAATCGTTTTCTTCTAGGTTGCCCACATCGAGCGTATTGGTAATTAAACCACGCGATAGCGGTGAATACGGTACAAGACTAATGCCTAACTCACGAATGGTTTGCAAATGGGTTTGCTCAAATTCACGGGTGAGTAGCGAATATTCATGTTGAACCGCTGCAATCGGGTGAATCGCATGTGCTTTACGAATGGTTTCAGCCGAAGCTTCACTGAGTCCTAAGTAGCGAACTTTACCTTGTTGGACCAAGTCAGCCATTGCGCCAATGGTGTCTTCAACTGGAATATTCGGGTCAATGCGGTGCGCATAATACAAATCGATCACGTCTGTATTTAAACGTTTTAAACTGTTTTCGACCGCAACTTTAATCCACTCTGGAGAGCCGTCGATATAAGACTCTAAAGAGTTTTGTGGGTTGAGGTTATCTTCTTTATAGCGAAAGCCAAATTTGGTCGCCAAGAATACTTTGTCGCGGTGTTTTTCTAAAACTTTTGACAGCAAAACTTCGTTTGCGCCGTTGCCATACATGTCGGCGGTGTCCCAAAAGTTAATGCCGAGGTCTAAGGCTTTTTCTAGGGTTGCAATGCTTTGTGTGTCGTCTGAGGCACCATAGGCAAAGCTCATTCCCATGCAACCTAAACCAAGTGCTGATACTTTTTCGCCTGTTTGTCCTAAAGTTCTATATTTCATTTTTCACACTCTTTTTTGCAAAATCACTTGAGTAGGAAAACTATAAAATGCTTTGGCTTAAACTGACGTATAACATTCAAACCAATAATTATAAAATTCAAACAATCTGTTTTTAGGCCACACAGTCTTCACGGAACTTTTTAGGCGAAAAACCCGTATTTTTCTTAAAGAAGTTGGTGAAATACGCTGAATATTCAAAGCCTAAGCTATAAGCAATTTCGGAAATATTCCAACTGGTGTGTTGCAATAGCGCTTTGGCTTCTTGCGTAATGCGCGAGCTAATATGTTCAGACGTGGTTTTGCCTGTGGCTTCTTTTACAGCGCGGTTTAAATGGTTTACATGCACCGATAGACCATAGGCATAGTCATTTGCCGTTTTGAGTTTAAGTTGAAAATGGGGTGAGTCGATTGGGAACTGGCGCTCTAATAACTCAAAGAATAAATGACAAATCCGAACCGCAGCATTGCTATGTTTTTCAAACTGTTGGGTGGGTTGCATTTTCATGGCTTCATGTACAATCAGGTGCAAATAGTTTCTTAAAACGTTGTATTTATGAATGTAGTCTGAATTTATTTCAGTCATCATCTTTTTGAAAACAAATGAAATTTCATCAACTTGTTGATCATTTAAAAAATATAGCGGGTCGCCGTCGACTTTAAACAGTGGGGAGTCTTTTAAAAAGCTTTGTCTTGATTCTTGGTTTACAAATTCTTCGGTAAATAGGCAAAACCAGCCTGCTTGTTCGGGCGAATTAATTTCCCAAGCGTAGGGCACCATCGGGTTTGAAAACAGTAAAGCAGGGCGGTCTACCCGAATCCAGCGGTTGGCGTAGTGAAGGTCACCTGTGCCTAAAACCAGTGAAATTTTATAATAATCGCGGCGGCTATAAGGCGTGAGAAACGAGCAGGCATCGCGTTGGAACACATTAAAATGTCCAAACGAAGTCGATGGAACCGAGTAATCGCTATCTCTGGTTAAAGAAAAGCGGCGATAAAAATCATGTATGGTTTCCATGTCTTTGCCTGCATGCGTTATCAATTTATTTAAAGTTATAAAATTCAAACTTTATTTACTGTAGCTTTTATTTATGGCGTGATCAATCGATTCATTTAAACAGGTTTGAAAATGAATGATAAATTAACAATGAAAAAATGAGCCAATGAGAATAAAAATATTTTATAAATTAATAATATATGAACATTGACACTTAAAATCTTGAGAATTATTCTTTGCCTGTAAACTACTTTAGGGTAGAGCGATAAGGGGACACTTTCGGGTGTGCTGGTACTGTGCCCAGTCTGCTAACCCCTTATCAATCTGCCACCATTCTACGGTAGAACGATAAGGGAACACCTTCAGGTGTGCTGGTTGCTTTTGTACCAGTCTGCTAATCCCTTTTCGTTTTGCCACCATTTTATGGTAGAGCGATAAGAGGACACCTTCGGGTGTGCTGGTTCTGTGTGTCCAGTCTGCTAACCTCTTTTCGTTCTGCCACCATTTTTATTATTACCATGGTATCTTTAAATTTAAGTTGAATGACTGTTTAGCTTAAATATCTAATTGAATAAACAACAATAATTATTTAACCAATTTCTATTCAACCTTACATTGACACTCAAAAACGTGCGGATTATCCTTTGCGTGCTGGCCTACATTGCCAGTTAGCTTTTGACAGAGCTGGAACAAAAGGCGCACAACAACGTATTATTTCGTTTTGTGCGTTCTCTTAAGTCACGCCTTTATGGTGAGGCTAGGAGGGGCACGCTTGCGTGCGCTGGTTTCCTTTTGTACCAGTCTGTCAACCCTTCTAGTCTTGCCACCATTATTTGACAGTAATTGGTAAGACTCTTCTAAATCAAAAGGAGTCCGCCGTTATGCGTACTATTTCATCTCTCTCATTGGCAATCTTTGCCAAAATCTTTACCTCTCTACCCAACTGGTCTTTAAAAAGGTTTAACCGACTCTAGGTTTTAAGCCATAGGTCATTACGACTAAAAAATCATAGCAACAATAAAACCCGAGATAGGCAAGCACACCATTTTTGTGTCGTTTTCGCATGCCTGTTTTTAGCGCTCAATTTAAGAGTGACGGCATTTCTATCTCTTTTACATACAACAAAAAATTATTTTAAACGGTATAAAAATGCCAAATTTAGAAGCATCATTTAGAGCATTAAGCGTGCTCCACGCAGCAAAAGATTTATTTAATCAAAATGGGTTTTACATCGGGATAGATCGAATTATTGAGGAAGCCAAAATCCCTAAAGCCACTTTTTATAACTATTTTCACTCAAAAGAAAGGCTCATTCAGATGAGCTTAACTTTTCAAATAGATGCCTTAAAACATGAGGTGTTTTCAATTATTCATTCGTATCGTGAACTCATGGCATTCGATAAACTCAAGAAAATTTACCTCTTACATGCAAATTTAGAAGGCTTTTATCGTTTGCCATTTAAAGCCATTTTTGAAATTGAAAAGATCTATCCAGCAGCATATAAACTCGTGATTGACTACCGAAAATGGTTCATTAAAGAAATTCATAAACTGCTTTTAACTGTAAAGTCTACCTCTACAGTTGCAGATGCGCACATGTTTTTATTTGTGATTGATGGCGCGATGGTTCAGCTTTTGGGGACCAATAACACCGATGAAAGGGATTTATTACTTGAATACTTTTTAAGTCGGGTTTGATGAGAATAGGAGGAAAGGCCTGACGGAAGTTGGGCTTTTTGCTTGTTAATATTGAAATGCTGAGAATATTAGTAATATTTTTTTATCTTTAGCTATAATAATTTGGATATTATATTTAAATATTAATTTCATGTTTCTTTATTAAATTTATGTCTAATATTAAAAAATTTTTCTTAATATTTTCCATATACGTAATTTCACACTCTATTTATGCACAGGAAATTAGGACTCTTAATATGAATAATGCTCTAATTGAAGAAATTAAAAATATGGCGCATCAAGAAGATACAGATGCTCAAGTAAAATTGGGCCTTTTTTATATTCAAGGTTTGGGTGTTCCTCAAGATTATATCTTAGCAAGACAGTGGTTCGAAAAAGCTGCCAAACAAGGTAATAGAGATGCTGAATATAATCTTGGAGTCATCTATGAAAATGGGAATGGTATACCTCAGAATTATAAATTAGCAGCTGAGTGGTATCAAAAAGCAGCTGAAAAAGGACGATCTAGTGCTCAATACAATTTAGGTAATTTATACGCAAATGGGGTAGGAGTTGCACAGGATTATAAAATAGCAAAGCAATGGTTTGAAAAGGCAGCGGAACAAGGAAACGCCGATGGTGAATATAGTCTGGGCGTTATGTATGAGTATGGAGATGGTACTGCTCAAGATTATAAGATAGCAGTAGAGTGGTATCAAAAAGCGGCAACCCAAGGTAATGCGAATGCTCAGTTTAACCTAGGTATTTTATACGCTAAAGGTTTAGGTGTTTCTAAGAATTATGAAATAGCTAAACAATGGATTGAGAAAGCAGCTGAACAGGGCCATGAGAACGCTCAAATAATTATCACCCAATTAGCTTCTTAATAACTCTTAACCAAATAGAAGGCTTAAACCAGATCTGACAGTTACCCATTTCTCAGAGTATCTGTCAGATTAAATCTAAGTTTTTTTAAATGATACTATTTCTAACTTTCACTCAAAACCAACTTTTTAATCTTAACTGCCTTCTCGAAGTGGTCCAGCTTATGCAACATAATCCACCAATGGGCTGCTTCCATAAGTAGCTCAGGGTTATCATTCTTATTTTTAAAAAAAGCATAAAAAGACAGACCGACATTGTCTCCTTTCTTTTCAATTTTATCGTCGCATCCCTTAATAAAAATTTCTCTTAATTCATTTCTCATATTTAGTATCACTTCAAGTCTATAAAACTAAGACGGCTTATTGCGCTCGCCCCAATCGCACATCATATCTAATAAAGGAATCAAAGACTGTCCTCTTTCTGAAAGGCGATATTCAACCTTTGGCGGAATTTGAGGATATTCCTTGCGAGTAACCAGTCCATCTCTTTCCAATTCTTTAAGTGTATTGCTGAGCGTTCTAAACGAAATATTGCCAATGCAGCGTTGCATCTCATTAAAACGCATAACATTTTTTTCATACAGCCAATACATAATAATCATTTTATATTTGCCATTAATCAAAGAAAGGGTGTAGCCGAAACCTGTCTCTTCTAATGACGTATGTGATGGAATGCAATCAGTCATTTTTAAAATCTATACTATCTTTTAGTATAGTATATAACATAAATTACCGTACTTATATTTAGGAAAGCACACTTCTATAATCGATTTATCAACTTTTCGATAAGAGTGTTTTCATAATGAAAAAGACATTAGTCATTGTTACCCATCCTCACATAGACCAGTCTGTTGTAAATAAAAGATGGGTAGAGGAACTAGAAAAGCATCCCGATCAATTTACGGTTCACCAAATTTATCAAGCTTATCCAGACGGGGTGATTGATGTTGCCAAAGAGCAAGCACTTGTCGAAGAACATGAAAATTTAGTCTTTCAATTTCCAGTGTATTGGTTTAACTGTCCGCCGCTTTTGAAACAATGGTTAGATGAAGTTTTGGCATATGGTTGGGCTTACGGTTCAGAAGGCGACAATCTCAAAAATAAAAAGTTTATGTTGGCTTTATCTGCTGGTGGGCAAGAACAAGTTTATTCAGAAAGCGGAGAGTATCAAATTTCTTTAGAGAAGATTTTTACACCATTTGAGCTAACAGCTTTATATGTTGGGGCAGTCTATCAACCGCTTCATGCATTTTATGGTTTAGACACAAATCCGTCAGAAGACGATGTTGTTCCGACGCACCAAGACATAGACAATAATGCGATTCAGTATGTTCAGAAGTTGTTAGCGTTGTCTGAGTAAGTTTAAAGATGGGAAAGGCCTAAACGGGAGGGTTTGGGTCTTTATAAGTGGAAAATAGTTTTGTTATCTTTCTGATTTAAATAATGATTGTTTTTCTAACTAAGCGACAAGGAAACTTTAGAGGAGTAAAATTACAACATCACTTATAGATTATTAAAAATTCAGTCATGCTCAGTTCAGATTTAACAGATTATGTCATTCGGCAATTAGGACGCACTAAAAATAAACGTTATGAAGCATATGTAGTTAGTCGAATTATTCATTTACTCAACGACTTTACTTTGAAATTTGTCACTCAACAGTTTGTTAGATTATCAAATAAGAAAATTGCTTTAACTGATTTATATTTTCCTCAACTTGGTATTCATGTCGAGGTTGATGAGGGGCATCACTTTTTAAAAAATAATAAAATGGAGTATTCATTTAACCTAGCAGATGAGCCAATTTATAGTATTTCTCAAACACAAAGTGATGCTATGAGAGAGGAAGATATTATTAATATTACTGGTCATAAAATTTTTCGGGTAAATGTTTATAAAAATCAGGAGGGTGAACCCAAAAACCTAGAGAGTATTCATCAACAAATTGATAAAATTATAGAAGAAGTAAAAACTGCAAAGAATAAGCTGGTAGAAGAATCTAAGTTCAAAGAATGGAATATAGAAACAGAATATAATCCTCAAACTTATATTGATTTAGGAAGCATTAGCCTAGCTGACAATGTAGTGTTAAAAACTACAAAAGATATTTGTAATTGCTTTGGCTATAACTATAAAAATTATCAGAGAGGTGGAGCACTTCATCCATACGAAAAAGATACCTTAATCTGGTTTCCTAGACTTTATGAAAATAATGATTGGATTAATACCATATCGTCTGATGGCTTAACGATTACTGAAAAGTCGACGAATGAATCTATTACACTGAAAAAATTAGAAGAGTGGGAAAATGGTCCACAGAAAAGAATCGTCTTTGCACGAGTGAAAGATAATTTGAGTAGTCGAGCTATGTACCGTTTTATGGGCCTATATGCATTTCAAAAAGCGGATTTAAAGGATGGGGCGGTATGGAAACGGGTAGCATGTGAAGTGGAAACGTATTCTCCAAAGGAAGCTAAATGCTAAAGTCTAGAATCTATATAACTATAGGACTACTTCTTGCTGGATTATGCTTGTTTGCAGCCTTTAACTCATATGAGAAAAAGGCTAATTCTGAAAAAGAAATGGCAAGTCGAACAGCTATTTCCTTTTTAAATTCACTTTCTAATGGAGATTCAGCCACAGCTTTTAAGTATGTTTGGTCAGGTGAGGAATTAAACATTCGAAGTACTGAAACAGCTCAGTACTATAAAGACTCAAAAGTTCTAGAAGTGCTAAAAGTTCGTTACGATTCAGCAAAAAATAGACCTGATTACTATCAACAATTTTATAAAATTATTTCAGTCCAAATAAGTATAAAAACAGTACATGCAGATATTGCTGGTAACCCCGCGGGTACCTATATTTTGTTTATAAATCTTGTGCAAATAGATCCTAAATCTAATTGGCTCGTTACTGAGTTAGGCAGTGGACCTTAAGAGGAAATATTTTTAAATCGTTTGCAAAAATCAAATTTGTCTATAAGTTGAAAATACAATAATACGTCTTTGGAAAAATTATGAATATCGCGCCTTTTCCATTTCAAATTACAAACTGGGAAGAAATTGAAGTCACTGTATATAGCGGTGAAACTGGAAAAGCTTACTGGAAAACTCAATTTTTTGGTGAAGAAGGAAATAAAATAAGAGTAAGACTTGTCGAGTACTCAGCAAACTATTTAGCTGACCATTGGTGTGAAAAAGGACATATTTTATTTTGCCTAGAAGGTGAGTTAGAAAGTAGATTGAAAGACGGGCGAACATTTACTTTAACTTCAGGTATGAGTTATCAGGTAGGGGATAATTCAGAACCACATCAGTCTTTTAGCCTGAATGGTGCGAAGTTACTTATAGTTGATTAGATTGATTTTTTTAAGCTGAATAAAAAAGACCTAAATCAAAATGACTTAGGTCTTTTTTCAATTCTGGCGGTGAGAGAGTCCGTCAGATTTAATATCTAAATAACTGAATTATTTAAACATAAAAAATCAGCACTGTAAATATACCGACATTTATACCGTCAAGGGGATGTAACAGGTGTCCAACTAGAATAGCCAGTATTTTGGCTAGGGAAAATGACTATTTCTATATTTCCATTTTTAGTTTGACCAATAAAAATGTCATCTCCAGTACCTAATTGGCGTATTAAGTGTGCGCCACTAGCAACATAGTAAAGGCGATATTCTTGTCGAGAAGGGTGATTGGCTCGTGCATTATACCAAGTAATATTAATCGGTTCAGGTGTTCCAGAATGCCCGACTTTAATGGTAGCTGCATATCTATATTTAGTGTCATCGTTAGAAGCTATTGTTCCAAAAATATCCTGAAGTTTACTTACTCCATGTAATTCATGTTGATTTGAAACTGAAGCATCTATGTCAGATGCAGTTACAGTTTTCATAAAAGCTTTATCATAAGCTTGCATAAAATTTCCTATTGATAGATATAAAAATTATGAGATTAAAAAGTAATCTTTGGGTTCAGGGAATAACAATTCAAGATGTTGAGGTCTAATTTTAAATAAAGGACCTTTTTCATTTGCTCTACCTGTAATATTCTTCCGCTTAATCAAATGATCCATCGTAATAATCCCTTGCTCCATTAAAAGCAAAAACTGGCTCGCTAATGGATTCTTGGTGTGTGTAATTGATCTAAGCGTGAAGTATTCATCGTCATTACTCGTGTGAGTATCCGCTTTAATCCAGAAGGTTTCACGGTGTTTTTCGAGCAATTTATTTCTAAGATTTTGCCCCAGCCAACTAACGACAGAGCCATCTTGAATATGAATTTCATTCAATACATCATTATTGAAATCCACTTCAAAGCCCAATCCTTGAGAGTTATATTTGTTGGCTGCTAAGGTACAGTAAAGCTTTAAGTCGCCGTCACGCTCATAACCATATTTATCGACAATTTGTTGACTGCTTTTAAGTGTACTTATAGACCAATCTGGAACTTGCGCAAATAGATTAGTACGATTGGATGCTTTATTTAAACGCGATGATTTAAGCTCAATGCCTTTGTAATCAGGGAAAGGGGATGAATTAGCCGGAATACCTAAAGCATGCTCTATAGTCATGCCAATCGCTGTATCACCTTTCATGATTGCTTGCAATGGACCTTTCTCGCTTAATGCTTGCAGTAGCCCAAGTAACTCATTTGCCACGGCTTCATAGTCATTCACAATTTGAGTTAGAACTTGATTTACGGATAGGTCTAGTTTTGAAATGTTGAAAACGTATAGTTCACCTTTATCGACAATCAACGCAATTTCATCTCCGGGTTGAGCACAGGTTTTTAAACCATAGATCCAAATACGAGGATCACCTTTTTTTGTCTCCGGTCGATATAAGCTAACTTTCTGATTTTGTGCTTCATTGTCTGAGATAACTAAAAAGCAAGGATTTAGGACTTTATGCGGAGTACCTTGTGATTGACTATCGTAGTCATGATATTGCTGCTCTTTAAGATAGGCACGTAATGAACCTACGGCGTCCATAATTGATTTATCTAGACCGGTTTGAGTAATAGACAGCAAGCCGTAATCAATGCCTTTTTGAGCTAAATAATGGCGGTTTTTAAGAGAAATTTGATTTTGTTCAGATGTTAAAAGTATGGGAGTTCTTTGATTCATTTTTAATGGATTTAAGCCCTGGATTTTTAGTTAAGTGTACTTTAGAATAGGAATATTTTAAAAATTTAACAGAGTTTATTTTTTGAACTATATTGAATTGTTCGCCGGTTGTGGTGGTTTGTCTCTAGGTCTTGAAGCATCAGGATATAATTTAGTCATTGCAAATGAGCTGTCTCCAATGGCGGCAGAGACGTTTTCCTATAACTTTTTCGATGAAAAGTTAGAGGGGAATAGTGCACCGGAACATGCACTATGGATCAATTCAAGCTTTTCAAAAGAAGAAATGAGTAAAAGGCTTCGGGAAAATCCAAAGGCTTATCCGCCGATAGAAGAGGGTGGATATTCGGATATTTCATCAGAAACAGTGCTGAATAAGAAGTTATTAGTCGGCAGCATTGTGGAATTAAATAAATTGATGGGGCAGTCTCCAGAATTATTAAAGCAAATTCAAGATCAAGGTTTACCGAATGGATTAGATTTGGTTTCTGGTGGTCCGCCGTGTCAAAGCTTTAGTATGGCTGGCTTACGTCAGTTAGGTAATGAAAGAAATACCTTGCCGTGGGAATTTGCGAAATTTGTTGGACTAACTCAACCTAAGTTTGTCCTTCTAGAAAATGTAACCGGGATTTTAAGAGCATTTAACACTGAAAAAGGTCAATTCTATGCTTGGTATGAAGTCGCTAAAGCTTTTGCCGGCATGGACTATATTCCTTTGTGTCTACACGTAAATGCAAAGTATGCCGGTGTAGCGCAAAACCGACCTAGATTTATCTTATTGGGTATGCGTGTTGATGTGTTTAAGCACATCATTGATAAGCTTAATAGTGTGGAAAAATTAGCATTTAATCGCTGTTTCGAGTTCTTTGAAAAAGTGAAATCTAATCCGGAACTTGAATACGGACATCTTGATTTTTACGATGTAGATAGTGATACGGAGTTTTTTGCTCAATCCTTCTTGAAGCCGTTAATTGCTTATAAGGGTAAAGAAATCTCTGTTCAAGATGCAATTCAGGATTTATCTATTACTGACAAAATTGATAAATCGCCATATGTGACTCGATTAGATGAGCTTTTTAATCCGCTGTTAGAGGATCATGAGAAAATAAGTAATTATGAATTAAGAGCTAATGGCATTCATGTCCAAAAGCGTTTTAAGCTCTATCAAAACCTTAATGCAGTATCAAAAGAAACGAAGAAAGAAGTACAACAAGTTTTAAAAGGTACTGAAGACAGTATCTCTGAAAAAGCTTTTAATGAATTACATACTTTAGCTTTCTTGAATGATGAATGTAAGCCAGTTCACTTTTATAGTCGTGATGATTTGGTTCAATATTTAAAAGCTCATCAAACCAAAAAACAAACACAAAAAGCCTTAATACCACATCAACCTGCACCAGCTGCGTTATCAATCCCAGATGATGCCTGCCATTACAGTGATTTAAGAACACTTACTGTTCGTGAAATGGCGCGTATTCAGTCTTTTCCGGATAACTTTAAATTCCTTTCTAAAGTTACAACAGGTGGGCAGATGCGTAAATTTGAAGTACCCCAATATACGCAAGTGGGTAATGCTGTTCCGCCTCTTTTAGGTTACGCACTCGGTTTATCGATTAAATATTTGATTGACTTGTATGCTTCAGTGTAAATGAAGTTAAGTTATAGATAATATCTATTTTATATAAGAGATAGTAACTTAACTTCTTTAAATTATAAATTTGTTGATATGTTAAGTTTTAATTGATACTTATAAAAAGCCCTAAATCAAAACGATTTAGGGCTTTTTATAAGTAGTGAAAGCCCCTTTGAAAATATAACGTGGAAATCTCTATCCCTCATAAAAAAACCTTAATTTGCTAAAGTTGTCATCGCCTCAACCAAGCTTGTAATCCCTGTATAGATATTCTTTAAACAAGCTTGATCATCCATATAGGCAGGCGTAGTAACAAATAAGTTTTGTTTATCTACTACGATCTCTGAAGTTTGGCAGACATGATGAATCGCACCAGTTTTTTCAATTTCCTTAGCAATGTTGGTGTCAGACCCTAAAGTGATATTTGGGTGTAAGTTTCCAAAAGTCAGTGCTAATAGTGCAGGGGATATGCAAATTGCCCCGATAGGTTTCTTACTTTGATGAAACGCTTTTAGAATTGAAGCCACTGTAGAATGTACGCTTGCTTCTGCTCCTTTAAAGGCAAAAGTTGATAAATTTTTTGCGATGCCAAATCCACCGGGAATAATAAGCCCATCAAATTCATTTTCATCAAGTTTATCGAGTGTGGAAATTTCACCTCGGGCAATTCGTCCTGCTTCTTGTAAAATATTTCTGCTCTCACCTTCGCTTTTTTCTCCACTCACATGGTCGATGACATGAAACAAAGGCTCATCGGGTGCAAAAATTTGATATTCAATATTTGCTGTGTCTAAAGCTAAGAGGGTTAAAACAGATTCTCTAATTTCAGAACCATCTAAATAACCACAACCCGATAAAATCACCGCTACTTTTTTCATCTGCTTTCTTAAGACCCTTTTTTAGTGTGCAAAAGATCTTAAGTTTTCTTCTTAAATTTTTTTATACGCAGATTTTCCATAAATTCGCCTTAACTGAGCATTTTGGTCTTACGTAGTTCACGAGGGGTGATTCCAAACAAATTTTTAAATTGTTCAGTAAATCTAGATTGAGACTGATAGCCACATTCAAATGCAATATTTCCAATACTAGTGTTAGTGGTTTGAATTAAGTGTAATCCATGCCCCAGCCTTACTCCATTACGAATATCTTGAATGCTATTTCCTTCACTTTTCAGCTTTCTTCTTAACGTCGATGAACTCATAAAAAGTTGGGAAGCAATAAATTCAGCTGTGAGTTCTGTAGATAAATGATCAGAAATTAATGCCTGAACTTTTTCACTCAAGCTTGTAGTCATATTCAGGCTAGAGATATCGGTATAACCAGAATGATAAATAAGCTCTAAAAGTTCTCTTCTTCTAAATTTAAAAACAGAAGGCGGGGCAATGAGAGAAAAATCTATAAATTGAGAAAGTGCATTTTCGAGTAAGGCGTTGAGTTGGCCTTGTACAAACTTTTTAGGAGTTCCTGAAGGGGGAGGAAGGTCTTTAAAATCATCAAAGTCGAACTCGATGAGGAGCGCGAAATATTCTTCTTGATTTGGAATATTACGCATATCAATGCTGGCGCTATTTGATAAAAATATAAAAGAGCCAGTTCCACATACAATATTTTCAGTTCTGCCTAACTCTTTAACACCACTTAAAATAGCGATGAGTAAAGGTTTCGTAATCGGAACATTTCTAATTTTTTGTTCTTTATAAGCTGAATAAATTGAAAAGGGTAAATTAAAATTGTTATGGGAGTGAATTGCTTTCTTAGCTAAAGAAGTGAGATTTTTCATTGAGTTGAAATATTTAATTTAATCTGGGGCTTAAATAAGGTGAGAAAATTATCGGCTTTTTCTGACAGTTTTTTAATATTTTGGCTAATAAAAAAGCCTAAACCTATTAGGTTTAAGCCTCTTTAAATTTCAATTCTGGCGGTGAGAGAGGGATTCGAACCCTCGATACGCGCAAACGTATACACACTTTCCAGGCGTGCTCCTTAAGCCACTCGGACACCTCACCAAGGCGTGCGATAGTAACTAAAAAAACAAGTTCTGCCAAGATTTAAGATGAGCTTTACAGAAAAAAAATAATAGAGGTGATAAGATTGCGATAAAAATCATATTGGTTTAATTACACAATGCAAAATACGGCCAAAAAAGCAACCTTGCCTGCCACGGCTTTGGCAGCTCTTGGGGTGGTCTTTGGAGATATTGGAACAAGTCCACTCTACGCCTTAAAAGAGTCCTTCCATGCCGCGCATGGGTTGGGAATTCAGCCTGAAAACGTATTAGGAATTTTATCTATTATTTTTTGGTGCTTAATGCTGATCATCAGCATCAAGTATGTCGCCATCGTCATGCGTGCAGACAACAATGGCGAAGGCGGAATCATGGCCTTACTCGCATTGAACTTACGTAAAGCCAAAATTGCCGATAACAAAAAAATCTACATGATTGCCATCGGCTTTATTGGTGCATCGCTGTTTTTTGGTGACGGTATTATTACCCCAGCCATTTCAGTACTCTCGGCAGTCGAAGGCTTATCGATTGCAACCGATGTGTTTGACCCGTTCATTATGCCAATTGCGATTACCATTATCATCGCGCTGTTTTTAGTACAAAAACACGGTACGGCCTTTGTCGGTAAGTTTTTTGGCCCGATTACGATGGTGTGGTTTTTATCGTTAGGATTATTAGGTCTTCACAGCGTCATTCAAACCCCTGTGGTGTTAGGCATGTTTAGTCCGCATTGGGCGATTCAGTTTATCTATCACAATCCAGTCATGACCTTTTTCGTGATGGGTGCTGTGGTATTAACAGTCACTGGTGGTGAAGCACTTTATGCCGATATGGGACATTTTGGACCAATTCCGATTCGTCTTGCATGGTTCATTGTGGTGTTGCCATGTCTGGTTTTAAACTACGCAGGGCAGGGTGCATTGTTGCTCAGAGACCCAGCGGCGATTCAAAACCCGTTCTATTTATTGGTGCCACAGTGGGCACTTTACCCAATGATTATTATGGCGACCATGGCAACCGTAATTGCCTCTCAAGCCGTAATTTCTGGGGTGTTTTCACTTGCACGTCAAGCGATTCAATTGGGCTATTTACCGCGTTTAAGTATTAAACATACCTCTGAGTCTGAAGAAGGCCAGATTTATGTTCCTTTCTTAAACTGGTTACTTTTAATCGCAATTATTATCTTAATTTTGATTTTCAAAACCAGCTCAAACTTGGCAAGTGCTTATGGTCTTGCTGTAACCTTAACGATGCTGTGTGACACGATTTTGGTTGCTGTGTTCATCTATTCGGCTTGGAAGTGGAGCATGCCAAAAGTGCTACTCCTGATTATTCCATTCTTTGTTTTAGAGTCGGTTCTAGTCGCAGCAACGTCACTTAAAATCTTGTCGGGCGGTTGGGTGCCTTTACTGATTGGTGCCATTGCAGTGACCATCTTAATGACATGGAAACGTGGTCGTGAGCTCACTTTTGCCAAGCTCGAACACGATACGTTATCGTTAGATTTGTTTGTGAAAAGTATTGGTAATAGCGTGCACTGGGTTCCGGGCGATGCCGTCTTTATGACAGGTACACCGAACGTTGTACCACATGCCATGCTGCATAACATCAAGCACAATAAAGTGCTGCATCAGCGCAATATCTTGGTTACTGTAGTGATTGAGGATGTACCTTTTGTCGAGCCAGAAGACCGTATTTCAACAGAAACTTTAGCTGAACATTTCTTCCGTATTAAGATTTTCTACGGCTTTAAAGATGAAATGAATGTACCAAAAGCACTCATGCAAGCTTACGAGCAGTTAGGTCTTGAATATGACTTAATGCATATCAGCTTCTTTATTTCCCGCGATCGTATTGTTCATTCGGTGGGTGATGGTATGTCTCCATGGAGAGAGAAACTGTTTATCTCTATGCAGCGTAATACCAGTCCGGTGAGTGACTTCTACCAAATTCCAACCAACCGTGTGGTTGAGTTAGGTAGTCAAATCGAAATATAAAAATTTGATGTAATAAAAAAACCAAGACAAATGTCTTGGTTTTTTTATGGCTCTGATTATTGAGCTTGCATAGGTGCATCGGCTGGCAAACCACCATCTTTTGCCATTGGGTCTGCCGACTGAGTTGAATCTGCCGCAGGTGGTGCAGCATTCGGATCTTGTGGCGCTGGAGACGCCTGATCTTGTGCAGGTGGCACTGCATCAATTGGTGCTGGAGGTGCCATTTCACCGCCTGCTGGAGGTGCTGGTGGAACATCTGCCGGAATAGGAGCACCGGTAGGCGCTGCATTTGTCGGTGCAGCAGAAACTTGTTGTACTTGTCCGCTATTGACTAAATCGCTAATAGAACCAGGTTGGCCATTTACCGTTGTCGTAACTTTCACTTTAGACAAACTTTCTAAAGTATCTCCTGGTTGGACTGCTGGTTCAGCCAAAGCTGCCATACTACATAATCCCGTGATTACGCCAATACCAATAATCTTTGAATGGATCATTAAGTGGACTCCGATTATATTTTTATCCAAATTTGTGGAGCTAACCATGTCATAAGCAATCAGTGCTTTTCAACGAAAGATACGCAATTGGCGTAATTGAATAGCCAAAGCCTCTCATAATTCCAACAGATTGTTACGTAATGGGGAATGGAGTTACAAAAAAGATGACCATGTTTTAACCATTTGAAAGATAAGAGATATACTTAAAAAAGCAGGGTTGTTAAGCTGCGTGTGGACAGTGGTATTGATAGAAACATGGCAAGTAAAAAACGTAGTAAAGGTACAAACTCTTTTTCTCTAAGTGAGCATTTTGGCAAGATTATTCTTGCTTGTATTGCTGCGGGAAGTTTTGCAATTGCTTTTGGTAGTGAAAAGATTTCGCAGTGGTTTTCACCTTTAAGTACTAACTCGACTTGTTTAAATCAGTTCTATCGTGAAGTTCCTCCTGCTTTAAATAAAGAAAGTTTAAAAAAAGACAGTTATCCGCTGTGCTTTAACGGCTTTAACGTTTTGTATTCAGGCATCTCTAAAACGCCGTTATGGTCGGCTGAGCATTTAAATGCAGAACGTTTGAGTGTCAAAATTAAGCGTGAAGATAACTTTCATGAAGAAACTCGTGTTGATCAAAAGCATCGGGCACTGTTAAGTGACTATCGTGGTTCAGGTTATGACCGTGGTCATATGGCACCGAATGGCGATATGCCAAATAAGAGCTCACAGTCTGATAGCTTCTCGTTAAGCAATATGGTGCCGCAAGCGCCTAAAAATAATCAGGAAGTTTGGCGTAAACTTGAAGAAGCCACACGCGCCCTTGCGACCAAGCAAAAACAAGATGTATATGTTGTTACTGGCCCTGTTTTTGAGGGCAAACGCCTTAAAACCATTGGTAAGGGTGTCATTGTTCCAACCGCAGTTTATAAAGCGGTGTATATGCCAAAAACTGGCGCTATTGGGGCTTACTACGCACCCAACAATAACTCTCTGCAAGTGAAAGTGGTGAGTGTTTGTTACCTTGAAGAACGTTTAGGCGTTAATCTGTTTCCACAGTTAACTGAGCAGCAAAAGCGTAATGTCTATCGTCTACCTTTAACGGCAACGTCGGTTAAGCCAAATCAGAAGTTAGACTATTTACATTGGGATGGTGAGAGCCAATGTGAGCAGGACTTAAACGCTGATCAAATTAAAGCGTTACAAGACCAGTTTAAAAAGCAAAAAAGTGGCTCCTCAGAAGCGATGGAAGCAAAAGTTCCAAGCATTGATGAAGAAACACGCCAAGCCATTGTGAAGCAACTGGTTGAAGCATTGGTGAACTATTTCTTGCAAATAATGAAATAAGCAGTTTTTTTGATTGTTATTGCAACACCGTAATTATTTAAAATAGAATCCATAGACAGATCTGTCTATGGATTCTATTTTAATAAGGACAATAACAATGTTTGCCTCGATGTTTCTTTTTTCATTTGCAATGTCTATTACCCCCGGTCCTGTTAATACCGTAATTTTATCGACCAGTTTAAATCATGGTTTAAAAAGGTCGCTTCCCTATATTTCAGGTGCCACGATTGGTTTTACCTTACTTTTAATTTTTATGGCATTTGGTCTTCAGAGTTTATTAACTCAGTTTCCTGTTGTATTAAAAATTCTTGCGATTTGTGGAACGCTATTTGTTTGTTATATCGGTATAAAAATTATTCTCTCGGCTACCAACATTTCCATTTCAAGTGCTCCTGTAGAACAGATGATTATTCCCAATTTTAAAGATGGTTTCTTGTTACAGTGGCTCAATCCGAAAGCATGGTTGGCTTGTGTGTCTGGTATTACCATGTTTACAAGCATTGAAAATCCGCAGTCTTTACCTATCTTTATCATTATTTATTTTTTCACTTGCTATGCATGTTTGTTCTTTTGGGGACTATGTGGTGATAAATTTTCGGCGGTGCTTAACCATGGCAACCGTTTGAAATATTTTAATATCTTGATGGGAGCATTTCTAATTTTATCGGCACTTTTAATTTTGATTGATTTTTTTTAAATTGGTCGTATTACACTGTGAATATATAACAACGAGACAACACTTATGTTTAAGCCATTTGAAAAGGGTACAGAGTCTTCTTCAATTGAAGATTTAACATTAGAAAATGATGTCGATTGCGTCAGCATTTATGGCAACTTGCAAATTACCAAAGACAAAGTCGGGTTAGAACAAGCAAAGGCATTGCAGAGCTTTTTAAACGAAGTGGTTGCGGCTTTGGAAAAAGAAGAATTGCCTGAGAAAATTGAACGTCCAGCTGAACAAGAAATTAATAATCCGTTTTTATAATTTATGCATTCTATGTGTGATGTTTAGCAGAGTCATGCTGCCATACAGTCTTTAATGCCAAGTTAGGTCTTATTGAGTTTGTATAGACATTTCTTACTTTTGAAAGCCCAAAAGTAAACAAAAGGCTTTGTTGATCAGAGGGTACATTCATGTACCCCTGCTCAACAGGTGACATCCATGTCACCCACCGCGATAGCATATTGAAGCTATAGATATAAAGAATTAATCCTTATCCCCAGCAACCACCTTATAAATAAGCGCACCAATTACAGCACCCAAAATCGGCGCCACCCAGAACAACCACAACTGACTTAAAGCAGCCGTTTCAGCAAAGAACGCGACACCTGTACTACGTGCAGGGTTCACAGAAGTGTTCGTGACTGGAATACTGATTAAGTGAATAAGCGTTAAGCCTAAACCAATCGCAATAGGGGCGAAGCCAGCAGGTACACGACCATGTGTTGATCCTAAAATAATGATTAAGAAGAAAGCTGTAAGTACCACTTCAATAATGAAAGCAGAACCTAAGCCAAACTTGTTTGGTGATAAATCACCGAAACCATTTGAAGCAAAACCACCAACACCGCTAAAGCCAGCTTGACCTTGAGCAATAATGTAAAGAACAAATGCCGCAGCAGTCGCACCGACCACTTGAGCAATAATATAGGGAATCAAATCTTTAACATCAAAGCGGCCGCCGACCCACAGGCCAACACTTACCGCGGGATTAAAATGTCCACCTGAGATATGCCCTAGAGCATAAGCACCTGTGAGTACGGTTAAACCAAAGGCAAGGGCTACACCTGCAAAGCCAATACCAAGTTCAGGGAAAGCTGCGGCTAATACTGCGCTACCACAACCACCAAAGACTAGCCAAAACGTACCTAGAAATTCAGCAAAATATTTATTCATTCTGATTACTCATTTATTTAATCTATTTTAATTAATGTGAATTACGTCACATAAATTTGAAGCATGTGACTATATGAAATTTTTGTTTTCAGTGTTGTTTTAATCAAGAAAAGATTTGTAAGTTTTGGTTGGTTATTCTTTGTCTAAAAATTGATCTCGCCATTGTTGTGGTGTTTGATTGGTCCAATGTTTGAATGCTCTTTGAAAAGCACTTTGTTCTGAGTAACAAAGCAAAAGGGCAATCTCTTGTAAGCTTAAATGCAGATCTTTTAAATACTCGGTTGCGAGCATAAACCGTACTTGCTGAACACGTTCCTGAAATGTGGTGTTTTGTTGTTGTAAGTGGCGCTGAAGTTGTCGGACCGAAAGGCCTAGCTGAGCTGCAATATATTCAATTTGATATTGATCCTTTTGTAGCCCAGTCAAAATTGAGTGCTGTAAGCGTTGATCAAGTTGTGTCGAATTTGGTAATTGTTCTAAAAGTGCTTGGGCTTGTTGAACCAGTAATTGTTGTAGTGTGTGGTCAGCACTGCTCAGAGGCTTATTAATTTCAGTAATTGGAATGAGTAATTGGGTACGGGGCTGGCTAAAACGAACAGGACATTGAAAGTATTGTTCATAAATCCTGATGTTTTTAGGTGGGGCATTTAAAAAATGTACTTCATGCAAATGCACATCTTGGTGAGACATAAAAAGGCGTAAAAATTGAATAACCAGAGCAATCGCAATTTCATCAGTAAGTTGGGTAGGGTGCAACTCTGTAGCTTCCCAGCGAATAGAAGCATATTGCCCATAGAGCTCAACCACTAATGGACTTCCGTCATAAATTAGACGATGAAAGTCATGATAACGAATTAAAGCTTCGCCTAAGTTATCGCAAGAGAGTGCAAGGTAGGCAATAATTCCTAAGTGTTTCGGTTGTACATATTTGGCAATTTCTAGACCTAAACCCGGCTTGGGGTTTAATTTATAGATGACTTCTAATAAATCACGCCAAACCACATAGTCAAAGCGTTCTAGATTTTGAATTTGTTCTAATTGTTCTGGTACTGCTAACTGATTGGCTTCACAGTAAGCTTTTAGGAGGTGTCCGAGTCCTCCATAGACCGAACCTGTATAATTTTTTAGTTGTGGCATCCCTGACCACCTCTTTCTTGTCGTGATTTGTCAATGAAACCATAAATTCTGGTCAATACATAGCATATCGAATTTTATATTCTGAATAAAAAGAAAAAGGAGTAAAGCGATGTTAAAAGGGTTTATTGCCGGAATTGCTGTTGCCAACGCATTTGAATGGGTAGCTCATAAATATATTTTGCATGGGGTACATCGTGCTGGACAACCGAGATATAGCCCTGTGCCAAAAAGCATGGAGTCACATTGGGCACATCATCGTGAAGTACGTAAACAGCAATTTCATGATGATTGTTATGTGGAAGGTGTTGGAAATTGGCGGACTAAAAATGAGTTAATTTCACTAGCAGTGGTGGCAACCGTTTCAAGCGCAATTTTCTATCCATTTTCAAAAGGTATGGCACTTGCAGCTTGGTACAGTGCTGGAAATTATTATTATATTCATCGTCGTGCACATTTGGAGCCTGAATGGGCGAAGCGTAAAATTCCATGGCATTACGACCACCACATGAACTCTAATCAAGACGCTAATTGGTGTGTGACCAAGCCTTGGTTTGATTATGTGATGGGAACACGTGTGGTGTCTTCGGCAGATTTAAAAGAACAAAATCCTTTGGGCATACGTTTACTGACAGTGATTGCTAAACCTTTATCTCAAGCTGTAGAAAAAATCTTTCCTGCAAAATGGGTCGAGAAAAAAGAAAAGCCTAAACTCATCGGTGATCTGAATGTTGTAGACGGTGCTGCATAAGAAAATAAAGGGGCATATCGCCCCTTTAAATATCAATAAACTTACAAGCGCATTTCGATGCCTTGTGCAGCTAAATATTGTTTAGCTTCTGGAATGGTATATTGGCCAAAGTGGAAAATACTTGCTGCCAATACTGCATCAGCGCCACCTTGTAAAATACCGTCTGCAAGGTGTTGTAAGTTACCTACACCGCCTGAAGCAATCGTTGGAACGGTAACGCGGTCATTAATAGCACGCATTAAAGCAATATCGTAACCTGCTTTAGTACCGTCGGCATCCATACTGGTAATGAGTAACTCACCCGCACCGAAGTCAGCCATTTTTATGGCCCATTCAATCGCATCGATACCGGTTGGTTTACGGCCACCGTGGGTAAAAATTTCCCATTTGTTGTCGCCAGTTTTTTTGGCATCAATCGCAACCACAATACATTGCGCGCCAAAGTGTTGTGAAGCTTCTTGAACAAATTCAGGATTAAATACGGCTGCTGAGTTAATACTCACTTTATCCGCACCTGCATTTAATAACGAACGAATATCTTGAACCTTACGTACACCACCACCGACAGTTAATGGCACAAATACAGTCTCGGCCATACGTTCAACAGTACGGTAAGTGGTATCGCGTCCATGATGTGTAGCGGTAATGTCTAAGAAAGTAATTTCGTCTGCACCTTGTTCGTTATAGCGACGTGCCACTTCAACAGGGTCGCCAGCATCACGAATATCGAGGAATTGAACGCCTTTAACTACGCGTCCGTTATCAACGTCTAGGCAAGGAATAATACGTTTAGCAAGCATAGCTTTTTCCAAAAATAATCGCCGTTGGTGAAAGTTCCTACACAGGCGCTACACCTTCATGGAGGGAAGAGGTATTCTATCAAACTTCACAGATGTTTTTTGCAGGTTTTCCATGTCGGTTTATACCCCGTTGAGTTTAGATGAAGTTCGCACCTTTGCTGCACCTTATGGATTAGAGGTGTTGGAGCTGAACCCAATTCAGGGAGGTATTCAAAACACCAATTATTTTCTGGTTGATGTAAACCGCAAACAATATGTACTCACCGTATTTGAAGAGTTAGATGCACAAGGGGCAGGCGAGCTGATTCCTGTTCTTGAACAATTGGGAACACACGATGTACCAGTGGCTGTACCGTTAAAACATAGCGGACAAGCGGTTCATGTTATTGCAGAAAAACCTGCACAGATTGCACCACGTCTTATGGGTCACCATCCCATGCAAACGACAGTAGCGCAAGTTGCCGCGATTGCGGACGCACAGGCGAAACTGCATGTTGCTTTACAAGATTTTCCGCTTGAGCGTGAATATAGACGTGATCATCAATACTGGACAGGTGTTGCAGAACAGCTTAAACCCAACATGACTCAAGATGACCAAACGTTACTTGAACAGGTCTATCAAGCATTTAATGCTAAAACAGCGCAGTATTCAAATCGACCAACAGGTTTTATTCACTCAGATTTGTTCCGTGACAATACTTTGTTTGAAGGTGACCAACTACAAGGTATTTTAGATTTTTACGAGCTCAATCAAGACGAGTTAGTGTTTGATATTGCGATTACCATCAATGATTTTTGTACCGAATATCCAGCAGCGCATTTAAACTCAGACAAAGTAGCGGCTTACTTAGAGGCATACCAAAAAGTTCGTGCGCTTACTTCAGATGAACTTGAATGTTTAGATGTATTCTTAGCAATGGCAGCATGCCGTTTTTGGTCAATGCGTTTGCAAGTTGCTCAAAAAAATAAAGAAGAAGGACGTACAGGCGACGACATTTTGCAAAAAGATCCGCAAGAAATGCGAGCAATGATGCAAGACCGTTTAAGTCATGTAAAAGCATAAAAGGAATAGAGATGCGAGATCAGGGGCGATTAGTCGAATGGTTCGACGAAAAAGGTTATGGCTTTATTCAGCCAGATGATGCTGAAAAAGAGCGAGTCTTTTTGCATATCAAAGATTTTGCACGCCCTGGTCCTCGGCCAATTATTGGCTGTGCACTGGAATATCTAGTTATCCTTGATGAACGTGGTCGCTTTCGTGCCCAGCAGGTAACTTACCTAAAAGCATCTCAAACTCGTAAAGCTTCAAAGCCAGCAAAAACAGAATCTGCTTTTCAAGCTAAACCATGGTCTGCCATGCAAATGGGGATCGTATTTTATTTTGTTTTAATGGGCATTATGAGCTTTATGCATACTTTGCCAGCTTACACCTTGTTGTTTGTTTTAATGATGAATGTGCTGAGTTATTGGCTCTATTCACAAGACAAAGAAGCTGCACAATTGGGGAATCGCCGTGTGCCTGAACAAACATTGCATATTGTCAGCTTTCTAGGGGGCTGGCCTGCTGCATGGTGGGCACAACAAAAACTGAGACATAAAACACAAAAACAACCCTTTCGTAAGATTTATTTTTGTACCATATTCCTTCATTTACTTTTGATTTTGTGGCTAATTTCTCCCTTAAATGTGTTGCGGGGCTCATAAAAGTAAATCGTTTTATTAAACTCGAGAGGTATAAAAATGAATAGTTCTATCGACCAAGATTCAAATCGTACTTTAACTCTTATTTTATATGTACTTTATATTGTTGCCATTTTTACTGGCGGCTTACTTGCGGTTATTGCTCTAATTATTAACTATGTAAAACGTTCTGATGTGCAAGGTTCAATTTTTGAGAGCCACTTTACATGGCAAATCAGAACATTCTGGTGGTATCTGGCTTGGAATATTATCGCCTTTTTGCCGTTTATTTTCTTGTTCTTTACCGGTGAAAATACCGATCTATTTGCAGGTGTTGCAATCTCATCTACCGTATTCTGTGTAGGCGTAATTACTGCTGCGTGGATTTGGATTGTATATCGTGCAATTCGCGGTTTGATTGCGTTAAATGATAACCGTCCGATGTATCAATAAACCATGATTATTGAACATGTGCATTTGAGCATAAAGGCTGGGCAAAGTGAGGCGTTTCTTGCGGCATTCGAGCAGGCCAAACATATTGTCTATCCAATGGAAGGCTTTAATGCTGTCCAGCTGATTAGACATGCAACTGATCCACATCATTATATTTTAATGATTTTTTGGGATGAGATTGAAAATCATACTGAAGGGTTTAGAAAGTCTGATGCTTATCAGGAATGGAAAGCATTGCTCCATCCCTTTTATGATCCAATGCCAACGGTTGAGTACTACCAACCCTGTATTTCATTGAAGAAAAAATAATTGATAAAAAAGAGAGCATTTCGCTCTCTTTTTTATTCTTGAATTCTTTTGACTTTTTTGGTCGGTAACTTAATTTTTAACTCACTCACTAAAACACCTAATACCACTAAAGCACCACCCAAAAGAGCAATGACTGGTAAACGCTCACCAGCAATTCGACCAATAATGCCCGCCCAAACGGGTTCTCCTGCATAAATAATTGCAGCCCGTGAAGGGTCAACCACACGTTGAGCCCAGTTCATCACAAATTGAATGAGTGCACTGGCTAAGCCTAATGCAACAGCAATCATCACAAGAGGCCATGAGAATGCTGGAATCGTATGTTCACCAACCACAGGCATAATGGCAAAAGAAATTAGAGATGCGACAGCGAGTTGAATGATGGTGACACGGCGTAAATTTACTTTTCCAGCAAAGTAGCTAATAAAAATAATCTCTAAAGCAATTGCAAATGCACCCAGTACTGTTAAAAGCTGTCCAAAACTTAATGAAATTTGCTTAAAACCATTGCCTGTCAACAAAACAAGACCAGCAAACGCAAGGGCCGCTCCAACCCAAGTCATGATATGTGGAGTTTTTCTAAAGATAAGCCACATTAAAAGAGGGACAAGCGGCACATAAAGTGACGTTAAAAATGCGGATTCACTACTTGGAATGGTTTGAAGACCAATCGTCTGTGTGCCATAGCCCGCCGCAATTACAAGGCCAATCGCACTCCCTGCACCTAAATCTTTTAACGTAACGCCTTTCATACTTTTTAATGAAATAACTAATAACGTTAAGGCAGCTACAGCAAAGCGACAGCCCACAAAAAACATAGGTGACGAAAAATTCAGTGCATACTGCACAGTAAGGAATGTTCCACCCCAAATAATGGTAATTAGGATAAGAGCTAGCTGTGGGGCTTTGCTTGAGCTCAGAGAAATTGGTGACATATCTGATCAGGAGAAATTGTGCAATATACTGCACATATTGCACTATTCTTCTATTTTGTGCAATATATTGCTCATATTTTATTTGCTACGTTAATTTATGAGCCAGTCCAGTACCGTTTTACAGCATGTCGGCACAAATATCCGTTCCTTAAGAGACGAGCGAGATTTAAACCAACAGGACTTGGCCGATCAAGCGGGTGTGAGTAGACGGACAATCGCAGCTTTGGAAACAGGGCAGGTCAATATTAGCTTGGCTAAACTCGATGCGATTGCAGTCGTGTTGGGTGTAGATTTTAGAACAATTGTGAGTGCGCCTGAACTTAAAGAGCAAGCCTTAGTAAATGTACTAGCTTGGCAGGGAGACAAAGAAGAAAGCAGCGCAACTTTACTAGCTTCAGTCCCATCCCGCTCCCAAGTTGAGCTTTGGACATGGTCGTTGGCAGTGGGGGAATCTTATATTGCCGAAGCAGATGCGGAAGGATGGCAAGAACTAATTTATGTATTAGAAGGTGAGTTGACCATACAATTTACCGATAGCATAAAAATAATTCCTGCTGGTTCATCTTTTAGTTTTGCTAGTTCAGTGACTTATACCTATATCAATAGTGGTAAACAAGTGCTTAAATTTATTCGAAATGTGGTGTATTAACTTTAAAGTCTTTTTAAAATTATGTGAGTTATTAAGTTTTATATATAGAACTTTTATTATTTAAAAACTTGTAATTTTAATTAAAAAAACATGAATAACAATAAATAAGGCAAGTTATAATATTTCCTGTGTAATGAAATTATTTTTAAATTGTTTTAATAGAAAAAAGATACAGAAATGAAGTTTTTATTAAGTTCGCAAGATATTCAAAACTATAAATTTTTATGGAAAGTTTCTAAAGAAAATTATAAGAAACAGAAGGGTAGTATGTTTCTCATGTTTTTATTAGTGATGTTTTCAGCATTCTTTACAACATTATTACCATACCTGCTGAAAATTATTATCGACTATTCTGCACATGAATATAGCTTTTTGTTCAATATTCAACTCCCATTTAATTTTTTATATCTACTTGTACTTGCCTACGCGACTGCATGGTTGGTGAATGAGTTATGCCATTGGACGCAAAATATTTTTGGTGCTTATTTGATGGTCGATTTCAAAGGAGCATTAATTTCTGCTGGCTTAAAAAATTATTTAAATATTAAAAAAGATCAACAAGATCAAATTGAAGCGGGAACAGTAATCAGTGATCTTGAAAGAGGAAGTTCTGCTTTTGGTGAAATTAATTTAACGTTACTTCTTCATTTGGGACCAATTATTTTTCAATTGGTTATGATTTTTGCAGTTTTATTTACGACCATTAGCTTAGTTTTTAGTATTAGCTTTTTATTAATAGCTATCGTTATTTTTATAGTTTCCTTTCATATAAATAAAACAAGTAGTTCACTATTTGATGCCATGTATGAACAAGACAATCTGGTGAATAGCCATTTGATACATCAAATATCCAACTCCTATGAAATTAAAATAAAAAATGCAGTACCGTTTCAATTGTCAAAATTTAATGCCACATTAGATTCATACATCACAACAGCTAAAGATAGGAACAAGAAAATAGGGTTATTGATGATTTCTCAATTGTTCCTGATCTTTCTATTTTTACTCGTTTTTATGTTATTTACAGTGTTTCTTTCAACTGAAAAGCAGCTTACACCGGGTGCTTTTGTATTGATAAGTACTTATATTATTCAACTCACCAATCCTTTTTTAGCTGTTTCCCAAAGCTTGATGCGCTTAAATGGAAACTTTGTGGCCTTAGCAAAATATCGACAGTATTTTAATCTCAAGAAAGAACAATATACGTCTTCTGCCATTCAGTATTCTGAAGTCCTCTTCCAATTTGTAAATGCTCAATTTTTATTAGGAAAAAGAGCAGTAAATCATTTGAATTTAACAATACTAGCCAATAAAACGTATGTCGTGATTGGCCCAACAGGTCTAGGTAAGACTTCTCTAATGAATTATTTAATGGGGGTATATCAGATTCAATCAGGACAGCTTTTGTATAAAAATATTGATATCAGTCAAAATTTTTCTAAGCATATTTTTGATGAGGTTGTTTACGTTGCACAGCAACCAGTTATTTTCCCTTATTCTCTTAGAGATAATTTAGTTTATAACTCCTCGCATATATATGAGGATTCTTACTTACTTCAGATGCTTGATCAATTTAACCTGTTACATATTTTGAAAAAGCATCAACTGACACTTGATGATGATTTAACTGAAATTTATAAGAATTTTTCAGGAGGAGAAAAGCAAAGAATTTGCATTCTTCGAGGACTTTTAGCTCGCCCGCAGCTCATCATCTTAGACGAACCGACTGCCGCCTTGGACGTAGATACTGCAAAAAATATACTTGAATATATTCAGCAAGTCGTTCCATCCGTAATTATGATTACACATTCACCCTACGCAATGGAACTTGCAGATGAGGTTATCGATTTAGAAAAGTTATTAAACTAAAGATAATCAAAAAATAAAAAAAGAGCCTAAACAGGCTCTTTTTTACATCTTAAAAATTAAAGACGATTTTCATCTAACAAAAGCTGAGCTTCACGAAGGCTCAGTGTGCCTTCATAAATTGCGCGGCCTGTAATCGCACCTAAAATGCCTGGTTGGCCTATTAAGTTACGAACGTCATCAAGGTTAGTTACGCCACCAGAAGCAATTACTGGAAGGCCTGAGTATTGAGCCAAGTTTACAGTTTGCTCAACGTTTACACCTTGCATCATGCCATCACGAGCAATGTCTGTGTAAACAATGCTAGACACGCCTGCATCTGCAAAACGTTTTGCTAAATCAGTTGCTTTAACGTCAGTAACGTTTGCCCAGCCGTCAGTTGCAACCATACCATTCATGGCATCAATACCAACAATGATGTGTCCTGCAAAGCGTTTACAAGCTTCTTCTACAAATTCAGGCTCTTGAACTGCTTTAGTGCCGATTATCACAAAAGTCACGCCAGCTTCTAAATAGTGCTCAATTGTTTCTAAAGAACGAATACCACCACCAATTTGAATTGGTAATTCTGGCTGAGCTTTAGCAATTGCTTCAACAATAGGTTTATGAATTGGAGTGCCTGCGAAAGCGCCATTCAAATCGACCAAATGCAAACGACGTGCGCCTTCATTTACCCAATGCTGGGCAGTTGCAACTGGATCGTCAGAGAAAACGGTATCGTCTTCCATACGCCCTTGTTTTAAACGCACACATTTACCATCTTTCAGGTCAATTGCAGGAATGATTAGCATGCTTCCGCTCCTTGCTTCATCATGATTATGAAATTTTGCACATCTTAGCAAAGTATTGATCAATCGCTAAGCCTTAGAAAAGACTTTTATAACTTTACGCTTGAAGTGCGGTTTGAATAGTTTGAGAAATGTGAGCGGGTAATAGTTTTTGTTTTCTGAGCTCTTGAAATACCAATAAAGCAGCATAGGCATCGGCAGCAGCGTAGCTGATTTGCTGAGAGCTAAGCGGTTTTCGTGCCCAGTCTGACGTTCCGATTTTTTTCGACTTTGCAAGATATTGCTCAAATAACAGCGCAACTGCTTTTTGTACCCCCAGTTGTTGTTTAAAACCAAAATGGCTAAAGCCTTTTGCGAGGTCGACACAACCTTCGAGTTCAATCCCTTTTTTATGAAAAATATGCTTATCGTTTTTGAGACCAAAGCCAACTTTAATTTGCTTTTGGTTAGACAAAATGGGTTGTAAAAATTTTAAAGTCGATGAATTTACATGAAATAAGTAGGCTTTTTTTGCTGTGGCAAGCTGAATCAAATGTGGACCTGTCGACACTTCACCCACCCGAAAAGTTGGTTTAGATTCAGAATCAAATCCCAAAATGACAGCATTTTTTAATTCTTCTTCAATAGTTTTGCATTGCTCAATATTTTCAATCACGACAATATTTTGATAGTTAAGATTTTCAAAAGGAGGAAGTTGTTGAATAGAGGCTTTATCAAGGAGGGGAGAGGCTTCGGACATATTTAACAGCATACAAATGAATTGAGCTATTAGCTTTATATATGAATAAAGCCTAGAGAACTAGGCTTTATCAATGATTTAACAATGTTTATGGTTGGGTTGTTGAGCTAATTTTAATTTGTTGACTTTTTTCAATGTAAGTTTGATAGCTTGGGACTGCTATTGCAATAATGCCAACAATAAAGAGGATTGGAATAATGACAATATAAATCCAACCCAATATACGCTCCCAACTTGGCGTTGCCCGCGCTGGACCGTAGTCGTTAGTACCTTCATCACCTTTAGCTGCAAAAAGATAAATAATAAGGCCAATATTTACCAAGGGTACGAGTAGAAGTAGTGAAAGCCAACCACTATGATTTCGATCATGTAAACGACGAATCATAAGTATAAAAGTAGAATAGAAATATGCGATATAAAAAACAAATAATAAAATGAACCCAACCGTGACAGGTACATTACTGCTGGATTCAGCTACCAGACCAGCAGACATACCAATCACTGCAAAAGCACTAGTGAAAATAATAGCATAAAGCAGTAACCATGCTGCATAAGAGAGTCGTCCAAAACGACCACTTGCTTTAAAGGGGGAATCTTGTTGAATCGGTTGATTTTCAAAAGGTGAATTCATTTTGTTTTCCTGATCATTTGGTTTTATTTAAAAGTATAAATATTCAATATTTTGTTGAATAAAATATCATTCTGTAAATGATTGGTTGTTATTATAAATAAAAAAATAGATCACGCCATCTCGACTTGATCTATTTTATTTTTTAAGGGAAATTAAATATTCCATTCCACAAAGTTTTTCAGTAACTGCAAACCGGCAGTATGACTTTTCTCTGGGTGGAATTGAGTAGCAAATAAATTCTCTTTGTGAATTGCTGTGCAGAAGTTCACGCCATAGTCACAGGTCGCAGCCACAACACTTTCATCTTTTGGCTCGACATAATAACTATGTACAAAGTAGAAGCGGGCATCTTGTTCGATGTTGTTCCACATAGGGTGGCTTGGGTCCAATTGGTGAACCTGGTTCCAACCCATATGAGGCACTTTTAACCCTTCCATTTGAGGGAAGTGTTTTACTACGCCGTCAAAAATACCTAGTGCATCTACACCGCCATTTTCTTCTGAGCTTTGTAGTAGGGCTTGCATACCTACGCAAATTGCAAGAACTGGTTTGTTAAAAGCAGCTTTACGTACGACTTCATCAATGCCTGCTTCGCGCATGCCTTGCATACAGTCACGCATTGCGCCAACACCTGGAAAAACAATTTTGTCGGCTTGTGCAATTAATTTTGGATCATTGGTCACATCGACTGTAGCGCCCACATACTCAAGTGCTTTAGCTGCTGAGTGTAGATTGCCCATGCCATAATCAAGTAACGCGATACGTGTCATTAGAGGCTACCTTTTGTCGATGCAATCGTGTTTTCTGCACGTGGATCAACTTCACATGCCATACGTAAAGCACGAGCAAGCGCTTTGAACACACTTTCAATTTGATGGTGGCTATTTTTACCTTTCAAATTATCGATGTGTAAGGTCATAAGCGCATGGTTTACGAAACCTTGGAAAAACTCAGAAAATAAATCGACATCAAATGTACCGATACGTGCGCGGGTAAATGGAATATCCATAAATAAACCCGGACGACCAGATAAATCTACAACAACACGAGACAAGGCTTCATCTAATGGTGCATAAAAATGACCATAGCGTTTTAAACCTTTTTTATCGCCTAAAGCTTGTGCAAAAGCTTGTCCAAGCGTGATTCCACAGTCTTCTACAGTGTGGTGATCGTCAATCTCGAGGTCTCCGTCACAATGAATATCGATATCAAATAAGCCATGTCGCTTGATTTGATCAATCATATGGTCTAAAAATGGAACTCCAGTGTTTAGTGTGCCTTGACCAGTACCGTCGAGATTTAATCGAACTCGAATTTTGGTTTCATTGGTATTTCTAACCACTTCACTGATACGTTGCGTCATGGACACGTTCCTCAAAAAAACGTCAAAAATGATTGGATGTAACGATAATTTCGCTGTGACGAATTCGTGACAGCATCATAGTTTGCTCAGGAGGGTTAATCAATGCCTATTACCGTACATGCTTATAGTTCTCTAGATAATTCAGAGATTCGCGATCAGCTTGAGCGACTGTATGATACAAGTCCGGAGTTTGGTGACGGGCACGATGCGATTGAACAACTTGAACAAGATTTACAACAGTATACCACGCTATACACTGCTGAATTTAACACCAAAATTATAGGGGCAATGTGGTCTTCAGGACAAGGTGAAAGCAAGGTTCTTGAATATATTGTTGTGCATCCTGCCAACCGTGGTCGTGGGGTAGCAGAGCGTTTAGTTGAAGAAGCTTGTCGTATAGAAGAGTCAAAAGGCGTGAAAATTTTTGAGCCGGGTTGTGGCGCTATTCATCGTTGTTTGGCTCATATTGGTAAATTACACCATTAAAAGTCCAGTTCGTATGTGATGGTGATTTAAAAATAATCACTTGTTACAAAAAACACGGAAGTTGCTTGACGTGATCATATAAACATTGTTTAATACGCCCACTTCGGCGTGATAGCTCAGTAGGTAGAGCAACGGATTGAAAATCCGTGTGTCCCCAGTTCGATCCTGGGTCTCGCCACCATTATATGTGTTTTCAATCCCTGATCCCATCAGGGATTTTTTTTGAGTATAAAAAATACTCATTTAAATCAAAAACTCAGGATAATAGTTGACTATTGTTCTGAGATACGGCTTAATACAGGCCATCGGCGTGATAGCTCAGTAGGTAGAGCAACGGATTGAAAATCCGTGTGTCCCCAGTTCGATCCTGGGTCTCGCCACCATATTCGAAAAAGCCTCATACATAACGTATGAGGCTTTTTTCATGCCTATTGTTTTATCTGAACAAATCATTTTCTTACTTGTGGGTAAAATGAGATTTATCCACAAGCATTGTCACTTATCCCCAAGTTCTTATTATGTCAAAGCTATAACAAGTAAGGGCTTAATCATGTGAACTATCGTTAATTAGACGTTTTCCTAAACATACCGCTTCTACTTCGTCATAGCCGAGCTGTTCATAAAAATTCAGTACATTTAGGTTATCTTTACGCACCAATAATTGTAGTTTTGGGCAGCCCCGAGCAATCAGTCGCTTTTCAAGCTGCTGAACGAGCGCTGTAGCTATTCCTAAGCGTTGTTGGTGGGGGTGAACAGCCAAATAATTAATCCAGCCTCTATGGCCGTCATAGCCGCCCATAAGCGTGCCAATGAGTTGCTCATCTTTAATGGCAACCAAAAATAAATCATCTTGTTGTGAGACTTTTCTGAAAATATCGGTTTCAGGATTATTCCAAGGACGAGTCAGGCCGCAGCTTTCCCATAAAATAACGACATCTTCCAGATCCGCATTTGTAAATTGACGAATAATAAACATATGGATTTCTACTTTTTGTTTTGATGTGCTGAAAAGATAAAATAAAAATTGGGGCTTGAGCAGTATTTTATGAATAATTTAAACAAATAAAAAAGCACCCCCTTAGGAGTGCTTGAATTAAACCAGTTATTTAAGCTGATTTTGCAACTGGTGCTGCTTGAAGCATTTGACCTGTTTCTTCGAAGTTTGCATGCCAAGACAATGCTTCACGAAGTAAATGAGGCGTATGTCCACCTTTAGCGCATGCACGATCAAAGTAATCATTTAATGCATCACGGTAAAGTGGATGTACACAATTGTCGATAACAGCGCGAGCACGTTCACGAGGTGCTAAACCGCGTAAGTCCGCTAAACCTTGCTCTGTCACTAAAATATCAACATCGTGTTCACTGTGGTCAACGTGGCTCACCATTGGCACGATAGAAGAGATATCGCCGCCTTTAGCAATTGATTTAGTCACAAAGATCGCCAAGTGAGCGTTACGAGCGAAGTCACCTGAACCACCAATACCGTTCATCATTTTAGTACCGCACACGTGAGTCGAGTTCACGTTACCGTAAATATCAAACTCAAGCGCAGTGTTAATGCCGATAATACCTAAACGGCGAACCAGTTCTGGGTGGTTAGAAATTTCTTGTGGACGAAGTACTAATTTGTCTTTGTAAGCTTCGATATTGCCAAAAACTTTTTCGCCACATTTTGCAGAAAGTGTAATTGAGCTACCAGATGCAAATTTCATTTTGCCTGCATCAATTAATTCAAAAGTACAGTCTTGTAATACTTCTGAGTACATGATGAGGTCTTCAAAGTCAGAATCTTTTAAGCCTGTTAATACAGCATTGGCAATAGAACCGATACCTGCTTGTAATGGGCCAAGGCTTTTTGGTAAGCGACCTTCAGCAACTTCTTTGTTAAAGAAAGCAATGAGGTGGTTTGCAATGCCTTGAGTTTCATCATCTGGCGGAGTTACCGTTGATGGTGAGTCATGCGTATCGTTAAATACAATACCGACAATCTTTGCGGGATCGATTTGGATTGCTGATGTACCAATGCGCTCATCCACTTTTGTTAATGGAATTGGAGTGCGTGTTGGACGATAGGTTGGAATGTAGATGTCGTGCAAACCTTCAAAGCTTTCGCTTAAAGATGTGTTGATTTCAACAATTACTTTCTCGGCAAAAATAGCAAAACTTGCAGAGTTACCTACAGAAGTCGTTGGAATAATGCCGCCATCTTCAGTAATTGCAATTGCTTCAATCACTGCAACATCAGGACGTTTAAGCTGTTGGTTACGCATTTGCTCAACAGTTTCAGACAAATGTTGGTCAATAAACATAACTTCGCCATTGTTAATGGCGCGACGTAAGGTATTGTCCACTTGGAATGGCATACGACGAGATAAAACACCTGCTTCCGTGAGTTGTTTGTCTAAGTCGTTACCTAAGCTGGCACCCGTAATTAACGTGATTTTTAACGGATTTTTCTTTGCAAGTTCTACAAGTGCTTGTGGAACAGCTTTAGCTTCACCAGCACGAGTAAAACCACTCATACCTACGGTCATTCCATCTTCGATGAATTGTGCAGCTTGTTCAGCACTGATGACCTTGTCATGAAGAGAAGCTAGGCGAATACGACTTAAAGACATTGGACATCCTCAGAATTGTCAAAACATAGGGGATTTTAGCTATGAAAAATTGAAAAGTGCATAGGTGTTAGGCTAAGGTCTAATTTTGTAAATAAATGGTGGTATAAAATATATTTATAGTTTTTATTTTATTGATTTTTAATTATTTTATTTGTCTTTAAAACGAGGCTTTTAATAACTAACTGGTTAAATTAAAAGCGCTCACTCAAAGTTTGTTTTATTTTTTCTAATGGATTGATCGAGCTATTTTCTTCAGTGCTTGGTTTCGGGATAGGTAAAGAAATAATAACTTCTAAACCGCCTTGTTCACGGTTATGAATTTGAATTTCACCATGATGAATATCAACAATACGTTTGACAATGGCAAGACCAAGACCGCTTCCTTGAACTGTTCTTGCCGAGTTTCCTCTAACAAAAGGTTGCATTAACTCTTCTATTTGATCTGCTGGAATACCTTCACCATGATCGGCAACAGTAATTAAAATATGTTCATTTTCAACTTTTGCACTGAGCTCTATCGGTTCAGCACCATAGCGTTTTGCATTGTTAATCAGGTTGGCAATAAGTCGCTTTAAAGAAAGGCTACGTGCCGGAATAATTGGCACATCCTGCATTTCGAAGTGAATATCAAGTGGCTTAAACTGGATAACAAGTTCTTGCAAAAGCATATTGATATTGGTGTCTTTCAATTCTTCATCTGAGCCATCACGCATATAGGAAATGAACTGATTAAGAATCGCATCCATATCATCTACGTCATAGACCAGACCTTCACGTAAAAACTCATCAGGTAACATTTCCGCCGTTAAGCGAATACGTGTAAGAGGAGTCCTTAGATCATGTGAAATGCCGGCCAGCATAATACGTCGTTCACGCTCAGTTTGGTCAAGCGTATAAACCATGCGGTTAAAGGCTTGGTTCACCTGACGAATTTCCAGTGGACCATGATTAGTATCTAAATAGGGAGCTGTTCCAGCCTTACTATATTCATTGGCAGCATTTTGCAAACGACGTAAAGGGCGGTTCATCTGCCTAACTAAAATCAGAATAATAATAGCTGAAAGTAATGGAACACCAACGATCCAACCAACTAATAGCTCAGGGCTATAATTGGCATAGGTTTTTAAAGGTTCACGGACCCAGTTCCCGTGCATTTCAGGTGTTTGAATCCAGATGCGTGGGCTAGGCTTAAACTGGAAGTAAACCGTAACATCCTTCGTCCCAATCTCATTTGCCAGTTTTTGTTCGATCTGATTGGTAAAGAACTCAGCAATAACTTTATCGCGGACGCTTGGATATTCTTTCGGGTTGGTAACGTATTCAATACCAACACGATTACGTAACCACGCATCAACATCAACTTCGGTGTCACGATGAAAAATTCGTATATCTGGATTGTTGACGAGTTCAAGTTCAACTGCTAAATAACGGGCATGTTGTTGAATTTCAGGTAAATAGAGAGTGCGCCAAAAGAACCATAACGACATAAATAAGCTAAAAAATACCACCAGCAGTACCAGAATGGTGGTACGCATGGCAGCAGAGCGTGGCTTAATTTTGTCGAGAAAACGTTCCCACCGAGTTCGTTTCCGTTCAGAGTAGGTGGTGTAGTCAGTAAAGTTTTGTGGCGCGATTGGTTCTAAACTCACTCTATTTTATCTCAAGCTTATTCCGCACCATCTGGAACAAATACATAACCCACGCCCCATACAGTTTGGATATAACGTGCACGTGCAGGATTATCTTCAATTAAACGACGTAGACGAGAGACCTGAACGTCAATTGAACGTTCCATTGCACCCCATTCACGACCACGAGCCAAGTTCATGAGTTTGTCGCGGGTTAATGGTTCACGTGGGTGTTGTACCAATGCTTTTAATACTGCAAATTCGCCAGTCGTTAAGGTAACGATTTGTCCTTCGCGTGTCAGCGTGCGGGTAGACAAGTCTAAAGACCATGGTCCAAAGCTTACAACTTCAACTTGTTGGCTTGGAGCACCGGGAACTTCACGAACTTGGCGACGCAATACAGCACGGATACGGGCTAAAAGTTCATTTGGGTTAAATGGTTTTGGTAAGTAATCGTCTGCACCAGCTTCCAGACCTGCAATACGGTCTGAATCGCTACCACGCGCTGTTAACATGATAATAGGTGTATCAATATTTGATTGGCGTAAACGACGGCAAATACTCAAACCATCTTCAACTGGCAACATAAAGTCGAGTACGATAAGTGAAAATAACTCACGTTGTAATAAACGGTCCATTTGCGAAGCATCGTGGGCAGTTTTTACAACAAAGCCTTTATCTTCCAAAAAACGTTGCAAGAGGGTACGTAAACGCACATCGTCATCGACCACTAAAATACGTTCGACACGATCCGTTTCGTTGTGTACGGTTTCAGGATGTTCAGCAGGTACAACTAAACTCATGATGTACTCCCTTTTAAAGTCATAATTTATATATTATTGGGTCGGTCAGGCTTATTGCCAGCAAGCCCTCAGTATAATGCTGATGTTCTCGTTAAGACTATGTATCAATTTGCTCAAAATTACAATTTCCAAGGTGGTTTGAAACCAAAAAACAACATCTTAAGCCCATAATTTAGCAAAGACTGATCTAAAAAAACAAATACTTAAATATTTGATAAATTTTTAATAATTAAATAGTAATAACTAATTGTTTCAAATAAGTTATTTTAGGTAAACCAAGTTGGTTGTTATAAAGCTTTTAATTGTTGAAGTAAGCAGATGGTTGGGTTGGTTAAAAGATTGGACGAATAAAACCTTGTTGAATCGCTATGTTTTTAGCTTTTGAGGAATGTATCAATATGATCATTTTCTCATAATTTATAATAAAATTTTGTCACTTTCATGACACAAGGCCTACGTTTATATTTTATAAAGATAAAAAAACAGAGCTCAGCCTCAACTTTTTCATACTTGAACTCCTGTTTTTATGTGCTCTAGTAGTCGTAAAAACTATAAATATTCAGAGTCAATACAAAAAAACGTTTTGAATACGCAAACAAGTGTGGATTTTATGGGCTTGGTCTTTATAATCAGTGCTTTTAAACTTTATCCTTGTGGGATCAAACACGATGACTGACTTAGTTCAGCAGTTGGCAAGTGAGCTTGCCGTACGTCCAAACCAAGTAGAAGCTGCCATCCGCTTAATTGATGAAGGTGCCAGTGTTCCATTTATTGCCCGTTACCGTAAAGAAGTAACACAAGGTTTAGATGATACGCAGTTACGCCAATTAGATACTCGTTTAGCGTATTTACGTGATTTATATGAGCGCCGTGAAAAGGTTATTCAGTCATTGCAAGAACAGAATAAATTGAGTGATGACTTGTTGGCGCGGGTGAATGCAGCCGAAACAAAAAATGCTTTAGAAGAAATTTATGCACCGTATCGCCCTAAGCGTACAAGTAAGTCTTTTAAAGCAAAAGAAGCAGGTTTAGGACCAATTGCTGAAAAAATTATTGCAGAACAAGTTGACCCAACAGAAGCATTGGCTGGATTTAGTCATGAAGACTATCCAGATGTTGAAAGTCAGTTAGATGCGATTCAGCATATTCTGATTGATGACTGGGCACAAAATATTTCACTTACTACAGAATTAAAAACAACTTTTGCAAAAACTGCGGTTTTAAAAAGTGCAGTTGCATCTGAAGAAAAGAAAGAAGTTGGTAAAAAATTCCGTGATTACTTTGAATTCTCTGAAGGTCTAAACAAATTACCTTCTCATCGTTTATTGGCGATGTTACGTGGTCGTCAAGAAAACGTATTGGGTTTGAAAGTAGATGGTGAAGATGATGCACCACTGGCGCGTATTGAAACTGAATACAACCTTGAGCAAATTCAACCTCAAGCACGTCAGGATTTCTTAAAGCAAACTGCAAAATTATTCTGGTTAGGTAAGATTCGTCCTCAAATCGAACATTCATTGCTGACAGAAAAACGTCTTACTGCCGAAGCAGAAGCAATGCAGGTATTTGCTGAAAATCTTCGTCATTTATTATTGTCAGCGCCAGCTGGTAGCCGTACGACTTTGGGTGTTGATCCTGGTATTCGTACAGGTGTGAAACTTGCAGTGATCAGCGATGCAGGTGATGTACTTGCTCACAGCACGATTTATCCATTTGCTCCAAAAGAAGATAAAGAAGGCTCAATTGCTGAACTTGCACGCCTATGCCGTGAATATAATGTAGAGCTCATTGCAATTGGTAATGGTACAGCTAGCCGTGAAACAGAAGCTGTTGTTGCTGAAATGATGGCTGCGAATACTGATCTGAATCTAACACGAATCACTGTAAGTGAAGCGGGTGCATCTGTTTACTCTGCAAGTGAACTTGCGTCGGCAGAACTTCCAGAACTTGACGTTTCAATTCGTGGTGCAGTTTCTATTGCTCGCCGTTTACAAGATCCACTTGCTGAACTTGTTAAGATTGATCCGAAATCAATCGGTGTTGGCCAATATCAACACGATGTGAACCAGACTGGTTTGGCAAAAACACTTGATGCAGTGGTAGAAGACTGTGTGAATGCTGTCGGTGTTGATGTAAATACCGCTTCACCAGCAATCTTGGCTTATATCGCAGGTTTAAACAAAGCAATTGCTCAACAAATTGTTGAATACCGCAAAGAGCACGGTCGTTTTGACAACCGTCAAGCGTTGAAAAGCGTACCTCGTTTAGGTGAGCGTACTTTTGAACAAGCAGCTGGTTTCTTACGTATTCAAAATGGTTCTGAACCTTTAGATGCCTCTTCAGTTCACCCTGAAAGTTATGGTCTTGTTGAGAAAATTGTTGCAGCAAAAGCAACAACTGTTAAAGACATCATTGGTAATACCGAAATCATTCGCCAAGTAAAAGCTGATGAATTTGTTGATGACAAATTTGGTTTACCAACAATTCAAGACGTTTTAGCTGAACTTGAAAAACCGGGTCGTGACCCACGTCCAGAGTTCCGTACTGCTAAATTCCGTGAAGATATTACTGAAGTTGGTCAATTGACAGAAGGTATGCAGCTTGAAGGTGTGATCACTAATGTCACAAACTTTGGTGCCTTTGTTGATATTGGTGTACATCAGGATGGCTTAGTTCATATTTCTGAATTAGCAAATGAATTTGTATCTGATCCGCATAAAGTTGTAAAACCGGGCCAGATTGTACAAGTGCGTGTTATGCAGGTTGATGTTGAACGTAACCGCGTGAACTTAAGTATGCGTGCTGAAGGTTCTGCGCCTGTTAAAGCGCCGCGTCCACCACGTCGTGAGCAAAATACAGAACAGCGTTTTGAGCGTAAACCTCAAGCTAAGCGTCCTCAACCGCGTAAAGATCAAGCTGAACGTCCTCAGCGTAGCAAGCAAGATAAACCACAAGAACAAAAGATTGGCGGTTTAGGTGCATTGTTACTACAAGCAGGGATTAAAGGCTCTAAATAAGAGTTTTTAATTGATAAAAAGGCCTCCAATCGGAGGCTTTTTTTATGGGTTAAGAATTATTTTTAATAGTTATATAAAAGCAGTTAAGAAAAAAATCGCAGTCGTAAAGATGAGGTGAATCTTAAGATCAACAAAACGTTGTGAAACCTACAATCAAATATACAACGTTATAGCATAACTCAACTTTAACGATATTCAGTTGTCCGACACCATCAACCAAGCCTTGAAGCAATTAATCACTTTCAGGCTGTAATAGTACAACTTTGCTTATTTCTTTATATTATAAATGGTTGTTTTATGTCGGTTTTAAACCTGAAAAATAGATTTCATTTAAAAGACCTCCTGTCCGGAGTGGTCGTATTCCTTGTGGCATTACCGCTGTGTTTGGGTATCGCTTTAGCCTCAGGAGCTCCCATTATCTCTGGCATTATTGCTGGTATTGTTGGTGGTATTATTGTTGGCTTACTGAGTGGTTCCCACATCAGTGTAGCCGGACCAGCAGCAGGACTAACTGCGGTAATTCTTGTACAGTTAGAGCAATTAGGCGGCAATTATGCCGCCTTTTTATTGTGTATTATTTTCGCAGGTGTTCTACAAATTCTATTTGGATTATTTAAGTTAGGTTTTTTTGCGAACTTTATCCCAAATAATGTCATTTTGGGATTACTAGCCGCTATTGGTGTCATCCTGATTGCGACACAATTGCCTTATCTGTTTGGTCTTTCTGATTTTTCATGGAAACAGGTTTGGACTTCAACGCCAGATGCATTTCTTCAGCGTTTTGATGGAGGAGCTGCACTCATTGGTTTGCTCAGTTTATTCTTAATTTTAGCGTGGGATAGCAGTCCACTCAAAAAACTAGCTTTACCTTCTGCCCTGATTGCAGTTGTGTTGGCAGCGGTTTTAAATTTTATTTTGGTGAGTATTGGCTCACCCTGGGCAGTGCAAGTTGATAACCTCATTCAATTGCCGAATATATTGCAAGCACCCGAAGAAGTATTAATTTTCCCTGATTTTAGCTATTTAGCTGAGCCTATGATTTACACAGGGGCAATTACTCTGGCTGTCGTTGCATCGTTAGAAACATTATTGAATCTGGAAGCGGCAGATAAAATCGACCCTCAAAAACGCTCTTCTCCTCCTAATCGTGAACTCTGGGCACAAGGTACAGGTAACATTATTTCGGGCTTAATTGGTGGCATGCCCGTGACCTCGGTTATTGTGCGTAGTTCGGTGAATGCAAATACAGGGGCGCGTAGTAAATGCTCTACCATTATTCATGGCGTATTATTGCTACTGGCAGTTTTGTTCTTTGTGCCATTAATGAACATGATTCCTCTGTCTGCATTGGCTGCGATCTTAATCGTGACAGGCTTTAAGCTTACCCATCCAAAACTATTTAAACAGCTTTATCAAAAAGGTTGGAAACAGTTTTTACCTTTTATTATTACCTTGGTTGCAATTTTATTGACCGATCTTTTAATGGGAATTTTAATTGGTCTGTTCACCAGTAGTGCTTTTATTCTCTATGGTAATTTTAATAAAGGTATTCGTGTTTATAGAGAGAAGCGCTTGCATGGCGTAGTGACTCGTATTGAACTTCCATCACAAGTGACCTTTCTTAATCGTTCTGCGCTTATTTCAGCATTGGAACATGTACATAAACATCAGCAACTTATTATTGATGCGACTCAATGTGATTCGATCGATCCTGATATCTATCAAGTTATTCAAGATTATCAAAGTGAAACGGCCATTAAACGCCAAGTAAATCTTAAACTGGTCGGATTCAAACAGCACTATCAAGACGTTGATGATGCGGTGCTTGATATTGATATTAGTACACATGATTTGCAACAAAAACTGAGTCCTCAACAGGTTGTAAACTTACTTAAAGAAGGGAACGAACGTTTTGTAAAAAATGAACGTCTACAACGAGATATTTATCGTCAAATTCGAGTTACCGCAGATGAAGGGCAGCATCCGATAGCAGCAGTCCTTGGTTGTATGGACTCACGTGCACCTACCGAAATGATTTTTGATGTGGGTATTGGTGATCTATTTAGCTTACGAATCGCAGGTAACATCGCAGGTCAGAAAGTATTAGGCTCGCTTGAATTTGCTTGTAAGGCTAAAGGCTCTAAAGTGATTGTGGTTTTAGGACATACCGATTGCGGTGCGGTGACGAGTGCATGTCAATTACGTCTAGAACAAAAGCAAGTGTCTGATGTGAAGGAAATGCCACACATTCAATATGTGCTTGGGCCATTAATGCATTCGGTTGATAGCGTATATGACATTATGCAGCCACGCGAATTAGGTAATGCTTTTATTAGCCAAGTGACAGCAATGAATGTTCATTACAACATCCAGTACATTATTAATAACAGCAGTGTGCTTAAAGATATGGTTGAGCGAGGTGAGATTGTAGTTGTGGGTGCAATTTACGATGTAAAAACAGGGCATGTTCAGTTTCTTGACTGATAAATTCTTTAATAAAAAAGCGCCTTAAATAAGGCGCTTTTTTATTCATTATGCTATTAACTCAAAATTACCAGTGTTCACCTGGGAAAATTCGTGCATATGCTTTTTGTGCCCAGTTCAGTTTTTCAGTTTTTTCACCTTTTGCAGCATCAGAGCTTGGGAATAAACGGAAACCAATCGACATGAACATATTGTTGATGCCTGGTGCAACCGAATAAGTCATTGAAGCTAAACGACCCAAGTTGGTTGCCATACGTTTTGGACGTTTCACAATTGCATAAGCAATTAAGTCCGCAGCCTGCTCAGGTGAAAGTGTTGGTACGTATTTATAAATTTTAGTTGGTGCAATCATTGGAGTACGAACCAACGGCATATAGATTGAAGTAATCGCGATTTTATGTGCATGAACCTCAGCTGATAGGCAGCGGCTAAATGCATCGAGAGCAGCTTTAGATGCTACATAGGCAGAGAAGCGAGTCGCATTTGCTAACACACCAATCGAGCTAATATTAATAATTTGCCCATCTTGACGTTGAATCATATGAGGCAAAATATTGAGAACTAAGCGCACTGCGCCAAAATAATTTAACTGCATTGTGCGTTCAAAGTCATGGAAACGATCATAAGACTCATGTACGGCACGGCGAATAGAGCGACCGGCGTTATTAATTAAAATATCAATGTGATCAACCGTAGCTAAAATTTCTTTAGATACTTGATCAATCGTATCCATATCGTTGAGATCACATGGGAAAATTGATGCCTTACCGCCACGACTTTCAATACCTGCTTTTACTTCTTCCAAAGTTTCTTGAGTACGGGCAACAAGTAAAACATGAGCACCAGCATCAGCAAGTTTGTTTGAAATCGTTAATCCGATTCCACTCGAGGCGCCTGTCACTAAAATGACTTTATCTTGTACCTTTTCCTGGAACAGAGCTTCTAATTTTTTATTCACAGCATTTTACCTAAGTAGGGGCAGGGACTATTTATTCCGGTATGTAATTTTTATTTTTTACAACCGTAGGTTCATCCAAATGAACTCATAAATATAGCTCTTATCTTAATAGATGTTTAAAAATTGTCTAGTCTGTAAATATATGAAATTTAACAATTTATTTAGAGTAAAAACTCTAAAATAGTATCTTAATCCATTAATTGTTTTTAGTCCTGTCATGAGCAGAAAATAAAAAAGCCTCTGTTTCCAGAGGCTTGTTAGGTAGTTTAAAAGTTATACAGCTGAAAGGGCTTGATCTAAATCGGCGATTAAGTCATCGATATGCTCAATACCAATCGAAAGACGGACCATATCTTCACTTACGCCCGCAGCTTTAAGTTCTTGTTCGTTGAGCTGGCGATGAGTTGTCGTTGCAGGGTGGCAAGCTAAACTTTTTGCATCGCCAATATTTACGAGACGAGTAAAAAGTTGTAGTGCATCGATGAAGCGAGTACCGCCTTCGAGACCATCTTGCACGCCAAAAGACAAAATTGCAGAAGGCTTGCCTTTTACATATTTTTGAGCCAGTTGGTGCTGTGGGTGATCTTTGAGGCCTGCATAATTCACCCATTTTACTTTTGGATGATTTTGCAAATATTCCGCAATTTTTTGAGCATTTTCAGTATGGCGTTCCATCCTTAAATTTAGAGTCTCTAGACCCTGTAAAATTAAGAACACACTGAGAGGGCTAATTGCTGCACCTGTATTGCGTAATGGAACTACGCGAGCTCGTGCAATATAAGCTGCATCACCTAATGCTTCGACATAATTAACCCCGTGATAACTCGGATCTGGTGTGTTGAGGACTTTAAAGCGTTCCGGATATTTACCCCAAGGGAATTTACCGCTATCTACAATCGCACCGCCGATGCTATTGCCATGACCACCGATATATTTTGTAAGAGAATGAATGACGATATCGGCACCATATTCAAATGGTTTTAATAAAGCAGGGGTGGCAACGGTATTGTCTACAACAACTGGAACACCATATTCATGAGCAATTTTAGCAATAACCTCTAGATCAATAATATTTCCGAGTGGGTTGCCAATAGACTCAACAAAAACAAGCTTGGTTTTGTCATCAATTAAGTTACGTAAGCTTTCAGGCTTTTGGTAATCAAAAAATCGGACTTCGATACCTTGTTTTGGTAAGGTATGGGCAAATAAGTTATAGGTTCCACCATACAATGTTGAGACCGAGGCGATATTGTCTCCCGCTTCGGTAATCGTTTGAATAGCATAGGTAATTGCGGCCATACCAGATGCTAATGCTAAAGCACCAATTCCACCTTCAAGCGCGGCAAGACGCTGTTCAAGCACAGAGGTGGTTGGGTTCATAATGCGGGTATAAATATTACCTTGAACCTTTAAATCGAAAAGGTCAGCACCGTGCTGGGTATTATCGAATGCATAAGATGTTGTCTGATAAATAGGGACTGCAACAGCTTTTGTGGTCGCCTCTGGTGAATAGCCTGCATGAATGGCTAAGGTTTCATCTTTATAAGTCATGATTACTTCATCTTCGTGAGTTAAATATTGAGCGAGTCTAGCCTAAAATTCATCTTGAAAATTGCAGAAATTCTGGTTTGTTTTCTAATTTTAGGAATAAAGATAGAAAAATATACGCTGAAACCTTGTATAAATCTTATACATAAACATTTTGCAACTTATTGAAAAAGAAAATTGTTTGATAAATCCGTACGATGAAAATCATAACTTCAAGTCAAAGAGGTTTTCAGCGTATAATACGCGCGATTATTTATCGCTTATTGCGATGTACTGGTTTTTCAATTGAGGAGTCCTGCGTGGCCCAATATATTTATACGATGAACCGAGTGTCTAAGATGGTTCCGCCAAAGCGCGAAATCTTAAAAGACATCTCTTTATCATTTTTCCCGGGTGCCAAAATTGGTGTGCTCGGTTTGAACGGTGCAGGTAAATCTACCTTGCTTCGTATTATGGCTGGCGTAGATAAAGATTTCTCTGGTGAGGCTCGTGCACAACCTGGAATTAAAATCGGCTATTTAGAGCAAGAACCACCGCTAGATCCGACTAAAGACGTTCGTGGTAACGTTGAAGATGGTGTGCGTGAAGCTTTAGATGCATTAGAACGTCTTGATCAGGTTTTTGCAGAATATGCAGATCCAGATGCAGATTTTGATGCGCTTGCAAAAGAGCAGGAAAAATTAGAATCAATTATCCATGCTTGGGATGCACATAACCTAAACAACCAGCTTGAAATTGCTGCGGATGCTTTGAATCTTCCAGCTTGGGATGCAGACGTATCATTACTTTCAGGTGGTGAACGCCGTCGTGTTGCACTTTGCCGTTTATTGCTCTCGAAACCAGATATGTTACTTCTGGACGAACCGACGAACCATTTGGATGCAGAATCTGTAACCTGGTTAGAACGTTTCTTGAAAGATTTCCCTGGTACTATCGTTGCGATTACGCATGACCGTTATTTCTTGGATAACGTGGCTGAGTGGATTCTTGAACTTGACCGTGGTATGGGTATTCCTTATCAAGGGAACTATTCTTCTTGGTTAGAACAAAAGAATGCTCGTTTAGAGCAGGAAAATAAACAAGAAGAATCTTTTGCTAAAGCATTGAAAAAAGAACTTGAATGGGTTCGTTCAAATGCTAAAGGTCAGCAAAAGAAAAACAAAGCGCGTATGGAACGTTTTGAAGAGCTTAACTCTAAAGAATTCCAACAACGTAATGAAACATCTGAAATCTATATTCCACCTGGCCCACGTTTGGGTAACAAAGTTGTGGAAGTGGAAGGCATCAGTAAATCATTTGACGGTCGCTTGTTGTACGAAAACTTAACGTTTACCGTACCTCCAACAGCGATTGTTGGTATCGTTGGTCCAAACGGTGCAGGTAAAACGACTTTATTCCGTATGATGACTGGCGAACAGCAACCTGATACAGGTACTGTGACTCTCGGTGAGTCGGTTAAAGTGGCTTATGTTGGTCAGATCCGTGACACTCTAGATAATAATAAAACTGTTTGGGAAGAAGTTTCTGGCGGTTTAGATATCTTAAAAATCGGTGATTACGAAATCGCATCACGTGCTTATATCGGCCGTTTTAACTTTAAAGGTCAAGATCAGCAAAAACGTGTAGGCGAATTGTCTGGTGGTGAGCGTAACCGTTTACAACTAGCGAAGATCTTACAGTTAGGTGCAAACGTAATCTTACTGGATGAACCATCAAACGACTTGGATATTGAAACTTTACGTGCGCTTGAGGATGCAATTCTTGTATTCCCTGGTACGGTAATGGTGGTATCGCATGACCGTTGGTTCCTTGACCGTATTGCGACACATATCTTGTCATTTGAAAATGAACAGCCAGAATTCTACGCAGGTAACTATGCTGAATATGAAGCATATCGCCAGTCACGTTTAGGTGATGACGCTGCTCAAAAACGTACCAAATACAAAAAAATTAGCGGTTAATCTCTGTTAATTTAAAAAACCAGCCTGAGGGCTGGTTTTTTTGTTTTAGGAATCTCAGTGCTTTATTTATTAAAATCACCATGTAAATCTGCCCATATTAAAGAGGGTGCAAAGACAATTACATCAAAGGTCATTGCTAAAGGGTATAAAACCTTGCGGGTAGCACGCTTGAATGGATGTTTTTTAGTTGTTTCAATTTTTTCCTGTAATTCAACCACGTATGGAGTTGCTAGTTTTTGTTGAATATCTTTTAGGCCTTTAGCTTCATAAAGCTGGCCTTTGAAAAAAATATTAATATAGGGATATGGGGTATTTTCTTGAGCTTGGAGCATGGCAAAATTCTGTTTAAAACCCAAATCCTTTAACATATTTTTTTGTTCTTCATTTAGATTTCCCATGCGTGTATTATAGCGAACTTGTATTACTCCGTGAAAATGATTTGGATCATCCATAGTGAGCACAAGTGGAGAGGGGATATTAAGCGTTCTTTCGGTGGCTGGAATGGTTTTAATAATTTTTAGAAACTCTGCGCTACCATCAGTCATTAAATAATTATAGTCTTGACCTATAAATACTAATCCTTGTTCCTGCTGATTTTTAACTGCCTGTCCTAGGGCAATAATTTGATCTGTTTTTAAGGTATTCGTCTGAACTTGGGTTGTTTCATCGGGTAAGGCTGATGATAGCATTGACGTTGCACAGCCAGTTAAGCCAAGGCAAATTGTTAATATAGATGCAGAAAAAAGCTTGTACATAATGATTACTCAATAATAAGTTATTTTTGTCTCGTCTAACGTGAGATAAGTTCTAAATTAAAAGGTGGGGGTATGAATCGAGGTTTTGTAATTTTATTACATGCCTACTGCCTGTTATAGTGGCTTTGTTCAACTTTTTAGTTTAATGGTGCGCTTTTGCCACGTTCCGCAATTTTTATGTCCATCTTGTTTAGTTTGCTCATATTCCAGAGTTTATGGAATGTGGCAGCGGCATTTTGCGCGCATGAAAATCAGGAAAAAGCATTGCATCATTTCGGGCATCATGCAGCTTTGAATGTTTATCAATCTTCACATCAAACGCATGCTGAACAGAACGATGCTGGAAACACCTCTCATAAGGCTCCTTTAAATTTGCAAGATCACCATGATCATTTACCTTCATGTTTTCACGTTGTGATGACTGAAGTTGCAAAGCAAGCAGAAGCACCTGTAGTACATGTTCAGGAACTCTCACAAATTTATCATTGGTCTAATTCTTACCAGTCACCCCATCTTACTGCTTTAAAACCTCCTCCTGTTTTAACCCCGCTATAGGTGGGGTAGCCAAAAAAAGCCCACCGCATCTCTTATTTATTGCGGGGCAAAAACATGTCTTCTATTTTTTCAACTCGAGTGAGTTCTCCTTCTCACTTAGAGAGTAACGTTAATAAAACGTTAAAAAAGGTTTTAACCATCTCAAGCCTATCTGTTGCCATGCTATTGGCTGCACAAGTAACGATGGCTCAGTCTGAGATTCAACAAGAACATTATATTCAAAAAGCAGCGTTTACTTTTGAGCAAGCGTTAGAACAGGTACAAAACTATCAAAGTCAGCAAGGTGTTTGGCAAGCACAGCAGCAAATGGCTGAGGCTAATTTAAAGCAAAGTCGTTTATGGGCCAACCCAAGTCTTTCCATTGAGCAAACGGGCTTCCAAAGTGATCAAGAAAAAGAACTCGCGATAGGTATTTCTCAGCCTTTAGATCTTTTTGGACAACGTAAGGCTGCGCAAAACTTAGCAAAAGTGGAAATATCAAAAATTGATTTGGCTGAGCAGCGTTATCAAGCTGAACTTGGATTAATCGTTAAATATTTTTGGTCGCAAGTGGCTTTGCTTGAGCTTGAAAAGTCTCTCATTGGCGAGCAGCTCGAAGTGAGCCAAGAAAATTTACAAGCATCAGAAAAGCGTTATCAGGCAGGCAGTATTGCGCAAGTTGATGTAGACCGAGTGCGTATGTCTCACTTGGAAAATCAGCGTTTATATCAACAAGTCGATTTAAAACTCCAAGTTGCGAAACAACAATTGGTGAACTTATGGGGTGGTGGTTCAAGTCAGTTTCAGCTATTCCAAAGTCCAAACCAATTATGGGCGCTGGCAGCAAATGTAGAACCAAGCCAAGATTCACAAAATAATTTATTGGAGCGCTCTTTCCAGTTAGATTCTCTTGCACAGCAAGCCAATATTCAACAGCTTAAAGCAAAAGCAAGACCACAACCTACCGTAACTTTGGGTGTTAATAACACTCGCTCTCCAGAGCAGAGTACAGATAACCAAATTCGTTTAGGTGTGGAAATTCCTTTAAATCTTTTTAATCGCCAGCAATACGGAATCAAGATTGCTCAGGCCAAACAAGAGCTGTCTCAACGTCAGCAAACCTTTTATCGACAGCAGAATCAAGCAGATATTGAGACTTTGATGTCTGAATTGAAAGGTTTACGCATCCAGTTTAAACAACTGAATGATCAGCAAGTTCCTCTTGCGGCTCAAGTCCAACAAAAAACATTGCAAGGTTTCCGTTTGGGTAAGTTCGCCGTTACCGATGTTCAGCAAGCCACCATGCAACTACAAGATGTGCGTTTACGTAAAGTCGAGCTATTAAAACAGGCTTGGCAAAATTCAATTGAAATTCAAAGTTTGCGTCTCGGTCTAGAGGCGGAACAAATCATGGCGAAAGATGCCTTAATGCAACTCAATCAACGTGCTTGGCAACAAAGCCAATCATTCCCAACTCAGGCAGGAGAATAAAAATGTCGGTAAATTTAAAGAAAAATTCTCAATGGCTTTGGGTGGGAGTGATTGCTGCAATCACTGCAATATTAATCGGTTTGCTCGTTTTAAATTCAAAAAATAAACCTGCCTCTTCTGAAGCCTCAGAAGAGCATGAGCATGCTGAAGAAGAGGGTGAAGGACATAATAACGAGGGTGAAAAACCATTGATGCTCTCTGCTCAACAAATGCAGGAACAAAATTTAAAAATTGAACAGGCTGAATTAGGTGAAGTTGCTCCGCTTCAAACTTATCCAGCCAAGCTGGTTGTAAATACTGACCGTCAAGCCCATGTCTCACCAAGTTTTAGTGGTCGTGTGGAAGCAGTCTATGTTGAATTGGGACAACAAGTTAAAAAGGGTCAGGCTCTCGCAAGCTTATTGGTTCCAGATTTAGTCGATCAACAAGCTAATTTGCAAATTGCACAGTCTAATCTTGATTTAACGCGTCAGGACTATGAACGTGAACGTAGCTTATGGTCTCAGGGAATTTCTGCTAAACAAGACTATCAAAGAGCTTATAACGCTTACCAGCAAGCACAGATACAAGTTAAAGCAGCTCGCTCACGCTTAAGTGCATTCGGCGCAGGTTCCGGTTCAGGAGGACGCTACACCTTAACAGCACCAATTGCTGGCATGGTGAGTAATAAAGATATTGTGGTAGGTGAAAACGTACAGCTAGCAGACCAGCTTTTTATTATTAATCAGCTTGATCAGTTGTGGCTGGAGTTTATTTTACCAAGCACCGCAAATATGAATGTGCAGCCAAATCAGCAAATTGAATTTAAATCGTTGCAAACTGGGAATGTATTTACCGCACAGGTTCAAAGCTTAACAACAGAGGCTGATGCTCAGACAGGGCGCTTACAAGTTCGTGCTAAGGTTTTAGCAAATAATAGTGAATTACGTCCAAACCTAATGGTTAACGTTGAGCTAAATTCAGGTTCAACGCAAAAAGTAACACGTGTAAAAGCACAAGCGATCCAGCAAGTTGAAGGTAAAGACGTTATCTTTACTCCAAAAATGGTCAAAACAGGCTTTGAGTTTGAACCTGTCACGGTACAGTTGGGGCAACGTTCTAAAGATGGTCAGTGGGTCGAAGTTGTAAAAGGTATTAATCCAAGCCAGCGCTATGTTGCAGAAGGCAGCTTCTTGCTGAAATCCGAACTGGAAAAAGGAGAGGCGGAGCATGGACATTAATAAACCTGAGCTGCCCAAACCTGAAGGGCTATTTGACAGAGTTATTCAGTTTGCCATTCAAAATGCTATTTGGGTCATGCTATTTGTGCTGACGTGGATTGGAGTCGGAATCTGGAGTTATCAAAAGCTTCCTATTGATGCGGTTCCAGACATTACCAATGCTCAGGTCCAGATTAATACTCAAGCAAATGGATATACCGCTTTAGAGGTCGAACAGCGGATTACCTATCCTATTGAAAATGCGATGGCCGGAATTCCTAATCTGGAACAGACTCGCTCTATTTCCCGTTATGGACTTTCTCAAGTCACCATCATTTTTAAAGATGGAACAGATATTTATTGGGCAAGACAACTGATTAACCAGCGTTTACAAGAGGCGGACGGACAACTACCTGAATCAGTTGATCCAGTTATGTCTCCTGTTTCAACGGGATTAGGTGAAATTTACCAATGGGTCGTAAAAGCAAAATCTGGTGCTAAAAAAGCTGATGGTACAGCCTATACAGCCATGGATTTACGTGAAATTCAGGACTGGATTGTACGTCCTCAATTGCAGCGTGTGAAAGGCGTGGCAGAAATTAACAGTATCGGTGGCTACAATAAAACTTATATTGTGTCCCCTGATTTAAAACGGTTGCAGCAGCTTCAGATTTCAATCAATGAATTTCAAACTGCTCTGCAAGAAAATAATGAAAATCGCGGTGCGGGTTTTATTGAAGAAAACGGAGAGCAACTCACCGTTCGTGTGCCGGGCATGCTAAGTAGTGTTGAAGATATTAAAAACATTACAGTGAGCACCAAAAATGGGTTACCAATTCGCGTGGCCGATGTGGCAAATGTTTCTATTGGGCATGATTTAAGAACAGGAGCTGCAACTTACAACGGTGAGGAAACGGTTCTAGGCATTGCCATGATGATGATGGGAGAAAATAGCCGTACCGTTGCTCAGGCGGTTGATACCAAAATTAAGGAAATTCAGCCTACATTACCTAAAGGTGTGGAAATCGAAACGGTTTATGACCGAACAAGTTTAGTAAACAAAGCAATTGCAACCGTACAGAAGAACCTTGTTGAAGGTGCAATTCTGGTTATTGTGATTTTGTTTATTTTCCTAGGAAATTTTCGAGCTGCTTTAATCACAGCCTGTGTTATTCCACTTTCGATGTTATTTACCCTTACAGGTATGGCTGAACAAAACATTAGTGCCAACCTCATGAGCTTAGGAGCACTTGATTTTGGGATTATTGTAGATGGTGCAGTTGTTATTGTAGAAAACTGTATTCGACGTCTAGCAGAAGCACAGCATGCTTTACATCGACCTCTTACACGGGCTGAGCGATTCAAAGAAGTATTCCTTGCAGCAAAACAGGCCCGTCGACCTCTTATTTTTGGGCAAATGATTATTTTGGTGGTCTATTTACCTATTTTTGCTTTATCTGGTGTTGAAGCCAAAATGTTCCATCCAATGGCAATGACTGTGGTGATGGCATTATTGGGTGCCATGATTCTTTCTGTGACATTTGTACCTGCCGCAGTTGCTCTTTTTGTTACAGGTGAAGTGAAAGAAAAAGAAACACGTTGGATGTTGCTTTTAAAGCAGAAATACCGAGATGTCCTCGATCAGGCTTATCAGCTTAAGATAGTGGTTGTTAGTTTTGCATTAAGTATTTTAGTGCTCACAGGCGTGTTAGCTACCCAAATGGGCAGTGAATTTGCTCCACAACTCAGCGAAGGTGATTTTGCCTTACAGCAAATGCGTTCACCGAGTACTGGGCTCGAGCAATCACTGCGAATGCAGGAAAATACTGAAAAACTCATTTTGAAAAACTTTCCCGAGGTAAAAGCTGTTTTTGCTCGAACAGGAACGGCTGAGGTTGCAACGGATGTGATGCCGCCAAATATCTCTGATGCAGTTATTTTACTTAAACCGCATGATCAATGGCCAAACTCTAAAGAGACGCTGGCTGAGCTGCGTTCACGTATGGAAGCTTTTTTAGCGACATTACCAGGTAATAACAGTGAGTTCTCTCAACCGATCGAGCTGCGCTTTAATGAGCTAATTTCAGGGATCCGGAGTGATATTGGTGTCAAGGTTTTTGGCGATGATATGCAAGTACTCAATGAGCAGGCTCAAGCACTCGCTCAGAAAGTACAAAAAATTTCAGGTGCTACCGCGGTTAAGGTAGAACAAACGAGCGGTTTACCGGTGCTGAGTGTTGAAATTAACCGACCTCTGGCTGCGCAATACGGACTATCTGCAAAAGCCATTCAAGATATTGTGGCGGCAAGTGTCGGTGGACAAAATGTTGGGCAAATTTTACAAGGCGATAGACGATTCGATTTTGAAATTCGCTTAGAAGACCAGCAGCGTACCATCCAAAACTTAGCTCAACTTCCGATTCAGCTACCAAATGGTGGACTGATCCAGCTTCAAGATGTCGCTAAAGTTGAACGTACATCAGGTTTAAATCAGGTGGGACGTGAAAATGGTAAGCGCCGTGTCATTATTACTGCAAATGTAGAAGGCCGTGACTTAGGATCATTTGTTCAAGAGTTAAGAACAACACTCGCAAAAGAACAACTGCCAGCGGGTTATTGGTTGGAATATGGCGGTCAGTTTGAAAATCTAGCGTCAGCTGCTGCCCGAATGAAAATTGTTGTTCCATTGGCGCTTGCTATGATTTTCATTCTACTTATGGCTGTATTCCATAATGTTAAAGAAAGCCTGTTGGTCTTTAGTGGTGTGCCATTTGCTTTGTCAGGTGGTCTTATTGCTCTGTGGCTAAGAGATATTCCGCTTTCCATGTCGGCTGGTGTTGGGTTTATTGCCTTATCAGGTGTCGCTGTTTTGAATGGTCTGGTGATGCTGAGCTTTATTAAAGAGCTTAGAGAAAAATTTGATATTCAAACTGCAACATGGAATGGAGCGATCTTGCGTTTAAGACCTGTACTCATGACGGCTTGTGTCGCGTCACTAGGTTTTATTCCAATGGCTTTAGCAACTGGAACTGGTGCAGAAGTACAGCGACCTTTGGCAACTGTAGTAATCGGTGGCATTATTTCATCTACGATATTAACGCTGGTTTTATTACCAGTTATTTATCGATGGATGAATGAAGGCAAGACGAAAAGTGTTGAACATTCATAATGTCATCGATTTGAGATATCTTTTTTGATTACAGAACTTGAGTCAAAAAAGTGTTTGAAAGAGGTAAAAATAATAATGCATTCATTGTTACTTTTACCTCACCATAAAGATAAATAATAAGGAGTCCGCAACATGGGTGGACAACATGATCATAGTCATGCAGTAGTGACTGAAGGTAATGCTAAAAAATTAACAATTGCCTTAGCTCTTACTACAACGTTTTTAATTGTTGAAGTCATTGCAGGTTTAATCACGCAAAGTTTGGCATTGCTCTCTGACGCTGCACATATGTTTACAGATGCAGCTGCTTTGGCAATTGCTTTGGTTGCCATTCAAATTTCAAAACGTCCCGCTGATAATAAGCGTACTTTTGGCTATCAGCGCTTTGAAATTTTGGCAGCTTTATTTAATGCGCTCATGCTCTTTGTGGTGGCAGTTTATATTTTATATGAGGCCTATATCCGGTTCTCTAAGCCACCTGAAATCCAAAGTGTGGGTATGCTTATTGTGGCAACGGTTGGCTTAGTAATTAACCTCATTTCAATGAAAATTTTAATGTCGGGTGCTAACTCTAGTCTAAATATTAAAGGTGCTTATCTAGAGGTCTTAAGCGATGCACTGGGTTCGGTAGGAGTGATCATCGCGGCAATAACGATTTATTTCACCAACTGGTACTGGATTGACACGCTTATTGCCGTACTCATCGGCTTTTGGGTATTACCAAGAACATGGATTTTGCTTAAACAGAGCATTAATATTTTGCTCGAAGGTGTGCCAGAAGAAGTGGATATTGAGAAATTACGTACAGATCTGCTTTCTTTAAATGGCGTTGAAAGTATTCATCAACTTAAAGTATGGGCCATTACGTCTAAAAATATTCATTTAACGGTGCATTTATTTGCGCCAGAAGCAGAGCGTACAAGGCTTTATAATGAAGCAGTTGAAATGCTATCTCATGAACATGGGATTGCAGAGGTTACTTTGCAAATTGAAGATGACGAGGAGATTAACTGTCAGCACACTGCCCAGCATGCTCCCCATGAACATGCTGACGAAGCACATTCACATCAGCATTAAACTGATGTGAATAATTGATTAGATTTCCCACTCGTTATTGCAGTCACGGCATTTCCAATGTTTTTGTGACTGCATAAATGCTTGCATAGACAGTTTAAAGTCTGGTAAATCACGCCAGAACATAAAACCTGCCCCTACAGTCACAACAAAAACAACTACTGTTGCAATTTGAAGAGAGCTGCTTGCACCATTGCCAAAAATCCACATAAAAATGCTAATAATAACCAAGAGTAAAAGCATAAAAATTGCAGGAATTAAGATAGCAAGGCTTTTAGGAACAGTTGGTTTTGCGCTGTTAATGCCTTGGCTTACAGGCATAATTTTAACACTTTGACATTGAGGGCAACGGTATTGCATAGGAACTCCACATTCAGTTTGAATCTATTCTAACGGAAATGTCGAAAAAGAAAAAAATTTGTAAGATATCGATGAAGTGCTTTGAGCTAGCAAAAAATTAATTTTGAATAAACAAAGAAATACAAAAAGCAGATGATTTATGCGTACACATAAAAATTAAAATAATATTGTAGAGCATGCTAATCTACAGAAAAATGAAGTGTGATTAGCACTATAAATGAGCTTAAATACTCATAAATAGGATGTGAAATAAATATAAAAAGGAGAGAGAGACTTGGGTCAACAAGATGACAATGAGTCGAAGCCTACAACAACAGCATCGGCTGTAGATAACCCAGATACCGCAAAACCGTCATTATCTCGTCGATTACTGCATAAGACATTGCAACATGCCCAAGATGCGGTCGGGTTCGCTAGTGATACGACACGTAATATTGCAGGGGTCGCCGATGCTGCATTAGATGCGCTCGACCAAGTGACTACTCACACCAGACGTGGAGTTGTCGGAATGACAAATCTGGCAGCAGGTACTGTACGAGATATGGTGTCTGAAACCAGTGAAACTGCACGTCAAGTCGCATTGATCATGGCACGTACATTTTTGGGGAAGAGCACCTTAACGCTGTATTTACCGGAAATGCTATTAAACAATCAAATTCGTAAGCGCATCGACCGTTCTGAAATTGATGATATTAAAATCAAGTGTGGTAATGATAGTTTCCAAGTCGAGATCGATGGGCATTACCATCGTTTCATGTATCGTTTAAGTTTAGATTTTAAAGTATTGGAATGCCGTATTGGGCAGGAAAAATTTTTGCGCCTACGTCAAATGGATGAGAGCCTTGATGTTCAGATCCGCCATGGGGGAACGCTATCAAACTGGGCTGTGCGCCGTATTGGTCGAGTTGGTTTTGAAGTCGTAAATATGTTACCGATTCCATCACTGATTAATCACTTGATTGGTGATATTCCTGGCATCCAGCGCGATGGTCACCGTATGTGGTTTATTGACCTAGAGCAAGCAGGATTTATTGACTTTATTAATAACCGTTCATGGATGGTAGAAAAGCTTCTGAGTTTGACTGATTTCAGTATTTTACCTGGCTTGAATATTTTGAGAGAAAGCCGAGAGTTGGTCCAGCAATTGGTAGATCAATTTGAAATTAGAGGACTACGGGTACAGTCGGGTCGCCTTGAAGTACAAGTGGGCATTGCGAGCTAATGGAGTATATGAAAAGCTAATCATTGATTGGTTTTTCATTTTTAAGGCAAGAAAAAAACCACTGACATTATGCAGTGGCTTTTTAGAATTTGGCGTCCCTACGGGGATTCGAACCCCGGTTACCGCCGTGAAAGGGCGATGTCCTAGGCCTCTAGACGATAGGGACATATGTGAGGCATACATCTGAAAAAATTATTGGCGTCCCTACGGGGATTCGAACCCCGGTTACCGCCGTGAAAGGGCGATGTCCTAGGCCTCTAGACGATAGGGACGTTTCAGAGGTGGGCGTATATTAGGTCGATTTAATAAAAGTGTCAAATAGTTTTCTGAATAAATATTAAAAAAAGCTATCAAGCGCTTAAAAATAACTCAAATTGTAGAAAATATATACATTTAGCCCTCTTTTTTCTGAAAAGGTTCAATAATTGCCTTTATCACGGAGGGATGTTGTAAATATCCTAAAATCTCATGAGGCTGGTTGGCGAAGGTAAAAATTTTCTGATTAATAATAGGTGGATCAAAATTAAAAGGAGCCTCACATAATGGAAATGCAGTCAGAAAATCATCTTGGGAATAAAAATTAAACCATTCGCCGTCAATATGGGGTGGCCTAGAAATTGGACTCGGGAGCTTACTTTGAATGACGCGAAAAGATAAAGGAGACGCTAATGTTATAAATCGTTTAATCGAAAACCGATATGAAGGGTTTGAAAGTAGATTAAAAGCAATAACTGAGCCGAGAGAGTGTGCAACGACGATATAATCATCATCCTCTCGCATTTTTTGTAAAATCCGCTCATTCACTTCCTGCATAAATTCAGGATTAGATAAGTACATATAAGTTTCAATCAGAAACTGCTGTATTAAGCTCTCATGCAATTTTGGAAAGTTGTTTAAAAGAACAACCAATTCTTTGAGTACTCGATCCTTTACGAGCTGAGAGGTGAGATAAAGTCGTTCTGAGAAGCTTTTTTCAGCTGGGTCAGTTGCTGGTAGTAATAAAGGAACAAATGGAGTGTGTTCTTTAGCTGGAGGATTGTTGCGATGTAATTGAATGGGTAAATAATTATTTAAAAAAGACTTAGGTAATAAAGTATTAGGGTTTAATTGATTGCTTAATTGATATTTAGTCATCAGATCGCCATAAAATGGCATATGAATATGAAGATCGCGCACGTTAACTTTGCAAGGCATCTGTTTTAGACCGAGCTTAAATACTTTTAACCAATGCTCTTTCAAGCGATGTGCTGTGTAATTCTGTTGATTCATCCCGTGGATAAATATAATTTTCATTCTATACAAGGAATTGTTTTTAATATAAATTTTAATCTACAACGGTATGTTATATAAAACCAGTATGCAGACAAAAAAAAGTGTAGCTTTTTGCTACACTTTCATTGAATAAGAGTGGTTTAGACTTTATTGCGGTAAAAAATAAAATAGCTGACATAACATAAAGCTGTAAAAATAAGGCAGCCTACGAAACCAGCACGCATTTCAGGGTCTGCTGCCATACTTAAACACGTAATAAAGCAGAAAATAAAACCTAAAATAGGGACGATAGGAAATAATGGAGCAGCATATTGTAAGTCTTTAACTGTGTGGCCAGATTTGTACCATTGGCGACGGAAATTAAATTGACTTAAACAAATGCTCATCCAGACAATAACCATAGTAAATGCTGCAACGCCAAGCAGATTTTTAAAAATAGTCTCTGGGGCAAATTGCTCTGATAACAAGCCTGGAATTGCTCCAAACATTGTTACAACTAAGGCAACAATAGGTGTTCCACTTTTTGAGAGCGTAGCAAATACGCTAGGTAATAATTTTTGTTCTGACAGTGACCACATCATACGTGAAGCGGCATAAAGTCCTGAGTTTGCTGCCGAAAGCAGAGCTGTAATAATTACAAACCGAATAATGTCATCTGCATAGGGAATGCCAATATAATTAAATACGGTAACGAAAGGACTACTACTTACGCTTTCACTGCCTAAACCTGCAAGCTGGAAGGGAAGCAAAGCACTAATAACAATAATGGTTCCGACAAAGAAAATAAGAAGGCGCCAAATCGCAGCGTTAATTGCTTTGGGTACATTCTGAGCTGGATCTTTGGTTTCACCTGCTGCTACGCCAATTAATTCAGTGCCTGAGAAAGCAAAGTTAACAATTAGCATGGTGGTAAAAATAGGAATTAAACCGTGTGGGAACCAGCCTTGAGCTGTAAGATTGCTAAATAGCGGTGCAGTTTGGCTACCATGAAAAGGAATTAAACCAAAAATTGCTAATAGGCCTAGCACAATAAAAGCAATAACGGTAATGACTTTAATAAGAGCTAGCCAAAACTCAGACTCAGCAAAAATGCGGGTTGAACTAATATTTAAACCAAAAATAGTGATTGCAAAAACAATTGTCCAGATCCACATTGAAATATGTGGGAACCATTCCTGCATGAGTAATGCTGCGGCTGTGAATTCAGTTCCAAGCGTTGCAGTCCAGGTCAGCCAGTACATCCAAGAAATCATATAGCCTGTACTAGGACTAATATATTTTTTGGCATAGGCACCAAAAGAGCCAGAAACAGGCATGTGTACAGCAAGCTCTCCTAGGCAAAGCATGACCATATAAGCGATCGCGCCACCAAGAATATAGGCAATAATTGCGCCAATAGCTCCAGTTTGTGAAATGACTTCCCCTGAACCTAAAAATAAACCAGTTCCGATTGCCCCGCCTAGTGATAGCATAACAAGATGGCGAGTACTCATGGCTCTTTTTAAAGGTGCAGTACTGTTCTGATGCTGATGAGCATCTAGTTGATTGTCAGATGGCTGCATATTACACATTGAGAGAATTAAGAAAGACGCTATTTTAGATAAAATAGACAAATGTGCAATCTAGAAAGAGATAAAGAATAAACAGTAAGGTGACGATAGAGTCTTTTAATAATTTTTAAAGCAGAATATGGCGTCCCTACGGGGATTCGAACCCCGGTTACCGCCGTGAAAGGGCGATGTCCTAGGCCTCTAGACGATAGGGACTTGATGAGGCAAACACAAAGGAGCGTGGTGGAGTCAAGCGGGATCGAACCGCTGACCTCTACAATGCCATTGTAGCGCTCTACCAACTGAGCTATGACCCCAGTTTGTGTGAGCGCAATATTAGGTTGAATGCGCTCACACGTCAACTAAAAAATGAATTAAACTTCGCTAGTTGCTTCATTTTTCGGCAATTTTAAGCTCTCATTGAGTTTTTCCCAATTTTTAACTTCTTTCTTGCTTGGTCCACCCACAATTTCTAAAGCGCGACGTAAACGAGCGAAAGTTAAATCAGGTCCAAGAGTGACCATCGACTGCATTACAGGGGTCGAGCTGGTTGAACCCGCAATTGCGATAAAGAACGCAGGCATGAAATCGCGTAATTTAATCTCCATCTGGTTCGCAAGATCCATTAGGGTTTGGCTCACAGTGTCATTATTCCAAGTGAACTGGCCTTCAAGGCGCCAAATTGCAAATTGTAAACTTTGACGAACCTGTTCAGGTGTCAACTTTTTACTTTCAAACATTTCAGCGGTAATTTGTGGCATATGGTTAAAATAGAAACCAGCCCAATTCACAGCTTCAGAAAGTAAATTAATACGTGGTTGAATGGCAGCTGCAATATCTTCTAAAGTGCTGCGATCACTCTTCCAAGTTAATAAGCGGTCTAACAGTTGGCCCGGGGTTAAACCTTTGATCCATTGACCGTTAAGCCAGTTTAATTTTTCAACATCAAAAATTGGTCCGCCGAGTGATACACGTTGAATATCAAAGTTATCCATCATGTCTTGTAAGGTGAACACTTCTTTGTCGTCCGGCATTGACCAACCCATACGGCCTAAATAGTTTAACAAGGCTTCTGGTAATACACCGATATCGCGGTAGTAGTTAATTGATGTCGGGTTTTTACGTTTAGATAATTTTGATTTATCTGGATTACGTAACAATGGCATGTGGCAGAGCGTTGGCATTTCCCAACCAAAATATTGGTAAAGCAACTGATGCTTCGGTGCAGATGGAAGCCATTCTTCACCACGCAATACATGAGTGATTTCCATTAAATGGTCATCAACGACATTGGCCAAATGATAAGTTGGTAATCCATCATTTTTAAGAAGAACTTGCATGTCGACTTGCGCCCAAGGAATTTCCACTTCCCCGCGTAATAAGTCATTAAACTTACAAATACCTTCTTCAGGTACTTTCATACGGATGACATGTGGTTCACCCGATTCTAAGCGACGTGTCACTTCTTCTTGAGAAAGTTTTAACCCACGACCGTCATATTTTGGTGTTTCACCACGTGCTTGTTGTTCTGCACGCATCTGATCTAGTTCTTCAGCTGTAGCAAAACAATAAAAAGCATGACCTTTTTCAACAAGTTCTAATGCGTATTGCTTATAAATTCCCATACGTTCAGATTGACGGTACGGTGCATGAGGGCCCCCCACATCTGGACCTTCCGACCAATTTAGACCTAACCAACGCAATGAATCCAAAATCATTTTTTCAGATTCTGGTGTAGAGCGAAGTTGGTCTGTATCTTCAATCCTTAAAATAAATTCTCCGCCATGTTGTTTCGCAAAACACATATTAAATAAGGCGATGTAGGCGGTGCCGACATGAGGAAAACCAGTAGGGGAAGGTGCAATACGAGTACGAACTTTCATAGGTAATGGGTCAAAATAAAAATTGAAACTATTATAACGAAAAAGCCCAGTATTCTGACGTTTTATTTAACATCAGACTGGGCTAAAACTGAAACGAAGAGGGGGTGTTTCAGATTTTAAGAAGTATGCGGCTGAAAGATTGCCTGAACAAAACGTGAAAAACGTTCATGCTGAGCAGCGAGAAAATTTTGAGTCGGTGTAACGCGAATAGTATTGAGTACTTTAAGCTCATCATCTGTAGAAGGTAATACAATAGGATTACGTTTCTGTTGATCTAAAGCTTTTTCAATAAGCGAAGTTTGCTTATCTGACCCAGTTTTATTCGGGGTATCTTTAAGTACTGCTGCTGCAGAAAACTGTGATGCCAAACCCAGCACCAAACTTAAGCTTAACGCTTTTCCATAATGAATTTTCATTATTAATCATCCCCTCTGTTCATTACATTTCATCTATTTTTTGAGTTTAACGAAATGTAAAATTACGGTAATGCTACGATTTAAACATAAATCTTAATAAAAAAGTGGAACTGTGTCACACTTTTTACAAAAATTATCTATATTTTAATCTGGTCGACCCCAATGTAGGTCATATGTATCCTTTACGCTTCATTATTTAACAAATTAATGTGTAGATAAAGTGAAGGCCCTCATTAAGTTGTAAGAATAATTACAAAAAGTTTCAAAAAAGAAATGATTTAGGCATCTTAAGCTATATATTTTAAAGAGATTAATAAAAAATATATTAATATAAGTAATTGATTGTAAATTATAAAATTAAAAATATAGTAAAACTAAAACCAATGATGGATTTTGTAAATGAAAAAAATATCAATAATAGCTGTAGCTGTGTATTTGGGAATGGCAACAGCAGCTCAGGCAGCTACTTCTTTTTTAAACGTTTCTTATGATCCGACCCGAGAATTTTATCAAGAATATAATCAGGCTTTTGGGAAGTTCTGGAAACAGCGTACGGGTCAGGATGTTGAGTTTAAACAGTCGCATGGTGGGTCTGGTAAACAAGCTCGGGCGGTAGCTACGGGTCTTGAAGCCGATGTTGTAACGTTAGCGTTGGCGAATGATATTGATGAGATTGTGAAAGCAGGTTTTATCCAACCGAATTGGCAAAAAGAATTTCCGAATAATTCTGCACCTTATACTTCGACTGTTGTGTTCCTAGTACGAAAAGGTAATCCAAAAAATATACGTGACTGGAATGACTTAACAAAACCGGGTGTTGAAATTATCACCCCTAACCCTAAAACAGGGGGCGCACCTCGTTGGATCTATTTGTCTGCGTGGGGTTATGCTTTAAAACAACCGGGTGGTAATGATGCCAAGGCTCGTGACTTAGTTAAAAAGCTTTATCACAATGTAAAAGTACTTGATTCGGGAGCACGCGGTTCGCTAACAACATTTGCCGAACGTGGTATTGGTGATGTTTTATTATCTTGGGAAAACGAAGCTTTATTGGCAACGAAAGGACCTGATAAAGACAAATATGAAATCGTTTACCCATCAATTTCAATTTTGGCAGAGCCATCAGTCGCAATTGTAGATAAAACCGTTGATAAAGATGGGAACCGAACTTTAGCAAAAGGCTATTTGAACTTTTTATATTCACCGTTAGGGCAAGAGTTAGCGGCTAAACATTATTTCCGACCACGTAATGCTCAAGTGGCAGCAAAATATGCAGCACAATTCCCAAAAATTAAATTATTTACTATTAACGATGTGTTCGGTGGTTGGGCGAAAGCTCAGAAAACTCACTTTGCTAATGGAGCTGTCTTTGATCAAATTTATGATGGGAAGCAGTAATTAACTAAGTTTTTCCATGTGGCCGCTTATTTAATAATTAAGCGGCTTTTTTGAATTTTAAGATTTTCACATCTAATTTTTGATTAATTTAGAAATTACCCAATCTTTTTAATAAGGTGCTGATAAAGATATTAATGTAGTGGTCTACATCATCTTTAAAAATCATATATTGTAAAGCTAGCCCATAACTTAATGATACAAGCTCTATAACAATAGAGTCATAGTCATCAGGCTCAGCTATCTGCATTAAAGAAAAAAATTGCTTCATGATCTTGGTTACTTCTTGCTGATGAGTTTTCCAAACCTTTTGATACTCCTCTGCGAAGGTAATATCACGTGCAGCAAATAGTTGTAGCTCTATTGATATCTTCAGCCATTCATCGTTTGTAAAAAAAACCTTCAGCCATTGGCGCAACGAATCGATTAATTGCTCAGTATTTGAAGGAGCACTGGTAAATATTTCTTGTAATTGTAAATTTTCATTAGCGAATTGAAGCTCCATCAGCTCAAGTAAAAACGCTTCTTTATTGTTGAAATTAGAGTAGAAGGCACCTTGAGTATAACCTGCTTGTTTAGAAAGATTCCTGATTGATACTGCGTTATAACCATATTCAGAAATGAGTGCAAACCCAGCTTCAATGAGATGCTGTCGAGTTTGTACCTGTTTTTCATTGCGAGAAAGAGTCATAAGAGCCAGATCAAATAATAGTTGAGATATCACTTGTTATCTTAATTTTTATAAGATATTTTCGCTACTTATTTATTTTAGATATCACTTGATATTTGAATGTGCGACAATAAAGGCGATATATGTCTCAACTCTCTAAACGTATTGTAGTTATTAATGGTCATCCATCCGATATCAGTTTTAATCATGCATTAGCTCACAACTATGTAGCACAAGTAAAAACATTAGGTGTTCACGTAGATCTTATAGAAATTGCTAAGTTGGATTTCGAGCCTAATTTAAAATATGGTTATGAGAAACGTATGGATCTGGAACCTGATTTAATGAATGCGTTGGAAAAAATCCAGGCTGCCGATCATTTGGTATGGTTCTTTCCAGTGTGGTGGGGAGGTCTTCCGGCCATCGCTAAAGGTTTTATTGACCGACTCTTTTTACCAAATCTTGTATTTAGTTACCGAGAAAACAGCAATCGTGTTATTGGTCATTTACACTCCAAATCAGCACGACTCATTACTACTTTAGACCAGCCAGGCTGGTTTTATCGTTGGTACTATGGTGAACCAAGTACACGTCAACTTAAAAAAGCGACTTTGCAATTTTGTGGGGTCAGCAGAGTCAAAGTTAATTATATTGGAACAGTGCGGGGAGCAAGCTCAGACCAACGGCAAAAATGGTTAAATCAAATCGGTAAATATGCTGAGAAAGATTGCCAGCTCATCTCGTCCTAAGGCAAATCCGTGAGAGTCTCTAACGGAATAAGCGTAAAGGAAAAAGAGAATTTTTTAGGTAAAGTGGTTAATAATAATTTTTATAAATTCGTATTTAGCTATAAAAAATTATTCTTGGTTTCTTATTTTGCTTAAAAAGTGCTAACAAAACGGTTTTATCTATGAAAAATTAATATTTTCCTACAAAAAGCCGTTTGGCGTTGGTCATAAACAAGGTGATAATGTGCAGTTACATTTTCACGCTATGATTTAACACCTATGTCGCATATTTCTGTCTTACTTTCCGAGACCATTGAGAGCTTATTGGCAGATCGCACAACTGGGGTGTATATCGATGCAACCTTCGGAAGAGGTGGGCATACACGTTTATTGCTTTCTAAACTTGATGAAAATGCACGAGTGTACGCATTTGATAAAGACCCTCAAGCATTGGAAGTTGCTGCTGCTTTGGCCCAAGAAGATTCAAGATTTACTATCATTCATGCCAGTTTTGCTGATATCAAAGAGAAGATGCAGGAAATTGGCGTGATGAGTGTTGATGGAATTATGGCTGATCTAGGGGTTTCATCTCCTCAACTTGATCAGGCTGAGCGTGGTTTTAGCTTTATGCAAGATGGTCCGTTGGACATGCGAATGGATAATTCTAAGGGTTTAACTGCGGCCGAGTGGTTACTTAAAATTGAAGAAGAACAATTAGCAAATATTATTTATCAATATGGTGAAGAGCGTTATAGTCGACGTATTGCTAAAGCCATTAAACTAGCTGGAAAACTAGAAACGACGGCCCAATTGGCGGAAGTTGTTAAAACTGCTCATCCAAAATGGGAAAAACATAAACATCCAGCGACACGTGCATTTCAGGCTATTCGAATTGCTATTAATAAAGAGCTTGAAGATATTGAACTGTTTTTGCCGCAAGCTGTAGACTTACTAAAACCGGAAGGACGTTTATCTGTTATTAGTTTCCATTCTCTTGAAGACCGACTGATTAAGCAGTTTATTCAAAAAGAATCTACGTTAGCAGAAGATTTCGGTTGGGGAATGCCTGAGCAGCGGGTAGATACAAGAAGATTAAAGAAAATTTCACGGGTTCGTGCGAGTGAAGAAGAAGTAAAAGTGAACCCTCGTTCACGTAGTGCATGGCTTCGGGTTGCTGAACGCTTGGAAGAAAAAGGCGCGTAATGAAAAGCAGTGATGAAATCGCAACCACAGAAAATAACGTGGTGAAAAAAGTTGTTGTGTATACAGTATTGGTGGCGCTTGTTTTTATAAGTGCCATGATGGTGGTATTTCAAGTATTTGAATATCGTCATGATTATAGAGAGCTTAGCTCTTATATGCGCGAACGTGATGATCTCAATGCTGAATGGGGGCGTTTGCTCATTGAGCAACAAACCTTTGGTGCAACGGCACAGATTGGTACGCGTGCTGTAACTCAGCTACGGATGTTTTCTCCACCGGCTGCAGAAACGGTGGTAATTTCTTTACCAATGACCTCAGAGCAAAATAAGTAAGGCCTTGCTGTATGGTAGATAAGCGAACAAAACAAACACGGAAAAAACAGCAGTCTATTTCGGAAAAACCAACTCTTGCCTTTGATATGTGGCGGTTTTATCTGCTCTGGGCAGTAGTGCTGCTCTGTTTTGTTGTTTTAATTGCACGTGCATTTTATGTACAAGTAATTAATAAGGATTTTTTACAAAACAAGGCCAATGCCAATATTTTGCGTACTGAGCGTGTAGAAGCTATGCGTGGCGTGATTAGTGACCGCCATGGGGTACCTTTGGCAATTAGTACACCGATTATGAAAATCGTAATGGATCCACGTGATTATTTCGATACGAAGCACTTATATGACCAAATTACAGAAGAATTAAAGAAAGATCCGAATAATCGTAAATTAAAAAGACAATTACCCGATAAAAATTTGAATCTTGATGAATTGGCGGATGTTGTTGGTTTAGACCGTGCCGATCTTAAAAAACAGATGAATGCACGACCACGTTCTCGTTATCTGGTTTTGAAGAAAGAAATACCACCGCAACAGGCAGACCTCATTACGAAGGGTAACTTTCAAGGGGTATATGCCGAGAAAACGTATAAGCGTTATTATCCTCAACCACAGCCAAATGCCCAGATTATTGGTTTAACCAACAGTGAAGGCCAAGGGATTGAAGGCTTGGAGATGCAGCTCAATAAACAGCTGTCAGGTGTGGATGGTGAGCAAAAAATTATTCGTGATAAGCGCGGAAACCGTCTAAAAGTTTCAGAGGTTATTCGTGAGGGTGAACCGGGCGAAAACATCACTTTAAGTATTGACTCCCGTTTGCAGTACATTATGTACCGTGAATTAACAGCTGCTGGTGTTGCAAATAACGCTCGTTCGGCAACAGCTATTGCTGTAGATGTTAAAACTGGCGAAATTTTGGCAATGACTAGTTGGCCGTCATATAACCCAAATGACAAAAACGGTTTATCTAATAAAGATGCCATGCGTAACCGCGGTGCGATTGATATGTTCGAACCGGGTTCAACCATGAAGCCATTTACTGTTTCTGCGGCACTGGAAACTGGACAATATACGCCAAATACCATTGTAAACACTTCTCCGGGTTCAATGCGTTTAGGTTGGCATACCATTCGTGATACTCATAATTATGGTGCATTAACTGTAAGTGGCGTAATTATCAAGTCTTCAAACGTGGGTTCTGCAAAAATTGCATTGTCGCTTCCAAAGCAAACATTGCCGAGCTTCTTTAATCGCGCTGGCTTTGGTAAACGTTCGGCTGTGAAGTTCCCGGGTGAAAGCTCAGGTTTGGTGCTACCGGTAAGTAAATTAAATTCTTCCCAAATTGGTACCATGGCTTATGGTTATGGTCTAAATGCGACTATTCTCCAGTTGGCGCAAGGCTATGCAATGCTTGCAAATCATGGCGAGAAAATGCCTTTAAGCCTGCATAAGTTAGATCAGGCACCTAAAGGTGAACAAGTTCTTGCTCCAAAAATTGCCGATCAGGTTTTGCTTATGCTAGAGCAGGTGACTATGCCTGGTGGTACTGCAAAACAAGCTAATATTCCGGGTTATCGCGTGGGTGGTAAAACAGGTACGGCGCATAAACTTCGTGCAGACCGTAAAGGTTATTCAAATAATGAATACCGTGCTTTATTTGCTGGTGTTGCCCCAATTAGTGACCCGCGTTTAGCCGTTATTGTTGTGGTTGAAAACCCGCAAGGCCGTTATTACGGTGGTTTGGTTGCTGCCCCTGTTTTTGCACGCATTATGCAAGAATCATTGCGCTTAATGAACGTACCGCTTGATAAGCCCCTTGATACTCCAGAAAACCCTATTCGCAGGTAAGCTATGTCTGTTTCTTTTCAAGAAATTAATCCAGTCGAGATTGATGCACAGTGGTCTAAGCAGCCTTTTCATGGCTTTAGTTTAGATAGCCGTAAAGTTGAGTCAGGCCAAATCTTTATCGCCTTGACCAGTTATAGCCAACCTGAAAAAACGCGTATATTTGCTGAGTCAGCTTTAGCCAATGGTGCACTTGCTATTATTAGCGAGACTGAGTTGGGTTTGGAAAATGAGTGGGTATGTCCTGATGTGCGTCAACGTATGGGTGAATGGCAACAGCGTTATTTGCAGAAGATAGATCCAGTTGCACCAGCACGTATTGTTGCAGTGACAGGCACAAACGGTAAAACGACAATTTCACGTCTAATTGCTGAGTTAATTAGTTCGCAACAACAGCAATGTGCAGTGATGGGAACTACGGGTAATGGTATTTTGCCAGACTTAACACCATCAACGCATACCACACTTGATGCTTTACAATTACAAAATGCGTTACATGACTATGCTAAACAAGGTGCAACTTTTGCGTCTTTGGAAGCAAGCTCACATGGTTTAGAGCAGGGCCGTTTAAATGGTTGTGCTATTGAAATTGCCGTTTATAGCAATTTGAGCCGTGATCATCTGGATTATCATGGCACTTTAGAGGCTTATGCTGAAGCTAAGGCTCTTTTATTCCGCTTCAGCTCTTTAAAAGTGGCTGTTATTAATCTGGATGATGAGTATGCTGCTCTAATGATAAATGCAGCAAAACAAAATCCTGCTCAGCCAAAGATTCTGACGTATTCGCTTACTCAAAATACAGCAGATTATTATATTAGTGACCTAAGTTACAGTTTGGCAGGGGCGACTTTTAATTTAGTCAGCCAGCAAGGTTCTTTTGCTGTTCAAAGTCCATTATTGGGACATTTCAATGTCGAAAACTTGATTGCAGCACTTATTGCTGCTGAGCAAGCAGGTTTTGATTTAGAAGCATTAGTCGCTTTTGTCCCTCAATTGATTGGTGCACCGGGACGAATGCAGGTCATTCGTGATGGTGAGCGTTTATTTGTTGTGGATTATGCGCATACGCCAGATGCTTTGATTCAGGTACTTAAAACTCTAAAACGTCATGTATCTAATCAGCTTTGGGCGGTATTTGGATGCGGGGGAGATCGTGACCGTGGGAAACGCCCACTAATGACTCAAGCGGCTTTAGATGGCGCAAATCCGATTATTTTGACTTCAGATAACCCAAGAACTGAAGACCCTGAACAAATTTTTGCTGACATGAAGCAAGGAATCGATTTTTCAGGGCACCGTATGCATGAAATTCATGACCGCCGTGAAGCAATTAAATTTGTTGCACAGCAGGCTCAGGCTGGTGATATTGTTGTTATTGCTGGTAAAGGTCATGAAAACTATCAAGAAATTAATGGTGTGCGTCACTGGTTTGATGATGTTGTTGAAGTTCAATCAGCTATTGCTGCGCAACACCATACTGTAGACGCTGCTTACCCTGCACAATAGGACAAATTATGCATACTTCAACCACCAGTACCGTGCCTTTGGAACCGTGGACAGCTCAGCAATTACAACAGGCAACACAGGGCTACTGGCATCAAGACCAGATCCCTCAAACTGAAATTAAACGTATTTTGACGGACTCACGTCATGCGGAAACTGGGGATGTTTTTTTAGCACTTAAGGGTGAACGTTTTGATGCGCACGACTTTGTAGCTCAGGTTGCCGCGAATGGTTGTCAAATCGCTATTGTTGAACGTCCTTTAGAGATAGAAATTGCACAGTTAGTTGTTGCCGACACTCGCTTGGCTCTCGGGCAACTTGGCGCTTATCGCCGTGAGCAAAATACACAACTAAAAGTGATTGCATTAACAGGAAGTAGTGGCAAAACTACAACCAAAGAAATGCTGGGTAGTATTTTATCGCGCTTAGCACCGACACTAATCACTCGAGGCAATTTAAATAATGACCTCGGTGTACCCATGATGTTGCTTGAACTGAGAAAAGAACATCAGTTTGCTGTAATGGAACTAGGTGCAAGTCATCAGGGTGAAATTGATTATACTTCTAAGTTGGTGCAGCCGCATGTTGCAGGCATTTTAAATATTGGGACAGCTCATTTAGGCGAATTTGGCGGACGTGAAGGTATTTGCCGCGCAAAATCAGAAATTTATCGTCATATTTTACCAAATGGCGTTGCAATCGTTCCACAACAAGATGACTTTACGGCTGAAATTCATAAAGCTGCACAAGCACATCGCATTTCTACATTTGGCGTAGGGGGCGATATTTATGCAACAGATATTGAGTTACTGCCTCAATCAACAAATTTTACCCTACATACGCCGCAAGGGACGAGTACCGTTAAACTCCCTTTTGCAGGTGAGCATAATGTGCAAAATGCTACTGCGGCTGTAGCCTTTGCTTTGGCGCTTGGTATTGGACTTGAAGATATTGTCCAAGGCTTAGAGCAAGCTCAGGGTGCTAAAGGTCGTCTAAACTTTATTCAAAAATCTCCTTACTTATTTATTGATGATACTTACAACGCCAATCCAAATTCTATGCGTGCTGCTGCGCAAGTATTGTTGCAGCAACAAGGCATAAAAGTGATGGTAATGGGTGATATTGGTGAATTGGGAGATAGCAGTTGGCAAGAGCATCACGATTTAGGCCATGATCTCGCCGAACTTCCTTTAGATCATATTATTGCAGTTGGGCAGTTTGCTTCAGCCGCTCTCGAGGGTGCAGACTCTCATTCCAATAAAGTGAAAGCATTTCAGACACAAGCTGAGGCGCTTCCATTTCTAATCAATCTAATCCAAACACATCAACCCCAGTCCATGAGTTTCCTGTTTAAAGGTTCTCGCTTTACTCATATGGAAACGTTGATGGCTGATTTGATGGAGAAACTTTAAATGCTGTTATGGTTGTTTGAACAACTTGCGGGCTATCATAGTTCGTTTCAGGTCGTTCGTTATTTAACATTACGTTCTTTACTCAGTGTATTAACGTCCCTGACCATTGGTTTGGTCCTTGGACCGATCATGATTCGTAAATTACAAGCGTTAAAATACGGTCAGGCAGTAAGTTCATTTGCTCCTGAAAATCATGCTAAAAAGATGGGTACACCAACGATGGGTGGGATTTTAATTCTGCTTTCAATTGGTATTAGTACTTTACTCTGGGCTGATTTATCTAACCCTTATGTCTGGATTGTGCTTGGTGTAATGGTTGTGTTCGGTGCTGTAGGTTGGGCAGACGACTGGATTAAAATTCGCTATAAAGACAATGCAGGTTTACCTGCACGTAAGAAGTTTTTCTGGACTTCTGTTGCATCCCTTGGTGCTGGTATTGCGTTATATTTAATCGCAACTCAACAGTCCAATGCAGAACATACTGCAAATATGCTGGATTTATTGATTCCTTTCTTTAAGAATCTTTCAATTCCACTCTCAATTGTTCCTTTAGGCTTGGCATTTATTGTATTTACCTATCTGGTGATTAATGGTGCCTCTAACGCGGTTAACTTAACCGATGGTTTAGATGGCTTGGCGATCATGCCTGTTGTAATGGTAGCTACAGGCTTAGGTGTATTTGCTTACTTGTCTGGTGACATCCGTTTCGCTAACTATTTACATATTCCATATGTAAAATATACCTCTGAGCTTGTTGTGATCTGTTCTGCCATGATTGGCGCAGGTTTGGCATTTCTTTGGTATAACGCGCACCCTGCCCAAATCTTTATGGGTGATGTTGGCGCTTTAGCTTTAGGCGCGATGCTTGGAACAATTGCTGTCATGGTGCGCCAAGAAATCGTATTTGCGATTATGGGTGGTGTGTTTGTAATGGAGGCAGTATCTGTCTTCTTGCAAATTGGATCGCTGCGAATGCGTAATAAACGCGTATTCTTAATGGCGCCGTTGCATCATCACTATGAAAAGCAGGGCTGGAAAGAAACCCAAGTTGTGATTCGTTTTTGGATTATTACAATTATATTAGTAGTTTTAGGTCTAATGACTTTAAAATTGCGATAGATCTTATTTTAGTGTCAATATAAAGCCAGTTCTACTGGCTTTTTTTATTGGAGAGATGAATGACAAAAGTTGCTGGTCTAGACCAATTATCTGTAATTAATCAAAAAGTGGTTGGTGAGGGTGAGGTATTACCTCAGGTCGTACTTAAAGATGGAAGTCAGGTACAAACAGGAACTGTCGCTACAATGTTGCATAATATTGAATTATATAATGCAGGGCAAAGAGGACAGATTGAAGAGGAATTAAAGATCGCAATTCCAACTTTAGTCAAGGTTGGTCTATTTGATTTATTTCAGGTGGACGAATGGATTAACGGAACAAATGCTGGGCGTACATTTGTGGGAATGCACGCAAAGACTTATTTACAACAAAAAGAACAAGAGAATAATTAAAAGTGACTAAGCAAATTTTAATGTGTCCTGTGTGTCGTCAATCTCTGGATTTAAATGAAAAAACTTGGCGATGTGGACAAGGGCATAGTTATGATGTCGCTAAACAAGGTTATGTGAACTTACATGTTGTACAACATAAACATAGTAAAAACCCTGGAGATACGCCAGAGTCAGTCGATGCGAGACGAGCTTTTTTACAAGGTGGTTATTACCAACCCTTACAACATGCTGTAGTCGATTTATTGAAACAACTCGATGTAAAAACTGTACTTGATATTGGGTGTGGGGAAGGCTATTACACAAGTGCTATGCAGCAAGTGGTTGAGCAATGTGTTGGTGTTGATATTGCAAAAAATGCGGTACAGCGTGCAGCAAAGCTGAATAATGAGGTGACTTGGGTTGTGGGAACTGGTGCGACTTTACCTGTGCTTGATCAAAGCATGGATGCATGTACCAGTTTGTTTAGCCCAATTCCACAAGCAGAAATTGCACGTGTTTTAAAAGATGATGGCTATTTAATTGTTGTCACGCCTGCCTCTGAACATTTATATGCAATGCGTGAAGCTTTATTTGAACAAGTTAATCCTCACACGCCAGAAAAGTTTGTGGAGCAGTTGCAAGATTTGTTTGAGCTCAAGCAAGAGCAAATTATTGATGCCCCTTTTGTGCTTGATCAGCAGGCCTTAAAAAATCTAATTGCTATGACGCCTTATGCTTATAAAGCTTCTCCCGAACGTCGTTTGCAGTTAGAGCAGCAGTCACAATTAGAAGTAACGGCCTCTTTTCAAATTTATGTCTTTCAGAAGCGTAATAAAGAAGCTAGCTAATAGACTATTTTTAAAGCATAATAAAAAAGCCATCTAACGATGGCTTTTTTATTATTTATTCAATCTGATTAATCAGATTTTCTAGTTCATCTTTTTCTCGCTTAGGCGCAGGTTCCTGTGAAGGTCTCATGGCAGGAGGTGCAGCTTTTGATGGAATAACAATTTCTTCGCCAGGTAAATCGGCAAAGTCATTGTTATTGTTGAGCTTCGGTTGCGGTGGTGCTGGACGATATAGTGGACGAGCCAATGGTGGAGCCGCACGATAAGTTTTCTTGTCGCTAACTTCTACTACCGCTTGAGTTTTGTCACGTGAAATAGGTGCTTGAGCATCTTTGTCGAGGCGAACCCAAGCTGATGGTGTACCTTCCAATGCTTGACCCATAAAGTTGATCCAGATCGGTAATGCAGCAATACCACCGTACTCACGACGACCTAGTGTCGTCGGTTGGTCAAATCCAACCCACGTCACAGTAACTAACTTGCCATTGAAGCCAGCAAACCATGCGTCTTTTGCATCGTTGGTTGTACCTGTTTTACCGCCTAAGTCATTACGACCAATTTTAAGCGCAGCACGGCCTGTACCATGTTCAATAACGTCTCGTAAAATATTAGCCATGTCATACGCAGAACTTGATTTTAAAATACGCTGTGCCTGACGATATTCACTGTTCGCTTTATCAGTCTGTTTAAGATTAAGTTGCTTAGCTGCCTTTTCTTTCTGCTCTACATCTTTATTAGTAACTTCAATCACTTCATCATCTGTTGTCGTCGTTTTTTGCTCGTCATCAGTTGTGTCAGGCGCGTTAATACATGGAATACATGCATATTCTGGTTTAGCTTCATAAATCACTTTACCGTATGCATCTTCAATGCGTTGAATAAAGTGCGGTTGAATGCGGTAGCCGCCATTGGCAAAAGTCGAATATCCCGTTGCCATTTGAATTGGCAAGACTTGAGGCGTACCTAAGGCAATGGTGTAGTTACGTGGAATTTGATCTTCTTGTAAACCAAAATCCATAAATAACTGGCGAGTACGTTCAATTCCGACTGTCTGTAAAAGACGTACAGATACGGTGTTACGAGATAAATACAACGCACGGCGTAATGGAATCATTCCTAAATAACGACCGTCTGAGTTTCTCGGTGTCCACTTACCAATCGTGATAGGACTATCATTCACCATACTGTACGGCGTCATACCGCGCTCTAGTGCCAATGCATAGACAAAAGGTTTAATCGTCGAACCTGGTTGGCGCCAGCCTTGCAAAGCACGGTTAAATTTCGATTGATAGAAGTTATAACCACCTACAATTGCTTCAATTGAACCATCATTAGGGTTAATCGCAATAAGTTGACCTTGAACTTTTGGAACCTGAACTAAAGACCATGCTGTTTTTGCATCATTTGGACGTAAGCGAACGATATCTTTAACTTGAACAATTTGAGATGCACGGGAAGGAGCACCACCTACACTATTCGCATTGCGATAGGGGCGGGCCCATGACATACCTGACCACTGTACAGTAACCGTTGTACCATCTTGCATTAATGCTTCAAAAGAGCTGCTATTTACCTTAGTAACTTGTGCAGGGTAGGTGTTGGCATATGCTCTAAATTCACTTAATGGTTTGTCGTGTGCTTCAGCACCGCGCCAGCCATGACGACGGTCATAAGCTTCAAGACCATCTTGCACAGATTTTTCAGCAATCGCTTGGCGTTTAGCATTGATGGTTGTATAGACTTTATAGCCAGAATCAATTGCTTGTTCGCCAAAATGCTTTACGAGTTCTGAACGAACCATTTCACCTGCATATGGGTGAATATTATTTAGATCCCGATTGGGCATATTGAGGTTGATCGGTTCAGCCACAGCTTTTTGATATTCTGCTTGAGAGATATAACCCAGCTGTAACATGCGACCTAAAATCCAGTTACGTCTTTCAAGTGCACGCTCTGGATTAACCACAGGGTTGTATTTAGAAGGAGCTTTTGGCAAACCTGCGATCATTGCCATTTGAGCAATGCTTAGCTCATTAATACTTTTGTTGTAATAAATTTTGGCTGCTGCTGCGATACCGTAAGCATTTTTCCCTAAGAAGATTTTATTCACATAGAGACTGAGAATTTCTTCTTTGGATAAATTTTGCTCAATTTTTCGAGCCAAAAAGATCTCGGTTATTTTGCGTTTTAATGTTCTTTCTGGACTCAAATAATAGTTCTTTGCAACCTGCATAGTGATGGTTGAACCACCAGTTTGCACATCAGAACCAGTCACACTTTCACTTAAAGCACGCCCTAAACCCTTAAAACTGATCCCGCTATGTTCAAAGAAAGAAGAGTCTTCTGCTGCTAAAAATGCATGAATAAAAGCAGGAGGAATTTGTTTGTATTCAACTGGAATAGACAGCTTACCACCATACTCGGCAATCAGTTGATTATCTGATGTGTAGACCTGTAGTGGTTTTAAAAGCGGAGCTTTTTTTAGTGAACTCATTTCTGGGAGCGATGGGGCGATATAGAGATACATGCCATAAAAGCCCATCGGAAGTGAGACTAAGATAATAATAATGATCAAAAAAATTGGACGCACGAAGCCCAAACTGGATAGCTTTTTCATGATAAGTAAGCTTTAATAAGATCGAATACAAACTAATTGTGGTCAGTATAGCCTTTAGACATGCGGATTGTTAGATGAGATATTGTATCCGTGTAAAAATAAAGACCTAGATTATTGGTTTGTAATTTTTTTTGGGGATAAAAAAATAATAGGACAATAGTGTGCTCAGGTTATATCGTAAACCGAATAAGGGGTTAATGGGTGTCGATATTAGTTCGACTTCTGTTAAGTTGTTAGAGCTCTCTGTTAAGAACGGTAAATATTGGGTAGAAAGCTATGCTTTGATGCCTTTACCCGAGAACAGTGTAGTTGAAAAAAATATCTTGAATCCAGAGGCAGTTGCGGAAGCTTTGGAACGGGCGATGAATTTAGCAAATCCCCAAACCAGTAACGCTGCAATTGCTGTTCCAACATCGACGGTTATTCATAAAACCATCGAAATGGATGCAGATATGAATGATGATGAACGAGAAGTTCAGATTCGATTAGATGCGGAGCAGTATATACCGTTCCCTTTGGATGAAGTGAGCCTTGATTTTGAGGTTTTACCAGATCGACTGCCTAATCCAAACCGCGTGAATGTACTTTTAGTTGCAACAAGAACAGAAAATGTTGAAACGCGAGTAGAAGTGCTGGAACTGGTGGACTTAACTCCTAAGCTTGCTGATGTAGAAAGTTATGCTGTCGAGCGTGCTTTTAGTGTATTTGCTGATAGCTTGCCAATGGGTGCAAATACCATTGGTATTTTAGATATCGGCCATACCATGACGACATTATCGGTTATGCAAAGTGGCAAAATCATTTATACCCGTGAACAAGTCTTTGGTGGCAAACAGCTGACTTTGGAAATTCAAAGTCGCTATGGCCTGTCTTTAGAGGAAGCGGGACGGGCTAAAAAAGAGCGCTCTTTACCAGATGACTATGACCTCGAAGTTTTAGAGCCGTTTTTAGATGCAGTCGTGCAACAAGCAGCCAGATCTCTACAATTTTTCTTCTCTTCATCACAGTTTAATGAAATAGACCATATTTTATTAGCAGGTGGGAATGCCAATATTCCTGGGCTTGCCAAATTGTTGCAGCAAAAACTTGGTTACCGTGTGACCATTGCCAATCCGTTTTTACAAATGGGTTTTTCTCCTCAAGTCGACTTTCAAAAAATTGAAAACGATGCTTCATCATTAATGGTGGCATGTGGCTTGGCTTTAAGGAGTTTTGATTAATGGCAACAATTAATTTACTTCCTTGGCGTGATGAGCTTAGGGAACAGCGTAAGAAACAATTTATTATTTTTTGTTTTGGGGTAGTTTTTTTGGGGATCACCACTGTATTTTCTGGGTGGTTTTATTTGAATCAAAAATTAGATGATCAAGAACAAGCTAATCAACTCATCACCAGTACAAACCAGAGTCTAGATCAACAGCTTAAAACATTAAATGGCTTGCAAGAACAGCGTGATGCCATTATCGAACGTATGAAACTTATTCAGGGATTGCAAAGTCAGCGCCCTGTTGTTGTACGTTTGGTAGATGAATTGGTACGGATGACTCCGGCAGCGATGTATTTGACTAAATTTAGCAGAACTGGAGATAAATTTACCATTGAAGGTAAAGCAGAAAGTCCCAATACGGTCGCGGAGTTATTACGTAATCTCGAAGCATCACCATGGTATCGCAACGCTTTTATGAAGTCTTTCTTGGCGATTGAAGAGAAAAAAGATAAGACGGCGAGTTCGCTGCTTCCTAGAGTGGAAGATGGCTATGGTAGTTTTGTGGTGACTGTTGATTTAGGGGAAATGGGGGTGACTACAACAGATGATACCGCCAATACGTCTGTAAGTATGGATAAGGGGGCGGTTAAATGAATCCGGATGAACTTCATGAGTTGTCGTTAGAACAAGCTCCATCTAAGAAAAAACAGATCACTTTAGAAAAATTTCTTCAGCAATTTAACACATTAGATATGAACAGTTACGGTAGCTGGCCATTATCTGTGAAAACTACATGCTGGGGTTTTATTTTCTTTGCTGTGTTGGCTTTGGGATACTTTGTTGTTATTCAGCCAAAGCTACAAGCAATTGATACTGCGCAGGCGCAAGAAAGTAATTTGTTGAATGAATTTCGCGAAAAGGATTCAAAATTACGTAACTTGCAGCAATTTCAGCTTCAACTTCAAGAGATGCAAGCAAACTTTAATCAGCAGTTAGAGCAACTGCCAAAAGAAACCGAAATTCCAAGCTTGGTTGAAGATATTAACTTAACTGGGGTGAATTCTGGCCTGAAGTTTAAAAACATCCATTTAGAAGATGAAGTGAAGCAGGAAATTTTTATTGAACAGCCTATTACGATGGAAGCAACTGGCGATTATCACGCTTTTGGTGCTTTTGTCAGTAGTATTGCGGCATTACCACGTATTGTGACAATGCATGACTTTGTTGTAGAAGCTGCGCCTGTTAAAGATAGTAAGTCAGATATTCCTGTACTTAATTATTCTATTAAAGCAAAAACTTATCGCTATATGGGCGCCGTAGAAAATGCTGAACATCCGGAAAACAACGCTTCGGCTTCAGTAGCACCTGTTTCCTCTACTGCTAATACACAGTCGAAATAGGAGCATTACAATGAAACTTAAGCAAATTTCTTTTTCTATTTTAGTATGTTTAGTTTTAGTCGGATGTGACTCGAGAATCGACGCTGTAAATCAGCAAATGGCAGATATACGTAACCAGCCACCACAGGCAATAGATCCAGCACCTGTTTTCACACCTGTGCCACAGTTTAATTATGCGGCTCATCAGCTAAAGAGTCCATTTTTACCAAGCTCACTTGCTGCTGAGCTCAAAATTATGGCAGGAAAACGGGTATATCCGAATTTCTCACGGGCACCTCAGCCTCTAGAAAGTTATGCATTAGAATCCTTAAATATGAAAGGAAGTATCCGTAATAACCGCGGACAAATGCTGGCTCTTATCCAAACACCTGATCAACAAATTGAGCGAGTACAGGTGGGTAATTATATTGGGATGAATCAAGGGCGTATTACCCATATTGGTCCAACTCAGATTGATCTGGTAGAAATTGTCCCCGATGGGCGCGAAGGCTATGTGGAGAGACCAAGAACCTTAGTGTTAATTGGACCCGCACCCTAAAATTTAGGGAATAACAAAGAAAAAGTATTTTTAAAGATTATTTAATTGGGGATGGTCAGACAATGAATCACGTATTCCGTCAGTTTTCTATGGGGGCTGTAGCCATTGCAGTTATGCAGGTTGCATCTGCACAGGTCAGCATGACCAATATTGTACCGACACAAATTGCAGGTCAGGGTACAGAAATTAGAGTTATGTTTAATGGTTTGCCGCCGCAACCACAGGCATATCAACTTGAAAATCCTTCGCGTTTGATTTTGGATTTTAATAAAGCTCAGCAGACTTTAACACAGTCAAAAGTGGCAATTGGTACAAATGAAGCGAGCTCGGTCGATGTAAGTTCTGACGATCAGCGCTCACGTTTAACTGTAAATTTAAAAGAGGCAGGTGCGTTTACAACACGCATTGAAGGCAATACCTTCATCTTAAAAATTAATTCGGCCAAAACGAGTAATAAGCCTATACTCGTAGCTGCTGTACAACCACAAGGTGTTTCAAATATTGGTTTTCAGCGTGGTAGTCAGGGAGAAGGTTTAGTTGTTGTAGATCTTTTGGGAAGTAATACTCCTGTTGATGTTCAACAACAAGGTAGCAAAGTTGTCGTGCGAACATTGGGCTCTAAAATTCCCACCGACTTAGCTAAACGTTTAAATGTGAACGATTTTGCGACCCCTGTTTCAATCATCGAATCTTATAACGAAAAAGGCAATGGCGTTATTACGATCCAATCTACTGGTAGCTATGAATATATGGCTTATCAGGCAGAAAATAAACTCACCATTAGCTTAAAGCGCCCGCAGGACAAAAATGTAAGTTCTTCATCTAAGCCATCTAATTACTCTGGCAATAAGCTTTCTCTCGATTTCCAGGATATTGAAGTTCGTAGAGTTCTACAGTTACTTGCCGATTTTACTGGCATTAATATGGTGGCTGCCGATAGTGTGCAGGGTAATATTACTTTGCGATTGAAAGATGTTCCATGGGATCAGGCACTTGATATTATTTTAAAAACTAAAAATCTGGATAAACGTAAAAATGGTAACGTTATTTGGATTGCTCCCGTTGCTGAGTTAATTAAAGCAGAAGACGATCAGGCAAAAGCTTTAGCACAAACTATTAAGTTGGCGCCGATCCAAACAGATTATATCCGCTTGAGTTATGCGAAAGCGATTGATGTGCTGAAGCTAATTGAAGATACTCGTGATGGTAAGGGCGCTGTTGCAAACCGTACCACAAATTCAGACTCTCTTGCTTTAGAAAGTTTATTGAGCTCACGTGGCAGTGCTGTTGCCGATACGCGTACTAATACTTTGATTGTAAATGATACGGCACAAAATATTGATAAAGTTCGTAAAATGATTGAGTTGCTTGATGTACAAGTTAAGCAAGTTATGGTTGAAGCACGTATTGTCAGAGCTTCTACTTCTTTTACCAAAGAACTCGGCGTTAAATGGGGAATATTATCGCAAGGTATTACTAATAATAATAATTTGTTAGTTGGAGGTAGTGAAACAACCTTGTGGAATTTACGAGAGCCTAAAAAAGATGAGACTACGGGAGGCTATAAATATACGATTGAGCGCCCCGATAACTTAAACGTCGATTTAGGAGTTTCTAATCCGGCGGGAAGTATCGCCTTTGGTCTTATCAGCATGTCTGACTTTATGTTGGATCTTGAGTTATCTGCTTTACAAGCTGATGGCTATGGCGAAGTTATTTCAACTCCTAAAGTTATGACTGCCGATAAGCAGACGGCGAAAGTTGCAACTGGTCAACAAGTTCCTTATCTAATGACTACCACTTCTGGAGCGGGTACTACGGCAACGACCTCATTTAAAGATGCCCTCTTAAGTCTGGATGTTACTCCGAACATTACACCTGATGGCAAGATTCAAATGAAATTAGATATTTCTAAGGATTCGATAGCCGGTGAGGCACCTAATGGTGAGTTAATTCTGAATAAGAATAATATCAATACCAATGTGTTGGTTGATAATGGAGAAACTGTCATTTTAGGTGGAGTATTTGAACAGACAACAAAGAATTCTCAAACTAAAGTCCCTTTCTTTGGTGATATTCCTGTAGTTGGGCGTTTATTCAGAAAAGATGTGAAGTCTGATGATAAACAAGAGTTGCTGATTTTCGTAACACCACGAATTGTTAATGACACTTTAGCGAGAAATCATTAATATATTTTTCAATGAAAGCAATTGAAATAGGTGGCGCCTTGCCAAGCAAAGCGTTTGAAACCCTGCCAAATATTTATTTGGTAGGGCCCATGGGGGCAGGAAAAACAACCGTTGGACGTCATTTAGCCGAACTATTGGGGCGTGAATTTTTAGATAGTGATCATGAAATTGAGCGCAAAACGGGTGCTACTATTCCTTGGATTTTCGAAAAAGAAGGGGAAATTGGATTTCGTACTCGTGAAACCATTGTTTTGAATGAGTTGACTTCCCGTAATGCCTTGGTATTAGCAACTGGGGGGGGTGCCATCACTCAAGCGCCAAACCGTGAGTTTTTAAAGCAGCGCGGTATTGTTGTTTACCTCTACACTCCTGTGGAACTTCAATTACAACGAACGTATCGCGATAAAAACAGACCTCTATTACAAGTTGAAAACCCTGAACAAAAATTGCGTGATTTGTTAAAAACACGTGATCCTTTATATCGTGAAGTTGCTCATTATACGATTGAAACCAATCAGGGCGCTGCTCGTGATCTTGCTCAAAAGATTTTGCAACTTATTTTGTCTAACACGCTAATATAGCCAAACTTACTCGTGGTTTTATAAATTCATGCAAACTTTACATGTTGAATTAGGCGAACGCCGTTACCCTATTTTTATTGGCAGTCAACTTGATCCTAAACAGTTGCTTGAGCCTTATATTCATGGTCAACAGGTCATGATCGTGAGTAACGAAACGGTCGCTCCTTTATATTTGTCTCATTATCAAGAAGCGTTAAAAAGTTTGGGTAAAACTATAGCTACTTGTATTTTGCCTGATGGTGAAAAATATAAAGATATTCAACATTTAAATTTAATTTTTGATGCATTACTTGAAGCTGGGTTTAACCGAGACTGTACAGTTTTAGCTTTAGGTGGTGGTGTTATTGGTGATATGGCTGGCTTCGCCTCAGCATGTTTCCAGCGTGGTGTATATTTTGTTCAGGTTCCGACCACACTTCTTTCACAGGTAGATTCAAGTGTGGGTGGTAAAACTGGAATTAACCATCCACTGGGTAAGAATATGCTTGGCGCATTTCAGCAACCTCAAGTTGTTTTAGCTGATATGTCTCAACTCAACACTTTACCAGATCGAGAGTTGTCTGCTGGATTGTCAGAAGTCATTAAGTATGCCTTGTTAGGTGATGCCGATTTTCTAGTTTGGTTAGAACAAAATATGGATGGCTTGGTTGGTCGAGATGCCAATCTTTTAGCAGAAGCTGTTTATCGTTCATGTGCCCATAAAGCCCGTATTGTTGCAAATGATGAAAAAGAGCAAGGCGAGAGAGCTTTACTCAACCTAGGTCATACGTTTGGTCATGCTATAGAATCTTACCTTGGTTATGGTACTTGGTTGCATGGTGAGGCAGTTGCTACCGGCATGGTCATGGCAGCTGATTTATCAAAGCGTTTAGGATGGATTTCGAGCGATGATGTAGAGCGTACAAAAAAAATTATTCAACGCGCTAATTTGCCGATATCATGTCCAAAAATTCCATTGGATGAATTCCTTGGATATATGGCACATGATAAAAAAGTCCTCAATGGTCAATTACGTTTAGTGTTGTTAAAGCAACTTGGACAAGCGGTAATTACTAAAGACTTTGATGTTGAACTCATGAAACAAGCTATTTTGGCAAATCAACACGGATAATAAATTAAGGTAACACATGACTGTATCACGTACACTTTGGCAGAATGTTCAACAATATATCTGGTTGGTGGGTGGTATCGTCTGCTTGTTTCTGGCTTTTATTTTCTGGGTAATGACTGATAGTAAGAAGCTTGTCGAAGTTGAAAAAGCAGCCGATTCAGACACGCCAGTGCAAATTCAGCCAGAAAAAGTGGCAACAACGGCTAACTTGGGGGCTTTAGCTGATGAAGTTAGGCCTCTTGATTTAACGACTCGGACGGTTGTATCTGGTCAACATGAGGCAGAGTTCCGCGGTACAAAGTTTATTAACGAAAACAAGAAACAATGGACGCTTGAGCTGTTCCGTGCATCTGACGAAGATATTATTAAAAACTTTTTAAAGAATCGTTCAGACCGAAATAAATTTATCTACTTCCGATTAAGTGGAGAAAAGCAATCTGAACAATATGTTTTGACATATGGCGTATTTAAACGTTCTGAAGATGCAATTCAGCAGTTAACACAACTGAATCTTAATTTGCCTGAATCAATTAAGCCGCAACCTCAACAATTTTCGACTTATGTGCCACTCGTCAATGACTTAGGTGCAGATGAAATGAAAGGTGGGATTAGCCAAACTTATGAAGTGCGGTTACGCCCAGCTGCCTTGCCTAAAATTGATGAGTCTTTGCTCATGGGCGCAGGTGTAAATGGCGCTATAAATATGCAACCTAAAGTGGCTGCTCCATCAACGAACTCTACAACTCGGACAACCATTATTCGTCGAGATGCCGAGGGAAATGTTGTAGATGTACACCAGTCTAATTCTGCTGCTGATACTGCTAAAAAGGCTCAACAAAATCGTGCAACTGAAGTTCCTCCAAAAAATGCAACAAATGAGGGCACAAGAGGGAACTAACGGTAAGAATAATTTGCACAAATATAGTGCAATAATAAAAAATACATATACTCCTTGATCAAGCGTGGTGCATATTTGGTCATTTATTAAAATGATAGCCTGAATAAAACTGATCTATTTTTAATAAATATAAACACTTAAGTTGTAAAAAATATATTGGCATAGTTTTTGCTTTATTCTTGTGCTTATTAATGTACTGCTAACTATTTTGGCGCTCTAAAGAGTGAAGTCTATGCAGAGTCGTGGGGTCGAACTGCTTTAAAAGAGTGCGAAATAAGTCAAAACATTTTTCTAGCAAAAACCAGTGTACGCATTTATGGAACAGCGTATATTGGCTTATCAGCCCAAAATTTTTTTTTGCGAAACATTGAGCTAACTATCGTCCGTAGGCAATATCGCAGAAATAAGTTGTTTGTTTGACGCTCGAAAGAGCCTTATTGAAAGAAGGGTACGCTATGCACATGCCATCGCCTAATACTGTAGCTCCCGCTCAAGGTTTATATCAACCTGATGAGTTTAAGGATAACTGTGGTTTTGGACTGATTGCCCATATGAAGGGTGAATCAAGTCATCATCTTGTAGAAACCGCGATTCACAGTTTAAGTTGCATGACGCACCGTGGTGGTATTGCCGCAGATGGCAAGACGGGAGATGGGTGCGGCTTATTATTGGCGATGCCAAAGCAATTTTTTCGTGATGAAGCAAAAAAACTGAGTGATATTACACTGAGCGAAGTTTTTGCTGTGGGTACGGTATTTCTAAATATTGATCCGGCATTAGCGCAACATTCTAAAAATATTTTAAATAAAGAAATTGAAGCAGAAGGCTTACGCGTACTGGCTTGGCGTGTTGTGCCTACAAATAACGATGCACTAGGTGAAATTGCACTTCAATCTTTACCTGCTTTTGAACAGGTCATTGTGAACTGTCCAATGGGTGTAACCGAAGTTGAGTTCAACCGTAAGCTATTTTTGGCGCGTCGCCGTGCGGAACAACAATTACAAAAAGATCCGTTATTCTATGTGACTACGCTTTGTTCGACAGTGATCACTTATAAAGGCTTGATGATGCCTGCTGCGATTGCTGAGTTCTATACAGACTTGGCAGACGAACGTTTAAAATCACATATCGTCGTGTTCCATCAACGTTTCTCGACCAACACTTTACCACGTTGGCCGTTGGCTCAGCCTTTCCGTTATCTTGCTCATAATGGTGAAATTAACACCATTACAGCAAACCGTAACTGGTCATTAGCACGTACTCCTAAATTTGAAAATCCATTGTTGCCGGGCTTAACTGAACTTAACCCGATGGTGAACCGTACTGGTTCAGACTCATCAAGCTTAGATAATATGCTTGAGATCTTGGTCGGCGGCGGTATGGATTTATTCCGTGCGTTACGTATGCTCGTACCACCAGCTTGGCAAAACGTAGAAACTTTAGATGCGGACTTACGCGCATTCTATGAGTTCAACTCTAAGCACATGGAAGCTTGGGATGGTCCTGCAGGCTTGGTAATTCAAGATGGTCGTCATGCAATCTGTATGCTTGACCGTAATGGTTTACGTCCTGCACGTTGGGTAATTACTAAAAATGATTACATTACCTTAGCATCAGAAATTGGTGTTTGGGGCTATGAACCTGAAGACGTGGTTTCTAAAGGCCGTGTAGGTCCAGGTCAAATTTTGGTAGTTGATACCTTAACAGGCAAAGTACTTGATACAAAAGATGTAAATACTCATCTTAAAAACATGCGTCCGTACCGTGAATGGTTGCGTGATCATGCAATTCGCTTAAAAGCTAATCCTGAACTTGAAGAACAATTAGTTGATCAAGGTTTAACTGGCGATGCTTTAAAAGCAGCTCAAAAAATGTTTATGGTGACATTTGAAGAGCGTGACCAGTTATTGCGTCCAATTGCTGAAAGTGGTCAGGAAGCTGTAGGTTCTATGGGCGATGATACGCCAATGGCTGTATTGTCTCGTCAAGTACGTCATGTGACGGATTATTTCCGTCAACAATTTGCACAGGTGACTAACCCGCCAATCGATCCATTACGTGAATCGATTGTAATGTCCCTTGAGACGTGTTTAGGTCGTGAGCAAAATGTATTTGAGCAAGGTCCAGAGCACGCAGATCGAATCATTATTTCGAGCCCTGTTTTGTCTAACTCAAAAATGCAGCAAATCCGTAGTATTGATCGTGCAGGCTATGAGTCTGTTGACATCAATTTGAACTATGCTGAAGAAGAAGGTTTGCAAGCTGCGATTACACGTATTTGTGAAGAAGCGGCACAAGCAGTTCGTGATGGTAAAACTTTAATTGTTTTAACTGATAAAAATATTCGCCAAGGTTTCTTACCTGCAAATGCAGCACTTGCAACAGGTGCGGTACACCATTACCTCATTAAAACTGGTTTACGTACTGATGCTAACATCATGGTTGAAACTGGTTTTGCACGTGATCCGCACCAATTTGCGGTATTACTTGGTTTCGGTGCAACCGCAGTTTACCCATACCTAGCATATGACGTGATCAATGATTTGATTGCTAAAGGTGAGCTTTTAGGTGATCCAATCCATGCGCAAGCGAACTTCCGTAAAGGGATTGAGAAAGGCCTATTAAAAGTTCTTTCAAAAATGGGTATCTCTACAGTTGCGTCGTATCGTGGTGGTCAGCTTTTTGAAGCAGTTGGTTTGTCGTCTGAAGTTGTAGATCAGTGTTTCTTAGGTGTTCCAAGTCGTATTCAGGGCGCAACATTTGCTGACCTTGAAAAAGATCAGAAAAAATTAGCTGCTACAGCATGGTCAAATCGCAAACCGATTGATCAGGGTGGTTTGCTCAAATTCGTGTTTGATAAAGAGTACCACGCGTTCAACCCAGACGTGATTAACTCATTACATACGGCTGTTCGCTCTGGTAAGTATGAAGACTTTAAAGTATATGCTGAGTTGGTTAACAACCGTCCGGTTGCAACCATTCGTGACTTATTCAAGTTAAAAACAACGAATTCGATTCCGGTTGAGCAAGTTGAGTCAGTTGCAGATATCTTGCCTCGTTTTGACTCGGCAGGTATGTCTTTAGGTGCTCTTTCTCCAGAAGCACATGAAGCAATTGCAATCGCGATGAATACAATTGGTGGTCGTTCAAACTCTGGTGAGGGTGGTGAAGATCCTGTTCGCTACGGCACAATTCGTAATTCGAAAATCAAACAGATCGCATCTGGTCGTTTTGGTGTAACACCTGCTTACCTAACTTCTGCTGAAGTATTGCAAATTAAAGTTGCTCAAGGTGCAAAACCAGGTGAAGGCGGTCAGTTACCGGGCGGTAAAGTAAATGGCTTAATTGCACGTTTACGTTACTCTGTACCGGGTGTAACGCTGATTTCACCTCCACCACATCACGATATTTACTCAATTGAAGATTTGTCTCAGTTAATTTTTGACTTGAAACAAGTTAACCCGAAAGCAATGGTGTCAGTAAAACTGGTATCTGAACCGGGTGTGGGAACAATTGCCGCTGGTGTTGCTAAGGCATATGCAGACTTCATTACCATTTCTGGTTATGACGGTGGTACAGCAGCATCTCCACTTTCATCAATTCACCATGCGGGTTCTCCATGGGAATTAGGTCTCAGTGAGGCGCATCAAGCACTTCGCGTTAATGACTTACGTGGCAAAGTACGCGTACAAACTGATGGTGGTTTAAAAACTGGTCTTGATGTCATCAAGGCAGCAATTTTAGGCGCTGAGAGCTTTGGTTTCGGTTCAACACCAATGATTGCTTTAGGTTGTAAATATTTACGTATTTGTCACTTGAACAACTGTGCAACTGGTGTTGCAACTCAACAAGACCATTTACGTCAAGAACACTATATTGGCGAGCCAGAAATGCTCATCAACTTCTTCCACTTTATTGCGGAAGAGACTCGTGAATGGTTAGCAGCTTTAGGTGTTTCTTCATTGAAAGACTTAATTGGTCGTGTTGATTTACTTGAAGTATTACCGGGCGAAACTGAAAAACATGCTCACCTTGATTTAAGTGCATTGTTAACATCTCATCCATCTGCTGACGGTAAAGCACAGTACTGTGAAGTACAAGGTAATGCACCATTTGATAAAGGTGTATTGGCTGAGAAAATGGTTGAAGAAATGCTTCCTGCAATTGAATCAAGTGCAGGCGGTCAGTTCAACTTCAAAGTTGTGAACTGTGACCGTTCGATTGGTGCTCGTGTGTCAGGTGAAATTGCTCGTCGCTACGGCAACTTAGGCATGGAAGTGCATCCTGTAGTCATGAACTTAACTGGTACTGCTGGTCAGTCGCTTGGTGTATGGAACGCTGGTGGTTTACACATCCGTCTTGAAGGTGATGCAAACGACTATGTGGGTAAAGGTATGGCAGGTGGTCGTATCTCAATCTTCCCACCACAAGGTTCGCCTTTCCAAACACAAAACACAGCAATTATTGGTAATACCTGTTTGTATGGTGCAACTGGCGGTAAGCTTTTTGCAGCGGGTACAGCGGGTGAGCGTTTTGCAGTTCGTAACTCTGGTGCATTTGCAGTAATTGAAGGCGCTGGTGATCACTGCTGTGAATATATGACAGGTGGTGTGGTGACTGTACTTGGTAAAGTAGGCCATAACTTTGGTGCAGGCATGACTGGTGGTTTTGCTTATGTACTTGACCTTGATAATGACTTTGTAGATTACTACAACCATGAATTGATTGATTTAAATCGTATTTCAACAGAATCTATGGAAGATCATAAAGAGTTCTTGTTGCGTATTATCGATGAGCATATCAAAGAAACAGGTAGTGCTTGGGCTTATAAAATCCGCAATGAGTTCGATTTCTACAGCCGTAAATTCTGGCTTGTGAAACCAAAGGCTGCTAATTTGCAAACGCTTTTGAAAACAACACAAGCTGATCCACAATAATTCCACGACTGCAACGACATAGGCAGGTGCGGGCAACAGTGAAATCCGCGCCTACCCACGGAGAGAGACATGGCAGAACGCCTAAATAATGACTTTCAATTTCTGGATGTAGCACGCCAAGATCCAGAGAAAAAAGATATTACTGTCCGCAAAGCAGAATTTGTGGAAATTTATAAACCTTTTACATCGGAAACTGTCGCTAATCAGACTCACCGTTGTTTAGGTTGTGGTAACCCATATTGCGAATGGAAATGTCCTGTACATAACTACATTCCAAACTGGTTAAAACTCATCGCTGAAGGCCAAATTTTCCAAGCTGCTGAGCTTTGCCATCAAACCAACACATTACCTGAGGTATGTGGTCGTGTATGTCCACAAGATCGTTTATGTGAAGGTGCTTGTACCTTAAATGATGGTTTTGGTGCAGTGACTATTGGTAATGCTGAAAAATATATTAACGACACAGCCTTCGCTTTAGGCTGGCGTCCAGATATGTCAGGCGTGAAATGGACTGACAAAAAAGTTGCAATCATTGGTGCCGGTCCGGCAGGCCTAGGTTGCGCGGATATTTTAGCTCGTGGTGGTGTTAAGCCAGTTGTATTCGATAAGCGTCCTGAAATTGGTGGCTTACTTACATTCGGTATTCCAGAATTTAAAATGGAAAAAGATGTAATGAAACGCCGTCGTGAAATTTTCACAGGTATGGGCATCGAATTCCGCTTAAATACTGAAATTGGTACAGATGTCACCATTGATGAATTACTTGCAGAATATGATGCTGTATTCATGGGTATGGGAACTTATACCTACATGAAGGGTGGCTTCCCAGGTGAAGATCTTGCAGGTGTTTATGATGCACTTGATTTCTTGATCTCTAACGTAAATCGTTGCCAAGGTTGGGAAAAAGACCCAAGCGAGTACATTAGCTTAGATGGTAAAAAAGTGATTGTACTTGGCGGTGGCGACACTGCGATGGACTGTAACCGTACTTCATTACGTCAAGGCGCTCATGATGTAACGTGTGCATACCGTCGTGATGAAAGCAACATGCCAGGCTCTGCGCGTGAAGTAAAAAATGCTTATGAAGAAGGTGTGAAATTCTTGTTCAATCGTCAACCGATCGAAATCGTAGGCGAAAATGGCAAAGTGACAGGCGTTAAAGTCGTAACGACTCAAATGGGTGAACCCGATAGTCGTGGCCGTCGTAGCCCTGAACCAGTTCCAGGTTCTGAAGAAGTTTTACCAGCTGATGCGGTTTTACTTGCATTCGGTTTCCGCCCAAGCCCAGCTGACTGGTTTGGTAACGCGAATATTAATCTTGATGGTTCAGGCCGTGTTGTGGCAGCTGAAAAGCAAGAATTCAAATTCCAGACATCGAACCCGAAAATCTTTGCTGGTGGTGATATGGTGCGTGGTTCAGACCTTGTCGTGACTGCAATCTGGGAAGGCCGCCAAGCTGCTGAAGGCATTCTAGACTACCTCGGTGTTTAATCTAAAAAATTATTTTTAAAGTTTTTAATAAAGCCTGCTTGATGCAGGCTTTATTTTTACCGCTAGTCACTTTGATGTTTTTGGCAAATACAATAAGCTTTTTTGCCCTTTTTAGCCTTTAACCATCACGACATACTCAAAGCTTCCTTCTTCAATACAATAGGTGTTGAATATGAACATCGCAGGTATGACGGCAGAAAAATCATATTTAAATCGTCGAAAAGCGTTGGGTATTACTGTGCGTCGCCTTGAATTTAATCCTAAGGCGATCAAGCGGCACTATTTCGCGAATTCTCCTCTTATGTCTCACTTTTTAACTGCACTATCTTCAACGTTTCCTGTAGGAGAGCAGTTTTTTGTAAATAGCGTGCGCAATGTACGTGATAAGGTTTCCGATCCACAATTACAGGCTCAAATTGCCGCTTTTATTGGACAAGAGGCAATGCATTCTAAAGCTCATGGTGAGTTTAATGAAGCTTGGCGGCGTGATGATTATAATCTGGACAGCTTTCAAAACTGGCTAAATCAGCGTGATAAATATTTAAGAACGATTCCTCCTAAACTGCAATTGGCCCTTACCTGTGCTTTTGAACATTTTACTGCTCTACTTGGAGGATATGTTTTACAGCACCCAGAGTTATTAAAAACGTTAGATCAAGATGCACTAAAACTTTGGGTATGGCATGCGATTGAAGAAATTGAGCACCGTTCAGTGGCGTTCGATGTCTATCAACATGTGTATGGGGATGATCGTATTCGCCGCTTACTCATGCGTAGTGTCACAACAGGATTTGCCAGTATCGCTTTTTATGGAACAACCCGCTTATTTTGGCAAGATAAATGGAATAGCTTACCTAAAATTGGAGGTAATTTATTTGGTTTATATTTGCTGGTTAAAATGCTTGTTCAGCTCATGCCGGAATATTTCGCATATTACAAAAAAGATTTTCATCCTAGTCAAAAGGATTATGGCCGTATGGTCGATTACTGGAAAAGTTCTTTAGCAGATGAATATCGAATGGCAAGTTTTCAACAAGAAAAAGACCAACTATTAAGTTAATAAATAACCGGATTGAAAAATCCGGTTTTTAAATCAATAAAATAAAAGCAACACAATAATGCCAAAATCATCATACAATCGAGGAAAGAGGTTAAAAATATAAAGAAAAACTTGAGGATAATGTGACGATGAAAACATTGAAACAACTCGCGATCGCGACGACACTTGCCAGTACCTTATTGTTTTCAGGGTGTGGCTATAACACTTTACAAGTCAAAGATGAAGCAGTAACGGCAGCTTGGTCTGAAGTTCAAAACCAATATCAACGTCGATCAGATTTAGTACCAAACCTTGTGAATGTTGTAAAAGGCTATGCTAAGCATGAAGAACAAGTCTTAACCGAGGTTACACAGGCACGTTCGAATGTTGCTGGTTTGAAGGTTGATAAAGAAGTTCTAGAAGACCCGGCTTTACTTGAAAAATACCAACAGGCTCAAAGTCAATTAACAGGGGCTTTATCTCGTCTGATTGCTGTTTCTGAAAATTATCCAGATTTAAAAGCCAATACCCAATTCCAAGAACTTCAGGTTCAACTTGAAGGAACAGAAAACCGTATTGCTGTAGCTCGTAATCGTTATATTACAACAGTGCAAGACTACAACGGATATGTACGCCAGTTCCCGCAAGCAGTGACAGCAAAAGTAATTGGTATGCATCCAAAAGCTAATTTCTCTGCCGAAGCATCTGCACAGCAGGCACCAAAAGTTTCTTTTGATTAATTTTAAGAATCAAAGGAGTGCTGCATGAGAAATAATATATTGCTTCAGCTTAAGCAAATTAAGGTATTTGTTATTACCTTAATTTTGCTCTGTTGCGGTGTTCTTTTTCAGAATGCAGCATGGAGTGAGACTAATATTGCAACTGCTACTGATAAAACTGACACCATTGTAGCGGGCAAAATTATTCAGAAGCAGCAGGCTCAAGCTTCCGCTTCTAAAAGTGAGCAGTCTGCTTCTGGCGTAGCTCCCCAAGCTAAAGTCGCCAACGATATGGCAGATGGTGAATCGATTCGTGGTTTGCCAACCTTAAATCAGCCTGTTATTGATCAAGCAAATATATTAAGCGAGGCAGAGAAGCAGCAGCTCGACCAAAAAATTCTAAGTTTATATCAACAAGGCAAAGCACAAATCGGTATTGTTATTGTTCCAACTACTGGCCAAGAAGATATCTTTGATTATGCATTGCGTGTAGGTGAAAAATGGCAACTTGGTTCAGCAAAGCGCGATAACGGATTGCTCATTGCGGTTGCGGTAAATGACCGCCGTATACAAATTTTAACCGGATATGGCTTAGAGGGTGTATTACCAGATATTGTCTCGAGTCGAATTATTAGAAACCAAATCACACCCTATTTTAAACAAGCCCAATATGCGCAAGGTTTAAATGCAGGTGTTGATGAAATTGGAAGAATTTTAAATCTTGATCCAGAAGTCGCTCAGCAAGCCGCTCAAGATTTAAAAGAACGACAACACCAAGCCGCAGAAGAGCAACAAGCCAAACAAACAACCCTCACAATGGCTCTATTTATTCTTGTTGCCGGAATTGTGGGGTCATTTATTGTAGGACGACCTCTTAGTGCATCTACTGCTGGTGTTGCTGCTGCGGTAGCAGGTTTTGTAAATGGTGCTGGCTTGGTCACTAGCTTATTACTTGGTTTTGGAATCTTCTTTTTACTCATTACTTCAATTGCCCAGCTTATTTTACAGGTTATCCTGAGTGGTGCAGGTGGAGGAGGGCGTGGTGGTGGCTTCGGCGGCGGAGGCTATGGCGGCGGTGGAGGTCGTTTTGGCGGTGGAGGTGCTTCAGGCTCATGGTAACAACATCAGAAACAACACAAATTATTACTCAACCTAAAATTGAGGAATTTGTAGAGCCAAGCTTAAAACGTTGGTTTAAACATCTATGCTATTTTCCGGCCAGTAGCCGTTATTTTTCAAAACAAGATAAGCAAACGATTGCTGATACGGTACAACAAGCAGAACATGGGCATGTTGGAGAAATACAAGTTGTAATCGAAGGTCATATTCCATGCTCACAGGCCTACAGACAAAATACACGTTTAAGGGCACAGCAGTTATTTGCAGAATTAGGTGTTTGGGACACCGCATTAAATAGTGGCGTACTACTTTATTTGAACCTATGTGAACGTACAGTAGAAATTATATTTGATCGCGGTATTAGAAATGCCACTAATGATCAAGTCTGGCAACAGATTTGTGAGTCTATAGTTCAACAACTTAAACAAAAACAATATCAGCAAGCTGTAGTGATTGGTGTTCATCAAATTGGAGAGGTGATGTCACATTTTTATGATGAAAACATGCCAGATCAATCCAATGAATTGGGAAATGCTCCAATTATTATAAATTAAGTTATTTTCTAAAAGTTCCATATCTCATAATTTTTTATTTCTCAAGGTGACTGACAAAAAATGTCACCTATTTATTTATTTTTAAAGAGAATTTGTTCACAGAAATAAATATAAAGTTTGATAAGTTTTGTTTACTTTTTTTTATGTGTGATCTGTTATGACTAAAAGTTATGTGACGATTTTTGTCAGTTATTTGCAGTGATTTTATATTTAGTAAATTGAAAAAATAATATAAGTTTTTGTTTTATAAATAAAATAAAAGTTGGCATGAATGCTGCTATATGGTTGATAGCTGAAAAGCTTATATAAAAACATACATACAATCTTTGGGGAAAAGGCTATGAATGCACAAAAAGGTTTTACATTAATTGAACTCATGATCGTGGTTGCCATTATTGGTATTTTGGCAGCATTTTCGATTCCTGCATATCAAGATTATATTGCACGTTCTCAGGTGGCTGAAGGTGTTAGTTTGGGCGACGGTATGAAGTCTGATATTGCAGATAATTTACAGAATAATCAATGTGAACCGGCTGCTGGTCTATCTGCAACAGGTAAATATAGTACTGTTGAAGTTGCTGGTGCTCCTGCAAGTGCTAGTGGTGCAGGCGCTACAGATACTACAGGGTGTCAGGTTCAAATTACTTATGCTGCGTCTGGTACTTCAGGGAAAATTGCTGGGAAAAAATTGTTCCTTGATGTCTTAAATAATGGAACATTGAAAAAAGCAACCTCTGGTTCAGATTTGGAAGAAAAATACACTCCTAAAGGCGTGCTATAAGATCTTGACGGCAAGAGCATTTAATATGCTCTTGCTTCTTTATTGTAAAGAATCATAAAACGAAACATTTAAATTAATTAAATTTGTGGTTAATTAAAAGAAAAATTTATTAAAACAAAGATATATGGCTACTATTGGGCCGTTTGCAAAAAACCTAATTATGCTTTCTTCCATGTATAATTCTCTCAAGTTTTAGTCTCTAACCTTTTACTATGCAAGTATTCTTCCTATTCCTCGCTGCAATCCTGTTGGGTTTTGCATGGTTGTCTCCATTTCACTATAGCCCTTGGGTCATGTTCTCGAGTGAAGTGAGTACTTTTGGGGCTGGATTATGCGTATTAGCCGCTCTACTTCAGCAAAATATTAAAATTCCTAGAGCACAACTATTGTTGTTGCCATTTACTTTAATTCCAATAGTACAGTGGGGTTTTGGTTTAGTTTTTGATCTGAGCACAGCCTTATTGAGTTCATTTTACTTGTTTGGTTTTTGGTTTATGGTCTTAGCTGGTTACAACCTATCTTTAGATCAACAAAAGCGAGATCAAATCTTTTCGGGTTTTAGCTTACTCGTAATTATTGTATCCCTTGCCACTAGCTTCATGGCAATTTGCCAATGGTTGAATATCGAGTCTCATATTCCGTATGTGCTTAAGTTACTGGGTAATCGTCCTTACGGTAATTTTGGTCAACCCAATAATATGGCAACTTTTTTAATTATTGGGTTATTAGGGTGTTTGTATTTATATGAAAAGAACAAAGTAACTATCTGGTTGTTACTACCTTCAACACTCATTATTTTATTTACAGTTGCATTGAGTCAATCAAGAACTTCATGGATAGTTTTTCCATTTTTACTTATCTATTGGGTGATCAAGCAGTTTAGAAAGCAAAAAAGATTTGGATTTGCTCAGGGCTTCTTGTGGTGCTTAACATTTTTCTTAATTGCTGGATTCATCTTACCGTATATTACTCAATTCATTGAATTCTCTACCAATACAGAGATTACTGAAACAAGTACATTTGTTGCTCGTGCAGGTTCTGGACATGAGCGAGTAGGTATGTGGATACAGATATTACATGCTATAGCTCAGCAACCATGGGCAGGGTATGGGTGGAGCCAAACTAGTGTTGCTGTAGTCGATAGTATTCAATATGGAACTGTACATGTATGGTTTAATAGCGCCCATAATGTACTGCTTGATTTAATTATCTGGAATGGTATTCCATTGGGTGCTGTAGTCATTGCGTACTTTGCTTGCTGGTTTGTTTGGTTAAATCAGCAGGCTAAAAATACCATCTCGATTGTAGCTATTATGATGGTATGTACAGTGCTTATTCATGCCATGTTAGAGTTTCCACAGCGCTACGCTTATTTCTTACTTACTTGTGGGTTCTTACTTGGTATTGTGCAAGCACAGGTTCCTGTCCTTAAAGGAGTTGTACTTAATAAACACCTTCTTCGCTTAATATGGACTGTAAGTTTACTGCTTATTATTGCGATTTTACGTGATTACAATGTCTATGTTCTGAATAGTGATTTGCTTTTCAGTAATAAGCGTCCAAATGCAGAGTTCATGGGAAGCCGTAACATTCTTGTTTTAACACAGTTTGATAAACGTTTAAAATGGATTGAACTTAATCCAGAAACTAAATTACCTGAAGCTGATTTAGTTGAGTGGGGAAATTCAGTAAAGAATAAAGCGACTCCCTATAATTTACGTAAATATGCAAAATTGTTAGCTTATAATGGAAAAGTAGAGCAGGCAGAGCAGCAAATATTTATTTTACAGCATCTCTATAAGCAAAAAATAACGCTACCAGATTTATTAAAAGAAAAGTAATAAAAAAAATCCCCTTGTACTCAAGGGGATTTTTTTATTAGAAATTACATCTGACTCTGGATGTAATTTTCAATGCCAACGTTGCCGATAAGGTCAATCTGAGTATCTAACCAGTCCCAATATTCTTCTTCTTTTTCTAAAATTTCTTGAACGAGATCACGAGTTACATAATCTTGTTCCGTTTCAGCGAGTGCAACTGTTTTTTGAATAGCCTCTATATTTTCTTTCACTTTACGAATGTCACAGTGTAGAATTTCTTCTGTGTGTTGACCAATATAAAGTTTACCTAAATGCTGAAGATTAGGTAGGCCTTCTAAAAACAAAATACGTTCAATAATTTTGTCTGCATGCTTCATTTGACGAATTGATTCTTTATATTCGGCAGAACCGAGCTGTTCAATTCCCCAATCATTAAACATGCGTGAATGTAAAAAGTATTGATTAATTGCAGTTAAATGATGATACAGCACTTGGTTAAGCTGATTAATGACATCACGATTGCCTTTCATTGTAGCTACTCCAAAACAATTTCTGCCTTAATTCAATTAAGGCAATCTATAAAACCATTTTAGTGAACAATCATGGATATGGCGAGTAGTTTATGGAACAGCAAATGAAAATCGCAATCAAAAACAACACAATATTAGTACAGGAGAGTTTTCTGCCAAAAAAAACCGCTTGAATGAGGAACTATTAACGTTCCGCAAAAAGCGGTGGAGGAGCTAATAAATACGGTTAAATGTTTATAATTCTTTTAAGCAGCTACGGAAATACGAGCAGCGATTTCTGATAATTCTTCACTAATAATAGCACGTGCTTCTGGTGCACAGCGTCCACAACAAGTACCGAGATCAAGCAAGTCGCGAATTTCGCGATAGCTTTCAGCGCCATTTTCAACAGCGTCTTTAATATCTTGATCGGTAATGCCACGACACAAGCAAACGTACATGGGAGTGATCCCCAAATATAAATGCGATAATTAATATTATTGATAATTATTATCGTTTGTCAATGAAATTCATTTAAAATCTCATTTATTATTATTGGGATTTTGGATAAAAAAATACCACCTGAGCGGAAATCTGAGTGGTGTTTAGATTTTACGCAAGAGTGGTATCTAATTTAGAGCTAAATATTTTTTAATTTCGAGTGTTTAATATTTTGTATCTTATTGATTGATAATAACAATACCATCCATCTCTACTAATGCACCTTTAGGTAGACTAGCTACACCTAATGCTGCACGGGCAGGATACGGTTGAGCAAAATATTCACCCATAATTTGGTTTACAAGTTGGAAATTTGATAAATCGGTTAGGAAAATATTAAGTTTGGCAATGTCTGCAAGTGAACCACCAGCAGCTTCACAAACCGCTTTTAAATTATCAAATACACGGCGAATTTGAGCTTCGATACCTTCTACAAGTTCCATACTGTATGGGTCTAAACCAATCTGCCCTGAGAGATATAGCGTATTGTCTACTAAAATAGCTTGAGAGTATGTGCCGATAGCAGCAGGGGCATTTTCAGTATGAATCACTTGGCGGGACATTTGGTTCTCCTTGATTAAATCTCTTTCCATCATAATCGATGATAGGTTTGGACAAAAGTATCATCGATTTAATTGATTAAGTGGATTTGGAAAGTTTGATTTTGTTAAAGAAACATAAATCTGACCAATAGCTCTTGTAAAGACTAGCTTACTTTGGAAACTTCCATTTGGGGATTAGCAGCATCCAAACGTTCAATACGCGGGAAACCATAATGCATACGTAAGTCACGGATGACTTTTGCAATATGTTTACGGTTGTTGACTACAATATTAACAAAAGTTCTTTGCTCATTTGAATGAACCATCTCTACCCCAGCATTATTTTTACGACATTGATAGATCAGGTCTGATACCTGTTCATCATTCATTGCCATATCTATAGCGAGGTAGGCGGTAAAACGAACATCTTCTACATCATCTGCTTTCCATTGAAGCGGCATAATATTTTCAGGATGTAGATGTTGTTCATGTAGCAAGTTATGGCAGCGGATGCGATGCACAATTAACCCACGACGTGTTAAGTGCCCCTGAATTGGGTCACCCAAAACTGGATTGCAGCAATGCGCATATTTAACGTCGATACCTTCAGTACTTTGAATGAGTCGATCTGAATTTTCCACTTGAGGGTGTTTGTCATGAGCAAATAAGTGATTAGCTACAAGTTGAGGTAGTAGGTCGCCAACCGCAATTTGTTCAAACAGCGTATTTTTATTATCTATATGGCGCCATTGAAGTAAATCTAACCAGTCAGCATCAGAGAGATCACTGATCGAACGATTGAAGAGTTTTAATGCGCGAGAGAGTGCTTGCTCACCCACAAGACGCTGTTCTTCAATTTCCTGATCTTTAAGAACATGTTGTAAAGCACGACGCGCTTTTTGCGTATTAATAAAGCTTAACCAGTCTGGATTTGGTGTTGCTAAAACATCCGTAATAACTTCGATAACCTGACCGCTAATTAATGGTGTAGATAATGGTTTAATCTCACCATCCACTTTTGCACCAACTGCATGGTTACCTAAAAATAAACTTGCTGAATAAGCAAAATCAACTACGGTAGCACCTTGTGGTAACTCATGGAGTTGGCCATGTGGTGTGTAAACCCAAATTTTTTCTTGATGTAAGTAATCTAATAAATCATTGAAGGTTGTTTTTGCACATTCTCCATCGATAAGCGTATTCAGGTTTTGCATAGAGGCCTGAATGGCTGAGCGACAAGTTTGTGGTGCATTTTCACCGAGCACTACCCCAAAACGGGCAGCTTTACGCATAAGCTCAGTTTGAATAGTAAGAGAGAGTGTGGTTTTTTCGCCTTTAAGTTTAATCAATAAAGATTGGTTGCCACCTGGTAACGGACGACGGATATGGTCCTGATATTGAATGACCTGAAAATTTTCTCTTAAGGCATCAACTAGGCGGTCACAGTCGGCAATTGTTTGTAAAACAATTTCAAAAGCATGGCTATGGGTAAGTTCTTGTAGATCCATCTCATTTTTAACGAAATGGCGTAATAATTCGATATTGTTATTTTTCTTTTTAATGCGGCCTTGAATATGATAGTTGTGGAGAAGTTCAGCGAGGTTTTGTTCCCAGATACTTTGATACTTACATCGCTCTGGTTTGGTTTGACGTAGTGCATTTTGCACGTTATCAAACATATCAAGATCAAGATTCTGATAACAAAGATTTTCTAGATTATCGCCCATTTCATTCATGCCGACTAATCTTGCCATTGGCACAAAGATATCAAGAGTTTCTTGAGCAATACGGGCGCGTTTATCTGGACGTAAAGCACCTAGAGTTGTCATATTATGATAGCGATCGGCTAATTTAATAATAATGACACGTGGGTCCTGTAGCGTCGCTTGCAAGATTTTTCGGAATGAGGCGGCCTTATTATATTCTTTATCACTTGACTGGCTAAGTTTGGTTACACCGTCAACCAGCTCGGCAACTGTCAGACTGAACTTTTCAGTAATATCTTCTTTTGTATATTGAGTGTCTTCAATAACATCATGCAAAAGTGCTGCCATTAAAGTTTCAGCATCTAAACGCATGTTCGCAAGAATACAGCTGACAGCAATTGGATGCAGAATGTAGGGTTCACCACTTTTACGTGTAATGCCAGTATGCGCTAGATCGGCAAAATCACAGGCAGCAAGCACTTTCTCGACCTCACTTACCGATAAGTAAGGGTCGATAATCAATTTAAGCTGTTGCTTGGCTTGGCTGACCTCTTCGCCTGGCATAAATCACCCTTTTTCCTAATGCTGAGAAACTAAATCTATCTACTTCTTAATGAAAAGCATATTGCGGAACTTGTCAATTTTTTCATTTGAAAAAGTGTATTTTTTTTTCAATGAAAATAATTGCTTTTTTCAATATCTTTAAATTCAAGACAAAGCCAAATAAAAAACCACCGCAGAAAAACGATGGTTTTTTTATGAAACAGAATTAATTAGAAAGAAAAACCTTCTAAATTCAAGCTGTTTGTAGAAAGAGCAAGATCAAGACTAGAAGTTTGATAATCTTGTTCACGTTGTTTAAGAATTTCTTTCGTAACGTGTCCTGCCGCGATTTCGCGCAAAGAAACTACAGTCGGTTTGTCGTTATCCCATTCTACAGTTGGCTCCATGCCTTGACGTGCCAATTGACGAGCACGTTTACTTGCAACGAGCACAAGCTCAAAACGGTTGTCTACATGATCTAAACAATCTTCAACGGTGACGCGTGCCATAAAAGTTCTCGTTTTGGAATGGTGAATTTGAACAGACTAAACAGTATAAAAGGCTTTCGATCCAGACTCAAGTTATTCCTGTTTTGGTTGAGGAGTAATCAAGTCTTGAATTAATGTTTGATAACGTTTTGCTTGCTGGGATAACACTAAACGGTTTGCTGTAATCACAGCTTCAAGCTCATGTAAGGCTTTATTAAAATCATCATTAATAATGATGTAATCAAAGTTCGTGTAATGCTGCATATCTTCAACTGCACAGCTTAAACGATGTTCAATGACGTCAACTGAGTCAGTACCGCGATTAGATAAACGCTGACGTAAGTCGAACTGTGTTGGCGGTAAAATAAATATTTGCTTGGATTCAGGAAAAAGTTTGCGTACTTGCTCTGCACCTTGCCAATCAATTTCAAGTAGAACATCGTGCCCTTGAGCTAACTGTTGTTTTACAGTTGCTTGAGAAGTGCCATAGTAATTACCAAATACTTCAGCGTATTCGATAAAGCCTTCATGGTTTACTTGGTCTAGAAAGTCATCTTTTGTAGTGAAGTGATAGTGAACACCATCTAACTCACCAGGACGTTGACCTCGGGTAGTATGCGAGACTGAAACATGTAAATTGCTTACACGGTCAAGCAGGGCTTTCACCAAAGATGTTTTGCCTGTTCCTGATGCAGCAGAAACGACAAACAATAGACCCGACATGATATTTTTCCTGATATGATAAAATATCTTCGCTATTGTAGTGTACCGTGCGTTTAAACTGAATAGTTTTAATTGCAAATATTCAAGAGAAATTCCCCTGTTTTATTAATTTTGAGGCTGTTATGGAAATTGTGTTAGCTAATCCGCGTGGTTTTTGTGCCGGTGTTGATCGAGCCATAGCAATCGTCAATCGGGCTTTAGAATGTTTTAATCCTCCTATTTATGTACGTCATGAAGTTGTACACAATAAATTTGTGGTAGATGACTTACGTCAAAGAGGGGCCGTTTTTGTTGATGAACTAGATCAGGTTCCGGATGACTCAATTGTAATTTTTAGTGCGCATGGTGTTTCAAAAGCTGTTCAGCAAGAAGCGGAGCGTCGAGGCTTAAAAGTATTTGATGCGACTTGCCCTTTGGTTACCAAAGTTCATATTGAAGTGACTAAATATGCGCGTGAAGGTACTGAAGCCATTTTAATTGGTCATGAAGGACACCCTGAAGTTGAAGGGACAATGGGCCAATATGACAAATTGAAAGGTGGGAATATTTATCTGGTTGAAGATGAAGCGGATGTTGCTGCACTTGCAGTAAGACACCCTGAAAAACTTGCATTTGTAACTCAAACAACTTTATCAATTGATGATACAGCTAAAGTTATTGATGCTTTACGTGCAAAATTTCCTCATATTCAAGGGCCACGTAAAGACGATATTTGCTACGCAACTCAAAACAGACAAGATGCTGTACGTGACTTGGCCGAACAGTGTGATGTGGTATTGGTCGTAGGTTCACCTAACTCATCAAATTCAAATCGTTTACGCGAGCTTGCTGAGCGTATGGGCAAAGCAGCTTACCTTGTAGATAATGCTGATCAGTTAGAACAGTCATGGTTCAATGATACTTGCAAAATTGGTGTGACAGCGGGTGCGTCAGCGCCGGAAATTCTAATTAAGCAAGTGATTCAACGTTTACAAGACTGGGGCGCACAAGCACCTAAAGAATTAGATGGACGTGAAGAGAACATAACCTTTAGTCTTCCTAAAGAATTACGCATTCACGTGACTCAAGCATAAAGTGTGACTTATTTAACACACTGATTTTGAAATAGTAAAACAGATAATTGTTGATATGACAGTTATCTGTTTTTTTATACCCTTTATCTGCTTTGTATTTGTTTTGTAAATCTAAAAAGTAAAATTTAAATAATAAATAAAAATTTTTAAGTTTATTTGGGGTTTCTGGGGATGAGGGGAATTATTCCGCAAGAAGGGTTCACCTTGGTTGAGCTCATGGTGACGATTGCGGTAATGGCTATTATCGCAATGATGGCTGCGCCGTCTATGTCAAATTTATTAGAAAGTATAAAGTTTGATACTAATCAAAGAAACTTAATCAACACGTTATCTGATGCGAAAAGTCAGGCTGTAATAAGTCATGCAAATGTTTCTGTAAATTTAAACTCCAATGCTGCTAATACTTTAACAACTTTTAACTGGATTGCAGACGAAGATAATAGTTTTGAGCTAAAACTTTTAGCAGCAGATGGAACTACAACATCACTATCTACATCAAACATCATATTTATAGCAAATGGAACGGTTTCTAATATTTCACAAGATTTGCTTATTTCTATGTGCAATTCTCAATTACACGTTAAGAAAAGTTTTGTTTTATCAAAATTGGGTTCCATCTTTATGAATCCAAAGGAAACTTGCTAATGCTAAATTATAAAAATCAAAAAGGTATGGGGTTGCTGGAGATATTAGTTGCCTTACTTTTACTCGCTATAGGTGTTTTAGGGTATGTGGCCTTGCAATATCGTGCAATAGAAGCTACTTCGGAGGCTACATATCGTGCACAGGGAATTAATATTGCACGTGATTTAGCGGAAAGAATAAGGGTAAACCGTTCAGCCTTAAATAAATATAAAACAGAAATTAGCACAGCTGAAAATCAAAAAATATCTCAAAAAAATTGTTCAACAAGTAATTGTACTTCAACTGAGTTAGCAGATTTTGATGTTTCTCAGGTTGCAAAAAATGCAGATGCCTTAGGTATGACTATAAATATGATGACGTGCAAAGGTAATAATAATGGGCGTAATTGTATTTATGTTGCCTGGGCGGATACCAGTGCGACAGATGGTGATGGTGTAACAGATTGTACTAATGGCACAAGTTATAACACGGCATCAACTTGTTTAATCATGGAGGTTTATTAATGAAAAACCAATATGGTTTTACTTTAATTGAGTTAATGCTGTCCTTAACCTTAGGCTTGATTATTACTGCCGCAGCAATTTTATTATTTTTTACTGGACAAAAAAGTTTAACGTTACAGCACGGTGCGACGGATTTACAGGATAATGCTAATTTTGGTTTGAACTACATAGTTAAAGATATCAGACTAGCTAATCTAGATGCTGGTCGGGCATTTATGAATGATCAAACAACATATGGTGGAGTTGTACTTACTTCTACAGCGAATGCCTTTGTTGATACATTAAATGCCAATACTAAAATTGCTAATTTACCCAATTCTATTTTAGAAGCAAAAGTTCCTTTAACCTTACTAACTCAAAGCGATGGAGATAGTGTAGGCACTGCCCCTGCATGGGCGGGCGCATCAAATGTTAATGATTTTACCAGTGATCAGTTAGTTATTCAGTATGCTCCTACTGAAATAGGTGGTTTTGATTGTGAAGGGCAGTCAATTAATACAACAAATAATTATATTGTAGAGCGATATTTTTTAAGAGTTGATACAAGAGCATTAACAAGTGAACCTAATAAGGCATTGTCGTTAGCTTGTGACTCTGGTCATTATCCAAAATCAGGTTCGCCTACAGAAATTACGGGTTTTGGAGATGCTGGGCAGATCATTATGAAACGCGTTGATTATTTTAGGGTTCTATTAGGTATTGATGTTGGGAATGGACAGTATCGTTATATTAGTTCTCATGATTATTTAACGAATTATGCCTCACCGAGACCTCGTATTTTATCAGTTCAATTGGGAATACTGACGCGTTCTGTGCAGTCTGTGGGACCAGATGCCGCTATTAAGGATAATCAAACATTTAATGTGCTTGATCGTACAGTAACGGTTAAGACTCCACAGTCCAATAGCCCGAAATATATTAGGCAAGTTATTTCCCAGACAATTGCCTTGAGAAATGGTTTTGGAAGCCGATAAAAATGAAAAAAAATCAAATAGGTGCAACTTTAATCGTTGTGTTGGTTTTATTGCTTGTAATTACGATAATTGGCACATTAGCTATCCGTCAAAGTTTGATGTCATTAAATATTGTCACAAATAGTCAAGCACAGCAGTTGCTTGTTCAAAACTCGGATGCTGCCCTATTTAATGTGGAAGATGGTAGTAATTTACTGCGTAATTTAGCCCGTGATGGAATGTTTGGTTATATCCGTGGTGATGCCAATAAAGATAAAGAATTAGTGTTTTGCTACAGAGGTGATCAAAGCCAGTTTTTTAGTCTAGCAAATGCCAGCATTATGCAATGGATAGCTGGAGCATCTGCTCCAACGGGAAGTGCTTTAGGAACCGATGGCTACTGTAAATCTAATTCTAGTGATAGTACAAAAAATTATTTTACGAGTGGTCGTAGTGTCGTAATGACACAGGTAGCAGTAAAGTTTGCATCTACTGCAAGTGATCCATTTCAGCATAGTTTACGTGGCACAGATACTAAAAATGTCAAAATGGAGGATACGGAAAAAGTTGTTGTTTTTGCTACATCTTTTATTCCATCTTTGTCGACTGCATCCAAGGCAGATATAGATCAATGCCTTTCGAGCAAAATGAATCAAGTTATACAACCATCTGATGTATTAACACCTGCTACAGGAGCGACAGAAAGCGTTTCAGCTTGTTTACACAGACTAAATGTTCCATATACGACGCAAGTAGCTGAATACACGATTGCACAAGGTTTTACTTAATTGGGGAAAGCATGAAAAATTATAAAAAAGACAGAGATTCTATCTTTCAGAATGGTAGTAAATTGGGAGTAATGACGGGAACATCCCTTCTAACAACACTCATCTGTTCTAGTGTAGTACATGCTAGTGATATTGATATTTATCAACAAGCTAGATCTGGAAAAATTACCTTAATGCTAATGCTGGATATTTCGGGGAGTATGAAAGGTCAAACAGCATGTGATCTACCAAGTGGGGCAAGTTATATTACTTCAGGCACTGAAGCAATAACATCAACAGTACCTTATACACGGGCCTATTGTGAAGCAACTGGAAGTAATAAGGTTTATTTATATAGAAGTTATAGTAAAGGTACAGGTAGGAATAAAGTTTATTATTATGAGGAATGCACTAATAAACCAACTAAATATCAAGATTGTTCTGGAGCTTATTTAGGAAAAACCATGACAGGCTTACCTCCTGCTACCACAGGAACTGAGGGGCCTTATAGTGGATATACGTATAGTTACAGTTCAGATGTCGTGAGATATTATGATCGTATTACCCGTGTGAAAGATGGGGTATTTGATTTATTAAAAGGCAATACCGCTAAAGGTATCGATGCTTTATCAGATGATAAAGTAATTGGATTATCAACTTTAGGAGTTGTATATAACAATCAGTCTTACAGTACGGGACGAGTTCTTGTACCCGCAAGACCATTAGGGGATTTAGTCGGAGGCTCTACTCAAAGGTCATTACTACTTTCAGCAGTTTCAGGGTTGCCAGCACAAACAAATACACCTACTGCACGTTCTTATGCAGAGGCTGCTTCTTACTTAATGGGAACATCAACGAATAGTGCAAACTTGCAGGTATATTTCCAGAATAACTATGGCTATTATGCTGTATGTGATAATTGGGATGCAAATGGTGCATGTATCGGGACTTGGAGTAACTGGAATAGTGGGTCACTGCCATCTGGTTATACAAAGGGAAGCAGTGGGACTTTAGGGGGATATAGTGGATATTATTATTATGGTCCGCATCCCTATAGTGGTTTTCCATTATCTGTTGGGGAAAGTAAAAAAACAGATCTTTTATTTTATAAAACACCAGATTCTTTAACTCAAACTGATAGCATTAAGCAGTGTAGTGGACAGGGTGTTTATGTCCTAACAGATGGTGAACCTAACAATAATTTGGGTTCTCAAAATTTGATGCAAACTGCTTTGTCAAATAAAGGAAGTAGTTTTAGCTGTACAAATACTGCTGATGGTTGGGATTGCATTCATAAGTTTGCTTTAAAGTTACTTGATGCAACTGCAAATCCTTTAGGTTTAAAAATAAGAACTGCTGTTGTTGGGTTTGGTTCAGAATTTAATGATGCTCCTTCTTATAACAAAACGCTTACGCAAGCACAGAATATTGCTAATCTCGGTACGATTGATACCAATGTAAAAAAAGCCGCTTATTGGGGAATTGTTGGAGAGGGAGGGTGGTATTCAGGATCAAGTTCTCAGGATATTGTAAATAGCGTAAATGATTTTATTGATAATTTGAGTACAGACATTCCTGCGGTGACTACTGGGACACCTACTATACCCCAAGATGAGTTGAATCCAACTGCTATTCAAAATTATGCCTATTACCCTCAATTTCAACCCACTCCAGATAAGAATTATCAACTATGGGCTGGAAACCTTAAAAAATATAATGTAAATAATAGTGGCCGTCTGACAGATAAAAATAATACTTTAATCGTTGATAGTGCGGGTAAATTACTGGCAAATAATGATTTGTGGGCACCTGATGTACAAAATGATGTGAAAGATGCAGATGAGACAACTTATGGAAGCCAGAAGTTTGCATGGATGGGAGGAGTTAAATCACAGTTAGTATTACGTACATCTGCAACAAATACAGATACAGCCAATCGTAAGTTATTAACTAACAGAAGTATAAGTGGAACAGGGGCTACATTAATAATAAATGAAAGTTCAGCAACTGCATTAAAGCAAATAAATTTAAGTTACTTAACTGAGGATAGTTACAAGGAAGATCCTCAGCGTGGTTATTTAATGAATTTACTTGGCTATGCAGTTGATGCAACTAAGCCAGAAACTATTAATTCAACATTACTGTCTACAGCATCCGAACTTCGTCAAGTTGGAGCTGTAATGCATTCATCACCTATATTAATTACAAACAAAGGTGAAATTACATATAGCAATAATACCTTAGGTTCAAAAAATAGAGAGGATTATATTGTCTTTGGTACAACACAGGGTTTATTACATGTAGTTGATGCTTCAACTGGTAAAGAAAAGTTTGCTTTTGTTCCCAATGAAATGGTTGATAATCAATATAAAGCTTTTGCAAAATTTGATTCAACGAATGGGGGAATGCAGAATCTGTTCTATGGCGTAGATGGTCCTTGGAGTGCTTATACAGAGTACGTAGCGGATAGCAGTGGTAACTTAACAGTGGGAACTGGTAAAAATAACCTAAACGGAAAACAATACGTATATGGTGGTTTACGTATGGGAGGAAATAGTTATTACGCACTTGATTTAGCAGATATCAATAATCCAAAACTGAAATTTCATATTGACCCTCTTAATCAAAAAATATATGCCAATGGTAGTTCAAAGACAGTTTCGGCTCTACAGTACATGGGACAAAGTTGGTCTAAGCCAACAATTGCTTGGGTAAAATGGGGTGGAGTACGTAAGCTGGTTATGTTTGTCGGTGGAGGATATGACGCTGGTTATGAAAGTGACAGCTATAGTCAGACAAATAAAACTGGTGCGGGTGTATATATGTTTGATGCTGAAAATGGCGATTTGCTTTGGTGGGCGAGTGATAATGCCACTGCATCAAGTGCAACTACAACAACTTCAGGTTTGGTTGCGACAAAGAATAGTAATCTTCAATATAGCGTTGTTAGTGAAATTAAAGCAATCGATCGTGATGCTGATGGCTTAGTGGATCATCTTTATTTTGGGGACCTAGGGGGGCAAGCTTTTCGCATAGATTTAAATAATAATTCTACTACTATAGGTGGTTTTGCGACACGTGTAGTTCGACTGTTAAATTTACATAATGGACAATATAGTCCCCGCTTTTATGAAGAACCAGCTTTTTCAATTTATGACTATGAGCGTACTCCATTTGCAGTAATTACCTTGGGTAGCGGTAATAGAAGTAAACCTTTGGCAGAGTATACTGTTGGTTCGTCATATGATTACGATGCAATTTATAATATTTATGATAAAGACGTTGCTCGTCGTGATTTATATACAAGTATTACATTAAATACAGAGGCTAAAAATACAACAGCTGCAAATCCCTTAGCCGAAATCACCGATACAAACCGTTTTTCGAATAAGATTTTAGTGGCACCTTATAGTAGCAATGGATGGTTTTATCGGTTTAAGTCAAATAAACAGCAAAGCGAAAAGATAATGAGCGTGCCATTGGTTATTAATAACGATCTGTTCATCAGTACTTTTGATGCAAGTAAGTCGGGATTGGCTGGTGATTGTGGTGCGGGAGTAAAGGGAGAAAGCTTTGTAAATTTATTCTGTATGCCTTATGGCCAGTGTGCAAGTGGTACAACTACTACTAGTCGTTTAAGTCTGGGGGCCGGTATTACATCAGCTTCTATTGGTGCAGCAGATACAGCGGGATCTACTCGTCTTATTGTTGCAAATGTTGATACTTCGAATATACAGGGAAACCTGATTAAGGATAAACGATATGGTACAAAGTTATCTTTAATTCCACAGCGTTGGTATGAGAAAAACTAGTAGGAAGATGGCATGAAACAAATAAAAACGTCATATTCCAAAGGTTTTACATTAATTGAGCTAATGGTAGTAGTGGCGGGTGTAGCTATTCTGGCAGCAATAGCACTCCCTTCATATCGAGCCTATGTTCTGCGTGCTGATGCTTCGCACGCAGAACAGGAAATCCAGCAAACTTCCATACAGCTCAATCGCCATAAATCTAGAAATTTTAATTATAAAGGTTTTTCTGTAGGTGCTACTGCACCTGTAATTTTACCTGTTGGTGCGACTGGCAGTGCTGTTAAATATACAATAACGGTAAGAGATGGTGATGATACGTCTAAAACCTTAACAGATACCACAGCTCTAGGACAAAACTGGGTTATCCGAGCAGAGGCTTCCGATCCTAATAATTTTACTTTTTTATTTAATAGTAGCGGGGTACGTTGTAAGAATAAAACCACTAGCAATGTTACTTACACAACTTGTGGCACTGGAGGTAAGCCATGGTAAATAAAATCAGAGGTTTTAACTTAATTGAGTTAATGATTGTTGTGGCAATTATTGCGATTTTAGCGGCGATAGCTTACCCCTCATATAAAGAACATGTTCGTCATACCAAGCGTGTGGATATGCAAACTACGTTGCAACAGCTTGCTATGCAGATTCAGCGTTATAAGGTAGCTAATTTAAAAGTTATTGGAGCGACTGCTTCAGATTTGGGTATCGCAACATCTTATCCTATAAATGATACTCCTTTATATACAGTCAATTTGACTCCAGTGACGGCAGGAGCTTTAAATGTGGAAACATGGGTATTGACTGCGACACCAATTGTAAATACTTCACAGACTGGCGATGGGGATATCGTTTTAAATTATCGTGGTGAGCGTTGCTGGACAAAGGGAACCGATATTAACAGTGGTACGGCTTGTGTTCCTTCTACAACTTCGAATTGGGATGGCCGCTAAATTAAATTCAAAACTGCGGATAACTCAAAATTTAATCTTTCTTTCAGGGCAAAAATCACGTAGAATGTTGCCCTCTATGAAAGGGGTTTGAAGTGTTGCCGATGGTCGGCGCAGGGATAATCCGTAAGAATTATAAGGCTTTTATCATGGTTGTTATTCGTTTAGCACGTGGCGGCGCAAAAAAACGTCCATTCTATCAAATCGTTGTGACTGATAGCCGCAATGCACGTGATGGTCGTTTCATCGAGCGTATCGGTTTCTTTAACCCGACTGCACAAGGTCAAGCAGAAAAACTTCGTTTAGATGCAGACCGTTTTGCTCACTGGGTTTCTCAAGGTGCTCAACCTTCTGAACGTGTTGCTTCTTTAGCTGCTCAAGCTAAAAAAGCTACTGCATAATTTTTTTGTAGTAGGTAACCCATGACATCAACACAGAATGTTCCCGAAGATCGTATTCAGATTGGACAGTTACGTTCAGCTTATGGATTGAATGGGTGGCTCTGGGTGTATTCAAATACAGAACCCATGAGCAATATGTTTGACTACCTGCCTTGGTACATTGAGACCAAGGCCGGTTGGCAAACAATAGATGTAAAACGTTGGAAACCACATGGCAAAGGTCTAGTTGTTGCTTTGAAAGGTGTGAGTGATCGCACTGGAGCAGAAAACTTGGTTGGCGCTAATATCTGGGTTGCTAAGTCTCAACTGCCAAAAGCAGATGTAGATGAGTACTACTGGTCAGATTTAAAAGGCTTAACAGTGTTAGGTCTGGATGATGAAGAACAGGAAGTAAACTTAGGTAAAATTCATGAGTTGTTTGAAACTGGAGCCAATGATGTGATGGTAGTGCATGCTACCCCAGACAGCATTGATTCAGAAGAACGCATGATTCCTTGGCATAAAGATGTAGTACAACGTGTTGATCTTGAAGCTGGTCGTATTTACGTTAATTGGGGCGTAGATTATTAATCCTTTTAGGATTAATACAGCAGGAAAATAGAGGAGTCTGTGATGTTTTTTGCAGTCATTACGCTTTTTCCTGAAATGTTTGAAGCGATTACAGCCTACGGCATCAGCGGACGTGCGGCAAAACGGGATATTGTACAAGTCACTTGTATTAATCCTCGTGATTTTGCTGAGGGAAACTATAGAAGAGTGGATGAACGTCCATTTGGTGGTGGCCCTGGGATGGTGATGATGGCTGAGCCTTTGGCGAAAGCAATTAACCATGCTAAACAGCTTGCCTCACAAGCAGGACATGTTCATGTTCCTGTAGTGTATATGTCTCCACAAGGCAAAACCTTAAATGAACAGGCAGTACAGCAGTTTGTTGATTACGACGGCTTGATTGTACTGTGTGGACGTTATGAAGGAGTGGATGAACGTTTGATCCAGCAATATGTTGATCAGGAATGGTCAATTGGTGATTATGTTTTATCTGGTGGTGAACTGCCCGCTATGGTGTTACTTGACAGTATTATTCGCCGTTTGCCGAATGTAATGTCAGATGAACAGTCAGCAGTACAAGATTCTTTTGTTGATGGTCTTTTAGATTGTCCACAATATACAAAGCCAGACCATTTTGAGGGGCTGGAGGTACCAGAAGTGTTAAAATCTGGACATCATGGCAATATCGAAAAATGGCGCTTTTTGCAGCGGTATCAACGAACTTTAGAACGTCGACCAGAGTTGGCTGAAAAAGTAGAGTTGAATAAGCAGCAGAAAAAATGGCTAAAAGATGCGCAAGGGAGTGGTGGTAATTCTTAACCGCTATTCTCAGGAACGAAAGTTCTGCAAAAATACGAGAAGCAATGCTTCGAGTTAAAGCATGATTCTATTTAATGAATAGTTTTATGTATATTCTAAGGCTCTTTATAGACATATTGTCATAAAGGGAAAGATAAACGGGTTGATATGCGTTTTAGCCTCTATCCCCAGCGGAACCTCAGACCTCTTCTGACTCCGCACATATTGGAGATTCCCACAATGAGTGGTAAACATCCTTTAGTTCAAATTATTGAAAATGCACAGTTAAAAACTGATATTCCTGCTTTTGCTCCTGGTGACACTGTTATTGTCCAAGTTAAAGTAAAAGAAGGTGAGCGTGAGCGTCTTCAGGCATTTGAAGGTGTTGTAATCGCGAAGAAAAACCGTGGTTTAAACTCTGCATTTACAGTTCGTAAAATTTCTAGCGGTGTTGGTGTTGAGCGTGTATTCCAAACTCACTCACCAGTTGTTGCTAAAATCGAAGTGAAACGTCGTGGTGACGTTCGTCGTGCTAAACTTTACTACCTACGTGAGTTGTCTGGTAAAGCTGCACGTATTCGTGAAAAATTACCAGCTCGTAAAGCGTAAGCTTATACTGAGTAAAAAAATGCGCCTTTTGGCGCATTTTTTTGTTTGAAAATTATAGTCCTTGTAGTTTTAAACGGTTTGCATGTTGACGGTAAACCGAGACAGGATCTGAAGCAAAAATAGAGCGTATTCCTAGTACTTGGTTCACCTCATCTAAATGATTCCAGTTGTAATCATCACGAATGGTTTTACCAAATTTGGCGCTGCATCGTGAAACAAGCCCATCATTATCACCAAACGGATCGACTACTAGACTACTGCCTGTAAGGGCAATATCAAATGGGTCTAGTGGATTAGTCAGAGCTTTATTTCCTGAGAAAGAATACATATAAATGCCTTTGTCTTGATATGTTCCCTCACCACAAGAAGTAGTTGGCATACCCATAGGGAATTGAGCATTAAATTGAGCTGAACCTTGGGTTGATAAGCTATGGGCGGCTGCTAAAGAGTCGTGCGGATAGCTTGTCGGATTTAGGCCTCCTGCCCAAGTAATTGCTGCTGAAAACCAGTTTACTAAAGTTGCCACGCCTGCAAGAGGAGTACCCTCGACATTCAGGATGACATCTGCCATTGGTGATCCCTTATGAGGTGCGCCAATCGTAGTGAGTGATGCTACTTTTTCTGGCATGATACCAGCCACATAGCGAATTGTTGGCCCCCCGTGGCTATGACCGATTAAATTGACTTTGGGCTTACCGGTAATGGCAATAATTTCTTCTACTTGCTGTGCAAGTTGTTCTCCACGCACTTCTGTTGAGTTAAATGGTGAGACTCTTGTTGCCCAGACATTTCCTCCATTACGGGCAAGATCAGGAAGAATTTGGTACCAATAATCAAGACCAAGCGTATCTGTTCCAACTCGGCTAAAGCCTGCCATACCGTGGTTAAAAACCAGTGGATATTTTGTTTGTGCGTAAGATGAATATACGAACGAGCTTTTAACTTGCTCAGCATTTGTTGCATGGGCCGCTGAAATACTCAGTCCTGAGAGCATTGCAGCGCAGAAAAACATTAACTTCCTTTTCATTTTTTACTCACTATTTTTATTTTGTATGAAAAGCAGCTTCTTACTGCTAGTGAATGTTAGCCAGTTCCCAAAAAAGGAAAGGCTTAGTAATTAAATGGCAGTTCACCTCCCTGATCATGGACCGTTTCAAAAGTTCGAAGTCTTAGTTGTTCTTGTGATGAATTGAATTGTTGTTGACGTAACTGCTGAATCGCTTGGTTTTTGGCGCTATCACTCATGTTACTTTTAATAATTTCATCTCGACTATCGAGGTAACTGGTGACCCTTTGTTGCCAAGCATTACGCTGTGTATCTAAAGTTTCTAATCTTTGAGTCGCCTCAGCTCCAACAAGTGCTGTACGCATCTGCCGAAGTTCTTCTGCTGAACCATTGCGTGCTTTAATTTGTTTGGTCAGTGTATGTAAATCATCGAGTTTGGAGAGTTCTTGTAGGTTGTGTTGCCAGTCTTCTGGAAGTTCTTCAAAACGCTCTTTAAGCTTTCGTGCTTTTTCAATTTCGCTTAAAGAAGAGTCCTCAAGTATCTGCATTCGATCTAGTGTGTAGTTCTGATAGATATCTTCGCTCGAGAAAAGCCCTTCAATTTCAGAGGCCGAAAAAAAGCGTTTTCTTATATCTTGGATCGAGTTAAAAATCTTTTGAAAATAATTTTTATCTTGTTGTTTTGCTGAAGGTGCTTGGATTTGAGCAAGCTGTTCACGATATTTTAAATAACGCGTCCATAAGTCCATAATCTGTGAGCGAGCTGGCTCTAGATATTGTCCTTGAATAAATTTCCCAAAGTGAATTTTGATTTGTTCTAAATCATTTTCCCCATATTGGGTAATAAAATATTCAAAGCAGTCACGGGTTTGACTATTCACGACCAAATGTTGGGAACTATCAATTTTTAATTGGCAGTTAACTTCTGTGTCTTGCTGACTTTTACTATGGTACGCATCTTCGTTTAGCGATGAATGATCTGTATGAGGAGATGATGCTAAGTTTTGAGCTTTACTTTCACTCATCTGAGCTGATGTGTTTTTTGGGTCAGGACTTAACCAATATACACATGCAATGAGGCCCAAAATAAAAAATCCGAGCACACACCACAATACCTTCTTCTGCATCCCTTGCATAAAGATATCTTCCTTAAGTTTTAATTTGTTGTTTTTTTACTCGATTATTAATGTGCCATAAAATAAGTGAAAAGGCACCTAAATATTGTGAAAATATCTTGCCGAATTTGCTAACATGTCGGCACTTTTTTCTAGCTTTGTGTTCCAGTAAAAATGACGACAAAAAATCAAAAAATTTCTCGTCGCCATATCAGTGGTGTATTTCTATTAAATAAACCATTAGGGCTCAGCTCAAATGCGGCTTTGCAAAAAGTGCGTTGGTTATATCGCGCCCAAAAAGCAGGTCATACAGGAGCTTTAGATCCTTTGGCGACAGGGTTGCTTCCTATTTGTTTAGGAGAGGCCACCAAGTTCTCACATTATTTGCTGGACTCAACAAAGCGCTACCAAACCACTGTTCGATTGGGACAAACCACAACGACAGGTGATGTGGAAGGGGAGATTCTACAAGAACGCCCTATTCCTGTTCTGAACCGAGAGCTTATTGAACAAACCCTAGAAAAATTTAGAGGTGATATTCAACAAATTCCTCCAATGTACTCAGCTTTGAAAAAAGAAGGCAGACCGTTATATGAGCTTGCTAGAAAAGGTATCGAGATTGAGCGTGAAGCACGTCCAATCATGATTTATGCTTTAGAACTCATTGAATTTACCGAAAATAGTATCACTCTGGATGTAACTTGTTCTAAAGGAACATACATTCGTGTATTAGGTGAAGATATTGGCGAAGCACTTGGTTGTGGTGGGCATTTAACGATGCTGAACCGGACTCAAACAGGACATTTTGAGCTTATTCCGAGTTATACCATTGAATATTTAGAGAGCTTAACAGAAGAGCAAAGAGAAGCTTTGTTACTTCCAGTTTATGCTCCAGTTGATCATTTCTTAAAAATTCAGGTTCCAGAAGGGCGTGAAAAATATTTTTGCAACGGTTTAGAAAGCAATATTGAGCATTCTGCAGAAGCAGAAGTTTTAGTTTTTTCGGAAGAGCGCTGTCTAGGTTTAGCCGAGATTACCGATAAAAAACGGTTGGTACCTAAACGTATCTTAAATTTGTAGTAGATGTAGAGTATAGAGCATGGGCATGGGCATGGAATGGGATGTTATCCTGAGTTTGATCTTTTTTGCGTTTACTGCGGGAGCGATTGATGCTGCTGTTGGGGGCGGCGGACTTATTCAGATTCCAGGCCTTATGAGCACTTTCCCGACCATGCAGACTGCAACGGTGATTGGTACTAATAAGCTTTCTTCAATTTTTGGTACAGCATCGGCTGCTTATACTTTTGCGAAAAGAGTGAAGTTGCAATGGAAACTTTTAGCAGTTATTGCCATTTGTGCTTTGATTAGCTCTTTTGCTGGCGCTGCTTGTTTATCCTTAATTCCTCAATCTGTATTGCGTCCTTTCGTATTCGTAATGTTGATTGTGATAGCAATTTATACGCTAGTTAAAAAGAACTTTGGACAGGTCCATACTGAGCAAAAAATTACTAATAAAATGCTGGTTTTGGCAGGCATAGGCAGTTTAGCGATCGGTTTCTATGACGGTATTTTTGGGCCGGGAACGGGAAGTTTCTTTATCTTCTTCTTTATCCGCTTTTTACAAGTCGACTTCTTGCATGCTTCTGCCTTATCCAAAATTGGTAATTTTATGACCAATTTGGCTGCATTGAGTTTCTTCATTCCGACAGGACACGCTATTTTGCACATTGGCTTAATGATGGCAGTAGCGAATGTATTGGGTTCTATTATTGGGGTGCGTACCGCACTTAAATACGGTAGTGGTTTTGTCCGTATTATCTTTTTAATTTTAGTCAGTGTTTTAATTTGTCGTTTGGGCTATCAATTGTTTGTAACAGGCTAAATATTTCGAAAAGTATGAACTGATCAGGAGGCGAAGTTCATACTTTTTACGATGCCATTCAAAATCATAAATATAAAAATAATTACAGAAGTTTACTAGAAAGAAAACTGTGTAAAAAATAGTCTCATTTTAAGCTACTTAAACATTATAAATTTCAACGTATGATAAGCCTTGAAATAAAAAAGATTTTTTAGCTAAAAAATGAGGAAGAGAATGAATATTTTCGAAGCATTAAGAGAAAGCCATGAAAATCAACGAAATCTCTCTGAACAATTAGTTCAGACACATGGTTTAACCGAAGAAAGAAAAGAATTATTTGATGCATTAAAAAATGAACTGTATGCCCATTCTGTTGCCGAAGACCGTTATTTATATATCCCTTTAATGTTTGATGATGTTGGTTTAGATATTACGAGGCATGCTTTATCTGAGCACCATGAAATGGATGAGTTGGTCGAACAGCTCGAAAAAACAGATATGAGTAGTCCAAGCTGGTTAGCGACCGCAAAACAGTTGAGTGAAAAAGTCCATCACCATTTAAAAGAAGAAGAGCATAAATTTTTTCAACAGGCGGGAAAAATTCTTAAAGACAGTGAAAAAGAAACGCTTGGTAATAAATATTTAAAGGAATATAAAAAGTATAAAAAGCAGCAATAGTATTTAACTATGCTACTTTTTTAGTACTTCTTAAAGTAACCCCAATCGACGCTAGCATTACACAAGCTAAAGCCACCCATTGCAGCATGCTGATTTCTTCGTGAAGTAATAAGAAACCTGTTAATGCTGCCAATGCTGGTGCTAAACTCGTGAGGGTACCGTAAGTTAATTTATTAAGTTGTTTGAGTGCCATTAAATCAAGAGCGTATGGAATAGCAGTCGCTAAAATAGCAATAAGTAATGCTTTACCCCAGTACTGGGTTTCAAGTAATGCGGGAGCATTATGCCAGATGCCAATGGGTAGTAAGGTTAGTGCAGATAATCCAATTCCGATGGTTAAAGCATGCATACCTATATTTTGGGTCACAACTTTCTGACCAAAATAAATATAGAAGGCCCAGCAAAATCCAGCCCCTAGCGCGCATGCAGCACCTACATAGGAAAAGTGGTGTTGCGTTGGGTCTTGCCAAGGTACCATCAGTGCAATACCTAACATGGCAAGTGCGACCCAAATGTAGTCACTCTTTTGTTTAATAGAAAGTAGAGCAAGACCTAATGGTCCAATAAATTCTAAGCCAACTGCGATGCCTTGAGGTAATTTTCCAAGCGACGTATAAAATAAAATATTCATGAGACCTAAAGATGCGCAGTACATCAATAAATCACGCCATTTTAAATAGGGTAAACGTGACCAGATTTTCCACGAACGGAACATGATAGCGACAATAACCGTTGCAAAGCTCAGCCTTAAAATTGTAACGGTCAGAGGGTCTAATATTGCAATGAGCTGCTTAGCAAATGAAGCACTGATTTGATATGAGACCATCGACAGAATCATATAGAGCACAGCAATAATGGAAAGATTCTGCATGGAAAATACCCGAGGGCCTCATCTAATATTACTTAAAATAACAATGTTCAATTATAGCGAATACCATGTTCCAACTCGCAGGTTGAGTCGATTTAACTGACTGTTTTTTCACGTTCCTGACGTGCTTTTTGGGTAGTTATGGTACAACCGACGGAAGCTGCAATAATTGTTGCGAGTGCCAGCCATTGATTCCATAACAAATATTCGCCTAAAAAGATAAAGCCAGAAAGTGCAGCAACTGCGGGTTCTAGGCTCATCAATGTTCCAAAACTTAACGGCGTTAAATTACGTAGTGCTAGCATTTCTAAAGAGAATGGTAATGCACTGGCTAAAATTGCTAAGCCAATAAAATAAAAAAGATAGGGGAGCTCTATAACTTGGCCCATTGACCCTGAAAAAAAAGTAATTGGTAGCAATACACATGCGCCTACAGTCATTCCTAAACACACAGTGTGGTTACCTGAAATGCCAGAAGGTTTTTGACCTGCAATAATATAAAGCGCCCAGCATGCCCCCGCACTAACCGCAAATAATACTCCGATCCAATCCAGACTATGAGCTTGATTGAAAGGGAAAAGTAAAATGAGGCCAATAATCGCGAAACTGACCCAGACAAAATCATATTTTTGGCGTGCGTGATATAAGGCTACACTTAAGGGACCAATAAATTCAAAAGCGACGGCAATACCAATGGGTAATCGCTCAATTGACAGATAAAAAAGTGCATTCATTCCGGCAAGAGCAAATCCATAAGCCAAGATCGCTTTCCAACGAACCTGACTAAAATTAATTCGCCAAATTTGGAAAATAAAGGCAAGAATCATTGCACCTAAACATAGGCGCATTGCGGAGACAGTGAGCACAGGAAAGTTCTGAAACAGAATTTTAGCTAAAGATGCACTGCTTTGTACGCTTAGCATAGCGAGAATGAGAAAGCCCAAAGCATGTAGCTGAGATTTCTGGTTCGAACTGGACATTTTATTATTTGATCGATTGGTATACTTTTCACATGATAATGTAAATGCCCATAAAAAAGCCACAGACAATGCTGTGGCTTTTAAATTTACAGTTCGTATTAGAACAATACGCGAACGCGAATTGTGCCTTCAACTTCATGCAACATATCTAAAGCTTCGTGAGAAGCAGAAGCGTCAACGTCCATTACGAGGTAACCAATGTCACCTTTAGTCATGAGTGATTGACCAGAAATGTTGATGCCTTGCTCAGCAAACAAGTTGTTGATTTTAGACAATACGCCCGGTACGTTTTTGTGGATGTGCAATAAACGGTGTTGGCCAGCAGTAAGTGGTAACGCGATTTCTGGGAAGTTCACCGCAGAAAGCGTCATACCCTTGTCAGAGTAAGCAACAAATTTCTCTGCAACTTCTAAACCGATGTTTGCTTGCGCTTCCATGGTTGAACCGCCAACGTGAGGAGTTAAAATCACATTGTCTAAGCCACGAAGTGGAGAAACAAACTCTTCACCATTTGCTTTTGGTTCTTTAGGGAATACGTCAACCGCTGCACCAGCAATATGACCAGACTTGATTGCATCTGCTAAATCTTCAATCACTACACATGTACCACGTGCAGCATTTAGGAAGATTGCGCCTTCTTTCATTTTTGCAAATTGTGCTTTAGTGAAGAAGTTACGTGTAGATGGAACATCAGGCACATGTAATGTAACTACATCAGCAGTCGCTAAGAGTTCGTCTAACGAACCAACTTGGCGAGCATTACCCATTGGTAATTTAGTTACTGCATCGTAATAAATCACATGCATACCTAAGCTTTCAGCAAGAACAGAAAGCTGAGAACCGATGGAACCGTAACCTACAATACCTAAAGTTTTGCCACGAGTTTCGAAAGAACCGACAGCAGACTTATCCCAACCACCACGATGACAAGCCGCCGATTTTTCAGGAACACGGCGAAGAAGAAGAATCGTTTGAGCAAGTACAAGTTCTGCAACCGAACGCGTATTTGAATACGGTGCGTTGAATACAGGAATACCACGTGCCATTGCTGCTTTAAGATCAACTTGGTTTGTTCCGATACAGAAACAGCCCACTGCGATCAATTTATTTGCAGCTTCGAAAACTTCTTCAGTCAATTGGGTACGCGAACGAATACCAATAAAGTGAGCATCTTTAACCGCTTCTTTTAGCGCTTCGCCTTCAAGAGCAGTTTTGCGATAGTCAATATTGGTGTAACCCGCAGCGTTTAAAGTATCGACTGCGTTTTGGTGAACGCCTTCTAACAAAAGGAAACGGATTTTATCTTTAGGTAGTGAAAGATGTTGGCTCATTACGGCTCCGCTACAAAGGCCAAATTTGGTGGCGGTATAATAACATAATGGGCGGTGCTATAGATATTTCGTTTGCGCCATCGTCTTATGGCAATTTTATCTAAGTCTAATCACTTCTATTTATGGCTTGTTGATAGTTTTAAAATGTGTTTGTCATTTGAACTTAAAAAATATTGATGCTTTGAAGGTTCATAAGTCATTTATGAAGGTTAAACATGTTTTGTAGTGACAGTATCTCTATTCTGAACTTTATCGCTTGTGCGGTTACATGTAGAATATAGCTTATGGCTTTGCTCAGTTGAAAACTCTGAGAAATATTACGCCATAGTCCCACCACAGTTTACTTCTTGCTAGGTCTGCAAACGATGAATGCTCCAGTCGCTTTAACACCTGAGTTACTTACCCAATTAACAGCAATCGTCGGTGAAAACCGCATTAAAACCGATGCTGATAGTCTCGAAAACTGGGGTAAAGATCATACTAAGCATTTTAATCCGAACCCATCGGTCATCGTTTTTCCATCGACCACTGAGCAAGTTCAAGCTGTTGTGAAGCTTGCGAACCAGTTTAATATCGCAATTACCCCTTCAGGTGGCCGTACTGGTCTCTCTGCTGGTGCTGTAGCAACGAATGGTGAAATTGTCATTAGCATGGACAAAATGAACCAGATTCTTGAGTTCTTCCCAGCAGATCGTATGGTTCGAGTACAAGCTGGTGTTGTGACTGAACAATTGCAAAATTATGCTGAAGAACAGGGTATGTATTATCCGGTGGACTTTGCGTCAGCAGGTTCTAGCCAGATTGGTGGTAATATCGGAACCAATGCTGGTGGTATTAAAGTCATTAAATACGGCATGACACGTAATTGGGTGCTTGGTTTAACCGTTGTCACTGGTAAAGGTGACATCCTACGTTTAAACAAAGGCATGGTTAAAAATGCAACTGGTTATGCATTACAGCATTTGTTTATTGGTGGTGAAGGTACATTAGGTTTAGTAACTGAAGCAGAAATTAAACTTGAGCGTCAACCGCAAAACTTACAAGTTTTAGTTTTAGGTGTTCCTGATTTTGATGCAGTAATGCCTGTCTTACATGCTTTCCAAAAAGATATCGACTTAACTGCATTTGAGTTCTTTGGTGAACTTGCAATGCAAAAAGTTTTAGATCATGGACATGTACAACGTCCATTTGAAACTCAATGTCCATTCTATGTATTACTTGAGTTTGAAGCTCCATATGAGCCGATTCTTGATAAAGCAATGGAAATTTTCGAGCATTGTATGGAGCAGGGTTGGGTACTTGATGGTGTAATGAGCCAGAGCCTCGACCAAGTAGAAAGCTTGTGGCGTTTACGCGAAGATATTTCTGAATCAATCGCGCCGTTCACTCCATATAAAAATGATATTTCAGTATTAATTACTCACGTACCTGCATTTATTCGTGAGATTGATGCAATTGTTCAAGAGAACTATCCTGACTTTGAAATTTGCTGGTTCGGTCATATTGGTGACGGTAACTTACACTTAAATATTTTAAAACCTGAAAACTTAACCAAAGATGAGTTCTTTGCGAAGTGTCAGGTTGTGAATAAATATGTGTTCGATACCGTTAAAAAATACGATGGTTCAATCTCTGCCGAGCATGGCGTAGGCATGACTAAAAAACCGTATTTGGAATATTCACGTTCGCCTGAAGAAATTGAATATATGAAAGCTTTGAAGAAAGTATTTGATCCGAATGGTTTGATGAACCCAGGTAAATTATTTGATCTTTAATGCCTGATTAGACAAAAGAATCTTTGTTAAAAGCGTATCGAAAGATGCGCTTTTTTTATCTATCATTTTTTATAAGCTTTCCAACCCGTCAAAATATGATAAATCAGCGGTAAAAGACAAAGAGCAAAGAAGCTACAAAGTCCAATGGCCCATATAGGCAAATTACGCGGATTACCTAAAAAGAAATAGGCAAAAATAGAATAAGACAACATTGCAAACATCGCCGTTGTAGCTAACGGAAGCACCACTCTAAAAATTAAAATGCTAGCAAATGTTTTGTAGGGTTCCATGTTCCGATTGAGGCTATAGGCAATAATCATGAGCAATACATAACCTAAAATAAACAACATAAATAAGGCGGCTGCAAACAATAGAATTGCTCGCCAGCTCTTTTCTTGCGCGGTGTGATCACCAGTTTCATAAACAACAGTAATATGTTCTCCCACTACCGGCATATCGCCAGAGCGGACCGGATTATCTAAAGTTAGTGTTTTGTTTTGATTATCTTTGAACTGAACCTGAGCGGTGTGCATGAGAGTTTGAGTTTTATATTTACGCCCATTGGAATCTGTACGTTCAGTATCGACCCACTCAGAGGTATAGTTCACTACAGTTGCATCGTAACTTGGTTTAGTCGCTAAACCGTATACTGCTTGCGAAACCCAATAAGTAAAAGGGAAAAATAAAGCGCTAATACTAAAAACAACTGCAAATAAATATGTAAATTCAAACTTACTACTTTTGCGATTTTTTGCTAAACGCTTGACCCAAAATTTGGTAAGCACAAATGACCAAACCATTAAAATTGCAACGACTACTAATAAAACTTGCCCTGCATAAGTCAGTTGCATGGATGATCCTATTTGTTGGATGAAATAGAAATTAATCTTATCAAATCATAATCGCTAAGGTTGGGTGAACAGGATAAATTATTTGATCTTTAAGTGATTAGGCATCTTTAGAACTACATAGTTTCTACAGAGTAACCGACCAAGGCATAGCATCATAAAGCTATGCCTTTTGTTTTTTGGTGATAAAAATGCAACGTTTATTTTTAATTTCAGCTCTCTGTGCTGGACTTTTCACTGGGTGTGCGACAACCAGTAAATTCATACCTTTTGTGGGTTCAGAAACCCCAATGCAACAAGTACTTAAAGCTCAACCTGAGATTGTAAAAGAGCACAATAATACCTCAGTTCAGCAAGTGTTTAACCGTGTGGAATCACCAACCGTTTCTCGTATTACTGTCATTCAAACAGGTTTAATGGACGACTCAGTCTCTGCAATCCGAACAGAGTATGCATTCAAATTGGTTGATGAAAAGTGGCAATTGCAAAATAAGCAAAAGAGCTATCAATGCGCTAGAGGGAAAGGCTCTAGAGGTTTCCAAACACAGCTTTGTTCTTAAAAATAAAAAAGACGATAAATATATCGTCTTTTTTTATGGGCTAAATTATACGCCACTTTCTAAAATTTTAATTTTGACATCAATTACATCATCTTTAACTGCTGCATGATGGGCTTGCATATGAGGTGTAGCCAAATGTGCTTCAAGATGGCTAACACTTTCCCATTTTTCTAACATCACAATCGTGTCAGGTTCTTTTGTTTGGAAACTGGCATTTGATATGTGATCAATCAAAGGCTCGTAGCCATGGCACCCATCTTCCGCTAAAACAGTAGGAATGATTTTTTGAAAGGCATCCAATACATTTTGGCGATGCTGTCCACCCGATTTAGTACGAATTTCCGCAATAATAGTAAGCATGGATTTTTCCTTATTAGGCTGCTGCAAATAGAGAATTTAAGTGGGTTTTATATTCTTCAACATAACTATCAACGTCAGGCATTTTAATCACATCATTGACAATAAAAGTTGGAAGTGTGCTCATGCCTAAGAACTGATTCGCTTTATGAAATGGTAAATAAACACCATCAACACCTACCCCATGGAAAAACTGATCTGCATCATCAAATGCTTCCATCGGAGCATTCCATGTTAATGACAACATATATTTTTTGTCATGAATTAAACCACCTGAACCATATTTTTTTGATGTATCAGAACGGCTACGACCATCGTTTGCGTAAAGTGAACCGTGACCCACAGTAAATACGTCATCAATATATTTTTTTACAGTCCATGGAGCACCCATCCACCAACCTGGCATTTGATAGATCACCACGTCAGCCCATAAGAATTTTTCAACTTCATTTTCTGCATCGTAATTGCTATCGGCACGGGTCACTTGAACTTCATGTCCGAGTTCGGTGAGATATGAGGTTGCCAGTGTGGTTAATGTGTCATTTAATTCACCATTTGAATGTGCAAATTGTTTGGCGCCGTTAATGACTAAAATCTTACTCATGGGAGTTACTCTAATTAAATTCCTAAATTTGAAATCTACTCTACGGAATTTACTCTTATAGAAAAATGCATGAATTGGAAAAATATTCTTGATTAAAAATCAATAATTAAATAGGAATTCGAATTGTGAAATAAATTTAGATGAATAATATCAATAACTTTAATCTTATTTTACAAAGTGCTACGGAAAAAACTATTTATGAGCTTTAGCATTAAGTTTGAGTAGGGCTAAGAGATTACATATGAAAAAAATGAGTTTGCTGACTGTTTTTAGCTTAGCAATGTTAACGGCTTGTGCTCCAGCTAAAAATTCTTCTGCTCAACTTGCTGATAGCCCGATTCAAGCAGTATTACTTGATCAACCAGATCTTCTAAATGATGCAAGTAATTTGGACATTTCACAGCAAATGAATGCTGCCGATGATCCCTCTAATGCTCAAGTCACTATTTTACAGACAGATCCTAGCGAAGATGCGATAACAAAAGTTCGTACGGAATATTTATTAAAGCGAGACCAGCAAGTCTGGAAAATTGTGAATAAAAAGCAAAGTTATCAATGTACGAAAGGGCAGGAAACCCCAGATTTCCAAGTTAATCCTTGTCCTTAATGATTACTTTTTATTAAAGATGTGGATAACTTTAAGGTTATTCACAATAAAAAAAGTATGGCTGTGGGTAAAAAAATAAGATTTAAACTTCTTATAATTGTCCGATTGCTGAGCAATTCAAAAAATGCTATTGTTGCGCTCGGTAATTATGCCAACTGGTAAAAATTATCAAATCTCACGTCATATAATTTTTCTATTCTTAGACACCCTGTGAATACGGTGTTTCACATTCTAAACATGCACTCTCACGGCATATAAAAACTTAATTAAAGATTGATTGACCATACTGTCATCATCATGACTACATCCTATTTTATATGTAGTTGTAGAGACATATGGCCGCTATTTTGAAGTGTACAACTCATGAAAAATATTCAAACGACAACGTTGAACCGTACAACGTTGATGTTTCCTTTGGCCTTAGTGCTATTTGAATTTGCGGTTTATATTGGTAATGACCTGATTCAGCCAGCAATGTTGGCAATCACTGAAGATTTTGGTGTAAGCGCAACTTGGGCACCGTCTTCAATGTCATTTTACCTATTAGGCGGTGCCTCGGTTGCATGGTTACTTGGGCCTTTGTCAGATCGTCTTGGGCGTAAAAAAGTACTTTTGGCTGGTGTCTTATTTTTCGCCTTATGTTGTTTTTTAATTTTATTAACCCGACAAATGGAACACTTTCTGACATTACGCTTTTTACAAGGTATTGGTTTAAGTGTAATTTCAGCAGTGGGTTATGCTGCTATTCAAGAGAGTTTTGCTGAACGTGATGCAATTAAAGTCATGGCACTCATGGCAAATATTTCATTGCTTGCACCTTTGTTGGGACCTGTACTCGGTGCTTTCTTAATTGATTATGTGTCTTGGCACTGGGGCTTTGTAGCCATCGCTGTATTGGCATTACTCAGTTGGGTGGGTTTAAAAAAACAAATGCCAAATCAGCAGGTCAGTGTTACCAAGCAACCTTTTAGCTATCTTTTCGATGATTTTAAAAAGGTATTTAGTAATCACCGCTTTTTAGGTTTAAGCCTTGCTTTGCCTTTGGTGGGTATGCCTTTAATGCTTTGGATTGCCTTATCTCCAATTATTTTGGTAGATGAGTTGAAGCTAACGAGTGTGCAATATGGTTTAGCTCAATTTCCGGTATTTCTAGGTCTAATTATCGGGAATATTGTTTTAATTAAAATTATTGATCGCCTGTCTTTAGGTAAAACGGTCATGATCGGTTTACCTATCATGCTGATTGGCACACTCATTTTAATATTAGGTGTAGTGTGGCAAACCTATTTAATTCCTTGTTTACTCACAGGCATGACATTAATTTGCTTTGGTGAAGGAATTAGTTTCTCAGTTTTGTACCGCTTTGCACTGATGTCATCAGAAGTATCAAAAGGAACTGTTGCGGCAGCCGTTTCGATGCTGCTTATGATGAGTTTCTTTGCCATGATTGAGCTGGTACGTTATCTCTATACTCAATTTCATTTGTGGGCCTTTGCATTATCTGCCTTTACATTTATTGCGCTCTGGTTTACCCAACCACGAAATGTTTTAAAGCAAGAAATGCAAGAAAGAAAGCTCCAAGGAAATGATTAAATTAAAAATACCGGAATTTATATTCCGGTATTTTTTTAACTATTCTTTTAACATTTTTTCCATTTCTTCACGGTCTGTTTCATAGGTACAACCTAGTAATGTCATCGGACTTTTTCCGGTCATTTCTGATAAGTTGAGATTATGATAAACAGTAAAAGAATCTGCCGTTGCTGGTTCTGTCTTGACGGTGCGAACACCTCTAAAAAAAGGTAATGTTTTAAAGTCTGGATGTTGAGGTATATCAAATTTTTTCGAAAGTTGATTAATATTTGCATTTCGGAAAACGGCTACTATGCCTTGACCCGCCAAAGCAATTTCATGAGTTTTAATACCAAATAACTGAATGGGCTGAGCTGTTTTATATAAATAGATGAAAGGCTGTTCTGGATCATCAACTTTTTTAAAACCAAGGGCTGATAAATTTTCATCATATTCAGAAGCAAAATTGGTATAAGTTTCCTGATCTGATTGACACTCTATAATCTTTTTTAAATCATTTATTTCAAATGCATATGATGTGCTACTCAGCAATAAAAAAGTGGCAGAAAGAAATTTATATATCTTTGGAAAGTACATTTTTATCCTCAATAAAGTGTTATAGCTATTTAATTTCTTGCTCTAAAAGTTTGTCTTTAAGCATTAGCAATTCTGGTAATGTTTCTAATAATAAACTGATTTGTTTCAAGACTAATGTATATTTCTCGGAAAGTTGTTCATGAGTGGTTAGGCCTCGAATTTCTTGTAATGTTTGCTCAATGTGTGTGTTGTCGGGTAGTGACTGCCCAAGTACGCTTTGACTAAGAATTTGCTGGCAACGCAGTAATAATTGTAAAACTTGTTCTTCATCAATTTTTTGTCGTTGACTGCCTAACGCTGCCACATAGCTGAGTTGACTGTGGCTATAAACTAAATAACGGAAAGCATAATGAATGAGCTCTGGATTAGGATTGGGCTCGGCACTTAAGCTTGAGATCATGTTTGATAGCTCAATTTGAGCATTATGGGCCGCACGACGAATTCGACGGTACTCTATATCTTGATTTTTGCCATATTGGTATTGCTCAACAATTACATTGAAATAGTCGAGCGTTGCTTTGCTGCTTTTCTTAATATTGTTAGGAATATTGCGAAAATTCCAATCAGGCCATATAAAACTTACCGCGAGCCATGCAATAAAACAGCCCAATAGGGTATCTATCAGGCGAGGTAAAATAATGCTGTAGCCTGCACCCTTTAAATTAAAAATTAATAGCACCATGAGGGTAGCCATAAGAGTGGCCAAAGCATATTTCTTTTGCCGTAAGTAAAAAAAGCATACTCCACAAATAATCGTAATGATGAGCTGGCCTTCAATACTCGGTACAAAATATAAGATTGGTATTCCTAATAAGACACCGATTAATGTCCCAATTGTTCGGAGCTTAAGGCGGCTTTTAGTCGCAAAATAAGTAATCTGACAAACAAATAAACTAGTCAGTAAAATCCAGTAGCCATGCTGAGCAAAGGGTAATAATGAAATGGCATAGCCCGCGGCGAAAACGACTGCAATTCTTATCGCATGTCGGAACAATGCAGATTGAGGTGTAAGCTGTTGCCGAAGTTTCAAGATCAGATCTGAAAACCCTTGAATATCATCATCAAGTAAATTTAAGTGCTCTTGCCTTGTTTGGGTATTATTTTCAGGGAAGGGCTGTGCATATTGCAGTTGTTCAAACTGTTCATGCATTCCTTTTAAATTATCAAAAATGAGTTTTAAATTTTTAACTTCAAAATTTTGTGGATGCTGTTGTATCCAGTCCTTTAAAGAACTCTCTAGGTGATTTAATCCTGTCTGGCTTTCTTGCGAAGGCTGAGATGGCCGATTATATAAAATACATTGGGCTAAGTCCTGACAAGCTTGTGCTTGTAGGCGCAGATTTTTTTGGAAACGGAAAATAAGATCACTACGGCTAAAGTTCTGTTGAATATGTTCGTAATGTAAATAATTAGAGGTGGCTTGCTCGTGAATGTCTCGCGCAAAAAAATACAGGTTTAGCCAATAGATACTTTTATTACTCACCCGTGAAGCCTTTAGCCGAGTGAGCAGGGAACTGCGTATTTGATTCAGACTTTGAGCAACTTGTGTATTTTGTAAGGACAGTTCATATAAGAGTTGTTCTACATTCTCTTTATTGTCTGGATCAAATAAACGTGCTTTTGCCTGTAGTAGAACAGAAATTTCTTTAAAAATTTGTGAGAGTTTATCTTGTAAGGGTAGTGTAGGTTTAATAATAAAAAATAAAATAGAGGTGAAACCGTACCACAAAGCTCCATAGACAAAGTAGGTAGGCTGCTGATACCAATGAGCATATTCTCCTAAACCAAACATGCTATAAATGGAAAGCAAAATAGTGCCAAACGAAATCGTGGCATAACGTTGCCCTAAAGCCCCTAATAAAATGAAAAAAGCGCTAGAAATTGAAAGATAGAGAATAAAGAAGATTTTGTAGGGAGCTAGAAATCCAAGAATGCTACTGACTGTAAAAAATAGCAGGCAGACATAGACTAAGTTGCGTAATCGAATACTTAAACGGTCATCAAAGTCGGTTAACGCTGCTGCAATTGCCCCTAAAGTCACAGGAACAATCAGCTCGTTATGGCCTAGCGAAAGCAAACCTAAAGTTGTGCCTGTGAGTACAATCAAAATTTGCAGGCAATAAATTAAAATCGAGTTTGTCTTAAAACTATTAAATATGTGGGTCAAATAATTCACGGCTTTTGTTCTAAATTAGAGAATACGTGAGAAAGCAGTATGTAACTTTAAATTTTTATTACTTCAAAAATATTATTCTTTTTATCTACAAAAGTCAGTCACTTTTTAAGATTTTATTAGGCTTAAACCAAGTTATAGTGATCAATAAATTAACAAAATTGTGGATATCTTTTTAGATACCCACAATTTAATAAACAGATAAATTATTTAATCACGCCACATGCAATTCGTGCTCCGCCACCGCCGAGAGGCAGAGGAGAGTCTGAATAATTATCTCCACCCGCATGAATCATGATCGCTCGGCCTTGAATATCTGCAAATTTCAAGCGAGGTGCGATCACAGCAGTTGTTGCAACACCAGTATTATCGACCACTAAAGCAGGTAAATCACCTAAATGGCCAGTCGTTGGCGTACCGTGATGAGGAGCTTGATTCGGATTGTAGTGACTACCAGCAGCTAAAGCAGCACCAGGTTTTCCATCTTTCTCAGCAGGGGCACAAGAGGCATTTTCGTGAATATGGAAACCACGAGTACCGCTAGGTAAGTCAGCTAAAGCAGGAGTAATAATTAAACCTTTGTCGCTATCTTGAAAGCTAATGGTACCTATTTTTTTACCAATACCATTTGCGGTAACTTCATTTACATCAACCACTTTTTTCGTATGCATTGTGGTTAATGAGTGAGCCGTGTCGGATACAGTTTTTGTGACTGAACTACAGCCGACTGCAAAAAAAGCTGTAAGCGCAAAGACTGCGCCAATTTTATTAAAAGTCTGCATGGTTGGATGCCCTTATAAATATATATGTCTGATTATTAGATTCAAACAAAGGAAGGCTTAGCCTACAAGTTAATTTAAATAGTCACTTTGTATCTTGAAACATTTTTAAATTAAATAAGTATGTCACTCTTTATGATTGGAAGATTCATTATCAGAATCATAAATCATGGTCGTTTTGGGCATAGGTTCAGGTTCAATAGTTTCATGTAACCATTCACGCCAAATCGCCAGTAAAATAGCTAAAATTACAGGTCCAATAAATAATCCCACCAAACCGAAACTCGCAATACCACCTAACACACCAAACATAATTAATAGGAATGGAATTTTAGTGGCACCGGAAATAACAAGCGGGCGAATCACATTATCTGAACTACTAACAATCACCACACCCCATACAATTACACCAATTGCTTCCATGGTTTGTCCCTGAGAGAATAACCATAAGCCGACGCCTAAATAGGAGATTGGAGTACCAAATGGGATTAGAGCCAATAAGAAAGTAGCAATGGTGAGTACCATTGGGTTTGGTACACCCGCTACGAAATAACTTAATCCAGCTAAAACGGCTTGAGCAATTGCAGTTAAACCTACACCATAGACTACGGCACGAGTCGTTTCAGAAATCGTATCAAGATAGTGATGAACACGAAGGCCTATCACCATTTCTAAAGCTTTGCTCACCTGAGACAAAATCAGTTGCCCATCACGGTAGAAGAAAAAGAGGCTAAATACGGCAAAACCAAGTTTGACAATATTTTTACTAATTTCACCGAGCAGCACACGACCATAGCTTAAATGGCTTTGTACCCAAGCTGCAATATTTTGAATGGTACTATTAGGATCGTTATTTAACTCATTGAGTGTGCGAGAAATTTCTTTTCCAACAAAAGGAAGATCGCGAATAAAATCAGGAACGCTTAAATGACCTGAAAAAACCTGACGTTGTAAATCAAAATATAAGTTGCGGCCTTCATGCTGCAAAATAAAAATAGCGCATGTAAAAGGTATGCCAACAACCAAAATGACCAGACTAATCATTAGTGTTGCATTTAAAGTATTACGGGTTTCTCCAAAAAAACGCTGAATTCTTAAATAAATAGGCCAAGTCATATAAGCAATGATGGCAGCCCAAAGAACAGGAACAATAAAGTATTTCAGGATATTAAATCCTAAAAAAATCAAAATAAAAAACAGCCCAAACAATAAAACGCGCTGTAAAGTAGGAGCGTATGGATGCACGAACAATATTTCTCTAATTTTCTACGTAGAATAAAGTCATATTAACTGAAAAATAACCTGAGGCAAATTTTAAGGCCGTAATGTAAAGAACCTTATACAACTCTTTTTAGAGGCTAAAATTCACTTAAAACCACTCAGCTTTGTCTTCAACTAACTTGTTTAGAACGGGTTGCCATTGATCTTGAATACTAATAAAGTTTTTTTGTGGTTTATCAAAAACACTTAAACCTTGCATAGCGAGGCTACCATAAGCACTGCGTTCGGAAATCCATGCAACAGGTTCTTGTTCAATTTTTTCAAAAAACTGTTGAATATCTTTTGAGCTTGCACTGTTCGGTTTTACACGATTAGCAAGAAGTAAAATTTGTACTTTGCCTTTACGAATACGTTTAATATCTTGTAAATGCTTCAAAAAGCGACGAGTACTGTCTATATCAAAAAATGAAGGCTGAAGTGGAGTAATAATGGCATGAGCTTCGCTGATGAGTTGTTCAGCGTGTTCACCTGAAAGTGCACCAGGTGCATCAATAATTAAATAGTCCAGATGTTTAGGCGCATCACCAATTGATTTTTCATGACGCCAGTCTAAGCTCTGAATCGTTGCGACGGTATCAGGGCGTTGTTTTAACCACTGTAAAGCCGATTTTTGGTTATCGGAATCTGCTAATGCTACTTTATATCCTTTTTGTGCCAATGCCGTTGCCAACGTAATGGCCGTCATGGTTTTTCCGCATCCGCCCTTCTGATTTGCAATAAGTATCGTTTTCATAAATTCAATTATTTTCAGCAGCACATTTGTTTATGTTTTATACCTTAGCATCTTTTTATGTGAAGGAGATGACCGCATTTGACAAAAGTTTAAGCTGTTTCGTTATTTTAGATATGATTAGATCTGCAATGTTGATCTGTGCTTGTTAAGGAAAGTTTATGTCTGTATGGCTTGCCATGCTAATTGGAGCGGGTATTGGTATTATTATCACTACTATTATTTTATCAAATACTCGCAATGGCCGAATTAAGGCTGAATATGAGCAATATATTGCTGAACTTGAATTGGAGCACCAACAAGCTTTGACTCAAGCACAAAAGCGAAGCGTGAATACAAGTCGTGCGGTGTTGAAAGGGAAAATGGCAGAACAATTCGCTCCTATTTTGCCAGAATTTCAGTATCTACCGAGCGATGCAAAATTCATGGGCGATCCGGTGGATTATATTATTTTTGATGGATACACCGATTTTCGAGATGGTGATGGAACGGCGGAAGACATTAATATTATTTTACTTGATGTAAAAAGCGGTGGGGCAAGGCTGACCAAAGGCCAACAGGCAATTGCACAAGCTGTGCAACAAGGAAACGTCCGTTTTGAAACTTTAAGAGTGGATTTTGAAGATTAAATTTTAATTTTGAGAGCACAAAAATAGACGAAATTAATCTGTATTGTTACTAAATTCCGATATTTTTTTCATGGCTTGCGACTACTATAAATTGAAGATCTATTTAATTTGATCTAGCAATATTCGAGGTATAAAGCGATGAAAAAACAACGTTTGATGATGGGCTTACTGGCTGCTATTGGCATGAGTTCAGCATTTGCATCGACCTCAAGTGAATATAATATTGCCAACGGTCTGAGTCCCATAGAAAAAGACCAATCCATTTCTGTATTACAGCCTTTTCAAGGAAATTTCAGAATCTTGGGTTCAAAAGTTTATCAAAATGATGAACAAGCTAAGTTTTCACCTATTGACTATGCGGTAAGCTGGGGTTTGTTTGCTCAGCCTGAGATTGCGCGTCATATTTCAGTAAAACAATATGACCGTTATCTAAACTGGAAAATTCCTAAATTACCTGTTCCAGCAGATCAGGCGATGCAAATGGTGTCTAACATGCACATCATTCCTGCGAACCCGCAAATCGCCCAACAGATTAAACAGGTAAAACGTGGAGATTTGGTTTATTTAAAAGGTGATCTGGTCGAAATTAAAGATAAAGATCTAGTCTGGAAATCGTCGCTTACACCAACTGATACAGGTGATGGTGCTTGTGAACTATTTCGTGTGCAATCTATTCATTGGGTTGAAAAGCAAAATATATAATTTAAAAAAGCCTTCATAAATATGAAGGCTTTTTATTAAGGAATGTAGTACTTATTTCTGTTGCGTTGCTTTCCAATATTTTAATTGATTTTGTGCTTGTAAATAGTCAGCAAGATCATTGATCTGCTCATCTTTAGTCGCGTGCTTATCACTCAAGTGTTTTTCTTGGTTTTCCCAATATTGGTAGAGTAGGCCTTGTATATAACGGCCTTGCTCAGTTTTTAAATCCAAATCTTTTAACATGGTCAGAGAAGAGCGCACATTATCAAGCGTACGCTGTTGCTCAAACTCTGTTGTTAGTGTTCCAGCTTCATGCATTTTTGTTAATTCATTTTCCATCTCGTCGCTCATTTCTGTAAAGCGGCGGTCATAATCCTCTAGTAGCGCAATATCGTGTGCATCCTCAGCAGTGACAGGGAACGTCTTAACAGGTCTTTCATTCAGTTTTTCCAAAACCTGATCGGTAGATGAGGTGGCAGAAGGTTGTTCCGTCTTAGCAGGCTCATCCGCTTTTTTACAAGCAGTAAGAAATAGGCTAGAGCAAAGCAAAGACATTAATATGATTTGAGGTGTTTTCTTCTTCATAACTTTCAACCAAACCTATTCACTAATTATTTAACGGGTAACGTACTTTTCTGAAAGTGATATGCATACGTAACATATGGAAAATCAATCTGATCTTGAGGACCTAATCCCGTAAAATCATAAACAATTTTTTCAAACTGTGCTTTGAGTTGTAATTGATCTTTTTCAGTCATTGCAGCAATAAAACTTGTTGAGAGTAATCGCTTGCTCACCACTTGTTCGACGCTACCTCGTTGTGACTGTGTAAACGTTTGTAGACTGTCAAACACAAATAAATTTTGTTGTTCAAATACGATTTTCCACTTTTCACTATGATAACGGGGTGTCTCTCCTTCAAGTGGAAGTAGAAAATCAGCTAAAGCTTTGACCCAATCCGTACGCTCATCGCGTTGATTCCAAACCAGTCCTAAATGTCCTTGTGGTTTTAATATCCTATACATTTCTGTTAGGGTATCTATGTTGTCAAACCAATGAAAAGATTGCGCACAAATAATGGCGTCAACTTTATGGTCTGCTACAGGAATAGAATGGCTAAAAGCCTGTAATGTTTTGATATCAGGATAAACGTGTTGAAGCTGCTGTAACATCTCGCCAATTGGCTCAACTGCAATAATATCTGCATGTGTTTGTTTTAAGTAGGGTAAGAATTTGCCAGTACCCGATCCAAGATCGATAACAGTAGAGTTTTCCTGTATTTGGAGGCAATTTTGCAGCCAACTCACTATTTCTGCGGGATAATTAGGCCTAACTTGCTGATACAGTTCAGCAGCTGAGCTGAAGCCTTTTTGAGCGGCAGGATGTAAGGATTGTGTCATATTTTGCGCTTTTTAATCTGACTGGCATCTATAAAATAAGATACTCCGCAATCATAAATTGGCAAAACACCTATTTTGTTTCATTTTTGACGTTGTATGTGGGAGCAAATTTTCTTTCGGTGTGAGCATGGATAAGCAAATTATTTTTGAAGACGAACACATTAGAGCCATTTTTTTACCAGGCGATTCTAATACATTGGTTCTCTCTTTTGGCGATTTGATTACCCGAGCGAGTGGCTTATCTATCAATGCTGAAAAGTCCCTAATTAAATACCAATACAATGTTATTGGAATAATGCCAAAACAAAAATCATGGTTTCCTCAAGCGAGCATGATTGAGCTGGCGAAAACAATTTCGCCTGTTCTTCAGGGTTTTAAAAATATTGTGGGTTATGGCGGTTCGATGGGCGGCTATGCAGCAATCAAATATTCTAATTTATTGAATATGAACCGTGTGATTGCATTTGTACCTCAATATTCAATTGATCCTGACCATGTTGAAGATCGACGCTATGCTGAGTTTTTTGATGCGGTAGCAAACAAAGACATGCAGATCCAGCTGCAAGATGTGGATGCAGCGCGTGAATACGTCATTGTTTATGACCCTTATTTCTCGATTGACCGCGAACATTACCTAAAAATAAAAGAGCTATTGCCAAACTTACATACGATTCATTTGCCATTTACTGGTCATGAAGCATTGTCAGTATTAGCAAGTTCAAGTTTATTGCATGATTTTATTGAACATGAGTTTGACGAAATTTATTTCTATCAACAGGTTCGTAAAGTCAAAAAGCAAAGTAAATTTTATTTCCGTAATGTACTTGCACATGTTCTTTCGCATCATGACGACATGTTGTTAAAGATATTACGCCAAAATGATTTTCAGCTAGATGAACGTTATTTTGATAATCCACTTAAACAGGCTATTACCCGTAGCCTTATGAAAGCAAAGCAGGCAACTGAGTTAGACTTCCAAAAACTGGGTATTAAGGTACAACAAACTCAGCAAGAGGTGAGTTATAAAGAGGGATTACAGAATAGCTTTAATTCAATTTTGGTATTCAACCTCATTAATTCAAAGTTTGAGAGTTATGCTCTAGATGTTCTGTTGGCAAATAAATCTTATTTGATTCCAATTGTGGCTGAACACACTGGTGTAGTGCACATTGAATTAAATAATGAAACTTATTTGTTAGGGATGAATGATCGTAAAGTCATTAAATTGTTCAAGAGCAAAGAACCTTTAACATCTGACATGAGTCCGTTTGTAATCAAAAAATATTCCGACTTTTTTGCAATTAGCTATAAACAATTAAATTTATCTTGTGATGAACATGGGATGTGTGAATTTATAGAAGGTTCAATCAAGCCTACTGAACAAATGATCTCAATCACCTATTAAACCTTTCTGTTGGTTAAATAAAGCTCAAGTCTAAAGATTTGGGCTTTATTTTTTGCTTAAAAAATATTTTTTCATTAATTTATTTGTATATTAAATTCAAAGTCATTATTTAAATAAATGATGTGTTTGTTTTGTGGATGTCTGGCGTATTAAATACAAGCATTATAAATTAGGTGAAAAAATATCATGCTTTAAAGTAAATGATATTTGCGTATGTATAAAATAAATAAATGATCCAAGGCTAATTAAAATACAACTATAACTTTAAATTTTAATAAGTATTTGTTTTTTATTTATATGTTATTTATGTGGTGATAGGTTGTTTAAAATAAGTTCACTATTCAAAGATAATTGCATATTTATTTTTTTATCCTAAAATGATTTTTTACTAAATTGTCGTTACAGTTTTTTATATGCAATCATTAAATTATCGGAATAATGATGCATCGCAACATGGAAGTTCTGCACCTTTGAAACGAGCAATGAGTACTCGACATTTGGTGATGATCTCCCTTGGCGGTGCCATAGGTACAGGTCTTTTTTTAGGTTCTGGTGATGTAATTTCTCAAGCAGGCCCAATCGGGGCAATTATTTCTTATTTTTTGGGTGGTTTAATCGCCTACACCGTAATGCTATGCCTCGGTGAACTTGCAGTTCATGTACCTGAATCGGGTTCTTTTGGAGAATATGCCCGCCGTTATATCGGTCCAGGCACAGGATATATGATTACTTGGCTGTACTGGTTAACTTGGACGGCCACTTTGGGGACTGAGTTTACCGCCGCGGCTTTACTGGTTCAGGAGTGGTTTCCAACTACTTCGGTTTGGGCTTGGACTCTGTGTTTTGGTGCCCTAGTTTTTATTCTGAATGTGAGTTCAACTCGATTGTTTGCCGAGTCTGAATTTTGGTTGGCACTTGTCAAAGTTATCACGATTATCTGTTTTATTGGTTTGGGGTTGCTGGCAATTTTTGGTTTTATCCCTTACCAAGGGCATGAGACAGCGCCACTATTTAGTAATTTGACAGCACATGGTTGGTTCCCTCACGGTTTATTTCCAATTTTTGCAACTATGCTGATCGTTAATTTCGCATTTTCGGGTACAGAGTTAATTGGTGTGGCGGCTGGTGAGACTGAAAATCCTGCGAAGACAGTCCCAAAAGCGATTAATGCCGCCATTTGGCGTCTACTAATTTTCTTTGTTGGTACCATTGTTGTGATTACTTCGCTATTGCCATTTGAGCTTGCAGGTTTGAATGCAAACGAAGTAAGTAATAGCCCTTTTGTGACTGTGTTTAATTACATTGGTATTCCTTATGCGGAAGATATTATCCGCTTTGTAATCATTACGGCTTTACTCTCAGCTGCCAATTCTGGTTTATTTGCTGCTTCACGTATGATGTGGTCACTTTCAGTAAAAAACCAATTACCAAAAATATTTTCAAAGCTTACTCCTTCAGGAACACCGATTGTTGCTATTACTGTGACGATGTTTGGTGCAATACCTGGGTTGCTTTCAGAGCAGTTTGCCCCTGAGACGATCTTTAAAAATTTATTGGGTGTTGCAGCATTTACCATGGTGGTTGTTTGGATTGCAATTTGCGTATCTCAATTTAATTTCCGTAGACAGTGGTATAAATCTGGGAAAACTGCAAAAGATTTACGTTTTGCTGCTCCTTTATTTCCTTTGACTCCAATTGTGGGTGGTCTGTTCTGTGCTGTTACTTGCATTAGTATGGTGGTCGATCCTTCGATGCAAGTCGGCTTTATCTGTTGTATTGTTTTTATTCTTTTATGTTATGCGAGCTACTTCATTTTTTATCACAAGAAAGATGGGGTACAGAGCTAAGCATTGTATCCTTTTACAAGCGTAGTCTAAAGGTCCCATTTGGGGCCTTTTTTATGGTATGTAGGAAATTAAAAAGGATGGATTCTATATATTTTTTTTAAAAATGAATTTTTATTTTTAATCATGGAAACAAATGTTGTTTTATAAATTCACCATTTATCGGATTTTTATTAATATTTATTTATTATAAATATTTGATTAAGTCTATGTTTAGTCTTGTTATTTAATAAGGTGGTGTTTTTAGTTTTTTAGAATAGCAGGGTGGAATAGGATTAATATGGATTTAATGTGGAGAATAGATAATTTTTTGATGGTTTTTGAAAAGATTGAATTTTATAACTAATTGTTATTTATGGTTAAAAATATTTACATTTTTTATATTTATGGAAGTTTATTTTCTATAAGTTTTTTTTATTAGAGTTAAGGATTTTTTAATATTTGTTGTTTTTTTATTATAAATGTCAGTTCGATTTGATTATTTTTTCTCTGCTTATTTATTTTAAAATGTTCTAAATGAGCTTGCTCTATGCTATATTTATTGGAAGATTTTATATCTATGTTGCGGCTTAATTTTAAGCAGTATGTGTGGAAATAATTAATCTGTAGGATTATTGAACAAAGTTTATTTTAAAAAGACTAATGGAGGGATCTATCGATTAGTCAAAAAAATTTTATGGACTCATGGTTTTTGTAAATCATAGTTCTTTTTAACTCCCAAACGGTTATGTCACTTCTTTTGTATTCATATTTCAGCCGGCTGGTTTTAGTGGGTTGTGGCTAGTTTTTTGCTTTTATAAAACTCTCTTTATAAACAGCAATTTAGACAAAAGAAAACTTGTAAAAGATATCGGTATATAAAAGTAGATCGTACTTTTAGTACCAACAAATGGAATTTAAAAAATCTGATGCTTTAGAAGAGCAAAAGATTTAGTAAATAAACTAAGGCACTGTTATTTCAGGGTTTTAGTTGCTAAATAATAAAGATTACAGATTTATCAAATCTGAGTCTATGAAGGTATATAGGAAAAAAGATGTCAGATCTTTCATACGTAAACGAACACAGCGATGCTTGGCAAACTTACTTGGCACAAATTGACCGTGTTGCTCCGTACTTAGACCACTTAGCTGAGTTTATCGACACTTTAAAACGTCCAAAACGTGCACTTATTGTAGACGTGCCAATTGTAATGGATGACGGTTCTATTCAGCACTTTGAAGGCTACCGTGTACAACACAACTTGTCTCGTGGTCCTGGTAAAGGCGGTGTTCGTTACCATCCGAATGTTGATTTGAACGAAGTTATGGCGTTGTCTGCATGGATGACAATTAAAACTGCTGTTTTGAACTTGCCATTTGGCGGTGCAAAAGGTGGTATCCGTGTTGATCCACGTAAATTATCTAATCGTGAATTAGAGCGTTTAACTCGTCGTTATACGACTGAAATCGGTCACATTATCGGGCCTCAAAAAGATATCCCTGCTCCAGACGTTGGTACAAATGCCAATATCATGGGTTGGATGATGGATACTTATTCTACAAGCCAAGGTTACACAGTAACTGGTGTTGTAACTGGTAAGCCTGTTCACTTAGGTGGTTCTTTAGGTCGTGTAAAAGCGACTGGTCGTGGTGTATTCGTTACAGGTCGTGAAGTAGCTGCAAAAATCAACTTACCAATTGAAGGTGCGAAAGTCGCTATTCAAGGTTTTGGTAACGTAGGTAGTGAAGCTGCTTTCTTATTTGTTGAATCAAAAGCGAAAGTTACACACGTTCAAGACCATACAGGCACTATTTTCAATGCTGATGGTATTGATCTTGAAGCGTTACGTGATCACGTAAATGCAAATCAAGGCGGTATTGGCGGCTTCGCTGGTGCGCAATCAATTGCTGATGAAGATTTCTGGACAGCAGAAGTTGACATTATTGTTCCTGCTGCATTGGAAGGTCAAATCACTGTTGAGCGTGCTCAAAAACTTAAAGCTAAGTTGATTTTAGAAGGCGCAAACGGCCCGACTTATCCTAAAGCTGAAGACGTATTAGTTGAGCGTGGCATTGTTGTAGTACCTGACGTTGTATGTAACGCCGGCGGTGTAACTGTAAGTTACTTCGAATGGGTTCAAGACATGGCGAGCTACTTCTGGACTGAAGAAGAAATCAATGAGCGTTTAGACAAATTGATGGTTCAAGCTATGGATGACGTTTGGAACACAGCGAACAGCAACGCTTGTACTTTACGTACAGCAGCTTACATCTTGGCATGTGAGCGTATTTTAAAAGCTCGTAAAGAGCGCGGTATTTTCCCAGGCTGAATCTGCGGAAATTACTTTTAGGAAAAGTGGTCTGAGCAAATATTAAGGATGTTATAGGGTTATTTGTTCAGCCCCTTTTTCTGAATTATTCAAAATTAAGTGTTATCGAATATATTAAATAAATACTGAGGTAAGCATGGAACAGCCAATTTCTGTAACTCGAAGCAACTTTAACGACTGGATGGTTCCAGTTTTTGCACCGGCAAATTTCATTCCGGTACGTGGTGAAGGTTCACGTATCTGGGATCAAGAAAATAAAGAATATATCGATTTTGCAGGCGGGATTGCAGTAAACGCATTAGGTCATGCGCATCCAGTGGCAGTAAATGCTTTAACAGAACAAGCAACAAAACTTTGGCATGTAGGCAATGGTTATACAAATGAACCTGTTCTACGCCTTGCAAAACAGCTCACTGAAAATACATTTGCAGACAAGGTATTCTTCTGTAACTCAGGTGCAGAAGCCAATGAAGCTGCATTGAAACTAGCTCGTAAAGTCGGTCTAGACAGCGGCGTTGCTGGTAAAAGTGGCATTGTGGCATTTAAAAATGCTTTCCATGGTCGTACTTTATTTACCGTTTCAGCAGGCGGTCAGCCTAAATATTCACAAGACTTTGCACCGCTTCCAAATGGTATAAACCATGTTGCCTTTAATGATTTAGATGCAGCAAAAGCGGTGATTAATGAACAGACTTGTGCGGTTATTGTTGAGCCGATACAAGGTGAAGGTGGCGTTATTCCGGCTGACATCGAATTTTTAAAAGGTCTGCGCGCACTGTGTGATGAGTTTGGTGCCTTACTTATTTTTGATGAAGTACAAACTGGTGTAGGTCGTACAGGTTCACTTTATGCCTACATGAACACTGGTGTTATTCCAGATGTTCTTACAACTGCAAAAGCACTAGGTGGTGGTTTCCCCGTCGGTGCGATGCTAACGACAGATAAGTTTGCACCGCATTTTTCAGTCGGTACCCACGGTACAACTTATGGTGGTAACCCATTAGCAAGTGCGGTTGCAGGTGCAGTATTCGAATTTATTAATACACCTGAAGTCCTTGAGGGTGTAAAGCATCGTCATCAGTATTTCCTCGATGCCTTGAATACTTTAAATGCTGAATATCAGATTTTTGAAGAAATTCGTGGTCAAGGCTTACTCATTGGTTGTGTATTAAAAGCTGAGTATGCAGGAAAAGCTAAAGATATTACGACTTGGGCTGGTGAGGAAGGATTACTTGCTTTAATTGCAGGTCCGGATGTTGTTCGTTTTACTCCGTCTCTCATTATTCCTGAACAAGATATTGATGAAGGAATTGCTCGTTTAAAAAGAGCATTGGCAAAATTGGCTAAATAAAAAAAAGGAAGCTAGCCATGATGATTGTCCGTCATGCCGAGTTTCGAGACCTTGAAGATATTTATAAATTAGCAGGTAAGTCGGGTGTAGGCCTGACTTCCTTGCCACAAAATATGGATACACTTTCGGCTCGAATTTCACGTACTCGCAATACTTTAAATGGCAATGTCCATAAAAGTGAACAAGGCTATTTATTTGTTCTTGAAGATACAGAAGCTCAACGTGTTATTGGTTTAAGTGCAATTGAGGTTGCTGTAGGACTCATGGAGCCTTGGTACAACTTTCATGTTGGAACACAAGTACACGCTTCAAAAGCACTAAATGTTTATAAGTCATTACCAACCTTGTTTTTAAGTAATGACAGAACAGGTAGCAGTGAACTCTGTACATTATTTTTAGATCCAGAGCGTCGTGAAAACCAAAACGGTAAATTCTTATCGAAAATCCGTTTTATGTTTATCGCTGCCTTTAAGCAATATTTCGAGAAAAAATTAATTGCCGAAATGCGTGGTTTCTCAGACGAAAATGGATGTTCTCCATTTTGGGATGCGATTGGTCACCATTTCTTTAATATGGATTTCTCAACTGCCGACTACTTAAGCGGAATTGGGCAAAAAGTATTTATTGCAGAGCTTATGCCACGTTTTCCGGTCTATGTAGATCTCTTGCCAAAAGATGCGCAAGAGGTGATTGGAAAAATGCATCCACAAACTTTGCCTGCCTATCATGTACTTGAGTCGGAAGGTTTACGCTATCAGGGATATGTCGATATTTTTGATGCTGGCCCAACGGTTGAAGCCAATATTGATGAATTACGCGCAGTAAAAGAAAGTCAGTTATTAAACGTCAAAATTACAAGTGAAGCTGCGGTCGGTAAGACTCAATATCTCGTTGCCAATGATAATTATCATGACTATCGCGCAATGCTGATGAAGCTTGATCTTGTTGATAACACTATAAATTTAACGCATGAACAAGCTGAAAACCTCGGTGTACAAGAAGGTCATGTTGTTCGTGTGCTATCACTCAATCCAATGGAAGTATCCTGATGTCAAACTCTTTATTTATAAACGGTGTCTGGTTACAAGGCAGCGGCACAACATTTGAAAAAACAAATCCAGTTGATAACCAAACTGTCTGGTCGGGTGCTGAGGCTACTGCTGCTGATGTTGAGCAAGCTTGCCAAGCAGCACGTACTGCATTTCCAGCATGGGCACGTTTACCTTTTGTAGAGCGTGTGGCGATTGTTGAAAAATTTGCAGCTTTGCTTGAAGAAAATAAAAAGCACTTAGCGGAAGTCATTAGCCAAGAAACCAGTAAACCATTTTGGGAAACGTTAACTGAAGTTCAATCAATGATTGGTAAAGTTGCTATTTCAATTCGTGCTTATCACCAGCGTACAGGTGAAAGCTCAACTGAAATGGCTGATGGCGTGGCATCTTTACGCCACCGTCCACATGGTGTGCTTGCAGTTTTCGGGCCATATAACTTTCCGGGCCATTTACCAAATGGACATATTGTTCCTGCATTACTTGCAGGGAATGCTGTGGTATTTAAGCCAAGTGAATTAACGCCTTGGACTGCTGAAGAAACTGTAAAACTTTGGCAGCAAGCGGGTTTGCCAAATGGTGTGATGAACTTAGTGCAAGGTGGTCGTACCACGGGTGAAGCGTTAGCTGCTTCACATGAAATTGACGGTTTATTATTTACCGGAAGTGCGAACACAGGTTATCACCTACATAAACAAATGGCGGGTGCTCCTGAAAAAATTCTTGCGCTTGAAATGGGCGGCAATAATGCATTGATTATTGATGAAATTATTGATGTCGATGCTGTGGTTAATCTCACTATTCAATCTGCCTTTGTTTCGGCGGGTCAGCGTTGTACATGTGCACGTCGCATCTTGGTAAAAAATGGTCCAGAAGGCGATGCATTTATTCAACGTTTTGTTGAGGTTGCTAAAAACTTAAAAGTTGGTCGTTGGAACGACGAACAACAACCATTTATGGGTGGCGTTATCTCGTCAGTTGCCGCATCAAACATGATGCTTGCTCAGCAAAAATTGCTTGAGCTTGGCGCAAAAAGTTTATTGCCAATGACGCGTCCGCAAGAAGACAGTTCGTTACTTACCCCAGGCATTGTTGATGTAACAGGTGTGGCAGATATTCCAGATGAAGAATATTTTGGTCCACTTACGACCATTCAACGTTATGACAACTTTGATGAAGCATTGAAAATTGCAAATGCAACTCGCTTTGGTTTGTCTGTTGGTCTGGTTTCTCCAAAACGTGAATTGTTTGATCAAGTACTTATTGAAGCGCGTGCCGGTATTGTGAATTGGAACAAGCCATTAACAGGTGCTTCAAGTGCTGCGCCATTTGGTGGTGTAGGAGCATCGGGTAACCATCGTGCGAGCGCCTTTTATGCAGCTGATTATTGTGCTTGGCCAATGGCTTCACTTGAAAGTGACAGCTTAACCTTACCAGAAAAATTATCTCCAGGGATTGTGTTGCCTTAAACACTAGGGAAAGAAAAATGAAAGGATATGAAGTAAATTTCGATGGTTTGGTGGGACCAACACATCACTACGCGGGCTTGTCGTTTGGTAATGAAGCATCGACAAAAAACCGTAATAACGCCTCGAATCCAAAATTAGCAGCTAAACAGGGTTTGCTAAAGATGAAAGCCTTGGCTGACATGGGAATGAAACAAGGTGTGCTTGTTCCGCATGAGCGCCCACATGTTCCAATGTTACGCCGTTTAGGTTTTACAGGAGATGACATTAGTGTTGTTGCTCAAGCAATGCGTCATTCACCTGAACTCTTATCATCGTTAAGTTCCGCTTCGCCAATGTGGACTGCAAATGCGGCAACAGTTTCACCTTCGGCAGATAGCCAAGATGAACGTGTACATTTTACTGCAGCGAACTTAAATAATAAGTTTCACCGTTCGATTGAAGCGGAAACAACAAGCCAAGTTTTACAAGCAATCTTTAAAAATGAACGTCATTTTGTACACCATGAAGCATTGCCGCAAGTGGCTTTGTTTGGTGATGAAGGTGCAGCAAATCACAATCGTTTAGGTGGTGATTATGCTAAGCGTGGGGTTCAAGTTTTTGTTTACGGTCAACAACATTTAAATAATGGGTTGCTGGGACCAAAACGTTATCCTGCTCGTCAGACACGTGAAGCAAGCGAAGCAATTGCGCGTTTGCATCGTTTAGATGATGCACATACAGTTTTTGTTCAACAAAATCCGGATGTGATTGATCAAGGCGTTTTTCATAATGATGTCATTGCGGTCAGCAACCAACAGGTTTTATTCCATCATCAACATGCCTTTTTAAATCAAGATCAGGCTTTTGCTGAAATTCGTCAAAAAATGGCAAGCATCGGTGAAGACTTTATCTCGATTGAAGTTCCTGAAAATCGCGTTACCGTTGATGATGCAGTAGCAACATATTTATTTAATAGCCAGATTTTGACTCGTCCAGATGGTGGAATGACCATTGTTGTACCAGAAGAGTCTCGCCAAAATAAGGCAGTGTGGGGGTATTTGAACGATATGGTTCAGATGGGTACACCAATTGATGCTATTCAGGTTTATGACTTACGTGAAAGTATGCGTAATGGCGGTGGTCCTGCATGTTTACGTTTACGCGTAGCTTTAAATGAAACCGAGTTAAATGCTGTAAATCCAAAAGTATTAATGAATGATCAATTGTTTGGCACACTCAATCAATGGGTAGATAAACATTATCGTGATCGTTTAGCTCAAGAAGATTTAGCTGATCCGCATTTATTGATGGAAAGCCGTATGGCACTCGATGAGCTGACCAAAATTTTAGGTTTGGGTTCGGTTTATCCTTTCCAAAAATAAGGAGGAGGTGACATGCAAGATTTTCTAGCATTAACCTTACAAGGTGAGCAGCCTACAACACGTGAAGGAAAACAAGATAATTTTTCTTGGCGCTGGTTAGGTGAGGGAATTCTTGAATGTACGCCACATGCACAGTACGACAAAGCCGTCGTACTGTCAGCTGGAGTACATGGTAATGAAACAGCACCTATTGAATTGTTGTCTCATCTTTTCATAGATTTATTTGCCGGACGCTTAAACCTTGCTGTGAGGTTGCTGTTTGTATTGGGTAATCCATATGCAATGCGTCAAGGTAAACGTTATGTGCATGATGATGTGAACCGAATGTTTTGTGGTGGATATAAAACTCTGCCTGTGACCGAAGAATCAAAGCGAGCTGAGGTTTTAGAACAAGTTGTTACGACTTTCTTTCAAGAAAGTTCAAACCAAGCAAAACGTTATCACTATGATTTGCACACAGCTATTCGGGCTTCTTTATTGCCAACTTTTGCGTTGTTTCCATATCAAACGCATGCTTATGATGCGAATTTGACAGCGAGTCTTGAAGCGGCCGATTTAGATGCTTTGGTGTATCACAATGCGGTTGGTAAAACGTTTACACATTTTACCAGTGAGAATTTTAAAGCAGCCAGTGCAACTTTAGAGTTGGGCAAAGCTTTACCATTTGGACAAAATGACTTGAGTCAGTTTGCTGCAATTGATGAAGTTATTCGTCATGTCGTTTCTGAGCAAGCTTTACCAGCACGCAATAAAGCGAAAATTCGAGTGTTTAAAGTATCGGATTCTTTAATTAAAAAAGATGAAGATTTTCAGATGAACTTATCAGCTGAAGCTCCGAATTTTTCGACTTTTACAAAAGGTGAAATCATTGCGACACAACCTTCTGGTAATTATGTTGTTGAGCAAGATCAGGTCTGGATTTTATTTCCAAATCCAAATGTGAAGCTCGGTTTACGTGCAGGTTTAGTTTTAACTGAAATGAGCTGAATGATTGATTTTAAATAAATAAAAAAGGGCGATTAATCGCCCTTTTTGTGCATCACGTATTAGTTAGTACCGAAAAGACCTTTAATCCAAGATTTCTTTTCCGCTTTTTGTGTAGATGCTTGAGCATCTGCATTTACACTTGCATTAATTCCGACAGGAGCAACGTTAACACCAACATTTACACCAGTATTAGCATTGATTGCCGCTGGTTGAGCTGCATTTAACTTTGCCTGAGCATCTGCTTTAGTGTCTGCAACAAACTCTTTTTGCTCAGCTTGATTTTGAGCTACGCGAGTTTTTACAGCATCTACATGCGCTTGAGCATTAGCTTGTTTTTCAGCAGTAAATTCTTTTTGGTCAGCTTGTTTTTCTGCAACTTTAGTTTTTACAGCATCAAAACCTGCTTTTGTATCAGCTTTAGCCTCAACTGCTAGATTTTTAGTGCCATTTGCAGCTTTAGTCGCTACATTTTTAGTACCTGTTACTGCTTCGGTAGCAAAATGTTTAGTACTAGTTGCAGCTTTAGTCGCTACATTTTTAGTTCCTGTCGCAGCTTCGGTAGCAAAGTGTTTGGTACCTGTTGCAGCTTCAGTTGCTAAGTGTTTTGTACCATTTGCAGCTTTAGAAGAAAGTTCAGTCACTTTTCCTGTTGTTTTTTTAGTTGCTTTAACTGTAGTGTCAGCAGCAACATGACCCGCATGTTTTGCTGTGCTACCTACAGTATGTGCAGTATTTTTGACTGTGTTGGCTACGCCACTAACAAGACCGCCCGGTTGTACATTTACTTGAGCAGAAGCATCTGCATTAACGCCCGCACTTTGTGCAAAAATAGAAGCAGAAGCAAGAACACTTGCAGTAACGATAGCTGTTTTCATCATTTTCATTGCGATATCCTTCAAAGAATATACCCTTTTAGTGAGGTATTTCATAAACGCAAACGGATCATAGCTAACGCACTATGGGCTTGGGAACTCACTTCATCAAAACGTTACAACAGTGTTACGTTGAGTAAACAGACTAGGGATAAATTGTGGAGATTAATAAAAATTAATAATAAAGTGAAAAATAATGTTTATTTATTAGTTATTCTAATTAAGTTGGTCTAATTTTATCTTTTTATTTTTAAAAATTAAATTTCAAATTTTCTTGAAGTTTCTCTTCTTTTGATCAGGTACTTATATCTCTAATTATGATTTGAGTCTCACTATTTATTAGTGGGAACGGCATAGTTATTGCTTATTATGAGAATAAGATGCTTTTTAGCACTTTTTTGAACCATCTTCTGCCAGAAATATAAATGTACAGGGCAGAACAACATTTTTGCTTATTCGGGCGTGGATATTTCTACTTCTCTTGTGGGTATATATTTCATTCATTAAATTTTTCACATGAAATATATTTTAAGAAATACCTCTTTGTTTCGAATAATCAAAAATAAAAATAGATGTCTATAAACAAAAGAACAGAGATCTTAACTGATGAAAATTATTGCTTCCCTTCTTGTAATAGTCGGCTTGATCGCCGTTGTTCTCTATTTTAAGCCAACAAGTGGTGCATCTGATGTCTTCAATTCGGTTTTACATGAATCGAATTCGTCACAACCAGACACATCCTCTTTTCTTTCTAAACTTAAGGAGCCTACTCAAGCTAAAAATCTATCTTTAGATTCCACTCATCCTCAATCGGTGTCAGCTGATACCGTTCCTTTTTACAACACAAAAAGTGATCTTTCGATTCAACCGATTGATCCAGAAAAAGATCCAGCAAATGAAATAAAAGCGAAATAAGCAAATTGTTAGTTGAAAAACTACGGAGAAAATAATGCAAAGTAAAACGTTATTTCTATTAGGTCTATGTGCGATATTAAGTACAACTGCATCAGCCCTCCCTTTAGATTCTAAAGGTGCTAAGCAGCGGTTAAATCAGGCAGCAAAACAAAAAGTATTTCAGGGTAAAATCGATTTAGATGCTCTGGTCACTAACGATTCGAATGATTTAATTATTGAATACAATATTCCTTCGGTGAGCGTACCTTCTGGTTTAGAACGGCGGAGTTATATTGCAACAAATAAAAAGGATATACAGGCAAGATTTAACCGTGCTGGTGGTGTGCAAGTACTGAGGGACTACAATAATTTACCTTTAGCTTTTTATCGGATTAGTAACCGCGAAGCATTAGTCTCTTTATTAAATGACCCGAATGTTAAAGCGGTTTACCCAAATCGTATTAATCAAACCACGACCAATGAAAGTTTACCTTTAATTAACCAGCCACAAGTGAAAACCAATGGTTTCACAGGTGAGGGCTCTAGTGTGGCAGTGATTGATACGGGTGTGAATTATCTTCACTCTGATTTTGGTTGTACTGCAGTCAATACACCATCAAGCACATGTCGGGTGGTTTATTCTTTTGATAGTGCACCAGATGATGGGGCATTGGATGATGACGGACATGGCAGTAATGTTTCAGGTATTGTGTCTAAAGTCGCAACTAAAACTAAAATTATTGGTATTGATGTCTTTAGAAAAGTGAGGTCTCAAGGTAAGTGGGTCAGTACAGCCTATGATAGTGATATTCTTGCAGGGATTAACTGGGCCGTAAACAATGCACAAACTTATAATATTAAAGCGGTTAATTTAAGTCTTGGCGTTCCTGGCGTTAAATATACTTCAGAGTGTAGTGATAGTAGTTATGCAACGGCATTTGCCAATGCACGTGCTGCTGGTGTGGTGCCAGTTGTAGCCTCAGGTAATGATGCATTTGCAGATGGTATTTCATCTCCTGCTTGTGTTGCTGGTGCAGTGAGAGTCGGCGCTGTTTATGACAGTAATATTGGTGGTGTGTCATGGGGGAATCCAGTGAAATGTTCTGACCCAACCACAGCAGCAGATAAGGTAGCATGTTTTAGTAATGGTGGTAGCCTTGTGACTTTATTAGCACCAGGTGCAATGATTACCGCGGGTGGTTACACCATGGGCGGTACGTCTCAAGCAACACCACATGTGGCAGGTGCGATTGCTTTATTACGAGCGAATAGCGTGAGTCCAACAGAAAGTATTGATCAAACCATCAGCCGTTTAAAAACGACAGGTAAACCAATTACTGACTCAAGAACGGGCTTGGTTTTTCCGCGGATTGATTTACTGGCAGCAACAAATGGTTTAACCATTAATTAAATAGCTTATTTATAATTTTTTAAATTAGGTCCAAGAAATTTTAAATGGCTATAACTCGTTGCAAAAGAAAGCTTCTGCAACGAGTTTTTTTATGGAAAAGCCTTAATTACACTTTGCTAAATTAGCTGCATTAAAATTATTTTGGAGTTTTTTGAAGTTATTTTGAATTTCAGGATCTTGAATATTAAAGGTAGTAGAACTCTTAGTCGTAGAATTGGTTGCTTGATTTAATATGCCTGATTCATCAGGGTATTGTAGGGTCGAAGAAGTGGCTGAAATTAGACCTTTATTATTAAACGTCCAATGTTCGGTCACATGTCCTCCACCTAAATAACCTGTAAATTCAATCATACAAGCTTGATTATCTTGTTTAATGAGCTTGGCCACATTCCCTGTCGTAGACGGATAGGCTTTAATATTGGTGTCTTGCTCTAAAACTTGAGCTTGAGAATAAGAAGAAAGGGGCGTTGATGTTGCACATGCAGTTAATGCTAAGCAGCATAGTGTTGAAAAGAGAAGTTTTTGACTATTCATAAGGCAGATTCCTAGCTCTTTATAGTGAGTGGTATTTATGTCTAGATTGATATTTGTATTTTATATTAAAGCGCGAATTTATCGCGCTATCCAAGAAATTTAGTTAACCGTAGTGCTAGATTTACTTAACTCACCTTGTTCTATTGGGATGTTTTCACCGTTTCGGCTACTGGTAATATTTTGCTTAGCTTGATCTATTTTTGTTTCAGTAAAAGCTTTTGCTGTATCCGCTTTTTGTTGAACGACTTCTGCCTTTTCAGCAGTAAATTCTTTGGTGTTTTTCCACTTTTCACTAATTTTATTTGAGGTCTTTTCAGAAGCACCTTGAATATTGTCTCCTAAATTTTGTATGCCTTTTCCTGTTTTATATAACAGTACACGCCCTAGGCTTGGATTATCACCATAAGGTTGTGTTTTAGAAGCTATTTCATTCACTTGTTGAGGTTGTGTTGTTTCAGCAAATAAGCTTGATGAAGCCAATATAGAGGTCGCAATACATAGAGTTTTTAGGGTTTTCATTTTGGATAAACCTCCCCAACCAGAATCAAAAGATGAAGTGCTGATCTTACTGATAAAAATACAGCTTGTACTGCAATGAGATAAAACCCATACGATTTGATTACGATAAATCATCATTTCAAATATAATTAAATACCGTATCTAAATTTCTAGAATGATCTGGAGCCTCAAGTGATACAAAACATTGAATTAAAATGGTTATATGACCTGATTGTTCTAGAAAAATACCGAAATTTTACAGTCGCTTCTGATATTAGAAATATTTCTCAGTCTTCGCTGAGTCGTCGTATTCAAGCCTTAGAAAATAGTCTTGGTTTTGAAGTGTTTGATCGAGAAACTTCTCCTTTACAGTTAACGGAGCAGGGGAAGCTTTTTATATTGCATGCTAGAAATTTACTGGATGATTTTGAGTTTAATATAGATCAAATTAAAGGTGATAATCATGTGCGAAGCAAAGTCACGATTGCTTCTGCACATTCTTTGGCGGGATATATTTTTCCTAAAATTTTAGGGAATTTAAAAAATTACCAAGAAAAGATTTTTCATGTTGAAGCAATCAATGTGAATGAAACCGTAGATTCTCTTAAAAATGGTCAATGTGACTTTATTGCATCTTTTTATGATGATGACTTAATGAATCCACAATTTTTGTGCCATAAGTTGTTTTCAGCAAAACTTTATTTAGTCACGGCTCCAAATCATTTAGGTCGACCTAAATTTTCACTCGAAGACTCTTCAATTCCGCTCATGAACTATACCGATGACAGTTACATGGGGAAAAAGGTAAATAAATTTCTACAAGATCATCATTCGGCCAAGTTTGAGACAAATTTTGTGTCTTCAATGAGTCTATTACTTAAGGATATGATCAAAGGCGGTTATGGCGTAGGGTGGTTACCCGATTACAGCATTCAAGATGAATTAAAACAAAATCAGTTAATGATCGTACCAATGAAAGAGTCGGTACTATCTGTCGATATTTATTTATATCGCAGTAGTGCAAGGCTTAATGCAACTTCTGAAGGATTATGGAATTTTGTAAAGGCAATTGATTGGACCATTGCCTAAACTTAGTTATGCATAATTTGCATTAAATTTTATTTAATCATGCGGCTGATGCTGTTAATGAGTTCTGATACCACGCAATCGCATTTTTAATGAGTAAATCGGTCGCATCAACAAACAGTTCAGGATTGTCTTGGATACTGTCTTGTAAGATGAGCGGAATTTCAGTACATGCTAATAAGAATTTTATGCTTTTATTTTGTTTATAAAAATGAATAACCTCACTCATAAGTTGTTTTGATTTTTTGATATTTCCTGCTTTGTATTGATAAATACTTTGCATCACTTTGTGTTGCATCTCAACAGAAGGGGTAGAGAAACGAATATTGTTTTGGATGAACTGGCTTTGATAAAGCTGAGTGCTTATGGTGGCAGACGTCGCAAGAATACAAACTTCAGCAATTTGGCTGTCTTGAATAAAATGAACCGCAGATTCAATAATACTAATCATTTTGGTTTGGGTGCGTTGCTGTAACTGGTTAAACCAAAAGTGGGCAGTATTGCAGGGAATAATGATACAGCCGACCTGCGCTGCTTCTAAAATTTTAAGATATTCAGCCATTTTTTCGAGTGGTTTATCATCATGATTGATAATCGATTGTGTTCTATCTGGGATGTCTGGAATAGAAACCGTGATGACAGGAATATGCTCTTGATCGCAATGTGCTGGCGTATTTTTAATAATTTTATCCATGGCATCAATCGTGGCTTGTGGACCCATACCACCTAAAATTCCAATTGCTTTATTCATGTTGAATGACTCAAAAATACGTTATGTACTTAGCATCTGCTTCTTTTGAGTGAGGCCGTTGCAAAAAACGGATGGGTCATGCAGTTTATGTTTTTATAATTGATTCTTAATTTTTATTAGGATATTGTTTTATATCAATAAAATAAAAATATTTAAAATGCCGCGATGTGTTTTATGCATCATTGTTTTATGTAAAGCATAGCGTTTTACATAGATAATTTCATTCGAATGCACAGCTAAGCTATAAATTCTGACTTAATCAATTCTAAAAACATATCTCTCGCTTTGTGGTTACTCACATTTTTGTGCCAAAAAAACTGGTTCTGCATAAATGCAAGATGTTCAAATTTATAGCCTCGAATATTGGTTAAATTTTTATATTGCTCAAAAAGACTCTTTGGCACTAAAGACACACCGGAGCCTGCACTCACACAACCAATAATAGTGGCGTAACTGGTAATGCTGGTAATTGGAAGCGAGATATTTTTGAGCTTAAGCCATTCTTCAAGAGCAGCGCGGTAAGGGCAACCTTCAGTCCACATAAAAATTTCTTTACCAATCAGGTCTTCTTGGCAGTGGATTTCACCGAAAGATTCTGGGGCAATTAAAATAATTTCTTCTTGATAAATACCGAGTTTATTCAGCATAGGAAACTCAATATTACCAGCGACAATCGCACCATCGAGTTTATGCTGAGAAATATCAACTAATAGTTGTTTCCATGTGCCAGTAATAATTTGAATGGAAACTTCTGGATAGCGTTGATGATATTTCGCGAGTAAGTTAGGTAAACGGGTTGTGGCAGAAGATTCAATAGCGCCAATTTTTAATGGACCAGAGGGCGGTGCATCAGGATGAATGCTTCGTTTTGCTTCATCACAAAGCGCTAAAATTTTTTGGCAGTAATTAAGAAAGATTTCTCCAGATGGGGTGAGCTTTAAACTTTTCCCCTCCCGATAAAACAGAGGTGCGCCGAGTTCTTCTTCAAGTTGTTTAATGCGTGCCGTGATGTTAGATGGAACGCAATGCAACTGCAAAGACGCCTTGGTCATCGTGCCGCATTCAACCACGGTTTGGAACATTTTTAACTGAGCGATATCCATGTTTTATCATTCACTTTTAATGAATATTAGACTCAATATAAGTTAATTTTATTCAACTATCCATGCGCATATGATGAAAGAGTTCCATTTCATTAGCGTAGATTTAACATGGCAATTTCACTTGCTGTCGAAACACAGCCTCCGGCATTTAAGCTTTATTTGTGTATTGCTATTACCGTCTTTTGTTGGGGTTATTCACCTATTGGTGTACACAGTGCTTTGCATTCATACACACCGCAGCATATTGCCTTGCTTCGCTTTTTGATTGCATCTGTTTTCTTACTACTTTTGGTCATGAAAAAAGGCATTCAGCCGTTAAAGTGGAAAGATGTTCCGGCACTTGGTGTGTTAGGATTTTTCTCTGTAACGTTGCATCATTTACTTATAAATACGGGGCAGCAATATGTCAGTGCGGTTGCATCCAGCATTTTGAGTCAATCTATTCCGCTATTTACCTTTATTGTTTCAGCTTTCTTTTTTAAAGAGCAAATCCGTTTCAAACAGTGGTTGTGTATTTTATTAGGTCTTTGTGGCGCCGTTTTAGTGGTTAGCGGTGATCATGGTCTTGGTGTACCAAGCCCTTATAGTTTGTTGATTGTTTCGGCAGCAATTGCATGGGCGATTTACTTTAATTTATATAAAAAATTTGCCTTAAATTATGATGCGTTGAGCATGATGTGCTACATCATTTGGTTCGGAACCATTCCTTTACTGTTCTATAGCGCGCAGTTGTCTGTTGAAATTTTACATGCCACTTGGCAGGCTAATATGTCGGTTGTGTTATTGGGTATTTTCCCCAGTGCGATGGCTTATGTGCTTTGGGGATATGTACTTAAAAATATGCCGTTAACGATTGCATCGAATTTTTTATATTGCTCGCCGATTGTCGCAATGAGTTTGGCAGTTGTTTTTTTAAATGAAAAACCATCAATGATTGTGCTGTTAGGTGGTGTGATTATTGTAGGGAGTTTGGTGTGGATGAATTGGGGGAATCGGCGTACCATCGAATAAACTATAGATAAGCTATCAGTAGTTTAACCCTTCTATGTCATGTGCTACTTCCTTTAAGAGAATGAAATGATTGTTGTTACCTTGACCTATAAAAAACCATTAGCCGAAGTTGATGCTGTACTGAAAGGGCATATTGCATTTTTAGACCATTACTATGAGCAAAAGAAATTTTTGGCATCGGGGCGTCGAGAAAATAGGGTAGGTGGAGTGATTTTAGTTTTAAGCTCTTCGATTCAGGAGGCCGAAGAAATCATGAAAAATGATCCGTTTTATATTCATGATGTGGCTGATTATGATTTTATGTGGTTTGAGCCATCGAAAAGTTTAGAAGAAATTAAAGAGTTTGTTTAACGTAAAAAATAAAGGGATCTATAAAAGATCCCTTTATTTAGTAATAAGCTAATTAACCCTGCAACACACTCACATCAGCCACAGCAGTAAACAAGTTACGCAACTGAGCTAATAAACGTAAACGGTTTGCTTTTAGATCAGCATCATCTGCCATTACCATTACACCATCAAAGAAGGTATTGTTAGGTACACAAAGTATTACAAGCTCAGCATCTTTACTTAAACCATTTCCTAAAGCTCTGGCAAAAAGAAGAACAGCACAATAGCTCCAAAAATTCCGCTTAAGATCAGCCAGTCTTTTTTACGCATATCTGCAAGGCGAATCACCGAAAGATAAACACTGCTGAAAAAAACCAAAACAAAAACCAGCAAAACTAGCGGATTATTGAAGAAGAATTTGCTGATGCCAAATAGCACGAAAATAATGGTACTAGAAATCCAATACAACAGAGCCAAAATAAATTTGTTCACTGATAAATTACGAACAAAACGATCTAAACGAGGCAGAGTTACAGCTAGCATAATCAGCCCTGCAAAACCGCCTAGAATAGAGATAATCATAAAGAACAGGCCGCTCATATCTGGTTTGGTCTGTATATGAGGATATAGCTTCCATAGACCATAACCGAATGCCAGCAAAAGGGTGTGGCAAAGAACAAGGTAAGCATCTATACGATAAAACTTTTTAATTGAAGTGGGATTCATTATGATGACTGCTGATTTATTCTTAATATTAAAAAACCCCACTAATTTATAGAGGGGTTCTCATTAATTTACAACCAATTAAGGCTTAGCCTTGTAATACACTTACATCAGCGATAGCAGTAAACAAGTTACGTAACTGAGCCAATAAGCGTAAACGGTTTGCCTTCAGGTCAGCATCATCTGCCATAACCATTACACCATCAAAGAATGCATCAATCGGCGCGCGAAGTGCTGCAAGCTTAGAAAGGGCAGCAGTGTAGTCTTTTGCCGCAAGTAATGGCTCAACAACTGGAGTAACTGCTTGAAGCTCAGCAAATAATGCTTTCTCAGCATCTTCAACCAAGTTCGCTTCAACTACAGAACCTTCTGGTGCTGCTTCTTTTGCAAGAATGTTAGCAACACGTTTGTTTGCAGCAGCAAGTGCAGCAGCTTCAGGTAGTGCACGGAAATGGTTTACAGCATTTACACGCTTGTCAAAATCAAGTGGAGATTTTGGTGCAAGTGCTTGAACCGCTTGAAGCACATCAACAGCAACGCCTTGGTCTTCATACTTGGCACGGTAACGACCTTCCAAGAATGCAACAGCATCAGCACGCGTTTTATCGTGGTCTTTAACGATGTCGCCATAACCTTGAAGTGCAAGATTAACTAACTCTTCAATCGTTACATCTAATTCATTTTCAATGATTAAACGTAAGATACCAATTGCTGAACGACGAAGAGCAAACGGGTCTTTAGAACCTGTAGGTGCTTGTCCAATACCGAAAATACCAACAAGTGTATCTAAACGGTCAGAAAGGGCAATCGTTGTACCAGTTTTGGTTTTTGGTAAAACATCGCCAGCAAATTTTGGTAAATATTGTTCACCTAAAGCTTCAGAAACTTCAGTGTTTTCGCCTTCAATGCGTGCATAGTAAGTACCCGCAATACCTTGAAGTTCTGGGAATTCACCTACAAGCTCAGATGTTAAGTCGCATTTAGCAAGTAACGCAGCTTTTTCAGCGTCGGCTGGGTTTGCACCAGTGATTGAAGATAATGCAACAGCAAGTTTAGCAATACGTGTCGATTTATCCCAAAGCGTACCCAGTTGTGCTTGGAATACCATGTTTGCCAGTTTTTCTTTACGAGATGCAAGCGGTTGCTTTTGATCTTGTAAGAAGAAGAATTCAGCATCAGATAAACGAGGGCGAACAACTTTTTCATTACCTTCAATAATCTGGATCGGATTTTTAGACTCAATATTTGAAACAGTAATGAAGTACGGCTGTAATTTACCTTCGCTATTGATCAAACAGAAATACTTCTGGTTGTCTTGCATTGTCGTAATGAGTGCTTCTTGAGGAACAGCAAGGAAGCGCTCTTCAAAGTTTGCACGAAGAGCAACTGGCCATTCAACCAGACTTGTTACTTCATCAAGTAAGTCACTTGGAACAATCGCAGTTGCGTTAACTTCATCAGCTAACTTTTTCACTTGTTCTTGAATGGTTGCTTGACGTTTTTCAAAGTTTGCAACGACATATGCTTTTTCTAAAGCAGCTAAATAGTCATTTGCATGCGCTAAAGTCACAGCTTCAGGTGCATGGAAACGGTGACCATAAGTCACATTACCAGCTTTATGATCTTGAATAGTTGCGTCAACGATTTGGTCATCTTTCAGTAAGAGAACCCATTTAACTGGACGTACAAACTCGGTACGGCTTGCAGCAGAACGCATACGCTTAGCAATTGGTAAATTGTCTAATGCAGTTTGTAAAATCTGCGGAAGTAAAGCATCAAGGCTTTGACCTTTCACATCTTTTAAATAACAAACTTTTTCAACTTTACCTGCTTGGAAAGTTGAAAGCTGATCAACAGTAATCCCTTGACCACGCATAAAGCCTTCGAGTGCTTTAGTTGGTTTACCTTCAGCATCGTAAGCCGCTTGAACAGCAGGGCCATCAAAACGTTTTTGTGTATCAGCTTGAGCAGCATCGATATCAACAATTTTAAGCGCTAAACGACGTGGAGCTGCATAAGCTTCGATAGATGCGAAATTTAAGCCAGCATCTTTTAAGCCTTTTACCGTTTCTGCCTGTAATGCATCACGTAAGTTTTTTAAGCTTTTCGGTGGAAGTTCTTCACAGCCAAGTTCGAATAAAACAGTATGTTTGCTCATTAGTTTTTCTCCGCCTTTGCTGCTTCACTTTCAGCTTGTGCTTTTAGCTGTGCCAATACTTCATCACGTAAGTGTGGTTCTGCCATTGGGAAGCCAAGTTCTGCACGTGCTTGTACGTAACTTTGTGCAATTGCACGCGCCAAAGTACGTACACGTAAAATGTAACGTTGACGCTCAGTTACAGAAATTGCGCCACGTGCATCAAGCAAGTTAAAGGTATGAGACGCTTTAACCACTTGCTCATAAGCAGGAAGAGAAAGTTTTGCTTCAATTAAACGGTTTGCTTCTGACTCGTAAAAATCAAAGAGTTCAAATAGTTTTTCAACTGGAGCGTATTCAAAGTTATAAGTCGATTGCTCAACTTCATTTTGATGGAATACGTCGCCGTAAGTCACAGTACCGAATTGGCCTTTCGTCCAAACAAGGTCATAAACCGAGTCAACACCTTGAAGGTACATTGCAAGACGTTCTAAACCGTAAGTGATTTCACCTGTTACTGGGTAACATTCAACACCACCGACTTGTTGGAAGTAAGTGAACTGAGTTACTTCCATACCGTTAAGCCAAACTTCCCAACCTAAGCCCCAAGCCCCAAGCGTCGGAGATTCCCAGTTGTCTTCTACGAAACGAATATCGTGAGTAAGCGTATCAATCCCAATTGCTTTTAAAGAATCAAGATAGAGCTGTTGGATGTTGTCTGGATTTGGCTTAAGCACCACTTGGAATTGGTAGTAGTGTTGCAAACGGTTTGGGTTTTCACCATAGCGACCATCTTTTGGACGACGTGAAGGTTGAACGTATGCAGCATTCCAAGTTTCAGGCCCTAAAGCACGTAAGAATGTTGCGGTGTGGAATGTTCCAGCGCCCATTTCCATGTCGTAAGGTTGTAGTACGACGCAGCCTTGTTCGGCCCAATAGTTTTGTAGGGCAAGAATTAAGCCCTGAAATGTATCAATGTGCGAGATGGCGCGACTCATGTAGCATCCACGAATTTATGAGAAAAATTGCCCCTAAGTATAAGGATTTTGTAGGGGAGTGGCAAAGGCTAGTTTGGGAATTTCAGATTTGATCATTTAGCAGCTTTTTTCATACTTTTGAGTAGTAAAATCCAATAAGTGATAGCGAAAATTAAAGAAAAGAAACTGACCATAAATATGATTTCTATTGGAAGGATTTGCCATGGGGCGATAAATAAAATTGCTAAAATATTTGGAATTAAAAAGCTAAGAAAAATTGCGCTAACAAGAATAGAGAAGAAATTAAGGAAATTGAATTTCAATAAGAATAGTTGTAAAAAATAAACGGGTATAAAAACTAATATGTAATAAATGGCTGCAATAAAGAGTAGTCCGACAGGGGTGTTTAATAGAATCTCAAAAGAAAAATCTTTATGGATGATTAAAGAACTTAAAAATATGAATAAAGCAACTATGTATAAATAGATTGGTGTCATGACTAGACAATGCCAAATTTGATCTTTATCTGGATCTAAATTTTGAATGAAGATTTTTAAAAAATTAAAAGACATTTTTGTACCCTGTAATAAAGGTTTTTTTAGAAGATATAAGAGAAATTTTAATCTTGAGATTTTTCTGATTTTTTTATACTTCTGAGTAGTAATATCCAATATGTAATAGCGAAAATTACAGAAAAATAACTGAAGAAAATGATCATTTCTATTGGGGCGAATTCTAAACACATTAAACTAAGGATTAGCGTAGTCAGTATGATCGCACTAACAATAATTGAGAAAAAATTTATGAAATTATACTTTTGCAAGAAGAGTTGAAATAGATAAGCGGGAACAAATGCGAGTATGTAATAAGTCATTGCAACCATAAAAAGCATCAATGGCATATTCACAGCAGTTTTTAGAATTTCTAAAGTGAACCCTTCATATAGCATTATGGTGAAGATCCATAGAAACCAAGCAGGTATAAATAGATAGAGCGGGACTTTTAAAAGACTATATAAAATTTGATCTTTATCTGGATCTAAATTTTGAGTGAAGATTTTAAAATTATTAAAGATAGCTTTCTTCATATAAATCAATGTAAATTTGATTCTTATAATTATATATAACATGAATGCAAGTTAATGTATTTAAGAATGCGATCAAATCAAAATGTCTAATTAATATATTTCAGCTTATAAGGATTTTATATTCGATTAGCAGAGTGTTCATTCAATGTTTATGTTCTAATCTTTGAACATGGGCTAATAGGCAACTGTTACAGAATTTTTGTTATATTGAAGCATATTAAAAATTATAGAAGTGAGAGTAAGTTATGCTGAAATTTTGCTGCAAACTCATTGTTTTATCCAGTCTTTTTTGTAGTCCATGGCTATACGCACAAACCGACACTGATGAGCAAGATGAATATAACCAATGTGTTGATCAGACGATTAAAGAAATGAAGCTTGAAAGCATTAATAACATGGTCGTGCATAGCTGTTCTGAACAAGCTAAAAAGACTTATGAAGAAAAAATTGTTGCTTTGATTGATCAAATTCGTACACAAAGCGAAGAATATCAACAGCCAGAGCGTTACCAAGATATTTTAAAGTCTCAGAGACTTTGGAAAGCTTATGTAGATCAAGAATGTAATAATGCAGGTTCATACATTGGCTCACCGATGTATTCATATTGCCCAATGCAAGAGTATGCAGCGCGTGTAAAGCAACTAGAAGAATACGTTAATTAAGACGGATTATTTTAAACGTCACCTCATGACGCTTAGCGTACTTCACTAGATTAAATTTAAGAATGCAAAATGATATTTTTTAAGCGATGCCATAAATGAGTCGTTTGATATGTCTGATCGCATTCGAGAAAAACTACAGATTCTTGCTGATGCTGCTAAATATGATGTGTCTTGTTCATCAAGTGGCAGTGACCGTAAAAACAAAGATAAAGGCCTAGGCGATGCCAGCCATTCAGGAATTTGCCATAGCTATACCGAAGATGGCCGCTGTGTATCTCTCTTAAAAATTTTATTTAGCAACGTATGTATTTTTGACTGCGCTTATTGTGTTTCACGTCGTTCTAATGACGTCCAGCGTGCAGCATTTACGGTGCAAGAGGTGGTGGACTTAACCATTAATTTTTACCGCCGTAATTATATTGAAGGCTTATTTTTAAGTTCAGGTATTTTTAAATCGGCCGATCATACGATGGAGCGTATGCTTCAAGTCGTGAAGAAGTTGCGCCTTGAAGAAAACTTTAATGGCTATATTCACCTAAAAACCATTCCGGGAGCATCGCCTGAACTGATTCATGAAGCAGGTTTATATGCTGACCGGATGAGTATTAATTTAGAGATGCCGACCGAAATTGGGCTAAAGACTTTTGCACCAGAAAAATCTCATCAGGAAGTGCAAAAAGATTTAGGGTTAGTACGTGACAGGCTCATCCAGCTTAAAGACGAACGTCAAATTATTAAGCATGTACCGAAATATGTGCCAGCAGGGCAGACCACCCAAATGGTGGTGGGTGCTCATCAAGAGTCAGACCAAGATGTCTTGTTTATGGCAGATAAGCACTATAAAGAATTTAAGCTCAAACGGGTCTATTTTTCAGGGTACATTCCAATTAATACCGAAAATAATTACTTGCCAGCAGTGGGTTCTGCGCCGCCATTACTGCGGGAAAACCGACTCTATCAAAGCGATTGGCTCATGCGCTTTTACGGTTTTCAGGTCAATGAAATCGTCAATGAGAAATTCCCAAACTTAGATCTTGATGTAGACCCAAAATTAAGCTGGGCTTTAAGGCATCCTGAGCAGTTTCCAGTAGATCTAAACCGTGCAGATTATCAAATGATTTTGCGTGTACCCGGCATTGGGGTGAAATCGGCTAAGAAAATTGTGCAGGCTCGCCGTTTTGGTAAGATCCACATCGATTTACTTAAAAAGTTAGGTGTTGCCTACCAGCGAGCAAAATTCTTTATCCATTGTGAAGACAGTCCAAAATTTCAAAAAGAATTGTCTTCAAACTTTATCCGACAGCAAATTTTAACGCAGGGTTCATCGAAATATGTGCAGCAGCTTTCGCCACAATTAAGTCTTGGGTTTTAGTTATGTTTAATGATGAAGTCGCTTACTATTTTGATGGCTCAATGGTGGGGCTACTGAGCTGTGTTTTTCGTGCATTTCAATTCAAAGAATTACAGGTCAGACTTTGTTTAAATGATTCGGCTCAACATGGCTTATTTGCTGATAAAATTGAGGTTTCAAATAATGAGCAACATGCCGAACGTGTGTGGTCCGCGCTGCAAAAAAAGCTTTCTTCGTCTTCTTTAAGGCAATTTTATTTTGCCTATTTATCTGAGTCTTTAGATGTCTATCAGCATTTATTTAATTACTGTATTTACGTTTTTACTAGTCACTCATCGATAGAAAAAGATTATTCGCACCCAAGTGTTTTGGCAATTTCGCAGTGGACGAAAAAGGTCGGGCGAGAAAAGCATCGGATGGAAGCTTTTATCCGTTTTAAGAAAACCAAAGATGAGCTGTTTTTAAGCTTGGTACGTCCCGATTTTAATGTTTTACCGCTCATTCAGCCGCATTTTAAACGGCGTTATCAAGATCAGCGTTGGCTCATTTATGATGAGAAACGTAAGTTCGGTCTTTATTATGATTTAAGGGAAATACATGAGGTTTCACTCAAAGCACGCGACATCGATCGTAATTTAAATAACGGAAGGAGCCAAAGCTTTCAGCTGGAGTTAGATGAGCAAGAAGTCTTATATGACCAGCTTTGGAAAGATTATTTTAAGAGCGTGAACATTACGGAACGTCAGAATATAAAACTTCATGTGCAATATTTGCCGAAACGTTATTGGCGCTACTTAAATGAAAAATTAATTGAATATTAAAGTTTTAAAATAACAAAAGATAATTCAGCAGGGTTTCTTATCTTTGAAAGATATAATTTAAATGCATTTTATGTGGCTTTGAGCGTATACTTTTGCCCGTTATAAATAACGGCATATCCCCAAAGGTGTACTGTGAGTGTTATACAGCGAGAATGGTTACAGATTTTAAAACCAAATTTTAAGGTTTTGCCTTTAAAAGAACGGTTGCTTTGTGGTGTTGGAGCACTGTGTGGTTTAGCAATTTCTTCCTTAATTAGCTGGTATGTTTTAGGTGGAATTAATGCCTGGTACATTGCACCCATGGGAGCTTCATCTGTTCTCTTATTTGCTGTGCCAACTAGTCCATTGGCTCAACCATGGAATGTGATTGTTGGTAATACGCTAGCCGGAATTATTGGAGTTGCCTGTGCACAGTGGATTCCTGATTTAACCACTGCTTTTAGTGTCGCAGTAGGCTTTGCCATATTCTTAATGATGACCACTGACTCTTTGCATCCACCAAGTGGTGCAGTCGCGATTACGGCTGTGTTAGGCGGTGCTGCAATTCATAAATTAGGCTTTTATTTTATTTTTTATCCGGTTCTGCTCAACTCGTTACTTTTACTCGGTTTTGCCGTCTTTTTTAATAGATTAATTGGAAGACATTATCCAGTTACCGCACGTCTCAATGAGCGTAGTAAAGATCCAACACCGACTCAAAAAGTATCGATTCAACCGAAAGATATTGAATACGCTTTAGAGCACCACACTGAATTGCTAGATATTAGCCAGTACGATTTAGAAAAAATTATTTTAGATGCACAAGAACATGCCAACGAACGCATAGTCAATCAATATACCTGTCAGGATATTATGAGCCGTGATGTGATTAAGCTGCATGAAGATGATGATATTCATCAGGCATTGGATAAGTTCAAGCATATTAACCTTATGAGCTTACCAGTGGTAAATGCTGACAATCATCTAGTAGGAACTTTAGCTTTATATGAAGTTGTGGAATGGTTTAAAGGTGCAGCGGACCCAAGAAACTCTTGGCAGCATTATGTGAAACAGATTATGAGTCATAGAGTGGTGACAGTATTGCCAACACAGCCTATTCAAGATCTAGTGCCTTATTTTGTCGAAAAATCTTTTAATTATATTCCAGTGGTCGAAGAGCGGAAGTTAATCGGAATGATCAGCCGCGCAGATATGATTGCTGCTTTACAACAACAGTTAAACCGTAAAATATAATCTAAAAAAACAGAGCAAAAAAAAGCTACGGTTGATTAGGGGATGCAACCGTAGCGACCAAAATTAATTAACGTGTTTGCTCTTCATGTACAGTTCGGACGGATTGTCGATAGCCTTCAATATGTTCTGGCTGTTTTTTCGGAATGACTAACCACAAAACCAGATAAACTAAGATTCCGGGAAAGGCCGCACTCATGATTGAAATCACAACAAAAATAATGCGTAGTAAAGTTACGTTCCAACCAAAACGTTCAGCAATACCACCCATTACACCGGCGATCATGCTATGTCGGTTCGAGCGATATAAACCAGAACTGGCCATCTAATTCTCCTTAAAAATAAAAAGTTACAAGGAATTATTTATTCTCTTGCTTAATAAAAATATGGAGACGAAATAACGGGTTTAAAGTCTTCTAAAAAGTAAAATGGTTAAAATATGTAAAGGATTGGAATGAAGGAAACTAACATCAACTAAAATGCACCTTTTCAGGGCTTAAGGGTTTATGGCAGCAATTGGCTCGTGCCTGAAATGAATATAAACATGGTTGTTGCTGTTATCTGTGAATAATGTATATGTCTTTGAAGCGGTCTAGGTTTTTAGTTAAGCATTTGGTTGTAGGGACTATGATGTGCCTGACACTTAGTGCTTGCGACATAAACCACACCAACTCAAAAGATCACTCTAGTCCAAGTTCTAGTTCTATCGATGAAGAAAATTTAATAAAAAATAGTACATCTACAAAAACATTAGATTATGTGGCAGGTCGTACTTTTTTACCTAAAGAAAATTTAGATCAAACCAAAAAATTGAGCGCAATCTCATTGCAATATGTAGGGCGATATCACACCCGAATTTCATGTGAGGATGCGTTTGCCGATTGTGAGTCTGGAGAGGCAGAGTACATTTTAAATTTATTACCCAATGGATCAGCTTATTGGAATGTTATTCATTTTGGCCGAGTGGGAAGTAAGGATGGAGCCAAAAGTACTGCTATAAATCAGTTGTGTCCTGATTTAAATTGGAAAGTACATGAAAGAGAGCATGAGTTAACCATTCACTGTCCTTTATCTAATGTTAATTTTTATTTTAATGTTGATTCAAACAAAAGATTGATCGTGAATCTAGAAAAACTGTTTTATAGCGACTACGGTAAAAACCGTGAGTTTTTGGAACAAAACTATTTTGTTCCGAAGCAAGCTTATATCCTGACTAAAGAATAAATATTAAATTTTTACTTGAATAAAAAAGAGCGCAATATGAATTGCGCTCTTTTCATTTCACGATTTAAAAATCATTAGTAGTCGAAGCTAAAGTGTTCAACTGGTAATGATGTTAATGTGCGAGAGGTTGTCACCATTGACTCGGCGTGACCTTGAGTACGAGGTAACATACGGTCAAAGTAGAAGTCTGCAACTTTGATTTTTGCCTTATAGAATTCAGGCGTTTCTGCACCATCACCTGCTTCAAGTTTCTCAGAAGCAATGACTGCTTGTTGCGCCCAGAAGTAAGCCATCATCACGTAACCTGAGAACATCAAGAAATCTACAGAAGCAGAAGATACGATGTCACGGTCTTTACGTGCAGCAAGCATAATACGAACTGTTAAAGTGTTCCATTGAGCACAAAGCTTAGTTAAATCCCAAGCAAAACGACGTAAGTATTTATTACGTGCGTGTGCAGCACAGAATTTTAAGATTTCAGCAGTGTAGTCACGAACCACTTTACCTTTTGAGCTAAGCAATACTTTACGACCAATCAAGTCAAGTGCTTGAATGCCTGTTGTACCTTCGTATAGCGTTGAGATACGAGCATCACGAGCGATTTGTTCCATGCCCCATTCTTTAATGTAGCCATGACCGCCGTAAACTTGCATACCGTTGTTTGCGGCTTCTAAACCAAGTTCAGTCAAGAAACCTTTCAAAATTGGTGTGTAGAAACCAAGTTTATCATCGTAGTCTTCGTAAGCAGCTTGGTCACCACGTGTTAATGCATCTGTCATTTTGTCTGCAAGTTTTGCAGCATGATAGATCATTGAACGGCCACCTTCAGCAATTGCTTTTTGAGTCAACAACAGGCGACGTACGTCAGCATGATGAATGATGGCATCTGCAACTCTTTCAGGTTCTTTTTTACCAGAAAGCGCACGCATAGACATACGATCTTTCGCATAAGGTAATGCACCTTGGAACGATAACTCAGCGTGCGCAATACCTTGAACAGCAGTACCAATACGTGCTGTATTCATGAAGGTAAACATTGCATGTAAACCTTTGTTGACTTCACCGATTAAATAACCAGTGGCATTATCAAAGTTTAGTACAGCAGTTGCAGAAGCACGGATCCCCATTTTGTGTTCGATTGAACCACAGGTCACTGCATTACGTTCACCGATACCACTATCAGCAGTAGGTATGAATTTAGGTACGATAAATAATGAAATACCACGAGTACCAGCAGGCGCATCTGGAAGACGTGCAAGTACGATGTGAATAATATTTTCAGTTAAATCATGTTCACCAGCAGAAATGAAGATTTTTGTACCAGAGATTTTATAAGTGCCATCTGCTTGAGGTTCAGCTTTAGTTTTAACTTGTCCCAAGTCTGTACCACATTGAGGTTCGGTTAAGCACATTGTGCCGCTCCAAGTTCCTTCAACAAGTTTAGGCATATACGTTTGTTTTTGCTCATCGGTACCGAATTGCAAAATGGTGTTCATACAACCCGAACTTAAGCCAGGGTACATGGTAAATGACCAGTTTGCAGTACCCATCATTTCTGATTTGATGAGGTTTAAAGACATTGGTAGGCCTTGACCACCAAATTCTTCTGGATAAGAAAGACCTTGCCAACCACCCATAACGAACTGGTCATAAGCTTCTTTAAAGCCTTTAGGTGTAGTTACTTCGCCGTTGTCAAAATGGCAACCTTCTTCATCACCAGACTGGTTAAGTGGCGATAATACGTTTTCACAATAATCTGCCGCACCTTCAAGAATCATATCAACGGTATCTGGATCTGCATTTTCACCATTTGATAAAGTTTTGTAGTGAGCAGGGTAATCTAATACTTCATTCATTAAGAAGCGAATATCGTGTAGCGGGGCTTTATATGCTGGCATGGCTTTAATCCTAATTTTGAATCATTGTGGGATTATCTGAATCGATGATTTGATTATTCACTCGCATGATAAAAATACAATGATAATCACATCCGAAAGAAATGTCAGAAAAGCGAATTTTGTCGAAAATAAATACACCTGAAAATACATTTTCTGCTACATTCAGGACTTATACTTTTATGTGAAAAAACAACTATTTTTTTATTTTTAGCAAGTTTTGCTAAAAAGATAAAGCGATAAGGTTTTAAAAAAGTTATGCATTTAAAATATCTCAGTTTATGTTTATTCAGTTTGGGTTTGACCGCATGTGCGCAGCATAGCCTACGTCCATCAGTGGCATCTGCTCATTTAGATCAAAAAGTCATTCAGGGTATGAATGCAATGTATGAATACCCAAGCTATGACTACCGCGGGCATTTTAAAGTTAATGTTGATTCAAATCAGCCCAACAAAATAAGCACTGTAGAGAAGAGTGCTCAACTTGATGCTGAAGTGCAAAAAAAAGTAGATCAATATTTACGTGAACAAAAAATTAATTTGAATAAAAAACAGAAGCAGGCGCTTTATGCCGCAATTGCAAATGAGCAATCTGTTTCAGGTGTATCTGGCGAATCACGTTCAGAAAAAGTAAATGCCGTATTAATCAATTTATTAAATGATCTCCAATTTAGTTACGATGGTTCAGTTCATTATCGTCAAAAAATGGGGTCTTTCAACCTCACTGCAAGATATGAAAAACCGACTTTGCTCGTGCAGGCAAAATTGCCAATGGTGCTTGATCTAAAGGATTATAAATTTTACGTTAATTATTTCGGATTAATGCCTTATTTAGTTAATAAAGATAATCAAAACAACTTAGCCTATGTCGATTTTTCGAAATATAAAGATCTGTTTACGAACGTCGATATGAAGAAGTTCGTTGAATATGCGAAGGCTTCTGGCGCCGTGTCTTATCGTTTGGCTGATCCGCAAAATTTACAACGTTTACCAATTACAGATGCTGACCGTAAGGCAGGAATTGTAGAAAAAATTCGTTTAAAGGATACGGTTGAGGAGTTACTGCTACAAGTCGATCTATATGGTCAAGTCAATGAAAAATACCTGCAAAAAAGTGTTTTAGGATTTGATGACCAAAAGATTGCTGAATCTATAGCAACTGAACTCGCAACGTCTGAAGCTAAGAAAAAGTCGGGTGGTGCCGAAGAGCAGAAGGTTTCTTCTGAAGATGCGGCAGCAGTCAGCCAACAACTTTACTCACTTATTAATGCTCATTTTGGCGGTACATTGGCTTCTGAGGAAGGTGATGAAGAACAATCAAGTGCAGCTCAAGATGCAGCGGTAGCAGCAGACGAGGCTTCTGCTTCAGGCCAAGATGAGGATGCTGCTGATGTTGCGGTAGAGGATGCCGAACAAACTACCCAAGATGAAGAAGGCCCAACCCTTACAGAAGAACAATGTGTTGAATTACAGACCCTTAAAAAACCAGTAGTTTTAGGGGATATTAATTACTGTCAAATATATGGTGTTGATGTTCTTGATCAAAGCACAGAGAGTACCCAAAAAACTCAGATCAAGTCTCGTCAAGCTGCACTAAAACAAACTTTTGCCGCTTATGATCAGAACCAGTTTGTGAATGATGAAGCATTCAAAGCTTTATGGATAAAACATAAGGCAGAAATTGAACAAGCTTTACCAAAACAAAGAAATCCAATTACGATTGATGTTGGACTCGATGAAAAAGGCCGTGTAGTCAACGTAGATTACGATATTGCATATACACCAGCTGAATTTAACCATCGCTTTAATATTAAAGCAGACATGCAAATTCTAAATTATGGTAAAGCAACCTCAATTAATCAGCAGCAACTTAAACAAGCTAAATCAGTTGCAGAGGCAAGCAAAGGTTCTTTATTTGAAAACTTCGTAAAAGGTTTTAGTGAAAAACTTGGGCAGAGTGATGTTTCTGAACATCCAGTTGGCTCACATAGTGATGTACAAGATTTAGATTCGAATCTGGCGCTGTTGGCTAACCAAACTTATGATGCAACACGTGCCTATGACAAAACGTATAAGGCTGTGTTTATTGCAAAATTGACTGCCGAAAAACCGTCATATATTAATTATTATTCAGTTCAACAGTTGCAAGAAATTGCCGAAGTTTATGCTTATTGGTTCTCTGAAGAAGAAACCTATAATCCTCAAGGTAAGGCTTTAGAGCGTATCGAGGCATTGCAGAAAAAGCATCATCTTGAACAAGAAGACCAGTTTGATAATGATTTAGGCCGTGCTGTAGACCATATTGTGATTACAACAATGCAAGGTAAGGCAGGGCGTGAAGCATGGCAAAAATTACAGAAACAATATAAGCAGCCTGAGCAGCTTTTCTCGAAACAATATCAATTAAAATTTGAACAACAAAATGGTGCTTCTGCTGAAGAAAAACCATTGTTATCACAAACTGCTGATATTCTAGGTAAGGCTTATGTCGCTGCACGTAAACAGCAACTTACGGAAAAAACAATTCAGAATTTAAAACCTGAGCATAATGAATTTATTGATTATGAGATTTTCCGAGATGTTTATCAGCAAATGGTTACAACCAAAAAATAATAAATGAAGTAAAAAAAGAACCTACATCATGTAGGTTCTTTTTTTATATTTATAGAAAATCTTTTAATTCAGGTCTTACGCCATTCCAGATAGAAAAGGATTCAATAGCCTGACCGACTAGCATTCCAAAACCTTCAGAAGAGGGCACATTACGTTGTTTAGCTTGATCAAGGAAGCTAGATGGTTTCCCATATGCCATTTCATAGGCATGTTCGAATTGTAAATTTTCAGGAAGCTGTAGAGCATCGCCTGAAAGGCTTGCAGAAGTCGCATTAATTACAATATCAAATTTCCCTTCTAGCTCATTTAGAGAAATTGCTTGTAATTGAGCTTGCGGGACGGCTACTTTTAGGTCATCTATAAGTTGTTCGGCACGAGCTAGAGTACGGTTTGCAATCACAATCTTTTTTGCGCCAGCTTGTACTAGTGGATAAATAACACCACGAGTTGCACCGCCAGCTCCTAAAATTAAAATAGTCGTATTTTCTAGGTTCCAGTCTAAAGCTTGAATCGCGGCTACTAAGCCTTGGCCATCAGTGTTATCGCCGTGCAATTTGCCATTTTCCATCCATAACGTATTAACTGCTTTTGCAATCTGAGCACGCTCGGTTAGCACATCGCACAAAGCGAAAGCCTGTTCTTTAAACGGCACAGTAACGTTCATGCCACTTCCGCCATTTGTAAAGAAACTACGCATACTCGACTCAAAACCATCAAGAGGGGCAAGACGTTTTTGATAGTCGAGATCAACACCTGTTTTTTGAGCGAAAGCATGATGCAATTCAGGAGAGCGTGATTGTTCGATTGGGTTGCCAATTACTGCAAACTGTTTGGTCATTCTTATATCCAAAATTTTAAAATGGCATAAAGCAGTTAAAAACGTGTGCTGAATATTCAGCAGGCCTCACTATAAGCCAAATTGGAATAAGAAAAAATATTTGAATGAGGTTCAGAAAAGTGAAAATAAAAAAGGAGATTCTCTAGGGTGGAAGCCAAAGAATCTCCAAAAAGCAAAAAATTAAGCGACTTTTTCTTTTAGATTTAACCAGTCACGTGGTTTTAGGTAATAGTCGGTTAAACGTTTCTCTGGCGAGTCTTCATCCCATTCTGGGCGATACGACCAACCTGCAAGGTTAGGGAGGCTGACTAAAATAGATTCGATACGTCCGCCTGTTTGTAAACCAAACAATGTCCCGCGGTCATAGACTAAGTTGTATTCGACATATCTGCCGCGACGATAAAGCTGAAACTCTCGTTGTGCTTCGGTGTAAGGTTGTTCACGGTGTTTTTCAAAAATTGGCAGAATGGCATTTAAATAGCCATTACCCACAGCTTGAATATATTTAAAGCAAGTTTCGAAATCCCAACCATTGAGATCATCAAAAAATAAGCCACCGACACCGCGTTGCTCATCGCGATGTTTTAAATAGAAATAATCATCACACCATTTTTTATGTTCAGCATAGACACTGTCACCAAAAGGCTGACACAGGTCGTAAGCGGCTTGATGCCAATCGACAACATCTTGCTCATCTGGATAGAACGGTGTTAAGTCAAAACCACCGCCAAACCACCAAATTGGATCTTGTCCTTCAGGCTCTGCAACGAATAAACGTACATTGGCATGAGAAGTTGGGATATTGGGGTTTTTAGGATGAATTACTAATGAGACACCAAGTGCCTGCGCTTTAGCACCAGCAATTTGAGGGTGTCTTTCTGTAGCAGAAGCGGGGAGTTTACTAATGTTGATGTGAGAAAACATCACACCACCTTTTTCAATCACTGTGCCATTTTGCAAAACTCGTGAACGCCCACCACCACCTTCAGGACGCTCCCAATCATCAATAATAAATTCACTCGTACCACCGCCAGCTTTTTCTTGTTGTTCTAAACCCGCACATATATGGGCTTGTAAATCTAGGAGAAATTCGCGGACACGTTGAATATCTGTTGAAGTCGGATGTTGCATAGTGACCCTCAAAGATGATTGAGATAGGAGATAGATACATCAAAGCATAAAACCATAAAAAAAGTAAGGGATTTTTAAGAAATGTCTTAAAAATCCCTTCCAATTATTTTTAAATTTATAATTTGGGCTTAAAAATCATCTTTTTGATAAAGATGATCCATACGTTCACGTTTGGTTTTTAAATATTGTTCATTAAAAGGGTTGCGTCCAACCGTTAATGGAACACGGTCAACCACATTAATTCCTTGATCTTTGAGTGCCTGAATTTTCAAAGGATTGTTGGTAATTAATTTAACTTCTTTCACTGCTAAGTGATCGAGCATAATGCTACACATGTCATAACGACGTGCATCGGCAGGTAAATTTAAAAGTAAATTAGCATCTACTGTGTCATGACCCTGATCTTGTAAAGCATAGGCGCGAATTTTATTTGTAAGCCCAATACCACGGCCTTCTTGACGTAAATATAAAATAACGCCTTGACCTGCTTCGTTGATGAGCTTTTGAGTTGCCTGCAATTGAGGACCACAGTCGCATTTTAATGACGCAAAAGCATCACCTGTTAAACATTCTGAATGTACACGAACCAAAACAGGGCCTGTAGGTGGATTTTCTAACCCTTTAGAAAGTGCCACATGTTCTTCACCTGATACTGGATCTTGAAACACAGAAATATTGAATTCACCAAAAGCGGTCGGGAGTTTTGATGTTGCAATGAACTCTATAGGCACAGATTAACTCATCTTTTAACCGAAAACGGTTTAAAGTATAGCGTAATGCTGGGAGATTGGTCGAATTGTCATAATCATTTTGCACACTAAGGTTTTCTTTTTTGTATAAAGATGACGATAATAGTTGATAAATAGTCAGATTATTCAGGATAATCTGCCAACCATACCCATGATGTATGAGAGACTGCTTTGCATGACCTCGTTCGCAAATGTGGCTGATTGAAGGTGACTTCATTCGATTGTATGATCGACCCATTTTGACCCAGCTTAGGATTTGCCAGGCTTATAAAGGCTTTGCCACATATGTTGTATACCGAAATTCCAACTCAACGCCCTGTTACGCCATTGTTAGATGCAATTGATCATCCTCAACAATTACGTCAGCTCGAGCATAGCCAATTGGTTCAAGTGGCTGATGAGTTGCGTCAATATATTTTATATGCAGCAGGCCAGAGTGGTGGCCATTTCGGTGCTAATCTCGGCGTGGTTGAGCTGACGGTTGCGCTGCATTATTGCTTTAATACACCAAATGACCGATTAGTTTGGGATGTAGGACATCAGGCCTATCCGCACAAAGTCCTGACAGGTCGTCGTGAACAAATGACGACGATTCGTTCTAAAAATGGTTTAGCGGCATTTCCTGCTAGAGAAGAATCGGTTTTCGATACATTCGGCGTAGGACATTCATCAACAGCAATTTCGGCTGGTTTAGGAATGTCATTAGCACGTCGTTATCAAAACGACCCATGTGAAGTGGTTTGTATTGTAGGTGATGGTGCAATGACAGCGGGTATGGCATTTGAAGCCATGAATGATGCTGTTGCACATAATGCCGATTTAATTGTTGTGCTCAATGACAATGACATGTCAATTTCTTGTAGTACAGGTGGCTTTGCTAAACATTTGGCTGCAATTTGGGAAAAAGGTCATTTAGTTAACGTTAATGAAGATGGCGAAGCGTATATACAGCCACATCCAAAATGGACTTATAACTCTCGTTTGCATCAATCAGCAACAGATGCGGCCGATAATTTATTTAAAGCAATTGGTTTTGATTACTTTGGTCCATTTGATGGCCATGACGTAAATCAACTGGCCCAAGTATTTAATGCTCTGAAGAAGCGTAAAGGTCCACGTTTAGTTCACGTCTATACTAAAAAAGGTAAAGGTTTTACTCCTGCAGAAGCGGATCCTATTACCTATCATGCAATTAGCAAAATTAATGCGACTTCAGCAGGTAAAACACCACCTAAATATTCTGATGTATTTGGCCAGTGGTTATGTGATGAAGCGGCGCAAGATGAGCGTCTACTCGCGATTACACCTGCGATGTGTGAAGGTTCAGGCATGGTTCAGTTTGCTAAAGAATTTCCACAGAGATTCTTTGATGTTGCAATTGCTGAACAGCATGCTGTAACACTTGCAGCAGGAATGGCTTGTGAAGGCTTAAAACCTGTTGTTGCAATCTATTCGACGTTCTTGCAGCGTGGTTACGATCAGTTTATTCATGATGTTGCATTACAAAACCTTGATGTGACATTCGGGATTGACCGTGCTGGTTTGGTTGGTGAAGATGGTCCAACTCATGCAGGTGCATATGATTATGCATACATGCGTACAGTTCCAAACATAGTCATCATGGCGCCAAAAGACGAAAATGAATGTCGTCAGATGCTTCATACAGCCTATGTCTATAATGGACCAGCTGCGGTACGTTACCCACGTGGTGCTGGTGTAGGTGTGGAAATTCAGCAAGAGTTGACCACTATTGAATTAGGGAAAGCTGAAATCGTTGCTGAAATAAAAACTAGCTGTGAAGAGCAGATTACAATTTTGGCATTTGGCAGCAGAGTGATGGTTGCTATAGAGGCTGCTGAACAATTTGCACAAAAACATGATGTGGGTGTGCGTGTTGTAAATATGAGGTTTGTGAAACCCCTTGATGAAAAAATGATTCGTGATTTAGCTGAAAATACTCATTTATTTGTCACAGTTGAAGAGCATGCCGTTATGGGTGGTGCAGGTAGCGCTGTCAATGAGTTTATGGCGCAAGAACAAATTGTGAAACCTATCATTAATTTAGGATTGCCAGACTTGTTCCTACAACAGGCTTCACACGGACAAATGTTACAAGACTGCGGGTTGGATGCTAAAGGTATTCTGAGCTCAATTGAGAGAGTTTGGCTTAAGCTCAATCAGGTGGTTTAGGCCTCCAATAAAATTTTTGAAACATTTTCCCCCTAAAAGCGCATATATTTGCTAAAATATCTGCGCTTTTATGCATTATTCTTTGTCAAAATCTTCAAATTTGTCTAGTGGGTGTTCAATGGAACCTATGGTGGTTATGGCTGCGCGTGCGGCTCAAACAGTTGGTCAAGAGCTTTTAAAAGCGCATCAAAATCGTCATAAACTCGATTTACAAGTTGAAGAGAAAGGCATTGATGGCCCGGTAACACGTGTAGATCGTTATTTAGAACAATTAGCGATTGATACGTTACGTAAAAGTTATAAGAACCATAGCTTCTTAGGTGAAGAGTTTGGTTTGCAAGAAGGCAAAGGCCATGATGCAGAGTGGTGCTGGGTAATTGACCCGCTTGATGGCACACAAAACTTTATTAATGGTTTCCCTCATTTCTGTATTTCTATTGCAGTTCAACATAAAGGTGTTACTCAACACGGCGTAATCTACGATCCAGTACGTGATGAGTTATTCTCTGCTAGCCGTGGTCGCGGTGCAGTTATGAATCAACGCCGTATTCGTGTAAATGTAAAAGATAGTTTAGAAAATACATTCTTGGCAGTAGGCCATCCTTACCGTGCTAAACGTGCTGGCGAAATCGTATCTTACGCAGAGCAGCATTTCGCATCATTATTAGCTGTTACTGAAGCAGGTGCACAAATCCGTCGTGGCGGTTCAGCTGCTCTAGATTTAGCGTATGTAGCTGCAGGTCGTTTTGATGGTTTCTTTGAGCTTGGTTTAAAGCCATGGGATATTGCTGCTGGTGAGCTTATTCTTAAAGAAGCAGGCGGTGTGGTTGTTGACGCGCGTGGCGGTAATAACTCATTTGAAAATGGTCAAGTACTCGCATGTTCGCTTAAGTTGTTAAAACCTTTAATGCAAACTGTTGTTCCAGCTTGGGATAAAGCTGCAAAATAATTTAGCTTATTATAAATAAAACCCTCTTTAATCAGAGGGTTTTGTGTTTTAAGTAAAGAGTAAATTAAATTAATTCAAGAAATATAGATAAAGTTGATTAAAACACATGACTTTTAATTTATTTCTGCTATAATCCGCCAACGCACTTAAATTTCCGTTCATTACCTGAACATTCTGTTCTATTCATTGTAAGCGCACGCTGTCCATAGAGAGGACCATTTCTTGCGCCCCGATCGCTCAGCGATTCTTCAGGTTCGGCCGTAATCAAGCGTGCGTTTAGTCCACATCGTCGTTACTCGGATTGCTGCTGAATAAAAGTTTTCAGCTAATTTTGCTTTGCCGCTTTTTGCCGATGTCTATTTTGTATTTATTAAAAATGGAGCACCCACAAGGGTGAAACTCTCTATGAGCAAATCTTTTGCCGAATTTTCTTTGCATGAAACCTTACAACAAGCGCTTGAAGGTTTAGGTTTTACTACCCCGACTGCTGTGCAAGAACAAGCAATTCCTGCTGCTTTAGAAGGTAAAGACCTTCTCGTATCAAGCCAAACTGGTTCTGGTAAAACTGCAGCATTCTTACTCCCAACATTAAATGCTTTAGCTGGTCAAGAGTCTGTTGTACCGTTCAAAGACCGTATGAAAGCAGTGACTCAACCGAATATTTTGGTAATTTCACCAACTCGTGAATTGGCACAGCAAGTAAGTCAAGATGCAATTGCACTTGTACGTCACATGAAAGGTGTTCGTATTGCTGCCATTATGGGCGGTATGCCATTTGCAAAACAAATTCAACAATTAAAAGGCGCGCAAGTTGTTGTTGCAACACCTGGTCGTTTACTTGACTTGGTGAATCGTCGTCAAATTAAATTAGATCAAGTAGATGCTTTAATCGTTGATGAAGCGGACCGTATGCTTGACCTAGGTTTCTCTGAAGACTTAGAAGCAATTAGCGAATTAGCAGCTAACCGTAAACAAACATTAATGTTCTCTGCAACATTTGCTGATCGTATCATTCGTCTTGCATCATGCATGATGAAAGATCCTATGCGTATCGCAATTGAAACAGGTCATTCAACCAATACAGATATTACGCAAACATTGCATTGGACTGATGGCTTCGAACATAAGAAAAAATTACTTACACATTGGTTAAGTGATGAAAACTTAGATCAAGCTGTTGTTTTTGCTAGCACGCAAGAAGATACAGATATGTTGGCAGAAGAACTTGCTGAAGCAGGTCATTCTGTTGTTGCACTTCATGGTGCAATGCCACAAACAGTTCGTAACCGTCGTTTACGTAGTATTCGTGAAGGTCGTGCAAAAATCCTAGTTGCAACTGACGTTGCTGCTCGTGGTCTTGACGTTCCGACTATTTCTCACGTAATTAACTTCGGTCTTCCGATGAAGCATGAAGATTATGTACACCGTATTGGTCGTACTGGTCGTGCTGGTCGTACTGGTCAAGCAATTACTTTAGCGACTTATCGTGAACGCGGTAAGATTCGTGCACTTGAAGAATATTTAGAAGCACGTTTGAGTGTTTCTGAAATTGAAGGCTTAGAGCCATCTCCACCTCCTGCTCGTTCAGGTCGTGATGGCGGTGGTCGTGGCCGTAGTGGTAATGGCGGCGGTGGTCGTGATGGTCGTCGTAGTGGCGGTGGTGGTTTTGGTGGTGGTCGTCGTTTTGAAGGCGAAAGCAACTTTAAACGCCGTGAAGGTGGTCGTGATGACCGTCCACGTCGTAGCTTCGATGATAAACCACGTGGTGAACGTCCAGCGTTCGGTGGTGAAGATCGTCCGCGTCGCGAATTCAATTCAGACCGTCCACGTCGTGAAGGTGGTTTTGAAGATCGTCCACGTCGTGAGTTCACTTCAGATCGTCCACGTCGCGAAGGTGGTTTCAATGATAAACCGCGTTTTGAATCGAATGATGACAACCGTGGTAATCGCGTAGATTATAAACCACGTCGCGAAGCTGGTTTTGGTGATCGTCCAAAACGTAGCTTTGGTGGTGAAGATCGTCCGCGTCGTAGTTTTGATGATAAACCACGCGGTGAGCGTCCAGCATTTGGTGGTGAAGATCGCCCACGTCGTAGTTTCGATGACAAACCACGTGGTGAACGTCCAGCGTTCGGCGGTGGTGATGATCGTCCAAAACGTAGCTTTGGTGGTGAAGATCGTCCACGTCGTAGCTTCGATGATAAACCACGCGGTGAGCGTCCAGCGTTTGGCGGTGAAGATCGTCCGCGTCGTAGTTTTGATGACAAACCACGTGGTGAACGTCCAGCGTTCGGCGGTGGTGATGATCGTCCAAAACGTAGCTTTGGTGGTGAAGATCGTCCGCGTCGTAGCTTCGATGATAAACCACCGCGTCGTAAATTCGACCGCTAATCAATATTTAGTTTGAAAAAAAAGGCCAGTAAAAATACTGGCCTTTTTTATTTTTCAGTTTTGTTATAAACTAACAAAATGTGAATTGGTTCAATTTTTTATTTAATAATGCGTAAAAGTAAGCGAAAAGAAACAATAATGGCACAATTGAAGAACCTTTTGGTTCAGCATGGTTTGCCTTATCTCTTTATTGCACTCGTTTTGTGTAATGGTGTTTACTTCGCCTACGCTTTTACAAATGGAAGTTCTGTTGAGCAATTCCAAGCTTCTGAATTGACCTCTTTTTACGAACATACCTCTTCTATTTCTATAAAATAAGTTAGATTTGCTTTTGTTAAAATTACAACAAGTTTGCTAATTTTCAGTGTTATAGTATGCGTGCATAAAAGTGCAGGAACGATTGCCATTATGAATAATAAAACTCCTCTCTCGACTCAACCACTTATTGAAGTGAAAAACTTGAGTTTTAATCGAGGGGAACGCGTCATTTATGACAATATTAGTTTAAATATACGTCGAGGCCAGATTACGGCCATTATGGGACCTTCTGGTACAGGTAAAACAACTTTATTACGTCTGATTGGTGGGCAGCTTGTTCCAGATCAGGGGGAAGTTTTACTCGACACAAAAGATATTGCCAAAATGTCTCGTCAGGAACTTTTTTCCGCCCGTGCACGTATGGGAATGTTATTTCAGAGTGGAGCTTTATTTACGGATATGTCCGTTTATGAAAATGTTGCGTTTCCAATTCGAGCGCATACTAAGCTTCCTGAAAATCTCATTGCTGAACTGGTTGCGTTAAAACTTGAATCAGTGGGTCTACGTGGTTCTGAACAATTAATGCCGACAGAACTTTCAGGTGGTATGAGTCGTCGTGTAGCGTTGGCTCGCGCGATTGCACTTGATCCAGATTTAATCATGTACGATGAACCTTTTGCTGGTCAAGATCCGATTGTAAAAGGTGTTTTAACACGTTTAATCCGTTCGTTAAGAGAAGCTTTGGATTTAACAACAATTATTGTTTCGCATGATGTCGCAGAAACATTATCGATTGCTGACTACATCTATGTGGTAGCTGAAGGAAAAATTCAGGGTGAGGGTACACCTGAAGATTTGCAAAAACATGCTTCTCCATTTGTACACCAATTCTTAACAGGTTCGGCAGAAGGACCAGTTGAATACCAGTTTAGTCCTCAAGCCTATTTAAATAACGAGGTTCGTCCATGAATACGATTGCCTGGTTAGGTAGACTCGTTATTGAGCGGATTCGAGGCATTGGTGCTGCGGCACATATGCTCTTGCAGATTATTTTTTCATTTCCTACCAAGGGTGGTTTTGGTCGTTTTGGTTACCAAATGCACCGCGTAGGTGTGATGTCCTTACTTATTATTACCGTTTCTGGTTTGTTTATTGGTGCGGTTCTTGGCTTGCAGATGTATAGCATTTTGGTTACTTTCGGTGCTGAGTCGATGTTGGGTACAGCGATTTCGTTAACCCTACTCCGTGAGCTTGCTTCTGTAGTTGCTGCATTGCTATTTGCAGGACGGGCCGGTTCTGCATTGACTGCCGAAATTGGTTCAATGAAGCAAAGCGAACAGCTTGCCAGTATGGAAATGATCGGGGTTGACCCTTTAAAGCAAATCGTATCACCACGTCTTTGGGCAGGTATAGTCAGTTTGCCAATGTTAACTGTGATATTTGCTGCGATTGGTATTATTGGTGGCAAGATGGTCGGTGTTGACTTTTTGGGTGCTGATGAAGGCTCCTTCTGGAGTGGTATGCAAAATACAGTGCGTTTCTGGCATGACATTTTCAATGGCACGATTATTAAAAGTATTGTTTTTGCTTTGATTTGTACATGGGTCGCTGTTTATCAAGGCTATGCCTGTGATCCGACACCAGAAGGCATTGCAACGGCAATGACTCGGACGGTTGTGTATTCTTCATTATGTGTTTTAGGTTTTGATTTCGTGTTGACTGCGGTCATGTTCGGAGGGATTTAATGAAATCACGTAGTAGTGAACTGGCCGTTGGTATCTTTGTTATCATCTTCGGTATTGCGTTGTTTTTTTTAGCGATGAAAGTCAGTGGTCTTGTTGGTACGAACTTAAGTGATAGTTATACCATGAAGGCTCAGTTTGATAACGTCAATGGTCTAAAGCCTCGTGCTAAAGTAACAATGAGTGGTGTTACAATTGGTCGTGTTGATTCGATTACGCTTGATCCGGTTACGCGTTTGGCTACCGTAACATTTGGTTTAGATGGAAAGTTGACAAGTTTCAATCCTGAACAATTAAAAGAAGTTCAGAAGAATGCACTGGAAGAGTTACGTTATAGCTCAGATTATACTCAGGCTTCTCCAGAGCAACAAAAAGCAATGGAACAGCAACTGACCAGTAACATGACCTCCATCACAAGTATTGATGAAGATGCTTATATAATGGTAGCAACGAATGGTTTGTTGGGTGAGAAATATTTGAAAGTTGTACCTGGTGGTGGTGTGAACTACCTGAAACGAGGTGACACGATTTCAAACACTCAAGGAACTATGGACCTAGAAGATTTAATTAGTAAATTTATTACTGGTGGTGGGGCTGGTAAAGTTGCTGCCGGTTCAGGCTCAACAGAAGCAGATGCTCCTGCAAGCACTAATAAAGATAGTGCACAAGCATCATTTGTTGAGTAAAAGATTATTTGAAGGAGTGGTTCCTAGTGAATACGTTGTTTAAACAAACCCTGACAGCAAGTCTTTTGTCTACCATGATTGCAGGTACAGCTTTTGCTGCGCCTTCAGAAGCACCACCTGATTTTATCAAGCGTGTTGCTGATGGTTTGATTGCTCGTTTAAAAGCTGATCATGCTAAATTGCAAGCAAACCCTGCTTTAGTGAAGGCTATCGTACGTCAGAATTTAGACCCGTATGTTGATTCACAAGCATTTACACGTATTGTAATGGGTACTTATGCGACTAATCAGTATAGTACAGCTGCACAACGTGCTCAGTTTGAAACAAACTTCCGTAATACGTTAATTGAAAATTACGGCAGTGCATTTGCTAAGTATACGAACCAAAGCTATACAATGCGTCCTTATAAAGCAACTGCGGGTAAAAACCCTGTAGTGACATTGGACTTTAATCACAATGGTGAAAAAATTCCTGTGTCTTTCCAGTTAGCTGATAAAGGTACTCAGTGGAAAATCCGTAATATCAATGTTTCTGGTATTGATTTAGGATTGCAGTTCCGTAACCAGTTTGCTGCAACTGTGAAGCGTAATGGTGGCGATTTGAATAAGGCAATTGCAACCTTCCAACCGGATGCAGATGCTGCTGTTAATCAGAATAAACAGAAATAAGTAGGTGAATAGTGGTTCAGTATCTCAACCAACAATTGGTTGTTTCGGGAAAAATTGATTTTCAAAATGCCGAACAACAGTATAAAGCTGGGTTAGATATCATTAAGAAGCAACAAAGCTTTCCTTTAGTGGTAGATTTAACACAGCTTGAGCATGGTAGTACCTTGGCATTGGCTGTTTTAGTTCAATGGCTACGTGTTACTCCGCAGAATACTGGTTTACATTTTAAAAATGTACCCGAAAAAATGCTGAAGATTATTCAAGCCTGCCATTTGCAGGAAGATCTACATCTGATTTGATCTGTAAAATATAAAAAAGCACCTAAATATAGGTGCTTTTTTATGCTTGGAATTAGCATTTTATTACAAAGCTTAGATCCATTTTTTCCAGCGGAAGTAAATAATAGGACCAATAAAGAAGCCCATAATAATGAGTAAAACAATAAAGAAACTAGTCGTACCATGTGCAAAAGGTAGCACATCTGTGTTCATACCATAGATACTGGCAATGAGCATCGGAGGAGCCAACATACTTGGTAAAATCGAGAATCGACGGATCGTGTCATTCTGCTCGGTATTAATGAATCCAGACGTTGTATCAAGCAAGAATCGTACTTTTTGGAATAAGAAGGCATCATGTTCTACGAGTGAGCGAACATCTTCACTAAGTTCTCGAATATCTGCATCGTAAATATGACTGCCTAATGCACGTGGACGTGATAAAAAAGTAAGTACACGTCGCAAATCAATTAAACAGAGCTGAGCTTTTCCTAGCATATCTTCTTGTTGAGCTAGGCGTGTAATCATATCGTCAAGATCTAGAATTTGTTCACGCTGGTGGTTATTTAGAACTTCAGTAGAGTATTTTTCTAAATCTTTGTGGATATCTTCTAAGATATCCGCAAGCTCATCAAGCTTTGCCTCAAGAAGGCCTAATAAAATCCATGTTGGATCTTTATAGTCCATGTCATAGTCATTTCGACGGGCACGTGCACGGAAGGCACGAAAGGCAACTAATTTTTCTCCCCGCATCGTAAAGAGACGGTCTTTATGTAAAATAAATGCAACCGTTTGTACCATCGCTAAAATGTGTGAAGAGTCTTCTGCATCACCATCAACTTGATAATTTTTATTTTTCGTTAAAAAATAGGTGCTGATATGCAAAATACCGTCATCATCACGGTAAAATCGTGCTGAGGATGAAATATCTTCAAGCGACTTTAGTGTGGGTAAGTTTTGATCATAGGCATCTAAGACCCATTGTTGCTCTTCTTGCGAGGGGGCAATTAGATCAAGCCAGACTAATTCGGGATGTAGATCAAATCCACCATTGATGGTGGCATCTTCCAGACTTCCGCGTTCTGTGGCATAAAAGGCTTCAAGCATGTGTCTTTTTTCCTCACGCAGTCTGATGGAAATGGATGGGTGTATTTTAGACAAGGATTTGCCGAAAAACACTTGCTAATACGCTATTTTGCAAAAAAAAACTTTATCAATAGTTTAGTTTGTCAGCATGACAGTTCAATAAAACGGTTTTTTACACTATGAATTCAATTTGTATTTTCTGTGGTTCATCTCTTGGTTCAAACCCAATTTTCCAACAAGTTGCCCAAACTACAGGCGAGGCTATTGCAAAACAAGGTAAGACCTTGGTTTATGGTGGTGGTCGCTCAGGCTTAATGGGCGTTGTCGCTGATAGTGCCTTACGGGCAGGTGGACAAGTCATTGGAGTAATACCTCGTGCTTTGGTCGATCGTGAGTTAGCTCATCCGGGCTTAACCAAATTATATGTTGTCGAAAATATGCATGAGCGTAAGACCAAAATGGCAGATCTTTCCGATGGCTTTATTGCTTTACCTGGTGGTGCGGGTACATTGGAAGAAATCTTTGAACAATGGACGTGGGCGCAATTAGGTATTCATCAAAAGCCATGTGCTTTCTTAAATGTAGCTGGCTTTTATGAAGATTTACTTAAAATGATTCAAGGAACGGTAGATAATGGATTTAGCCAAGCACGATTCGTTGATAAATTGATCGCATCAGACAACGTTGAAAATATTCTTCAACAATTTGAACAATATCAGGCCCCTGCTCCAAAATGGGCAAATGCTGATGTACAGCCATAAAGAGGATAAATAGGTGAAAACAATTACGGTCGCTGCTGCAGTGATCTTGAACGAGCAAAATCAGTTATTGCTCGTAAGAAAGCGTAATACCCATGCTTTTATGCAAGTGGGTGGTAAGCTGGAACCTAATGAGGCACCAGAGATCACCATGCAGCGAGAAATTCTAGAAGAAGTTGGAAGTTCTTCTGTAATTGAGCAATTTCTTGGTCGTTTTGAAACAGCAGCGGCGAATGAACCTGATCATATTCTGGTCAGTCATTTATATCTGGTTCAACTTGATCAGGCTCCTAAAATTGCTGCCGAAATTGCAGAAATGAAATGGGTGGATTTAAATGATTCAGAAACTCACCTCGCACCATTAACCCGTGAAATTGTTATTCCTTGGTGTGAGCAGCATTTATCTACAGTTTAATCATCTTAGCTCGTTAAAGTTGCCGCTAAACAGGCGGCATGAATGGTTGTACATCCTAGTTGCTTTAATACCTGATTAAGGGCGTAAATTGAACTTCCGGTGGTAACGACATCATCAATAATCAGAACACGGCGATAACGCCGTTTTTCTTGAGTAAATGCAATGAATTGTTGTTCGATGTTCTCAAAGCGTTCCAGTCGAGAAAGCCCTTTTTGTGAATGCTCAGCAAGGCGTTGCACTGGCTGCCAAACAGGTATTTTTAATTGCTTGCTTAAGATATTTGCGAGTAATAGTGACTGATTAAAACCACGTTCAATTAAGCGTTGATTCGAAATTGGCATAGGTACAATAGCCTGTGCCTTAGGAAATTTGAGTTGTTGTAAAATTTCACCTAATAAGATTTGATAATGTAATTTTTGTTCATATTTAAACTGCTGAATGATCCGATTGATTGGATATGCATAATCACAGGCCACAAGAACGGTTTGATCATTACGTTGAATTATTTGTTTAAGCCATGGTAACTGTTCCCAACAGTCCTTACAGAGCGAATCTTTTTCTCGCACACCTGACTCACACAACAAGCAAGGTGAGAGTGAGTGGATAAGATGCTGCGGATTTAAGAAACTAAACATATGCATAACGAGGCGCTTCTGGAAGCCAACGTTTTAATAGCGCATCTGCTTGTTCTGGATAATCTTTTAACACTTGCTGAGCTACATAATGAGCTTGACTCAGTAAGTGGTCATCTCGCTCTAGACGAGCAACTCTAAAACCCATATCTCCAGTTTGTTTAGTACCTAGTAGTTCACCGGGCCCGCGTAACTCAAGATCTTTTTCTGCAATCACAAAGCCATCATTACTTTCTCTTAAAATAGAAAGTCTCTCTTGGCCATTTTGTGAAAGAGGTGTTTTATATAAAAGTACGCAAAAGCTGGCTTGAGCACCTCGACCGACACGACCACGTAATTGGTGTAACTGAGAAAGTCCTAAACGCTCGGCATTTTCAATCACCATAATAGAGGAGTTGGGAACATCTACTCCAACCTCAATGACTGTCGTTGCAATAAGAAGCTGTAATTCATTATTCTTAAATGCTTGCATGACCGCTTGTTTTTCGTCGGCTTTCATTTTGCCATGTACTAAGCCAATATTGAGCTCTGGAAAGCGCTCTTTCATTTCTTGATAAGTTGCTTCTGCTGCTTGAGCATCTAAAGTTTCAGATTGTTCAACCAGTGTGCACACCCAATATGCTTGTTTTCCATCTCTGCAATTCGAAGCAATTCGTTGGAGTACTTCCTCACGACGATCAAGCGGAATCGTAACTGTTTGAATTGGGGTACGCCCTGGTGGTAACTCATCAATAATTGATGTGTCTAAATCACCATACGCACTCATTGCCAGTGTTCGTGGAATCGGAGTAGCTGTCATCACGAGTTGGTGCGGGGTGAACTGCTCAGCACCTTTATTACGCAGAGCTAGGCGCTGATCTACGCCAAAACGATGCTGTTCATCAATAATCACTAGACCTAATTTGGCGAAGCCAACATTGTCTTGAAATAACGCATGTGTACCAATAATAAGTTCAGCATGACCTTCTTTAATTTGTTGCTCTGCTTGTGCGCGAGCTTTACCTTTTTGTTTTCCAGACAACCATGCCACAGTAATGCCTAAGGGTTCAAACCAACGCTTAAAATTTAAGTAGTGCTGTTCTGCAAGAATTTCAGTAGGAGCCATTAATGCAACTTGCCAATCAGCTTCTAAAGCATGGCAAGCAGCTACAGCTGCAACCAAGGTCTTTCCAGCGCCTACATCACCTTGCACTAATCGAAGCATTGGTTGGTTCTGCTTCAAATCATTCAAAATTTCTTTAGATACACGTTTTTGTGCATTGGTCATTTGAAAAGGTAAAGCTTCTAATAGTTTTTTGGCTAATATTTTGCTGCTTGAAAAAGCAGGAGACGCAATTTGGCGAATATAAGCACGTCGATTAAGTAGGCTAATTTGATGTGCAACCAACTCTTCAAAAATAAGCCGTTGCTGTGCGGGGTGTGAACCTTGAGCCAATTGGACCATATTGGCATCAACTGGAGGCTCATGAATGTAATACAAAGCCTCTTTAAGCGCATAGCCATTGGTATATTGTTTAGGAAGCAACTCGGGTAATGCATCACTATGATGCTTTAATGCTTGTTTTACATATTCGCGTAATTTCGGTTGAGTCAGCCCATCCGTACTTGGGTAAATTGCTGTAAGTTGGGTCTTGGGTAGGGGTGTGTGTTCATTAATGAGTTGAATTTCAGGATGATACATCTCAAGGCCGCGAGCACCTACGCGAACTTCACCAAAAATACGTAAGCGATGACCTGGTTTTATTTTGTCAGTCAGGTTTTTATAAATATGATAAAAGCGTAAGGTGACTTTACCGAATTCATCTTGAACCAAGGCTGCCATAGATTTTCGTTTTCCCGGAGGGAAATCAATTGATCTGACCTCACCTTCGAGTAAATAGCTACGCCCAACCACAAGTTGATTCATTGCAATAATCGTGCTGCGGTCTTCATAATCACGTGGCAGATGAAACAGTAAATCATCTGTGGTAAAAATATTTAGTTTTTCGAGCAGGGCTGCTGAAGCCGATCCAACGCCTTGTAACTGATGGACTGAAGTCATGTCCCCTCAACGAGTTTTCTATGCATATATTATTTATCGGTTATGGTAAAACATCTCAGCGTGTTGCTAAACAACTATTTGAGAAAGAACATCAAATTACCACAATCAGCCGTAGTGTAAAAACAGATAGTTACGCAACCCATCTTGTTCAAGATATCTTTAAACTCGATTTAAGTAAAATTGAACCTGTAGATGTTGTATATATTTTACTTTCCCCGACAGAAGGTACGGTTGAGGGCTATCAGCATACTTATGTAGATAGTATTGAACCGATTCGAGAAGCATTAAAACCACATCCGGTAAAAAAAATAATCGTAGTCTCTTCTACGCGGGTATATGGTGAAAATGCAGGGGAGATCATTGATGATTTTAGTGAAATTCAACCAAGCGATGCACAAGGCCGTATCTTACGTAATATGGAGTTGCTTTGGCAGGAGCATTATCCAAACCAATGTGTAATTGTTCGTCCTACAGGTATTTATGGAACTTCCGTTGCCCGTTTGAAAAAAATGGCTGAAAATAGTCAAAGCTATCCAAATATACATTATAGCAATCGAATACATATTGATGATTTAGCAAGATTTTTGGCTTTTATGGCTGATTATGAAACTCATCAAGCGAGCTATATTGTGACTAATAACCAACCATTGCCTTTGCATGAAGTTATCGTGTGGTTCCAAAAACAATTGGGATTACCAGAGTTAACTTTAGAATCGAACCAAACTTCAGGTAAAAGAATATATGCGAAACATCTGCCTGAAACGGGTTTTCAATTAGAGCATCCAATTTGCTTTAATGACTATTTATTATGTTTAAATGTTCATAGTACTAAATAAAATTTTGATTAAACTTTAAATAAGAACATAAATACCTGATGAGGCAGCCAAATTGCCGATAAAGATAAAAAGGTTGAAAGTGAAAAAAATTTGTTTAGCTCTTATTTTGAGCGTAACAGCTGTTGCGAGTTGGGCCGAGGATCAGGTGTGGTGTGCATATGATCCGATTGGTTCCCAAGGCGATATCACACGTCGTTTAAATGACATTCGATTATATGCTCAGCAATATCAAGTTAAATTTAAAGTGGTTACCTATCAAAAAGAACAACAGGCTATACAAGCATTTGACGAGGGTAAATGTTCAGGTTTAGCTGCATCTAATTTTAATACTTATCGTTATAACCAGTTTATGGGGAGCACCGCAGGTATCGGACTGATTCCAAATAATCGTACAGCTAAAAGCTTATTGCAGCTTTTGAATCATCCAACAGTCGAGAAAAGGCTAATTTCTAAGGATTATGAAGCTGTAGGGATGATTCCAATTGGCACTGCCTATATGGTCCTAAAAAATAAGAAAATCTCTAGAGTTGCTCAATTAAGAAATCAGCGTATTGGCGTGTTACCCAACAACCCACCACAGCAAGCATTGGTACGAAGTGTGGGTGGTCAGCCAGTTTATGTTGATTTATCTAATGCGATTGTTCAGTTTAAACAAGACAAAATCGATATTGTTCCTGCCCCCATATATGGACTATTACCATATAACTTGCAAAAAGAATTTGGACCAGATGTTCAAGTCATTAACTTTCCTTTGGCATATTTCGGCGTCAATTTAATTATTAAGCCACAAGCTTATCCTGCTAATTTTGGCCGAAAAATTCGAGGATGGTTTGTTCAAAATAGCCAATTACTAACTAACCGTGCGACCCAGTGGGAAAACCATTTACCTGCCTATTACTGGGTAGATGTCTCTTTTTATGAAAAGCAGAGCTATGATGTTATGGTTGCAAAAATACGCAATCAGTACGTACTTTCAGGTTATTACGATGCTTATTTTGTTCAACTCATGAAGCGTCTACGTTGCATGGATGATCCACGCTATTTTGAATGTCCAATTCGCTAATAAAATAAAAGGCAACTTTCGTTGCCTTTTATTTTGACTAAAAATCTTAAGATTTTTTACGTTTTAAACGTCTTTTTGCTTGTTGAGATGCCATAGCTTCAAGCGCATCTTTTAATTCTTCGTCGGTAAAGGTCGTGATGTGTTGCAACATTTGTAAGGTTACTTCATCAAGAACCAACTGTGCACCCGCAGCCATTTGACGGAAATTATCATCAAACTCGATTTGGCCTTGGTCATTTGTTCGAATGTAATTTTGCTGTGTAAGTACTTTTAAGAAGCTTTGGAATAAAGCTTTGTCGAAGAACTCTGGCGAATTAAACTCATATAGAACTGACAAACGTTGTCCGAGTAAATGACTTAATTCTTCAACCTGTTTAGCAGAAATGTTACCTGAACCACGTTGAGTAATTAGCGCAAGCGTCATGTAGTAACGCTCAAGACTTTGCTTAACAGGAGTAGCTAAAACAACAAGCTGATTATGCTCTTCAGTATTTGGTGCAGAGCTAATCAAGTTACCTTCATCGTCTTGTTGAATCAGTTTCGATTGAACCAACGCATCTGCATATTGCTCAATTTGTTCTTTAAGCTCGCTACTCTTCCATTTAAGGAATAACTCTGCTTTCAAGAATGGATAAAGGGTATAGATGACATTGGTTAAATCTGAACGGCTAATTTTTCCATTGTGTTCAACAAGTGATGCAACCAATGACGGTAAAACAAAGGCGTGCAAAATGTTATTACGGAAATAGGTTAGAAGAACAGCTTGGTTATCTTCAATCCCAATAATATCGCCGAGTGCATGCTGAACTCGTTTAATGAGTTTAAGCTTTAAACCATAAGCAATAATTTCTTTACCAGAAAGTGGTGTTACTTCCATACGTTGGTCATATGGGAAGTTTGATGCCAGATTGCGGTAAGCTTCAAGTTGCTTAATACAGATTTCTTCATCAAGCGTATGCTTTGGAGTTGCAAGCAAAATAATAGAAAGTAAAGAGACAGGGTTAATCACCACAGCTCGGTTAATATTTTCTAAAATTGCATGTGCAGAGCTATTTACTGCATCTGAAACCGCTTGAGGAATTGGATCGTCATTTTTCTCGATATAAACATTTTCTGCATTATGTTGCTTAAGCAGATCATCAAGGAAAACAGGCTCACCAAAGTTCACGTGGACTTTACCGAAAATACGTTCAATTTTTCGTAAGGTTTTTACAATACCAAAAATTGATTCGGCTTCTTTCGGTTTACCTTGCATTTCGCCCACGTAGGTCGAGCCTTCCATTAGTCGTTCATAACCAATATAAGTTGGTAAGAAGACGATAGGTTTAGCACGGCCACGTAAATGGCTGTGAACTGTCATGGCAAGCATGCCAGTTTTAGGCGGTAATAGGCGTCCTGTACGCGAACGTCCACCTTCAATAAAGTATTCAAGAGGGGTGTTGCGTGACAAAATACTATATAAATATTCTTTAAATACCGTTGTATAAAGGCCATTTCCACGGAAAGAGCGGCGAATAAAGAATGCACCGCCTCCACGTAAAAGTTGCCCTACAAATGGTAGATTTAAGTTATCACCGGCAGCAATATACGGAACCATTAAGCCACGTTTATAAATCACATAGGATAATAATAAATAGTCAATGTGACTGCGGTGGCAAGGTGTATAAACCACTTCATAATCTTTTGCCAGTTCACGAACAGTGCTGAAGTTATGCACTTCTACGCCGTCATAAAGCTGGGTCCATAAGCGCGTTAAAGCAAGATCGGCAAAGCGTACAGCTGAGTGTGAATAATCCGATACCACTTCATTCACATAACCAATCGCACGACGTTCAGCTTCGAGCATACTAACTTTTCCGCGAATACTTTCACGGCGAATTGCTTCTTGCACATCGCGAGATTTTACAACTGACTGCATGACATTACGGCGATCTGATAAATCGGGGCCTAAGACCACTTCACGTTGACGATCTAAGTAATCATTTAACGTACTTACAATATATGTTGCTGGTGAAAGGTTTGGATAATGCTGTTGTGCATATTCAACCAGTTCACGTAGCGATTGCGGTTCATGAAATTCTAAATACGATTGGCGGCCATGCAAGCCAATGTTGACCAATTGCTTAACGGTGCTTGGTGTAGCCCATGTATCTGAAAATAAGAGCTTAAACCAAGAATCTTCTTTATCTGGTGTACGGCCCCATAAAACGGTAACCGGAACAAGCTCTATATCAAGTTCAGGATTTTCTTGTAAGACTTCAATTAATTTTAGTAAGCGTGGTGGAAAAGCATGAGGAGGAGGATTCAGTAAATTATTTTCATCATTGTGCTGTAAAAATAAAACTGATGCTTTTTCCTGATGAGTGCCAACAACTAATGGGTCTAACGCAGGTTTTAAATTTAAACGACGCGTTTCTCCATCAACCACCAAAGCATTGCTTCGAGAATGGTTTTGTAAGACATAGCACACCACTTTCTGGCGGTCAGTCTTTGCTTCTGTTTCTGATACTGGTTCAGTAGGAACTTCCCCAAGAACATGTGGTGTTACCACGAGGTCAAGTAGTTTACTCGAAAGCCGACGATACATTTGACCAAACCCACTCTTGGACATAAGAACTCCTACTTCTTAAAGACAAATCCCAGCACCAAATGCGGAGGGTAATTATTTTGAGGCATTTATTGAAAAAAACAATATGCTAATAGCGTATAAATTATAATGCTTTTGGCATATTTTATCGTTAAAAATCGTATTTTTAGCTGTTATATGAGCAATGTTCGTCAGAAGTTGACTGATTGTTCCATGTTCAAATAGTTTTTTATGGCACAATAGATTCTACACATCTGTCCTTTAATACGATTTTTTACCTGAAATATGAAGGTATCTCTCATGAATGCGTTAACCCAAGAACTGGTCGAGCTTCTCACTTTAGAAAAGCTAGAAGAAAATATTTACCGTGGCATGAGCCGTAATCTTGTCGGTAAACGTGTCTTTGGTGGACAGGTTTTGGGGCAGGCTTTACGTGCAGCATCTTATACAACTGATCGTCCAGCGCATTCTTTGCATGCATATTTTTTGTATGGTGGCGATATTAATGCCCCGATTATCTATGAAGTAGACCGTTTACGGGATGGGAAGAGCTTTGTAAGTCGTCAAGTTCGTGCAATTCAGCATGGGCGAGTAATATTTTCAGCGATGGTTTCTTTTGCCAATCCAGAAGAAGGTTTGAACTATCAACATCAGGAACCTGAGTATCCTGCACCAGAAACGCTTAAATCTGAAAATGAGCTGAAACAGGGTATTCTAAACTTTGTACCTGAAAATGTTCGTGCTAGTTTCATGCGTGAGCGTCATGTAGAAATTCGCCCAATTGATCCGGTAAACCCGTTTCAGCCGCAACCCGAAGCTCCATATAATGCGCACTACATCCGCACGCATGACCGTATTCCAAAACAATTAGATGATATTGCTCTGCATCAAGCGATTGTTGCCTTTTATTCAGACTTTACTTTAATGACAACGGCTTTAAGACCGCATGGGCTGAGTTATATTTCTCCAAGTTTGCAATGTGCAAGCATTGATCATGCGATTTATTTCCATCGTCCACTGCGTGCGGATGAGTGGATGTTGTATGACATGGAAGCCACAGTGAGCGCGGCTTCTCGCGGTTTAAACTTCGGTCGTATGTGGCAAAATGGTCAGCTTGTATGCAGTACAGTACAAGAGGGTTTAATCCGTTTGCGGGAAATTGAAACGCAATAGATTCCTCGAAAAAGCCATCTAAGCAGATGGCTTTTTTCTTTTTAATGGGATCGATGTGACAAAAAATTGCTCGAATGAAAAGCAAGCTCATGTCATATTGTAAAAAGGTATGCCAACTGAAAAAAATAATGCTGATATGAACTTAAATACACAAATTCTGATTGCCGCCATTTTAGGTTTAGCCTTTGGTTTCCTACTCACAATGTATCCAGACACTGCTTTTGTAAAGCATAGTTTATATGGGCTTGGAATACTAAGTAGTGTTTTTATTGGGCTCCTTAAAATGCTTTTGGTACCTTTAATTTTTAGTTCGATTGTTGTAGGTGTATCAAATCTACAGGCAGGCGGACAGTTAGGGCCAGTCTGGAAAATCACATTTTTATGCTGTTTAACCACAACCACTTTAGCCTTAATTTTAGGCATCAGTTGTGCTCATTTATTTGAAGTTGGACGTGGCATAGATATTTCTATTTTCCAGACATCTATGCAAAATTATCAAGCACCAGATAGTTTAAACCCTGCAAGTTTTTTCACTAATTTTATTCAAAATACTTTAATTAACCCATTTAAAGCTTTTAGTGATGGTAACGTTTTAGCCGTCGTAGTCTTTGCTTTATTCGTCGGTGTTGCTTTAGTGCAGGGTGGGGAACGTTTCAAAAGTATTCGTTTATTGAGTCACCAGTTCTTTGAAATGATGATGCTGCTGGTTGGCTGGGTGATGAAATTAGCGCCGTTGGGTATTTTTGCTTTGTTAGCAAAGTTAATGGCAACAGAAGATATTTCAGTATTAAGTCGTTTGGCTGAGTTTGCAGTCGTTGTAACGGGCACAACTATTTTTCATGGCGCCGTTGTTTTGCCACTACTGCTTTGGATTTTTGGCCGCATGAGCCCGTGGACCTTTTTTAAAGGGACGCGTACAGCACTGATTACCGCATTTGCAACCAGTTCCAGCTCTGCCACTATGCCGCTTAGTATGAAGTGTGCGCAAGAAAACTTAGGCGTGCGCCCGCAAACAGCAGGATTTGTTATCCCATTAGGCACACAGTTAAACATGGATGGTACTGCACTATATGAAGCGGCAGCTGCATTGTTTGTAGCAAATTTAGTGGGACTAGATTTAAACCTGACACAACAAATTATTGTGTGCTTAACAGCAATGATTGCATCACTTGGTGCACCTGGAATCCCGAGTGCGGGTATGGTCACTATGATTATGGTTTTACAGTCTGTGGGTTTGCCCGCTGAGGCAATTGCAATTTTACTTCCGATTGACCGTTTATTAGATACGGTGAGAACAGTGGTAAATGTGCAGGGCGATATGATGATTAGTGTGGTTGTAGACCGTTATACGAAAGATAAAGATATCAGTGTCTAACTGTCTATAGATCAAAAAAGCAGGATTTTAAATCCTGCTTTTTTATTTTAAGCAGCTTGAAGTTCTGCTCTTTTTGCTGCTGGAGATTGCGATAAATAGCTAACCGCATCTTCAGTGCTGCCTTCTTTGACTGGATCATACCAAGGCATGAGGTAATCAATTTGCTGGGCAATAAGCCAGAGTGGGTTTGGTAAAACCTGATTATCTTTTCGGCTGATTTTGTACCATTCTAAAGTAACCCACACTGGAAAAAATCTAGATTTGGCTGCATCTACGAAACGTGGATCTTGTTTCATAATATGTGCAGCGCCATCTACCCATAATCCAAGTACAAGTGTGATAACAGCAAGACTCATATAGTAACGTGGAATATAACCGCCACCAAGATGACGATATAAATCAAAGGCAACCGTACGGTGTTCAATTTCTTCTGAACCGTGCCATTTAACCAGATCCACCATTTCTGGATCTGCGCCTAGTTCTTCCCATCGCTCGTTATATAACGCATATTTACCCAATACGCAGGTCATATGCTCAACAGTTGCAATAACTCCTAAACGGAATAAATCCCACTGTTTTTCTAAAATTTTTGGAACTTCTTTATCAAAAGGTTTGTCTGCCAAAGCGATAGTAAATAAATAATTCATAATGTCCAGATTTCTCTGGATATCAATATTACGTGCGCTTAAATATTCTTTGTTTGCAGAAGTGTGGGCATTGGCATGCATAGCTTCCTGACGGATAAATGCCTGTACATCCTGCTTAAGTTTTTCATCTGTAATTTGTGGTAAAACCTTATTATACAAACGGCAAAACCAGAACTCTCCAGCAGGCAAGATATTATTAATTTCATTAATAAAATAACTTGCGAAAGGCTGATTAGGAATCCAGTCGACAGGGGTATCTTTCCAGTCAAATTTCACTTTACGTGGAAGAATTTTATAATCAATAGAAGAACCTAAAGCCTTGTTCTTCAAAAAAGATAACAATTTCATCATTTATTCCTGATTTTTAACTCGATGAATTTAAGAACGAGTATAAAAAAAGCCCCTACATTTGTGTTTAGCAATAGGGGACAATTGAGTGTAAATTTAATGAAGAAATTGTATCTGTGAGGATAATTTAGCTTTCAGCATCCTCATCTGTTGCTTCAGGGATTGAATCGACATCAAATTCTGGTTGTTGATCTAGTGTGAAATGTAGACGCCCTGCCATAACACTTGCTAGCTCTTCTAAGCCTATTTTGTTAAGTGAAGAGAAAAGCTGAATAGAAAAATCAAGCTTCATTTTTTTCAGCTGTTGCTTAACTTCTAGTAGAACTTTATTTGCAGGACCGCGATTAAGTTTGTCTGCTTTTGTTAATAGAATATGAACAAAGAGATGACGTGAATAAGCCCACTCTAGCATCATCATGTCGAAATGCTGTAGAGGATGGCGAATATCCATAAGTAATACTAAGCCTTGTAAGCTTTGGCGATGGATCAGATAGTTTTCTAATTCTTTTTGCCACACCCGTTTCATATCTTCGGGAACCGCTGCATAACCGTAACCTGGAAGGTCGACCAAGCGTTGATCAGGGTTACCTAGACTAAAAAAGTTAATCATCTGGGTACGGCCTGGCTTTTTAGAAGCGCGGGCAAGTTGTTTCTGATTGGTTAATGCATTAATCGCACTCGACTTACCAGCATTTGAGCGCCCTGCAAAAGCAATCTCGTAGCCGCTATCTTCAACACAAAGTGCCAATTTAGGTGCACTCATTAGAAACTCAGCTTGGCGTAACCAGTTTAGTGATTGCACAGCATAGGCTGTGATCGCCGGATCTGGTGCTTTTTCATAGCTGATCTTTTGCTTGGGTGCGAGTCTGGCTTTGGTGTCTTTCGATTTTTCACTACGACGCATAAAAAATAACTTTTTAGATGAGAGGGCTCGTGCCTAGTATAAAGGAGCTTGGTTATTCTTGCTAATTTTCAATAAATCTACTTATGAAAATCAATAGAAGTCAGATTTGTAAAAAGGCAATAGGAGAGTCAGGTGGGGCAGACTTTGACTGTTGCAAAACCTCTCCAAGCGTGTATTGGTCTAGACTTTGGTAAAAGCTTTCTAAAGCTTGGTCAAGAATACCTTTTAAACCACAGTGGCTTCGCAATACACAAGGTGGTGTATTGCATTCAACGATTTGATTGTCACCCTGTAATATTCGAACAATTGACCCTAAATTTGAGTTAAGTGCATCTGGATTTAAGCGAATTCCACCGCCTTTTCCACGAATGGTAATAATCCATTCCTGCTTACCCATGAAGTGAACAACTTTAACCAGATGGTTTTGTGAAACATGCAAATCTTTCGCGATTTCTGCAATCGTGTAGGGTGCATCACTTGGGCGTGCAACATACATTAATAGTCGTAATGCATAATCGGTAAATTTATTAAGCTGCATGATCACCAAAAATGGAAGAGATTAAAAGGATGATCATCTTAGCCTGAAAGTCTAAATAAGAAAACTTTCAGGCAAGAGGTTTTTATATTAGAGCGTTAAAGGCGCTGAAACTTGAACTTGATCGCCAACTCTATAATGTTCAAGCAAGATATTCGCTACTGAAAATTCAGTATGGTTTTCTTCAGGCTGAACTTCAAAATGATATGAGTTGTTTTCCTGAGCTTCTGTAAATTTAAAAGCTTTTGGTTGTTCAAGCTGCTCATCTGGAACTTGCACTTTAACAGAGATAAAAGCATTTGCAGGTCCGCTAAGTACGTCTTCATGGTCAGTTGCTTTTAAGGTGAAACGTTTGCCAGATTCAAGAGGATCAATTTGAGTAATTTCAAATGAACGCCATCCAGCCCATCCACCATTTAAGTTTTTAAGTTGTTCATATTTTTGTTTTTCAACGCCAATTAGAATATCTGCCAATTGTAAATAAGCCTGTTTCCACGCCTCAATCAGTTCTGATTCAAATGGCACGTTGAGTACTTCACTAATTGAATGAAGTAAGTTGTCGCCAACAATTGCATATTGGTCTGGTTGAATATCTAAGCTTACATGTTTAGTCGTAATACGCTCAACTGCTTTCGCTAAAATAGTAGGGTTCTCAATATTTTCTGCATATGCAAGAACGGCAGCTGCAAGAGCACGAGGTTGACGTAAGCTAGTTTGGTCATCCAAATTGAAAACATTTTTTAATTCAGGATTGTTATTAAGCATACGCTTATAAAAGTATGTGGTCAGCGTAACGCCGTGTTCACGTAAAACAGGTACTGTAGATTTAACGAGTTCGATTTGTTGTGGAGTCATGGCTAGACCTTATTTATCTGGCTATATAAGATGTATTTAAAATACATCTTTAAAAAAACTATCGCAATAGATTTTTTATAAAAACCATAAAAAAATTAGGGAATATAAAATTCCCTAATTTAAAACTGATATATCGAAGAAAGTTATTTGCCAAATAGTGAACCAAGCAGGCCCCTTACTAATTTTTGACCTGTACTTCCACCTAGACTGCGTGCGGCACTTTTTGCAAAAGTACCCACAATATCTTGCGTAAGCTTGGCTCGTTCACGTGCTGCTCGTTCTTCTTCTTTTTGCTGTTCACGTGCTAATCGTTCTTGTTCCTTTGCTTGCTGCTTTGCTAGAGTTTCTTGCTCTTTTTCTTGTTGTTTAGCTAGTTCAGTATTTTGTTGCTGTTGCTCACGTTCAGCGACTTTATTTTGTAGCATTTCATAAGCGCTATCACGATCTACAGCTTGTTCATAAATACCAGCAATAATACTTTTTGAGATTAGAGTTTGACGCTCTTCTGGAGTGATTGGTGTAAAAGCAGAGTAAGGAGGCATCACCCAGCCACGTTCTACGATTTGTGGCGTACCTTGCTCATCAAGACAACTAATTAGCGCTTCACCAACAGCCAGTTCGGTAATGGCTTCATCAACTTTAAAGTTTGGATTGGCACGGAAAGTATCTGCTGCGGTTTTTACTGCTTTTTGATCTTTAGGGGTAAATGCACGTAGCGCATGTTGAATACGATTGCCAAGTTGGCCGAGAACACTTTCTGGTAAATCGAGTGGATTCTGAGTAATAAAATAGATGCCAATACCTTTAGAGCGAATTAAGCGTACAACTTGCTCAATCTTTTCTTGTAATGCTTGGCTGGCATTGTCAAATAATAAGTGGGCCTCATCAAAGAAAAACACGAGTTTGGGTTTGTCCATATCGCCAACTTCTGGAAGCTGTTCAAATAACTCCGAAAGCATCCATAACAAGAAAGTGGCATATAACTTAGGCGTATTCATGAGCTTGTCAGCAGCAAGAATATTGATATAACCATGTCCATTTGCATCGGTTTGTATAAAGTCCAGAATGTTTAAAGCCGGCTCACCAAAAAATTGTTCTCCACCTTGGTCGGCAAGAGCAAGCAAGTTACGCTGAATAGCACCTAAGCTAGCCGGAGATAAATTGCCATATTCTGCTTTAAACTCTGCTGCATGTTCACTAACGAAGGTGATCATGGCTTTTAGGTCTTTAAAGTCTACTAACAGTAGGCCCTGATCATCCGCAATTCGAAAAACTGCAGCTAATACACCTTCTTGAGTATCATTTAAATTGAGCATACGAGCCAATAAAATTGGCCCAATCTCAGAAATAGTAGTGCGAATAGGGTGGCCTTGTTGGCCGAACAGATCCCAGAAAACGACAGGGTTAGCAGCAAAAGGAACGCTATCAATCTGTAATAGTTTTAGACGTTCATTAAACTTATCTGAAGCCTCACCTGATTTTGCGAGACTCGAAACATCGCCTTTAGCATCGGCAAGAAATACAGGAACGCCGATTCGAGAGAAACTTTCTGCTAGAACTTTTAAAGTAACTGTTTTACCTGTACCTGTTGCACCTGCAATCAGGCCATGGCGGTTAGCAAACTGAGAAAGCAAAACAATTTCTTTTGATGTGTCATTAAGATTTTTAGCAATAACAATCGGTGTACCCATATATTTTTATCCTTTAGTTCGAGCCACTATAATGTTGTCGTTTTTACAGTTGTTTCAGTGCATTTTTGATATCTTGAATTAAATCTTGCGGATCTTCCAGTCCTATACAGAAGCGAACTAATAAACCTTGTTGTAAATGTGTATTCTCAAGTTTTCTCATCATTTTTAAATCATAAAGCATGATCAAGCTAACTGGTCCCCCCCAACTAAATCCAAGTTTAAATAACTCTAATGCATCGCAAAAGCGACGTACTGCGGTAATGTCATAATCTGGTTTGAAAATAACACTGACTAAGCCAGCACTTTGACCATTTGTGCAGATTTCTTGCCAGTATTGATGGCCTGGGGCGGTCTCATCACTTGGATGTAGAACTTGTGCAAAGTGAGGTTGGTCTTTTAGCCATTTAAGTAAAGTTTGTGCATTGGCTGATTGTTGTTCATAGCGTAAAGACATATGAGCAAGACTGCGTTGGACTTGAGCTGCATCGTCTCCTGAAACTGCAATACCTAAAATGGCATGCGTACGGAACAGACGATGATGGAGTTTATCATCACGAGTTACAATGCTGCCCATTAAGATGTCACCGCCACCGCTCGGATATTTGGTTAGAGCATGGACGGTTAAATCGACTGATAGGTGTTCATCAGAAAAATTAAAAGCATTAAACGCAAGCCCAGCTCCCCAGGTGTTATCTAAGGCTGTTAATACACCATGTTTTTTAGCTTTTTTGACTAGATTTTTAAGATCAGGGAATTCTAAAGTAACTGAACCTGCAGCCTCTAACCATAATAGTTTGCTTCTTTCAGTCGGTTGAAAACTTGAAGTGTCAATAGGGTTATATACTTTAACAATAACGCCATATTGATTTTGTAGATGATTTAAATGTTCTAGATTAGGTCCATAAATGTTGTCTGGGACCCATACTTCATCATTAGTGCTTAAAAATGCTGAGTTCACAACATTAATTGCTGATAGACCACTCGGTGCAAGCAAACAATGCAATCCACCTTCAATTTGCGCAATATTGTCGCCTAAGGTGAAGGTAGTGGGGGTGCCATGTGTCCCATAGCTATAGTCGTAATCATCAGTCCAATGGCGATCAAAAAGGTGCGAAGTTGATTTAAAAATAATAGTGGATGCACGAAATAAGGGTGGTTGCACTGTTTCGATAAATTGCGGAGCCTTTCTTGGTGCGTGAATGAGGCGAGTCTGGAAGTCGTTATGCTTTTTCATAGTGCGTTGCATTTTAGATAATAAAGTTAGATTAAGAGAAATTTAAATTCTTCGCTAGATTTACGAAGTTTTATAAGACGTTTCGTTACAGTAGACCCATAAAATAAAAACTTGGCTTTATTTTTGCAAAGACCACTACAACATTCTAACAACAATAGGTTTAAGCGCATGAAGTCGCATTTACGAGTTCACTATTTTCAACACATTGCAGGTGAGGGATTTGGAAGTTGTTACTCATTTTTAAAAGCCCACCACGCGACCATTAGCTCTACGGAGTTCTTTGCACTTCCGGTTGATCGATCACTTGAAATAGAGGCTTTACCAAGAATCGAAGAAGTTGATTTGTTACTGGTCATGGGTGGAACGATGAGTGTAAATGATGAGGCGAATTTTCCATGGCTAAAGATAGAGAAAAGATGGCTGCGCCGTTATTTGGCAGCAGGAAAGCCTGCTATTGGTCTTTGTTTAGGGGGGCAACTGATTGCTAATGCATTGGGCGCGGCGGTGAGCCGTAATCGCTATCAGGAGCTTGGCTGGTCAACGGTCCAGAGAGTTGCAAATTTACCTCAAGAAAGCTTTCCGTTACCTGAAAAGATAAATGTTATGCAGTGGCATAGTGAGACATTTGAAATACCTAAAGGCGCTATACACTTGGCGGAGAACAGGGCTTGTCGCAATCAGATGTATCAGATTGGAAAAAATGTGCTTGGCTTTCAGTTTCATCCAGAGATGACACCAGCAGCTTTAGCGCTCTTACTTGAAGATGAAGAGGAGTTGTCTATTTTTGACGGAGAATATGTTCAATCTACGCGTGAACTACAGTATTCAGAAGCACAAAAATTTGAGCAAGGTAATCAACTCCTAAATAAAGCTATTGAGTTTGTAATAAATGCCTAGATGAACTCTGAATGCTCGATCAAAGCAGGTTTTGTGGAGAAAATAGAAAAAGAGAATTGCATAAGACTTAAACAATCGTTATAATGAGCGACCCTCAATAGGAGGGGCATTTACTGCGAAGAAAGTGGTAAATGTGCATTACAGTCGTGGCATCGATCATGACCTTAGTGATTTTCACTGCCTTTGACACTTACCAATGGGTGAGATGCGTCAAGGGTGATTCTTTATATGTTTGGCTTGGAGTTTACTGGTATGTCTAACCAGAGAATTCGTATCCGTTTGAAGTCTTTTGATCATCGTCTGATTGATCAATCTGCTCAAGAGATCGTAGAAACCGCTAAGCGTACTGGCGCACAAGTTTGTGGTCCAATTCCGATGCCTACTCGCATCGAACGCTTCAACGTTCTTACTTCACCGCACGTTAACAAAGATGCGCGTGACCAGTACGAAATCCGCACCTACAAACGTTTGATCGATATCGTTCAACCTACAGATAAAACTGTTGATGCATTGATGAAATTAGATCTTGCGGCTGGTGTTGATGTTCAGATCGCTTTGGGTTAAGGCTTTCGGTTGATTAACTTTTAAGTTAATTAGGCCGCTTTTTTAGAGGTTTATGCACATGGCTATTGGTTTAGTCGGTCGCAAATGTGGTATGACTCGCATCTTTACAGATGCAGGTGTTTCTGTACCTGTTACAGTCATCGAAGTCGATCCAAACCGCATTACGCAAATCAAAACACTTGAAACTGATGGTTATCAAGCTGTTCAAGTAACTACTGGTGAACGTCGCGAATCTCGCGTAACTAACGCTCAGAAAGGTCACTTTGCGAAAGCTGGTGTTGCTGCTGGTCGTTTGGTTAAAGAGTTCCGTGTTACTGAAGCTGAGCTTGAAGGTCGTGAAGTTGGCGGTACTATTGGTGTTGATTTGTTCACAGTTGGTCAAGTTGTTGACGTAACTGGTCAATCAAAAGGTAAAGGTTTCCAAGGTGGTGTTAAGCGTTGGAACTTCCGTACCCAAGACGCTACTCACGGTAACTCAGTTTCTCACCGTGTATTAGGTTCTACAGGTCAAAACCAAACTCCTGGTCGCGTGTTCAAAGGCAAAAAAATGGCTGGTCACTTAGGTGATGAACGCGTAACAGTACAAGGTCTTGAAATCGTATCTATTGACGCTGAACGTTCTGTTTTAGTTGTTAAAGGTGCAATTCCTGGTTCAACTGGCGGTGACGTGATTGTACGTCCTACCATCAAGGCCTGAGGGGAAATACCGTGAATTTGAAAACTGTTTCCGGCTCTGCTGTTGAATTGTCTGAAGTTGCTTTCGGACGTGAATTTAACGAAGCTCTTGTACACCAAGTTGTTACTGCTTATTTAGCAGGTGGTCGTCAAGGTACTCGTGCTCAGAAGTCACGTGCAGACGTTTCTGGCGGTGGTAAAAAACCATTCCGTCAAAAAGGTACTGGTCGTGCTCGTGCGGGTTCTACTCGTAGCCCTATCTGGGTTGGTGGTGGTAAAACTTTTGCTGCTCGTCCACAAGATTGGTCTCAGAAAGTAAACCGCAAAATGTACCGCGGTGCAATGCAATGTATCTTAGCTGAACTTGTTCGCCAAGATCGTCTTGTATTAGTTGAAGAGTTTGCTATTGCAGCTCCAAAAACTAAAGAATTGCTTGCTAAGCTTGGCGATTTAAATGCCGCTCGTGCATTGATCGTTACTGAAGCTGTAGATGAGAACTTATATCTTGCAGCACGCAACCTTCCGCATGTAGATGTGGTGGATGCAACTGCAATCGATCCTGTAAGCTTGATCGCGTTTGATAAAGTTGTTATGTCTGTAGCTGCTGCTAAGAAAATTGAGGTAGAACTCGGATGAACAACGAACGTATCTATCAAGTCCTTAAAGGACCAGTCTTCTCAGAAAAGGCACAAGTTTTAGGTGATACTGTTGGCGTTCAAGTATTTAAAGTAGATATTAATGCTACTAAACTTGAAGTTAAAAAAGCAGTTGAAAAACTTTTTGGCGTAGAAGTTGTTAAAGTTAACACTACTATTACTAAAGGTAAAACTAAGCGCTTTGGTAAAACATTGGGACGTCGTTCTGATGTTAAAAAAGCATACGTCACCCTGAAAGCCGGCCAAGATGTTGAAATGGCTGACTTGGGCGATACCGCTGAAAGCGCAGCGGAATAAGGACGAAAATTATGCCGATTCAAAAATGTAAGCCAACGTCTCCAGGACGTCGCTTTGTAGAGAAAGTGGTTCATGATCACCTTCACAAAGGCGCGCCTTACTCACCGTTGGTTGAAGCAAAAAAACGTACTGGTGGTCGTAATAATAACGGTCACATTACAACTCGTCACGTTGGTGGTGGTCATAAGCAACACTATCGTATCGTTGACTTTAAGCGTAATAAAGACAGCATCCCAGCTGTTGTAGAGCGCATTGAATACGATCCTAACCGTACAGCACATATTGCTTTGTTGAAATATGCTGATGGTGAGCGTCGTTATATCATTGCACCTAAAGGCTTACGTGCTGGCGATAAAGTACAATCTGGTAACGATGCTCCAATTCGTCCAGGTAACTGCTTGCCACTTCGTAACATGCCAATCGGTTCTACACTTCATAACGTTGAACTTAAAATTGGTAAGGGTGCGCAATTAGCGCGTTCTGCTGGTGCTTCTGTTCAGTTGTTGGGTCGTGATGGTTCTTACGCAATTGTTCGTCTTCGTTCAGGCGAAATGCGTAAAATTCATGTTGAATGCCGCGCTGTAATTGGTGAAGTTTCTAACCAAGAAAACAACCTTCGTTCATTGGGTAAAGCTGGTGCTGCGCGCTGGCGTGGTGTTCGTCCTACCGTACGTGGTATGGCGATGAACCCAGTTGATCACCCGCACGGTGGTGGTGAAGGGCGTAATAAAGGTATTCAACCTGTAAGCCCATGGGGTCAAAAAGCTAAAGGGTACAAGACACGTACCAATAAGCGTACGACTAAGATGATTATTCGCGACCGTCGCGTCAAGTAAAGGAATCTGACTAATGCCTCGTTCTCTGAAAAAAGGCCCATTCGTCGATGCGCACTTGTTCGCTAAGGTTGAAGCGGCTGTTGCTAGTAACTCTCGCAAGCCGATTAAAACTTGGTCTCGTCGTTCGATGATCCTTCCAGATTTTGTTGGTTTAACAATTTCTGTTCATAATGGTCGTAATCACGTTCCAGTAATTGTTACTGAGCATATGGTTGGTCATAAACTCGGTGAATTCGCGCCAACTCGTACCTATCGTGGTCACGGTGTTGACAAGAAGTCTAAACGTTAATAGGTGTCATGATGGAAGTAACTGCTAAATTACGCGGTGCCGCTATCTCGGCACAAAAGGCACGTTTGGTTGCAGATCTTATTCGCGGCAAATCTGTTGCGCATGCTTTAAATATTTTGAACTTCAGCAATAAAAAAGCTGCTGTTTTAGTAAAAAAAGCATTGGAATCTGCGATTGCAAACGCTGAACACAATAACAGTTTAGATGTTGATGATCTTAAAGTTTCTACGATTTACGTTGATGAAGGCGTTAGCCTTAAACGTATTATGCCACGAGCTAAAGGCCGTGCAGATCGTATTACTAAGCGTACTTGTCACATCACCGTTAAGGTAGGGGTTTGATATGGGTCAGAAGGTTCATCCAATCGGTATCCGCCTAGGTGTTGTGAAACGTCATAACGCTAACTGGTATGCGAGTCCGAAACAATACGCTGAATACTTGCTTAAAGATCTTCAAGTTCGTGAGTTTTTAAATAAAAAACTTAAGAATGCGATGATCAGCAACATTCTTATCGAACGTCCATCAGGCGCTGCTAAAGTAACAATTAGCACAGCTCGTCCTGGTATCGTAATCGGTAAAAAAGGCGAAGATATTGAGAAATTACAGCGCGAACTTACTAGCATTATGGGTGTTCCTGCGCAAGTAAGTATCAACGAAATTGATCGCCCAGACTTAGATGCGCGTTTAGTTGCTGAAGCAATTGCTTCTCAATTAGAAAAGCGTGTAATGTTCCGTCGTGCTATGAAGCGTGCGGTTCAAAACACTATGCGTGCTGGTGCTAAAGGTATCAAAGTTGAAGTGTCTGGCCGTTTAGGTGGTGCAGAGATTGCTCGTACTGAATGGTATCGTGAAGGTCGTGTACCTTTGCATACATTGCGTGCAGACATTGACTATGCAACTGTGCGTGCAGAAACAACTTACGGTACGATTGGTGTTAAAGTTTGGATTTTCCGTGGCGAGATTTTAGGTGGCATGAAACAAGTCATGAACCCTGCTCCTGCTGAAGATCGTCCAGCTAAACGTGGTCGTGGTCGTGGTGAAGGTCAAGAGCGTCGTGGTCGTCGCGGTGACCGTGCTGCTGACAAGGGAGAATAATCCATGTTGCAACCTAAACGTACCAAATTCCGTAAGGTGCACAAAGGCCGTAATACTGGTCTAGCGCATCGTGGTAGTACAGTATCATTTGGTTCGATTGCAATTAAAGCAACTGAACGTGGTCGTATGACTGCGCGTCAGATTGAAGCTGCACGTCGTACTATTAGCCGCCGTATTAAGCGTGGTGGTAAAATCTTTATTCGCGTATTCCCGGATAAGCCAATTACTCAAAAGCCTCTTGAAGTGCGTATGGGTAAAGGTAAGGGTAGCGTGGAATACTGGGTTTGCCAGATCCAACCAGGCAAGATCCTGTACGAAATTGAAGGTGTGAACGAAGAATTAGCGCGTGAAGCATTTGCTTTAGCTGCTGCTAAACTTCCGTTTAAAACCACTATCGTGACTCGGACGGTAATGTAATGAAAACTAAAGATTTACGTGAAAAGTCGGTAGAAGAGTTGAAAGCTTTGCTTGATGAGCAACAGCTTAACCAATTCCGTCTTCGTATGGCGAAAGCAACTGGTCAGTTGGGTAAATCGCACGAAGTGCAAGTTGCTCGTAAGACAATTGCTCGTATTAAGACACTCCTTACCGAAAAACAGGGGAACGGACAATGAGTGAAAAAACAGTCCGCACGTTAACCGGCAAAGTCGTAAGTGACAAAATGGATAAATCTATTGTTGTTCTTATTGAACGCCGCGTTCAACACCCGTTGTATGGCAAGTCAATTCGCCGTTCAACTAAGTTACACGCTCATGATGAGAATAACGTCGCTAAAATTGGTGATGTTGTGACCATTAAAGAAAGCCGCCCAATTTCTAAAACTAAAGCTTGGACTTTAGTGGAAGTAGTTGAAGCAGCTGCTGAGTAATTCGACGTTCTTGTTGCATCATCGGTCAATTTCGAGTACTCTTTGAGCCTTTCGAAATTGTGACCGGTGATGCTCGGTTTTGGAGTAGGGCAATGATTCAAACCGAAACTATGCTCGACGTAGCAGACAACAGTGGTGCTCGCCGCGTACAATGTATTAAAGTACTTGGTGGTTCACATCGTCGTTATGCTTCTGTTGGCGACATTATTAAAGTTACTGTAAAAGAAGCAATCCCACGCGCACGTGTTAAAAAAGGTGACGTGATGAATGCGGTTGTAGTTCGTACTAAATTCGGCATTCGTCGTCCAGATGGTTCTGTGATCCGTTTTGATGATAATGCTGCAGTTATCCTGAACAACAACAAAGCTCCGATTGCTACTCGTATCTTCGGACCAGTGACTCGTGAACTTCGTACTGAACAGTTCATGAAAATCATTTCATTGGCTCCTGAAGTTCTATAAGAGGCAATCATGGCTAAGATTAAAAAAGGCGATCAAGTTATTGTGATCGCAGGTAAAGAAAAAGGCAAACAGGGTACTGTATTGTCTGTTTCTGAAGACCGCGTTAAGGTTGAAGGCCTTAACTTAGTGAAGAAGCATCAAAAGCCGAATCGTGTAACTGGCGCTGAAGGCGGTATTGTTACTCAAGAAGCTTCGCTTCATATTTCAAACGTGGCAATTTTAAATGCTACAACCCAGAAGGCTGACCGTGTTGGTTACCAAGTGATTGATGGCGTGAAAACTCGCGTTTATAAATCAAATGGTGAATCAGTGGCGGTAGCGAAGTAATAGGTTGAAAAGGCGATGGCCAGACTTAAAGCACGTTACAATGATGAACTTAAAGCCAAGTTAAAAGAAGAACTTAGCGTTAAGAACGTGATGGAAATTCCACGCATCACAAAAATCACCCTAAACATGGGTGTAGGCGCAGCTGCAACTGATAAGAAATTATTAGATGGTGCTGTAGTCGACATGCAATTAATTGCTGGTCAAAAACCAGTAATTACACTTGCTCGTAAATCTATCGCAGGTTTTAAAATCCGTGATGGGTGGCCGATTGGTTGTAAAGTTACTTTACGTGGCGACCAAATGTACGAATTCTTGGATCGTTTGATCTCAATCGCAATCCCTCGTATCCGTGACTTCCGTGGTTTCTCTTCGAAATCATTTGATGGTCGTGGTAACTATTCAATGGGTTTGAAAGAGCAAATCGTTTTCCCTGAAATCGATTTCGATAAGATTGATCGTATTCGTGGTATGGATATTACTATTACTACGACTGCTCGCACCGATGACGAAGGCCGTGCGCTTATGCGTGCATTCGGCTTCCCGTTCAAATAAGAGGTCGATATGGCTAAGAAAGGTATGATTAATCGCGAATTGAAACGCGAAAAAACAGTTGCTAAATACGCTGCAAAACGTGCTGAATTAAAAGCTACAATTGCAAATGTAAACGCAACTGAAGAAGAGCGTTTCGAAGCGACGTTAAAGTTACAAGCATTGCCACGTAATGCATCTCCGGTACGTCTTCGTAACCGTTGTGGTTTAACTGGTCGTCCTCATGGTTACTTCCGTAAGTTCGGTTTAAGCCGTAACAAATTACGTGACACAGTAATGCAGGGTGATGTACCAGGCGTTGTTAAGGCAAGCTGGTAAGGAGCGACTAAATGAGTATGCAAGATACCGTTGCCGACATGCTAACACGTGTTCGTAACGCACAAATGGCTAAGAAACAAACTGTTTCTATGCCTTCTTCTAAGTTGAAAGTTGCAATTGCAAACGTTCTTCAACAAGAAGGTTATGTTTCAAATGTAGAAGTTGCTCAAGAAGAGACAAAATCTACTTTGACAATTACTTTAAAATATTTCGAAGGCAAACCAGTTATCGAAGTGGTTAAGCGCGTAAGCCGTCCAGGTCTTCGCCAATACCGCGGTAAAGATAAACTTCCAAGCGTTAAGCAAGGTTTAGGTATTGCAATTGTTTCTACAAGCAAAGGCATCATGACTGATCGCGCTGCACGTGCTGCGGGCGTTGGTGGTGAAGTTATTGCTTTTGTTTCTTAATAGGTGATTCCTCATGTCTCGTGTGGCTAAAGCCCCAGTAACTGTACCAAATGGTGTAACAGTTACTCAGAACGGCCGGCAGGTCGAAGTGAAAGGCAGCAAAGGTACGTTGTCTTTCAACCTGCATGCGCTGGTCGAGCTAAAACAGGAAGAAGGTAAACTTCAACTTGCTCCAGTTAAAGAATCGAAAGATGCTTGGATGCAAGCTGGTACTGCTCGCGCTGTATTGAATAACCTTGTGAAAGGGGTTAGTGAAGGCTTCGAACGTAAGTTGCAGCTAGTTGGTGTTGGTTATAAAGCTGCGGTTAAGGGTACTGTTGTAAACCTTAACCTTGGTTTTTCACACCCAATTGACTACGCTTTACCTGAAAGTGTAACAGCGGAAACTCCAACTGCAACTGAAATCATTTTGAAATCAGCAAACAAGCAGTTGTTAGGTCAAGTAGCGGCAGAAATCCGTGCGTATCGTTCTCCTGAACCATATAAAGGTAAAGGTGTTCGTTATTCGGATGAAGTCATTCTTCGTAAAGAAGCTAAGAAGAAATAAGGCGCGAGGTTCTTATGAACGAAAAGAAACAAACCCGTTTGCGTCGTGCGAAAAGCACACGCTTGCACATCCGTGCATTGGGTGCGACTCGTTTGTGTGTAAACCGCACTCCGCGTCACATCTATGCTCAAGTTATTTCAGCAGATGGTGGCAAAGTTTTAGCACAAGCTTCAACTTTGGATGCATCTTTACGTAGCGGTACTACAGGTAATGTAGATGCGGCTACTAAAGTAGGTGCTTTAATCGCAGAACGCGCGAAAGCAGCTGGTGTAACTAAAGTTGCATTTGACCGTTCTGGTTTTAAATATCATGGTCGTATCAAAGCCTTGGCTGATGCTGCTCGTGAAAACGGCTTGGAGTTCTAATCATGGCTAAAGTTGAACAAAACGAAGGTCTTGTTGAAAAGCTGGTTGCCGTTGATCGTGTAGCCAAAGTTGTTAAGGGCGGTCGTATCTTCTCTTTCACAGCATTAACTGTTGTGGGTGATGGTAATGGTCGTGTTGGTTTTGGTCGTGGTAAAGCGCGTGAAGTTCCAGCTGCTATTTCTAAAGCACTTGAAGCTGCGCGTCGCAACATGATTACTGTAGACCTTGCAGGTACTACCTTACAACACCCTGTGAATGCTCGTCATGGTGCAAGCCGTGTATACATGCAACCTGCTTCTGAAGGTACTGGCGTAATCGCTGGTGGCGCAATGCGTGCCGTTCTAGAAGCTGCAGGCGTGCATAACGTACTTGCTAAATGTTATGGTTCTACTAATGCTGCTAACGTAGTAAACGCAACTTTCAAAGGTTTGCGTGATATGACTTCTCCTGAGAAAGTCGCTGCGAAACGTGGTAAATCAGTAGCAGAAATTCAAGGGTAATCAATCATGAAAACGATTAAAGTTACCCAGACTAAATCTTCTTCACATCGCTTGAAAAATCACAAGCTTTGCTTACAAGGTTTAGGTCTGCGTCGTATTGGTCATACTGTAGAAGTGCAAGATACGCCTTCTAACCGCGGTATGGTCAACAAAGTCTACTATATGGTTAGTGTAGAGGAATAAGCCATGACTCTGCGTTTAAATGAGCTTGCGCCTGCAGAAGGTGCAAAACGTGAAAACCGTCGTTTAGGCCGTGGTATCGGTTCTGGCGTTGGCAAGACCGGTGGCCGTGGTGTCAAAGGTCAAAAATCACGTAAAAGTGGTGGCGTTCGTCCAGGCTTTGAAGGTGGTCAAACAGCGATTTATCGTCGTTTACCTAAATTCGGTTTCACTAGCCAAATCGCTTTAAAAACTGCTGAAGTACGTTTATCTGAGTTAAACAAAGTTGAAGGCGACATCGTTAGCCTAGAAACTTTGAAAGCTGCGAATGTTGTTCGTCGTGACCAAATTCGTGCTCGTATCGTACTTTCTGGTGAAATCACTCGTGCATTCACTGTTCAAGGTGTTGCATTGACTAAAGGCGCTAAAGCTGCGATTGAAGCAGCTGGCGGCAAAGTCGAGGAGTAATCTCGAGTGTCTATGTCTCCTAGTTCTTCAGGTCATGTCAACATGATGAAAGGTCAGCCATTTCACGTGAAATATCGTGAAATTATTCGCCGGATGAGTTTTCTAATCGGTGCATTGCTGGTCTTTCGACTAGGAGCGCATATTCCAGTACCAGGCATTAATAATGCTGCGTTAGAAAATTTATTTCAAGCGAACCAAGGAACTATTCTTGGGCTATTCAATATGTTTTCTGGCGGTGCTTTAGAGCGAATGTCTATTCTTGCTTTAGGGATTATGCCTTACATTTCTGCATCAATTATTGTGCAGTTAATGTCTACGGTAATTCCTTCACTAGAAGCCTTGAAAAAGGAAGGTGAGCAAGGTAAGCGTAAAATTAATCAATATACGCGTCAGGGTACATTATTGCTTGCAGTGGTTCAGGCAGTTGGTATGTGCGCAGGTTTGATTGGTCAGGGTATTACTCTGTCAGTTGGTCTTGAGTTTTATATACCAGCGGTTACGTCACTTGTCGCTGGAACTATGTTCTTAATGTGGCTAGGTGAACAAATCACTGAAAGAGGTATTGGTAACGGTATCTCAATGATTATTTTTGCTGGTATTGTTTCTGGTTTGCCTAACTTAATTATGCAATCAGTTTCATCAGTAGATAATGGTCAGACAAGCTTAATTGGTCTTGTGATCTTTGGTCTTTTGTCTTTAGGTGTGTTGGCTGCCATTGTGTTTATTGAAAAAGCACAACGTCGTATTCCAGTAAACTATGCACAAAAGCAGCAAGGTCGTCGTATATTTACGGCACAGCAGACACATTTGCCATTGAAAATTAATATGGCTGGTGTGATTCCTGCGATTTTTGCAAGTTCTTTACTATTGTTCCCAGCGAGTCTTGGTCAATGGGTAGGAAGTGCAGATGCAAATGCTGGATTAATTAAGCGTAGCTTACAAGATTTAGCTTTAGTATTGTCGCCTGGACAGCCTTTGTATTTGGTGCTCTTTGGTGCGTTAATTATCTTTTTCTGTTACTTTTATACGGCTTTAGTATTTAGCCCTAAGGAAGTATCAGAAAATCTAAAACGCAGCGGAGCTTATGTGCCTGGTATTCGCCCAGGTGAGCAAACTGCTCGTTACTTAGATCATATTCTTAATCGTTTGACGTTTATTGGTGCGATTTATATTACGGTCATTTGTTTAATGCCAATGATTCTACAAAGTTCTTTTGGGATCCCATTCTCTTTGGGTGGTACATCATTACTAATCGTAGTTGTCGTTGTTATGGACTTTATGGCTCAGCTACAAGCGCACTTAACATCTCATCAATATGATAATCAAACATTAATGAGAAAAACGACTGCTCATCCTAAGGGATAAGCGCACTTAGAGGTTTCATCATGAAAGTACAAGCTTCTGTAAAGAAAATTTGTGGTAGCTGTAAAGTTATCCGTCGTAATGGGGTTATTCGCGTAATTTGTAGCGCAGAACCTCGTCATAAGCAGCGTCAAGGTTAATCTAATCAAGACCTGTTGATTTCAGTAGGCGAATTGGGTTAATATCCGCCCCTCAAGATTTTGTGGGGCGGTTGATTATCTCTACTGCCTTTTTGGAGAAAGTGAATGGCTCGTATTGCCGGTGTAAACATTCCGGATAACAAGCATGCTGTTATCTCCCTCACTTACATCTTTGGTGTCGGTCGCCATACTGCTAAGAATATCTTAGCTACAGTTGGTATTACTGAAACTACTAAGATCCGTGAGTTGGACGATGCTCAGCTCGATGCGATTCGTGCAGAAGTTGCTAAGGTTCCTACCGAAGGTGACTTACGTCGCGAAATTTCCATGAACATTAAACGTTTAATGGATTTGGGTTGCTATCGCGGCCTTCGCCATCGTCGCAGCTTGCCTGTCCGTGGTCAACGCACCAAAACTAACGCACGTACCCGTAAAGGTCCGCGCAAACCGATTAAAAAGTAAGATTTCTGGAAGCTAAAAGATGGCTAAAGATACTCGCACACGCAAGAAGGTCACTCGTACCGTCTCTGAAGGTGTTGCACACATTCACGCGTCTTTTAATAACACCATTGTTACGATTACTGATCGTCAAGGTAATGCATTGGCTTGGGCCACCTCTGGTGGACAAGGCTTCCGTGGTTCACGTAAATCAACTCCGTTTGCTGCTCAGGTAGCTGCTGAAGTTGCTGGTAAAGCAGCTTTAGATTACGGTTTGAAAAATCTGGATGTCCTTGTAAAAGGTCCTGGTCCAGGTCGTGAGTCTGCGGTTCGTGCATTAGGCGCAGTGGGTTATAAAATTAACAGCATTACCGATGTGACGCCAATTCCTCACAACGGTTGCCGTCCACCTAAAAAACGTCGCGTGTAAGGAGAAACATTCATGGCTCGTTATATTGGTCCAAAATGCAAACTCTCTCGCCGCGAAGGGACAGACCTGCAACTTAAATCTGGCGTTAAACCATTTGACGTCAAAACTAAAAAAGCTAACAAAGCACCTGGTCAACATGGTCAGGCACGCGGTGGTAAGCAATCTGAGTATTCACTACAATTACGTGAAAAACAAAAAGTCCGTCGTATTTACGGTGTGTTAGAACGTCAATTTAGTAACTACTATAAAGAAGCAGCTCGTGTTAAAGGCGCAACAGGTGAGAACTTGTTGAAATTGCTTGAAAGCCGTCTTGATAACGTTGTTTATCGCATGGGTTTTGGTTCTACACGTGCAGAAGCTCGTCAGTTAGTAAGTCACCGTAGCATTACTTTGAATGGTCGTCGTGTAAACATCGCATCTATTCAAGTTAAAGCTGGTGATGTAATTGCGGTTCACGAAGGTGCTAAACAACAATTGCGTATTAAAAACGCGATTGAGTTAGCTGCACAACGTGGTATTCCAGCTTGGATGGATGTTGATCATTCTAAGCTTGAAGGTACGTTTAAAGCTGCACCAGATCGTGCTGATTTACCTGCTGAAATCAATGAAAGCTTGATTGTAGAATTGTATTCTAAATAATCCTTGAGGTAGCAATAATGACGCGTACTGCAAACGAGTTTCTAACTCCGCAAGCGATCAAGGTCGAAGCGGTTAGCGGGACCTCGGCAAAAGTGATTCTAGAACCTTTAGAGCGTGGTTTTGGCCACACTCTAGGGAATGCTTTACGTCGCATTCTATTGTCTTCTTTACCTGGCGCTGCTGTGGTTGAAGTTGAGATAGAAGGTGTCGAGCACGAGTACAGTACTTTAGAAGGCTTGCAGCAGGACATCGTCGAGCTCTTGCTGAACCTAAAAGGATTGTCTATTAAGCTGTTCGATCAAAATGAAGCATATTTAACATTAGAGAAACAAGGTCCTGGCGAAATTACTGCTGCTGATCTTCGTTTACCTCATAATGTTGAAGTGGTTAATCCAGAACATTTAATAGGTACTTTGAGTGCTTCAGGCTCATTAAAAATGCGCTTGAAGGTTGCTCAAGGTCGTGGTTATGAAACATCTGATTCTCGTTTCCCTGAAGGTGAAACACGTCCTGTTGGTCGTTTGCAATTAGATGCTTCTTATAGCCCGATTAAGCGTGTTTCTTACACCGTTGAAAATGCGCGTGTAGAACAACGTACCGATTTAGATAAACTGGTAATCGACCTCGAGACAAATGGAACGGTTGATCCTGAAGAAGCAATCCGCAAAGCGGCAACAATCTTGCAACAACAAATTGCAATTTTTGTTGATCTTCAGAAAGACCAAACTCCAGTTGCTCAAGAGCCTCGTGAAGAAGTTGACCCAATCTTGCTTCGCCCAGTAGATGATCTAGAGCTTACTGTTCGTTCTGCTAACTGTTTGAAAGCAGAAAATATTTACTACATTGGTGATCTTGTTCAACGTACTGAAGTTGAGTTGTTAAAAACTCCTAACCTTGGTAAAAAATCGTTAACAGAGATCAAAGATGTTTTGGCATCGAAAGGCTTACAACTCGGTATGCGTCTTGAAAACTGGCCACCAGCTAGTCTTCGTATGGACGACCGTTTTGCCTATCGTAGCCGTTAATTAAGTAGGACTATCACCATGCGTCATCGTAATAGTGGTGTGAAATTAGGCCGTACAAGCAGCCATCGTAAAGCGATGTTCCAAAACTTGGCTAATTCTTTATTTGAACACGAGTTGATCAAAACAACTGTGCCTAAAGCTAAAGAATTACGTCGTGTTGCTGAGCCTTTAATCACTCTAGCAAAAAACGATACTGTAGCAAATCGTCGTTTAGCATTTGCTCGTACTCGTAATGCTGCAACTGTAGGTAAATTATTTACCGTACTCGGCCCTCGTTACAAAGAACGTAACGGCGGTTATCTACGTGTTCTTAAAGCGGGCTTCCGTGCTGGTGATGCAGCGCCGATGGCTTACGTTGAGCTTGTAGATCGTGAAGTGAACACTTCAGCTGAATAATTGATTTTATTCAAAAAAGACCGGTTTTATACCGGTCTTTTTTATTTCTGTTAATTGATAAAATTATAAAAATGTCCCCAAGTGACATAAAAAAACGGATAAACGGTTAAACTTGACATTGTGTATTGTCAAAATTGTGCTTTAATAAACTTATATTCTCAACAATGGGTATAAAAATAAAATGGAAAAGCAAGTTGATATTTTAATCATTGGCGCAGGTATCTCAGGAATTGGAATTGCTGCCCATTTATCAAAAAATTCTCCACAACGCCAATTTGAAATTTTAGAGCGTCGTGAATCTTTTGGCGGAACATGGGATCTTTTCCGTTATCCAGGCATTCGCTCAGACTCAGATATGTCCACATTTGGTTTTAATTTTAAACCATGGTGTAAAGCGAATGTATTAGCTGATGGTGCTTCTATTAAAGGGTATTTAGGCGAAGTCATTGATGAATATAAATTAAAAGAAAAAATTCACTTTGGTCATCGTGTGCTTTCTGCTAATTATGATTCTGAATTAAAGAAATGGCAGGTTGTAATTGAAGATGGTAAGAAAAAACAACAGACTTGGATTGCTAATTTTGTTGTAGGTTGTACTGGTTATTATAATTATGATCAGGGATATGCTCCTTCTTTCCCAAATCAAGAAGCTTTTAAAGGGCAGCTTATTCACCCACAGCATTGGCCTGAGAATTTAGATTACACAGGTAAAAAAGTCGTTATTATTGGTAGTGGCGCAACTGCAATTACTTTAGTACCGGCAATGGCTAAAGGTGGCGCTGGTCATGTCACTATGTTGCAGCGTTCACCAACGTATATTGCTAGTGTACCGTCTATCGACTTCGTTTATGAAAAAACGCGTAAATTTATGTCTGAAGAAACAGCTTATAAATTTACCCGCGCACGTAATATTGGTATGCAGCGCGCTATTTATGCATTATCGCAGAAACATCCAAAGACTGTTCGTCGTTTACTCTTAAAAGCAATTGAAGTGCAGTTGAAGGGTAAGGTAGATATGAAGCATTTTACACCTTCATATAACCCTTGGGATCAACGTTTGTGTGTGGTACCTGATGGCGATTTGTTTAAAATTTTGCGTGAAGGTAAAGCAAGCGTAGAAACTGATCAGATTGAGAAATTTACCGAAAACGGTATTTTACTTAAATCCGGTAAACACCTTGATGCTGATATTATTGTTTCTGCAACAGGCTTACAAGTTCAGATTATGGGTGGTGTTCAGGCGACTATTGATGGGAAAGCAATTAATTCATCTGAGCATATGCTTTATAACGGTGTGATGTTAAGTGATGTACCAAACATGGCTATGATTATTGGTTATGTAAATGCATCGTGGACCCTTAAAGTTGATATCGCTGCGGAATATATTTGTCGCTTGTTAAATTATATGGATAAAAATCACTATGATGAAGTGATCCCATCTGGTGATAAAACTGAAATGGAAGAAGATACTGTAATGGGTAAATTGTCTTCAGGTTATATTAGCCGTGCGGCACATGAACTTCCAAAACAGGGTAAGCATGCTCCATGGCAAGTGACTAATAACTATTTAGAAGATAGAAAGTCGCTGAAAAATTCAAAATTTGAAGATGGTGTTCTACATTTTCATAAACGTTCAGAAACTAATGAGCGTAAGCCAAAATTAGTATCTTAATAGATATTAGATAAATAAAAGGGGCGTAATGCCCCTTTTATGATGACGCTATTAAAGTGCTCTGGAGATTAATTCTTTCATAATTTCATTGGTACCTGCATAAATTCGATTTGCTCGATGATCAATGTATGCACGTGCAATTGGATATTCAAGCATGTAACCATAGCCACCATGCAATTGAAGACAATCATCTACAACTTTTGAGAACATGTCTGAAATTTTATATTTAGCAGCTGCGGCAGCTTCCACACTCAATTTTTCTTCAAGTTGTAATTCCATACAACGATCTAGATAGGTACGGCAGAAATCTATTTCTGTTCTAAGTTCAGCAAGTTTAAAACGCGTATTTTGAAATGCACTAACAGGTTTGCCAAATGCTTTACGGTCTTTTGTATATTGGACAGTATGCGCAAATGCCGCTTCAGCTCCTGCCTGACAAATAATAGCAACTAGCATTCGTTCCCAAGCTAACTCTTTCATGAGCATAATAAAGCCCATGCCTTCCATACCTAAAAGATTTTCTTTGGGAACACGAACATTATCGAAAAACAATTCGCACGTATCTTGACCTTTCATTCCAATTTTATTCAGAGGCTTACCTTTGCTAAAACCAGCTCGGTCTGCTTCAACAATAATGAGTGATAAGTTTGCTGAACCTTTGTCGTTATTACTAGTTTTACAAACCACTACGACCATGTCACATAAGTAGCCATTAGTGATGAAAATCTTGGAACCATTAATGACGTAATCATCACCATCAAGAACGGCTGTAGTTCTTACTGCTTGTAAATCAGAACCAGTGCCTGGCTCAGTCATGGCAATAGCTGTGACCACTTCTCCTGTTGCCATCTTCGGTAGCCACTTTTGTTTTTGTTCTTCATTACCAAAGTTGTTCACATAATTGGCAACAATATCCGAATGCAAAGAAAAGCCCGTACTCGAATCCATAGCATAAGCTTGCTCTTCGATTAAGATCATACTGTACAAGCGGTCTACTCCAGACCCACCGTATTGTTCTGGCATTGTGGTACACAATAGGCCTAATTCTCCGGCCTTATTCCAAAGGTCTCGATCAACATGTTGCTGTTTTTCATATTTTTCAATATTGGGAACAACTTCTTTTTCATAGAATTTACGAACTGTTTCGCGGAATGCCTCATGTTCTTCGTTAAATAGTTGTCTCGGTAACATATTTGGAATGGGACGGATAGCACCAGATTGCATTTGTGTTTCTTCCTTGGTTCAGGTGTGATGTTATGAACTTAAACATACGGAAGCCTTGCTTATGTAACAATGTGATGAATGCTCAATTATGAATACAAGATGATAAATTTGGTCAATTTGATATTTTTAGCGATCTTTGGAATGTGATCAGGTAAACTAAGCGCACTATCAACGCAGATGGGGAAATAAATGTCTGACGAAATGACCTTGGAAGAACGTAAAGTAATTTATCGAGCACGCCGCGGCTTAAAAGAAATTGACGTCTATTTTGACCCTTATGTAAAAAACTATTATCTAAAAGCGGATTCGGCAGAGAAGGCCTTATTTGCAGAGTTAGTTGAACAAGAAGATCCTGATTTACTAGATTGGTTCATGGAAGTTTCTGAACCTCCACGTACAGAGTTACGTGAATTTATTTATAAATTAAAACAGTACGTTCATGGCTAAGCTGTTTTGATAAAAGAATTGAATTTTGAGCTGAAATATAGTCGTTTCTCGATAATATTTCAGCTTTTTATTGGCTTGAGTTTAGTAATCTTGCTGTATCAATTGTTATCACCCATTTGGTGGTTGATTGCTTTCATCCTTTTATCTATTAGTTTTCTATTTTTTTTAAGACAATCACAAATTTCTCAAATTGCATATTTAGACCAAAAATCGTGGTCAATTGCATATCCCTCGAAAAAGATAATTTCTCGTGTGGAAATTTCTAAAATAATTGATTATCAGTTGTTTATGGTTATTTATCTTGAGGGGGTACCTATAAAAGTAGCCATAATTTGGTTTGATCAACTTCCTTTACAACATTGGAAAAAGCTAAAAATCTTACAGAAACTTCATTAATTGTTAGACAATTCTACATTTGTATATTTATTTAAAAGCTATAAAAAACAATAATTTAATCTTCATTTTTTTGCTTGAGTTTAGGATTGTCTAATTAAAAATTAGAAAAAAGCTAAGGAAATACAATTGTCTGACAATTTCACCTATGGGTATCTAGTTGATCGGTTAAAGTACAAACACCAACGTAAAGTGTGTCGGAGGTCTCAAAATGGAGATGCCAACATGGTCGTTCTTGGTCATTGCCATCATTTTGGCAGTGGTGATCGGAAGAGCAGGAACTTTACTCAGGGAACATCTTAACAAAGTTAATTTTAACAAAGTTAAGAGACAGAGGATGCAAGGTCGTCGATCAGTCAATTATTAAATTGGTTAGTCGATTAATTTCATCAAGTGTCCAGTTTATAACTGGGTGCGATTGTAGTAAAGGAGGTCTCTCATGGAGATTTCAATGTGGATGTTTCTGTTAATTGCAGTGCTTATGGCTGTGGTAGTAGGAAGAGCAGGAACTTTACTTAAGGATTATATAGAACAAAAATAATATAAGCCGTTAAAAGCTTATCTCAGTTAATAAGTAGCATGTGCTGAACCGTCGCAATGCTACTTTTTTTTGCCTAAAATTTCTGTTTTCTGAAAAAACTGTCAATTATATCTACTGTGAAGTATGTCAAAGTATAAGCGCTACAATTAGAGTAATTACTCTTTTATTCAAGATATGCATCTGCTAATGTACATCTGAAAAGGAAAAAACAAATTACATAGAGGACAGGAAGATGTCTAAAGTCCAAAAAATAAGCCAAGGTTTGGCGGTAAGTTTGCTTGCAGCTTCAGTTTTATCAGGTTGTTCATATGTCGTGAAAACCGGAGCAAATGTTGCTTTAGGTTTTACGGAAAAGCACGTCGTTCCACCTATTTTAGCAATGCAAGATGCTGAAATGGTTTGTAATACGGGTAGTGCATTAACACCTGCAATTATGTCTACCAAAGGTATGGGTGCAGATCCAACTCGTGTTGCTGTATTAATGTATGCCGCATCAGGTGTATGTGCGGAAAACCAAGCCTTAGAACAGGAATTACGTTATTTACGTGCATCAAAAGCAGGTCAAGTAACCGAAGCTCAAGATGCTCGTATTGCACAGAAACGTTGGGCTGCCATTGCTGCTGAGCGTCAATATACTGGGTATAAGTTGTTCGCTGACCGTTGGGAATCTAAATATAAATATCATTTAGGTGATTCTTGTCCAACGATGCGTAGTGATACTGATCAAACTGTATATTTACTTGGAATGATTAGTGGCCTTCAGGCTGTAACCAATGATATTAACTCTGGTGGTGCAGTCAATGTTCCAAAAGATATCGCTGCTATTGTAGAGCGCGGCATGGTTTGTCTAGATAATGAAAAATTCTGGGGTGCACCTAACGCAACACGTGCTGTTATTTGGACCTTACTGCCTGGGGCTGATGAAGGGAAACCTGACCCATATCAAACTTTAAAACAGTCAGTTCAAATTGGTGAACAAAAGGGTGTTCGCCTGTCTCATGCTTTGTATGCGGTAGCTGCCCAAGCAAGTGGTGATGATGCAAAAATCCGTGATGCATTAAGATCATATGCCGCATCTCAAGCTGATGATAAGCCTGTCAATCCGAACTTTAAGTTAATCGATAGTATGGCTGGTTTGATAGTACGCGGTATTTCTGACCGTTATTGGACAGAGCATACTGGTGTGCGTACCGGAGATGATGGTATGTCACATTTCTGGGATGATAAAAATGAAGGTGCAGCAGAGTTAGATGAATTGTTTGATGGAGGGGCTGCATCTGAAGCTCCTGCAGACTCATCTGCTCCACCAGCAGCGCAGTAAAAATATTTGAAAGGTTAACTTCTTGCGAGACTGTTGTTAAGTTTTACAATGGTAGCAAGAAGTTTAATTTCAAGGAGTGTGCCATGAAGGATCATGTACTGAATCATAAAGTGCTTTTGGTCGCAGTGTGCATTTCTGTGTCTGCCTGTCTACAGGTGTTTCCTGATACATTTATTTATTGGCGTGAAAGCCTACTTGGCGAATTCTGGCGTTTGTGGACAGCGCACTGGGTACACGTTGGGTGGATTCATTTCCTTTTAAATATGATGGCATTCGCCTGTTTGCCTTTTATCTTCCCGCATACCAAAGCGTGGCATCTTTTAAGTTTGCTTTTCCTTTTGCCACCGTTCATTAGTCTGGTGTTCTATTTCTATTTGCCTTATATCGAAGCGTATGCAGGGCTGTCTGGTGTTTTACATGGGCTCTATACAGCAGTTGCTTTAGTTTATTTGCAATATCGTAAAGAACGGAATTTTGCCTTTCTGGTTTTAGGATTAATTATTGCAAAACTGATATGGGAAAATACCTTTGGGCAAACAGGAACGGCTCAGTTAATAGGAAGCCCAGTTTTAACTGAAGCTCATCTCTATGGCGCGATTGGTGGTGCGATCTTTGGGGGCTTCTATTGGCTTACTCAAAGATTAAAAAAGAAAAATTGACAATACAAACTGTTAAAAAAGTGATTTTAGTCATTCTTTATTCGTAAAGTTTGATGCAAATTTGATCGTTGAATAAAGGGATTGGTAGAAGGGGGATGGAATTAACCCCTGACCAAGAAAATTGCATGACTCAAGCTCCTGTTTTCAGGTTTTTGAGAGAACAAAATTGGAATATTTATGCAAGAATATCAAGAAAAAAGATCTGGATTAGGTCTGCTGGGTTATATCTGGAACGAGTGGATCTCAACATTCGTTATCCTCACTCTGTTATTAATGACTTTAATAATTGGTACCGGGGAAATGATCCACGGACAATTATTACGTATCGGGGAACGTCTTTATGGTGACCCTGCTATAGGCATGCAATATTCATTTTTGCGTGCCGAACCTGAAAAGCCAACTTGTGATCGACATCCAAATATCGATGCCCAAGTAAAAGAACAAATGAAAGCGAATGCATCTGATGATTTCTCGAGTTTCTTTGGTGCAGCATCGGAAAGTGATGTCCGTGCATCGCTACTCGCCGCGCAGCAACAATGTGACGAGAAATATCAGGCATATGACAAGACAATTAAATATATCGAAGCTAACCCAGGGGTGCGTACTTACCGTGCTGTCGAAACAGGTTTCTTTGGTATTTTTAAATTTGGTACAGAGAATCGTGCCATTTTACTCATCTTTATGGTTCTGATTTCTGCGATTACGGCATCGTTAAAATTTCATCATATTGGCTTACGTAATCCGGCAACAAAAATAGATTACAAAGTCTATTCCATCTTTATGGTGATTGGTAATGCCTTACTCAGTACCTCTGTAATCAGCCAGTATCGTTCAGTTATTAATTCTGGGGTAATACCTACCTATGAAACAGTAACTATTTACTGGATATGGATGATTCTATTTGTAGTTCTGACTTTAATTAGTCTTTATCAACTATTTGTTTCACCACCAGCAAAGCGTGAAGGCGGTAATATTGGTTTAGCCTTATTAAGTGTGCCTTTATATGCTTACATGGCTTTGATTACGGGTATCGTATTTACATTCTTTATGGATTATCCAATGGGGCAAGGGATTTACCTTGGTTTATTGGTTGAGTTTTCAGGTATTTTCCTAAACCTTGCCTTGTTTATTTGGGCAGGTATGCTCCTAACTCAAACACGTGTTATGGATTTATTCCTTAATGTGCTTCGTCCATGGAATTTGGCACCAGAAACCCTAACATGGTTAATTCTAATTGCTGCTGCTGTACCAACGGCTTATACAGGTGCATCAGGTATCTTCGTTATTGCAGCCGGTGCAATTATTTATAAAGAAGTTTGGAATGCAGGTGCTCGCCGTCAATATGCTTTGGCTGTGTCTGCAATGTCAGGTTCTTTAGGGGTAGTTGTACGTCCATGTCTATTGGTCGTTTTAATTGCCATGCTTGATAGCCGTCATGTAACGTCCGATGAATTGTTTGGCCATGGTATTTATGTATTTTGGCTAACAGCATTTATTTTCTTGGGTGTCTCATTACTATTGGCTGAAGAAAAATTCCGCGTGAATTCACCAAAAGTAGCGATTCCGGGTATGTTACGTGCCTTTGTACCCGTGATCCCATACATTCTGATTACTGTTGTTGTTCTTGCGATCTATAAATATGCGCTAGACACAGGAATGAATGAATTTACTGCACCAGTAATTTTGCCATTAGTCCTGATCGCAATGATCTTGTATGACAAATTAGTGTCTACAAAAGAAGCTCCTGCAATCAATATTCATGAAGCAATTGTTCGTGAACATGAACAAAAATCACCATTCTTGCAGTCACATGATCCGCATAGTTCTCAATACCGTCTTGGTTTTGGTGGAGCACTTCGTTTTGCCACCTCAGAAACTGTAGGCCATATTGGTGCACTAATTATCTTGATGGCATTGTCTGCAAGTGTAGGTGGTTTAATTGAACGCTCTGAAGTGGTTGAATTGTTACCGACTCATTTAGGCAGTATTTATATATCACTGGCATGTATTGCACTATTGCTTGCCATTATTGGTATGTGTACCGATCCATTTGGTGCTGTAATTTTAGTTGCTGCAACCATTGCGCCTGTGGCATACGAAAATGGTATTCATCCAATTCACTTCTGGATGATTGTATTGGTTGCATTCGAGTTTGGTTATGTAACGCCACCAGTAGCCTTGAACCATCTCTTAACGCGGTTGTCCGTCGGAGATGATGAAGTTAATGCGGCGGATGCTGAAGCGAAAGAGAAATATACAAGCTTCTACTACCGTTATGAGCGCTGGTTACTACCAATTATTGTCTTGTTCTCATCATTGGTATTGGTTACTTATGTACCGTATGTGTTCAAGTTATTCGATTGGTATAAATAACTTAAATTAAAGTATCTGTTATACAAAAAGGCCCTCTTAAATGGAGGGCTTTTTTAGTAGTGGAATTCAGTAAATTTAGAAAAAGATGACTAGAATTATTTTAATCTGAATAAAAAAGCTAAAGATGAATAACTTTAGCTTTTTAAGTTCCCATTGAAAAACTATTGCTGTTTGAGCTGAGCTTCAAGCAATTTAACTTGTTCTTCTTTGAGTTTCGTTAATTGATCTGCATCTGCATGCTGAGCTTTTAATGAACTTTCTTGATCTTGCAACTGACGATGGATGTCATCGAGTTTAGACACTTCCTCTTTTGCTAAAGACTCTTGAGCTGGTACAGGCTGTTTAAGCACATCTTCATTCACCAGTTGTTGTGAACTCGCAGCCTCTGCTATCGGTTCAGAACCTGATGATGGATCAGTGGTTTTAGCAGGCGCAGGTGTCGAAACAGGATGAGGATCAACCATTGGTGTGGATGACTCGGTTTTTTTGAAAAACCATTGTGCAGCGAAAAAAAGCACTACGAGAATGCTTAAGCCCCCAATTAAAATCCACAATAGTTTTGAGTTTTGTTTTCTTTGTAGTGGCATCTCTAAGACCTTTAGTCAGGACGACGAGGCTTGAACTGTATTACTCCAATTTCATCAGGTACAGCAGGTGTTTCAGGCTCATCAATATGAGTCGGACGATTTTCGCTATAACCGCATTCGATACATTCAATCCATTCGTCTTCAGCGGTGGTTAGCATGACAATCCGATCTGTTGCTTCACATTTTGGACATTTAGCCCCAGCAATGAAACGTTTTTTCATCTTTATCACCCTAACCACACGATCAATTTAGGCCCATAGTTTAAGCGGTTTTGCTGTCATTCGTCCAACCTTGATGACGTAACAATGCATCAATTTTAGGTTCACGGCCACGGAAATTAACAAATGCTTCAAGCGCAGTGTCTTTTCCGCCTACAGCTAAAATCGCCTGACGGAATTCTTTACCCGTTTGAGTATTGAAAATACCTTCATGTTCAAAACGGTCAAATGCATCGCTAGCTAACACTTCTGCCCATTTGTAAGAGTAATAACCTGCTGCATAGCCTCCTGCAAAAATATGACTAAAACTGTGTTGGAAACGGTTGTATCCGACAGTAGGAACGACAGCATATTGGCTACGTATTTCATTTAAAGTCTGCTGAATTTGCTCACTGTTCAGTGCTGGTGTTTTGGTGTGAATTGTTAAATCAAACAAGGCAAATTCAAGTTGACGTAAAGTCTGCATGCCAGATTGGAAGAAGCGGGCATTTAATAAAGCATCGAGCAATTCTTGTGGTAAGGTCTGTTTACTCTCAATGTGCTCACTTAATACATCTAGACTTTCTTTATCCCAAGACCAGAACTCCATGAACTGACTTGGAAGTTCTACCGCATCCCAAGCAACACCATGAGTACCTGCAACCGAAATGTTATCTACTTCGGTAAGCATGTGATGTAGACCATGTCCAAACTCATGGAATAAGGTGATGACTTCATCATGAGTCAGTAAAGCAGGCTGATCACCTACTGGAGGTGTAAAGTTACATACCATGTAGCAAATTGGTTTTTGCAGACCGTGAAGAGTCTGCATGCGTGAGCGGAAACCATTCATCCATGCACCACCACGTTTGCCCGTACGTGCATAGATGTCAAAGAAGAATCCACCAATTACTTGGCCTTGGTCTTCTAACTCAAAATAACGTGCATCTGGATGCCAGACAGGTGCTTGTCGCTCAATGATGTTAATACCATATAAGCGCTGCACGATCTGGAATAAGCCTTGAATGACTTTAGGTGCAGGGAAGTAAGGTTTTAACGCTTCTTGAGATAAGTTGAACTGTTGTTGTTTAAGCTTTTCAGAATAATAAGTGGTATCCCAAGGTTGAAGTTCATCTACCCCATCTTGTTTGGCAATATCTCGAAGTTCAGCAACTTCTTGGAGAGCAGGGGCACGTGCATGTTCGGCTAGATCAACCAAAAACTCATGTACTGTTTTGACATCTGGCGCCATCTTGCTTGCAAGAGAATATTCAGCATAGTTATTGAAACCGAGTAGCTTCGCCATCTCTTGACGAAGGCTCAAAATTTCTTCCATAATTTTACTGTTATCAAATTCAGCTTGCTCAGACTGATCAGAAGCACGAGTGACATAGGCTCTGTAAAGCTCTTCACGCAATGAACGGTCATCTGCATAGGTCATAATGGCAAAATAAGCGGGGAAGTCCAGAGTCGCTACAGCTTGATCGAGTTCACGTTGTTTACCGTACTGTTTTAATAGCTCAATATTACTTTCTGGAAGACCTTTTAGCTCAGCTTTTGTAAGTGGTTTAAAGTAAGCTTGTGTCGCATCAAGTACATGGTTAGAAAAATCAGAAGAGATTTGTGACAAACGTGCAGAAATCTCTGCATAACGTTTTTTCTCTTCACCCTCTAAAGCCACACCTGAAAGTTTAAAATCACGTAAGGCAAGGCGAATAGCACTTTGTTGGGCTGGACTAAGAGACGTATAGCCCTGACCATCATGGATATGTTGATACGTTTGATAGAGCGCCGTGTGTTGACCAAGCTGAGTATAGTATTCGCTCAAAGCTGGTAATAACGATTGATAGACTTCTCTGGTTTCAGCATTGTTCATCACCGCGTTTAAATGCGATAAAACACCCCATGATTCACTCAGATTATTTTCAAGTGTATCGACTTGTTCAAGTACGGCAAGTTGTTGAGCGGTATCGCTAGGTACAACTGTAAGTGTATTTAAAAATTCTTGACCTGCTTGAATCGCTTGTTGGATGTCTTCTTTTAAATTTTCTAATTCAATTTGATCAAAACGCGGAGTTGGTAAGGTCGCTTGTTGAAAAGTCATTGCTGTTAGCCACATTATTTTTTAAACATGGTATTAGATGTAGGTCCTGTCAGGTAGGAAATCAAGTTTAATTTGCAAAATAAGCTTTTTAAAAAGAAATAAGCTCCAAATCGGAGCTTATTTCTAAATTGGCAACATCTATTGTTTAATTATTCAGCCTTTGATTTTGCATTCGCCTTTTTCTTTTTGGGCTTAGACTTTTTCTTTACTTTTTCTGGTTTACTTTCGGCTTTCGCAGAAGTTTTTTTACCAGGTTTTTTAGTATAAGAACTAGGCTTGGCTTTTTCTTTCTTTTTGTGAACAGGCTTTTCGCCATCACTACTTGTTGGTTTGCTGAAAACTTCTTCAGTTGCCTGTGAAGGTGTTTTGGTTGTGCGCGGAGCTCGGCTACGAACTACTCGTCCTGCATGGGTTACTTGCTGAATGAGCTGGAAGTCAATTTTACGTTCTTCAAGATTTACGCCAGCAACCTGAATTTTAACTTCATCACCTAAACCAAAAACTTGACCTCTATTTTGGCCTACAAGATTTTGACTCGCTTGGTCATAAATAAAGAAGTCATCACCGAGTTGGCTAATATGAATCATGCCATCGACATATAAGTCTTTTAGTGTCACGAACAAACCAAATTCAGTTACGGCACTTACGATACCAATGAATTCCTCGCCTAAATGCTGTTGCATATAGTGACATTTCAACCAAGTCGTTACACTACGAGATGCTTCATCTGCACGGCGTTCAGTTTTAGAGAAATGTTCACCAGCGTCATCTAGTGCAGCGCCAGAAAGTGGAGAAGGTTTTTGTTTAAGATGAGCTTTAATGGCACGGTGTAACAATAGATCTGGGTAACGACGGATTGGCGAAGTGAAATGCGTATAGGCTTCATAAGCCAAACCATAGTGCCCCGCATTTTTTGCGCCATAATAAGCTTGCATCATTGAGCGTAATAGCACGGCATGAATGCTTGGTGCATCAATACGATCTTTAGTTGCCTCAATTACTCGTTGATAATCTGCTTGAGTTGGCTGGTCAGGGAAGGGTAGACCAAGTAACTTCACAAAGTCTTTTACTTTCTGAATACGTGAAAACTCAGGAGCCTCATGTACGCGATACAACATTGGAATATCATTTTCTAACGCATATTCAGCTGCAGCTACGTTAGCAAGCAACATACATTCTTCAATGAGCTTATGAGCTTCATTACGTGTACGTGGCAAAATTTCTTTAATCCCACCTAGTTCATCGAATGTCATGTACGTTTCAATGGTTTCAAATTCCATTGCATGACGGTCGGCACGTAAGTTTTTCAAAATTTGATAAAGCTGGAAAAGCGTATTTAAGGATTTATGAACATCGCGATCTTTTGGAATCGCATCTGTTACGCCTTCAAAATATTGTGCTACTTGGGTATAGGTCAAACGTGCCTTTGAGTGCATGACCGATGGATAAAACTCAAAGCCAGTTACACGGCCTGTACGAGAGAGTTTAAGGTCACAGACCATACATAAGCGGTCTACATGAGGGTTTAGAGAGCACAGACCATTCGACAATGCCTCTGGCAGCATTGGTAATACAAAGTGAGGGAAGTATACAGAAGTACCTCGTTCCTCAGCTTCTTCATTGAGTGCTGAGTCTAAGCGTACATAATGACTTACGTCGGCAATTGCCACTACAACACGATAACCACCACCCGGACGTTTTTCTGCATAAACTGCATCGTCAAAATCGCGGGCATCTTCACCATCAATTGTAACGAGTGCCAAGTCTCTTAAATCAATGCGGCCTTCACGGTCTTGAGCAGATGGCTCTTTAAAACTTTCTGCTTCTTTTAATACCTGATCTGGAAACTCATAGGGCAAACCAAATTCAAGAATGGTTTGTGGAATGATAATTTCTGTATCAGCTTTATCGGCCATAGACTGAATAATATGCGCCGTTGAAAACTCTTCGCGGGTCGGATAGCTATCAATTGCAACACGTAGCATATCGCCAACATTTGCTTCAGCGTGTTTTACGAGTTCTTTTTCTAAAGGAATAGGTTGGTGCTGATTAGGACTGTTGGGTTGAATAAAATATTCGCCCTCATGAACTGACAATTTACCGATCAATTGTTTGACGCGATGTTGTAAAACTTCTGTAATAAAACCCCAAGGTTTACCTTTACGGTCTACTGAAGTCTGGCGCACTCTAACTCGGTCGCCATTAAATACTAAACGTAATTCACGTTCAGGAAGTAAAAGGTCAGTTTGACCATCAATATGTGCTGTACCTAAACCTTTAGTATTAATATAAACAGTTGCTTCATATGTTGGTTGATCTGCCACCAACTGAAATTTAAAACCGTCTTTCATGATTTGACCATCACGAACCATAGCACTTAAACGATGACTTAACGCTTCGATACTTTTTTGGTCATGAATATTAAAATGATCGACAAGCTCTGCATGAGATTGTGGTGTTTGCACCTGCTCCAATGTATCTAAAATAAGAGTACGGCTTGGAATAGGATTGTCATAACGTTCAGCTTCAGCTTTCGCTTCAGGGTCAGCCCAGTTTTTTGTCATGTCGTTTGGTTTCACGCTTGGCAGATAAGTTTAGCATAAGCCATGCAGACCCGAACTGCACGTTTAGGTTTGCAATAATGTGTTATGCACTACAGTATTTTGATGAAGAAATAATATCTATCTTAACAAGCGTTTGATCGAAAAAGACGAAAATAATGAGTAAATTGTTTAAAAAGTAATTCATTGAACTAAAAAACAAGAAAATTTCAGTATGATGACTTGATCAATGTGGTTTTAGTTTGTATTATGGCGGCTCGTTCCGGTGAGGTGGATGAGTGGCTGAAATCACTTCCCTGCTAAGGAAGCATACCTATTACTGGTATCGAGGGTTCGAATCCCTCTCTCACCGCCATTACTTAATGCGCTCATAGCTCAGCTGGATAGAGCACTTGGCTACGAACTAAGGGGTCGGGAGTTCGAATCTCTCTGAGCGCACCAAGTAAAATAGAACGAATCGCTGAAAGGCACACAAGTTACGCGCTCATAGCTCAGCTGGATAGAGCACTTGGCTACGAACTAAGGGGTCGGGAGTTCGAATCTCTCTGAGCGCACCAACTTGAAGAATTAACCGCTTTTATAGCGGTTTTTTTGTGCTTGTTTTTTAGTAATTTTAAAAAAATCTAAATTTATAACTTTTTAATTATATTAGAGATAATCATAAATGAATCTAGCTTTATTTGATTTTGATGGCACGATCACTCACAACGACACATTTAGCTTATTTCTTAAGTTTTCGTTGAATAGAAAAACTCAAATCGTCGGTGGTATCCGACTTGCACCGTATATAGCAGGTTATAAACTTGGTTGGGTAACGGATAAAACTATTCGGACTAAGCTCTGTCAGGTGGGGTATGTAGGCTATGATGCGAATTCCCTAAAATATATGGGACAAGAGTTTGCTAAAAAGGTGCTTCCTACATGCGTTCGTGAAAATGCTTTGGAGCGTATTCTCTGGCATAAAGAGCAAGGTGATCAGATTGTTGTTGTATCTGCATCATTAGGCGTTTATTTAGAAAGTTGGTGCCATTCTTTAGGTTTAGATGTTATATGCAATCAACTTGAAATACATAATGGTATTTTAACAGGTCATTTTATTGATGGTGATTGTGGTTATTTAGAAAAAGTAAATAGAATAAAAAATAAATATGATTTAAGCCAATATTCTACAATTTATGCCTATGGTGATACGCCTAATGATTATGCAATGTTAGAGTTAGCACATAAAAAATATTATAGATGGCAAGAGATTGATTAGTATTAATTAACATTTAAAACTATATTAAGGCAGAAAGCCACTTATAAAAGTGGCTTTCTTTTAATAATATTAAACAGTATGGAAAGAATTATCTAAGAAGTTATCAGTAAGTAATGACTGAGGTACGATAGTATGCGTTGTATTTGTTACGCTAGATACTGTAGAAGTTACTCCACCGAGTAATCCGCCACTCGTTAATCCACCAAGTAAATTAGAAATAACATCTAAACCACTTCCACCCGTAACACCACCAGTTAAGCTACCCACGATATCTGTTACGATACCAATTGGATTGTCACCACCCACACCGCCAGTAACCCCACCAGTTAAGCCACCTAGAAGATCAGTTACTACACCAAGAGGACTGTCACCGCCAGTAACTCCTCCAGTTAAACCACCGAGAAGATCAGTTACTACGCCAAGAGGGCTATCACCACCAACGCTACCAGTTGCGCCACCAATAGTTCCTGTCACTCCGCCAAGGATTTCTGTTAATAAGCCCGTTGCAGTAGAGCCATTAGTAATAAGTGTACCTAGAATGCCAGTCGCTGATTCAGTTGCACCTTGAATATCACCACCGACTAAATCAGATACAACTTCAAGTGCACCATTTACCGTGTCACGAGAAGTTTCGAAAGTTAATGTACCAAGGTCTGCAATTTCAGAAACAGGATGCTCTACTTGTGGAAGAATACCGATAATTGTATCTGCTACTGTATCAATACCAGTGTTGATGATTTCAGTTTTTAAGCTTTCTACACCCTGAAGAATATCAATACCACCCTGAACTACGTCAATCACTGGAGAGATTGGAGAGGTCCCACCACCAATACCGCCAGTTACACCGCCGATAATATCAGTAACAACTTCAAGAGGGTTGCCACTAATGCCGCCAGTTACACCACCGATGATGTCAGTCACGACGTCAAGAGGGTTGCCACCAACGCCGCCAGTTACACCACCGATGATGTCAGTCACGACTTCAAGAGGATTGCCACTAACACCGCCAGTTACACCACCGATGATATCAGTCACGACTTCAAGAGGGTTACCTCCCACACCACCAGTTACACCACCGACTACATCTGTAACACTTCCAACAACACCAGTGATAATACCAGCAGCAGTTGTACCATTAGTGATAAGCGTATCAAGAATACCTGTTGCTGATTCAGTTGCACCTTGAATGTCGCCACCGACTAAGTCAGAAACAGTTTCGAGAGCCCCATTTACAGTGTCACGAGAAGTTTCGAAAGTTAATGTACCAAGGTCTGCAATTTCAGAAACAGGATGTTCAGTTTGTGGAAGTACTCCAATTACTGTCCCTGCAACAGTTTCAATACCAGTGTTGATGATTTCAGTTTTTAAGCTTTCTACACCCTGAAGAATATCAATACCGCCTTGAACTACGTCAATCACTGGAGAGATTGGAGATGTCCCACCACCAATACCGCCCGTTACACCGCCGATAATGTCAGTCACGACTTCAAGAGGGTTACCACCAACGCCGCCAGTTACGCCACCGATGATGTCAGTCACGACTTCAAGAGGGTTGCCACCAACGCCACCTGTTACACCACCGACTACATCTGTAACACTTCCAACAACACCAGTGATAATACCAGCAGCAGTTGTACCATTAGTGATAAGTGTATCAGCAATACCTGTTGCTGAAGTAGTTGCGCCTTGGATGTCACCACCAACTAAATCAGACACAACTTCAAGTGCACCATTTACCGTGTCACGAGAAGTTTCGAAAGTTAATGTACCAAGGTCTGCAATTTCAGAAACAGGATGTTCAGTTTGTGGAAGTACTCCAATTACTGTCCCTGCAACAGTTTCAATGCCAGTGTTGATAATTTCAGTTTTTAGGCTTTCGACACCCTGAAGAATATCGATACCGCCTTGAACCACATCAATGACTGGAGAAATTGGAGATGTGCCACCGCCAATACCGCCAGTCACACCACCAATAATGTCAGTCACGACACCAACTGGGTTGCCGCCAGTAGCACCACCAGTTACGCCACCTATTATATTGGTGATGGTTCCTAATGGATTTGTAGAGCCGACAGTACCTGTTACTGTGCCAAGGACATCAGAAACTAAGCCTGTTGTTGTGTGGGTAACGGTATTAGTTACTGTTGAAAGCACATTAGAAAGTAAACCCGTTGTTGAAACATTTACATTAGAAATTTTTATATCAGAGACGTTTACATTAACAGCGGAGCCTGTGTTTACATTTGTATTTACCGATACAACATTACCCAAGTCTTGAGTAACTTTTGATATCGAAGATACGAGATTTTTTAGTAAGAACATGTTGGTCTATTTCCTATATAATTATGTATTTTTAAGTAAGTATTATTTATTGCGCTACATAATTAATGAGATTTGTATCTCAATAATTGAAATTTAGTATTGGTTAGATCTCAAAAGCTGTCAATGTGTATTTTTAGTCACATTTTTTGATATTAAATAATATTTAATGAAATAATAATTTATTTAATTTAGACGTAAAAATAATAATAGTTTTTATATAATATTTTTTTAAGTAATTATTTTTTTAATCATATTTTCACTCATTTGAAGCATTATCTTAGATAAGTTCTACTCTTGCCTATAATGTTTAAGCTCCTATAGAAATATATTATTTATATAATGTTGACTAAAACAGTAGCCTTTATCTTGTAGGTAGATGGCCAAATGCTTCAAAAAGCCTATAAAACTTATTTGAAAAAAAATATTTCAAATACATCTTAGGTGAGAAAAACATCAATAATTTTAGCTCCCATTTTTTATAAAATAGGGGGTGGCTAAGAACTAGACGGTTGATGACAGAAAGATGAAAAAAGACTTCCTAAGCTTTGAAAAATGCGTATAATGCGCAACATCAAGTACGCGCTCATAGCTCAGCTGGATAGAGCACTTGGCTACGAACTAAGGGGTCGGGAGTTCGAATCTCTCTGAGCGCACCACTTGAAGAATTAACCGCTATTATATAGCGGTTTTTTTGTGTCTGATTTTTATCATCTTTATTAAAAGCCGGTGTTCATAGAAACCAGCTTTGAAAAGAATTAAAGGTGAAAAGATTAACCAAATGTTTTAAAACGGCTTTCATCTTCAATAAAAGCTTTTTCACCTGCTTCGCCTTCGATTGAACCAAATACTAATTGTGCTCTTAATTTCCAGTGAGTAGGAATATTAAAAGCTGCATTAATTTTCTCATCAATGATTGGATTATAGTGTTGCAATGAAGCGCCAATGCCTTGTTCAGCTAAGACGTTCCATACTGCAAATTGTGCAATTGCTGTTGAATGCTCAGACCAGATTGGAAAGTTATCGGCATATAGCTCGAATTGCTCTTGTAGACCTTTAATCACATCTTGGTCTTCAAAAAATAAAACTGTACCTGCGCCTGATGCAAAACTTTGAATTTTCTGTTCAGTTCCAGTTAGGGCTTCTGCCGGAATAATCGTTTTTAATACATCTAGAACTATATTCCAGAAATTTTGGTGTGATTGGTCAAATAAAACCACAACGCGAGAAGATTGGGAGTTAAAGGCAGATGGGCTATGTTTTACAGCCTCTTGAATCAGTTTTTCAATTTCAGTAGGAGAGTGTTTTAAGTTTTTCCCTATTGAATAAATAGAACGGCGTTTTTTAATTAATTCTAAAAAGCTTGGTTCATTGGAAGGATTTGTCTCTTGAGTGGTTTGCGTAACCACATCTTTTGAGACAGTTGCTTTTTGATTTAAGCCAAATAATTTTGCAAAAAAAGACATGAGACATTCCACTAAGAAGGTGATGCTCTTATTGTAGAAATTTTAAAAAGTGAAATAAGCCCAATAAATATGAATCTACGTTCCATATATGCAACGAAAAATATTTTTAATCTAGTTACTAAGGCTACTTTTGAGCAAAACAAAAAATAGCCTTTGATTCATTTTAAAGCTGAAATGAATATGCTCTAATAGTTCCGATTTATTGAGTATCGATGCAGTGCAATGACTGAGCAAAAAACAGCTTTATCTTTACGTTACTATTTGAATTTAGAAGAGTCACAAGATGGATTTTCATTAGTGACATTTGGGAAAAAACAATTTACCCGTTTTCTAACACCTGCGATTAGTATCGCAATTATTATTTGGGGACTTTATTTAGGTTTCTCTGGGGTAGGCCGATATTATGTCGGGTTAGGTGTGTTTTTTCTGGTGATGCAAGGACTGATGCGTTATTGGCTTTTACCTATGTTGTTCAAGCGTCAATTTGTTCGTTACCAGTTTGGAAAGAGCGAGCAGGGAATCGACCTCTATCAAGATTATTTTGAGCTTTATGCCAGCGGTCGTAAACAAGTGATGCAATATTCAGATGTACAAACCTTTGCTAAAGGTAAGCTGACTTACATGCTTGAGCTAAAAAATAAAACTGTAATTATTGTGCCAAAGCGAGCATTTGCACAAGTTTCAGATCAAACTATATTTGAAAATACATTTCAGAAATAAATTATTGGACTTATTAGCCGCAACAACAAAGGAAGCCTCATGAATACACGTCCTTCAAAAATCGTTTGCGTGGGCAGAAGTTATGCCGATCATGTCAAAGAATTAAATAATGCTATGCCTGACAGACCTATATTATTTATTAAACCACCTAGTAGCTTGATTGGTTTAAATGACGGTATTTCATGGAATCCAGCTTGGGGCAGTTGTCATTTTGAGTGTGAATTAGTCTTACGTATTGACCAGCCTTTAAAAGGTGAAACTGACCCTGAAAAAGCATTAAAAGCGATTGGGGCAGTGACTTTAGGTCTTGATTTAACAATGCGTGATTTACAGAATGACCTGAAAACTAAAGGTCACCCATGGGAGCGTGCAAAAGCTTTTGATGGTGCTTGTGTTTTGGCAGACTGGGTCGATTTGAGCGAAATTACAGATTGGCAAGAAACTAAATTCACGTTCCATATTAATGATGAGTTACGTCAAGATGGGAATACTGAACTATTAATGTTTACTATTGGCGATCTATTAGTTGATATTAATCAGGTCTTTTCATTAGAGCCGGGTGATGTGATTATGACAGGCTCACCTGCGGGTGTTGGACCATTACACTCGGGTGATCAGTTGAAGATGACATTAAAGGGTGCAACACAAGATTTTGTGTGGGAAACTTTTGTAAAAGCGTAATTCCATTTACGCTCCTACATATTTTTAACCCTATTATTTTTCAATAATAGGGTTTTTTATGAGCTAAGAATTAGAGTACAACTAATTAAATGAGAAGCTGCTACCAACTTATTTCTCTTCAAGAATTGTGGAGAGGGGAATAGAAAGTTTTGCAGCTAGATAGTCATTAGACTCCACTAAAGCTGGACCAATTTTTTCCATCCATTCATCGTCATCATGCACATTTTGGACATCTTGGCGTAAAGGGAGCGGATATGGAAGAGCAGTAAAAAAGCTCCAGAAGTCGACTTGAGACAAATTACGAACTAAGACATATTCATCTTTATCTGTACGCTTAATCAAATTTTGCTCTTCAAGTAAAAGTACATAAGAGGGCCAGCGCCCAATTTCGCCTCGGCCTAAAATTTCTAAGGCTTCTTTATCACTTACACTTTCACCCAGTTTCTGCTTTTTATAAAACAATTCGAGAATGTCGAGTAGCATTAAAACAGGGTGTCTTTTTTGCACTTTACCCGAATGAAAAGCAGTTAAAGCAAAACTGACTTCTACTCCGAGTAAAATAATATTCCATGAGAGAAAGATCCATAACAGGAAAATAGGCACTGCGGCAAATGCACCGTAGATCAGTTCATAGCTAGTGAAGTTTGACATTACGAAGCTGAATAAGTTTTTGAGTATTTCAAAAAGTGCAGCACTTAAACAGGCCGCTATACCGGCTGCATAAACTGGAACTGTTCGATTCGGAATAGTCCAATACAAAATAAAAAAGCCAACAATAGTCAATACAAACGAGATCATCCAGAGAATGAATGATCCATCAAGTTGATATCCAGCAAAATTATTGCTGAGAATGTTCATGGAGGCGACAGTAGATGAAATGACGAATGCGCTTCCTAAAATAATTGGACCTAAAGAGATGATGGTCCAATAACGCATAAAGCCCATAATGCCACTACGAGTTTCTTTAACTCGCCAAATACGATTAAAGACTGTTTCAATTGATGTGAGCATTAAGACGGTTGTGACGAATAAAAACAGCACACCGATAACAGTTAAGTTGCTGGATTTTTCTGTAAAAGCATTTAGCGCTTTATCAAATGCGATAGTGCTCTTAGGTAAAAAATTACTATAAATTAAATGTTGGAGCTGTTGTCTTGCAGGTTCTAACGCTTTAATTGAAGAAATAATTACTAAAAAAACCGTTAACATCGGCACAACTGCGAATAGAGTTGTGTAAGTGAGAGAGCCAGCTTGTTCGCGGCACCGATCAGCTTCAAAACGCTTAAATACATATAAAACGAATTGAAACCAGGTTTTATTATAAAAAGGAAGCTTACTTAAAAAACGTTGTAACATGCGTCGTCTATCCCGATTTTTTTAATCATCATGTTGGGCGATTAATAGCTTATCAAAGTATGAGCTTAACAACTCAAATCATAGATTAAAGCAAAATAATAACTTATAGAATTAAAGTCGTTCTGTAAGTTTACTATGTGCTATAGAAAAAATTGTAGCCCTAATCTTTTTCAAAAAAGTTGGCTTTCTGTTGTCTGAGGATAAAATTCATCAAAGTGGATAAACCTTTTACCCAACGAATTTGAGAAATTTGCTCGTGTTACCTTTCATGCTACACAATCAATCACCTCTAGAATTTCATAAGATTGGTTTCGCCAAAAAAATAAAAAATACCGTATAGTGTTCTTTTTAACAAAATTTATGAAACCGATGCAACCTTACATTCTTGTACTCTATTACAGTAAATATGGCTCTACAAAAGAAATGGCACATTTAATTGCCAATGGTGTTGAGTCTGCGGGTATGTCAGTGAAAATTCGGACAGTGCCAAATATTGCTCCAGTGGTCACGATAGCTGAGCCAAGCATTCCGGCAGAAGGTGATATCTACTGTACGTTAGATGATCTAGCGAATTGTGCAGGTCTGGCATTAGGCTCCCCAACTCGCTTCGGCAATATGGCAAGTGAAATGAAATATTTTTGGGACCAAACGACTAGTCTTTGGCTCAATGGAGCATTACATAATAAACCTGCTTGTGTTTTTACTTCTTCTGGATCGATGCATGGTGGGCAGGAGAGCACGTTACTCACGATGCTGCCGCCGTTATTTCATCACGGGATGATGATTTTGGGATTACCAAATGCAATTCCGGCTTTATCTAATACTAAAACAGGTGGAACACCGTATGGGGCAACTCATGTAAGCGGCCCCCGCCATGACCAGAACTTAAGTCAGGATGAAAAGATTTTGTGTGAAGCACAAGGTAAGCGTCTAGGTGAGGTTGTTAAGAAGCTTTCAGGGGTACTTTAAAAACAAATAAAAAAAAGAGCGGATATCCGCTCTTTTTCATTTGCACAATTTATTCTTTTACAAAGGTAACTTTACCATCTGTAAGAGAAAGAACACGTGCTAATGACTCAACTCGGTAGCCTTTTTCAAGCAATAAATCACGACCTGATTGGAATGATTTTTCAATCACAATACCTACACCAACAACTTCTGCATTGGCTTGGTGAATTAAATCAATTAGTCCTAATGCTGCTTGACCATTCGCCAAGAAGTCATCAATAACTAATGCTTTATCAGTTGAATGAAGGTGTTTGTTTGAAATCGCAATTGTGCTTTCAGTTTGTTTAGTAAAACTAAATACTTTAGAGCGATATAAGTCATCTTTTAACGTCAATGACTGATATTTACGAGCGAAAATTACAGGTACACCAAGTTCTAAACCTGCCATGATTGCAGGTGCAATACCTGATGCTTCAATGGTAATAATCTTGGTAATCCCTGCATCTTTAAAGCGAGCGGCAAATTCTTTACCAATCTGCTGCATGAGTACAGGATCAATTTGGTGGTTTAAGAAAGCGTCGACTTTCAAGACTTGATCAGATAGAACGATACCTTCTGTTAAGATTTTCTGTTCTAGTGCGTGCACGGGAGAATCCTCTAGACGGATGCTTTTAAAGCAAATGCGTATTTTAAAAAGCATCCGAAAAAATGCAAGCTTTAATTCGTTTTACCCGTATAACTTGTTAATAACAGGCCATAAGAAGTTTTACCATCAACATGGCTAACTTTAACTGGTAAATAGTCCAATTTAGGTGCTAACCAGAAAATAGTATTACGGTCTGGTTTACCATGTTCTAAAACAACTTTTACGGTATCAAAGGTGCCATAAGAGGTTTTAATTTTTTCATTGCCTTGTTTTACAAAACGACGATTTTCAACTTCTTTTGCATCGGCAAGAGGGTATGAAGTTTTAAGTGAACCATTTTTTAAATCTTCACGAACTTGTAATTCTGCATTTAATTCGTCAAGTACACCGGCCTGCCAAGCAAATGAACGAGCTTTATCATCTTTCTTGGTAGAAATAGTTTTGCTGTTTGGATTGAAGTTAATATTCATAGTGTTGTTATGAATCAAAATTTTGCTGGTACGGCTAAAACTTTGAGATCCAATTTTACCATTAGCAAAACTAAATTTACTTGTTTCGCTTGCAGAAGCGATTCCACCTGCTTTTGCAGTGAAATTATAAGTCCAATTATTACCTTGTTGGCTTAAGGCACGTGTCGCCGAACCCATACCTTTATTATTATAAGTAAACTGATAATTTGCCTGAAATGGGCTCATGGCAAGTGCATGGCTTGAGAAACCTGCCAAAAGCAAAGTTGTTGAAATACCTGTTGCGATGCCAAACGATTTCAGAAATTTTGTTGCCATAAGTAAATATCCTTGTACAGACTGAAAAGTCAGTGCTGATGCATCTATAACTTAAACATATTATGCCTGTTGATCATGGAGAAAAAATCAGGATTTATGCTAAATGTGTAATCTATTTGTGTTTTTTGGCAGTTAATTCATTTTTATTCATCACAGCTTTATACATCTTTTTGCTGGATTGGCGTGATTTCAGAATCTTCTAATTCATCTTCATAATCATCGTCCTGATCACGATAAAGCAGAGCTGCTAAATTAACATTTCCAAATACGACTAACTCAGCTTCACGAACTCGTGCGTAATTTACATGTACTTTACCTAGTGTCTCGATGATGCTGGCTTTTTTTCCAAACCAGCGGTTGAGGTCAAGAAATATGAGTTCATCACGTTCTTCTGCTACATTAAAACGTTCAAGAATCATTCCCAAGGGATCTTTTTTCAAGATTTTATGGTAGTAAAAAACTGCAGCTTTTACGGCAATTTTTTGCCAAAAGTTTTTATATTTCGCTTCAATAATTTGTGTATTGCTAATTTGCTCAAAAACTAAAAGCTGTTGTTCTTTATTAAATTCCATCTGAATCAGTTTTAAATCAACTGATAATGTCGTCTCTAGGCCTTTTACATGCATGGTTGCATATAATCTTAACCAGTCATGATAAAGATCAGCATGGAGGTCATCTAAAAACGCAACATTATTGGTGACATAACGTTGTAAAGTCGCATTCAGAAAGGTTTGTGATAACGTAAAATCTCTTTCTTCTTCAATGAATGCTTCAGCTTTTTGGTAGACTTTTTGAAGGCGTCTGACTAATGAGGAAAATAGCGTTTGCATAAAAGAACTTCCAGAAGATAATTTACTTAAGAACCAACACAATCTTTATTATGATAAAAAACGAGTTTTGATATTGCAGTGTAACAAATTTAATTGATACATTTTGACAAAATGAAAATGGATAAAACTCTGTATTTGAAGTGAATCACATTTTTATCCAGATTTGAATATCAGTTTATATTTTATTCGGTATTAAACCGTGGGGATAAGGCATTTATATGCTTTTAAAATTATGTTGAACAAAAGAAGTCTATCGATAGAGCCTTTTTATCATTGGTGGCAAGACCGAGTCTTTATTGTTGCGACAATATTGGCAGTCTTACTGCATATTTTTGTGTTGCTCATTCACTTTGCGATGCCTAGCCCATCAGAGCAATCTACTAAAGAAATTGCAATTTCTATTCGATCAAGCAATGAGCCAGTTCAGCAGGCAGACTTTTTGGCGCAAGCAGACCAGCAAGGTTCTGGTGCATTTCGAGAAGCCCACCGTACCTCTAGTGATACTCCAAATCCTATGCCTAATGATGCTTCAACTGGAGATGCACAGTTAGAAACTTTGCAAAAGGTTCAGCAACAAAGAGAGCTTAAATTTGAAGAAAAAGTCTTAATGACTGTTTTGAGTTGGCAAAAACAAGCTGACGCCAGTCAAAGGAAAAAAGAATTAGAACAATTACAAAGTCAATTTCAGGCAAAAGCTGCGATGGTTGCAAGTCTCGAAGCACAGTATTTACAACGCCAACAGGATTTTAGCCGCCAACAAAAAATAAAAACAGTAGATGGTATTCAGGCGAAAAAAGATGCCTCGGCTGCTTATTTAGATAAGTTCCGTGAGAAAGTGGAGTTGTATGGTAATCGCTATTATCCAGAAGAAGCCAAACTGCAACAGTTGAAAGGCGAAGTTCGTTTAATGGTTATTTTAAATGCACAAGGAGGGATTCGTGCAATTCGGTTGCTGGAGAGCTCAGGGCATTCGGTATTGGATGAAGCTGCAAAGTCTTCAGTACGTCGCGGCGCACCATTTGGACATTTTGATACCAATATGAAAGATATTTCTGAATTGCGTATTGTACGTACTTGGCGTTTCGATCCCGCTCAAGCAGAATTTGAAGTGCATTAATAAAAAATGTGGATAAGTTTTGGCTTATCCACATTGATTTTAGTTCATTAAACAACATCTCACCTGAAGGCAGACTATGTTTTTCATCTATCAATAATGATTAGATCTGTTCTTGGTAGGGATTGTCTATATTCAGTTTTGCTAGAATTTCAACTTCAAGCCCTTCCATTTCTTCAGCTTCTTCGTCACTAGTTTCGTGGTCATAACCGAGTAAATGCAAAACACCATGCACTAATAAATGTGCAAAGTGTTCATGAGCTGTTTTCTTTTGTTCAACCGCTTCTTGCAATACAACTGGAATACAAATGACTAAGTCACCCAGAGGAAAGGCATCGAGCATTGGTAAAACTTCTTCAGGAATATCACTTGGAAAAGATAAAACATTGGTTGGTTTATCTTTCTCTCGATATTGCAGATTAAGTTGTTGGCTTTCTGCTAAATCGACACAAGCAACGCCAATTTCACAATCTTCTTTATAACCAACGTGGCGTAAAGTTGTCTCAATAATTTTTTTGAGTTGAGCTCGTTTGAGCTCTAACTCAGGTAATTGAAGGTCTTGTTGTAAACTTAAACTGATTTTCAAAATGAATCCTTAAGCATCCTGATGTTGCAAGTCTGCTGCTGTATCGTTTTCAGTCATTAACGCTTCTTGACGTGCTTTGCGTTCAGCACGAGCTTCAGCATTAAGACGATGTTGTTCTCCATCCCAACCTTCATACGCTTCAACAATTTTTTGAACCAGTTGATGACGTACAACATCGCGAGAATGGAAACGGGTAATATGAATTTCGGTAATATTTTCAAGTACACGAAGTGCGTGTGCCAGACCAGATTGTTGACCTTTAGGTAAATCGACTTGAGTAATGTCACCTGTAATTACCGCACGAGAGCCGAAACCTAAACGGGTCAAGAACATTTTCATTTGTTCAGGTGTTGTGTTTTGAGCTTCATCCAAAATTACAAATGAATGGTTAAGTGTGCGACCACGCATATATGCAAGAGGCGCAACTTCAATTACTTGACGCTCAATTAACTTGGCAACTTTTTCAAAGCCAAGCATTTCGTAAAGGGCATCGTAAAGAGGGCGTAGATATGGGTCAATTTTCTGGGTTAAATCACCAGGTAAGAAACCCAGCTTTTCTCCAGCTTCTACAGCAGGACGTACAAGTAAAATCCGCTGGATTTCGTTACGTTCTAGCATATCTACGGCGGCGGCAACTGCTAAATAGGTTTTACCTGTACCAGCAGGGCCTACACCAAAAGAAATATCACTTTGTAAAATACGTTGTACATAACGTTTTTGATTGGCACCACGTGGATTAATGCGGCCTTTTCGTGTCTGGAAATAGACATCGAGCGGCGCATCATGTTCATCCATTTCGTCACCGACCAACTCGAAATTGCGTTCAGTTTGTGAAGATTGAATGAGGAGGTGTAATAGATCGGCACTGATTTGCTGGGATAGCTCAGACTCTTCGTAGAGTCGTTGCAATAATGCTTCGGCTCTCCCAACAGCATCAATTTCACCATCTATGTGAAAAACATCTCCACGATGAGTAATTTTGACATCTAAACGCTGTTCAATTTGCTTCAGGTGCCCATTATAGGCACCCAGAATGCTCTTTAAACGTTCCATTGAAATTTCAGGAAATGTTACGGTACGTCGAATCGCTGCAGTCAAGAGAAAACCTTTCAGTAGACTTTAGAATACCTCTACATTACGCCACGTCAGGTTCAAGATTCAAGAGCTCACCGTAAACAAAATTTAAAGTTTTAATTTCAGTAATCTCGATCTCTGCAAAACGACCAACCCAAGTCGCATCACCAACGAAAGTGACCAGACGTGTATTGTCAGCAGTACCAATTAAAATATTAGGGTCTTGATCAGATACTTTTTCAATAAGTACACGTTCAATTTTACCTAACATGGCATCTGTTTTTTCAATACTAGATTGCTTAATTACTTTTTGAACTTGAGCTAAACGTTCTTTTTTAACTTGCTCAGGTGTGGTGTCTGGCAAGTCTGAGGCAGGCGTACCTGGGCGTTTTGAATAAACAAAACTATACGAATGGTCGAAGTCTAAATCTTTGATAAATTGCAATGTTTCTGCGAAATTTTCATCGGTTTCACCAGGAAAGCCAATAATAAAGTCACTTGATAAATGCATATCTGGACGAATTTTGCGTAGCTTCGCAATTTTATCAATATAGACATCAATCGTGTGATTTCGCTTCATTGCTTTTAAAACATCATTCGAACCACTTTGTACTGGCAAGTGTAAATGTGACACCATTTGAGGTAAATCTTCATAACACTGAATAAGCTCATCAGAGAACTCAAGTGGGTGCGATGTCGTGTAGCGTAAGCGTCCAATACCCGGAATTTCTGCAACGAGTCGTAACAATTCAGGGAAAGTACAGATGCCACCTTCAAAGGTTTCACCGCGGTAACCATTTACATTTTGTCCAAGAAGTGAAATTTCACGGACACCTTTTTCAGCAAGCCCTGCAATTTCTGCAAGTACATCGTCTAATGGTCGAGAAACTTCTTCACCGCGTGTATAGGGAACTACACAGAAAGAACAGTATTTAGAACAGCCTTCCATAATAGAAACAAAGGCTTTAAAGCCTTCTACACGTGGTTCAGGTAAAAAGTCGAACTTTTCAATATCTGGGAAAGAAATATCAACCAGTTTGATTTTATCTTTTTTAGGTTTTTCTACTTGAGCATTATGTTGATCAAGCATTTGCGGTAAACGGTGTAATGTTTGAGGGCCAAAAATCATGTCCACATAAGGTGCACGTTTTTGAATGTTGTCACCTTCTTGAGAGGCAACACACCCACCAACACCAATCACAAGATCAGGATTTTTGTCTTTTAATTTGCGCCAGCGCCCTAATTCACTAAATACTTTTTCCTGTGCTTTTTCACGGATAGAGCACGTATTCATGAGCAGGATGTCTGCTTCGCTAGGGTTGCTCGTTAAAATGTAACCGTGAGAGTCCCCTAAAAGGTCTGCCATACGGTGACTGTCATACTCATTCATCTGACACCCTTGAGTTTCAATATAAAGTTTTTTTATTGAAACATCAGTGGTGTGCGTTGGCTGGGTAACAGTGTTTTCTGAGGCAGCTTTGGCACCATTGGGAATGAAGGTTTGAACCGTCATGCAGGCTCCTAACAGATCGATCTAAAAAAGAATAAATTTGCCCAAAATGGGTCAAACCATTCATTATAGCAGTATTTGGACCGAACCGATAACAGTAAACCTTCAGAACATGACACGGTTTTTTTGAAGTAAATTATGTAAATTTTAATGATGTTGAATCAGAGAGTTACATAACACAACAAAAGAAAGCACGAAGACTAATTAAACTATGCTCTGAAGGTGAATAGTCAGGGTTTAACACATTTATGAGACCAAGTAGAAAGAGCTCATCAATCCATAGTCGTGTAATGAAAAATAAATATATGCATCGTAGCTGGTTAGGAGCTATGTGTTTACTTGGTTGTTCATTTACCTATGCTGCTGAAGAGCAGTTTAATGACGCATTAAATGCTGCAAATAGTGGCAATACAGCATTATTAGACCAATATCAGCTTGCTATGCAAAATGATGTATTGGGATACTATCCGGAATATTGGAAACTTAATACCAATCTAGGCTTTCAACCTTCAGCCTCGATTGTAAGTTTTGCTCAACGTTATCCTCAATCAGCAATGGCTGAGAAATTAGCCGCCGATTATGTTGAAGAAAAAGTTAAACAAGCTGACTTCGCATCTGCACAACCTTTACTACCTTATGTAACTAATCCTGATCAGGCCGAAAATTGCGCATTGGCACAGGTGAGAGCGAAAACCGGTGATGCATTAGTTTTTGCTGAATACAAAGATGTATGGTTAGCCACCGAATCGCAACCTGAATCTTGTGTGGGTCTAGGACGCTTGATGTTATCTAGCCCATTAATGAGTCAGCAAGATAAACAACAACGTCTTTGGGTGCAGTTACGTTCTGGTTTAACAGGGCAGGCCCTTGCTACCGCACAGACTTTGGGAATGAATTTGTCGTTGGCTCAGCTTAATCAAATTCAGGCTAACCCACTCAATTATTTGTGGAGTGCGCCTAAAACAAATGATACAGATTATGCGTATTTGATTTTTGCATTAGGTCGTTTGGCTAATAATGACTTAAGCAACGCTTTTTCGAATGTCCAACGTGTCGCTCAAGGTACACCAGAGAATATACAAAAGTATTTATATCGAACGGTGGCTTATATTGGTGGCACCACGGTAATGAAAAATAATTTCAATCGTGAAGTTCTTCAATATTTTGATGCAAGTTATGGTTATCCTCTAAGTTCTGAAGAAGCTGAAATTTATGCGCGTCAGGCAATTCGATTTGGTGCGTGGGAAAGTTTAATTCGTGCCATTGATGCTATGAGCGTGACACAAAAACAAGAAGACCGCTGGCAATATTGGCTTGCTCGTGCAACAGAGCAGCGCAATGACAGTAATTCAAAAAATACTGCGCAACGTATTTATAAAAAATTGGCTGAAAGTGGTGATGACTATCACAACCTTTTAGCAAAAGATCGTTTGGGTGAACGTTATAATCATCAACCCTATGATGACCAGCCAACAGCAAGTGACTTAAGACGTTTAGATCAGAATATTCACTTTAATCGTGCTTTTACTTTAAGACGTATTAATGCAAATCCGACTTATACTAACCGAGAATGGAACTGGGCAGTTCGACAAGCTTATCTTCAACATGACGATGGTGTGTTGTTAGCTGCGGCAAAGCGTGCCCATGATATGGGGTGGTATGATCGTGCAATTTATGCAGCAGATCGTACAACAAATAAACATAATGATACGTATCGCTATGTGACACCCCATAAGACTAATGTCGTAAGTCATAGTTACAATGCAGGAATTGATCCAGCGTGGGCTTATGGTTTAATGCGACAAGAAAGCCGATTTGTTACCTCTGCGCGCTCTCACGTTGGAGCGGGTGGACTTATGCAAATTATGCCTGATACGGCGAAGTTGATTGCACGTCAAATGGGCGAAACCTATAATCCAGCGGCATTAAATGAAATGAATACCAATATTCGGTATGGTACATTTTATTTGTCGATGATTCAGGGGCAATTAAGCAATAATCCAGTTTTGGCAACGGCAGGTTATAATGCTGGGCCTAATCGGGCAAGACGTTGGCAACCGGACTTTCAATCAATTTCGGCTGACCAATATACAGAGACAATTCCATTGTTAGAGACTAGAGACTATGTCAAGCATGTCATGACTAATGCAACACATTACGGTGTAATATTGGGGCAAGGGGCTCAATCATTATCACAACGTATGAAAGTCATTCCAATGCGTACATCGCCTTAAGTTTAGGTGGTTGATGATGGATCTTCTTTTAATTGGCATATTCAAGTTTTAATTAAATGAAATATAGATATTTGGAACTTCGTTCAATTTTGCAACTTGCATGGTGGCTTATCTGTGCAGGGGGGGGATTGATGAGTTCCGTTTTGCATGCCGAACCTGTTAACTTACAGGGGTATGTTATGCATGTACAAATGACACCTGCCGCATGTGCGTTAGATCCCTCTAAACAAAAACAGCGTAAATGTCTTGAAGGATATTCTTTGACAATTACGGGCCTCATGCCAGAAACAAATCAAACAGATTGTTCAACAGAAAGTTCGGCCGCTCTCTCTCCATTACAATCTAAAGTCGTAGCTCGGGTCATGCCTGACAACAATGCCCGTGTGCAGCTTTGGAAAAGTGTAGGGGGGTGCGTTCCTATGAATGCAAGTCAATATTTCCGGACAGTCATTAACTTTGCTGAACGTCTAAAAATTCCAGCTAGCCTCACAAGTTCGACGAATGTTGAAATTCAACAGTCAGCTTTAAAACAGCAATTTACTCGTCTTAATCCGACCTTGCCTCAAAATGGTATTCGTTTAAGTTGTCAGTTATCGCGTTCAGATGTTGTTTTAACTGAAGTGAAGGTGTGTTACACGGTAAAAGGCCAATATAAACAATGTGCAAATCATGTGGTATCGAATTGCCCAGGTGAAATCACGATTAAAGGTAGTTACTAAAGATGGCGATCATTTCGTAAAAAAATGCTGACCATGCATTGAATCTTTTTGTAAATATTAATTTGTATTTTCTATCAGACTTTTGGTGAAAATGAGTCGCTTTTACATGCATCTGCCACATCTTTAGAGTACAATCTTTGCCGTTTATGATGATTTAGTTAGATGGAATTCCTATTTAGCTAGATTAAGGACATTCATTGGAGACAATTACATGAAGCAACCCGTTCGTGTTGCCGTGACTGGCGCTGCAGGTCAAATTGGTTACAGCTTATTATTCCGTATCGCAAGCGGTGAAATGTTAGGTAAAGATCAACCTGTTATTTTACAATTGCTTGAAGTTCCAGTTGAAAAAGCTCAACAAGCGCTTAAAGGCGTAATGATGGAACTTGATGACTGTGCTTTCCCTTTATTGGCTGGCATGATCGGGACTGATGATCCGAAAGTTGCATTTAAAGATGCTGACTACGCTTTATTGGTAGGTTCTCGTCCACGTGGTCCTGGTATGGAACGTGCTGACTTGTTAAAAGTTAACGGTGAAATTTTCATCGGTCAAGGTCAAGCATTAAACGAAGTTGCTAGTCGTAACGTTAAAGTATTAGTTGTAGGTAACCCTGCAAACACTAACGCTTACATCGCTATGAACTCTGCTCCAGACCTTCCAGCGAAAAACTTTACTGCTATGTTGCGTCTTGACCACAACCGTGCGTTGACTCAAGTTGCTCAAAAAGCTGGTGTTGCAGTTGCTGATATCGAACACTTAACAGTTTGGGGCAACCACTCTCCAACAATGTATGCTGACTACCGTTTTGCAACTGCAAATGGCGAAAGCTTAAAAGACAAAATCAACGATGCGGCATGGAACAAAGATGTGTTCCTTCCAACTGTTGGTAAACGTGGTGCTGCGATTATCGAAGCACGTGGTTTGTCTTCTGCTGCTTCTGCTGCTAACGCTGCAATTGACCATATGCGCGACTGGGCACTTGGTACAAACGGCAAATGGGTAACTATGGGTATTCCATCTGATGGTTCTTATGGTATTCCAGAAGGCGTTATGTTCGGTTTCCCTGTAACAACTGAGAACGGCGAATACAAAATCGTTCAAGGTTTAGAAATTGATGAATTCAGCCGTGAACGTATTAACTTTACGTTAAATGAGCTTGAAGAAGAACGTGCAGCGATTGCTGACATGTTGAAATAATTTATCTTTTTGATAAGTTAAAAAAGCACTCTTTTTAGAGTGCTTTTTTATATTCAATCATTTGAAACAAAACACAAAAAACAACAAGAAAATATAAACATTATCATGCATATAAAAAGGTTTTATTGTTAGATTAATTAATAGATGATTTAAAACAAGTTATAGGAGAATAACAATGTTTGAGCAGCAACCTACTTTAGAACTTTTATTTGATCAGCTGGGTTTAGATTCGGATGAAGCAAGTATCGAAAACTTTATCAAAACACATCAATTGCCGGCTGATCAGAAACTACATGAAGCTTCTTTTTGGTCAAAAGGCCAAAGTGACTTCTTAAAAAGTCATTGGGAAAAAGATGATGAATGGATTGTGGTTATTGATGAGCTGAATGAACAACTACATGAAGATAGTGTAAAGAGATAAATTAAAAATAAGGCCTGTTTTACATAAGATATAGAACAGGCCGATTCAAATTAAATATTTAGTGCGTTTTTGATTTTACTAAATTTTTATACCATGATTCTTGGCGAACCGAATTAAAGACAGGGTGTGCGTGAACCAACTCAAGATCACATTGGGTTGTTGATAAATATTTAGTTAACCAATGTCTGGTTAGTGCTGACTCTTCTCGCGCTGCTGATGCATAAGCCAAGAAGAAATATATATCTGCATGTTCATAGTGGGCTAATGGCTTCAAAATTTGTTGAGTAATCAACGCAAAACGTTTTTCTTTATTTAATTCAAAATAAAGCATATAGGCTTTAGCCAAATGCAAAGATAAATTAAGATACAGACTCAATGGCATTTCTTCATATTCCATACGAGCTTGTTCAAGTAAAACAATCGCCTCTTGTAAAAAATGAAGCTGCTCTTGGCGAACATGACTTAATATGACAAGTTGTAAGCGTAAATCGGCACGCTCCAAAGCAAGTTCAGGCGTATTTTCAGTCAAATAAAGTTGATCTGTCTCACCAATTCTGTTCACAATCGTTTTACTTTCAATAGACATACGCCTTAGTCCTTCTTGATCAATAGCATTTATATCGGGTTCATTTACTAAATTTAAAGAGTAGCTTTTAAAGCCAGATAGAATTTCCGCTACGAAGCCAAGCTGTAATCGAAAGTCTTTGTTGCTTTGAAGTTAATACTTCATGCAATAAGTTGCTTTGAAATATCACTAGTCGATTGGGTTCTGGGTTAACGATATGCCATTTCTCATTTTTATCTTGCAGTCGTAATTGACCGCCCCAATCTTCTTGCCATTCTGGATGTAAATAATAAACGGTTGAGATAATACGATCATTTTTTTGTTGAGGATTGTCTCGGTGTAAAGCATAAAACTCACCCAAATTATAACGGGCAAAATGAGCTTCAACTTCTTTAATTCCTAAATAGAATGCTTGATTTAGACTTTGCGAAAATGAAGTTAAGGTTTCAATATGTTGTTGAGCAATAGGGAGTTGATCATTAATCCAGAGAATATGGTCACTACGAATATTGCTCACCACACCATTTTGAATACCAGCTTCTCTAAATTCATCAATATGATAGCTACACTCTTTGGCGACTTGCGCGCGATATTGATCCGAATAGGCTTGATTAATAATAGCAAAGCCATGCGTATTTAAGTCATCCAGAATTTGATCCAGATCCCATGAGTCCGGAAGCAGGTGAGAGAGCATATAACCTCGAGTAGATCGTAAAAATATCAAGCTGCTCTATTTTAGATGATCACAACCTTACGAAAGAATATTTTTTTCATGTTAAACTATTTGTTGAATTGAGGAATTAAAGTCAACATGAATTACCGTCACCATTTCCATGCGGGCAACTTTGCAGATGTTATGAAGCATGTGCTTTTGCTACAGCTTCTCAACCGTTTAAATGCTAAAGATAAACCTTATCGTTATATCGATACGCATGGAGGTGCAGGAAAATATAATTTATCTCTGGCACCTTCACAAAAATCTGGAGAGTTTCTTACAGGCATTCATCGACTAGTTCAGATATCTGAAATGGAAAAGCGTCAGGCACCTGAAGCAATCCAGCAATATTTGAAGTTAGTAGAACAGTTACGTTCTGAAGAAGGTAAGGGTAGTTATCCAGGGTCACCATGGTTTGCTTTGCAAGGTATGCGTGAGATTGATAAAGCAACCGTGTTTGAAATGCAACGTGATGTTTTTGAGCAATTGCGACATAACATTTATGATAAACGTGCAGGTTTACATGAGCGTGATGCATACGAAGGCTTGCTCGGCGTTATTCCACCGAAAGAAAAACGTGGTTTGGTCATGATTGACCCGCCTTACGAATTAGAGCGTAAAGACTTTCCGCAATTAGTTGAACTTTTACAACAAGCTTATAAAAAATGGCCAACAGGTGTTTTTGCAGTTTGGTATCCAATTAAAGACCGAGCGATGATTGAGCGTTTTGAAAAGAAAATGTTCAAAACAGGTATTCGCCGTCAATTGGTTTGTGAAATCTGTGTATGGCCAGATGATACCCCTGTAGGTTTAAATGGTTGTGGTCTATTGGTGATTAATCCACCTTGGCAGTTCTCTGAACAAGCCGACCAAGCCCTACAGTGGTTATTCCCGCATCTACGTATGCAAGAAATTGGTGGCCATGCTGCTGTTCGCTGGTTGGTAGGTGAATAACAGTTAACTTAAATCAATGCACATGTTTGGAATAGAAAATAATGACAAATGCGCCTAAACCAGAGCAAGATTTAACTCATAATGAACATTCATTTGATGGGATTACATTCGAAGTGGTTGAAGAAGAAGATAATCCGGAAGGACAAAAAGTGAAGCGCCGAGGAATTTATCTTTGGCCTAACTTAATTACGACAGCCGCTTTGTTGTCTGGTTTCTATTCCATCATTGCGAGTATGAATGGGGATTTCACCCAAGCTATTTATGCCATCTTTATTGCAGCTTTACTTGATGGTTTAGATGGCCGAGTTGCTCGAGCTATTGGTGCACAAAGTGCTTTTGGCGAGCAATATGACTCACTTTCAGACTTATTGGCTTTTGGTGTAGCTCCAGCAATGCTTATGTATAGCTGGAGTTTGCATGATCTGGGTCGTATTGGCTTGGCATGTTGTTTTGTTTATACAGCATGTGCAGCTTTCCGTTTAGCACGTTTTAATGTGCAAATTGGTGTAGTTGATAAGCGCTATTTTATCGGAATTGCAAGTCCATTGGCTGCCATAATCATTATTTCATTAGTGTGGGTTGCTCGCGACTATCCTTTCATTTTTGATTTACGTGATATTGCGATTAAAACCACTAATGCTGTTCTTATGGTTGTTGTGGGATTACTCATGATCTCCAATATTAAATATTACTCTTTCAAACAAATGGACCGTAAAAGAGTTCCTTTTGTAGTTATGTTGCCAGTAGTACTGATTTTTGCAGCAATCACTTATAATATTCCAATGGGCATTTTGACCGTTTCAATAATCTATGCTCTATCTGGTTTTGTTACTACATTATTTGCACGTAAGAGTAACGAAACAATAAAAACATAAAATAGAAGAGGTTCGGTATGCCTATGTTGATGAATCAAATTAATCAATTACAGCAGCTGGGCCTTAATGCCAAAGAGGGGGTTGTCTATCAACCTTCTCGCGGCTTCTTTAAAATTGTTTATCAAGGCTTAATCCTTCCAAATCTACCGGCTCCACTGCGCTATTTTAATTACATTAGTATGGTTGGACAGCCGCGCATTCCTCTTTGCTATAACACTCACTCAATTACGACTTCGGCAATCGATACTGCAACTGTACTTGTAAGTAATAGCCAACATAGTGTGGGACATTTAAAAACTTATTCTATTCGGCGGCAATGCCAGTTTGACTCAAAACGATATCAGTTTGATAAAACAGATTTGATTGAGTGGAAAATCCCAAAGATCCATCTTCAGCGACTAGACTCTGAAATGGGGTGTGATCTTACTATTCAGATTTCAGAAAATATCTCTAATACCTCTGCATTGCAGTGGGGAGTTTCGGACTATTGGTCAACACTATGTTTATGTGAGGGTGAAATTTTTTATAAAGGACAAAAGTATCAAGTTGAAGGATTAGGACGCTTTAAACATGCAAGGGCTCTACATTTACCGTTTTTATCTTTATGTTTCTATACGTGCCAAATTATTAATTTAAATGAAACGACTCAGCTTACATTTACACAAATACGAAATCAGTGGAATATCATTTTATGTTCACGGTTAGATATTCAAGAATTTGGTAAGCCTGTTGAAAGCTTTACTGAAGATGTAAATTTACATATTCATCGCGTTTATCCAAAAGTTAGAACACCCAATGATAAAGAGATGTATTTGCCCAGAGAGTTTTCTTGGCAATGTAAAAAAAATGGAAAAATTATTTTTGAACTTTATGCACAAAGCCGTGGCGACTACAAGTTTGGATTGGCAGCTGGATATGTGGGAAGCTTCCAATATCAATTAAGTTGGAATGAACAATGTCTACAAGGTGAAGGTGGATATTGTGAATATATTGATTGTCGCCCACTTAGGTGGCAGGAAAAGAACCAAGACGAAAAAATATTAGATAAATTGATGCTTTTACAGCCATGTTTATATAAAAAATGACTATTTTTAGTATTTTTGATTAAAAAGTGAACTGTTGTTTTGCTAATGTTAAAAAAGGTATTGCCAAAGGAATTTAATGGTCTATAATGCACATCCATCGGCGGTGATGCAGATAGAAACTTGTTGAAAAACAGTTACTTGGAATTGAGTTGATTGCTTTGAGCAGTAGATTTGATAAGAAGTTGGTTTTGAGAATAAGTTTTAAAAATATCGAAATTACCTGTTGACTTTTAAGAGATTAAGAGTAATATAGCCGACCTAGCTTGCTGGTGACGAACCAGTAAGAAGATCATTAAGAGATTATGAAGAACAACTTGTGTGGATTTTTACTGATTGATTGATCGAAATATTATCATTGATTGATTGGTTTAAATTACTCGAAGTTTATTTGAGCGAAATTTAAGTCAGAAAATTGATGAGCCAGAATTGGCACCTTGTCTTTAATAAGGTGCAAAATGATTTTTAACTGAAGAGTTTGATCATGGCTCAGATTGAACGCTGGCGGCAGGCTTAACACATGCAAGTCGAGCGGAGTGATGGTGCTTGCACTATCACTTAGCGGCGGACGGGTGAGTAATGCTTAGGAATCTGCCTATTAGTGGGGGACAACATTTCGAAAGGAATGCTAATACCGCATACGTCCTACGGGAGAAAGCAGGGGATCTTCGGACCTTGCGCTAATAGATGAGCCTAAGTCGGATTAGCTAGTTGGTGGGGTAAAGGCCTACCAAGGCGACGATCTGTAGCGGGTCTGAGAGGATGATCCGCCACACTGGGACTGAGACACGGCCCAGACTCCTACGGGAGGCAGCAGTGGGGAATATTGGACAATGGGCGCAAGCCTGATCCAGCCATGCCGCGTGTGTGAAGAAGGCCTTATGGTTGTAAAGCACTTTAAGCGAGGAGGAGGCTACTGAAGTTAATACCTTCAGATAGTGGACGTTACTCGCAGAATAAGCACCGGCTAACTCTGTGCCAGCAGCCGCGGTAATACAGAGGGTGCAAGCGTTAATCGGATTTACTGGGCGTAAAGCGCGCGTAGGCGGCTAATTAAGTCAAATGTGAAATCCCCGAGCTTAACTTGGGAATTGCATTCGATACTGGTTAGCTAGAGTGTGGGAGAGGATGGTAGAATTCCAGGTGTAGCGGTGAAATGCGTAGAGATCTGGAGGAATACCGATGGCGAAGGCAGCCATCTGGCCTAACACTGACGCTGAGGTGCGAAAGCATGGGGAGCAAACAGGATTAGATACCCTGGTAGTCCATGCCGTAAACGATGTCTACTAGCCGTTGGGGCCTTTGAGGCTTTAGTGGCGCAGCTAACGCGATAAGTAGACCGCCTGGGGAGTACGGTCGCAAGACTAAAACTCAAATGAATTGACGGGGGCCCGCACAAGCGGTGGAGCATGTGGTTTAATTCGATGCAACGCGAAGAACCTTACCTGGCCTTGACATAGTAAGAACTTTCCAGAGATGGATTGGTGCCTTCGGGAACTTACATACAGGTGCTGCATGGCTGTCGTCAGCTCGTGTCGTGAGATGTTGGGTTAAGTCCCGCAACGAGCGCAACCCTTTTCCTTATTTGCCAGCGAGTAATGTCGGGAACTTTAAGGATACTGCCAGTGACAAACTGGAGGAAGGCGGGGACGACGTCAAGTCATCATGGCCCTTACGGCCAGGGCTACACACGTGCTACAATGGTCGGTACAAAGGGTTGCTACCTAGCGATAGGATGCTAATCTCAAAAAGCCGATCGTAGTCCGGATTGGAGTCTGCAACTCGACTCCATGAAGTCGGAATCGCTAGTAATCGCGGATCAGAATGCCGCGGTGAATACGTTCCCGGGCCTTGTACACACCGCCCGTCACACCATGGGAGTTTGTTGCACCAGAAGTAGGTAGTCTAACCGCAAGGAGGACGCTTACCACGGTGTGGCCGATGACTGGGGTGAAGTCGTAACAAGGTAGCCGTAGGGGAACCTGCGGCTGGATCACCTCCTTAACGAAAGATTGACGATTGGTAAGAATCCACAACAAGTTGTTCTTCATAGATGTATCTGAGGGTCTGTAGCTCAGTTGGTTAGAGCACACGCTTGATAAGCGTGGGGTCACAAGTTCAAGTCTTGTCAGACCCACCATGACTTTGACTGGTTGAAGTTATAGAAAAGAAGATACATAACTGATGATGTAAGCTGGGGACTTAGCTTAGTTGGTAGAGCGCCTGCTTTGCACGCAGGAGGTCAGGAGTTCGACTCTCCTAGTCTCCACCAGAACTTAAGAGAAGTTCGGATTACAGAAATTAGTAAATAAAGATTTAGATCTTGGTTTATTAACTTCTGTGATTTAAGTATCACGGTATTAAGCATGACCTGACGAAGGCATGTTTATTCATTAACAGATTGGCAAAATTGAGTCTGAAATAAATTGTTCACTCAATAATGAAAAGAGAGGAAGTAATTCTGATCTTGGAATTAATTGAGAACTAGCAAATTAACTGAATCAAGCGTTTTGGTATATGAATTAGATTGAAGCTGTACAGTGTTTAAATACACAGTACTTCAAACTGTAAGAGATTGATGAGAAATCATTGATCATGTCTTATTACTCCTTGTAGGTAATAACGACTGTTTGGGGTTGTATAGTCAAGTAATTAAGTGCATGTGGTGGATGCCTTGGCAGTCAGAGGCGATGAAAGACGTAATAGCCTGCGATAAGCTCCGGGGAGGCGGCAAATATCCTTTGATCCGGAGATTTCTGAATGGGGGAACCCACCTACTTTAAGGTAGGTATTGCAACATGAATACATAGTGTTGCAAGGCGAACGAGGGGAAGTGAAACATCTCAGTACCCTTAGGAAAAGAAATCAATTGAGATTCCCTTAGTAGCGGCGAGCGAACGGGGATCAGCCCATTAAGTTATGTGTGTTTTAGTGGAACGCTCTGGGAAGTGCGAACGTAGAGGGTGATATTCCCGTACACGAAAGGGCACACATAATGATGACGAGTAGGGCGAGGCACGTGAAACCTTGTCTGAATATGGGGGGACCATCCTCCAAGGCTAAATACTCCTGACTGACCGATAGTGAACCAGTACCGTGAGGGAAAGGCGAAAAGAACCCCTGTGAGGGGAGTGAAATAGATCCTGAAACCGCATGCATACAAGCAGTGGGAGCCGACTTGTTCGGTGACTGCGTACCTTTTGTATAATGGGTCAGCGACTTATATTCAGTAGCGAGGTTAACCGTATAGGGGAGCCGTAGAGAAATCGAGTCTTAATAGGGCGTTTAGTTGCTGGGTATAGACCCGAAACCAGGCGATCTATCCATGAGCAGGTTGAAGGTTGGGTAACACTAACTGGAGGACCGAACCCACTGTCGTTGAAAAGCCAGGGGATGACTTGTGGATAGGGGTGAAAGGCTAATCAAGCCTGGTGATAGCTGGTTCTCCCCGAAAGCTATTTAGGTAGCGCCTCGGACGAATACCATAGGGGGTAGAGCACTGTTTCGGCTAGGGGGTCATCCCGACTTACCAAACCGATGCAAACTCCGAATACCTATGAGTACTATCCGGGAGACAGACTGCGGGTGCTAACGTCCGTAGTCAAGAGGAAAACAATCCAGACCGCCAGCTAAGGCCCCAAAATCATAGTTAAGTGGGAAACGATGTGGGAAGGCATAGACAGCTAGGAGGTTGGCTTAGAAGCAGCCACCCTTTAAAGAAAGCGTAATAGCTCACTAGTCGAGTCGGCCTGCGCGGAAGATGTAACGGGGCTAAAACTATGTGCCGAAGCTGCGGATTTGACTTTTAAGTCAAGTGGTAGGGGAGCGTTCTGTAAGCCGATGAAGGTGTATTGAGAAGTATGCTGGAGGTATCAGAAGTGCGAATGCTGACGTGAGTAACGACAAAACGGGTGAAAAACCCGTTCGCCGAAAGACCAAGGGTTCCAGTCCAACGTTAATCGGGGCTGGGTGAGTCGACCCCTAAGGCGAGGCCGAAAGGCGTAGTCGATGGGAAATTGGTTAATATTCCAATACTTCTGTGTAATGCGATGAGAGGACGGAGAAGGTTAAGTCAGCCTGGCGTTGGTTGTCCAGGTGAAAGGAAGTAGGCATGCATCTTAGGCAAATCCGGGGTGCTCTATGCTGAGATCTGATAGCAAGCTGTACTTGTACAGCGAAGTGGCTGATACCATGCTTCCAGGAAAAGTCTCTAAGCTTCAGTTACACAGGAATCGTACCCTAAACCGACACAGGTGGTCAGGTCGAGTAGACCAAGGCGCTTGAGAGAACTCTGCTGAAGGAACTAGGCAAAATGGTACCGTAACTTCGGGAGAAGGTACGCTGTTGTTGGTGATGGAACTTGCTTCCTGAGCTGATGACAGCCACAGAAACCAGGCCGCTGCAACTGTTTATTAAAAACATAGCACTCTGCAAACACGAAAGTGGACGTATAGGGTGTGATGCCTGCCCGGTGCTGGAAGGTTAATTGATGGGGTTAGCGTAAGCGAAGCTCTTGATCGAAGCCCCAGTAAACGGCGGCCGTAACTATAACGGTCCTAAGGTAGCGAAATTCCTTGTCGGGTAAGTTCCGACCTGCACGAATGGCATAATGATGGCGGCGCTGTCTCCAGCAGAGGCTCAGTGAAATCGAAATCGCTGTGAAGATGCAGTGTACCCGCGGCTAGACGGAAAGACCCCGTGAACCTTTACTGCAGCTTGACATTGAACTTTGACCTTACTTGTGTAGGATAGGTGGGAGGCTTTGAAGTTGGAACGCTAGTTCCAATGGAGCCGTCCTTGAAATACCACCCTGGTAATGTTGAGGTTCTAACTCTGCCCCGTAATCCGGGGCGAGGACCATGTCTGGTGGGTAGTTTGACTGGGGCGGTCTCCTCCTAAAGAGTAACGGAGGAGTACGAAGGTGCGCTCAGCGTGGTCGGAAATCACGCGTAGAGTATAAAGGCAAAAGCGCGCTTAACTGCGAGACCCACAAGTCGAGCAGGTACGAAAGTAGGTCTTAGTGATCCGGTGGTTCTGTATGGAAGGGCCATCGCTCAACGGATAAAAGGTACTCTGGGGATAACAGGCTGATACCGCCCAAGAGTTCATATCGACGGCGGTGTTTGGCACCTCGATGTCGGCTCATCTCATCCTGGGGCTGAAGCAGGTCCCAAGGGTATGGCTGTTCGCCATTTAAAGAGGTACGCGAGCTGGGTTTAGAACGTCGTGAGACAGTTCGGTCCCTATCTACCGTGGGCGCTGGAAATTTGAGAGGATCTGCTCCTAGTACGAGAGGACCAGAGTGGACGAACCTCTGGTGTACCGGTTGTGACGCCAGTCGCATCGCCGGGTAGCTATGTTCGGAAGGGATAACCGCTGAAAGCATCTAAGCGGGAAGCCTACCTCAAGATAAGATTTCCCTAGGACTTTATGTCCTCTAAAGAGCCGTTCGAGACTAGGACGTTGATAGGTTGGATGTGGAAGCATAGTGATATGTGAAGCTGACCAATACTAATTGCTCGTGAGGCTTGACTATACAACACCCAAGCAGTTGTATATAAAGCATCAATCGATTCATTAATATGCAAAGCAACTTGATTTAGTTATACGCTTAGCTAAAATGAACAAAATAAAGTAAGATTCAATCAGCCCATCTGTAAAGATTTGGAAAACGCATCGGCAGCCAATAAGACCAATGCAAGTATCCATACCAGTTGTGCTGGCGACCATAGCAAGAGTGAACCACCTGATCCCTTCCCGAACTCAGAAGTGAAACCTCTTAGCGCTGATGGTAGTGTGGGGTTTCCCATGTGAGAGTAAGTCATCGCCAGCTCATTATTCAAAACACCCTCAACTTAACAGTTGGGGGTGTTTTTTTATGCGCAAATTAAATTAATTGATTAATTTAGATGCAGTAAAACAGTGAAAAAGGACTCTAATAAGAGTCCTTTTTTATATAAAAGAAATTTCGAGCTCGTTCTGATTTAGAAATGTGTTTCTAAGCCTACATATGGGCCTTTAAATTCAAACTTAAGTAGGATTAGATTACATTTTTATATGGAAAGTTATTTTTTAAACTGGAAAAGTAGATAGCGTGAGAATTATAAAGAGTAAGAAAAATGAGATATCAGGGAAGTTGTCATTGTGGTCAAATTAAATTTGTAGCGGAAGGAGATTTATCAGAGGTTTTATCTTGCAATTGCTCAATATGTCAAAAGAAAGGTTCTTTGCTTTGGTTCTTATCAAGTAAGCAAGTTAAGATTTCTTTAGGAACCCCTGAAAATTTGGCGAATTACACTTTTAAGAAACATGTGATTAATCATCATTTCTGTAAAATTTGTGGTATTCATCCTTATGCTCAAGGTACAGATGCAAAGGGTAATGCTATCTTTGCTATTAATGTTCGATGCATAGATGACATGGATTTAGAAAAAATAAAAATAAATTATTTTGATGGACGTTCAGCTTAATAAATATAAGGATTTATCCAATGGTAATTAAAAAGCAATTAGCTTCAAAGCAAATAGAAACACTGATTGAGCTACTAAAAAATAGATTTGAAAAGAATTCACATCGCCATAGAGAAATAGAATGGCCGAGTGTGCAGACTAAACTAATTAAATCTCCTGACAAACTATGGTCATTGCAAGAAATGGAAAATACGGGAGGAGAGCCTGACGTGGTGGCTTATGACCAACAGAGTGATGAATATTTGTTTATGGATTGCTCTCCTGAGACACCAAAAGGCCGTAGAAGTCTTTGTTATGATCGCGAAGCTTTAGAGTCTAGAAAAGATCACCCACCTAAAAATAGTGCAATCGATATTGCTATAGAAATGGGAGTCGAACTTCTAACAGAAGAGCAATATCATCAATTACAAAAGTTAGGCGAGTTTGATCTTAAAACATCAAGTTGGCTTGCAACTCCAGATGAGATTCGCCAATTAGATGGAGCAATTTTTGCTGACCGTCGTTATGGCCGTGTTTTTGTTTATCATAATGGTGCGCAATCATATTACGCGGTTCGTGGATTTCGTTGCTGTTTAAGAGTATAGACTTTGCATTTTAATAAGAATAATTGGGTTTGATTTTTTATGCCAAGAAATTGGAAATTCTTGCAACTTTTGATTGATGTCAAACATGCCAAGATATGCCTTGGAATTAAATAAAAACATCAGGATATCTCTAAAAATGCAATCCAACCCAATTTACTATAATGAACAACACATTGCTTTTGCTGATAATGTTCGTCGATTTGTACAAAAAGAAATGGCGCCTTTTGTCAATGAGTGGGATGAAGCTGAGACATTTCCAAGAGAACTATACAAGAAAGCTGCTGAGATTGGTTTATTAGGATTAGGTTTTTCTGAAGAATATGGTGGTATTCCAGATGCTGATCCATTCTATTCATTGCTGGCTGGTGTCGAAATGGCGAAGGCTGGCTCTGGTGGAGTACATATCTCATTGATGGTACATACCATTGGTGCACCGCCGATTCAGCATTTTGGTAGTGAAGAATTAAAAGCTAGAGTTCTCCCGAGTATTATTTCCGGTGAAAAAATTTCTGCCTTAGCCATTACTGAACCAAGTGGTGGGTCAGATGTTGCTGCACTTCAGACTAAGGCCGTTCGAGAGGGTGATTATTATATTGTTTCTGGTGAGAAAACCTTTATTACTTCAGGAATTCGCGCTGATTACTATACAGTTGCGGTGCGTACAGACCCGACTAAATCAGGTGCAGAAGGTATTTCGATGTTGCTGATTGATGCCCAGAGTGAAGGAATCACTAAAACACCTTTAAAGAAAATGGGGTGGTGGGCTTCAGATACAGCACATTTGCATTTTGACCAAGTTAAAGTGCCTGTATCAAATCTTTTAGGTAAAGAAAATGCTGGTTTTAAAGTAATTATGAATAACTTTAATATGGAGCGTTTTTTCTTAGGTGTGGTGGCTTATGGTTATGCACTGGTGTGTTATGAAGAAGCTTTAGATTGGGCTCAGCAACGTAAAACATTTGGTAAACGATTAATTGATCATCAAGTAGTCCGTCATAAGTTGGTGGATATGGCGACACAATTGACCTCAACACGGGCATTACTTGAAGAAACTGCATGGAAAATGACTCAACCAAAGTTGCAGGGGCCAGAGCTTGTAGCTCAAATTTCAATGCTTAAAAATGTTGCTACTCGCACTATGCAATTTTGCGCTGATGCAGCTGTACAAACATTGGGAGGCATGGGTTTTATGCGTGGAACTAAGTCTGAACGTATTTATCGTGAAGTGAAGGTGAATATGATTGGCGGTGGTGCTGAAGAAATCATGAAAGATTTGATTAGTAAGCAGTTGGGTTATTGATTTTTGATAAGGTGGCCATTGTGCCACCGCATCACATTCATAAGTTTATTGAAATGATTCAATCCAGTCATAATTCAAAATCGCCCAACGTTCATGATCTTTCCACTCTTTTCCACCTACTCGAAGATATTGTCGAGAAAAGCCCTCTTTGATAAAACCTGCATTTGCAACCAGATGAATTGAAGCAATATTTTCAGGTTGTATATTTGCTTCTAATCTATGTAAGTTTAGTTTTTCGAATGCTTCACTAAGTAATAACTTTAGACCCTCTTTCATATATCCTTGGCCTTGATAGGGATGAAATACTTCATAACCTAAGTAAGCCGAGTGAAAATAACCTCTGATAATGTTAGAAATATTAAATGTTCCGACAATTGAATGGTCTTTCTCTAAACAAACGAAATAACGATGTTCTTGGGTTAAATATTGTTCAAAGTCAGAGGGTGGATAAGTCCAAGGTTGATGCAATTGAACACTGCGTTCATAAGCTTCTTTAATTTCAGCCAAGTCATTTATTTGAGGTTTACGTAAATAGACTGAACTCATTTCAAAGCCATCTCCCAAACCATTTCGGTCACTTCATCAATTTTGACCTTTCCTTCAGGTTTATACCAAGTTACGGTCCATGAAATCGCTCCACCAACTAAACGTCGCCAAATAAAGGCATCATGCTTTATCTTGCCCTTTGTGCGTAACTTTTCAATAACATCTAACCAAATTTGCTCATATTCATTACGCATTTTCAAAAGGTAATCTTGTTTTTCTTTTGAAAGAGCAAACCATTCATAAACTAACACAGCCATGGCAGCACCTGTATCTCCAGTAATCGAGATGAGTTCTGCTTTAATTAGGGCACGTAATTGTTGCTCTGGATCTGTAGATTGAGTTGCTGCATCTTCTAAACGGGCTAGGTTATAAATGATGGTTTGCTCCATCACATGGGCAAGGATGTCATCTTTACTTTTGAAGTGATGGAACAAACTTCCTGATTGAATTCCAATAAATTGAGCTAGTTCACGAACAGTAGTTTTGTCATAGCCCTGCTTGTGAAATAGGTACGCAGCACCTTGTAATAAACGACCACGTGGGCTGTCATCAAAGCAAGAGATATTTGGAATCTGTTCAATTGAAGTAGCAATCATACGTACGGTTTGACCCTTTAAATAAAAATGAATACTGAAATTTTTTGCTAAATCTCACCATATTTCAGAATGATTATCGATTTTGGAAGATTTGGTCAACATCACAATAACATTTTGCTCTTTACAAACCAAGCGCTTGCTTGGTAATGTTGAGACTGATTTTTAAACAGAACAACGAGAAATAAGATGGCAAGTAATCAACAGAATGATGAGCGTGTCGTAAAGATAGGTTGTGCCTCCGGATTTTGGGGAGATACCAATACTGCTGCTTTTCAATTGGTGCATTTAACCGATATTGATTATTTGGTTTTTGATTATTTGTCAGAAATTACGATGTCGATTATGGCAAAAGCGAAAATAGTAGAGCCAAAACATGGTTATGCCTTAGATTTTGTTAGTCGAGTAATGGCACCTCTACTTAAAAAAATTGCAGAAAAAAAGATTAAGGTAATTAGTAATGCAGGTGGGGTAAATCCGCTTGCTTGCAGGGATGCTTTGCAAAAAATAATTAGTGAATATGGTTTAAACCTAAAAGTGGCTGTGGTCTTGGGTGATGATCTTTTAGCAAAGCAAGAACAGTTCAAACAACAAAATATTCAAGAAATGTTTAGCAGCGAGCCTTTGCCAGATCAGGTGGCGAGCAGTAATGCTTATTTAGGTGCGGTGGCTATTCGTGATGCCTTGAACTTAGGTGCAGATATTGTGATTACGGGCCGTGTTGTAGATTCGGCTGTAGTGCTTGCTCCTTTGCTTCATGAATATCAGTGGTCGCTCGATGACTATGACAAGTTGGCGCAAGGTTCATTGGCAGGACATGTAATTGAATGTGGTGCTCAATGTACAGGCGGTAATTTTACCGATTGGCATTTGGTTCAAGGCTTCGACAATATGGGTTTTCCAGTGGTTGAAGTCAGTGAGGACGGCTCATTTGTAGTCACTAAACCGAAAGGTACAGGTGGATTGGTTTCTACTGCAACAGTTGCAGAGCAAATCGTGTATGAAATTGGCAATCCACAAGCCTATTTATTACCAGATGTGATTGCTGATTTTAGTCAGGTGCACCTAGAACAAGTTGGTGAGCATCGAGTGCGTGTGACTGGTGCAACAGGGCAAGCACCTACAGCACAATATAAAGTGAGTGCAACTTATCCTGATGGCTATCGGGTTTTAGTCAGTTTCCTAATTGCAGGACGTGAAGCACCACAAAAAGCGCAAGTCATTGCGGATGCCATTTTAACTAAATGTGAGCGTGTGCTGGCCATGCGTTCAGTACCTCCTTTTAGTGAAAAGTCTGTTGAAATTTTAGGCATCGAAAGTACCTATGGAGCACATGCCCAAGCATTAAATAGCCGCGAAGTGGTCGTCAAAATTGCTGTAAAGCACATGTTTAAAGAAGCTTGTATGTTCTTTGCATCTGAAATCGCACAGGCTTCAACAGGAATGGCTCCAGCTTTGGCTGGCATTGTTGGGGGGCGGCCTAAGGCATCTCCAGTGATTAAGTTATTTTCATTTTTAATTGATAAAAATCAGGTCAATGTGGAAGTTGATTTTGATGGGAAACGTTATCCGGTTGAGATTCCTCAAGGAATGTCTACACAGCAATTCAATACTTTAGCAGCAGGTGAAAGTGCGGTTTATCAAGGAGATGAAATTGAAGTTCCTTTGATTGAAATTGCGCATGCTCGTAGTGGAGATAAAGGCAATCATAGCAATATTGGGGTTATTGCGCGTAAAGCAGAATATTTACCTTGGATTCGTGCAGCACTCACAGAGCAAGCTGTTGCAAGCTATATGCAACATGTTTTGGATGCTGAAAAAGGACGAGTAATTCGTTATGAATTGCCGGGTTTAAAGGCGTTGAATTTTATGTTGCAAAATGCCTTGGGTGGTGGCGGTGTTGCAAGCCTGCGTATTGACCCACAAGGCAAAGCATTTGCTCAACAATTATTGGATATGCCTGTAAAAGTTCCGGCAAATCTTTTAGAAAAATAAAATGAATGGATGAAACAAAGATGAGTTATCAATCAATTTTTAGACCAGATGCCTTTGCCAATAAAGTCATTATTGTGACCGGTGGTGGCTCAGGAATTGGTCGTTGTACTGCCCATGAGCTTGCCGCATTAGGAGCCCAAGTCGTAATTACAGGACGCAAAATTGAAAAACTGGAAAAAGTAAGCCAAGAAATTACAGAAGATGGCGGACTCGTTCATTTTGTTGTGTGTGATAACCGAGAAGAAGAACAAGTTAAGAATATGATTGCTGAAGTGATTGAGAAGTTCGGCAAGCTTGATTGTTTAGTTAATAATGCGGGCGGTCAGTTTCCTTCGGTGTTAGAGAATATCTCGGCAAATGGTTTTGATGCAGTCGTGCGTAATAATCTGCATTCAACTTTCTATTTAATGCGTGAAGCTTATAACCAATGGATGGCAAAACATGGTGGCAGTATTGTCAACATGACTGCCGATATGTGGGGCGGCATGCCAGGAATGGGGCATTCAGGTGCTGCACGTTCGGGGGTTGATAACTTAACCAAAACAGCATCGGTCGAGTGGGGGAAATCTGGCGTTCGAGTGAATGCTGTAGCGCCGGGTTGGATTGTTTCATCAGGCATGGATAATTATAGCGGTGATTTTGCCAAGGTGATTATTCCAAGTCTTGCTGGCAATGTACCTCTAAAGCGTATGGGAACCGAGTCGGAAGTCTCATCAGCAATTTGCTATTTGTTATCTGATGCTGCGGCTTTTGTCTCTGGTGTGACCTTACGTATTGATGGGGCTGCATCACAAGGAACGCGAATGTATCCGCTAAGCGATGCGACAAATAGCGAATCTTATAACGGTTTCCATCGTGCGTTTATCCCTGAAATTTTTAAAAAAGATAAGACTGAAAAAGCTGAGCAAAACAATAATTCAGGCTTGGAGTGAGGAATAAAGAATGACCATTCTCCAATCCGAAATTGCTGTTGGAAGTGAACAGTATCAAAAGAATAAAGATGCTCTACTTGCTCAGTTGAGTGAGGTCCGTGCAATTCAGCAAAAAAGCATTGATAAATCCTACGCTGCTAAACCAAAGTTCGATAAAAAAGGCAAAATTTTGCCCCATGAACGCGTGCGGTTATTGCTAGATGCTGATTCTCCTTTCATCGAGTTATGTGGCTTGGTTGGCTACAACATGCATGATGATAAAGATGGCTCGGAAGCGGGTGGTGGCGTGATTGCTGGCATTGGTTTTGTTAGTGGTGTGCGTTGCCTAGTCTCTGCAAGTAATAGTGCAATTAAGGGTGGAACCATGTCGCCCATGGGCGTGCAGAAGACTTTGCGTTTGCAAAAAATTGCTTTGGAACAAAAACTTCCGCTGATTACGCTAACCGAAAGTGGTGGCGCGAACTTAAATTATGCAGCAGAAGTATTTACCTACGGTGGTATGACCTTTGCCAATCAGGCACGCCTTTCTGCAGAAGGTATTCCACAACTAGCTGTTGTACATGGTAATGCAACAGCAGGTGGTGCTTATCAACCTGGGCTTTCTGATTATGTCATTGCGGTACGTAAACAAACCGAAATGCTTCTTGCAGGCCCTCCATTACTCTTGGCTGCAACTGGTGAAGTGGCAACGGCTGAAGAATTGGGCGGAGCGGAAATGCATTCTCAAATTGCCGGAACCGCTGAATATTTAGCAGAAAATGATGCCGATGGTATTCGACTTGCACGTGAAATTTTTGAGCATCTGAACTGGAAAGAACAGATCAAACCAGTTGATGCAGTCTATAAAGAACCTCGTTACGATGCCGATGAATTATTGGGTGTAATTCCAAGTGATACTAAACAACCATTCGATATGAAAGAAGTGGTAGCCCGAATTGTTGATGATTCAGATTTTCTTGAATTTAAGCAGGAATATGATGATTTAACGGTTTGTGGCTGGGCAAAAATTGGTGGCTTGCATATCGGTATTATCACCAATAATGGTCCAATTACCCCTCAAGGTGCGGCGAAAACAGCTCAGTTTATTCACCTGTGTGAACAGACACAGCGCCCGCTATTGTTCTTGCATAACACCACTGGTTTTATGGTAGGAACCGATGCCGAACAAAACGGTATTATCAAACATGGTTCAAAATTAATTCAGGCTGTTGCCAATTGTACCGTGCCGAAAATTTCGATTGTCGTGGCTGGGTCGTATGGAGCTGGCAACTATGCGATGTGTGGACGTAGTTTATCGCCAGACTTTATTTTTGCTTGGCCAAACTCGCATGTTGCTGTAATGGGCGCCGCTCAGGCTGGAAAAGTCTTACGTATTGTGGCCGAAGGCAAGCAAAAAGCTTCTGGTCAGGAGCCTAATTCACAAATGCTCGATTTTCTGGAGCAAAGTACAGCCATGAAATTGGAGCAACAGTCTACCGCACTTTTCAACACTGCCATGTTGCATGACGACGGCATTATTGACCCTCGAGATACCCGAAAATTACTGATTTTCCTTTTACAAACCATTTATGAAGCACAGCAGCGGACATTGAATCCAAGCCGTTTTGGGGTGTCTCGCTTTTAAACAACTTTTACCGCAATTAAAAAAATTATCAGGAAGAATGTAATGAAATTTACTGCCGAACATGAAGCATTACGCCGTACAGCTCGTCAATTTGTTGAAAATGAGCTAAATCCGAATATTCCAGAATGGGAAGAGGCGGGTCGTTTCCCGATTCATGACGTATTTAAAAAGATGGGTGACCTTGGTTTATTAGGGATTTGTAAGCCTGAAGAAAATGGTGGCTTAGCTTTAGATTATTCTTATAACCTTGTTGTTGCCGAGGAAATTGGCCGTGCAGCTTGTGGGGGCGTGCCTTTAGCGATTGGTGTACAAACCGATATGGCAACACCAGCTCTCGCACGTTTTGGTCGTAAAGAATTACGTGATGAGTTTTTAACACCAGCCATTGCTGGGGAATATGTGGCATCGATTGCTGTATCTGAAGTTCATGCTGGTTCTGATGTGGCTGCAATTAAAACTACGGCCAAAAAAGATGGTGATGATTATGTGATTAACGGCAGCAAAATGTGGATTACCAACTCATTACAAGCCGACTTTTTCTGCCTTTTAGCTAATACTTCTGACGATAAACCGCACGTCAATAAATCGATGATTATTGTGCCAGCAAAAACTAAAGGCATCAGTTTTTCAGAACCGCTCAATAAATTAGGAATGCGTTCAACCACCACAGCACAAGTTTATTTAGATAACGTGCGTGTGCCACAGCGTAATTTAGTCGGTGCAGAAGGCATGGGCTTTATGATGCAGATGATGCAATTTCAGGAAGAGCGCCTGTGGGCATGTGCCAATTCGATTGGAGGATTGGAAACATTAATTCAAAAAACCATTGCCTATACCAAAGAGCGTACCACTTTCGGTCAGCCACTCATCAATAATCAATATATCCATTTCCGCTTTGCTGAACTCATGACTGAAGTGGAAGCACTAAAAGCATTAACCTACCAAGCGTGTGAACAGCATATTGCCGGTGAAGATGTCAGCATGCTGGCTTCAATGGCAAAACTGAAATCAGGACGTTTAACCCGCGAAGTGGCAGATAGCTGTTTGCAATATTGGGGTGGCAATGGCTTTATGTGGGATAACCCTGCATCTCAGCTTTACCGTGACGGCCGCTTGGGTTCTATTGGTGGTGGAGCCGATGAGATTATGTTGGGGATTATCTGCAAACTTATGGATATCTTGCCAAAAAAACAAAAATAAGGAATAAGCCATGACACTTTCAGCATCTCTTCAAGCTTTAGATATTGATGACAGCATTCAATTAGAACAGGACGGTAGTATTTTATACCTCTGGTTAAACCGACCAGAGAGCCGTAATGCCATGAATTTGAATATGGTTAATGCGATTCAACAGGTCTTTGTTGCTATTCATGATGATCTTTCGATTCGTGCGGTCATCATCCGTGGTGAAGGAGGAACTTTTTGCGCAGGTGGTGATATTAAAGATATGGCAGCTTTGAGAGTTGAAGCGAGCAATGTCGGTAGCCTACAACCTTATGCTGATTTTAACCGCCGTTTTGGTGCCATGCTTGAGCAAGTTGAAACCGCCCCACAGACGGTTGTGGTGATTTTAGAAGGGGCTGTTCTAGGTGGTGGTTTTGGTCTGGTATGTGTTTCCGATGTTGCGATTAGCCGTGACAATGCCCAGTTTGGATTGCCTGAAACTGGGCTAGGAATAATTCCTGCGCAGATTGCTCCTTTTGTAGTGAAGCGTATTGGTCTAACTCAGGCTAGACGACTTGCTTTGTTGGGGATGCGTTTTGAAGGACCTACGGCGCTCAATGTCGGAGTAGTCCATCAGATTGCTCATAATGAATTAGAGCTAGAGCAGGAATTGCAGGAAACTATTCAGCAAATTAAACGCGCTGCACCACAAGCTTCACGTATGACGAAAGCACTATTACATCGAACACTCAATGAACCATTGAATCATTTACTTGATGATGCAGCGCAACAATTTGCTCAAGCGGTTGGTGGTGTTGAAGGGCAAGAGGGAACGATGGCTTTTATTCAAAAACGGTTGCCGAATTGGGCCGATGAGCAATAAAAGATAAGGATAAAAACAATGAAATTTTCAAAAGTACTGGTTGCCAATCGTGGTGAAATAGCAGTTCGGGTGATGCAGACAGCAAAGGCAATGGGTTATCAAACTGTAGCGGTCTATTCCGATGCAGACCGTAATGCTCGCCATGTGCAAGAAGCTGATGAAGCAGTTTATATTGGAGCTTCTAAAGTATCTGAATCTTATCTTTCAATTACCAAAATTATAGAAGCTTGCAAAAAAACAGGCGCGGATGCTGTGCATCCTGGTTATGGCTTTTTGTCAGAAAATACCGATTTTGCTCAGGCCTGCATCGATAACCAAATTACTTTTATTGGTCCGACAGCCTCTGCAATTGAGTTGATGGGAAGTAAACGGCTTTCAAAAATTGCCATGATTGAGGCAGGTGTACCTTGTGTGCCGGGCTACGAGGGAGATCGTCAAGACCTTGAATATTTGGCTACACAAGCAGAGCAGATTGGTTTTCCAATTATGGTGAAAGCTTCTGCTGGCGGTGGTGGTCGTGGTATGCGTTTGGTTCAGCAATCCTCCGAGCTTGTAGAGGCTTTACAAACTGCACGTTCAGAAGCTGAAAATGCATTTGGTTCAGGTGAGCTTATTTTAGAAAAAGCAGTGATTGCGCCGCGCCATGTTGAAATTCAAGTTTTTGGCGATACGCATGGCAATTATGTGTATTTGTTCGAGCGTGATTGTTCGATTCAACGCCGTCACCAAAAGGTTGTAGAAGAAGCACCCTGTCCAGTCATGACACCCGGACTGCGTCAGCAAATGGGAGAGGCTGCTGTTGCAGCTGCCAAAGCATGTGCTTACGTAGGCGCGGGAACTGTTGAGTTTTTGCTTGATGCATCGGGTGAATTCTATTTTCTAGAAATGAATACACGCTTGCAGGTTGAGCATCCGGTTACTGAACTTATTACAGGATTAGATTTGGTTGAATGGCAATTGCGTGTCGCCAATGGCGAGCATTTACCATTGCAACAACATGAATTGTCCATCAAGGGCCATGCAATTGAAGTCCGTTTGTATGCTGAAGATCCAAGTCAAGATTTCTTACCGCAAACAGGTCAAGTTTTACGTTGGAAGCCCACAATTTTGCCAAATGTACGAATTGATCATGGCATGTTAGCAACAGATGAAGTTAGCCCTTTCTACGACCCGATGGTGGCTAAAGTGATTGCATACGGTAAAACTCGAGAGGATGCGATTCGTCTGCTGACTCGTGCTGTAGATGATTGTGTTTTGCTGGGCGTGAACAGCAATAAACAGTTCTTGGTTAATTTATTACGTCATCCGATTGTGGTCGCTGGTGATACGAATACCGCATTCATTCAACAGCATTTTCAAGATGACGACAGCTTACACTCTCAGGTTTTATCTTTAGAAACCTTGGCTATTGCTGCGGTATTATTTAGCCAAAGTAAAGGTACTGCGGTGTGGCAAACTGGACTTGGTGTTCCATTACCCTTAAAAATAAAATATGACGATCAGCAAATCCAGTTACAGCTTTCATCTGTAAATAACACATTCACGGTACAGCTCTGTGATCAAACTGTTTGTATTGAAGTCATTGAAAAGACAGACGAGCAGCTAACGTATTTTGTTGATGGTATACGCCGCCGTGTTCAATATGTTTTAGACGGTGATCAGCTTTATTTAGATCGAGACAATGGCAATGTTGCGATTCGCAATGTGACTTACGCTGCTCCAGAAACGGCTGATGTTACGGGAGATGGTAAAATTCGTGCGCCTATGGATGGTGCTGTGATCAATATCTTGGTCAATAAAGGCGATCAAGTCGTGAAAGGGCAAACCTTACTGGTACTTGAAGCTATGAAGATCCAGCAACAAATTAGATCTGATGTCGATGGAGTAGTCGAAGATATTTTAGGACAGCAAGGGCAACAAGTAAAAAAAAGGCAAATGCTATTTAGTATTCAAATTTAATAAAAATACCGCTCTATATGAGCGGTATTTTTTAGTGGAGAATCATGATCTATTCTCCATCTGCCTCAGCAATGATCTGGCTTGCTTTTTTCAAGCTATACAGTAGTTGTCCCAAAAGAACCTCTTTATTACTTAAGGTGACCATGACCATTGGGTGATGAACAGCAGGAATAGCTGTCAAAATGGCTTTGCCATTATCTGCGTCTAGCGTAATGTTATTACAACCTGTGAGTTTAATCTCTTTTAAAAATGCAGTGACCATTGCCAAAATTGAGCTACTCACCGCTGCTAACTTTGTGGTGTTATGGTAGTTTTTATGGCTCACTGTTGCTAATTCAAAACCATCTGAAGAGCAAATCATCACGAAATCTACGCCACGTGTATTCATCAAAATATTATGAGCTTCACCTTTTGCGAGTTGTAGTAATTGCGTTGGTGCTGTGCGTTTTTGAACTGGAATACTAAGCATGATTATTCCCCTGTGATGTTGCCCCGACCTTAACTTCAAGTGATGCAATTAATGACTCAACCATCATTAAAATGTGTTCTTGCTCGCGTGCATCAATAAAAAATAATGGATATAGCAGTCCATTTGCTTTTATCCAATTACGATATTGCTGAAGAGAGGATTCTTTATTTTCATCAATATGAGTAATACCAATCGCAATATTATCATTATAATTTTTAAAGGTTTCTAGGTAGCTTTCTAGCTCGGCAATTGAATTCGGACTATTATGATCTAATAATAAAATAATACCGATCGCGCCTTCACAAATGACCGACCATATAAAATCAAAACGGCTTTGTCCTGGGGTACCATATAATCCAATTTTGATTCCATCATCTAGAGTAATTTCACCATAATCAATACCTACAGTGGTCTGGGTTTTCTGGTGGCTTTGTACATCGGTATTGAATGCTTCTGTTTCCAGAATTGGAATCTCAGATAACGATTTAATCGCTTCTGTTTTTCCAGCCCCCATGCTGCCTGCAAAGACAATTTTATATTGCTGTATAATCATAATGTTCCTTAAAGACCAAAGCGCCGTCTAATCTTCCCTATAAAGTTTTTAAAAAAATGATTGTCTATATTTGAATTTTCTAAATGAGAGCTTGGTGCGTAAGAGCATTTATTCGCCGAAACAAAACTTCCGTTATTTGCCATTACACAAGCCGTAACGAAGCGTAAGACATCGTCGATTGATAAGTTGAGTTGTTTAGCAACATCGGTAATTTTTGCACCTTGTATAAAACATGCGGAGAGCTGTAGGCTCACTTTTCTATATTCTTTTTGGTAGGGCTGTGGCCAATAATCGATTTTGAAGTAACCATCAACTGAAGCTAAATTTTCAAATTCTTTTGAACACCAAATTAGGTTCCATAGCCAGTCTTGTAAGCAATAACTTTTTTTACGAGAAACCTTAGTAAAATCAGATGTTTTAGCAAAAGCAAAGTTAAAGCTCATATTGGTATGTGCTTTTTGACGAGAGGGTTCTATCCAAGCAATTTGAGTTCTGTTATCAATAATAGCTAGAGTGCCTTTATCATCAAATAAATGTAATTTAGTATTTTCTGGACTATGTAAATTTCTTATAAATTGCTCATCAATAATGAGGAGCTCAGCAGATAAATCTGGAACTATCTCAACACTATTTTGATTTAAAAATGATAATAGATTTTTTTGTAGCCACTCTAATAAAGGTTCTACTTTTTCTAGTGGCAGATACAGAGTATGTTCATAAACTTGATATCCATTTTTTGAAGGAGTTTTACTAATTTTTAAATAAGGAAACTTTTTCTTTTGAAGAATATTTTGAATATTGTCAGAGTCAAAAAAATTTTCGTTAATTAATAATAGATCAATATGATCGCTTGAAATGTTAACCCAATTAATACCGTATTGATTAGATATAAAATTCCTGATTAGTATTTTTAATTCATCTGAAACTTTTGAACTTAAACCAGAAGTTGCAATATTTATGCAATGCCTATCCATAGTATCACATTAAATTTTATTGAATAAGGTAGAGGTTTTAATGTGCTTTTTATAATAAATATAAAAAGCACATCTTATATTAATCAGCTAAAGTCTAGCTCTTTTTCAAATGACTTCAACTCATGACGGGCCATAGCTAAATTAGATTTGCTGCGGTCAAGTACTAAGTAAAGGAACAAATTATTATTACTTTCTAAAGGTCGAATTAAGTGGTAAGCCTTACCTAAAGTAATTAAAATATCTTCAATATTATCATTTAATTTCAATGCATTGGCGATATTTCGCTTTGCGCGAATTACTTCCGTGTTTCCTGCAGCAGCCAATTCTAAATCAATTTCCCCACCACCTTGTGTTGCAAGTGATAAACCGCTTTCTGAATCAACAAGTGCAGAAGCAATAAAACCATCAATTTCAGTTAAGCTATCTAAAGAAAGTTTAGCCATGTATTTTCTCTCAGGATTCTAAAATTATATTTACTACTTTTCTAAAAGTAGTTGAAATTCATTATATTTCTGCACAATTTGAAGTCAATCAGTCAAGTAAATTATGAAGTTTCAGTTTTAGTAAATAAGTGACGGAAAATGTCAGATTATAAAAAATATTATAAGATTACTTTTACATTATACTTTTAATACTGTGCTGCGGTTTACATTATATATTTTAAAACTTAGATAAAACAATTGTAATAGAATATTAATACAATATTGATTAATAAAATATGCTAATTTTAATCAAAAAAAGGGGAATAACAAATTCCCCTTTTTATAACAGTGAGCAAACTAAACGAGCTGTGTATAAATACAATATAAGTAGCCCAAAATTGCTAAAGCAACGACAGGGGCAATAATTTTTGACCATGTTGGTACAGAAATCTCGGCAGCTTGTTCTTCAATATGCACGTCATCATGATGAGGTTGGGCTTGGTGAACCATTTGGTTGAACTCCTTCATTGTTGTATCCAATGATAGCTCTTCTTGTTCCACAGGTTTAGAACCAATTAATTCATTTAGGTGGTTTGTTGACCAAACCCAATCTTCTGCCTGACCTGATAAGTGTTCGACTTGACCTAAAATTAACTCTTTTAGGCCATTATGCCCAAAACCACCTGTTTCATCGAGCTGGTTAAGTTCTGCCAATTGCAAAGTTAAAATTTCAGAAATACTCTGTTCTAATTCTGAATTTTTTAAAGTTGACTGGTTATGCTTAGAAGTTGTTAAATGGCGAGCAACTTCCTGAATATAAAGTGGATCTGCCGATTTTACTTCATGATAAATCTTATTGTCATCTTGGCGCCATAAACTAATCAGTTTTCCAAGCGTAAGAATATTCACCTCATCAATCAGTTTATTTTTTTCATTAACTGGATATTGATTTAAAAGCTGAGGCTTTTGAATTTTTATCTGCTCAGCAAAGTATTGGACTAAATCAAATGCCATGCTTTCTTCCTCTAAATTTAATCTAAAATTCTTAACGTTGGTTTTTTCTTGGTCGATGTTGTGTCAGCTTCTTGTACTTCTGGCTCTACAGTATTTTCTACAGGCGCTACATTGGCATATTCTTCAGGATCAAAGAATAAACCTTGCCCATTCTCACGTGCATAAATACCTAAAACTGCTTGAATAGGTACATAAATGTCTTTTGATGCCCCCCCGAAACGGGCAGAAAAAGTAATGGCTTCATTAGCAATAAGAAGTTGATGAACAGCATGAGGCACGATATTTAAAACGATTTGCCCATCTTTAACAAATTGCTGTGGAACATCGGTATGTGGCTGTGTCGCATCTACTAATAGATAAGGAGTAAGCTGGTTATCGCAAATCCATTCATAGATTGCACGAGCAAGATAAGGACGTGTAGGGGTTAAATCAATAGGTTGCTCAGACATATCACACTATTCCATATTTAATAGTTCATTGTAACGGTTTTTCTCTTGAGCCGTCATTGATTTAGCAAAAGAAGGCCTCTCAAAGATACGTTTACAATACAAAAGTATCGGTCGGCAGTGCTGTTTCGGTAAATTGATTCCCATGCTATTTAGCCTTAAGAAAATAGGGGCAAGCATACAGTCCAAGATGGTGAAATTTTCAGACATAAAATAAGGAAAATGCTGAAATAGGGGAGTAAGTGAAATTAAAGTTTCACGTAATTCTTTTTGAGCTTTTTGCTTTTGTTCGACATTTAAAGAATCAGCATGCTTTAACATCTGATCGGCTAATTTGAACCAGTCATTTTCAAGTCTCCATATATATTGACGCTGCTCTGCCCGCACCATTGGCGCATCTGCGTAAAGCTTACCTTGGCGATAACGATCATCTAAATATTCAGCAATAATAGGCGCTGAAAATAATTTAAGGTTTTGCTCGACCAGCATCGGCAATTGGTTATAAGGATTTAAACTTGCTAAATCTTCGTCTTCATGGTCAGTTACGATCAATTGATATTTGATTTGCTTTTCTGCTAATAAGAAACGAATCCAGTGAGAACGGAAATCATCAGCATGACTGTAAAGGGTAATCCCCTGAATAGAGGTGTTTTCGACCGACATATCACAAGACGACGTGGTTGAGTGAATCGATTAGGATACTAAAAATGCTCTAGGAAATCACGGTTCTAAAGAGATAGTTTGTTTATATTTATAAGTTTGCATTTTATTGTTCTATTTTCATAATAAAAAAGCCTTGGAAAAATCCAAGGCTTTTTGTCCAACTCGATAAACGAATTAACGTTTAGAGAATTGAGGACGTTTACGAGCTTTACGTAAACCAAGTTTCTTACGTTCAACTTCACGAGCATCACGAGTAACGAAACCAGCTTGACGAAGAACAGGTTTTAAAGTTTCGTCAGCAGCGATAAGCGCACGAGTAATACCGTGACGGATCGCGCCAGCTTGACCACCAATACCACCACCTTTAACAGTGATGTAAAGGTCAAACTTTTCAGTAACTTCTAAAAGTTCTAAAGGTTGACGAACAACCATACGAGCAGTTTCACGACCGAAATATTGCTCTAAAGTACGGTTGTTAATAACGAGTTTGCCTGTACCAGCTGACAAGAAAACACGTGCAGTTGCGGTCTTACGGCGACCTGTACCATAATTAGTAGCCATGTGCTGTATCCCTTAGATGTCCAAAACTTGTGGCTGTTGAGCAGCATGCGGATGCTCAGTACCAGCGTACACTTTCATTTTTTTGATCATTGCATAACCAAGAGGACCTTTTGGTAACATGCCTTTAACTGCTTTTTCAAGAACAGCTTCAGGCTTGTGAGCAATTAACTTCTCGAAGTTAGTCTCACGGATACCACCAGGGAAACCAGTATGGCGATAATATTTCTTATCAAGTGCTTTTTTACCAGTCACTTGAACTTGTTCAGCATTAATCACAACGATGTAATCGCCAGTGTCAACGTGAGGAGTATAAGAAGTTTTGTGCTTACCGCGTAAACGACGAGCGATTTCAGTCGCAAGGCGACCTAAAGTTTTGCCAGAAGCATCAACAACATACCAGTCATGTTGAACTTCAGCTGGCTTAGCGCTGAGAGTTTTCATTAAACCACTACCTATTATAGTTGGTTTGGACTATGGAATCTGTCCAAACAAAAGGAGCGAGCATTCTAAACGAGTTTGTTCAAAGTCACAAGAAAAATCCAGTTTAAGCCATATAATTTAATCCATAAACTGATGAATGCGGGATATGTTAAAATCAAACAAATTTTCGTTATGTGTCTGGGGTGATTGTGCTGCCTTTATATGTCACTTCCGGTGAGCCGGCTGGTATTGGTCCAGATATTTGCTTGAGCTTGGCTAAGCGAGTTGATGAACGCCCACTTGTTATTTTGGGTGACCGAAATTTATTAGAACAACGTGCTCAGAAACTCGGGATAGATATTCAATTTCTAGAATATACGGGACAAGCTGAATCGTCGTCTTCAGATGAACTTTATATAGAGCATGTACCTTTAGAAACGGTGGTTGTTGATGGGCAATTAAACTCAGCTAATGCTGCCTATGTATTAGAACAATTACGCCGTTCAGCTGATTATGCGATGTCTGGTAAAAGTGTTGGGGTCGCCACTGCTCCTGTGCAAAAGTCGGTCATTAACGATGCAGGTATTTTGTTTAGTGGACACACTGAATACTACCAAGAGTTTGCAGGTGTAGAGCGTGTCGTCATGATGCTTGCAACCAAGACCTTACGTGTTGCTTTGGCTACTACACATTTGCCCTTAAGAGATGTTGCAGATGCAATTACCAAAGAGCGTTTGCATCAGATCATTGATATTTTATTACATGATTTAAAAACTAAATTTAAGATTATGGATCCGCGCGTACTTGTTTGCGGATTAAATCCTCACGCGGGTGAAGATGGGTATTTGGGACGCGAAGAGATTGATACCATTAATCCAGTACTTGAAAGTTATCGGGCACAAGGAATAAAAATGAGCCTAAGCTTGCCTGCGGATACCTTATTTACTCCTGAACATCTTAAAAATGCTGATGCTGTACTTGCCATGTACCATGATCAAGGTCTACCTGTGTTAAAATCACAAGGGTTTGGTGAGGCCATCAATATTACATTGGGTTTGCCATTCATCCGAACTTCGGTCGATCATGGCACGGCATTGTCTTTGGCCGGTACTGGTTTGGCAAAAAGCTCAAGTTTAAATGTCGCTGTCGATTTAGCTTTATCTTTGGCAGCGAGCTAAATTTTTCATGTTGGAAATGTTCTATGTATCAAATTAATGCCCTAAACCCGAAAGATGAAGGGCATAAAGCTCGTAAACGTTTTGGTCAAAACTTCTTACATGATCAGCGAGTCATTGCCAAAATCGTGCGCTCGGTGAATCCGCGTGCAGGTGAAAATGTTGTCGAAATTGGACCTGGTTTGGCCGCATTAACATCTCCTTTAATTGGAGAATGTGATGCATTAACAGTTGTTGAACTAGATCGTGATTTAGCAGCAGGCTTACCAGAACGCGTTCCACATCCTGAACGTTTAACGATTATAGAAGCTGATGCATTAAAATATGATTTTAACGAACTGGTAAAAGATGGTCGACCATTGCGTGTGGTTGGTAATTTACCTTATAACATTTCAACCCCATTACTTTTTCATCTCTTGGAATTTGGCAGTAAAGTTAAAGATATGCACTTTATGCTCCAAAAAGAGGTGGTTGACCGTATTACGGCTGAGCCAAACACAAAAGAATATGGTCGCTTGTCGGTAATGATTCAGTATTATTGCCAACCAACGTTTTTATTTGAAGTGCCAGCTGGCGCATTTAATCCACCACCTAAAGTAACGAGTGCTGTTTTCCGCCTTGTTCCCTATGAACAAAAACCAATTATTGCAAAAGATGAAAAAGCTTTAGCTCGGTTGGTTGGTCATGTATTTACCCAACGTCGTAAAACCCTAAGAAATAGTCTTAAAGGTATGATCGCTGAAGATGGCTTTGAAAAAGCAGGCGTTGATCCGATGGCTCGTCCAGAAACTTTAACACTGACTCAATTTGTTGCTTTAGCTGATCAAATGGTGGGATAAATGACTAAACGTTTTAATTATGTGATTGGCGATGTACAAGGGTGTTTTGAAGCTCTGAAAGCCTTACTTAAAGAAATACGTTTTGATCCAGACCAAGATTTTTTATGGTTTGCGGGTGATTTGGTCGCTCGTGGCGAGAACTCAGTAGGTGCTTTACGTTTTGTTAAAAAACTTGCTGACCGCGGAGCTGCTGCAACTGTACTCGGAAACCATGACCTCACTTTAATTGCGGGTGCACGTGGTTTAAAAGAGATTAAAGAAAAAGATCGTACGCAGGATGTTCTTGATGCAATTGATGGCGATGAATTAATCGACTGGTTGCGTAAACAACCTTTATGTTTATTCCCAAACGAGCACACAATTCTTACTCATGCGGGCATACCTTGCATTTGGGATGCACAAAAAACTGCAACGCTAGCAAAAGAGGTTGAAGCAGTACTCTCACATCAAGATTTATCAGTATTAGATGCTTTTTTAGCAGAAATGTATGGTTCAAAACCCGATTTGTGGGAAGACGATCTAACTGGTTCAGCACGTTTACGCTGTATTACCAATTATTTGACTCGCATGCGTTTAACCAATGCAGAAGGAGCTTTAGAGTTCAGTTTTAAAGATGCTCTGGATGCGCCAATGCCAGAAGGCTATTTACCTTGGTTCGAATTTCCAAGTAAAGCTGCTCAGACTCATCAGATTATTTTTGGTCATTGGGCTGCGCTAGAAGGTAGAAGCATCAATGAGCAAATCCAGAATATTGATGGCGGTTGTGTTTGGGGGCGAAAATTAATGGCTTATCGCCTTGAAGATAAAGAAATCTTTGCTGTCGATAATCCTGAGCGAATATAGGAAAAGCAATGCTTTTCATGAGAGCAAGACGAGGGTTGTACCCGAGTGAAAATAAAAAAGCCGCATAAGCGGCTTTTTTATTTTTAACTTTTATTCTACGCGAATCCAGATTTGATTACGTCCTAAAGCAGAAACACCGAGATAACCACGCATATGTAAACGGTTGCCAGTTGCGCTAAGCTTTGCTTTAAGTCCGTAAACTTTGCCCGTATTCGGATCTAAAATTTTACCGCCAGTAAAATTAAGTCCATCTGTTTGTTTTAAGCCCGTTGCAATGTCTAGACCTAAAATTGGTTTATTGGTATATGGTGCTGGGCAATTATCACAAATCTCTTTAGGGGTATAACCCGGGCGCGGCGTGACTTTAGTAACTTTTCCAGCATAAGTCCCATTTGCTTCTTTTCGTATTTCTACCTGTGCTTTGGGAGCACCTGTCTTATCATCAATTGTTTGCCAAAGACCTGTAATATCTGCTGCAAATGTAGCAGTATTGATCCCCAGTAAGAGCAGCGCTCCAATAAAAATTTTCCCCATAATTAAAAATCCTTTTAACTTTGAAAGATCATCTTATTTCGAATTGATATACCGTTCAATGTTTATTTAATCGGCTTCTTAATTAAGGTGTTCCAAGTGACAGCATTAATGTCGGCAACCAAATTGCAGTAAATACGCCATTCAAAGCCATACCAAATGCAGCGTAGCGACCTGCAACTGGTCCGCGCTGCCAAGCTTGAGCTGTTCCTATGGCATGAGCAGCTAAACCTAAGGCTAAACCGGAAGCACGCTCATCATGAATATGCTTAAGTAGGAATGGTGAAAAAGCTGCTCCAATAACGCCAGATAAAATAACAATAAGGGTTACCAGTGTTTCAGGAGCATGTAATAACGTTGCGATATTCAGGGCGATAGGGGTAGTCACCGCACGGGTTGCAAATGCAAGAATAGTAGGTTCTGACATATGTAACAAATAAGCGAGACCCATAGGCAAAGCAACGGCACTTATACTTGCAAAACATAAAATCCCAATGACCGATTTAATTGGAAGGTCATCGTAACGCATTGCCGCTAAAGGAATGGCTAAGGCTACAGTCACATACCCCAATAAATGGCTAAATAACTCATTCACATAAAGACGATATTGTTCATAAGGGACTTGTAAAACTGAAAGTAAGGCAATGACAATGAACATGCCGAAAACTAAAAGCGGAACTTGTGGAAAACGTCGGTTTAAAGGTTTTGCACACAGATAACCAATTAATGTGATTAAAAAACCGTAAAAAATCGTAAACATTTTATTCTCCTTATAACCAACGTTTTGCCATTTTTGCATAGACCCACAAAGGTATAAGGGTGCTGACTACTAAAACAAAAAGGAATAGTGGAATTTCTTTACCCATATGCACCAACATAATTAAGGAACCAGCACAAACGGGTAAAAAAGCAAATCCACTTTCTTTCATAATTTTATTATTTGTATCGACTATTCGGAGAGGGATTTTTTTGAACTTTCTCCAGATAATCAAAATAGTGAGTAAGCTGATTAAGCCAACTAAATTACCTAATTCTGGATGACCAAAAGCACGCATGACAATGACAGAGCCCTCACGAAAACCAATGATAAGTAGTAAAGTTGCTACCCATGCTGTCCAGTCTATACTTTTGATCTTATCCATATTTTTTATCTCTAAAAGTTTACTTATCAAGTTTTAACTGATCTGCCCCTTGATTTCAAACTCCTCCAAGGGACGGCTAAATTGACTAGCACGTTCTCCTAAGATTTCTTCTAAGGGCAGTTTTGCTTGGCGAATAAGCTTTTCTAGCTTATGTGGGGCAATGCGTACATCAATATGCAATAAGCCCGCATCATCATAGTGTTCAGACTGAATCACATTTAAAGCATAAAGTTGGGTGCGCAATTTGCCATAAGCAGGTTTAAGAATCAGTGAAAAATGTTGAATTTGACCCATTAAACATTCTTGCACTGCTTGTTGAAGTAATTCTAGACCAAGGCCAGCATGAGCCGAAACATAAACTCGATCTGGTACATGTGGCTCGGCATAAATGATTTTGGCTTCTTCACCACTTAAGTCAATTTTGTTGTATACCCGAAGTACGGGAGCATCAGCACCAATCTCTTTTAATACACCTTCAACTGCTTCAATTTGATCAAGCATGTCATGGCTATTACTATCTATCACATGCAGTAATAGGGTGGCTTCAAGTGTTTCTTCAAGTGTTGCTTTGAATGATTCAACTAAATCATGTTGTAAGTTTCGTACAAAGCCTACCGTATCTGCTAACACGACAGTACCAATACCATCCCATTCCAAACGGCGTAATGTCGGATCGAGTGTTGCAAACAGTTGATCTGCAGCGTAGACATCACTTTTCGCTAAAATATTAAATAGAGTTGATTTGCCCGCATTGGTATAACCAACTAGCGACACAGTTGGAATGGCTGCCTTTTGTCTTGCAGCACGTCCTTGAATACGGGTTTGATGTACTTTTTCTAATTTATCTTTTAATTGGGCAATACGAACGCGAATGAGGCGACGATCTGTTTCTAGTTGTGTTTCACCAGGACCACGTAAGCCAATACCACCTTTTTGTTGTTCAAAGTCTGCTGACCAACCGCGAATAAGACGCGTAGATAAATGCTTTAACTGTGCAAGCTCGACTTGTAATTTACCTTCATGCGTACGAGCACGTAGCGCAAAAATATCTAGAATTAAGCCAGTACGGTCAATGACTCGGCATTTTAATATTCTTTCTAAATTTCGTTCTTGAGCGGGTGACAAAGCATGGTCAAAAATCACCAGACTTGCTTCTAGTTCCTGAACTCGCTCAGCAATTTCTTCGACTTTCCCTGAGCCAATAAAAAATTTAGGATTGGGTTTATTTCGCTGAACCTTAATATGTTCAAGGATATCTGCACCAGCAGACTGTGCAAGTAGAGCAAACTCTTCGGCATCCAGATCATCTAATAATTGTACAGAAACACTCACTAAAATTGTGCGTTCACCGCCTTGATGCCGATCAACATATTCCACGTGGCTATAAATCCTGAAAATGGGAAAACTTTATTCTAGATGAAACTTAAGCAAAAGGGGAAAGCGTTTGTTCTTATCCTTTAGATTAGTTAAATGTAGTTAGAGATGTCTGAATTTATTTTATTTCCCGTTCTCTATCATCAATGCAAGTTTATTCTGAAACGTATAGAATGCTCGAGATGGGTATAACAATGATTGATCGTTAGTGAAATTTTATGGCTCAAACGCAAAGTATAGTTAATTCAACGTTAAAGAAATTATCAAAAATAGGTTTATACGGGAAAAAAGTCACTTCTGCCACGGCTGCAATTAGTGAAGGTTTTTATTTAGTTTATCGACATGGCCTTTATAAAGATCCTAATAATCCGGTTAATACACGCTATGTTCAATATTTTTGCCGCCGTTTATGTCAGGTTTTTAACTTAGATGTAGAAGTACACGGAACAATTCCTCGAGAACCTGCTCTTTGGGTAAGTAATCATATTTCCTGGCTAGATGTTGCTGTTTTAGGTTCAGGTGCTCGAGTTTTCTTCCTTGCTAAAGCTGAAATTGAAAATTGGCCTATTTTCGGGAATTTAGCTAAAGGTGGTGGAACTTTATTTATTAAGCGTGGGTCTGGGGACTCCGTTAGAATCCGTGAGCAAATTACCGAATTTTTAAAACAAAATATTCCTGTACTATTTTTCCCTGAAGCGACTACCACCGATGGGCATTCTGTGAAGAAAGTACATGGCCGTTTACTCGGGGCTGCTATTGAGGCCCAACGTCCAGTACAGGTATGTTTAATTTGTTATGTAAACCGTTATGGACAATTAGATACAGTTGCTCCATTCATTGGTGAGATGTCATTTGCCGAACATATTCAACGCGTACTTGAAATGCCGAAAGTAACAGCTCATTTGTTAACTTTGCCACCAATTTCAGTGGAAGGGCATGATGTGAAAAGTTTAACGAATGAAGTTCAAGAAAAAATGGTAGAAGGATTGGCTCAACTACATCAAAAAGTACTTAAGCCAAAAAATTAATTACATGAATCCTTCGATTGGCAGCCATGAAAGAAACTTCATGCCTGCCTTTTGCCACCATTTCATCTCGGGTTCTTGTTTATAAATTAAGGGACCATGTGAAGTCTCTTGCTGCCAATAAATATGATTATTAGCGTCGAGCTTTAGCTTATAAGCAAATTTGTTTAAATTTTCATCCATCGTGTGGTGAATTGTCTTAGCCAATGATGGACTATCCAAAATTACGCCAATTTCAGTATTCAAATAAGCTGAGCGTGGATCAAAATTAAATGAACCAATAAAAACCTGCTCATCTAAAGCCATAAGTTTAGTATGCAAGCTTGAGCGGCTTAATCCCTTCATATTCACTTTTGCTTTAGTTGCTAGCTCATCTGTATTTTTATTTAAATCTCTTTTATCGGGTGTGGGTAAAAACTCATAAAGTTGTACGCCGTTTTTAAGAAGTTCTTTACGGTACTTTCCATAAAAGGCATGAACGACAGCAACATCATTCGCTTTAAACGAGTTGGTTAAGACTCGGACTTCAACGCCTTCTTTAGCAAGAGTACTTAAAATCTTGGCACCTTGTTTTTCAGGAATAAAATAAGCTGAAATTAAATCAACATTACTTTCCGGTTTTTCTAGATGGTTAATTAACTGGAAATTAAGGTGTTCTTCTTTTTTAGCCTTTGATTTGATTTTATCCGGTGAGTCTTTTACGACTTCGGCTTTGACCCAGTCGAATTGAATATTACGATTTAACCATTCATCAAATGCATGTGATTTTGCAGTTAAGTTTAGAAAGTTCTGAACAGTTGCTTGTTGGTAGTGAGCTTCGAGTTGCTCTTTTAATCCTTCATAGCGTAAGCGGTGCTGTTCAGGACTTACGATACTTTGAACTGAATATGCATATTCATGATTCCAGTAATCATCAAACGAATTCACAATATCATCAACAGCAGCACCAACTAGCATCACATCGACATCAGAGAATTGATAACTATCACTTACATTGTAATATTGATTTGTCATGTTTCGTCCGCCAATAAGAGCAACCTCATTGTCGGCAATAAAACTTTTATTATGCATACGACGATTGATACGTTTTAAATCAAGCACCATATCCATCGCACGATATTTACGAAAACGGTAGGGATTAAAAAGCTTAACTTCAATATTTTTATGCTGAGAAAGGGCAAGCAAAATCCCTTCTATTTTTTTTGCATTATTGTCATCAATAAGAAGTCGGACTTTTACCCCGCGATCAGCTGCCCGAATAATCGCGTGTAACGCTAAAGCACCAACTTTGTCATTGTCCCAAATATAATATTGTAAATCTAATGTCTTTTCGGCTTTATCAATTAATCTTAGGCGGGCTGCTAGAGCCTCCAAAGGATCATTTAATACGTGAAAACCCGTTAGTTTTGGGTTTTGCTGACGTAAGGGAGTAATCAGTTTGGCAAGTGAGGTCTCGGAGGTATCAATATCTTTTGCATATTGTACTGATTCAACACCATGTTTTGGCAGAGTACTACATCCTGTCAAACCCACAGCAAAACTAGAACATAGGACTATAGAGGCTTTTATCAAAAAGCCTTTAGCTTGTTGATTCGTTTGAAGCTGTTTGGAATGAATGGATTGTGCCATAATCAGTACATACGATAACGTGAGCTAGAGTATAATTCGTGCATATTGAAAGATAAATATTGAATTTGATTACTAGCAATCAATATAAGATAAGTCGAGAGTCGTAATGTGGAATCCAAATTCAATTATTTTTTGTTTTTACTTTATATTTTCAATACTTGCTTTATGGGGGATTTCTGAAGCTTGGATTCATCAATCTCGAACCGAGACTATTCATCCATTTAAAGCTTTTGTCCATTTACTCGCATTTTATCTTTCTTATCTACTTATTCCTCTCTGGTTTTTTAACTTATACGCTGCTTGGACTGGTTACTATTCAATTCATCAAGGTATTTTCATCTTTTTCTTAAGTGGCGTTTTAATTTATGCCCGATTTATTGAACCTCATCTAGTACGTGTCGATACACATCAATATCGGTTAAATCCAGATCGAAGTTTTAATAAACCTGTAAAAGTAGCATTAATTGCTGATTTACATATTGGTTTATTTTCAGGGCATGAGCGCCAGCTAAAAACAATAGTTAAAAAATTAAATGAACAGCAACCTGATTTAGTGGTTGTGGCAGGTGACTGGACATATGAGCCGGAAAATAGACTAATTCAAGAATTGAGTGTTTTAAAAGAAATTCAGGCACCTGTTTACTCTGTTCCTGGAAACCATGATGAGCAATATCCAGGACCACCTATCCAACAATTATTAAAAGATGCCTTGTTCTATAATGAAGTTGTCGATATTGAAGGCAAAATAGTTGATTTTGAAGAATTCCGTTTGATTGGTATTGGTGATCTCTGGGCTGGAAAAACCGACATGCGTGCGATGCCAGATTTACCACAAGACAAGCCTTGGTTAATTCTTTCTCATAATCCCGATACGGTAGACATGGTGCCTAAATTGCCGAATCGACCATTAATGTTATCTGGGCATACACATGGAGGGCAGGTTGAGCTTCCATGGCTTACCACCTATATTATGAAAAAAGTGTCAATTTTAGGTCATAAACGTGGATTTTACTCTCACGAACATGCCGATGTTTTTGTGACAGTTGGCACAGGAATGGTCGGCATCCCTTTACGTTTTAGAGTACCGCCGACAATTGATATTATTGAGTTAGTTTAAAATAAAAAAGCCAATCACAGAGGATTGGCTTTTTTATAAATTGAAAATTATGGAATAACAACAATGGCAACACGTCGGTTAATCGCACGATTTTCATTGGTTGTATTTGGAACATAGGGCTGCGTTGAACCGCGACCAATCACATAGATATTTTCTTGCTTAAACCCGCGAGCTAAGAAAAGGTTTGCCACACTTTGTGCGCGCTCTTCAGACAGCTTTTGATTATAAGCAGCATCGCCAACATCATCAGTATGACCAACAATTTTCAATTTATTCAGATCATATTTATTCAATTGAGATGCTAGACGCACTAACTCAGCTTCATGGCTCTGTTTTAACTCTGCATTATTAAAGTCAAACAACAAACGTTCTGGTAAACCTAAAGTCCATCCTTCATTTGTAAGCACAAAACCTTCTTTTTTGAGCAATTTTACCTGACGATATTTTAATGGCCCAAAACTCAGGCACCCTGCAAGAGTAATGCATAGCAATGCAATAAAGGAGAGTTTTAAAGATCTTGTATTCATAGATTAGCCTAAATTTAATTTTCAGGTTTATAGATAAACCAGCGTTCATCCGAATTTTTAGCCTTATACATTGCTTGATCTGCTTGCATAATGAAATCTTCGGGGCTAGATGCAAATTGTGATAAAGCAATACCTACACTAAAACTGAAGTAAATGGTTTGACCATTCAGATGCAAAGGTTCTTTACAGCTTTCGAGTAAATTTTCAGCAATAGATATTAAATGATCAGCATGACTAATGGAATGCAAAATGACAGCAAATTCGTCGCCACCTAAACGCGCAATAAAATCTTGATGACGTAAACGGGTTTGCAAGCGATTCGCCATTTCTTTCAAAACTTCATCTCCAGCCAAATGTCCAAACTGGTCGTTAATCGCTTTGAAGTTATTGTTATCTATAAATAATAAAGCAGATTTGTTATCAAATCCCTTATCTTCAAACATATCTAAAAGAATTTGATAAAAATAATGTCTATTAGGTAATAAGGTGAGCTGATCGTGATGAGCCTGAAATGACAATTTACGATTTTCTTTTTGTAATTGATTGTCCCATATCTGAATTTCTTCAAGTAACTCATTAAAAACAGTATTTAAATCTTGAAATTCTTTAATTCGATTATAAGGGAACCGAAGATTATAAGCTTTTTGCTCACTTACAATTTGAGCAATATTAGTAAGTGGATAAATAGCCTGCATAATTTGACGATAAGTTAAGTTTACTGACCACCACAAAGCGCAAACAATAAACAACATCGCAATTGCGAGCCCTACCATAATCATTTTCAGGAACTGCAATATTTTTTCTGAACTACCAAAAAGGGTTAATTCACCTACATTTTGTTCATGATGATAAATTGTAAGATGAACCGGGTCATTTAAAAACCAATGATCAAACCAACCCTCTAAAATTGAAGTCTGACTTGATAATTTAAAACTTTGTGCAATTAAATGATGTTCTGAATCATAAATATGAATAGTACGGATTGAATGATCATTCGTATATTCATTCAAAATTTGCTCTATCGTAATTTTATCATTAAATACAACTGCTGGCTGAATACGCTCTAGCAGAGTGTGGCTAAGCAATTGTAAATTTTGCTTGGCATAGGTTTCCATTGTAAAAACAGAAATCGATACAAAGGTAAAAGAACAAATAAAGAAAGTAATTGCAAAAATCGTAAATTGAGACTTTCTAAATAAAGCATGCAATGAAGTGGACTGATACAACTTAGATATCATAATCCTTACTCCGCATTCTTAGCCAAGAGCAATACTCTCGGATCAATATGAACTTTGGAGTGACTTAAAGCATCTAAGTTAACTTTAAAGGTAGTGTAATTATTTTGATTATATAAACAAAAGATACTTCCTATTTCACAGTCTGAATTATTGATGCTTAAAGAAAGTAAAGAACGATAAGGATAATTCTGAATAAGGCTTTGTTGTTGCTGTGGAGAAGTAGTAGAAAAATAAACAGCCTGACAATGTGACCGTGCAAAATCTTTCGCGTTTACAGTTTGAACACGATAATTATAAGACATTTGCTGGATATAAGATTGAAAGGTAGATGTAATGGAGGGATTATCAATAACACAAAGAGTAGGAGTATTTACATTCTCCCACTTACTGTAGCTTAGAATAGATAAAGTAAGCACATAGAAGTTATGTTTTGAATTGGCATAACAAGGCCCACTCGTAGCAAACACTACAAGTATGCAAACAAATACTTTCTTAGCGAACTGCCACATGGTGAGTTAATGCCAAACTATTGCACGAATAATCTATTCTACATGAAGTTGATAAAGTAAAAAAAGTTTAATATCTCATCTAACGTTGACTGAAATGCCTAAAAAAAAGGCATATACCTCACTTTTTTCGTAAAATAGTAGAAAAAATCGGCACTCAAGAGAAAAAGGCTGAAATACCCCTTGCCAAGGGAATTTAATCGTCTATAATGCACATCCATCGGCGGTGATGCAGATAGAAACTTGTTGAAAAACAGTTACTTGGAATTGAGTTGATTGCTTTGAGCAGTAGATTTGATAAGAAGTTGGTTTTGAGAATAAGTTTTAAAAATATCGAAATTACCTGTTGACTTTTAAGAGATTAAGAGTAATATAGCCGACCTAGCTTGCTGGTGACGAACCAGTAAGAAGATCATTAAGAGATTATGAAGAACAACTTGTGTGGATTTTTACTGATTGATTGATCGAAATATTATCATTGATTGATTGGTTTAAATTACTCGAAGTTTATTTGAGCGAAATTTAAGTCAGAAAATTGATGAGCCAGAATTGGCACCTTGTCTTTAATAAGGTGCAAAATGATTTTTAACTGAAGAGTTTGATCATGGCTCAGATTGAACGCTGGCGGCAGGCTTAACACATGCAAGTCGAGCGGAGTGATGGTGCTTGCACTATCACTTAGCGGCGGACGGGTGAGTAATGCTTAGGAATCTGCCTATTAGTGGGGGACAACATTTCGAAAGGAATGCTAATACCGCATACGTCCTACGGGAGAAAGCAGGGGATCTTCGGACCTTGCGCTAATAGATGAGCCTAAGTCGGATTAGCTAGTTGGTGGGGTAAAGGCCTACCAAGGCGACGATCTGTAGCGGGTCTGAGAGGATGATCCGCCACACTGGGACTGAGACACGGCCCAGACTCCTACGGGAGGCAGCAGTGGGGAATATTGGACAATGGGCGCAAGCCTGATCCAGCCATGCCGCGTGTGTGAAGAAGGCCTTATGGTTGTAAAGCACTTTAAGCGAGGAGGAGGCTACTGAAGTTAATACCTTCAGATAGTGGACGTTACTCGCAGAATAAGCACCGGCTAACTCTGTGCCAGCAGCCGCGGTAATACAGAGGGTGCAAGCGTTAATCGGATTTACTGGGCGTAAAGCGCGCGTAGGCGGCTAATTAAGTCAAATGTGAAATCCCCGAGCTTAACTTGGGAATTGCATTCGATACTGGTTAGCTAGAGTGTGGGAGAGGATGGTAGAATTCCAGGTGTAGCGGTGAAATGCGTAGAGATCTGGAGGAATACCGATGGCGAAGGCAGCCATCTGGCCTAACACTGACGCTGAGGTGCGAAAGCATGGGGAGCAAACAGGATTAGATACCCTGGTAGTCCATGCCGTAAACGATGTCTACTAGCCGTTGGGGCCTTTGAGGCTTTAGTGGCGCAGCTAACGCGATAAGTAGACCGCCTGGGGAGTACGGTCGCAAGACTAAAACTCAAATGAATTGACGGGGGCCCGCACAAGCGGTGGAGCATGTGGTTTAATTCGATGCAACGCGAAGAACCTTACCTGGCCTTGACATAGTAAGAACTTTCCAGAGATGGATTGGTGCCTTCGGGAACTTACATACAGGTGCTGCATGGCTGTCGTCAGCTCGTGTCGTGAGATGTTGGGTTAAGTCCCGCAACGAGCGCAACCCTTTTCCTTATTTGCCAGCGAGTAATGTCGGGAACTTTAAGGATACTGCCAGTGACAAACTGGAGGAAGGCGGGGACGACGTCAAGTCATCATGGCCCTTACGGCCAGGGCTACACACGTGCTACAATGGTCGGTACAAAGGGTTGCTACCTAGCGATAGGATGCTAATCTCAAAAAGCCGATCGTAGTCCGGATTGGAGTCTGCAACTCGACTCCATGAAGTCGGAATCGCTAGTAATCGCGGATCAGAATGCCGCGGTGAATACGTTCCCGGGCCTTGTACACACCGCCCGTCACACCATGGGAGTTTGTTGCACCAGAAGTAGGTAGTCTAACCGCAAGGAGGACGCTTACCACGGTGTGGCCGATGACTGGGGTGAAGTCGTAACAAGGTAGCCGTAGGGGAACCTGCGGCTGGATCACCTCCTTAACGAAAGATTGACGATTGGTAAGAATCCACAACAAGTTGTTCTTCATAGATGTATCTGAGGGTCTGTAGCTCAGTTGGTTAGAGCACACGCTTGATAAGCGTGGGGTCACAAGTTCAAGTCTTGTCAGACCCACCATGACTTTGACTGGTTGAAGTTATAGAAAAGAAGATACATAACTGATGATGTAAGCTGGGGACTTAGCTTAGTTGGTAGAGCGCCTGCTTTGCACGCAGGAGGTCAGGAGTTCGACTCTCCTAGTCTCCACCAGAACTTAAGAGAAGTTCGGATTACAGAAATTAGTAAATAAAGATTTAGATCTTGGTTTATTAACTTCTGTGATTTAAGTATCACGGTATTAAGCATGACCTGACGAAGGCATGTTTATTCATTAACAGATTGGCAAAATTGAGTCTGAAATAAATTGTTCACTCAATAATGAAAAGAGAGGAAGTAATTCTGATCTTGGAATTAATTGAGAACTAGCAAATTAACTGAATCAAGCGTTTTGGTATATGAATTAGATTGAAGCTGTACAGTGTTTAAATACACAGTACTTCAAACTGTAAGAGATTGATGAGAAATCATTGATCATGTCTTATTACTCCTTGTAGGTAATAACGACTGTTTGGGGTTGTATAGTCAAGTAATTAAGTGCATGTGGTGGATGCCTTGGCAGTCAGAGGCGATGAAAGACGTAATAGCCTGCGATAAGCTCCGGGGAGGCGGCAAATATCCTTTGATCCGGAGATTTCTGAATGGGGGAACCCACCTACTTTAAGGTAGGTATTGCAACATGAATACATAGTGTTGCAAGGCGAACGAGGGGAAGTGAAACATCTCAGTACCCTTAGGAAAAGAAATCAATTGAGATTCCCTTAGTAGCGGCGAGCGAACGGGGATCAGCCCATTAAGTTATGTGTGTTTTAGTGGAACGCTCTGGGAAGTGCGAACGTAGAGGGTGATATTCCCGTACACGAAAGGGCACACATAATGATGACGAGTAGGGCGAGGCACGTGAAACCTTGTCTGAATATGGGGGGACCATCCTCCAAGGCTAAATACTCCTGACTGACCGATAGTGAACCAGTACCGTGAGGGAAAGGCGAAAAGAACCCCTGTGAGGGGAGTGAAATAGATCCTGAAACCGCATGCATACAAGCAGTGGGAGCCGACTTGTTCGGTGACTGCGTACCTTTTGTATAATGGGTCAGCGACTTATATTCAGTAGCGAGGTTAACCGTATAGGGGAGCCGTAGAGAAATCGAGTCTTAATAGGGCGTTTAGTTGCTGGGTATAGACCCGAAACCAGGCGATCTATCCATGAGCAGGTTGAAGGTTGGGTAACACTAACTGGAGGACCGAACCCACTGTCGTTGAAAAGCCAGGGGATGACTTGTGGATAGGGGTGAAAGGCTAATCAAGCCTGGTGATAGCTGGTTCTCCCCGAAAGCTATTTAGGTAGCGCCTCGGACGAATACCATAGGGGGTAGAGCACTGTTTCGGCTAGGGGGTCATCCCGACTTACCAAACCGATGCAAACTCCGAATACCTATGAGTACTATCCGGGAGACAGACTGCGGGTGCTAACGTCCGTAGTCAAGAGGAAAACAATCCAGACCGCCAGCTAAGGCCCCAAAATCATAGTTAAGTGGGAAACGATGTGGGAAGGCATAGACAGCTAGGAGGTTGGCTTAGAAGCAGCCACCCTTTAAAGAAAGCGTAATAGCTCACTAGTCGAGTCGGCCTGCGCGGAAGATGTAACGGGGCTAAAACTATGTGCCGAAGCTGCGGATTTGACTTTTAAGTCAAGTGGTAGGGGAGCGTTCTGTAAGCCGATGAAGGTGTATTGAGAAGTATGCTGGAGGTATCAGAAGTGCGAATGCTGACGTGAGTAACGACAAAACGGGTGAAAAACCCGTTCGCCGAAAGACCAAGGGTTCCAGTCCAACGTTAATCGGGGCTGGGTGAGTCGACCCCTAAGGCGAGGCCGAAAGGCGTAGTCGATGGGAAATTGGTTAATATTCCAATACTTCTGTGTAATGCGATGAGAGGACGGAGAAGGTTAAGTCAGCCTGGCGTTGGTTGTCCAGGTGAAAGGAAGTAGGCATGCATCTTAGGCAAATCCGGGGTGCTCTATGCTGAGATCTGATAGCAAGCTGTACTTGTACAGCGAAGTGGCTGATACCATGCTTCCAGGAAAAGTCTCTAAGCTTCAGTTACACAGGAATCGTACCCTAAACCGACACAGGTGGTCAGGTCGAGTAGACCAAGGCGCTTGAGAGAACTCTGCTGAAGGAACTAGGCAAAATGGTACCGTAACTTCGGGAGAAGGTACGCTGTTGTTGGTGATGGAACTTGCTTCCTGAGCTGATGACAGCCACAGAAACCAGGCCGCTGCAACTGTTTATTAAAAACATAGCACTCTGCAAACACGAAAGTGGACGTATAGGGTGTGATGCCTGCCCGGTGCTGGAAGGTTAATTGATGGGGTTAGCGTAAGCGAAGCTCTTGATCGAAGCCCCAGTAAACGGCGGCCGTAACTATAACGGTCCTAAGGTAGCGAAATTCCTTGTCGGGTAAGTTCCGACCTGCACGAATGGCATAATGATGGCGGCGCTGTCTCCAGCAGAGGCTCAGTGAAATCGAAATCGCTGTGAAGATGCAGTGTACCCGCGGCTAGACGGAAAGACCCCGTGAACCTTTACTGCAGCTTGACATTGAACTTTGACCTTACTTGTGTAGGATAGGTGGGAGGCTTTGAAGTTGGAACGCTAGTTCCAATGGAGCCGTCCTTGAAATACCACCCTGGTAATGTTGAGGTTCTAACTCTGCCCCGTAATCCGGGGCGAGGACCATGTCTGGTGGGTAGTTTGACTGGGGCGGTCTCCTCCTAAAGAGTAACGGAGGAGTACGAAGGTGCGCTCAGCGTGGTCGGAAATCACGCGTAGAGTATAAAGGCAAAAGCGCGCTTAACTGCGAGACCCACAAGTCGAGCAGGTACGAAAGTAGGTCTTAGTGATCCGGTGGTTCTGTATGGAAGGGCCATCGCTCAACGGATAAAAGGTACTCTGGGGATAACAGGCTGATACCGCCCAAGAGTTCATATCGACGGCGGTGTTTGGCACCTCGATGTCGGCTCATCTCATCCTGGGGCTGAAGCAGGTCCCAAGGGTATGGCTGTTCGCCATTTAAAGAGGTACGCGAGCTGGGTTTAGAACGTCGTGAGACAGTTCGGTCCCTATCTACCGTGGGCGCTGGAAATTTGAGAGGATCTGCTCCTAGTACGAGAGGACCAGAGTGGACGAACCTCTGGTGTACCGGTTGTGACGCCAGTCGCATCGCCGGGTAGCTATGTTCGGAAGGGATAACCGCTGAAAGCATCTAAGCGGGAAGCCTACCTCAAGATAAGATTTCCCTAGGACTTTATGTCCTCTAAAGAGCCGTTCGAGACTAGGACGTTGATAGGTTGGATGTGGAAGCATAGTGATATGTGAAGCTGACCAATACTAATTGCTCGTGAGGCTTGACTATACAACACCCAAGCAGTTGTATATAAAGCATCAATCGATTCATTAATATGCAAAGCAACTTGATTTAGTTATACGCTTAGCTAAAATGAACAAAATAAAGTAAGATTCAATCAGCCCATCTGTAAAGATTTGGAAAACGCATCGGCAGCCAATAAGACCAATGCAAGTATCCATACCAGTTGTGCTGGCGACCATAGCAAGAGTGAACCACCTGATCCCTTCCCGAACTCAGAAGTGAAACCTCTTAGCGCTGATGGTAGTGTGGGGTTTCCCATGTGAGAGTAAGTCATCGCCAGCTCATTATTCAAAACACCCTCAACTTAACAGTTGGGGGTGTTTTTTTATGGGTAAAAAATTGAAAATGATAGAGTAATTTTGGAATGAATTATGATATAAACCAAATACCTTAAAATGATAACAAGAGTATGAATAATGAAATTTGTAGGATTAAAAATATTTGTCTGTATGCTAGCTATAACACTTGGTAGTAAATCTATCTATGCTAGTGAAGCTGTAGAAAGTTTATTTAGCACAAAAGCTTTTTTAAATATTTGTGTTAGTTCTAGAGGAAATCCAGAAATAATAAATAAACAAGCAAAAAATATGGGTTTTATTCAAATGCCTAATGAGTATGCTGCACATTTTTTAAAAGATTATAATGGGAACGCTTGGATGATAAGCTCTTCAGAAGGAAAGTTTGTTATTACTCAACTCGATAACGGCGTATGTTCATTATTTATAAGTAAAGGAAACTCAACCGAAATTCAGAAGAGTTTAGAAAGCTGGTTGCCCCCTAAATCTACTGGTTTAACTTATAAAAAGGAAATATCTAAAGATAAAAATTTGACTACAACAAATTATATTATTTCTAAAGATGGAAAGGCTTTAGAGACATGGATATATACTAGTTCATCTGAAAAGAATGCTTCACTAGTTGCAGTTATTTCCCATCAAATGAATTAATTAAAACAATTTAATGTATAGAAGAGCCAACTTTTATTAAAAGAGCTCTTCTAAAATTGATTATTTCAACTGTCTACGTGCGTGTTTTAAAGCAGTTCGAAGACCTTCTTCTAGAGTTGGATGATAAAAGGGTTTCTCTAAAATGTCATTTAAGGTTAAACCTTCGCCTATTATCCAGCTTAATAGGTGAGCCATATGTTCTGTTGCTTCTGTAAATAACTCAGCACCTAGAAGCTTTTGACTTTCTTTATCTATATAAACCTCAATGCCTCCTTTGTTTTTTCCAAGGACGATAGCTCTACCTTGTCGTTCATAAGAGGCTTCGCCAGTAATAAAGTTTATACCAGTCTCTTTTAGTTGTTTAGAACTTTGCCCAACGATCGCCATTTCTGGATCACTAAATACAATTCCTAATGGAGTAAGGGTCTTAACTGAATTGATTTGTGGATAGTTCAAACAGTTATGAACAACTTTTTTCCCCTCATGTGCTGCTTCATGTTGTAATGGTGTTGAGGTATAAGCATCACCTACAATAAAAATTGGATAGGTCTCTAATTGCTTGGTTTTTGCATTTATAGGTAATGATTTAATATCTTTAAAAGAACTATCAATATTTTCTAGTTTTAAAGTATCAAGCAAACTTGAACGGCCTGTTGCAACTAGAACATATTCAACTTTGAGAGTTTTCTCTTTTTCTTCGAGTTTATAATTTAATATGACGCCCTCAGAATTACACTTAACTTCATTTGGTAAAGTCTCGAATAGAATTTTTAACTCTTTCCCTAGCTCTTTTTGCGCAAGTTGTTGAAGTTTCGAGCTAGTCAGTATTCCAATTCGTTTACTGCGAGCAAATATAGTGGTTTCTACGCCCAAACGATGCAAGGCTTGTGCGATCTCGAGGGCAATCACACCACTACCAATGACGGCAATAGATTTAGGTAGTGTTTTTAATTCGAATATTTGATCTGTTGTTATAAGTCGATTACCGAGTTCTTGCTTCCAGGTTTGATCATAATTAGGAGTTGAACCAACCGCCAGAATAAAACTTTTTGATTGGTACTGTTTCCCGTTAACTTCTACCGTCTGTGCATTAATAAAATGTGCTTTACCAGAAATTTTATGTTCAGCAGGCCATTGTTTTACATCTTTTAAAGTTGCTTGTGTAAAACGATCACGCAATGTTTGTACGTGCTGCATAACTTGAGTCGTATTAATTTTTGCAGATACATCCAAAGCAACCTCTTGAGCATTTTGAATGTCAAACATACGGTTTGCTGAAGAGATGAGGACTTTACTTGGCATGCAGCCTACACGGGCACAAGTAGTATCCCATGGTCCATCATTTATAATTAAAAGATTATTAGTGTGCTTAACTGCTTCTTTATAGGCGCTGATGCCTGCTGTACCTGCGCCAATGATAATAATATCGAACATTTTTTAATAGGCTTATTCTTACTAGATATATAGAATATATAGAAAAACCCTCATGAATAGAGGGTCTCTTTCTAACTATTTAGCCTCAAAATGTAAAGTTTTGCTCAAAAGGTATTTTCAATTTGGTTGATACTTTACCATTTTGGTTGGTAGATTGACCTTCAATACTTATGCCATTAATTGCATGCTTAAAGTCTAATGTAGTTCCATTCAAGCTTTGTTTAAAAGTAAAAATATTCTTTCCTTCCAAATAAATACTGCCATTAAATTTTTGTGCATTCGTTGTTGGCGATTCATTTTCAACGCGACTTCCTTCAAGACCAGTAATATTAGGTAAGCTCAATATTTGGTTACCATTTAAACTTACTTTGTATGTCGCATTGTTTGTATTGCCTGGAGTCGAGTTCACAATAAATGAAATTGGCTCAGCAAAAGGAACATTAGGGTTATCATTAATAAGTACATTGAAACCAGAACCACCCTGAACTACGTAGAGATCACCATCAGTTGATGTATTATCTTTATATACACTCATTGCACCAGTAGTAACTTCTTTTTCAGTGGCTTGACCTGTTTCTGGATCTTGAACAATAGTCGTTGTAGTAATTTTATAATCACTTGTTGTTGAATTAATTAATACAAATCTTTTTTGTTTAGTTTGTTCAAGTCCCCATGATTGTTGGAATGGATATGCAAAGGCTCCAGTAATTGTTACATCTTGGAAGTTCTTATCATTATTTTCATTTTGAAAAATATAAATTCTGGTATTTGATTGATAATCCTCTAAATTTGGAGATATATTATCGCTTGCCAGTTTAATATTTTTTAAATCGTCTGCTGTAATATCAAAGTCCCAATCATTATAAGCAGAGAGCAAAGTTTTAATTTCTTCACCTTTAAATACGTAGCAGGCACGGTAGTCTGTAGTACTCTTTAGAAAGCATTTTTCACGATAGTGATCAGAATATTTGGTAAGATCTACTTTTCGAATATCTAAGGTTAACTTGAGTGGGCCTTGAGCGAAGGTGTCTAGTGCGTGATCAATGTAACCTTTTGATAACTTTTCATCGTTAAGATCATAGGCGCCAAACAAATATTTTCCTTCTTGCTTTACACTATTTAAAACAGAAGTAGCCAACTCTTGATCTGTTGATGGTGTGGTTGGTGTTGTTGTAGAGCCAGAATTTGAATTTTGGTTATAGTAGCCATCACCGCCACCTCCACCACAAGCTGTCAAAAAAGCAGCCAAAGTAATCCCACATACCCCATGAGTAAGTTTCATCATTATCCCCAATTAAAATGATAAGTTATTTAAAATAATTTTTTAGATTTATAAAATAACATATATTTCATGAGGTTGCTCATTATATTTATGAGCAGTTAGCTAATTAAATTCTTGTACCCATAGTTACTCCAACTGTAGGCTTTACTTGCATTGATGAGCATGCTGTAAGAATTAAGCAGGTTAAAAGAGCAAATATAAATTTATTCATAAAAATTAATAAATGATTCAAAAAGATTTAAATACTTTAGATCAATATTATTTTTAGTTCTGTTGAATTCGTGCAGAGATATGCAAATAAGTTATCAAAAAACCCTACTTTAAAGAAGAAATAGGGTTTTATAAAATATTAATTTTTTTAAAATTAATCGTCTAGCAAATCCATTTGTTTTGCTAATTGATATAGGTTGTTTGAACGGTTTCCTGTACGGCAGAACATAAGTACAGGTTTTGGCAACTCATTGTAATGATTTGCGAAAGTACGTACATCGAGTTCTGTAATCTGTCCAGCTACAACAGGTTGATAAACGTAGTCTAGCCCTACTTGACGTGCTGCTTCTTCAATTTGAGCACTTGTAGGTTGTTCGGGGCCGCCTTCCATATCTGGTCGATTATTAATAATCGATTTAAATCCTTTTTCTACAACTTGACCAACATGCTCTGGACCAATTTGACCTGCGAAACCAACATTATCTGACATTTCGTCACTCCAAAATTTAACAAAACCTCTTATGCTGTATCATAGCATTAAGCCTAACCTGAGATACAAGACACTCGTGTGTTGTTCTGACTGAGAAAGTTATGTCTTATAGCTAAGTTATAAATTTTAAAAATGATCATCAAGCTATTTTAAAATTGGTTATTCATATTCTATTTCAACGGAGCACATATGCACGCTTATACGGTTGAGCCTTTATATGTTCCATGTGGTCAGGAAACGATCGCAGCTGATTTTTATATTCCTAAAACAAATAAAAAATCTGCCGTAATTATTATGGCCCATGGTTTTGCTGCGTTGCGTCAATTTAAATTAATCCAATATGCTCAGCGGTTCGCACAGGCGGGTTATGCTGTTATTTTGTTTGATTATCGATATTGGGGTGGGAGCACTGGCAAGCCAAGAGAAATGGTATCTATTAATTCGCAGTTAGAAGATTGGAAGACAGTAATTCAATATGCTTCTACCTGTAAGCTTGTGGATAATCGAAGGATCGTGTTGTGGGGGACCTCCTTAAGTGGGGGATATGCGCTAAGTCTGGCTTCTGAATTAAAAAATATTCAGGCAATTTTAGTACAAATTCCTTATGTCGATGGCGCTGAAACGGCCAAGCTTTATCCTTTGCAACGCTATCCTCAAGCATTGAAGTTATCGAGTCAGGACTATATGGGATCAAAAATGGGGCTTAATCCCAAAAGATTGCCTGTCGTCGATCAACATAATTTATGTTTTATGCCTACAGCGGATAGTTATTATGGTTATTTATCGATTGTAAATCCTGACTATTATTGGAGTGGGGAAGTTCCTGCACGTGTCTTTTTTAATTTGATGCGATACCGTCCAATTCAAGTTGTACGCCAGATTAATATTCCAGTTTTATTTATTGCGGCCCAAAAAGATTCCCTTATTCCTATTGAGTCCAGTCGCGAAGCTGCCACAAATATTGCGCCTTTTGTGAGTTATCATGAGTGGGATATGAAACATTTTGATATTTATCACGGTTCATGGTTTGAAAAAGCAGTGATAACCCAATTAGAATTTTTACATCAGCATATAGGAGTGGTGTAAATGATTATTGTATGTGCATCGTGCGGTGCTAAAAACCGAGTTCCGGAAGAAAAACTTCCTGAGCAACCAAGCTGTGGGCAATGTCATCAGCCATTACTATCGCTTGCACCTATTGAGTTAAATGAGCAAAATTTTAGTAACTACATCACGAATAGTGATCTACCTATTCTCATAGACTTATGGGCAGAATGGTGTGGACCTTGTAAAATGATGGCGCCACATTTTGCGCAGGTCGCAAAACAGAATCCAGGCGTTATTTTTGCCAAGATTAATACCGAAGAATCTCCTCGCTTGAGCCAAGCTTTTCATGTGAGAAGTATTCCGACACTTGTCTTAATGAACAAAACGACAGAGGTCGCGCGTATTAGCGGCGCATTACGTGCGCCTGAATTGCAGCAGTGGCTTGATCAACAACTTCAAACGAATTTCGGGAGCTAAGGTGTCAGAAGCTTATACCAAACCAGAAGGGGTTTTATCCTTACAAACGATTGCCATGCCAGCCGATACAAACTGGAGTGGTGATGTCTTTGGTGGATGGATTGTGTCACAAATGGACTTGGCTGGAGCAATTCACGCAGAACGTTTCAGTCGTGGTCGTTGTGCTACGATTTCCATTAATCAAATGACCTTTTTGGTTCCGGTAAAGGTTGGCTTTGTCATTAGCTGCTATACCAAAATCTTAAAAGTTGGAAATACTTCTATTCAAATGCAAATTGAAGTTTGGGATAGTCATGATGACTCTCGTGAGCCAATACGTATTACTGAAGGAGTCTTTACCTTTGTGGCAGTTGATGTAAAAGGTAATAAGCGTCAGATTCCTGAAGAAGCGAGACAAAAGTTTTTAGTATCTTATGAATAATAAAAAAGCCCAAATTCAAATTTGGGCTTTTTTATATTTTTATTTCTTACGTTTAGGTAACCATGCCCACAGCATTTGGCACTGGATTGGTTCATTGCCTGCATCATCAATAACAGTAACCGGAATTACAAGTTCACCTTTCTCATTATCTGCAATAAACTTTTGCTGTTCAGCAGATAACGTTGCTGTAGCAGTTAAACCACCTTCAACCACTTTTAAATAATCTACATGCAATGATTTGATTAATAAAATGCGGTTATCAGGAATGTGTAAACCCGTTAGGAAACCCGTTGCAGTTTCTGCTAAAAGAGCCATAGCAGCAGCATGGACTCCTTTAATATGATTCTGCATATTTTTTTGGTTTTCTAAACGGACAGTAACATGGTTTGAGTCTACTTCCAGATAGCGAATATTTGCTGTACCCACCATTGGCACGATACGACCAAACGCCTTGCTCCAAAGTGTACTCCGAATACCTTTAGGGAATTTTGAAGTCGCTTTTACCAGTTTTGATAGACGATTGGATTGAGACATGGGATTACCTTAGCTTTGAATGTCACGACAAGAGATTAATCTTTAAAGTTATTAAACTGTAATGGCACACCAAATTGTTGTTCACGTAAAAAATTCATCACTTGTTGTAAAGTGTCGCGCTTTTTATCCGTTACACGAATTTTGTCGCCTTGGATAGAAGATTGCACTTTAACGCCACTTTCTTTAATGGCTTTATTAATTTTTTTTGCAGTATCTGAGTCAAGACCGTCTTTAAGTTTAATGACCTGTACAAAATTTTTGCCTGAAGCAGCAGCTTTTTGCGGGTCTAGAGCTTGTATATCAATTTTACGTTTGTAAAAATGATTTTCTAACATGTTGTAAACTTGTTCACACTGGAAATCACTTTCGGTACTGATTTTAATTTCTTTATTTTTTTCGTTTATTTCGACTGAAACATCATGACCACGAAAGTCAAAACGTGTTGCAATCTCTTTTTGTGTGTTCTGTACAGCATGATTAACTTCAAAAATCTCTAATTCAGAGACAATATCGAAAGAAGGCATAGTTTAGACCTTTACAAAGGGAAAGAATATTTGAGATGCTAAGAGGGTTTTCTTCATTTGCCAAGTGTTGTTTACATCAAAGGAGTGCACAATGATCCGTAAACAAGAAATTACAACATTTGAATTCCCAGAAAATGCTGTTATCTGGGATGTCCGTGATACAAATGCTTATGCAGAAGGGCATGTTAAAGGTGCGGTAAATCGCCCGATTAATGATTTGAATGCTGATATTTTGAACCAGGTCTCTGCGGGTCAGCCGATTTATATTTTATGTGGTGGTGGTAGCAAAGCTCCTCGTGCAGCTGAGACACTAGAAGGATTCGATGCCTCGCGTGAATATGTCGTGCTGATGGGGGGGACACGTGCAGCTCGTGATGCCGGCTTGCCTCTAGAGCAGGGCGCATAAAAAAAAGCACCTTCGGGTGCTTTTTTATGGAATTGAACTATTGTGGTTTGAAATAAGGCTTTTTAGGTTTTACTTTTCTTTGGAATCGTTGCGGATTCAATTTTTGTAATAAGCGGTCCGGTACTGGACAAGCTTCTCCTAACATTTGGGCAACTAAGATCTCACTGCATAGCGGAGCAAATAAGAAGCCCTTAGAACCAAGACCAGCAAAAGTAGCAATTCGGCTATTCTCCTGCATTTTTCCAACGAGAGGAAAATAATCTAAGCTTTGTGCGCGGATAGATGCTCGGCCTTGCCAAGTAGTCGTAGAAGGCAATTGTTGTGCATATTCAGGGAATATGCTGTGGATTAATTCAAAGTTATGCACATGGTCTTCTGGCACTATTTCTTGATCCTCACGATTTGGGTAGAAAGACGCACCTAAAATCATCTGTGAAGCATTAAGTTGCATACAGTAGCCGCCATAGCTATAAGCTTCCTGTAAAGGCAAGGGAGCAAAAGTATTGTCAACCCAGCTTACTTGCCCACGTATTGGTTTTAACTGCGGATAGCTTTCAAAAAAAGTCGCGCTTTGACGCGCACAGCACACAACAACATGGTCTGCCTCTGCAATAACTTCATTGCCAGTCTTCAATTGAACTTTATTTTCACAAGATACAAGCTCTGTAATATTGAGAATTTTTAAATCGATCAAAGGATGTTGCAAAATTTCATCACGTAGTTGATGTGGTGAAACCGAGCCTGCTTCGGTAAGTAAAACACTTGAATATGCAGTTTCAAGTGAGTTCGTGGAGTCGGTAACAACCTGAGCTGGATATTGATTTATAAGATCGAGAAGTTCATCTGCATTTTTCAAGGCGATTTGTTGTATTTGAAGTGGACGAAATGCTTGAAAATTTTTATAAAAATTCAAGGCATGTTGCCAACTTAAGGTCATCAGATGTTCATGACTTTGCTCAATTGGGCATAGCTTTGGATTAAGTAGGGCTAAAGGATTTCCAGAAGCGCCAGATAATGCCTCTGTTCGCTCATATAGGGTGACTTGATGTCCACGTGCTGCAAATGCCCACGCTGTAGTTAAACCTGCTATACCGGCCCCAATAATCGCAATATGCTGTTGTCCCTTACCCAGTGAGTGAACTAGGTCTAATGGGGAGGACTCATCATCAGATTGAGGTGGATTCCAGATTGCTTTGAGCATTTCACGTTTATGCCGAAAACCACGTGGACGAGAAATATTAATACCATGCGCTTTTAGCCCACGTTTTAAAACACCCGCGACACTAAAAGAGGAAAATGTACTGCCATAGTCAGAAAGACGGACAATATGGTTTAAAACATTTTGTTCCCACATGTCTGGATTGCAAGAGGGCGCAAAGCCATCTAAAAACCAAGCATTTACTGCTTTAGTTTTAGCCATGCTTGGGAAAATATCTTGTGCATCTCCTAGCCATAAGTCGATGCTAAAACGCTCTTCAGGGAAACTTAAACGATGACATCCGGCAATAGGTAGCGGATATTGTTCAATTAACTGGTCTGCAAGTGGTTTAAGCTCATCCCAGACATTTAAAGCGCGAATGAGGTCGGCTTTACTTAATGGAAATTTTTCAACACTAATGGCGTGTAAATGGCTTTGATTATCAGGACGGACTTGTTGCCAAAGTTGCCAAAGTGCAAGAATGTTTAAACCCGTACCAAAACCGGTTTCTCCTACACTGAAATATTCAAAATCTTTTAGATTGGCTAAGCGCTCTGATAAGTCGTTACCATTTAGAAAAACATGCCGTGTTTCAAGTAGGCCATTATCTTTAGAGAAATAGACATCACCAAATTGTTTGGAAATGGGAACCTCGATACCATCGATTAATTCCCAGTCCAGTTGTGCTGTTTGTATGCGGTTTGATACGTTCATTTAGTTTAATAGATCGCTTGGATTTACCACTGGCGTCGACGTTTTGTATGGATATAACTAGAGATAAAGAAACCCAGCAATACGCCACCCGCTAAGGTAACCGCGCCATATAAAAACATTTGCGCACTACGTTCGCTTTGTAAGACTTGAACCTGAACAGAGAGGCTATCATTTTTTAACTGTAACTCTTGGTTCTGGGCGAGTGCTTCAAGATTGGCATGTTCTAACTGTTTTAAACGAGATGCCTGATCCTGAACTAAAGCTTTGATTTTCGCATCTTGCTGTTGTTTATTCTTTGCAAGTTGCTCAGCCGTGAGTGGTTTTGTTGCGGTCGATGCCGTTGTAGCAGCTGTTGGAACTGGCTGATTCGCAGCCTGAGTTGAAGGCGCACTTGGAGGAGTCGTTGCTGGTGTGGCAGCAGGTTCAACTGCACTAGTAGTTGAACAGATCAAACACAAGCCGAGAAAGCTTTTGATTGCAGGGTGCATATGATTACCCTTTTGGAAATGCTTTATTAAACGGTTTTACATCAATATGAGCATAAATGCCTTCTTTGAGAAATGGTTCTTCTTTTAACCATTCGTCTAATGCTTCGCGACTGTCGAATTCAACAATCATGGTGCTGCCATAAAAACCTGCTTGAGGATCATTCGGGTCTTTTGGCATAGCTCCTGCTGTAACAAGGCGGCCTTCATCATCAAGTTTTTGCAAACGTTCGATATGCTGAGGGCGTACGGCCAAGCGTTTTTCTAAAGTTCCTTCGTTATCGGTACAGCTTAGAACAAAAAAAGGCATGTAATCGTATCTCTGTAATCAATCAGGAATCATTTTAAGCTTCAGGTGACTTAAAATGTTTACGTAAAATAATGAACTGAATAATGATAAATGAAAACATGACGATCATGTCACCAAATGCAGTGAATTCACCCCAATATTTTCCGCCGTGAAATAAAAACGCGAAGAAGATATGTAAACAAGACATCACCACAAACATGACTGCCCAAGCAAAATTTAGATTTTTCCAACCTTTTTCACTTAACTCTAAAATAGGGTCAAATAGACGGCGTATGAGTGGCTTACGATCTTTACCAAACCAAGGTGAAACTAAGAATGCACCTGCAAAAACCAAATTCAAAATTGCAGCTTTCAGACGAATATAGAAATCATCACTTAACATGAGGGTGATGCCACCAAAAATGACAGTCATAAACAATACAAACCACTGTTGTTTATCTAGACGGAATTTTTGGAAAACAAATAGGGCACCATATACCACAAGCATTGAAATAATTAAGCCTGTAGTCGCTACAAGAATATTATTATTATCGGCACCACCAGCAGACCCGATCAGTTTAAGTAAAGGATGCTGTGTATCGGTTGGATCAACTGTTTTATATAAATAGAAGAAAATAATTAATGGAACAAAGTCCAGAAGTGCTTTCATGTTAGAGTATCTGATCAGGTTTGGTGAATGGCATAGTATAAAAGATGCAAGGCATAGATTTACATACACATAGCAATATTTCTGATGGAACTTTGTCTCCGGAATTACTGGTGCAAGCTGCTATAGATGTGAATTTGCATACTTTGGCTTTAACTGACCACGATACAATGGATGGGTTGCAGCGAGCTAGAATTGCTGCACAAGGTCATGATTTAAAAATCATTTCTGGTACAGAGATTTCAAGTCAGTGGTCACGTCCAACAACGAAGAAGAGTTATGGCGTACATATTGTTGCTTTAAACATGCAAAATGAAGCACCAATTTTAGAAGCATTAGAACAACAAAAAAGAGTACGAGCGCAAAGAGCTAAAGTAATTTGCGATTTATTAGAAAAATGTATTGGTTTTCAGATTTATGAGGATGTTCTTGCCAAAGTAGAAGATCAGGCAGACCGCATCACCAGAACACACATTGCTAAAACACTCGTCGAGAAAAAAGTTGTAACCCGTCCTCAACAAGCGTTTGATCGTTTCTTAAAAGAAGGAAGACGTGCTTTTGTAAAGTTTGAAGGATTAGGATTAAAAGAAACAATTGACATGATTCACGAAAGTAAAGGGTTGGCAGTTTTAGCACATCCGACTCGTTATGATTTATCTGCAACTAACGTTCGATATTTAATTGAATTGTTCGCAACTTCAGGTGGAGATGCAATTGAGTTACCTCCACCGATGGAAACTTTATCTACTCGCCAGATGATTGATCGGATGATTGAGCAATATCAATTAGCCGTATCGATTGGCAGTGATTTTCATGGTGAAAATATGCCATGGATTAAGCTGGGAAATACACCTAAACCAACGGCTAATCAGCAAGGTGTTTGGGAACGTTTTCTCTAACACATTACAACAAGTTATTATCTTGAGCTTGAATTGGTGGTGGGGTAGGTTTCCCCAAAGTCCCTAAAAGTTCAATTTCGATACTACGTACCATGGCATCTAAAGGTAAATCATTACTTTGAGTACCGAAAGGCTCTTCAATTTCCGAGCTGAGTGCATCAAGTCCTAAGAATGTATATGCCAAAATTCCCACCAGTAAAGGTGTTGCTAACCCAAGCAATGAACCAAGACTAAATGGCAACATAAAACAGAAAAAATAGACAGTGCGATTGAGCAAAACTGAATAGGCAAATGGAATGGGCGTATTAGCGATTCGGTCACAGCCAGTTTGCACGACACTTAAATCTGCAACATTTCTATTCATCTGTGCATAGATGATGTCTGAGATTTCACCTTCTTTAAGCGCTTGCAATAATTCCCAATGAATGAGGCTAAGTGTGTACTGAGGGGCATTATTTTGCTGATAGAGCTGGGTGAGTGCTTGCTGGCTCATACCGCTGGTTTGTATGAGCTCAGTTGGGTTCGCAGTCTGACGACGTAAACGATCTCGTAACACATTAGCAAAAACAATCACATGCTGAATAACACGTTCACGGCGGGCTTGAGTCAAAATTCGACAGTCACGGTCAAAATGGCGTGAAGTTGCAATTAAAACACCCCATAATTTTCGGGCTTCCCACCAACGGTCATAACATGCAGTATTTTTAAATCCTAAGAAAATAGAAAGTACGACGCCAATAAGAGTAAAGCCAACCAAAGGAATCTCTGGAAAGCGATAAAGATTGATATATTCTACACCCCCAATGATTGCCGAAATCAGCATAACGACCCCTAGAGAGGGTAAAATTTTGGGTAAAATTGTCCCTCGCCAAGAGAATAATACTTTGAAAATACTAGGCTGCTCACGAACAATCATTTTATTTTTAACGTCACTATTTTTGCTTTGATCTTCTAGGCTTAGTGCCCCTTTGTCAATATCATTGAACTGATATTATTGCTGGGTTGAGCAGTTGTTGTTCAGCAAATGAAAAGCTTCCTTCTGGTGAGATAATAAAATGATCCAAAAGGCGTATTTCGACAAGCTGACAGGCATGTTCCAGTTGTTGAGTTAAGGCAATATCTTCGTTAGAAGGCTGTGCTGAACCAAATGGATGATTGTGTGCAATGACCAGTTGGCAAGCATGTTGTTGTAGGGCGTAGCGTAGGGTTTGATTGACTGAAACTGCACAATGTTGAACTGACCCAAAAAATAACTTTTTAAAGTGAAGTTTTCTTAATTCAGGGTCTAGACAAAGCACTGCAAAGACTTCTTGTTTCTCGCCTTTTAATTCGTAGCGCAAATAATCCAAAACTAAATCAGAAGAGTGGAGACTAAGATTGTTTTGCTGAAAGTGATGATCGAGATAACGCCGTCCGAGCTCTTTGACTGCCAATAATTGTGAATATTTTGTTGCTCTAATTCCATTAAATTGAGTTAACTCACTTAACGATGAATCAAATACTGCATTTAGGCTACCAAAGTGCTGAATGAGTAACCGTGATAATTCGACTGCTGAATGTTGTCGTGAACCTGAGCGAAGAAAAATCGCGAGTAGCTCTGCATCTGATAGACTTTGCGGACCTTGTTGTAATAACCGTTCTCTTGGCCGTTCTTGTTCGGGCCAATTTTTAATAGAAGTATTCATATTCCCCAGCATAATTCGCTTAAAATTTTATTTTGTTTGCCCAATCAATCTTGGGTCTGCGCGTATTTAATGCTATTGTGAGCGCCACTGCAACAGTAAGGTATCCTGTTCGTGAGCTTTGATCTAAGTGTTATTCCTCATAAAAACATTGTTTTAGCTGTTACTGGCGGAATTGCTGCCTATAAAAGTGCCATTTTAGTCCGTCGCCTTAAAGATTATGGCTTTGACGTGCGTGTGGTCATGACACATGGTGCACAGGCATTTATTACCCCACTAACGTTTCAGGCTCTTTCTGGCAATCCCGTTCATACTGAACTTTTAGACCCTGCGGCTGAAGCCGGGATGGGGCATATTGAATTAGCGCGTTGGGCTGATTTATTACTGGTTGCGCCTGCAAGTTGCGATACTTTGGCAAAATTTGCGCATGGTTTGGCAGATGACTTGCTCAGTACAGTGTTTTTGGCAACAAAATCTCCTGTGTGGGTTGCACCTGCCATGAACCAGCAAATGTGGGCGGCCAAAGCTACACAACGAAATTTACAAACCTTGGTCGAAGATGGCGTGCATGTGATTATGCCAGATGCGGGTGAGCAGGCCTGTGGTGATGTCGGTTTAGGCCGTATGCCAGAGCCAGAGGAAATTGCAAGGCAAGTGGCTGGCTATTTCCATCAGGCTCAACGTGCAATCGCTGAAAAATTTGGGTTGTTGGCTGGAAAGCGAGTTGTTATTACCGCTGGGCCAACGCGTGAAGCGATTGACCCTGTTCGTTATATCTCAAACCATAGTACTGGTAAAATGGGCTTTGCTTTAGCTGCTGCTTGTTACGCGGCTGGTGCACAAGTGACGCTAATTGCTGGACCTGTAAGTTTAGATACACCGAATGGTGTAAAAAGAGTAAATGTTGCCTCTGCAAGACAAATGTTAGATATCAGCATGAACTCGTTAGAAACAGGCTGTGATATCTTCATTGCAACTGCCGCAGTCGCAGACTATCGCGTAGCAGAAGTTGCCGAGCATAAAATTAAGAAGGCAGGGGATGAGTTGAATGTTTCCCTTGTGAAAAATCCAGATATTGTGGCAACCATTGCGGGTCAGGAAAAACGTCCATTTATGGTGGGCTTTGCAGCTGAAACACAAAATGTTGAAGAGTATGCGGCAGGAAAACTGGTCGCTAAAAAACTAGATATGATTGCATGTAACGATGTGTCTCGTGCAGATATTGGTTTTGCTTCTGATGAAAATGCCATGACGGTTTTCTTTGCTGAAAACTATCACATGAAAAAGCGTGAGTTAGAGAAAGCATCTAAACAAGAAATTTCGCAACAGTTGGTTGAAGCAATTTCGGATGCATTGCGCCGTAAATAATATGTTTTAAATAAAAAAACCGCGAATTAATCGCGGTTTTTTATATGTCTTACTTTATCCAACTTAAGGAATTTCATCTTCAAATTCAGGTTTAACCTGAACGATGAAGTCCTGACGGTTAAGACCACGCCATAAGGCAAAAGCTGTACCGATATAAATTGAAGAGTAAGTACCAACAAAGACACCAACAAACATTGCAACAGCGAACCAGTGTAGACCATCACCACCTAAGAACATCATTGCTAGAACGACAAGCAATAAGGTCATTGATGTATGAATGGTACGACGTAAAGTTTCGGTTAAAGCAATATCGATGATTTCACGAGGAGTCGCTCCGCGAATTTTACGGAAATTTTCACGGATACGGTCTGACACTACAATGTTATCGTTAAGCGAGAAGCCAATGACAGCAAGTACCGCAGCTAAAACCGTAAGGTCAAATGGCCACTGGAATAATGCAAAAGCACCAATAATAATGATGATGTCGTGGAATAAAGACATCACGGCGCCCATCGCGAGTTTGAACTCGAAACGGATCGTCACGTAAATCAACATTAAGATAAGTGCAAGTGCAACCGCACCAGCAGAGCGAACATAAAGCTCGTTACCAACTTGACCACCTACAGAGTCCACTTTATGAACTTCTGCGGCATTGTTTGGCAACTGTACAGCCTTAGTAATCGCATTATTAAGGTCTTCAACCTTAACTTCTTGTACAGGCATGCGCACAAGTAAGTCTTTATTACTACCAAGTGTCTGTACTACAGCATCTTTAAAACCAGCTTTATCGAGTGCTTGAATAACTTCAGACTGATTTGCTGGTTGAGCGTAGTTAAGCTCAGCTGAAACACCACCTGTAAAGTCCAAACCGAGGTTAAGACCTTTAGTTACAATAAAGAAAATACTCGCTAACGTAATAAGGATCGAGAAGATTGCCGCAGGTTTGGCAATCTTCATGAACGGGATGATTTTTGCATCATCCGGACGTCCATATTGTTTTGAATCTTGTTGAGTCACTTTAGTCATCATCGATCTCCTTAAATGCTCAACTTTTTCAAATTACGGCGTTTACCATAAATGATTTGTACAATTGCGCGAGTCACTGTAATTGCAGTAAACATCGAACACACGATACCAATCATTAATGTTACGGCGAAACCTTTGATCGGGCCTGTACCAATTGCAAACAAAATGAATGCAACGAGGAACGTCGTTAAGTTCGAGTCAAAAATGGTGTTGTAGGCTCGATCATAACCGGCCACAATGGCCTGTTTGGGCGATGCACCCCAGAGCATTTCTTCTCGAATACGCTCACATATCAATACGTTCGCATCGACGGCCATACCAATGGTAATAACGATACCCGCAATACCTGGTAAGGTGAGGGAAGCCCCAATCCATGACATAACCGTTAAAATCATTGCCAAGTTAACAACGAGTGCAAAGTTAGCGATTAAACCGAATAGACGGAAGAAAACCACCATCCAGATTGCAACAAGCAAGAAGCCGATTTGAGTTGATAATACGCCCTTATCAATGTTTTCTTGACCAAGGCTTGGACCAACCACACGTTCTTCAACAAAATACATTGGCGCAGCCAAAGCACCTGCACGTAGCATTAATGCAAGTTCTGATGCTTCTTGAGGAGAACTTAAACCAGTAATACGGAAAGTTGAACCTAAAACAGCCTGAACTGTTGCAGCATTGATGACTACAGATTCAGTGTATGGAGTACGAACTTCTGTTTGTGCACCAGTTTTAGGATCTGTGACATAAGTGATTTTTTGCTTATTTTCGATGAACAATACCGCCATGCGTTTACCAACAGCATTACGAGTTGCATCGGACATAAGCTTACCGCCAGCACTGTCGAGAGTAATATTTACTTCGGCACCACCAGAATCTTGGCTAAAGCCAGAACTTGCATTTTGAACACGCTCACCCGTCAAGATACGGTTACGTTGCAACAAAAGTTGACGACCGCTATCTAAAGACTCATAAGCAAAAACTTCTGTGCCCGGAGGTAAAGGTTGACCATTATATTTACCTGTATATGGGTCAATATATTGATCATTTGCGTCAGAAACCAAACGGAATTCGAGGTTTGCAGTACGGCCTAAAACACGTTTAGCTTCAGCTGTATCTTGAACACCCGGTAATTCAACGACAATACGGTTGCTACCCTGACTTTGTACCAATGCTTCTGCAACACCAAGTTCGTTAATACGATTACGTAATGTTGTTAAGTTTTGATTCACCGCATATGACTGAATTTCTTGGCGACGTACATCAGTATAAGAAAGCTTTAAAGTAGAACCTGTAGAGCTTGCTAATGCCTGTTGGGTATATTCATTCCCATTACGACGTAAAAAATCCATTGCTGCATCACGGTCAGCATTGTCAGCAAATTGAACAGTGATCACATTATTAGTTAATGCAAGACTATTAAATTTGATCTTGTTTTCACGGAACTGACGACGCAAATCGGTGGCAGAGGTTTCCATACGTTGGGCAACGGCTTTGTCCATATCTACTTCAAGCAAGAAGTGGACACCACCACGTAAGTCCAAACCAAGTTTCATTGGTTTTGCCCCAATCTTTTGCAACCATTCCGGTGTGGTTGGTGCAAGGTTTAGGGCGACAACATATTGATCACCTAAGTCACGGCGTAATACTTCTTTTGCTTTCAACTGCGCTTCAGAAGAGCTGACACGCAATAGGGCAGCATTATTTGTAAAAGTATTATCGTGACTTGCAATATTTGCTGTTTTTAAAATTTGCTCTGCTTTTTGCACCACACTTTGATCAATTTGGGTGCCAGCTTTGGCACCGGAAATTTGAACGGCGGGCTCATCCGGATATAGACTAGGCAGTGCGTATAATGTACTGATTACCAGAACAACCAGAATCAGTAAATATTTCCATGCAGGGTAACGCATTCGCTTTCTTCTTAAATGAAAAAGCCGTGCTAAAGCACGACTGTTTTATGATTAAAGGTTATTTAGAGTGCCTTCAGGTAATACTGAAATTACGCTGGCACGCTGAATTTTTACTTCTACACCACGGCTAAGTTCAACAACTGCATAGTCACCTTCAATTTTGGTCACTTTGCCCATTAAACCACCAGCGAACACAACTTCACTACCTACACCTAAGCTCTCGATTAAAGAACGGTGCTCTTTAGCACGTTTTGCTTGAGGGCGCCAAATTAAGAAATAAAAGATTGCAACGAATACGACAATCATCAAGATGTTTGGCAAAATACCTGTAGTTGGGCCAGCTGCCGGTGCTGCATGTGCAGCAGAAATTAAAAAGCTCATTTTGATTTCCTAAAGTTAAAAATATGAGTCAGATACCTGACATAATCCTAATTCGTTTTGCAATTTACCTTGTCTTGAGGTTGAGCGCAAATCGGGCTTATTCATCAACCGGACATGGTGGAACTTCTAAACCACGACGGGCATAAAAGTCCTGAACAAATTCATCAAATGTGCCATTCTCTAATGCATCACGCATACCTTCAGTTAAACGTTGGTAATAACGTAAGTTATGAATAGTACCGAGCATAGACGCTAACATCTCTCCACATTTTTCAAGATGGAATAGATAAGCACGGGTAAAGTTCTTACAAGTGTAGCAATCGCAATGTGGATCGAGCGGGCTCTGGTCATGGCGATATTTACTATTACGAATACGTACCAGACCATCAGTGACAAAATAATGACCGTTTCGCGCATTACGGGTTGGCATTACACAGTCGAACATATCGACACCGCGGCGCACCGCTTCAACGATATCTTCCGGTTTACCAACGCCCATCAAGTAACGCGGTTTGTCCTGTGGCATTTTGCTTGGTAGATAATCTAAAACCTTGATCATCTCATCTTTAGGTTCACCTACAGATAAACCGCCAATCGCATAACCATCAAATCCGATTTCAAGAAGACCATTTAAAGACTCATCACGTAAGTCTTCATACATACCGCCTTGAATAATGCCAAATAACGCATTCTTATTTTTGAGTTCATCATGATGATGGGTTTTACAACGTTTTGCCCAGCGTAAAGAAAGCTGCAATGATTTTTGTGCTTCTTCATGCGTTGCAGGATATGGTGTACATTCATCAAAAATCATGACGATGTCAGAGTTCAATACCTGCTGAATTTCCATAGAAATTTCAGGCGATAAAAATACTTTTGAACCATCAATCGGCGAGCGGAAAGTAACACCTTCCTCTTTGATTTTGCGCATTGCGCCAAGACTAAAAACCTGAAAACCGCCAGAGTCAGTCAAAATTGGCTTATCCCATTTAATAAAGTTATGCAAACCGCCGTGTTCTTTAATCACTTCAAGACCCGGACGCAAATATAAATGGAATGTATTTCCTAAAATAATTTGTGCCTGAATATCTTCGATATCACGCGGTAACATACCTTTGACTGTGCCGTAAGTCCCCACTGGCATAAAAACAGGTGTTTCAACAACACCATGCTCTAAAGTTAAACGACCACGACGGGCGCGCCCCGACTGACCTAATTTTTCAAACTTCATCTAAAAATCCTGAACACGAGCAGAGGCGAAGAAACAGTTCGCTGCTAAAAAGAGAGCTATTTTCCTTGATTCTGCGATGTAGTTCTACTACTAAATGTAGCTGGCTATAAAATAGATAAAATTTCCGACAGGTTAGGGGCTATTTTTTTCCTATTAAAAATTAGGTTTATAGTCAAAATTTTCATTAACAAGATTATCCTTAAAAGGACGAATAGGTTTCTTAGATAAAGTTAATGTATTGATGAGATTGTTAGGGAATACTTCAATTTGGTTATTAAATAATTCGACATTACGGTTAAAAATGGTAATAGCCGCACCCACATTTTCGTTTTGTTCCTGAATGTCATCCATCATTTTGCTATAGAGTGAATCGGCTTTAAGCTCAGGATAATTTTCAACAACCACATTTAAGCTTCGAATCAGTTCTTGGCTCATTTTTTCAATTTGCTGTAGCTGAGAAATATCAGTGTTATTCACATTTAAATTAAGAATTTGCTGACGTAGTTCGGTGACTTTTTCTAATGTCGATTTTTCAAACTGAGTATATTGATTCAGTGTTGTCTCAAGCGCTTCTAAAGTTTTGACTTTTTGACGTTCGAAATTGGCAACCTCAGACCAAGCACGTTTGGTCGCATTAAAATAACGTACGATGGTATTACGGATGTGAATGCCCCAGACAATCAGTACAACAAAAATCCCCAGGAAAATAATTAAACCAGTCATGGTCAGTTCCTTATTGTTATTCCCTCAGTACACTTTTGGATGTCTCATTTTTTAATGAGTCACCAGTTAAGTAATACGAGAGATTTATTTAATTAAGTTCAACATTACTTGCTGAAATTTTTCATATTGCGGCATGGTCATGGTACGCAAGTGCCCACGCAATGCTGAAACATCATGAATTTCACTTTGCTTACCGGTGGTCTGAAAAAGGTTTTGCTCACCCAGATAACACAAAATTTGTTCTTCGTGATGATAAATTAAATCACCTGTAAAGTGCTGAAAAAAGTCATGTAATTTTAAAGTTAGACTTGGGCTGACTTCTTTGGCTAACTGATATTGATTAACCCCAAAAATATTAAGTTCTTGATTAATTAAAATGTCACTACTTTGCCATTTACTGCTGTAGGGAGTAAAAAACCGAGAACGCTGATTGCTGACAGCAATACCTAGGGCAGGCATTTCAAATATAAAAGCGCCCCATAGATCTTTATGAATTTCTTTTATAATTTTTTTATCGCTACTTTGATCTTGAATAATCGGTATTTCATTAACGTAATGATATTGAAACAGCAAGACTTGATGATCGGTTACGCCATCGTTCCATGTGACCGAAGCATATTGGGTAATTTCATTAGATTCAGTCCCTCGGTTAAACAGTGGGAAATACTGTTTTAATTTGCTCAGAACTAAAACTGGCTGCGCATGAATGGGAAGATAGGCTGGCAACTGCTGAAATTGTAAACCATAACGCAATATCACCATGTGCTGTTCCAGATAATGAATGACTTGCGTTAAAGGTTCTTGAGATTGATAGAGTAAATACGCTAAAAACCCCGTTAAAAAGGCGCCTAAAAAGCTCCAAATATATTGAATATACGGATGAAGAAAATAGCCAAAGGCCAATATTGTGATGCTGCAAATTGCGAGTAAGTAGGGGAGCACATTAAAAAAGCGAAGGTTGTGATCTTCACGCCATGGATGTAAAGCATCTAAAAGATCTTGGGCTGAATGAGATTTTTGTCCAGCATCCCAAAGTCGAGCAATATTGCGGAAAACCTGTGTATTTTTTTTACGTCTTATATGAAGAGCTTCTTGTACGGTATCGATTGGCATGGAGGTAATGAGTTGATTATCATAAAAAAGTGCTATCTAAGATTATCTTTTAAATTGAAAGAGATAAATACTAAATGCTTTTAAATTAAGAAATAGTCTTCAAAAAATTGATGCTTGAGTTTTATCTATAAATTTCTGCAACACACAGGGTTAAGTTCATTATTTTTTATTGTAAATATCTGGGCTGGGTTAAACCTTTTAATTCACCAGTATGGTTTAACCCAACCTTAATTTTTTAAACTTCTAATTTATCGATCAGCATTGCATCGCCATAACTAAAGAAACGATAGCGGTTTTTAACTGCATGTTCGTAGGCAGCTAAAATGTTGTCGCGATTTGAAAGAGCTGACACCAACATGAGCAGGGTAGATTCTGGTAAATGGAAGTTGGTAATTAAACGGTCTACGATGCAGAACTCATAGCCTGGATAGATAAAGATTTGCGTGTCGCCAGTCCAAGCTGCGATTTTACCGCCATGAGCTTGAGCTGCACTTTCCAAAGCACGTGTTGCAGTTGTACCTATGGCAATCACTTTATTTCCGCGTGCTTTAGTCGCCAAAATCAGATCAATGGTTTCTTGAGGTACATCGCACCACTCACTGTGCATGATGTGGTTGGTAATGTCATCAGTACGAACAGGCATAAATGTGCCAGCACCAACGTGTAAAGTCACAAAAGTTTTTTGAACATTTTTTTGTTCTAATTTTTCTAAAAGTGCTTCATCAAAATGTAAGCTTGCAGTGGGTGCGGCAACACTGGCAATTTTTTCAGGATTATGAAAAACCGTTTGATAACGTTCGGTGTCAATTTCTTCTGCTTCACGGTTAAAGTAAGGCGGAATAGGTAACTGACCATATTGCTCAAGGACAGGCAAAATTGGCTGTGAAAACTCAACCACAAATAAATTTTCGTGACGGCCACGGACAATCACAGGAATGTTATCTGCACCAACAAAAAGCTCGGCACCTGCTTTAGGTGAGTTACTTGATTTAATATGACAATACGCTGTGGTGTGGTTCAGCATGCGCTCAACCAAAATCTCAATAGCACCACCTGTAGAACGTTTTCCTTTAAGTCGTGCTTTCATGACTTTTGTGTCATTGAGCACTAGCAGATCACCTTCTTCAAACAGATCGATAATGTCTGTGAACATGTGATCGTGATATTGACCCTTTGAGTCTAAGTGCAACAACCGTGAAGCACTACGTGATTCGAGAGGGTAACGGGCAATAAGTTCATCAGGTAATTCAAAGGAAAAGTCAGACAGTTGCATATTTAGAAAAAAACACCGCAAAAATTGCGCCTAGTATAAACTTTTTCGCTTTTTTATGGCTGTGCTTCTGGCTTAAATCATGAAAAATGTTTAAGTGATCTAAAAGTGAACGATAATATTCACTTAGGGTTTGACAAGTTTTACAAACGCGCTAATATACGCAACACAAACATACTTCCTCTCCCGAGGTGGTGAAATTGGTAGACGCGGCGGACTCAAAATCCGCTGTCAGAGATGACGTGTCGGTTCGAGTCCGACCCTCGGGACCATATTCAGAATCGTAAGATTCTACGAAAACCCCTAAACTAACGGTTTAGGGGTTTTTTGTTGGGTAATTTTTATTGTAGAAAGTTTAGAAAAGCTTAGATACTATTAAGCATCAAGACTTTATAATAATTTTTGGGGTGGGGAAGTGGCTGAGGCACCATTAACGGAAGAAGAACTTAGAATTAACCATTTGAATGTGGAAAATTTTAATCAAACAAAGTCAAAACTTTTTGAAAATATTGATATTGTTGCTAATAAAATTAATACCAGTGGTATTAGGCCAGATATAAAAGATAGAATAAGAAATGAATTAGGCCATATCATTACTATTTCTAGAACCACTTTTGTACACTACAAAGAAAAAGGTTTTTTAGAAGTTATTGATAAGGAAGCGAATGATATATTAAAGCTGATTAATGACGGTTTGGATAATGAAAAAATAGAAAATATTTTAGATAAAATAAGAGATTTGAGATATTTAATAGAAAATTATAGTGTGATGAAAAATACATTTAGAGATTTATCTATTAATGTATTAGGTCCTGTTATACAAGAAGTAAATGAAGAGTTAACAAGCTTTAGAAGATTGAGAAATATTTCTGATAACGCGCGAACGGAAAATATTTATAATAATGCTGTAAATAAGTATCGTGATTTAGAGAAAAATTATAGATCATATTTTTATGGGGGACTAGGGGTTGTATTATGTTTATCTGTAGCTTTATTAACACTTAAACAAGTATTAGTTCCTCATCTTTTTTCTACTGTTGAGTTTTGGGCTGTAAAGGTATCCTTGCTCTTAGTTGGTATTACTCTAATTAGTTACTTTTTAAAACAGTCAGCACATTACCAGCGTTTAGCTGATCAAAATTATCAAACACAGGTTGAACTACAAGCTTACCCAAGTTTTATGGAAAGTATTCCATCAGAAGAAGCAGCCAGTGTACGTAAAGAACTTGCGCTTAAATACTTTGGTCGTGAAATTGATGGGGCTGCTCATAAAGATATGGGTAATTTAGTTTCTGACCAAATGAAAAGCACAACAGAAATGGTTAAGGCCACAACAGAAGCTATTAAGAATTTAAAGGGGTAATTAAGACTAAAGATACAGATATAAGTTCTTAAGAGTTAATAAAAAATATAGATTATCAATAGTATCTTGGATACTATGTAAGCAATTTGACTTTGATAAGAAATTTTTAAATAAGGGTGGGGTAGTCGTGAGTGATTCTAATAAAATTATTGTCCATGCAATGATTATTAATAAAGTTATTCGAGAGCAGCATCAAAAGAAAGAAAATCGTTCACCTCCATTAATACGAGGAAATCTACATCCACATAATCAAAATGCATTCAAATTAATTAAATTTTTAGATGCTCAGTTAAATAAATATGGAGCGGCAAGTTCATGTTCCTCAGATTTTCAGACATTACCAACATTAAGTAATCTTACAAAACAATATCTATTTGAGGATACTATTTTAGGTCACGAATTTGATTCTGAAAAAACTAACTTAAGTAAAGAAAGTAAGTGTGAGACACAGTATCGACGTTATATGGGAGCTATTACGAGTGCTTTAGACCATCATGTCTATAACCAACCCGCTACTACGGGAGACCATGTTCCTATTATAATTTATGAGCAAAATAATATATTCTATCTTTATATAGCTTTATTAAATGTTCAAGATGATATAACAATTGATGAAAATACTGGTGAAATATTAGATACAACAACGTTGAATTCAAGTACTTTTAAAATTGCTTTAAAAGTAGTTCTTAATGATATGTATGATCATTATGATAATTTGGAAATAAATGATTTAGAAGAACCCAATTTACAAACTAATGAAACTTCTAATGAACAAAATAAAAATATAATAAACTATGTTTTTTGGGTTCAGAAAGGTAAAGAACAAATACCACAATATATACAGAATTTTATTCCTGTAAAATATAAAATTGATGATGCTAAAACAACAAAAAATCTGATGCTTACCCTTAGAGGGTATTTAGGTACAAGCCCATTTTCTAACAATGATAGAGATGCTATCGATAAGTTGGTTTATAACTTACTTGCTGATAAAGCTGAGCAAAAACTTGCTGTTAATATTACGACTGATATTGATCCAATCATTAATACAATTGCAGAACAACGTGAAATAGATCTATCGTCCAATTCATTTAAAGATTATAGATTGAACAACGGATTTAAAGATGATGAGGTTGGTAATGTCTTCTTTCCCGATAGAACAACTGTAAAAGGTTTGGGTCAATTAAAATTTGATATCAAGGTTGAAGGGAATGAACCAATAAAAATTTCTGGTATGAGATCCCATGCTGGGCATACAATAGACCTAAATGATGATGACCCTACCAATCCATATGTCCAAATTAAAGTTGAGCCTCGAGATGTGCCAGCAATTAAACAATTACTGAGTCAAGGTAAGGTTAATGAATCCGAAGAGAGCGAAGATTGAGGCATTACTTGCTTTAAGTAGTGATCTCGATTTTAAAAACAATAGCATTTCTGGGACTGTACAACCAGTCTCAGCGGATGATATCACTCTCATAAATACTTTCATTGATAGAACTTTTCATGATGATTTTCACTATGAGAGGATTACTCCAAAGATAAATGAAGTTAGTACATATAGATTAAATCTGATTCGTGATGAAAAAAATTATGCTTCTTATCAAAGTTATATAGAACATAAGCTAGATATTAGTAAAAAAGTTAAATTTAATGATGATGTAATTTATCAGAACTTGGATTTAGTCAAGAAAGGTCAGGCGGATTGTGTACTTGAGTTAGAATTATTTGCTAAATTTATACGATGTCTTTCTGATAATTATTTTCAGAAAGACAATGTTTTAATTTTTTTCTCAAAAAATTATTGTGAAGTCCCAGTACAACCCCGTGCTTTTGAAAATTATCTTAAATTAGTAAAAATATATAAAGAAAATAATACCTTAACTAAATCTCTTCAAGAGTTTTTAAATTGGATCACTGAGCAAAAAACAGAGGTTGATACTACTGAACCTTTAAATGCTCACAAAAGTGAATTATATGTCATTGTTGCCACTGAAATTATAGAGAATCTGGCAAATGTAGATAAAAATGAAAGAATTTTTAATTTAATTAAAAATATAGAAAATATTATTAATGATACAAAATCTAAATATAGTTTATATTTGGATGACTTTAAGTATTCTAAATTTATTGAAAAAATTAATAAGTATGCAGATGAATTTTTAGTAAAGGTTAATAAGGTTATTACTGATTTACAAACCCAAGTCCTAGCTATACCTTTAGCTGTTGCCGCAATTACAGCATTCAAAGAAACTGATAAAATCAACGATTTTATTTATGCTGGTTTTTTGATATATCTAGCTATGGTTTTTTATGCTAGCTGTCAGCAAGCATATAATTTAAAACATATCGAGATTCAAATTAAACAATTTGACTCTATTGCAAAACTACCAAAAGATTTATCATCTAAATGGGAAGAAGAAATACTCCCTGTAAATAAAAAAATACTATGGCATAAAGCGTACCTTGTTGCTATCTCGATTTTTATAGGAGTTTTAGCAGGAATTTGTATTATAAATATTGAATTTTTTAATAATTTAATTCTTGAAATTAATTATCTTATATTTTTTATAGCTTTATTTATTATCTCTAGTCTTTTAAAGGTTTGGCATTATTTTTTTAATAAAAATAAAAATATAGATGAGCAAGAAAATATATCGGAAAAATAATTTTCTAATTCAAATATCTATAGGTTAAAGAAAGCCATAGAGCCTTCTTTAACCTATAAAGTAAAGAAATAATGTACTACTTAAAATAATGCCCATGATCATGCCGATTAAGATTGGGTATAGCCACATTTATTGCTCCCATGATGGATCTGCTGACTTAACTTGGTTGGCTTTTGTTTTGGAGATCTTCTTCCTTATAAAAAGCTTTCATTTCACGGATGTATCGAGTGAATTGATAATCCAAGATCATCCAAAAAATAATGAGGTTTAAAATAAGAATAATAACGATGAAAAAGATTAGGAAATTTGTCATTTAAAAGTACCTTTTTAAAAGTTTTTCTTGTGTATTTTTACATTCCACACAAAGGGTTACAGAGCCATAGCGCTGACGCTCAACGGGAATATCATTTCCACATTCTTCACATTTGGTAAGGGAAGGGCGGCTAAAGTGTTTAAGGTGTAATTATTAGAAAATTTAAAGATGGGTTTTCTCTTTTTTTGTTATGATTCTTAACTCGCATTTCTACAATCTTACAATTCTCTACCTTCAAAAATTTGTTGTATTTTCCTAAAAACTACCCACTTTGTGTATCTAAAAACCTTTAATTGAAACTTCACATTTCTATTTTGAAAAGAAAGTTGCTCTTTTAATGTACTGTGTTAAAGTTTGTAGTAGATCATAATGATTATAAGTACATTTCTTTTAAGAGCGGTTCCGACCAAAAACGACAAAATCTGTGAGGCGGGCAATGACATTCCAACATTTAGAACTAAACCAGATTGAGCAGTTAAGTGCTTGTAGAATATCGCTTTTGCTTGGATTAAATGCCGAGCAGAACTATATCGAGCAATTTTTCCGGTTTAGTCTTCGTCTTTTGAAGTGTAAAAAAGCCTTATTGACTTTTAATCAAGAACCTTACTTTTGGCATCGTTGCCCAGATGGTATGACCGCCATTTCGTTTAAACCTTCAAAACATTTAAAACAGTGCTTTGCTAAACAACAGATCATTAATCACTCACACCCTTCTTATCAAAACTTAACCAACTATTTAAAAGAATTAAATATTGAGTGCAATAGGGCATTGGCCGTACATCTTCTACACCCTGATAAAACCTCTATGGGCTTCGCCGTTTTTTTTGATGATGATGCAGCAACATTTGAAGATGAAGATATCCAGTTATTGCTCGATTACTGTTCTACTTTTATGCAACAGGTCGAGTTGAAGTTTAACTATGAAGAGTTAAATGAATTGTATGAGCAACAAGTCGCGATTAACTCAAGTAAAACAAAATTCTTTTCAATCATTTCACATGATCTCCGAGCGCCATTTCATGGTCTGCTAGGTTTTTCAGAAGTACTCGCCAAAGAGCGTGAAACTTTAGATGAATCAAGCATTCAAAACATTGCAGACTATCTATATGACACTTCTCAATCGACCTATAACTTGCTCGAAAGTTTATTGACATGGGCGATGGCTGAGGGTGGGCGTTTTGTTTATCACCCAATTAACTTTAACCTTAGACAAGTCAGTAATATCGTATTTGATGTTTTATATACCTTAGCTTTAAAGAAAAATATTGAATTGGTGAATGCTGTACCAGAAGATTTAAAAATCTATGCCGATATCAATATGATGACGTCGGTAATTCAAAACTTGGTGTCAAACGCGCTGAAATTTACAGATGTTGATGGTTCGGGCAAAGTTTTTATTGAAGCCAAACAAACTGGCGAAAATATTGAAATAACAGTGCGAGACACAGGTCTAGGCATGACCAAGCAACAAATGGCGAATTTGTTCCATCCACGTATTACTGCCAGCTTTAAAGGTACCGCAGGTGAAAAAGGCGCGGGTTTAGGTCTGAGCTTATGTAAACGTTTTGTCGAGATTAATCAGGGGAAAATTAATGTCAGTTCCAAAGAGGGTGTTGGAACCACATTTAAAGTTTTATTACCTTCGGCTCAAGACACTCATGATCCTCATATCGAATATCAATCATCATCGGAAGCAAAATTAGTCTAATCCCTTTTCCTACCACTACTCGAACTGCTATAACTAAAAACAGAGTACGAGGAAAAGAGCTTTTTATATGAATGCGGAGCAGTTACAAAAAACATTGCGTGCTAGTCAGTATGCGGAACAAGTTTTAGGCCTGCATCAGGCTGTTTTAGATCAAGATTACCAAATAGATCAATTTACTGCACCGCTCTCAACTGATCAAATTTATCAATTTGTACAAACCACATTAGATGGAATTGGTGATGAAACATCTTGGATGCGCGCACTTCGTATTTTGCGTGGTCGTTTAATGTTTCGCTGGATCTGGCAAGATGCCAATCAGCTTACCGATGTTGTCACACTCACTCGTGAACTTTCTGATTTTGCCGATGCCAGCATTTGCGCGGCAAAGGCTTTTGCACGTGTAGCACTCGTAGCGAAACATGGCGAACCTATAAGCTATTCAGGCAAAGTTCAAGATTTGATTGTAGTTGCCATGGGTAAGCTCGGTGCACAAGAGCTTAATCTCTCGAGCGATATTGATCTAATTTTTGCTTTTGATGAACAAGGCGAAACCAATGGTCGTAAATGCATTGATGTACAGCAGTTCTGTATTTTATGGGGACAAAAACTCATTTATTTGCTTGAGCACATTACCGCAGATGGTTTTGTGTTTCGAGTAGACATGCGCTTGCGTCCTTGGGGGGATGGCTCGGCATTGGCGATTAGTCATGCAGCTTTGGAAAAATATTTAAGTCAGCATGGTCGTGAATGGGAACGCTATGCATGGATTAAGGCACGTGTTGTAACTGGAGATAAAGAAGGGCAAGACTTGTTAGAAATGACACGTCCTTTTGTTTTTCGTCGTTATGTTGATTACACCGCCTTTGCTGCTATGCGCGATATGAAAGCGATGATTGAGCGTGAAGTTCTGCGCCGTCATATCGAGGATGATATTAAACTCGGTGCGGGTGGTATTCGCGAAATTGAATTTATTGTTCAGGTGTTCCAACTTATTTATGGCGGGTCTAAACGTGAGTTACAAGACCGCCAATGTTTAGTCAGTCTTGAGCACATTGGCGAAGCGGGTTTGTTAGAAAAACAAGCCGTTTTAGAATTAGAAGATGCCTATCTGTTTTTACGCCGCGTTGAACATGCAATTCAAGCCCTCAACGATCAGCAAACTCAGCTATTGCCAGAAGAAATTGACCTAAGACAACGCATTATAGATACCTTGGGCTTTGCGAGCTGGAATGAATTTATTGATGTTCTTAACGAGAAACGTCAAAAAGTTAAAGTTCAATTTAAGCAATTGATTGAAGATACAAGTTCAAATGCTGCAACTGAAAACTTTGGACAGTTAGAGCAGCAGTTAGATGAAGTGTTGGACGACAATGCAAAAAATCTGATTCATGAATTCTGGCACGGTCACGCACTCAAAAAATTACCTTCAAATGCTGTCCAGCGTTTAAAAACATTCTGGCCTCATCTAATTGAAGTGATCTTACAGTCTGAACAACCTCAAACTGCACTTTTACGTTTAATGCCGCTGATTGAATCGGTTATGCGCCGGACAGTGTACTTAGTCATGCTGATTGAAAGTAAAGGGGCATTACAACGCTTAGTGAAAATGGCGACCGTAAGTCCATGGATTTGTGAAGAGCTAACGCAATATCCAGTACTGCTTGATGAATTTTTATCGATGGACTTTGAGTTGCCAAAACGCAAAGACTTAGAAGACTCTTTACGTCAGCAGTTACTTCGCATTGAAATTGATCAGGTTGAAGATCAAATGCGAGCACTTCGCCTGTTTAAAAAGAGCAATGTACTCACTGTCGCTGCAAGCGATGTGTTAGCTGAAAGCCCGCTAATGAAAGTATCTGATGCGTTAACCGATATTGCTGAAGTCAGTGTAAACGCAACCCTCCATTTAGCTTATCAGACTGTAGCAAAGCGTCATGGTTATCCACGTGATGTCGATGGGAAACGTTGCTCTCTCGACTACAAAGCCTTTGCTGTCATTGGTTATGGCAAGGTAGGTGGCATTGAGCTTGGCTATGGTTCTGACTTGGATCTTGTCTTTATTCATTATCTAGATGAACAAGCCGATACGGATGGAACGAAGTCTATTACTGGCTTTGAGTTTGCGATGCGTGTTGCTCAAAAATTTATGTCGCTCATGACCACTCAAACGCTTGATGGTCGTGTCTATGAAATTGACACGCGATTAAGACCCTCAGGTGAGGCGGGTTTGTTAGTGACAAGTCTTAAGGCCTACGAACACTATCAGTTGAAAAGTGCATGGCTTTGGGAGCATCAGGCACTCGTTCGTGCACGCTCTATTGCTGGCGATGAGGTGCTTTGCCAGAAATTTGAAATATTTCGCCGCGAGATATTGACTCAATCTAGAGATGAGGCTTATGTTCGTGAAGAAGTGTTGAAAATGCGTCAGAAAATGAAAGACCACCTAGGTTCGTCTTCTGAACAAAAAAAACATGGTATTTTTCATTTAAAACAGGACGCAGGTGGTATCGTCGATATCGAATTTATGGCACAGTATGCTGTACTTGCATGGAGCGGGACGAAACCCGATCTCGCCCATTATTCTGATAATGTAAGAATATTAGAAGATGCTGCTAAAGCAGACTGCTTATCCAGTGAAGATGCCACAGCATTAATTCGAGCCTATCTTAGTGAACGTGCCGAAAGCCACCGTTTAGCCCTTGCAAATCAATCCATGCAAGTCAGCGCAGCGGACTGGCGTAGTACCCGTGCGGTCGTTTGCAATTTATGGCAAAGATTAATAGACCCAACCGCCTCGGTTGAGTTGGATAGTGAATGATTTTATAACAATTTGGAGTGTTCCATGAATTTGGCTGATCGTGATGGTTTTATTTGGCAAGATGGAAAATTAATTGATTGGCGTGATGCAAAGATTCACGTTTTAACCCATACATTACACTACAGTATGGGCGTATTTGAGGGTGTTCGTGCTTATGAAACGCCTAAAGGTACTGCTATTTTCCGTCTTCAAGACCACACAAAACGTTTGTTAAATTCAGCAAAAATTTATCAAATGAAAGTGCCGTATGATCAAGCCACGCTTGAACAAGCACAAATCGATGTTGTTCGTGAAAATAAATTAGCTTCTTGCTATTTACGTCCATTAATCTGGATCGGTTCAGAAAAACTTGGTATTGCAGCAACAAATAACACCATTCATGCCGCAGTTGCAGCATGGGCGTGGGGCGCATACCTTGGTGATGAAGCAATGGCGAATGGTATTCGTGTTAAAACTTCATCATTTACTCACCATCATCCAAACGTGACGATGTGTAAAGCAAAAGCATCTGGTAACTACACGTTGTCAATTCTTGCTCACCAAGAAGTTGCACATTCTGGTTACGACGAAGCAATGTTAATGGACCCACAAGGTTATGTATGCCAAGGTTCAGGTGAAAACGTATTCTTAATTAAAGATGGCGTTTTACACACTCCAGATATCGCTGGTGGTGCGCTTGATGGCATTACACGTCAAACAGTAATGACGATTGCTAGAGATCTTGGTTATCAAGTTGTTGAGCGTCGTATTACACGTGATGAATTCTACATTGCAGATGAAGCATTCTTTACTGGTACTGCTGCGGAAGTAACACCAATTCGTGAATACGATGACCGTCCAATTGGTTCAGGTGGCCGTGGCCCAATTACTACTGAAATTCAAAAGACTTACTTTGATGCAGTTCAAGGTAGAAATCCGAAATATGAACACTGGTTAACTTACGTAAAATAAGTTAATCCGTTAACATAAAAAGGCGAACTTTGGTTTCGCCTTTTTATTTTTGGCTTATGGAGCTTTTATGCATATTGTCTATGTCTCTGATGGTAAGGCAGGACATCGCTCACAAGCATTAGGCTTGTTTCAGGCGATGCAAAGACAACAGGCAGATACAACTTTTGAAGAGATCCTCATTTCTGATTTACCTATTATTTCTTTAATTCAGGTACTTTTCTCTTCAAAAAACTCCTTATTTCAACAAGCCCCCGATTTTATATTTGGAGTGGGCAGTCACACTCATTTTCGGGTCTGGTTACTCGGTAAAATTTTTAGAAAAGCTAAAACTATTATTTTGATGAAGCCTAACTTACCTGTGGTTTGCTTTGATTATGCTGTTATTCCAGAACATGACGGTATTCATTCCGATAGCCATGTGATTGTCACGCGTGGTGCACTCAATCCAATTCGTAATGAAAACCGCCATCAAACAGCCAGAATTTTAATAGCCTTAGGTGGCTCATCTAAACGACATCAATGGAACCAAGATAAAGTATTAAGCAGTGTTCAAAAAATTGTTGAGAATAATCCAGACTCTGAAATTATTTTGACAACTTCACGCCGCACGCCAGCAGAATTTATCGATACTTTAAGACAGCAAAGCTTTGCCCAGCATTTACACATATTTCCGGTTGAGCAAACACCTCAAGGCTGGATTTTTGAAGAAATGCAAAAAGCAGAAGCTGTTTGGGTGACAGAAGATAGCGTATCTATGATTTTTGAGGCACTTACTGCGGGTTGTCGAGTAGGGGTAATGGCAATGGACCGTTTGAAAGACGACCGCATTACCTACTCAGTTGATCAAATGTTAGAATCAAAGTTAATTTCACAGCAGACTTGTGTTGTACAGTTACCACAACCTTATGCTTTTAAAGAAGCAGACCGTGTGGCAACATACCTTTTAGCGAAAAATTAAATTTTTTATTTTGAGTAAATAAATGAAAATATTGCATATTGCGAATTTTGGCTTTAATAAACAAGGCGCCCATTTTTACTGCACAGACCGTAAAATTTCTGCCGGATTAATTGAAAATGGCCATTTCGTTTATGACTTTAGTTTTCGTGACATGGCTCGGATGGGAACCATTTTTAAAACAAAAAAACTGGGTGCCAGTTGGGCCAATAAAGAAGTACTAAAAGTCGTTAATAATATTGAACCTGATCTGGTACTCATCGGACATAGTGATTTAATGAGTCCAGATGTTTTAAAACAGATTAAAGAATCTTATCCAAATACTAAAATTGCATTTTGGTATGTTGACCCGCTTTATCTCGAAAGCAAACTCGATTTCGTAAAAGCATTTTCGCCTTACCTAGATGCTATTTTCTGCACAACAGGTGGCGAATATCTACAAAAATTAAAGCAGCCTCATTTAAGCGTCGCCTATTTGCCAAATGTTGGTCACCGTAATGTAGAGACGCTACAACAATTTTCAAACGCTAACACAGACAAGACTTTTATTTTCTGTGGCGTGGTTTATAAAGAACCTGAGCGTGAGAAGTTCTTAAAAGATTTGGCAGATGCATTGAAACAAGGCCATGTGAACTATCAATATTATGGTTGCTTTGAACAGCCGGGTGTTTACGGTAAAGGTTATTATAAAGTTTTGTCTGAGACAAAAATGGGACTCAATTACTCACGTCGTAATGATGTAACCTTGTATAGTTCTGATCGTATTGTACAACTGACCGGTAATGGTTTACTCACCTTTAGCCCAAGAATTCCTGGCTTTGAAAAACTCTACACTGAGCAGGAAGTAGTTTACTTTGATGATCAGTTCGACTTGGCCAAAAAGATACAATTCTTTGATCAGAATCCAGAGCAAGCTGAAAAAATAGCGAAAGAGGGATGGGAGAAAACACGCAAATCTTTCAATGCTAAGCGTATCACCCAATTTATGGTTGAAGTGACATTTAAGCAGCCCCTTTCAGAAAATTATGAATGGTCACATGAGGTTTATGCATGATGTGGTTTTTGTACGTTGCGGTAGGCCTACTAGCACTTGCTGCACTGTTATATGTGCTGGGTAATTATACTTTCTGGCTTCCGTTTCGTTCGAGCAAACTACCACGTATTGTCATGCTGCATCAGGTGACCCCTAAAGATGCGGCCTCTGGCATGAATATGCCTCCTGAAAAGTTTGAACAACTCTTACAGTTGTTGACGCGTAAAAGAGCTACTTTTTGCTTTGTCTCTGAGCTTGAACAATATCGTGGTCAAAAGAACGTTGTTGCTTTAAGTTTTGATGATGGATTTATGGATAATTATCTATATGCCTATCCGTTACTTAAAAAATATAATGCAAAGGCAACCATTTATTTGGCTACGCAAATTGAAGGAATCGAAAAGCTAACTCATGAGCAAATACATGAAATGGTAAGTTCTGGTTTCATAGAGTTTGGTGCGCATACCCAACATCATGTGAACTTACTTAAGCTTGATGATCAAACTGCTTACGATGAAATGCTTCAGTCTAAACGTGATGTTGAAGCATTAGTTGGGAAGTGCCCAAGCTTTGCTTATCCGTTTGGTCGATTTAACGAAAAGCACCAGAAAATGGCGCAAGAGATTGGCTTTAAAAACGCCGTATCAACTCGTAAAAAAATCGAAGCGTACGAAGCGGTTAATCAATTTAATATTCCACGTGTCAGCACGCATGGAGCCATGAATGCTTTACAGATGCGTATCGCCCTTGCTAAAGGACGTTATAAGTTATGAATAAAATTCCATGTAGTGTCTATGTTGTCACTTTAAATTGTGGTGCTTGGTTAGAGCGAACTTTGCAAAGTGTCAGTGATTTTGATGAAGTCATTATTTTAGACTCTGGCAGTACTGACAATACTTATGAAATTGCACAGCGCTTTGAAAATACGCAAATCTCTCATCAAGATTGGCAAGGTTATGCTGGGCAAAAAAGTTTGGCTTTAGCAAAATGCCGAAATGATTGGGTACTCAATCTAGATGGTGATGAAGTCTTATCTAACGAGTTAAAACAAGAAATTGTTGAGACTATTCAACAGAATAAGCTTGATGCATTAATCACACCCATTAATGATGTGTTCTTAGGTGTTCCCAACAGCAAACATACTAAAAAGCATGCAAAAGTGCGTTTTTTTCGCAAGCCTAAAGGGCATTACGATCTTGCCAATAAAGTCCATGAAAATGTGATTGTGGATGGTGAATCTCAGCGCGCTCAACATGATATTTATCATTATGGCGAGTCGAGCATTTTTGTTAAAGTCGAAAAAAATAATCAATATTCCAACCTCAAAGCACTAGAGAAATACCAAAAAGGAAAGTCTCCAAGCGTTGCAAAATTGGTTTTGGTAATGCCAGTGACTTTCATGAAGTCTTATTTTATTCGCCGTAGTTTCTTAAATGGTTGGCGTGGTTTCGTAAATAGTATGATTAACGCGTTTTATGCTTTTCTAAAAGAAGCCAAACTATTTGAACAGACCATGAATAAAGATAAAAATAAGTAGGCAAACTATGAAAATTGTTCAGGTGTTGGCAACGAGTGGTGGAATTGGAGGATTAGAGCAGCATACTTTTAATTTGGTTAATGAGCTTGCTTTGAACCATGAAGTGCACGTGATTGCACATCCTTGCTATGTAGACAAGTTTAGCCAACAGGTACATTTTCATGCTGTCGACTTTGCTCGTAGTCGTTGGAATATCTTTTTACTTTGGCAACTTAAAAATCTGATCCAGCAAATTCAACCTGCTATTGTTCATGCACAAGCAGGAAAGGCGGCTGAGCTGATTGCCCGAATTAAGCCATTTTTATCTGGCCCTAAATTTGTAACGACGGTACACGGTACTAAAAAGAATAAATCTGCCTATTTAGCCGGCGATGCGGTTATTGCGGTGAGCCAAGCACTAACACAAGGGATTCCCGAGTCGAAAGCACACGTAGTTTACAATGGGGTTTATCCTCAACCTGCTCTTACAGCTGAAAATAAAGAAAAATTACTTCAATCGATTCAAAAAGATTTTGCTGAGCTAGACCCTAGCAAAAAAGTTGTCATGTGTATTGGACGTCTAGAACCAGTAAAAAATATCAGTTTATTGATTGAGTCGATGCAACAGATTGATGCCAATTTATGGATTGTAGGTGATGGTTCACTTCGAGCAAGTTTAGAAAAACAAGTCAGTGAACTGAATATGCAAAATCGGGTTGCTTTTCTTGGCTTTAGAACTGATGCTCGAGATTTGGTTCAGTTGGCAGATGTTGTAGTTTTATCTTCTGACCGTGAAGGTTTTCCGTTAGTGATGGTAGAAGCTTTACAGGCCGATAAAGCTATGGCTTCAACTAAAGTGAATGGTGTGATCGAGTGGCTGCCAGAACAATATCTAGCAGAAATTGGAGAGGCAGAGGGCCTAGCAAGTGCAATTCAAGCTGCACTTAAGCCAGATGCACAAAATGACTTTAGCCCTCTGTATGAAAAAGCCAAAGCTGAACTAACTGTGCCAGCCATGGCCGAGCAGACGCTTAATATTTATAAGCAGCTGTTGAAAACTTAATTATTTTTTGGCGTAAGGCGGATGGCATCAAGTACCACGAAGTTATCTTCGACATTAATGGTATGGCAACCGTCATCTGCTGCATTCCAGTCTGGTAAAACCACTTCTAGTAATTTTTCTTCATAGGCTGTTGGGCTAAGCTGAGTAATCGCTTTTAATTCGATATTGCCGCCATAACGTTTTAAAGAATCTTGGCTTGGTCGAACCAGTTGTCCTTTATAAATAAAAGGTTTGCCTGCCATACGGAATTGCTGACTGCCTCGGCACACTGGATTCATCGAGTGCTCTTGCCATTGAGGATTCAAAATATCTTCGGTAAAGAATAGATCTAAACGGTCACCAAACTTCTTACAATCACGACGTGTTGAAGTAAAAAGATACCATAAGCCTTCATGATAAAAAGGTGTACTGTCGACTGCTTCGATATTCTCGATTAGATTCGAATGCTTTTCCCATTTCAGTGGAAACTCAGTACATTTCCAAAGCTCAATGGTTTTATTAGCAGAAGTCTCAGGAATCATGTACCAAGTTTCTTCTACTTTAAATACACAAGGATAAGAAAGGTGATAGTCGAGTTTTAAAATAGTCTCAGGCTGTGTGTAGGTGCCATCCTTAAAGACTTCTAAAAAAGACAGAAAGCCGACAGGATGCTGATCATCGACTTCTTCAAAAAAAATGAAATGACGGTCATTTTCATAAGCATAAAAGCTATCTGCAAATGTAAACTTTTTAGGGGAATGGATCTCAAAAAGAGAATGTAATTGCTCAAGTGTTGTAAAGGGTTGTTCTAACCAGCCGAAACGCATATACCAATGAGAGTCAAAAGATTTTGCTTTTTTTGCTTGTTGGTATTTGTACCATTTTTTTTGAAGACTGCGAGTGATTAACATCTAAGTACCTGCTAGCTGCCCGTTTTATGTGATTGTGTAGAGTTTAGGAAAAATGCTAATCGAATAATTTTTTTGAAAATGAATAGAGATATAATTCGAGAAATTAAATCATTTCTCATTTTGTTAAAGTTCTTTTTAAAACGATTTGGTTTTTTCATGTACGTTTTTCTATCTGATGCAATATGACTTTGCATCTCATCATCATGTTCAAAGCAATAATAAAAGGGCGTTGAAACATCGCCTGCTAATAAATACTTCCAGTCATCAATGTAAGTCAATTTCTGAATTTGCTTGCAAACAAAATTTTTGGCTGTTTCTGTAGTTAAAGAATAAGCATATGTGGCAGTATATAGGTCTTTGGGCCCAGTCATATTGAAGTAAAGTTCATCATTACTTATATAACCTCTTATACGTCGTCTAGAAGGTTCAGAGTGCCCTCCTAAGAATGCGAATGAAGGATTGGTTTCTAATAGAGAATGCAGCTTCTTCTGTATATGTTTAGTTTGAAAAATCACATCATCTTCAATGATAATAATACGGTCATATGCTTGATAATCACCTTGAGCTAGGCGTTGCCAAATAATCATATGACTTAACCAGCATCCTAGTTCACTTGGCCCTAGTTCATGATCACATAAGCCAGCAAATTGACGACTTAAATTTAGAAAAGTTAAATATTCTTGAGGAAGTTTTTTTCCATAAATAGCATCGAAAAATTCAAAGTCAATTTTTATATCAGGAATAATCGATTGTAAATCTTGATGTTGCTGTTTGATTTTTTCTTGACGTTCATTACTTCCTTGCAAAGAGACGCATAGAATAAGAATCTTTTTCATGTTTCAACTAACTTGATACAATACATTCTAGATATTCTATCTTGCTATGCTCATTGTTGATAGCCTTGCGATATCATAGAAAACTCTCATTTAGGCAACAATCTGAGTAACATTTTAGATTTTGCATATCATAACTAATTCAATAATATTCTGGGTGGAAAAATTATTGGAAAATAGTGAGCTGTATCATCAAATGGCTACCGCTAGTAATCCTTATGGAGATGGTACAGCTAGTGTTAAAATAAAAAAAATTCTGTTAGATAAATATAATTATACAATATAAATTATTTCAATTTATATTGTATAAAATAGCGAATAAGTTTAAATAAATCTTTAATTTTAATGTGAGTAGCTAGAGTTTTTAGAAAATCTTTACTGTGAGTAATATTTTCTAAAGATTCTAACTGTTCATTAAAATATATCTCTGATGCATTCTCTTTATAACTTTTTGTTTTATCGGGCAGCCAAGATCCATAAAAATGATGTGTAGCAAAGTTTTTAGGTAAGTCTAGGCAAAAGTGCGTTGATGGATATACATGAATTGTATTTATAGAGTCGTTCCCGACTTGCAGGGTATTGTCCATTGGATCAATAAAAAACTTTTCTCTTAATATTTCTGATACTGAAAATGTATTGGTATTTTCTTTAATTGTATAAATCCGATGTTCATAATATTCTAAGATGGTTTTTGTTAGGCTATGATTTGGTATTGCTCCCCAAACAGCAGTAAAAGGTGAACCTTTACCTTCAAAACCTGTAAAAGCCTCATGCTCTAGAAAAATATCTAGATTTTCTTTTAGTTCTACATCTGTATCTAAATATATTCCGCCCAAGTTGTGTAAAGCATATGCTCTAACATAGTCAGAAACATAAGCATATTTTTTTTCATTATAGGCCGATAAGGTAAAAGGATGACTTTTTATATCAAAAGATTCCTCATTCCATAATTTTATTTCGTAATTAGGGCAAAATAATTTCCATGACTCCATGTATTTAAGAAGTTGCTCAGGAATTTTATTAGGACCAAACCAGCAATAATGTATTATGCGCGGAATCATATATAATCTTTTTCGTATTTCAAATTAATGTCTATAAGTAAAAATGTATTTATTTATACAATTTTTATTTATCAGTATTTCCTTTTAAAACCATATAAATCAGCGCAACAAAAATAAGCAATGCACCTGCTAAGCTACTTACGCAGAAATAAAGAATACGTTGATTTGTATTGATGTTAAATAATTCATTTGCAAGGATATAGCGCATGAAAAACCATTGCGCAAGAGAGAATACAATTACGATTAAAGCATGTCGACGTACATCAGGGCGCATTGCCATAATGAATCACCAAGGGAGAAAAAGTGGAGGTATTATGCCATTTGCCCACTCTCATCTCAATAGAGCCTTAATTGAGTAAAATTGTGTAGAAAAACTAAAATTATGAATAAATTGTGAATTTTTATTAACATTAATAAACTTTGAGGTCCATTTTTTATCTGAAATTTTCTAGTAAATTTCTGTACTTATTTGGATATATGTTTAATGCAGCCTGTTGATTTTGTAATGATTTGGGTGGATTCAACCGATACGAAATGGCAGCAACAATACATATATTATAAATCCAAAGAAACTAAAACAAAGGTAGTTGAACTTGTTGATCAATGCCGGTATCGCGACTGGAATAATCTTCATTACTGGTTTCGATCTGTTGAGAAATATTGTCCGTGGGTCAGAAAGATCCATCTGGTGACTTGTGGTCATTTCCCTGAATTTTTAGTCAAAAATCATCCTAAGTTAAATTTGGTCACACACGATCAAATCATGGAACCAAATTGTTTACCGACATTTAACTCACATGCCATTGAAATCAATATTCATAAAATTGAGGGATTAGCAGAGCATTTTGTCTATTTTAATGATGATACCTTTATCAATAGACCTTTAGAGCCAGAGTTCTTTTTTAAAAATGGTTTACCTTGTGATGGTGTGCGTTTACAGCCACTCATGGTAGTAGGTGAAGAGAACTTTTTAGGCGCAGTTGCTTTGACTGATGTTGCAATTATTAATAAACATTTTGATAAGCGAAAATTATTTCATAAAAATCCTTATGCTCTTTTTAATTATCGCTATTCTATGAGCAGTAATTTGGGGAATTTTTTAAGTTTATATAATCGAAAATTCTCAAGCTTTTATAGTACTCATTTGCCTCAACCATTTTTGAAGTCAGTTTTTGAAGAAGTGTGGAAAACTGAAGAGGCTTACTTAAAAGAAGTATCAAGTCATCGGTTTAGACAGCCTTTAGATGTTAACCAATATCTTTTCCGATTATGGCAATTATGCTCAGGTCGCTTTTATCCTGTAAATATACTTGAACGTGGTCAAAACTTTAACTTAAGGCTACAAAATCTTCCTGAAATTAATAATGTTATTAAGAATGAAAGGCTTCCACAGATTTGCCTAAATGACGATGAACACGTGGTCGATTTTGAAAAGCTTAAAACAGAAATTATTCAAATTTTTGATCAGAAATTTAAAAAGCTCTCAAGTTTTGAAAAAGAAATATCTCATTAAAATTTGAAAATTACTCAATAAAAAACCCTGCATAAGCAGGGTTTTTTAATTTGAAAATCTAAAAATTATTTAGTTTCTTCAGCTTTTGGCTTTTCACGTAAGCGGATGCCCAAGTCACGAAGCTGATTTGCTTCAACAGGAGCAGGTGCTTGAGTAAGTGGGCATTCAGCAGTCTTAGTTTTAGGGAATGCAATAACGTCACGAATTGAAGTCGCGCCAGTCATTAACATCACTAAACGGTCAAGACCAAATGCCAAACCACCGTGAGGAGGAGCACCATAACGAAGCGCATTTAATAAGAAGCTGAATTTCTCTTCTGCTTCTTCATCAGAAATACCAAGCGCTTCAAAAATCGCTTTTTGCATTTCTAATGTATAAATACGAAGTGAACCACCACCAACTTCAGTACCGTTCAATACCATGTCGTAAGCAACAGAAAGTGCTTCACCTGGATTGCTCTTCACTTCTTCTACGCTTGATTTTGGTAGCGTGAATGGATGGTGAACAGAAGTCCATTTGCCATCATCAGTTTCTTCAAACATTGGGAAGTCAACAACCCAAAGTGGAGCCCACTCACAAGTTGCAAGATTCAAATCATGGCCAATCTTCACACGAAGCGCGCCCATTGCATCATTTACAACTTTAGCTTTATCTGCACCGAAGAATACGATATCGCCATCTTGCGCACCAACACGTGCCAACAGTTCAAGTACGATCGGCTCAATGAATTTCACGATTGGAGATTGAAGACCTTCAATTCCTTTGGCGAGTTCATTAACTTTGATGTAAGCCAAACCTTTTGCACCATAGATGCCAACGAATTTGGTGTATTCATCGATTGCACTACGTGGCAATGACGCTGCACCTGGAACACGTAAAGCAACAATACGACCTTTAGGATCTTTTGCAGGACCCGCAAATACTTTGAACTCTACTTCTTGCATTAAGTCTGCAACATCGACGAGTTTCAACGGAATACGCATATCAGGTTTGTCTGATGCATAGTCACGCATTGCATCTGCGTAAGTCATACGTTGGAATTTATCGAATTTAACGCCAAGAAGTTCATCGAACATCTTCACAGTTAGGACTTCCATTAAGTCCATAATGTCATCGTCACTCATGAACGATGTTTCAACGTCGATTTGAGTAAATTCTGGTTGACGATCAGCACGTAAGTCTTCGTCACGGAAACATTTCGCGATTTGGTAGTAACGATCAATACCACCCACCATCAACAATTGTTTGAATAATTGTGGTGATTGTGGAAGTGCATAGAAACTGCCATTTTGTACACGACTTGGTACTAAGTAGTCACGCGCACCTTCAGGTGTGGCACGTGTCAAAATAGGTGTTTCAACGTCTAAGAAACCATTGTCTTCGAAATAATTACGAATAAGATTGGTTAATTTAGAACGGAAGCGTAAACGATCCAACATTTCAGGACGACGAATATCTAAGAAACGATATTTCAAACGAATTTCTTCAGAAATATTGGTATTTTCATCATTTAACGGGAATGGAGGTGTTTCTGAAGCGGCAAGAACTTCGATGTCTTTACCTAAAACTTCAATTTGACCACTCACCATATTGGCATTTTCAGTACCTTCATAACGGCGACGAACACGACCTGTAATTTTTAATACATATTCAGAACGTGCTTTATCTGCAGTTGCAAATGCTTCTGGAGTATCTGGGTCAATAACCACTTGAACGAGACCATCACGGTCACGCATATCAAGGAAAATAACACCGCCATGGTCACGGCGACGATGTACCCAACCGCATAGTGTAACGGTTTGGTCGATTTGGGCTTCAGTTAAAGAGCCACAGTAATGAGTTCGCATCATAATGAAGATTATCCAAACTATATTGGCTGAAAAGACGGATGCGTAAACCGCGCACCGTCAAAAAAAAATAAGTTTTCGATTATGCCTTGTTGCATGGTTTGTCACAAGAAGTAGATCAAAAAACCGCAGAAATTAACCTGAAAATGAGCAATTTGGCAGCAAGTTTCCTGATTCATCCCATTCTTTGTTGCCGATCTAAAAACAAGAATAATAAGCATCCTAAGCTAAAGGTGCTTAACCAGCCCTGCATAAACTCATTAATCGAACGGCCTGTAAAATAATAGGTGTCGGCGTGCCAAACCTCATGAGGAATGTAGCGAGCATAATCCCAAAAAGAAAATAAACCCAAGAGCGTAGATAGAATAAATAAAGACCATGCAAAAATTTTAATTTTTCTACTTACTTTCCAATGCTGTTTATAGCGCTGGTAATAGTGAAGGCACATCCAAGCGAGAAAAGGTAAAGCAAGAGCAGAAGAGCCTAGTTGCAAAAGACGATGTAATGGATATGGACGTCCAAAAAGATGAACTGTTGTCGCTAATACATCTTTAAATACAAAGGTCCGAAAGTCTGCATGCGTTAAACCATCCCAAATCAGATGAGTCGCTATACCGATGATGAGTGCAAATATGATTCCAATAAAAAATATAGAAATACGTTTTAAAGAATTGAGCGCAAGATCATGTTGCACACCAAAAAAACGGTACACCACTGGACGATAAAGAAAATACCAAACTGCACAAAAGACGAGACCTAATGTAAGGTTGGGATAGATCAGGCCTTTCCATTGGTGAGTCAGCATGCTGGCATGAACTGTAAATAAGCGGTAAAGATCGGGTGTCATACTCCCAATTGCTAACGCAGCAATTGGTAAAGTATTTTGGCTAAGCTTGGAAAGAGGAGGGGCTATAACGGCATGAGAGATTGTAAAAGGCATTAGAAATCAAAAATTACTCACATCATTCAAACGACCAGTCTAACGAATCGTCTAATTAAAAATGTTTTTTATTGCAAAACAAATGAAATGTTATAGTATAACAAAAATAAAACATATCGTGATTCGGGACACATCCAATGCAGTTTTATAAAAATATTTTGACCTTATCCATTTTAGCTGTCATATCCGTTCCTTCGTTTGCAGCAGAAAGTGAAAATGTTGAAAAGTTAGAAACTATTCGAATTAAGGCTCATCCACTTGAGCAAACTTCACAAGATTTTGCAGTTGCAGATACTGTTGTTGACCAAAAGCATTTATCGCAAGGTGCCGCCACCATTGGGGATGCACTTAGTAGTGAAGTAGGAATTTACGCTAATCAGTTTGGGGCTGGTTCGAGTCGTCCAGTCATTCGGGGACAAGATGGGCCACGCGTTAAAGTACTTCAAAATTCATCAGAAAATATTGATGTCTCAACCTTATCTCCTGACCATGCGGTAACTGTAGATCCTGTTCTTGCAAAACAAGTCGAAGTGATTCGAGGTCCTTCAACTTTACTGTTTGGTGCTGGAACTGTGGGCGGTTTAGTTAACGTTATTGATAACAAGATCCCTACGCAAATGCCTGAAAACGGTTATGAAGGACAAGTTGGCTTACGTTACAACACTGGAAGTGATGAAAAACTGGCGAGTGCTGGTGTAACTGTTGGCTTGGGTAGTCAAGTGGCTTTACGTGTTGAGGGGTTAACACGTGATGCGAATAACTACATTGCGCCAAATTATATTCATGAAGGTGAAAAAGAGCGTCGTGTAGACAATACTTTTGCTCAGGGTGATTCAGTTAACATTGGATTGTCTTGGATTTATGACCGTGGTTATACAGGTATTTCTTATAGCAACCGTCGAGACCAATATGGTTTGCCTGGGCATAGTCATGAATATGAAACCTGCCATATTCATGATCTGAGCTTGCATTGTGGAGACCATGAGCATGAAGATGGTGAAGAAGCTCATGATCATGAACATGGCGGCCCATGGATTGATTTAAAATCTGAGCGTTATGATTTTAAAACTGAGTTAAATGATCCATTTGCAGGCTTCCAAAAGTTACGTGCTCAAGCAAGCTATACCGACTATCAGCATGATGAAATTGAAGAAGGCGCGATTGCTACCCGATTCCAAAACAAAGGCTATGACGGCCGTATTGAGTTAGTACATAACCCTATTGCTGATTGGGAAGGGGTCATTGGCGCGCAGTTAGGCCAGCAAAAATTAGATTTGACTGGCGAAGAAGCTTTTATGGCGCCGACCACTACCAAAAAGTGGAGCGTATTTGCCTTAGAACATAAACAATGGAAAGACGTACATTTTGAGCTTTCTGCACGTGCAGATCAGCAAGAAATTGATGTAGACGATAACTCAAAACAAGATTTTGATGGTTCTGCCTTTTCTTATGCTGGTGCTGCGAACTGGGAGTTTGCGCCAAACTATAAACTTTCTTTTGTAGCCTCTCATCAAGAACGTTTACCTTTAGCTCAAGAGTTATATGCAAATGGTGGGCATTTTGCGACGAATACTTATGAGTTAGGGAACGATCAGCTCAGTAAGGAAAAATCGAATAACGTTGAGTTAGGTTTGCATTTTGATAATGACAAACTTGATTACCATCTTCATGTTTACCATAACTGGTTTGATGATTATATCTATGCGCAAACCCTTGACCGCTATAAAGACTTCCGTTTAGTTCAATACACCCAAGATAAAGCACGTTTCTATGGTGCAGAGGGTGAAATTGGTTATCAAATTACCCCAATGTACAAGATCAGTGCTTTTGGTGACTATGTGCGCGGTAAAATTGATGCTGAAGGAAATGCACCACGTATTCCAGCTGGACGTTTAGGTACTAAAGTCGACGCAGATTTTGGTGATGGTTTTAGTGGTTCTGCTGAGTATTATCATGTCTTTAACCAAGACAAGATCGCAGCTTACGAGACCGAAACTGAAGGCTATAATATGCTCAATCTTGGTGTGGCATATTCAGGGCAATATGCTGCAAAAACGGATTATCGTGTGTACTTAAAAGCGAACAATTTGTTAGATGACACGGTTTATCAACATGCTTCGTTCTTATCAAATATTCCACAAGTTGGACGCAATTTTACAGTAGGTATTGATTTTAGTTTTTAAGGCTTTAACACGAAACTAAACTTGAAAAATCAATCTAAAAGACCTAACTTGAAGCTATCAAGTTAGGTCTTTTTTATGCGTATTTTTCAACGAATTCATCAAAAAATAAATTGGTCAGGGCGTCGTTATATGGCGATATTACTTTGCGTTGTTGCTATTGCATATATTGCATCGGCAATTTACCACACAGTAAAACCATTGCCACAAGGGATTAACTTTAGTGGCAAGCTTAGACATGCCGATGTCAAATTTTTAGCAGATAAAACCTACCTTGATGCAAAAGGGCAACAACAGGTTGATCAGCATATCTTTAATGAAATCTTGAAAATGATTGATGAGGCCAAAACCACGATTGTGATGGATATGTTTTTGTTTAATTCAGAAGTTGGCGATTCAAAAATAAAGCAAAGACCTCTCATGCAAGAGTTAACCGATGCATTGGTAAGTAAAAAAAGACAAAATCGCCAAATTCAGATTGTAATGATTACTGACCCGATTAATTCGGTCTATGGGGGCTTAAACCCTGAAAATTACCGTCAGTTACGTCAAGCGGGTGTTGATGTGATTGAAACCAATTTAGGCCCTTTACGTGCGTCTAACCCATTCTGGTCAGGTTTATGGTACATCTGCTGTCAGAATGTTGGAAATAATCCTGAAAAAGGCTGGTTACCAAATCCGTTCGGTGATGAAAAAATTACACTGCGTAGCTATTTAAACTTATTTAACTTTAAGGCAAATCACCGTAAAACCGTGGTCGTTGATACCGATGCTGGCTGGAAATCACTTGTAACTTCTGCAAACCCACATGATGGTAGTTCTAGACACTCAAATGTTGCATTGGTTGTAACGGGAGCCACAGCAGCTGATGTTCTACAAACTGAAGCGGCGGTTGCACGAATGTCAGGCAGTAGTTCTCCATCGCTCATTTTAGGTGATTTTGAAAAAGACGTAACCAAACCTCAAGTCCAAGTCTTAACTGAAGGGGCGATTTATCAATCTGTATTAAAATTGATTAACTCAGCTAAGCCTAAAGAGCACCTTGATTTAAGTATGTTCTATTTATCTGAACGCAAGATTATTCAGGCTCTAAAAAGTGCTCAAGATAGAGGGGTTATTGTCCGAGTTCTACTTGATCCAAATAAAGATGCATTTGGCCGACAAAAGAATGGTATTCCAAACCGTCAGGTTGCGTCCGAATTACATGCGGCAGGCATTCCAATCCGTTGGTGTGATACGCATGGCGAGCAGAACCATAGCAAAATGATATTAAAATATAACGCTCAGCAAGCTGAGTTGATTGTAGGATCGGCCAATTTTACAGCCCGTAATTTAAAAAATTATAACCTTGAAACTGACATGCTGGTTATGGGCAAAGTTCAAGATCTAGTCTTTAAAGATGCTCAAAATTACTTCAATACATCGTGGTCAAACCTGCAAGGCAGACAGATGAGCGTGGACTATGCGAAGTATGCAGATGAGTCTAAAGTGAAGTATTGGATTTATCGTTTTATGGAATGGTCAGGATTGTCGACTTTCTAATGACCATCCTTGGGATTTTCCAGAAAATGGCAAGGTGATTGGCGACATGGATGTCGCCGTTTCACTGTGTTGCAGGGAAGCAACATCAGTGAAACAAAGGTTTTTGTCACTTTTGACCTTTCAAAAGTGAGGCATTAGCCTATACAAAAGAAATTAGAACATCACTGTAAGTAAAGGCTGTGCCACAAGAGCGATAAAATTAAATAAGATGATTTTTAAGGCGCTGGCGGAATCAATTGATCCAAAGTCTTATCATCTAACTTTTCCAATTCACTCAAATCAGTCTTAATTTTCCACTGTGACTCATCATCAACAGGATTTGGTAAACGTGCCTCAAGCCAATCACAGACCACATCTGGAGAAAACTCTGGATGATTACATTGAATAATCCACGATAAAAAATCTTTTGCTTCACCATTCATATACGGAGGTGGAGAAACAGGAAAGAATAAGGTCGGTAGGCGTTCGTTTGTTGATAGGTAGTTTAAAACATGCCCTAACTCTTGAACTGTTTGCCATGCAAGTGGGTGTTCTACATCAATACTGAACTTAAACCACCAAGCGTGTTCGCCATCTGCTCCATTCGCCATGATACGTGCTTCTTGCACACTTGGAACTTTGCAGAAAAACTGATGAAGACGTTCAAAACTGATTTCAGACACAGCAATTGACCTAGCTAGAAAAAAGCTAATGTTAGCATAGATACAGATTCTTCATATTTTCTTTATAGTCATTACAAACCTTAGCAATGTTATCTGTTTTATTCATGGTTTCTCCTTGACTGTCTTCTAATCTAGCTTCATATCAAGATTAAAAGGAAATAGGGCATGAAAAAGCCAATCGTTCTTGTACTTTCGACGTTAATGTTAGGTATATCAGCTACCGCGATGGCCGATACAAATCATCGTTGGGATAATAACCATGGTAGAGACCATGACCGATATGAACATCGTGATCGTGATGACCGTCGCCACGATTATCGTAATGATCATCGGGCTCCAAACTGGTCAAATGCCGATCGTGGTAAGCACTATGGTCGATATGTAGCATTTAAACGCGGTGATCGTATTCCTGCGGAATACCGTAATAGTCGCTATTATGTTTCGGACTGGAGATCGCATCGTTTGTATGAGCCGCCACGTGGATACCGTTGGGTTAAAACGCCTAACCAATATTTACTCGTAGACTCGAAACATCAAATTTATCGTGTTCGTTAATTTTGAAATATAGAATATATAAATGGCCTCAATCTTGAGGCCATTTTTTTATGCTAATTCATCATCTTGAGGCTGAGGAGGCTTTAAGGTTGTGGGTGTTTTCGCATGCTTTTCTTTCATCACTGACGGATAATTCCAAGATGCAAAACGAACAACCAAGATAGAAAGAGCTAAAATAAGAATTGAGCCTGTAATAATGACTTGGTCCATATCCGCTTTATGGTCATGTTGGATATCTGAAATGAGTAGACGGGTTAATGCCGTAATCGCAACATAAATAAGAAAGCGTACAGGCATATGATTGGTTTTAAAGTAAATCCCAACCATTGCTCCAAGCTCTAAGTATATAAATAATAATAAAATATCATCAATTGAAGCATACTTTTTGACTGTCAAAATTTCAAAAACAGTATTGGCAGCGGACCACGCCACCATACAGCCAATAATAAACAGGGCTAAATAATGAAAAGCTTCAACGGCATAATGACCAAATCGGTCCAGAATACGCTCATACTTTTTGGGATCAGGCATAGTAAAATCTTTTGTTTGCTTCGTAATGTTTAGAAATTAAACAAATTTCATGCCAATTGAAATAGTAGATACAAAATAAAAAACGCCTGATTTTTCAGGCGTTTTTTATAAAGAACTTAATTAAGCTTGGTTCGTAAAGTAATCTTCACTAAAGCCCATAATTAAGTCAGACCCTGCTTTGATTTTAGCAATACGCGCATCAATATCTGGCAAGATACGTTCAACAAAGTATTGAGCTAAAGCAAGTTTGTTTTGATAGAAATCACCAGATTTATCTTTGGCAGCAGCAGCAATCTTCGCAAACATATAAGCGAAGCTGAGTAAACCAACTGCATGTAAGTAATCAACAGCAGCAGAGTTCGGGAAGTCTACATTTTCAGCAGCTTGTTCGATAATAAACTGAGTAATAGCTTCAATTTCAGTTGCAGCATCTAAAGTTGCATCTTTAATAAAGTTCAAATCTGTGTCTAAGTCATTTGCAAAGTCACGAATTTCAGTGATGTATTCAGCAATGAACGCACCGCCACATTTAATGGTTTTACGACCAATTAAATCTTGAGATTGAACGCCGTTTGTTCCTTCGTAAATTTGAGCAATACGAAGATCACGGATACATTGTTCCATACCCCATTCACGAATATAACCGTGACCACCGAACACCATTTGAGCATCTAAAGTTGCTTGGAATGCTGTATCGGTCAGGTAAGCTTTAGCAATTGGCGTTAAAAGCGCAACGCGATTGTTGGCTTTTTTCACTGCTTCGGCATCAGTTGAGAATTTAGTGATATCGAGCTGTTGACCTACATAGACTGCAAATGCACGTGATGCTTCATTGTTTGCACGTACATTCAATAACATACGACGCACGTCACCATGTACCAAAATGCTATCTGCTGGTTTGTTTAGTGATTGAACACCTAAAGCACTACGGCCTTGTAAGCGGTCAGTCGCATATTGAGCTGCATTTTGATATGCAAACTCAGATGCACCTAAACCTTGAATACCCATAGATAAACGTTCGTAGTTCATCATGACAAACATGGCAGCAAGACCTTCGTTTTCTTTACCAACGAGGTAACCTTTTGCTCCATCAAAGTTCATCACACAAGTTGCAGATGCTTTAATCCCCATTTTATGTTCGATAGAACCTGGACCAACTAGGTTGCGTTCACCTAATGAACCATCTTCATTAACAAAGTACTTAGGTACGATGAACAAAGAAATACCACGTGAACCAGCAGGTGCATCTGGAGTTTTCGCAAGTACCAAGTGAATGATGTTTTCTGCTAAATCGTTATCACCACCAGTGATGAAGATTTTAGTACCTGTAATGTTATAAGTACCATCTTCATTAGGTTCAGCTTTAGTTTTGATAATACCTAAGTCGGTACCTGCATGTGGTTCTGTCAAACACATAGTGCCTGACCATTCGCCTGAGTAAATCTTAGGTAAGTAAGTTTCTTTTTGTTCTTGAGATGCATAGCTGCTTAAAGCCATGCCTGCACCCACAGAAAGAAGCGGGTAGAGCATAAATGATGGGTTAGTAGCAAATAACATTTCATCAGAAAGAACGGTGAGCATTTTTGGCATGCCTTGACCGCCCCATTCTTCGTCAGCCCCTAAGCCAATCCAACCACCTTCTGCATATTGACGGAATGCATCTTTAAAACCAGCTGGTGTGAACACCTCGCCGTTTTCATAGCGAGCGCCTTCTTCATCACCGGTACGGTTTAATGGATGAGTCACGTTCTGAGCAAATTTAGCCATTTCTTCTAAAATTGCTTCAGCAGTTGCAGCATCTACATGAGCGAGTTTCTCATTAGACTGCCAAAATTGTTCTGCTTTGAATACATCATTTAAGATGAATTTCATATCAGCTAAAGGAGCATTGTAAATTGGCATAATCGTTCACCTTTTTTGTGCACATTGGCCTGTGCTAGATATCCTGTTAAACGAAATGGATATGGAATTTAAAGTGTAAATTTATCATTGATTTTATAAAAAAAGGACCGTCAAAACTGAGCAGTCCTTTTTCGTTTTTTAACATTGCATATCGCAACTAACTATGGTTAGAAAGCGAAATGTTCAGCATCTAATGACATTAATGGATCTAAGCCACCAGCAATAACATCTACATGTGAGCGAACACGTGGCAAGATTTTTTTGAAGTAGAATCGAGCAGTTGTTACTTTTGCATTGTAGAAATCAACTTCGCTAGTACCTTCTGCTAATTTCTCTTGTGCAACAAGTGCCATACGAGCCCATAGGTACGCTAAAGTGATATAACCTGAGAAGTAGAGGTAGTCTACAGCAGCAGCACCTACTTCATCTGGGTTTTGCATTGCACGCATACCAATTTGCATGGTGAGATCGCCCCATTCTTTGTTAAGCGCTGCAAGCGGCTCAACAAATTCTTTCATGGCAGCGTTGTCTTTGTTTGCTTCAACAAATTTGTGAACCATTTTGGTAAAGTCTTTCAGCATTGCACCTTGAGTTTGCAATACTTTACGACCTAACAAATCAAGTGCCTGAATTTCAGTTGTACCTTCATACAAACATGAAATACGTGTATCACGTACGATTTGTTCCATGCCATGCTCAGAAATGAAACCATGACCACCGAAGACTTGAACACCGTGCTTAGCAGACTCAGAACCAGTTTCAGTTAAGAATGCTTTTGCAATTGGAGTCAATAAAGACAAGATGTTGTCAGCAAACTTACGCTCTTCTTCTGTTTCGCCTTTTTCAACGATGTCAGCGTATTGAGCAAGTAAGTAAACAAGTGCACGACCGCCTTCAGCAAACGCTTTTTGAGTTAAAAGCATATTACGTACAGCAGGGTGAACGATAATCGGATCTGCATCTTTTTCTGGAGCTTTCGGACCAGAAAGTGAACGCATTGCTAAACGTTCTTTCGCGTAAGTTAACGCACCTTGGAAAGATGATTCAGATGCTGCTAAACCTTGAACAGCAGTACCAATACGTGCTGTGTTCATGAAGGTGAACATACAGTTCAAACCACGGTTTTCAGGTCCAATCAAGTAACCTTTAGCTTGGTCAAAGTTAATGACACAAGTCGCGTTACCATGAATACCCATTTTGTGTTCGATAGAACCACAACGTACCGCATTACGCTCACCCACAGTTCCATCTGCATTTACATGGAATTTAGGAACGATGAATAATGAGATACCTTTAGTACCTTTCGGTGCACCTGGTAAACGTGCAAGAACGATATGGATGATGTTTTCAGCCATGTCGTGTTCACCAGCAGAGATAAAGATTTTCTCGCCAGAGATTGCATAACTACCATCAGCATTTGGTTCTGCTTTAGAGCGGATAATACCTAAGTCCGAACCTGCATGAGATTCAGTTAAGCACATCGTACCTGTCCAAACACCTGAAACAAGGTTTGGTAAATAAGTATCTTTCTGTTCATCAGAACCATGATGTTCTAATGTACGTACAGCTCCGTGAGACAAGCCTGGGTACATACCCCAAGACCAGTTTGCTGTACCAACCATTTCAGAAATTGCAATACCTAAAGAGTTAGGTAAAGCCTGACCACCGTATTGTTCTTCTGCTGATAAAGACGGGAAGCCAAGTTCAATATATTTTTGATAAGCTTCTTTAAAGCCTGTTGGAGTGGTAACTACGCCATCATTCCAAGTACAACCTTCGCGGTCGCCAACTTGGTTTAAAGGAGAAAGTTCATTTTCACAAAAGTCTGCCGCAGCTTCTAAATATTGATCAACCAATTCACGGCTTACGTTACCTTGGAAATCAGGTAATTTTGCATAGTGTTCTTCAGCATTTAATAATTCATGCAAAACGAATTGCATATCACGTAAGGGCGCTTTGTATTGTGGCATATCGGGTTCCTCAATACTGGTGAAACCAGAGTTATAATCTTAATCTATGATAATGTGCCATGAGGCACCTTGGACTATTACATCGTGCAACAACTTGCATAACTGCACAAGCACCTCAGGACCTTTACTTTGTGACTGCAAAGTCAAGAAAAAAATGCTTAAACTAGCTAAGTGCTTTGAGTGTAAACACTTTTGGTTATGTTTATATGATACAAATAGTCAAAATCGTAAATAGTTATGTATAAACAAAAGGCGCCTATAGGCGCCTTTTGTTTCATGATTTTTAGAATTATTTTGCTTGAGCTGATGCAGGAGCAGGGGCATTAACAGGAGGTTGAGGGCGTTTTGGTTCAAAACGGAGGTTACAAGTACCTTCAAGTGTCTTATCTCCAACTTGAACATTTACTGCTTGTCCGTTGGCCTTACCATCACATGCTTTTTGGATTTGTTCAAAGCGCGCTTGACGTTCGGCACGGTGCTGTTCCCATGCTGCTTTTTGTTCTGGTGTGAATTCACGGTGCTTCATACGATGGTGACCCTCACGTGGGCCATCTTGCATCATGCGATGTTCTGGTTTTTGTGGCTGAGTCGTTGATTGACAAGCCGCTAAACTTCCCATAGTTACAATTGCCGCACTGAATAATGCAATTTTTGCCGTCATTTTCATGTTTAAGAGCCTTTTAATGTTGTGTTTTAAGATGGCTTAAAGATTAGATAATAAAGATGTAGAAACAATGGAGAGTTTTTCTTTTCGTTGTTGGTTACAATGCCAAATATAGCGTAAAAATGAGAGAGTGCTTTTGAACGTTCTACGTGTTCCCATTGCATTACGGTTGTTTTTGACAGTCTTGCTCACCACATTGCTTATTGCGACTGCAAGCTTGAGTGTTTTGCACTGGACAATGCAAAAGAACTTTGCCAAATATGTGGCCGACGTTGAAATGCAAAAGCTCGACCGTCTCATTACCAATCTTGGCAATGTCTATACGGTGTACCATGATTGGGGAAATGCGATTCAGGCACAAATTTTACAAATCGAAGGGACTGCGGCTCCCGATGATTATGATCGCCTCTCGCAGTGGTGGCTTCGTCGTCAATATGATATTGCCATACAACAGCACTCTTTCGATGAACATGCCCTCATCAATATTTCACCCGAAGTTACGCCAACAAATAAAAATACTATTTTTAGCGATGAAGAGTTAAAAACGCTTGAGCAAAATTTACCTTCTCAATATCAACCGTTTGAAGGGCTACGTTTCCCTTTAAGTGCAAACCAGTTTCGCCCAAGTGATGATAAAAATAAGTCAAAGAAGGGGAGCTTAAAAGATATTGAAACTCAAAATGGTAAGAAGCGTTTTATTGCTTTGCCTGACCGTTTGGGTTTAAGTTCTCGTTTATCTTTATATGATGCAAATCACCAGTTTGTGGTTGGTGAACCGCCTTCTTCAGATCAGATGTCATTTCGCCCGATTATCTTAAACAATCAAGTCGTGGGATATTTGGGCTTAAAACCCGTTTTGGATAAAGAAGATGCTTTAAGTATTAATTTCTTTAGTAATCAAAAACGTTATTTACTCTTAATTTATGCTTTAACCTTGCTCTCAAGTTTAGTTGCAGCGCTATTGATGGCGACTTATTTTAAGAAACCGATTCAGCGTTTATTAAATGCGACAAATGAATTAACTAAAGGAAATTATCAGCATCAAGTTGTTATTAAACGAAATGATGAATTAGGTGATTTATCTACCCAATTGAACCATTTGGCAGAGATTTTACATCGGCATGAAGAATCACGTCGTCAATGGGTAGCGGATACTTCCCATGAATTAAAAACGCCATTGGCTGTATTGCAAGCACAAATTGAAGCGATGCAAGACGGTATTCGAAAGGCAACCCCTGAACATCTAGATGCGATGATGCGTCAGGTTTCAAGCCTGAAAAAACTGACTCAAGACCTTGCGGACTTGGCGCAGGCAGATGCACAACAACTCAAGTGTTATTTGAGTTCTGTAAATCCGTGGGAAGTGGTATTACAAGAAGTTGAGAACTTTAAACCGAAACTTGAGCAAGCTGATCTCGAAATTCAAGTTGAAGGAACAAGCTCTCCGCTATTATTAGATCGTGATCGGTTTAAACAGATTATTGTTAATTTAATTAGTAATAGTATTCGTTACACAGAAACAGGTGGCAAAATTCATATTCATACAGCTCAAACTCCGCAGGAGTGGACTTTGTATGTTGATGACAGCCCATTTGGTTTAAACGATGAGCAGTTATCTCGTTTAGGTGAACGATTCTATCGCGTAGATGATTCGCGTACGCGTAGTACAGGTGGAACAGGGCTAGGCTTGGCTTTGTCTTGTAAAATTGCGCAGGCGCTCGGTGGTACACTCAGTTTTGAACATTCACCCTTAGGTGGTTTACGTTGTGTACTCACTTTTAAAAAGCAGAGTTAAATATAAAAGGAAAAATATCTCATGAAACATGTGATGTTGGTTGAAGATGAAGTCGAATTGGCGCATTTGGTGCGTGATTATCTTGAAGCTGCCGGTTTTGAAGTAAGTATGTTTCATGATGGTCAAGATGCCTATGCAAGTTTCCAGCAACGTAAACCTAATTTAATGGTTCTGGACTTAATGGTTCCACGAATGGATGGTTTGACCATTTGCCGTAAGGTTCGTGAACAATCAGATTTGCCGATTATTATGGTGACTGCTCGTACCGAAGAAATCGACCGCGTCTTGGGTCTGAATATGGGCGCTGATGATTATGTATGTAAACCGTTTAGCCCAAAAGAGTTGGTTGCTCGCGTACAGGCAGTTTTACGCCGTTTAGAACGTAAGGCAGAGCCCGAACAGAATGATTCTTTCCGAATTGATAAAGCACAGCAAAGAATTTGGTATCAACAAAAATCGTTGAGCTTAACGCCAACCGAATTTCGTTTACTTGAGCTATTTTTAGAGCATGTTGGACAAGTTTATTCACGAGCACAATTATTGGATCATATTAATCCAGATAGTTTTGACGTTGCCGATCGTGTGATTGACAGTCATATCAAAAACTTGCGTCGAAAAATTAGTGAAGCGGCTGAAACTGGTAACCGCCATGAGTGGATTCAAGCAGTTTACGGTGTAGGTTACCGCTTCGAATATCCTGAAGAGTAAAACACTAGCGAAAGTTATTCTGTGGATAACCACAATGTTATCCACAGAAAATGTGGATAATTTTAAAGATTTTATGGATAAATTATAATCTTTGTATGATTCGGCACGAATTGCCAAATCTCGTCTATATCTACATTTCTAACGGCGATACATCCTAAAGTCCAATCCTTATGTGGCATATAAGTCGAGCTAAAAGGTATAGATAAAAAGGACTTTGGAACAGATCCATGAATCATGATATCTCCACCGGTTGGTTGATTATGTTGCTTGGCATAAGCAATATCTTTCGCATCGGGATAGGAGATATGCAAAGATTTATAGTACGCACTTTGTGAGTTTCGCCAATCTATAGAATAAACACCTTCAGGTGTTTTACCGTCATTTTCAAAGTGTTTATGTCCTTTAGGGTTAAAGCCTAGACGAATAGGATAACGACGAATCACCTCCTGATTACTCTTGAGTAGAAGTACGCGTTGATTTTTAAATACTTCAATTGATGTGATGGGCTTAGTCTTAATGAGTTCTAAGATCTGTTCGGTTGAAAGAGCTTTATGGGATGATGTAAAAGTCGGTAAATATTTTTCATAATTATAAAAAGCGATTCCCAATGGAATCATGAGAAGTGTACAAATAATGATAGGTCTAATTTTCATATATTATTCTTTAATGTTTAAGAAACTCTCTAAGCTACCATTAAAGCGGCTTAAGAGAGTTTTAGTCTTTTAAAATATTAAGAAGAACAGCTTACCGCTACATCTGGTACGTCACTGGGTAAAGGACCTAAATCTTGTGGCTGTTCAAGTTCTGGTTGTCTTGTATATGGCTGATTAAGCAGCTTAAATAAGCGATCTACTTCGCTAAAATCATCTCGCTCAGCTGCCTCAATAGCACGTTGAGCCATGTGATTCCGTAATATATAAATTGGATTAGCTTTTTGCATATTCGCATCAAGCTCATCTGTATCTTGATGTTCACGAATGCTTTGATATTGGCTAAGAAATTCATCAAACTGTCGAATATCAAGGCAATCATCTCGTAAAGTTTTATATTCTTTATTTTGAAGTCGGATAAAGCTCTGAGTGTAGTCGAGTTGTTCAGTCTGTAAGATTTTTAAAAAACTAAAACTACAATCAAGGCTGTTTTTATGAAAATGAGGTAATCCCATTTTTTGACATAAACCAGTTGTGTAATGTTCCATGAAGGTTGGTTCAAATTGTTCTAAGCAACGCGCTAACTCTTCTTTGAACTGATCCTTTTGTTCAGGCTCAGCGAGAGGGATTAAGTTGTTTAACCACGTCCATAAATTCCAATGACCTATACTTGGTTGATTTTGGTAAGTATAACGGCCTTGATAATCCGAGTGGTTATTGATCCAGTTCGGACGGAAGCGCTCCATAAAGCCATATGGACCAAAATCGAGTGTAGAACCAGTAATGTTAAGATTGTCTGTATTCATCACACCATGAGCAAATCCAACCAACTGCCATTTAGCGATCATGATTGCAGTATGCTCAACCACCTTTTTGGCAAAGGATAAAATAGGGTTCTCGGTTTCTAGACACTCAGGATAATGCCATTCAATACATTTTTGAGTGAATTCTGGCAGTAACTCTGGAGCGTATTGATTAATCCATTCAAAATGTCCTAAACGGATATGACATTCAGATGTTCTTAGTAACATTGCTCCCAATTCTAGTTTTTCGCGCTGTACCCCTTGGGTGGAGGTTGTAAAACCTACTGCGTGGCTAGAAACGACTCCTAAGGCATTTAAAGCATGCCCAGCTAAATATTCACGAACCACAGAACGCAACACTGCGCGTCCGTCTCCCATTCTTGAATAGGGCGTCGGGCCTGCACCTTTTAGATGTAGATCTATGGTTTGACCCTTTGTATTAAGTATTTGCGCAATCAGTAAGCCACGACCATCACCGAGTTGTCCCGCCCATTGTCCGAATTGGTGACCAGCATAGACCATAGCAAGAGAAGGAAATTCAGAGAAAGTACGCTGTCCGCTACAGATTTCAACCCATGCATTTTTTTCGTCTTCTGACCATTGCAGCTCATCAGCCAAAGCAGTATTGAAATGACCTGCTTTTGCACCACGTAAAGGTGAGGGTTGCTGAACATGGAATAATTTAGAAGGAAGTGAAGGGTAGAGCGGATTAAATTGCATGGGCTTGGCAAAATAGAGAAAGCAGATTTCACTATACCATAGTTAAAAAGCGGGCATAAAAATAGCTCCCGAAAGAGCTATTTTAGATAAGAACTTATTCTAGTCTGATACTACATTAGTGTTCTTTTTAATGTTACGCATTAAAGTTTCTAAACACTCACGATGATGACTTAAACGGTGTTCAAGCAATTGAAAATCAACTTTAAGCTTGTGATCCATTCTATGAATCTTTTCAGCCATTGCTGCTTTTTTCGCTTGTAGTTCTTGCTCTTTTAGCTTTGCCCAGTCATTTAATGTATGGGTAAAAGCTTCGTATTCCTGAGCAATACGTTGTTTCATCTGAGTCATATCAGCATTTACATTGTGACCATAAATAGCAAGGTCTTGTTCAGCGTATTTAAATTTCATCGCCAATTCTGCTTTTTTAATATTAAAGCTTGGAATACGACGTAAATTTTTAGCTAAACCAAGTTTAGAACATGACCAGATCAACCATTTTGTTGGATCATATTGCCACCATTTCACACCATTACGATAATCGTATTGGAAGATGTGATGATAGTTATGGTAACCCTCGCCCCAGGTAGCAATGGCTAACCAGAAATTATCACGTGCAGTGTTTTCGTCTGTATAAGGACGTTTACCCCACATGTGGCAAAGCGAGTTAATAAAGAAAGTCACTTGATGGCTAATGATTAAACGCAATAGACCGCCTATGAGGACTACACCCCACAAATCGCCAGTTGCCCAACCAATTAAGCCTAAAATTCCAACATGAACTGCAACTACGAGTAAACCATAGTATTTATGCTGGAACATGACCAGTTTATCGTTCAATAAGTCTGGTGCATTTTTAAAATCTGGTTCAGATGGTGAATGATCGCGGATCATCCAACCCATATGGGCATACCAAAAACCACGATTAATTGAATATGGATCTTCATCAACATGATCAACGTGTCGATGGTGTGTACGGTGACCAGATGCCCAGAACAAAATACTATTTTGTACGGCAAATGTACCACCAATCATTAAAAGAATTTTAAGTGGTAACGACGCTTCATAAGCTCGGTGAGCCCAAAGGCGGTGGTAACCAGCAGTAATCCCCATACTACTTAGAGCTAAAAGAAAAAATAAGCTTACCCATGCACTTACACTAAAATCATAATAATACGCATAAATCGGGATTATGATTGCAGCAAGAATTGGTAAACCAATTAAGGTAATGCTAGCGGTCCAGTTAATTGGGGCTTTGAGTGGGGCGGAAGTCATATCCGGCAGCGCTCCTAGAAACCTTGTCAGACAAGGTACAAAGACAAAACGACATAGCAAAACCAATCATCAAGATATATTGCTATTCTATCCTTCATATTAGCACGTGCTTAGTGAGAATCACTAACATTATTGTACAGATGTATTGAAAGAACGGTAACAGATTTAAACCATGTCACAGAGTTTTTCAAGTAGGAGAAGTTGTTTAATGAACGTACAACGATTGAAAAAAAAGAACAGCATTGATATTGCAAGAAAATTATCATTGAAGTGTGTCTTGGTCACAATCAGTCTTGTATTAGCCGCATGTCAAAGTACCCCACAACAAAATATTCAGAAAGGCCAGAAAGCTCAAGTAAAACCAGTCCATCGCGTACAACCTCCTGTAGTAAAAAAGAGAGTAAGTCCTGATGGCATTCAAGATATTGATTGGCAGATTACCCAGATTAATGGTCACAAGGCTAAGTTTTTTAATCAATGGCCAGTTCTTTCTTTAAATTCTGCTGTCAAAACAGTATCAGGCCATACGGGCTGCAATGGCGTTTTTGGTCGATATACTTTTGATTTTAGTCAACAGAAGCTTGATATGCAGGTCAATGCAGGACATTCAAGTTGTGATGGCGCATTGGCTCAAGAGGCAGAGTTGATTGATTCTTTACAACGTATTCAAAAGTTTCAGTTGGTAGGGAATACACTCTATTTGCTTGACCAAAGCGGTCAGCGATTGATTCAGGCACAAAAGAAATAATAAAAGGTGGTTTTACCACCTTTTTTATATTTACAGAGCTTGTAACATCGTAGTTGGAATATCTGTAATTAGCCCCTGTACATCTAAATCCCGTAAAGATTTAGCTCGTTCAATGTCATTTACTGTCCAAACACTAATATTTAGGTTTGCTTGTTGTGAAAGCTGAATCATTTCATCTGTTGCGAGTTGATCATGCCAGCCAATATGACAGCAACCATATTCATGAGCGAGTTCAATTGCGATTGCACCCACTGGAAGTTCAACTAATAAGCCTCGTTTAAATTGAGAATTGATGTCGCGTAAGGCGGTTAGAATTTGAAGGTCAAAACTTGTGATTGTTACGACTTTCTCAAAACCCTGCAATTCAGTCTCAAGCTTTTGAACGAGTTTTTCTGCTAAAGCCATGTCTCTTACAGCTTTCACTTCAACTTCAATATGATCAACGTTATCAAGTAAGTTTAAAACGCCTGTAAGTGTAGGTGTTGGTTCAGAGTTTGGCCAATTGGGCCAGTTTTGACGATGATCAAATGATAATGCTTGAGACAAATTAGATTGCTCAACAATTTGATCTATTCCTGCGGTACGTAAAAAGTTATCATCATGGATAACAACTAATTCTTGATCTTGAAGCTGACGAATATCAAATTCAACACCACGAATACCTAGATTTTTTATGTGCTGAAAACCACCTAGCGTGTTTTCAGGAGCTTCTTTGCGTGCACCACGATGACCAATAATGCGCATAATTTTCTTCTATCAACTATTTTTAATGATGGTCTCTTCAAAAGAGCAGAGACCATTCTTAATCTAATCTATTTTTAAATAATCTCATTAATATTTTTTTGCCAAAGCACTTCTTGTCCACCTTCAGCACGTTGTAAAGCGCGAGATGCGACAAACAACCAGTCAGACAGACGGTTTAAAAGCTGGAGCGCTGTGGTTTGAATATTTTGGTCGCGTGTTTGTACTGACATTAGCGACCTTTCTGCACGACGGCAAACAGCACGTGCCTGATGGGCATAACTGCAAGTTAAAGAGCCAGACGGTAGAATAAATTCTTTAAGCATGGGTAAGTCTTCATTCATACGGTCAATTTCTTTTTCAAGAAATTCAATGCAAACAGGCTGAAGTAAATTGTAGTTTGGAATACAAACCTCGCCGCCTAAGTCAAAAAGCCAATGTTGAACTAAGCTTAGACTCTTATCCCAATTTGCTTTGTCTATTACTTGACTTGCAGTGATTTGAGCTCGAAGAACGCCAATAATGGCATTGAGTTCATCGACATCACCAAGCGCTGCAATTCGTAAATCATCTTTAGCAACACGAGAGCCATCGCCTAAACCTGTTGTACCTGAGTCGCCTGTGCGTGTATAGATTTTGCTTAAACGGTGTCCCATGATGGATATCCTGAACATAAAAAAGGGGATAATGTCGGTCAGAACATTACCCCGAAACTGGAGTTAAGAAAATATTTTTATAATTAAAGTGAGATGTTAATAACGGAAAGTTACGCCAACAGAAGCTTGACGGCCACCATTTACATACCAGTTGCGCGAGTTATGAACTGTTTTATACTCAGAATCACCTACATTTTCGATATTAGTAAATACTTTAACGTTTGGATTGATATTCCAGTAAGCATTTAAATCGACAGTAGCATAGCCTGGGACTTTTTGCGGATTAGCGCTATTCTGAGCATTAGAGTTAGAGCGAGCAATAAGTGAAGCACTAACACCGTACACAGTATTTTCTAAACCAGTAGTTAAGGTGAGTGTTTGTTTCGGACGATAAGCAATTTCTAAACCAGTTTCTTTATTCTCAGTTTTTACATAGGCATATTCAGTTGATAAAAATAGATCATCTTGTTTCCATTTAAAACCAACCTCTCCACCAGAAAATTGTGCTTTGTTTAGATTTTCATAAGTACTTGTCGTTGTATTGGTTGCATCATCAAAATTTGAATTTGATGCAATTAAATTTTTGACCTGTGTTTTGTATGCAGATAAATATGCTTTTAATGTAGGAGTAAACTGATGATCTAAGCCAATTTCATATGAAGTACTTTCTTCTGGTTTTAGATTAGTGTTCCCATAAGTGTGATAAATTCCAAAAGAACCATAATCAGCTTCGCTGTGATAATACAATTCAGTAAGTGAAGGGGCTCTAAATGCTGTTCCGATATTTGCATAGATACTGGTTGACGGTAATACAAAGTAACGAACAGCCCCTTGTCCTACATTATGTGTTCCAAATTTTTCATTATCTTCGAGGCGTATGCCTAATTGCGTGCTGATTTTATCAGTTTTATATTGGTGTTGTAGGTAATAGCCAGTAGAATCAATATCTTGCTTTCCATTTAAAATAGAGGCATCTTGATACTCTGTATTATCAATGCTTGCGCCAACCAAAATATTTTGTGCTTGTGTAAATTGCCACTTAACATTTAAATCACCTTCATTGCGTTTAGTATCAGCATGATAAGGCGATGATTCACGATACTCTTGTGTATCTTTAAAATTAGAATACCTTGTATTGATAGTGATATTAGATGTCGGTTTATATTCGACTCTGGTACTGACTAATTGATTGTCAAACTCACGTTTAGCTGTATTGCTTATACCACCATTTTCTGAATAATTATTAGCGCCCTTGTTTTGAGAAATTTCAACATTTGCATTTAGATCGTTCTTATTGTCATAACCTATTTTTGCGCTATAACCTTTTTGATCATAAGCAGCTTTTAAATTGTCTGGTTGAGTGTTGAAAATATGCGTTCCATCACTTTCCATACTTTGCCCACGAATTTGAGCAAAGAACCCTTCATTGCTGACTAAATCTGTCCCAATAATTGCCTTATAGGTATTATCTTCACCATAAATACCTGTAACGAATGCAGAGTTTCTTTCAGGTGTAGATGTAATCATTTGGATCACACCACCAATCGCATCAGTACCATATTGAACTGATGCAGGGCCTTTTAAGATCTCAACGCGGTCAAGATTAGTTGTATCTAAAAGTTCAGGGTAGATTGGGGAAAGGGTATTTGGAGTATTTAGACGTGCTCCATCTTTTAATAACAATACATGATTTGGGTTTGTACCACGAATCAAAAGATTAGTACCTTGCCCAATACCGCCATTTTGTTTGATATAAATAGACGGATCTTTTTGTAAGATATTAGATAAATTTGAAATAGGATTTTTTTCAATTTCTTCTTTAGAAATCACTGAAATACGCGCCGGAACTTCACTGGCTTTTTCAGCACTTTTTGAAGCAGTCACTACAATTGGATCAAGCTGAGTTGCGTTGGTTGTATCTTCAGCAAAAATAACAGGTGAAAACCCCATCGCAATAGCGATAGCCCCTACCAGACGAGTAGGTTGAAAAGTCTTAGACATAACATGCTCCATACATTCACCCCACGTGAATGATCGGGTAGATAGATGAAACAAGTAGGTCTCCGGACTTCAGCGCCATATTTAAGTTATGGACATATTCACCTTCCCACATCATTGCAGTGGTGTAAGTCGAGAACGACTTAAAAAATATGCTTTACATTGTTACCGTTGCGGGGGCAGTGCCGGACTTTCACCAGCTTCCCTAAAGCATTAATTGCTTACACTTGCTTCCAATTTTACGCAGTATAAAGTGGCGATTTATTTCATACAATGTCATTTAGCCCAATTCCCAGAGAACTTTTACGCAAGGGACAAAAATTGCATTACAATGGCGCTTATTTTAAGAAATGGTTGTAGTTTAGGCAGATCATGAGCCCATCAAACCAAAAACGTACACGAGCGAAAATCTGTGGAATTACTCGCCCTCAAGATGTTCAGTCAGTAGTTGCGGCTGGAGCTGATGCAATTGGTTTTGTATTTTTTCCACCAAGTCCAAGACATGTCACACTCGAGCAGGCACAAGAACTAGTTAAATTTATTCCTCCTTATGTACAACTTGTTGGTTTGTTTGTGAATGCAAGTGCTACTGAGATTCAGTCAGTACTTGATTGTGTTCCCCTAGATGTATTACAACTACATGGCGACGAAACTCCAGAACAATGTCAGGAGATAGCTCGCCATTGTAAGCGTCGCTGGTATAAAGCGATTCAGGTTAAGCCTGGCCTTGATGTTATTGCTGAAATTCAAAAATATCAGGCAGCTGGAGCCAGTGCTGTCTTGCTCGATGCGTGGCATCCTGAGCTTAAAGGGGGCACAGGACATCAGTTTGACTGGTCTAAATTTCCAAAACTTGATATTCCATTAATCTTGGCAGGTGGTTTAACCCCTGACAATGTCATTGACGCTATTCATACTACCGGTGCTTTTGCAGTAGATGTGAGCGGAGGCGTAGAGTCCGCAAAAGGTATAAAAGACCAACAACTCATTGAACGATTTATGCAAGGAGTCCAACGTGGATCAGCAAAACAATGTGATTGACTATACACAGTACCCAGATGCTGCAGGGCATTTCGGTATCCATGGCGGACGTTTTGTGTCAGAAACTCTAATGGCGGCATTAGAAGATTTAGAAAATCTATATTCCCGCATGAAAAATGATGAACAGTTTCTGGCAGAATTCGACCGCGATCTCGCCTACTATGTAGGTCGTCCTAGTCCACTTTATTATGCTGAGCGATGGTCAAAAGAGTTAGGTGGTGCACAAATTTACCTGAAACGTGAAGACTTGAACCATACAGGCTCACATAAGGTAAATAACACGATTGGTCAGGCGTTATTGGCAAAGCTTTCTGGTAAAAAACGTATTATTGCCGAGACAGGTGCTGGGCAGCACGGTGTAGCAACAGCAACAATTGCAGCGCGTTTGGGTCTTGAATGTGTTGTTTATATGGGTGCTGAAGACGTTAAGCGTCAAGCTATGAACGTTTATCGTATGCGTTTGTTGGGTGCGACTGTTGTGCCTGTACAGAGTGGCTCTAAAACACTTAAAGATGCCATGAACGAAGCGATGCGTGACTGGGTGACCAATGTTGATAGTACTTACTATGTAATTGGTACGGTGGCAGGTCCTCATCCATACCCACAACTTGTACGTGATTTCCAGTCAATTATTGGGCGTGAAGCACGTAAACAGATTTTGGAACAAGCGGGTCGCTTACCAGATGCATTGGTTGCTTGTGTGGGCGGTGGTTCAAATGCAATGGGCTTGTTCTACCCATTCTTAAACGATGCCAATGTGAAAATGTATGGTGTTGAAGCTGCTGGTTTTGGTATTGAAACTGGTAAACACTCTGCGCCGTTAAATGCGGGTCACGTTGGTGTGTTACATGGTAACCGTACTTACTTGATGAGTGATGAGCAAGGCCAGATTATCGAAACACATAGTATCTCAGCTGGTCTTGACTATCCGGGTGTTGGTCCTGAACATAGCTTCTTGAAAGATATGAAGCGTGTTGAGTATGTGCCGATTAATGATACAGAAGCTCTACAAGGCTTCCGTGATTTAACCAAAATCGAAGGGATTATTCCTGCTCTTGAAAGCTCACATGCCATGGCGTATGTCTCTAAGCTTGCACCAACGATGTCTAAAGATCAGATTATTATTGCGACTGTTTCAGGTCGTGGTGATAAAGATTTAATGACTGTTGCACGCATTGATGGCGTAGAAATGGTTGAGATGTAAACGGGAATAAAAATGCCAAGTCTGTTTATGGTAATGTTGGGTGGGCGTCATGCACGCGCAAATACAGAAGTTCATGATGTTGTCATGGCTGTAGGAGATACTTTGGAAGAAGTTTATCCTCAACTTAAACAGGCTTGGTTTGGTGAGGCTCAAGGATTACATATTGATGCTTGGGCTAAGCTTTCGGGAGTAAAATCTCAAGAGCAAAATTATCAAATTCACTTCACCGATGCAGCACCAAAACCAGATGACTTAAAGTTATATTTAATTAATCTGGGCGGATATAATGCTCATGAGTTCGGTGAGCTCCATCGGTATGAGTTTGTTGTTGCGCCCAATGCTGTTATTGCAAAACAATTGGGTAAACAATTTATAGATCAACAGTGGCAAAAAGCGCATACAGATCGAGTCATTGATATTGATGACTGCTTAGCGATAGATTGTGTGGCAGGGCGCTATATTCATTTAATAAAAGGCGATTTTGCTGCAACAATTTGGGAAAATACGTATTTGACCGTGGTATAGGTCATTTGAAATCTAATATTCATATGGAAGTGGGTAAATGGATTTAATTCAAGAAAATGGACAGCCTCGTTATGGGCGTTTTGAATCTGTACCGTCAACCATTCATGTACAACATTATATTTATAAAACCCCTTATGGTAAGGTCTTAAAAGGCTGGCGTAAGCAATTAAAATACAAGAAATTTAAATTCTGTGGCATTCAACATAAACACTATAGTATTGGTCTGGCAATTGCAGATATAGGTTGGGTCGGGCACGGTTTTTTCTATATTTATGATCATGAAACCCAGCAAGTCATTGAATGGAATGCGATTCAGCCTTTGGGACATAAAACCTATCTTGATGAACAGCCGTTGTTTAATCAAAGCTATTTTTCTAAATCGCCCTATCAGTTTGATATTCAGCATGCGAATGGTGTGCGGTACATTCGAGTCACTAAATATGGTGAGATTAAACTCAGTGCTCGGATTTTTTGTGCTGGCACCGATATATTAAGTTTGTGTACACCGACAGGAATTAATGGTTGGACCTATACTCAAAAGCAGACGACGCTGGGTGTAGAAGGCATGTTCATTAATAAACAAAACCAAGTTGTACAATTTGATGAAAAGACATTTGCATCTCTAGATGATACGTGTGGTTTTTTGCGACCTGAAACAGCTTGGTTCTGGCTTTCATGTAATTTCTGGGATGAGCAAGGCAGACGTATTGGCCTAAATTTAGCTTCTGGTGTTAATGAAAGCTTTGGTAATGAAAATTGCTTATGGATTAACGGAGTTTTATTTCCATTAACTGATGTTTTATTTGAAAAAGTAAATGATGAACTTTGGAAAATTAGTTCTCTAGATCAAAAGCTTAATCTACAAATCCATATTGGTTGGTGTAGATACGAAAATATTAATTTAAGAATGATTGGAAGTCAGTTCAATCAGTGGCAAGCTAAAATTAGTGGCACGATTGAGCATGAGACGAATGATGTCATCACTTGCAATGAGCAATATGGTTTATTAGAACAACATTATGCAAAATGGTAACAAGCAGGTTATAAACCTGCTTGCCAGAATGCTTCACCAGCTGCAATTGGGTCATTTGTCTTTTCGAGTGTTTCAATCCAAACAGGATATTGACGAATTACCGGATGCTGACTTGGATGAAAATCTTTTTTAAACCAGTCCAGATATTGGCTTTTCATGGCGGTTAATGTGCCATTTTTGCCAAAGAACCAAGGTAAACCCTTAAGGCTCATTAAGAGTCTTTCTCTAGAACTAAAACCATCACATTTCAACATGACATTGGTGCGATAAAGCGTAAAACCAAACATTAATACTGTTGTAGCCACTAATACAAAGCGACGTGTTGACTCAGGCACTTCCCCGACTTGTTTCATGACATCAAAAGCAACATCACGATGCTCCATCTCTTCAATGGCATGCCAAGCAAACAGCGCTCGAACATACGGATGCGCATTTTCCAATGTTTTTTTGTTGCTATAAAACGTCTCTGCCATTAAAGCTGTTAAATGTTCGGCAGCAGCAGTCATGGCAATGTTGTATTGAGGTGAGCGTTTTGTCAGTTCAAAACGGAAAATCCTTTTGAGGGTGGTTGTGAACTGGTCAACGGGCATGCCTTGCTCTTTCATGATCTGATTCATTTTGTCATGAGCAATACCGTGTTGGGCTTCTTGTTTAATAAAGTCCACAACTCGTCTTTGTAGTTCTGGATCATCAATTTTGTCACGGAACATACGAACACATTCGATAAAATAACGCTCTCCATCTGGAAAGGTTAAGCTGAGTGCATCGAACATACGAGTCAAAAAAGGATCATTATTAAACCAAAAGCGAGGTGCTTCGTTTAAATGAAAATCTAGATCTTTACGAACCACTGGCTCGACCTGATAAGAAACATGTGCGTTCATATTTTTATTTCTCGCATCTAACATGTTCATTAGTATGTCGCGACTGGTCGGCTTTGTTTTGACAGTTATTGCCAATTTTTATACAGTTTACGACAAGGTGGCAGTAAAAAAAGGATGCGCCATGCAGGAGTTTACGATTTCAAATGGTTATTTTTACCTTTGGAATACTTACTTAAAAGAAAAGGGGATGGACTGGCAGGCATTAAATCTAACAGATGTTCAAGTTCGCCAAGTTCAAAACATTTTATCTGCATCTATCGATGCTCAATCACCTTTAACTTTTTTTCTTGAGCTTTTAGAGCTGACCGAATCTCGATTACAAGTTTCCAATTTAGCTTTGGAAATGGCGACTTGTATTACACCTGCCAATTTTGGTGTATTGGGATATATGGCATCCCGAAGTGGTAGCTTTGCAGAGGTTCTTGAATATATCATGAAGTTTCACCGTCTGGTGATTGACGGTGAGCAAGTCGTGCCTATGCAAATCGAGCAAGATGCTTCTAAAATTCGTTTGTATTGGCCATTGGTTGATGACAGTAATATCATACTTTGTGAATTGACCTTGGCAGCTATGGTACAACTTGCTAAACAAATAGCCCCACTGCATGATTTTCTCTTGCAACAAGTTGAGTTTGTGCACAGCGCACGTGGTCCGTTAGTGCACTATCAGCGTTTCTTTCAATGCAAATTATCATTTGGAAAACCTTACTATGCATTAACTTTTGCAAGTGAGGGACTAAGTATTCGCCCTCAACATGCAGACCCGACCTTAATGCAACTTTTAGTGAAACAGGCAGAAGAGGCGTTAGCTCAGCGTAAAATACAAACAGATTTAGCTCAGCAAATACATTGGATCGTGCATGAATATTTTAAGCAAAGACAGCAAGCGCCAAAAATAGAAGATATTGCCATCGAGTTGAATATTTCAGTACGAAGCTTACAACGCCAGCTACAGTCATTAAACACTTCATTTAAATTAATTTTAGATGCAGAGCGCATGAGACGTTGTGAGATATTACTCAACCAAAATGCAAGCCTCACTTTAATTGCTGAACAGTTGGGATATTCGGACCAGTCAGCACTTGCACGGGCTCATAAAAATTTGACAGGACAAACCTTGCTGACAAGAAAAAGACAATTACAGCTAACCAATAAAAATGCAGTGAAATAGGCATTTTTGGATGGTTTTCTATTCAGATGACGATCTAATAATGGCTCGAAAATAGGAAGCTTTGATCATTGAGAAAAGTTTCAAAATATTGATAAATGTACGCCATGGGTTGTATGAATCATACAATCGAATATCGCCATAACGTTAGACCTGTTCAATGGACAAAAAATAGCGTTAAAATGCGATGTTCTTGTATTTCTACAAACAACTCCTCAATTTTAAATAATTCAAGGAAAGCACAACCCTATGTCACGTCTTGCCACCCGTTTTGAAAAGCTTAAGTCCCAACAACGTAAAGCGCTTGTATCTTATGTTATGGCGGGTGATCCACAACCGCAAGTAACAGTTCCGTTACTGCATAAAATGGTTGCGGCAGGAGTAGATGTCATTGAGCTTGGTTTACCATTTTCAGATCCAATGGCTGATGGTCCGGTAATTGCGCTTGCAGCTGAACGTGCGCTTGCAGCAGGGACTAACACATTAGATGCTCTCAATATGGTAAAGGAGTTCCGTGAACAGGATCAGGATACACCTGTTGTTTTAATGGGTTATTTGAATCCGGTTGAAGTGATTGGTTACGAGAAGTTTATTTCTCATGCGAAACAGTGTGGTGTAGATGGCTTATTGCTGGTGGATTTACCGCCAGAAGAGTCAAAAGAGTTTGGTGCTTTGTTGAAGCAACATGACATGGATCAAATCTTCTTGCTCGCGCCAACATCTACAGACCAACGCATTCAACATGTGGCAAATCAGGCAAGTGGATTTATCTACTATGTTTCACTTAAAGGTGTAACAGGAGCAGCAACACTAGATACGGCAGAAGCTGCTGCACGTATTCAGAAAATCAAAAATGCCACTGATATTCCAGTTGGTGTTGGTTTTGGTATTAGTGATGCCGCTTCAGCAAAAGCAATGGGTAGCGTTGCTGATGCTGTGATTGTAGGTAGTGCTTTCGTTAAAAATTTTGCAACGTTGGCAGCGGATGACGCTGTTGAACAGACGGTGAATAAAGTCAAGGAGCTTCGAGCAGCGCTCGATGAGTTAGTATGAATCAAGAAGTGAAATCAGGGAAAGTTCTTAGCCCTTCGACACCATGGACAAAACGTCCGGTTCCAGGTATTGAAGTCGCAAATGAGCAACAAATTCTCAAAGCAACATTTACTGAGCCAACGATTGAATGCCCTGAATGTCATGCTCTAGTGACACGTACAGCAATATCTTTCAATGCGTATGTTTGTCCGCAGTGTGATGAACACTTACGAATGAAAGCTCGTGATCGTTTGAATTGGTTCTTCGATAATGTAGTGGCTGAATTGGGTCAAGAGTTTAGCGCGAAAGATCCATTAAAGTTTGTCGACACTAAACCATATCCAGACCGTATGCGTGAAGCGCAAAGCAAAACTGGTGAAACAGAAGCTTTAATTGCAATGCAAGGCAATTTAAATGGCGTGGATATGATTGCATGTGCTTTTGAGTTCGACTTTATGGGCGGCTCTATGGGTACTGTAGTGGGTGACCGTTTTGTTCAAGCTGCTGAACTTGCTATTGCAAAACGTCAACCATTGATCTGTTTCGCAGCTTCTGGTGGCGCACGTATGCAAGAAGGCATGTTGTCACTTATGCAAATGGCGCGTACTTCAGCGGCGATCCAAAAATTAAAAGATGCAGGTTTACCTTATATCGTGGTGTTAACACACCCGGTGTATGGCGGTGTTACAGCTTCTTTAGCAATGTTAGGTGATATTCATATTGCTGAACCGAAAGCGATGATCGGCTTTGCAGGTAAACGTGTAATTGAACAAACTGTACGTGAAACATTGGAAGAGCCATTCCAACGTGCTGAATATTTGCTTGATCATGGCGTAATCGATCAGATTGTTCATCGTCATGCTTTACGTGATACTGTATCTCGACTTGTATCGAAATTGATGAACTTACCTTGAATCAACAAGCTCCACTTTCAATAGACTCTTTAGATACATGGCTCAATTATTGGAGCCATGTTCACGTTACAGGGATAGATCTTGGTCTGGAACGTGTAATTCCTGTGGCAGAAAAGCTGGGCGTAACTCAGCCTACTGCTAAAGTTTTTACAGTAGCCGGAACGAATGGTAAAGGCTCAACTACAACTACACTAGCTGCTATATTAAATGAGCAGGGGTATAAAGTTGGGTTATATCAGTCACCCCATATCTATCGCTTTAATGAACGAGTCAAATTAGGTGGAGTCGAAGTCGATGATCAAAGTCTGATTGATGCTTTTGTTCAAGTTGATCAGGCTCGTCGCGATTGTGATTTAAGCTTATCTTTTTTTGAAGCAACCACTTTGGCTGCTTTTATCATTTTTAAACAACAACAATGCGATGTATGGGTGCTCGAAGTCGGTTTGGGCGGGCGCTTAGATGTTGTTAATGTAATTGATCCGAATGTTGCGCTTATTACTAATATTGGCCTAGATCATACCGATTGGTTAGGCGATACCATTGAAAAAATTGCTTTTGAAAAAGCAGGCATTATTCGTCCACAAATTCCGGTTGTCTTTGCTGGCGAACAACTTCTACCTCAAGCAATTCAAGATAAAGCAGAAAGCACACAAGCAATTTTATATACCGTTAATCGTGATTATTTTTATAAACTCGCCGATGATGGGCAAAACTGGTACTTTGCTTCAGAAGGAACCACTTTAAAGCTTCCTTTAGGTGGTTTAGCCATCGAAAATATTGCGGGGGCGGTTGCAGCCATTTTAAATAGCGGACTTGAAATTTCTCAGTCTGCTTTAGAAAAAGGTATTCAAGCTGCACGCTTAGCAGGGCGTTTTGAACAGCGTCAAGTGGAAGGGAAAACGGTAATTTTTGATGCTGGACACAATCCACATGGTGTTGAATTTTTGTTAAAGCAATTGCGAAATTTCTTAGAATACAATAAACAGTACACAGAAGTTGTCGCAGTATTTTCAATGCTGGCAGATAAAGATATAAAATCAGTAGTCGAATTATTGAAACCTACTGTTTTACATTGGAAAATTGCTGAGTTGAATGTGCCGCGTGCTGCATCGATTCAGCAACTCAATGATGCCTTGCAAGGTCAGACAGTACAACAATATGGCAATATCAAAGAGGCATTTAAATCAGCGCTTGAGCAAACAAATAACAATCAGCTGATTTTGGCCTGTGGTTCGTTTCATACTTTAGAAGCGATTTGGGAGTATTTGGAAGAATGTCAATGAATAACAAACAACGCTGGATGGGTGGTGTTGTTTTACTGGGTGGTGGTGTTTTATTGGCAGCATTACTTCTAAAAGGAAATGAAGAAATAAAGCAGGTTGAAGTTCAACCATCCACATCACCAAAAACTCAAACTAAGCCAAAGCAAGCAACCGAAGGACAAATGGTACAACTACAACCTCTAGCGGTTGATGTTGCAACAGAAAAGCGTTTGCTAGAAGAACAACGCCGTTCGCGTGAAAAGGCTGTTGCAGAACAGGAAGCACGTGCAGCTGAGTTTTTAGCCATGCAACAACAAGCTGAAGCAGATGCTGCTCGTAAAGCAGCTGCCGAATATGCTGCGATTAATGCACGTCGTACAGCTGCTCAAGAAAGTTCAGACAATATTCCGCCGGAAGTTGTCGGCAGCGATGGTAAAGTAAAAAGTCCACAAACTGACGTGAAGAAAAAATCTGTAGATAGTGCAAAAGCAGAAGCAGATAAAAAAGCGGCTGATGCCAAGCGCCAAGCAGAAGCTGACAAGAAAGTAGCTGAAGCAAAACGCCAAGCAGAAGCAGATAAAAAAGCAACTGAAGCAAAACGCCAAGCAGAAGCAGATAAGAAAGCAGCTGAAGCAAAACGTCAGGCAGAAGCAGATAAGAAAGCATCAGATGCTAAACGCAAAGCAGAAGCTGATAAAAAAGCTGATGCTGAAAAAGCGCGTGAACTTCTGGAAAATGGTGATAAAAAGTGGATGGTGCAAGTTGCATTGGCTGCTAACCAAGCAAATGCAGATGCAGTTGTTTCTAAATTACGAGCTAAAGGCTACAAGGTAACTACGAGCCAAACCAGCAAGGGAATCCGTATTATGGTTGGACCAGCGAAAGACCGTGATACAGCAGATGCAGCCCGTAAGAAAATTACTTCTGATTCAAGTTTAAATATGAAATCGGCTTGGGTAATTGACTGGGTACCGCTTGATCAGCGATAACGGCTGATCATCCCCTAAATCAAATCAGGAACACTTCAAAAGCTTTATTCTTGTGAGGAGTGTTCCATTCAATAGGGGATCTTGAAGATGAATACAACGATCAAAATACTAGAACGATTTGTTTTTGCACAAGAGTCCGTGATTAGCGCACTGTCTGGAGTCGCTTGTGTGGGGGATGATGTTTATTTTGTTGGTGATAATCTTCCTTATTTATTAAGAATCAATCGAACCCAGAACATGGCCGATGCAACGGTCTTTGAAAAAATTCCGTTATTTGATCCTTCAGAGCAAATACCGCTAAGTACATTAAGCAAAGAACAGAAGCCTGATTTTGAAGCTTTAACCTCCATAAGTTGGAACGGACAATCACAGCTTTTGGTGATGGGCTCGGGTTCTACAGAAAATCGAAAACGAGCATTACTCTATAACCCTGCCAATGATCAGATCAGAACTTTCTTGGATGCGGTTGATTATGATTTTTTGCAGCATCAGGTTGAATTAACAGGCGGGGCTGATCTCAATATAGAAGCCATATGTTCAGACCATCGTTATCTCTATATCTTTCAACGTGGTAACATAAATCTCCATCATGGGGTTTTAGTCTTTGATTTAATCAAAATTCAAGCAGGAAAATCCTTAGAAAATGCACTTATACATTCGCTCAAACTGAGCTTAGCTGAGCTTGATGGTTCAGCAAGTGGTATTTCAGATGCTTGTTTTTTAGCGGATAAAAATTTGATTGTTGCTACAGCTACGGTCGAACAAACACTCAATACCTATGATGACGGTATTGTTTTGGGAAGTTTTATCTTGGTGTTTTCGCCTGATGGTAATGCTTTAGTGGCTCATTTGATTCAAGATGCGAAAGGACAGACGCTGCCAATCAAGGTTGAAGGGATTACTTGGTTCGAGTCGAGATCCGATGGCGAAGTCTTTTTATTAGTGACAGACAGTGATGGTGGTGATTCTGAAATTTTGAAGGTATTACTTAGCAACGCCGCTTTGGGAAAATCATAAAATTAAATCATATTTTTGATGGTCATCTATCTTTAAATGTATGTTTTTTGATGTAATTGATAGTAATGAAAACAATAAATAAGTTGGTGATTGAGCCAACTTATTTGCCTAATAATCGCGTTTGCATACAAAAGCAATCCAGTCTTTAGCTGCTGGAATTCGACAGTTGCTGTCGAGTCCATTTTACATTTTCAGGTGTAAATAGGCGGTCAATATTTTTCCAAATAATATGATAACCGTATCCTCCTTCCTTCATTTCTTTAACCGCATCATCAATTGCCCAATTTTCAAAAATAATGCGATACATGGCAACACTAGCACCTGTACGGTCTGAGCCATGGTAGCAGTGCAATAAAACACGTTGATTATTCTGTTTGGCAATCTTAATTTGTTGCATGACTTCTAATAGATCTTGTCGGTCAATTGCCCAAGTGTTGATAGGAATATGTGCAAGGTTAAAATTTTCATTTTTAAAAACTAAATCATCTGAAGCTCTAGCTCTTAAATTAATAATGGTACTTATTTGATGACGTTTTAGCTCCGGAACCATCGTTGCATCGGGTTGTTCACTGCGAAAAACAGTATCACTAATTTGATAAAAGTTATGGTTCTGAGAGACTAAAGTGCCCCAGTCTTTTGGTCGTTGCTCATGGGCAATACTTTCATGCTGCATACATCCCTGTAAATTTATACAGATGGCAAGTGTGATGAGTGATAATTTTTTCATGTTTGATACCGGTTAAGCTCATAAGGATCATGAGCACAAATTATTTCAATCGTTGGCTCATGTTGAACTAAATGCTGCAAGCGTTTGAGATTAACAAGACGTTGCTCATTATCTTCTGCAAATGTTTTTTCCAGCAAACTAAGTGATCTTAATTTATTTTTAGGGTTTAACTCTAGGTGTGAGTAGTACGCATCTCCACAAAATAATAACCATTGATTTTGTTGCTTTATGGCAATACCACAATGACCAGCTGAGTGACCCAATAAAGGCACCATTAAAATTTCATCTTGAAAAAGAGGAAAGCCTTTTACTTTCTCTAGGTTAAACCATGCTTCACCTTGCTGATATTCAACAAAGTTCCAGTAACGATGGTCTTTATATTGATTGGTTCTATAGCGAAGTTTGCCTTTAAAATTTGGAAGTTGGGCCGCGTTATATTCTGCTGCTAAAACATGAACTGTGGCATGGGGAAAATCTGAAATTCCACCTGCATGATCAAAATCAAGATGAGTGACAAAAATATGTTGTACATCCTTAGGATTAAACCCGAGCTTTTGGATTTGCTGGATGGCACTAAACTCAAGGTTAGTCTCAATTTTGCCTAAACGTTGGACTAATGAACCTAGTCGCTGCTTCATATGTAGGTAATCTTGCAGCCCGAAGCCTGTATCAATAAGCACTAGACCTCGATCGGTTTCAACCAACAGGCAATGGCAGACAACTTCAGCTCGGAAGCCTTTTTGTCCAAAGAGTGGGGCACAAACTGGGCACATGCTGCCGCACTTTAAATGATGAATTTTATAGATCATGATTTTTATTTTTTATACCGAATCGCTTCGAGTTATAACTGATCTGGGCAGTAAAAACCATGTGTATTCAATACATAAATAAAAAGCCATCACATTGGATGACTTTTTAGGGTGTGATATTTACTTAAGACTTTCTAAAAATTTGGTACTTATTTCCGATGCTCTGTTATGAACTTTTTAACTGGTTGCATACGTGTTGCTGTCAGTTTTTATTCGAAAAGTTTCAAATGCTTGCCTACGCACTTCGATTAAAGCCTTTTTTAAAGGCTTTAATCTTGCTCAGGCTGTGGTGTTAAGCGTAAATAAGGCTTAACCGCTGTATAGCCTTTAGGGAAGCGCTGTTTAATTTCTTCTTCATCTTTAAGTGATGGCACAATAACGACATCTTCACCTTGCTGCCAGTTCGCAGGTGTCGCTACTTTATGCTTGTCAGTTAATTGTAATGAGTCAACAACACGTAAGACTTCATTAAAATTTCGGCCTGTTGAAGCAGGGTAGGTAATGATTAAGCGAACTTTTTTATTCGGATCAATAATCACTAATGAACGTACTGTCAGTGTTTCACTGGCATTTGGATGGATGAAACCATATAGCTCAGAGACTTTGCGGTCTTTATCTGCAATGATTGGAAAATTTACAGTCGTATTTTGTGTTTCGTTAATGTCATTGATCCATCCCTTATGAGACTCTACATCATCTACTGACAAAGCAATCGCTTTAACATTACGCTTCGTAAATTCATCTTTTAATTTTGCTGTGTAACCTAACTCTGTTGTACATACGGGCGTATAGTCGGCTGGATGTGAAAATAAAATTCCCCAACTATCCCCTAGAAAATCATAAAAATTAATTGTGCCTTCACTCGATTCTTGTTGAAAATCGGGGGCTGTATCTCCTAATCGTAGTGTCATGATCGTTCCTCAATTGCTCATAATTTGTTATTCGATCTCATGAATATGCAGCATTATCTTTATGATTAAAATTATTGTTTTTGTATTTTATTATGAGTTTTTTATATAAGTGTAAATATATATGACTAAAACTCACTATTTTATGTGCTTAATCAATGTAACTTTAAGGTAAATTTGCTAAATTAGATTTCTCGGAAGTTATGCTTAATAGATGAGCGTTAATGTTACGTTTTTAGGTGCAAGGCACATTACGGGGGACTAGGCGAATGATAAAACCATTCGTCTAACTATCAGATTTTTTTTAGGGGTTTTGTGCAAAACCCTTGTACTTCAAATTTCTGGCACCATAATAAACGACTGAGAAAAAGTTTATTCATTTGACCAAGCAAGATTTAGAGAGTTTATCCATGTTGGCAAGTCTGATCGGAGGTATCTTCGGTACAAAAAATGAGCGCGAACTCAAACGCATGCGCAAAATTGTTGAGCAAATCAATGCGCTCGAGCCGACGATATCAGCTTTAAGCGATGCAGACTTATCTGCAAAAACTCCAGAATTCAAACAACGTTATAATAATGGCGAAAGTTTAGATAAATTACTTCCAGAAGCGTTTGCAGTGTGTCGTGAAGCTGCCAAACGTGTAATGGGCATGCGTCACTATGATGTTCAGCTTATTGGTGGTATTACCTTACATGAAGGTAAGATTGCTGAAATGCGTACCGGTGAAGGTAAAACCCTTATGGGTACTTTGGCGTGTTATTTAAACGCATTAAGTGGCGAAGGCGTTCATGTCATTACTGTAAACGATTATTTGGCACAGCGTGATGCTGAGTTGAACCGCCCATTATTTGAATTTTTGGGTTTATCTATTGGTACGATCTATTCAATGCAAGGTCCGTCTGAAAAAGCGGAAGCTTATCTTGCTGATATTACTTATGGTACCAATAACGAATTCGGTTTTGACTACTTACGTGACAACATGGTGTTTTCTTTAGCAGAAAAGAAACAACGTGGCTTGCACTATGCCATTATCGATGAAGTTGACTCAATCTTGATTGATGAAGCACGTACACCATTAATTATTTCTGGTCAAAGTGAAGACTCTTCACATCTTTATGCTGCAATCAATACGATTCCCCCTAGATTACGTCCGCAAAAAGAAGAAAAAGTTGCAGATGGTGGGCATTTCTGGATTGATGAAAAACAGCGTTCAGTTGAAATGACTGAAATTGGTTATGAAACTGTTGAACAAGAACTCATTCAGATGGGCTTGTTGGCTGAAGGTGAAAGCTTATATTCAGCAACGAATCTAAGCCTTGTTCATCATGTGTCTGCTGCTATCCGTGCACATTTCTTATTCCAACGCGATGTTCACTATATTATTCATGATGGCGAAGTCGTGATTGTTGATGAACATACTGGCCGTACAATGCCGGGCCGTCGTTGGTCAGAAGGTTTGCATCAAGCAGTTGAAGCAAAAGAAGGTTTGGAAATTCAGCCTGAAAACCAGACTTTAGCGACCACAACATTCCAGAACTATTTCCGTCTATATAAAAAGCTTTCAGGTATGACAGGTACTGCTGATACTGAAGCTGCGGAAATGAAAGAAATTTATGGCCTTGATGTTGTGATTATTCCAACTCACCGCCCAATGGTACGTAATGACCAAAACGATTTAATTTATTTAAACCGTAACGGTAAATATGACGCGATTATTCAAGAAATTACGAATATTCGTGAGCAAGGTGTGGCACCGATTCTTATTGGTACAGCGACCATTGAAGCTAGTGAAATTTTATCTTCTAAGTTAATGCAAGCTGGTATTCATCACGAAGTGTTGAATGCAAAACAACATGAGCGTGAAGCTGACATTATTGCTCAAGCGGGTAGCCCGAATGCAGTAACGATTGCAACGAACATGGCTGGTCGTGGTACAGACATTATCTTGGGTGGTAACTGGAAAGCGAAACTTGCCAAACTTGAAAACCCTACTGCTGAAGATGAAGCACGTCTGAAAGCACAATGGGAACAAGACCATGAAGATGTATTGCAATCAGGTGGTTTGCACATCATTGGTTCTGAACGCCATGAATCACGTCGTATTGATAACCAGTTACGTGGTCGTGCAGGCCGTCAGGGTGACCCTGGTGTTTCTCGTTTCTATTTGTCTCTTGAAGATGACCTTATGCGTATTTTCGCAGGTGACCGCGTAGTCGGAATGATGCGTGCGATGGGTCTACAAGAAAATGAAGCGATTGAACACAAAATGGTGAGTCGTTCAATTGAGAACGCTCAGCGTAAAGTTGAAGCTCGTAACTTTGATATTCGTAAAAACTTATTGAAATACGATGATGTGAATAATGAACAACGTAAGATCATTTATTCACAACGTGATGAAGTGTTAGCTGAAAATACTTTAAAAGAATACGTTGAAGAAATGCATCATGAAGTGATGAAAGGCGTGATTGCTAACTTTATTCCACCTGAGTCAATTCATGACCAGTGGGATGTTGAAGGTTTAGAAAATGCTTTACGTATTGATTTGGGCATTGAGTTGCCAATTCAGGAATGGTTAGATCAAGATCGCCGTCTGGATGAAGAAGGTTTAGTTGAGCGAATTAGTGATGAAGTGATTGAACGTTATCGTCAACGCCGTGCTCAAATGGGTGATGAATCAGCAGCAATGCTTGAACGTCACTTCGTTTTAAACTCTCTTGATCGTCATTGGAAAGATCACTTAGCTGCAATGGATTATTTGCGTCAAGGTATTCACTTACGTGGCTATGCGCAAAAAAATCCTGAACAGGAATACAAGAAAGAAGCTTTCAACCTGTTTGTAAATATGCTCGGTATTATTAAAACTGATGTTGTGACTGATTTATCTCGTGTACATATCCCAACACCAGAAGAACTTGCAGAAATGGAAGCTCAACAGCAGCAGCAAGCTGAATCGATGAAGCTTTCTTTTGAGCATGACGATGTAGATGGTTTAACGGGTGAAGTTACACTTTCTCAAGAAACCATGAACGAGTCTGCCGATCAGCAAGCTTTCCCTGTTCCAGAAAGCCGCAATGCGCCATGTCCATGTGGTTCTGGATTAAAATATAAGCAGTGTCACGGTAAGATCTAATCTGCCTTCACAAAAAAAGCAGAACAATTGTTCTGCTTTTTTTACGTTTGTAGTAAGCCTGTGAATAATGTTTGCAGTTTTAAGCATTAAATGCTATTTACTTCTCATCCAGAGTGTATGTTGGAAAGACAATGAAAAAAGTATTACAACCTTTATTTTTAACTGTTCTTGCTGTGCCTAGTTTTGTTTTCGCAGCAGAAGCAGCTTCAGCCCCTCAAACGACAACGGTTGACAAAGTACTTGCAGCAAAAGGCCCAACTTCGGCTCAAGCTGTAGTGAAGCAAGAAAATACAACAGTGATTAGCCCTCGCACAGGTATTCGCTATACGTTGGGTAACACAGCTAATCGCCCAATTATTTTACAAACCACTGCGATTGCTCCGGCAAACTCAGCCAATATTAATCGTATTGTGGCGACTAACCCAGCTTTATCTACGAAGAGCCAAGAAAAAGCAAAAGTGGCTTTAATTGGAGAAGCGGCGGTAGCAGGCCCAGCGGCAGTTGCAGCAAGTAATATGAGTGCTCCTGCAAATCCGACAACAATAAATTAAGCTGTAACTGTAAAAAAAGCCGGTCAATGATGAACCGGCTTTTTTATATAAGAATTTCTAGTTTTTAGATCTGATTATTCACATCATCATTTTTCGTTTCACGAATGAATAAGAAAGCGATGAGTGATAGAAGGGATGCCGCAGTAAGATAATAACCAACCGCATATAAACCATAAGTTTCAGCAAGTTTAGTGGCAATAAGTGGAGCAAAAGATGCACCAAAAATACCTGCCAAGTTAAACGTTAACGCTGAACCTGTATAACGAACAGAAGTTGGGAAAAGTTCGGAAAGAACGGTACCAATTGGACCATAGGTCAAGCCCATAATCGACAAGCCTGTACACAAGAAAAGAAAAACAATTAACGTATTTCCAGACTCTAACATGCTAGAGAAGAACAAACCGAAAATCGCAGCAGCAATACAAACACCAATCGAAGTGGCTTTGCGTCCAAATTTTTCTGCAAAAATAGCCGATAATGGAATAAACGCAGCAAAGCACAGTGTGGCAAAGAGTTGAAGTTCCAAGAACTCACCGCGTGCATAGCCTAATTTAGTGGTTGCCCAGTTTAAGGCAAATACGGTTGTAAGATAGAACACAACAAAAGTACAGATTGCTGCAATCGTACCAAGTACAAGCTTGCCTGTATGTTTAGTTAAGACTTCTTTAAATGGAATATTGACTTCTTTTTGCTTATCCAAGACCTTTTGAAATGCTGGAGTCTCATGGAGTTTTAAACGGATATATAAGCCAACGATCACTAATACAGCACTTGCAATAAAGGGAATACGCCAGCCCCATTGCATGAATGCCTGCTCAGGAATGGCTGCACCCAATAATAAAAATGAACCTGTTGCTAAAATAAAGCCAATTGGAGCCCCCAACTGTGGGAACATGCCATACCATGCGCGTTTACCTTCAGGTGCATTCTCTGTCGCAAGTAATACAGCACCGCTCCATTCACCACCTAAACCTAAGCCTTGCCCTAGACGACATACAGCTAATAGTAAAGGCGCGGCAAGACCAATTTGTGCATAGGTTGGAAGTAAACCAATACAGACTGTTGAAATACCCATGGTGAGCAAAGCTGCAACTAGAGTGGCTTTACGACCAATACGGTCTCCTAAATGACCGAATAATGCTGCACCGATAGGGCGGGCAATAAAGGCAATGGCGAAGGTTGCTAAAGATTGTAATACTGCGGCGCTGCCACTACTAGCAGGGAAAAACAGGTGAGGAAAAATAATAACGGCAGCTGTTGCATAGATATAAAAGTCGAAGAACTCAATGGTTGTACCGACTAAGCTTGCAAACAAAACCCGCGCTTTTGAATTAGTGGCTACTGCCGGAGCAGCAGTCGCAGAAGTTGACTCCATATAAGACCTTATATCAGTTAAAATTTATTTTTAATTTACTATTCTTTTTAAAGACATATTTTTCTCAAAGAATAGCGTGAAAGAACATCATCCATGACTCTTTCAGGATCACTGAATAAGAGTGAAAAATGAACTAAACAATGTACCAATAGATCGCAAGAAAGTGTGCTCCTGCACCTAAAAGCACAAAAATGTGCCAGATCGCATGGGTATATCTTACCTTTTTTAACGCGTAAAACAATGCTCCAACCGTATAAGCTAACCCGCCAATAATCAAGAAAATCAATGCGTCTTTACTCAAATAAGTACGCATATCATCCATTACAAAAACAGCAAGCCATCCCATTACAATATAGGCAAGTAAAGAAATTTTTTGAAAACGATGAATAAAAACTAACTTGAAAAGTGTACCAATTGCAGCAATGCTCCAGAGTGCAATAAGCAGAATATGGGCTTTTTGTGTAGGAATCGCGATGCTTAAGAAAGGGGTGTATGTCCCCGCAATTAAATAATAAATCGCAGTGTGATCTAGTTTCTTGTACCAGTAACGTAGATTTTGTGTTTGGGCAAAGTGATAGAGTGTTGAACTCGTGAAAACCAGAATCAGACTAAATGAGTATACCCATAAACCCACCCACTGAGCAGTTGGAAGATAAGATCCCTTCATAATTAAAAAGATAGAAGCAATAACTGCCATAACGACACCAGCTCCATGGCTGTAGGCGTTAAGTAGTTCTTCTTTAGGATCGTATGTTTCCAGCACAGATTTACTCATAGTTTAATTTTTTGATTAAAAATACAAATGTATAGAAATACAAAACAGTCGTAAAGTTATTTTATTTTTAATCCTAGACCCTTTAAACTTCTATTTCATATGAGTCTTCATTTTTTAGGTATATCCGTGTCGGTTTTCTCCTTTGAGCAAGAACAGCAATTCTTTTATGAAATCAAACAAATGCTTGATGAGCAGACTTTTGAGCGTTTGATTTTGAGCCAATATAAAGGAGAGTTGGAACAACTGGAAAAAATCACTTTCCGTGTTGTAGAGTTACATGGACAAAAACAGCTTTCGGCTTTATATCACTATACAACCCAAGATGTGACCAAAAATTATTCATTTGAAGAGGGCTTAGAACAGATTGCAGCGCTTTTAGTGCAGTGTAAGCAAGCGAACTTATTTTCAACTACTCAAGAAATCCAACTTAAAAAAAATAAGAAAAAAGCCCTATTAAATATAGGTAAAAAGCAGGCTGTAAATGCGACACAAACGGTTCAGACGCATGATCGTGAAAAGCAACGCTATGTACAGCAGGGCAATGCATTTCTAAAAGAGCTTGGTATTACCGATGAAAAAGGCCAAATCATTCCAAGCATGGCCCGCAAATGGAAACAGATAAATAAATTTATTGAAATTTTTGCGAGTGCCTATGAACAGATTGACGCATCTCAGCAAGAGTTACGGATTGTCGATTTCGGTTCAGGTAAAGGCTATTTAACTTTTGCTTTATATGATTATTTGCAAGAACAACAAAAAACACCTCTAATTACCGGCGTTGAATTACGCCCAAATCTGGTTGAATTCTGCCAAAAAGTTGCAGATAAAGTTGATTTCAATCATTTAGACTTTTTTGAAGGTGATGTACGTAGTTATCAACCGGAAAAGTTGGACGTCATGATTGCCTTGCATGCTTGTGACATTGCTACCGATTTTGCGATTCATACCGGCATTCGTTTAAATGCATCAATGATTATGTGTGCTCCATGTTGCCACAAAGAGTTGCGCCCACAATTACATAGCCCAGAAGTGTTACAACCCATGCTGCAATTTGGAATTCATGCTGGTCAGCAAGCTGAAATGTTGACTGATACATTACGTGCATTACTTTTAAAAGCTTATGGCTATGAAACCAAAGTTTTTGAGTTTGTATCGCTTGAACATACCAGTAAAAACAAAATGATTTTGGCGACGAAGCGTAAGGATGTTACTCAGCCTGATGCCAAGATCATGGCTCAAATTCAAGCTTTGAAAGACATGTATGGTATTAAAAAACAAACTCTAGAATTGTTATTACAAGACCAGTTGCCTATCGAGAATATTGGTTGTAAGTGTTAAGCAGGTTAACCCATGTATAAAATTATAGCGGGTGGGTGGGAGCAGCTTGAGAAAGATGCCAAGCTCATCCGTGAGCAAGTTTTTATTCAAGAACAGGGAATTGCCCCTGAAGATGAATGGGATGATTTGGATGCCATGGTTTTACACTTTATTGTGTATGATCGTGAGCAACCAATTGCTACAGCACGCTTGTTGCCGCAGCATAGCGTAGGGCGGGTAGCTGTTTTAATACCTTATCGAAAACAGGGTATAGGTAAAATTTTAATGCAGCATATTATTGATTATGCGCGCCAGCAGAACTTACCTTATCTAAAGCTTTCAGCGCAAACCTATGTGACTGCGTTTTATGAAGCATTGGGCTTTGTGGTTCAAGGCGAGGAATATCTAGATTGTGGTATCCCACATATTGATATGACTTTAGAGTTAAATTGAGACTTCTTTTTAGAAATCTCAATTTGGCATTATTTCATTGCATTCCAGCTTTCAATGGCTTGTAAACCTGTTTCTAAGCCAACTTCATAGCTATAACGAAGCTTTTTCGGATTAGTACTTAAACGACCTGCCATATTCTTAAGGGGTGGCGGGCAAACTTCTAAAATTTGCTGGTCTGAGTTAGAACCGCGGACAAAATCTACTGAAGCATTATATCTGGCACAACGGCTACGTAAGCTGTTTGCAAAACCATAATGATGTTTAAACGCATATTTCGCGAGGAATTGATCCCCTCTGCTGCTGGCTTTAAAGTACTTTTTTGGGCGAGTGCGTAAAACTAACAGTTTTTTGACATCACTTTGCTGAGCCGTCCAGCGCACAGGTAAGGCATCTGCAACACCGCCATCAAAGTATGGTTCACCCATAATATCGACGGGATGACGCGTTAAAACTGGAATTGAGCTAGACGCACGAAGTGCATTTAGCAAATTATCTTTACCAGCACGAAGATATTCAGCATGACCTGTTTTGGCATGCGTCAACACCATATAAAAATCAGGATTTTTAGCAAACAGACTTTGCTGATCAAGTGGATGTTCTTTTTCACCAACTTCCCACATCCATTCTAAATCAAGTAAATCGCCGCCTTTAAAAAAGCGTTTGTAATCGATAAATTCAGGACGGAGGGAGTGATCAGTGTAAAACGTTAAAGTGCGGCCTTGTTGACCAGCTAAGTAATTTGCAACGTTGGTTGAACCAGATGATACGCCAACATATAAATCGAAAGGGTTGAACTGCTGCTGTAAAAAAGCATCAAGTACGCCACTGGTAAAGGCACCACGCATGCCTCCACCCTCTACAACAAGTGCATTACGGGAAAAATCTGTCATTTGATATCTAATTACTGAGTTGAGTTCTGATGTTCTTTCATATCCATTTCAGACATGTTGTCACTATGTTGAGCGTGTTGCTCTGTGGAATTTTCAGCTTTTTGCTGCATTTGCTCTTGTTGTGCTTTGCGCTGAGCCCCTGGCATATAGTCAGGTTCATTACTCATCGCTAAATAGAAAAAGCCAAGGAAAATCGCACTCAAAACACCAACGATCAGAACAAATTTCCAACCTAAAATTGCTGACTCGGAAGAATTTTTATCGGACATAAGGATTTCTCGAATGTGCTTTAGAAGCACAAAAATGAAGTCTATTTATAGCATATTTAGGCAGGAGGCTGAAATCTTAAAGGTCATAAAGAAAAACCCATATAAATAAAATATATTTATATGGGCAAGGTTTATGCAGTTTTTAAATATCCAATAAGTCTAAGTTATTGAATATTTTGTTTCTGCTCAGCTTTGGTTTTTAGCAAAGTTGGAGGTGTAAAACGTTCACCATATTTGGCAGCTAATTCTTCAGCTCGTTTTTGTGCTTTATCAGTACCGTATTGATTCAGGAACTGGATCGCACCTCCGGTCCAAGGTGCATAACCAATACCAAAGATAGAGCCAACATTGGCATCAATAACCGACTCCAATACGCCTTCTTCATAGCAGCGTAATGTATCTAAGGCCTGTACAAACAGAATGCGATCGATCATATCTTGTTCAGAAATGTCGTGATCTTTTTGCCAGCGGTTTAAACCTTCCCATAGATGCTTTTTACCATTTTCTGGATATTCATAGAAACCTGCTCCAGCCGCTTTACCTTTACGGTTTAACTCATGAATCATGGTATGAACGACCTCATCGACAGAGGTCTTAGGCAAATCTTTCCCTTCAGCTTGCAAAGCTTTACGTGCTTCACTGGCAACATGTTCGGTTAAGGTTAAAGATACTTCATCTTGAATAGCGAGGGGACCTACAGGCATGCCTGCTTTAAGCGCTGCCATTTCAATACGGGCTGGATGAACGCCTTCGGCAAGTAAGCGCATACCTTCTTGAATAAAAGTACCAAATACACGACTGGTAAAGAAGCCACGGCTATCATTGACAACAATTGGCGTTTTTCCAATTTGTTGTACAAAGTCGTAGGCTTTAGCAAGTGTGTCGCTTGAAGTGTTTTTACCTTTAATAATCTCAACCAACTGCATTTTGTCGACTGGGCTAAAGAAATGTAGTCCAATAAACTTCTGGGCATCTTTACTCGCCGTTGCCAAACCTGTGATTGGTAGGGTGGAGGTATTTGATGCAAAGATTCCACTTTCAGCTAAATATTGTTCAGCTTCTTGAGTGACTTTGGCTTTGAGCTCTTGGTTTTCAAATACTGCTTCAATAATGAGATCACAGCCTTGTAAGTCTTGTGCTGAGGCAGTTGCTGTAATGAGGGATAATACTTGGTCACGTTTTTCTGCGGTCATACGGCCTTGAGAAACGCGTTTATCAAGGAGTTTCTGTGAATAGGCTTTGCCTTTTTCAGCATTTTCAACAGATACATCTTTTAGTACAACAGGAATGCCTTTAATTGCGGTTGAATATGCAATACCAGCACCCATCATGCCTGCACCTAACACACCAACTTTGGTGGCTTGCCATTTTGCAACATCGGCAGGGCGGCTAGCACCAGACTTAATTGCATTTAGACCGTGCCAGAAAGTGCCGATCATATTTTTAGAGATCTGACCCGTGGTGAGTTGGGTGAAGTAACGAGATTCGATGCGTAAAGCGGTATCTACATCGACCTGAGCGCCTTCGACTGCTGCTGCCATAATTGCTTCAGGAGCAGGGTAACAACCTTTGGTTTTGTCTCTTAACATGGCTGGGGCAATAGCAAGAACTTGTGCAACTGCTGGAGTCTTTGGATCGCCACCCGGAATTTTATAACCCTTCACATCAAAAGGTTGTTGAGACTTGGGATTGGCTTTTACCCATGCGATCGCTTTATCTAAAAGCTCTTGTTCGTTTTCAGCAGTGTCATGTATCAGACCTAAAGATTTTGCTTTATCGACACCAAATTGCTTGCCTTCCATTAAGAAAGGAAATGCATTTTGTAAGCCAAGTAGGCGTACCATGCGGACAATACCGCCACCCCCAGGCAATAGGCCTAAAGTGACTTCAGGTAGGCCGAACTTACTTTTTGGGTCATTCATTGCAATACGATGATGGCAGCTTAATGCAATTTCCCAACCGCCACCAAGCGCTGTGCCATTTAAGGCTGCAACTACAGGAATACCTAGAGTTTCAATGGTACGTAAATGACCTTTTAACTTTTCAACCATGTTGAAAAAATCAGTGGCATGTTCGGGCTGAACCTGAATAAGCTCATCTAGATCTCCCCCAGCAAAGAAAGTTTTTTTGGCTGAGCGGAAAATAACGCCCGCAAGTGCTGTTTCTGCTTTTAGTTTTTGGGTTGCCTCATCAAGCGAGTCTCGAAACTCGGCATTCATGGTGTTTGCAGATTGACCTGTTGAATCAAGCGTTAAAATGACAATGTTATCGGCATTTTTTTCGTATTGGATTGCACTCATCTTTTATATCCCTAATCTTTATACGCGTTCAATAATGGTGGCAATACCCATACCACCTCCAACACAGAGCGTAGCTAAACCGCGCTTTTTATTTTGACGTTCAAGCTCATCAAGTAGTGTGCCTAAAATCATGGCACCCGTTGCACCTAATGGATGGCCTAAAGCAATCGCACCGCCATTTACGTTAACTTTTTCTGGTGGAACATTGAGTTCATTGATAAAACGCATTACAACTGCTGCAAAGGCTTCGTTGACTTCAAACAGGTCAATATCATCAATGGTGAGGCCAGCTTTTTCTAAAGCTTTACGTGCAGCAGGAGCAGGGCCAGTCAGCATGATCGTTGGGTCTGTCCCGACCAGTGCAGTCGCCAAAACTTTAGCACGTGGTTTTAAGTTTTGTTCTTTCACCGCTTTTTCAGAAGCCAATAAAACAACAGCAGCTCCATCGACAATACCAGATGAGTTACCTGCATGATGAACATGATTGATTTTTTGTGCTTCAGGATATTTTTGTAAGGCAACAGCATCAAAACCCATTTGTCCCATCATTTCAAAACTTGGGTTGAGTTTAGTCAGTCCTTCAACTGTCGTATTTCCTTTAATAAATTCATCTTTTTCTAAAATCACCACACCCGAGTGATCTTTTACTGGAACCACTGATTGATCGAAATAGCCATTTGCCTGAGCTGCTGCAGCTTTTTGCTGAGAATTTACTGCAAATGTGTCTACATCTTCGCGAGTATAACCATCTAAGGTTGCAATGAGGTCAGCCCCCACACCTTGTGGAACAAATGATGATTTAAGATTTGTTTCTGGGTCTAGCGCCCACGGCCCGCCATCTGAGCCCATTGGAATGCGTGACATTGACTCGACGCCACCAGCAACCACTAAATCTTCCCAGCCTGAGCGAACTTTCATTGCTGCCATGTTAACTGCTTCTAAACCTGAAGCACAAAAACGATTGATTTGCACCCCAGCAACATCATCATTCCAACCTGCTGCAATGGCGGCTGTTTTTGCAATATCACCGCCTTGGTCACCAATTGGCGTTACACAGCCCAGAACAATATCGTCGACTTTAGACGTATCGAGTTGATGACGCTGCTGTAATTCGTTTAATAAAGTGGTAAGTAAGGTAATTGGTTTTACTTCGTAAAGAGAGCCGTCTTTTTTTCCTTTTCCGCGTGGTGTGCGAATGGCATCAATAATATAAGCCTCGCTCATAACAGTTCCTTTTTTATTGCTTAAAATTTATTTGTGTTTTGAGTGTACTGGTTTTAATAGCGAGTGCAATGACGATAAGCGCACCAGTCAGGTGATGATTTTTGCCAATAGAGATACAAAAAAGCCCAAGTTGAACTTGGGCTAAATGTGAAACTTAAATAGATTAAAGAATTAATGGTAACCGTGTAGCTGGCGATATAAGCCAGGAGTCACACCAGTCCACTTTTTAAATGCGCGGTGGAAAGTACTGGTTTCACTAAAGCCAACTTGTTGTGCAACATCTTCAAGTGTTAATTCTGGGTTGAGTAACAAATGAATAGCAGCATCTCGGCGTAGGGCATCTTTCACGCCTTGGTAGCTTTTACCTTCAGCAGCCAAGCGGCGGCGTAAGGTTTGAGGAGACAAGTACAACATTGATGCAACGTCATTAAGCGTTGGCATTTCTTCACCAATCTGACTTTTGAGTACGTCACGAATACGAGAAGTCAGCGAGTTGGTGTTTTTGAATTTTACTAAAAGCTGAGCAGGAGCTGCTTTTAAGAACTCTTCTAACGTTTTTTCATCTTGGCGGATTGGTAAGTCAAGATAATCGGCTGCAAAAGTAATTTCAGTACGTGGTGCATCAAACTGCATGACTGGTGCAAAAAATAATGCATCATATTCATCTGCATGAGCAGGACGTGGATAGCTAAAATGAACACGTTCTAAAGGTAAGCGACGTTCAATCAGCCAAGATGCCAAACCATGCCAAATCATTAACATACTTTCAGTAATGAAATGGTCCGGATCTAATGTTTTTGGAATGAGTGGAACTAAACGTGCTTCATGTTTGTCACGCTCTAGGCTTACAGACCATTCATCACCGAATAATTTGTAAAATTGAGATGAGAGTTCAAGGGCTTGGCCCAAGGTTTTTGCATGAATAATCAACTGACACATAATGGCAAAAGTGCCCAAACGACGTGGCTGTACATCAAAACCAACGTGTTCATCTTGTGTGACCATCCACAACATTTTTATAAAACGAGTGTATTGTTCTGGCGAGATTCGAGCTTTAGGTTGACGTAATAGTTCCGCTTCGATACCCACATGTGAAAGTAACGTCTCGACATCCATGCCAAGGCGTTTTACGCCTGTCAAAGCCGCATTCACGAAGTGGATGCTAATCGTATCGCGACTCATATTGAATCCTTCAGTCTCTTTGATGTTCACTTTAAATTGACCTAAATGACCGTCTAAAAAAATAAATTGGCGATTTACAACAGAGTAAAAGCACTTTTTACATGTTAAATTGCCGAAATGATCAAGGTAAATGGCTGAACATGACATTGTTTTAGAATATTTGCTTAACTAATATAAAAGAAAATATGAATAATAGTGGTTAAAAAAACGATGACGACAGCATTAAATGGACTTAAAGTTCTCGATTTCTCGACACTCTTACCTGGACCTTTTGCCACAATGTATTTAGCCGATATGGGTGCAGAAGTCATCCATATTGAATCTCCATCACGTCCAGATTTAATTCGCATTATGCCGCCTTATGCAAATGGACAAGCAACGGCACATAGTTATTTAAATCGAAATAAACAGTCGATTGTTCTTGATTTAAAAGATCCGGCGAGTATTGAGCTGATTAAAGCCAAGATTTCCGAATTTGATATTGTCATCGAGCAGTTTCGACCTGATGTGATGCGCCGTCTAGGATTAGACTACTCAACGCTTGCAGAAATTAATCCACGTTTAATTTATTGTTCAATTACTGGATATGGACAGACTGGAAGCTATAAAGACAGAGCTGGTCATGACATTAACTATTTAGCTTTAGCGGGTATTGCTGGGTATAGCGGCCGACAAGACAGTGGCCCGCCACCGCTTGGCATTCAAGTTGCAGATATTGCAGGTGGTTCACTTCATGCTGTCATTGCTATTTTAGCCGCAGTGGTTGAGCGTGGGCGTAGCGGCATGGGGCAATATATTGATATTTCTATGACAGATTGCGTGGCAAGCTTAAATAGCATGGCTGCATCAGCCACACTTGCTGCACAGGTCGAGCAGGCTCCAGAACATGGCATGCTCAATGGTGGCATTTTTTATGATTATTATATGACTCAAGATGGGCGCTATCTATCAATTGGGAGTCTTGAACCACAATTTATGTCAGGTTTATCAATAGCTCTTGATTTGCCACTACTATTACAAAAAGGTGCTTCATTAGATGCCGATGACCGACAAGAGGTTAAACAAGCTATTCAAGAAAAAATAAAGACCAGAACATTTAAAGAATGGCATGAAATATTCGCAAATCTTGATGTGTGTGTAGAACCTGTTTTAAGCCTAACTGAGTCCTTAAACTCGCCTCTAGCACAACAACGTGGATGGATTGTGGATGTACCTTTGCAAAATAATACAGCAGATACAGAACCACAATTGGCATGTCCAATTAAGTTTTCAAGATCGAAAATGAGATATTCCTTTATAGGTCAAAAGCTTGGTGAAGGGCAGTGGTAAAGAGTAGAGGCCATTTCTTATACAATGTGTATTAAGATTATTATTAGATTAATCAATTGATTAACATTTTGAATAATTTCTTTACATAAAATTAGCGTACCCTTTATAAACAAAGACATAAAAGGTATGTAAACATGAAAACACATAAATCCTTGATGGCTTCCTGTTTATCCGTTTTATCAATTACTCTTTTTATACAGCACGCACAAGCTGCTGCTGCATTTGACCCAAATAGTCCTTGGATGTTGGGTGATTGGAACGGTCAACGCACCGCGTTACAAGCACAAGGTTATGATTTTTCTTTTGGATATACCGGCGAATATGCCGGTATTTTAGATTCAAAAAATACATCTACGCATGGTAGTGCTTATACGGGGCAACTGGCACTAGGAACTCATTTTGACCTAAATAAAATTTTAGGTTGGCAAGATACAGAAGCTCAAATCACATTAACTTATCGTGATGGGCAGTCGCTTTCTGAACACTCACCAGCTTTAGCAGGGCACTTGAGTTCTGCACAAGAAGTGTGGGGACGTGAGCAGACTTGGCGTTTAACAGATTTGTGGATCAAGAAGAAATTCCTTGACCAGAAGTTAGACGTGAAAGTCGGTCGTTTTGGTGAAGGTGAAGACTTTAATAGTTTTGACTGTGATTTCCAGAACTTGGCGCTTTGCGGTTCTCAAGTAGGGAACTGGGTCGGCGATCAGTGGTATAACTGGCCAGTTAGTCAATGGGCAATGCGTGTTAAATATAACTTGCAACCAGACTTATATACGCAAGTGGGTGTATATGAATATAACCCAGAAAATCTGGACCGAGGCAAAGGTTTTAACCTAAGTACGGATGGTTCTCACGGTGCAATTATTCCTGCCGAAGTGGTTTGGTCACCTAAATTAGGTGCCCAAAGCATGGCTGGTGAATACCGTTTAGGTTATTACTACAGTACTGCTGATGCTAAAGAAATTGCAGATGAAACAAAAAATTCTCATAAGCAAGGTGTTTGGGTAACTGCAAAACAAAAATTATTCCAGCCTGCTGATCAAACAGATCGTGGTTTAACAGGTTTTGTGAACCTGACTTTCCACGATTCCGACACCAACAAAATTGATAACATGCAAAATGTAGGCTTGGTCTATAAAGGTTTGCTCAATCAACGTCCTCAAGATGAGTTGGCATTAGGTGTTGCACGTATCCATATCAACGATGATTGGAACGATGTCCAAAATAAAGAATATGACACTGAATACAATACCGAGCTTTACTACGGTATCCATGCGACGAACTGGCTGACTATCCGTCCAAATGTGCAATATGTTCGTCATGTTGGTGCATTAAAAAATGGTGATAACACTTGGGTAGGCGGTATTAAATTCTCAACGGCATTCTAAGCGTAATTACTCCGAAAACGGATTGTCGAGGGTTAAATCATTAATTGACGTAACTTGGCCTTCCGTTTTTCTTTATGCCTGAGTTTTGTTTTAGATGTATTGATAGGCCGATTTTTATTTAAAAGCTTGGTTTATCTTTCCGATAAAAATGATGATTAATAAGAGGTGGTTTATGAATCAACCTACTTCAAGATCAGGTTTAACGACTTTTACCGTAATTATTATTGGGTTATTAGCGTTATTCCTGTTAATTGGAGGTATTTGGCTCGCTACACTAGGCGGTTCAATTTACTACATTATAGCTGGTGTATTACTCCTGATTGTTGCATGGCAACTTTATAAGCGCGCTTCCACAGCATTGTGGGTGTATGCCGCTTTAATGCTAGGTACCATTATTTGGGGTGTCTGGGAAGTTGGAACCGACTTTTGGGCTCTTGCACCTCGTTTAGATATTTTAGGCATTCTTGGTTTATGGTTATTGGTTCCAGCCGTGACTCGTGGAATCAACAACCTTGGATCAAGTAAAGTTGCCTTATCTTCAACGTTAGCAATCGCTATCTTGTTGATGGTTTACTCTGTTTTCAATGATCCGCAAGAAATTAATGGTGAAATCAAAACACCTCAACCAGAAACTGCTCAAGCAGTACCTGGTGTTGCTGAGAGTGATTGGCCTGCTTATGGTCGTACTCAGGCAGGTGTACGTTATTCTCCGTTAAAACAGATCAATGACCAAAACGTAAAAGATTTGAAAGTTGCTTGGACTTTACGTACTGGCGATCTTAAAACGGATAACGATTCTGGCGAAACAACCAATCAGGTTACTCCGATTAAAATCGGTAATAACATGTTTATCTGTACAGCTCATCAGCAGTTAATCTCGATTGATCCTGCTACAGGTAAAGAAAAATGGCGTTTTGATCCGAAGCTTAAAACGGATAAATCGTTCCAGCATTTAACTTGTCGTGGTGTGATGTATTACGATGCAAACAACACAACTGAGTTTGCAACGAGTCTTCAAAGCAAGAAATCTGACTCTACACAATGTCCGCGTAAGGTCTTTGTTCCAGTGAATGACGGCCGTTTAGTTGCGGTGAATGCTGACACTGGTAAAGCATGTACTGACTTTGGTAAAAATGGTGAAGTGAACTTACAAGAGTTTATGCCATATGCTTACCCAGGTGGTTACAACCCAACCTCTCCTGGTGTCGTGACTGGTTCAACCGTCGTTATTGCTGGTTCGGTAACAGATAACTACTCAAACAAAGAGCCATCAGGTGTAATTCGTGGTTACGACGTTAACACTGGTAAACTTCTTTGGGTATTTGATACTGGCGCAGCAGATCCAAATGCAATGCCGGGTGAAGGTACGAATTTTGTTCATAACTCACCAAACGCTTGGGCTCCTTTAGCTTATGACGCTAAACTTGATATCGTTTATGTACCAACAGGTGTAGGTACTCCAGACATCTGGGGTGGTGACCGTACTGAACTTAAAGAGCGTTATGCAAACTCAATGTTAGCGATTAATGCCTCTACTGGTAAATTAGTATGGAACTTCCAGACAACCCATCACGATTTATGGGATATGGATGTACCATCTCAGCCATCTTTAGCTGATATTAAAAACAAAGCTGGCCAAACTGTTCCTGCAATCTATGTATTGACGAAAACAGGTAATGCCTTTGTTCTTGATCGCCGTAATGGTCAACCAATTGTTCCTGTAACTGAGAAACCAGTTCCACAAACAGTTAAACGTGGACCACAAACGAAAGGCGAGCATTATTCAAAAACTCAGCCATTCTCAGACTTGAACTTGGCACCACAAGACAAATTGACTGATAAAGACATGTGGGGTGCCACTATGCTTGATCAGCTCATGTGTCGTGTATCTTTCAAACGTCTAAACTACGATGGTATTTATACTCCACCATCTGAAAACGGTACTTTAGTTTTCCCTGGTAACTTAGGTGTGTTTGAATGGGGCGGTATGTCGGTTAACCCTGACCGTCAGGTTGCTGTAATGAACCCAATCGGATTGCCATTTGTAAGCCGTTTGATTCCTGCTGATCCAAACCGTGCGCAAACTGCAAAAGGTGCGGGAACTGAGCAGGGCGTACAACCAATGTACGGCGTACCTTATGGCGTAGAAATCAGCGCATTCTTATCTCCACTTGGTTTACCTTGTAAACAACCGGCTTGGGGATATGTTGCAGGCGTAGATTTGAAAACCCATGAAGTGGTATGGAAAAAACGTATTGGTACAATTCGTGACAGCTTACCGAACCTATTCCAATTACCAGCTGTAAAAATTGGTGTTCCTGGTTTAGGTGGTTCAATCTCTACTGCCGGTAATGTCATGTTTGTTGGTGCAACTCAAGATAACTACTTACGTGCATTTAATGTCACTAACGGTAAGAAACTTTGGGAAGCGCGTTTACCAGCGGGTGGACAAGCAACACCAATGACTTATGAAATCAATGGTAAGCAATATGTTGTGATTATGGCCGGTGGTCATGGTTCATTTGGTACGAAAATGGGCGACTATTTAGTGGCTTATGCCTTACCAGATAACAAATAAAATGCTTCTATAAAAAGGGCCTGGATTTATCCAGGCTTTTTTTATATCGATTTATATTAAAGCTTATCAATAAAACCGTTATTAAATATGCAAAAAAAGCATTTTATTGATGAATAAAAGCTCGCTATGCTATCTGCCTTAATAATGAATCTACTAGCCATACGCCATGTATTTATATACCGATTTCGATCAGCAGCTGATTAATCAACGAGTTGCTCAGTTCCGCGATCAGACAGAGCGCTATTTAGCGGGCAAACTTTCTGAAGATGAATACCGTCCATTACGTTTGCAAAATGGTTTATATGTGCAACGCTATGCGCCTATGCTGCGTATTGCTGTGCCGTATGGCTTAATGAGTTCAAAACAATTACGTAAAATTGCTGAAGTTTCAACTGAATATGATCGTGGTTATGCACACGTATCTACACGTCAGAACATTCAGTTAAACTGGCCAGCTCTTGAAGATGTACCAGAAATTTTAGCTGAACTTGCAACTGTACAAATGCATGCCATTCAAACCAGTGGTAACTGTATTCGTAACACGACGACTGACCAATATGCAGGTGTGGTTGCAGGTGAAATCGCAGACCCACGTCCAACATGTGAATTGATCCGTCAGTGGAGTACGTTCCACCCTGAATTTGCATTCTTGCCACGTAAGTTCAAAATTGCCGTTTCTGCACTTGAAGAAAAAGACCGTGCTGCAACAGCATTCCACGATATTGGTGTATATATCGTGCGTAATGAAGCGGGTGAAATCGGCTACAAAATTATGGCTGGTGGTGGTTTAGGCCGTACCCCAATCATTGGTAGCGTCATTCGTGAATTTTTACCACGTGAAGATTTAATTTCTTACTTAGAAGCCGTTCTGCGTGTTTATAACTTGCATGGCCGTCGTGATAACAAATATAAAGCACGTATCAAAATTCTAGTTAAAGCATTAACTCCTGAAGTTTTTGCTCAGAAAGTTGAAGCTGAATTTGAACATACACGTGAATCATTAAAAATTCAGCCAGAAATTTTGAAAAAACTGGATGAAGAGTTCATCCCATTTGACTATCAAGATTTGGCAGATGAAGATTTCACTGCTTTATTTGCTGCGCATCCAAAATTCAAGCAATGGTTCAATATCAACACACATGCACATAAAGTGAAGGGCTATCGTATTGTTACGATTTCTCTAAAACGTGCAGGTATCGCACCGGGTGATATGACCACCGAAGAAATGAACTTTATTGCAGATCTTGCTGATAAATATACTTTCGGTGAACTTCGCACAACTCACGAACAAAACATTGCTTTGGCAGATGTACCTCAAAAAGATTTGTTCGATGTATGGCAAGCGCTTGAACAACAAAATATGGCACGTGCACATATTGGTTTTATTACCGATATTATTAGTTGCCCGGGCGGTGATTTCTGTTCACTTGCAAATGCGAAATCAATTCCAATTGCTGAAGCAATCACGCGTCGTTTCGATGACTTGGATAAGGTGTATGACCTTGGTCATTTAGACTTAAATATTTCTGGTTGTATGAATGCCTGTGGTCACCACCACGTAGGTAACATCGGTATTTTAGGTGTAGATAAAAAAGGTGCTGAATTCTACCAAATTACATTAGGTGGTAATTCGGACCATGATGCATCAATCGGTGACATCTTAGGGCCATCATTTGCAGCAGATGCTGTTCCAGACGTAATTGAAGAAATATTAAATACTTATCTTGATTTACGTACTGAAGGTGAGCGTTTTGTTGACACATATCGCCGTGTAGGAATTCAACCATTTAAGGAGCGTGCATATGCTTAATACAGCTCTACCAGTGCTTTATAAAGATGGCACGATCGCAGATAATACTTATCAAATCATTGCTGAAGATGGTGTTATTCCTCAAGGTGATGTTGTTGTAACAACAGCTCAATTAGACCAATTAGCAAACATTCAAGGTAAAAAAGCTTTGTATGTGACTGTGAATGATTCACCTGAAGATCATACATTCCCATTAAATGAGCTTAATGCAATTTTCATTGAGTTTGCAGGTTTTGGTGATGGTCGTGGTTATTCATTTGCTGCACTATTACGCCGCCAAGGTTTCCAAGGTGAATTGCGCGCAACGGGTGATGTGTTTAAGGATGTCTTAAACTACTTAAAGCGTTCTGGTTTTGATAGTTTTGTCGTAAAAGAAGGCAAAGACGTACAAGAAGCGGCGGCAGGTTTGCAAGACTTTACCAACCCATACCAAGCTTCAACTGCTGTACCACAAGCAAGTTATCAAACTGGTGCTTAAATAGATTTCAAATACGAAAGCTGAACTTAGGTTCGGCTTTTTTTATAAATAATTTTTAAATGACTTAAATGAAGAACAAGAATGCTAGGTTTAATTTCAAAAATAAACCCCGGCGCTTGGTGGTTATTATTTGCCATCGCGACGGATGTACTCTCCACATTCTACTCTGCAAAAGGTAATGGCTTAGTTAATAAGACAGCTCAGGGTATCGCTCTTATTCTATATATGATCTCTTTCGCTTGTGCTGCCATTGCTTTGAAATATATGCAGGCTGGAATTTTGTATGTACTTTGGTCTGGAATTGGCGTATTAGCGACAGCTTTTCTGGCAAAGATTTTTCTTGGGCAAAATATTGATGTGGCAGGGTGGGTTGGAATTGGATTCATTACGGTGGGGCTGATGATTATTGCTCAATATTCCAATATCGATATTTAAAAGCCTCATAGAAATATGTGAGTGTTTCTATGAGGCTTAAGTGTTGAAAATATTAAGTGTCAAGCTGACAGTTGACCATCCATTTCACACCAAATTGATCGGTAAACGCTCCGTATAATGCACCCCAGAACGTTTTTTCTAGAGGCATTTCAATTTGACCGTTAACAGACAACGCATCAAAAAGTTGTTTTGCTTTTTCTTGCTCATCTTTTTCAAGATTAATCGAAATGTAGTGATTATTACCTTGGGTAAAAACGCTGTTAGGGGCACAGAACTGATCATTGGTATCTGATGCCATAAGTACCGTATATTCATTAATTGGCAGTGAAACATGAAGAACTAGATTCTTATCAGCTTCCGATAAAGTCACGCCTTCAGTAGGTGGCATATCGCCATAGCGGCTCAACATGCCAAACTCACCGCCAAAAACTGACTTATAGAAATTAAACGCTTGCTCTGCCTGACCTTGAAAGTTGAGATAGTGATTGAGTTGCATTGTTATAGTCCATTGTTGTTTTCATTTAGAAGAATAAGTTAAAACGTAAAAGTGATTTTGTGGGTCATTTTTTGTAGTTTTTTCATAAAAAAATCCCGCCGAAGCGGGATTTTGAAATATTGTTTTTTAATTAAATGAGTTCAATTGCAACGGCTGTAGCCTCACCACCACCAATACAAAGAGCAGCAATACCTTTTTTGCCGCCAGTGCGTTTAAGAGCATGGATCAACGTAAGAATGATACGAGAACCTGTAGAACCAACAGGGTGACCTAATGCGCAAGCACCGCCATTGATATTTACTTTTTCAGCATCAAGTTTGAAATCATCAATTGGGCACATAGTGACCATGGCAAAAGCTTCGTTAATTTCCCATAGGTCGACATCTTGAGCATTCCAGCCAGCTTTTTTCAGAACTTTCTCGATAGCCCCAACAGGAGCGATTGTAAATTCTGAAGGGTGCTGAGAGTTTGATGCTGTTGCGATAATTTTCGCAAGGGGCTGTAAACCACGTTGAGCAGCAACTTCACTTGATGTTAATACTAATGCAGATGCACCATCTGAAATAGAACTCGCGTTTGCTGCGGTGATTGTTCCGTCTTTTGCAAAAGCTGGTTTAAGTGAAGGAATTTTGTCGATCTTTGCATTTAAAGGTTGTTCATCTTGATCAACAACAACATCGCCTTTGCGACTAGGCACTGTAACCGAAACAATTTCATCTTTGAAATAGCCTTCAGTAATCGCTGTTTGAGCACGTTTCAAAGAACGAATTGCAAAGTCATCCATTTGCTCACGTGTATAGCCACGTGTGTTTGCCATATCTTGAGCAAAAGAACCCATTAAACGACCAGTTTCAGCATCCTCAAGTCCATCAAGAAACATATGATCCTTAATTTCGCCGTGACCCATACGATAGCCAGCGCGTGCTTTTGGTAAAACATAAGGCGCATTTGTCATGGACTCCATACCACCAGCAACAACAATTTCAGCACTGCCTGCTTTAATCATATCGGTTGCTTGCATTACTGCTTTCATGCCAGAACCACAAAGCTTATTAATCGTTACTGCACCAGTGGAATCCGGCAAGCCAGCTTTGCGCATTGCTTGACGAGCAGGGCCTTGTTTTAAACCAGCAGGAAGAACACAACCCATAATGACTTCTTCGACATCAGTAGGTTGTAAACCTGCTCTTGCGATTGCTTCTTTAATGGTGACAGCACCTAGTTCAGGCGCAGTAAGTCCCGATAACGATCCTTGAAAACCACCCATGGCAGTACGAGCACCATTAACAATTACGATGTCAGTCATTGTTCTAATCTCCAGTTGTTCTTAATCTCAAAATAAGAAATGTTTAAAACCTAGGCAGTATATTGCAAAAATCAGAGAGAAATATCTTCTGCATTAGACTGTAGAGTTCTAACAATTTTTAAGGTCTTCTAAACGAATATGTCCCATTTTGCTGAGAACTAATTTAAAGTTTTTAAGCTGATCATAAGAACAATAATTAAAACTGCCGTTAGACTCACGTGGCAGTCCAGTGTCTCCCTGAAATACGATACTATTGAGTTTTTTTCCAAATTTTTGAAATTTTAAAGAACCATAACGATGATTAAGTTCAACGTTGGTCAATATCTCTTCGTCGCTTTCTCTCTGTAGATTATGATTTGTGTCTACAAAGCTTATAAGGCTTGTATCCCAATTACTATTACACAGCGTTAAATCAACACTTGGGCAAAGTACGACACTCTTATGTCGTAAAATTGCGTCATATTTGGCTTTTTGTATATGAATTGTCAGTAGTCGAGGAGTGTTTTTTAATTCTACCGAAGCCATAAATTGATGGTATAAAGGAAGAGCTGTGGTGAACATAATCATAAGAATTGCGAGCGTTATAGTGAGTTCCATCAATGTGAAACCAGGAGATTTAAACATTAAAATTCCTTAATATATAAAAGAATATTTTGATTTTATGCGTTCTATCAATGATTTATATAGTTTTTTATAATGAGGAAACACAAAATTAAATAAAGGTTATCAGGACGCTAGAATACTGGTAAAATCACCCTAAGCGAAAGAAAGAAGTTGTTCATATTTGCTAGTTGAGTAAAAAATTACCGAATTACAACGGAAATTGTAAGTAATTTTGTCAATAATTTACTTGATTAAAATTATCAAGCACTTGGAAAGTCTATCAAGTGTTTGTATGATTCAAATGTGAATAGCTTAAAAATAATACTGGGGTAAAAATATCTCAGGGGCCAATAAATTTAGGCTGAGCTTGAACAACAATTGTTATCTCTGGAGGATATCCATGAAATTGAGTCGTATTGCACTTGCTATGCTTGTCGCTGCTCCATTAGCTGCTGCTAATGCTGGCGTAACTGTTACCCCATTATTGCTTGGTTACACTTTCCAAGACACTCAACACAACAATGGCGGTAAAGATGGCGAGTTAACTAACGGACCTGAACTACAAGACGATTTATTCGTTGGTGCAGCTCTTGGTATTGAGTTAACACCATGGTTAGGTTTTGAAGCTGAATATAACCAAGTTAAAGGTGATGTAGACGGTCTTGCTGCTGGCGCTGAATACAAACAAAAACAAATCAACGGTAACTTCTATGTTACTTCTGATTTAATCACTAAAAACTATGACAGCAAAATCAAGCCATACGTATTGTTAGGTGCTGGTCACTACAAATACGAGATTCCTGATCTTTCTTACCACAATGATGAAGAAGGTACTTTAGGTAATGCTGGTTTTGGTGCTTTCTGGCGCTTAAACGATGCTTTATCTCTTCGTACAGAAGCTCGTGGTACTTATAACTTTGACGAAAAATTCTGGAACTATACAGCTCTTGCTGGTTTGAACGTAGTTCTTGGTGGTCACTTGAAGCCTGCTGCTCCTGTAGTAGAAGTTGCTCCAGTTGAACCAACTCCAGTTGCTCCACAACCACAAGAGTTAACTGAAGACCTTAACATGGAACTTCGTGTGTTCTTTGATACTAACAAATCAAATATCAAAGACCAATACAAGCCAGAAATCGCTAAAGTTGCTGAGAAGTTAACTGAATACCCTAACGCTACTGCACGTATCGAAGGTCACACAGATAACACTGGTCCACGTAAGTTGAACGAACGTTTATCTTTAGCTCGTGCTAACTCTGTTAAATCAGCTCTTGTAAACGAATACAACGTTGATGCATCTCGTTTGTCTACTCAAGGTTTCGCTTGGGATCAACCGATTGCTGACAACAAAACTAAAGAAGGCCGTGCTATGAACCGTCGTGTATTCGCGACAATCACTGGTAGCCGTACTGTAGTTGTTCAACCTGGTCAACAAGCTCAATAATTTGAGTTTTTGAACAGTAAAAAAGCGACTCGTTAGAGTCGCTTTTTTTATTGCGATTTTTAAAATATTTAGTCATTTCTACGTCTCCTTAATAATAATTTCTTTCGATCTTGGTCTAAATTATTTACCAATCGCCTTTTCTTAATTGCTGTTTAGTATCTTGTCTATCTCTGCGATGTTGGGCACGAGGCTTTTCCGTTTCATGCATTCCGCCTTTGTGAAGTAAAGGGGAAAGAGCTACTTGATTACGGACTTTGATCTTTGACATTTCTTTAATTTTCATGTTTTAACCTTTAATACATAAAACTTGTTTAAGTGTGTGGACAACTTCAATGAGGTCAGCTTGATTTGCCATGACTTCATCAATATCCTTATAAGCACTTGGGATTTCGTCGACAACGCCACTGTCTTTACGGCACTCAATACCTTTGGTTTGTTCAATAAGATCTTGCTGGTTAAAAAGGTTTTTTGCCTTGCTTCGACTCATCTTACGACCTGCACCATGAGAACAAGAACAAAATGACTCAGGGTTTGCTTTACCTCTGACGATATAAGATCTTGCCCCCATTGAACCTGGGATAATGCCTAATTCATCTAAACCAGCACGAATTGCGCCTTTTCGGGTAATCAATAAATTTTCACCAAAATGTGTTTCACGGCTTACATAGTTATGGTGACAATTAATTGCTTCTTTTGTCATTTGAAAAGAGGGTAGAAGAGGGCGAATTGCTTCTAATATTAATCGCATCATTTCTTTGCGATTTTCAAAGGCATATTCTTGAGCCCATTCTACAGCTTCCACATAATCATCGAAACTTTTTGAGCCTTCGGCAAAATAACTCAAATCTTTATCAGGTACATGACCAAAACGATGCTGAGCCTCTTTCTTGGCTAACTCAATAAAATAAGTGCCAATAACGTTACCAAGCCCTCTGCTACCCGAATGCAGCATGATCCATACGTCTTGATTTTCATCAATACAGAGCTCGATAAAGTGGTTGCCGCCACCTAAAGTGCCCAATTGTTTTTGCCATGTCGCATCAAATTGTCGAAGCATCCGGACAAGACCAGGATGCTTTTTGATAATCGGCTCTAAGCTTTTCTCAAGTGGAATAATGCTTGAAGCTTTTGCCTTGACCTGTTTATGTAAAGCAAATCCGACTGGTACTTTACGTTCGATTGCATCTCGTAAACGACTTAAACTATCTGGCAATTGAGAAGCCTTTAGACTTAAACGAATTGCATTCATCCCACAGCCAATATCTACTCCTACAGCAGCAGGAATAATGGCATGTTTAGTCGGAATAACACTTCCTACAGTCGCACCTTTTCCGACGTGAACATCTGGCATAACAGCAATATGTGAGTATATAAATTGCAGTTGAGCCATTTTCTTGAGTTGTTCGATACTTTCACTATCTATATCTTGAGTGAAAATTTTAACGGGGACACCATACAGTGCCTCCTCATTTAATATTTTTTGTATGCCCATACTTTTTCTCTTATTTTTGTCCGAGCAGGCATAAAAAAACCTAGCGAATGCTAGGTTTTAAATTTGAGCATTCGGACAAGTGAAGTGAATTTGTACACTTGTCCGTGAGCTGACATCGTGCCAAATTATTTAGTCTGTTTTACCTTGTACTGTTGGCATGATGTCCTCCTTATTTAAAAGTGCCGTTGAAAATCTGAACGGCATTTTACGCTTTTTAAATCAAAGATCAAGCTTTTGATCTTTGATTTACTTTTAATTGTCTATTGAAACCAATTTTAATCTTGTTCAGGTTTGACGTTCATTTGATCATAAGGGATCAGTTTGGTTTTATTTTTCCACTTATAGCCTAACCAGATAATTAAGAACAATGGCAAGCTAATATAGGTTGAAAGTAGGCCTAACCAGTCAATTTTTCCACCTAAAATGGCCTGATAGTTTTGTCCCAAAATAATAATTGAACATAGGATAAATGCAAACCAAGGGGCAAATGGGAAAAATTTGGCACGGTATGCTAAATCTTCTAATTTATAGCCTTGAGCAATATAACCTTTGCGGAAACGATAGTGCGAAATAGCAATTCCTAGCCAAACAATAAAGCCACACATACCTGACATATTGAGTAGCCAGTTAAATACTTGCTTTTCACCAATAAAAGTCGTCAAGAAACAAAAAGCGGCGATAATTGTTGTGGCATATAGTGCATTCATTGGAACGCCACGACCATCAAGTTTTGCAAACCACCTTGGCGCACGGCCTTCCTGAGCCATTTTAAACAACATGCGAGTTGAAGAATACATGCCCGAGTTACCTGCTGACAAAATAGCGGTAAGAATGACAGCATTCATCAAACCAGCCGCGAAAGCAAAGCCAACTCTTTCATAGAGTAAGGTAAATGGAGAAAGCGCAATATTTTCAGTGGTAGCAGCTTGCAACAAATTTGGATCATCATAGGCAATGAGAGTGCCGATAATGAAAATACATAGGATATAAAACAGTAAGATTCGCCAGAAAATCTGTTTGATTGCAAGTGGAATCGTTTTCTTCGGATCTTTTGATTCGCCAGCGGCAACGCCAACCATCTCAGTTCCTTGGAAAGAGAATCCGGCAATCATTGCAACACCAATCATGGCCTGTAAACCACCTACAAAAGGTGCTTCTTTATAGGTCCAGTTTCCAAAAGCTGCGACACCTGGAGTCAGCATAATCTTAATGATCATGGCTAAACCAATGATAATAAAGGCAACGATGGCGATCACTTTTACCATTGAGAACCAGAATTCGCTTTCGCCGAATCCCTTTACTGTCATGGCATTAATCATAAAGATAACGATAAGGAACAGGGCACTCCAATAGAAGCCTGGTATATCAGGGAACCAGAATTTCATAATAAACTGAACTGCAACAAGTTCGAATGCAACCGTAATCGCCCAGTTATACCAGTAGTTCCAACCTAAAGCGAAACCAAAGCCTTCTTCGACATAACGACTGCCATATGTAAAAAAAGCACCAGAAGTCGGATTGTGGGTTGCAAGCTCACCTAAACTGGTCATTAAGAAGTAAATCATAATGCCAATGAGAGAGTAGGCGAGTAGTGCTCCACCTGGGCCAGCATTTGCAATGGTTGATCCAGAAGCAAGGAAGAGGCCTGTACCAATGGAACCACCAATGGCGATCATATTCAGATGACGAGCCCCGAGCTTACGCTGGAGTTTTTCAGGAGCATGTGTTTCGCTCATGGAGATTCCTTACATAGTTTGTTATGCACAGGCATATAACACCTTAAAGCCTTGAAGGTCAGTTTTAGTCTGGCACTGACCAAAGTGCTTCTCAATTAAGATCGGATAGTTTAAAAAACGGTTTGCTACAATCCATAGCTCACCTGATGCCTTTAAATGTTTTTTAGCGTTCTGGCAGAGTCCTTCACTTGCATCATAGTTGGTATGAATACCTTGATGAAAAGGAGGATTACTGACAATGGCATCGAGTTCTGTTGGGGCGTCTGCAATACCTATAACAGGCTGCAATCTCAACTGGTCTGAACCTATTCCATTTCGACTAAAAGTCATTTCCGTTGACCGTAAAGCGAAAGCATCAATATCTAGGGCATGAATAATATTACTTGAATTTATTTTTGCCAAATAGCAACTGATAATTCCAGCACCACACCCGAAGTCGGCAATTCTACCTGATTTCACCTGATTAAGATAAGGGAGTAAAACAGCAGTTCCGACATCTAGATGATTTTGGCTAAAGACACCGGGTAGGGCGCAAATCGTAAGCTCTTGTTCATTCACCTGAACAGTATAAGTTTTAAGCCATTTTTCCAGAGGTTTAATCTGTTCTGTTTTCTCAATCTTTAAGTGCCACAATTGACAGTGGCGGGCACTATCAAGTTTGAGTACTTTGCCGAAGTTTTGTAATTGTTTAGCGGCTCTTTCTACGCCACCCTTTTTTTCACCGACTAAAAAAACAGCTTGATTGGTTTTAAGATGACTCATCACTACATGCAATATGTAATTCAAGAGCTCTTTAGATTTTGGAACAAAAATGATTGCTTGGTCGAATTCTTGTGATGGAAACTCAACTGAGAAGTGTGCTTCTGTTCCACTATTAATAAATCCCTGATAGTCGGCATGGTTCCATGTCCAGACTGACGCATCAGTCCCAGCGGGTAATTGACTGACTAAGGCATCATTCGGTGCATTAATTAACAAGATTCTACCTTTTAAATAGTCTTGCTGTCTTAATACCACTTCACTTCTAGGATCCATGTACATCTCTCATGAAGAAGAATGCCCAGTGGGAGCTGGGCAGTAATCAAAATTAAAAGTTAGTTATTTATGAGTTTCAGGAAGCACAACATTTAGAATTAATGCCGCTATACCACCTGTTGCCACGCCCGAGCTAAAAATATTTTTAAATAATTCTGGAAGATGCTCTAAAATTTGAGGAACTTGAGCAACACCTAAACCTAATGCAAGTGAGATGGCAATAATTAATAAAGCTCGGCGATCAAGGTGAACTGAAGAAAGAATATTAATACCTGATGCAGCCACTGCACCGAACATTACCATAACAGCGCCACCTAAAACTGCTTGAGGAACTGCTTGTATCACACCAGCTACCGCAGGAAATAGACCTAATAAAACCAGTAAAATGGCAATCCAGATACCTACATAGCGGCTAGCAACCCCAGTGAGTTGAATTACACCATTATTTTGAGCGAAAACAGAACTAGGGAAAGTGTTAAATAATCCTGCCAATAAAGAGTTTGCCCCATTAACTAACACGCCACCTTTAATACGTTGCATCCATACTGGACCATTAACAGGTTGGTTGGAAAGTTTACTAGTTGCTGTCACATCACCAATTGCTTCTAAAGAGGTCACCAAGTAAATGAATGCCATTGGAATGAACAATCCCCAAGAGAAGCTCAAACCAAAGTGCATTGGTGTTGGAATTTGTACGAGTGGCGCATCTTTAATACCAGAGAAATCTAGATGTCCCATAAATCCAGCAAGAATGTAACCACTCACTAAAGCGATTAAAATAGCTGAGCTTTTAATCCAAACCACTCGAATACGATTTAGAACAACAATAATGGCAAGTACGGTACATGACATAATAAGGTTGTCTGCACTTGCAAAAGTATGATCTTGCATGGCTTGGTAGCCACCACCCATACTAATCAAGCCTTCTTTAATAAGTGTTAGGCCAATTAATAGAACAACAATACCAGTCACTAAAGGAGTAATTAGTCTTTTTACCCATGGAAGAATTTGCGAAACACCCATTTCAATGAAGGAACCTGTAATGACCACACCAAATATTGCAGCCATGACTTGGTTTACAGGTGTGCCTGCGGCAACCATTGCACTACCAATCCCAATAATAGGACCAATAAAGTTAAAGCTCGTGCCTTGAACAATAAGAAGACCAGCACCAAATGGACCAACTTTTTTACATTGTAAAAATGTAGCAATGCCTGAAATCACCAAAGACATCGATAAAATCATGTTAGTTTCAGTGCGTGAAACACCTAAAGCTAAACAAATTAAAAGGCCAGGCGTAACAATTGGTACAATAATCGCAAGCAAATGTTGAAAAGCTGCTAAAAAAGCTATCAACGGTTTTGGCCGATCATTTAAGCCATAAACAAGGTCTAAATGGTCTTGGGAATGTTGACTCGACATGGGTGTAGGTACGCCGCAATTTCGCAAATTGGCGCTATTCTAATCGAGATAACTATCTTTACAAAACGAAATACAGGCTATTAGAAATTTTTTTTGTCAATGTCAATAAACTGTCACTACTCAAGAGTAGTGTTTTTCTGTATAATTTGCCCTCAAATTTCAGGCGTTTCGAATTTTCATGTCAGATATCAAAAATCTCCGTAATATCGCAATTATTGCGCACGTCGACCACGGGAAAACCACACTTGTCGATAAACTTCTTCAGCAATCAGGTGCTCTCGGTGACCGAGCAGGCGAGATTGAGCGTGTCATGGACTCGAACGCGCTTGAAAGTGAGCGTGGTATTACCATTCTTGCAAAGAACACTTCTATTACTTGGTTAGATAAACGTACTGATACAACTTATCGTATCAACATCGTCGACACCCCGGGACACGCCGACTTCGGTGGTGAAGTAGAACGTGTATTGTCGATGGTTGACTGCGTATTACTACTTGTTGATGCTCAAGAAGGTCCAATGCCACAAACTCGCTTTGTAACTCAAAAAGCGTTTGCTCGTGGTTTAAAACCAATCGTTATTATTAACAAAGTTGACAAGCCAAGTGCGCGTCCAGACTGGGTTATCGATCAAGTATTTGATTTATTTGATAACCTTGGTGCAACTGATGAACAATTGGATTTCCCAATCGTTTATGCATCAGGTTTACGTGGTGTTGCAGGTCCTGCACCTGAAGAACTTGCAGAAGACATGACGCCGTTGTTTGAAACGATTGTAGACATCGTTGAACCACCAGCAGTTGATGCTGACGGTCCATTCCAAATGCAGATTTCTTCACTTGACTATAACAGCTTCGTAGGTGTTATCGGTGTTGGTCGTATTCAACGTGGTTCAGTAAAATTAAATACTCCTGTTACTGTAATTGACAAAGAAGGCAATACACGTAACGGCCGTATCTTAAAAATCATGGGTTACCATGGTTTAGAGCGTATTGATGTTGATTCAGCATCTGCTGGTGATATCGTATGTATTACTGGTATTGATGCGCTTAACATTTCTGACACAATCTGTGATCCGAAAAATGTTGAAGCATTACCAGCTTTATCTGTAGATGAACCTACAGTATCTATGACATTCCAAGTAAACAACTCTCCGTTTGCTGGTAAAGAAGGTAAGTTCGTAACTTCACGTAATATCCGTGAACGTCTAGATCGCGAATTAATCCATAACGTAGCTTTACGTGTTGAAGATACTGACAGTCCAGACCGTTTCAAAGTATCTGGTCGTGGTGAACTTCATCTTTCAGTTCTAATTGAAAACATGCGTCGTGAAGGTTTCGAAATGGGCGTGTCACGTCCACAAGTAATCATGAAAGAAATCGACGGTGAAAAACAAGAGCCTTACGAAAACGTAACTTTTGACGTTGAAGAACAGCACCAAGGTTCTGTTATGGAACAAATGGGCTTCCGTAAAGGTGAAATGACCAATATGGAAGTTGACGGTAAAGGCCGTATCCGTATCGAAGCAACTGTGCCTTCACGTGGTTTGATCGGTTTCCGTTCTGAATTCTTGACCATGACTTCTGGTACAGGGATCATGACATCAAGCTTCTCGCATTATGGTCCAGCAAAAGCGGGTACTGTTGCGAAACGTCAAAATGGTGTATTGATTTCAATGGTTCAAGGTACTTGCTTGGGCTATGCATTATTTACACTTCAAGACCGTGGTCGTTTATTCGCGAAGCCACAGTTAGAAGTATATGAAGGCATGATCATCGGTATTAACTCTCGTTCAGATGATATGGTTGTTAACCCAACTAAAGCGAAACAGTTAACTAACGTTCGTGCATCTGGTACTGATGAAGCATTAACTTTAACACCTGCAATGGAATACACGCTTGAACAAGCGCTTGAATTCATTGAAGATGATGAATTAGTTGAAGTTACTCCAAAGTCAATTCGTATCCGTAAGCGTTATTTGACTGAAAACGAACGTAAACGTAACCGTGATAAATAATTTTTCTTAAGTGAAAAAGAAAAAACCGCTAAATTAATTTAGCGGTTTTTTTAATCGTTATATTTGAAATTAAACTAAGCTTAAAATCATATTTTTCTTATCAGTTAATATGTTGTTAAAGTGTGAAATAACTTTCTTTTTTTGATAAAAATATTAAATTATCAATATCATGGCGATTACTATCTAAATGGATAAGATGCCAATGAAAAGAAAAATATAACGTGTTTTAACCCCCGACATCTGGAGATGTTTAGATGAGTATTATTCAAGAATTTAAAGAATTTGCCGTGAAAGGCAATATGATGGATTTAGCCATTGGTGTGATTATTGGTGGTGCTTTTGGCAAAATCGTAGACTCTTTAGTAAAAGATATTATCATGCCGCTAATCAGTGTAATTACGGGTGGTGGTGTTGATTTTTCGCAGAAATTCATTGTTCTAGGAGCAAACCCTACCAATCTGCAATCTTTAGATGCTTTGCAAAAAGCAGGTATCAATGTTTTAACCTATGGTAATTTCCTCACCATTTTAATTAACTTTATTATTTTGGCTTGGGTTGTGTTCTTAATGGTGAAATTATTAAATAAACTTCGCCGTAATAAAGAAGAGCCAGAAGCACCGGCTGCAACTCCTGAAGATATTCAATTATTGCGTGAAATTCGTGATGAGTTGAAAAAGCAAGCTTAACAATCTTCTAAAGTAATAAAAAACGGTACTAAAGGTGCCGTTTTTTATTACTAAGTATTTTATGTTGGGCTAAAGATATTGATAAAATTGAAAGGTTACCAATCAGTTCAATTACACATATTGTAAAAGGGGTATAAATAAATGAATCAGCTTTTTGTGTATGGAACCTTATGCCCAAATAAAGCAAATGCTCATATTTTAGAGCAGATTGGCGGTAACTGGACAAAAGCCACTGTGCGTGGTGTGATTCATATTTTAGATTGGGGACCCGATAAAGGCTTAAAAGCAATTGTTTTAGACGCAAAAGCCGATTGGGTAGAGGGTTATCTGTTTAGCACAGAAAAACTGGCAGGAAACTGGCAAATGCTTGATGATTTTGAAGGTTTTCAATATCAACGTGTCATAGCTGATGTGAAGCTTGAGTCGGGTGAACAGATCAAAGCTTGGACATATCAACTGAATGCACAGGCTCAAGCTTCTGAAAACCACAATTAAAATAATGGAATCAACGTAAGCTACTCATTCTGAATTTAACTTCTAAAAGATGATAACCAAATTGGCTTTTTATTGGTCCTTGTAGTACACGCTCAGCGGCTGTAAATACCACTTTATCAATCACTGGTACCAGCTGTCCTTTTTTGACTTCGCCTAATTCACCACCGCGTTTTGCTGAATTACAAGTTGAATATTGCTTAGCAAGTTTGGCAAAGTCAGCGCCACTTTGTAGCTTCTTTTTTAACTGTTCAGCTAAGTCTTTATCTTTGACCAGAATATGTCGGACGATTGCTGTTTGCATTATGACTTCCTCTGAAAATTAGAGCTTATTGGGCTTTTTGAGGGGTTGGCACTCTGGGCAAAATACACTTGCACGTTGTCCAAGTTTCAAGTTTTCTAATGTGGTTTCACAGTTAACACACATCTGTCCGGCACGTCCATATGCCAAAAGGGTCTGTTGGAAATAACCATTTTCACCCATGGCATTGCTGTAATCACGTAAGGTCGAACCGCCCAAATCAATAGCAGACTTTAAAATCCGTTTGATTTCGATCACCAGTTTCTCGATTTGTTCAAGGCTTAGGTCCGCAGCTGGTTGTGCGGGATGGATCCCGACATTAAATAAACTTTCAGTTGCATAAATATTGCCAACACCAACCACAACATGATTATCCATAACTGCAATTTTTGTGCCGACAGATTTATTTTTAAGTTTTGAAGCTAAATATTCTGCATTAAAGTCAGTACTTAAAGGTTCAGGTCCTAAAGTATCAATTAATTTCCCTTGTGTTTCAGAGTTTAGCCAGAGAATGCAGCCAAAGCGACGTGGGTCATGATAACGTAACTCATGTTCCTCAAAGCGAATGATGAAGTGATCGTGTTTTCTCAGCTCATCATTTGGCTGACACAAGCGGAAGCTGCCTGACATTCCTAAATGCCAAAGCATTTGATCTTGTTCAAAGTTTGCCAAGATATATTTTGAGCGTCGATTTAATCCAATAAGACGTTGCCCAACAAGTTTTTGAACATCATCTGGTATTGCCCAGCGTAAGCTCGGGTTACGTACTTCTACACTTTGAACTTTTTGATTCAATAAGGGAAATAAACTGGTTTTAGTTGTTTCGACTTCGGGTAACTCAGGCATCGCCAACTCGCAGAATTAACAGATATACTGGAATAATCAAGTATATCGTGTGGTATGTAATATTTCAGAGATTACTATGTCAGATATTTTACCATTAAGCTGGTTTCAACGTGAAACTTCACAGGTTGCTCATGATTTAATCGGATGCGTGTTATGTAAGCGACAAGCTGATGGACACGTCATTCAATGTACGATTACCGAAACCGAAGCTTATTTAGGAATTCGAGATAAAGCTTGCCATAGCTACAATGATAAACGTACATCTCGAACAGATGTGATGTATGGTTCAGGTGGCACGATTTATGTCTATTTAATTTATGGCATGTATGAAATGCTCAATCTCATTACCCAGACAGAAGGCATCCCTGAAGGGGTAATGATTCGTTCTGCATTTTTGAATGGTGCTTCAACCAAAAAAGAATATAAGCTTTTAGCTGGACCGGGCAAACTCACACGATATTTAGGAATTGATCGAAGTTTAAAAGGTCAAACTTTAGGTGAAGAATCTGGGCTATGGATTGAAGCAGCATCAACGCAGCCTGAAGTGGTGATGACACCACGTATAGGAATTGACTATGCCGAAGAGGCAAAAGATTGGCCTGAACGATATTGCTGGAAAGATCATCCCTCTTTAAGTCGTTAATTAAAGTAGGTAGTAAATTCTCTGATAGTGATTAAGTGTGTTCCAGATTTAAAACAATGCAGAGCGAATTCAATATCCAGACAAGACACTGCTTTTTGTTATCATAACTACAATATAAATAAAGGAAATAAGCATGTCCTTATTACGCTTAGACCGACTTCATTACTGTATTTTGATGAGTATGGGCTGTATTTCTAGCCCACTCGTTTGGGCAGATGACTTAGCTCAAGACATTACGGTATTGCCAATTTTACATGTGGAAGCAACGCGTACCGATACAACCTATTTGCAAACACCTGCTTCGGTTTTTAGAATTGATGCACCTCAAGTTGATAATTCTTCACAAGTAAATTTAACTGAAGTTGTAAAAGGCATACCGAGCTTACAGATTCGTAATCGTGAAAATTATGCACAAGATTTACAGCTCTCCATGCGTGGTTTTGGTGCACGTTCAACTTTTGGTGTTCGAGGTATTCGCCTGTATGTTGATGGGATTCCAGCAACGATGCCAGATGGACAAGGTCAAACCTCTAATATCGATTTAAGTAGTCTGGACCATGTTGAAGTTCTAACAGGACCTTTCTCTTCACTTTACGGAAACTCATCTGGTGGGACGATTTTAACGTCTACTAAAGAAGGGCAGGGTAAAGACTCGATTGAGCTGAGTTATTCGGGCGGAAGTCATGATAAAAGTCGAGCTGGGCTTGTGCTACAAGGTGGGGCAAAGGGTGCGAATGAACCAAGTTATGTTATTAGTTCATCATATTTCGATACCGATGGTTACCGAGAACATAGCGGTGCAGAGAAAGTATTAAACAATGCAAAACTCAGTTGGAATCTTGATGATGGCAGCAAAATTAACTGGGTGACCAACTATGTCAAAATCCATGCAGATGATCCACAGGGTTTAACGCATGACCAGTGGAATGCGAACCCAAAGCAACAAGTTCCATTTTTAAAGCAATTTAATGTCCGTAAAGATATTGAACAAACTCAAACTGGCGTGACGTGGTCTAAGCCGATTAATGATAAAAATGAACTCTATGCGATGGCATATTTAGGCAATCGTCAGGTGACACAATATCAATCGATTCCAAAAGGTGAAGTAACGCTAAAAGATGGTAAACCTATTTACTCAGGTCAAAAAAGTCCTACACATGCTGGTGGGGTAATTGATTTTGAGCGTAACTATTATGGTGCTGACTTCCGTTGGACTGGTAAAGAACTATTGCCGAATACGACGATTAGTGTAGGTATTGCACTTGATATGATGGATGAGGACCGCAAAGGTTTTGAAAATTTTAATGTAAATAATGTTTATGGTGTTAAAGGTAATTTACGCCGTGATGAAGACAATACTTTGTGGAATATTGACCCCTATTTACAAGCTTCATGGCAGTTTTTGCCCACATGGCGTTTAGATACAGGTGTGCGTTATAGCAATGTGCATTACAAATCAAAAGATCATTTCACTTCAGGGCCTGATCAGTACGGGACTGTGAACGGTGATGATAGTGGTAAGACTGATTACAATAAAGTTTTGCCTTCTGCTGCGTTAAGCTGGCAAATTTTACCTGAACTTATGGCCTATGTGAGTTATGCCAAAGGCTTTGAAACACCAACTTTTACTGAAATGGCATACCATCGAGATGGAGAAAGTGGTTTTAATTTTGATTTAACAGCATCAACAAGTGATACCTATGAAACAGGCTTAAAGTCACAAAATCATTTGGGTGATTTTACTTTGGCAGTTTTCCAAACTAAAACCAAAGATGACATTGTTTCTGCGGGTAACTCAAATGGCCGATCAACGTTCCGTAATGCCGATAAAACCTTACGTGAAGGCGTAGAGTTTGCATGGAATAAAAAGTTGTGGCGAGATTTAACAGCGACTGCAAGCTATACATATTTAGATGCAACCTTTGATGCGAATATTCCAGCCTCAGGAAGTGTTGCTCAAATTCCATCAGGGAATGCCATTCCTGGAATTGCTAAAAACCAAGCTTATGCTTCTTTAGCTTGGCAGCCATCACACGGTCTATATGGTGGTATAGATGTACAGTATATGGATAAAGTATACGTGAATGATACCAACAGTGACGCAGCGCCAAGCTACAGTGTAACCTCAGCTAATGTAGGTTATGCATGGGTAATGGGCTACTGGAAAGTGAATAGCTTTGCCCGTGTAGATAACCTGTTTGATAAAAACTATGCAGGTTCAGTGATCGTAAATGACGGTAATGACCGCTACTTTGAGCCAGCGGATGGACGTAACTGGAGCGCAGGTTTACGTGTAATTAAGCAATTCTAGGAATTAAAAATGGCAAAATTATTTGAAACGGTTAACTTTGATTCACTACAACTGGTCAATAGAATTGTAATTGCCCCAATGTGCCAATATTCGGCAACAGATGACGGTGAAGTGACCTATTGGCACGAACAGCAATGGGCAAATTATGCATTATCTGGTGCAGGGCTTTGTATAGTAGAGGCGACTGCTGTACAAGCTGAGGGGCGTATTAGTTATGCTGACCTTGGACTTTGGAATAATCAGCAACGTGACCAAATCAAAACGTTATTGGGGAAGGTTAGAACACTTTCACCCATGCCATTTGGAATTCAGTTAGCGCATGCAGGTCGTAAGGCTTCTACTGAAAAACCATGGTTAGGGAAGGGGCAAATTGCAAAAGATCAGCCACATGGTTGGCAAACTGTTGCCCCAAGTGAAAGTACCTTTTCCGTTCATGATGCTGCACCGCATGCTTTAACCATTGATGAAATTAAACAAGTTCAACAAGACTTTGCAGCAGCAGCAAAACGTGCCGTAGAAGCTGGCTTTGAGTTAATCGAAGTTCACGCTGCGCATGGTTACTTATTACATCAATTCTTATCGCCAATTGCGAACCAGCGTACAGATGAATATGGTGGTTCTTTAGAAAACCGTATGCGCATGACACTTGAGGTTCTTCAGGCGATTAAACTCGCTGTTCCTGCTGGTTACCCAGTGGGAGTTAGATTGTCTGCGACCGACTGGTTGGACGGTGTAGAACACTGGGATATCGAATCTACAGTTGGTTTATCAAAAGCTTTAGAACAGTTGGGCGCAGCCTATGTGCATGTGTCTAGTGGTGGTTTACACGAACATCAATCTATTAAGATTGGCGCTGGTTATCAGGTTCCATTTGCTGAGCAAGTGAAAAAACATGTGTCTATTCCAGTCATTGCTGTAGGGCTGATTACAGAACCTGAACAAGCAGAAAGTATCCTTACTTCGCATCAGGCCGATGCAATTGGTCTTGCTCGTGCCATGTTATATGACCCAAGATGGCCTTGGCATGCAGCAGCAGCTTTAGGCGCGGAAGTTAAAATAGCACCTCAATATTTACGTTGCCAACCTCACGGGGTAAAACAGCTTTTTAATTCTTTTTAACTGTATCGGGCAAAGTCATCTTTGCCCGTTTTTCTTTAGATGAGTGAGGTGGTTCGGTGGTTTTTCAGGTTATTTTGCCTATCTTGATATTGCTATTGATGGGCTATGTTTGTGTTCTCATCAAATTGGTAACGCCTGAACAGATCCGGGCACTTAGTGCATTTGTGATTAAAATTTCTTTACCAGCTTTTTTAATTCATTCTTTAGTAAATAAAAACTTACAAGACATTTGGCATCCTGCTTATTTTCTTGCTTATGGTGGTGGGTCTTTAATTTTATTTTTCTTAGCTTTTATTCTTTATCGAAAATATTTTAAAAATAGTTTAACCCATAGCGCCGTAATTGCGATGGGAGCTTCGATGTCCAATACTGGGTTCATGGGAACTGCTATTTTGACTATGTTGATTGGCAATCACGCTGCGATTTATATTTCTTTAACCTTAATCATTGAAAATTTATTGATTGTGGCACTCATGCTGATTTTGGCCGAAGCCGGCTTACATCAACAACAGAATCTTTTACCGCTTTTAAAACAAACCTTTTTGAATTTACTCAAGAATCCAGTGATTATCGCTATTTTGGTTGGGATGGGATGCATTCTTTTAGATGTTAACCTTCCTACTACTCTTGATCAGTCTTTGGAGCTACTTGGGCGCACGGCATCACCTTTGGCTTTGTTTGCAATTGGGGGAAGCTTAGTTGGAATTGGAATTACAACAGTAAACATGCAAAGTGTTTTGTTGGCGACATTTAAAGTTATCCTGATGCCATCTGTTATTTTTGCACTCTTTTTAATCACCCCAGATGTAAGCCGTGAAATGCTTTACGCTGGAACATTAATTGCTGCTTTACCGATGCCAATTGCTTTTGGAATTTTTGGACAAGCATACGGTTTAAATGAAAAGGCCTTAACACCTTTAATGATTAGTACAGTTGTTGGTTTTCTTGGGGTGAGTGGACTTATCGCTTTGTGGTGGTAAATTAAAAAGCCCCTTGCGGGGCTTAAGTCATTCACTATTTTTTCGGGGCTGGTTGTGCTGGAGCAGTGGCTGGTTGTTTACTTTTTTCTGCAATAATTTTATCAACCGAAGCTAAAGACTCTCTAGCATTGGGAACATTTTGGTTAGCTAACTCAGTAAAAATCTTTTTAGCCTGTGGCAAATTTTGTGGAATGATATTGCCATTGGCCATCATGGTCGCTAAAGCCATAGAAGCTGGTGCATAACCTTTTTGTGCAATTGATTGTAAAGACTCAATACCTTGACGTTTCATGAGTGGGTTTTTATTTTCCACACCTTGGCTAATATCATAAAGCGCTTTGACCTGAATCGCTGGGTAGTTGCCCTTTCTAATTAAAGGCGCTAACTTTTGCAGAGCGATTTGATGTGATTGCGGTTTTTTCTGAGCAAATAAAATCGTAGCAATTTTTACAGTCGCATCATCAGAACCTTGAGCCGATGCTTTTTGAATATATTGACTGAATTTATTACTATCTTTGGCAACGCCTAGTTCGCCTGTCTCATAGATTTGAGCGAGTGTGTAACTCGCTTGTGCGTAGCCTTTATTAGATGCATCTTCATAATACTTAAGGGCTTTAGAAGAATCTTTTGCTGTGCCTTGCCCAGTTTGGGTCATGTAACCTAAGTTATAGATGGCTTGGGCATTACCTGTTTGAGCTAGGCGTTGCATTTCCTGAAATGCAGCTGGGTAATTTTTTGCTGCATAGAGTTGTTCAGCTTGTTTAAAAGCATCTGTTTTAGCAACCGTCGTAGTGTTATCTGCTGCGAAAATTGATGCACTTGAAAGAGTGATTAGGCTTGCGATTAGTAATTTCTTCATTTCTTTTTAACCTTTTACTTCGTAGCTACATCATTCCATTGATGCATTAAATAGTTTCAAGTTCTCATCATAAATCTTGAACGCTGAAAGTAAACAGCCGATTTGTATATGAAGCACTGCACTTTGGGCAAATTGTGGAGAAAAAATACCCACTCACGTTAATAAAACGGAGTGGGTGATACTGTTATTTTGCTGTCTGGAGTAATGCTTCAATTTGCTTGGCATCATTTGGTACACCAGAAATTCTTTGACCATCTTGCAAGAACAGGGTGGGTGTTCCATCAATATTTAATTTATTACCGAAAGCAATATTTTTCTGGATTGGTGTTGAACAGTTTTTGCTGGTCGTAGGTAGCTTACGGTTAAGCATATAGTTCGTCCAAGCTTCTGCTGGATTTTTTGAACACCAGATTTGATTTGAAACTTTTTCAGCGTTTGGATGCAAACTGGTGAGAGGGTAAAGGAAAACATATACCGTTACGTTATCAACCCCAACCATATTTTGTTCTAGGCGCTGGCAATATGGACAATCAGGATCACTAAAGATATAGATCGTACGTTCGCCTTTTCCTTTTACGTATTTAATCGCTTGATTAAGCGGTAAGCTTTTAACATCAATCTTACCTAATTCGGCAATTCGTTCATCAGTCATATTTTTTTGTTGTTTAATATCGACTAAATTACCGACAAAAAAGTACTTGGCATCTTGATTGGTATAAACAATACGACCGCTTGTATACACTTCATAAATGCCTTGTACAGGAGATTGGTAAACACCTTTTACAGGCAAATCTGGATAATTGGTCTTAAGATTTTGTTCAAGTGTTTTAACATCAGCATGAGCAGAACCGAAAATAGCCAAACTCAACATGAGTGTAGCAAGTTTAGTCTTCATCTTTTTTCTCTTTAATTTCAACAGGGTTAATGATGGCATATAAAACTTAAAAAATTGACGTTCTAATTTAATGAATTCATTAGTATTTTGTATCTATAAAAAAGCCCACAAGTTTATAGGTGGGCTTTCCAACTTAAGCAAATAATGAGTTATTGTGGTCTGGCAACATCACCGCTTAAGGCTTCAGGTAAATCAAGAACTTGAAGGCCTAGCTCTTCTAGAGCAGCAGGTTTAGCCACAACTAAAGCAAGATAACCTTCCTCATTTGCAACACTATTGACGACTTCAATATCGTTATGAAGTTGAGCTTTCGCTGCAGGTGCTTCACCTGTACCTTGCACTAGATGTAACCAGTGTTTTGGTTTTGCTTTAAACCAAAGGCGCGCCACAATTTCCTGACCTAGGTAACAGCCCTTATCGTAATTAACGCCTTCACGTTGATGTAAACGTAATTCTTGAGGTTGAAACTCGTGTTCTGTTGCCTGTGTAATCCAAGCTTGGCCAGAAAGAATAGCTTGTTTTTGCCATTCAGAAATATCAGTTTCTAGTGCAGAAAACTCAGTCTGATGACCAGAGATTTTTGGAAAAGCAGGACCTTGTTCACTCAAAGTCATTTTCGAAAAAGCACCAAATTTTTTAATATGTTTGGCAAACTCTTCTGCTTGATCTTGAGCAACTACAATTTCAAAACTTTCAGCATTAATCTTTTTTAACCACAAGCCAAAGTGGATACGACCTTTAAGATCACAGATGGCTGTATAGCGTGTTTCATTTTCAGCTAAACGTTCAGTATCTACAGTAACTTGGCCTTGTAAAAACTTTTGTGCATCTACACCGTTTAAAGCATATGAGGAGAAAGCGAGCAGACTCATGATTAATCTCAAATTCAATATGTTTCTTTATGATTGCCGACTATTTTGCTCCATTTTTACTAAAAAATCAGCCATAGTTTTTGTATTTTGATTTTGCATAAAAGATAGCTTTATTGTTTAAAAAAACACCAAAAATATACGTTCGAATGAATCCTAAGGTTTAAGCTAATAAACATAATTTCGATAATTCAAAGGAAATTAAAATAAGGAGAATAATGATGGCAACAGGTACAGTGAAATTTCATCGAGTGTTTAAGGCACCAGCCGAGCGTGTTTATCGTGCATTTTTAGATCCAGATGCTTTAGTAAAGTGGTTACCACCTCATGGTTTTACCGCAAAGGTCCATAGTTTTGATTCAAGTGTGGGGGGCTCATACAAAATGAGTTTTACCAATTTTTCGACAGGTTCAACACATGCTTTTGGTGGAACCTATGTTGAATTAGTTCCAAATGAATTAATTCGCTATAACGACCAATTTGATGACCCTAATTTACCCGGGACTATGCAGGTCACCATTACATTAAAAACGGTATTAGTAGGTACAGAAGTACATATTACTCAAGAAGGAATACCTGAAGTTATTCCTGTGGAAGCGTGCTACTTAGGATGGCAAGAATCCTTATCTTTACTTACCTTATTAGTTGAAGCTGAAATCCCAGATCAATAAAGTTACTCTACCTTTCTTATGAAAAAGAGTAGGTCACGCGACCTACTCTTAACATAGCTCTAGTTGGTTTTTTTGTTCCAATATTTTAACTATGGCTGAAAAATCGACTTGCTGTGCATCTGGTTTGGAAATCTGATTAAACTGTTGCTGAATAAGACTAAAAGATGGAAGTTCCAAATTATTTTGAGTAACGAGATTTAGTGCAATTCCAATATCCTTTTGTAATAAATCTAATGCAAAAGTTTTTTCAAATTTGCGATTTAAAACACGTTGCATCATGATGTGTTCTGAAACATTACTTTTGCCACTAGAGTGGTTAATACAGTTCATTGCGGAATGTAAATTTACGCCTTGAGATTTAAGGATACTTAATCCCTCTGCCAACGCCCAAAGATGTGTTGCCATTAATGTGTTATTGATGGCTTTTACTGCAAAGGCAGCACCACTTCCGCCGACATATTCAACTAAATTAGCAAATGCTTGAATGATGGGTTTTGCTCTTTTAAAAGCAGACTCATCGCCTCCAACCATTACCGTAAATGTTCCTCGTTCAGCTCCAATCGTTTGACCTGAAACTGGTGCATCTAAATAATCAACTTTATTTAATTTGAGCTGTTGGCTGAGTTTCCTTGCAGTCTCTGGCACACCGCTAGTGCAGTCTACCCAAATACAGCCTTGTTTTAGTTGAGAATCCGCAATTAAATTTTCTACATCTTGGCTAGTAGGTAGGCATGAAAAGATAATATCTGCTTGTAGAGCTTGTGTCAGATCTACAGCCTGCGTACCAAAGGTTTGTTCATGTTGCTTTGCTTTAGCAAAAGTACGATTCCAAACATAGACTTGGCTACATACTTGGGTTAAATGGGAAGCCATGTGCCATCCCATTGCACCTAAACCGATAAATGAAACACTTTGAATCAAGGAGTTTCTCCAGAATTAGAGATGTGGGACAGAATTAAGCGGTTCTACTGATTTTTCAATAGATTGACTTTGGGATTTTTCTGTTCTGTTGAGTAATAGGTTAAGAACAATTGCTGCAAGTGTCGCAGTTCCAATACCTCCTAAGTCAAATGGCCCAATATGTAGACTTAAATTGCCAGCACCCATAATGAGACTGACTGCTGCAATAATTAAAGTACTATTTTTGGTGAAATCAACTTTGTTATCGATCCAAATTTTTGCTCCAGCCACAGTAATTAAGCCAAAGACAACAATGGACGCACCGCCTAATAAAGCAACAGGGATGGTGCTAATAATTGCTCCAAATTTAGGGGATAGACCGAGTAGAATTGCAAATAGTCCCGCAACCACAAAAATAGTCGTTGAATAGACTTTAGTTACAGCCATTACTCCAATATTTTCAGCATAAGTCGTCATACCTGTACCCCCAACAGAAGCTGATAAACTTGTACAGATACCATCTGCAAAAAAAGCACGACCCATATATGGCGATAAATTACGTTCTGTCATGGCAGAAACTGCTTTAAAATGTCCTAAGTTTTCAGCGACTAAAATAAGCGCAACAGGTGCAATCAATAAAATAGCTTTGGCATTAAAAACAGGTGAGTGAAAAGTTGGTAGGCCAAACCATGCAGCTTGACTGATCGCATTAAAATCGATGGGTTTGCCTAACCCTAAGATATTGGTGAGTAGAAAATAAATAAAATAAGCACTGATGAGCCCGATGAGTAATAGAAGGCGGCGAATCATACCTCTTGTAAAAACGGCAACAGCACTAATGCATAAAATGGTAATTACAGCCATCCACGTATCAAAGCTATTTGTCGAAACGCTTTTAATTGTTACAGGTGCAAGGTTTAAACCAATAATCATGACAATTGCACCAGTGACCACGGGTGGCATGAGTTTTTCAATCCATGCGGTTCCAGTTTTCATGACAATTAAACCGATGCATGCATAAATCAAACCACAAATGATTGTGCCACCAAGGGCCACAGCTAAATTTGGATTTAATCCAACGCCTGCATAGCCTGTGGCTGCAGCAACTGCGCCAATAAAAGCGAAGCTTGATCCAAGATAGCTCGGCATACGCCCACCTGTAATTAAAAAGAACAAGATGGTGCCGATACCAGTAATAAAAATGGTGAGGTTTGGATCAAAGCCCATGAGTAACGGAGCTAAAACAGTTGCTCCGAACATAGCAAAAGCATGTTGTAACCCCAAAACAATACTTTTACCGGGAGGGAGATATTCATCAATTTGTACGGGAGTTTCTAAATTACCTGCGTGCGGTTTAAATTTAGGAAACCAAGATTCTTTTGTTCGCATAACAGATCCTCTTTTTCATTTTTATCTGCATTAGCATGCTGTTTGTAATTCGCAATAACTGCGGTTGAAGTACATAAGTGCATTAAGTCCACTTTGGTGTTTCATTGCTTTGACTGCACAAAACAAGACATCATGACTACCGATACTCATGCTTTGTACAATTTCACAATCAAATGACACCAATGCCTCATTCAAAATCGGAGAACCAGTGATTAGCTTGCTCCATTCCCCCTGAGCAAAGCGTTCTGGCATTGGCGTTTTCCCGCCAAATATTGTAGATAGCGTACTTTGATGGGCAGCTAAAGTATTGACGCAAAGTACCTCATTCTGTTTAAAAGTATTAAAAACTGATGCTGAGCGGTTGAGACAAACCAATAGTGTCGGTGGTGTATCGGTTACGCTGCATACAGCGGATGCTGTGAAACCTGCTTGTCCCGCAGGCCCATCCGTCGTGATGACATTCACTGCTGCTCCAAGATTTGCCATGCCTTGTCTAAAAGTGTGCTGATCTACTTCTAGGTGTGTGGAACATGGATGAGTCTGTTGAACAACAGATGGAGTTAAAACCCGTTTCTCTTCTCTTTTTTGCATGATTGCTCTCCAACCTCAATGCATGATCATCACAATGAATTGAGGCTAAAACATCACATCAGTTATGATGCTGAGGGTTTTTATCTGTGACATCGCTTATCCCACATGGGCAATCGATGCAATCTCAATTAAAGCATCGGGTTTCACCAAGCCGCACTGGATACAAAAGCGAGCAGGTTTGTCACCCGGAAAGTATTCGGCATATACCGTATTCACTGCGGTATAGTCCGCCCAATCTTTAATGAAAATGGAATTGAAAGTTACGTCATCCATGATGCCACCCGCAGTTTCAATCACTTTTTTGATCGTTTCTAAAATATGGCGAGTTTGTCCAGCAGCATCACCAATACAGACCACATTATTATTTTCATCAAAAGCCAATGTGCCTGAGACATACACAATATTGTCCGCTTTGGTTGCAGGAACATAGGGTGCAAGTGGTGCCGATGTTCCTTCTGGGATAACAACTTGTTTAGACATAAGACGCTCCAAATCAAAGAAATTAGATAAAATTAAATGTATGAATTAGGCAGATTGCTGTAGCAATGCTGATGCCGAACTAAAGGTTTCAATAAAACTATTGGTGTCAGATACCCAGCCAAAAAAAGTTTTAATGTTATATAGGGCCGCGTCGTGAGCCTCTTGAGGTCCGGCTTGATAGCAAGCATCTTTAAGTGCAACACCGAAATATTCCAAAAAGAAACCATCACGTAAGGTGGATTCAACGCAGACATTAGTTGCAATGCCAACGAAGACTAAATTACGAATACCTCGAGCACGTAAAATGCTGTCGAGTGCAGTGTTAAAGAAACCGCTGTAGCGTGGCTTTTCAATAATGATGTCTTGTGGAAGAGGTTGTAACTCATCAATTAAAGCAAAGTCCCAACTGCCTTTAGATAAAAGTTGACCTTGTAACTCGGGCCGTTTACGCATGGTTTTTAAGGCATTAGATTTATGAAAATTTGGTGAACCTAAACCACCAGCCTCGACATAGTTTTTATCCCAACCATTTTGAAAATAGATGACTTGAATCCCTGCACTATGTGCAGCATCGATCGCCTTTTTAATATTTTCGACTACAGGTTTAGTCTTTGAGACATCAAAACCTGCTAAATCTAAATACCCACCTAAAGAGGTGTAGGCATTTTGCATATCAATGACAACAAGCGCAGTTTGTTCTGCTGCTAGTTGAATATGTTCAGGTTCGGATTTTAATACTTTGCCTGTACCAATCTGTGCCGTGAATTCTGCACATACAATATTAGACATTTCATTCATGCGCTTTTCTCCAAAACAGTTGGTTCGGCTTGCTCTGTCAGTTCGGTAACGATGCTTTCACGACATTTCATGAGCGGTTGAATGCGTTGACCAAAATCTTCTACGCCTTGTACAAAGTCATCAAAGGTCAACAAAATTCCCTCTGTCCCTTCAATATCGGAAATTTCATCGAGCATTTTTGCGACATTTTTAAAAGAGCCAACAATGGTGCCCATATTGATATTGACGGGAGAAACGCTAGAGGCCATGTGGCGAATATTGGTGTCAGTGCCAGACACTTTATCTTTTGCACCTTGGTCTTGTAGCCAACGAATAGCTTCCATGTCTGCACCATCGTTATAGTGTTGCCACTTCTGCATTGCAGCTTCATCTGTTTCGGCAGCAATTACCATAAACAACACATAGGTCTGTACATTGCGTCCAGTTTTGTCGGTTTGAACTTTTAAGCGATCATTAATTTCGGCATAGGCTGTCGGTGTGTTTAAACCTTTTCCGAAAACAAAGTTGTAATCGGCATATTTTGCGGAAAAAGCTAAACCTGCATCAGACTGTCCTGCACAGATAATTTTCATATCAGCTTGAGGCTGTGGTTTGACCTGACAATCATTCATCTGGAAGAACTCACCTTTTAGGTTCGACTTTCCAGTTGCCCAAAGTTCACGTAAAACTTCGACATATTCAGATAAGTAGTCATAGCGCTTAGCAAAATATTCATCGCCAGGCCACATACCCATTTGGGAATATTCAGGCATTTGCCATCCAGTCACGACGTTTAGTCCAAACCGACCGTTAGAAATCGAATCTATGGTCGATGCCATACGTGCCACAATTGCAGGAGGCATGACTAATGTTGCAGCGGTTGCATAAATTTGGATTTTACTGGTGACAGCAGCGAGACCTGCCATGAGGGTAAATGTTTCAAGGTTATAGTCCCAAAACTCAGTTTTTCCGCCAAAACCACGCAACTTAATCATGGAAAGGGCAAAGTCAAAACCGTAGTGTTCAGCACGCTGTACAATTTGTTTGTTTAATTCAAAGGTAGGTTTATATTGCGGTGCATTTTCTGAAAGCAGCCAGCCATTATTTCCAATTGGACAAAAAATGCCGATCTTCATCTTGATTCCCCATCGTGAGTTTAGGAAGTCGAACTGAAAGCTATAAAAGATATAATTTTCAGAATTAATATGTGTTTTTAATAATGCATACTGCGTGCCAACTTTTATATTTTGATATTTATCAGTATTTTATATTTATTGTTTGGTATAATTTTTATCAAATGATAAAAAATAATGCGATCATGCACCAAGGAGAAACTAACTTGCTTCATTGTGTATCATTTGATCGATTTTACTTTTGGAGTATTTAATACATTTAAGGGTTATAAAGCAGCTAAGGGGTATAAAGCAGCAGAATAAAAAAGGCGACATTGAAGTCGCCGTGTAGAACTAAGGTATTTCTCTTTTGAGGTTGAAGATGGTGTTGTGGACTTTATTCATTCCACCCGACAAGCCTCTTCAAAATTTAAACGGGGGAGACGAGTATAAACTTTTTGAGGGTCGCCATAGCCAATGTTAATGATGAGATTAATATGATGATTTGTCCCTGTGAAAAATAGTTCATTAACTTGTTTCGCATCAAAACCAGACATTGGCCCAGTATCTAAACCTAAACTACGACATGCCATAATTAAATATGCAGCTTGCAATGAACTATTACGAAAGGCAGTTTCATGTGCTACGGCTTCACTTGATGTAAACCATGATTTTGCATCGGCATATGGGAATAGTTCTGGAAGTTTGTCATAAAATTTTGCATCGGTTGCAACCAAAACAGTGACGGGAGCTGTCATCGTCTTTTCTACATTGCCAGATGACAATGCTGGCTTGAGTTTTTGTTTAGCTTTCGGTGTGGTTAAAAATACAAAACGAGCAGGACTACAATTGGCAGAAGTCGGTGCCATTTTGACCAGATCATAAATTTGTTGAATTTGCTCAGGGCTGACGGCTTTGTCTAACCAGTTGCTGTGGGTTCTTGCTTCTAAAAAGAGTTGATCTAAAATATTTAATGTTTTTGCATTCATGATAAAACCTTAATGCTATGGAAAAATTGGATGAACGTTTGATTTAGTCGTTGAGATTCGGTCACTGTGGAAGCATGTGCACCAGAAGGCAAAATATTGATTTGAGCATGATCAAGTTGAGTAAACAGATCGTGTGATTTATGTACAGGAACTAAAAAATCATCTTGATTAGCAACGATATGAATAGCGGTGTCTTGCAATGCCTGTACGTGCTCTGCTTGTAATTGGAAATCCATCAACGCTTTGAGTCGGGCAAATACATTTGTCTTAGGTGGAAAGTTTTGGAGTTGAATATCTTCGGTATTTTTAATGTGACTATGATTCTGAGAAATCCATGCTGGAGGATACAAAAACAATGCCTGTGCACGCACATAGGCTTCAGTGCCTGCTGATGCTAACAATGCGATACGGGCATCAAAACATTTTTGCGTATGGGCATCTAGCTCATCCCATGCATTAATCAGTGTCAGGCTGAGCATGGTAATTGAGCTGGATTGTAGTTGCTTTGCGAGTTCCATTCCGATGATGCCACCCAAAGCATGCCCGATCATATGGAACTCATGAATTTGAAGATGTTCTAATAAGTGTAGTACTTGATTTGCCATGTCACACATATGGTAGTGTGCAGATAATAAAGCACTGTCTTGGTGACAGCCTTCTTGGTCATAAGTTACGACGTTGAAATGCGTACTCAACGATTCAAGCTGTGGACTCCAAAAACTAGCATGACCACCTAACCCAGATGACAAAATCAAATAAGGGGCGTCTTTTTGAGATGAACATGGATAAATATAATATTTCATTTTTTACCATTTGATAAAATAATAAAAAATTCAAAAGCAATTTATATGCCTGAATTAATCAAAAATGGCAAATTGAGACAATATTTTGTGCAAAAAATTTAGATTGTAGAAGCAGGCAAATCAATGTGATGATTAAGCCAATACTATTTAGATTAAGCTGAGTAGGTGTCAGAAATGGATATACACATTAAAAGAATTTATGAAAATGCTGACCCGAGTGATGGAAAGCGTATTTTAGTTGACCGTCTGTGGAGTAGGGGAATTAGCAAAGAAAATGCTCATTTAGATTTATGGCTAAAAGAAGTGGCTCCTTCAACTGAACTTCGAAAATGGTTCCATGCAGCAACGCCAGATCATTGGAAAGAGTTTAAGAAGCGTTATCTGGAGGAGCTTGAAACCAACCCAGCAGTGAAAGAGCTACAAGAGATCGCATCGAAGCATAAAGTCACGCTCTTATATTCAGCAAAAGATGTTGAAAATAACCATGCAATTATTTTGAAGGAATATTTATTAAGCAAAAACTCAAAATGAATATATAAATTTTTTTTTGGTAAAAGTGTTTTATTTAAAACTTTAAAAAATGAGTCATATCTCGCATAATATACTTTTTGAGATTTTTTTCATGTCTTTGCCAAATTGCCCAAAATGCCAATCAGAATATACTTACCAAGATGGCGACTTATTGATTTGTCCTGAATGCTCAAATGAGTGGAAAGAAGGAGATGCTTTAGCAACTGAAGAACAAGAAATTATTAAAGATGCTAATGGAAATATTTTAGCCGATGGCGACAGTGTGACTGTAGTTAAAGACTTAAAAATTAAAGGCTCATCTTCAGTGGTAAAAGTAGGCACGAAAGTAAAAACGATTCGCTTAGTTCCAGATGCAAGTGACGGTCACAATATCGATTGTAAAATTGATGGTATTGGTCAGATGAAATTAAAATCTGAATTTGTAAAAAAAGCTTAAACTGTTAATTATTATTACATTTCAGCAGAGATATATGTCTATATCTCTGCTTTTTAAATTCCTAACATCATTATAATTTTATTACGAAAAAGTATAAAAAATGGGCTGTTCAAAGAATGATTGCCCATTTATATTGTCATAAATAACAAATAACTTTCGTCCAGAATAATAACGAAAGTCATACCCACACCAACAAAAAAATGAGGTTTTTATGGCAGGATGGTACGAAATTTCACAAGCGAGTGATGGTCAATATCGCTTTATCTTAAAGGCAGGAAATGGTGAACCTATTTTAAATAGTGAGCTATATAAGGCAAAAGCCTCTGCTGTAAATGGTATTGAATCAATTCAAAAAAACAGTGGTGATGACGCGCGATATGAGCGTTTAACTGCAAAAAATGGAAAGCCTTATTTCAATTTAAAAGCTGCAAATCATCAGATTATTGGAACAAGTCAGTTCTATGCGAGTGAAGCCTCACGAGATAAAGGAATTGAGTCTGTTAAAACCAATGGTTCATCAACGACCATCAAGGACTTAACAGTTCAGGCATAAAAATTAATTTAAAAAAAAGCAGCTTCTAAAAGCTGCTTTTTTATTTATGTATTTATTAACGCGCTAACTTAGCTAAAAGTTCTTCTTTGGTTAAATTGCTCGCTTCAGCATCTCGGCGGCCTTTATATTCAAAAGTACCCGCATCAAGACCTTTTTCACCAATCACAATACGGTGTGGAATACCCATCAATTCAAGGTCAGAGAATTTAACACCCGGACGTTCGTTACGGTCATCAAGTAATACATCAAAACCTTGTGCCTGAAGCTCTGCATAAAGAGCTTCTGCTGCTTCAAGAGTACGTGGAGATTTGTGCGCATTCATTGGAACAATTGCAATTTCAAAAGGTGCAATGGCTTGTGGCCAGATAATGCCTTTGTCATCGTAATTTTGTTCAATTGCAGCTGCAACTACACGTGTTACACCAATACCGTAGCATCCCATGGTTACTGTAAATGGTTTGCCATCTTCACCTAAAACTTTACAGCCTAAAGCTTCAGAGTATTTAGTACCAAGTTGGAAAATATGGCCTACTTCAATACCACGTTTAATTTGTAGTGTGCCTTTACCATCTGGAGATGGATCGCCTTCAACTACATTACGCAAATCGAAAACTTCGGTAATTTGCGCATCACGTTCCCAGTTTACACCTACAGCATGTTTGTCAGCTTCATTTGCACCAGCAACGAAGTCTGAAAGAACAGATGCAGCGCGGTCAACAATCACGGCTAAGCCTTTTTCGACTAAACCTTGTGGACCTGTAAAGCCAGCAGTTAAACCAAATGCTTGAAGTTGTTCTTCAGTTGCAAAAGTAAGAGGCTCAGCCACTAAAGGATGCTTCTCGGCTTTAATTTCATTAAGTTCGTGGTCACCACGTACAAATAGAGCAACGACAGGAACCTGACCTTTTTCGTCAGCAACGCCTTGAACCAATAATGCTTTAACAGATTGCTTAGGATCAGCATTTAAGAACTGACATACATCATCAATCGTTTTCTGATCTGGTGTTTCAACCAATTTTAGTTCTTGAGTAGAGGCTGCACGTTCACCCACTAAAACAGCCTCAGCCATTTCAACGTTTGCTGCATAATCAGATTCAGTTGAAAATGCGATGTCATCTTCACCACTTGAAGCCAAAACGTGAAACTCATGTGAAGCTGAACCACCAATTGAACCTGTATCTGCTTGTACTGGGCGGAAGTCTAAGCCTAAGCGAGTGAAAATACGGCTGTATGTGTCGTACATCACGTCATAAGTTTCTTGTAACGATTCTTGAGTTGCATGGAAAGAATAAGCATCTTTCATGATGAACTCACGTGAACGCATTACACCAAAACGTGGACGAATTTCATCACGGAATTTGGTTTGAATTTGATAGAAATTTACAGGAAGCTGCTTATAACTTTTGAGTTCGTTACGCGCCATATCCGTAATAACTTCTTCATGCGTTGGTCCAAGTACAAATGGGTTCGCATGGCGATCTTTAAAGCGTAATAGTTCAGGACCGTATTGTTCGTAGCGACCTGATTCTTCCCAAAGACTTGCGGGTTGAGTCACGGGCATGAATACTTCCATTGCACCTGAACGGTTCATTTCTTCACGAACAATTGCATCTACTTTTTTGAGCACACGTGTTCCCATCGGCAGCCATGTATATAAACCAGATGCCAATTTACGAATCATCCCCGCACGTAACATGAGCTGGTGTGAAATCACTTCAGCATCATTTGGGGTTTCTCTCAACGTTGCAAATAAAAAGCGGCTTGCGCGCATGGAAAAAGTCCTAAAAGTTAAGCGTTATAAAAACGCAGATTATACGATAATCGCTGCATTATGACATGAATCGTCGAGTTTGACGCAGCATAAAGTTTTTCAAGTCATCTAGATAAGTGAAAATGACGGGTACAACCACAAGAGTCAATAGGGTAGAGGTAATCACTCCCCCAATCACAGCGTGAGCCATTGGTGCGCTTTGTTCACCGCCTTCGCCAAGGCCTAAAGCTAAAGGAATCATCCCCATCACCATGGCGCTTGTGGTCATTAAAATTGGGCGTAAACGGGTTTTGCCAGCTTGTAAAATAGCATCATAACGGCTGACACCCTGATCCATCGCTTTCTTAATAAAATCGATAAGCAAAATAGCGTTTTTAGTGACAAGCCCCATAAGCATGATAATGCCAATAATCGAAAACAGGTTCAGTGTGCTTTGGAGCAAGAAGAGGGCAAGGAATACGCCAATGAGTGATAATGGTAAAGAGGCCATAATCGCAGCTGGATGAATAAAGCTATTAAATTGAGAACCTAAAACAATATAGATAAATACAATCGATAGGGTAATTGCTGTTAATGCATATCCTGCAGATTCTGCCATATCGGCATTGGCACCTTGAGTGTCAAATGTATAGCCCGCAGGTAGCTTAAACGCCTTTTGCATTTTATCGATGTCTTGGCCAATATCGCCACTAGGACGCCCAGATGTATTTGCCTCAATGAGCACTTCACGCTCAAGATCACGTCGATTAATTTGTGAAGCACCAAGTTTTTCTTCAGTCGTTGCAACTGCGCTAAGTGGAACTAAAATGTTTTGCCCATTGGCATTGGTTTTATTTGAGTTGAGATATAGGTTCTGTACATCTTGCGGAAGCATACGTTTATTTTCGTTTAAACGGACATTAACGTCATAGTTTTCACCATCCCGATCTTCCCATGTTGTCACATTATCACCAGCAATTAATGGACGAATCGCATTGGCAACTTGTGAAACAGATAGGCCTAAATCACTTGCCAGTACACGATTAATATGAACACCCAAAGTTGGTTTTGGTTCTTTCAAAGAGCTTTCTAAATCAACTACACCTTTAATTTTTTCCATTTCAGCGATAAAACGATCTGAAATTTTTTGTAGTTCATTTAAGTCTGTCCCTTTAATAGAAATCATGATTGGCTTTTGCCCGCCCGAGACAGAATCTTGTGCTGCGGCAACAGACGTAACTCGAATGCCCGCTACAGTTTGCAATCGATCACGGAACTCATTATTGAGCGCATTAAGATCCTTGTTCCGCTGTTGTTTCGGCTTTAAGGTAACCCCCAAACCGGCGCGATTTTTACCAGAATCAACCCCACTATTGACAACACCATAAGTTGAAACGACATCTGGAAATTGCCTGATAATTTGGTCAACCTGATGGAGTTTTGCTTGGGTATATTCCAAAGAAGCATCTACAGGAGTTTCGAACTGAATCCGAATTTCACCTTTATCTGGGGTAGGCACAAATTCAGTTCCAATGAGTTTAGAAAGTCCTAATGCAGCAAATAATGAAGCGATTGCAATAATGACCGTAATGAAACGGAAGCGTAGAGCTAGTTTTAATAGCTTTTCATACACATGACTAAGCCGATCTAGCAAATTAGAAATATGGTCAAAAAACCGTTGTAGCCAATTATCTTTTTTCTTGACCGGATCTTTCCAGTGAGCAGAAAGCATTGGATCGAGCGTAAAGCTAATAAACATTGAAATTAGAACAGCGGTACTCACTGTTACACCAAACTGATAAAAGAAACGTCCAATCAATCCGCCCATAAAGGCAACCGGTAAAAAGACGGCCACAATAGTCAGCGTAGTTGCGAGTACAGCCAAACCAATTTCTTTTGTCCCTTCAAGGGCAGCTGTGACATGATCTTTGCCAAGTTCTGTATGTCTTACAATATTTTCCCGAACGACAATCGCATCATCAATTAATAGACCAATACTGAGTGATAGGGCTAACAGCGTCATCATGTTAATGCTAAACCCAAAAGCCCAGATAAAAGTTAGGGTTCCAAGAAGGGTAATGGGTAAGGTTAAACCTGTGATGACGGTAGAGCGGAAAGAGCCTAAAAATAATAAAACAATTAAAACTGCTAACGCGGCACCTTCAATAATGGTACGGGCAACATCTTTAATTGAAGCGCGAATGCCTTTAGAGCTATCAGCTACGACTTTATAATTTAAACCCGCAGGCATCTGAGCTTTTAACTTCTCTAAAGTTTGATAAGTTTTGTCGACGACTTGAATTACATTGGCATCGGAACTTTTTAAAATATCAATAGAGACAGCCGTTTTACCATTATAAAAAGCGCTTGATTGTAGTTCTGCTTGAGTGTCTTCAACAGTTGCGACTTGTTTTAAGAAAATCGGTGAACCATTTTTATTGGCAATCACCAAATCGCCAAATGCAAGGGGGTGAATAACCTTGGATTGAATCTGTACAACCAGTTCAGAGTTCTTTTGTTGCAAGGTTCCTGCCGGAACTTCAATATTTTCATTTTTTAACGTATTAATGACCTGATCGATGCCAATACCGTAACTTTGCAATTGTTCAGGAAGAATTTTTATTCGTATTTGTCGTTTGGCATCCCCCAATAAATTCACATTACCAACACCTGAAACGGTTTTGAGTTGAGGCACAATCCGTTTATCGACATATGAACTCAATTGAGCCAAATTCATGCTAGTAGATTCAAAGACAACAGACATAATTGGGCTAGAGGAAGGGTCGTAGCGCTGTACAATTGGTGTATCAATTTCATCACGGAACTGTGCTGCGACGGGAGCAATTTTGTCTCGAACATCTTGTGCTGCAATGGCTGAAGATGTATCAAGGTTAAACTCTGCAACGACCATTGAAAAACCTTCACTTGAACGTGAGGTAATTTGCTTAATGCCTGAAATCGTATTGATTTGATCTTCGAGTTTTTTAGTAATATCTGATTCGACCGCTTCAGGTGAAGCACCCGCATATTCTGTAGTCACTACGACGAATGGGAAATCTATATTTGGAAACTCTTCAACGGTCATCCGTTTCCAAGAAGCTAACCCGAGTACCATTAAGCTGATCATCATCATAATAGTAAAAACGGGGTATTTCACACTGATTCGAGTAAACCACATACGCTATTTGCTACCTTATTTATTTTTGTCGTTTGTAACCGTCACTTTTTTATTAATGTCGGAATCTTCAAATTGAATACGGCTCACCAGATCTGTGCTTTGCAAACCACTAACCAAAGCAATATTGTCGTTATAGCGCTGTTCAATCACTCGAATTTTAACTTTTTGGATGGTGTGATTACGTACCACCCATACAAAAGGATCATGTTGCATATTTTGAATGCTGTCTAAAGGAATCGTTTGGCCTTGATTGGTATCACTACGAAGAATATTTCCATTAATGAAAGCCCCTATGCTTAACGAATCAATTTTTTCTTTAGGAACTGCAAAAAATTCGATTTGTCGACTGTCTTGATCTGCAACAGGTGAAATACGAGTAAGCGTTGCGTTTAATTGTTTAGAATTTCCCTGAATCTGATATTGAATACTGTTACCTACTTTAAGAGCAGACTGTTGCTCAATTGGTAACTTGGCCTGTATTTCAAGTTGGTCTGGATTTACGATTTCAAATAGCGTTTGTCCAACCGATACAGTCTGACCAGGTTCTACTTGTCGTTTAGTAATCACACCTGAAATTGGACTGGTAATAATTCCGTCTTGATCAGCCTTTCGAGCAATATCAACATTCGCTTGTTGAGCTTTTACATTTTCAAGTTGGCCTTTGTAGTCAACCTGACTCTGTTCAAACTCGACACGAGCAATAAACCCTTGATTAAACAGTCTTTGCTTTCGGTGCATTAAGTTGCGTGCAAGTTCCGCTTGTGATTGAGCTGATGCAAGGTTGGCGCGCGCTTGGGCTAATCGTGCAACATTGTCCTGATTATTCAATCTCACTAAAACTTGGCCTTTTTGTACCTTTTGGCCAACATTTGTAGTTACAGTGGTCGCCGTGGCGCTCACTTGAGCCTGAATTGAACTTTGCTGAACTGCACGAATCGTTCCTGTAAAAGCAGTTTGAGAGTCAAGCGCTCCCTCTTTAACTGCAATCAGGTCTTGAGGAATGAGTTCAATTTTTGCTGGAGCTGGTGCCGTTGTTTTAGTTGTTTCTTGCTGATTACATGCAGCTAAAATCAAACATAAACTAATAATACTCAGTTTAAAAATAGTGGAAGGGGTGAGATGCATTTTGTGCATATAGCATCATCCTATAATTCAAATTTTATTTTGCCCCTATTCTTGATAAACCTTTACAGTTATTCAAGCTTTTTTAAACGTTCGATAATATTTTCATACTCGCTGTTGGTACGGTTGTAGGTCTTGGAAAGTGTTTCAAGTGTTTGTTTAACCCTGTAAATATTATTTAGATTGTTTTCAATCAACGTCTTATGGTGCTCAGGAATAACTTCTCTCTTTCTGAAATATTCCATTTCTTGACGTTTAAATAAAATTTTGTCTTCTTGTAACTGGTCGAGTTGTTCCTGTTGATAGTTAATTTGCTTCTTTATAGCAAGTAATGCTTGATCTCTTTTAATCGTGGCTGTCTTACTATTGCTATAGGCTTTTTTTAATTTGATATCTAGTTCTCTATGTCGTGCTGATAATGCTCTTTGACTTGATTGATTTAAATCAGCCTGCGCATTATAAGAATGGTTTCTTTTAATCACTTGCATATTTTGATCTAGAACTTCATAACCATAACGAATATGAGCAGGTGTGACTGATGTACTGATATTGGCCGTACCCTGTTGATCATAATAACGATACCAGACCACTTTAGAAGTATCGGCTATAGCAAGGGTGGAAGCCCAGAAAAAGAGTGAACCGAAGGAAATAATGCCTATAGATACAGACAAGCAGTTCCTATAAAAGGCATATTTCATCCAATCATTCATTGAAAATCCCCAGAAAAGAAAGCTAAATCGCTTATTTTTAAATAATTAATCTTTATTATATTAGTTATTATTTAGCTGAATAAAAATATAGTCATTATAAAAAAAATGATAATTTCAATTAAAGTGTGATGAGGTTAAAAGTTATTGTTTATAAATGAGAAAGTAGACAAAAATGCCTCATTGAAAATAGACCGTGAGATATGTTAAAAATGCTTATAAATGCGTAAAAACAAATTTAAGTTAAATTGCATTTATATTTTATATTTATTGGGGATGGAAGATTAAATGGAAGATGCATTCCAAAATCTGAAAGTAATGGTAATTGATGACTCAAAAACCATTCGCCGTACAGCCGAAACTTTATTACAGCGAGAAGGCTGTGAAGTGATTACTGCGGTGGATGGATTTGAAGCTTTGTCCAAAATTGCAGAAGCAAATCCAGATATTGTTTTTGTCGATATCATGATGCCTCGTTTAGATGGTTATCAAACTTGCGCTTTGATTAAAAACTCTCAAAATTATCAGAACATTCCCGTTATCATGCTCTCTAGTAAAGATGGTTTATTTGATCAGGCAAAAGGGCGTGTGGTAGGTTCAGATGAATACTTGACGAAACCTTTTAGCAAAGATGAATTGTTAAACGCGATTCGTAATCACGTAAGTTCATAATTAAGTAATTTAAGGGCAAAGAAATGACACGTATTCTCATTGTTGATGATTCACCAACAGAAACTTTTCGTTTTAAAGAAATTCTAACCAAGCATGGTTATGACGTACTTGAAGCATCTAATGGTGCAGATGGTGTAACTTTGGCAAAAGCAGAACAGCCTGACTTAGTGTTAATGGATGTTGTCATGCCAGGTGTAAATGGTTTTCAGGCAACACGCCAGATTACCCGTGATGAAGACACTAAGCATATTCCTGTGGTAATCGTGAGTACTAAAGATCAGGCAACTGACCGAGTATGGGGCAAGCGTCAAGGTGCAATCGACTATCTGATTAAACCTATCGAAGAAAAGCAATTGATTGATGTAATTAAACAATTTCTAAAGTAACTCATCCATCCATAAAAACATAAATAACGGGGTTATATGCCCGTTTTATAGGATCGAGTATGGCAGCGAATGGATTTATCGAGTTACTTCGTTTGTCTAAACGGGGTAATAAGAATTACGCTTCAGTTCAAAATGAAGCACAGCGATGGTCAGGAATTGCTTTTGAAATGAGAGGGCAATACTTCGTCGCACCACTTGGGGAAGTGTCAGAAGTTATCTATCCACCGAAATATACGCCAGTTCCAAATGCTCAAAGTTGGGTGAAAGGTTTGGCGAACATTCGGGGACGGTTACTTTCGGTTTCTGATTTGGCTCATTTTATTTCAGGGCAACGAAGTACATTTTCGTCTGCCCAAAAAGTGTTATGTATTAGCCATCACGACCAGTATGTGGGGTTGGTTGTGGATCAGGTCTTGGGGATTCAGCACTTTAATAAAAAAAGTTTTTTTTCTCAAAGCTTAGACTTAGAGGAAAATCTAAAAGATTATTGCCAAGGTTATTTTCACCAACATAACCAGCATTGGCATGTCTTTTTATTTAGTCGTTTATTGCAAAACCCACACTACATGAATGCATCGACAAAATTTATAAACTAATTTTTACGCTGTGAAAAACAGAGTATTTTCTGGGGAGAAGCTATGGGCTTTAAGCTTAAAAAGAAAGGCGGCAATCGTGTTGCGTCCGAAAAATCGGGTCTCAATTTTATTGCAAAAATCCAGTCGGGAATTGAGCAATACGCCAGTTTATTTGGGGAAAGTGAAAAGTCCAAGCCTATCCTTTATGTAGCGTTGTTATGTTTATTATTTGCTTTAACTTCGCTCGCTTATTTATTTTATAGCGTACCTCGACATAACGAATTAACACGTAGTTTGGGTGAGTTGCGCTTATTGTCACAAACTATTTCTAGACAGGCTACTGAAGCAACGGCTTCAGGATCACCTAAAGCCATGAAAGACTTGGCCGAATCAAATAAACTTTTTGCAGAAAATATCAAAGATGTTGAAAATATTCATGGTACATCTTCAAAAGAATACAAAAAGGTTGCGGTTCTGTGGAAAGCTTTGTCGTATGACATTAACTTGATCTCGTCACATCAGGACGTAATTAATCAGTTATACAACATGAATATCTCGATTAGTGACTCTATTCCAGAGATTCAGGCTGAATATAACTTGATGGTCGATAAGATGGTTCGCGAAAAAGCACCGAGTAGTCAGGTGATTATTGCTAAGAACCAAGTATTTATTGCAGAACGTATTTTACGTTCTATTAACACCGTTTTAGTTGGTTCAGAAAATTCTCAGACCTCAGCACATGACTTTGGTGTCGATATTGAGACCTTCGGTGTGTATTTAAATGCACAGCTAAACGGAAATGCTGAATTGGGTGTTGCTAGAGTTGAGTCTCCAGAAGTACGTGAATCTTTGGAAGGTATTAAATCTGAATATGATCAAGTTTTAAAATCTGCAGCGGCATCAGTTCTTAAACATACAGATCAGATTGTAAACGTACGTCAATCATCAGGTGAGATCTTCTCGGAATCTGATGAAATGTTATCTGTATTGGGTGATCTTTCTAAGCAAACACAGTATGGTTGGAAAGCCTTTGTTTTAGTTGCGCTTCTTACATTATCACTTATTGGTTTAATTAGCTCAGTCTTAAAGCTTTTATCACTTCGTAGTAAGGCGGATAAACAACGTGTAGCTACCTTACAAGAAGAATATGACCGTAACCAAAACGCGATTTTACGTTTACTAGATGAAATTGCCGACTTGGCAGATGGTGACTTGCGTTCATATGCAACGGTATCTGAGGACTTTACAGGAGCGATTGCCGACTCGATTAACTTCGCGATTGACCAATTACGTGATCTTGTATCCCGAATTCATGAAACTTCTCAGGAAGTTGCCCGCTATACGCATGATACACAAAATATTACTAACCAGTTGGCAGAAGCATCAGAGCATCAGGCACAAGAAATTGCTGGCGCATCAACCGCAATGAATGAAATGGCGCAATCAATTGACCAAGTATCTTCAAATGCATCTGAATCTACCGAAGTAGCAGAACGTTCGGTACAAATTGCTTCTAATGGAGCACAAGTAGTAAACCGTTCAATTGAAGGTATGGACACGATTCGTGAACAGATTCAGGAAACCTCTAAACGTATTAAACGTTTGGGTGAGTCTTCACAAGAAATTGGTAACATCGTATCGTTAATTAATGACATTGCGGACCAAACAAACATTCTTGCATTAAATGCAGCAATTCAAGCATCTATGGCAGGTGAAGCAGGGCGTGGTTTTGCCGTGGTTGCAGACGAAGTACAGCGTCTTGCAGAACGTTCTGCATCGGCAACTAAACAGATCGAAACTCTGGTTAAAACAATTCAGACCGATACGAATGAAGCTGTTATTTCAATGGAACAAACAACCACTGAGGTTGTGCGCGGAGCGAACTTGGCAAAAGATGCAGGTATTGCCTTGGACGAGATTCAAAAAGTATCTGGTGACTTGGCAAACTTGATGGCCAACATTTCTGATGCAGCAAAACTTCAGTCTGCATCTGCGAGTCACATTGCGACAACCATGACAGTCGTACAAGAAATTACTTCGCAAACGACAACTGCAACATTCGATACAGCGCGTTCTGTTTCTGAATTAGCAAATATGGCAGAGTCATTACGTGAATCGGTAACCGACTTTAAATTACCTGATTAAATTGGGGACGAGGATAGCTGTTTCTATACTAGCTATTCTTCTAAAAAGTATTAACAACACCAGATAAATATTGGGGACACAGCTATTTATCTGGTGTTGACTCTGTCGTTTTTCTCCATTTAGGGGACAAGCAAAAGAAGCCTTTGCTATGAAAGAAATATTAAAAACTTTAACTGAAGCAATGATGCTACCGGAAGATAGCTATTCTCAACAAGATGCTGAATTTCTTGATATCTTCGTTGAAGAAATTGAAGAAATTTTTGTTGAATTGCAATCTTTGATTCATGAATGGATGCAATCTAAAAATGTTGCTACGCTGACTGAAATCCGTCGCCATTTTCATACCTTGAAAGGTTCGGGGCGAATGATTGCAGCGAAATCCTCTGCTGAGCTTGCTTGGACTGTAGAAGATACGCTTAATCGGGTAATCAATGAGAGTCTCACATTAACTCCTAACATCCAACAATATGTTCAGTTGGTATTTAAGTTCTATTTCTTTAAATTAGTAGATGACTTTAAATCTAAAAAGGAACATGTAGTAGATTTTAGACCTCTTATTTTATTGGGACAACAATTACAACAGCAGCAAAGTCTAGAGCCTGCTTTAGAAGAACTTTTATTATTGTCGGATACTCTCACTGAGGAAACTAAGACTGGTTTAGAGGTGGATGATTTAGGACCGGAATCAGATAATTTAATTCTAGAAACTGCCATAGAAAGTGAACATAACCTTGCTGAAACCTTAGTTTTATTTATGGAAGAAGCGGAGGAGCACTTAGCGACCATCGATCAGTTCTTAGAACAAGAAATACATCAGCATGAGAGTTACAATGCATTAATCCGTGCATTACATACGTTGCGCGGCAGCTCAGCAATGGCTCAGGTAGAAGCAATTTTTGATGCTAGTACTAAAGTTGAGCATTTATTTAAAATCCTATTACAAGAAGAGCTATCTTCTCATTCAGAAGAAATTTTACTACTCCGTGATTACCGTCAATTTATTCGAAATTGTTTAGATCTATTGGCTGCGCAATGCTCTAATGAGCAATTAGACTCTAACCTGAAACAGTTCAATCAGGTTTGGGATGCTTATATGGAACAACATGGGGAGCATGCGAGCCCGCTCACGCCTCCACATGGTTTAGTATCTCAGCTGTTACAGCTCGATGTTTCAGAATTACTTGATGCAGAGTTAGATTTTGAGAAAGGAATTCGTTCTGAGTTTCCTCATTATATTGAACGTTTAAGTGAACAAGCTGATTTGTTATTGCAACATACTCAGTCGCAGGCCATGGTTGGTTTATATGAATATACGAACCAGCTGAAAGATAGCTATGACGTATTGCTTGATCGACCTGATTTATTGCAATCAGATTATGTTTTTGAAATTTATCAGAAAGCACATCAACAATTAATTCAGTTATTTGATGCATTAGCTGCGGGTCAAAGAGTTAGTATTATTGAACAACACCAAAATGTTTTGGAAGAGCTAAAACTATATACCCAATATATTCCAAGCCTTAATTCTGAACCATTAGAAAGTCATCAGGAAGTTGTTGAGTCGCTATTTAGTGCTGATGTAGAACAAACAGCAAATGAATCTTCAGCATCTATCGAAAGTATACTAACTGATCATGTAGTCATGAGTCAGAGTGTGCATTTAGATCGCCAGTTCATGTCTACTGAGCACGTAAACCGTTATTTTGATCCAGAACTGTTAGATATTTTTCTTGAAGAAGCCGATGAGTTGCTTGAAGGAATGGATACAGATCTTAATATTTGGGTTAATGATCAAGAGAACTTTGCTGCTCTTAATAATCTGATGCGCTATTTGCATACCTTAAAAGGTGGGGCAAATATGATTCAGGCAAATTATATTGGTTTAATTGCACATGAGTTAGAAAGTATTTATGAGCGTCTAATTCAAAGACAGTTAATTATTTCATCTGCTCTCATCGATTTTATCCGTTTGGTTCAAGATGATTTAGCTGATCGCCTACAAATAGTACGTGAACAGCACCTAGATTATGCTGCTTCTCATACTATTAAAGCGCTTAAGAATGCAGGTAAGGTATATAATTCACTCGGATCTGCTGCTAAAGAGATGCAAGCAGAGTCTGAAACAGATGTTATACCGGAATCAAATTTTGAAGTATTACAACAAGAAGCTATACACAATACTGCGTTAAATCTCGATGAGTTAACGTCTAATTTTGAGCAGATTGTTGAGTCTAATAATAGACTTGTTGAGTACACAGAATTACAAGTTTTTGATGCAGAAGGCTATACAGACAGTATCCAAGATCAGGATATTGACTCTGTTGTCGAGCAGACATTTATGGAGGAAGCGGCCGAGCTGTTAGAGATGGCCGATCACCTATTAAGGCAGTGGTTTGAGCAGCGTACCAATCGTAGTATCTTGCTTCAGCTACAAAGGGCTGTGCACAGCTTGAAGGGTGGTTCCCGTATGGTGGGACTTGAAACCGTACAAGCGATTGCTTATCAACTTGAAAACGCTTTTGAAAAATTTGCGCTTTATCATTTTAGCTCAAATATTTATGACAACTTGCTAGAGAGTGCGATTGTTTGGTTAAAAGAGGCAATTTTCAAGCAAAATTATCAACATTTCGATGGTTTACAACAAAGTTTAGAAAATATTCAGTTTATTGAAACTGCAATACAAATTCCAAGTAAGTTGACCAGAACTGATCTATTTAGCACTGAACCTGTAATGAGCTTTGTGCAAGGTGATGGGGCAGAACCACCGCCAATGATGGGGGCATGGGAACAAACGCGACATCTTGAACAAAATAATGAGATGATCCGGGTTTCGGCAGATTTAATTGAGAAAATGATTGATTTGTCTGGTGAAAATTCGATTAACCGTTCACGAATTGAAATGGATCTCAGTCAATTTGGTCATACGTTAGTCGAAATGGAATTAGCCATTCAACGACTAGCAGACCAGTTACGTCGAATGGAAGGCGAATTAGAAAGTCAGATTATTGCAAAACACGGTATTGAGCACTCTCGTTATACAGAATTTGATCCTCTAGAGATGGACCAATATTCTTCATTGAATCAATTATCGAAATCACTTGCCGAATCTGCATCAGATTTAGTGGATTTTAAAAATACATTATCCGAAAAAATCAGAGACACCGAAAGTTTGCTGGTACAGCAATCACGTATTCAGGCCGAAATTCAAGAAGGCCTAATGCGAACACGATTAGTACCATTTTCTCGATTGCTACCTCGTTTACAAAGAATTGTGAGGCAGACTTCTACTGCATTGGATCGACCAGCAGAGCTTTTTGTTAATAATACCGAAGGTGAATTAGACAGGACAATGCTAGAACGTTTGGTTACACCACTTGAGCACATGCTTCGAAATGCGATTGACCATGGTTTAGAAGATCGTGTGCAACGTGAACAAGCGCGAAAACCAGAAACTGGACGTATTGAACTGAATATTCATCGTCAAGGTACGGATGTTGTTGTTACATTTAAAGATGATGGCCGAGGTATTGATATCGAGAAGGTCCGTCAAAAGGCCCTATTGTCTGGTTTGATTAATCCTGAACAAGTATTAGAACATCAAGATATTTTACAGTTGATTTTCCATCCAGGGTTAAGTACAGCCGATCAAGTCACTCAGATTTCAGGTCGTGGTGTAGGACTAGATGTTGTACAAAGTGATATTAAAGCTTTGGGCGGACATGTGAGTGTGGACTCTGTGTATGGGCAAGGAACAATCTTTACAATACGCGTTCCAACCACAGTAGCTGTTAGTGATGCCTTAATGGTTAAAGTGGCTGATCAACAATTTGCAATTCCATTGGCTCAAATTGATCGAATTGTTCGAGTTTCACCAACATCATTAGAACAGTATTTTGGAAGCGCACAAGAATTCTTTGAATTTGAAAATAAACGCTATCCATTACGTTATTTATCTGAGTTTGTTGGTAATCAACCAATTCCACGTTTAAGCGGGATGATGTATTCATTACCAGTATTAATGATTAAGACCAATAATGGACAAACAATTGCATTATTGGTTGATCAGCTTATTGGTTCACGTGCGCAGATTGTGGTCAAGCCAATCGGGCAGCAGTTCTCTAGTATTGGTGCGATTGCAGGCGCAACTATTTTAGGTGATGGTCAAGTTTGTCTAATTTTAGATGGACAAAATATTGCTCGCCAAATTCAATCTACCCGCCGACATAAGCAGCTTAATGAAGCTATCTATAGACAACGTGAGTCTGATGAACGCCGTCTCATTATGATTGTGGATGACTCTGTCACAGTCCGTAAGGTAACGACTCGTTTACTCGAACGTCAGGGCTATGACGTAGTCACTGCTAAAGATGGTATTGATGCAATTGAGCAGTTGGAAAATATTAAACCAGATCTGATGCTACTTGATATCGAAATGCCGCGAATGGATGGCTTTGAAGTACTTAACCTCGTACGACATCATGATCTACATCAAGATATGCCAGTCATTATGATTACATCTAGAACTGGCGAAAAACACCGTGAACGAGCATTTACTTTAGGGGTTAACCAATACATGGGTAAACCTTTCCAAGAAGAAGACTTACTTCACAATATTGATGCTTTTTTCACGACACGTGAAGAGGAACTTGCCTAATGAATAGTCATATCAGTACATCTTTAATTAATGAAATGGATCAGCAAGAACTTCAACATTTAATTACTGTTTCAACTGGTTTTATTGATGCATATATTATTGAATGTGATCAGCAAGTGCCGATGCTATTACCACAAAACATAGTGTTATCAGCTATGGACGTTAAAAATGGTATCAAGCATATTGAATGGCATGATGTAAAACTTCCAGTCTATACAGTACATAATGAAATTGATTCGCGAGCGGTGGCATTAGTTATTGAAAGTGAAGATATCAGCCAACGTTTTGCACTCATATGTAAATCGATGCCAGTTTCAGTTCGTCTGCGTATTTCTGAAGTCGTAGATGAAAACGAAGATATACAGGACTCTTTAAAGCACCCAACTGTATTTAAATATGTGCGTATGGAGAATCAGCGCTACCACGTCCCTAATTTGCAATATATCCAAAATTCGCTTCACTTATAAAAAAAAAGGAACTCAATTTGAGTTCCTTTTTTTGTAAGAAATAGGTGAAATTCTTTTATAAGAGATGGGGTAGCTCACAGTTTTACAAAAAAATAATCCTGAAGTAATTGCTTTATATATATTGTGAATTTATATTTTATATGTGTTCCAATGTTAAAATATTAGTTCTGAAATTTAGAAAATTAATAATATTTAGTTTTAATAGGCTCTACTATTAAATTTAGTATTTTAAGAAAGGAAGTAAATTATAACTAAAGAGTAGTTTTGAATTTTACCACATCAAATATGGGAAATAATCTATAACAAACTCTTTGCAATAGTAGAAAATAAATGTCAATTAATAAAGAGCTGCATATTTTAGAGACAGAGGATCGTGGTGAGTTTGCATTGTGGGAAATTTCAAATAGAAAAGATTCTCTGACAAAAAAAGAAGCAATTTTTTTATCTCATGGTGCATTTTCAGACAAAACTGTTTGTATGGGTATCGCAGGTTATTTGGCAAGTCATGGTTATGTATGTTTTATTTTAGAATGGCGAGGGCATGGCGCTAGCCCAAAAACAGATGTACCCTTTAATTTTGAAACAGTGGCTTTATACGAATATAAAGCTGCGTTTAACTATATTTATAATCATTTAAATATATCATCTTTACACTGTGTAACGCATAGTGGAGGAGGGCTATGTTTAACAATGTTCTTGATTAATCATTCTGAATATTTAAATCTTATTCAAAGTATTACTTTTGTCGCTTGCCAAGCATTTGGAGCAGTAAATAGCCCTTTTGATTTTCTTAAGTTACTTTCTGCAAAACTGGTTGTTAAAAGTCTAGGACAGATCCCTGCTAGTAAATTTAAGTTGGGAGGAGTAAATGAAACCTATTATACGATGAGACCATGGTTTAACTGGAATTTAAATCAGAATTTTATAAGTGATTTTAAAGATATTGATTATAGAAAATTTATGGCCTCTATTAGAGTTCCGATATATTCCATCTGTGGTACTGGGGATAAGTTCATTGCGCCAGTAAAAGGATGCTATGAATATTTGGAAGCATTTGAAAATGAAAATAATATATTCCGTGAGTTTGGACTTTCTAATAATAATCTAGAAAATTATTCTCACAGTAGAATCGCACTTAGCCAAAATGCTGCTAAGGAAGTCTGGCCCACTATATTGCAGTGGATAGATAAGCATTCAGAAGATGCTCTTTAAGTATCTTGTAAAACGCCAACTATCTGGATTAGTGAATACGAATCGTATTCTAAGATTCTAAAAGATAACAATTTAAGATAAGAAAAAGCATCCTAAAGAGGATGCTTTTTTTATTCATTGAACTTTAATATTTTAAGCTAATAAATTTTCTAAAATTTGCTCATAAATATCAGTGAGTGGATCGAGGTCATGTACGTCAACATGTTCATTAATTTGATGAATTGTTGCGTTAAGAACGCCTAACTCCAATACTTGTGCGCCTGTTGGAGCAATAAAACGTCCGTCAGAAGTACCACCACTTGTTGAAAGCTCAGTTTCAGTGCTAGTTACATTTAAAATCGCAGTTTGAGCCGCATTAACGAGTTCACCAACTGGAGTCAGGAAAGGTAAACCAGAGAGATTCCAAACGATTTCATACTGTAAACCGTGTTTATCTAAAATCTCATGAACACGTTGTTTAAGCTGTTCAGCAGTCACTTCTGTTGAATAACGGAAGTTAAAAGTAACTTCTAAAGTACCTGGAATTACGTTGGTTGCACCAGTTCCAGCATGAATATTTGAAATCTGAAATGATGTTGCTGGGAAATATTCATTTCCATTATCCCAAACAGTTTGGCATAGCTCTGTTAAAGCAGGTGATGCTTCGTGAATTGGGTTTAGTGCTAAATGTGGATAAGCCACATGGCCTTGTTTACCTTGGACCTTTAATACAGCATTGAGGGAACCACGACGCCCATTTTTAACAATATCACCTAATTTATGAGTACTTGAGGGTTCGCCGACCAAACACCATTTAATTTTTTCATTACGTTCTTCAAGAGTCTCAATAACCTTGACCGTACCGTTAACCGCAGGACCTTCTTCATCAGAAGTAATCAGAAATGCGATAGATCCTTTATGGTCTGGGTGTTTTGCTACAAAACGCTCAGATGCGACAACCATAGCTGCCAAAGCTGTCTTCATATCTGCCGAACCGCGACCATATAATTTTCCATCGCGTATTTCAGGTGCAAATGGGTCTGAATTCCATGCTTCTAATTTACCTGTCGGGACTACGTCAGTATGACCTGCAAAACAAAATACAGGTTCTTCAGTTCCACGACGTGCCCAGAGATTATCTACCTCACCAAAACGCATTGGTTCAATATGAAAACCAACTTGGCTTAAACGGTCTGCCATGATGGTCTGGCAAGTGTGATCAATTGGAGTAACAGAAGGTTGTTGTAAAAGTTCTAGGCTAAGCGAGAGAGTATCTGAATGGTTCATACCGGAAATTGCGTGCTGATCAGGTGAAATATAGTCCGATATAATAGGCGAATCTCTACCTGATGGGTACGTAAAAATAAAAAAACCTTATCGGAATGATAAGGTTTTTTAGTGACAACTCTAACTTACATTTTATCTTGTGTTTTTTCAGCAGTATTCGTTACAGCATCACCTGCTTTAGAAACATCTTTACCAAAACCCTTAAACGTATTACAGCCTGTTAAAACAACAGCAATCATTACAGAAGCAGCTAAAACTTTTTTCATCATTTTCTCCGTTTAAATTTAATAATGAAGTAAATTTAGATTAAAAAACAAACGGAAAAAGAAACATGACTGTTTAATAGTAAAAACGTTATAAAATGTGTCTAGAATCTTAAATTTATTGTTAATTATTTAAATTTCTGAATGTTGGACTTCAATTTTAAGTGTGAAGGGTGTCTAAACATAAAAAACTGAACCTCCTGACCACTTTTACAATATAAGCCGTCTGTCCACCAATGTGCTGGGGCGGAACTAGGCTGTTTATTTGGGCACAGCCATTCATGCCTTTCTAATCGATAAAAAGAAGAATGAGGAACTGTGGTGCCCCAATATCCCAAACGACGTTTTAAATTGACCCATTCAGGTAGGGGCTGCTGCAAATTTAAATCTAAAGGGAGATAAAGTTGTCCCTTTAAGACTGCAAAGCGTTGATGAATTTCAAAGTTTAATGCTTCAAGAAATTGAAATTGTTTGTTGGTAAAGTGGTAAAGCTTTTTGCTTAAAGTATCCTGACGGTTCAGGCCAATCCATTGTTCTAAATGTAAATCTGCCTCACCGAGATAATATTTTAAGGCGACCTCCCAATGTTCAATTTTTTGAGTGTCTTTATTTAAAATTAAAAAATCCAGCTCGCCTAATGTTTTTGCCCCCTCAATTTTTTGAATACTATGTCCCAATAATTGATAGGGATGGTACTGATCCTCTTGTAGCCAAAACCAGAGTAGATGCTCAAAGCGCAAACCTAAACGTGTACTTTTAAGCTGAGATAAAAACTGAATTAAAGGCTCTGGGGACTGATCGAGCTCTTTTAAACGTGGAAAATAATTTTGAAAATGACTTTCCCATACTTCGGTTGGATGTAGCTTAAAATGATGTTGTATAAATAGACTTTTTGGTAGTTGGGAAAGTAAATTTGGACTAGCAATACAAAATGCCAGCTGTCGAACTATAGGATGTTGAAATTGTAGCCATGGTTCGAAATAGGAGGTTTTAACTGAGGCAATATTCATACATTTAATACTCGAAGTAATTCATCCTAATTTCATAACGGATCAACAAAAAAACATTAGAAAAACACTTTATACTAACGCCAACAGCAGGTTAAGGTTTATATATGCGAACATTGTTCTGGCGCTCTTTAGTCGTGATTTTTATCACGCTAGGCATTATTGGAGCAATTTTACCAGGTATGCCGACAACAGTGTTTTTGATTCTGGCTGCTTGGGCTGCTTCAAAAGGTTGGCCACAAATGGATGATTGGTTGTTAAATCACCCTAAATATGGACCAACATTACGTAATTGGCGAGCCAATGGCACAGTACCTCGTAAAGCGAAGTGGATTGCAAGCATAATGATGGCAATTAGCGGAATTATAATGCTATTTACTTCAGCGCCACTTTTGGTCAAGGTTTTTACTGATATTACTATGTTCATCGTTGCAGTTTGGTTATGGCTACGCCCTGAGCCAAAATAAAAGATTGATAATCTTTTATTTTGGCGCAAGACAAGCTGTGAAACTGCGCGTAGATAAAAGAAGATTGATAATCTTTTATTTTCAATGCAAGAGAAGCCCTTACAATAATTTTTTAGCTAAACTCAAAATATTTGAGTTGATATAAGAGAATAAGTTCAATGTCTCAATTTAAGTTCGAAGATGCTGATGTTCTCATCGATTTAGCAAACCAAACATTAACTTTACCTAAACATAATAAGTTTTATGTCATTTCTACAGGAAAGAATGGAATTGGTGAGCAGGAAAACACGGGTAGAACACCACGTGGATGGCATAGAGTGGCGAAGAAAATTGGTGCAGAGTCTCCCAAAAATGCAGTTTTTATCGCACGTAAGCCAACAGGGGAGGTTTATAGCACTGAGTTAGCTGCTCAATATCCTGAACGAGACTGGATACTTTCTCGTATTCTCTGGTTAGATGGCCTAGAGACTGGGTTTAATAAAGGGGAAGGCCACGACACTATGCAACGTTATATCTACATTCATGGAACTCCAGACACGCAACCAATGGGGGTGCCAATGTCACATGGGTGTGTTCGAATGCGTAATGAAGAAATCATTGAGCTATTTGATTTAGTTGCTGAAGATGCATTAGTTTATTTATCTGAACAATCTTTAACCTGAGTGCGAGTTTTCTCTATTCTTAGTTAGCGGTGTAAATGCAGAAAATATTGAAATAAGTGTTTAAATAAAATACAAAAAATTGTTTTTTACTTAATAATGACTTATTTTTAATCATTCATTCGCATTTTTTTAAAAAGAAGTCGAAAAGCGTTTGACACCTGTTAAAGATTCTCTATAATGCACCTCACAAACGATGAAGACGTTAAAGGGCGCTTAGCTCAGTTGGTAGAGCGTCTGCCTTACAAGCAGAATGTCGGCGGTTCGATCCCGTCAGCGCCCACCAAGCCTTTACGTTAAGCTCTCAAGTGCAGCGGTAGTTCAGTTGGTTAGAATACCGGCCTGTCACGCCGGGGGTCGCGGGTTCGAGCCCCGTCCGCTGCGCCACTTAAGACTTAACATCGTTTTACCCCACAATTTCGATATTGTGAAAGTGCAGCGGTAGTTCAGTTGGTTAGAATACCGGCCTGTCACGCCGGGGGTCGCGGGTTCGAGCCCCGTCCGCTGCGCCACTTTTCAGTTCGAGTTGTGTTTGGAAGATGATTTGAGATGTAAAAATCTTATATCAAAAAATTAATGAATAATTAATTTTTCTTCTTGGGGCGCTTAGCTCAGTTGGTAGAGCGTCTGCCTTACAAGCAGAATGTCGGCGGTTCGATCCCGTCAGCGCCCACCATATATGTGACCATACTTTATTTTAAAGTATTGTAGTGCAGCGGTAGTTCAGTTGGTTAGAATACCGGCCTGTCACGCCGGGGGTCGCGGGTTCGAGCCCCGTCCGCTGCGCCATTCTCTTGATTCCCTTGTCTAGAGAATGTAGAGTATAAAGATACATTTGTTATCTTTTCTCATTAGGGGCGCTTAGCTCAGTTGGTAGAGCGTCTGCCTTACAAGCAGAATGTCGGCGGTTCGATCCCGTCAGCGCCCACCATTATTTCATTCCGAAAGTTAAATTTTTCTAATATTTAAATTGCTTATTTATCTATAATTCTCAATCTATATTTGAATTCTTTATTTAAGTCACTCTAAATTTAGTTGTTCTATTCTAAAGCTCAAAGTTTATATCTCCAATTGACTGAAAATCATTAGTTAAGTTATTTTTTATTTGGATAAATGACTTTTATGTTATTTAATTTGGGGCTATAGGTTTAAAACCTAACTGTGTTTAAAAGTGATTGCCTGAGTTGTAGACTAAAATTATTTCACCTAAAATTTTCTTAAAAAATTTATTTTATATTTCTATTGAATAAATTTTTCTCATATTAAATTTGCCATGTAATGACTCAAATAGAGTTTTATATATTTCATAAGCTTACTAGATCTATTTCTAACCAATAACAATACTTTCTTGCGTAAAAAAAACTGCTATTTTTTAATAGCAGTTTTGAAATAAGTCATTCTTAATATTCGTTAAAAAACCATCCACTTGCAAAAGCAAAATATTCTCGTAACCAAGAATTGTAGCGAGTAGCTAATGGTGTTTCAGCCGCCACTGTATAAACTTGTGTATAACCTTGTTTTTTAGCAATAGCTGCTGCTCGTGGAGTGTGGAAATCGCTTGTCACAATAGCAATCGGTTGGTCGAGGGTAATGTGGTGCTGTGCTAATAGTGGTTTACTATTCATTAGATTGAGTTCAGTACTTGTACTTTTATCTTCAAGTATCATTCGTTCTTTTGCTAAATGATAATGTTGTTCTAGATAACGCGACATCACTAATGCTTCGCTTTCCTTTTCTGAAAAATCAAGACCTCCCGTTACAACAACTTTTGCTTGGAGCTGTTTTAGAGCAATAGGGGCGGCCGTATCTAAACGTTTTGCAAGAGTTTTGGATGGTTGACCATTTTCAACGCCACTACCTAATACAATGATTGCATTTACTGGAGGCAGATTTTGACTTGTCTCTTTATTCTCTTTAATAAAATCAAAGAAATAGCCTAAGCTAATTAGCCATATCCAGAGGCATAACCATCCAAAACGCCAAAGTGTGTGTAAGCGATAGTGATAGAAGAAGAAACGCTCTAAATGATAATAGAATAAAGAATAGAGGCAGAAGAAGGCGCCCAAAATTAAAGGGATAATTGTGCCGACATTAATTTTATTGAGACAAATTAAAACTAATCCATCTAGAAATAAAATCGAACCAATGATTGCTAGGAAAATACGGATCCACTTACTGACTTGCATTGTGTTTACAGTTGCAATTTAAATTGCAGACAGTGTATGCAAAATCATTTTGAATGCAATAAAAAACCGAGTAAAGCAACTGTGCCATTACTCGGTTTTCTGATTTATTAGCCTTTAATAAACATCACGGCGATAACGGCCTTGTTGTCTTAATTCATCTACCTGTTCATCACCTAGAATTTCAATCAGTGCTTGGTCGACTCCGCTTGCCATGCCATCAATACTACCGCAAACATAGAGAACAGCGCCGCGCTCTATCCAGCTTACTAATTCTGCTGCATTCTGACGGATTACATCTTGAACATACACGCGTTGTTCTTGATCTCGGGAAAATGCTAAATCTAGACGTTTTAGCATTCCTGTTGTTTGCCATGCTTCAATTGTTGATGCATAGAAGAGATCACATGCGCTTTGACGTTCACCAAAGATTAACCAGTTTTCAGTGTAATCATGACGAGTACGTGTATGTAACAGGCTCATTAAACCTGCAATACCGGTTCCGTTACCAATACAAATAATAGGGCGGTTGTCATCAATAAGATGGAATGATTCATTGGTACGAATACGCAAAGCAACGTCATCATTGACTTGAGTATGTTGAGTCAGCCATCCAGAACCTAAACCTAAGTTACCAGACTCATCATGCTGTTGACGAACAACTAAACGAAGTACTTGCTGAGAAGGAATACTCGCAATTGAATATTCGCGTGTTGGTAGAGTTGGGAGCTGTTCCAATAAATGATCTAGATTAGCAAATGGTTCAATTTCACCAGTTAAGTTTTTATTCCAAAGCGCTTTCTCAATTGGAATCTGTAATGAGTCAACTTTGGCATTTTTAAGAATATGATGCTTCTGCAAGAATGCATGAATACGTTCAGGGCTATTACCTGGCTGAATTTCAGCAATATCACCAGCTTGCCATATTGCTTCGTGCTTTGCGTTAAGCTCAATATTATAAGCAGGTTGCCCTAAGCTATTTGGATTGAGTAAGTCACGTTGTTGTAACTTCCATGTATCAAAAACTTTTTCTAAATTTACAGCGTGTAAATCTAATTTAGTTGCTTTCGCAAGTGATTGATTCCAATTTTGAATATCCGATAGGTTTACATTATCAACTTCAATTGTATTAAAGAGAGCATGAGCACCATTAGTTTTAAGCCAAGCATCTACTGCATGACCAAAACTACAATATGTATCAGGATATTCTTTAGAACCTAGCGCCAAAATAGCATAGTTCATGTGCTTAAGATCTAGATTTGCTTTTAAAAGCTTTTTAGCAAAGCTTGTAGCGAGGTCAGGAGCATCACCAGTGCCGTATGTACTGATTACAAATAAAACCTGCTCATGCTGCTCTAAATCAGATTGTGTTAGCTGCTGTACAGGTTTAATCAGAACTGGTTGATGAGCTTCTTGTAAACTTGTTGCTGTACTCCAAGCAAGTTGTTCTGCTACACCAGTTTGAGTTGCGTAGGTAATAAGCCAAGGCTTTGCATTTGGATCAATGTATTGCCCAGCTAAAGACTGACGAGCTGCCTGTGTTAACTTTTTCTGTTTGCGGCGTTTAACATAAAGCATCAACCCTGTAACAAAGAATAAAGGCATTGCCAATGACGCAAGCATCGCAACGAATTGATAAATTGGTCCAAAGAAGCTACCACGGTGTACAGGTAACATACTGCTCATGATTTTTTGATTAAGCTTTTTATCTTCGTAGAGCTCCATCTTTTCGATAGTGCCAGTTTGATAATTATAAATGGCTTGGTTGCGTGCACGTTCGTGTTGGGGGGTAGCATCGACAAAGCTTAACTCAATTTTTCCATCATCTTTTTTAGGTAGGCTTAATGTTAGTGTCGAATAATCACGGCCGACCTGACTATTGAATCCACTCCATGTTTGATTAAGTGCTGTAATGAGCTGAGTATTATCTAATTGAGGCTCTGATTTTTTATCAGTATTATGCTCAGATCGTTTATTTTGTTGCATTCCTCGATTTTGAGGGGTAGGGCCATGACCTTGTGGTTTGGGTTGTTCAACGCCCATCACTTTGAACATGCCACTACGCCACCAGTCATAAGACCAATATAGACCTGTACATGCGAATAGTAGATAAAAAACAATTACCCATGTCCCAACAACAGCATGTAGATCCCAAATAAAATTTCGGCCTTTCAATTTTGGTTTAACCGCGAGCCATTGACGGGCAGAATGCTTTTTAGGCCAGCGTAAATATAATCCACTCAGTACAAAGTAAATTAACATGAGCGCACAAGCACCAGTAATTTGCTTGCCAACTTCACCTGCGGTTAAATTACGATGAATTTGTTGTATTAATAACAACAGTTTTCGGCCTTTAACATCGGGCAGAACCTGAGCGTTATAAGGATTAACCATCATATTATAGCCACGGCGTTCACCTTCTTTTTCAATATTGACAGTAGAAGAGGCGGTCGGATCCTTGGCAATCGTAATGCTATTAATTTTAATTTCAGGCTGAGTCGTATTGAAATGTTGATATAGCTGAGCAGGGGTTAATTTTGGAGTGCTTTCAGCTTGAACAACATAACTATCAGAATTTACCCATTTTAAAATTTGTTGGTCATAAGAATAAATTGCACCTGTTACACCCATAATGGATAAGATTAGGCCAGCAGTAATACCCAGAAACCAATGAATTTGAAATAAAATTTTTTTAAACATGGTCGAAAATGTGAATATGATGGAGATCTTGTAACGAAGTATAGCCGAAGATTGAGTAGATAATATGGATTTTGGAGATAATATTAATTTTCATTATCATTTGTTTTTACTGCAATAAAAAAACCTCCATAAGGAGGCTTTTTATGAAATCAGAACTTACAGAGTTTTCGGTTCGCCTACAGCTTCTTTTAAATGCGTGCGAATCGTATTGAACGAGAAGTTTTTAGAATCCATGCGCTTAGGTAAAATATAAGCACCTTGTTGTTCTTGGCCTTTTGGATCTTTTACTTTGAAATTTACCAAGATGAAATCAGGTCCATTGTACCATTCGTAGATATTTTTCCATCCAATTGTACCAACGCCTTCTTGTTGGCCCATTTTTTGGCGCATCACAATACCATGAGGCTGCACGCCTAAACGAATACCTTTGATTTCCTGTACCGGAAATTCATTCATTTTGCGTTTAACGTACCATTCTAATCCGTATTTACGACCTAGGTAGTAAAGTACTACAGCGACAATAGCAACCCAGCAAAAAACAGTAGAGTAGTTCTTAATAAAAATAAGACCTAATATAGCTAGGGCTAAAACTACACCCATAATTGCCCAAATTTTTGTGCTGATTTTATTGGTGCTGCGCCAGATAAGAAGCTGTGCATTACGTTGTTCAGCTTCTGACACGTCATATGGAACAGGCTGAAGCGTATAAGCGTATAAAGTTTTCGCGGTCATAGTGCAAATAACAAATTGTAAACTGTTTTAAGTTTAGCACTAATTGGCATAAGTCAGGAAAGGATATTATGCCAATTTAATACTAAATTCCGACTCAAATTTATAATGATGCAAGCTCACTGGCATCATTATCAAGATCATGACTTAGACGTTGTTTTAACATACTAAATCGGTTCAGCACACCAAGCATGAGTGAGAGCTGCTGTAAAATAATGAGTGATTTTTGGTCATTTTCATCATTTTGGCTTAGACGCTGACGTATCGTTTGGAGCATATTTTGTGCTGTAAGATCAGGCATCTCATCTCTTAATAGAGCTCCTTGAATATCATCTAGCGCTTGGTCTAATAATTTAAGGACAGCTTGATCCTGAAGGCTTTCTCGATGTGCCCCAAGTGCCGCGATATAGCTTAAAAATGTATGGTTTAAACATAAAAATTCAAAAATATCGGATTTACGAGTTGGGTCAAAGTCTGGCTCAGTCGCTAAAGTGGAAATAAGTGAAGCAACTTCAGCATCTGTATTGTGTGCAGCTCGACGTACAATACGATAATTCAGCGCATGATTACGGCCTTCATGATACTGTTTCACAACTTCAGCTAAATAATTACATTGAGCTTGTAATGAACGTCTGATGTTGCGAGGTAAACGACGGAACTTCCAGTCGGGCCAAATAAATGTCACGCCAAACCAAGCTAAAGCACATCCAATTAAAGTATCTACAAATCTAGGAATAGCCGCAGCCATTGCCGAACCATCTAGATTAAAGTTAATTAATGCCAATATTGTGATAAAGGCAGTTGCCTGCGCATATTGTTTACTGCGTAATTCAAAAAACAGAACGCCACTTAATATCAACATGAATAGTTGCCCTTCGGTTGAAGGAATTAAGAAGATAATCGCAAGACCTACAATAATCCCAACTAATGTTCCGACAATTCGTAAGCGTAAGCGACGTTTGGTTGCGTTGAAGTTAGGCTGGCTTACAAATAGTGCTGTAAGCATAATCCAGTAGCCATATTCAATATTGGTCATTTGAATCAATACATATCCGATAAAAAGAACAATTGAGACGCGAATTGCATGGCGGAACAGCACAGATTCAGGAGTTAAATTCTGTTTTATTCGAACAACAATATCATTCCATCCTTGTAAATCATCATCTTTAAGCTGGTTCTCGGCTTGTTTTACTTTATCAGATTGAATGTGTTGTTCCGTTTCTAAGTTGAGTAACTGAGAGTCGATAGATTTTAAGTTTTGATATAAAGCGAAAAGTGCATTTACCCATAAAAGGTCATAATGCTGATCACGACGTAACTTTTCTAATGAGAGGCGTAGGTTTTCAAAGCTTTGTTTAAACCTTTTATTATGGTTATAAGGTTTACGTTGCAAAATACATTCATTTAACTCTTGGCAAGCTTTGCCTTGAACCGCCAAAATTCGCTGGAATCTAAATAAAATATCACTGTGCTGAAAAATTTTGGCTAACTTTTGATAATCGATATGAGCGGAGTCAGCACGCTCATGAATGTCTTGAGCGACAAAATAATAATGTAAGCTTCGGCGTGTATCTTTTTGTCCGCGGTCGCCTTTTAAACGAGTTAATAAAGCTGTTTTTAAGTCGTTAAAAATCGTAATTAACTTGCCGTTTTCTAATGACAGTTCGATCATACTTTGCTGATAGCTTGCAGCAGTCATATCTACATCAAACAAATTTGATTTTGCAAAGAGAAAATCACCTAGGGATGCATAAGATGCAGCCAGTTTGTCTTGTAGTTGTCGAACTGGAAATAGTACAAAACTAATAGTTGCAATTAAGCCATACCATGCAGCACCTGCAACTAAAAGGGCTGGTTGAATATACCAGTGGTCGAAGAGATGAACACCTAGCATGGTATATACTGAAACAACCAAACATCCATAAGAGATGGTTGCGTAACGACGTCCTAATGAACCCAGTAAAATCCAGCCAATACACGAAGCAATCAATCCCAAAGCAAAAGCCATTGGGTAGGGGAAAAGTAATTGTACGGAAGCGGCGGTAATGAAGAACCCAATATAAGTATAAATCAGGTTCATGATTCGTACTGAAAAGCGATCATCAATATCGCTTAAACCGGCTGCAACCACACCTAAAGTAAGTGGAATTGTTGCTAATTGATAGCCCAGAAAATAAGGCACGAAAGCAGTTCCTGAAAAGGCTATCAGCATTCGTACGTTATACATAAATGTTGTGTTATAAGTCGCTCTTTTTAGGCGTTTAAACCAAGATTTCAAAGGAAGTCCTTGCTGATCAACCTGAGGATAAAGGATTTGTGTATTTCTACACCAATGTTGCACAAATCATACGATAGACAGTGTAAGCTTGTCTGTATGCAAATGATTGAAAAATGAAATATCGTTATGTCTGAACAAACAGCCCAGCGTCAATACTCTATTGGCTGGATTATGTTGCTCGCTTTACTTACGGCTTTAGGGCCATTATCCATCGATATGTACTTACCTGCTTTGCCACAAATGGCGCATGATTTTGGGGTAAGTACACAAATGGTGGCCAATACACTACCAGCTTACTTTTTTGGTTTAGCTGTTGGGCAGTTGGTTTATGGTCCTCTAAGCGACCGGATTGGTAGAAAAAAACCACTTTATTTTGGCCTCGCACTTTATGCAGTCGCAAGCTTATTTTGTGTATTGGCTACAAATGAATGGGGCTTGATTGCTGCTCGTATTTTGCAAGCTTTAGGTGGCTGTGTTGGTGTGGTTATGGCCCGTGCAGCAATACGCGATAGATTAGATGTTCAAGGCTCGGCACAAGCTTTTTCAAGCATGATGATTGTCATGGGGTTAGCACCTATTTTGGCACCTATGATTGGGGCATGGATTTTAATTTGGTTTCCGTGGCAAGCGATTTTTATTGCGCTTTCAATCGTGGGAGTCATATGTTGGCTGTGCGTACATTTCTTCTTTAAAGAGACCTTGGCAATCGATAAAAGACTCAAGCTGTCACCGTATCAAGTTGTTACTCTATATGGGGCTATTTTCAAAGATGCGAGTTTCCGCTTACCTATGTTTGCAGGCTGTTTAACAGGGGCGGCGCTATTTTGTTATATCAGCTCAGCACCAGCAGTTTTTATGGATCAATACGGACTGAATCAGCAAGAGTTTGCTTATGCCTTTGGATTAAATGCTTTTGGCATTATGTTGATGTCATCTTTAAATAAGCATTTAACATCACGTGTTGAAATCACTAAGCGGTTAAAGGCCGGTTCACTTGTACAAGTGACTGGAGCCATTATCGTATTTATTGCGGGTTTAATTCCTGCTGCGCCTTTATGGCTTGTTATGTTAGGGCTATTTTTAGCTATTTCAGGCATTGGTTTAACAGGACCAAATGCAATGGCACTAGCAATGTCCAAACAAGGTGCCCGTGCAGGAACAGCCAGTGCAATTATGGGAAGTATGCAATTCGCTTGTGGCCTCTTGGGTGGCGTGCTGCTTAACTTCCTCATTTGGTCTGCATCGCTCAACATGGGCGTGATGATGGTGTTATTTACGCTGAGTGGGTTCGTTGTCGTTTTAAAAGCGGCGCAACAAGTAGAAATCAAGCCATTCTCATAGTTTTAAAAGAATGGCGACTTAGATCTTATTCGTCTAGAAAAACTGCGAAATTTTCGACAGGTTCTCTAGGTGTAATGAAGGTATTTACAATGTGATTAGGATCAGCATGACCTAACGCAATTGCACAAACTAGCTCTTCATCATCTGATGCACCCAAGATATCTAAAACAATAGGGTGAAAATGGTTCCAAGCTGCTTGTGGGCATGTATCTAAACCTCGTGCCTTGGCAGCAACCATCACGTTTTGGATCATCATTGCGATATCCATTTTAGACCCGATTCCCATGGTTTTATTTACTGTAAAGAAAAGGCCAGCTGGTGCATCAAACAGTTTAAAGTTACGTAACTGTTGTTCAGCCATTTTTTCTTTTTCTCCCTTTTTAATTTCGAGTAGACCATAGAGTCCCCAACCATTTTCGCGGCGGCGGTCAATAAAAGGGGATATCCATTTTTCAGGGTAATAGGCAAAAGTTTCTTTATATTGTTCTGCAAGTTCCGGGTTTTTTGAAACTTCGATTTGTGCTGCACAGACACGTTCAACCATTTCATTACGCTTGTTGCCTGTTATTACATAGACTTTCCACGGTTGAGTATTTGTTCCAGAAGGTGCTCGACTTGCGACTTGTAATATATCTTTAATAACTCCTGACTCAATTGGAGTATTTAAAAAAGCGCGGACAGAATGTCGAGAAGTGATAGCTTCATCAACGAGACGAACTTGTTCCAGATTCATGAGATACTCCTATATCTTTGTCTTAAATATTTTCATACTTTTTGAAGCTTAATTTCATGTTTTGAAAGTACTTCATTTATAAGCAAAAAATATTAGAAAAGAGATATTCTTACAGGTATGATAATTTAATTAGTTTAGACATATTGTCTGATTAATCATAATTCGAATATGCCACTTTAGATTTAAATAGACAAAATAGTATGATTTTGTCGGTTATAAAAATAAAAGCATAACAGTGAGTGGGTGAAAAACATTCAATTGAAAAAAAGGTATAATATGTTTAAAAACAGTACAAAACGGGTAGTTTTATATAAAATATGACCATTTTTTATATAAAATTTTAATGAAAAATATACACAAAACTTTAAATTTCTGCATAATACCGACTTTTTTACGCAGGTATGATTTCTCCATACTCACGTTAGGAAATAGTGGCTGCAAACAAAATCCCTTTACAAAAAGGATTTAGGTGCAGAAATGGAGAAATACACGAGGTATAGGAGCTTTACATGAGTCTACCACTCATCAACAAGCAGTTCATGAAACAAGGATTGGCGATTACCATTGCAACCATGAAAATGAACGTAACTCACGCAGCTACTGAGCCACAAAAAATACAACAGCTTAGTACAGATCTAAACGCACTCTTCTTTGATCATGGAGAAAAGGGCGCAGATAGTCGCGTTATGGCGATCGCTTGTTACAGTCTTTGAAATTTATATCCAGTTTAGACATTTGCTCAAAAGTATATGTAAATATGCTTATTGGCTTAAATCCAGATTTTGTATAACTCGCTTAATTGATGGGAATCATTAGACGAGTTTATTTAGCGGTGGTCATTTGTTAGTTTCCAAGTTTGTAGCTGAGTCGATGCATACTGTTTTTCCAAAAGCGGAAATTTTCAGTAGTGCAATGATATTATTTTGTCTGAAGGTCGCTTTCTCTCATGCAACCTTCAAAGGCTTAGTGTTGGGCATGATGTTGCTTAAACTTGTGACGATAATTGCTATTCAATTGACATTAAAAGTTTTTTCTTGAATTTACTGAAAAGTCCCGGTTTCTAGGGGCTTTTTTGTTTATTGCAGTATTTTGGCATGTGCTTTTAGCACATTAGCAAGGAACGTAAGCGGACCGAGTATGAATGAACAACTCAATGCCACACTGATGTCGTGGGTAAAATTTTTTAATGATCCTTTATGGGACTTTTTGGTTATTTTCTTGCTGGCTGTAGGTGTTTTTTATACGGTCTTAACAGGAGCAGTGCAAATTCGCATGTTCTTGCAAAGTATCAGAGTGATGAAAAGCAGTCGTACAGAAGGCGAAGATGAGCATGGTCTTACACCTTTTCAGGCGTTTGTAACAGGCCTTGCGAGCCGTGTTGGGGTAGGTAATATTGCTGGTGTAGCAATTGCCATCGCAATTGGTGGTCCTGGTGCAGTGTTCTGGATGTGGGTAACAGCTGTTCTTGGTATGAGCTCTGCTTTTATTGAGTCTACGCTTGCTCAGCTATTTAAAGTTAGAGATAGTAAGACTAAACAGTTCCGCGGTGGACCAGCCTACTATATTACTCAAGGTTTACGCAGTAAAACCTTTGGTGTGGTCTTCGCACTTGCATTGATCTTTACCTACGGTTTTGTATTCAACTCAGTTCAAATCAATGCGATTGCTAATGCATCTTCACATGCTTGGGGTTGGGACAAAGCTAATCTTATTGCTCATTTCGGTGGTGTTGATCTAGAAATTTCATGGGTTGGCCTTGCTCTTGTAGTTTTAGTGGCATTAGCAATTTTTGGTGGTATTAAGCGTATCGCTAAATTTGCAGAGATGTTTGTACCTTTAAAAGCAGGTCTTTACCTAGCCGTTGCTCTATATATTGCAATTAGTAACTATGCAATTTTGCCTGATATTTTAAAGTTGATTGTGACTGAAGCTTTCAATTTTAATTCTGCAGCAGGTGGTTTCTTTGGTGCGGCAGTGTCAATGGCAATGATGCAAGGGATTAAGCGTGGTTTATTCTCTAACGAAGCAGGTATGGGTTCTGCACCAAACGCAGCGGCTGCGTCTGATGTAAAACATCCTGTAAACCAAGGTTTGGTACAAATGCTCGGTGTATTTGTAGATACTTTCATTGTATGTACAAGTACTGCAATCATTATTTTGGTTTCTGGCGTTTACCAAGATGCGGGTTTTGTCGGTGTTGAATTAACACAACGTGCCTTAGAAACTCAAGTTGGACATTGGGGCTCAGACTTCCTTGCAGTTCTATTATTCTTATTCTGTTATTCAGCTGTACTAGGTAACTATGCCTATGCAGAAGGTAATGTACAGTTTATTAATAACAATCCGAAAGTAATGTTCATCTTCCGTATTTTTGTATTGGTGATGGTGTACTTCGGTGCGATTGGTAGTGTTCCACTCGTTTGGTCTATGGCTGACTTGTTTATGGGTATCATGGCAACCATTAACTTGATTGCAATCTTATTGTTAACGCCGATGGCACGTACATTATTGAAAGATTACCGTGAACAATTGAAAAAAGGCATTAAAGAGCCTGAGTTTAAAATTGATAAGTATCCAGAATTGAAGAAAAAAGTTGATTCAGATATCTGGTAAGTTAAAAAAAGGCCTCTTATAAATAAGGGGCCTTTTTCATAGGGGGATCGATAAAATACTTGAGTCTAAATTTTAAACATGACAAATTAAATAAATTCGATACAGCTTTTCCCAAGACTAGCAACTAAAATTGCAATCCGAACTTAAACCTCATAGTGCGAATATAGGCCATGAAACAGCTTAAATTGTGGGTTCTCGGACTCTCTATGGTGTTGGCAGGATGCCAGACCACTACACACTTGTCTGCTGCTCTAAAACCGCAAACAGCGGAGGCTTATGCTCGCTCTGTCGATCAGCCATTTGCACGAATTAAAAAACAGCAAAAACGTCCAGTTGTTGCGCTCGTATTGGGGAGCGGTGGAGCACGAGGTTATGCTCATATAGGTGTCATTGAGGTTTTGGAACAACATGGTATTCGACCAGATTTTATTGTAGGTACCAGTGCTGGTAGTATTGTTGGAGCACTTTATGCAAGTGGTAAAAGTCCTTCTGAATTACGTGATACTGCATTAAAAATGAAAGCTGGCGATGTGCGTGATATTAGTATCGGACTAAAAGGTTTTTTTGATGGCAAAAAAGTAGAAAACTACGTTAACGAGCAAGTAAACAACATGCCACTCGAAAAAATGAAAATCCCAATGTATGTGGTTGCAACCGAATTAAAGCATGGCACTAAAACTGTGTTTAACTATGGCAATACTGGGCAAGCCGTAAGAGCCTCGGCTTCAATTCCCAGTATGTTTGTACCGACTAAAATCGGTAAATCTGAATATGTCGATGGTGGTTTAGTGAGCCCTGTACCTGTTGAAGTCGCTCGCGATTTAGGTGCTGATGTCATTATTGCTGTTGATATTTTAGCTCAGCCTATTTACACAGAAACATCGAATGTCTGGGGGCTGTTTAACCAGAATATTAATATTATGCAAGGTCGTCTAGCAGCGGAAGAATTACAATATGCGGATGTTGTTATTCAGCCAGATTTAAGAGAAAAAGCGCATATTTTTGATGTGAAAGGTCGTGAAGCCACTATGAAATCTGGCATAGATGCAGCTAATGCCAAACTTTCCGATATTCAATTTGCTATTGATGAAAAAATAGCTGAACAAAATCTATCTACGGATGGCTTGAGCGCACAAACCCAATAATTTAACGTTAATCTTTTGAAAATTAAATAAAAAGCCTGAGCAGGGCTTTTTTTATGCGAGTTTAAATCCTTAATTTTTGGAATAAAAATTTTTGTATATTAGGTACATGTTGGATATGCTGAAAACTCTGATGACTAATATGAAATATTGAGGTCATTTTTTAAAAATAATTGATTTGTAATGTATTGAGGCTGACTAGATAAATGATACAGCAACAGGTTAAAAATGGGTTTCCAACATTAGATGATGTTCATGCTGCCGCAGAGCGTTTGGAAGGTTTAGTCGTAAAAACTCCTTTTGTTTTCTCAGAAACCATTTCTAAAACCTTAGGGGCTGAGATGTGGCTGAAATTTGAAAACTTACAATTTACAGCTTCTTTTAAAGAGCGTGGGGCACTGAATAAACTGTTGTGTTTATCTGACCAAGAAAAACAACATGGTGTTATTGCAGCTTCGGCAGGCAATCATGCGCAAGGCGTAGCGTATCATGCTCAGCGCACAGGGGTAACAGCGACCATCGTGATGCCGAAATCTACGCCTAATGTAAAAGTACAGCGAGTGCGTGAATATGGGGCACGAGTGATTTTACATGGACAAGACTTCTCAGAAGCTGCTGCTGAAATGCACCGTGTTGCACAAGAAGAATCTTTAACGATTATCCACCCATTCGATGATGCAGAAATTATTGCAGGTCAAGGAACAATTGCGCTTGAAATGCTTGCAGCTGTACCTGATCTAGACATTTTAGTTGTGCCTATTGGTGGTGGTGGCCTAATTTCAGGTATTGCGATTGCTGCAAAAGCCATAAATCCAAAGATTAAAATTATTGGGGTGCAATCAGTCGTTTACCCAAGTATGGCAAAACTACTGTGCAATTATCAGCATGCAGTTTCAATGGGTTCTACAGTTGCTGAAGGTATCGCGGTAAAAACTCCGGGTGAGCTTACGACTCAAGTTGCTAAAGAATATGTCGACGATATTGTCGTTGTCACTGAAGACATGATTGAAGAGGCAATTGCGCTGTTACTCAATATTGAAAAAACAGTGTGTGAAGGGGCGGGTGCGACAGGTATTGCTGCGATTATGTCTCGTCCAGATCTATTTTTAGGCCATAAATTAGGTGTAGTGCTGTCTGGTGGCAATATTGATACACGCGTTATGGTTTCAGTATTGCAACGTCATTTAACGCGTACAGGGCGTATGGTTCGTATTCGTGTTGAATTACCAGATAATCCGGGTGCTTTAGCTCGTTTAACCGCAATTATTGCTGAGCAAGGCGGTAATATTTATGAACTTCGCCATGAGCGTTTTGCGGCAACAAGCCGTGCGAAAGAAAGTGCCGTGAGTGTTGACGTTGAGCTTAAAAGCGCTTCAGACCTAGATCTGCTCATTCAGGCAATGCAGTTGGAAGGCTATATTGTTCGTAAAGAAGAGATTTAATCTCTGAAATTGCTGTGTTATAAAAGCCGTATATGGCTCTATCGAGGGTCATATACAAGGTAATTTAAATGGATTAAATTGCCAAAAGGGATGAATTTACAAAAAAACGATCAAATCCTTCAATGAAACGAGAAAAACTGACAATTCTCTAAACTTTATCCTTCACAATTTTAAGGTTTAGGTTTTAGTATTCTCCTCATTGTAAATTTGAAGAAATATAAGGATATCCGCGCTCAATGTTCAAATCATTTTTTCCATCACCACGATATTTCTTTATATCTGCGGTCATTTGGCTCGCGTTAAATATGGTGCTCTGGTACACAGGCGGAGATCACTGGGGTGAGTATCTAGGCTTTCCTCATGGTTATGCTGAAGCTGAATTACCAGTTGGTGTAAACCGTTTTTGGTCACCTGCTTTTTTATGGTTTTATCTTTGGTTTTTAGTCTCTACCGCTCTCTTTGCTGGCTTTTGGAAAATTATTTCCAATAACCCATGGCAGCGTTGGTCTATATGGGGCTCGGCATTTATTTTGTTTAATATCTGGTTTGCTGTTCAGGTCAGTGTTGCGATTAATGCATGGTATGTGCCATTTTGGGATTTAATTCAAAAAATGCTTTCGAATGGTGGGGGAAATCTTTCGGCACTTTATAGCGAGACCTTAGTGTTTCTTTATATTGCAATGGTGGCTGTAACTCTGGCCGTGATTAATGCTTTTTTTACCAGCCATTATGTATTTCGTTGGCGTACAGCAATGAATGAATATTACACTGAGCACTGGGAAAAGCTACGTCACGTTGAAGGTGCTTCACAGCGTGTGCAAGAAGATACCATGCGCTTTGCAACTATTTTGGAAGATTTGGGTGTTGAGCTGGTAAAGGCAATTATTACACTTATTGCTTTTTTACCTATTTTATTCCAACTGTCTAAATACGTTCCTACATTACCAATTATTGGAGAGTTAGATCATTCTTTAGTATGGGCGGCAATAGTCTGGTCAATTTTTGGGACCGTCTTATTAATGGTAGTAGGTGTAAAGTTACCAGGGCTTCAATTTAATAATCAGAAAGTAGAGGCGGCATATCGTAAGGAATTGGTTTATGGTGAAGACCACGTAGATCGGGCAAAACCCGCTACCTTACGTGAGTTATTCAGTAACGTACGTAAAAACTATTTCCGACTTTATTTCCACTATGCATATTTTAATATGACAGCGATTTGGTATGGGCAACTTGATATTTTGTATAACTTGGTTGTCCTTTTCCCATCAATTGCTGCTGGTAAGCTCACATTAGGTTTAATTCAACAAATTGCAAATGTATTTGGACGTGTACGTGAATCTTTCCAATATTTAATTAGTTCATGGAAAACAATTATTGAACTACTTTCAATTTATAAGCGTTTAAAAGCCTTTGAATCGATACTACACAAATAAAAGAAAGCCCGCGAAAGCGGGTTTTTTTATGAGTTTTGGTTTAATGAGTTGCGTTATAAAAGTTGAGAATAGGGCCAACTAAAGATTGTTGCGATTTATCTAAGGTCACTTGAATCTCTTTATAGTTAAACGTGTCTTCGTCGTAATATTTCGCAATACCATGTGTTTTATTATTGAGTTGGGGAATTTGATAACTAAAAAAAGCTATTTTTTTAGAGGGATGAACAATATTGATCAGTTTTTTAGGGTCTTTATATCCACCAAACTCATTTTCAATACTTTCTTTTAACAGTTCAGGAAAGTAGAGTGTTGCATTTGGCAATCCACATCCAACACAAAATGAAGAGTCATAAAGTTCTATTGCTTGTTTTTGATCTGGACTCATTATTAGAGCAAAACCACTACCGTTGGCACCTGCATTTGCTTGCACATCTTGCCAATTTCTAGGTACAAGCACTAACCCTGTTTCAGGTAGTGCAAGAAGCTTAAGCTGCTTGGCATGTTGAGCATCAAGCTTAAAATTAAAGCGGCAATTTTTTAGTGTGCATTTTTCAAAATCTTTAAGCAAACCATCATCTGTTGGGCTCAGCGCAGTAACACCATAAAATGGCACGGTAATACCATTTAAAAATTTTGCTTCTCCGAGAGCGTAGAACTGATTATCTGCTTTGCGGGTTGCAGCAGAGCTATAAAACTTTGGGAAATAGGGAGTAAAGCTTTTTACTTCGGCATGTGTAATTGAAGCTGTACTCACTAACGTGACACATAGTAAAAAATATAGTTTTTTCATTTTTAAAAAGTAATCATTTAAATTTTCTATCAACCTAGCATATTCTTTTAAACTAGACGGTAACCCAAAATTTTATACTGTTTTTAACTTAATAATAAAAACAGATCTATAGAGACATGAAAAAATGAAAAAAATGCTTTCAATCTGCTGTTTAGCACTAATGAGTTCTTATAGTTTTGCTCAAGACATAAAAGGCATTTCATTTTCACATCAAGAGTGGGAAATCTCGTGTAGCAATACGGGTACATGTAAAGCCGCAGGCTATCAAAGTGAAGAAAATGGTGATAATCCAGCGTCGCTGCTATTAGTACGTAAAGCTGGCCCAAAGCAATCTGTACAGGCTGAATTTGCTTTATCAGACTATGAGCAAAGCTTGCCTGCAAGTCAGCTTAAAAATATCCACTTTTATGTGAATGGCAAAGATTTAGGCACTGTCACTGTGGATGGTGTCGAGCTGCCATTAATGGGGAAACTGAATAACTCACAGATCAACGCTTTACTCCAGCAGTCAAAGCAGAAAACTGAAATTATATTTAAAAATGCGCAGCATGAATGGACCATTTCCGATGCAGGAATGACTGCTGTGTTGCTAAAAATGGATGATTTTCAGAAGCGTATCGGAACTGTTGGTGCTTTGGTCAAAAAAGGGCCTGCTAATGAATCAAAAGTGTTGGCAGCCCAACCCAAATTAATTGTAAAGCATGTCAAAACAGCGGCTAAGCCATATTTGACGTTGCAACCAAAAAGTAAGTCGTATCAATCTGTTTATCATAGTTTAATGTCAGCTCAAACGAACCCAAAAGAAGAAGGATTTTGTGAAGGAATCTATGGTAGTAGTGATGGAGCTGAACCACAAGAAATCGAGCTATATAAATTGACCAATAATAAAGTTCTGGCGACTACGTTGTGTTGGAGAGGTGCTTATAACGAAGGGTATGGTGCTTGGGTACTTGATGAGTCTTTGACTGGTAAAGCAACGTTTGTGACAGAAACAGCTTCTGATTTTGATAGTGGCATTATTAGTAGTGCTCAAAAGGGAAGAGGTGTTGGAGATTGCTGGGCGAGCGAGGAATGGGTGTGGGATGGTCAGAAGTTTGTACATACGAAAGATATGTGGACAGGCATGTGCAAAGGCTTGGCAGCAGGGGGCGTGTGGGAGCTTGATAAAATTGAGTCTATTGTCAAATAGCTTAGTGGTCGACTAAAAATATTTTTAGGAAAAGAATAAATGATTAAAAGGAAAATAGAGATAGCTTTCTTGGTTGTGGCTGCAATGTTTGCTTGTTTTGCCAATCTTGCTTTTGCTGCACCTTTAGATATTTTAGAGTTTAAAAAAACACAATTAAGCCAAAATGAGCAGGACCAAGTTTGTATACAAGTTAAAAATATTTGTGAGCATCCTGATCAATGGCGGGTTTTAAAAACAGCAGATCAGAAGTTATGGCTTCTGTCAGGTAGCGATATTATTCAATTTAATCACTCTGCGGCGGGGCTCAAAGTATTGAGACAGTGGCATGTAGATATTTCTAATCAAAAGGAAGGCACATCTGATGGGCAATTTATTTTTCCCAAGCTTTTTCCTATGACGCAAAACCGTTATGCCATTGCTGTAATCGACTCATTTTCTGAAATGTATTCAGGAGGCGGTGCAAATATTGAGCGTGCTAGTTTTTATGAGTTAACTGATTCTGGAAAGCCCCACCAGTTTATTGCGAACTATGCATTTAGTTTTAGTCGGATGATCAGAGCCTGTTTTTCTGAGCAAGACTATGAAAGTTCCAAAGGGAATTGTCATGATGAGGATTCTTTAAGTCTGGATATTCGTCCAATCAAACCGTTATTGTGGCAATTCCGCTATCGTTATAGCTTAGGTGTATCACCAGCCTCAGATTCAGGTGAGAAATCATATAAGGGCAGTAGAAACTTAAATATTGACTTAAATAAAGCACCAGAACAACCGAGCATTCCTGAAACATGGAATTATGCTGGAATGGGTTAAGGATTAAATCAGTTGATAAATTTGAAGAAGTAGACGATTTACAGAGTCATAACAGGTAACTCCACTCGCTCTGTGATACAAAGAACAGATTGTTTATTGGAGCTACACCTATGTCACGTCATGTTTATGCGATTGCCCGCCGTAAGTTTTCACATTTGAGCCGTTCAGTTTGTATGGCTGTTGCTGTACTAGGTACAACACAAATTGCGATGGCTGGCCCAACGGTCGATCAGTTGAGTGACTGTTTAGTTAAGGCCACAACCACTTCAGACAAGACCACTGTACTTCAATGGACATTTACGGCTTTAGCTGCCCATCCAGACTTAAAAGCATTTAGTAATGTAACACCCGAGCAAAAAGATCAGTTAGATCAAAAACTGGCACAGGTTTTACAGCGGGTGATTGTAGAGCAGTGTTCTGCCCAAACCAAAGCTGTGATTCAAGCGGAAGGTGTTAAGGCTGTTGGAGAGGCTTTTCAGCAGTTAGGTCAAAGTGCTGGCGAAGATATTGTTAAAGACCCCGCAGTTAAACAGCAGTTGCAGGGTACATTACGCTATATCGATTTAAATAAATTAGTGACAACGTTTTTAACACCAGAGATTTGGAATAAGTTGGGGATGTTAAGAGGGAAGTAATTTGAAGTTGTCCTCTATGAATCCTTTAAATAGAGAAAATTAAAAAATAGCAGTGCGTATACCTTGTATAAGTAATGCTGTTTGTTAAAATTTGCATCAAATTTTAGTTCATTCTTATAAACCTATGAAAAAAATACTGATTATTCTTTTAGCTACGCTGCTTGCAGGGTGCACTGCTGGTGTTGTGAACCAATCAAAAAAACTAATAGGCCATAAATTATATCAAGATTCAACAGCGAATTTAGCAAGTAATATTCGTATACAACAAGGTCAAAATTTCAGTGTGAGATTATATCCAAATGGATGTATGACCTCGATGCAACCCAAGTTTTTGATGTCACCAGAAGTTGAAAGTATTGGTGCATTAGGTGGTGACATTCGCTACAAACCTAAAACGTTAAATATGCCTTATCCACCTAAAAACGAACAATTTGCTGAATTTAAAATACCAGCAGAACGTTTTATTGCTTTAAGTGCATATAAAAGTTATCACACAGGTGCAGAATTACGTGGTTGTAGTGTAGATGCCATTTATAAGTTTGCTTCAAACAAGAACTATGAACTGCTTGATCATAAAGGTGGTGCTCAATGTTCCTTGGAGGTTCAAGAAATTTTGTCTAATGGTGAAAGAATTGAGCTTAAACCATTAAAGTATTTACGTAATATAAATGAGTGGGCTGGGTGCGATGCGCAGCTTGAAGGGCTCAACTAGGAATATGTTCACTGAATATAGAATAAAATTTGTCTGTACAAGATCAAGCTATCTTGTACAGATTTCATTTGATGCTTTACTTCTCTAAATACTAATCGTCGCACCTAAAACTTTCACAAATTGCGCTAACCAAGCTGGATGTGCAGGCCACGCAGGCGCAGTCACTAAATGTCCATCCGTAACAGCTTCGGTCACGGTAATATCTGCGTATTGCCCACCAGCTAATTTTACTTCGGCAGCACATGCTGGATAAGCCGAACACAAGCGGTCTTTTAGTACGTCTGCCGCAGCAAGTAACTGAGCGCCATGGCATACCGCTGCAATTGGTTTTTTCACTCTATCGAACTCACGCACAATTTCGATAACACGTTCATTCATGCGTAAATATTCTGGTGCACGACCACCCGGAATGACTAAGCCTACATAGTCTTCAGTATTAACCGCCTCAAAATCATAGTTAATGGCAAAATTGTGACCGCGTTTTTCGCTATAGGTTTGGTCACCTTCAAAGTCATGAATAGCAGTAGCAATATGGTCGCCGTTTTTTTTATTTGGGCAAACAGCATGCACGGTATAACCTAAACCAGTTAAAAACTGAAAAGGAACCATAGTTTCATAGTCTTCAGCGTAGTCACCGACCAACATTAAAATCTTTTTAGACATGATTTATCTCTCTTTTTTTAAAATATAAGTTATCTAAATTCTTAATTTAAATTAGCACAGTCACTGTGTCATTTTTTAGAAAAAAGTGCATTCTTTAGTCGAAGGATGTTTCATAAGTGATGTAAAAAAGCCCCGATAAATCGAGACTTTTTAATTTTATCAGGTCTGTTTTTTTATAACTCGCAAGCTTTACCTTCATATTCATAACGGTTGACGATGTACTCTTTACCATTCCATCGATAAATAGCAAAACAGAAGCCTGGCCCCCCATTTTCAATATCAAGCCAACCATCTTTGCCTTTAGTTTTCAAAAAGGTAGGTATGCCAGAGTCACTAAATAGTTGTTTCCATTTACCATTTTTTTGTTGTGAAATAATATGGTAGCCAACGCCAGTATTCCCATAGCACATACTGCTACTATCTTGAATAACGGCATCTTTACGGCCATCACCATTTAAATCGTTATAAATGATAATTTCACCCTGATTGCAATTTCCTGCCCAGCCATTTTTTGTTTTTTTGAAATTTGCAGCTTTAAAAATAGATGCTACTTCATTCTTTGGAACTGGAACAGTTTGAGCAAAAAGTGTCGAGTTTATTAATAATAAAGAAGTCGTAATAAGTAATTTATTTATCATGGGGAACCTATCAGCATGGTTTTAGCTTAAAAATTATTTTGGATTGATTGCATTTTTAAATAGATAAAAACCCGCTCTAAAGCGGGTTTTTCTAAAAATTGAATTAGCTTAACCAATCAATTTTTTCATTAATTCATTCACTTGAGCAGGGTTGGCTTTACCCTTAGATGCTTTCATGACTTGACCTACAAGACCGTTAAAGGCTTTTTCTTTACCAGACTTGTACTCTTCAACCATTTTTTCATTGGCTGCAAGTACTTCTTTGATGATTGCTTCAATCGCACCAGTGTCAGTTTCTTGCTTTAAGCCTTTTTCCGCAATAATGTCATCGGCAGATTTACCTTCCGATTCCCACATAAAGCCAAAGATTTGTTTTGCAATCTTACCGCTAATAGTGTTATCCACAATACGTGCAATCATGCCGCCAAGCTGTTCAGCAGAAACAGGAGAGTCAGCCAAATCTAGGTTTGCTTTGTTTAACGCACCTGAGAATTCGCCCATCACCCAGTTTGCAGATACTTTACCTTGTGCAGCACCGCCCGCAGCAGCCACAACAGCCTCATAGAAGTCTGCCATTTCGCGTGAGAGCGTAAGTACATGTGCATCGTACTCAGTTACACCAAAGTCTGCGATAAAGCGTGCACGGCGTGCAGCAGGTAGCTCTGGAAGCGCAGCACGAGCAGCTTCAATTTGCTCATCTGCAATAATCACGGGTAACAAGTCTGGATCTGGGAAGTAGCGGTAATCGTTCGCTTCTTCTTTCGAACGCATTGAACGCGTTTCCATTTTGTTTGGATCGAACAAACGTGTTTCTTGGTCGATGCTTCCGCCGTATTCCAAAATTTCCATTTGGCGTTCAATTTCAACATTGATCGCTTGCTCGATGAAACGGAATGAGTTGAGGTTTTTTAACTCACAGCGTGTACCAAATGGCTGTCCCGGACGACGTAAAGACACGTTACAGTCTGCGCGGAATGAACCTTCAGCCATGTTACCGTCGGAAATACCTAACCAACGCACAAGTGTGTGAATTGATTTGATATATGCCACTGCTTCTTCAACTGAACGCATGTCAGGTTCAGAAACGATTTCAAGTAAAGGTGTGCCAGCACGGTTTAAGTCAATGCCAGACATACCTTCAAATTGGTCATGAATCGATTTACCCGCATCTTCTTCAAGGTGAGCACGAGTTACACCAATGCGTTTGGTTGTGCCATCTTCAAGCTGGATGTCGATGTGGCCTAAGCCAACAATCGGGTTATCCATTTGGCTAATTTGATAGCCTTTTGGAGAATCTGGGTAGAAATAGTTTTTACGTGCAAACACAGATGCTTGATCGATGTATGCATCGATACCTAAACCAAAGCGAATTGCAAGATCAACCACTTTTTCATTCAAAACAGGGAGTACACCTGGCATTGCCAAGTCTACAAGGCTTGCTTGCGTGTTTGGGTCTTGACCAAATTCAGTAGATGAACCAGAGAAAATTTTAGAATTGGTTGCAAGCTGAGTGTGAATCTCGATACCAATAACGACTTCCCAACCGTCAATCAATTTCAACTTTTGAGCTTCAGCCATTATGCATTCTCCTCAGCAATTGCCGCACGTTTGGTATGCCAGTCAGTGTTTTGTTGGTATTGATGAACAATTGACAATAATTGTGATTCTGACCAGTAGTTACCAATTAACTGTAAGCCGACAGGCAAGCTGTCTTTGTCAAAACCAACAGGAGCATTAATCGCTGGTAAGCCTGCTAAGTTCACTGCAAGTGTATAGATATCGCCTAAATACATTTCAGTTGGACTTAAGTTTGCACCAATTTTATAAGCAGTCGTTGGTGCAGAAGGTGCAGCAATCACATCCACATTTTCAAATGCTTTTAAGAAGTCTTGTTGAATTAAACGACGTACTTTTTGAGCTTTTACATAGTAAGCATCGTAATAACCAGCAGAAAGCGCATAGGTACCAATTAAGATACGACGTTGTACTTCTGGACCAAAACCTTCTGAACGTGAACGCTTGTAAAGATCCATCAGGTCAGCTGGGTTTTCACAACGGTAGCCATAGCGAACACCATCGTAACGAGACAAGTTAGAAGACGCTTCTGCTGGTGCGATGAGGTAATACGTTGGTACATAAGCTTCAGTCATATTGAGATCAATCTCAACAAGCGTTGCGCCCATTTCTTCAAGCTTTTTCAAAGACTCTTCAACGCGTGCTTTTACGTCTGCATCTAAGCCTGCAACGTTAAAGTACTGTTTAGGAATACCAATACGTAAGCCTTTTACAGATGTGCCATTTAAGTTCGCAACGTAGTCATCAACTTCTTTTTTAACCGAAGTCGAGTCTTTTGCATCATGGCCTGCAATTACATTCATCAGGTAAGCACAGTCTTCAGCAGAACGTGCCATAGGGCCTGCTTGGTCTAAAGATGATGCATAGGCAATGATCCCGAAACGAGATACACGACCATAGGTTGGTTTTAAGCCTGTTAAGCCACAGAAAGAGGCAGGTTGGCGAATTGAGCCACCAGTGTCCGTACCTGTTGCAAAAGGCGCTAAATCAGCCGCTACAGCCGCAGCAGAGCCACCAGATGAACCACCAGGAACATGATCAAGTGCCCATGGGTTGCTGGTTGCACCAACATACGAGCTTTCAGAAGTTGAGCCCATTGCAAACTCGTCCATGTTCACTTTACCTAAAGTGACAAGACCAGCTGCTTTAGTTTTTTCCACAACAGTTGCATCGTAAGGAGAGATGAAGTTGTCTAGAATTTTTGAACCAGCAGTTGTTTTAATACCTTTGGTACAAAAGATATCTTTATGAGCAAGAGGAATACCCGTTAGAACGGTTGCATTACCTGCCTTTAATACAGCATCAGCCGCATCAGCGTCGCGAAGCGCTTGTTCAGGTGTAACCGTCACATAGCTTTTAACTTGTGAATCGAGTTTCGCAATACGTTGCAAATAATGTTCAGTCAGTTCGCGAGATGAAAACTTCGCTTGGCTTAAGCCCTCAGCAAGTTCACGAATTGATAAGCGATGTAAATCAGTCATGAGTAAAATTTCTTTACATTCAAAATAGGGAAGATGGGTTAATTGAGTAAAAGTTATTCAATCACGCGAGGAACAAGATACAAACCATCTTGAGTTGCGGGTGCAACTGCTTGGTACTCATCTCGATGATTGCTTTCAGTTACCACATCAGCACGTAAAGGTTGAGGATTATCAAAAGGACTCTTTAAAGGTTCTACGCCTTCAGTATCAATGCCTTTTAAGGTTTCCATCATGCCTAAAATTTTATTTAGACTTTGAGCATATTCAGCAGATTGCGTATCATTGAGCGACAATCGAGCAAGATTGGCGATTGCTGAAACTGTTTGTGCATTTAAATCTGCTGAATGCTGTGCATCCGATGTAGACATAACATCACCTAATCAGTATTAAAAATTTTCAAAATATCGTGCGTTATAATAAGCGATTGACTTGTTCAAATCATCACATTTAGTTTAAAGTTGCCACCTTGCATCCACATGAAAGTTTAACTGAGAACGAACCGTGATTCTAAAACGACTAATTGGCTTGTTTTCGCCGGATCTAGCCATTGATTTAGGTACAGCAAATACACTTATTTATGCACCAGGCCGCGGCATTATATTAAATGAACCAACAGTTGTGGCAATTCGTCACAGTGGTTCACAAAAAATTGTTGCTGCAGTAGGGCTGGACGCGAAACAAATGTTAGGCCGTACACCTGCGAATATTTCTGCAATTCGTCCAATGAAAGACGGTGTAATTGCGGATTTTGAAGTGACTGAAACCATGTTAAATCAGTTTATTGGTAAAGTTCACGAAAAACGTTTGTTCCCACCTGCACCTCGTGTGGTTGTATGTGTACCATGTAAATCAACTTTGGTCGAGCGTCGTGCGATTCGTGAAGCAGTATTTAATGCTGGTGCACGTGATGTTCGTTTGATTGAAGAGCCTATGGCTGCTGCAATTGGCGCAGGTATGCCAGTTGAACAGGCGTGTGGTTCTATGGTTGTGGATGTTGGTGGTGGTACAACAGAAATTGCAATTATTTCATTGCAAGGTTGTGTCTATGCTGACTCTTTACGCATCGGTGGTGATGTTTTTGATGAGCAAATCATCAATTATGTTCGTAAAGCTCATGGTTGCGTGATTGGTGAAACCACAGCAGAAATTATTAAAAAAGAAGTAGGTATGGCTGTTTCTGATGGCACAACATTAGAAATCGAAGTACGTGGCCGTAACCTTGCAGAAGGTGTACCTCGTGCGATTACTGTAACTTCTGACGAAATTACTCAAGCAATCTCTGATCCGTTACAAAACATTGTAAGCGCAGTAAAATCAGCACTTGAGCAAACTCCTCCAGAGCTTTCTTCTGATATCGCCGAGCGTGGTATTGTGTTGACAGGTGGTGGTGCGTTACTTCGTAACCTCGATAAATTGTTAGCTCAAGAAACTGGTTTACCAGTTGTGGTTGCTGAAGATCCTCTTACTTGTGTTACCCGTGGTGGTGGTAAAGTATTGGAGTTCTTTGACAATCCGAACCATGACATGCTTTTTGTTGGTTAAGTTTAAGGATTAGGCGGTGCAACCGAATATTTTTTCAAGACAGCCGCCATCTTTCCGCTCGTTTATTATTGCGGTCATTACATGCTTGGTTGTGCTATTTTTTGATTGGCGCATGCCGTATGTGATTCAGCCAGCAAGGGATGTCTTGTACGCTGCATATAACCCAATTTATGCATTGGCCAGTTATCCAGTACTGTCGAGAGAATGGCTGAATCAGCAAACAAAATCTGAAGCACAACTGCGTCGTGAAAATACTGCGATGCAGGCTGAGCTTTTACAAGCTCAAGTCCGCTTACAGAAGCTTTCTGAACTATCTGCTGAAAATACCCGTTTGCGAGGTCTCCTTGATACGCCATTAATTATTGATGGACGTATGGAGATTGCAGAAGTGATCGGGACAGATGCAGACCCATTACGTCATATCATCATTGTTAACCGTGGCTCTATGGACCATTTAAAAGTCGGTCAAACGGTTCTGGATGATAAGGGAATTATGGGGCAGATCATTAATGTATATCCTCATAGCTCACGTGTAATGTTGTTATCAGATAAAGAACATTCACTTTCGGTACGTCTTGAACGCACTGGAATGCGGGCGATTGTTTCTGGTACAGGTGATTTGGGTCGTTTGAAAATGGAATATGTGCCGACTAGTGCGAATATTCAAGTGGGCGATAAAGTGTTTAGCTCAGGTTTGGGTGAACATTTCCCAGCAGGGTATGCAGTAGGTACGGTTGCCAAAATCAAACGTCATAACTCAGGTGAGTTTGCGGAAATTGATGTAACACCAGCAGCACAATTAGCAACAGGACACCATGTAGTTGTACTTTTTTCGGATTCATTAGCAAAGGAGCAGCCATATGCCAATCGCTAAACTGAAACGAGAAAAGCGCAAAGATCCATTATGGGGGATTATTATCTCCGTTATCGTGGGTTCTGTGCTCATGGTTTACCCGCTGTCCTACGATATTTCAGGTTGGCGCCCATTATTCATGTTGATGATTATGCTGTTTTGGGTGGTATGTCAGCCAACGTGGTGTGGGGTCTGGTTTGCATTTGGAATGGGGATTTTTACAGACTTATTACTTGATGCACCTTTAGGTCTCAATGCCTTAAGCTTTGTAATTATGACTTTTCTTACACGTTTTTTAATTCGTGAACGCCGTATCTTAACCTTTGGTAATTTATGGACGATTGCAACTCTGGTCATTATTGCTCATTTAGCGTTTATGTGGGTAACCCAGACCATGGGTGGAATTCATTTTTCGATTGCTAGACACTGGCAACCATTAATGACAAGTATCATCACTTGGCCAATCGTCTATTATTGTTTGGCAAAATGGCGAATATAGTTTTAGCATCTAGCTCTCCTCGTCGGAAGGAGTTGTTGCAACAACTGGGTTTGGATTTTGAAATCTATAGCCCTGATATTGACGAATCTGTTCATGAGAATGAACTCGTTCATCAGTATGTTGAACGTTTAGCTAGAGAAAAAGCACAAGCTGTATTAAAACTTTTTCCAGAAGCAATTGTTATTGCTGCCGATACAAGTCTAGGGCTGGATGGCCAAATAATTGGTAAGCCTGAATCGAAAAGCCATGCTTTTGAAATATGGAAACAATTATCTGGGCGTTGGCATGACGTGTTTTCTGGAATATGTGTTGCTACTCAACAACAAATGTTGAGTCAGGTTGTACAGACACAAGTTGAGTTCCAACATCTGACTACGCAAGATATGGAAGATTATTGGACCACAGGAGAGCCTGTTGGGAAGGCCGGTGGATATGCAATTCAAGGGATTGCTTCTCAATATATTCCCCAAATTCAAGGAAGTTATAGTAATGTGGTAGGACTTCCTTTATACGAATTTGCACAGTTATTAAAAAGAGTAAAGACATAAGGGGTTGTTATCATTCTTAATTGAATAGCATTGTCGATGAACACTAGACAAAGTTAAAGTTAACAGCTTCTCTGACTCTTTAATAAAAATTTTATAATGCTTTGAGTTTATGTATGTCAGAAGAATTACTTATTAATGTCACGCCTATGGAGTGTCGGGTGGCATTAATCGAAAATGGAACTGTTAATGAGCTGTATGTCGAGCGTACAGTCAAGCGCGGTTTAGTCGGCAATATTTACAAGGGTAAAGTCGTGCGAGTGCTTCCGGGCATGCAAGCTGCTTTTGTTGATATCGGTTTATCCCGAACAGCCTTTTTACATATCAATGATATGGTTTGGCCTCGTTCACAGCCCACCCCAAACGTTTTTGAACTCTTACATCCCGGTCAAACCCTGACCGTTCAAGTCATGAAAGATATGTTAGGAACGAAAGGGGCACGTCTGAGTACAGATCTCTCAATTCCTTCTCGTTATCTGGTTCTCATGCCATATGGTAACCATATTGGAGTATCGCAGCGTATTGAGTCCGAAGAAGAACGAGAGCGACTACGCAATATTATCGAAAGTATTCAATCTGAACATAATCTGCCGGGTAGCGTGATTGTACGTACAGCTGCCGAAGGTGTGGATGAGGCAGAAATTGCACGGGATATGTGCTATCTGAGTAAATTATGGGAATACATCCAACGTAAGCAGATTGATGTTGCAGTTCCTTCCTTAATTTTTGAAGAGCTTCCATTACCTCAGCGTATTATTCGAGATTTAGCAAGCGAAGAAACTGCAAAGATTTATGTCGATTCGAGAGAAATTCATGCCAAGCTTCTTGAGTTTGTTGAAGAGTTTGTTCCGAATATGCAAAGTCGACTCATTCATTATCCGGGTGAGCGACCGCTATTTGATCTCTATAACGTCGAAGAAGACATTCAGAAAGCCCTTCAAACACGCGTTGCTTTGAAATCGGGTGGTTATCTGATGATCGACCAGACTGAAGCCATGACGACAATTGACGTTAATACTGGCTCATATGTTGGCGGTCGTAGTCTTGAAGACACCGTTTTTAAAACCAATATGGAAGCGACACAAGTCATTGCACGTCAACTTAGATTGCGTAATTTGGGTGGTATTCTCATTATTGATTTTATTGACATGCAAGAGGCAACTCACCGTGAAGAGGTGATGCGTCAGTTTGAAAAAATGCTTGAACGCGATCACGCCAAGACCAAAATCACTCAGGTATCAGAACTTGGTCTGGTCGAAATGACTCGTAAACGAACACGTGAATCGTTAGAACATTTGCTGTGTGAGTCGTGTCCAACGTGTCAAGGACGTGGTTTTGTCAAAACAGCAGAGACAGTGTGTTACGAAATATTTCGTGAGATATTACGATATACCCGCGCATTTGAGTCAACGAGTGGCTTTACTGTTGTTGCTCACCCTTCTGTGATTGACCGATTATTAACAGCAGAAGCACCCGCAGTGGCTGATTTAGAGCATTTTATTAACCGTGTCATTAAATTTCAGGTCGAAAATTTATATACGCAAGAGCAATACGATATCATTTTAAGTTAAAGTTGTAACAAGATATCGCTTAATCCTTGTTACAACTGAAATTTTACTTTCATTCATGAATTTTAAATACTACTTACATACAGTAGCCCTAGACGTTCTCCCTATTTAACGTCTTAGCAAACAATAAGAGGTATAACCCATGAATGTAAGTGAAAATTTAATTAGCAACGGTCTTAAACATGTTTTAGAAAGCACGCCAGTAAATAGTTGCTATATGTTGAATGACCAAGGTAAAGAAGTACCGATCACAACTGCAATGATTCGTTCAGTATGTCATCAGTTGCTTAACCAGTGCCGCACAATCAAAAAATAAGGGGCCAATTCAAAGCCCCTTAACTTTTCTAACTTGCTGAATGATGTTTCAGTTGCTTTTCTGCAATAATTTCTTCAAAACGTTGAATCTCATCTTCTAAATGAGTCAAAAGGTTTTGCATTTTTGGCAAAGCATTTCGACAAGCTGTTAATCCCACTTCAAGCTTATCTAAATAACTGGTCATGGTAATATTTAAAGCTTGTCCATCCATGACAATCGAAGCAGGGTAGAGAGCGTCTAATTTCGCGCCATTCCAATAAAGTGGCTCACGTGGCCCTGGTACATTGGAAATCACTAAATTGAACGCCTGACGCTTAGGAAGCATTCCTGACATGATGTTTAATCCTGCTGGACCATAAACAACCGCGCTATAGTTTAAAATTTCATTAGCAGTCATACGGCTAAAGCGTTGCTTTGAGTTTTGCATGCTGCGACGAATAATTTCTAGACGTTCTAACGGTTGGTCTTTATGAGTCCCTAAATTTGCCAGAATCATAGTAATCCGGTTACTCATATCAGAATCATCTGTGCGTAATGAAGCTGGAACCATGGCAATAAGTGGCTTTTTAGGTAAGCTATTTTGACTAATCAAATATTCACGTAAAGCACCAGAACATACTGCTAGCACAACATCGTTAATCGTTACGCCTAATGCTTTTGAAATTTTTCTAAGGCGGCTCAATTCAAAGGATTGGGCAGCAAAACGACGTGAAGCACTTACTCTTTGGTTCAAAATCGAAACTGGCGCCTGAAAGGTAGAAACATAATCAGGATTTTTGCCCATTTCTTTAAATATAGTCTGAGATAACTCTTGCATGACTTTAGGAGCTATATCGAGTTGAGACCTAATGCCTCCTAAAATACTCTTAATTTTACTTGTACTTGGAGTAGGCACTTTTAGGCGTTTAGTTCTTTTGCTCTCAACACACCATAAAGGAACCACGTGTTTCTCTTCAGGTGTTTTTGAAAGTGATTTCTCGATCAAACGCATACCAGCAACGCCATCAACCATTGCATGATGGATTTTAAAATACATGGCAAAACGGTTGCCTTCGATTCCTTCAATAATGTCACAGGTCCACAGCGGCTTGGCGCGGTCAATTAATGAGCTGTGTTGTTGCGAGATATAAACCAGAAGTTCACGAATGCGCCCAGGATGAGGTAAAGCAATGTGGCGAAAGTGATGATCGATATCGAACTCTTCATCCTCATCCCAAAATAGACCATTTAAACGGTTATTGAAGGGAGGAATAGGAATGCTTTTTGAGCGTTTAATATCTTCTACTAAATTATGTACAAAGGTTTCAGGTGCATTTTCAGGAATTTCAAATAAAAATAATCCACCGACATGCATGGGTTGCTGTCTTTTTTCAAGTGACAGAAAAATGAAATCAATTGGGTGTAATGGACGCATAAATCATTGTGCCTCATGCATTTTTCTAAGAAGCCCTTATCTGAGCTCTTGTTAGAATTATAGAACCGTAAAATTAAGTATATAGCGTTTAGAGTAGAGAAAATATGACTTTGTGTACGTAACATGACATAAAAAAAACCACTGATTTGCCAGTGGTTTTTTGATATCAAATTACTTTTTCATGTTGCCTGCATGTAATCCGCACTCTTTTTGAGTCGCTTCTTCCCACCACCAGCGTCCTTCACGTTCATGCTGGTTCGGTAATACAGCTCGTGTACATGGTTCACAGCCAATAGAAACAAAACCACGTTCGTGGAGAGGGTTATATGGAATTTCCATCATACGGATATAGCTCCATACTTCGGCACTTGTCCAATTCGCTAGAGGATTATATTTAATAAGTTGTTTATCTGGACCAGAAAAACCCGCATCAGCTTGTACCACGGGAATTTCTGTGCGTGTACCAGGGCTTTGGTCTTTACGTTGGCCAGTAATCCAGCCATCTAAAGTTGCAAGTTTTTTACGTAAGGGCTGAACTTTTCGAATACCACAACATTCCTGATGCCCATCTGTAAAAAAGCTGAATAAACCTTTTTCGTTTACCATGTTTTGAACAGCTTCAGATTCAGGAAAGCAGATTTCGATATTAATATTGTAGTGTTTACGGATAGTTTCAATAAATTGATAAGTTTCAGCATGGAGGCGGCCAGTGTCGAGACTAAAGACACGGAAAGGCTTGCCTAAACGTGAAGCAATATCAATTAAGACAACATCTTCTGCTCCCGAAAAAGAAATTGCAATTTCACCTTGTTGGCTTAAGGCTAGTTCTAAAATTTCCCGAGGGCTTTTGGTTGCATATTCAGCAGCAAGAGCATCTACGATATCAATAGTCGGAATAACGGTCATGTGTGTTCCTGGCAAAAGGCTTGGGCGCATTGAGTTATGAAAAATATTCTAAAGGATAGTTAATAAACTGCTTAGCACTTTAATTTCGATCCTTATGAATAAAATTGATTTGATCAATAACAACGCAAAACTGAAAATCTTAATGGTATGATACAGCAATTTTTAACCAACGTTGGAAGCATTCATGGAAATCGTATGCCTAGATCTTGAAGGGGTTTTAGTTCCTGAAATCTGGATCAATTTCGCTAAAAAAACAGGGATTAAAGAACTCGAGGCGACAACTCGTGATATTCCGGATTATGATGTTTTAATGACTCAGCGTCTTAATATTTTAAAACAACACGGTCTAGGCTTAAATGATATTCAAGAAGTCATTGCCGAGATGGGGCCTTTACCAGGTGCAAAAGAATTTGTTGAATGGGTGAGTACACATTTCCAACTCGTGATCTTGTCAGATACTTTTTATGAGTTTGCGCATCCTTTAATGAAGCAATTGGGTTGGCCAACAATTTTCTGTCATAAATTAGAGACAGATGAAGAAGGAATGATCACGGCTTATAAGCTACGTCAACCAGATCAAAAACGTGAGTCAGTTAAGGCACTACATGGCTTAAATTTCCGTGTAATCGCTGCTGGTGATTCTTATAATGATACAACGATGCTAGGCGAAGCTGACCATGGTTTCTTGTTTGATGCACCTGCAAACGTAATTGCCGAGTTCCCGCAATTCCCTGCAATTCACGGCTATGACGCATTAAAAGAAGCAATCCGTTCAGTTTCAAAGCGTAGCATTCCAGCTTAAATAGCAAAAATAAAAAAGGCGCTTTAAGCGCCTTTTTTATATGAATAGTTTTGAAACTTAGAATTTATAACCAAGTTTTAAACCGTAAGCGATAGCATTGTTGTCATCAAATGTACCAGCAGCTGAATGAGCGCCTGTAACAGCATCTGCATCACCCAACCAGAAATATTTTACACCGCCAGCAATAAACGTTTGTGGAGTAGGGCTGTATTGAACACCTAAGCCTAAGTTCCAATAACCTTCAGTTGGACCTAAAGTTGTAACAGGATTACCTGCGCCAGAGTCCCAACCTACAGAAACGTTACCCGCCCATTTATCAGTAAGCTTACGACCTACACCAGCAGTGACAGACCATTGGTCATCTGAGTAATCTACTAAATTAAATCCATTAGGTTTACCTAATTGAGGTAATAATTGACCAGCTGCCTTAGAAACAATTCCAAACTTGTGTGGTTGTACTGCAAAGTCTTTCCAGTTTACCCAGCGTACATTGGCGAATGCTACAGTATTTGCCATGATACCCGTTTGGAAATCAAGATTCACAGACTGTGGTGTTGTGATAGTAGTTTTGCCATCACCTTGAAGTGATGCAAGCTGTTTGCCAATTGCTGCTTGAGTTGCTGGATCAGTGATACCTAATGCACCAAATAGAAGTGCTGGGTTGGCAGCAACCAAGTTCACAATAGGAATGTTCTCTTTGATATTTACATCATGATCAATTTCAGAACGGTAAGTTAAAGAAGCTTTAAGCGCAATTTCTGGAATTTGATAAGCTACACCTGCTAGCCAACCAGCTCCACCAGTTTCTTTAATATCAGCGTCATAGCCATTATATAGGCTATAAGCTGAACCTCTTAAATGAACATTTCCTTTAATAGTTTGGTATACACCACCTCCATAAATATTCCAGTTTACTGTCGGTTGATAACCAAAAACGAAAGCAAGATTCTGTGTATCAACTTCTACAGATGTACCTCCAGTAATTGTATTACCTAAGCCGGCTTGACCTAATGTTGGACTTGCCGGTGAAGGTAATAAACGGTCATTTGGATTTGCTACAAAGTTGTTCTTACCTGTGTATTGAGCATCAGAACCAAAAGGTTGATCGTAAAGTAAACCAAAAGAGAATTTATCAGTAAGTTGTAATTTTAATGCCGCACTAGGGAAATAGTAGTCGTCTGCCATATCACCAGTAGCATTTCCAGAAATATCTTTACCTGATACATCTGGATCTAGAACCGAAATACCAGCTTCAAAGTAGTTTCCAGGCTGCAAAAATGCAGACATTGATTGTCCAGAGCGATCCAATGCTGCTGCAAAAACCCCAGTTGCAGGCAGCGTTGCTAAAATCATTGCAGTGCTCAGATGTTTTAATTTCATTTTAATCTTTCCTTGAACTTCAAGACATTTTTTTAAAAGTAACAGAGTTAAACCGTTTAAACTGTGTTGCCTTCAAAGCTTTTAATTACAACTTATAAAAGCTTTGATAACTCCATGTAACAAAAATAGCATAATTACAATAAGAGTAAATCTGTTATATGAACTGAAGAGTACTCACTTTTTATACAAATAGTGTCAATAATGGATGAAATATTAAGGAATATTTTCATTGGTAAATTATTTTAATTGATTGATATTTATATTTTTTGCCTATTATTAATGAGGTTTGTTTTAGTGACATTTTTGTCACAAATCCAAGAAAAATGGTCAAAGATTTTTTTGTAAAAATATGAATTAATTGATTATGAAATGAGTATTAGTTGTCATTTTTACTTGATAAATCTAGTTTCTCTACATCTGTATATTATTGATTCAGTTTTATATTCTAAATTTTTAGGAAAAATTCCCCTTTATTTTTTTACCATTTGATCTATTTTTTAGGCGATTTAATTTTACATTTGAGCGTCTGTAATTTAAAGAATAACCGAAAATAAAAAACTAACTTTCGGTTGTCCTATTTTTTAGATTTAAAACATACCACTAGAGGGGATACAGTCTGTCATCAAACTCTTCAAGTTTTGGAAACTTTAATGGTTCTAGTTGGTCCAGGTGAGTGAGATAAGTCACGTAGTCTTCGAGGAGAGTTTCTCTGGCTTCTTGGCTAATATAAGGTACATGGTAGGCAGTGAATGGTGGTAGAACTTCAAAACCAGCATATGCCAAAGTACCGCGTTGGATTGGTGATAGATAATGTTCGATTGGACCATGAATAGCGTTTTCTCCAAACATATGTGTTCTACCGCCGAGTGTTAAACACAGCATGGCTTTTTTACCAGTCATTCCGCCGTGGTTATAAAAGCGTTTTCCACCGTAAAAGAGCCCTGAAACAAATACACGATCAATCCAGCCTTTTAAAATTGCTGGTACAGAGGTCCAGTAAAGGGGGAAATTTAAAATGACTAAATCAGCTTTTTTTACTTTTTCAATTTCTGCCTGAATATCCGGAGCTAGAAGTTGATTTTTACTGGCATTTCTTTGTTCTAGAGCATAGTTAAAATAGTCAGGCTGATTGAGCTCTAAAAAATCCTCTTTGGATGCAATGGGGTTAAATTGCATGGCATATAAGTCTGAAACCTCTACGCGATGTCCCAGTTTTTCTAAGGTTTGCTTTGCTGTACTTTTTAGAGCGGTGGTAAAAGATTGTGGTTCTGGGTGGGCGTGGACAATCAGGATATTCATAGGGGCACCTGTGTTTTTCAGAAATTGTACTGTTTAGTGCAATTAAGCGGATTTTGCTTTGAATGACTATGCCTGAATTTAAAAGCATGGCATAGTTCATGAACTGACAGTTTTTACCATTTCGCGCCATTTATTTTGCTCAATGGGTTACTCATGAATCCAGAATTACCCGGAACTTATATTAACTTAATCGTCGAGACTGTTAAGCGGTGGGGTGTCTCTTGTGAGCAGCTTTTAGATGGAAGCGGCATAACAGTAGATCAATTAAAAAAACCATATTGGTATGTAGAATTTAATCATCTAAATCAGCTCATTGAGCGGGCCATCGAGTTGTGCAAAGAGCCTGCATTAGCGGGGTATTTGGCTTTAGAAATGACTGCTTCATGTTATGGTTCAATCGGAATGGCTGCCATGGTTTCTCCAAATTTAGGAGAAGCACTGAAAATACTTGAACAGTTCATTGGGTCACGTTGTGAGGTTTTTAAACCAGAATTAAAACAAGAAAATAATTATGCATATTGGTTCATTCAACAGCCTGTAAAGGAATTTCAGTTGAGTCCAAATGCCAACATTTTTTTATTGGTAGGCTTTGTTCAAATTGCAAAAAATTTAACAGGCTTATCCAATTTAGGGAAAGTTGAATTACAAATGCCGGAACCGATAGGTTTTGCTCAAATAAGTAGCCAACTGGCAGTCACTTGTTTATTTAATCAAAAACGCAATAGCTGGATATTTCCAAAAGAATATTTAACACAGCCTATATTAACAGCAGATTCGATGTTGGCGCCTTTGCTAAATGCACAATGCAAGCGAGATATAGAAAAATTAAAGTTACACAGTGGCTGGAAATTGCAAGTCAAACAAGTTGCTGAAAAATTACTTGTAAATGGCGAGATTGAGACATTAAAGGTAGGGCAAGTGGCTCAAGTCATGAATATTTCAGAGCGAACTTTGCAACGATACTTAGCCATTGAAAATACAAGTTTTACCATCTTGGTTGACTCACTGAAAAAGCAACATGCCCAGAAACTTTTAGCTCAAAATAACATGTCGATTGAAAAAGTAGCTTTAACTTTAGGTTATGCCGAGACTTCTCATTTTACCCGTGCGTTTAAGCGTTGGATGGGAGTCACACCGAAGTATTTTCAGACCCACAGCAAAATGGATGAATTGAGTTCACATTTGGGTTAGAGAGGCCACTGATTTAATTGCATGACCTCTAAATCTGATTCGAAAGCTTTAAGCCGTTCGTTCTGGCTTAGATGAGAGTGATTCAATCACTTCAAAATAGCTAGGTGGTGTCGGGACATGTCCTCGTTCCCTTAATAGACGATGCATGCGTGGCAGTTTGAAGTAGGGTACCGAAGCCATTAAGTGGTGTTCCATGTGGTAATTGACATGAATAGGGGCCACAAAGCTTCTAGCAATCCAACCTGCACGTGTTGTACGGGTATTGGTTAAAGCGGTATTGCTCGTTTGCATTCCTGCATGTTCGGCCATTGAGCGAATTCTTAAAAATAATGGAAATGGAGTTAAATAAGCTAAAGGCCATAACCAATAAAACCGTTGTTGACCAAAAGCTTTTAAAACCGCATAGAGTGCTACATTGGTTGCAATGGCTCCACTACTGTTTTTTATAATACTTTTGGCATAGTCAACGAGATCTTTATTACTTCGGTCTAGCCAGACTTGATCATTTGCAACCGTCCATTTCATTAAATCGAGATCCATTAACACTCGACCAAAGCTAAACTTTAATCCAGTCATACCTGTTAAGTCGCGTAAGAATTTACGGGTAAGAGATTTTTTGCTTACGGGAAAATCCGACACTAACGAAAGATCAGGGTCATCTGGAGTGGAGGTTTTTGCATGATGGCGAACGTGATGTTGACGGTATTTGTGTAGATCATTCCAGATTGGGCGGGCGCATAGCCATTCGCCTACAAAGTCATTTATTTTTTTATTTTTGAACAAGCTTTTATGGGATGCATCATGCATCAGAATTGCTAGGCATAACTGGCGACCAGCCAATATAGCTAAAGCTAGCATACAAGCAAGTAACTTGCCCCAGCTCGGTAAGTAATCCCACATCATGATTAAGCTAGTAAATGTTCCGCCAATAACGGCCCACGTACTTACAACAGCCCAAGCGCCGTAAGCATCTGAAGGCTCCGTGAGTTCTTGTATTTCTTCTCTGCTAAATAGATCGGTAACACTCACCTGTGTATTCATTTTTATTCTCCCAAATCCGATTTTGGTATTCATCTTTTATATTACCAATATAATCATAAAATTTTAAAAGTTGTAATATTTGTTTGTAAAAAAATAAATCGTTCTTTAATGTGTTAATTCATTTTCATAAAGTTTTTGCCACAGCTTTTGTCCAATCGAGTCTAGCTGTTGTACATTTTGAGCAAACTGATTGCGGGCATGTTCATTAACAAAAGGAGAGGGCAGCAAAGGATCATTCATTAATAAAGTAATGGTTTCCCGTCCTAGTAACAATGCTTGAGCGGCAGCGTCATTGAGCGGTAATTTTTCATATTTTAAAAGCCACTGCTGAATATCTTGGCTATAGTTTTTGTAGTTTAATTCGAGTTGTCTGGTATCCCATAAAGAAGCAATCAACTGAAGGCTTTTTGAATCAAACTGTTGAATAACACAAATTTTGGCTTCAATTTCAAGGCCTGCTAAAACAAGTTCTTCACATGTTTTTTCGAAACTATAGGCCAAATTGTCAGGTCGAATATAAATACCGGTTTCGAGTTCTTTAAAGCCAAATTGACGTAATGCTCGTTCTCTCTTTTTTAAAGCGGTGCGATCTATGCGACCTAACGTACCTGTAAATACTGCAAGATAATGCTGTTGCCATTCTTTGGTTTGTTTAATGCCATTTTTGCGGTTCAAAATGATTTTTGCCCATTCTTTGGTTGATGGCGAAAGTTGATAAATACCGCGCTCGACACTTTCTATCATGCCTTCATTTAATAACCGAGTTGTAGCAACACGAATTCCATTTTCACTCATATTAAAGAGTTTGGCGGCAATTAATATCTGTTTGATGGTGAGTTGAGGATAGGCTGAGGAAAGAAACAAATCGATAATAAGATGGCGTGCATTAATTTTAGTATTTTTCATTCAGATAGAATTTTTGATATGAGCTGCATTTAATCACAATAATATCATGTTTTTTTAAGAGCTTTTTAAGATGATTTTGTAGAGTAAGAAGCGGCAAAAAAGTTTTATCTATAACAAGAGAAATTTTGGCAGTTCTTTACCAAGTTTTATCTTTTTACGATAGTTAACCTAAGTTTGTCATCATGATGTGATACATTATCGCACTTTAAATAAACTGCCTTTAACTAGGGGCAATAACCACAAACGTTAGAAATGATCTGATATTGAACATGTGTTAAGTCAAATTTTAGGCTTACCAATTGCGATAAAACAAATTTTAGATCTTTCTAATGATTAACTTTCTTTGAGCAAGTTATGGAAAATTTTGAAGTTATAAAAGCACTGTTTCTAGGTTTTGTTGAAGGCTTAACTGAGTTTTTACCCATCTCGAGTACAGGCCATCTGATTTTATTTGGTCATATTATCGATTTCCATTCAGACGGTGGACGTGTATTTGAGGTCGTAATCCAGTTAGGTGCTATTTTGGCAGTGTGCTGGTTATACCGACAAAAAATTATTAATTTGATTAAAGGTTTTTTTAGTGGAGATGTCGAGTCTCGTCATTTCGCCATTAGTGTACTTATTGCATTTTTCCCTGCAGTCATTATTGGTGTTTTGGCCGTCGACTTTATTAAAAGTGTTTTGTTCAGCCCAATTGTCGTTGCTATTGCATTGATTGTTGGTGCTCTCATTATTTTCTGGGTTGAATCTAAGCAGTTTGAACATAAGACAGACGATGCGACCAAAATTACTTTTAAACAAGCACTTTTAGTCGGGCTTGCTCAATGTGTTGCCATGATTCCGGGGACTTCACGTTCAGGTGCAACGATTGTAGGAGGAATGTTTGCGGGCTTATCGCGTAAGGCTGCTACAGAATTCTCTTTCTTCCTTGCAATGCCAACTATGTTGGGTGCAGCAACTTTTGACTTGATTAAAAATGCAGACGTACTTACCGCTGATAATATGATTAATATTGGAGTGGGCTTCGTTGCAGCCTTTATTGCCGCTTTATTTGTTGTAAAAGCATTAGTGCTATTTGTAGAGCGCCATACGTTACGTGTATTTGCATGGTATCGAATTGTATTGGGTGTAATTATTCTGATTGCAGCAATGTTCTTTAATTTATCGGCTTAAAATCTGATGAAGTGAAAAGCCTAGAATATTCTAGGCTTTTTTATGCCTAAAAATTGATTTGAATTGCCTATTTATACAAAGTAAACCGAAGACACATGTTTTCATTTTAGGTTCATTGTTATATTGATTATTAGATTACCTCTCGCAATAAAACTATGCCGCAAAATCATCTCTCGGAAAATTTGGTCGACGCATTTTTACATTTGGCTCCAGCAGAAGGTCTTTATCCTACTTTTATCTCCAACATCACCTTGATGCGTGTTGATCACTCCACATCACCTGTTGCAGTGTTGCAAGAACCTTCAATTGTTTTAGTCATACAGGGAGTAAAGCGAGGGTATATCGGCAAAGATATTTTTCAATTTCGTCAGGGGCAGTGCTTATTCATTTCAATTGCTATTCCCTTTGATTGCGATACAGTAGTTGAAAATAATGAACCAATGTTGGCTATTGCAATAAAATTTGAATCTCAAATGATGGTTGATTTAGTAACTAAACTTGATAAAGAACAACAAGTAGTTACCGAAGACTCTCAGTCAGGCGATTTAAAATTGAGCTGCGGGCTTAGAGTGATTGATATGAACGCGACTATTTCGGAAGTTGCTCTACGATTGCTTAATTTACTTCGCTCTAAACAAGATACTTTTATCTTAGGTGAACAAGTAAAAAGAGAATTGGTTTATCGTGTATTGCAGGCTTCTGGAGGAGAGTTCATAAAAAATTTATCTGCCATGGCAAGTCGAAACGGCGTGATTTATACAATCTGTGAAATTATTCAGCGTGATTATTATCGTAATTTAACGGTTCAAGAGCTGGCGAAACAAGCGGGAATGAGCATATCGCTTTTTCACCAAACTTTTAAAAAAGTGACAAATTATTCTCCTTTACAGTACATCAAAATTACTCGACTGCATAAAGCACGTGAGTTGATCATGAACAACAAAATGGGGGTAGCAGAAGCAGCCTATGAAGTTGGTTATGTCAGTGCCTCACAATTTAGTCGAGAATTTAAACGACTGTTTGGAATTCCACCTAAGTCTTCGATTATTTAACTTAGATTAGTATTTTTAAAATATAAATCAAACATGGAGCATATAAATGGCCCTTCCAACCACTATGAAAATTATTGAAATTACCGCTCCAGGTGGACCTGAGGTTCTAAAAGTCCAAGAGGCTAATATTCCAGTACTTCAAACAGATGAAGTCTTGATTGAAGTAAAGGCTGCGGGAATTAACCGCCCTGACGTGTTGCAGCGTATGGGGCTATATCCGATGCCTAAAGGTGTTACTCAAATACCTGGACTAGAAGTTGCTGGAGTGGTGGTTGCGGTAGGTGACCAAGTGCAACAGTTCAAAGCCGGAGATAAAGTTTGTGCTTTAACAAACGGTGGTGGCTATGCAGAGTACTGTGCAGTTGCTGCGACACAAGTATTACCAATACCTGAAAATTTATCGTTTACTCAAGCCGCTGCTATTCCAGAAACGTTCTTCACAGTTTGGGCCAATCTGTTTGATATTGGTCGTTTAAAGGCAAATGAAACAGCATTGATTCACGGAGGGGCGAGTGGCATTGGTACCACTGCTTTAGCCATTTGCAATGCTTTAGGGATTAAAACTTTTGCTACGGTTGGAAGCGAAGATAAAGTTGAGGCACTCTCTGATTTGACCACGGCAATTAACTATAAAACCCAAGATTTTGAGCAAGAAATTTTGAAACACACCCAAGACCAAGGTGTTGATGTTATTTTGGATATTGTGGGTGGCTCTTATTTCCAGAAAAATTTAAATCTATTAAAACGTGATGGTCGACTTGTCATTATTGGTTTTATGGGGGGTCGAATCGCAAAAGAATTTGATTTACAAAAATTGATTTTAAAGCGTGCCACGATTACGGGTTCAACGATGCGAGCGCGTACTAGCGAAGAAAAAGCACAAATTGCCCAATCTTTGCATAAGCATGTGTGGCCATTACTGGCAGAAGGTAAGTGTTTACCTCAAATCTATAAAACATATGCTTTTTCAGATGTACAAAGTGCTCATGAATGTATGGAGCAGGGTGATCACATCGGAAAGATCGTTTTAGAAATGAATGCGTAAAGCTGTAACCACTAAAGTTTAGGTGAACGATAGGTTCACCTAAACTGAATTTTATAATTTAAAGCTCTGCCTATTTCTCTATAAAAATTGCCAAATTCTATTGGTAGATTGCACCAGTTCTATGACTTCACCTATAAATTGAGTAAGAAATAAGAATTGGCTCTTAATTTATTATTTCTTTCCATACTGATGAAAAAGGATAGTAACAATGAATACCGCAAATATTGATGATAAAAATCCTACTCCAGATTTGGCTGAAGATAATGCCTTTTTCCCATCACCTTATTCACTGAGTCAATATACTGCTCCAAAAACAGATTACGATGGAACTACATACTCAACGCCGTATACGGGCAGTAAAAAAATCTTAGTGATTGCAACCGATGAGCGTTATATTCAAATGCAAAACGGTAAGTTTTTTTCTACTGGGAATCATCCTGTTGAAATGCTTTTACCGATGTTTCATTTAGATAATGCTGGCTTTGAAATTGATGTTGCGACACTTTCAGGTAATCCTGTCAAGCTTGAAATGTGGGCGATGCCAAAGCAAGAACAAGTCGTATTAGATACCTTTCAGAAATATGCAGACAAGTTAAAGAATCCTCTGAAACTCGCAGATATTTTAGAAAATGTAGTGGGGGAAAACTCACCTTATGCAGCTGTCTTTATTCCGGGTGGGCATGGTGTATTAGCTAAGATTCCACATAGCCTTGACGTAAAAAAAGTCCTTAAATGGGCAGTTGAACAAGATAAATTTATTATTACCTTATGTCATGGACCTGCTGCGTTATTGGCTGCGGCTGTAGACGAAGCGCCTGAAAACTATATTTTCAAAGGTTATCAAATTTGTGTATTCCCTGATGCTTTAGATGCAGGGGCGAATATCGATATTGGCTATATGCCGGGCGCGTTACCTTGGTTAGTTGGTGAAAACCTTGAAAAACTTGGTGTGGAAATTTTAAATAAGGGTATTACAGGACAATGTCATAGAGACCGTAAATTGTTAACAGGCGATAGCCCACTTGCTTCTAATAATTTAGGTAAACTTGCAGCTGAAACGTTGCTGGCTGAAATAAAAGATTAAGTACACTGCTTTGTTGAAAAATATGTGCGCCCTGCGGGACTCGAACCCACGTCGGTCGCTTAGGAGGCAACTGCTCTATCCAGTTAAGCTAAGGGCGCATAATTTTATGATTATAAACGAAAAAGCTATTGCTAAGGCAATGGCTTTTTCATGTTTTAAGTATTAAAACTTTAACCATAGAGGGTAATAAAGATAAAGTTGAACCACTCCATGGTTTCATAACCACTTATCCCTTGTAGAAAAAACAGTTTATAACGCTAAAAAATCACAAAAAATTCATGTTGATCTTTCTATGATCTGAAGCAAAAGATGAAAAGATTCAAGCAAGCAATCGGGTAGATAGCGTTATTACCAGAGAGTTGTTTGTTAAAAATCAGATTTTGCTACCGTATAATTCAAAAGGGCATAACATGAAAAAAATTGCTGAACAGGACTTATCTAGAATTATTGAAATGGCATGGGAAGATCGGACTCCATTTGAAGCAATTGAGCGCGAGTATGGCTTAAGTGAAAGTGAAGTTATTCGTTTGATGAGATACAACCTGAAAACCAATAGTTTTAAACTCTGGCGCAAACGTATGGCAGGGCGTAAAACTAAACATCAGCAATTACGTTCACCAGAAATTGAACGAGCTTACTGTTCGCGTCAGTATCAATATGCATAACTTCTAATTTTATTATCGATGAAACTTTAATTTTTTACAGCGCATAATTTTATGATTATAAACAAAAAAGCCACTGTCTAGACAATGGCTTTTTATATTTATTTATTCTTCAGATTTCTGAACAGAATTTAGGTTTTTAGGATTTAAATAGTCAAAAAGTACGAGCATTGCCGTAATCCAAATAGGGATCATCATTACTGACTCTTTGAAGCCTTGAGTCCACATAATATAGAGAACCACAGCAATAAAGGCTAAAACTAAGTAATTACTAAAAGGTGACCATAACGCTGGAAAAGATGTCTTAATATTCGCATGCTTAACAAAACGTCTATACTTCAAATGTGTAATTGATATCATTGCCCAGTTTAGAACAAGTGCACCAACAACAACGTACATGAGATGTCCAAGAGCATCTTCAGGTACAAAGTAATTTAAAAGAACACAACCAAAGATTAATAAAGCAGAAAGCAGAACAGCGGGAATAGGAACCCCTTGTTTATTGGTTTTCGCAAAAACTTTTGGCGCATTCCCTTGTTGAGCGAGACTGTAAAGCATACGACTATTTGCAAACATCCCACTGTTATAAACAGATAGAGCAGCAGTTAAAATAATAAAGTTCAGTAAGTGTGCAGCCCAACCAATTCCCATTTGGCTAAAAATCATAACAAATGGACTTTTGTCGAGACCGCCAAGATCTAATTGGTTCCATGGCACTAATGAAAGTAAGATTGCCAGTGAACCGATATAGAAAATCAAGATACGGAAAACGACTTGGTTAATTGCTTTTGGAATAGTTTTTTTCGGATCTTTTGCTTCTGCTGCGGCCATACCAATCAGTTCAATACCACCAAAGGCGAACATCAAGAAAGCCAACATATAGAAGAGGCCGCTAAAGCCATTTGGAAAAAATCCACCATGAGACCAAAGGTTACTAAATGAAATGCTTGAACCTACATCTGCTGTAAATAGCAAATAAAGTCCAAAAACAATCATTGAGATGACCGCAGCAACTTTAATAATAGCGAGCCAGAATTCGGACTCCCCATAAAATTTGACGTTGGTTAAGTTAATTGCCGTAATCACGACAAAGAAAAATAAGACAGAAGTCCACGCTGGAATATGAGGCCACCAATAATTAATATATTTGGCTACCGCGGTGAGTTCACTCATCGCAACCAGAACATAGAGTATCCAATAGTTCCATCCGGTTAAAAATCCGGGAAATTTCCCCCAATATTTATACGCAAAATGGCTGAACGATCCTGCAACAGGTTCTTCAACAATCATTTCTCCCAAGTGACGCATAATCAAAAACGCGATTAAGCCGCCAATGGCATATCCTAAAATAATGGATGGTCCCGCAGATTGAATCACTTGCGCCGAGCCTAAAAATAATCCAGTACCAATTGCTCCACCCATAGCAATTAATTGGATGTGTCGATTTTTTAGTCCTCGTTGCAGTGTAGAAGATTCGTTGGTCAAAGGTCTTCACTCACAATGAATAAGTAAATTATTCTAATAGATGGAGTTATTTTAGCCTAGCCTACAAATTAATAACGAGTGACTGAAAAGTACTCTTAAAAAATATTTAAAATCAATCATTTGTATTTAATATTCTGATATCGAGTGAAAAGTGTTCTAAAAAATATAATTTCATATAGACTTTTTTTCTTAGATTTTGCTTAGATTAAGTCATTGCAAGCATATTGCTAAATTCTCAAAATATGCTCGCGTCAATACGATTGATGTATAAAGCAGATCGCTATCTCTTGGCCTTAAAACAATTTAAGATGCAGAGAAGGGTAAACAAGAATGCTTGTTTTGATATAGAAGAACATAAGAGTAAGGATAACAGTTGATATGAGCTCAGTACCGCAAATTAAAATTCCAGCAACTTATATGCGTGGTGGAACCAGTAAAGGTGTCTTTTTTAAGCTTGATGATTTGCCAGAAAAAGCCCAAGTTGCAGGACAAGCAAGAGATCAACTCTTACTACGAGTTATTGGTAGCCCAGACCCTTATGGAAAACAAATTGATGGAATGGGAGGAGCCACTTCGAGTACGAGTAAAACAGTTATTCTCGCTAAAAGTTCTCAGCCAGAGCATGATGTAGATTATTTATTTGGTCAGGTTTCAATTGATCAGGCTTTTGTAGACTGGAGTGGTAACTGCGGTAATTTAACTGCTGCGGTTGGCTCTTTTACTATTTCAAATGGTTTGGTTGATGAAGACCGTATTCCTGAAAATGGCCTATGCACGGTTCGAATTTGGCAAAAAAATATTCAAAAAACTATTATTGCCCATGTGCCTATCACCAATGGTCAAGTTCAAGAAACTGGTGATTTTGAACTTGATGGGGTGACATTTCCTGCCGCTGAAGTTCAAATTGAGTTTTTAGATCCAGCCGATGATGGTGAAGAAGGCGGGGATATGTTCCCGACAGGAAACGTGGTTGACGAATTAGACGTTCCTGATATTGGTCGTTTCCAAGCGACATTTATTAACGCTGGTATTCCAACCATTTTCTTAAATGCAGAAGATTTAGGTTACCAAGGCACTGAATTACAAGATCATATCAATAGTGATGCGGCAGCACTGGCACGTTTTGAAAAAATTCGCGCATATGGCGCAGTACAGATGGGTTTAATTAAAGATATTTCAGAAGCAGCTGCGCGTCAGCACACACCAAAAATTGCTTTTGTTTCTAAACCAAAAAACTATAGAGCATCGAGTGGTAAGCCTGTTTTAGAGAGTGATGTTGATTTACTGGTACGTGCTTTGTCGATGGGTAAATTGCACCATGCCATGATGGGAACAGCAGCAGTTGCAATTGGCACTGCTGCTGCCATTCCGGGTACATTGGTGAATTTAGCGGCTGGTGGTGGTGAACGTGAAGCAGTACGTTTTGGGCATCCATCTGGAACATTACGTGTTGGCGCTCAAGCTGAACTTGTTAATGACCAATGGGCGGTTAAAAAAGCCATTATGAGTCGTAGTGCACGTGTGTTAATGGAAGGTTGGGTGCGTGTTCCGGGTGACAGTTTCTAAACTTTATCTAAATAAAAAGCCTCTCAATGTGTAGAGGCTTTTTTACGGCTGCCTTTAAAAACTCCGCACCCACTTTTCACAGTGAATCGTGTATGATGTAGCGCATGAATGCTTCATTACATTCAATAAAATTTCTCTACTGATTTTATCGAGGCGACTGTGTCATCACTCTCTCAAGTTAATGCGGATGTTTTAAAACAAGCTCAACAACGTATTCAACAAGATTTATTGACGACATTGGCCGCGTTCTCAATTCCAGAGCCTTTAAAAAGTGCAGTACACCATGCAGTTATGCTTGGTGGAAAACGTGTGCGTCCGGCTTTATGTTATGCCACTGCTTCTTTACAGCCAAATCCAAATTTTGCGGCCGCTCGTCGTGCTGCGGTTGCAGTCGAACTCATTCATTGTTACTCACTAGCGCACGATGATTTGCCTTGTATGGATAATGATTTACTGCGTCGTGGTCAGCCGACTTGTCATGTTGCGTTTGGTGAAGATACTGCTTTGCTTGCAGGCGACATTTTACAATCGATGGCTTTTGAGGTTTTAGGTAGTCGTTTGTTTGATGAACAAGGGCAGGGTACTGATGCTACGATTGTATTAAAACAAATGCAGATTTTAGCAACTGCCAGCTCTAAAATGGTCTCTGGACAAGTTTTAGATTTACAAGCTGAAGGCAAGCAAATTGCTCAAGACGAACTAGAAAATATCCATCGTAATAAAACTGGTGCGCTCATTCAGGCCGCAATTATGATGGGTGCAGTCACTATCTTTTCCGGAACGGATCAAGCAATTCCAAAATTGCGCCAATATGGGCAGACGATCGGATTAGCTTTTCAAGTGTTAGATGATATTCTCGATATTACGTCGAGTACCGAAGCTTTGGGTAAAACTGCTGGTAAGGATGAGCAAGTGCAAAAATCGACATACCCAGCGTTAATGGGTCTTGAACAAGCACAGATCTATGCAAAAGAATTGCACGATCAAGCTTTTGAAGCCTTAGCTCATTTTGGTGATAATGCAAAAGAATTAGTTGATATCTCACAATTTCTTTTAGCGCGTACGAACTAATAATATTAAATCAATATTCATAACTTCTATTCATGCGAAATGAATAAAGGAGAAAAAAATGAATGGTGAACAACTCCATCAAAAAGCAATTGAAATTGCGCGTAATCTTCCCTTTAGTCAACAGACTCATCCTTTTGGTCCAGACTATGAAGTTTTTAAAATTTTAGAGAAAATGTTCATGCTGACGGCGGAAGTCGCAGGCGTCAAAATGATTAATGTGAAGTGTGATCCGTATAAGAGTCAGGAATATCAGGAGCTTTATTCATTTATTATTCCGGGTTATCACATGAATAAAAAACACTGGATTTCGATTACACCGCATAAGAACTTAACAAGTGATTTACTGCAAGATTTAATTCATGATTCTTATGATTTAGTCGTAAAGAAATTACCTTTGAAAGATCAGAAAAGATTAAAAAACCAATAATATAAAAAACGGCGACATGATAGTCACCGCCTTGATTTTAATTACTTATTTGAAGTAATTGAATTAATTATGCTTTCCCATAATACCGCGAATTGTATTTAAAACATCGGCAGGTAAAACCACAGTTTTAGCATTATTTGATTTCGCCATATCCTGCATTGCTTTTACATATTGTTCACCCAAAAGGTAAGCAACCGGAATCTCTTTATCGCCAACTGCACTGGTCACCATTTCAATTGCACGTTGAGAAGCTTCAGCTAACACGACTTGTGCTTCTGCATCACGGCGAGAAGCTTCTAAACGACCTTCTGCACTTAAAATAGCAGCCTGTTTTTCACCATCGGCTTTAGTAACAGCAGCACGACGTTGACGTTCTGCGGCAGCTTGCTCTTCCATGGCAGCTTGCATGGTATGAGACGGTTGAATGTCCTGAATTTCGACTGTTTTTAAGGTAATGCCCCAATCTGAAATATCGTCAGAAATAGCAGCTTTTAACTTAGCCTTAATGTGATCTCGTGAAGATAATGCATCATCTAGATCCATTTCACCGACAATAGAACGTAATGAGGTTTGTACAAGGTTTTGAATTGCCCATGTATAGTTTTCAATACCGTAAACTGCTTTTTCTGGTGTGGTTAAATTAATATAGGCTACTGCATTCATGAGCAATACGGCATTGTCACGTGTAATCACTTCTTGCGATGGAATATCTAGCACAATATCTTTCGTGGTAATTTTATAAGCCACTTCATCGATATAGGGAATCACAAAATTAAGTCCCGGATTAAGGGTCGTGTGATATTTACCTAAACGTTGGACAATCCATTTGTAGCCCTGAGGAACAATACGAACCCCTTTAAAAATGGTAACACCTACAAAAGCCAAAAAGGCTAAAACAATAATAGTACCGACTGGCATGAAAATACCCTCTCTTTATCTTTAATGTTTATGAAGTACCATGGGTTTGAACAATTAAGTCGTTACCCGAAATGTCAATAACTCTGACACGATCGCCCACTTTAACAGGAGTGGTGCTCCGACAATTCCACTCATCGGCCCCTAAAATAGGCATTGGAAAGCGAACAATAATTTGATCATGGTCTAGACCAGTTTGAATAACCATTCCAATTTGACCAATAGTTGCTTCACGGGGGAGGCCCGCTTTCGTTTTATCAATTGATAAGGGTTTAATAAACTTGAACCAAAGGATGGTGCATAGCACTGATAATATTATCCACAATACAATTTGCGTTGTGAGGCTAATATCTGGAAATAACCAATAGAGAATGCACACCATAATGGCGGCAATACCAAACCAGAGTGCGGCAAAGGCAGGTAGAATCAGTTCAGAAAGAATAAGTAAGATACCCAATACAAACCAGTGCCAAGGTTGTACAACAAACTCCATAAATCTGCTCTTTTATATATCTTTATGATGGGTAAAAGTGACTAATATCACTTTTACCACTGTAGCAGATGATAGGAAATGTGGATAGAAAAAAACCACTTCAATTAGAATTTAGAGCGTGGCGCGGGCTTAAATGCTGCTGGAGATTTTTTGAAGTTTGCAATTGCACCTTCAATTTGACGCATTTGAGCTTGAGCAGCTTTTTCACCTTCCAAAATTGCTTCATTACTGGATTTCAAGTCTAGTGTACCTAAATGACCAACTTTAGGTTTAATTACCACATTTGCTTGCTTGAGTTCTTCATTAATACTTTGTTGGCCCATGATATTAATCGTCTGATCAAGTAATCCCCACATATTGGCTGGGCGGTTACCTACTGGACGCGCGGAAATATCAACTGCAATCACAATATCTGCACCCATATCACGAGCTGTTTTTACAGGAATTGGGCTGACTAGGCCACCATCTACGTATTTTTGATTGCCGATTGTGGCAGGCACGAACACATTTGGAATACTGCAAGAGGCACGTACAGCTTGACCAGCATTACCTTTAATAAAATCTGCCTTTTGACCATTATCAAGACGAGTTGCCACAGCCGCAAAGCGGATTGGGAACTTCTCAATTGGTTTATTACCAACATTACGGTTAACGTAGTCTTGTAACTTTTGTCCGAGAATAATGCCTTGACGATTAAGGGTTAAATCACGGATATCAGACTCTTGTAATTTCAGGGCCAGACTTTGCAATTGATAAGGTGTTTGCCCACTCGCGTAGATACTTCCAACAAAGCTACCAGCGCTGGTACCCGTTACAATTTTAGGTTTAATTCCATGAGACTCTAAAACCTTGATCACACCAATATGTGAAAATCCTTTTGCTCCACCGCCACCTAAAGCAAGCGCAATGACAGGTTCACGGGCTTTAATTGAGGTAGTCGGCGTTGGTGTTTTGCTAAATTTATCACAGCCAAAGAGTGCTAGAGAGATAAATCCAATACTGGCAAATTGAGCAATTTTCATCTTTAAAAATAATCTATGTCGAGATAAATTAAGAAGGGCCATAAGACCAGATTCGCTCAATTTTTGCTAGGTTTTTTTCACTAGATTTTGTAAAGGTTCGGCCAGCCAATTACGATTTTTGGGTGAAATTTTTCCTTCATAGCGGTCAAAAATCTTTTGTAGATCTTCATCATAGTTTCCACTTGGGTCTAAGTGGCCTAAGCAGTGAATCGTTTTATGGTCATAATCAAAAGAAAACATCACAATTGGAATATTGGCTTTTGCGGCAATATGGTAAAAACCACTTTTCATTTTTTTTGCTTTTTTACGTGTGCCTTCAGGTGCCATCCCAATCCAGATCTTGTCATATTTTTGAATCGTGGCGACGACTTGTTCAGTTAGTCGATTGGCTGTGTCACGTTTAACTGGAATAACACCAGCCCAATCTAACGCCCGTTTAAAAGGTGGTTTAAAAAGAGCATCTTTACCCAAAACCGTAATTTGGATACCTAATCCGAAAATAGCAAGAAAACCATACCACCCATCAATGTTAGACGTATGAGGTGAAATAATCGCAACTGCTTTTGGATAATTAGGAATTTCGCCTTCAATTGTCCAACCTTGCACTAAAAAAAGTTTTTTAAATAGTGCTCGGCTTAACGCAGTGCCGCGTTGAGGTACCAAATGAGGTAAATTAGGGAAATGTTGATCCATATTTTTTTAAATTTTAACTTGTCCTTGTTTAATCTTAATCTTTTGAAATATATGCTTCATTGGCAAAATGTAAGAACAACATGACATTTGATGTTATTCCTCATTAAAGAAATAAAAAGTAGGTATATATGTTTCGGCAGCAAAATCTTTATCTTCTGCTATTTTCCTTATATTGGGCACAAGGGCTACCAGTGGGTTTTATGACCCATGCTTTACCTGTTATTTTAAGGGCACAAGGTGTATCACTCGCTCATATTGGTGGTTTTGGCCTATTAATGCTGCCTTGGTCAATTAAGATCTTTTGGGCGCCGTGGGTTGATCGACATGCACTTTCCCATTTGGGACACTATCGTAGCTGGATTTTACCTACCCAACTTTTAACTGTGTGTGTACTTTGCATTTTGTCTTTTTTCCCCATTCAAGCTTTAGATCAGCCTATTTATTTATTTGCCTTTTTTATTTCGCTTCTTTTAATGAACTTAACAGGAGCAACACAAGATATTGCAACCGATGCTTTGGCGGTTAATTTGTTACAGCATGACCAGCAACATTGGGGAAATACATTTCAGGTGATTGGTTCCCGACTCGGTTTTATTGTGGGGGGAGGCGCCGTACTCTGGTGTTTAGACTGGTTGACATGGCAACCCACTTTTTTGTTATTAGCGGCTTTGGTGTTTTTAAATACGTTACCCGTTTTATTATTTAAAGAACCTAAACACAATTCTCATTCAAATAATGAATCTCAACTTAACCAACAAAACTTAGTCATAAAGATTAAAGCCTACTTGAGTTATTTCTCTCAAAATAAAGAGCTTCGTTCTTGGTTAGTTGTACTTATTACTTTTAAAGTAGCAGATGGTTTAGCTGGACCATTACTTAAACCTTTAATGGTTGATATGGGACTAAGTTTTACTCAAATTGGCGTTTATATCACGATGCTCGGTGCTGTAGCGGCACTGGCAGGGGCGGCAATTGCAGGTTGGCTGCTTAAATACTTTTCTAGACCTACGGCCCTAATTGTTTTTTCCGTATTTAAAATTATGAGCTTAGCGGCTTATACCTATTTAGCTTATGTGTATGAGCAGAAAATTCAACTCAATGTCTGGGGAGTTTATGCCGTAAATGCTTTAGAAGATGCATTCTCTGCAATGTTGTTGGTGGTTATGTTGACCTTAGTCATGCACTACAGTCGAAAAGAATATGCGGGTACAGATTTTACCTTTCAGGTTTCAGTCATGGCGACTGTGAGTGGGGGGCTTTATAGTTTGAGTGGTGTGTTTGGAGATGCCTTCGGTTATTTCCATTATTTGATAGCTATTGTCATTATTAGCACTGTTACTTTGCTCCCTATTTCCCTCTGGAAACATGCAAAACTACAAGAAAAATAATGTTAACTAAATGAAATAAAGAAGTTTAATATCGATTAAGGAATGATCTAGTTATTATCTACTACCTTTGTCTATGTTTTTAAAAATGTATGTTTTTAGCTATTTAAATGCTCTATTAATTGTGCCATCTTGTTTGGGTAGCAAATGGAAGCTAACTGGAGTAAAAATGGATTTCGTTAACAAGAAAAATCATGTGAATCAATCAAAATGGGTAGAAAAATGTTCAAGTAGATTGGATATTAGCCTAAAGTCTAAAAAAGAATAATGAAATAACGATTTAATCATTCTATAAGATAAGAGAGTTGTGTAGGATTCGTTACAACATGAAGTTAAGGTAAAAATCTGTAAGTCAAAGTATATTTTTTATGTCTTTGGTTATTGGTTTTGGTCTTGCATAACGTTGAAATTGGTTTTGGTTGCGGTAATAAAATTAATGTAACCAAAGTGGAGGAGAGTTGATTTTTTAGCCCCCTAATTTAATGGCGTAAATCAACTTGGCATGGATAGGCAACATAAAATATATTTTTGGAGTTTTTGATGGATCTATTCCTTAATCGTAAATCTTTCGTTGTTAAAAGTTTAGCTCTTACAGTTACAGCTTTAATGATGAGTGGGGCACATGCTGCGACTTCCGACAAAGCGGAAATTCAACAGCTTCGTAAAGAAGTTGAAGCTTTAAAAGCTTTAATTCAACAACAAAGCCAAGTGCAACAACAGCAGCAGCAAGTACAGCAACAACAGCAAGTACAGTTAGCTGAAGTTAAGGCACAACCAGTTGCTGCACCAGTTTCGCCGTTAGCAGGATTTAAATCTAAAGCTGGCGCTGATGTTAACCTATATGGTTTTGTTCGTGGCGACGCTAACTATATTATTGAAGGTGCGGATAACGACTTTGGTAAGGTTGCTGATTCAAAAGGTGAAGCGACTGATAAAATTCGTGCGACTGCTAAAACTACACGCCTTGGTTTAGATTTTACTGCTCCAGTAAATGATGCCAAAGTTGGTGGTAAACTCGAAGTCGACTTTGCTGGTTCAACAACAGATTCAAATGGCTCATTGCGTGTTCGTCATGCGTATGTAACATATAACAACTGGTTGTTTGGTCAAACAACTTCGAACTTCTTGTCTAATCATGCGCCAGAAATGATCGACTTCTCGACTAACATTGGTGGTGGTACAACGCGTGTTCCGCAAGTACGTTATAACTATAAACTTGGCCCAACAACTCAATTGTTTGTATCGGCTGAAGAAGGTGATAGCACTGGACTAACCACGACTGCAAAGAAAGATGCTAATGGTAATGTTGTCAAAGACTCAAATGGTAATACCGTATTTGTAGATACAGATGACAGCATCAAATATAGTTTACCAGTCTTGACTGCTAAATTAACTCAGGGTTATGCAGATGGAAAAGGTTCTGCTTCAGCTCGTGTTTTAGTTGAAAATTATAAGTCAAAAGATGCTCATGATAACCAAACAGGTTGGGGTGTTGGTGTTGGTACCGATTTTAAAGTATCTGATCCTTTAAAACTCTTTGCTGATGCATCTTATGTGGTAGGTAACAGCAACTACTTATATGGCAGTAACAAAGCTTATAAAGTTGTGAATGGCGATATTGAACAAAATGAATTTGTAGCAGTACAAGTAGGTGGAACTTATAAAATTTTACCTAACTTACGTTCGACTTTAGCTTACGGTGCTCAGTTCTCTGATGATGGTACTGACTACGCTAAAGCAAATACATCTGCTAATGAAAAAGTTCAACAAGCATGGCTTAACGTGATTTATACACCAGTTAAACCAATTGATTTAGGCGTTGAATACGTTAACGGTAAGCGTGATACCTTTGATGGTAAGTCTTTCAAAGATAACCGTGTTGGTTTAATGGCTAAATATAGTTTCTAAGAACAATATTTAGTTAAAAATTAAAAAAGAAGGGGTTAAATCTAACCTCTTCTTTTTTTTATAAAAAAAATTAAAATAAGTGTTTTTTAAAAGTATCTGTCTTAGATCATTTTTTATTTAAGTCATTTTTAAGTTTCAATTTCTACAGTAAAGCATCATAAAAAGATTGTAGTTCCCCAAGATGCTGAATTTTTTTTCTATATTAAAAAATAAACAGATTTCACTGTTTATGTTTAATTTCATTATAGCCATTTGGTTAGGTGCAATTCTAAATATTGGTTTTTATAACAAAGTACATCTTTTAACTCCATATTTTGGAGTAAAGGCTATTCTATTTTTAGCTGCTACAGTGGTTATTGTTGTTGCTGCTTATTATGCGCTCTTGCAAATTTTAAATTGGAAATGGACTGCCAAATTTTTTGCAATTTTGCTGGTCTTCATTGGTGGTTTTAGCTCTTATTTTGTTAATACGTTAGGTGTCATCATCTCGCCTGATCAGATTCAAAATATGATCCAAACAGATGTATCTGAAGTTTCTGATTTAGTTTCATTACGCTTTGGACTTTGGACAGTTTTCTTTGTAGTTTTACCTATTATTTTAATTACTCAAGTAAAGCTTAAAAAAGAAAAAGTCTCTCATTTATTGTTGAAAAAAGTCGGCTCAATTGTCGCTTCTTTTGCAATTGTCGGTATTTTACTATTTACTTATTATGTCGATTTTGCTGCGATTTTTCGTGAACATCGTGATTTAAAAGGCATGATTTCTCCTCAAAATAGTATTTCTTCTTTAATGTCTTATTATCATAAGAAAGCACCTAAGAAGAACTTACCATTAATACATTACGGTGAAGATGCTCATCAAGTTCAGGCAGTACAAAAGAACCTGCCTAAATTAATGGTGTTGGTTGTCGGAGAGACAGCTCGTGCGGAAAGTTTTTCACTCAATGGTTATGCAAAAAATACAAATCCAGAACTTTCTAAACAAGATATTTTGAATTTTTCTCAAGTTAGCTCATGTGGTACAGCAACTGCTGTTTCAGTTCCATGCATGTTCTCTGGCATGCCACGTGTTGACTATGATGAGCAATTAGCAAGTCATCGTGAAGGTCTATTGGACATTGCAAAGCGTGCGGGTTACCAAGTGACTTGGATTGATAATAATTCTGGTTGTAAAGGTGCTTGTGATCGTGTTGAGCAATATCAAATATCAGAAAAGTTAAAGCAAAAATGGTGTAAAGATGGTGAATGCTATGATGATATTTTAATTGATAGCTTAAATGAGTATTTAGCCACTATTCCTAAAGAAGACACACGTCCACGTTTAATTGTTTTACATCAAGTCGGAAGTCATGGCCCTGCTTATTACAAGCGTGCACCTGCGGCATATCAACCCTTCAAACCGACTTGTGATACTAATGCGATACAGGGCTGCTCTCGAACAGAGTTATTAAATAGTTATGATGACACGATTGTGTATACAGATCATGTGTTAAGTCAGATGATTAATAAACTAAAAGAATTATCGAAATATCAAACAGGTTTATGGTATTTATCTGATCATGGTGAATCAACTGGTGAACATGGTTTATATTTACATGGTTCACCGTATGCAATCGCACCGAGTCAACAAACACATGTACCAATGATTATGTGGTTTTCTGATAGCTGGAAACAACACAACCTTGCACAAGTGAGTTGTTTAGGCCAACAAACTAAAGAAAAGGTAAGTCAGGATAATTTATTCCCAAGCTTATTAAGTTTGTTAGATGTAAAAACTCAGGTCATCAACCCTCAACTGGATATGCTGCACTCTTGTGCCCATGTGAATTAAAGCGAGCCTAGAACATGACAAAAATCTTGATGATTGAAGATGATTTTATGATTGCAGAGTCAACAATAACGTTGCTGCAATATCATCAATTTGAGGTGGAGTGGGTCAATAATGGCTTGGATGGTCTGGCTCAGTTGGCTAAAAATAAATTCGATTTAATTCTTTTGGACTTGGGACTGCCTATGATGGATGGCATGCAGGTCTTAAAGCAAATTCGCCAGAGAGCTGCAACTCCAGTTTTAATCATTTCGGCACGAGACCAGTTACAAAACCGCGTGGATGGATTAAACCACGGTGCAGATGATTACTTAATCAAACCATACGAATTTGATGAGTTACTTGCTCGTATACATGCGCTATTGCGTCGTAGTGGGGTGGAAGCTCAGCTTGCGAATCATGAGCAACTATTACAAAGTGGTGATCTGGTTTTAAACGTTGAACAACATATTGCAACCTTTAAAGGGCAACGGATCGATTTGTCGAATCGTGAATGGGCGATTCTTATTCCTTTAATGAGCCACCCAAATAAAATCTTTTCTAAAGCAAATCTTGAAGATAAGTTATATGATTTCGATAGTGATGTGACCAGTAATACAATTGAAGTATATGTGCATCACTTGAGAGCTAAACTCGGGAAAGACTTTATTCGAACTATTCGAGGGTTGGGTTACCGTTTAGGGCAATCGTAACTTAAATTTTGGAACTTCATAATAGTGCATTACTCATTAAAGAAACGACTGATTTGGGGCACCTCAATTTTCAGTGTCATCTTAGGTTGTATATTAATTTTTAGTGCTTATAAGGTTGCACTTCAAGAAGTTGATGAAATTTTAGATACTCAAATGCGTTATTTAGCAGAACGAACAGCTGAATATCCATTGAAAACCGTAAGTAGTAAGTTCGATTTTCACAAAACTTATCATGAAGAAGATCTATTTGTAGACATTTGGGCTTATAAAGATCAGGCCCATTTATCTCATCATTTACATCTGTTAGTTCCACCTGTCGCACAAGCTGGTTTTTATTCGCATAAAACTAGCCAAGGCGTAGTGAGAACTTACGTTTTGCCTTTAAAAGATTATCAGATTCAGGTAAGCCAACAAGAGCGAGTTCGTGAAGCTTTTGCTTGGGAGCTTGCTGGAAGTATGTTCATTCCCTATCTAATTATTTTGCCATTTGCGATTTTTGCTTTAGCCGCGATTATTCGCCGGGGTCTAAAGCCCATAGATGACTTTAAAAATGAACTTACTCATCGAGATTCGGAAGAATTAACGCCAATTGAAGCTTTAGACTATCCTCAAGAATTATTGCCGACTATTGATGAAATGAACCGTCTGTTTGAACGTATATCTAAGGCTCAAATGGAACAAAAACAGTTTATTGCAGATGCTGCTCATGAATTACGAACTCCTGTTACAGCCTTAAATTTACAAACTAAAATTCTAATTAGTCAGCTTCCTGAGCATGAGTCTTTGCAAAATCTGAGTAAAGGATTAGCACGTATTCAGCATTTGGTCACACAGCTTTTGGCTTTGGCTAAGCAAGATGTTTCTTTAAGTGTGATTGAACCGACCAAAACTTTTCAACTCAATGATGTCGCTTTAAATTGTGTTGAACAGCTTGTTAATTTAGCTATGCAAAAAGATATTGACCTAGGATTTGTACGTAACGAACCGATTGAAATGCATAGTATTGAGCCAACAGTTCACTCAATTATTTTTAACTTAATTGATAATGCAATCAAATATACGCCTCATGAAGGAATGATAAATATTTCAGTCTTTACTGCTATAGATGGCGATGCATGTATACAAATTGAAGATAGCGGTGCAGGTATTGACCCTGAACATTATGATAAAGTTTTAAAACGTTTTTATCGGGTACATCATCACCTTGAAGTGGGCAGTGGCTTAGGTCTATCAATTGTTGACCGAGCGACTCAGCGTTTAGGTGGAACTTTGACACTAGATCGAAGCTTAGAGCTTGGCGGGCTTTCTGTTCTGGTTAAACTACCTAAAACTCTACATAGTCATGAAACAAGAGCTTGATTTATACAAGTTCTTGTTTGATTCGTTTTTCAAATTCAAAGCGGTGAATACAAATCCTGTAAAATAAGATATTTACTGCCCAAACTACCCAACCTGTCCATAAATTGTGGCTCAGGAAATGCGCGCCACGCATCATTTGTCCCCAACCCATCAAAAAGCCTAAGATGATGCCAGCGATAAGGTAAAAATAGGCACGTTTAGGTTGCTCAAGACGATAAACAAAATAGCCTGTCATTAAAATAAAGCCTGCGCTTGCATGACCACCTGGAAAGCAATGACCATGTGTAGAGGTAAAGTCCCAAACATAACTTAAAGCAGTCGGATGAACCATATTCCAAGGGCAGGCGTGAGCAGATTGTGATTTTAATAAGCCAACTATACCGCTACCAATCATGCTCACAAAAAACATATAGCCATATTGCCAGCGGTAAAGCTTCAATTTTTCTACTTTGAATGACGCAATCCATAGACCTAAAAAGATGACATAAACGGTGGTGATGATTTGTTTTACGATTTCATGGTTAAGCCGTACAAGATACCAATTGTCCCGATTAAAAAAATGACCTGTTGAATCCATCCAAGGGTGGATGAAATACATATCAATTTTCCCACCCACTGGAAATATAAATAAAAGTATAAAAAAACTAAGGGCTAGAAAAATAAGCTGAAGTTGAAAAAATTGTTTTTGTTGGTTCATTGCGATGCAAAATCAATTTGAGTGTGAGTTGAAGGCATTACATAAAATAAAACTTAAATTGGTCTTAAACTAAACAAATTTTAATGTTTAAATAAAGTTGATTTTAAAAATAATATTGATGATTCATAGATATATATTATTTACTTATAGAAATTATGTGGTGGTTTTTTTAGCCATTTGGGTCTGTGAGAACTTTTGAAATAATGATAAGCAGAATATTTGACCCTGCTTATCAATCACTGAATTAGAACATACCTTCTTCGGAGTTTGCAGAAATTTTATGAATGGATAAATCTGCACCTCTAAACTCATCTTCTTGAGATAAACGAATACCGATGGTTGCTTTAAGTAAGCCGTAGACAATAAAGCCGCCAGCGAGCGCAATGGCAATCGCAAGAGCTGTACCAATGAGCTGCGAGATGAAAGACACACCGCCTAAACCACCAAGCCATTGTTGACCAAATAGACCTACTGCAATACCACCAAATGCACCACACACACCATGTAACGGCCATACACCCAACACATCATCAACTTTGAGTTTGTTTTGTGTGTAGGTAAATAGGTACACAAACATCGCACCAGCTGCACCACCAATAACAAGAGCGCTGATTGGATGAACAATGTCAGACCCTGCACAGATTGCGACTAGGCCTGCAAGTGGACCGTTATGTAAGAAACCTGGGTCATTTTTACCAATCGCATTTGCTGTAATCGTTCCCCCAACCATAGCCATGAGTGAGTTGATTGCAACCAGACCAGAAATTGCATCAACACGTTGCGCGCTCATCACGTTAAAGCCAAACCAGCCGACAATTAAAATCCATGAACCAAGTGCCAAAAATGGAATAGAAGAGGGCGGGTGAGCACTTACACGACCATCTTTCTTATAACGACCAGAACGTGCCCCCAATAAAATTACAGCAGCAAGCGCAATCCAACCACCCATGGCGTGGACAACAACTGAACCAGCAAAATCATGAAAAGCTGCACCAAAAGTAGTTTCTAACCACTTTTGCAGACCATAGTTGCCATTCCAGACCATGCCTTCGAAAAAAGGATAAACCAGCGCAACTAAAGCGAGTGTTGCAATGGCTTGAGAACGCATTTTTGCACGTTCGGCAATACCACCTGAAATAATGGCAGGAATTGCCGCAGCAAAAGTGAGTAAAAAGAAACAACGCATAAGGTTGTAGCCATGATCACTTGATAAAACCGTACCATCATGGAAGAAGTGCTGGCCATAAGAAATATAGTAGCCAACAAAGAAATATGCGATTGCTGAAAGGGCAAAGTCAGTCAGAATTTTACTCAGTGCGTTCACCTGATTTTTATGGCGAACCGTACCAAGTTCCAAGAATGCAAAACCTGCGTGCATGGCAAGAACCAAAACAGCACCAAGTAATAAGAAAAATAGATCTACATTTTGCATAGCATGCTCGAAAAAAGTGCTAAATTCCATTTTGGAACAAATCTGGGTCTGTAAATTGCACCAAAATAGATTTAAGGAATCTAAAAACCTAAGTTTGTCGAAACAAACTCAATTGCATAAAAATGAATATGCAATAAGCGCACCAATTTAGATTGGATAATGGGGTTTTGACGATAAATGGTGCGTTGATTTGGTCAAGATAGGGCAGTAATGGCGCTTTTTATGTTAAAAATCATCTAATACGCTTATAAATTGACCTAAAAAAGTTCGTTATTAAAATTTAAAAGAGTCGTTTATATTTGAACTAATGATCCGACCAAACTTCCTGAGCAACTTCAATGAATGCTTTCACAGCTGGACTCATATGCTTTTTATTTTTCACTGCGAGACCAATAGAACGCTTAAGATTCGGTTTAAAAGGGCGTTTCACTACATTTGGATAGAGTGAGAGTAACTCTTTGGTAATTACCATATCCGACACAATCGAAACCCCTAACTGGTTATGGACCATGCTAACAATACTCAGAATTTGTGAAACATAAAATTTGATGTCTGGTTTCACATTAAAATTTTTTAGAATTAATTCGACCTGATGTCTACTACCTGCCATTGTCATGATAAAAGGGCAGTTTTCTAGTTGTGCTGGATCAATATAGAGTTGTTGTGCGAGCGGGTAACCATTTGGAATTAGGGCAACAAAACGGTCTTCGATTAAAGGGAATGTATCAAAACGCTCATCTGGCATAATCAAAAAACCGACTTCTATACGCCGTTCCAATAACCATTGAGCAACTTCTTTATCCTCACCTTCATCAATATAAATTTCGATTTTAGGATAGCGCTGCCGAAAGCTTTCTAAAATTTCAGGCAATAGATAAATGGATGATGAAGCCCCAAAAGATCCGATATGTAATGTGCCTTCATTTAAACCATGTATCGCAGCCACTTCTTTTTCTAATGTATTGGAAATACTCAATAGCTCTTTTACATGAGTGAGTAACTGCTGACCTGTTGTAGTCAGCTCAATATCACTTTGAGTTCTTGAAATGAGGTTAATACCCCATTGTTGTTCTAATGACTTAAGCGCATGAGAAACTGCCGACTGTGAAATTCCCAGCTTTTCTGCTGTAGCAGTAAAGCTTTTTAGTTCAGCAATGAGTGCAAAAATTTCAAGCTGGGTAAATGTCATGTTGTACTTATTATGAGTAAAAACTCATTTTATCATGAGTTTTCATTATCTTTAATATATGAGTAAGCCAAGGGAATTGCCAAAAATAGCAAGTCCTTCAACCAAACTCGAGTAAAGAAATGAATAGCATTGTTTTATCTCTATTTCCTTTAGTTGCATTAATTGCATCGGGATACTTATTTAAGAAATATCGTTTTTTTAGCGATGAGTTTTGGGCTGGGGCAGAGAAGCTCAATTACTATATTTTATTTCCAGCTTTACTTTTTAGTACGTTGTCGACCGCGAAAATTGACTTACAAAGCTTGAGTACAGCCATTATTGCGATGTTGATTGTAGTTTTGGCAGTTACCATTTTCTTGTACATACTTCGCGTGTTTTGGCACATACCACCTGCACGTTTTGGTGTGCACGTACAAAGTATGGTTCGCTTTAATACTTATATTGGTCTGGCGTTAGTGACTTCGCTTTTTAAAAGTGAAGGAATGGCAATACTGGCAATTTTATTGGCGCTTTGCATTCCACTTGTGAACATTATTTCGGTGCTTGCTTTAACCTCTAAAGAACATATGGCGATTAAACCTGTTTTGATTGCCCTTCTTAAAAATCCGTTAATTGCATCGTGTGTGGTGGGAGCGGCAGTCAATGCACTTCACATCCCGATTTGGGACGGCATTGCTAACTTTATTAAACTTTTTTCAGCATCGAGTTTGCCACTGGGTCTGTTATGTGTGGGCGCAGCTTTACAGTTTATGCAAATTAAAAAAGATATTGTCGTGTTGGCGGCAGACACTTTTGCACGACTTTTAGCAGTGCCTGCTTTGGCCTATATGGTTTGTACTTGGTTTGGTTTACCAAGTTTGCAAACACAAATTTTAGTCATTTTCTTTGCGCTACCGACTGCTTCTGCTTCATACATTTTAACTAAAGTATTGGGTGGCGACAGCCAACTCATGGCAGCCGTAATTAGCTTTCAGACTTTATGTGCTGCCGTGACTTTACCAGTAGTGATTTGGTGGATCTCTTAAGTTATAAACATTTAGGTAAGTCACATTCTATTCTCTAAAATTAATAGACTGATTCTTATTTAAAGAATGCTTTGCTACCTTCCTCATCTGATTATTGCTACACTTTTTTCTTTTTCAGGTGGATGAGTATGTCCTTTGATCTTAAAGTGAGCTTACAGCAAAGGTCTGAACCATCTGCACAGCAGAAAAAACTTAATCGCCTGATTGATAAAATAGAACAGCAAAAAGTTAGCCTTAGCACATGGCAAAATGCGCAAGCTGAGATTCAACAGCACATACGTCAAAAACTGATGCCTGTGTATAGCGATTTACATGAAGTACTATTTCAGCAGTTAGATCAACTTTGGAATATGTTGCATAGCCATGAGTTTTCCAAAGCGGATATGCAACAACTGGATGAAAAAATTGCCCAGCTTGCACAAATGTTGAAGCGCTCAAAACAGCTATCTGAGGAACAGTTGGAGTTAGTGAAACAGATTGATACCTTTTATCAGCAACATGCGGGGGAGTCGGCAAAAAAGACTAAAAAAGCTCAGTCAATAAAATCTGAATATGATGAAAATACTGATCAAAGTGCAGAATTTGATGAAGACTTTGAACAGTATGCTGCTGAGCAGCAACAAGCACGGGAACAAGCCAAACAGCAAAGACAGCAACAAAAACGTGAACAAGCTGAGCAAATGGCAGCGCAGTCACTCAAAACAGTTTATTTAAAAATTGCCGCGATGATTCACCCAGACCGTGAACAAGATGAAACCAAAAAAGAAGAAAAAACTGAGTTGTTCCAGCAAGCAAGTCAGGCCTACGAAAAGCAGGACTTGTTTTATTTACTCAAACTCCAGTTACAGCTTGAACAGAATAAAGGGCTAGGCGCTAAAGAATTATCTGTTGAGCAATTGAGGTTTTATAAACTTGCTTTAGATGCACAAAGTCAGCAGCTTGAGAGTCAAATTGCTGAGATTTTGGATTCTTTTCAGTTAGCCAAGAATGTGAAAGCAGAGCATGTACATATCAGTGATGTTTATAAAGCTGTAGATGCTGATTGTGTTGAGTTAAAGCAGCAGTTGAAGTGGGAAAAAGAACGTTTAAAGCACATGAAAAAAGTGAGTGGGGTAGAGATGTTGTTGGGGCATGGGGTGCTTTAAAGCTTTTTTGCCGCTTCCTTTGGAAGAGGGAATATATCGAATAGGAAATGAAATTCGAAATACTCTCTTCCAATAGGTTGGATAAACATATTTATGCTATAAAAAAGACTAAAATATTTATTCATATAAATCATGAGTTTTTATAAACAGGGCAACATCAGGTGATTGTATTAAGTTAATACATTTTCTTAATATAAAACCAAACAAAATAACCATAATACAGAATATAATAATAGCTAAAAACTCTGAAATAAAAAAGAATATAAGACTACATCCAAGTAAGCTAATCAAAATATAAAGAAATAAAGTAATATATTTTTTCTCTATTTGTTTAATTTTAGATTTACGCTGTGCTTGGTTTAAAATAGGTGTAGGAGATTGCCAAATTGTATGTGAATGAGCCAAAGTTGTATTTTTAAGCTCTTGATAATAGTTTTGATCAATAGCGAAGAAATCTAAAAATTTCTGTTCTGCAACATAAAAATTTTGCATGGATTCAGATAAAATAAAATTTTTAAATTCAACTTGTTGAAAATGAATTTCGAGAAACTGATTATCAGAATTACGTAAAATTTTTATTTTTTCAACTGCATTGAAATAAAGAAAATCTGAGTTTGTTAAACCATAAATATTACATAAGCCAACAGGGATTTTGGGATTAGTTCTTACTTCTTTGAATTCAATCAGTACATTATGTGGTTGGGAGTTGATTACTTCAATTAGCAGTAAAGTATAAGATTGCGGTAATAAATAAAGTTTAACTTGTTGTCCGATTAATTGATGAGGTACGAGGTTATTTTTACTTAGATTGATTTGAGGATAACTAATTTTAAAATCTTTCTCTAACGTTCTATTATTTATATCCTGATATTCTATTGTAACAATAAGGGAAAATTTTTTTTTATTCCAATGTTGGATTTTTTTGATAACGCCATATGTTAAAAGATATTTTTTAATTTGGGCTTCTTGGCGTAACTTTTTTTGTTTTTGATAATCAAAATAAAGAAATAGAATAGAAGATAATAGCCCAATAGCACACAAAGTATAAAGAATAATAATAAATATTTGATTATCTATTTTTTTCCAGATTACTAAAACTAAAAAAAGAATAAGAATAGCTTTAAGCAAGTTTTGTAACCATTGTGGTGACAGGCTTAGAGGGAAATATTTCGTCAATTGTTTTTCAGAATTGACTATTTTGAGCTGGGGTTGATGATTGGTTGTATTCATTATTTTTTATCTATGAATATAAAGGGCTGATAAATCAGCCCTTTATATTACAGATTAAATTGGAGGTTATAAAGATTAAAGCGCAGCAATCTGCTCCATATTCGCTTTAACTTTCTCTAACTGAGCAGCAAACTCAGCAAGCTTCGCTTTTTCACCTTCAACAACTGCTGCTGGTGCTTTAGATACAAAGCCTTCGTTTGCAAGTTTGCCTGCAATTTGGTCGTGTTGCTTTTGGATTTTATCTAAGTCTTTTTGCAAACGAGCAAGCTCAGCTTTAGGGTCAATTAAGCCTTTCATTGGTACAAATACCGATGCATGGCTAACAACGCTAGAGCAAGATAAAGGTGGTTCTTGGTCTTTATTCAAGAACTCAATGCTTTCAACTTTAGCCAATGCTTTGAACAATGCTTCAATACGAATAATTTGTTCACGTTCAGCATCAGACGTGTTTTGAAGTAATACTGGCAACAAGCGCGCATTACCTAAGCCCAACTCACCACGGATGTTACGTACGGCACCAATTAAACCTTGAAGCCATTGCATATCCGCTTCAGCTTGTTCATTCACTTTAGCTTGCTCAGGAATAGGGTATTGAGCAGTCATAATCGTTGGGCCGCCTTGACCAAGCATCGGTGCAAGCGTTTGCCAGATTTCTTCTGTCAAATACGGCATTAACGGATGAGCCAAACGTAAAGAAGCTTCCATCACTGCAAGCAATACACGGCGTACTTCAGCTTTACGCTCTTCTGCAACTTCTGCATCGTTCAGAACTGGTTTAGTTAACTCAACATACCAGTCACAGTATTCATTCCAGATAAAGTCATAAATCGCTTGTGCAGCAAGGTCTAAACGGTAAGTTGCAAACGCTTGGTGTACGGCAGCTTCAGCTTTTTGCAGACGGCTCATAATCCATTGTTCTGGAAGTTCCCAAAGATCAGGACGAGCGTCAGTACCAACAGTTTGACCTTCAACGTTCATTAGAACGAAACGAGTCGCGTTCCAGATTTTGTTACAGAAGTTACGGTAGCCTTCAACACGTTTTAAGTCGAACTTAATGTCACGACCAGTGTTTGCAAGCGCACAGAAAGTAAAACGAACTGCGTCAGTACCATAAGCATTAATACCTTCTGGGAACTCTTTGCGCGTTGATTTTTCAATCTTCGCTGCATCTTTCGGGTTCATCAGACCAGTTGTACGTTTTGCAACTAAGCTTTCTAAATCAATACCATCAATCAAGTCTAATGGGTCAAGTACGTTACCTTTAGACTTCGACATTTTTTGACCTTCACCATCACGTACCAAGCCGTGAACGTAAACAGTCTTAAATGGAACCTGAGATGAGCCATCTTCATTTTTCATGAAGTGTAAGGTCATCATGATCATGCGGGCAACCCAGAAGAAAATGATGTCAAAACCAGTCACCAACACATCTGTTGGGTGGAAAGTTTTTAAGAAATCATTTACTTCATCTTGCTTCGCATCGCCAGTCCAACCTAAGGTTGAGAAAGTCCAAAGCGCAGAAGAGAACCATGTATCAAGAACGTCTTCGTCTTGTTTAAGTTCAACATCAGCAGCGATGTTGTTTTTCGCGCGTACTTCTTCTTCGTTACGACCCACATAGATGTTGCCATTCGCATCGTACCAAGCTGGAATACGGTGACCCCACCAAAGCTGACGTGAAATACACCAGTCTTGAATGTCACGCATCCACGCCATGTACATGTTGCTATATTGTTCTGGAACAAACTTAATACGGCCATCTTGAACTGCTTCAATTGCAGGTTCAGCAAGTGGTGCAATTTTTACATACCATTGGTCAGTCAATAATGGCTCAATGATCACGCCTGAACGGTCGCCACGTGGCGCTTTTAAGTCATACGGTTGGATTTGATCTAACCAGCCTTCAGCTTCAGCTTGAGCAACCAATTTTTTACGTGCTGCGAAACGCTCTAAACCAGCGTATTCCGCAGGTGCAGTAATAGTTTTAGAAATTTGTTCGCCAGCTTTTGCAATATATTCAAACTCGCCCAAAACTTCGGCGTTTTTGTTGAAGATATTAATGATTGGCAAGCTATTGCGTTTACCTAGGTCATAGTCGTTAAAGTCGTGAGCAGGCGTGATTTTTACACAGCCAGTACCGAAGTCTTTTTCAACGTAGTCGTCTGCAACGATCGGAATTAAACGACCAGTAATTGGCAATACAATGTTTTTACCAACAAGATGTGCATAACGCTCATCTTCAGGGTGAACAGCAACAGCAGTATCGCCCAGTAACGTTTCAGGACGAGTCGTTGCAACGACTAAATAGTCTTTGCCATCTTGAGTTTTAACTGATTTGTCTTCAAAGAAATATTTAAAGTGCCAAAGCGAGCCTTTTTCTTCTTTGCTTTCTACTTCAAGGTCAGAAAGAGCAGTTTGAAGTTTAGGGTCCCAGTTTACAAGGCGCTTACCACGGTAAATTAAACCGTCTTCGTGTAAACGAACGAATACTTCTTTAACTGCGTTCGATAAACCTTCATCCATCGTAAAGCGTTCGCGTGACCAGTCTACAGACGAACCTAAGCGACGAATTTGTTTCGTAATCGTGCCGCCAGATTGTTCTTTCCATTCCCAAACTTTTTCGATGAACTTATCACGGCCCAAGTCATGACGAGTCACACTTTGTAAGCCAAGTTGACGCTCAACAACCATTTGAGTTGCAATACCCGCATGGTCAGTACCTGGTTGCCACAAGGTGTTTTTACCCATCATACGGTTATAACGGGTGAGGGCATCCATAATGGCATTGTTAAAGCCATGGCCCATGTGCAAACTACCAGTGACGTTTGGTGGCGGAATCATGATACAGAATGATTCACCGTGACCAGAAGGTTTGAAGTAACCTTGTTCTTCCCACGTTTGGTACCACTTCTTTTCGATCTCGGTTGGATCGTATGTGGTCGCAATATTTTGAGCGGTTTGAGCGTCAGTCATAGTAGCTTAGATCGAATATGCATAAAAAATTGCACCTATTGTAGCAAAAAAATGCCTCGAAATTAATGTGCTGAAAACAGATAAACGGTTTTGTATTTTTTTCAAAAAACGGTAGATTTATGAAAGATGGATCACAATTTAATCGTGTAGACACACGGCAGAAAAATTACAAAAGAATTGAAAAAGGATGTTGCTCATGAGTTATGAAGTTTTTTTGAAAATTTCCGATTCAACTTATACCCAATTCGAGACCATTCGGCAGAAACTGCATGATGGGGTAAGCCAAAGTCAGGCAAAACCTTTAGGGGATGTATTGTCTGACCTTTCTTGTGAAATTATTGAGCAGGTTTTTTCTGTACTTTTACAGTCAGGGAATACAACTATGTCTCCAAAACAGCAAGCTGAGTCTGAAAAAGTGATTCAGCAAGTTTTAGAGACTTTTCGAAAATACATGCCTTGGTCAGTTTCATTCTTTGGAAATGAACGTCTTTTACCTTTAGTCGATTACATGACATCTCTGATGAAAGAGCAGGGGCAGCAAGTTTATATTACCTATCCGGTTACGCTTCAACTCGTGCAACAAGCCGAAAGTCTGACTCAGCAAATTCGTGATGGGAATATGCAGAGTGTTGCAGCTGCTTTTGAGACCCTCATTCAAATTGTAGATTTAGGCGTAACAAGCCTAGTACGTGAACCTAAAAAGCGTTTAAAATTTAATTTAGTTGTCGATAAAACCCTGAATGGGGTCATCAACATGACGACGCATTTAGGCTATAAACGTTTGGAAAAGTTAGGTACTCAGGTCGATCAGACCACAGCAACTCATTATATCAACCACTTTTTGGCCTTCATGCATCAAGCAGCATAATTTAAAAAGATAATAGGAACATAAAGCATGGCCAAACTTGATACTTTGCAAAATAAAGTGGTATGGATTACGGGAGCATCTTCTGGTCTGGGTAAGGCCTTAGCAGGCGAGTTGGCTTTGCAAGGGGCGGAGGTGATTTTGACCTCGCGTCGTTTTGATGAATTAGAAGTAGTTCGAGTGGGTTTGTTAAATCCAGATCATCATTTATCTGTGGTTGCAGATATTACTGATGAAAAGCAGGTACAAGAAGCCTATGAGCAGATTTTAAAAGCGAAAGGCAGAATTGACTGGCTTATTAATAATGCAGGCTTAAGCCAACGTGCTTTAATTGAAGATACAACAATGGCAACCGAACGGGCCATTATGGAAGTCGACTATTTCTCACAAGTGGCATTAACCAAAACTGTGCTTCCGACCATGCTAAAACAAAAGTCTGGTCGAGTTGTATTTGTGTCGAGTGTGGCGGGTTTATTAGGAACGCAGTACCGTGCAAGCTACTCGGCTGCTAAAGCTGCAATTCATATGTGGGCAAATAGTTTACGTGCTGAGGTCTCAGATCAAGGCGTTGAAGTTTCAGTTATTTTCCCAGGCTTTGTAAAAACTAACGTTTCTTTTAATGCGTTAAATGGTGCTGGACAACCTCAAGGTCATCAAGATGAAGCAATTGAAAATGGTTTAGAGGCAGATGTATTTGCAGAGCAATCTGTAAAAGCATTAATGCATGGGCAAGAATATATTGTTGTTGGTGGAGCAAAAGAAAAACTAGGGGTTATGGTTTCTCGGATGTCTCCAAAACTTCTCTATAAAATGATTCGGAAAACAAAAGTAAAATAAAAAAGTGATTTTGCCATGCTAAATTGATGGAAAACCCGCATAGAAGGTTCACCATGGATCAAGATTATCACCGTATTTTAGAAGTCATTACGCGTTTTCAATTGGTCTTTGACCAGAAAAATTGGGACGCTTTTGATGAGTTATTGGCCGATCAACTTGAGGTTGACTATTTCCAGTTTAGGGGAGAGCCTTTATGTGTCGTGTCTTGTCATGAATATAAAGGTTCTCGGCAACAGGCGTTGTCGCATCTCAGATTGCAACATAACTTAAGTAATCCGATCATCCGTATTGAACAAGATCGGGCATGGTTAGAATGTAATTATCAAATTTATCGTTTTTCAGAAAATGATTATTTTCATTCGTTTGGTCGTTATTATTTTACTTTGGCAAAACAACAGGACAGTTGGAAAATTACCGGAATTTGCCAACATTTAACTAAAAATATTGGCAATCCACGCATTCATTTTTCTAGTGTAGGGCAGTATTAATCTTTTACTGCTGTACCGTAGGCAAAGACTTCGACCATTCCGCCCTGCATTCCTAGTTCGGTTGTACTCAGCCGAACTCCCATAATATGGTTAGCTCCTGCGGTATGGGCTTGTTGTTTTAAACGGACAATCGCTTCACGGCGAGCACGCTCAACCACGCTTTCATAACTGGTGAGTCGACCACCCAAAACATTCTTAATGGATGCCAATACATATTTAAAGTAATCGTGAGAAATCACAACATTACTGCTAATAAAGTGGCCTAGTTGATCACTCGTCGCAAAACGATTCGTATCAATTCTGATATGGGCCAGTCGTTGCTCTTTTTCTAAAAGTTCTTTCAAATGTTTTCGTTCAATATGGCGCCCAAAACCCCAACCAATACTGAAAAGAATCAGAAAAATAACAAGCTGAAAAATAAGATTTTCCATTTTCTACCTATGCACTAAATGGATCTGGTAGATGGGGTGCTTGAGGTTGCACAACCACAGCGGTGCCATATACAAATAGTTCGGAAGCACCTTGAGCAATATTTGAAGTTGAAAAACGAATGCCGACAATTGCATTCGCACCAAGTTGCTGGGCTTTGGCAATCATACGATTCATGGCTTCTTGGCGGGATTCTTCTAATAATTCGGTATAACCTGTAAGTTCACCACCCACAATATTTTTTAAACTCGCCATCAAGTCACGGCCAACATGCTTACTACGGACTGTACTTCCATAAACAACATCAAGCTGTTTTAAAATCTGGTGGCCCGGAACACTTTCTAAATTACTCAGTAACATTATTTTTTATCAATCTAAATCTCTTAAGGTTTCAAGATAAGAAATATTCACATGAGATGCAATAAAAAAGCCCACCGAAGTGAGCTTTTATAGATAAGTTATTTAAAACTTATTGCTTTTTAAGTTCAGCGCTCGATGGTTGATTAACCACTGTATCTGAAGAATTTGCTTTTAAACCGCCACCTAGAGTTTTGTATAACTCTATTTGGTTGTTTAAGTTAGCTTGTTGAAGCAACAATAAACCTTGTTCTGCTGAATAAGATGAACGCTGTGCATCAAGAACTGTCAAGTAACTATCAATACCAGCACGGAAGCGGGCATTTGATAATGTGTAGTTGCGGTTAGTTGCTTCTACCAGACGTTGTTGAGCTGTTAAACGTTCACCAATATTGGCACGAGTTGCAAGCGCATCATTAACTTCACGGAATGCAGACTGAACTGATTTTTCATAATCAGACAATGCAATTTTCTGATCGGTTTCAGAAATTTTTACATTGGCACGGCGCGTGCCCCAGTCAAAGATTGGTAAGTCTAGGCTTGGCCCAACTGACCACACAAATCCACCCGACTTAAATAGATCACTTAAGTCAGTCGATGCATAACCTGCAGAACCCGTTAAGCTAATTGTTGGGAATAAACGTGCTTTTGCAGCACCAATATTCGCACCAGCAGCGCTTAAGTTATATTCGGCAGCTTTTACATCTGGACGGTTGTTAAGCAAGTCGCTTGGTAAACCAGCTGTATATACATTCTGTTGAGTAATGCGTTTTACAGGTTGGTTTGGCAACAAGTTTTGCGGAATCGATTGACCTGCTAACAAGTTCAACAAGTTTTGTGCTTGAGCCATCTGAGTTTTGTAGTTCGCTACATCGTTACGCGCAGTTTCTACAGAAATCTGTGCCTGACGTAGTGGAACTTCACTGTCGATACCCACATCAAAACGTTTTTTGTTGAGGTTGTAAGAGTCTTGCTGTGCTTTAAGCGTTTGCTCTGCAAGCTTTAGATTCGCCGATGCAAAAGAATAGTTCAACCATGCTTGAGCAACCTGACTAATCAGACTGATTTGTGTCGAATCACGTGCACTTTGCGTTGAAAGATAACTATCTAATGCAGCATCTTTCAAGCTACGAACGCGGCCCCAAAAATCAAGCTCATAGGCAGTTACACCCAAACCCACCTGATAGGTAGAGTAGGGGTTATTCGGATCACGGCTTTGAGAAACCTGACGAATTGCACTACCACTTGCTCCAATGGTTGGAAGCTGGTTGTTTTGAGTAATTCGATATTGCTGTTGAGCACGTTCAATATTGAGCGTTGCTGTACGTAAGTCACGGTTGTTGGCAAGAGCCAAATCAATCACTTCGAGCAAACGAGGGTCAGAAAAGAACTGTTTATAACCCTGTTCTGCAATAGACGTACCAGAAGCGCTGTTATATCCATAGCTTTGTGGTATATCGGTTTTCACGACTGGTTCTGGGCCGCGCATGCTTTGACAAGCTGCCAAAGCAAGCGCAAGTGCAGATACCGCAATGCTACGACCTGAAATAGACCATACTTTTTGCATCACGATTTATGCTCCTGAGTGTTTATGGTTTTTGGTTTGTACTTAAAGATACTACGAATCCACACATAGAATACAGGGATAAAGAAGATACCTAAGAACGTTGCACTGAGTACGCCACCGAGTACACCGAAGCCGACTGAGTGCTGACTTCCTGCACCAGCACCTGTTGAAAGGGCAAGTGGAAGTACACCAAAACCGAAGGCAAGGGTGGTCATAATAATTGGACGTAAACGCATTTTTGAAGCATGTAAAGTTGCATCAAGTAGGTCTTCGCCTTTTTCCTGCAACTCTTTTGCGAACTCAACAATCAAGATCGCATTTTTTGCAGAAAGACCAATTACCGCGATCATCGCTACCTGGAAGTAAATGTTATTTGAGAGATTTGGATCTCCTTTAATAATCATACCCAAGTAAGTCAATACGATTGCACCAATAATACCAAGTGGTACTACAAGTAAAACCGAGAACGGAATAGACCAGCTTTCATATAATGCAGCTAAGCAAAGGAAAACGATTAACAATGAAAGAGCATAAAGGAATGGAGCTTGAGCACCAGACTCACGTTCTTCAAGTGATAAACCTGTCCATTCATAGTCGAAACCTTGTAAGCCCATAGATGGAAGCTTAGCAATAATTTCTTCCATGGCTTTCATAGAATCACCAGAACTTACGCCCGGTGCAGGTGTACCTTGAATGTTAACCGATGACACGCCGTTATAACGTTCAAGACGAGGAGAACCATATGTCCATTCGCCTGTAGCAAATGCAGAGAACGGTACCATTTCACCTTTGCTATTACGTACATACCACTTGTTTAAGTCTTCAGGCATCATACGGCTACCCGAATCACCTTGAACATAAACTTTTTTCACACGACCACGGTCAACGAAGTCGTTAATGTATGAGCCACCCCATGCAATACGCATAGTGTTGTTAATGTCAGCAATGCTAACGCCCATAGCACCAGCTTGAGCCTGATCTACATTAATTTGATACTGAGGTGTATCTTCTTGACCATTAGGACGTACCCCTACAAGACGCTTATCTTGTGAAGCCAAACCTAAAATTGTGTTACGTGCGGCAATCAGTTTCTCATGGCCTTGACCACTTGAGTCTTTAAGCTGCAAGTTAAAACCAGCAGTTACACCGAGTTCAGGCATTGCTGGAAGCTGTAATGGCATGATGTAAGATGCGTCTTTGACGATCATGTTTAATGCCATACCGCGCTGAATTAACGCACCAATTTGAGATTCTGGTGAAGTACGTTCACTCCAGTCCTTCAATTTAACGAAGCCAATACCAGCATTTTGACCAACACCCGTGAATGAGAAACCTGAAACAGTGAAAATAGATTCCACTGTATCTTTTTCATTCATGAAGAAGTTTGTCATGGTATCAACAACTTTATTCGTACGATCAAGCGTTGCATTCGGTGGTAATTGTACAAGTGTCATGACCACGCCCTGATCTTCTTCTGGTAAGAATGAAGATGGGAGTTTTTGGAACAAGAACACCAATAGGCCAATCACTAAAGCGTAAAGTACGCCAGAGAAGATTTTGCCTTTAAGCATGCGGCTAACACCATTTTGGTAGCTATGCGACATGCGGTCAAAACCGTTGTTAAATCCTCTGAAGAAACGAGCAAAAATATTATTGCTTGGTTCTTTGTTAGGATCATGCTGTTTTAAAATTGTTGCACAAAGTGCTGGCGTGAAGGTTAACGCCACAATTAACGATAAGACCATTGCTGTTACAAGGGTAATCGAGAATTGACGGTAAATTACACCAGTCGTACCACCAAAGAATGCCATTGGTACGAATACCGCTGTCAATACGCTTGTAATACCAATTAATGCACCAGAAATCTGTTCCATTGATCGTGAAGTCGCCGTGACCGGATCGGTATGTTCTTCACTCATGACACGTTCAACGTTTTCCACTACAACAATGGCGTCATCGACCAGAAGACCAATTGCCAATACCATAGCGAACATGGTTAAGGTGTTAATTGAGAAACCAAAGATATTGATGACAGCAAATGTACCTAATACAACAACAGGTACAGCAAGTGTTGGAATAATCGTTGCACGCCAGTTCTGCAAGAACAAGAACATGACAATGAATACTAAAATTACCGCTTCAATTAATGTGTGTACAACACTTTCAATTGAAAGACGAATAAATGGAGTAGTGTCATAAGCCAGTTTATCTGCAAGGCCTGCTGGATAGTTCTTACGTAATTCGGTTAAACGATGTTCAACAGCATCAGCGGTATCAAGTGCGTTGGCACCAGTTGCAATTTTAATTGCAAGACCACCAGCAGGTTTACCATTAAACTTCGAATCGAATTGATAGTTATCAGAACCTAACTCAACACGAGCAACATCTTTTAAACGAACCTCAGCACCTGATGCTGTGTTCTTTAAGAAGATATTTTTAAATTGCTCAGGTGTTTGCAGCAAGCTTTGTGCATTCACTGTCGCGTTAAGTACTTGACCTTGTACCGCTGGCGCTCCGCCTAATTGACCTACAGCAACTTGTGAGTTTTGCGCTTGCAAAGCAGTCGCAATATCACTTGGTGTTAACTGGTAATTAGTCAATTTTGCAGGGTCGAGCCAGATACGCATAGCGTATGAACCACCAAAAACTTGTACCTCACCAACACCAGCAACACGGCTAAGCGGTTCTTTAATTGATGAGTTTACGTAGTCTTTAATGTCTGAGTCTGAAAGGCTGTTATCTGGTGAATAAAATGCAATAACTTGCAAGAAGCTTGCACCAGATTTGGTAACTGTCACACCTTGACGTTGAACATCCTCAGGTAAAAGAGCAGTTGCAGATTGCAGTTTGTTTTGAACTTGAACTTGTGCAATATCTGGATCAATACCTTGTTCAAAGTTTAATTGAATAGAGGCCTGACCGTTACCCGCACTGTTAGATGAAATATAACGTAAACCATCTAGACCATTCATTTGTTGTTCAATGATCTGGGTTACGGTGTTTTCAACAGTCTCAGCCGATGCACCAGGATAAGTTGCAGCAATTGTAACTGTCGGCGGAGCAATCGTCGGATACTGTGCAATAGGCATTTTTGTGAGCGTGAGAATACCCGCTAACATAATGACTAGTGCAATCACCCACGCAAAAATGGGGCGATGAATAAAAAATTGTGCCATTCAATCTACCCCTTATGCATTAGATGCTTTCTGTTCTGCTTGAGGTTTACCTGATTGAGCCGGTTTTGTCGCATTTGGAGCTGTACCTTGAGGGGTTGCTGGTTGAGCTTGGTAAGGTTTTGCTGACACTTCTTGCCCTTCTTTAACTTTGGCAACACCATCAACAATCACTTTATCACCAGCTTTGAGACCATTGGTCACAATCCAGTTTTGTCCTTGAACACCAGAAGTTTCAACAGGACGACTCTCAACAGCACCTTTTGCATTAACAGTCATCGCCATGGCTTGACCTGTCGGTAAACGGGTAATTGCAGCTTGAGGAATCAGATAAGCATTTGGAACTACACCCTGAACAATCTGCGCAGTTGTGTACATGCCTGGAAGTAACAGATGATTCGGGTTCGAGAATACGGCACGTAAAGTAATCGTTCCTGTATCCTGATTTACAGAAGCATCAGAGAAAGCAAGTTGTCCTTCGATTGGATAGGTTGAACCATCTTCGAGCTTCAATTTTACTTTCGTGTTGTTACTATTGTCTAAACTACCTTTACTCAATTGTTGACGTAAACGTAATAACTCGGCGCTAGACTGGTTAATATCAACATAGATTGGATCTAACTGTTGAATCGTCACTAAAGGATCAGTTTGGTTTGCAGTGACTAAAGCACCAGCTGTTACAGAAGAACGTCCAGACTGACCAGAAATTGGTGAGCGAATTGTAGAGTAACCTAGATCTACGTTTGCATTTGTTACTTGAGCCTTCGCTGCAGCAACTTGTGCTTCTGCAACGTTAACTTGACCAAGTAAGTCGTCATACTCTTGTCTAGATACAGCGTTACTCGAAACAAGTTGCTTATAACGGTTTAACTTAGTACGTAGGGAAGCTAGATTTGCCTGTTGTTGTAAAAGTGCTGCTTTTGCATTTTCGAGCGTTGCATGGTTAGTTCGAGAATCAAGTTGATAAAGAGCCTGACCTTCACGAACATAACTTCCTTCAGCAAACAAGCGTTTTAAAATTACGCCACTTGTTTGAGGGCGAACTTCAGAAATTTGATATGCTGAAGTACGGCCAGAAAGTTCAACGCTTTGTTCAACACTTTGTGGTTGAGCAACAATAACACCTACTTCAGCAGGCGGCATTTTCTGAGCAGCAGCAGCTTGCTGTTTCTCATCGGAGCCTTTGCCACAACCAACAAGTGCGATACTTGTTGCTAATGCGCAAGCAGTAAGGGCAGGAGCCCAAAGCTTAGCCGACATCATTGTTCCACCTCGTTAGATAAAATCTAAAAATATATTTGTTTTTTACTTAACCTACTTTGTGTTTGTGATAACCAGAGCCAAAGCAGTGCAATCCAAATAAAACCTATGCCCCAACCGGCGAGTACATCTGTTGGAAAATGAACTCCAGCATATATTCTTGAAAGCCCCATACAGATAAACCAAAGACAGGAGATCAAAATGATATAAGGAGAGTTAGTGTTGGGCTTATGGCATAACATTATCATTGCCAGACAGGCCAGTGTTGATGCATAAACACTGTGTGCACTTGGGAACGATGCACCGTAACTTTCGACAATATGATATACCTGTGGGGGTCTTGGGCGGTCAACACACCACTTGAGCAGCCAACCCATGGTGATACTGCCAATAACTCCCACGCTAATGAAAATAACAGTAATATATTTTTTATACCATGCTTGATATATACATACCAGAAAGGATAAAAAACATACAAAAGGCATACCACCTATTCGCGCTAGAAAGATCGTAATAGAGTTAAGATAATCTAATCGGTGTTCACTCAATATTTGAACGCTCAGGAGATCCATAGATTGAAGTCTTGGTACAAAAAGACCAAGCACACCTAATCCGAAAAAAATACAACCAATAAAAAGCAACATATAGGGCATGTATATACCTTTGCTTATTCAAGCAGTGTCCACTACTGAAAGCCGTTAAAAGTGTACTTGCCAGTACACTTTTTTTCAAGCCTGATAGATCATCGTAAATTCATTTTGAAAAATTTTTAACATTTGGAAAAACAATAACAACAAAATTGACGGAATTCACATTTTATGCACAAAGCAAAATTCTTAGTGCTCTGCCTTTTTTCCACTATTTGTTGTCGTATTTTCTTCAACTTCTAGAGGTTGTTTTGGTGGCCAGAAAAAATCGCTGGGGCGAGTCAGAAAATGGGTCATTACCAGTTTAGCTAAAGGTTTCCATTGTTCGAAGCGAACTCGACGTGCCCGTAGTGCCACAATAATGGTTAAGGTGAAACTAACGAATAAGTTAGTGAGACCAATACATAACACGCCTAAAAAGGACACGATAATCAGTCCGATATCTGGGCTACCGTTAATTGTCATTAAACCTTGAATAAAGTTAGCCGAGGCAAATGCAATATGGCGAATATCCAAAGGTAAACCTAGGATAAAACCTATGGTGCCCATACTTCCTAACATAATCCCGAATAAGAAGTTACCGGCTAAAGCTCCTAAATTACGCTCAATATATTCAGCAAAACGGTTGAGGCGATCTTGTCCTAACCAGTTTGCTAAACGGCGATGTGCTCTAAGGCGTGGGCCGACTTTCCGGTAAACAGCCATATTGTCGAAGTATCCCGCAATAAGGCCTGACAAAAATAAGCAAACTCCAGCTATAGCTGCATGTGGAACTGCCAAAGAGGTGAAGGGATTTAGGCTGTGCAATAAATAAGTTGCTTTAGTATGAGTTAATAAAGGCTCATCAAGATAGAACTGCCAAGCAAAAGTAATGAGCGCGGCAGTAGGAATCGCAATTGAAATATTGCCTAAAATAGCAATGAATTGTGTTCGAATAATATTAATAATCAGAGCTGCTAACTCTGCAATTTGAGCTGTTTTAGAGCCTTTACGCTGCTGTACTGTTGCAGCGAGGGCCGCAGCAGTCATTGCAGGTTGTTTGGTTGCAACTGTGAAATGAAGAACATGAATCAGAATGAACCCTAGAGAATAATTCATACTGAAAGTAAAGGCCTGCATGAGCGGAGCCATGGTCATTCTTGCTGCAAGAATTTTTAAAGATGCCATACAGGCAATAATAACGCCCGCTCCAGCGGCAGCTTTATACATGCCCCAGAAACCTTTTGTATCGGTACTTACATAATGTTCGCCTGTTCGGCTGGCATTTTCAGTCACTTGAAAGGCAATGAGTTCACTTGTCGTACTGAGTAAAGAGCGAACACTTTTTTCACTGTAGTGCGCCTTGGTTAAATCGGAAATAAGATGTCCTAAAGAGACATATTTTCCTTTACTGTTATCTACAACCAAATAAAGCAGTAATTCAATTCGGTCGAGGCATTGCTCAAGTAACGACAGTAAATAAGTCAAACTTAAGCTAACACCAATTCTTTTGGTGGCACGGCGAATCTTTAAAACCACATCCCGACATTGTTCCAGCATAACAAATGCTTGTGATGCATCCGGAGGAGAAATAACTGCAATTTCATGTTCAGAAAGTTCTTGTTTTTTATACTTTTCGATAAACTCAATAATTTCACGGTTCTGAACTAAAAATGGTGATTCATATTCAGTTAATTCCGGTTGAGCATTAATAAATTCAGGGTAAAGGCCAATTCCACTAATTCGATAAGTTAAGACGGTAATTGCTTTAATCATTTCACTTTGAATGACAAGCTTTTCGTCTACATTACTTTGGCTTTGTCCAATAAGACTGAATAAATTTGCCCAATCCTCATCATCAATATTATTGAGCCAGATTTTGTCACTTTCTAAATAAAAAATTCGACCAATTAATATTTTGAGTTGGCTTGCATCTTCGATTAACGGTAAAAAATGTGCTCCGAGTCTTTGTCCAAGCTGGTTCCAGAAACCATCTAAAGACAAAATTCCGCTATCGGCATATAAGCTGACTTGTTTATAGCGATTAATTAGACGTAATAAAAAAGTTTGTAGCAGAAGCGGCGCTGTAGGTGTGCGTAATAGGCTTTCAATTAAAGCCTGTATTTTTTGCTTTATCTCATCCGTATCATGAGGATCGGATGGACGAATGGCATTGACTAATTCAATGATTGGATTTTCGTCAATGACAGCTTGAGTATCCTCAAGCTGTTTCTGTATTTTTAAAAAATGATCTGAAAAATTTATATGCATAGGCAAAATAATATCTATTGTATTCGATGTAACGCAAGCTGAGTTAAGTTAATCAAAGCCTGACGATATGGTGTATCGGGTAGGTTTGATAAAGCTTGCAGTGCTGCTTCTGTTTCTTCTTGGGCACGTTGGTGACAATAATCTAAAGCACCAGACTTCTGTACAATTTCTATAACTTGAGATAATTGGTCCACTCCACCAGTTGCGATACTGCGACGAATAATCGCATGCTCATCACCTGTTGAGTGTGCTAATGCAGAAATTAACGGTAAAGTTGGCTTACCTTCCATTAAATCATCACCAATATTTTTACCTAATGTTTCAGCATCTGAAGTGTAGTCTAAAATATCATCAATAATTTGGAATGCATTACCAAAATGGCCAGCAAATAATCTCAAAGGTTCACGATACGCTTCTTGTCCAGCCAAAATAGCAGCGCCTTCTGTAGCCAGTTCAAACAGACGAGAAGTTTTACCGTGAATAATTTTTAAATAAGTTTCTTCTGTTGTATCTGGTTGATGTTGCGATTGAAGTTGTAATACTTCACCTTCCGCAATTTCACATGTACCTGTTGAAAAGTCTTTCAATAAAGTCATGTTGTTTAAATCGACCAGTAAATCGAAAGCACGTGCAATGAGGAAGTCACCGACTAATACGGCTGTCTGATTGTTCCATGTCGCATTTGCTGTAGGTCGACCACGACGAAGCCCAGATTCATCTACCACATCATCATGGACTAATGTCGCGGTATGCAACATTTCAATGATTGCAGCCAGACGCTGTGCGTTTGCCATATTATCTAGGCCACATGCGCGAGCAGCGAGTAAGCACATGATTGGGCGCATACGTTTTCCGCCAGCTTCAACAACATGTTTGCTGACAGACATGACTAAACCGACTTTTGAGCTAATTCCTTCATTAATCAAGTGATCCATCGCAGCAAAGTCTGAGGCAACAGGCGCAAGAATGTCTTGCTTGAAATCGATGACCATATGAAGAAAAACCCCGTATTGGTAGATAAGTGGCGTTAGTGTATCAAGTAAAGGTGTGTTGCACAGGTTAACAAGTGGCTGATATTAATCATTTCTATTGTCTTTATGCGTTCTTTGTTCTTTATTTAAGCAAAACATGATATTTCCGGCAAAACAATAAATTTAATGACATCAGCATTAATACAACTTGTTCTTGTCGCAATTTGTGTCTGGAACTGTATTTTAATTTTCATTCAGAATCAATGAAAACTGCTAAATTCCAATCTAAGCTATTTGTTGATTTTGTAAAAATAGGGCAATAGACTTTACTGATAAATAGAAAATACTTGTCGTTTGATCAAATTTCACTTAAAATCTGTCGCCTTATATAACCCCAGTGGCGAGCGTTTTAAGATCGATATATCCCTTATCGGCACGTCGACACGGGCTAATTGGAGTACATTATGTACGCAGTAATCCAAAGCGGTGGTAAACAGCACCGTGTAGTTGAGGGTGAAACCCTTAAAGTTGAATTATTGAAAGCTGAATCTGGCGCGACTATTACATTTGATGATGTATTAATGGTTGTAAACGGTGACAGCATTCAAATCGGTGCTCCAGTTGTAGCTGGCGCTAAAGTAACTGCAGAAGTGGTTGGTCATGGTCGTCACGACAAAATCCGCATTATCAAAATGCGTCGTCGTAAACACTACCGTAAACAACAAGGTCACCGTCAATGGTTCACTGAGTTGAAAATTACTGGTATTTCAGGCTAATCACGAGGAGTAAGAGACATGGCAACTAAAAAAGCCGGTGGATCGACGAAGAACGGTCGTGATTCAAACCCAAAAATGTTAGGTGTTAAAGTTTACGGCGGTCAAGCTGTAACTGCTGGTAACATCATCGTTCGTCAACGTGGTACTGAGTTCCACGCTGGTGCAAATGTTGGTATGGGCCGTGACCATACTTTATTTGCTACTGCTGACGGCGTAGTAAAATTCGAAGTGAAAGGTCAATTTGGCCGTCGCTACGTAAAAGTTGAAACTGTTTAAGTTTTAGCTTCAAAAAAAGCCCACATTTTGTGGGCTTTTTTTATGGAATCTAATCTGGTTTATCTTCATCATGATGAATGAAATTCTACAAACAACATGAATAACATAACAAAATATCTTATTTTCTCAATGATTAGCACAGAGTTTGTCGGTTAATATGAGTCTTGAATTAAGAGCTTGCTAAGTTTCATAACTTTGAAAGATGGCAAGTTGTCTTACAGCAACTAAAAAGGTGATGACATGAATATGCTTCGTAAAACTATGTGTGCTATTACACTCAGCGCGTCAGTGCTTGCTCCTGTAATGAGTACTACAGTGTTTGCTGCGCCTGTAGCAGCACCGGAGCAACAGGCAATTGGGAACCTGGTTAATCAGTTATCAGGATTACAGCGTTTAACTGCCGATTTTGAACAAACAACTAAAGCCAATACAAAAACTGTGGCACAGAAAAAGAGTTTAAGTGCGCAGCATATGAACCAGACATTTAAAGGCTCAATGAAAGTTGAACGCCCTGGGAAATTTTATTGGGAAACGGTGAGTCCGTCTAAACAAACGATTGTAACGAGTGGGAAAACAGTTTGGATTTATGACCCAGATTTACAACAAGCTGTACGTCAAAGCTTAGATGATCAGGTTGCAGATACGCCAGCGTTATTACTCTCTGGTAATACCAATCAAATCATGAAGTCTTATCGTGTAACACAGCCAGATAAATCTAAATTATATTTCACGTTATTTCCGAAAAAAGAAGATGGTGCTTTCCAAAGCTTAACGATTAGTTTTGGAGCAAATAAAGCGCCTACGCTTATGGTGTTACAAGATTCACTAGGTCAAACCACCTATGTTCGTTTCAAAAATGTGAAAGTAAATGCTTCAATTCCAGCATCTGTCTTTAACTTTACGCCACCAAAAGGCACAGATGTTATTGACCAATAATTAATTCTTCTAAAAAAAGCTACCTTTCACGGTAGCTTTTTTTATATTAGAGAGATAGATACATTTTTTAACCCCGTCTTATTCTTACGCTTTGTATAGTGATAGAGGTAAATTCATGGGGATTATTATGCGACTTTACGATAAAAAAATTATTTGTATTCTTCCATTAATGGCTGCAATGGCAATTGTGAGTGGTTGCCAACCCAAGTCGGCAGCTAAAGAGGAGCAAGCCGCTTCGACTACAAAAGTTAAAGAAAAAAAAGAGGTTGGCGTGCCTGTAATTCAGGCAAAAGTAATCCCAGTAAAATTGCCGAAATCAAAAGTTTGTTTAGAAGATGGTTGTACAGAGTATGACTTTCAATCAGTACAAACCAATCAAAAGTGGATTAATGATTACTTTACCAATCGTATAAAGAAAGCAGATCCAAATGCCTTTGCAAATTTAGCTGATCAGCCAGTTGATGTACCTGAAGGTGAGCCTCGTTCGAGTCAAAGTGCAATTTATGTCCGCTATTTGGGGCAAAATTATAACCTTGCAACTTTTGCGTTACAGACCTATTCATATTCTGCTGGTGCAGCACATGGCATGTCTCATCAAGAATTTGTGACTTTTGATTTATTAAATAAAAAGCACATTACTGTTGCCGAACTTATTCAGCCAGATGTTGAAAAACAGTTAGTTGATGCGCTTTTTGATGCGAATACCAATTGGCTTCAAGAGCACAATATCAGCCGTGAAAAACTGCAATTAAGTGATAATTTCTACTATGGCGCTAATGGTATTGTTTTTGTCTATCCAATCTATGAATTAGCTTCTTATGCAGAAGGGATGACTGAATTAACGCTGCCGTATTTTGAAGCGAGTAAATTCATTAAACCTGAGTATTTGCCAAGTGTGCCAAACTATAAGTTCTAAAATAGGTGATCTATTCTAACAATTGTGTGAAAGCTATTCGTTATGAAGATGATCACTATATTTTTTAGTGTGAAGGCCTTACACTATAGCCAGTTTTTTACCCATATTATGATTGATTATGATCGACCCTAAGTTACTCAGAAATAATATTGAAGCCGTTAATGCGGCTTTGGCAAAACGTGGTGTTCAATTAGATGTTCAAGAATGGGCTTCTTTGGAAACTCGCCGTAAAGACTTGCAATCAAAAACTGAAAAATTGCAGGCAGAACGTAATGCCGGTGCAAAACAAGTGGGTCAGATTAAAAAATCCGGTGGCGATGCTTCTGAAATCATGGCGCGTATGCAAGCCATTGGTGATGAAATCAAAGCTGCTGAAGTTGCTTTGTCAGAACTACAAAACGAGATTGAGCAAAAAGCGCTTAGCATCCCTAACTTACCAGATGAATCTGTTCCTGCTGGTAAAAATGAAGATGATAACGTTGAAATCTCAAAATGGGGCACGCCTCGTCAGTTTGATTTTGAAATCAAAGATCATACTGATTTAGGTGAGTGGATGGGCGGTTTAGAGTTTGAAACTGCTACTAAATTGACTGGTTCACGTTTTAGCGTATTGAAAGGTTCTTTAGCGCGCTTACAACGTGCGTTAACGCAGTTCATGCTTGATACCCATACGTTAAAAAATGGTTATACAGAAGCTTATGTGCCTTATTTGGTAAATGCTGATTCACTACGTGGTACGGGTCAGTTACCAAAATTTGAAGAAGATTTATTTAAACTTCAAGGCGAAAAAGAATATTACCTCATCCCTACGGCAGAAGTTCCTGTTACTAACTTCGTTCGTGATGAGATTATTGATAGCGAACGCTTGCCATTAAAATATGCTGCGCATACGCCTTGTTTCCGTAGCGAAGCAGGTTCTTATGGTCGCGATACACGTGGTTTAATTCGTCAGCACCAGTTTGACAAGGTTGAAATGGTGCAAATCGTTAAACCTGAAACCTCTATGCAGGCACTTGAAGAACTCACTGCACATGCTGAGGGCATTTTACAGGCACTTGGTTTGCCATACCGCAAAATTTTGCTCTGTGGTGGTGATATGGGCTTTGGTGCGATAAAAACTTACGACCTAGAAGTTTGGGTTCCAAGCCAAAATACTTATCGTGAAATCTCTAGTTGCTCTAATATGGGTGATTTTCAAGCACGCCGTATGAAAGCACGCTACAGAATGGATCAAAAGAAGACCGAATTGGTGCACACTTTAAATGGTTCAGGTCTTGCAGTTGGTCGTACTTTGCTTGCTGTAATGGAAAATTACCAACGTGAAGATGGTTCTATCGAGATTCCAGAAGTATTACGCCCATATATGGGTGGTTTAACATTTATTGATTAAGCCTTGCATCTAAATTGTGCACGGTTTTTGCTTAAACATAATCAGATGATTAATGTAGAGGTTTAAGGTGGATATTTTTCCAATCTCTTTAAAGTTGCAAGAGCAACGTTGTCTGATTGTGGGTGGTGGGCATATTGCGTTGCGCAAAGCAAACTTATTAGCCAAAGCAGGAGCAGTAATTGATATTATTGCTCCTGAAATTGAAGAGCAGCTTTTACAGTTAGTCAAAACGACAGACGGACAGTATTTTGCCGAGTCCTTTGTCGAAAAAATATTAAATACGCCTTATCGCTTAGTGATTGCTGCGACTAATGATGCGCAAGTGAATAAAGCCGTTTTTGAACAATGTGAAGCGCGTAATTTGCTGGTTAATAGTGTCGATGATATTCCACACTGCCGTTTTATGGTTCCAGCCATTATTGACCGTTCTCCGTTGATCATTTCTGTTGCCTCAAATGGTGCATCGCCAGTCTTATCTAGACAACTACGTACTCAAATAGAAACAATAGTTCCACATGGTATGGGGAAACTCGCTGAGTTTTCAGGTCAATGGCGTAAGCAGGTAAAAGAAAAGATTACTAACCCCGATGAGCGTCGAATCTTTTGGGAAAACTTATATGCCAGTCCATTAAAAGAACAAGTTTTTAATGACAATCTGGATGTGGCAAATGATTTAATTCAGCAAGCCTTAACAGAATGGACCGCGCCTAAAGGTGAGGTTTACTTGGTAGGTGCTGGACCGGGTGACCCTGAGCTACTGACATTAAAAGCATTACGTCTTATGCAACAAGCAGATGTTGTGATTTATGATCGTTTGGTGTCTGAACCCATCTTAGAGCTTTGTCGCCGTGATGCGACTAAGATTTATGTCGGTAAAGCCCGTTCAAATCACTCGGTTCCACAAGACGGTATTAATGCTTTACTGGTTGAATATGCTCAAAAGGGAAAACGCGTTTGTCGTTTGAAAGGTGGTGATCCGTTTATCTTTGGCCGTGGTGGCGAAGAGATTCAAGAGCTGGTTGAAGCAAATGTCACTTTCCAAGTAGTACCAGGTATTACGGCAGCCTCAGGCTGTTCCGCTTATGCGGGTATTCCGCTAACACATCGTGACTATGCACAAAGTGTTCGTTTCTTAACTGGGCATTTAAAGGAAGGTTCACCTGAACTCCCTTGGAATGAACTGGTTTATGAAAATCAAACTTTAGTTTTATATATGGGATTGGTTGGATTAGAGCGTATTTGTGAGCAACTTATTGCTCATGGTCAGCGTGCTGATATGCCGGTTGCTTTAATCTCTAAAGGAACTACACCAGAACAAAAAGTTATCGTTGGAACATTAGCCGATATTGCGACTAAAGTGTCTGAACATCATATCGTAGCGCCGACTTTAACCATTATTGGTGAAGTAGTGAGTTTACGTGAACAGTTAAAATGGCAATAAGTTCATCTGAATTTATTGCTTGTTATTAAAGTCGAGAAAATTTGTGATTCATGTTGTCCTATACGAGCCTGAAATTCCTGCCAATACAGGCAATATCATTCGTTTATGTGCTAATACGGGCGCACAGTTGCATTTAGTGAAGCCTTTAGGTTTCGAGCTAGATGATAAAAAGCTCAAGCGTGCAGGATTGGACTATCATGAATGGGCACGTATGCAGATTTGGGACAATATTGAACTATGTCTTGCAGATTTAAAAACTAAAGGTGTTGAGCATGTTTTTCCGCTCACTACTAAAGGTTCTGCAACCCCGCATACAGTTGATTTAAATCGACCTGTAGCTTTATTGATGGGTCCAGAAACGCGTGGTTTGCCTGAGCATGTTCGCTTAATGTTTCCGCAAGAACAATGGATACGATTGCCGATGGCTGAAAACTCAAGAAGTTTAAATTTGTCTAATGCCACAGCCGTCATTGTTTATGAAGCATGGCGTCAGCAAGGTTTCAAAAACTTATGATAAATGACTAAGTTTTAAATAAAAATAAGGCCACAATAGTGGCCTTATTTGTTGTTAGATTTCTTATTTAGGGAAAACCACACCACTTGCTAAATCATAGTTGGTCGGTGAGTTGGTATAAACTGAGCCAAGTCGGACAGCAAAGAACCATCCTAATTTGCCTTGATCTTGAATACGGTTTTCAACGATATAAGGCTCATCTAACTCATATGCTGCATCTTCTGCAAAGACTTTATATTCAATAGGTCCTGTATTTTCACTATCGCGTTCAAATAGATAACCATCAACATTAAAGAAACCAATATTATTACTGGCATCGACAAGTCTATAGCCTTGTGCTGCTTGTTCTTTAAGAAGTTTTTCAAGCTTTATTGCATCATCTTTGTTAAATGGAATATGTTGTGGAACTTCAAAATAACGATAAGCATAAGTACCGTTATGCGTACTACTATTTACACATGTTGGTACATAGAATGTACCATTTGTTGTACCGTTATTAGTAAATGTCGAGTTTGCGTAGAGTAATTTGCACCCTTGCGCACCAAGTTCATTGAAAGCATTTAAGATGCTAGTCCGAGAAGTATTTGTTAAGAATCTGTTAGAATAGGCGTAGGTTGCTGGTTTTTTATCATTTTTTACAAATAAATATTTGTTTGTGTTTGATGCCACTTCTCCAAATGAAAGTTTATATATATAGCCTAAGCTACCTTGTTTGTTTAACTCATTGACCCATAGTAAATAACGGTTTGCCACTGATGTAGTTTTGACATCGACCGTTTTATAGGTATATGTGTCAGTGGATTTATTGTTTTTTACATATAAATTTTTATACAGCGCAAAACTACCGTCAGGGTTATCTAAACTGACTGATGGAGTAAGAAGAGCATAGCCTTGGCGTCCTTGGTCATTGAGTTGGCTTAATACGTCTGCCCAAGATTCTTTATTATCTCCGAATCTATAAGTGGCTGTTGCAAGTACTTGGGTTGGTTTTTGCATACTTGCTGGAGGAGTAGTTTTGGTGAAACATGTATTTGTCAGATCAAAGTTTGCTTGCTGTAGATAATTATGTATTGCACTTGGCTCATCTGTAGGTACTAAACAGAATTGATTTGCATTTTTAAAGCCCAGAATGGCTGGTTGTTTCTGAGTTAATTTTCCTGCAACTACAAGCTGCCAATCTACCTTGTTATAACTTGAAGTTTGTACAGTTTGTGGCGCTCCAATATTTGAAACCAGACTAAAATCTGTAGCTTGGCGGTAACTTGCCACAATGTTACCTGTACAGTTTGCTTCATTCTCATAGCGTACGGTTTCACTGGCAAATCGCACACTGTTATCAGAAACTTTAATAACATTCATTTTTAGAGCAGAGCCATTAATACAAGCTCCTTTACCTGCTAGCCAACTTCCAACGAAGCGATCTGCTACCGTTGTTGGTGTTGGTGTTGGTGTTGGTGTCGGTGTTGGAGTCGGTGTTGGTGTTGGTGTTGGAGTCGGTGTTGGTGTTGGTGTTGGTGTTGGTGTTGGTGTTGGTGTTGGTGTTGGTGTTGGTGTTGGTGTTGGTGTTGGTGTTGGAGTCGAATCATTATCGTCAGACCCACACCCACTTAATGCTATAAAAATCAAAGCAATGCTGCTTCCTTTTACTATGTTATTCATCACATAAGCCCTTTTTTTATAAAAATGTGAAAATTTAACATTTTTAAAATAGATCAATTATAATGCAGTTGTAAAGATCAAATTTGAAAAAAAGGTTCAACATGGCAGCTTACAATCAAATTGAAATATTCCAACAAAGCCAGAAATGGTTTGATCAGTTGCCATTTGAATGGAAAAAATGGCTTGAAGAAAATTTAGAAAAAGGATGTTCGATCGAGCAATTAGTCGATGTTTTAAAAGAAAATGGATTTGGATTAACTTTTCAAACGAGTGAGCCGAATTTCCTAAGCTTATCTGACCAAGATCAGGAATGGATAATTGAACAAATTTTGAATGAGGTGCCATCTGCGGAAATAGTGAAAAGATTGGTAGAGCAGGGGCTTCATCGGCAACAAGTAGAAGAATATTTAGGTAATTTAGAAAATAATCAGTTATATAAAATTCTTAAGAAAAAGCACCACCAATTTAAGAAACGTGAGTGGTTAATAGAAACTTTAGACCAACTGGCCCAGCTAGATTCGAATTACTGTAAAGATATACCTTCAATCCCTGCGCCAATCTTCTCAGATTTTATTAAAGATTATTACAGTCAGCACCGTCCTGTGATTTTGAAAAAAGGGGTAGAGCACTGGCCTGCTTTACATAAGTGGACACCTGAATATTTTGCAACTCAATTTGGCCAGCATTTAGTTGAAGTTCAAATGAATAGAAATAAAGATAAGCAATTTGAAAGGCATTCTCCTTTGTTAAAGCAGACCATGAAAATGTCGGAGTTTGTATCAAAAGTTATGTCTGTCGAGGCGAGCAACGATTTCTATATGACTGCAAATAATGCGACCAATAGCCATCAAATGCTTCAGGAGTTATTTTTAGATATAGGTGATTTTGCAGACGGGTACAGCAACTTGGCTTTAAAAGATGAGCGTAGTTTTTTATGGTTCGGGCCGAAGGGAACCTTTACGCCCTTGCATCACGATTTAACGAATAATATGTTAGTTCAAATTTATGGGCGTAAAAAAGTAACTTTGATTCCTGCTTTACAAGTACCTCATCTATATAACGATCATTGGGTGTTTAGTGAGTTGAGCGATGCAAATGAAATTGATTTTAAAAAATACCCTTTAGCAAAATCGATTACTCCAGTGGAATGTATTTTGAATGCAGGAGAAGCTTTATTTATCCCTATTGGTTGGTGGCATAGTGTAGAAAGTCTGGATGTTTCAATGAGTATTTCTTTTACCAATTTTAATGCACCAAATCATTTTGTTCATCGGTTTCCAAAGGAGGCCTAAGAATGAAAATTGCATCTTAAACCGTTCAGTGTGACAATTGCTCAGCTCATACTGTTTTTCAAAGATGAAGGAAAGTTGTTAACCTATGTCGACACTCCAAACGAATAATGCAGAACTTAACCAAAAGCAGGTATTGCAGTTAATGGAATATCTGACGCAATGGTTAATTCGTTCGGGAGTTGGATATAATGACTTTGTTACTGCTTTAAAACCCGTTTTCTATCAGCAGTCTTTAGCTGAGCTAGAACGTATAGATCAAAAAACTACTGATTCGGCAGTTAGTCTACTTTCTGGTTTACATCGTAAAGATGTTAGTGCTTTTAAAAAAGCGACACAGGCTGGGCAGCCTTTAACTGAAGCAAAAGTAGCAGAGCCAGTGAGTGTTCCTGCTCGGGTGATTGGTTTATGGCTTGCAGAGGGCTTAGCAGAAAAAATTCCTTTTATTAGCCAAGATCAGATTAGCTTTGAAAGTTTGGTAAAGAAAGTTTCAACCGAAAAACATCCAAGATCTATTTTGAATGAACTTGAGCGTTTAAATATAGTGAAAGAAGAAGATGGTATTGTATCGTTACAGCAGCGAAGTTTTATGCCTGATGTAGAGCAATTCGAGGTTCGAAAATTATTAACGAATAACTTAGAGGCACATTTAGCTGCCGGGGTTCATAATTTATTTCAGCCAGAAAAAGAACCCTATTTAGAACAAGCAATTTTTGCTGATGAACTAACAGATGAATCGATCATTTTACTCAAAGAAGCAAGTTTACGCTTATGGGAAGATCTATCGCTACAAGTACTCAAGTTAGCCATTGAACGTTGTGCACTCGATGAAGGAAAAGAGGGTGCAACCAAAACTTTCCGTTTCGGAGCTTATCAATATGACTAAAACAACTTATAAAAAATTAATAATATCCATGAGCTTCATTATGATAGGCAGCCTTTTGACTGCTTGCGGAGAGGATTTATTCGCAGGTGGTGCCAGTTTGGGTGGGTCAGGATATCCAACTAAACCCGGTAAACCAGGTGATTATGAAACCCCGGCCGATGGAGATAAAGGTGACTCAAAAGATAATGAAATTTGGTTACCTGCACCAAGTGAAGATGACTGTAATGGCCTGCATCGTAAATTAGAATTTCTTAATAATGTAACAAGAGAACCAATTGAAAAAGAAACGGTTTTTAAATACGCACAGCAATTAACTTTGAACGGTACTCTTGCTTTACAGATTACTCAAACGAATATGGGCTTAGAAAAAATACAAGAACGACAACCCGCTTGTCATGTACCTTTAGAACTCTATTTACTTGGAAATACCAAACGTTCTTATCCGGAAAATGATTGTAAAGAGACTCAAATATATGAGTATCAATCAGGTGAAACTAAAACTTTTATTGTCAATTATCCCGCATTTGAAGTCATGAATGGTATTTGGAAATATGGTCTGGAAAGTACCTATTTGAAAAATAATCAGGAGTTAAAACAATGCGAACCTTTAACTATTCAATTTAAAATAAGTGCGCCACCTGAACCGATTAAAATCAATTAAGTTGAGTCACCTTTAAGATAAGAACAAAGCCTAATAGATAAAGTTCAATAAAATTTTAAAGAAAGTATGAGTTAAGCTTGCTCTAGCACTTTTCCATCATAAGTTATTTGGGCTGCTAAAACCTGTTCAATATTGGTTTCGGCCCATTCCTTTAATTGGAACGCCATTGAAGCTACATTTTTCCCTAAAGAAGTAAGTGAGTAATCAACGCGAATTGGGGATGTATTCTGGATTTTACGCTCGATGAAACCATCTCTCTCCAGCATTTTTAATTTCTGAGATAAGACTTTAGGGGAAATGCCTTGAATACTCTTTTTGAGCAAATTGAAGTGCTGAGTTTCTTCTTCAAGAACATTTAAAATCAATAAAACCCATTTATCTGCAATTTTTTCAAAAAATAGACGAGCAGGGCAATGTTGTTGAAAAATATTATATTTTAGAGATTCATTCATACCATTTACCTATAATTTTTTGAAAAATTACACTAGTTACCAATTAGTAACTAATTGACACCTAGTTTCTAAAATATATCATAAAGTGGAATTTAATAAAACAAAGGTTTGCTCCCATGTCTAACTCTAATATCGCGGTTGTATATTTCTCTGGTTATGGCCACACAAAAGTTGTTGCTGAAACGTTCGCAAACGAGATTAATGCTCAGCTCATCCAGATTGATCAGGAAGGAAATATTACTGATCAAGATTGGCAGACATTAAATGATGCGAAGGGGATTGTTTTTGGCGCTCCGACTTATATGGGTACAGCGCCATGGCAGTTTAAAAAGTTCGCTGATGCAACTTCAAAAGTATGGTTTACACGCGGCTGGCAAGATAAAGTATTTGCAGGTTTTACAAACAGCGCGAGCTTAAATGGGGATAAGCAAGTAACTCTTATCCAATTACAAACTTTAGCAGCACAGCATGGTGGGATTTGGGTGAGTCTTGGTTTATTACCAGCAAATACAAAAAACGCAACACGTGAAGATGTAAACAACTTAGGCGGTTCAGTAGGGCTTTTAGTTCAATCGCCTTCAGATGCAAGTGTGGAAGAAATTCCGACAGGTGATCTGGAAACAGCAAAAGTTTATGCTCAACGTGTACAAAGCATTGTGAATAAAATTTACGGTTAATTTGACCATAAAAAAGGCGCTTAAAGCGCCTTTTTTATTACTCATGCTCGTTATGTTGCGGAGCATTATATTTGAAGCCTTTGGTTTTATAGGCAAGATAACCTACACCAATAACGGCCCAAGCTAAGCCAATTTGTAAGGCAAGCTTATCAATCTCTAACCACATCATAAATACACTGGCAAAACCAAGCGTTGGTATAACAATATAATTGATGATGTCTTTAAGCGTTTTGTTCTTGCCATCTCTTAATGCATAACGAGAAATCACAGAGAAATTAACAAAACTAAAAGCAGTTAAAGCACCAAAACTAATCAAGTTAACAATATGCTCAAGATCTAAAAAGCCAGCAGATAACGCAACTACACCAACAATAAGAATGTTGTAAGTTGGAGTATGCAATTTTGGACTGATATGACCAAATAATTTCTTATTGATGACCCCATCGCGTCCCATCACATACATTAAACGTGATACACCCGCATGAGCAGAAATACCTGATGCCATCACAGCGACTACAGCAAAATATAAAACCAAAGTTTTAAACATCAAACTACCAATCGCAGCGACCATCACAGGTTGTGATTCATCTAAAGGATTAAAGTAAGTGTTTGGGTTACTTGGGAAATATAATTGGATGAAGTAAGTACTTACAATGAAAATAATCCCTGCAAGTAATGCTGTAGAAAAAATAGCTTTTGGGAGCGTTTTTTCTGCATCTTTTGTTTCTTCAGCAAGAGAAGATAAAGCATCAAACCCTGTGAAAGAGAAGCAGAGTACAGTTGCACCAGCAATTAAAGCACTTACAGATGTCATGTCGTTCCAAAAAGGAGTTAATGACCACAATGCCGCTTTATCTGGATTTAAAGTTCCATCTGCATATACACCTTGAGTAAGTAGAATGTATACCTGATAAACGAAATAAAAAATTACGCCAAGCTGAATAACAACGATCGTACTGTTAAAACGTGCGACAAATCGTGCACCAAATAAGTTAATAACAGTCATGAGAGTTGTTAAACCAATCACCCATAACCAGTTATTTACTTCTGGAAAAAGAGCTCTTAGGTAAATATCTGCCAAGATAATATTAACAAGCGGTGACAGTAGATAGTCTAACCAAGAAGACCAACCCACCATAAAGCCAACATTAGGATGAATTGATTTTTGAGCATATGTATAGGCCGACCCAGAAGAAGGATAGCGCTTAATCATATGTCCATAACTGATCGATGTTAATAAGATTGCGACTAATGCAAAAATGTAGGAAGTTGGTACATGACCACCACTTCGTTCTGACACTAAACCAAAAGTATCAAATAACGTTAATGGCTGAATGTAAGCTAAACCAATAATAACAATATGCCAAAGTACAAGATTCTTTTGAAGCTTGCCTGTTGGTTTAGTCCCAGATAAATTTGTCAACGGCGTTATCCTCATAATCGTTGATCAAGGATCAGCTTGGTGTTAAGGATCGTTTGAGACGAACGATCCCCCCTACAGAAAAAGATAAAGTGCGCCAATCTATCCTAAATTGATATAAATTGTCAGTACTTTCATCTATTTTTTAGCAAATTTTTTGCCATATATTCCAAATAAAATAATGAATAAAAATTCTTATTCATAAAAAAGGTCTGATTTAATATATAAATCAGACCTTTATGGTGCTTTTTGGAGTTTAACTTATCGAATTACCAAGCTTTTTCTAAGATATCTCGGATATCTTTTAAGCTTGCTTCTTTCGGGTTATAAATAATTGAGCCATCATTTAGTGCTTTTTCTGCAACTTCATCAAGCTGTGCCTCAGTTACTTTACCTGTTTCACGTAAAGTGCGTGGTAACTTTGTTAAAGTAAATAGGCGATCACGCATTGCTAAGATAGTCGTAATTGCTCTATCTGCGCGCTGGCTTGCTGGCGTTTGTGCATAAATATCTGCACCAGCGAGTGGCAATAATAACTCACCAATTTTCTGACCATTTACTTGTTTATTATATTCAAGCACATATGGTAAGAATAAATTCATGCATAAACCGTGAGGCAGGTGGGCAACAGCACCTAAAGCATGCCCTAGTGAGTGAACTAGGCCGACCATTGAGTTAGAAAATGCAATACCTGCCATTGTTGAAGCTTGAGCTAGCTCTAAACGGCCTTGAGCATCATTTGGGTTTTCTAAGACATTAAATAGATTTTCACTAATCTTTTTAATTCCTGCACTTGCATAAGCATCACTCAATGGATTCGCAGCCATACATGTATATGCTTCAACACAATGCGTTAACGCATCCATACCTGTCATTGCAGTTAAATGAGGAGGCAATGTAAGCGTCATGCGTGGATCTAAAATTGCAGCATGTGGCATTAAATAATAAGAAGCGAATGCTAACTTAACATTCTTTTGAGTATCTGAAACCACAGCGACCATCGTTACTTCTGAGCCAGTACCCGAAGTTGTTGGAATCACAAAAAATGGTTTTAATGGTTTCGGTAGGTTATGAGCACCTGCATATTGCAATAAGTCATTTCCACCTTCAGATACCAAAATGTTGGTTGCTTTAGATGTGTCTATAACTGAACCGCCACCTACAGCAATAATCGCATCACATTTGTTTGTACGATAAGCTTCTGCTGCAAGACGAACGACTTCTAAACTCGAATCGGGTGGTACATCATCAAAAACATGGCCAATGACAGCATCAGTTGTACTAAATGCAGCTTCAATTGGATTTAATAACCCATTTGCGCGAACACCCTTATCTGTAATGATAAGAGGTCGTTTTGCGCCTAAAGTCGCAAGTTCAAACGGAATATGTTCTAGCGCAGCATTACCAGCAATGACTTTTACAGGACAAAAAAATTCGTAATATGGTTTGGCCATGTTATGCGCTCCGCTTGAAATAGGACTTGGCTACTTTTAAGTAAATATTTGCAGCCTCGTTGAATTTTTCTTTTAGGGTAAGTTCGGTTGGGTATTCTTTGACTGCTAGGGAAGCAACCAATTTAGGTAAAATAAGAGATTCCATTTTATTTAGGCAGCGTACCAAGCGGATCGCAGCAGATACATCACCATCGGCAATCATTCGGTCATTGGCAAATGCCTGAGCAGTACTTTCTTGGAAAGAAAACACTAAAAAGGCATGAGTGACATGTTTGAATGTAATCGTTAAATCAGGTTTTTTTTCAGCTCTTTCAAGTAGCTCTAACTGTTTGTCTTCTGTCACTCGTGCAAAAAATGCTGGTCCATTTGGGAAAACATTCATTGAAAGTACAAAGTGAACAGGAAATTTAGATACTTCCTCTTGTATTTCATTGTCCACTTGACTTGCCATGACTAAGCCACGACCAATAACATCCATCATGAGCTTAACGTAGGCAAGTTGCAGAGTCGGCTTTACCGCTTTTGTCGAAATCACTCGCGTATCCCTTGTTAAAATTATGCGAAAGCAAATTTAGAGTAATTACTCTAATCCATTTTTATTTCATCGCAAAGCGATTTATTCATATTTGACTTTAGGGTCATTAAAGTACCCAGTGCTATTAATATACTCAATAAAGTCCTGACAAAGTTGACCAAATGATGGATAAGGAGTCACTAAATCTTGTATACGTACCATTTCTAAGCCTGCATAGCCGCAAGGATTGATGGTCTGGAACCCAGTTAAGGCACAATCCAGATTTAATGCTAACCCATGGTAACTACGGCCACGACGAATTTTAAAACCTAAGGAACCAATCTTGCGGCCATCTACATATACTCCAGGTGCATCAGGCTTGGCATAAGCTTCAATTCCATACTTTTTCAAAACATCTATCATAAATTGTTCAGCAAAACTGACCAATGTGCGTACGTTCCATTTTAGACGATTAAGATCAAACATGAAGTAAGCGACGAGTTGACCTGGACCATGCCAAGTCACTTGCCCGCCACGGTCAGTTTGTACTATAGGAATGTCTGATGAAATTAGGATATGTTCTGGTTTACCAGCTTGACCTTGAGTTAATACATTATGATGTTGAAGTAACCATAGCTCATCAGGCGTATCTTCATTACGCTCGTTTGTTAAGAGTTTCATGGTTTCAAATTTGCTTTGATAATCTTGTAAATCGTTCCATTGCCGAATGATCAAGTTGGGTTTATCAAGGCTCATCACAAAATATTCCTATAAGTTAGTTCATGCGGCGCCAGTCAATATCTGCAAGATAGAAGCCGAAAACCTTGTAATTTTAAAGGATTTTATAAGAGGAATTCTAAATATTTGTATGGTTTTTCACGATAGATTGGTTCTAAAATTTCCAAAAAAATACCACAGTAAGAATGTCTGACTGTGGTATTGATTGAAGAACTTAAAATTAAAGCGCAGTTCTAATCTGCGGACAAGCAGCCAAGTCAGCATAAAGTGCATGAACTTGTTCCAATTCTTCAAAGCGCAATTGTGCTGTTAAAGAATGATACTTGCCGGTGCGAGATTCTTGAACTTTTAGTGTTGTATGATCGAAGTCTGGAAAATGTTTTACCAAAATATCGAGTACAGCAACACGTAATTCTTCACCCGCATCGCCAATAAGTTTAATTGGATAATCCATCGGAAATACCCAAAGATGTTCTTGTAGTTCGCGAGATGGAGTGCGGTCTAACATAAGTTACCTCATGATTTGAAACGCCTGCATCATCGCAGGCGTTTATAGCTCTTTCTATTAAATGGGGCTTGGTTTTGAAATTTCAAGCCTTCAAAACTTAGTCATTTTCAAGGAAAGAACGCAAGTGTTCAGAACGAGAAGGGTGGCGCAATTTACGCAACGCTTTCGCTTCAATCTGACGAATACGTTCACGTGTTACGTCAAACTGCTTACCCACTTCTTCTAGTGTATGATCGGTTGGCATATCAATACCAAAACGCATCTTCAAGACTTTTGCTTCACGTTCAGTTAAGTTTTCAAGTACTTCACGTGTTGCTTCTTTTAAGCCTTCTGAAGTTGCAGCATCAATTGGAGAAGTGATGTTTTGGTCTTCAATGAAATCACCAAGATGCGAATCTTCATCATCACCAATTGGAGTTTCCATTGAAATTGGTTCTTTGGCAATTTTAAGTACTTTACGAACCTTAACTTCGTCCATTTCTAAACGTTCACCTAATTCTTCAGGTGTCGGTTCACGGCCCATTTCTTGTAACAATTGACGAGATACACGGTTGATCTTGTTAATCGTTTCAATCATATGCACAGGAATACGAATTGTACGGGCCTGATCGGCAATCGAACGGGTAATCGCCTGACGAATCCACCAAGTTGCATAAGTCGAGAATTTATAACCACGACGATATTCAAACTTGTCTACAGCTTTCATCAAACCAATGTTCCCTTCTTGAATCAAGTCAAGGAACTGTAAACCACGGTTGGTATATTTTTTCGCAATCGAAATTACCAAACGAAGGTTGGCTTCTACCATTTCTTTCTTAGCACGGCGTGCTTTCGCTTCGCCAATCGCCATACGCTTAGAAATATCTTTAATTTCAGCAACGCTTAAATTAAGTTCTTTCTCAATATCTGCAATCTTTTGCTGGAATGCTAAAACATCCGGACGAACCTTTTCTAAATGCGCCTTGATCTCAGCAGGAGCTTTAGCAATCTGTTCATCTAACCAAGCTGGATTTGATTCTTGCTTAGGGAAAGATGTACGGAATTGAGTGCGATCCATACGGCCACGACGAACTGCGTAACGCATAACTTCACGTTCGTTAGCGCGAATTTGCTCATGTGTACCACGAATCATTTCAGAGATGATGTCAAATAAACGTGGTGTAAATTTAAACATCATGAACACAGTAGCTAAAGCTTCTAAAGCGTCATCTGCTTCTGGGCTGTTACGGCCATGTTTCTCAATAATAGCTTTTGTTTTAGTCCATGCAGCTTCAAGTTCATTAAAACGAACTTTTGCAACTTCAGGGTCTGGTCCAGACTCACCTTCAGAATCATCGTCGCTTTCTGACTCTTCATCTTCTTCATCATCGTCAAGCTTAACTTCTTTTGCTGGTGTAGCTGGCGCTGCTTCTTCCTCAAGTTCTGTTTCTTCTTCTAGAACTTCAGGAATATCTTCGTCAGTTTCTGGATCAAGATAGCCAGATAAAATATCGGCAAGGCGACGTTCGCCAGTCAAGAAATCATTATATTCTTTTAATACAACTTCAACAGCATTTGGCCAGTACGCAATTGAATTAAGGACATCACGAATCCCTTCTTCAATACGTTTTGCAATGCTGATTTCACCTTCACGGGTTAACAGTTCAACTGTACCCATTTCACGCATGTACATACGTACAGGGTCTGTCGTACGTCCAGGCTCATTTTCAACCGATGCAAGTACGGCAGCAGCTTCTTCTTCAGCAACTTCATCGGCTGTGTCAGTTGACTCACCGAACATGGTATCGTCAGATTCAGGTGCACGCTCGTGTACAGGAATACCAACGTCTTGAAGCATTTGAATAATGTCTTCAATCTGTTCGCTTTCAGTAATCGAGTCCGGCAGATGATCGTTAACCTCAGCGTAAGTTAAGTAACCTTGTTCTTTGCCTCGGCTAATCAGAGCCGCTACTTGAGAAGTAGGGGAATGCATATCGCTCATCTTTGCTTACTCTTCGTTGAATCTGTGGCAGTGAAAAACCGTGCATGATAGCACAATTTGCTTGAAATATTTTGGATTTGATCGGTAACCGTTAAATAAAAAATATCTTTGAATTCACGTCTGTTTTTTGGATATTGGGCTAAAATCATTTTTTTCAAGCTTAAATCATGGAAAAGATCATAGAATTTTTTCTTGATCAAAAAAATAGTTGAGTTTTATAAATACACAATTTTTTGGGTGAAAAAAAGTACAAATATGCAGTTTAATGAAAAAAATATAAATAAAACTTGACATGGTTCTGTAAGAGAGATAAATAGCGCCTAGACCCATTCACATTTTTTCATTAGAGGTAGTTTTAGTGTCTTCTACAGATTTTGAACTAGATGATAACTACGGTGATGATGATGATGTCGGTTTTGATGAGTCATCAGGCAAAATCACTGCGAAAGAATCATTAGAAAAACGTAGATTAATCGATGATCTATTAGCTCAACGCCGTTTAGAGCGTGAGTTGAAAGATTTTGATTATGATTTAGACGATGATGATCTTGATGATGAAGACTAATCAAATCTGAATAGGGCATCGTCAGCTTAAATGCTATGCTATCGTAGATTTCTTTTTTATAGTCAGGTAACACAATGAGTGCGTTAGATTTAGACCAATTAAGTGAATATCTAGATGGAGACCACAATGAGTATGGTTTAGATTTCGCTGCAACTCATGGCTTTCTGTGTGCAATTGCAGTAGGCCCTCAGTTTGACCGTTGGTTAGATGAGCTGTTTGATAATAACCATAAGAAGGTTCCTGCTGAAATTATTCAGCAAATCAAGGCGTGGTTGGAGTCAATTCGACAAGATTTAGCAAATGAAAATGGAATTGCATTTCCATTTGAAGTTGAAGAAGCTGATGTTGAATCTAGCTTAGGCGACTGGAGTGTGGGATTTGTTGATGCAATGTTCTTAAATGAAGATGCATGGTTTGCACCTGAATATGAAGAACAATTAATTGATTTAACTTTACCAATGATGGTATTTAGTGGAATTGATGAAGAAGATCCACAGATGGAATCTTTCCGTCGTAATGGACAGTTAATGGATGAACTGGCAGAAGAAATCCCAGATAATTTGAATGAATTATACTTGATGTATCATACGCCAAATTAAACTTTAAAAATTAAGTAAATAACGTCCTTTCTAGGGCGTTTTTTATGCTTTTAGTATTTTAATACATAATTAAATATAATATTTTTACATTAATTTTATTTGTATATAATTATCCGCAAAATTTTTGAAAACTTTCTCTCTTAATCAAAAATTAATTTATTTCGTCATATGTATATTTCATGGGCGATATGAAAATCTTTAATGCTATAACAATGCGATTTAATATGAATATAATTTTTAAACTTACTGGATTATTCTCAATAATATTACTAGTTGCCTGTGGGGGCGAAAATAGTAATAGCGTAAATGAAATGCAAATTGTGGAATCTAAACAAGCAGAAGTTACCTATAAAGTAGTTGTCGGTACAGCTTTTTCGAATTCTGCTTTGAATGGTGCAAATGTAACAGCAATTTGTAAAGACGGAGCTGGTTTTAAAAATCCTGTAATTGTTAATGCGCAAGGGCAATGGCAAGGTGAAGTAGACAGTAGTAAGCTTCCTTGTCGTTTACAGGTAAAAGCTAATGGCCAAAGCTACCATAGTTATATTGATCAAGAGAGAGATGTAAATATTAATCCACTGACGGATATGGTAATTGCTTATGCAAGTAACCAAATTCCTGTAATGTGGTATCAATCTGGAATTATGACTACAGAAAAATTAAAATCATCAAATTCTGCTTTGGTAGCTGAGCTTATTAAAAAGGGCTATGGTATTGATAATGATGTGGATCTATTTAATGTTGAGGTGAGAGCTAATAGTTCTATTCATCAGGCTATTCAAGAGTTGTTGGAGGCTATTGAAAATAATGTAAACATTAAAGACTATGAGGAATTACTAACTTTAATTAAAGATGGAAACTTATCTCAATTACCTAAGAAAGTTGATAGTTTGAATAACTCAATGCCCATGGTTTTTAATTTTAATACGAATGCCTGTCAAATGCTTCCTGCATTAGAGAATATGCAGCAATACAATAAATGTTCAGATAAGGTTATTAATAATTTTGTTGAAAGTAATTTGGTAGCTGTAGACTCAGATGAAAAGTGTGTTTTGGTAAAACAAGGTAATAAAGTGAGTTTAACTAAAGGGAATCAAACAGTATCAGCATTATTGGATAAAGAAAAAGAAGATGGCATGGACTTTACTTTTGATGAGGGCGAACTGGAGATTGTAGATCTTGTGATTAATACAGGACCTTATGCGGATATAAATACCTATAGTCAGATTGGATTAGATTTTTCTAATGATGGGAAGTTGAGAGCTGCTGTTGGGAAAGCTCCAACAGTGCCTTCCATGAATTGCGTGAGCTTGGAGTTCAAGAAACTTATGGAACTTTATAAATAAAATTAAAAAGGGCATCATTTGATGCCCTTTTTATAAATTATAAACGTTTGCGTTTTGCAGCCGCAATTTGTGACTGGCGCATACGGAAACCAGCTTTTTGTTTTTCAGTTGTCTTGTCGATGCAATACACACAAGAAACACCATGTTCATAACTTGTTAAAGCAGACTCTTCTGGAGTTAAAGGCCAACCACAAGCATGACATTTAACATTTACACCTTCTTCAACGCCATGAGTTACAGCAGTCCGGCCATCAAAAACAAAACATTCACCTTCCCATAAACTTTCATCAGCAGGGGTTTCTTCTAAATATTTAAGAATACCGCCTTTAAGGTGATAAACCTCTGTAAATCCTTCTTGAAGAAGTAGAGAGGTTGATTTTTCACAGCGAATACCACCTGTGCAGAACATCGCAATTTTTTTATCTTTATGCTGTTCTAATTCTTTTTTAACGTATTCTGGGAACTCGCGGAATGTTTCAGTTTTAGGGTCGATAGCACCTTTGAAAGTACCTGCCTTATATTCATAATCATTACGCGTATCGATCAAAATTACATCATCACGTGCAATTAAATCATTCCATTCTTTTGGATCAAGGTAGTGGCCCACTAAGTCACGGGGTTTAACTTCAACACCTAAAGTCACAATTTCTTCTTTAAGTTTAATTTTCATTTTACGGAATGGTTTGTCAGAGCTATGAGATTCCTTATATTCCATAGAGGCAAAACCTTCATTGAGTAAAAATTGATAGAGACTATCAATTGCCACACGATCGCCTGCAACAGTACCATTAATTCCTTCACCTGCTACAATCAGAGTTCCGCAAAGGTTGATTGTTTTCACTAAGTCTAATAAACGTTGTTGAAGATCGGCAGGATCTTGAACTTCTTTAAATTGATATAGTGCTGCAACAACCCAACCCGCGGTCGCTTGCTGTTCTACAGGTGCAAGCTGTTCTACAGTAGCGTTCATGGAAAACTCCAAATGTATTAAGATAGAAATTTAAGGCGCATATTTTAGCGCGAAAATTTGTAATAAGCGAGAAAACCATAAAAAGTATATGGTTTATTTAAGGAGTCGGTTTTGAGTAGTGATCATCGAATGCTCTCTCTCACCCCATGTGCAGGGCGTTGTTCAACAGTTTTTGGTGATCAGGTTTGCCGTGGTTGTCGTCGTTTTAACCATGAAGTGATTCAATGGAATACTTATACAGCAGAGCAACGTTTGGCTGTATGGAGGCGTTTAGATGATCAGTTGAATCAAATCCTAGTGCCCATGTTACCTCATGCGAACTTGCAGCATGTAGAAGGATTTATTTTAAGTAAACGTGTTCGGTTAATGGAAGGGGCGAGCAAAGGCCGCAAGCTCTATCACGCTTTAAAAATATGTGAGAAAAATAAGCATCTGGCAACAGAAAGTGGTTTAGGTATTTCAGATGCTCAAGTCAAAACAATATGGGTTGAATTCGAAAGGCGCGTTTTAGCTTTAGCTAAAGCGAGTTATGAGTTGGCTTGGTTGAGAGCTGATGGAATTAGTCATCACTTATTAAGTGTGTTTGACGAAGAATAGGTTTGTAGATTGAATTGAAGATATCTCAATAAAAAAGCTGCCAGAAGGCAGCTTTTTTATCATTAATTTTCTTTCGAATATTAACGTTTGATATCGCGTTGAGTCGGGCCAGTATAAAGCTGGCGAGGACGACCAATTTTGTAAGGTGCGCTGTGCATTTCTAACCAGTGGCTGATCCAACCTACCGTACGTGCAAGTGCAAAGATTACCGTAAACATTTCTGTAGGGATACCAATCGCTTTAAGGATGATACCTGAGTAGAAATCTACGTTAGGGTAAAGTTTACGTTCAACGAAGTACGGGTCGTTCAATGCAATACGCTCAAGTTCCATAGCAAGCGCTAATTGAGGATCATTGATATTTAATGCTGCAAGAACTTCGTCACAAGTTTGTTTCATGACTTTTGCACGTGGGTCGAAGTTTTTGTAAACACGGTGACCGAAGCCCATGAGTTTAACTTCTTTACGTTTTACTTTTTCCATGAACTCGGCAACGTTTTCTACACTACCGATTTCATCAAGCATTTTAAGTACAGCTTCGTTTGCACCACCGTGAGCAGGTCCCCAAAGTGCAGAAATACCTGAAGAAATACATGCGTATGGGTTTGCACCAGTAGAGCCAGCAAGACGTACTGTAGATGTCGAAGCATTTTGTTCGTGATCAGCATGAAGCGTGAAGATACGATCCATTGCGCGAGCAAGAACAGGATTTACTTTGTAATCACGGTCAGCAGGGGTAGCAAACATCATATGTAAGAAGTTTTCCGCGTAATTTAAATCATTACGTGGATAGATGAATGGTTGACCTACTGTGTATTTGTAACTCCAAGCAGCAAGTGTTGGAATTTTTGCAATGAGACGAATCGCAGTGATTTCACGGTGATTGATGTCTTCAATGTCAAGATTGTTGTGATAGAACGCAGATAATGCACCAACAACACCAACCATGATTGCCATTGGGTGAGCATCACGACGGAAACCATTGAAGAAACGGCTAACTTGATCGTGAACCATAGTGTGAGCACGAACTTTGGCATCAAACTCTGTTTTTTGTTCAGCAGTTGGGAGCTCGCCATTTAATAATAAATAACAAGTTTCAAGATAGTCTGCTTGAGTTGCTAACTGATCAATTGGGTAGCCGCGGTGTAATAAAATACCTTTGTCACCATCAATGAACGTAATTTTAGACTCGCATGCAGCTGTCGCCATAAAACCAGGATCGAAAGTAAAATGACCTTCTTTCAATATGCTGCTGACATCAATTACATCTGGACCTAAAGTGCCACTGTAGATTGGTAATCCAATTTCTTTGCCATCAAGATGTAATACGGCTTTTTTGCCATTTGCTTCAGACATTCAATAGATCTCCTGTCCTGGTGAATGTTGATCTGACCCGAAATCCTAATGTTCTCATGTGCGAATCAGACGGTGTCAAAATTTGCTATAAGATTAGTGAGTACTGAAATTTTGTCAATTATACTTATGGATAAAAAATGACGATCCCACAGAGAGTTAGTCATCAAGACCCGAGCAAAAAAGTCAGTAAAATCACTGCATCGGGATGGTATAATAAGTCAATTCAACAAGAACGTGCAGAAAAAAAATGAAGTATGAGTACAATTGTAAGCAAATTTTAAAATTAAGATTAAAAATGACAAGTCGGTAGAAAATGCCAATCCAATTAAAAAAATCATAAAACTCATGGTGTAATTTCAAATTGCCAATCAAAAAAAACTCTATTTTTATTTAGTTGTAACAAAGAATATTGCTGTTTTTTTAAGTTTAATTGTATAAAAAATAGCTAATTGAACTGCATTAAAATAATAAAAACTCTTATTCGCAGTAAAAATTGCTTTCTAAAATGTATTTTAGATTGACTGATTTGGGTGGAATATAAGTATGTTCACTTATTTGAATAGTAGCTTTTATTGAAAATATGAGGAGTTACTAACATTTTTCTATTTATATGATGAATTTATAACTTTATCTTTAGTCTAAAACTTACTTATTTAAAAGAAATTTCAGAAAAAATGAAATTAAATAAAAAGTTATTTTAAACAATAACATGGTGGAACTATGTATACCTTTTTTATAGGGTTAATAGGGTGATATCATTGTGAATGATTCTTATTTAATTGTTTTTTGCTTAAATGGGAAAGTGGATTGTTTGTATTTTGATACTTCGCGTTTTATAATTCAGTGTCGTTTATAGGTTAGGCATGAGCTGTGCTTGCCTAACAATGCCAGCTTTCCTTGGAATTAATTCAACAAACTCCGGTCGGAGTTTCTACCTACAGGATGCCCGCTGTGAAAAGCAACAGACCTGTCAATTTGTCCATGGGTCAGGTGTTAGCGGTAAATTTACGCTCACCCGTGGCTATTGCATCAATTTTACACCGTTTATCAGGTGTCATCGTTTTCTTATTAGTACCAGTTCTATTATGGATTTTAGATAAATCATTATCTTCACCAGAAGGATTTGACTACGTTAAAAATGTCGTGTTTGGAAATATCCTTGTACGTTTTATCGTTTGGGTATTTGTAGCCGGCTTATTATTCCACTTTATTGCTGGAGTGAAGCACTTACTTGCAGATTTAGGTTTTGCTGAAGAACTGCAAAGTGGTCGTATTGCAGCGACAATTTCATTGATCTTATCTGTGGTAGCCATTATCGCAGCCTTTGTATGGATTATGTTCTAATGAAAAGTGCTACAGGTTTAACTGGTTCAGGTTCTCGTGATTGGTTTATCCAGCGTGTAAGTGCGGTTGTACTAGCAGCCTATACTGTTGTTCTTTTGGGTTGGATTCTCTGCAAAGGCGGATTTGACTATCAACAATGGGCTGGTTTCATGATGACATTACCAATGAAGATTTTTTCTTTATTGGCAATTTTATCGCTTATCGCACACGCATGGATTGGTATGTGGCAAGTTTTTACTGACTATGTCACTACTCGTCAAATGGGTCCTTCAGCGAAAGGTTTACGCCTTGTACTGACGACGGCTGTCATTATTGCAGTGTTTGTGTACGCAATCTGGGGTATCCAGATTTTCTGGGCGAATTGATAGGAAGACATCATGGGCGCGATAACCCCTAAAGAAGATTATTCAAATATTCAAAACCTCACTTTCGATGCAGTTATCGTTGGTGGTGGTGGTTCTGGTATGCGTGCATCTTACCAACTCGCTCAAGCGGGTTTGAAAGTTGCAGTACTGACTAAAGTTTTCCCGACACGTTCGCACACTGTAGCTGCTCAAGGTGGTATCGGTGCGTCGCTAGGTAATATGCAAGAAGATAACTGGCATTTCCATTTTTACGATACAGTAAAAGGTTCTGACTGGTTAGGTGACCAAGACGCAATTGAATTTATGTGTCGTGAAGCGCCAAAAGTTGTGTATGAACTTGAACACATGGGTATGCCGTTTGACCGTAACGCTGATGGTACAATTTACCAACGTCCGTTCGGTGGTCACTCTGCTAACTATGGTGATAAACCAGTTCCACGTGCTTGTGCAGCTGCGGACCGTACAGGTCATGCATTATTGCATACGCTTTATCAAAGCAACGTGAAAATGGGCACTCAATTTTTCGTTGAGTGGATCGCTCTTGATTTGATCCGTAACGAAGCTGGTGATGTTCTTGGTGTAACAGCAATTGACCAAGAAACTGGTAACATTTCAGTATTCCAAGCAAAAGCGACATTATTTGCTACTGGTGGTGCTGGTCGTGTTTACCGTGCATCAACAAATGCTTATATCAACACTGGTGACGGTCTTGGTATGGCTGCTCGTGCTGGTATTCCATTGCAAGATATGGAGTTCTGGCAATTCCACCCAACGGGTGTTGCGGGCGCTGGTGTATTGTTGACTGAAGGTTGTCGTGGTGAAGGTGCAATCCTTCGTAATAAAGACGGCGAACCGTTCATGGAACGTTATGCACCGACTTTAAAAGACTTGGCTCCACGTGATTTCGTTTCACGTTCTATGGACCAGGAAATTAAAGAAGGTCGTGGTTGTGGTCCAAAAGGTGATTATATCTTACTTGATATGACTCACTTGGGTGCTGACACAATCATGAAGCGTTTACCATCTGTATTTGAGATTGGTAAAAAATTCGCGAACGTTGATATCACAAAAGAAGCGATTCCTGTAGTACCAACAATCCATTATCAAATGGGTGGTATTCCTACGAATATGCATGGTCAGGTGTGTTTACCTGAAGTGGGTACAGACAACTACACTAAACCTGTAAAAGGTTTCTATGCAATTGGCGAATGTTCTTGTGTATCAGTGCATGGTGCAAACCGTTTAGGTACGAACTCACTTCTTGACTTGGTTGTATTTGGTAAAGCTGCTGGTGAGCACATTATCGATTACGTAACTAAGCATCATGGTGATGAATATGCACCACTTCCAACAGATGTATTAGGGCAAACATTAGCTCGTGTACGTAAGTTGGATGACTCAACTTCTGGTGAAAATGCTCAAGAAGTTGCTGATGCAATTCGTGATATCGTTCAAGATCACGCTGGTGTATTCCGTACTCAAGCATTGCTTGATAAGGGTGTAAAAGAGATTCTTGCTCTTGAGCCACGTGTGCGTAATATCCACTTAAAAGATAAATCTAGAGTATTTAACACTGCGCGTGTTGAAGCACTTGAAGTTGAAAACTTGTATGAAGTTGCAAAAGCAACTCTGATTTCAGCTGCTGCGCGTAAAGAGTGTCGTGGTGCGCATACTGTAGTTGATTATGAATTACCAGCTGATCACCCAACTTATTCATACGGTCGCCGTGATGATGAGTGGATGAAACATACGTTATGGTATTCATCAGATAACCGTTTGGAATATAAGCCAGTGCGCTTCAAACCGTTGACTGTTGATGCAATTCCGCCAGCACCACGTACATTCTAATCGGGAGTATAAAGATGAGTAGAGGTACTCGTACATTCGAAATCTACCGCTATGATCCTGATAAGGATAAAGCGCCGTACATGCAAACTTTCAAGCTTGAATTGACTGATAAGCACCGTATGTTGCTTGATGCATTACTTGCATTGAAAGTTCAAGACGAAACGTTAACATTCCGTCGCTCTTGCCGTGAAGGTATTTGTGGTTCAGATGGTGTGAATATCAATGGTAAAAATGGTTTGGCTTGTTTAGAAAACCTGAATGATTTACCAGAGAAAATCGTAATTCGTCCATTACCAGGTTTGCCGGTAGTTAAAGATTTGGTTGTTGATATGAACCAATTCTATGATCAATATGACAAGATTCAGCCATTCTTGATCAATAACCAACCAGCTCCACCTAAAGAGCGTTTACAATCTCCAGAAGAACGTGAACACTTAAACGGTTTGTATGAATGTATTCTTTGTGCATGTTGTTCAACTTCATGTCCATCATTCTGGTGGAACCCTGACAAGTTCTTGGGTCCTTCAGCATTGTTGAATGCATACCGTTTTATTATTGATTCTCGTGATACTGCTACTGCAGACCGTTTGTCTCGTCTTGACGATCCATTCAGTTTGTTCCGTTGTAAAGGTATCATGAACTGTGTGTCAGTATGTCCTAAAGGTCTAAACCCTACAAAAGCAATCGGTCACATCCGTAATATGCTATTAGATCAAGCGGGTTAATTCTGCACAAATAGAAAGCGCACATCCTTGATGTGCGTTTTTTTTTAACTTTATAATGTAAACTTTAGACTTTGGTCGAAAAAGATGAGGTTTTTATATATTGCACCATATATTAAAAGATAAAATCGCATATGTATTTCGCTAGTTTATAGGTGGTATGTGTCAAAAAAATCAATCGTTCGTTAAGAACATGATACGATTTGCCACAAAGTTATAGGTGAAAAAAGCGTATACTAGTGAAATTAATTTAAGTAGCACGATCTTAGATCTGTGCTTAATTTTTATGGTTAAAGTCATTTTAGAAAAGTTAATTTTAAAGTTAATTTTTCTAAAAAGATTTGCAAAAAATTGCTCGGTTTTAATCGAGTATAAGGTGAGTGATGATGCCATTGAGGGTGTTGTGATTCATTAATTACCTATGGAGTTTCCTCTCTAGGTAGTATGACGCCCCATGGTCTTAAAGACCTGTTGGGTAAGTAATGCCTTTTTTACCAATTTGGCATTATGCATCATGGGTGTGCTTAAAAGGCAGCCTGTAATATTTTTTGCAATAGGAAATGGGTCCACAAATGCAAGAAGTTGCTGACGCATTGCGTCTTGACACTGAACTTTCCGCTGATAGTGCAGCGTATATTGAAGAACTTTACGAGCAGTACCTGTCTTCCCCAACCTCTGTAGCTGAGGACTGGCGCCAATATTTCGATAAATATCCAAAGGGTGACCAACCACACGGCGCTGTGCGTGAGCAATTCCTATTACTAGGACGTAATGCTAATCGTGTTCAACCTGTTGTACAAAGTACGGTAAGTACTGAGCATGAACGTCGTCAAATTGGCGTTTTACAACTTATTGCTGCTTATCGTAATCGTGGACATCAAAAAGCTAAATTAGATCCATTAGGTCTTGCTAAGCGTGAAGATATTCCTGATTTAGATCTTTCAGCACATGGTTTAACCAAATCAGATTTAGACACAGTATTCAACACAGGCAATCTTGAGATTGGCAAAAGCGAAGCAACGCTTGCTGAAATGATTGAAGCAATGGAAGCAATCTATTGTGGTTCAATCGGTGTTGAATATATGCATATCGTGGACACAAAAGAAAAGCGTTGGATTCAACAGCGTCTTGAAAGTGTTCGTGGTCAGCTTAATTTTACAAATGATCAAAAGAAAGGGTTCTTGGAGCGTTTAACCGCTGCAGAAGGGCTTGAAAAATTCCTAGGTAATAAATACGTTGGTGCTAAACGCTTTGGTGTAGAAGGTGGTGAATCTTTTATTCCTATGGTGAATGAAATCATTCAACGTGCTGGTGCTGTTGGTTGTAAAGAAGTTGTTATTGGTATGCCACACCGTGGCCGTTTAAACCTTCTTGTTAATATTATGGGTAAAAACCCTGCAGACTTGTTTGGCGAGTTTGAAGGTAAGGCTATTCATAAGAAAGGTTCTGGCGACGTTAAATACCATCAAGGTTTCTCAAGTAATGTAATGACTCCAGGTGGCGAAGTTCACTTGGCATTAGCATTTAACCCATCTCACTTGGAAATCGTTGGTCCTGTAGTTGAGGGTTCTGTACGTGCACGTCAAGTGCGTCGTAGAGACATCGGCGGTGATGATGTATTACCAGTAATTGTTCATGGTGATGCTGCATTTGCAGGTCAAGGTGTGAACATGGAAACCTTCCAGATGTCACAAACTCGTGGCTATACGGTTGGTGGTACTGTACACATTATCGTGAACAACCAAGTTGGTTTTACAACTTCTGATCCACGTGATGCGCGTTCTACTGAATATTGTACTGACGTTGCAAAAATGATTCAGACGCCAATCTTCCATGTGAATGGCGATGATCCTGAAGCAGTAATCTTTGCTACTCAATTAGCACATGATTTCCGTCACGAATTCCGTAAAGACGTAGTACTTGACTTGTTCTGTTACCGTCGTCGTGGTCATAACGAAGCAGATGAGCCGTCTGGTACACAGCCATTGATGTATCAAGTGATTGCTAAAAAAGCAACAACTCGTACACTTTATGCAGATCAGCTTGTTCAAAACAAAGTAATTGATCGTGCTGAAGCAGACCAAATGGTTGAAGATTACCGTGCAGATTTAGAAGCCGGAAACCATGTGGCAAATGCTTTGGTGCTTGAACCAAATACAAAAATGTTTGTTGATTGGACACCTTATTTGGGCCATGACTATACAGACGATTGGGATACTTCATTTGACTTAAATCGCTTAAAAGAATTAGGCGAGGGCATGAGCAAACTTCCGGAAGGATTTGTTATGCAGCGTCAAGTGCAAAAAGTAATTGAAGATCGTGTGAAAATGCAAACTGGTGAAACTGCATTGAACTGGGGTGCTGCTGAAACTTTAGCTTACGCAACCTTGATCGATGAAGATTACCTTGTTCGTATTACTGGTGAAGACGTTGGGCGTGGTACATTCTCGCACCGTCATGCAAAATTGCATAATCAGGTAGATGGCTCAACGTATATTCCGCTTTGTCACGTTAAAGAAAACCAGCCTCGTTTTGCAATTTATGATTCTTTATTATCTGAAGAAGCTGTTCTTGCATTTGAATATGGTTATGCAACTACAATTCCTAAGAGCTTAATTATTTGGGAAGCACAATTTGGTGACTTCGTAAACTGTGCTCAGGTTGTAATTGACCAGTTTATTGCTTCTGGCGAGACTAAGTGGGAACGAGTTTGTGGTTTAACAATGTTGTTACCACATGGTTTCGAAGGTCAAGGTCCAGAGCATTCATCAGCTCGTTTAGAACGTTTCTTACAGTTATGTGCTGAAGATAACATGCAAGTGATCACTCCAACGACACCTGCACAGATTTTCCATGCATTACGTCGTCAAGCTGTACGCCCAATTCGTAAGCCATTGATTGTAATGTCACCGAAATCTTTACTTCGTCATAAACTTGCGACTTCTACTTTAGAAGAGCTTGCAAATGGTTCATTCCAGACTGTAATTGATGAAATCGATCAAATTAACAAGTCAGATGTAACTCGTCTTGTACTTTGTGGTGGTAAAGTTTATTACGACTTACTTGAAAAACGTCGTGAACAAAACTTAACTAACGTCGCAATCGTACGTATTGAACAGTTATATCCATATCCAGAACAACGTCTTGCGGAAATCTTGGCTGCATATCCAAACGTGAAAGAACTTGTTTGGACACAAGAAGAGCCGAAGAACCAAGGCGCTTGGTTATTTATCGCACCTCGTTTATACGACGATATCTTAAAATCTGGCAAACAAATCCGTATCAGTTTTGCAGGTCGTGAAGCTTCTGCTGCGCCAGCTTGTGGCTCACCGTACTTGCATGCAAAACAACAAGCTCAGCTAATTAATGATGCATTGGCAATCGAAGCTGAACAATCAGGAGATTCTCAATAATGGCAACCGAAATTAAAGCACCGGTATTCCCAGAGTCTGTTGCAGATGGAACCATCGCAACTTGGCACAAAAAGGTGGGTGAACCTGTATCACGTGATGAAGTAATCTGTGATATTGAAACCGACAAAGTTGTTTTAGAAGTGGTTGCTCCTGCAGATGGTAGCTTAGTTGCAATCATTAAAGGTGAAGGCGATACAGTTCTTTCTGACGAAGTGATTGCTCAGTTTGAAGCTGGTGCTGGTGCAGCGACTGCTCCTGCAGTAGAGCAAGCAGTTGCTCAAACTCAAGCTGGTGCGGCTCCTGTTGTTGAGCGCACTGAAGCTGTATCTGGTCAAGCTCCTGCAGTTCGTAAAGCTTTGTCTGAAACTGGTATTGCTGCTGCTGACGTACAAGGTACTGGTCGCGGTGGTCGTATCACTAAAGAAGATGTGGCAAACCATCAAACTAAACCAGCTGCTAACGTTACTCCGTTAAGCGTAGCTGTTGGTGAGCGTATCGAAAAACGCGTTCCAATGACTCGTTTACGTAAGCGTGTAGCTGAGCGTCTTCTTTCTGCAACTCAAGAAACTGCAATGTTAACTACATTTAACGAAGTTAACATGAAGCCAATTATGGAATTGCGTAAGCAATATAAAGATGCGTTTGAAAAACGCCATGGTGCTCGTTTAGGCTTCATGTCATTCTTTGTTAAAGCTGTAACTGAAGCACTTAAGCGCTATCCTGCGGTAAATGCTTCAATTGATGGCGACGATATTGTTTATCATGGTTACTATGACATCGGTGTTGCAGTATCTTCTGATCGTGGTCTTGTTGTTCCAGTATTACGTGATACTGATCGTATGAGCTATGCAGAAGTTGAAGCAGGTATTGGTGCTTATGCTGCTAAAGCGCGTGATGGTAAATTATCTATCGAAGAAATGACTGGTGGTACTTTCACTATCACTAACGGTGGTACTTTCGGTTCATTACTTTCAACTCCAATTTTGAATCAGCCGCAAACTGGTATCTTGGGTATGCACAAAATCCAAGAGCGTCCTATGGCTGTAAATGGTCAAGTTGAAATCTTGCCAATGATGTATTTAGCGCTTTCTTATGACCACCGTATGATCGATGGTAAAGAAGCAGTAGGTTTCTTGGTAGCAATCAAAGAATTGTTAGAAGAACCAGCTAAACTCATCCTTGATCTTTAATTTCTTCGAATAATATTACCGAGATAGAGCGATCCTCTATCTCGGACCATGGAGATAAACAATGTCTCAACAATTTGATCTTGTTGTTATTGGCGGTGGTCCTGGTGGTTATGAAGCTGCAATTCGTGCTGCTCAACTAGGCTTTAAAGTCGCTTGTATCGAAAAACGTATTCACAACGGTAAGCCATCTTTAGGTGGTACATGCTTAAACGTAGGTTGTATTCCTTCGAAAGCTTTACTTGATTCTTCTCATCGTTATGAAGATACAGTGCATCATTTAGCTGATCACGGTATTACTACAGGTGAAGTGAATTTTGATCTTGCTAAGCTTCTTGCTCGTAAAGACAAAGTTGTTGACCAATTAACTGGCGGTGTCGATCAATTGCTTAAAGGCAATGGTATTGAGTGGTTAAAAGGTACTGGTAAATTACTTGCTGGTAAAAAAGTTGAGTTTGTTTCACACGAAGGTGAGACTCAAGTTTTAGAACCTAAATATGTGATTCTTGCGTCTGGTTCTGTACCTGTAAATATTCCAGTAGCTCCTGTAGATCAAGATATTATTGTTGATTCAACTGGCGCATTAAACTTCCAAGAAGTACCTAAACGTTTAGGTGTTATTGGTGCTGGTGTAATCGGTTTAGAGCTTGGTTCTGTTTGGCGTCGTCTTGGTGCTGAAGTTGTTGTATTTGAAGCAATGGATGCATTTTTACCAATGGCTGATAAAGCTTTGGCAAAAGACTACCAAAAACTTTTAACTAAGCAAGGTCTTGATATTCGTATTGGCGCTAAAGTTGCTGGTACTGAGATCAATGGTCGCGAAGTGACTGTTAAATACACCCAAGGTGGCGAAGAAAAGACTCAAACTTTTGACAAATTAATCGTTTGTGTAGGCCGTAAAGCTTATGCAGAAGGTTTATTGGCAGATGATTCAGGCATTAAATTGACTGAACGTGGTTTAGTTGAAGTAAACGATTACTGTGCAACTTCTGTAGAAGGTGTATATGCAATTGGTGACTTGGTTCGTGGTCCAATGCTTGCTCATAAAGCAATGGAAGAAGGTGTAATGGCTGTTGAGCGTATTCACGGTCATGCAGCTCAAGTGAACTATGACACAATCATTTCTGTTATCTATACGCATCCGGAAGCGGCATGGGTTGGTTTAACTGAAGAACAAGCTAAAGAAAAAGGTCATGAAGTTAAAACTGGTCAATTCGGTTTTGCTGTAAATGGTCGTGCTTTAGCAGCGGGTGAAGGTGCTGGTTTCGTTAAGTTTGTTGCTGATGCAAAAACTGACCGTTTATTAGGTATGCATGTCATTGGACCTGCTGCATCTGATATCGTACACCAAGGTATGATCGCACTTGAATTTGTATCTTCTGTTGAGGATCTTCAGTTAATGACATTTGGTCATCCAACATTCTCTGAAGTTGTTCATGAAGCTGCACTTGCTGTAGATGGTCGTGCAATTCACGCGATTCAACGTAAGCGTAAATAAAATAAAGAGCGGTTCTCCGCTCTTTTTCACATTTGATGGTGTGATTAAAAAAACATCAAGGTGATAGAGGTAGACAGCAATTTGCATATACAACATGAGAATGTTGCGCAAATTGAAGACAACAAACAAAGTTAAGTAGGTAACTAAATGAACTTACATGAGTATCAAGCTAAAGCGTTATTGAAAGAATATGGTATGCCGGTACAAGAAGGTATCTTGGCAACCAATGCAGACGAAGCAGTTGCTGCATTCGAACAGCTTGGTGGTAAATTCGCGGTAATGAAAGCGCAAGTTCATGCTGGTGGTCGCGGTAAGGCTGGTGGCGTTAAAGTTGCAAAATCTAAAGAAGATGTTATCGAATTTGCAAACAACATTATTGGTACTCGTCTTGTAACGTATCAAACTGATGCAAATGGTCAACCAGTAAACAGCATTATTGTTGCTGAAGACGTATACCCAGTTGAGCGTGAGCTTTACTTGGGCGCGGTTGTAGACCGTTCTAGCCGTCGTATTACTTTCATGGCTTCTACAGAAGGTGGTGTAGAAATCGAGAAAGTTGCAGAAGAAACTCCAGAAAAAATTATCAAAGTTGAAGTTGATCCATTAGTTGGCTTACAACCATTCCAAGCGCGTGAAGTTGCGTTTGCTTTAGGTTTGAAAGACAAGCAAATCAGCCAGTTTGTTAAAATTATGGCTGCTGCTTACCAAGCATTTGTAGAAAATGACTTTGCATTATTCGAAATTAACCCACTTTCAGTTCGTGAAAATGGCGATATTTTATGTGTAGATGCAAAAGTTGGTATCGACTCTAACGCGCTTTACCGTTTACCTAAAGTTGCTGCTTTACGTGACAAATCTCAAGAGAATGAGCGTGAATTAAAAGCATCTGAATTTGATCTTAACTATGTTGCTTTAGAAGGTAACATCGGTTGTATGGTTAACGGTGCTGGTCTTGCAATGGCAACTATGGACATCATTAAACTTTATGGTGGTCAGCCTGCAAACTTCCTTGACGTTGGTGGCGGTGCAACTAAAGAACGTGTAATCGAAGCGTTCAAAATCATCCTTGCTGATACATCTGTACAAGGTGTTTTAATCAACATCTTCGGTGGTATCGTACGTTGTGACATGATCGCTGAAGCGATTATTGCAGCGGTTCAAGAAGTAAACGTAACTGTTCCAGTTGTTGTTCGTTTAGAAGGTAACAACGCTGAATTAGGTGCTAAATTACTTGATGAATCTGGTTTGAAATTAATTTCTGCGAACGGCTTGTCTGATGCCGCAGAAAAAGTTGTAGCTGCAGTTAAAGCGTAAGGGGAGTATCAATCATGAGCGTATTAATTAATAAAGACACTAAAGTATTGGTACAAGGTTTTACTGGTAAAAACGGTACTTTCCACTCTGCACAAGCTTTAGACTACGGTACAAAAGTTGTTGGTGGTGTTACTCCAGGTAAAGGTGGTACAACTCACCTTGACTTGCCAGTATTCAACACAATGAAAGAAGCTGTACGTGAAACAAATGCAGATGCATCTGTAATTTATGTACCAGCTCCATTCGTTTTAGACTCTATCGTTGAAGCGGTTGATTCAGGTGTTGGCCTAATTGTTGTGATCACTGAAGGTGTTCCAACAATCGACATGCTTAAAGCAAAACGCTATTTAGAAACTAACGGTAACGGTACTCGTTTAGTTGGTCCTAACTGCCCAGGCGTGATCACTCCGGGTGAATGTAAGATCGGTATTATGCCTGGTCATATCCACCAACCAGGTCGTATTGGTATCATTTCACGTTCAGGTACATTGACTTATGAAGCTGTTGCTCAAACAACTAAGCTTGGTTTAGGTCAGTCTACTTGTATCGGTATTGGTGGTGACCCAATCCCAGGTATGAACCAAATCGAAGCTCTTCAATTGTTCCAAGACGATCCAGATACTGATGCTATCATCATGATCGGTGAGATCGGTGGTACAGCTGAAGAAGAAGCTGCTGAATTTATCAAATCTAACGTGACTAAGCCTGTAGTAGGTTACATTGCTGGTGTAACTGCACCTAAAGGTAAGCGTATGGGTCACGCTGGTGCGATCATTTCTGGTGGTCAAGGTACTGCTGAAGAGAAATTCGCTGCATTTGAACGCGCGGGAATGGCTTACACTCGTAGCCCAGCTGAGCTTGGTTCAACAATGTTGCAAGTTTTAAAAGAGAAAGGTTTAGCTTAATCGCTTTACCCTGAATCTTAAAAAACACCGCATCTGAAAATGATGCGGTGTTTTTTTTCTATTAAATTAAAAAATAATGAATCAAAAATAAAATTTCTAAAGAAGACAAAATGTTTAAGCAAAAAAATACGCAATGATTGGGGTGATCATTGCGTAGAACAACGAATCTGTAAAAACAGTTTCGGTTTAAGGAGAAATGTCGTGAGGTTCATATGATGTAACCTACATAACAAATAATAGGGATAGTTAAGAAATTCTTCATCGCTATTAGCGTTAATAAGTGTTACTTCACGTTAATAGGGTAAAAGCATGTGAATAAGAAGGAATATATTAGGAATTCTAAAAAAGTGAGTCTGATGAGCCAAAAAAAAGCCCCGAAGGGCTTTTAGTTTTTAAAGGAATTAGAATTTAAATAATCCTAAACCATCTTTAACTTCATCTAATGTTTGTTGAGTAATAAGACGACATTTATCTGTACCTTGACGTAAAACATCCATAATGTAATCTGGATCTTTAGCAAGTTCTTCACGACGTTCACGGATAGGGGTGATCAATTCTTTCAAAACACCTTCAAGACGTTTTTTAACAGTTCCATCACCTAGACCGCCGCGACGATAATGCGCTTTTAATTCTTCAACTTCTTCTTTATTTGGATCAAATGCATCTAAGTAAGTAAATACAATGTTTCCTTCAACCTGACCTGGATCTTCAATACGAAGATGATTTGGGTCGGTATACATTGCGTTTACAGCTTTTTTGATGTCTTTATCAGAAGCATTTAAAACAATGGTATTACCTAATGATTTAGACATTTTTGCCTTGCCATCAAAACCAGGTAAGCGTGCCATATTTGAAAGCAAAGCTTTACATTCAGGCAAAAGGTCTTGGCCGATTTGACGGTTTATTCGACGTACAATTTCATTGGTTTGTTCAATCATTGGAATCTGATCTTCACCCACTGGAACCACAGTCGCTTTGAAAGCAGTAATATCAGCAGCTTGTGCAACAGGGTAGCAGAGGAAACCAGCAGGAATGTCACGCTCGAAACCGCGCATTTGAATTTCAGACTTAATGGTCGGGTTACGTTCTAAGCGTGCAACCGTCACGAAGTTAAGATAGAGCATGGTGAGCTCATTCAGTGCTGGCAAGCATGATTGTACGCAAATCGTAGTTTTTGTTGGATCAATGCCTACAGCTAAATAATCTAGAGCAACTTCCAAAATGTTGCGACGGACTTTATCTGGATTATCTGCATTGTCTGTTAATGCTTGAGCATCTGCTAATAAGAGATGTTGATGGTGGCTATCCTGTAAACCTACACGAGAACGCAAAGAGCCGACAAAGTGCCCAAGATGAAGTTGTCCGGTTGGGCGGTCGCCTGTCAAAATAATTGGACGCTGATCAACATTACTCATTATTTATTCCACTGTCTTATTGGCTTAATCAGGGGTAGTAAGCCCTGCAATATAAAAGATTGGCATTATTGTACGGGAAATAAAAAAAATTCGTCAGCGATTGGGTAAACTTTTCTTAAAATAATATTGTGAATTTATTCAGTAAAATTACAGAAATTCAAAAAAATCATCTTACAATAGCGTAATAAATACAAACTTGGATAAGAAATGGCAAGTGGCTTACTTTTACTACTAGATGATATTGCAACCATTTTAGATGACGTTGCTTTAATGAGCAAAATGGCAGCAAAGAAAACTGCCGGAGTTTTAGGTGACGATTTAGCCTTGAATGCTCAGCAAGTTACAGGCGTCCGCTCAGACAGAGAGTTACCTATCGTTTGGAAGGTGGCGAAGGGTTCATTTGTTAACAAACTTATTTTAGTACCTTTAGCACTATTAATTAGTGTTGTTGCGCCTTGGCTCATTAACCCTTTATTAATGCTAGGTGGTTTGTTTTTATGTTATGAGGGAGTAGAAAAAGTTCTTCATACCATTATGCATAAAAAGTCCTCTACTCCAGAGGAGGCCAAAGCAGAACTTGAAAGTGAAGAATTAGACTTGGCAACATTTGAAAAAGATAAAATCAAAGGGGCCGTTCGGACAGATTTTATTTTATCTGCCGAAATTGTCGTGATTACTCTCGGTACAGTTGCTACAGCTACGTTAATGACTAAGGTAAGTGTTCTAAGTGTTATTGCAATTGTGATGACGATTGGTGTTTATGGCTTGGTTGCCATGATTGTTAAGATTGATGATCTTGGATTATATCTAACAGATCAAACGGCATCTTTTAAGCAGACTTTAGGTCGTGGCTTGCTCGCATTTGCACCTATTTTGATGAAATTACTCTCTATTGTCGGCACTATCGCGATGTTTTTGGTAGGCGGTGGGATTATTAACCATACGATTCCATTACTTCACCATCTGACTGAGAATACAGTTGACCATGTTGAGACTATACCAGCGGTAGGAAATATTATTGGTGCTTTAACACCCACACTAATTAATTTGGGAATAGGACTTGTTGCAGGTGCAATTGTTCTATTAATCGTGAGCTTAATACAAAAAATGTGGCCAAAAAAAGCATCGGGTTCATGATGCCATTCTAAAATAAGAGGGAAATTATGCGCTGGAAAGGTCGTCGAATTAGTACCAATGTTGAAGACCGTCGAGGTGGTGGCGGTGTTAGAGCAGGTGGTATCAGCATTATTGGTTTGGTTGTTGCATTTGTTGCGTGGAAGTTTTTTGGGGTTGATCCACAACAAGCTTATCAGGCAACTCAGCAGGTCACTGCATCACAACAGTCAAATGCAACTGCACCAGAAAGTTTAACAGCCGAGCAAAAAGAAGCCTCTGATTTTGTTGGAACTGTTTTGGCTGATACAGAGGATACGTGGACTCCTATATTTAAACAGTTAGGTAAAACCTATACACCGCCAAGATTGGTGTTGTTTAGTGGCATGATTCAGTCAGGGTGTGGTACTGCCCAATCTGCAATGGGGCCATTTTATTGTCCAGCAGACCAGAAGGTTTATATCGATACAGAATTCTTTAAAGATATGCGTCAGCAAATGGGAATTTCTGGTGAGCAAAACCAATCTGAACTTTCCAGACAAGACCAGGCTGGTGATTTTGCTCAAGCTTATGTGGTTGCACATGAGGTAGGGCATCATGTTCAAACCTTGCTTGGTATTTCTTCACAAGTACAACAAGCCCGTGCACAAGCAAGCCAAAGAGAAGGTAATCAATTATCTGTTCGCCAAGAATTGCAAGCCGATTGTTTAGCTGGTATTTGGGCGAGTCATAATCAGCAACGTACTCAATTTTTAGAGCAAGGTGACATTGAAGAAGCGATGGATGCTGCTCAAAAAATCGGAGATGATTATTTACAGAAGCGCTCTACTGGTCAGATTGTTCCAGATAGCTTTACTCATGGTAGTAGTGAACAGCGAATGCACTGGTTTCAAGTTGGTTTAAAAACTGGCGATATTAACCAATGTGATACTTTTAATAACCCAGTTTAAGATTTTATAGGGTGAGTCTTGTTAAACATATTTAAGAAGCTCATCCATTTTTCTTTAGATCATAACTATAAATAATGTTAAGAAATTTAACAGAGTGATAGATTGTTCAATCAATTCGTTAAACTTGTGGCCTAGTTTTTTGTTTTTAAGATTATGGCATTGTTAATGCCAGCTTTTTTGTTCAGTTTGGTCGATCTAGCAAAGTTTCTTTTATTTGGTCGTTGACCCAGAAGAAGGGTATTCATGGGTAATTTTTTTCTACTACAAGCACTTACAGTGGTTTTTGCGCTCTCAATAGCCACCACGATTTTTAATAAGCGTATTTTGGGCTTTCCACAGGCTATTGGTGTACCTCTGGTTTCGGCAATTTTTGTCTTTATTTTGCAATGGGGGGCTAGTCTGTTAAATGGTAACGAATTTATTACCATCAATATCCACCATATTGAGGAAGTAGTACGCAATATCGACTTCTACGATTTTTTAATTAATGGTGTGATCTGTTTTATTCTAACTTCTTCAGCACTTAAATTTAAAATTTCTGATTTAAGAAGTTACTGGAAGCAAATCAGTATTTTGGCCACCATTGCATTAGTAATTTGTGCCGTTTTATTTGGTGGATTGCTCTATGGGTTTCAACTACTGGTTGGATATCATGTACCAATTCTGGTGCTGTTACTTTTAGGTGCAGCTTTAGGGGCAACAGACCCTATTGGTATTAAAGGTGTACTAAGTTCGATTCGTGCGCCGCATCATCTAATTGTTAAACTAGAAGGCGAGTCACTATTTAATGATGCAATGTGTATTGCATTATTTATGACCTTGCTCAATGTTTTACAAGGTGAACATTTCTCATTGATAGCGACACTAGAAACTTTACTCTATGAAATCGTTGTTGCGGTCGGGATTGGTTGGGCATTTGGGGTAGGGGTGTTACGTCTATTACGTGGTAAACACGAAATGGAGTCTCTGATTCTCACAACAGCTTTGCTCGCGAGTGGAGCATATTTGGTTGCTTTGTTTGCACATGCATCAGCACCAATCGCTTGTGTAATTGGGGGATTGATTGTTGGTAACAAATGGACAGAAATACGCGAAGAGCGAGAGATTCAAGAAGTTAATCATTTTTGGCATACCGTAGAAGGAATCATCAACTCATTCCTGTTTACTTTAATTGGCTTAGAGTTATTTATTCTTGATTTAAACTTTAGCCTAATTTTAGGTGGTATTGTTGCATTCTTTATACTTCATATCTCTCGTTTTGCTGCCAACTTTATGGCTTTTGCCTTTTTCCCGAACATGCGGAAAATGAAAAGTTATAATGGTAGTCTAACGATTCTATCTTGGGGTGGGGTACGAGGCGGAATTTCGCTTGCATTAATTTTGGCAGTTGCCAATATTCCTGCATTAAGTCCCTATAGCAGTATTCTGATTGGCTATACGTTTATTAGTGTATTGTTATCAGGCATCGTATGTGGTCTGGGTCTGCCTGCTGTGATGAATGCTTTCTATTACAATCCGAATGAAGAAACTGAAGGACTAAAAGGTCTATATCAAAGATTGTGTCATAAGATGAATCGGAGAGGCTTTCAATATATTGTTGGAGAGGATGCACTGGGTAGAGAAACGATTACCGTTTTTAATCCGGATATTCTGGTAGACCAAAAAACTGAAGATGGAATTGCAACAATGCATGACCCAAATAAGTTACAAGAAGTAAAACGATTTGAGAGTCCTGATAATTTCTAAATATTTGCAGTTTTAAATTTTATAAGATATTTAAAAATTAGGTTTTAGTGTAATAGTAAAATATTACCTAAAGCCTTTTTTTTCTATATATATCATTAATAATATATTTTATTTTATTAAGATATTAATAATTGTTATATGAATATTTTAATTAAATGACATTTCAACAAATGGTAAATAATAAAATATTAAATTTGTTTTATATATAAAACATTTAATGCGATTTTTAGTTAAGTTAACATAAGAAAAACCTAATAAAGACTTATATATAATTTGTATTAATTAAAAATTTTTCTATAGGTACTTTAGTATTTGTTTTTTTTATTTTAAAGTGTTTAATGTAAAAATGATCACATTACTTAATGTTTTTAAGTTGTAGGTCAAAAACTTGAAAACATTAAGTAAAAAGAATTATACATAAAATCATTTAAATCAATAATATAAAAGGAATACAGATATGCCTGAAATACAAATAATTGCCAAGGATAGTCACGACACCTTGTCAACCATCAAGGGAACTTCTGCGAAACTTTTAGAAGCGTCAGTCGTATTGGTAAAAGTGGCTGCCAGTGATGTATTGGTAGTGAATAGGGAGGGAACCAATGCAGTCATTCGCCTTAAAAACGGCGAAACTATTGTTATTGAAGGCTTCTTTAGTGGAACAGCTGAGCCTAAAGATAACAGCCTTGTTTTTCAAGACGAAAATGGACAGTTAATCTGGGCAAAATTTAAAGATGCTGAGAATGATGCAGACGCCGATGCTGATGCCGATGCTGATGCCGACAGTGACGTTGAGCCACAAGCACTCGTAGCTGAAGATTTACCAGCGGCTTTACCTGCAGAGGCACCACAAGAGTTGGTGTCTGATGTTATTTATCAGCCTATTTCTTCAATTGAACCTTTGCTTTATCACGACGGTGGCATAAACCCATGGTTATGGGCTATCCCATTGGTTGCGGGTGGTATTATTGCCGCAGCATCAAACAGTGATAGCAATGATGACGACTCTTCAACACCTACCGACACAACACCACCAAATACAGATGGAGTAACTTTCTCAGTTAATCCAGTTACATCTGATAATGTACTTAATGCCTCAGAAGCAGCTGGTAACGTTACGATTACTGGTGTTCTTAAAGATATTCCAACAGATGCGGCGAATACAGCCGTTACAGTTGTTATTAATGGGGTGACTTATACCGCAACTGTAGACAAGGTTGCGGGTACATGGTCAGTAAGTGTACCGGGCAGTGGCTTAACGGCAGATGCAGATAAAACAATTGATGCTACTGTAACGTTTACAGATGCAGCAGGTAATAGCAGCACTGTTAAAGATACGCAAAGCTATACAGTAGATACCACTGCACCGAATGTGCCAGTGATTGACCCGGTGAATGGGACGGACCCAATTACAGGTACAGCAGAACCTGGTTCAACAGTGACAGTGACATATCCTGATGGAAGTACGAAAACTGTTGTAGCAGGACCAGATGGTACTTGGACTGTGCCAAACCCAGGCCTAAATGATGGCGATGAAGTTACAGCAGTAGCAACAGATCCTGCTGGAAATACATCAGGACCAGCAACAGGCATTGTTGATGCGCTTGCACCAACAGTCGCGCTCGATGATGTGTTGACCAATGACAGCACACCAGCACTGACTGGTACAGTCAATGATCCGACTGCGACAGTGGTGGTGAATGTAGATGGCACTGACTATCCAGCAGTAAACAATGGTGATGGCACCTGGACGCTTGCAGACAATAGCTTGCCTGTACTGACCGATGGTCCGCACACCATTACTGTGACTGCAACAGATGCAGCAGGTAATGTCGGTACAGACACCGCTGTGGTAACAGTAGATACCACTGCACCAAATGCACCGGTACTTGATCCAATCAATGCTACTGACCCAGTGAGCGGTACAGCAGAACCTGGTTCAACAGTAACAGTCAGCTTCCCGGACGGTACAACAGCAACTGTAGTTGCAGGTACAGATGGTAGCTGGTCAGTACCAAACCCAGGTGACTTGACTGACGGTCAAACCGTAACAGCAACAGCGACTGACCCTGCAGGCAATACTTCATTGCCAGGTTCAGGGGTGGTGTCTGCGGACATCACGCCACCAGTGGTTGCGCTTGATGATGTGTTAACCAATGACAGCACACCTGCACTGACTGGTACAGTCAATGATCCGACTGCGACAGTGGTGGTGAATGTAGATGGCACTGACTATCCGGCAGTAAACAATGGTGATGGCACCTGGACGCTTGCAGACAATAGCTTGCCTGTACTGACCGATGGTCCGCACACCATTACCGTGACTGCAACAGATGCAGCAGGTAATGTCGGTACAGACACGGCTGTGGTAACAGTAGATACCACTGCACCAAATGCACCAGTACTTGATCCAATCAATGCCACTGACCCAGTGAGCGGTACAGCAGAACCTGGTTCAACAGTGACAGTCAGCTTCCCGGACGGTACAACAGCAACTGTAGTTGCAGGTACAGATGGTAGCTGGTCAGTACCAAACCCAGGTGACTTGACTGACGGTCAAACCGTAACAGCAACAGCGACTGACCCTGCAGGCAATACTTCATTGCCAGGTTCAGGGGTGGTGTCTGCGGACATCACGCCACCAGTGGTTGCGCTTGATGATGTGTTAACCAATGACAGCACACCTGCACTCACCGGTACAGTCAATGATCCGACTGCAACAGTGGTGGTGAATGTAGATGGCACTGACTATCCGGCAGTAAACAATGGTGATGGCACCTGGACGCTTGCAGACAATAGCTTGCCTGTACTGACCGATGGTCCGCACACCATTACCGTGACTGCAACAGATGCAGCAGGTAATGTCGGTACAGACACGGCTGTGGTAACAGTAGATACCACTGCACCAAATGCACCAGTACTTGATCCAATCAATGCCACTGACCCAGTGAGCGGTACAGCAGAACCTGGTTCAACAGTGACAGTCAGCTTCCCGGACGGTACAACAGCAACTGTCGTTGCAGGTACAGATGGTAGCTGGTCAGTACCAAACCCAGGTGACTTGACTGACGGTCAAACCGTAACAGCAACAGCGACTGACCCTGCAGGCAATACTTCATTGCCAGGTTCAGGGGTGGTGTCTGCGGACATCACGCCACCAGTGGTTGCGCTTGATGATGTGTTAACCAATGACAGCACACCTGCACTCACCGGTACAGTCAATGATCCGACTGCAACAGTGGTGGTGAATGTAGATGGCACTGACTATCCGGCAGTAAACAATGGTGATGGCACCTGGACGCTTGCAGACAATAGCTTGCCTGTACTGACCGATGGTCCGCACACCATTACCGTGACTGCAACAGATGCAGCAGGTAATGTCGGTACAGACACCGCTGTGGTAACAGTAGATACCACTGCACCAAATGCACCGGTACTTGATCCAATCAATGCCACTGACCCAGTGAGCGGTACAGCAGAACCTGGTTCAACAGTGACAGTCAGCTTCCCGGACGGTACAACAGCAACTGTAGTTGCAGGTACAGATGGTAGCTGGTCAGTACCAAACCCAGGTGACTTGACTGACGGTCAAACCGTAACAGCAACAGCGACTGACCCTGCAGGCAATACTTCATTGCCAGGTTCAGGGGTGGTGTCTGCGGACATCACGCCACCAGTGGTTGCGCTTGATGATGTGTTAACCAATGACAGCACACCTGCACTGACTGGTACAGTCAATGATCCGACTGCAACAGTGGTGGTGAATGTAGATGGCACTGACTATCCGGCAGTAAACAATGGTGATGGCACCTGGACGCTTGCAGACAATAGCTTGCCTGTACTGACCGATGGTCCGCACACCATTACTGTGACTGCAACAGATGCAGCAGGTAATGTCGGTACAGACACGGCTGTGGTAACAGTAGATACCACTGCGCCAAATGCACCAGTACTTGATCCAATCAATGCCACTGACCCAGTGAGCGGTACAGCAGAACCTGGTTCAACAGTGACAGTCAGCTTCCCGGACGGTACAACAGCAACTGTAGTTGCAGGTACAGATGGTAGCTGGTCAGTACCAAACCCAGGTGACTTGACTGACGGTCAAACCGTAACAGCAACAGCGACTGACCCTGCAGGCAATACTTCATTGCCAGGTTCAGGGGTGGTGTCTGCGGACATCACGCCACCAGTGGTTGCGCTTGATGATGTGTTAACCAATGACAGCACACCTGCACTGACTGGTACAGTCAATGATCCGACTGCGACAGTGGTGGTGAATGTAGATGGCACTGACTATCCGGCAGTAAACAATGGTGATGGCACCTGGACGCTTGCAGACAATAGCTTGCCTGTACTGACCGATGGTCCGCACACCATTACCGTGACTGCAACAGATGCAGCAGGTAATGTCGGTACAGACACGGCTGTGGTAACAGTAGATACCACTGCACCAAATGCACCAGTACTTGATCCAATCAATGCCACTGACCCAGTGAGCGGTACAGCAGAACCTGGTTCAACAGTGACAGTCAGCTTCCCGGACGGTACAACAGCAACTGTAGTTGCAGGTACAGATGGTAGCTGGTCAGTACCAAACCCAGGTGACTTGACTGACGGTCAAACCGTAACAGCAACAGCGACTGACCCTGCAGGCAATACTTCATTGCCAGGTTCAGGGGTGGTGTCTGCGGACATCACGCCACCAGTGGTTGCGCTTGATGATGTGTTAACCAATGACAGCACACCTGCACTCACCGGTACAGTCAATGATCCGACTGCAACAGTGGTGGTGAATGTAGATGGCACTGACTATCCGGCAGTAAACAATGGTGATGGCACCTGGACGCTTGCAGACAATAGCTTGCCTGTACTGACCGATGGTCCGCACACCATTACCGTGACTGCAACAGATGCAGCAGGTAATGTCGGTACAGACACGGCTGTGGTAACAGTAGATACCACTGCACCAAATGCACCGGTACTTGATCCAATCAATGCCACTGACCCAGTGAGCGGTACAGCAGAACCTGGTTCAACAGTGACAGTCAGCTTCCCGGACGGTACAACAGCAACTGTAGTTGCAGGTACAGATGGTAGCTGGTCAGTACCAAACCCAGGTGACTTGACTGACGGTCAAACCGTAACAGCAACAGCGACTGACCCTGCAGGCAATACTTCATTGCCAGGTTCAGGGGTGGTGTCTGCGGACATCACGCCACCAGTGGTTGCGCTTGATGATGTGTTAACCAATGACAGCACACCTGCACTGACTGGTACAGTCAATGATCCGACTGCGACAGTGGTGGTGAATGTAGATGGCACTGACTATCCGGCAGTAAACAATGGTGATGGCACCTGGACGCTTGCAGACAATAGCTTGCCGGTACTGACCGATGGTCCGCACACCATTACCGTGACTGCAACAGATGCAGCAGGTAATGTCGGTACAGACACGGCTGTGGTAACAGTAGATACCACTGCACCAAATGCACCGGTACTTGATCCAATCAATGCCACTGACCCAGTGAGCGGTACAGCAGAACCTGGTTCAACAGTGACAGTCAGCTTCCCGGACGGTACAACAGCAACTGTCGTTGCAGGTACAGATGGTAGCTGGTCAGTACCAAACCCAGGTGACTTGACTGACGGTCAAACCGTAACAGCAACAGCGACTGACCCTGCAGGCAATACTTCATTGCCAGGTTCAGGGGTGGTGTCTGCGGACATCACGCCACCAGTGGTCGCGCTTGATGATGTGTTAACCAATGACAGCACACCTGCACTCACCGGTACAGTCAATGATCCGACTGCAACAGTGGTGGTGAATGTAGATGGCACTGATTACCCGGCAGTAAACAATGGTGATGGCACCTGGACGCTTGCAGACAATAGCTTGCCTGTACTGACTGATGGTCCGCACACCATTACCGTGACTGCAACAGATGCAGCAGGTAATGTCGGTACAGACACTGCTGTGGTAACAGTAGATACCACTGCACCAAATGCACCGGTACTTGATCCAATCAATGCCACTGACCCAGTGAGCGGTACAGCAGAACCTGGTTCAACAGTGACAGTCAGCTTCCCGGACGGTACAACAGCAACTGTCGTTGCAGGTACAGATGGTAGCTGGTCAGTACCAAACCCAGGTGACTTGACTGACGGTCAAACCGTAACAGCAACAGCGACTGACCCTGCAGGCAATACTTCATTGCCAGGTTCAGGGGTGGTGTCTGCGGACATCACGCCACCAGTGGTCGCGCTTGATGATGTGTTAACCAATGACAGCACACCTGCACTCACCGGTACAGTCAATGATCCGACTGCAACAGTGGTGGTGAATGTAGATGGCACTGATTACCCGGCAGTAAACAATGGTGACGGCACCTGGACGCTTGCAGACAATAGCTTGCCGGTACTGACTGATGGTCCGCACACCATTACCGTGACTGCAACAGATGCAGCAGGTAATGTCGGTACAGACACCGCTGTGGTAACAGTAGATACCACTGCACCAAATGCACCGGTACTTGATCCAATCAATGCCACTGACCCAGTGAGCGGTACAGCAGAACCTGGTTCAACAGTGACAGTCAGCTTCCCGGACGGTACAACAGCAACTGTAGTTGCAGGTACAGATGGTAGCTGGTCAGTACCAAACCCAGGTGACTTGACTGACGGTCAAACCGTAACAGCAACAGCGACTGACCCTGCAGGCAATACTTCATTGCCAGGTTCAGGGGTGGTGTCTGCGGACATCACGCCACCAGTGGTTGCGCTTGATGATGTGTTAACCAATGACAGCACACCTGCACTCACCGGTACAGTCAATGATCCGACTGCAACAGTGGTGGTGAATGTAGATGGCACTGACTATCCGGCAGTAAACAATGGTGATGGCACCTGGACGCTTGCAGACAATAGCTTGCCTGTACTGACCGATGGTCCGCACACCATTACCGTGACTGCAACAGATGCAGCAGGTAATGTCGGTACAGACACGGCTGTGGTAACAGTAGATACCACTGCACCAAATGCACCAGTACTTGATCCAATCAATGCCACTGACCCAGTGAGCGGTACAGCAGAACCTGGTTCAACAGTGACAGTCAGCTTCCCGGACGGTACAACAGCAACTGTCGTTGCAGGTACAGATGGTAGCTGGTCAGTACCAAACCCAGGTGACTTGACTGACGGTCAAACCGTAACAGCAACAGCGACTGACCCTGCAGGCAATACTTCATTGCCAGGTTCAGGGGTGGTGTCTGCGGACATCACGCCACCAGTGGTTGCGCTTGATGATGTGTTAACCAATGACAGCACACCTGCACTCACCGGTACAGTCAATGATCCGACTGCAACAGTGGTGGTGAATGTAGATGGCACTGACTATCCGGCAGTAAACAATGGTGATGGCACCTGGACGCTTGCAGACAATAGCTTGCCTGTACTGACCGATGGTCCGCACACCATTACCGTGACTGCAACAGATGCAGCAGGTAATGTCGGTACAGACACCGCTGTGGTAACAGTAGATACCACTGCACCAAATGCACCGGTACTTGATCCAATCAATGCCACTGACCCAGTGAGCGGTACAGCAGAACCTGGTTCAACAGTGACAGTCAGCTTCCCGGACGGTACAACAGCAACTGTAGTTGCAGGTACAGATGGTAGCTGGTCAGTACCAAACCCAGGTGACTTGACTGACGGTCAAACCGTAACAGCAACAGCGACTGACCCTGCAGGCAATACTTCATTGCCAGGTTCAGGGGTGGTGTCTGCGGACATCACGCCACCAGTGGTTGCGCTTGATGATGTGTTAACCAATGACAGCACACCTGCACTGACTGGTACAGTCAATGATCCGACTGCAACAGTGGTGGTGAATGTAGATGGCACTGACTATCCGGCAGTAAACAATGGTGATGGCACCTGGACGCTTGCAGACAATAGCTTGCCTGTACTGACCGATGGTCCGCACACCATTACTGTGACTGCAACAGATGCAGCAGGTAATGTCGGTACAGACACGGCTGTGGTAACAGTAGATACCACTGCGCCAAATGCACCAGTACTTGATCCAATCAATGCCACTGACCCAGTGAGCGGTACAGCAGAACCTGGTTCAACAGTGACAGTCAGCTTCCCGGACGGTACAACAGCAACTGTAGTTGCAGGTACAGATGGTAGCTGGTCAGTACCAAACCCAGGTGACTTGACTGACGGTCAAACCGTAACAGCAACAGCGACTGACCCTGCAGGCAATACTTCATTGCCAGGTTCAGGGGTGGTGTCTGCGGACATCACGCCACCAGTGGTTGCGCTTGATGATGTGTTAACCAATGACAGCACACCTGCACTGACTGGTACAGTCAATGATCCGACTGCGACAGTGGTGGTGAATGTAGATGGCACTGACTATCCGGCAGTAAACAATGGTGATGGCACCTGGACGCTTGCAGACAATAGCTTGCCTGTACTGACCGATGGTCCGCACACCATTACCGTGACTGCAACAGATGCAGCAGGTAATGTCGGTACAGACACGGCTGTGGTAACAGTAGATACCACTGCACCAAATGCACCAGTACTTGATCCAATCAATGCCACTGACCCAGTGAGCGGTACAGCAGAACCTGGTTCAACAGTGACAGTCAGCTTCCCGGACGGTACAACAGCAACTGTAGTTGCAGGTACAGATGGTAGCTGGTCAGTACCAAACCCAGGTGACTTGACTGACGGTCAAACCGTAACAGCAACAGCGACTGACCCTGCAGGCAATACTTCATTGCCAGGTTCAGGGGTGGTGTCTGCGGACATCACGCCACCAGTGGTTGCGCTTGATGATGTGTTAACCAATGACAGCACACCTGCACTCACCGGTACAGTCAATGATCCGACTGCAACAGTGGTGGTGAATGTAGATGGCACTGACTATCCGGCAGTAAACAATGGTGATGGCACCTGGACGCTTGCAGACAATAGCTTGCCTGTACTGACCGATGGTCCGCACACCATTACCGTGACTGCAACAGATGCAGCAGGTAATGTCGGTACAGACACGGCTGTGGTAACAGTAGATACCACTGCACCAAATGCACCGGTACTTGATCCAATCAATGCCACTGACCCAGTGAGCGGTACAGCAGAACCTGGTTCAACAGTGACAGTCAGCTTCCCGGACGGTACAACAGCAACTGTAGTTGCAGGTACAGATGGTAGCTGGTCAGTACCAAACCCAGGTGACTTGACTGACGGTCAAACCGTAACAGCAACAGCGACTGACCCTGCAGGCAATACTTCATTGCCAGGTTCAGGGGTGGTGTCTGCGGACATCACGCCACCAGTGGTTGCGCTTGATGATGTGTTAACCAATGACAGCACACCTGCACTCACCGGTACAGTCAATGATCCGACTGCGACAGTGGTGGTGAATGTAGATGGCACTGACTATCCGGCAGTAAACAATGGTGATGGCACCTGGACGCTTGCAGACAATAGCTTGCCGGTACTGACCGATGGTCCGCACACCATTACCGTGACTGCAACAGATGCAGCAGGTAATGTCGGTACAGACACGGCTGTGGTAACAGTAGATACCACTGCACCAAATGCACCGGTACTTGATCCAATCAATGCCACTGACCCAGTGAGCGGTACAGCAGAACCTGGTTCAACAGTGACAGTCAGCTTCCCGGACGGTACAACAGCAACTGTCGTTGCAGGTACAGATGGTAGCTGGTCAGTACCAAACCCAGGTGACTTGACTGACGGTCAAACCGTAACAGCAACAGCGACTGACCCTGCAGGCAATACTTCATTGCCAGGTTCAGGGGTGGTGTCTGCGGACATCACGCCACCAGTGGTCGCGCTTGATGATGTGTTAACCAATGACAGCACACCTGCACTCACCGGTACAGTCAATGATCCGACTGCAACAGTGGTGGTGAATGTAGATGGCACTGATTACCCGGCAGTAAACAATGGTGATGGCACCTGGACGCTTGCAGACAATACCTTGCCTGTACTGACCGATGGTCCACACACCATTACCGTGACTGCAACAGATGCAGCAGGTAATGTCGGTACAGACACGGCTGTGGTAACAGTAGATACCACTGCTCCAGTAATAGGCTTCACAGATGCCTCTACCAATGACACCACCCCTGCGTTGACTGGTACGATCGATGATCCTGCTGCGACTGTAGTGGTGACCGTAGATGGTATTAACTACAATGCAACCAACAATGGCGACGGTACCTGGAGTCTTGCAGACAATACACTTCCAGTGTTGGCAGATGGCCCGCACACAGTGAGCGTGACTGCAACGGATGTGGCAGGTAACGTTTCAACGCCTGCGACAGGCACAGTAACTGTTGATGCAACAGCACCAACACTTGCGATTACCGCGGATGACCTTGCACTTGCGGCAGGTGAAACAGCGAACATTACCTTCACGTTCAGTGAAGCAGTAACTGGCTTTGATGCAACAGATATCACCCTAGTTGGCGGTACATTAGGTGCATTGACGACAACTGATAACATCACTTGGACAGCAGTGTTCACGCCAGATGGCACAGGCACAGCACCAAGCATTACCGTGGCTGATGGTAGCTACACTGATGTATTGGGTAACCCGGGTACAGGCGATGTACTTGATGGTACAGACGGCTTTATCGTTGACCTTGTTGCACCGGTAGTGGGCTTCACAGATGCCTCTACCAATGACACCACCCCTGCGTTGACCGGTACGATCGATGATCCTGCTGCGACTGTGGTGGTGACCGTTGATGGTATTAACTACAATGCAACCAACAATGGTGACGGTACCTGGACGCTTGCAGACAATACACTTCCAGTGTTGGCAGATGGCCCGCACACAGTGAGCGTGACTGCAACGGATGTGGCAGGTAACGTTTCAACGCCTGCGACAGGCACAGTAACTGTTGATGCAACAGCACCAACACTTGCGATTACCGCGGATGACCTTGCACTTGCGGCAGGTGAAACAGCGAACATTACCTTCACGTTCAGTGAAGCAGTAACTGGCTTTGATGCAACAGATATCACCCTAGTTGGCGGTACATTAGGTGCATTGACGACAACTGATAACATCACTTGGACAGCAGTGTTTACGCCAGATGGCACAGGCACAGCACCAAGCATTACCGTGGCTGATGGTAGCTACACTGATGTATTGGGTAACCCGGGTACAGGCGATGTACTTGATGGTACAGACGGCTTTATCGTTGACCTTGTTGCACCGGTTGTGGGCTTCACAGATGCCTCTACCAATGACACCACACCTGCGTTGACTGGTACGATCGATGATCCTGCTGCGACTGTGGTGGTGACCGTAGATGGTATTAACTACAATGCAACCAACAATGGCGACGGTACCTGGACGCTTGCAGACAATACACTTCCAGTGTTGGCAGATGGCCCGCACACAGTGAGCGTGACTGCAACGGATGTAGCAGGTAACGTTTCAACGCCTGCGACAGGCACAGTAACTGTTGATGCAACAGCACCAACACTTGCGATTACCGCGGATGACCTTGCACTTGCGGCAGGTGAAACAGCAAACATTACCTTCACGTTCAGTGAAGCAGTAACTGGCTTTGATGCAACAGATATCACCCTAGTTGGCGGTACATTAGGTGCATTGACGACAACTGATAACATCACTTGGACAGCAGTGTTCACGCCAGATGGCACAGGCACAGCACCAAGCATTACTGTGGCTGATGGTAGCTACACTGATGTATTGGGTAACCCGGGTACAGGCGATGTACTTGATGGTACAGACGGCTTTATCGTTGACCTTGTTGCACCGGTTGTGGGCTTCACAGATGCCTCTACCAATGACACAACCCCTGCGTTGACCGGTACGATCGATGATCCTGCTGCGACTGTGGTGGTGACCGTAGATGGTATTAACTACAATGCAACCAACAATGGTGACGGTACCTGGACGCTTGCAGACAATACACTTCCAGTGTTGGCAGATGGCCCGCACACAGTGAGCGTGACTGCAACGGATGTGGCAGGTAACGTTTCAACGCCTGCGACAGGCACAGTAACTGTTGATGCAACAGCACCAACACTTGCGATTACCGCGGATGACCTTGCACTTGCGGCAGGTGAAACAGCGAACATTACCTTCACGTTCAGTGAAGCAGTAACTGGCTTTGATGCAACAGATATCACCCTAGTTGGCGGTACATTAGGTGCATTGACGACAACTGATAACATCACTTGGACAGCAGTGTTCACGCCAGATGGTACAGGCACAGCACCAAGCATTACCGTGGCTGATGGTAGCTACACTGATGTATTGGGTAACCCGGGTACAGGCGATGTACTTGATGGTACAGACGGCTTTATCGTTGACCTTGTTGCACCGGTTGTGGGCTTCACAGATGCCTCTACCAATGACACAACCCCTGCGTTGACCGGTACGATCGATGATCCTGCTGCGACTGTGGTGGTGACCGTAGATGGTATTAACTACAATGCAACCAACAATGGCGACGGTACCTGGACGCTTGCAGACAATACACTTCCAGTGTTGGCAGATGGCCCGCACACAGTGAGCGTGACTGCAACGGATGTAGCAGGTAACGTTTCAACGCCTGCGACAGGCACAGTAACTGTTGATGCAACAGCACCAACACTTGCGATTACCGCGGATGACCTTGCACTTGCGGCAGGTGAAACAGCGAACATTACCTTCACGTTCAGTGAAGCAGTGGCAGGCTTTGATGCAACAGATATCACCCTAGTGGGCGGTACATTAGGTGCATTGACGACAACTGATAACATCACTTGGACAGCAGTGTTCACGCCAGATGGCACAGGCACAGCACCAAGCATTACTGTGGCTGATGGTAGCTACACTGATGTATTGGGTAACCCGGGTACAGGCGATGTACTTGATGGTACAGACGGCTTTATCGTTGACCTTGTTGCACCGGTTGTGGGCTTCACAGATGCCTCTACCAATGACACAACCCCTGCGTTGACCGGTACGATCGATGATCCTGCTGCGACTGTGGTGGTGACCGTAGATGGTATTAACTACAATGCAACCAACAATGGTGACGGTACCTGGACGCTTGCAGACAATACACTTCCAGTGTTGGCAGATGGCCCGCACACAGTGAGCGTGACTGCAACGGATGTGGCAGGTAACGTTTCAACGCCTGCGACAGGCACAGTAACTGTTGATGCAACAGCACCAACACTTGCGATTACCGCGGATGACCTTGCACTTGCGGCAGGTGAAACAGCGAACATTACCTTCACGTTCAGTGAAGCAGTAACTGGCTTTGATGCAACAGATATCACCCTAGTTGGCGGTACATTAGGTGCATTGACGACAACTGATAACATCACTTGGACAGCAGTGTTCACGCCAGATGGTACAGGCACAGCACCAAGCATTACCGTGGCTGATGGTAGCTACACTGATGTATTGGGTAACCCGGGTACAGGCGATGTACTTGATGGTACAGACGGCTTTATCGTTGACCTTGTTGCACCGGTTGTGGGCTTCACAGATGCCTCTACCAATGACACAACCCCTGCGTTGACCGGTACGATCGATGATCCTGCTGCGACTGTGGTGGTGACCGTAGATGGTATTAACTACAATGCAACCAACAATGGCGACGGTACCTGGACGCTTGCAGACAATACACTTCCAGTGTTGGCAGATGGCCCGCACACAGTGAGCGTGACTGCAACGGATGTAGCAGGTAACGTTTCAACGCCTGCGACAGGCACAGTAACTGTTGATGCAACAGCACCAACACTTGCGATTACCGCGGATGACCTTGCACTTGCGGCAGGTGAAACAGCGAACATTACCTTCACGTTCAGTGAAGCAGTGGCAGGCTTTGATGCAACAGATATCACCCTAGTGGGCGGTACATTAGGTGCATTGACGACAACTGATAACATCACTTGGACAGCAGTGTTCACGCCAGATGGTACAGGCACAGCACCAAGCATTACCGTGGCTGATGGTAGCTACACTGATGTATTGGGTAACCCGGGTACAGGCGATGTACTTGATGGTACAGACGGCTTTATCGTTGACCTTGTTGCACCGGTTGTGGGCTTCACAGATGCCTCTACCAATGACACAACCCCTGCGTTGACCGGTACGATCGATGATCCTGCTGCGACTGTGGTGGTGACCGTAGATGGTATTAACTACAATGCAACCAATAATGGCGACGGTACCTGGACGCTTGCAGACAATACACTTCCAGTGTTGGCAGATGGCCCGCACACAGTGAGCGTGACTGCAATGGATGTAGCAGGTAACGTTTCAACGCCTGCGACAGGTACAGTAACTGTTGATGCAACAGCACCAACACTTGCGATTACCGCGGATGACCTTGCACTTGCGGCAGGTGAAACAGCGAACATTACCTTCACGTTCAGTGAAGCAGTGGCAGGCTTTGATGCAACAGATATCACCCTAGTTGGCGGTACATTAGGTGCATTGACGACAACTGATAACATCACTTGGACAGCAGTGTTCACGCCAGATGGTACAGGCACAGCACCAAGCATTACCGTGGCTGATGGTAGCTACACTGATGTATTGGGTAACCCGGGTACAGGCGATGTACTTGATGGTACAGACGGCTTTATCGTTGACCTTGTTGCACCGGTTGTGGGCTTCACAGATGCCTCTACCAATGACACAACCCCTGCGTTGACCGGTACGATCGATGATCCTGCTGCGACTGTGGTGGTGACCGTAGATGGTATTAACTACAATGCAACCAATAATGGCGACGGTACCTGGACGCTTGCAGACAATACACTTCCAGTGTTGGCAGATGGCCCGCACACAGTGAGCGTGACTGCAACGGATGTAGCAGGTAACGTTTCAACGCCTGCGACAGGCACAGTAACTGTTGATGCAACAGCACCAACACTTGCGATTACCGCGGATGACCTTGCACTTGCGGCAGGTGAAACAGCGAACATTACCTTCACGTTCAGTGAAGCAGTGGCAGGCTTTGATGCAACAGATATCACCCTAGTTGGCGGTACATTAGGTGCATTGACGACAACTGATAACATCACTTGGACAGCAGTGTTCACGCCAGATGGTACAGGCACAGCACCAAGCATTACCGTGGCTGATGGTAGCTACACTGATGTATTGGGTAACCCGGGTACAGGCGATGTACTTGATGGTACAGACGGCTTTATCGTTGACCTTGTTGCACCGGTTGTGGGCTTCACAGATGCCTCTACCAATGACACAACCCCTGCGTTGACCGGTACGATCGATGATCCTGCTGCGACTGTAGTGGTGACCGTAGATGGTATTAACTACAATGCAACCAACAATGGCGACGGTACCTGGACGCTTGCAGACAATACACTTCCAGTGTTGGCAGATGGCCCGCACACAGTGAGCGTGACTGCAACGGATGTAGCAGGTAACGTTTCAACGCCTGCGACAGGCACAGTAACTGTTGATGCAACAGCACCAACACTTGCGATTACCGCGGATGACCTTGCACTTGCAGCAGGTGAAACAGCGAACATTACCTTCACGTTCAGTGAAGCAGTGGCAGGCTTTGATGCAACAGATATCACCCTAGTTGGCGGTACATTAGATGCATTGACGACAACTGATAACATCACTTGGACAGCAGTGTTCACGCCAGATGGTACAGGCACAGCACCAAGCATTACCGTGGCTGATGGTAGCTACACTGATGTATTGGGTAACCCGGGTACAGGCGATGTACTTGATGGTACAGATGGCTTTATCGTTGACATTGTTCCGCCAACACTTGCGATTACCGCGGATGATCTTGAACTTGCAGCAGGCGAAACAGCGAACATCACCTTCACATTCAGTGAAGCGGTTACAGGCTTTGATGCCAGTGATATCACCCTAGTTGGCGGTACATTAGGTGCGTTGACGACAACGGACAACATCACTTGGACAGCAGTGTTTACGCCAGATGGCACAGGCACAGCACCAAGCATTACTGTGGCTGATAATACTTACACAGATATTGCAGGTAACTTAGGTACAGGCGCAAGCTTGGCTGGCCTGACTTCAGATGTAGTGGCACCGACGCTTGCGATCAGTGCAACTGACCTGAATCTTGGTCTTGGTGAAAGCACCACAGTAACCTTCACCTTCAGTGAAGCAGTCACTGGCTTTGATGCAACAGATGTGACTTTGGCAGGCGGTACTTTAGCTGGCTTGAGCACAGCAGATGGCGGTTTGACCTGGACAGCGACCTTCACCCAAGATGGCAGTGCAACAGCACCGAGCATCAGTGTGGCGGATAACACCTATACTGACCTTGCAGGTAACTTAGGTACAGGCGCAAGCTTGGCTGGCCTGACTTCAGATGTAGTGGCACCAACGCTTGCGATCAGTGCAACTGACCTGAATCTTGGTCTTGGTGAAAGCACCACAGTAACCTTCACCTTCAGTGAAGCAGTCACTGGCTTTGATGCAACAGATGTGACCTTGGCAGGCGGTACTTTAGCTGGCTTGAGCACAGCAGATGGCGGTTTGACCTGGACAGCGACCTTCACCCAAGATGGCAGTGCAACAGCACCGAGCATCAGTGTGGCGGATAACACCTATACTGACCTTGCAGGTAACTTAGGTACAGGCGCAAGCTTGGCTGGCCTGACTTCAGATGTAGTGGCACCGACGCTTGCGATCAGTGCAACTGACCTGAATCTTGGTCTTGGTGAAAGCACCACAGTAACCTTCACCTTCAGTGAAGCAGTAACTGGCTTTGATGCAACAGATGTGACCTTGGCAGGCGGTACTTTAGCTGGCTTGAGCACAGCAGATGGCGGTTTGACCTGGACAGCGACCTTCACCCAAGATGGCAGTGCAACAGCACCGAGCATCAGTGTGGCGGATAATACCTATACTGACCTTGCAGGTAACTTAGGTACAGGCGCAAGCTTGGCTGGCCTGACTTCAGATGTAGTGGCACCAACGCTTGCGATCAGTGCAACTGACCTGAATCTTGGTCTTGGTGAAAGCACCACAGTAACCTTCACCTTCAGTGAAGCAGTAACTGGCTTTGATGCAACAGATGTGACCTTGGCAGGCGGTACTTTAGCTGGGTTGAGCACAGCAGATGGCGGTTTGACCTGGACAGCGACCTTCACCCAAGATGGCAGTGCAACAGCACCGAGCATCAGTGTGGCGGATAACACCTATACTGACCTTGCAGGTAACTTAGGTACAGGCGCAAGCTTGGCTGGCCTGACTTCAGATGTAGTGGCACCGACGCTTGCGATCAGTGCAACTGACCTGAATCTTGGTCTTGGTGAAAGCACCACAGTAACCTTCACCTTCAGTGAAGCAGTGACTGGCTTTGATGCAACAGATGTGACTTTGGCAGGCGGTACTTTAGCTGGCTTGAGCACAGCAGATGGCGGTTTGATCTGGACAGCGACCTTCACCCAAGATGGCAGTGCAACAGCACCGAGCATCAGTGTGGCGGATAACACTTATACTGACCTTGCAGGTAACTTAGGTACAGGCGCAAGCTTGGCTGGCCTGACTTCAGATGTAGTGGCACCGACGCTTGCGATCAGTGCAACTGACCTGAATCTTGGTCTTGGTGAAAGCACCACAGTAACCTTCACCTTCAGTGAAGCAGTGACTGGCTTTGATGCAACAGATGTGACCTTGGCAGGCGGTACTTTAGCTGGCTTGAGCACAGCAGATGGCGGTGTGACCTGGACAGCGACCTTCACCCAAGATGGCAGTGCAACAGCACCGAGCATCAGTGTGGCGGATAACACTTATACTGACCTTGCAGGTAACTTAGGTACAGGCGCAAGCTTGGCTGGCCTGACTTCAGATGTAGTGGCACCGACGCTTGCGATCAGTGCAACTGACCTGAATCTTGGTCTTGGTGAAAGCACCACAGTAACCTTCACCTTCAGTGAAGCAGTCACTGGCTTTGATGCAACAGATGTGACTTTGGCAGGCGGTACTTTAGCTGGCTTGAGCACAGCAGATGGCGGTTTGACCTGGACAGCGACCTTCACCCAAGATGGCAGTGCAACAGCACCGAGCATCAGTGTGGCGAATAACACTTATACTGACCTTGCAGGTAACTTAGGTACAGGCGCAAGCTTGGCTGGCCTGACTTCAGATGTAGTGGCACCGACGCTTGCGATCAGTGCAACTGACCTGAATCTTGGTCTTGGTGAAAGCACCACAGTAACCTTCACCTTCAGTGAAGCAGTCACTGGCTTTGATGCAACAGATGTGACTTTGGCAGGCGGTACTTTAGCTGGCTTGAGCACAGCAGATGGCGGTTTGACCTGGACAGCGACCTTCACCCAAGATGGCAGTGCAACAGCACCGAGCATCAGTGTGGCGGATAACACTTATACTGACCTTGCAGGTAACTTAGGTACAGGCGCAAGCTTGGCTGGCCTGACTTCAGATGTAGTGGCACCAACGCTTGCGATCAGTGCAACTGACCTGAATCTTGGTCTTGGTGAAAGCACCACAGTAACCTTCACCTTCAGTGAAGCAGTCACTGGCTTTGATGCAACAGATGTGACTTTGGCAGGCGGTACTTTAGCTGGCTTGAGCACAGCAGATGGCGGTTTGACCTGGACAGCGACCTTCACCCAAGATGGCAGTGCAACAGCACCGAGCATCAGTGTGGCGGATAACACTTATACTGACCTTGCAGGTAACTTAGGTACAGGCGCAAGCTTGGCTGGCCTGACTTCAGATGTGGTAGCACCAACGCTTGCGATCAGTGCAACTGACCTGAATCTTGGTCTTGGTGAAAGCACCACAGTAACCTTCACCTTCAGTGAAGCAGTAACTGGCTTTGATGCAACAGATGTGACCTTGGCAGGCGGTACTTTAGCTGGCTTGAGCACAGCAGATGGCGGTTTGACCTGGACAGCGACCTTCACCCAAGATGGCAGTGCAACAGCACCGAGCATCAGTGTGGCGGATAACACTTATACTGACCTTGCAGGTAACTTAGGTACAGGCGCAAGCTTGGCTGGCCTGACTTCAGATGTAGTGGCACCGACGCTTGCGATCAGTGCAACTGACCTGAATCTTGGTCTTGGTGAAAGCACCACAGTAACCTTCACCTTCAGTGAAGCAGTCACTGGCTTTGATGCAACAGATGTGACTTTGGCAGGCGGTACTTTAGCTGGCTTGAGCACAGCAGATGGCGGTTTGACCTGGACAGCGACCTTCACCCAAGATGGCAGTGCAACAGCACCGAGCATCAGTGTGGCGGATAACACCTATACTGACCTTGCAGGTAACTTAGGTACAGGCGCAAGCTTGGCTGGCCTGACTTCAGATGTAGTGGCACCAACGCTTGCGATCAGTGCAACTGACCTGAATCTTGGTCTTGGTGAAAGCACCACAGTAACCTTCACCTTCAGTGAAGCAGTCACTGGCTTTGATGCAACAGATGTGACCTTGGCAGGCGGTACTTTAGCTGGCTTGAGCACAGCAGATGGCGGTTTGACCTGGACAGCGACCTTCACCCAAGATGGCAGTGCAACAGCACCGAGCATCAGTGTGGCGGATAACACCTATACTGACCTTGCAGGTAACTTAGGTACAGGCGCAAGCTTGGCTGGCCTGACTTCAGATGTAGTGGCACCGACGCTTGCGATCAGTGCAACTGACCTGAATCTTGGTCTTGGTGAAAGCACCACAGTAACCTTCACCTTCAGTGAAGCAGTAACTGGCTTTGATGCAACAGATGTGACCTTGGCAGGCGGTACTTTAGCTGGCTTGAGCACAGCAGATGGCGGTTTGACCTGGACAGCGACCTTCACCCAAGATGGCAGTGCAACAGCACCGAGCATCAGTGTGGCGGATAATACCTATACTGACCTTGCAGGTAACTTAGGTACAGGCGCAAGCTTGGCTGGCCTGACTTCAGATGTAGTGGCACCAACGCTTGCGATCAGTGCAACTGACCTGAATCTTGGTCTTGGTGAAAGCACCACAGTAACCTTCACCTTCAGTGAAGCAGTAACTGGCTTTGATGCAACAGATGTGACCTTGGCAGGCGGTACTTTAGCTGGGTTGAGCACAGCAGATGGCGGTTTGACCTGGACAGCGACCTTCACCCAAGATGGCAGTGCAACAGCACCGAGCATCAGTGTGGCGGATAACACCTATACTGACCTTGCAGGTAACTTAGGTACAGGCGCAAGCTTGGCTGGCCTGACTTCAGATGTAGTGGCACCAACGCTTGCGATCAGTGCAACTGACCTGAATCTTGGTCTTGGTGAAAGCACCACAGTAACCTTCACCTTCAGTGAAGCAGTGACTGGCTTTGATGCAACAGATGTGACCTTGGCAGGCGGTACTTTAGCTGGCTTGAGCACAGCAGATGGCGGTTTGACCTGGACAGCGACCTTCACCCAAGATGGCAGTGCAACAGCACCGAGCATCAGTGTGGCGGATAACACTTATACTGACCTTGCAGGTAACTTAGGTACAGGCGCAAGCTTGGCTGGCCTGACTTCAGATGTGGTAGCACCAACGCTTGCGATCAGTGCAACTGACCTGAATCTTGGTCTTGGTGAAAGCACCACAGTAACCTTCACCTTCAGTGAAGCAGTAACTGGCTTTGATGCAACAGATGTGACCTTGGCAGGCGGTACTTTAGCTGGCTTGAGCACAGCAGATGGCGGTTTGACCTGGACAGCGACCTTCACCCAAGATGGCAGTGCAACAGCACCGAGCATCAGTGTGGCGGATAACACTTATACTGACCTTGCAGGTAACTTAGGTACAGGCGCAAGCTTGGCTGGCCTGACTTCAGATGTAGTGGCACCGACGCTTGCGATCAGTGCAACTGACCTGAATCTTGGTCTTGGTGAAAGCACCACAGTAACCTTCACCTTCAGTGAAGCAGTCACTGGCTTTGATGCAACAGATGTGACTTTGGCAGGCGGTACTTTAGCTGGCTTGAGCACAGCAGATGGCGGTTTGACCTGGACAGCGACCTTCACCCAAGATGGCAGTGCAACAGCACCGAGCATCAGTGTGGCGGATAACACCTATACTGACCTTGCAGGTAACTTAGGTACAGGCGCAAGCTTGGCTGGCCTGACTTCAGATGTAGTGGCACCAACGCTTGCGATCAGTGCAACTGACCTGAATCTTGGTCTTGGTGAAAGCACCACAGTAACCTTCACCTTCAGTGAAGCAGTCACTGGCTTTGATGCAACAGATGTGACCTTGGCAGGCGGTACTTTAGCTGGCTTGAGCACAGCAGATGGCGGTTTGACCTGGACAGCGACCTTCACCCAAGATGGCAGTGCAACAGCACCGAGCATCAGTGTGGCGGATAACACCTATACTGACCTTGCAGGTAACTTAGGTACAGGCGCAAGCTTGGCTGGCCTGACTTCAGATGTAGTGGCACCGACGCTTGCGATCAGTGCAACTGACCTGAATCTTGGTCTTGGTGAAAGCACCACAGTAACCTTCACCTTCAGTGAAGCAGTAACTGGCTTTGATGCAACAGATGTGACCTTGGCAGGCGGTACTTTAGCTGGCTTGAGCACAGCAGATGGCGGTTTGACCTGGACAGCGACCTTCACCCAAGATGGCAGTGCAACAGCACCGAGCATCAGTGTGGCGGATAATACCTATACTGACCTTGCAGGTAACTTAGGTACAGGCGCAAGCTTGGCTGGCCTGACTTCAGATGTAGTGGCACCAACGCTTGCGATCAGTGCAACTGACCTGAATCTTGGTCTTGGTGAAAGCACCACAGTAACCTTCACCTTCAGTGAAGCAGTAACTGGCTTTGATGCAACAGATGTGACCTTGGCAGGCGGTACTTTAGCTGGGTTGAGCACAGCAGATGGCGGTTTGACCTGGACAGCGACCTTCACCCAAGATGGCAGTGCAACAGCACCGAGCATCAGTGTGGCGGATAACACCTATACTGACCTTGCAGGTAACTTAGGTACAGGCGCAAGCTTGGCTGGCCTGACTTCAGATGTAGTGGCACCAACGCTTGCGATCAGTGCAACTGACCTGAATCTTGGTCTTGGTGAAAGCACCACAGTAACCTTCACCTTCAGTGAAGCAGTGACTGGCTTTGATGCAACAGATGTGACCTTGGCAGGCGGTACTTTAGCTGGCTTGAGCACAGCAGATGGCGGTTTGACCTGGACAGCGACCTTCACCCAAGATGGCAGTGCAACAGCACCGAGCATCAGTGTTGCAAATAATACCTATACTGACCTTGCAGGTAACTTAGGTACTGGCGCGGCATTGGCTGGTTTAGTGGCAGATATTGTTGCACCGACGCTTGCGATCAGTGCAACTGACCTTAACCTGTCTGTAGGTGAAAGCACCACAGTAACCTTCACCTTCAGTGAAGCAGTGACTGGCTTTGATGCAACAGATGTAACCTTGGCAGGCGGTACGCTTACTGGCTTAACCACAGCAGATGGCGGTGTGACCTGGACAGCGACCTTCACCCAAGATGGCAGTGCAACAGCACCTAGCTTGAGTGTTGCAAATAACACCTATACTGACCTTGCAGGTAACTTAGGTACAGGTGCTAATCTAGCTGGTCTTGTTCTTGTGCCAACAATTACTGCACATGACAATGTAGATAGTGTGGCAATTGATATTGTTCCATTAACTACAACGGGTATTAATGCTGGTTCTGCAACCTATCTAGCATTGATAGGTGTAACTGAAAATCTCAACGTATCGCTTCTAGGTACCCCTAGTGTGAGCTTTAGTATTGCCACTGGACATACTTCAGATGCAACGATTAGCTATGGTGCTTTACTAAGTTTGTCTTTGCTTAACGACTATAAAATAGTCTTACAAAAACAAGCACCAGATGGTTCGTGGCAGAATGTTGCAGGTGATGCTAGTACCGGATTAATTAACGTCGGAATACTCGGTGGTAATGGATTCGGTGCGACTATCACAGACTTAGCAAGTGGTTCGTATAGAGCGTTTATGGTCTATACCGGTGTTGGTGTAGGATTGTTAGGCACCATGAGTGTGGTTCGCGATGATTATAATCACACAGTAGTACCTACATATAGTGCAGCAACAGTGAGTGGAAATGTGCTCACAG